>CAVZTK010000001.1:0-43697 GCA_963778155.1 uncultured Chloroflexia bacterium
ACACGGCCACGCCACCGAAGGTCCCTGGTGACTAGGTCATCTGCCGCGGTGGGCGGGGTCGCGGACCGGTGCTAGCATCCCCGTCCGATACACGAACGCGGTTCGCGTCCGCTCAGGACATCCATGTCGCTTGACCTCATCATCGCGATCACTGCTGCCGCGGCGGCGGTCGCGCTCGTCGGGATCGTCGGCTGGTCGATCACGGTCCGCAACTCTCCGACCCCTCGAAGGCGCACGAAGGCTCCGCGACCGCCGGGCCCGTCGGGCGGGGTGCACGACGTCGTCGACCGGTCGATCGGCATGTACCTCGTCCGCCGCCTGACCGGCCGGCCGACGGCGGCGCCGACGCCGCCCGAGACGAGCGAGACGGCCGCAGCCCTGACCGCGGACGAGGTCGCCTATCGCATCGGGGTGCCCGACGCACCCGTCCCGCCGGTCTCCACGAGCCCTGTCCCGCCGGCCGCCGCTGGTGCGGCCGCCACGGCTGCGGCAGCGCGTGCGGCCGCGGCGGGCCACGTCGCCGCCAGCACCGCCGGGCGTGTCGCGGTCGGCGCCCCGACAGGTTCCGCGGGATCCCCACCAGCCGAGCCTGCGGCGCCCCGCGAGCGGCTGGTCCGTGACGCCGGGGTGGCCCTGATCGCGCTGGCCGTCTTCGGCATCGTCGCGATCCTCGTCTGGCCCGGAGGACTCGGCGGAAGGCCTCAGCCGACGGCCTTCGCCGTGACCGGTGCCGACCCGAGCGAGCAGGCAAGCGGTCGGTCCTCGGCGCCGGCCTCCGCCGCGGTGCCTGGAGGGTCGGCCGCCACTCCCGCAGCGACGCCCTCGGTCAGCGCTCAGGCAGGAGCGGCTTCTGCGACGCCTGTCGTCAGTCCGAGCCCGACTCCCAAGCCCGTTCCGTCGTCGAAGGGCGCCCCGGCGCCGACGCCGAGACGGACGCTCAGACCCACACCGATCCCGACACCGACACCGACCGCGAAGCCGACGCCCAAGCCGACGCCAACACCCACCGCGAAGCCGACCCCGACTCCCGCCCCGCCGGTCGCCAAGATCTCCGCATCGGCGACGTGCGCTGCTCCGGGCGCGTCGATCACGTTCGACGCGTCGGGTTCGACGCACGCGACCAGCTACCACTGGGACTTCGATGACGGGACCACGTCGTCGAGTAAGGTTGTCGGCCACGCCTTTGACGGCGGTCAGTCGAGTTACACCGTCATCCTGACCGTATCGGGGTCGGGTGGCGAAGACGCACAAGCGGTGACCATCGATGTTCCCTGCTGATCGGTTGCGAACCGCCGCCACCGCCCTGCTCATGGGCGCCCTTCTCGCCGGGCTGCTGCCGGCGGTCGTCTCTGCCGCGGACCCGACCGCGGTCGATGACGACGCTGCCGTCCCTGTCAACGCGCCCGCGACGACCATCGACGTGCTCGGGAACGACATCGGCACGGGGCTGACGATCGTTTCCGCGGGCACAGCGGGTCACGGCACGGTCGAGGTGGCCGGCGACCAGCTGACCCTCACGTATGCGCCCGACACCGACTACCACGGTCTCGACACCTTCGACTACACGGTCACCGACGGCGTGTCCACCGATGACGGGACCGTCACCGTCATCGTCGGCGTCGACGCGACAGACGACCCGGAAGCCATCGTCGAAGACCAGCTGCCAAGCCCGGTGTCGTTCGACGTCCTGTCCAATGACATCTTCCCGTCCGGCTCGACGATCACCGCTGTGACCCAGGGCACGCTCGGCGACGTGACGATCGCAGTCGATGGCCTGTCGGTCGACTACGCTCCGGATGGGGACGCGAACGGCATCGACACCTTCACCTATACGCTCGATGACGGCGTGGGCTCGACCGACACCGCGACCGTCATCGTCGACGTCGCGTCGGTCAACGATGCGCCCGCCGGCACCGACGACACCGTCGCCACGACGACCGACACGCCGTACGTCTTCGCCCCGGCCGATCTCGGCTTCACGGACGCGCACGACTCACCGTCCGACGACCTGTCGGCCGTCACGATCGCGACGCTGCCGGCAGCCGGCGTCCTCGCCGACAACGGCACGCCCGTCCTGGCGGGCGACTCGATCCCCGTCGCCGATATCACCGGCGGCGACCTCACCTTCACCGCGGGAGCAGGTCCATACGGCCCCGGCTACGCATCGTTCACGTTCCAGGTCCGGGATGACGGCGGTACCGCGGATGGCGGGACCGACCTCGATCCGACGCCGAACACCATGACGATCGATGTCTCGGCGACGAACCACGCCCCGGTCGCCGTCGCCGACAGCCTGACCGTCGGGCGCAATGCACCTGCCACGGCGGTGAACGTGCTGGGTAACGACACCGATGCCGACCTCGACACCCTGACGATCACCGCCAAGGCGGACGGTGCCAAGGGCTCGGTCGTGATCACCGGTGGTGGCACGGGCCTGACCTACCATCCGACGACCGATGCGACGGGTGCCGACACCTTCACCTACACCATCTCCGACGGGCACGGCGGGACCGATACGGGCACGGTGTCTGTCACGATCAACGACACCAACACCGCGCCGGTCGCGGGCAACGACGCAAAGACCCTGCTCCAGGACGCATCGCCGACAGCCATCAACGTCCTGGCCAACGACAGCGATGCCGACCACGACCCGCTGACCATCACGGGCAAGACGAACGGCGCCAAGGGCGTCGTCGTCATCACCGGATCAGGCAGCGGCCTGACCTACCAGCCGAACGCCGGGATCAGCGGCAGCGACAGCTTCAGCTACACCATCTCGGACGGGCACGGCGGGACCGATACCGCCACCGTGTCGGTGACGATCACCCACGTCAACCACGCCCCGGTCGCGGCGCCGGACAGCATCACGGTCGCCGAGGACGCGCCGGCGACCGCGGTCCCCGTGCTCGGCAACGACACCGACCCGGACGGCGACGCCCGGACCATCACGGGCAACACGAATGGCGCCAAGGGCGTCGTCGTCATCACGGGATCGGGCACTGGGCTGACCTACAAGCCGAATGCCAATGCCAACGGGACCGACAGCTTCACCTACACCATCTCCGATGGGCACGGCGGATCGGCGACCGGCACGGTGTCGGTCACGATCACCGCCGTCAACGATCCACCGAACGCCGTGAACGACGCCGGCCTGACCGTCCCCGAGAGCGCCGGCCCGACCGCCCTCGCGGTCAAGGCCAACGACACCGACGTCGAGCACGACACGCTGACGATCACCGGCAAGACGAACGGAGCCCACGGCACGGTCGCGATCACCGGCGGCGGCACCGGCCTGACCTATGACCCCGTCCAGATGTACGTCGGCAACGACGTCTTCACCTACACGATCAGCGACGGCCACGGCGGGACGGACTCGGCGACCGTGCTGGTGACCGTGGTCAAGGACACGGTCAAGCCGACAGTCGTCGCCCCGACCGAGTCCTTCTACAACCAGGTCGTCGGGAGCACGACGACCCGCGAGAAGATCAGCTGGTCGGGCGCGGACACGGGCGGCACCGGGGTCGCGAAGTACCAGCTCCAGGTCAGCGTCAACGGCGGCTCGTACGGCACGGTCAGCCTGTCGAGCGCGACGGCGACCTCGGTCACCCGGACGCTGACGACCAACACGACCTACCGCTTCCGGGTCCGCGCCACGGACCGCCAGGGCAACGTCAGCGCGTATGTCTACGGGCCGGCCTTCAAGCCCGTCCGCATCCAGAACACGAGCTCGAGCGTGGTCTACACGGGCTCCTGGGCGACGAGCTCGAACAGCCAGGCGCTGGGCGGCAGCCACCGCTACGCATCGTCGACATCAGCCCGCGCCCGCTATACCGGCTCGATGCGCGACGTCGCCTGGATCGCGACCAAGACGACCGCCAGCGGGTCCGCCCAGGTCTGGATCGACGGCGTGCTGGCGGCGACGATCAACCTCCACGTCTCGAGCAACGGCTACCACCGGCTCATCTTCCATCGCCACTTCTCATCGCTGGGCACGCACACGATCGAGATCCGCCCGATCGGTGGCGGTCGGGTCTACCTGGATGCCCTCGCCCTCGACCGCTGAGCCCGGTTGCGCCACGGTTGCGGCGGGACGCTCCTGCTATACTGCCGCGGCCGTGTCAGGTCGCCCATGATCGAGCCCGGACGAGGTGGGGCCTACGTCGTCCTCTTCTCGGAGATCGGCATCTCACTCCTGGTGACGACGCTGGTCGGCGTGCTCGCCGGCCATTGGGTCGACGGGCAGTTGGGGACGACCTCCCGGTCTTCATGATCGTCGGGTTCTTCCTCGGCGCCGGAGCCGGGACCGTGATGATCATCCGGATGGTGGATCGGTTCCTGAAGACATTCGATTGACCGGTCACGGCCCGACCGGCAAGGAGGAACCGAGCGCGGCGTCGAGCCGCGCTCCTGTGTGTGGAGCGAGCGTGTCGAGCGAGCAGGACATGACCCCGGGGAGCGCCGAGGCCCCCGCGCCCGAGCCCCAGCCGACGTCCGGTCGCGGGCTGTCCCAGCGCTGGTTCCTGTTCATCGGCGCGATCATCGTCCTCAACATCGTCGCGGTCATCCTCGTCCCGCCGTTCCCGAAGGACGGCGCAGCCGGCGATCCGTGCGCGTACCCGGTCTGCTTCATCAACGGCACGCTGGAGTTCCCGGCGCCCGAGACGCTCGTGTCGCTGACGTCGGCGCCCGCCCCGGATCCGAGCCAGCTCATCGTCTTCTACCCGAGCATCAGCAACACGATCCTGACCCAGTGGCTCGTGATCATCCTGGTCCTCATCGGGGCCATCCTGCTGACCCGCGGCCGCCGGCTGGTCCCCGGCCGCGGCCAGAACGTCTTCGAGACGTTCTACGAGTTCCTGACCGACTTCGGCATCGGCCTCGCCGGCCCGAGCGCCCGGCCCTACCTCGGCCTGTTCGTGTCGTTCTTCCTGCTCATCATCTTCTCGAACTGGATCGGGCTGGTGCCCGGCGTCGGTCGCGTCGAGTGGCTGCGCGCGCCGTCGAGCGACGTCAACATCACGATCGGCCTGGCGCTCGTGTCGTTCGTCATCTTCGAGGGCGAGGGCTTCCGCAAGCTCGGCTTGCGCGGCTACCTCGGCAAGTTCTTCCCGTTCTACGAGTTCCGGACGGGCATCGGCGCCGGGTTCATCGCGCTGTTCGTCGGGCTCATCGAGCTGATGCTCGAGTTCGTCAAGCCCATCACGCTGTCGATGCGACTCTTCGGCAACATCTACGGCGGCGAGGTCGCGCTCGGCGTCATCACCGGCCTGACCCTCGCCATCATCCCGGTCGGCCTGCTCGGGCTCGACTTCCTGCTCAACGCGATCCAGGCGCTGATCTTCAGCGTCCTGACCCTGGTCTTCATCACGCTCGCGATCGAGAGCCACGACCACGAAGAGGGGCACGTCGCGGAGGAGGCCCTCGACACGCTCGAAGGCCACGAACCGCCGGCGCTCCAGCCGGCACACTGACGCGCCGGACGAGCGCGACTCACCCCGGTCACCATGATCTCGAGCCGCAGGCCCGGGGCACAGGAGGAAGGAACACGATGGATTACATCGGCGCCGGACTCGCGGCCCTCGGGGTCATCGGCCCGGGCATCGGCATCGGCATCCTCGGCGGCCTGGCCGCCGCGGCGATCGGCCGCAACCCCGACGCCGCGGGCCAGATCCGCGGCATCGCGATCATCCTCGCGGCCTTCGCCGAAGGCCTCGGCGTCCTCGCGATCGTCGTCGGCCTGCTCGCCATCTTCATCCAGCCCGCGTAGCCCGTGGACATCCTGGCCATCGCCACCGGGGCAGGCCACCAAGCCGCACAGCTCGCCGCAGAGGGGCAGGCGCTCTTCCAGATCAACCTGTTCTGGGTGATCGTCAGCGCCCTCAACTTCGTCGTCTTCTTCGCCATCCTCTGGACGTTCGCGCTCAAGCCGGTGCAGAAGATGCTCGGCGAGCGCAAGGACCGGATCGAGCAGGGTCTCAAGGACGCCGAGCAGGCACGCCGGGATCGGGAGAGCGCCGAGGCCGAACGGGTCGCGACGCTCGGCGAGGCACGCCGCGAGGCGAACGACATCCTGGTCCGCGCCCAGAAGGTCGCCCAGGAGACGCGTGACGCCGACATCGCGGCGACCCGCGAGGAGCTCGAGCGGCTGCGCGTCCGCGCGGCCGCCGAGATCGAGGCGGAGAAGATCCGCGCGATCGCCGACGTCCGGGCCGAGGTCGCGGATCTCGCCCTGCTCGCCGCCGGCAAGGTCGTCGGCGAGACCATGACCGACGAGCGCCAGCGCCGCCTGGTCGAGGAGTTCCTCCGCACCTCCGGCGTCGGCGGCTCCTCCAACTGATGGTGACCGACTGATGCCGGGTCGCGAGCCGCGGCACGCCGCTACGCCGAGGCCGCCTTCGAGGTCGCCCTCCGCGACGACAGCGTGGACGCCTGGCGCGAGGCGCTCGAGACCTCGGCCGCGATCGCGGCGGACGAGCAGGTCGGTCACATGCTCGCCAATCCCGCCGTCGCGCTCGAGACACGCCTCGCCATGGCGAACGAGGTCTTCGGCAAGATCGCGCTGCGACCGGTCCTCAACCTGTCGGGCTGATGATCAAGCGCGGCCGGATCCACGAGCTGCCCAGGGTGGCGGCCGAGTTCCGCCGCCTCGACAACGTCCGGCAGGGCATCATCGAGGCCACCGCCACCAGCGCCGCACCGCTGTCCGAGGACGAGGTCCGTGCCTGACCCAGCGGCTCGAGCAGTTCACCAACGGTCGCGTCGAGCTCGACGTCCAGGTCGATCCCAGCCTGCTCGGCGGCCTCGTCGTCCGCGTCGGCGACCGCCTGATCGACGCCAGCGTCCGGGGCCGCCTCGAGCGACTGCGGAACCAGCTCGTGGCGGGCGCCCGCTAGGAGATCGGACACCGATGGCCATCCGTTCCGACGAGATCATCAGCATCATCAAGTCCGCGATCGACGACTTCGATTCCGGCGCCGAGACGCGCAGCGTCGGCACGGTCGTCGAGGTCGGCGACGGCATCGCCCAGGTCTACGGGCTGTCCGGCGCGCTGGCCTCCGAGCTGCTCGAATTCCCGAGCGGCGTGATGGGCATGGCCCTCAACCTCGAGGAGGAGACGGTCGGCGCGGTCATCCTCGGCGACGCGACCGCGATCAAGGAAGGCGACACGGTCAAGACGACCGGCCGCGTCGTCGAGGTGCCGGTCGGCGCCGCGCTGCTCGGCCGGGTCGTGGACCCGCTCGGCCGTCCGCTCGACGACAAGGGCCCGATCGCCACGACCGCCAGACCCGCCCGGTCGAGCGCATCGCCCCCGGCGTCATCGTCCGCCAGTCGGTCGACACGCCGGTCCAGACCGGCATCAAGGCCATCGACGCGCTGATCCCGATCGGCCGCGGCCAGCGCGAGCTGATCATCGGCGACCGCCAGACCGGCAAGACCGCGATCGCATCGACACGATCATCAACCAGAAGGGCAAGGGCCTGGTCTGCATCTACGTCGCGATCGGCCAGAAGCTGTCGACCGTCGCCCAGACCGTCGCCATCCTCGAGCAGTACGGCGCGATGGAGCACACGATCGTCGTCGTCGCCGGCGCCGAGGATCCGGCCCCGCTCCAGTACCTCGCCCCGTACGCCGGCGTGGCGATGGGCGAGGAGGTCATGGAGGTCGGCGTCGAGGTCGGTCAGGGCGTGGTCAAGGACGCGCTGTGCGTCTACGACGACCTCTCCAAGCACGCCTGGGCGTATCGCGAGATGGCGCTGCTGCTGCGCCGCCCGCCCGGCCGCGAGGCGTATCCGGGCGACGTGTTCTACCTCCACAGCCGCCTGCTCGAGCGCGCCGCGCGCCTGAACGACGAGAACGGCGGCGGCTCGCTGACGGCGCTGCCGATCATCGAGACGCAGGCCGGCGACGTGTCGGCCTACATCCCGACCAACGTCATCTCGATCACCGACGGCCAGATCTTCCTCGAGACCGACCTGTTCAACGCCGGCCAGCGGCCCGCGCTGAACATCGGCATCTCGGTCTCGCGCGTCGGCTCGGCCGCCCAGACCAAGGCGATGAAGAAGGTCGCCGCGACCGCTCAAGCTGGACCTCGCCCAGTACCGCGCGCTGGCCGCGTTCGCGCAGTTCGCGTCCGACCTGGACAAGGCGACCCGCGATCAGCTGACCCGCGGCGAGAAGCTGTCCGAGGTCATCAAGCAGCCGCAGTACCAGCCGCTCGCCGTCGAGAAGCAGGTCGCGATCCTGTACGCGGCGACCACCGGCAAGCTCGACGACGTCCCGACGCCGCGGGTCAAGGAGTTCGAGACGCAGCTTCTACCGCTTCCTCGAGACCGAGCGCCCGACAGTCCTCAAGGAGCTGGCCGACAAGAAGGCCCTCTCCGACGAGCTCGCCACGGCGCTCGACGAAGCCATCGAGGCCTTCCGACCAGCTTCCTGGCCTAGGCCCGGGGCGTCGCAGACACGTGGCAAGCCAGCGGGACATCCGCCGGCGAATCGGACGCGTCGAAGAACATCAAGCAGATCACGCGGGCGATGCAGTTCGTGGCCGCGTCGAAGCTGAAGCGCGCCCAGGACGCGACGCTCGCCGCGCGGCCGTACAGCGAGAAGATCGACGAGGTCCTCGCGGACCTGGCGGCGGTGCTCGGGCGGCGAGGACCACCCGCTGCTCGCCACGCCGGAGGGCGGCAAGCGGCTGATCGTGCTGATCACGACCGATCGCGGCCTGTCGGCGGCCGCTCAACACCAACATCGTCCGCTTCGTCTCGCGCGAGATCATCGACGAACCCGGGCGACCTGGCGCGTCGTCACCGTCGGGCGCAAGGGTCGCGACGCGATGCGCCGGACCGGCGTCCCGCTCGAGGCGCACTTCGCGGGCTTCGGCGACCGGCCGACGTTCGCCGACGTCCTGCCGCTGGCCCGCCTCGTCACCGACGACTTCCTGGCCGGCGACGTACGGCGCAGGTCGACATCGTGTACAGCCGGTTCGTCTCGACGCTCGTCCAGCGGCCCACGGCGCTCACGCTCCTGCCGATCCAGCCAGCCGCGGACACCGAGGGCATCCCGGGCAACCAGTTCATCTTCGAGCCGAGCCGCGCGGCCGTGCTCGAGCAGCTCCTGCCGCGCTACGTCGCGACCCGCCTGTTCCAGGCCGTGCTCGAGGCGAAGGCGAGCGAGGAATCGAGCCGGATGGTCGCGATGAAGAACGCGACCGAGAACGCCGAAGAGCTCATCGAGGACCTGACCCTCTCGTACAACAAGGTCCGCCAGGCCAACATCACCCGCGAGATGATCGAGATCGCGTCCGGCGCCGAGCGCTCGCTGAGTCGCCGAAGGACGCAGGAGGCACCCCCGACATGGCGACAGCCGCACCGGCCGCGACCGGCCGAGGTCATCCAGATCACCGGCCCGGTCGTCGACATCGAGTTCCCGGCCGGCAGCTGCCGGCGATCTACAACGCCGTCGAGATCGAGCGCGAGGGCCAGGAGCCGCTCGTCTGCGAGGTCCAGCAGCACCTCGGCAACAACTGGGTCCGCACCGTCGCGATGACCACGACCGACGGCCTCGCCCGCGGCGTCGAGGTCCGCGACACCGGGGCGCCGATCACGGTGCCGGTCGGCGAGGCGACGCTCGGGCGCGTGTTCGACGTCCTCGGCCACCCGATCGACGGCAAGGGCCCCGTCATCGCCGAGGTCACCTGCCGATCCATCGCGACGCCGCCCGCCTTCGACGAGCAGTCGACCGAGGTCGAGGTCTTCGAGACCGGCCTCAAGGTCATCGACCTGATCTGCCCGTTCAAGAAGGGCGGCAAGATCGGCATCTTCGGCGGCGCCGGCGTCGGCAAGACGGTCATCATCCAGGAGCTGATCCGCAACGTCGCCCAGGAGCACGCCGGCGTGTCCGTGTTCGCCGGCGTCGGCGAGCGCGCGCGCGAGGGCAACGACCTCATCCACGAGATGACCGAGTCGGGCGTCATCGCCAAGACGGCCTTCGTGTTCGGCCAGATGAACGAGCCGCCCGGCGCCCGCCAGCGCGTCGGCCTGACCGGCCTGACGATGGCCGAGTACTTCCGCGACGTAGAAGCGCCGCGACGTCCTCCTGTTCATCGACAACATCTTCCGCTTCACCCAGGCCGGCTCCGAGGTGTCGGCGCTGCTCGGCCGGATGCCGTCGGCGGTCGGCTACCAGCCGAACCTCGCGACCGAGATGGCCGGCCTCCAGGAGCGGATCACCTCGACCAAGAAGGGCTCGATCACGTCGCTCCAGGCGGTCTTCGTGCCGGCCGACGACTACACCGACCCGGCGCCGGCGACGACGTTCGCCCACCTCGACTCGACGATCCGCCTCGAGCGCGAGCATCGCCGAGCTCGGCATCTACCCGGCGGTCGACCCGCTGACCTCCACCTCGCGGGTCCTCGACCCGCTCGTCGTCGGCCAGGAGCACTACGACGTCGCCCGCGAGACGCAGCGCGTCCTGCAGCGCTACCGCGACCTCCAGGACATCATCGCGATCCTCGGCATCGACGAGCTGTCCGAGGAGGACAAGGCGACGGTCGCCCGGGCGCGCCGCCTCCAGCGGTTCATGAGCCAGCCGTTCTTCGTGGCGGAGGTCTTCACCGGCCGGTCCGGCAAGTACGTGACGATCAAGGACACGGTCGCGTCGTTCAAGGAGATCCTCGAGGGCAAGACGGACACCCTGCCCGAGCAGGCCTTCTTCCTGGCCGGCACGATCGACGACGTCCGCGAGAACGCCGCGAAGCTGGGGTCGTGATGGTCGGGCTCCTTCCCGGAAGCACGGACGTGACCTCGGTCGTCGCTGGCGGACGGCTGGCGCCGGAAGGCGCTCCCGTTAGGCGCAGCGCCGTAGGGAGCGTCGTCCGGTGCCGGCCGGCCGGCGGCGGGAGGTAGACCGATGCCACTCCTGCTGGAGATCGTCACGCCGGAGCGGCTGGCGTATTCCGATACCGTGGACTCGGTGCAGCTGCCCGGCAGTCAGGGCGAGCTCGGCGTCCTGCCGCACCATGCGCCGCTGATCTCGACGCTCGGGGTCGGCGAGCTGCGGATCCGGAAGGGCGGCACGGAGGAGTCGTTCGCGATCGTCGGCGGCTTCCTGCAGGTCCGGCCGGACAAGGTCGTGGTCATGGCCGAGACCGCCGACATGGCGTCCGAGATCGATCTCGAGAAGGCCCAGGAGGCCCGGCGCGAGGCGGAGCGGGCGCTCGAGGGTGCGGCCCCGGACCGACGCGGTCGACCTTGCCGCGGCGCGGGCCCAGCTCCAGCAGGCGCTCCTCCGGATCCGCGTCGCCGAGCGGCGACACCGCGAGGGTCCGCGGCACCGCGGTTGAGTGCGGTGTCTGCGAACATCGGGATCGCCGCGGCGCTCGCCCGTGCCCGCGTTGGCGCCTCCGCGCGCTCGCTCACGCACCTTGAGGTGCGCTCGCTCACGTGCTCGTCGCCGCCTTGGCACGGCCGGCGGCGCGGCGACTCATTGAGACAGACGCGTGGCTGACGCGCGGCCGTTCCAGTGGGAGTACCGGCCCGAGCCGGTCGCCCGGGAGCTCTTCCGGATCGAGGGCGGCCGGCCGCTGTCGGGGACGGTCCCGATCAGCGGCTCGAAGAACGCGGCGCTGAAGCTGCTCGCCGCGGCGACGCTGACCGGCGAGCGCTGCCGGTTCACCAACGTGCCCGAGATCGAGGACGTGCGGGTCATGGCCGAGACGCTGCGCGACCTCGGCGTCGTCGTCGACCACCCGGCCGCAACGTCTACGAGGTCGCCTCGGGCGACGTCGACTGGCTGTTCGTGCCGCTCGAGGCGGCGGCCCGGATGCGCGCCAGCTTCATCCTGCTCGGGCCGCTCCTGGCCGCGGTTCGGGCGGGTCATCATCAGCAACCCCGGCGGCGACCGGATCGGGCGCCGGCCGGTCGACCTCCACGTCGACGCGATGCGCGCGCTCGGCGCCTCGATCGAGTACCGCAACGGCTACTACTTCGCGACCTCGCCCGGCCGGCTGCGCGGCACCGAGGTCCGGTTCCCGTTCGTGTCGGTGATGGGCACCGAGAACGCGATGCTGGCGGCGACCCTCGCCGAGGGCACCACCGTCATCCGGCCGGCCGCCCAGGAGCCCGAGGTCGACGACCTCATCGCGTTCCTCCAGCAGATGGGCGCCGACGTCGAGCGGACCTACCCCGGACACCATCGAGATCGAGGGCCGCAAGCGCCTGCGCGGCGCCGACCACCACGTCATCCCGGACCGGATCGAGGCCGGCACGTTCGTCGTCGCCGCCGGCGGTGACCGGCGGGCAGCTGACGCTCGAGGGCGCCCCCTGCGACCACCTCGCCGCGTTCATCGAGACGCTCGACCGGATCGGCGTCGCGTGTCCTGCGCGGCCGACACCATCGAGGTCGACGGCTCGGCGCTCACGGCGCGCGGCTATCGCGCCACCGACATCGCGACGGCGCCCTATCCGGGCCTCGCGACCGACCTCCAGCCACCGACCGGCGGTCCTGCTCACCCAGGCCGAGCGGGACCTCGCACGTCCACGAGGCGATCTTCGAGGACCGTCTCGAATGGCTCGCCGAGGTCGCCAAGATGGGCGCCGACGTCACGATCCGCGATGCCCGGCACGCGACGATCAAGGGTCCGTCGCAGCTGGTCGGCGCGGACGTCGAGATCGGCGACCTGCGGGCCGGCGCCTCGCTCATCCTGGCCGCCCTGGCGGCCGAGGGGAGCACGACCATCCGCGGTGCGCACCACGTTCACCGGGGCTATGAGAACATCGAGCGCAAGTTCCTGGAGATCGGTGCCAGCATCTCGCGCGCTGCGGAAGGGACGGTCGGCACAGCCCCATGAAGATCGGCATCGATCTCGGCACGGCCAACGTCCTCGTCTACGTCAAGGGCAAGGGCATCGTCATCACCGAACCCAGCGTGGTCGCCGTCTCGGACGACAACCGGATCGTCGCGGTCGGCGAGGAAGCGCGCGAGATGATCGGCCGGACGCCCGGCAACATCCATGCCATCCGGCCGATGAAGGACGGCGTCATCGCCGACTACGTCATCACCGAGGCGATGCTCAGGCACTTCATCGGCAAGGTCCGCAAGGGCCGGATCGGCTTCGGCAAGCCCGAGGTGATGATCTGCGGTCCCGGCCGGCGTGACCAGCGTCGAGAAGCGGGCCGTCCGCGACGCCGCGCTCAAGGCCGGCGCCAAGGAGGCGTACCTCATCGAGGAGCCGCTCGCCGCGGCCATCGGCGCCAACGTCCCGATCAGCGGGCCGTCCGGCAACATGATCATCGACATCGGCGGCGGGACCAGCGAGATCGCGGTGATCGCCCTCGGCGGGATCGTCGTGTCGCACAGCCTGCGGGTCGGCGGCAACCGGTTCGACGAGTCGATCGCGACCTACATCCGCAAGAAGTACAACCTGATGGTCGGCGAGCGGACGGCCGAGGAGGTCAAGATCGCGATCGGGACGGCCCTGCCGCTCGATCGCGAGCTGACGATGGAGGTCCGCGGCCGCGACCTGATCGCCGGCCTGCCGCGCACGATCCCGATCACCAGCAGCGAGGTCATGGAGGCGATCGAGGCGCCGCTCCAGCAGCTGGTCGCGGCGGTCCGCTCCGTCCTCGAGCAGACGCCGCCCGAGCTGTCGTCCGACATCATCGACAAGGGCATGGTCATGTCGGGCGGCGGCGCGCTGCTGCGCAACATCGACAAGCTGCTGACCCAGGTGACGGGCGTCCCGTGCCACGTCGCCGAGAACCCCCTCGACTGCGTCGCCCTCGGCACCGGCCTCGCGCTGGAGCACTTCGACTTCTTCAAGAAGTCGCTGGTCCAGCAGGTCTAGTGGATCGGGCGTTCGCGGACCTGCACTGCCACACGTCGCGGCAGCTTCGACTCGCTGTCCGCCCGAAGGACATGCTCAAGGCGGCGCACGCCCGGGGACTGACGCACCTCGCGATCACCGACCACGATCGGATCGACGGCGCGCTCGAGGCCCGTGAGGTGGCGCCGGCCGGGCTGACCGTGATCGTCGGCGAGGAGGTCAAGACCGCCGACGGCGACCTGATCTGCCTGTTCCTCGAGCGGGCCATCGCGCCCGGGTTGCCGGCCGTCGAGACGATCGCCGAGGTGCGCGCGACCAGGGCGGGCTGGTCGGCATCCCGCATCCGTTCGACGGCATCGCGGCGTCGCTGCTCAACGACGCGGGCATGGCGGACCTCGTGCCGCTGGTCGACTGGGTCGAGACGTACAACGCCCGGCTGCTCGGCCATGGCAACGACGATGCCCAGGCGTTCGCCGCTCGAGCACCGCCTGCCCGGGATCGCGGTGTCCGACGCGCACTCGGTCATGGAGGTCGGCGTCGCCTACACGGCGTTCGATGGCGACCCGTCGACGGCGGCCGGCCTGCTGGCGTGCCTCCGGAGCGCGGAGATCATCCCGGGCGCGCGAGCTACCTCGTCCGACTGTGGACCCCGGTCGCGAAGGGCGTCAATCGCGCTCCGCGGCAACCGCCGGGTCGCGATCGCGCCGGCCGACCGGCCGGGCTCCGATCCGGAGCCGCCGCGGTGAGCGGGCCGGAGGGCCAGGACCATCGTCCAGTAGAGGACCCGGCGGGCGGTCCGGTAGGGTCCGGTGCGATGGAGGCCACACCCGCACTCGACGCCGTGCTCCCGCATCACGAGCCCGAGACGCTCATCGAAGCGCTCGAGGAGGAGCCGACCGAGGTCGCGCAGATCTCGCTCGGCCAGCGGCTGCGCCAGCCGCGGACGATCCTGTCGATCGTCGTCCCGCTCGGGATCATCGCCTTCTTCCTGTACCTCAACCGCGAGCGACTTGCCGAGGTCCCGCAGCTCATCCTGCAGGCCAACCCGGCGCTGGTCCTGCTCGCCTTCGTCGTCTTCTATCTCGGCTTCCCGCTGCGCGGCTACCGCTGGGAGCGGCTCCTGCGCGAGACGGGGTTCGTCATCAGCCTGCGAAACTCGACCGAGATCCTGTACATCTCGTGGTTCGTCAACTGCGTCGTGCCGGCCAAGCTCGGCGACGTCTATCGCGGGTACCTGCTCAAGATCAACAGCCCGTGCGTCGCTCAGCCGGACCTTCGGGACCGTCTTCATCGAGCGCATCCTGGACATCTTCGCCATCGCCATCCTCGGCCTGGCCGTCGGCTTCTGGAGCTTCCGGAACGGCCTGCCGCCCGCCGTCCGGATCCTGTTCGTGGTCGGCATCGTGGTGGTGATCGTGGCGGGCGTCGGCCTGTTCACGATGCGCAACTTCGGCCGGCGGATCCTCGAGCGGCTCCCGCTGCCGCCGCGGGTCTCGAGCTGTACGAGCGCTTCGAGGAAGGCGTCTTCGGCGCCGTCGCCCTCCGCCACATGCCGGTCCTGGCGTTCCTGACCGGTCTCATCTGGCTGACCGAGGGCCTGCGTCTCTACATCGTCGTCCTGTCGTTCGGCTTCGCCGACGTCGAGATCGGGCTGTCGGGCGCGATGTTCGTGGCCCTGATCGGGTCGCTGCTGACCGCCATCCCGCTCAGCCCGGCCGGTCTCGGCTTCGCCCAGGCCGGCGTGATCGGGGTCCTGACCGTGGTCTACGGCGTGCCGCTGCCCGAGGCGACCGCGATCGCGATCCTCGACTGGGCGATCAGCGTCCTGTCGATCATCGTGTTCGGCGCGATCGTCTACGTGGTCTCGCCGATGCCTCGCGGCATGGGCCGGATCCCGCAGCCGGGGGCGTCGATCCCGACGATCGCGTAAGACTGGTATCGTTCGCCCGCGGTCTGGGAAAAGCCCTGTCCTGTCCGTGACCAGCACCCGGACGTCTCTTTCAGGTGGTTCACCGACGCCGTGTGAACCGATCCGTGATCGGGGACGTACCAAGGTAAGGGGACCCAGAGCCCCGGTGCCCCGACCGGACAGACCCGCTCCGCACCGCACCGCCAACGCCTCGTGATCGAGCGCGACGACGGCCCGGTACCAACGGGTGATACAGGTGACCAGATGCCCCACGGATAGTTCGGGGCAGGGAACCTCTACCACGGCTCTATCCCAGGAGCGCCCAAGGCAACGATGACCACTCAGAACGGGCGAGCGTTCAACGAATGGCTGCGAGCACAGCTCAAGGCCAAGAAGATGTCCCAGCGGCAGCTGGCCCAGCAGTCGGGCGTGGATCACTCCACCATCTCGCGGCTGATCCGTGGCGACCGCATGCCATCGCTCGGGACGGCGACGAAGCTTGCTCGCGGCCTGCGCGAGCTGCGCGACGACGCCGACACCCCGCAGTATCTCGGGCTGGTCGCCGCCGGCAACACGAACCCGACCGCCCGGGTCGAATACGCTCTCCGCGCGGACGAGCTCCTGAGCGAGCCGCAGGTCCGCCAGATCATGGAGTACTACCTCGCGGTGCGGATGCGCCGCTACGGACGATCGTTCCAGCCGGCCGAGACGAGCACCAGCGCCGATCGGGCGCCTGTTCGGCCCAACGGCCGCATGTCCACCGCGGCCAGCCCGGTCGGTGCCGGGGTCGGGTCCACCGTCAGCACGGTGCGCCCGGTGTCACGCTCCGCCACCCGGGAGCCCGGGCGCTACTAGCACACACCAGGGCACGGCCCGGATTCGCCCTCCACGATCCGGGTCTCGGGGCAGCGAACGCCGGCGTCTGGGGCGCCGGCGTTCGCGATTCCCGGGGGACTTGGGCGGGCAGCGCCAGCGGCCGGGGCAGCGGCGCCCGGGCAGCGCGCCCCCGATGCTGCCAGGCACACGATCGACATGTTTGAACGTGGTCGACCTCGGATTGGCGCAGTTGTCAGAACCGGTCGTTGGTCACGCTCGATCTCGGAGATGCGCGCCTGGGAGGCGCGCCGCCGGAGCCGTCTCAGTCGGCTGGGGCCGTCCACGCGACGACGCCCGGCCGGTAGACCGAGATCGTCCGGCCGGGAGCGGCCACGAACCGGTCCACGGGCTGCCCGAATCGATCGGCCGGTGCGACCGTCGCCTCGGCCGGCCCGCCGCACGGCGCCCCGATCGCGATCTCGAACCGGGAGTCGCAGATGACGACCACGACACCATCGAGGACAGCGTCCGGATCGCCGCCGGTGGCGGTTCGGACCTCCGCCCCGGCCCGCACGAGCGGATAGCCGTAGGCTTCGGTGGACTTGAAGCCGGGCAGCGAGACGAGGGTGATCGGATCGCCGTCGGCCACGCCGATGATCCTCGCCGCCGCGGCATCGGCGGCCGGGAAGCCACCGTCGGGATGGACGGCCGGCGGCTGGCGGGCGACGTTCCACGCAAGGATCGCGACCACCCCGACGACCGCGATGACCGGCCCGACGGGCACGGACCGACGACCCGAGGCGGGGTCGGGGTGCGCGGGCTCATCGGCGCCGACGCTCCGCGGCCGCCGGGCGACGCCCCCGGCGTCAGGCTCCGCCCTCCCGAGCGCTCGCAGCCGCCACAGCGCGCCCGCACCGATGCCGAGCAAGGTGAAGACCATCGGGTCGGCGAACGCGTGGTAGTGGTCGTTCGGGAGGTCGGGGATGATGGTCGGCCAGGCTGGGCGACAGGAAGGTCAGCGCAAAGGCCGTCCACAGCAGCCCGAGCCCGAGCCAGCGGGCGGCCTGTCGCTCGCGGAGCGTGCCCACGCGTGCGGTCCAGACGGTGATGGCGATCACGACCGCGACCGCGACGAGGGCGACCCAGCCGGCATCGGTCAGCAACCCGACGATCGGCCATGACAGGACCCGAGCGGCGATGACGAGGAAGCTCACCAACGGTCCGTTCGCCGCGGGCACTCCGCCGCCGCGCAGGTAATCGAGCGCGGCCTGGACCTCGGAGAAGTCGTTGGTCAGCTCGTGCACGACCAGCGGCAGGAACGACAGGGCGATGATGCCGAGCCCGGCCAGGCCCGCCCACCAGACCGCACGTCGTTCTGCGCCCGGCGGCCGCCGGCGCGCATCGGCCACGAGGAGCGCTGCGACCACCGGCAGCAGCGTCACGCCGAGCACGTGGCACTGCATCGTCACCGCGGTCCCGACCGCCGCGATCACCCACCCGCGCAGGCGCTCGGTCGTCCAGGCGTACCACGCACCCGCGAGCGCGATCGAGCTCGACAGCGCGATGAGGTTCGGGTTCCAGATGAACGTCGACTCGTCCACCGCCGAGGCGGACACCGCCATCGCCAGGCCCGCGACGAGGCCCGGCCACCGGCCCGCCGATCGATCGTGCCAGCCACCACGTGACGAGCACGGCGGCGATCCCGGCCAGCGCGATGAGGGCCGCGACCGCGAGCGGCGAATCGCCGCCGGTCAGGAACGCGGCCGGTGCGAGCAGGTAGTAGTAGAGCGCGCCGTGGTGGACGTCTCCGAGCGACGTCGGCGGTCCGAGCAGGGGGACGACCCCGTCGCGGACGAAGGCGCGGAGCACGAGCATGTCGTGGCCCTGGTCGGCGTCCCACGTGCCGCGGGTCGCCAGGTCCGGCAGACGCAGGATGGACGCGACGACCAGCAGGCCGATCGGGATGAGGGCCAGCCACCGACTGCCCTGCGCCGTGGACGGGGTCGTCACTCCGAGTCGTCCGGCGGCGGACCGACCGGTGGTCCGGTGCGTGCCCGGCTGCCGCCCATCTCCAGCGCCTCGGGCGGCAGGTCGGCGAGCGGCCGGCCCGCGGCGATGTCATAGGCCCGTGCCGAGGTTCACCGCGTCGTAGCCCTCGTCCATCCCGGGGGTCTCGAGGTAGTAGGTGACGCGGGCCAGGGAGGGATGGCGGAGGAGGTGGCCGAGCCCGCCGGCCCCGATCCGGCCGGCCCCGAGATGCTCGTGACGGTCGAGATGCGAGCCGCGCTCGCTCTTGGAATCGTTGAAGTGGATCATGGCCAGGCGATCGAGCCCGATCCGCGCATCGAAGTCGGCGAGGAAGGCGTCGATCGCGTCCGGCTCCGACAGGTCGATGCCGGCGGCCCAGGCGTGCGCCGTATCGATGCAGAACCCCAGCCGGTCACGGGCGATGCCACGAGCGGCGGCCGCCTCGGCGATGGCGGCCAGACCGGCGACGTCGGTGCCGAGTCCGAAGCCGCTCCCCGCCGAGTTCTCGAGGATGATCGCCGGAGTGTCGAGCCCGCCATCGACCTCGGCGAGCACGAGGGCCAGCCCGTCCGCCAGGCGCTGCGTCCCGAACTCGACCCCGGCACCGCGGTGCGAGCCGATGTGGACGTTGACGTAGCGGGCGGCGAAGCCGGGCGCCGTCCGCAGGTCGGAGGCGAGGACGCCGACCGACCGTCCGAACGCGTCTTCGTCGGGCCCGGCGAGGTTGATCAGGTACGAGGCGTGGACGGCGATCGGCCGGATGTCGAACTCGACCAGCCTCGCACGGAACGCCTCGGCCTCGGCCGGTGGGTTCGCGCGCCGCCGCCACGCGGTCGGGTTGTCGGTGAAGACCTGCAGCGCGGTGGCGCCGATCTCGTTGGCGCGATCGACGGCGCGGACCATCCCGTTGCCGAGCGGCAGGTGGGCACCGAGGCGTCGTCCGTCGGGAAGCATTCGGCGATGGTACGACGCGAGCGCCCGGGACCAGCGCCGCCGTCGCCCCGCCGCCATCGCGACTGTCGCTTCCTACGGCGCTGCGCCTAACGGAAGCGCCTGCCGCGCCGGCGTCGGTGCGCCCGCACCACGGTGCGACGCCCGCTGTCGAGTTCGAGTGTTCAGGAACGGGCGGAGGCGGCTTTTGGTGGGGTGTCGGAGGCTCGGGGGCGGCCTTTGGTGTAGTCGCCGCCGATGGCTGGTTCGATGAGGCCGAAGTCGCCGTCCTGGCGCTGGTAGAGGATGGCGACGCGTTCGGTCTCGGCGTTCACGAAGACGAAGAACTGGTGGCCCAGCTCTTCCATCGCCGCGACCGCGTCCTCCTCGAACATCGGCTCGATGGCGAAGCGCTTGACCTTGACGATGCGCGGTTCGCGGCCGGGGCCAGCCGAGCCGTCGGCGAGACGGCGGAGGATCTGCTTCTCCTCCTCGGGCCGGGCGCGCAGCCGCGGCTTCTCCTTGTAGCCGACCGCGATGCGCTCCGCCTTGTCGACGACGTCGTCGAGCGCTTCCTGGTAGCTCGTGCCGGTCGCGCGACTGCGCAGGGCCTGGCCGTGGACGATCAGCGTCAGCTCGGCGACATGCGAGGTCGCGGCGCTCTTGTGGTGCTCGCTCCAGAGCTCGACCGTGGCATCGGTCTGATCGTCGAGCAGCCGATCGATCCGTTTGAGCTTGCGCTCCGCGTACTCGCGAACGCGCTCCGGGACCTCGGCATTCTTGCCCTTGACGATCGTCCTCAAGCGAACCCCCCGGGCCTCTGGCCGCCCGTTCTGGTCCCGCCGCGGCGGTGCGAGTGTCGCGTCGTGGACCGCCTGCGACCGAGTATACGCCGCCTCCCCGGCCCGCCTCTCTCCCGGCGATCATCGCTCCCGGGCGACCGCGATCGCGCTGACGGCCACGGCACCAGCACGGCGGAGGGCGGTCGCACAGGCGGCCAGCGTCGCACCCGTGGTGACCACGTCGTCGACCAGCAGCACCCAGCGGCCGACCACAGCCGCCCCGGGCCGCGTCCGTCCTCCCGCCGGGCCCGAACCTCGAACGCACCTGTGACATTGGCCTCGCGCTCGTGTCGGCCGAGCTCGAACTGGGCGATCGTCGCCCGCCGGCGGACGAGGGCGCGGACGGCGGGCAGACCAAGGTCGCGGGCCGCGACCTCCGCGATCAGTGCCGCCTGGTCGTAGCCGCGCTGCCGCTCCCGGTCGGCGTGGACGGGGACAGGGACGAGGACCTGGGCGCCCGATCCGACCCGCGCCCACCGCCGCGCGACGGCCGCGCCGAACGGCTCGGCCAGGCGGCGCTCGCCCTTGTATTTCAGGTCGTGGAGTCCGTGTCGGACGGCGCCCGCGAACGGCGCGCACCAGTCGAGCTGGAGGAGCGGCGCCGGGATGTCGGCGGGCAGCCCGAGCGGCGTGCCACCGGGCAACCAGAGACGAGCGTCGAGCTCGGGCAGGCAGCCGGGGCAGAGGGGCGGGCCTTCCCGGCCACAGCCCGAGCAGAGCGCCGGAAAGGCGAGATCGAGGGTCGCGGCCGTCAGCCGCCGGATGGCCGCCATCGCCTGTCGATGATGGCCCGCGCCGCTTTACCGCGGCTCAACCAGCGGGTGTGGCGGGCTCCAGCGCGATCCGGTCGCCGACGGCCGTGCCGCTTCGTTCGATGGTCCCGACCGGCAGCTCGAGGACGCCGTTCGGCGCCACGGACGAGCGGCACGAGACCGGTCCAGGCCCGCAGTCCGCGGTGGACCGAGACGACGGCCCGCGCCTCGTCGCCCGCCTGGTCCGGCTTGGCCGAGGAACACGGCATCGATCGCGAAGCGCATGAACATCATGTGGATGCCGTTCGTCCCGGTCAGCCACAGGCCGGTGTCGGGCTCCAGAGCGGGACGGCCCATCAGGCCCATGAACCGGCTCCACAGGCCGTCGGCCACCTCGAGCCGCGTGGCCAGCTCGGTCTGGCGGTCGAGATTGCGGGCGCGCAGCGCCGCGGTCATCGAGAGCTCCGTGCCCGGACCGGGCTAGACCTTGAGGTTCTCGACGATGAGGATGATCGCCGGCCCGAGGATGACGATGAACAGCGACGGGAAGATGCAGCCGACGAGCGGGAACAGCATCTTGATCGGCGCCTTGGCCGCCTGTTCCTCGGCGCGCTGGCGGCGCTCGATGCGGAGCTGCTCGGACTGGACCTGCAGCACCTTGGAGATCGACACGCCCAGCTGCTCGGCCTGGATGATCGCGCCGATGAAGTTGGTCAGCGGCACGACCTCGGTCCGCGGCACGATGTCGCGCAGCGCGTCGCGGCGCGCCTTGCCGACCCGCACCTCGGCCAGCGCCCGGCGGAACTCGTCCGACAGCGGGCCCTTGCAGCTTCTCGACGACCTTGCCCAGCGCGGCGTCGAAGCCGAGGCCGGCACGGACGGAGATGGTCAGCAGGTCCAGCGCGTCCGGGATCATCAGCAGGATCGCCTTCTGGCGCTGCTTGACCTTGCGTCCGAGCCAGAACTCAGGGGCCGTGTAGCCGAACAGCGCGCCGATCACCGGCATGAGGATGCCGCCGATGACGAACGGGAGCCCGATCAGGCCGACGATCCCGAACAGGAAGAAGAACAGGATGGCGCCGACGATCGCGCCGATCGCCTTGATGCCCGAGCCAGTCGGCCACCCGGAGATCGCCCGGGTTGCCGGCCAGCGCCAGCCGCTTCTCGGTTCGCTCGCTGAAGGACGTGCTGGTGACGCGTGCGACGCTGCCCGACAGCCGCGTCGCCAGCGGGCGCAGCGTCCGCTCGATGAACGGCTGCTGGAGCTCGAGCTCCTCGAGGTTCTTGGCCTGCATCGAGCCGAGCTGGGTCAGGCGGGCCTGGACCGGGTCGACCGGCGAGGAGCCGGCAAGCCCGATGACGATGAGCAGGATGGCGCCGGCCGCGAGGGCAGCGACGACGATCGCAAGGATGGGCATCGTCTAGACCTCGATGTCGACGATCTTGCGGATGAACATGAAGCCCATGAACATCATGAAACCGCCGAAGATGAGGATGACCACGCCCGCCGGGAGACCGAGGATCTCCGGCGGATTGTCGAACATCGGCTTCATGAAGCCGGGTGCGGCGATGAACAGGAAGCCGGCGAGGCCGATCGGCAGGAACCCGACGACGTAGCCGGACAGGCGCTGCTGCGCCGTGAGGGTCCGGATCTCGCCCTTGATCCGGATGCGCTCGCGGATGGTGAACGCGATCGAGTCGAGGATCTCGGCGAGGTTGCCGCCGACCTGGTGCTGGATGCTGATGGCGGTGGCCATCAGCTCGAGGTCGTCGGAGCGGACGCGGCGGACCATGTTCTCGAGCGCCTGGTCGAACGGCAGGCCGAGGTTGACCTCGCGGATGACGCGCCCGAACTCGGTCGAGATCGGCGGCCGCGACTCGCGGACGACGAGCTCGATGGCCTGCAGGAACGACGAGCCGGCCCGGAGGGCGTTGGCGATCAGCGTGATCGTGTCAGGAAGCTGCTTGTTGAAGGCGCCCAGCCGGCCCGCCTTGCGACGGCCGAGCCAGAAGCGCGGGAGCAGGAACCCGACGAACCCGCCGATCAGGAGGAACAGCGGGTTGCCGAGCGCCGGCAGGATCGGCGAGATGAGCAGCATCGCCAACGGGACGCCGACCGACCGACCCGGCCCAGATGAGCGAGGAACTCGGACGGCTTGAGCTTGAGGTCCGCGCGGGCGATGTCGCGCGCGAGGTTCGCGCCGAAGTCGCGCTGCTCGACGACCCGGTTGAGGTTGTTGAGGGTCGCGCTCTGGGCGATCAGCTCGGCCACGCCACCCTGACCCGACGAGGAGGTCTTCTGGACCTCCGTCGGCTTGGCGGCGTACCGCTCCAGGCGATCGGAGATGCCTCCACCGCCGGACGTCGCGACGCCGATCGCGATCAGGACGATCGCCAGAGCGGCGACGCCTGCGACCGCGAGCGTCATGGTATCCACCGCGCGACAGCTCCTTCCCGGGGCCTAGTAGGTGAACCCGAAGAGGCCGGGCGGGAGATGGATGCCCATCACCTCGAACTTCTCGACGAACTTGGGCCGGATCCCGGTCGGCTTGAGCCGGCCCTGGATCTTGCCTTCGACGACGCCGGTCTGCTCGAAGACGAACACGTCCTGCATGACGATGACGTCACCCTCCATGCCCTGGACTTCGGTGATGTTGACGATCTTGCGGGTCCCGTCCTTGAGGCGTGACTGCTGGACGATGAGGTCGACCGCCGAGGCGACCTGCTCGCGGATGGCCCGCAGGGGCAGGTCGACGCCGGCCATCAGGACCATCGTCTCGAGGCGGGAGAGCATGTCGCGTGGCGAGTTGGCGTGGCCGGTCGACATCGAGCCGTCGTGGCCCGTGTTCATGGCCTGGAGCATGTCGAGCGCCTCGCCCGAGCGGCACTCCCCGACGATGATGCGGTCGGGGCGCATGCGCAGGGCGTTGCGGACGAGCTCGCGGATCGGGATCGCGCCCTTGCCCTCGATGTTCGGCGGGCGCGACTCGAGGGTGACCACGTGCTCCTGGCGGAGCTGGAGCTCGGCGGCGTCCTCGATCGTCACGATCCGCTCGTCGTTCGGGATGAACGACGACAGGACGTTGAGGGTCGTGGTCTTGCCGGAGCCCGTGCCGCCGGACACGAAGATGTTCAGGCGAGCCTCGACACATGCTCGAAGGAAGTCGAACATGTCTGCGGTGGCGGTCCCGAAACGGATGAGGTCGTCGACCGTGAACGGCGAGGCCGAGAACTTGCGGATGGTGATGACCGGGCCGACCAGTGACAGCGGCGGGATGATGGCGTTGACGCGGGAACCGTCGGTCAGGCGGGCGTCGACCATCGGCGACGACTCGTCGACGCGCCGGCCGATCGGGGCGATGATCCGATCGATGATGCGCATGACGTGGTCGTCGTTCTGGAAGACGACGTTGGTCAGCTCGAGCTTGCCGGAGCGCTCGATGTAGACCTGGCGCGGCCCGTTGACCATGACCTCGGTGATGGACTCGTCACGGAGCAGCGGCTCGAGCGGCCCGAGGCCGATGATCTCGTCGGTGATCTGCTCGAGCATCCGGACGCGCTCGGCGCGGGTCAGGGCGAGGCCTTCCTCGTCGATGACCTTGCCGAAGATCTCCTCGATCTGGCGCCGGACCTCGACCTGGTTGGACAGGTCGAGCTTCGGGTCCAGGTCCTGGATGACCCGGTTCTGGATCCGGAACTTGACGTCCCGGAACGATTCCCGCACGGGCGCCTGGCTGGTCAGCCGGCCCGACGTGGCCATGTGGGCGGCGCGCCGCCCGGCGTGGCCGGCACGTTGCCGCTCGGCGCCGTGGGCGCCGGCCCCGGTGCACCGCTGGCTCCCGGTCGAGCGCTCTCGATCCGCTTCAGGAGGGACATCGCCTACACCCCTTCTCGCCCCGACGGGCTGCTGTGTCTGCGCTCATCGCCATGCGAAGAGCGACTTCTTCTGGGCCGCCTTCCGGTCGGCCGGGACGGTTGTGGTGGTGGACCCTTCGCCGACGACGGATCGGGCCAACCGGAGGATGTCCTGGGAGACCTGTGCCTCGCGATTGGAGAGGAAGAACGGTACTCCCCGGTTCAGTGCGTAGACCACGCTCCGACCGTCGCTGACGATCGTCTCGTCGACCTTGCGGCCGATCGAGTGCTCGACGTCGGCGACGCGGATGCCGAGCGCCGAGTCGGCGCGGTTGAGGACGAGGCGGACCTTGCCTGGCTCGTAGCCGAGCTGGTCGGCGACCTCGAGGAACAGGCGCATGTTCTTGATGCTCGTGATCTCGAGGGTGAGCATCGTCAGGATCACGTCCGCGGCGTCGAGGATCGCCAGCGTCGTGTCGTTGAAGAACGCGGTGCAGTCGACGACGACCAGGTCGTGGGTCCGGCGCAGCGCGTCGAGGATCTGCTTGACCCCGGACGCGGTGATCATCTCGGCCGTCTCGGGCGACGGCGGCGCCAGCAGGACCTGGATGCCGGCGGAGTGGGTGATCACGAACGTGTCGAGCGAGTCCGGTTCGCCGGTCTCGAGCTCGGGGAGGAGGTCCGCGATGGACTTGTTCTTGGGGTTGAGGTTGAGCAGGACGCCGACGTCGCCGAACTGGAACGAGGCGTCCACGATGACGACCTTCTTGCCGAGCTCCGTGGCCGCGGCGACGGCCAGGTTGACGGCCACGGTCGTGCGCCCGACGCCGCCCTTGGGGCTGAACACGGCGACGATCAGGCCGGGCTCGCCCGGCTCACCCGTCCGCACGGTTCCGCCGGAGCCATTGGCCGATGCGACCGGCATGACCGCCATGCGGCTCTGCTTGTCCCGCTCGCGGGCACAGACCTGTCGGATCGAGGCGGTGAGCTCGTCGCTGCTGAACGGCTTGACCAGGAACTCGCGGGCGCCGGCGAGCATCGAGCGGCGCAGGTAGTCGGCCTCACCCTGGACGGACATCATCACGACGGCCGCGGCGGGGACCGCCGAGGACAGCTGCTCGGTGGCGGCGATGCCGTCCATGTCCGGCATGTTGATGTCCATCAGGACCACGTCCGGGCGTCAGACGCGTGGCCATCTCGAGCGCCTCGCGCCCGGACGCCGCCGAGCCGACCACGTCGATGTCGCTCTCGAAGCCGAGCAGCTTCGTCAGGTGGTCGCGGGTCTCTGGGATGTCGTCGACGATGAGGACACGGATCTGGTCGGCCATCTCGCTCTGGTCTGTCCTTGCGATCGTGTGATGCGATGGGTCGGTTCAAGACCGGGTCGTGGCGGGCGCTGGACGATGGCCCTCGCGCCCGCCCCCGGTCGGGGAGCCCGCCCGGCCGCCGAAGCGCCCGGGCGGTGTGCGCCTGTGCCTATGGCTTCTTGGTGGCGGTCGGGATCACGGTCTGGACGAGCTCCGGCGGCAGCACGCCGTACGAGTCGACCAGGGTCTTGAGGATGATGCCCGTCGTCTCGGCCGAGACCGGCGGGAGCGGAGCTCCCGTGGCCGGGTCGATGAAGTCGTTGGGCGATCGGAGCGCGAGCGAGATGCTCCCGTCCATCTGGACGAACTTGAGGACTTCGGACTGCTGGGCGCTGACGGCCAGGACGACGATCTCCTGCTGGCCATTGAGCGCGGTGCTCGGTCCGCCGGACGGAGCCGGCGAGGCGGTCGTGCTGCCTTCCGGCGGCGGGGCGACCGGCGGCAGCAGCGTGCCCATGACCTGCAGGCCCTGGAGCAGGAGCTTGACGCTCGTGCCGTTGATGCCCGCGACGACGGTGATCGAGTTGTCGGTCGGGTTGATCGTGGTGACCGGGAACTTGTCCGCCGTCAGGCCGACGACCGCGTCGACGTAGTCACCGGTCTTGATGACCGTCCCGACGCCGCTGACCTGGTCCACCTGGACCGCCATGCAGCGCAGGGTGGCGGGGCAATCGATGTTGGTGATCTCGCCGGGGACCCCGCCGGCGGTCGTGGCGCTCGTGATCTGAGCGCCCGTCGCGACGGGCTGTCGGGCGATCTGGCCGACGACCTGGGACGGGTCCGTGTAGGCCCCGGGCAGGATCTGCGTCAGATCGAGAGTCTTGGTCGTCACCTGGTCGGCGGTGATCTTCGTCGACAGGGGGATGTCGACCAAGGCGACGACCACTGGGCCCGTCGTCGGCGGCGGAGGTGTCCCGTTGTCGCCGGTGTTTGGGCTCCGGACGAGCAACAGGATCCCGACGAACGCGACGATCGCCAGGAAGACCCCGACGAGCAGGACGAGGCGATTTGAACGCTTCAAGTTGGTTCTCCCCGACAGAGGATTGGTGTGACAGGTGGCACCACTCTAGCACCGGCCCAGAGCCGCGCGACTATACCAAAGGGCTAGGACTATTAGGAGGAAACGGCAGGAAATCCTGCACGCGGCAAGGAATCCTGAAAGGTCGCCGGACCGCGCGTCCCGGGTGGTGCCGGAGGCGCCCCGGGTGGTGCGCGGGCAATGAGAAACGGCCGCCGGACCCGGAGGTCCGACGGCCGTCGATCGAGTTGGTAAGCGACTCGGTTAGACCGAGTTGCCGACCTGGCTCAGGATCTTGCTGACCTGGTTGCCCAGGAAGATGAGGGCGACGATGGCGACGATGGCGATGAGTGCAAGGATCAGTGCGTACTCGGCGAGACCCTGGCCTTCCTCGTCCCGATCAAGGAAGTTCATGATCCGAAGATAGATCGAAGTCATGTGTGGTAGGTACCTCCTTTCCGTAAAAGCTCCCCGGCGTGCGAGGGCTGGCACAAGGTAGAGGCAGGAACGCATCACGTCAAGCGGGCGAATGAGCCTATGACTCGAACCCGTTGACGCCTGGCACAAGGTGACGAAAGACCGCCGGCCCCGAAGGTGCCGGCGGTCTTTGAAGTCACGCTCGTGCGGATCCTAGACCGAGTTGCCGACCTGGCTGAGGATCTGGCTGACCTGCGCGCCCAGGAAGATGAGGGCGACGATGGCGACGATGGCGATGAGTGCGAGGATCAGAGCGTACTCCGCGAGCCCCTGGCCGTCCTCACGGCGCAGTGAGCTCAGGATGTCCATGACGCGTGTCATCCGATCAGACCTCCGTTAGTAGTCGCTTGGGATCCCCGGAGAACGGACGGTACGAATGACGTAGGACTAATGTCAAGAGGGGTTTGGAGGTTGCGGTGCACGGCCGAACCGCGAGAAGAGGCCAGAAATGATTGAACCGCCGGTCGAGCGACCGGCGGTCCATGGATCTACCGAGTGCGAAGCCTAGACGGAGTTGCCGACCTGGCTCAGGATCTTGCTGACCTGGCCGCCCAGGAAGATGAGGGCGACGATCGCCACGATGGCGATGAGCGCGAGGATCAGCGCGTACTCGGCCAGACCCTGGCCTTCCTCGTCGCGATCGAACGCGTTGAGGACCTTGAGATACAAGTCCGTGATGAGGGCCATTGAGCGTGCCTCCTGGATGATGACACCCCCGGCTGAGGGCACGGCCACTATATGGAGGGAGTGGCCGCGGGCACACTAGGCTGATGGTACGGGGGCCGTCACCCCCCGGTCGCCGCATCGATGGCGTTGGCGATGAACCCGAGGACGTCGGCCAGGGTCCCGCCGAAGACCACCAGGATGAGCAGCGTGAAGATGCTGGTCAGGGCCAGGATGAGCCCGTACTCCACCACTCCCTGACCCCTGACCGCGGACAGCCGCGGGCGCGTCATGCAGTCTGGGTGGGCGTCTGGAGCGGCGGCACGTCGCCGACCAGCCGAAGCTCTGCGCCGTCGGCCGACAGCTCGGCGGTCAGGCCGAGCGTCCACGCGCGGCTCTGGATCTCGCGCCAGGTCGATGGCGGCAGGACGACGATCGCCTCGCGCCTGGCTGCCTCGGCCGCGTCGCGCGCATCCGCGCGGCGGTCCTCCATCATGGCCGCCAGGGCCGGCGGCAGGTCCTCGGCCGGGCCGGCGTCCGGGGTCGAGTCGGGACGCATCTCGGCGGCGTTGCGGGAGGCGGAGATGGTCGCCTCGACCTGCTCGGACCAGTCGAGCCGGACCGACACACGCTCGGCGCGGGCGCCCAGGTAGGCGGCCATCGCCTCGTCGACGATCCGGAACAGGCCGCTCTCGAGATCCATCGGCAGCCGCCGCTCCTGGCCCAGCGAGTCGAACTCGACCGGGACGTCCGCCCGCCGACCGCGCTCGCGCGCCGCGCGACGCAGCGTCGGCACCAGCCCGAGGTCGTCGAGGACCATCGGCCGGACGTCGAAGATGAACGACTTCGTCGCCTCGAGCGTCTGCTGGACCATCGCCACGAGCTGGCGCACCTCGTCGCCGGCCTTGCTCGGATCGCGTCTCCACGAGCCGCTCGACGATCTGGGCCTGGAGCACGATGTTGGTCAGGCTCTGGGCGGGGCCGTCGTGCATCGCCCGGGCGATCTCGCGGCGGAGGTCCTCCTGCGCGCCGAGAAGGAGGCGGGAGACCGCCGGCGGGACACCTCGTGGGATCGGGCTGGCCCGGTGCCTTGGCGGAAGCCGGCTTGGCCGCCACGGGCGGCGATCGGGACGTCACCGAACCCCTCGAGCGCCTCGGCGTAGACCGCCATCGCGTCGCGGTAGCGGCCCAGCGCCCGGCGCTTGCCTTCGAGGACGTCGACCTGCGACTCCATCAGCGCGGCCCGCTTGGTGAGGAGCACCAGCTGCGCGTTGAGGTCGGCCGCCACGATCGGGTCGAGCGTCGTCCCGGCAGACGTGGCCGTTGCCGTCGCGGTCGTCAGCTTCTCGCCGGCCGCCGCACGGCGCGCTTCGTGACGCGTCGCCTCCGTGCGGGCCTGGGCGATGAGCAGGTCGACCTCGACCAGCTCGCGGTCGAGCTGCGTCAGCTCCTCGGCCATGCGGCCGGAGAGCTCCGGCAGGGTGGCCGGTGGCGGGGGGGCGGGTGCGATGTCGGTCATGGTCGCGTGGGTGCGCCTGGCGATCAGTCTTCCGGCATCCGGATCCAGCCCTGGCGCATCGCGTAGACGACGGCCTGGGTCCGGTCGTTGACGGACAGCTTGCGCAGGATCGAGCTCATGTGGTTCTTGACGGTCTGCTCGCTGATCGACAGCGCGTAGGCGACCTGCTTGTTGGTCATGCCCTGGGCGATGTTGTCGAGGATCTCGACCTCGCGCGGGGAGAGCGGCGCGAAGATCGGCGCGGCCTCCTGGCCGTAGACCGCGAGCTCGCGGAACTCCTTGAGGACGCGCGACGGCGACGGCCGGCTTGGAGAAGACCTTGTCGTTGATGAGGTACTCGCCGGCGACCACCCGACGGATGATCGTGACCAGGTCGTCCGGGCCGACGTCCTTGAGGATGAACGCGGCGGCGCCCGCCTTGATCGCGTCGAACAGCGCGTCCTCGTCCTCGGTCTGGGCGAGCACGATGATCCCGGTCGCTGGGCAGCTCGCGCTTGATCCGCTGGGTCGTCTCGATGCCGCCCGGGGCGGGCAGCGAGAGGTCCATCAGGATGATGTCGGGCGACGTCTCGAGGGCGCGGTCGATGGCGCCGCGCAGTCGTCGGCCTCGCCGACGATCTCGAAGTCGGACTCGTGTCCGAGGATGTTGGCGATCCCCATCCGGAACAGCGCGTGGTCGTCGACGACGAGGATCCTCGTCATCTCGTCGAGGGCGCGACGGTCCGGACCGCCGCGTCGACGATCCGGGCCGCTGTAGTCCATCGCACTCATGAGCTCTCCTCTTCCGTACTGGGTCCGGTCGGGATCGCCAGGCGGACGACGGTCCCGCCGTCCGGCCGCGATCGTACGTCGAAACGCGCGCCGATCAGCTCGGCACGTTCGCGCATGAATTGGAGCCCGAAGTTCCGCCGGCCGCGGGCCGCGACCGCGCCGATGTCGAAGCCGCGGCCGTCGTCGCGGACCTCGAGCGATCCAGCTGCCGTCCTCGTCGAGCCGGGTCGTCACCGAGACGTTGGTCGCCGCGGCGTGCTTGCGGACGTTCTGCAGGGCCTCCTGCACGACGCGCAGGACGACGGTCTGCTGGCCGTCGGTCAGGACGTCGGCCGGGGCCGCCAGGTCGAGCGCGATGTCGAGCCCGGTCAGCGTCCGCCATGTATTGGACGGTATCGGTGATCGCCCCGTCGAGCCCGAGCTGATCGAGCATCGGCGGTCGGAGCTGGCTGATGAACGCCGCGGACGTCGCCCAGCTCGCGACGCAGGAGCTCGCGCAGGAAGCGCAGCTCGGTGCGGGCGAGCATCGGAGTCCGGATCGATGACGCTGCTCGATGTACTCGACCTGGAAGATCGTGTTGCTGAGCGCCTGGGCCGGGCCGTCGTGGATCTCCTGGGCCAGCCGCGACGCGCTCGGCCTCCTGCGCCTCGACGATCCGCATCTGGACGTCGCCGGCGGTCGTCGGTCCGACCGACATCGGTCAGCAGCGTCGCGTCGCCGCGTTCGAGGAACAGCCACGTGCGCTCGAGCGTCGCGCTCGGCGAGCTCGAGCTTGGCCAGCTCGGCCTGGTGGTCGCCGAGGTCGGCGGTCAGCGTCTCGACGTCCCCGCGCAGCGTCCGCCGGCGCGCGTCGTCGGCGCCGGCCTCCGCAGCATCGGCGGCCCGATCGACCGGGGCGGTGCCGGTCGCGCCATCCGCCGTCGACCGGTCCGCGATCGACCTGGTCGAGCTGGTCGCGCAGCTCCTGCCACTGACCGAGCGAATCGGCGTACGCCTCGCGGTACCGCTCGCGGACGCTCCGCAGCGTGTTCGCGCTGTAGCCGACCGCCGCCTTCGCCTCCGCGTGGAGTCCGTCGAAGCGGCTGTCCCGAGCATCGGTCCCGGCGCGTGCTGGCTCCATCGGAGTGTGAGTATAGGGGTCGCCTTTCATGGGCAGACGACCTCGAACGCACGAACGCCGCTCAGGGTGTCGCCGGGCGACCGGCTCGGGGCCGCCGCGAGATCGAGCTCGTGGAAGCAGGCGCTGCCGTCGACGCCGGCGTCGAGGTCGTGCGGCCAGTGGCTGCTGTCGGCGTCGACCAGGACGACGAGCTTCGCGCCGAAGCGTCGAGGCGAGGTCGAGCACGTCCCGCGGCGGCTCGTCGGGGAGTGCCAGGGAGTCGATCCGCTGGGTCTCGGCCATCCAGATCGGGAAGTTGGTGATGACCGGGCCGCTCGAGCCGTCGAGCGGATGGCCGATGCCCGACATCGCCGCCGCCAGCTGGCGGTACTGCTCGGCCGTGCCGCTCGAGCCCGACCCGAACGACGGCAGCAGCGCGACCGAGAAGAGCAGCGACCCGAAGATCCCGAGCAGCGGTCCGAGCCAGGCGACCGGTCGGGTCCAGCCCAGCCGGACGCCGACCCGGGCGATCAGCGCGTCGAGCGCCAGCAGTGCCGACACGACCAGCAGGACCTGGAACGGGCCGGCGGCGTGGAGGAACGTGCCCCACGTCGTCGCGACCGGGAAGACGAGGCTGGTCACCAGGAAGGTCGCGAAGCTGACGATGACCAGCGGCCGGATGGCACCGCCGCGGATGGCCCACGGCAGCCCGATGAGGCCGATCAGCGAGACCGGCAGACCCGGCAGCAGCAGGACGCTGAACAGGTTGTGGCTGAGCCCCTCGATGCGCATGTCGATCAGCTGGGCCGGCCCGACCGCCAGGTAGCGGGCCAGCGTCGGCGGATCGTTCCAGGCGAAGATGTCGAAGCCGCTGATCGAGAACGCGTTCGCGACCGCCTGGCCCGGGAACGGGCTGCCGAAGGTGACCCAGTCGCGGATCGCCCACGGCAGGAAGACCAGCAGCGCGACCCGCCGCGACCGCGCCGATGAGCCCGGCCCGCGTCCGGCGATCCAGCCCGGCGATGCCGGCCGCGACGATGAGCCAGGCCAGGCCGAGGTAGATCGCCTCGTTGCGGGTCAGGGCGGCCAGGCCGATGAGGACGCCGAGACCGATGACACGCAGGTCGAGGAGGCGGCCGCCGCGCGGCTCGCGGACGATGCGCGCCATCAGCAGGCAGGCCGCGAGGGCGAGGACCGCGAACGGCATCGTCGAGTCGGGCAGGGCGGAATGGAGGAGCAGCGGCAGGTAGACCGCGCAGGTCAGCCCGGTGCCGACCGCCAGCACCCGGGCGCGTCCGGCCGGCAGCCCGCGTTCCACGGCGACGTCCGCGGCCAGCCGCCAGGCGAGGACCGGCACGATGGCCCCGAGCACGACCGACGCCCACTGGGCGGCGGCGAAGGTGGCGCCGAAGAGGGCCATCGGGATCGCCGCCAGCAGCGACGGCAGCGGCAGCCACACCTCGAAGGCCGCCCGCGGGAACGCGAGCGGCGGGGTCTGGTAGCTCCACAGCGCGTCCGAGACGAGGCCGCGCCCCTCGACCAGGTTGCGCGCGACGCCGAAGTAGTAGGCCGTGTCCTCGGGCTTCGGGAAGACGATCTGCGACGCGAACAGCACCCGGGCCACGAACGCGACGGCGAAGATCCCGACCACCGAGGCGATCGCCTCGCGTCGCGTCACGGCGCGGTCTCCGCGGCCGGTGCCGGGAGCACCGGGTAGACCGCGAGCTGGGTCGGCGAGCCCTGGCTCATGATCGGCGGGCCGAGCCAGTCGGGGAGCGGCCCGCCGTCGAGGATGGGCGCGACCGAGCTGACCGAATCGTCGCGGTCGAGGACCAGCCAGCGGATGTCGTACGCGCGCGCGACGTCGTGGATCGTGTCGAGCGGGTCGTTGACCAGCACGACCCCGCCGCGGCCCGACCAGTACTTGGTGCTCGAGGCGTCGATCGACATGACCCGGTCGCTCGCCGGGGCGCCGCGCGGCGTCGAGCGCGGCGGCCACCGCCTGGTGCTGGTCGGTGCGGGCCGTCCACGTGGCATGGACCGCGAGCGTCCCGAGGATCGCGACCCCGATCGCGAAGGCGATCGTCGCGCCGCCGAAGACCCGCAGCGCCATGTCCTGGTCCCACGACGGTCGACGCGCGGCCAGCCAGCCGATGGCGATGACGAGGCCCTCGAGCGCCAGGATGTAGCTGTACGGCGCGAGGGCGATGGCCGAGTGGATGAACGTCCCGCCCGGGACGTGGACGGCCGAGACCAGCGCCGAGAACGCGAACAGGATCGCGGCGTAGACGAAGAACGGCCCGAAGTCGAGCGACCGGCGCCGCGCCCAGCCGCCGATGATCATCGTCGGGGCGAGGACGAAGCCGCAGACGAGGGTCAGATAGATGAACACGGCCGCGACCGCGCCACCGATCCGGGTCATGATCAGCGGACCGATCCCCATCCCGAGCAGGTGGTCGAGGGTGGCCGGGATGGTGATGCTGTTCCACTCCCCGATGTCGCGGATGAACAGGACCTTGCCCGACGTGGTCGACGGCGACAGCGAGCCGAAGACGGCCAGCTGGCGGATCCACCACGGCGCCATGACGAGGAGGAACACGGCCACCGCGCCGACGCCCGCCGCGAACGGGATGGTCGGGCGCCTGGCGCCGGCCGAGCGCCACGCCCGCCAGCGATCGAACAGGAAGACGACGCCCAGCGAGACGAGCGACGAACAGGCCGTCGTTCCGGGCGAACGTCGCGAGACCGGCGAACAGGCCGGCCAGGACGAACGAGCGCCCGGGATGCGCCGTCCCGCGAAGGGCACGCGCCGCCATCCACAGCGAGGCGATGACCAGCGGCTGGTAGAGCGAGAAGTTGTCGGGCTGCGCCATGTAGACGGTGGACAGCAGCGGGATCGCCACGAGCACGCCCGCCCCGACCGACACGAACGGTCGGCGCGCCCGCGTCCCGGGCGATGGCCCAGGTCAGCGGCGCGGCGATCGCGCCGATCAGCGCGAACGGGAGCGCCGACGCCCAGGCGACGTCACCGAAGATCGCCAGGAACGGGACCTGGACGATCGACGCCAGCGGCATCCAGTGGGCGTTGGACGGGATCGGCAGGGTCGGGACCGCCGGGATCTTGCCGCCGACCTCGGGGAAGATCCAGATGAAGTCGACGTTGAACCCCTGGCCGGCGTGGAGGGCACGCGCGACGTCCACGTAGTACGCGGAATCGGGGTATGCCGGGTCCGGGAAATGCCAGATGAGCAGCGCCCGGACGAGGAGGGCGAGCCCATACAACAGCAACGGGGTACGCACGGCCGGTGCAGAGTAGCACCGGGTCCCGATCGTGCCGACCGGTACGAATGGCCTACCCCGGCACGACTAGCATGACCGCGATGATGGCCGATGTGCCGCGCATGTTCCGCTCCCGGGGCGTCCATCGGGTCTTCATCGCCGCGAGCGTCCTCGGGCTGCTCATCGGGCTCGACACGCTCGTCCTCCACCTTCGGCTCGACCCGCTGTCCGACGTCCACGCCTACTACGACGCCGGCGCACGGCTGAACGCGGGGCAGCCGCTCTACGTCCAGAGCGCGTCGACCGATGACGCCGCGTTCTACCGCTACCCGCCGCTCCTGGCGATCGCCTTCCGGCCGCTCGCGCTCCTCCCGTTCGATACGGCGGCGCTCATCTGGGAGGCGTTCCTCATCGTCCTGTTCGTCGGCACGCTGATCCGGCTCGGGCTCCGCAACGAGTGGACCTGGATCGTGACCGGCTGGCTGGCCGCACCGATCGCCTGGAGCCTGGCGATCGGCCAGGCCCAGGTCGCGGTGACCTTCCTCGTCGCGCTCGGGGCGCCGTGGGCGATCGCGCTGGCGGGCAACCTCAAGATCCTGCCGGTCATCGTGGCGCTGTTCTGGATCGGCCGGCGTGACTGGCGCGCGGTCGGACTGTTCGCGGCGTGGATGGCCGGGCTGATCGTGCTCCAATTCGTCCTCGAGCCGGCGGGGACGATCGCCTTCCTCGGCTTCTCGGACCTGGGGCAGGTCGGCAACGTCGAGAACCGCTCGCTGTACGCGCTGTCGCCGGTGCTCTGGGGCGTCTTCGTCGTCGCGCTGCTCGGGCTGGCGCTGCGCTACGCGCCGACCAAGGCCGGCTGGGCGCTGGCGGTCAGCGCCTCGGTCCTGGTCAGCCCGAGACTGCTGATGTACCAGCTGTCGACCATGCAGGCCGGCGTCCGTCCACCCGACGAGGCCGCGACCGTCTCGTCCGACGCCGGCGTCACCCCCACCGAGCCGATCGCGCCGACCGCGGTGCCGACATGACCGCGTCGGCCGCCGGGACCCGGCCGTTCCGCCGCGCCATCCGCGACGGCGCCGTCATCGCCGGCCTGATCTTCCTCGGCTACCTGTTCATCGTGATCGCGCCGAAGGCGGGAACGGTCGGCTACGACGCCTTCGCCTACTGGAACGTGAATGCGGCCGACCCGTACCAGGTCGGCGTCGGCGGGCTCGGCGCGTTCAACTACACGCCGCCGATCGCGTGGCTGTTCGGTCCGTTCGGTGCCCTCGAGTGGCCGACGTTCCTGTGGATCTGGCTGGCGCTGCTGGTCGGCAACCTGATCTGGCTCGGCGGGCGCGGCGTGCGCGTCCTCTGGCTGCTGGCGTTCCCGCCGGTCGCACTGGAGCTGTATCACGGCAACATCCACCTGTGGATCGCGGCCGCGATCGTCCTCGGGTTCCGCTACCCGTGGACGTGGGGCTTCGTGCTGCTGACCAAGGTCACGCCGGGGATCGGGCTGCTGTGGTTCGCCGTGCGGCGCGAGTGGCGGGCACTCGGCATCGCGCTCGGCGTGACCGGCGCGATCGTGGCCATCTCCCTGGTGATGAACGCGGACCTGTGGCGCCAGTGGATCGCCTTCATCGCGTCGACACCCGAGGGTGGGTCCGTGGCGCAGTTCAACATCCCGATCCCGCTGTGGATCCGGTTGCCGGCGGCCGCCGCACTCGTCGCCTGGGGCGGGCTGACCGACCGGCGCTGGACGGTCCCGGTCGCGGCGACGCTGGCGCTGCCGGTCCTGTGGATCAGCGGCTTCGCGATCTGCGCGGCGCTGGCCGCCGAGTCGATGTGGCCCCGGAAGGAAGCGACGCAGGTCGCGGCGACTCGTCGGGGTCGGCAGAGTCCCGACGTCGGGGGCGGACCTTCGCGTCACCTAGGCGTGGCGGGCCGCGCGGACTACCATGCGCCCGTGACGACACCCAACGACGGGGCCGTGGCCGGCAGCCGTGTCCGATCCGCGAGCAGCCCGGATCCGAACGGCCCGTGACCGTGGCTGCTGCCGCTCGCGTCCGAGTTCGCCATCACCGTCGCCGATGGTGCGGTCTGGCTGGCCATCGCCCAGGGACTGCTGTTCGGCGCGGTCTGCCTGGTGTTCGGCATCTGGGTGGCCCGCATCGGTCGGCCTGCTCGAGACCGATGCGCCGGCCGGCGAGACGCTCGGCGTCGGTCTGGCGTCCGGGCTCATGGTCCTGGCCGCCTGGTGGGCCGCTATCTGGTCCGGCGGACGGAGCTCGTTCACACCGGTGGCCATCGGCTTCGCCATCGCCATCGTCATCGCACTCGTCCGGCGGTTCCGGGCTCGTGGCCAGGCGGAGCCCGACGACACGGTCCCAGCGGCTACCGATGGCACCCGCTGGACACGCAATCGACCGATCGCCCTCGCCGCCCTCGGCGGTGGCGTCTTCGTCGTCGCGATCGCCCTGCTCTACGGATCGACGATGGCGCCGAGTCCGCGCGACGGCGTCCAGCCCGTCGAGAACCGCGACGAGGCGTTCTACGCGGTCCTCGGCCGCGACCTCGCGACGACGGGCACCGAGAACAACACGCTCGCCGTCCGGCTTCACCGACCTGCCCGGCAGTCCCGCCCAGACCTGGTACCACTGGGGCGAGCTCTGGCTCGCGTCGGCTGCGATCACGATCTTCGGGGCCGCGCCGCTCGCCGCGCGCTTCTTCGTCGTGCTGCCCGTCGTGCTCCTCGCGGCGGCCGCCCTGACCGGCACGCTCGTGCGCCGGATCTCGCCGATCGATACGTCGCTGGGCGTACGCGTTCGGGTTCGTCGGCGTGCCTGGTCCTGGCCCCCGTCCCGCTGATCGCCGGGCCGTTCTTCAGCTCGTGGGCCGTCGGCATGGTCTTCGGGATCACGCTGTACGGACTCGGCGCGGTGGCCGGCCTGCTCGGCCTTGTACTGCGCTGGTCGTGCCTCGGTCGGCGCGCCGCGACGTGGGCGCTGGCCGCTTCGTCGGCAGCGTCGTCGCCTTCATCCTCCCCGCCCACATCGCGATCGCCGTCCTGGCGTTCGTCGGGGTTGGCATCCTGTGCGCGATCGGGCTCGTCCGGTCGCTGATGGCGCGCCGCCTGCCCGATCGTGGCGCCCGTCTGGGTCCGGCACGCTGGTCGCGACGGGAGTCGCCGTCGTCGCGACCGTGGTCTGGGGGATGGTCACGGGCCACTCCCTCGGCGGGGGCTCGGCGACCCCGGTCTCCGCGACGACGACCGTCGATCCGTCGACCGTCGTCTCCGCGTTCAATGCGTCGTGGCGTGAGTCCGTGGCGATCACCGTCCTCGGCGCCGGGCGTGTTCCTGGCGATCCCCGTCGGCCTGGTACCTGCGCCGCCGAGAAGCGCCGTTCCAGGCCGACCTCTACCTCGCGACGCATCGGCCTCCTGGCGGCCGGTGCGATCGGCTGGGGCTGCGCGACTCAGCGACTTCACGATGTTCTACCTGTACTTCGCCGGGATCGCCGTGTTCGCGACCCCGATCGCGGTCGCCGCCGTCCTGGACGGTCTGGGAGCGCCTGCGGACGACACGACATCTCCGGCTGGCGTTGGCGCTGATCGTCGTCTGTCTGATCCAGGTGGAGCTGGGAGTCACCAGCGGGATCGTCCGTCTCCAGGGGTTCGGACCGGGCGACGACGAGCCGATCCCGGTCAGCCTGCTCGGACGCGATCAAGCAGCTGCCCGCGGACGCCAAGCTCGCCTATTCATGCGGGCCGTTCGACGAGGTCGCGTTCGGAACGCCGCAGCTCCTCAGCATCGACGCGCACACAGGCCGCCGAGTCGTGCCGATGTGCTTCGAGGCCGAATTCCCGAACACTCTCATCGGCGCCGCCCGCTCCGACCAGGTCGCGAGCCAGTTCTTCCGAGGGGCTCCGCAGAGCGCGCTGTATCCGAGATGCCGAAGCCGTCCGTCGTCGGCGGCCGTAGCCGCGTTCCTCAAGGACCACGGCATCGACTACATCTATGCCGACGCGCGGACACCCGACCCTGGTGGAGGACGCCGTTCCGGTCGCGACCGGCGGAGACGGCGAAGTGCAAAGGCTTCCATGATGCGGCTCCGAGGCCAACTGGTGTGCAGGCTACGAAGACGTACGCGGACGAACGAGCTGACGCAAGCACGCTCCGTCCTGGCATGACTGCGACGACGAGCACGACCCGTGACTGGCTCTTCCAGTCCTCGCGTCTGAGCTCGCCATCACCGTCTCCGACGGGGCGGTGTGGCTGGCCATCGGCCAGGGTCTGCTGTTCGGTGCGATCTGCCTGCTGTTCGGGATCTGGGTGGCCCGCCGGTCGGGCTGCTCGATGGCCGACGCGCCGGCGGTGAGACGTTCGGCGTCGGCCTGGCGTCCGGACTGATGGTGCTCGCCGCCTGGTGGGCCGCGATCTGGTCCGGCGGGCGGAGCTCGTTCACGCCGGTCGCGGTCGGCTTCGCCATCGCCATCGTCCTGGCAGCTCGTGCGTCGGTCCGCGCTCGCGGCGAAGGCGGCTCAGCGGCGTCGCGACGGACGCGGCGACGGCGGCGGCGACGACCGCGGCTGGCCGCGTCAACTCGACCGATCGCCCTCGCTGCCGTCGGCGGTGGCGTGTTCGTCGTCGCCGTCGCGCTCCTCTACGGATCGACGATGGCGCCGAGCCCACGCGACGGGCGTGCAGCCGTCGAGAACACGGACGAGGCGTTCTACGCGGTCCTCGGCCGGGACCTGGCGACGACGGGCACCGAGAGCGAACTGCATCCCCGTCAGGGTTCACCGAGGTATCCAGGGCTTCCCTGACCAGACCTGGTACCACTGGGGCGAGCTGTGGCTCGCGTCGGCGGCGATCACGATCTTCGGGGCTGCGCCTGCTCGCGCTCGCTACTTCGTCGTGCTGCCGGTCGTGCTGCTGGCGGCCGCGAGCTCATGACACGGCACGCTCGTCCGCGCATGACGCGGACTAGCCGTCCATGGCGGGCTTACTCTGTTCGGGTTCGTCGCGTGCCTGGTCCTGGCGCCGATCCCGCTGATCCCTGGACCGTTCTTCAGCTCTGGGCGGTAGGCCTGATTTCGGGATCACTCTTGTACGGCCTCGGCGTGCGGTCCGCCGTGCTGCCTCTGATCGCGTATTGCGTCCTCGGCTCGACACGACGAGGCCGACATGGCCGCTTGCGGTGCTTCGTCGGGAGCGCGATCGCCTTCATCCTGCCGGCGCACATCGTGATCGCGCTCTCGGGCGTCGTCGGCTGTCGGAGCGCCGTTGTGCGATCGGGATCGCGCGGTCGCTGGTCGCGAAGCGTCGTCTGCCGGCCGTCTCGCCAGTCTGGCGACGTACTTGCTGTCAGCGCACGGGATCGTGCTCCTCGCGACCGTCGTGTTGGGCGCGCTGACGGGCCACGGTCTGCGGCGGCAATGCGGCACGAGCCTCAACGATCGCACCATCTCGCGCGTTCAACGCGTCAGTGGCGCGAGACCGTGGCATCGTCACCTGGCGCGGGCATGTTGCTCGCGATTCCGGTCGCGTGGGTCGTTGCCGATCAGTGGAACGTCCGCGGCTGCGCGGACATCTACGTTGGCACGCACGACGCTCGTGCTGGTCGGGGCGATCGTCTGGGGCGCGCGTCTCGGCGATTTCAACGATGTTCTACGTCGTTCTTCGCGCGGAATCGCCGTCTTCGCGACGCCAGCTAGCCGCGGCCGCCGTCTTGGGCTGTGCTGGACGCACGCTTCGAACCACTCGAGCATCGCACGAGCTGCGGCGTTGGGATTGATCGTGCTCTGCGTGATTCAGCTGGAATTCGGCGTCGATCGCACGGGCTCGTTTCGTCTGCAGGGATTCGGCCCGTCACGACTACGAGCCGATCCCGGTCGAACCTCCTCGGCGGCGATCCAGCAGGCTGCCAGGCGGACGCCAAGATTGGCCTATGCGTGCAACAGCCATTCGACGAGAGTCGCCTTCGCAGATCCCAGGCTGGTTGCGCATTGACGCGCACACAGGCCAGTCGAGTGGTGCCGATGTGCTTTCGAGGCGGATTACTCAGGCACCTCGATCGGCGCTGCGACAGTCCTCGGAGAGTACCACGAACCGATGCTTCGAATGTGGCGCCGCAGCGCGCGCTGTATCCGAATGCGGCACTCGCTCACCCTTGTCGGCAGCCGTCGTCGGCCTTTCTGAAGGCGCACGGCATCGGATACATCTATGCCGACACGAGACATCCGAATTCACTGGTGGACCAACGCGGTTCCATCGCGAACGAGCGGCGACGTCGAGATCCTGAAGGTCCCCTGACCAAACGGGTTTGCCGTCGTTCGACGCCGGCGGCGATGGCGAAAGCGGTCCGACCGAGGAATAGCCGCGGATACACTTCCGTCATGTTTCAAGGCTCGATGTCCGGTCGATCTCGGAAGCGGCGCCTCGTGAAGGTCGTGATCCTCGCCGGCGGTCTCGGCACGCGCCTGTCGGAGGAGACCGCCTCGCGGCCGAAGCCGATGGTCGAGATCGGCGAGCGGCCGATCCTGTGGCACATCATGAAGAGCTACAGCCACTACGGGTTCAGCGACTTCGTGGTCTGCCTCGGCTACAAGGGCTACGTGATCAAGGAGTACTTCTCGAACTACTTCCTGCACATGTCCGACGTGACCTTCGACATGCGCGACAACTCGATGGTGGTCCACCAGAACGCGGCCGAGCCATGGCGCGTGACGCTGGTCGACACGGGGCCGGAGACGCAGACCGGCGGGCGCATCAAGCGCGTCAGCGAGTACATCGGCGATGACACGTTCATGCTCGCCTACGGCGACGGCGTCGCGGATGTGGACATCGCCAAGCTGGTCGAGTTCCATCGTGCGCACGGCAAGCTGGCGACGATCACGGCCGTCCAGCCGTTGGGCCGCTTCGGATCGCTCGAGATCGAAGCCGGACGAGGTCGTCGGCGGGGTCGTTGCGCCCGGCGTCCGAGCCTTCCAGGAGAAGCCGATCGGCGATGGCGCCTGGGTGAACGGCGGGTTCTTCGTGCTCGAGCCGGCGGTCCTTGACCGCATCGCGGGCGACGACACGCTGTTCGAGAGCGCACCTCTCGAGGGCCTCGCGGCCGACGGCGAGCTGGTGGCCTACCGTCATCGCGGCTTCTGGCAGCCGATGGACGCGCTGCGCGACGTCCGAACCCTCCAGGCCCTTTGGGACTCGGGCGATGCGCCGTGGGCGGTGTGGGACGCGAAGTGACGGACTGCCGACGTGACGGTGCGGAGCGTCCGGCTCGAAGCCGATCAGACCGTGCCCAGTCTGCGGGTCGATCGAGCATGACGTGCTCTACGCGCAGCGGCTTCGAGGATTTCGCGGCCGGCAGCATCACGGACGCCTACGACGTCGTCGCGTGCCGCAACGTGCGGGATGTGTTTCGCCTCGGGCCTTCCTGATCGAACCACGATTCGCCCAGTACTACGGTGGATTCGTCCAAGTACGACCTGAGGCGGAAGGGGCGCAGGTCTCCGACGTTCGATGCCACGCGATATGAGGACTGGCGCGCGGTTCATCGCAGACCATGTGCTCGACCGAGACAGGCCCTGTCCTCGATATCGGGACTGCGACTGGTGCCCTGCTCGTTGCGCTTCGGAGCGTCGGCTTCACGAGTGTTCACGGGGTCGAACCGTCGCCAGAAGCCGCGCGTCGGGCCAGGAGACCTGTACGGTCTCGACGTGGTCGCCGGAGATGTCGGACCGCGGCGAAGACGTGGGGACGGTTTCGCCGTGGTCAGCCTTGTCGCTGTTCTCGAGCATCTCGTCGACCCGCGCGTGCAGCTTGCGCGCGATTTGGCGATTGCTTGCGACCGGCGGGATCACTCTATCTCCTGGTCCCGGACGCTGGTCGCGCTTCAGTGATCACGTCGACGCGCCGTACCAGGAATTCAGCGTGGAGCACATCAACTACTTCACGCTCAGCATCGCTCGGGAACCTGCTCCTTCGTAGGGATGGAAGTGGTCGTCGAGCAAGTCACGGTCGTGCAGCAGAGCGATGACGACGGAAGGGCCCGCCATCGAGGTGCTGTGTCGTCGAGCGCCAGATCCCTCTGGGATCCGTTGGACTCGGACGGCGTCGATGACCTGCGTCGATACATCGCGAGCAGCGCCGAGATCGAAGCCGGGTCTTGCGAGCAGATCGCGAAACTCGCGGACGACCAGAGCCCGATCTACGTCTGGGGGACCGGGACGAATGCACTCCACCTCCTGGCCATCGTCGCGGCTCGCGGAGTGCAACATCGTCGCCTTTCTCGACTCGAACCCTCACTACGCCGGGAAGCAGCTCGCTGGCCGGCGGTCACGGCTCCGCGAGACATCGAGGACCTGGACGCACCGATCCTGATCGCGTCGGCCGTCAGCCAGACGGCGATCGCCACGGCCGCGCGAACCTGTTCGGACCTGATGTGCCACTCATCCTGATGTACTGAGATGTCGGCGCTCGTAGACAGCTATCGAGCCCGACGTGTCTTCGTGACCGGCCACACGGGGTTCAAGGGTGCATGGCTCGCCGAATGGCTCG
>CAVZTK010000002.1:0-123745 GCA_963778155.1 uncultured Chloroflexia bacterium
GCGCACCAACGAGGTGAGTTACAAGACTTTGATCGAGAAGCTCGGCATCCGCCGATAATTTTGTACTGCGCGGCGACGTGCCGCGCGTTCCGTGGCGAACGCGCTGGACGCATTCGCTTAAGAAGCCCGGCGGCGATAGGCGTCGCCGGCGACAGACCGGAGTAAGCGGGCACGTCGCATCCGGCGACAAGGCAAGGCTCGAAACGCCATGGCAGGATCGCCAGACGCTGTTGACATCGAGTTTCCGCGGATGACGTGAGCATCTCGCCGTCTTGCTCATGGCTTTCGGATTTTGCCGAGAACCATGAGAGAAAGAGAGATGTTTGATATTCATCGTGTTGAGCTCGACTGGGCGGGCGCAAGCTCGTCCTCGAGACAGGCAGGATAGCGCGCCAGGCCGACGGCGCCGTGCTCGCCACCTACGGTGGAGACCACAGTTCTGGCGAGCGTGGTTGCGGCAAAGACGCCGCGTGAGGGCGTCGACTTCCGCCGCTCGACCGTCGATGACCAGGAAAAGTTTTATGCAGCAGGGCGCATTCCCGGCGGCTATTTCAAGCGCGAGGGCCGGCCGACCGAAAGGAAACGCTGGTATCGCGCCTGATCGACCGCCCGGTGCGTCCGCTGTTCGCCGAAGGCTGGCGCAACGAGACGCAGATCATCGTGACGGCTTCGTCGCACGACCTGGAGAACGATCCCGACGTGCTGGCGCTGGTGGCCTCCGCGGCGCTGACGCTGTCGGGAGCGCCGTTCATGGGCCCGATCGGCGCCGCCCGCGTCGGCTTCATCAACAATGAATACGTGCTCGAATCCGCAAACCCACGAGATGGCGGAGAGCCAGCTCGATCGTGGTCGTCGCCGGCACCGCCGATGCGGTGCTCATGGTCGAATTGGAAGCCAAGGAACTCTCCGAAGAGGACGTGCTCGGCGCCCGCCATGTTCGGTCACCGGCATTTCCAGCCGGTGATCAGCAACGCCATTATCCAGCTCGCCGAGAAGGCCGCGAAGAACCGCTACATCACCAGATCGCCGACAATTCCGCGCTGGAAAAGGAAGTGGGACTCGGCATCGTCAGACAAGGTCTGCGCGCCGCCTATTCGATCCCGGCCAAGCAGGAGCGCCAGAACGCCGTCGCCGCGGCCAAGGCCAGGGTGATGGAGAAGATTATTTCCCGGGCGGCGTCGATAACCCGACGCAGACCAAGCTCAGCATCGCCGGCGTGTTCAAGGAGCTCGAAGCCAAGATCGGCGCGCTGGAAATGTTCTGCAGACCAAAAAGCGTATCGACGGCCGCGACCTCTCGACCGTGCGTCCGATCGTGGCGGAAGTGGGCGTGCTGCCGCGCGCGCACGGCTCGGCGCTGTTCACCCGCGCGAAGTACCGAGGTGCTGGCGGTAATACTACCTCGGCACCGGCGAGGAGGACGAGCAATACATCGACGCGTTGCAGGGCACCTACAAAGAGACGTTCCTGCTGCACTATAATTTCCCGCCATTCGGTCGGCGAGACCGGCCGCATGGGCGGCACCAAGCGGCGCAAGATCGGCCACGGCAAGCTCGCCCGGCGCGCGGTGCATCCAATGCTGCCGTCGAAGGAGGAGTTCCCTACACGATCCGCGTTGTCTCGGAGATCACCGAATTGAACGGCTCTTCGTCGATGGCGTCGGCGCGCGGCGCTTCGCTGGCGCTGATGGACGCCGGCGTACCGCTCAAGCGGCCGACCGCCGGCATCGCCATGGGGCTGATCCTCGAAGACAAGCGCTTCGCCGTGCTCTCCGACATCCTCGGCGACGAGGACCATCTCGGCGACATGGACTTCAAGGTGGCCGGCACCGAAGGCGGCATCACGTCGTTGCAGATGGACATCAAGATCGCCGGTATCACCCCAAGGAAGATTATGAAGGTCGCGCTCGCCCAGGCCAAGGACGGACGCATTCATATCCTGGGTGAAATGTCCAAGGCACTCACCTCGGCGCGCGCCGAGCTCGGCGAGCACGCTCCGCGCATCGAGATGTTCAAGATCCCGACCGACAAAATCAGGAAGTGATCGGCACCGCGGCAAGGTGATCCGCGAGATCGTCGAGAAGACCGGCGCCAAGATCAACATCGAGGACGACGGCTCGGTGAAGGTCGCTTCCGCCGACGGCGAATTGATCAAGGCGGCGATCAACTGGATGAATCGATCGCCTCCGATCCGGAGCCGGGCAAGATCTACGACGGCACCGTGGTCAAGGTCATGGACTTCGGCGCCTTCGTGAACTTCTTCGGCGCCAAGGACGGGCTGTGTAATAACACCAGCCAGCTCGCCCCGCACCGGGTGAACAAGACCTCCGACGTGGTCAAGGAAGGCGACAAGGTGAAGGTCAGCTCCTCGGCATGGACGAGCGCGGCAAGGTGCGCCTGTCGATGAAGGCGGTCGATCAGCAAACCGGCGAGGACATCGAGGCCAAGGGCCAGCCGGCGGCGGCGGCCAGCGGGGCGGCGGAGATAAGTTCCACGTTATATGGCTGATTGCAAGGCTTCAGGGCGGCCCATGCGGCCGCCCTTTTTCATCTTCATCGCCGATTTTCACTCGGTTTAAATGGGTTTCTGCTAGGATAGCGAGGAAAATGCGGGCATTCCGCGTTGACTTGCCGGGACACTATGGCGACCCATGTCGGTACGTTTATCGGACCTGCCCGAGCGGCTGTTTTCTGGGCTTCTCGCCAAGGGAAAACCGCGGCAATTAGCGGCCGACGAAGTGCTGTTCACCTCGGGCGATCCCGGCGACGGCTTCTACCGGCTCGACGAAGGCCTGCTTAAAGTCTCCATCGCCTCGGCGACCGGCGCCGAGCGCATCCTCGCCATTCTCGGACCCGGTGCGATCGTCGGCGATCTCGCCATCATCGACGGCTTGCCACGCTCAGCTTCGGTGACTGCGCTGCGTCCGAGCAAATTGCGTTTCGTCAGTCGCACGCACAATGTACGGGTGCCGGTGGTGTCAGCAGAAGAAACTCTTCAGCGCATGGCCGCCACATTGTCTAGGACCTGTCCACATCGCATGGCGCGCTCGGAAGCGCTATCGCCTACGGCTCGTTCTGCGTGATCGCGATCTCGCTCCTCCGCGGATCGGGCCCAAGTGGGTCGAAGAGCAGCTTCTTCCAGCACCACCGCCGGCGTGCTCGGCTGGACCGGCGGCCGCCAGCGGTGATCGCCGCCGGTGTCGTCTTCCTGATCATCGGGCTGTACCAGGCCTACCAGGGCCTGAGCGCGGAAGTTCCTGGACGACTCAACGTCATGGAGATCAGCCACGGTGAGCGCGAGGCGTTCCACGGCCCTCGGCGTCACGGGTCTCCTTGCGCGCGCGGTCGTGTTCGGCCTGATCGGGATCTTCGCGATCAAGGCCGGCGTCGACTACACGCCGAAGGATGCGGTCGGGCTCGATGGCGCGCTCGCGCGCCTGCTCCAGCACTCGTACGGAATGCGATCCTGTTCATCGTGGCCTGCGGCCTGATCGCGTTCGGCGTGTACTCGATCGCGGATGCTCGCTACCGCAAGATCTGAGCCCGGCGTGACGGGTCTCGCAGACGTCGCGGACACGATCGACTCCTGGGTCGGCGACCACGTCGAGAGCGCGGTGCGGATGCACCATCGCCGCCGCCTCGCGAAGATTGGCCAGGACGCCATCCTCGACACCGCTCCCTCGCCCTGGTCGCACAGGGCAGCCCCTCCGCGGCCCGGGCACGAGATCGAGATCTTCGTCGACGGCGCCGAGGCGCTACCCGTGATGGTTCGCGCGCTGCGCGAGGCGCGCGAGCGGGTCTTCCTGGCCGGCTGGTTCTTCACGGCCGCCTTCGAGCTGGAGCGCGGGCCCTCGCACCTGAGCCTCGGCGACCTCTTGCGCGAGCTCGGCGCGCGCGTCGAGGTGTACGTGCTCGCCTGGGCCGGGGCACCGCTGCCGCTCTTCCGGCCTGGCCGCGGCGATGTCGACCGGCAGCTCGGGCGCCTCGCGCGCCATCCGGGCGTGCGGGTCGCGGCGGACAGCCACGAGCGCCCGATGCACTGCCACCACGAGAAGCTCGTGATCATCGACGATCGCCGCGCCTTCATCGGAGGCATCGACCTCACCGACTTCGCCGGCGATCGCTTCGACCTTCCCGGCCACCCGAACCGCGGCTCGCTCGGCTGGCACGACGCGGCGTCGCTCGTCGAGGGACCGGTCGCGCGTGAGGCGGCCGCGCACTTCCGGTTCCGCTGGCACGAGGTGACGGGTGAGACGATCGGGCCAGCGAGCCCGCCGGGCCACGACGACGGCCGGGATCGAGGCCCAGCTCGTGCGCACCGTTCCCGAGAAGATCTACCGCTCGCTCCCCCGCGGCGAGTTCACGATCCTCGAGGCGTACCTCGGCGCCCTGCGCGGCGCACAGCATCTGATCTACCTCGAGAACCAGTTCCTGTGGTCGAGCGAGGTCACCGGGATCCTGCGCGACAAGCTCCTCCACCCACCGGACGAGCGCGTTCCGGCTGGTGCTCGTACTGCCCGTCCGACCGAACAACGGCGCCGACGACACCGGGGCCAGCTCGGCGTGCTCGCCGACGCCGATGGTGGAGCGGGCCGCTTCCTCGCCTGCACCCGTACACCCCGGGCGGCCCGAAGGCGCAGAAGGTGTACGTCCACGCGAAGGTCGGAATCGTCGACGACCGCTGGCTGACGCTCGGGTCGGCGAACCTGAACGAGCACTCGCTGTTCAACGACACCGAGGTGAACGTCGTCATCAACGACGAGGCGCTCGCGACGTCCACGCGGCGGCGGCTGTTCGCCGAGCACCTCGAGCTGCCGCTCGATCAGGTGACGGCGACCCGCGGACGCTCATCGACGAGCGCTGGCGCCCCATCGCCGAGGAGCAGCTCGAACGGCTCGAGGCCGGCGCTCCGCTCACGCACCGCCTCGTCCGGCTCCCGCACGTCTCACGGCGCTCGAAGCGCCTGCCGGGACCCGTGCAGAGCCTGCTCGTCGATGGTTAGCTCCCCCGGAGCGGGGGATATACTCGCCGCAGGGTCGGGATGGCCGGGAACGAAGGTCGCGATCGTTCTCGTGGGGCCCGCCCTGTTCCGAGCTGGGTCTCCGCCGGCCCCCGTCAGACTGATCGCGTCGAGTCGGTTCACCGACATCCATGAGGCGGAGTGGATCGCGCCCCGGCTGCATCCGTTTCTCACGGACGTGGGATCCGTGATCCCGGTCGGGTACGAGGCCTACTGCGCGCATCTTCCATCCGGTGCCGCTCGCAACCGGCGGGTTCGAGCGCTGGGCCGACGTCGCGGAACGGAACGGCCGCATCGCGCATGCCGAGATGCAGTTCCACCTCATCGACACGCCGCGAGGCGAGAGGGCTCCGGCCGACTACCCGTCGGTCTGGTCGGCTACACGTCCGGAGTGGGGAAGCCTCCGCTCGAGGCCCGCAGCGCGCTCGTCGAACGGCTGCCAGTCGACGGGGACGTCTGGTTCTGCGTGTGGGACGGTTTCGGTGGTCTGGACGACCAGGGAGTGGACGCGCGCGTCGAGCTGCCAGGCCGAACCTACCTCCTGTACCGCGGACCGACCGACGGCGCTCGAGTCGACCGTGGAGGCGTGGACGAGTCCGCGAACATGTGGTGGCCGCGGGACCGCGCCTGGTTCGTCTCGACCGAGATCGACTACGCCTGGACCTACCTCGGCGGGCCTGCCGAGCTCATCGACGACGTGCTGGGCGAGCCGCGGCTCGAGGCGCTCGCGGCGAGCGTGACGGACAGGCCGTTCTACGACGGAGACGTCCTGAACGCCGCGGGCGAGTGACCTACCACTCCGCCCACTGGCCGGGCGCGGACTGCCAGACCGAGGTCTCGGGCGGGCCTGCGAAGGCCGACGAGAAGTTCTCGAGCCGAGCCCGAGCCGTAGTAGCTGCTCATCCTGGTCGGCATCGAGCCAGACATCGACACCGAACACCTCGAGTGGCGTGTCCTCGCCGGGTTCGGGACCCGCGTGTACTGGCTGTGCGAGACGATGCCATGCAGTCGCGACGCGTCGATCGTCGCGGCCGAGTACGCCGTGAACGCCCTCGCCGCATCCTCGAGCGACGTGACGCGCGCGCGGATGATCCCGACCCCCTGCGGCGCCGGCCCGGGGGAACGGTGACGGTGGAAGGCGCCGAACCCCTCCGCGCGGGCCCACACGACGCCGTCACGGCTGGCGAACCGCTGGGAGGCGGCCTCCTGCACCATCGTGTCCTGGAAGAACTGACCGAGGCCGAGAGGCTGTTCCAGAAGTCGATGAACAGCAGCTCCGGGCTCGCCGACTCCCCGTAGGGCGTGTACACGTTGTGCTCAGGTCGCCCGAGCGAGCGAGCGCCGGCGATGCTCTGGGGCGCGCCGGCCGTTCATTGTGGATCGTGCGTGCGTGCCTCTGATCGAGGCGCTGACGGGCGTTCCGCGTACGGCAAGCAGGAACGTGTCGGCTCCTGCATCGGCGGGATACGTGTGCGCCTGTTCCGAGTCTGCGACAGCCGGGTGGGACATCGTGCGCCTCCTGTGGAGAGTGGACGCCGCTAGGACGAACGGCGGCGGCCCGGATCGACAAGGAGGCGACGGGCTACCCGTCGACCGCGCGCTGGAGCTGCGCCTTGTTCATCTTCGAGCGGCCCTTGACGTTCTTGTGCTGCGCCTCGGCGTAGAGCTGGTCGCGCGTGCGGCCCTTCGCGCCGCTTGGTGCCCGAGCGCAGCCCGCCGCGCTCGCCGGACGAGAGCGTGTCCTCGTCGAGGCGCTCGACGCGCGTCTGCGACTCGCCGTGGCGCGCGCGCTCCTTGTTGACCGTGCGCGCGGCGATCTCCTCGGCGCGGTCGCTCGGAGCGGCCCTGCTCCTTCAGCGAGTCCTTGATGTGCTCGTACTGGCGGGCACGCTTGCTGCCTGGCTTCACTCCAGCGGGTGGCATCGACGCACCTCCGTGTCGGGAACGATGCCGATGTACCCGGCGTGGTCCGGGTCAAACACGGTTTGCGCGCGGCGACCCGCGGGTAGGAAAGGCGCCATGCCTACAACTGCTGCGACGCGTCCGGCGACGGCCACGAGCGGGGATCCACGTGACGACGCTCGCGCCGTCGGCCTGCGCTACGTCAGCGACGACCGCCCGGGCATCACGCGCCACCGGTCCGGGCGCGGCTTCGCCTACCGGGACGCCGACGGCGCGACGATCCGCGACGCCGCGGAGCGCGACCGGATCGCGGCGATCGCGATTCCGCCGGCCTGGACGGACGTCTGGATCTGCCCGAACGCCGCGCGGCCACATCCAGGCGACCGGCCGCGACGCGCGCGGGCGCAAGCAGTACCGCTACCACGCCGCGCTGGCGCGCGCAGCGCGACGAGACGAAGTACGACGCATGGTCGCGTTCGGCCGGCGCCCTGCCCGACGATCCGCGCGCGGCGTCGACGACGATCTCGGCGCGCCGCGGCCTGCCGCGCGAGAAGGTGCTCGCGACGGTCGTGCGGCTGCTCGAGACGACGCTCATCCGCGTCGGCAACGAGGAGTACGCGCGCGAGAACGGCTCGTTCGGCCTGACGACGCTGCGCGATCGACCACGTCGACGTCGATCGGCGGCGAGCTTCGCTTCGCGTTCCGCGGCAAGAGCGGCGAGCGAGCACGCAGTCGCGGTCGCACGACCGGCGGCTCGCGCGCGTCGTGCGCCGCTGCCAGGAGCTGCCGGGCCAGCGAGCTCTTCCGCTACGTCGACGACGACGGGCACGCGCGCGTGCGATCGACTCGCGGCGACGTCAACGACTACCTGCGCGAGATCGCCGGCGAGGAGATCACGGCCAAGGACTTCCGCACCTGGGGCGGCACCGTGCTCGCCGCCGCTGCTGTGCGACGCCGGGCCCGCCACCACGGAGGCCGAGGCAAAGCACATGGTGGTCGCGACGATCGAGGTCGTGGCCTCGCGGCTCGGGAACACGCCTGCCGTCTGTCGCGCGAGCTACGTCCACCCGGCGGTGATCGACGGCTACCTCGACGGCACGCTGCCGTGCTCGCTCGCCGGCGGCCGCACCGCGGAGCACGGACTACGTCCCGAGGAGCGCCGGCTGCTGTCGTTTCTCGCCGGGTTCGGAACCGCTCAGGTCTATGCGCCGTTCCACCAGCCCGGCTCCATCTCGACGTCTGCCATCGGCTCGACGACCGCCGGGGCTCCGAACGCGAGGAACTCGAGCCCGTCGGGTCCGGCCGCGAACGCGCGCGTCACCTCGGGCGCCACGCGCACCGCATCCCAGGCGCCCACGTCGAAGATCTCGTCGTCGAGCTTGACAGTACCGTTGCCGTCGACCACGACGTAGAGCTCTTCCTGGCCCTTGTGGTGGTGCCCGAACGGCTGCGTCACGTTCGGAGCCAGCCGCTGGAGGCTGATCGCGCTCCGCTCGAGCCCGAGATCGCTCGCCGCGAACCGGGCCTGCATGTCCGGGGCCATCCCGAACTTCGGAGCCGAGTCCTCGACCGCGCGCAGGTTCTTGATCGTGTGCTGCGACATCGAATGGTCCTTTCGTCGTGCGTACCCGATCGGACCTTCCCGGCGGGCTGTGAGCGAACCTCGGGCAGGACCGACTACGGCGCGAGGATGGTGAACGAGATCGGTTGTTGAGGGCATCGGTCGTGTCGGCGGTCAGCACCTGGTACTCGTTCGGGTTGCAGACCGTTCGCACCGACTGCGTCACGAAGCCGATGTTCGCGTTCGGCGAGGCTCAGCATCACGGGGCCATTCGGATCCACCCCGGCCGGGGCGACGATGCAGTAGGTCCCGCCCGACGGCGAGCGCGCGGCGTTCGGCACGAACCCGACAGTTGCTCACGGTCTGCACGCGAGCCGCTGACGAGCACCTCGGCGTAGCCCTTCGCGGTACCGGCTGCGCCCGGCGTACCCGCCGCGCCGGGGGCGCCGTTCGCACCGGGGGCGCCTGCAGACTGCGCGCGAGGGCCCCGCGCGCCCTTCGCGCCGTGCAGCTTGGCGAGCACCTTCGGCGAGATCTGGCTCGTCGAGGTGATCAGGTACTTCTTCGCCGCCAGGCCGGTGCCGCCCATCGCGAGCACGATCGCGACGATCGCGATGATCCACGGCACGGAGCTATCGTGACGGTCTACGGAGCTTGAGACGAGGCATGGCGGTGACTCCGGTCCGGTCGTGGACGGGATGTATTCCGCCGCCGAGGTTAGCGGCGCGCTCACCTATCTGTCCGTCACGGCCTGCGTGACGACCTCGCTCGCATCGCCGGGACCGAACGTCGGCGGCAGCGGGATCAGCTCGGCGGTGCCGAGGCGCACGACGACGGTCCTCGTTCCCGGGTCGATCTGGATCAGCTGGTTGCCGAGGCCGAGCGCCCAGTACATGTCGTCCGGCGCACCCGGCGCGAGCGGCCCCGCGTCGTGGTCGAGCTCGTCGGCCGACTGCACGCTCGTCGCCGTCGAGCGGATCGGCGAGCACGCCCTCGGTGGTTGAGCCACCAGAGGTAGCCGTAGCCGGCGTTCAGCGGTGGTCGACGACCGGCCGGTGGCGGCCTCGACCCAGCCGCGCCGAGACGATCTGCCTTCGCGCCCCAGCGCCCGTGGTCGAGCATGAGGACGCCGAAGCGCGCCATGTCGCGGCACGTCGAGTGGATGCCCTCGAACAGCTGCGCGTTGCCGGCGCTGTCGGTGGTCATCGTCGTGTGGCGCCATGCCGAGCGGCGCGAACAGGCGCTGCTCGGCGAACGTCGCGACGTTCTCGCCGGTCGCCCGCTGCGAGCACGCGCTCGAGCGTCTGCACGGCGGAGTTGTTGTACGCCCAGACCGTGCCCGGGCGGCGCCGCCTGGCCGAGGCCGATCGCGAACGCCGTGCGGTCGCGGCGCCGCGATGCAGCCGCACGTAGTCGGTGACGACGCTCCACTGGCGGCCCGAGTCCATGCTCAGCAGATCGCGGATCGTGACCGCCTGCGACCGGCGTGCCCTTCCACTGCGGGATCCACTTCGACGCGCTGTCGCCGATGCGCAGGTCGCCGTCGTCCTGGGCGATCCCGACGAGCGTGCTCGCGAACGACTTCGTGGCCGAGTAGACGTCCTGCGTCGGTGTTCGGGCCGGTGCCGTTGAAGTACCACTCGCCCGCGAGCTTGCCGTCGCGCACGACGACGAGGCAGTTGGACTTGCCCGTTCCTCGCCTGCGCGGCGATCTGCGTCGAGCTTCGCGGCATTCAGCCCGACGCTGGCGCGGCGTGACCCGATTCCACGCGCCTGAGGTCGACCCGTCGCGCCGGGCCGGACTCGCGAGCGAAGGTGCTGCCAGGAGCGCTGCTCGAGCACACCGACGACAGCTCGCGGGAGAGGCAGACCGGGCATCGTCCGCCCGCATTAGTTCGCGATCGTCAACCCCTGCGGAAGCGATGCGGCGACGTCGATCGCGATGCTCGTCACACGATTTCCGCCCGTGGCGCTCGACCGGGCGAGCGCCGCGCCGGCGATCGACGCGAGCCGCTCGGGCTCGGCGCCGCTCGTCGCGGAGTGCGCGACGCCGAAGGACGCGTGACGCGCGCCGGTACCCGATCCGGCACGGAGCGGCGAGCGCACCAGCACCAGCCGCAGACGCTCGGCGAGCGCCGCGACGGTCGTCGAGTCGGGCGCGTCGGTGACGACGATCGGCGACCTCGTTGACGCCCGTGCGGGCGATCGCGGCGGGCCTCGCACGCGCTTCGCTGACCCGCCGCACCACCGCGAGCACGAGCGCCTCGTCGGCGGCGTCGCTCCCCGTGCAGATCGTGGATCGCCTCGAACTGATCGATCTCGAGCGGTGATCAGCCCGACCGTCTCGGCGCGTGGCGGGGTCGGCGAGGGCGGTTGCCAGCAGGGCGTCGAGGAAGTCCCGGTCGGCGAGCCCGGTCATCGGGTCGACACCGGCGAGATCGCCTTCGGCGGCCTCCACGCTGTCCTCCCTGCTCACACTCATTAAGGCATCCTCCTCGTTGAATCGCGCCGAGAGACGGTTGGCCCGACCAGCGCACGATACATCATTCGAACGGGTGATTCGACCGCATAGCGGCACCGCGTGCACGGGAATCCGCTGCTCGGGCCGTTGGAGCGCGGGCAACAGCGCCTCCTGGGCGCTCTCCAGCGCCTCGCGCAGTCGCTCGCGCTCGACGCGGTAGCTCGTGCTGCTACCGTCGCGCGTCGCGACGAGCAGGCCCGCCTCGCGCAGCTGCCGCACGTGGACGGACGCGGTCGGCTGGGCGACTCCGACGCGCTCGGCGATCTCGCCGACGGTCGCGGGCGTCCGGTCGAGCTCGGTCAGGATGAGCACCCGCGTCGGGTCGCTGAGCAGCTTGAAGTCGTGCGCCACGCGCTCGGCCGCGGCGCGCTGGTGCGCCATGTCGGTGCTGACGCCCGTCCCGATCGCGACGGAGAGCATTCCCGAGCGGCGACGGCGACCTGTCGGCGGCGATCTCGTGCGCGGTGTCGGGGACCGGCGTCCACGCAGTCATGGGCACCGGCGGGGCGCCGGAGGGTGTCATCACGGCGGCCGCCCTGCGCTGTCTCGGTGGCGAGATCCAGGCACGTTTCCGCTATCGCAGCGACGACGAGCGCGAACGCGGGGCCCGGATGGGGCATGGCGACGAGACGCGGGTCTACCGGACGGAGGACCTGGCGCCAGGTGACAACCTGGTCTTCGCCGCGACCGGTGTCACCAGCGGCGACCTGCTCCAGGGAGTCCGCTTCTTCGGCGGTGGTGCGCGGACGCACTCGCTGGTGATGGCCTACCAGGCCAAGCAGGTCCGCTTCGTCGACACCGTCCACATGTTCGACCGCGACAGCCCGCCGCGCGTCCGGCTCTAGGAGAAGCGACCCGTGCGCTACGGCTACAAGGCCTCGGCCGAACAATTCCCTCCACGCCGGCTGCTCGACCTCGCGGTCGCCGCGGAACGGGCCGGGTTCGAGTCGGTCTGGACGAGCGACCATTTCCAGCCCTGGCGGCACACCGGCGGACATGCCCCCAACGCGCTCGTCTGGCTGGGCGCGGCCGCGCAGGCGACCGAGCGCGTCGTGCTCGGCACCAGCGTCCTGACCCCGACCTTCCGCTACAACCCAGCCGTCGTCGCCCAGGCCTTCGCGACGCTCGGCTGCCTCGCCCCGGGGCGGGTGATCCTCGGTGTCGGGACCGGTGAATCGATGAACGAGAAACCGGTCGGTGTCGAGTGGCCCGACCAGAAGGAGCGTTTCGCCCGCCTGCGCGAGGCGGTGACCCTCATCCACCAGCTGTTCGAGGAGGAGTTCGTCACCTTCGAGGGCGAGTACTACCGCACCCACAACGCGACGATCTACGACAAGCCGGACAAGGAGGTCCCGGTCTACATCGCCGCCTCGGGGCCGGCCGCCGCGCGGCTCGCCGGCCGGATCGGCGACGGGTTCATCTGCACCTCGGGCAAGGGCGAGGAGCTGTACACCGAAACCCTCATCCCGGCGCTCCAGGAGGCCTGCCTGCGGGTCGATCGTGATCCCGACACGATCGACCGGATGATCGAGATGAAGGTCAGCTTCGACACCGATCGAGCCCGGGCGATGGAGGACACCAAGGTCTGGTCGGCGCTGGCGCTGTCGGGCGAGGAGAAGATGGGGGTCGAGGACCCGCGTGAGATGGAGGAGCTGGCGAAGGGGGTCGAGGACATCGCCCACAAGCGCTGGCTCGTCTCGGACGACCCCGAGGAGCACGTCGAGCAGATCGCGACGTACATCGGCTACGGGTTCGAGCACCTCGTCTTCCACTTCCCCGGCGAGGACCAGGAAGCTGCCATCGCCCGCTATGGCGAGCTGATCCTGCCGCGGCTCCGCGCGCGCTTCGGCTAGGGCCGGACTGCCTTCGCGGCGCATCGCCGCGTTGTCGCCTACGCGCGTGCTCCGCCTCGGGGTGCGCTCGCTCACGTGCTCGGCTCCGCGCGCGCACTCGCGCTGGCAGTCCGGCGGGTAACGGCCGTCAGAGGAGATCGGCGAGGATTTCGGCGGCTCGCCAGCCGTCGTGGAACGTGTTGTAGAGGGGCATCGGGGCCAGGCGGACGATGTCCGGGGCGCGGATGTCGGCGATGACGCCACGTGCGGCCAGACCCGCCAGGACGGCCTCGGGGTCGGCGACCCGGACCGATAGTTGCGCTCCCCGGGCGGTCGGATCGGCCGGCGTCAGGATGTCGGCGCCGATCGCCTGCAGCCGCGCCTCCAGGTCGCCGGTGAGGGCCACCGACCGGCGCCACAGGACGGGCATCCCGACCTCGTCGAAGATCGCGAGCGACGCCGCCAGAGCGGCCAGCGACAGGATCGACGAGGTCGATGTGGACCAGCCTGCGGCACCAACGGCGGGGGCGAACGAGCCGTCCATGTCGAAGCGGTGATCGGGGTCGATCCCCCACCAGCCGCCGAGCCGGGGCAGTGAGGGGTCGCGGCCGTGGCGCTCGTGGACGAAGATCGAGGCGACCGAGCCGGGGCCGCCGTTGAGGTACTTGTACGTGCACCACGCGGCGAAGTCCACGTCCCAGTCGTGGAGCGCGAGCTCGATGTTGCCGGCGGCGTGGGCGAGGTCCCAACCGACCGGCACCCCGGCCGCGTGCCCGGCGGCTGTCAGGCGTTCGATGTCGTGCGCCTGCCCCGTCGCGAAGTTGACGCCGGCGAGGAACACGACCGCGAGCGACGGAGCGTGCTCGCCGATGGCGGCCTCGAGGTCGTCCGTCCTGACGGTCGCCTCGCCGGCGCGCGGCGCGACGACGACCAGGTCCGCCTCCGGATCGAGACCGCGCGCCGCCAGGTGGCTGGTCAGCGCGTGGCGGTCCGACGGGAAGAGCGGGCCGTCGGTCAGGATCCGTCGACGTCTGCCGGCCGGGCGGAAGAACGACGTCAGCAGCAGGTGGATGTTCGCGGTCAGGCCGAGCATCAGGCCGATCTCGTCGGGTCGTGCGCCGACGATCCGGGCCATCGGCGCGCGAAGGGCGTCGTCCATCGTGAACCACGGTCGACCGGGCGCGAACCAGGCGTCGACGCCGAGGCGCGCCCAGGCATCGAGCTCGGTCTCGATCGCGGAACGGACCGTCCGTGGCTGGAGCCCGAGCGACTGGCCCGCGTAGTAGACGGCCGTGGTCCCGTCGGGTCCGCTCGGGAGCAGGAACCGGTCGCGGAGGGCCGTCAGCGGATCGGCGTCGTCGCGGGCGGTCGCCTCCGCTTCGGCCGCCTCGGCGTCGGGGTACGGTCCGGTCATCTGACGGCTCCGCTGCTGGTGGGGTCCGGCCGGCCGAGGGTAGCATCCACTCATGCACGATCCGGGGGCCCCATCGATGCGCCGCGCCGCGGTGTCCCTCCTGGCCTTGGTCCTCGCCGGCTGTGGGGGCGGGTCGGTCGCGTCCGCGCCCACGTCACCCGGTGCGGCGTCCTCCGCGGCAACGGCCTCGCCGACGCCCGAGCCCGAGCCCGAGCGCCGCCTCGGTCGCGTCGTCCGAACCGGGATCCAGCCCCGGCCAGGCCCGAACCGACTCGTCGGGTATCGCCCAGGTCTGGGTCCCGGCCGGGACCTTCACGATGGGCACCGACGCGGCGGCGATCGCCGCCCTGACGGCCGCGAGTCCGCCACCGTGGGTCCTCGAGGAGTTCCCCAGCGAGCAGCCGGCCCACGACGTGACCCTGACCCACGGCTACTGGATCGACACGGATGAGGTGACGAACGCCTCGTTCGCCGCGTTCAAGACGGCCGGCGGCTACACGAACCGGGCGCTCTGGTCCGACCCCGGCTGGACATGGCTCAGTCACCGGATCGCGGGCAATCTGCCGCTGACCTGCGTCGGTGACGATCCGACCCTGCCGCGCCTGTGCGTCACCTGGTTCGAGGCCGAGGCGTACGCGACGTGGCGGGGCGGCCGGCTCCCGACCGAGGCCGAGTGGGAGTTCGCGGCCCGGGGCCCGGAGTCGCACGTCTATCCGTGGGGCGAGACGTTCGACGCCGCCAAGGCGAACGTCGTCGACGCTGTCGGGCCGGTACCGGTCGGCGGGTACCCCGCCGGATCGAGCTGGGTCGGCGCCCTCGACATGTCCGGCAATGCCATGGAATGGGTCGCCGACTGGCTCGATCCCGACTGGTACGCCACGAGCCCGGCCGATGATCCGACCGGCCCGGCGACCGGCACGATCAAGGTCGAGAAGGGCGGCTGGTGGGGGAGCAATGAGTTCGTCGCCCGCTCGGCCTACCGCCACTACGAGGACCCGCCGACCTACCAGGACCACCACATCGGCTTCCGGGTGGTCACCCCGTGACCGACCGGATCGTCGTCGCGATGGGCGGTGGCGGGTTCTCGATGGAGCCCGACAACCCGCTCCTCGACGACCACGTCCTGGAGCTCGCCCGGGCGTCGCGCGGGCGTCGTCGGCCGCGCATCTGCTTCATCGCGACCGCGAGCGGCGACAGCCCCGGCTACATCGCTGACTTCTACGCCGCGTTCGCCCGCCGGACCGAGGCAAGCCATCTGGCGCTGTACAAGCGGACCGTGGACGACATCGACGGCATGCTGCTCCGCCAGGACGTCATCTATGTCGGCGGCGGCAACACCGAGAACATGATGGCCGTCTGGCGCGTCCACGGGGTCGACCGGGCGCTCCGGCGAGCCTGGGGATCGGGCATCGTGATGGCCGGCCTGTCCGCCGGGTCGTTGTGCTGGTTCGAGACCGGGACGACCGATTCGTTCGGGGCCGGGCTGGCCGTCCTGTCCGGTGGGCTCGGCTTGCTGCCCGGCAGCCATGCCCCCCACTACGACGGCGAGCCGACCCGACGCGGCCACTACCAGCGGCTCGTCGCCGAAGGCGCCCTGCCGGCCGGCTACGCAGCCGACGACAGCGCCGCGCTCGTCTTCCACGGCACCGAGCTCGCGGAGGTGGTCACGTCGCGTCGCGAGGCCCGCGCCTACCGGGTGGAACGTGGACCAGCCGGCGATGCCGTCGAGACCGTGCTCCCGGCTCGCTACCTGGGCTGATCCGGACGCCACCCGCCGAGCGACGGGTCCCAGGTACCGATCGGGCGCACGGCGTCCGGGCCCTCGACCGCCAGCTGGCGGCGTCGAGCCGTCTCGACCGTGACGTCCCAGCCCGGTGGCACGAGTCGCGGCGCCAGGTCGGCCAGGGGCGCGAGGACGAACAGCCGTGCCGCCGCGGCCGGATGCGGGACGACGAGCAGCTTCGTGGCCTTCACCGGGTCGATCGCCGAGTCGTTGGAGCGAGCCGCAGGCGGCGGATCGACCGACACGAGCGCGCGCCCGTAGATCAGGAGGTCGAGGTCGAGCTCGCGCGGACCCCAGCGCTCGCGGGCGACGCGGCCGAACGCGCGCTCGAGTGCCTTGAGCGAGGCGAGCAGCGCCAGCGCGCCGGCCGTGGTGTCGACCAGGCCCGCCCCGTCGACGCCGACCGCGACGTCGAGTCGGGCGACGGCGTTGCGGAACTCCGGCTGATCTGTGAAGCCGACGGGCTCCGTCGCGTACAGCCTCGACACAGCTCGCACTCGCGCGCCGGGGAGGTCCGCCAATGCCTTGACTGCCCGCGCCATCGTCGCCTCGGCGCCGCCGACGTTCGCCCCGAGGCCGATGTACGCGCGGACCCGTCTCCCTGCCACCGCCCCAGTATCGGTGTGGCGGCGAGCAGTCGCCGCACGGACGGCCGCTAGACTCGGTCGTGATGGCCCCTGTCTCGGTGCGGATCCTGCACCCCGAACCCGGAACCGGCGCGGGCCCGTTGACCCGCCGTCTGGCCGACGCGCGGTCGCGGGTCGCCGAGCGCCATCGACGCGGGTTCCTCGCAGCGGGCGCGGCCGATGTCGCGATCGAGTCGGGGCCGCCCGACGACCGCTCGTTCGGTGACCGCCTGCGCCGGCTCGTCGAACGGACCGGCACGCCGGGGGGCCTCATCGTCCTGGGCTCGGGAGCCATCCCGCTGGCCACCGCAGCCGATCGTCGGGCGTTCGTGGCGGTCGCCGCGAGTGACGACCGATCCGCCCTCGCCAACAACCGATATTCGGCCGATGTCGTCGCGATCGCGCGTGCCGGGTCACTGCCCGCGATCCCCGACCTGCCTGGCGACAACGCCCTGCCCCGCTGGCTGGAGGAGGTCGCAGGCTATCGCGTGGACGATCTGCGGCGACGCTGGCGGCTGTCGTACGACCTCGACGGCCCGCTCGACCTGGTCCTGCTCGATCGGTCTGCAGCCGGGCCGGGAGGCGCGGCCGACCCACGGGACACGGTGGTGGTGGACCGCCTCGCTGCCGTCCGTGCGAGCGCGGCCGACCGCCGCGCGGAGCTGTTGGTCGCCGGTCGGACCTCGGCCGCGACGCTGGGCTGGCTCGAGCGCCATGCCGCGGCGCGGGTCCGGGCCTGGGTCGAGGAACGCGGGCTCCGGGCATCGTCGCGCCTCGCTCAGATCGGCGGCACCTCCGACGGCGACCGCCGCGGTCGCGCCGGCCGCGCGCCCGTTTCTCTGCTGGGGCTCGCCCTCGACCGCGATGGCCCAGGGTCGCTGGGAGAGCAGCTGGCCCGGTTCGCGGACGCCGCGATCATCGATTCGCGCGTGCTCCTTGCGCATCGGCTCGGTGGCGACGAGGCCGGTTGGCCGTCGGCCGAGGATCGGTTCGCCTCGGACCTGCTGCTCGCGGACGCAGTCGGGGACCCGTGGCTGCGGGAGCTCACGGCGTCCGCCGTCGCGGCCCCGATCCCGATCCTGCTCGGCGGTCACACGCTCGTGGGACCGGGCGTCCGGCTTGTCGTCGATGGGCCGCCCCGCGGCGCGCGATGGACCTGACGCCCGGTCTGAGGCGCGACCCGCTCCCCGACCTTGACGCCGTTGGCCAGGACGACGGGCTCGTCGGCCGCATCAGGTCCGAGATCGAGCGCGATGGCCCGCTGTCGTTCGCCCGGTTCATGGACCTCGCGCTGTACGACCCAAACGGAGGCTACTACCGGGCGGTGGCGACCCGGCCCGGTCGCGAGGGCGACTTCCTGACCGCCCCGGAGGCGCACCCGATCTTCGGCACCGCCCTCGCCCGGGCGGTGGCGGACGTCTGGGACCGACTCGACCGCCCGAAACCCTTCGTCCTCCGCGAGTACGGCGCCGGCGCCGGCGCGCTCGCCGTGGCGATCCTCGACGGGCTCGCCCGCGAGAGGCCCGATGTCGCCCGCGTCCTCCGCTACGACCCGATCGAGGTCGAGCCGGGCAGGCTCGAGACGATCGCCTCCCGGCTCGCCACCGCCGGCCATGCCACCGCGTTCGACCCGACGTGGCCGACCGTCGACCGACCGATCACGGGCATGGTCCTCGCCAATGAGGTCCTCGACGCCCTGCCGACCCATCGCGTCGTCATGCATCAGGGCGTCTTGCGTGAGATCGCCGTCGGCTGGCAGGACGGAGGCTTCGTCGACGTCGAAACTGACCCATCGACGCCGGCCCTGGCCGAACGACTCGCCGCAGACGGGATCGTCCTCCGCGACGGCCAGCGAGGCGAGATCTGCCTGGCCCTTGACGCCTGGATGGCGGACGCGGCCACCGGCCTCGCGCGGGGCGTCGTCCTCCTGATCGACTACGGCTACCCGGCCGATGCCCTGTACGACCCGGTCCGGCGCCCGGACGGGACGCTTCGTGCCTACCTCCGCCACCGGGTCCACGACGACCCGTACATCCACGTCGGGCGTCAGGACATGACTGCGCACGTGGACGTGACCGCGGTCGAGCGCGCGGCGGCCGCGGCCGGCCTCACCCACCTGGGGACGACGACCCAGGCCGAGCTCCTCGTCGGGCTCGGGACGGAGGACCTGCTCCGGTCGATCCAGGCCGACCCCGCGACCACCCTCGAGGGCTACCTCGAGGTCCGTTCGGCGCTGCTGCGCCTGCTCGATCCGGCGGCCATGGGGCGCTTCCGGGTGATGGCCTTCGGGCGCGACTGGCCTCCCGAAGCGGGCCTCGCTGGGATGGACTATCGGCTGCGACCGGGGCCGCGGGCCGACCGCACCTAACCGCACCTAACCCCACCGGAATAGGTCGACTTACCTATTGCCGCTCATGGCGGCACAGCAGCACGATTCGCCATGGTCGGGCACGACCTGAAAGGGAGCGACGCGCGGACCTGCACGCGCGCTCGGCGCGCGTCGCTCCCCTACCACCCTCGGCGCTACTCACACGCTGCGCCGCCGCGACCACTCCCACTGATAGAATGACCTCGGGCCCGGACTCGCCTGTTCCGGGTACGCCTGCGCTCTCCAACAGGGTCCTCGGGCCAGCGGTGGCGCCCCGGCGCGCCGCTCGAAGGGAGTTCGGTTGACCGGCATCTGGTACATCGTGGGGTTCGCCTTCGCGGGCGTCTCGTTCGTGTTCCTGACGATCGGCGCCGCGTGGCTCATCTCGCACCGCAACCGCGGTGACGTCCACAAGGGCCTGCCCTACGAATCGGGCATCGACACGTTCGGCGATACGCATGGCCGGTTCGGCCTGTCGTTCTACGTCTACGCGCTGCTGTTCGTGGCATTCGACATCGAGGTCGTGTTCATCTATCTCTGGGCGATCACCTTCGACAGCCTTCTGCTCGGCGGCCTGGTCAGCATGCTGATCTTCGTCGCGATCCTGCTCCTCGGGCTCGCCTACGCCTGGCGGAAGGGGGCCCTGACGTGGCGGTGACACGAGAGGGTGGCAACCTGCCGGCGGTGGTCGACGAGGCCCGCGACGTCGTCAGTCCGATCATCGTCCCGAACACGCTGTGGAGCGCGGCCGACCCTGAGGCCTACGACGGCGGCCAGCAGAGCGACATCACCCACCTGCAGGGAGTACGAGGCGAGCGGTCTCGGGCGCCACGACGACGCCCGCTGGAGCGGCGTCCTCGAGGTCATCCCGACCAAGGCGGACTACGTCCTCGACCTGATCCGCATGAACAGCCTGTGGCCGCTGCTGTCGGGGCTCGCCTGCTGTGCCATCGAGATGATGTCGACCGCAACGTCGAAGAACGACATGGACCGCTGGGGCATGTTCCCGTTCCGCGCCAGCCCGCGGCAGGCCGACGTCCTCATCGTCGCCGGAACCCTCACGACCAAGATGGCCGGGCCCCTGGTGCGACTCTGGGAACAGATGCCCGAGCCGAAGTGGTGCGTCGCGATGGGCGATTGCACGTGCTCCGGGGGACGGTACAAGCGGAGCTACGCCACGGTCGAAGGGATCGACCGGGTGATGCCGGTCGATGTCTACGTGCCGGGCTGCCCGCCCCGCCCTGAGGGGCTCATCTACGGGATGATGAAGCTCCAGCAGCTGGTCAAGGAACGGCGCGGGCATTGGCCGGAGCGGGCGATCGGCCCGACCGTCCCGGAGGACGTCTAGGCGTGGACCGCGCGTTCAAGGCGCGTCTCGAACGGCGCTTCGCCGACCAGCTCACTGGGCCGGTCCGCCAGCGTCACGACGAGACCGAGATGCGGATCGCCCCCGGCGACGTCGTGGCGGTGCTGACCGCGCTGCACGACGAACCCGACCTCCACTTCCAGTTCCTGAGCGACCTGGCCGGCGTCGACACCGGCGTGATCATGCAGGTCGTCTACCACCTCTGGAGCGAGACGACCCCCGACTGGCTCCGCGTCACCGCCGACGGCCTGTCGCGCGAGGACCCGCGGGTCCCGTCGGTGACCTTCCTGTGGAAGGGCGCCGAGTGGATGGAGCGCGAGGCCTACGACATGTTCGGCATCACGTTCGAGGGCAACCGCGACCTCCGCCGCATCTACATGCCGCCCGACTACGAGAGCTTCCCGCTGCGCAAGGACTTCTTCCTGCCCGACGATGCGGCCCGCTCGCCCGGTGGCGGCGTCCGGCCGATGGAGCGGACGCAGGCACCCAGCAACGTCCCCACGACGGCGCTCGTGCGCCGCACGCCGGTCTGACCGGGACCCGGAGACCCCTCACCATGCCCACCAGCGTCCCGCACGCATCGACCGACGATCCCCGGGTCATGCTCGACCGCGACCTCGGCGTGTTCGAGCCGGTCCCGCCGTATCCGCCGCGGACCGAGCGCGAGGCCGAGTTCTACACGCTGGCCGACGGCGAGATGTTCATCAACATGGGGCCGCAGCACCCGTCGACCCACGGGGTGCTGCGGGTGGTGCTCAAGCTCGATGGCGAGAAGGTGGTCGACCTCGACCCCGTGCTCGGCTACCTGCACCGTGGCGTCGAGAAGCTGTGCGAGAACGCCGACTACCACCAGGCGATCTGCTACACCGACCCGCTCGAGTACGTCAGCTCGCTGTTCAACGAGTGGGCGCCGGTGCTCGCCTTCGAGAAGCTCATGGACGTCCAGGTGCCCCGCCGCGCCGAGTACATCCGCGTTCTGTCGAGCGAGCTCAACCGGATCGCCAGCCATGCGCTCTTCCTCGGCTGGATGGCGCTCGACCTCGGCGGGCTGACGCCGATCCTGTGGTCGTTCATCGAGCGCGACGAGATCGTCGACATGCTCGCGGCGCTGACGGGCCAGCGGATGCTGTTCAACTACTTCCGGATCGGCGGCGTCAACGGCGACCTCAATCATGAGTTCATGAGCCGGCTCGGCGACTGGATGTCGAAGGCGACCGAGCAGATCGAATCGGGCAACACGCTGCTCAACGAGAACGAGATCTTCGTCCGCCGGATGCGCGGGCTCGGCACGATCGACACCGCCACGGCGCTGCGGATGGTGATGACCGGCCCGAACCTGCGGGCGACCGGCGTCCCGTTCGACATCCGGCGAGCGCACCCGTACAGCGTCTTCCCCGAGCTCGAGTTCGACATCCCGACGCGGTCCGAGGGCGACTGCCTGGCGCGCTACCTGCTGCGGATGGACGAGATCAAGCAGAGCCTGCGGATCATCGACCAGTGCCTCCACAACATGCCCGACGGACCGGTCATGGCCAAGCTGCCGCGGCTCATGCGTCCGCGGCCCGGTCGGGCGTATGGCGCCGTCGAAGGCCCGCGCGGCCAGTACTCGACCTACGCCATCAGCGACGGCACCGACCAGCCGTTCCGGATGCGGATCCACGACCCGTCGTTCATCCACCTGCAGTCGGTGGGTCTGATGATGCCGGGGCATCTCATCGCAGACACGATGGCGATCATGGCGTCACTCGACCCGATCATGGGCGGAGTCGATAAATGAACCGTGGACAACGGCACGCCGTGGGACGGCCCATGCGTGCGTTGCCCGCTCCGCTCGTTCGCTCACGCACCTTGGGGTGCGCTCGCTCGCGTGCTCACGGGCGCCTTCGCCTGGGCTCGTCCGACGGCGTGCGAGGCAAGACCATATGACGGTCGTCGGCAAGAGCTGGAGCCGGCTGTCTTTGCCGGGGAAGATCGTCTTCACGATCGTGCCGTTGCTGCTGGTGACGGCGCTCGTCGCGCTGTGGGCGATCCTCCTGCTCGGCCCGACCATCCTCGACATCCTGACCGCGAACCTGCCGATCGTCCGGTTCGTGGTCGCGGTGACCATCGTGCTGCTGATGACCGTCCCGACGGCCTTCCTGATCATCTTCATGGAGATGAAGGTCATCGCCCTGATGAACCTGCGGATCGGCCCGGACCGGGTCGGGCCGTTCGGGTCGCTGCTGTCGGTGGTCCACGGGCTCAAGGTGCTGATGAAGGAGGACTTCACTCCGACCGGCGCCGACCCGATCGTCTTCACCTGGGCCCCGGTGGTGACCTACCTCGCCAGCGTGATGACCCTGCTCGTCATCCCGTTCGCGCCCGGGATCTTCGGCCAGGACCTCAACCTCGGCCTGCTCTACTTCTTCGCCATCGGCGGGCTGTCGGTCGTCGGGCTGCTGATGGCCGGCTGGTCGAGCTACAACAAGTACTCGCTGCTCGGCGGGCTCCGCTCGGCGGCGCAGGTCATCAGCTACGAGATCCCGCTGACGCTGTCGGTGGTCGGGCTGATCCTGCTGGCCGGCACGATGAGCCTCAACCAGATCGTGCTGAACCAGTCCGGCTGGTTCACCGACTGGTACGTCTTCCAGCAGCCGCTGGCGGTCCTGATCTTCTTCATCGCCGCGACCGCCGAGGCGAACCGGACGCCGTTCGACCTGACCGAGGCCGACTCGGAGATCGTCGCCGGCTTCGCGACGGAGTACTCCGGCATGCGCTTCGGCTTCTTCTTCTTCGCCGAGTACGTCAACGTGTTCATCATCTCGGCGCTGACGGTGACCCTCTTCTTCGGCGGCTGGAACGCGCCGTTCCCGTGGCCGTGGCCGATCACCCTCAACCTCGACCCCGGGTCGCTGGGCATCCTGCTGCTGATCCTCGTCGCGGTCGTGCCGCTGATCCTGACCGTCGTGTTCGCCGCGCCCGTGTGGATGCTCAGCGCCCGGATCAAGGGCTGGCAGGCGCTGATCGTCGGGTTCATCCTCGCCAACCTGTTCATCGTGCTGGTCATCTTCGGGCTGGCCTACGTCGGGCTCGACTGGGTGGCCGGCATCTTCTGGTTCCTGGGCAAGACCTACGTGTTCGTGTTCACGTTCGTCTGGATGCGCGGGACGCTGCCGCGCGTCCGCATCGACCAGCTGATGGACTTCGCCTGGAAGTGGCTGCTGCCGGTGTCGCTGCTCAACCTGTTCGTCACCGCCGCGGCGATCGTCGTGGCCAAGACCGTGAGGCCCTAGCCATGAGTCTCGTCCCGGGTCTCGGGCTCGCCAAGGGCATGGCGCTGACCCTGCGCCGCTTCTTCGAGCCCAAGGTCACGGTCATGTACCCGGAGGACAGGCGCGACGTCCCGCACAAGTTCCGCGGCCGCCTCCAGCTGCTGTACGACGAGTGGGGCACGCTCAAGTGCGAGACCTGCTTCCAGTGCGCCCAGGCCTGCCCGATCGAGTGCATCGACATGGGCGGCATCGACACCCGCGGCCGCTTCCACGTCCACTGGGGCGCACCGGAGACGTACGGCGAGCGGCGTGAGGAATCCGCGCTCCGACGCTCCGGCCGGCCCGTGCCGGACCCGGCCTATCTGCCGTTCGCGCCGATCGACCTGGCCGCGCTCGACCGGGTCCTCGATGACCACGACCACGACCCGGCCGACATGCTCGCGATCCTCGAGGAGACCCAGGAGGCGTACGGCTATCTGCCGGTCGCCGCGCTCAAGCGGATCAGCCAGCGGACCGGCGCGTGGTACGCGACGATCTACGGCACCGCGACCTACTACAGCCACCTGCGCTTCGAGCCCGCCGAGGCGTCCGTGCAGGCGGCCGCGGTCGACGCGCGCCGACCACCGGAGAGCAGCTACCTGGCAGCCCTGGATGCCGCCCTGGCGCCGGCGCGCCGGCGGTCCGCCAAGCGGGCGCAGGCGTAGCGCGATGGTCGACCTGCTCAAGACCCCCGCATCCTGGCCCACGATCCTGCTCGAGCGTGCCCGTGCCGCCGACCCGACGGACCTCGACGCGGCGACGCGGGCAGGCGCGTTCGACGGTCTGCGCCGCGCCATCCGCAACTTCGGGGCGACGGCCACCACCGCCACGGTCGCCGGCGCGTGGCTGCGCGGCCGAGGCGGGGCGGGCTTCCCGGCCGCGGTCAAGTGGCGGACCGCTGTCGCGACCGACGCCCCGCGCCGGTACGTCGTGATCAACGGCTACGGCGCCGATCCGGCGACCGTGACGGACCGCTTCCTGCTCGAGCGCGACCCGTATGCGGTCATCGAGGGTGCCGCCATCACGGCCTTCGCGATCGGCGCGAGCGAGGCGATCATCGCGGTCCGCGCCGACGCGTCCGCGGCCATCCGCGGGCTCGAGGCTGCCATCGGCGCGGCCGAGGAGGCGGGCTTCATCGGCTTCGACGTGCTCGGCTCGGGCCACGACATCGCGATCACCGTGCGGCCGGTCCAGGGCGCCTACATGCTCGGCGAGGAGACCGTCCTGCTCAAGGCGCTCGAGGGCAAGCGCGGCCAGCCCGAGCAGCGGCCGCCGCACCCCGCCGAGCGCGGCCTGTTCGACATGCCGACCGTGGTCCACAACGTCCAGACCGTGGCGGCGGTGCCGTGGATCATGCGCAACGGCGCCGAGGCGTTCACGGCCACCGGCTCGTCCGACAGCCCGGGCACGATCCTCGTCCAGGTCCGGACCCCGGCGGGCGACGGCATCGCGGAGGTCCCGCTCGGCACGCCGCTGCGTGACGTCGTGGGGCTGGGGCGCAAGCTGCCCGCCGGCCGGACCATCAAGGCGGTCCTCGTCGGTGGTCCGTCGGGTGGCCTGCTCCCGCCCGACGTGCTCGACACGCCGTACGACTTCGAGACCCTGCGCGCGGTCGGCGCCCACGTCGGCTCCGGCTCGGTGGTCGTCGCCGACGATCGAGCCTGCACCGTGGACCTCGCCCGTCTCCTGACCCGCTTCTGCGCCGGCGAGGCGTGCGGCAAGACGATCCCGTGCCGGATCGGGACGCGCCGTCTGGTCGAGATCGCCGACCGCGTCGCCGAGGGCCTGCCGCGGCCGACCGACCCGGAGCTGCTCGCCGACCTGTCGGCCGACATCGTGGCTTCCGGCCTGTGCGACCACGAGCGCCTGACGACGCTTCCGCTGGCCAGCGGGATGCGATACTTCCGGTCCGAGCTGGACGAGCACATCCTGAACAGTGCCTGCCCTGCCGGCGTCTGCCAGCCGATCGCGGTGGCGGCCGGTGCGATCCGATAAGGCGACCCATGGCTGACCTCATCACGCGCCCCGATAGCCGCCCCGCAAGCGAGCCGGTCTCGCTCGCCGACCGCCTGCTCGACACGCAGTCGCCGCAGCGGCCGCAGTCATCGCCGCGGATCCGGATCGAGGTGGACGGCCGCGTCGTCGAGGGCTTCGAGGGCCAGACCATCCTCGAGGTCTGCCGCGACAACGGGATCGAGATCCCGACCCTGTGCTACGAGCCCAAGCTGCCGGGCTTCGGCGCGTGCCGGATGTGCGTGGTCGAGGTCGAGGGCGAGGAGCATCCGCCGATCTCCTGCTCGCGGACGTGCGAGCCGGACATGAAGGTCCAGACCCAGACCGAGGACCTGCGCCGTCTGCGCCGGACGAACCTCGAGCTCATCTTCTCGGACCACAACGCCTACTGCCTGCCGCCCTGCCAGAACAAGTGCCCGAGCCACATCGACATCCCCGGCTTCCTCAAGGCGAACGCCGAGGCCGACTGGCGCGAGAGCGCGCGGATCTTCAAGCGGACGATCCCGTTCCCGAGCGTGCTCGGCCGAGTCTGCCCGGCGCCGTGCGAGGAGCACTGCCGGCGCGACGAGGTCGACGAGGCGATCGCCATCCGCGACAGCCACCGCTACGCCGGCGACCAGGTGCTCAAGGCGATGCTCGACGAGGACGTCGACCCGCCGCTGCCCTTCGAGCGCCAGGCGCCGACCGGCCGCAAGGCCGCGGTCATCGGCTCGGGCCCGGCCGGGATGGCCGCCGCGTTCTACCTGCTCCTGTCGGGCCACGACGTGACGGTGTTCGAGCGCGACCCGGCACCCGGCGGGATGCTCCGCTACGGCATCCCGCAGTACCGCCTGCCCAAGGTCGAAGTCCTCGAGGCCGAATACGAATCGGTCACCCGGCTCGGCGGCCGGGTCGTCTGCAACGCGGGGCTCGGGGTGGACTTCACGCTCGACGACCTGACCTACCAGGGCTTCGACGCAGTCGTCATCGCCATCGGCTGCTACGACACGAACAAGCTCGGCATCCCGGGCGAGGACGCCGCCGAGGTGCTCGACGGGCTCGAGTACCTGCGCACCGCGACGCTCGGCCTGCCCTACCCGAACCACGCCGGCAAGCGTGTCGTGGTCATCGGTGGCGGCTTCACCTCGATGGACTGCTCGCGGACGTCCATCCGCCAGGGGGCCAGGGAGGTCACCCTCGTCTACCGCCGCGACATGAAGGACATGCCGGCCTCGAACGAGGTCCACGAGGCGATCGAGGAAGGCGTGACCGCCATCTTCCAGGCGGGTCCCGTTCGCGTCATCACCGACAAGAAGGGCGCCGTCACCGGCGTCGAGTTCATCCGGATGGTGCCCGGCGCGCCCGACGCATCGGGTCGCCGGCGCCCGGAACCGTCCCCCGGCAGCGAGTTCACGATCCCGTGCGACCGCGTCCTGCTGGCCATCGGCCAGGGTCCCGATCTGACCTGGATCGGCCCCGGGTCGGACGGCGTCGCGGCCACCAAGCAGCGCCGCCTCAAGGCCGATTCGGTGACCTTCGCGACCGACCGGCTGGGCGTGTTCGGGACCGGCGACGTCCGGATCGGGGCGGCGACCGTGGTCGAGGCGATCGCCGAGGGCCGCCGCTCGGCCTACGCCGTCGACGCGTTCCTGCGGGGGATGGACCTCGCCGCCATCCGCACCCGCCAGACGCTCGCCGAGCCGAAGCCCGAGTTCCTGTCGATCGTGCCGTTCACCAGCGAGGCCAAGACCCCGCGCTATCGGCTGACCGCGCTCGAGGCAGAGGAGCGCAATCACTCGTACATCGAGTACGAGCTGCCGTACACCCGGGAGGATGCGGTCGCCGAGTCGACCCGCTGCCTCCAGTGCACCTGCGAGGCGATCGGCTTCTGCGACCTGCGCCGGCTCGGGATCGAGTACGGCACGACGCTCCAGACGCTCGAGCCCGACTACCACCAGGGCGCCGGCTACCGGAGCGTGACCGAGAACCGGTTCACCGGCGTCAACCACGACTACATCCGCGACGACTCGCACGCGTTCATCCTGCGCGAGCCGTCACGCTGCATCGACTGCGGCCGCTGCGCCCAGGTCTGCGCCGAGGTGGTCGGCGCCGCCTGCTACGACTTCATGCGCATCGGCTTCGACACGCTGGTGACGACGCCGCTCGACATGAGCCTCAACGACACCCCGTGCGTGTCGTGCGGCCGCTGCGCCGAGACCTGCCCGACCGGCGCGCTGATGCCCAAGCCACGCGTCCTCCAGAAGTACGACGTCGACGAGAGCCGCTGCATCCTGTGCGGGATCTGCGTCGACGCCTGCCCGTACGACGCCCTGCGCGACGGCGCCGACTTCGAGCTCGCCCACACCAGCCGCGAGGAGCCGATGATCGACCTCATGGCGATCGCCGCCATCGGTCGCGAGACCGAGGTCACCTACATCCGTCGCGAGCGCGACTGGGCATCCCGCGCAGCGGCCGAGGGCCGGCTGATCGACTCGACCCGGATGCTGCCGATGCTGCCGCCGGTCGTCACCGGCATCCCGGCGGGCGGGAACGGACATGGACACGGGACCGGCAACGGCCACGGCCACGGCGGGTCCGCCGTCGCCCCGACCCAGCACGAGTAGGGCGGCGGCGTGGTACGTCACCTGATCCCCATCGTCCTCGGTCTGGCCGTGCTGGGCGTCGTGACCGGGATCGCCGCGATCATGCTCATCTTCCTGGGTCAGGACTGGGCCGACGCCCTGTTCTGGATCTTCGCGTCCGTGATGATCGGCTCGGCGTTGCTGGTCGTGACGATGCGCGACATCATCCGCTGCGGCCTGGCGATGATCGTCTGCTTCGGATCGCTGGCGGGCATCTACCTGATCCTCGGTGCCCCGCTCCTGGCGGCCGCCCAGGTGATCGTCTACATCGGCGCGATCAGCGTCCTGATCCTGTTCGCGATCATGCTCACCCAGACCAAGGACGCCCCCAGCCGCCTGGTCTTCCAGACCCAGGCCGTCCCGGCCGCGATCGCCTCGATCGTGATCGCGGTCCTGGTCGCGCTGTCGATCGGCGCGACCGATTGGGGCGGGGCCGCGAACCGCATCCGGCTGGCGACCGCGGACATGGCCACGGCGCTGTTCAAGGATTACGTCCTCCCGTTCGAGATCGTCAGCGTGCTCCTGCTGGCGGCCGTGATCGGCGGGGTCTACCTCGCCAAGCGCGAAAAGGGCGGACCATCGTGAGCAACTCGCTCGACGCCTATCTCGTCCTGGCGACCCTGCTGTTCGCGATCGGGTCGTTCGGCTTCCTCGCCCGGCGCAACGCGATCAGCATGCTGATGTCGATCGAGCTGATGCTCAACGGGGTCAATCTCGCGATCGTCGCGTTCGGCGCGTTCGGCGCGAGCCAGGCCATCGCGGCCCAGGGCTCGATCACGGCATTGATGATCATCGCCGTGGCGGCCGCAGAGGCGACCGTCGGCCTGGCGATCGTCATCGCCATCTACCGGAACAAGAAGACACCGTTGGTCGACGAATACGACGCCATGAAGCAGTGAGCCTCGAAACGCTGATCCCGGCACTGGTCGTGCTGCCGATGGCGGGGTTCCTGATCACGGCGCTGGTCGGCCGGCGGCTGGGCAAGCAGGCCCACTGGATCCCGGTCGTGGCGATCTTCGTCGTGTGGGTCATCGCGATGGCGCTGGTGGTCAACGTCCTGACCGGGACGGCGCCGCTGCTGCCCGGGTCGGAGACGTCGCACGGCTACGTGGTGTCGTGGTTCCAGTGGATCCCGGCCGACAAGTTCGTGGTGAACATCGGCTTCGTGGTCGATGAGCTGACGGCATGCCTGCTGATCGTGGTGACCACCATCGGGTTGCTGGTCCACATCTACTCGATCGGCTACATGAGCCACGACCCGGGCTACTGGCGGTTCTTCGCCTACCTCAACCTGTTCATGTTCAGCATGCTGCTGCTGGTGCTGGCCGGTAACTTCCTGGTCGTGTTCGTGGCCTGGGAGCTGGTCGGGCTGTGCAGCTACCTGCTCATCGGCTTCTGGTACCGCAAGCGCTCGGCGGCCCTGGCGGCCAAGAAGGCGTTCATCGTCAATCGCGTCGGCGACGTCGGTTTCATCCTCGGCATCATGCTGATCTTCGTCAGCCTCGGCACGCTCGACATCCGCGAGGTGCTGGCCAAGATCGGGACGCTCGACTCGACGACGATCATGGCCATCGCGCTGCTCGTCTTCGCGGGCGCGATGGGCAAGAGCGCCCAGTTCCCGCTGCACGTCTGGCTGCCGGACGCGATGGAGGGCCCGACCCCTGTGTCGGCCCTGATCCATGCGGCGACGATGGTCAACGCCGGCGTCTACCTGCTGGCCCGGGTCAACCCCATCTTCGCCTACGCGCCGTCCGCGCTCGTGGTCGTGGCGGCGATCGGCATCTTCACGGCGATCCTGGCGGCCTCGATCGCGATGACCCAGACCGACATCAAGCGGGTGCTCGCGTACTCGACGCTGAGCCAGCTCGGCTACATGTTCGCGGCGTTCGGGGTCGGTGCGTGGACCGCGGCGATCTTCCACCTGATGACCCACGGCTTCTTCAAGGGATTGCTGTTCCTCGACTCGGGCTCGGTCATCCACGCGGTCCACGAAGAGCAGGACATGCGCAAGATGGGTGGCCTGTCGAAGAAGATCCCGATCACCTACGTGACGATGCTCATCGGCTCATTGGCGATCTCCGGGATCCCGCCGCTGGCCGGCTTCTTCTCGAAGGACGAGATCCTCGGCGAATCGCTCAAGCAAGGGTTCGTCTGGGTGTGGGCGATCGGCTTCATCGTCGCGGGCCTGACCGCGTTCTACATGTTCCGGTTGATGGGCCTGACCTTCTGGGGCACGTTCCGCGGCCCGAAGGAGGTCTGGGACAAGATCCACGAGTCGGCGCCGGTGATGACCGTCCCGCTGATCCTGCTGGCGATCCCGTCGATCTTCCTCGGCATGTACCTCGGGCTGCCGTTCGGCGCGAACCGGATCAGCGAATGGCTCGCGCCGATCTTCTCCGCGGGTGAGGAGATCCTCCACGGTGGTGCGGCCGAGCCCGCCTACGCGCTGTTCGGCATCGATGGCGCCCTGATCGTGGCCAGCGTCGCGATCGCCAGCGTCGGCCTGGTCATCGGCTGGCGGCTGTTCGGGGTCGAGATCGGGCCGATCCGCTGGCCATCCCGGCCGGAGCGCGTGCGCGAGCTCACCGCCCGGGCGCCGTTCCTGTATCGAGCGTCGCTCAACAAGTGGTGGTTCGACGAGCTCAACCACCTCCTGTTCATGGTCATCGGCGGGCGGATCGCGGCGGCGTGCTGGTGGTTCGACCGCGAGGTCATCGACGGCACGGTCAACGCCATCGGGACCTCGACCATCGACGCGGGGCGCGGGCTCCGCCAGATCCAGACCGGCCGCGTCCAGAACTACGCGCTGGGGATCGCCGTCGGGCTGATCGTCATGGCCGGCTCGTACCTGTTGCTGGCCCGCTGACGATGGACACGTCCGGCATCCCGATCCTGTCGATCATCATCTTCCTGCCGCTCGTCGGCGCGATCGCGGTCGCCATCGCCCCCGCCACCGTCACGCGTCCGCTGGCCCTCGGGTTCGCCTTCCTGACGTTCCTCGTGTCGCTGATGCTCCTGGTCGGCTACCTGCCGGGTCGTCCGGGCTTCCAGTTCGTCGAGGACACCGACTGGATCCCGTTCTTCGGCATCCGCTACCACGTCGGCGCGGACGGCCTGTCGGTGGCGCTGGTGGTGCTGACCACGACGCTGTCGTGGATCGCGATCCTGTCCAGCTTCAAGCCGATCCAGACCCGGATCAAGGAATACATGATCTCGTTCCTCGTCCTCGAGGTCGGGATGCTCGGCGTGTTCCTGTCCCTCGACACGTTCCTGTTCTACATCTTCTGGGAGGTCGTGCTCGTCCCGATGTACCTGATCATCGGGATCTGGGGTGGGGCCAACCGGCTGTACGCGACGATCAAGTTCGTGCTCTACACGCTGGTCGGCTCGCTGCTGATGCTGGTCGCGATCATCGCCACGGCGTACGCCTACCAGGCCGGCCACGACGGGTCGTGGGTGGGCGCCTTCGAATTCGAGACGCTGCGGACCTATGCGATGACCGGCGGCTTCGCCGACGCCCTGCAGATCGGCGCGTTCCTCGCGTTCTTCCTGGCCTTCGCCATCAAGGTCCCGATGTTCCCGTTCCACACCTGGCTGCCCGACGCCCACACCGAGGCGCCGACCGCCGGCTCGGTGATCCTGGCGGCGGTCATGCTCAAGCTCGGCGCCTACGGGTTCATCCGGTTCGCGGTCCCGCTCTTCCCGGCCGCCGCCCAGACGTTCGCGCCGGTCATCATCGTGCTGTCGCTCATCGCCATCATCTACGGCGCGATCGTGGCGCTCGTCCAGCCCGATCTGAAACGCCTGGTGGCCTATTCGTCGGTCAGCCACATGGGCTTCGTGACGCTCGGCATCTTCGTGTTCACCCAGCAGGGGCTCCAGGGCGCCATCCTCCAGATGATCAACCACGGGCTCATCACCGGCGCCCTGTTCCTGCTCGTCGGCGTCATCTACGAGCGGACCCACGATCGCACGATCGCCAAGATGGGCGGCCTGTCCGCGCGGACGCCGGTGTACGCCGCCGTGTTCGGGTTCTTCGTGTTCGCGTCGGCCGGGCTGCCCGGGCTGTCGGGGTTCGTCGGCGAGTTCCTGGTCCTGCTCGGCACGTTCGAGGCCAACCCGGCCGCTGCCGCGATCGCGACCTTCGTGATGATCCTGGCGGCGGGCTACCTGCTGTACATGTACGGCCGGATCGTGTTCGGCGAGGTGTCCGACTTCCTGGCCTCGCTCGGCGACCACCTGACCGACATGACCCCGGTCGAGATCCTGACCCTGGTTCCCCTCGGCACGCTGGTGGTCGTGTTCGGCCTCCAGCCCGGCCTCCTCCTGAACCTGGTCTCGTCGACCGTCACCGACACGCTCGGCGAGGTCGGCCCGACGGCACCGATCGCGATCCCGACGACGGTCGTCGCGGGGCTCCTCGCCCTGCTCATCGTGCTCGTCCTCGCCCGCATCGTGTGGGTCCTGCTCAAGCCTCGCCGGGCGGCGCTCGCGCCCGAGGGTGGGGCTGCCCATTGAGCTGGCAGGATCTCGTCACGATCAGCCCGCTCGTGGCGGGCATCCTGACCGCGGCCGCGATCCTGATCGTGGACCTGATCCGTCCCGGGAAGCCGGCGGTGGCCGTGACCGTCGCGCTGATCGGGCTGGGGATCACGGCGGCCGTGACGCTGGCCGTCGGGCCGGCCGTCGGCGCGCCGGCGGTCACCGCCTTCGGTGGCGCCTACCAGGTGGACCAGCTGACGACGTTCCTCGATGTGCTGTTCGTGGCGATCATCGCGATGAGCGTCCTGTTCGGGCCCGACTACCTCATCCCGCGCGGCCTGCCGGTCGCCGAGTTCGCCGCGATCCTCGTGTTCGCGATGACCGGCGCGATGCTCATCTCGGCGTCGGGCGACCTGCTGATGCTGTTCCTGGGCCTCGAGCTGATGGTCCTGCCCGGCTACATGCTGGCGGCCTTCCACAAGTCCGACGGCTACTCGACCGAGGGGGCGATCAAGTACTTCCTGCTCGGCTCGTTCAGCTCGGCGATCTTCCTGTTCGGCATCGCCTTCGTGTGGGGCACGACCGGCACGATGCGGCTCGACGCGATCGCTGCGGATCTGGCCCAGATCGTGGCCGGGACGACGACCCTGTCTCCGGGCCTGGCGATGGGCCTCGCGTTCATGACCACCGGCGTCGCGTTCAAGATCGCCGCCGTCCCGTTCCACTACTGGACGCCCGACGCGTACCAGGGCTCTCCGACGCCGGTCACCGGCTACCTGTCGGTCGGTCCGAAGGTCGGCGCGTTCGCGCTGATCCTCCGTCTCTTCGTCGAGGCGCTCGGCCCGGTCGCGGACTGGTGGCTGCCCGTGGTCATCGTCCTGTCCACGCTGACGATGACCCTCGGCAACCTGGTCGCGCTGACCCAGGACAACGTCAAGCGGATGCTGGCCTACTCGTCGATCGCGCACACCGGCTACATGCTGGTCGGGCTGGCGGCCTGGGCGGGCGACCCGAAGGGCCGCGTCGACGGCATCGAGGCGCTCCTGTTCTACGGCGTCGCCTACGCGTTCATGAACCTCGGGGCGTTCGCGGTCATCGCAGCGCTCCAGAAGCGGACGGGCGTCACCTCGAGCCTCGGGACGTTCGCCGGTCTCGGCCGGCGCGAGCCGCTGCTCGGCGTGCTGATGACCCTGTTCCTGCTGTCGCTGACGGGGATCCCGCCGACGGCCGGCTTCTTCGCCAAGGCGAACGTCATCCTGGCCGCGGTCGAGGCCGGTGGCCCGTTGACGTGGCTGGCCGTGATCACCGTCATCAACGCCGCGGTCGCCGCGTTCTACTACCTGCGCGTGGTCATCTACATGTTCATGCGCGAACCGGCCACCGACGCTCCGCCGCTCCGCCATGGCGGGCTGCTGTGGGCCGGGCTGGCGGCCGCGACCCTGTTCACGATCCTGTTCGGGCTCTTCCCGACGAGCCTTCTCGAAGCCGCCGGCAACGCGGCGCAGGCGGTCGTCCAGAACCTGCCGAACTAGGCGCCGCTGCCGAGCGGACTCGCTGTCTCGGCTTCATCGGCTGCCTGGGCTACCTCAGCAGACCTCGCGCCCGTTGACGACGGTCGGCGCGTGCGGGTGCGGCGTCGGGTTCGCGGTGTCGTGATCGGTCGCCTCCTGCGACAGCAGGTCGGCGACGACCTGGAGCTTGGGCTGCGCGCCCTTGCCCTCGGAGGTCTGCAACCAGACCTCATCGGTCTTGACCGCGAACGGGCGCGTCGAACGCCGTCGTCGCAGACACGTGACGGAGGACCTTGGTGATGACGTACAGGAAGCGCTGGTCGTCGTTCGTGAAGACCTCGACGACCATCCCCTTCATCTTGCTGCCGTTCGAGACCTGCGACTGGGTGAGCAGCGGCAGGAACATCCCGGCCTGGGCGTGCGCGTACAGATAGGTCGCGCGGCCCTCGCCCGGCGCGCCCAGGTGGGGGTCGATGTACTCGAGCGCGACATCGCAGGGGACGGCCGCGCTGGTGATGACCGGCAGGTCGATGTCGAGCGCCGCGATCCGCACCCGGGTCACCATCCGGTCGGCGGGGACGAGCGTCGGGCTCGGCGGTGGCGCCGACCCGAGCGGCGGCAGCGTGATCCGCGGGCTCGGGGTCGCGACGACGTCCGCCGGGGCGGTCGGTGAGGGTGTCGGGGCCGCGACCGGCTCGGCGGTCACCGGCTGCGTGTACGACAGGAGGCCCGCCGCCAGGAAGGCCACTCCGAGCGCGGTCAGGATGGCCGGGACGAATCGCGTGCGGATCCGATCCGCAAAGAGGCGCATGGGACCGGCATGGTAGCAGCGGTCCCCGAAAGGCGCCCTCAGCCGCTCGTACTGGTACGCTCCGGCCGTGATGGGCCGTCTGTCGATCGTCGCCGGGCTCGTCGTCGGGATCGCCGTGGCAGCGCTGCTGCTCGGCGGGATCGTCGTCCTCGCCCCAGAGGGCCTGACGGGACCTGACCCGACGCCGTCCGCCAGCGCGACCCCCGCGACCTCGAGCAGCGTGCCGGGCAGTGCGTCGCCGCTGCCGTCAGCCGACGCGTCGGCGAGTCCGACGGGGGTCACCGTCACGCCTTGACCCGGGACGCAGAGGCCGACGCCGCGATCGCCGCGATCGCCCGGCTCGGCACGCGGCCTGGGCGGCTGCTGGTCGTCGCGGATTTCGACGGGACCCTCGCCGAAGGCTCGCGCGATCCGGGCGCGGCGACCATCGTGCCGCTCGCCCGACGAGCGATCCGCCGGCTGGCCCGGCTCGCGGCGGCCCACCCCGACCGCATCGCGGTCGCCATCCTGACCGGCCGGACGGCCGCCGACGTCGCGGGCCGCGTGCGGGTCGGGGGGATCGCCTACCTCGGCGATCACGGCCTCCAATCGGGGACGTTCCCGCGGGGCGGCGACCCGGCCCGCCTCGTGACCTCGTTCCGTGCCGGCCACGAGGCGTCACTCGAGCCGGCTGCCGTCCTCGCCGACCGCGTCCCGGCGGTCCTCGGCGACCCACCGTGGCTGTTCGTCGAGCGTAAGGGCCCGTCGGTCGCGTTCCATGTCCGCCAGGCGGACGACCGGGTGGCCGCGCGCGCCGCGGTCGAGGCGGCCATCGCGACGGTCGATCGCGATCTGCCTGCGCACGACCTGGCCCACTATCGCGGGAGGCTGGTCGTGGACCTCCGGCCACGGACCGCCGGCGGCAAGCGCGAGGCGTTCGAGATGCTGCTGGCGGACGTCCGGCCGGCGACCGTGGTGGCGTACGGCGACGACGTCAGCGACGCCGACGGGTTCGCGGTCCTGCGCGCAGCGCGCGAGGCCGGACACATCGACGGGCTCGCGGTCGCGGTGACCGGTCCGCACGGGATGCCCGACGAGGTGCGCGCGGCAGCCGACCTCGTGCTGGCGACGCCCTTCCTGGCGGCACGTTCGCTGGCCGCGCTGGCACGCTCGGTCGAGGACGCAGCCGGACCGTCCTAAGCGGTCAGATCCAGTCGATCTTGCGGAGCACGACCGCGGCGATCCCGGCCAGGACGACGACGAACGCGGTGATCGCCCAGAACCCGCCCGCCTCCTTGCCGCCGAGCGCGGTCCCGGCCTCGCTCATCCCGAAGATCCCGGCGACCGCCCCGATCCCGGCCAGGATGACCGTGACCCCGGTCAGCCGCTTCATGATCACCGACAGGTTGTTGTTGACCTGGGTCAGGTAGACGTCGAGCGTCGCCGACGCGAGCTCGCGGTAGTTGTCGAGCTCGTCGGTCAGCCGGATGACGTGGTCGTAGATGTCGCGGAAATAGACGATCTCGTCCTCGCTGATCAGCTGCTCGTCCCGGTTGGTCAGCTGGTTGAACACCTCGCGCACGGGACTGATCGCCCGGCGGACCTGGATGAGCTCGCGCTTGAGCATGAACAGCGACTCGAGCGAATCGGGTGTCGCCTTGCGCACGACCACGTCCTGGACCTCGTCGATGGCGTCGCCGATCCGGTCGGCGAACGGGAAGTAGCCGTCGATGAGGTCGTCGGCGATGGCCCACAGCAGGTGGTCGGGGCCGCGCTGCAGGACCGCACCGATGCCGCCCTGCAGATGATGGGCGCTGCGCGGGTCCCAGTCCGCGTCGTGGACCGTCAGCAGGAACCCGTCGCCGAGCACGATGTCCATCTCCGACGCCGTCACGTGATCGCCGTACTCGAGGTGGAACAGGACGATGTGGACGACGCCGTCGGTCGACTCGATCTTGGCTCGCTGGTTGCCCTCGAGGACGTCCTCGACGATCAGCGGGTGGAGCGACAGCGCGGTCCCGACGTCCTGCGCCTGCGTCGGCGTCGGGGCCACCAGGTCGACCCAGACCGCCGGTTTTCCGGCGCCGAGGAGACCCGGCAATCGATTCAATGCCTCCGGGCCGTCGATCTCGGTGCCCTGGTCGCTGTCGGCGACGACGACGCGGAGCGTCCCTGGCTCGTCGGTCGTGGTCGTCGCGTGGTGGCGCTCGACGCGCCCGCCGATCGGGACCGGCGGGACCGGCCGCGGATCAGAGTGCGAGGCCGGGTTCGGGCGCGTCGATGCCATCGGCGTCGGGTCCTCCGGCAGCGATCCCGTCGGCGGCGTCGCTCGCGTCCGCTGCGCGGTCCAGCATACGCGTGCGCTCTCCCCGCCGACCCCCGAGCGCGAGCGTCGGCGGGATGGCCACGGCGGTCACGGCGGCCGCCACGACGAACAGCCCGACCATGATCGACGCCGCCTCGCGCGACGCCCACGCCTCGAGCGCATCGACCACGAACGGGTCGCGCAACGGCCGGTCGCGGAGCGACTCCGGGATGAACTGCAGGTAGGCGTCGGGGGTGCGCGTAGACCTCGTCGTAGATGCGGTCGATGGTCGTCGAGCCGTACGCGGTCAGGATCGCCAGGCCGACCGCCATCCCGAGCATCCGGGCGACGGTCACGACCGCCGATGCCGTCCCGAACGTGCGGCGCCCGGCGGCCTCGACCGCGGCCGTCGAGCGTGGCGTGACCGTCAGTCCGAAGCCGAGCCCGTACGCCCCGAGCGCGAGCGCGACGGTGTCGAGGCTGGTGTCGGCCGTCCAGCGCGACATCGCGAGCAGGCCGGCGAGGCTCAGGACGATGCCGCCGAGCGCGACCAGCCGGATCGACACGAAGCGGACGAGGAAGCCCGACACGAGTGCCCCGACCGCGGTCGCGCCGGCCAGCGAGCCGAGCGCGAGCCGCTGCTCGTCCGGGCCGCCGTACAGCACCCGGTCGACGAACACGGCCCCACCGATGATCGCGGTCGCGAACGCATAGCCGGTCAGCAGCGACACGAGCGCTGCGGAGCTGAACGGCACGCTCCGGAACAGCCGCGGGTCGAGGAACGGGTCGCGGACGCCGCAGGCCACGGATGACGGCGATGGCCGTGGCGAGCGACCGCCACGCCGAGCAGGATCGCCGTGACGACCACCGGCGGGATCCCGCTGCCGGCGATGTCGGTCGAGCCGAGGAGCGTGAGCCCGAGCAACCCGGCGACGAGGGCCACGCCGAACAGGGCGGCCCCGGCGATGTCCACCCGGCCGGCGCGGCGGGGCGTCTCCCAATCCGGCGAGGCCGCCCAGGCGAGGACGAGGGCGATCAGATCCGATCGGGATGTTGAGGTAGAAGACCCAGCGCCAGGCCGGGGCCAGGATGTCGGCGGCCTGTCCCGTCACGCCGGCTGCCGCCAGCGTCGTCTCCGGGTGGACCGATGCGAGGATCGCCGCCCCGACGACCGGGCCGGCCGCCATCCCGAGGAAGGTGAGCGCCCCGACGACGCCGAGCGCCCGCGGACGCGCCGCGCCACCGAACAGGTGGGCGGCGGCGGCCGTGCCGACCGGGACGAGGACCCCGCCGCCGACGCCCTGGACGAGGCGCGCCGCGATGAGCTGGTCGAGCGTCTGCGACGCGCCCGCCAGCGCGGAGCCGATGACGAAGATGACCAGCGCCCCCATGAACAGCCGTCGGACGCCCCACAGGTCGGCCAGCCGGCCGGCGATCGGCATCGTCAGGATGTAGACCAGCAGGTAGCCGTTGATGATCCAGCTGGCCTTTCGCAGCTCGATCCAGGCGGTCCCGCCGTTCGCGCTGCCGAGGTCCTCCAGGATCGACGGGAGGGCGACCGCGGTCACCATGAGCTCGAGCCCGGCCAGGAATACGCCGATCCCGATGACGGCCAGCAGCACGTATGCCGAACGACGGTCCATCGCCCGAGTGTAGGCGGCGAAGCCGGGTCGGGCCGCGAGGCTCACGATCGCGCCCTTGTGGGCCGATGGACGTGACGGGGAGCCCGACCCCATCCCGCCCTATTCCTGCTCACGAACCTCCTGCGAGACCGGGCTGGTGACCAGTGCCCAGACGCAGGTGCTGATGGCCACCGCTCCCGCCGGCACAGTTGGGTTCATGGCATCCAGGGATCGAGTGCGGGCCGGTGGTCAACGCCAGGCCGGGACAGCCGCCCACGGCCTCTCCGCGCGAACGGCGTAGACTCCGGCCAGTCCGACGCGACGGCGGTTCACGGAGGCGGGATCATGCTGATCGGCCAGGCCAGGGCGCTGCTCGGCCAAGGCGACGCAGCCGCCTCGCCGGACGACGGAGGGATGGCGCCCAGCCAGCTGCACCGCGGCATGGCGTTGCTCGCCGACATCAGCCTGTTCATCGGGACCCGCAGCAGCTGGACCGATGCGCTGACCTCCCGGCCCGCGGTCATGGCCGCCCTGTCGGCCTGCTACCTCGGCATCCTCGCGTGGCGGCGCTCGCGCTGATCGGTGCGGACTCGCCGCGCCCTGGTCCGGGTCGACGTCCTCATCCTCGGCATCGCGGGCATCCTCGTCGTCGGCGGGTTGATCCTGCAGCACAAGCCGAGCGACGAAGGGACGCTGGTCGCACAGGCGGCCCGATCGCTGCTCGAGTGGCGGCCAGATCTACGGCGTCGCGTGGCCGCAGCTCTTCTCGCAGGAGCACATCCCGGTCACATGGACGATGGATGGCGGCGCCGACTACACGTTCGGGTATCCGCCGTTGGCCGCCCTGCTGGTCGCCCCGGCGCTGCTGTTCGCGAGCTTCCCGGCCGCGGACTCGATCGTCACGACGCTGGTCCTGCTGGTCGGGGCCGTCGTGCTCTGGCGCATGCTCCCGGTCGACTGGCGGTCGGGCGGGACCGCGGTCATGCTCGGCTTCCCGTTCCTGCCGCATTACGCGCGGCTCGGCTATCCCGCCGTGATCGCCATGGTCCTCCTCATCCCGGTCGTCATCCGCTGGCCATCGATCGGCGCCGGCGGCCGGCTCAGCCGCGGCGATGTCGCCCGGGCGGTCTGCCTCGGCGCGGCCTGCGCGACCCAGCAGCTGGCCTGGTTCGTGGCTCCGTTCCTGCTGGTCGGACTGTTCGCCGTGCGGCGTGGCGCCCTGCCCGCGCGTCGGGTGGCTGATCACGGTCGGCACCTTCGCCGGCATCGCGGCCGCCGTCTGGCTCGCCATCGACGCGCCCTTCATCGTCCGTGACGCCCCGGCCTGGGCAGCCGGCGTGATGCTTGTCCTGACCCAGCACGCGATCCCGCACGGGCAGGGCCTGATCGGGGTGTCGTTCTACCTGACCGACGGTAGCGGCGCGCTCGACTACTACTCGTACGCGACGCTGCTGCTGGCGATCGGGCTGCTCGCCTTGTCGGCCGTCTGGGTCCGACGCCTCGGACCTGCCCTGACGGTCATCCCATGGATCGTCTTCTTCCTATCGGTCCGCTCGCAGGATGGGTATTTCCTGATGATGACGCCGCTGTGGCTGGCCGCGGCGGCCACCGCTCCACAGTCGGCGTTCGCGATGGGCTGGCAACCCCGGTTCTCGTCGGTCGTCCCGTTCCGCGGCCGGAGGCCGTCCGCTCGCTGGGTGCGTGGAGCCCCAGCCCGCATCGCGCTCGCCGGCGCGGTGCTCCTGCCCGCGCTCGTGTGCGCCACCGTCGCGATGGCAAGCGACGAGCCCCTCGAGCTGACTATCGTCAGCACGACCTCGCACGCCGCGTACGATCAGGGTCTGTGGCGGATCGATGTCCAGGTCCACAACACTTCCCGGGTCGCGCTCGAGCCTCACTTCACGATCAGCCGCGGACAGGGCATCACGCCGTTCTGGGTCGCGACCGGTGGCCCGGCCGAGCTCGCGCCCGGCGCCGACGCGACCTATACGCTGACCTCGCCCGTCGCGGACGGCTATCCGCCGGGTGCGAACGACTACCTCGTCCTGCGGGCCCTGACCGACCGCCCGATGACCGTCAGCACGGTCAGCATCCCGATCTCGCCATAGCGCGGGGACATGTGGAGTCCCTTGACATCGGCTGTTCGGGACGCGTAGCATCAACGAAGATTGATATAAACCGTGGTTGATGTGCCACGGCGCACCACCCCCAAAAGAGCCGGAGCCCACGTCCTGTCTCCCTCGCCCGCCCGGGTCCGCGGCACGATCGCCGCGGCGGTGACCCAGCCCGACGACCTGCGCCAGCTGCGCGCCTTCCACAAGGTCATGGCCGACGTGAACCGCCTGCGCATCGTGCGCCGGCTGGCCCACGGCGACGCGACCGTCGCCGAGCTCATCGCCCATGTCGGCCTGTCGCAGCCGCTCGTGTCGTGGCATCTCGGCCGTCTCCGCTCGGCGGGCGTCGTCGAGACCCGCCGGCAGGGCCGCGAGACCATCTGCCGCCTCCGCGAGGAGGCATTCACCGAGTTCGCCGCGCGCGAGCGCGCGATCCTGGGCGTCGCAGGCTGAGGCGGACGATGACAATCTCGAACGAATCCCGCGGCCGGATCAAGAAGGTCTTCGAGCCGATCGCGCTCGGGATGGGCCGGATCGGCCTGACCCCGAACGGCCTCACCCTCATCGGCTTCGCGATCACCGCCGTCGGCGCGGTGTTGGTCGGCGCCCAGGCGTGGATCATCGGCGGCATCGTCGTCTTCGTCGGCGGTGTGTTCGACATGTTCGATGGCACGCTGGCCCGCGCGACGGGCAAGGCCAGCAAGTTCGGCGCGTACATGGATTCCACCTTCGACAAGGCCGGCGAGATCCTCGTCTTCCTCGGTTGCATCGCCGCGTTGGCGAACGCGAACGTCGGGACGGTGCCGGTGCTGGTCGCCGCGGCCGCCATGGGTGCGTCGATCATGGTCAGCTACACCCGCGCGAAGTCCGATGCCCTCGGCTATTCCTCCGGGATGGGCCTGGCCGCGGTGGGCATCATGCCCCGTGAGATCCGCCTCGTGATCATTTCGCTCGGCATCGTCCTGACCGGGACGAGCATCGGCACGTCGGCCATCGAGTTCGCCCTCGGCGTCGTCCTCGTCGGCGCAGTCATCACAGTCATCCAGCGGACGCTCTACGTCCGCAGCCAGGCCGAGTCGGCCGACACCAACCAGACCCACTGAGCAGCAACGGAGAGACATCGTGGCCAAGAACGGAACCAACGGCAAGAACGGGTCGACCCCGGGCAACACCTGGGCCGGCGCCGGGCGCCGCGGCGACGGCAAGATCCGGGTCGCGATCGTCGGCGTCGGGAACTGCGCGAGCAGCCTCGTCCAGGGGCGCTACTACTACCAGGACGCCAAGAAGGACGACTTCGTCCCGGGCCTGATGCACGTCGACCTCGGCGGCTACCACGTCCGCGACATCGAGTTCGTGGCGGCCTTCGACATCGACAAGAACAAGGTCGGCAAGGACCTGTCCGAGGCGATCTACACGAAGCCGAACAACACCTACGTCTTCCAGCAGGTCCCGCACACCGGCGTGACCGTCGAGCGCGGGATGACCCACGACGGGCTCGGCAAGTACCTCAGCCAGGTCATCGAGAAGGCGCCCGGCCCGACGGCGGACATCGTCGGCATCCTCAAGGAGCGCGAAGTCGACGTCATGGTCAGCTACCTGCCGGTCGGCAGCGAGCAGGCGACCAAGTGGTACGTCGAGCAGGCGCTCCAGGCGGGCGTCGGCTTCGTCAACGCGATCCCGGTGTTCATCGGTCGCGAGCCGTACTGGCAGCGCCGCTTCGCCGAGGCCGGGCTGCCGGTCATCGGTGACGACATCAAGAGCCAGGTCGGCGCGACCATCACCCACCGCGTCCTGACCCGCCTGTTCATGGACCGCGGCGTGCGGCTCGACCGGACCTACCAGCTCAACTTCGGCGGCAACACCGACTTCCTCAACATGCTCGAGCGCGAGCGCCTCGAGTCCAAGAAGATCAGCAAGACGAACGCCGTCACCTCGATGCTCGACTACGAGATCGACACCGACGACATCCACGTCGGTCCGTCGGACCACGTGCCGTGGCTGCTCGACCGCAAGTGGTGCTACATCCGGATGGAGGGCACGACCTTCGGCGACGTCCCGCTCAACGCCGAGCTCAAGCTCGAGGTCTGGGACAGCCCCAACAGCGCCGGCGTCATCACCGACGCGATCCGCTGCCTCAAGCTCGGTCTCGACCGCGGCCTGACCGGGACGCTGGTCGCGCCGTCGAGCTACTTCATGAAGAGCCCGCCGCACCAGATCCACGACGACATCGCGTTCAACCGCGTCGAGGCGTTCATCCGCGGCGAGGACAACGAGACGCTGGTCGGGACCGAGGCGCCGGTCAAGAAGACCGTCCGGCGGCTGGCCGGCAGCAAGGCCAAGGTGGCCACCGCCGCACGGTGACCGACCGCGAGCGACGTCTCGAGGCGCCGCATCGGCGCGGAGGCGCCAGTCCGAGGATCGTGGAGCGGTCGGCCGTCATCGGCTACCGCTCCGCTTCCTGGCTGCTGCGGACGCTCCCGGCCGGGCCGACCGCCACCGTCCTGGGCCTTGCCTCGCAGGGCTCGTACCTGCTCTGGCCGACGAAACGCGACTGGTCGAACCAGAACTTCGGGCACGTCCTGGGCCTGCCCCCGGATGACCCGCGCGTCCGCCGCCTGGCACTGCGCGCGTACCGCGAGTACGGGCGCTATCTCGTCGAGCTCATGCGCGTCCCGTACCTGCCCGAGGAGGACGTCGTCGCTCTCGTGGACGCGCCCGACGGGGACGAGGTCCGGCGGATCATCGCCGATTCCGACGTCGGCGGGATCATCGTCACTGCGGCACACGTCGGCAACAACGATCTGATCGGTGCAGCCATCGCCCACATGGGCCTGCCGGTCAACGTGGTGGCCGACGATTCCGCGTTCCCGGAGCTGTTCGACCACCTCCGCCGGCAGCGAGAACAGTGGCACGCGACGCTCATCCCGTGGCGCAACCTGCGCGCGATCTTCGGGGTGCTCCGGCGCCGCGAGGTGCTCGGCCTGCTCGTGGACTGGGGCTACCGGAGCGACGGGATCCCGGTCCGGCTGTTCGACGACTGGACGACGCTCCCCGCCGGCCCGGCGACACTGGCGGCCAAGACCTCGTCGCGGATCGTGCCGCTCATCGCCCACCGCCTGCCCGACGGCCGGCTGCGGGTCACGCTGTGCGACCCGATCTCCGTGGCGTCGAACGACCCGGCCGACCTGCAGCGGGCGACCCAGGCGATCGCCGACGCGGTGGCGGACGGGATCCGTCCGGCGCCCGAGCAGTGGTACAGCTTCAAGCCGATCTGGCCGGCGTCTGCCGCCGAGGCGGCCGACCTCGAGCGCCGCGCGCTCGAGATGCAGGCGGGACGACCCGACCCGGGGCCGTCGCGCAGCCTTCCGCGGGATGAGGCGGACCAGGTCGACCTCCCGGGGGACGCCGGGACGCCCGAGGTCGGAGCCGAGGCGGCCCCATGACATTCCGAGGGCGCCTGCTGCTCGCGGCCTCGTGGCTGGCCTGCCGGCTTCCCGAGCGGTCGGCGTTCCGGGTCGCGGGGCTTGTCGGCGACCTGTGGTACCGCCTCGCGCCCGATCGAGCAGCGCAGGCCCGGCGCAACCTGGGGCGCGTCTGCCGGTCGCTCGCCGCGTCGGGGCGCGGCAGTGCCGCGGTCCAGGCGGCCGCGACGGATCCCGCGGCCCTCGAGCGGCTGGTCCGCTCGGCATTCCGGCACCACGCCCGGTACTACCTCGAGGTCGCCCGCGGACCGGGCATCACCCGTGAGTACGTCGACGAGCGGCTCCAGATGGACACGCCCGAGTTGATCGCCGAGGCCGTCGTCCCGGGCAAGGCCGTCCTGTTCGTCGGGCTCCACCTCGGGACGGTCGAGCTGGCGGTCATCTTCCTGGCGTTCCAGGTCGGCGAGACCGTCACGCCGATGGAGACGGTCGACGACCCGGGAGTGCAGGCCTACTTCGAGCGAACGCGGGGCGTCGCGGCGTCCGGCTGGTCGGGCTGCGCGAGGCGCGACGCGAGCTGACCGGGGCGCTGGCCAACGGCATCCCGGTCGGGCTCGTCGGCGATCGCGACCTGACCGGCGGCGGCATCCCGATCGAGCTGTTCGGGGCGCCCGCGATGCTGCCGATGGGCCCGGCCATGCTCGCGGTCGAGAGCGGCGTCCCGACCTACGCGATGACCGTCCGGCGCGCAGGGGCACGGCCGGTTCCGCGGCAAGCTCATCCCGATCGAGGTCCCGGCCGGCGGCACGCGGCGCGAGCGCGTCACGACGACGATGACCCGCCTGGCGGCCGCCTTCGAGACGCTCATCGCCGACGCTCCCGACCAGTGGTGGGCGATCTTCTTCCCGATCTGGCCGGACCTCGAGGCCGGGGCGGGGACCGCGGTGACCGAGGACGGTGCAGGCTCGGATCGTCGGGGAGCAGCCGCATGACGGCCGAGCCGGTCCCGGCCACGGAACCCGCCGACACGCGCACCCCGGCGCCGCGGCGCGGGCGTGCCGACCTCCATATCCACACCCTGGCCAGCGACGGCACCGCCGGCATCGAGGCCATCCTCGACCACGTCGAGCGCCGAACGGACCTCGACGTCATCGCCATCACCGACCACGAGCGGATCGACGCGGCGGTGGCGGCCCGGACGATCGCGCGCGATCGCGGCCTGCGTGCGGAGGTCGTCGTCGGCGAGGAGGTCACCACGCTCGGCGGTCACCTGCTGGCGCTCTACGTGGACCGGCCCATCCGACCGTTCCGCTCGCTGCGCAGCTCGATCCTCGCAGTCCACGAGGCAGGCGGCCTGGCGATCCCCGCCCATCCGCTGGTCCCGCTCCCGCTGTGCGCCCAGGGCTGGGTGCTGCGCCGGCTGCTCGACGATCCCGACCCGGCGGCGCACCCCGACGGCCTCGAGACGTTCAACCCGACGACGCTCGGCAAGCCGTGGCACCGCCGCGTGGTGCGCTTCGCCGACGATCACGGCCTCGCCCACCTCGGCAACAGCGATGCCCACGCTCTCGACGCCATCGGCACCGGCTGGACGACCTTCCCGGGCCACGACGCGACCGAGCTCTGGCGCGCCATCGAGGCGGGCACGACCGAGCATGGCGGCACCTTCCACCAGACCGCCGGTCAGCTGGGCACGTTCGGACAGCAGCTCCGCAAGCGCGGCCGCGACGCCCGCGACGAGGTGGCCGGCCGCGTCCGCCGCGACGGCACCGGCCGCGACCACGGCTATCCCGGCGGTCGGCAGCGCCCGCCGCGGTTCGAGACCGCGGATCCCGGCGCGGGAACCGGACCCGGGACCGACCGATGAAGATCGGTCTCGTCTGCCCGTACATCTACCCCGAGACGGGCGGTGTCGCGCAGCACGTCCGGCATCTGTACGAGAACCTCCGGCTGCGGGGCCATGACGTGCGGATCGTGACCGCCAGCCACGGCCCACAGCGCGCGTCGGAGGGCGACATCCTGCGCATCGGCGTCGGATTCAGCTTCCCGATGAACGGCGCGGTCGGCACCCTGACGTTCTCGCCGCGCTACCTCGGCCAGGTCCGCGAGCTGCTCGACCGCGAACGGTTCGACGTCCTCCACTTCCACGAGCCGTTCGTGCCGTTCCTGTCGCTCTTCCTCCTGCGCGAATCGGCCAGCGTCAACATCGCGACGTTCCATGCCTACGCCGGCTTCTCGCCGTCATACGAGATCGGCAGCCGGCTGATGGTCGGCCACGCGGCCAAGCTCCACGGCCGGATCGCGGTCAGCGCGGCCGCCCGCCACTTCATCGACCGGTTCTTCCCGGGCGACTACAAGGTCATCCCCAACGGCGTCGACGTGCCGCGCTTTGCGAACGCCGTGCCGCTGGCACGCTGGCAGGACGGCACGCCGAACGTGCTGTTCGTCGGCCGCCACGAGCCGCGCAAGGGTCTGCTCGACCTGCTCAAGGCGCACCGCATCCTGCGCCGGACCGGGTACGAGGATCGGCTCCTCGTGGTCGGCTCGGGACCGCAGGAGCGCGAGGCGCGCCGCTACGTCGCGACCCGCGGACTCAAGGCGGTCGAGTTCCTCGGCCGGGTGACCGACGGCGAGAAGGCGCAGCTGTTCCGGACCGCCGACGTGTTCGCCTCGCCGGCGACCGGCGGGGAGTCGTTCGGGATCGTCCTGCTCGAGGCGATGGCTGCCGGCGCCCCGATCGTGGCCTCCGACATCCACGGCTACAAGGGCGTGGTCCGGCGTGGTCGCGAGGGGCTGCTCGTCCCGCCGCACGAACCCAAGGAGCTGGCCGTGGCCATCGCCCGGCTGCTCGACGACCCGGGGTTGCGCGCGGAGATGAGTGCCGCCGGCCGGCAGCGTGCCGAGGAGTTCAGCTGGCCACGGGTGACCGCCAAGGTCGAGGACTACTACGGCTTCGTCATCCGCCGACTGGCCGCCAGCGGGTCACTGCCGGCCGACTTCCGGGCGCCGGTCCCTCAGGCTCCGCCGGTCCGGGCCAGGCCTTCCGCATCGTCCGACGCGCCGCTCGCCGCCTTCGCCTCCGCCCGCGCGAGCCGCCAGACCCAGGCCGAATAGGCGACGACCAGGCAGGTCACGATCAGGGCGATCAGCAGGAGCGCCAGCATCGGCGTGAACACCGGCGCGTTCGTGTCGCGGGTGACCGTGCTGACCGGGAACTGGAAGGCATACAGGTAGGTCGGCAGGATGCCCTGGTACGCGGCGACGACCGCGGCCGGGAGCGGCAGCGCGCTGATGTTCGGGTACAGGATCACGAACCAGCCGACGACCGCGACCACGAACCCGACGACGAAGCGGCGGGCGTCGCGGGAGGCGAACACCTGGAGTCCCAGGTAGCCGAGCGGGATCGCGACGATCAGCGCGATCGGCTCGACCGGGATGTCGGTCAGGGTCAGGATCGCCGTGTCGGGCAACAGCACGCTGGCGGCGCCGAGGGCGAAGGCGATGACCAGCCCGGCGATGAACAGTCGGATCAGGGCAGGAGTCGCGACGGTCCGGCCGTCGTCGAACCGCTCCTCGGTCTGGAAGGCCAGGAACCCGCGGATGATGACGATGAGCCCGATCACGAGCACGATCGCCAGCCCGGCCGTCTGCGCGGTCAGCGTGAAATCGGGGATGACCGCCGGACAGGCCTGTGACCCGGGGTTCACCCGGTCGACCCCGACGAAGGCGCAGATGGGCCGGCTCGAGCAGCCACATCAGCGCCGGTCCCATGATCGCCAGCCCGCCGGCGATCCGGGCGAGCGCCCAGGTATGGCGCGACGCCCCGTGCCACAGCTCGGCCATGAAGTAGGCCAGCGCCATCACCACGAATGGCAGCGCCGTGTAGTAGTGGTACTGGAAGGCCGCCCGGTCGATCCGCGCCCACGGGATCCACTGGGCCGCGAAGGCGATGGCCACGAGCGCCAGGGCCACGCTGCGGCGCCGGAACGCCATCCACGACACGAACGCGATGGCCGGGATGCCGAGCCACCAGATGACGAGGCTGCCGGCGTCGTACAGCGCGGCCGAGGTGCCGCCGGCCAGCGACCCCTGGTAGAACCACACGGGCTTCAGGTTGAGCGGCCAGGCCCACCACGGCGACGACGCGGGATGGGCCGCCGTCAGGCCGTTGTGATACGCGTACATCTGACCGGTCAGGTCGAGCAGCGTCTGACCCGTGTGCCCGGGCGGCCAGCCAGGGACGATCTGGTGGTTCTCGATCATCGCCCACGGGATGTAGCTGATGACGTACACGACGAGTGGGAGGGCGATGACGCAGACGAGCGTCCACACGACCGGGATCCCGGCCAGCCAGCCGGGGCGCAGCCACCCCTCCGCCGGCGCCCCGGGCGGCTCGAGCAGCCGGATCGGGTCGTCCGGGGCGGGTGGCGCGGCGAGCGGGCCGAACCCGATCCGGCCGCCGAGCCAGAACAGCCCGAACACGACCAGCGACCCGAGCCCGGACAGGATCGCGATCTCCACCGGCGTGACCGCGAGCGACCCGAGCTTGACCGTCGCGTCGAGCCTTGCCGGCTGCCAGCGCACCGAAGAAGACGAGCGCCCCGACGACGACCGGGGCACCGATGCCGAAGCGCATCTCGTCGTCGGTCCAGGCGACCGGGTGGACGACCGCCACGAACACGGTCAGCAGCGTCAGCGCGATCATGATCAGCAGGAACGTCATGTTGCCGAACCCGGGATCGCCGCCGGCCACCGCCGGTGGGACGCTGATCGCCATGTAGCCGAGGACGCCGGTGATGCCGATCATCCCGAGGATCGCCAGGACACGACCGAGCGCGCTACGCACGAGGATCAGCAGGATCAGCGCCCCGATCGCGTAGGCCGCCACCCACTTGCTCGCCAGCGCCAGTCCGAGCAGGACCCCGATGACGGGCATGGCGATCCAGAAGGCGGCCCTGCCCTTCCACCAGCCCGTCCAGATCGCGGCGAACACCGTGTAGGCGGCGACGATGAACAGCCCGACATAGACGTCGTTCATGCCGATCCGCGACTGGACGAAGAACATCCCGTCGGCGATGACGAACAGGCCGACCAGGCCGGCGATCAGCCGGCGCCGGAACAGGATCCGGGTCAGCAGGTAGAGGAGCGCCGCGGTGATCGCGCCGGCGATGACCCCGGGGAGCCGCCATGCGAACGAATGCGAGCCGGCATCGATCGAGGCCGACGCGCCGGCGCCGTCGAACAGCAGCAGCTGCTGGCGGTCCTCGGACGGGTAGTCCGGGTTGAAGTCGGCGCCCCAGGCGCTCGGCACGAAGCCGTCGGGCAGGCGCGCGTCGGCGTAGACCGCGTTGCCGTGCGGTTCGACGACGTAGACGGTCCACGGCCCCGCCGCCGTCGCGTCCTGCGCGAGTCCCAGGATGTGGACCATCTGGCTGGCCGGGTCGTAGGCGACCCACGTCCCGGGTCCGGGGAGCGGCTGCAGGCCCAGACCCGGCGCCTGGTCGGTCGGGCCGTCCTTGGCCGAATCGCCGCCGATCGCGATGACGTCGTAGCTCGGGGCGTCGGGCCCGCCGGAGGTGGCGTACAGCTTGGGGTCGTCGATGCCGGTGACCTGGGCGAGGCCGTGAGCGCCGCCGGCGAGCTTGATCGTCGTCACCACCGTCGCCAGGTCCGGGTCGACGAACGCGACGCCGGCATCGGTCGCGACCGCGACACGGGTCACCGCGTCCACCCGGATCCCGGGCAGCTTCCCGTCGGCGATGGCCGTGTCGAGCTTGGTCCGCACATCGTCCGAACCGGGCGCACCGAGCACGACCGTGGTCCCCGGCGAGGCCGACGCGAGCTTGTCCTGGAGATCCGGCGCGCTCGTTCCCAGGATGGTGGCCAGGCTGGCTGCGACGGCTGACGGGTCGGTCACGTCGTCCTTGGTGGCCACGACCGCCGAGCCGCTGCCGCCGGGCGCCAGGTCGGCGATGCCGGACAGGTCGAGCGACCCGATGACGGTCCCGGTCCCCGCGTCGACCGACGTCAGCCGGCTGTCCGAGGCCGCGATCACCTGCGCGCCCGCGTTGACGACCAGCAGGTGGTCGACCGGGTGGTCGACCGTTGCCAGCGCGGTCGGGGCCGACGGCGCGCCGACCCCGCCGGTGCCGATCTGGTCGAGATCGAGCGTCGCGAGGCGCCCGTCTGCGTAGCCGATGACCAGCCTCTGGCCCGTGTCGTCGATGGCCAGCGCGCTCACGCCGGGCGCCGGGATGGTCGACAGCAGCGCGCGGGTCCTGAGGTCGTAGGTCCGGATCTCGGTGCCCGTGGCGACGTGGAGCCGTTCGCCGGCGCGCACACCCGAGGTGTCGCCGGCGGGGGCGTTCGCCCCGACCGGATCGATCCGGCGGGCCTCGACGGCCGTGGCGACGACGGGCACGCCGAGGTCGCTCGTGGTCTCCACGTGATCGCCGCCCCACAGCACGATCCCGGCGGCCATCAGGTATTTCGCCAGGTGCGGGTGCGTCCACTCGTAGATGTCGTGTGACAGGCCGTAGCGCCAGTCCTGCAGGAACTCGGTGGCCGTCCGCGCGTGGTAGACCTCGTCGAAGTGCATCTGCTGCGGCTGGTCGAGCCGGAACGTCCGCAGCACCATGCGTGCCGATGATCAGGACGACCACGATCCACAGGTCGAGCTTGTCGAGCCGTCCGCCGCCTTCGTTGCGGAGCGTCGCCGTCCGGTCCGGCCGCACCGGCGGATCGCTGTAGCGCGCCTTGAGCCAGCCCACGACGCCGAGCTCGTCGAAGGTCGGCCGGGCGGTCCAGGTCGGCATGGTGGCGACCGCGGCGACACCGGCCGCCGCGGCGGCGCGGCGGGGCCCGGGGCACGGCGACGCCGGTCTCGGGTGCCGCCACGAACGCGACCACGGGGGCCGGTCTCACCGGTGGTGCCGGCTCGTCGAGGACGTCGTCGGGCCACGGTCTCTCGGGTTCCTCGCGTCGCGTCCGCGAGCTCGTCCTCCAGCCGGAGGCGCGCCAGCGGGCGCAACTGGGCGAACGCCCACAGGAAGACTGCCGCGTTGACGATGGCGATGACCGAGATCGGGAGCTCGGTCCTCAGACCCCGGCCCGATCCCCAGCCAGTCGGAGACGCCGGGGTTGTTGTAGAACGGGTTCGTCAGCGCGGCGTACATGTTGAGCAGGACCGTCACCGAGAAGACCACGTAGGCGACGCGCCAGCGCCAGGCGAACGCCGCGAGCATGATCGCCAGCGCGAAGGCCGGGTAGGCGTACCGCTCGTGGACGCGGGTCGGGACCACGTAGAACGCGATCGCGAGGATCGTCAGCCCGAGCAGCAGCGTCAGGCGGTCCGGACGGCGCGCCGCGAGCAGCGACACGATCGCGACGACGACCAGCATCGCGACGGTGCCGACGAGCACGGCCGGGATCGGCCCGAAGCTGGCCACACCCGACCCGCAGGCGTCGGCTCCCCACGGACCATCGCAGACCCAGAGCCCCGAGTTGGCGAGGCTGTTGCCGGTGTCGCCCGGGATCAGCGCCCAGGGATTGAACGCGTTGACCGTGAGGTACGGGTAGCCGGACGCGGTGGCGAAGACCTGCGAGAGCAGGCCCGACTTGAGGTACGGCGCGGTCGAGGAGATCTCGAGGACCGACAACCCGAACGGCAGGCACAGCAGGACGGTCGTCGCGATGGCGACGAGGCCCGTCGTCACGATCCGGATCGGGTGGTCCGTCCGGCGCTCCCAGGCACGAAGTCGACCCAGGATGCCCGCGTCCGGGGTCGCCGCAGGCTCGTCGCTCGCCTCCCCCTCCCCCCCTCGTCTTCCTCCTCGCGGATCGGCCACAGGGCGCGGCGGATCGTCACCACGACCACGAGCGGGATCAGGATCCCGAGCTGTGGCTTGATGAGGGCGGCGATGACCGCGAAGATCGCCGACCGTTCGGGGCGGTCGCGCCACAGGTCGCGCAGCCCGAGCAGGAGGAAGACGACGCCGACCGAGTCGACCTGGCCCCAGACGACCGAGTCGAACCAGCTGATCGGGTTGACGACGGCCACGAATGCCGCCCCGAGTGCCAGGCTGCGACGAGCCCCGAGCTCGAGCAGCATCGACCAGACCAGCCAGCCGATGACGAGGTCGGCGAGGATCGCCGGGATCTTGATCAGCCCGACCCCGACACCGCCGATGACCTGGCCGATCGATGCCGATCAGCCACAGGACATACAGATAGCCGGGCGTGTAGTCGTGGAAGAAGTCGCGGTCGTAGAAGCCGTGCGGTCCGTTGGCGGCGAGGTTGCCCGCCCAGAACTGGAACGCGTTCAGGTCCACGCCGAACCCGGAACCGGGGAGGAGGTAAGCGATGATGAGCCGAAGGGCGAGGCCGAGCGCGAGGACCACGAGGAGCGCGCCGACGGCCCCCTGCGTCCCGGTCGGCCGCGACGGCGCTCGTGTGCCTCGCTCGGTCCCGCCGGTTGCGGGGCCAGTCACCGGGAGAACGGCTCCTGCACGAGCGTGGAAGGTGGGTCGGAGCGTAGCACAGGGTCGGCTGCCGGACTCCGCAGGGCCTCGCGCCGCAGATACGGCATCCTTCGCGCCATGACTGTCATCACCCAGCGCCCGTGGATCGAGCAGCGTGGCGTTCGGCGGAGCCGACTGCTCGGATGCTGACCCGTTCGACGTGGATCCGACTGGCGGCCGCCGGTCTGGTCGCCGTGGTCGCGTTCGTCGCCGCCTGGCTGGCGATGATGCCGGGCGTGGCGTTCTGGGACACCGCCGAGCTCCAGGCGGTCGCACCCTTGATGGGCACGGCCCACCCGACCGGCTTCCCGACCTACGTGCTCCTCGGCTGGCTCGCCTCGGTGCTGCTCCAGCCGTTCGGCGAGCCGGCGTTCCGGATGAACCTCTTCTCGGCGATCTGCCTCGCGGTCGCGGCCGGCGTCACCGTGGACCTCGTCCGCGCCCTGACCGGCTGGCTTGCGCTCGGGATCGCGGCCGGGATCGCGATGGCCCTGACGCCGATCGCCTGGGCGATCGGGACCCATGCCGAGGCCCACTCGCTTCACCTGGCGCTCGTCGCGATCCTGCTCTGGCTTCTCGTCGCCTGGGACGCCCGCGCCCGGGCGGCGGCCCCAGACGAGCCAGATGACGACGATCCCTTAGGGTCGGCGCCGACGACGGCGCCGACGAGACCCGACCGCGGCGACCGCTACCTGATCGCCGCGGCCTTCGTGTTCGCCCTGGCCGTCGGCAATCACTCGCTCACGCTGCTCCTGGCGATCCCGGTCGGCCTCTACGTCTTCGCGGTCGATCCGGGGGTCTGGCGCCGCGGCCGGCTCGTCCTGTCGTGCGTCGGTGTCCTGGCCGTGACACTGGTCCTTGTCTACCTCGAGCTGCCGCTCCGCGCCGGACCGTTCCGGGCGGCGCTGGTGTACGGCACGCCGAACACCTGGGACGGCTTCCGGTACATCGTCCTCGCCGAGCAGTTCCAGGGCAGCCTGAACGACCCATTCGGGGACCTGCCGCGCAAGTTCGGCGAGCTGGTCGGACGGACGAACGACCAGTTCGGAATCCTGTCGCTGCTCATCCCGATCGCCTTCGTGGTGACGGCCTATCGGCGCCCGCGATACGCGCTCCTGACCGGATCGGCCGCAGCGATCACCTGTTTTTTCGCCGCGTCGTACGACAACGCCGACATCGGCCGCTACTACCTCGGGCCGGCGCTGATGGCCTGGACGTGGCTGGCGATCCTGGCCGCTGCCGCCATCGACGCGCTCGGCGGGCAGTTCTCCGGCACCGGCGCTCCGGCCCGCTCGGCGTGGGCCCGGATCGCCGCAGTCGTGCTCGGCATCGTCCTCATCGCGCCCACCGTGATCGCCATCCCGGACCGGTTCGCTGCGGTCGACGAGAGCCATCAGACCGATGCCATCCGGTGGACCGACCACGCGCTCCAGGTCATGGAGCCCGATTCGCTCATCGTCAGCTGGTGGAGCTACTCGACGCCGCTGTGGTACGAGCAGCGGGTCGAGGGCCGCCGCCCCGACATCGCCATCGTGGACGATCGGACCAGGCTCGACGAGAACCTCGGCAGCATCGACGACGTCATCGACGCGAACCTCGGCAAGCGGCCGGTCTACGTGATCCGGCTGGATCCGCGCGAGGTCGCCGACCTCGCGGCACGCTACGACCTCGACTACATCGACGGCTACGACGCGACGATGCTCACCCGGGTCATCGGGCCGCGGACCTAAGGCAGCTAGCTCGAGCGGCCCTCGCCCTCGGCGTCCACGTCGAGCGAGTTGACGAAGTCGCGGAAGACGTCGAGCCGGGGGTCCACCAGGTTCTCGCCGGTCGCCTCGAGGGTCGAGCCCACGGTGCCCTCGATGTCGTCGCCCATCCCGCCGTCGCCGCCGAGCGCCGCCTGTTCGAGCACCGCGTCGGCGGCGAAGATCCGGACGCCAGCCCGGACGGCGAGCGCCAGCGCGTCCGACGGCCGCGCGTCGACCTCCACGGTCCGGCCGTCGCGCTCGAGCAGGATCCGGGCGTGGAACGTCTCGTCGGCAAGCTCGCTGATGATCACCCGTTCGATCCGCGTCCCGAGCTCTTCGAGCGTGGTCGCGAACAGGTCGTGGGTCAGCGGACGCTCGGGGGTCAGGCCCTGGAGCTTCATCGCGATGGCGCTCGCCTCCCACGGACCGATCCAGATCGGGAGGTACCGGTCGCGGGCGACCTCCTTGAGGATCACCACGTGGCGGCTCGAGAGCATGTGGACCCGGACGCTCTCGACGACCATCTCGACCAGTCCGTCGTCCATCGGCCGATTATCCCACGGCCGGCGGGGTCGCCGGCCGGCGCCTCCGGGCGGCCACCTCGACACGCCAGCTTGGCGATCACCGCGCCCGCCACGAACCCGCCGATGTGGGCGTAGAAGGCCACCCCGCCGCCCGCCTGGATCGCCCCGAGCTGGACCAGCCCGTCGATCAGCTGGAGCACGAACCAGAAGCCGAGGACGATGATCGCCGGGACGTCGATCAGCTGGTAGAAGAAGCCGAGGAACACGAGTGACGTGACGCGCGCCCGCGGGAACAGCACGAAGTAGGCGCCCAGCGTCGCGGCGATGGCGCCCGAGGCGCCGATGGTCGGCACCGTCGAGGTCGGATCGATGGCGACCTGCGACAGCCCGGCCAGGACGCCGACCGAACAGGTAGAACGCCAGGAAGCCGGCCCGCCCGAAGCGGTCCTCGACGTTGTTGCCGAAGATCCACAGGTACAGCATGTTGCCGAGCAGGTGCAGCCAGCTGCCGTGGAGGAACTGGCTGGTGACCAGGGTCGCCGTCTCGCGAGACAGGTAGTCGCCGCGGCTCCAGGCTGCGACGAGGTCGGCCGGGACGACGCCCCACTTGGCGATGAATGCGTCGAGCCCGGCCTCACCGCCGTTCGCCATCAGTCCGAGCTCCCAGGCGAACGCGACGAAACAGGCGATGACGATGGACAGGGTGACCAGCGGCGTCCGCCGCGTCGGGTTGGCGTCCCGCAGGGGGATCACGGACTGCCGGTCAGCGCTTCTTCGTGGGCTTCGGGGTCGCCTTCGGCGGGCTCGCGCTCCGGGCCGGGCTCGCGCTCGGACTCGGGCTCGGGCTCGCGATCTGGGTCGTGTCGGGGACGGCCACGAGGATCGCCTGGTTCACGCCGGTGCTCGACAGCCAGACGAGGGTGGACGGCCCGTCGCCCGTTCCGGGGATGACGTACATCCCACGCAGGTCGGACCAGCCCGTGGCCCCGCCCGCGAGCCGATACTGGTTCTGGTACGTGCCGTCCGTCTTGGACAGCGCGATGACCCGGGCGTTCGGCTTGTCGTAGCCGAAGATGTCGCCTTCACGCCGGGCAGACCCGGCCGACACGATCGAGTACACCGGCGCGGGCCGGAGCAGGGTGTCCTTGGGGGCCTTGGGGTCCCAGCCCTCGCTGTTGCCCGCCGACGAAGCGGATCATCGAGCCGCGCATCGGCCACGAACAGGTCGCCATCGACGTAGGTCGAGGTCATCTGCGACACGTCGCGCGCGGTCGCCAGCCAATCGGTCGGCTTGGCGCGGGAAGCCGGACCCGTCGGCGGCCGGTGAGTAGGCCCGGATCTGCTGCTCGGACGGATCGACGATGTACAGGTTGTAGAGCCCCTGGGTGCCTGGTCGCAGGAACGTGTTGATGCCCATGATGTCGTCACCGAGCGAGGCCGACGCCCTGCAGGGTGACCTTGGTCAGCGTTCCCTTTCCCGTGTCGTCGGCCGGGCGCCAGCGCCAGAGCACGTTCTTCGAGTCGAGGATCAGGAGGTCCTGTCCGCCGCCGCGAGGAACCGTGGCGTCGGCGACCGTTCCGTACTTCGTCTTCGTGCCGTTCTTGGCCACCAGCGTCGCGGCCGGTGTCTTGAGCCCGATCCGGTAGACGGCCTTGGTCGTCTGGTCGAGCACGTACGGGTTGCCGTCCGGCCCGCGCACGAGCGCGGTCAGGTTGGTCGGGGCGGCATCGGCGGCCGTCTTGAACGTGAACAGCGGCGTGGAGGCGACGGGCACCACCCCGTACAGCCGGTCGAGGCCGGCCACGGTCTGGGCCCGGAGCGGACTCACGACCGAGCCGCTGACCTTGGCCGCTTCGGCCGTGTCGAGCTGCTGCGCGGCGTCGGTCAGCAGCTGCAGCGCCTGGGACGGATCGTCGGCGATCAGGTCGATCCCGGGGCCGCTGACCTTGGCCAGGTCCGCCTTCGCCTGGTCGAGCGCCTTCTGGCCCGCGTTGACCGAGCTGATCGCCTGCTGCGGCGCGTTGCTGCCGAAGGCATAGACACCGAGCCCGAGCGCGCCGACCACGACGACCAGGGTGAGGATCGCCAGCGCTGCGCGGCGCTGCGTCTCGCGCCGCGACGACAGCGGCGTGACCCGACGGTAGACCGGCTTGCGATGGGGCATCAGGTCCTGGATGCGGGCGACCGTCCGCCCGAGCGCGCCCCCGGCGGCCACCCGCGCGCTGCCCGCAGCGGCGGTGACGGCGACCCCGGCGGCCTGGACGTTGTCGGCGAGCGGGATCGGCGAGCGGTCCGGCGCCCCGGCGAGCGGCTCGGCCGGGCGGACCGGCACGAGCGTCTTGGACCGACTGGTCGACGACACCTCGGTCGCCTCGAACGCGATGGCTCCGTCGCTGCCCGACCCGTCGGCGGCCACGAACCGCTGGTGGAGGTGCTCCATCGCCGACTGCGGGTGGAGGGTCAGCATCGCGTCCTTGAGCTCGTCCGCGCCGATCTTGGCGATGACGTTGGGTGACACGAGGACGAGCGAGTCGCCGACCGAGATCTCGCCCCGCCAGACCTCCGGCTCGATCGCGCCCGACGGCAATCCGCGCTCACGATGCGGGATCGGGCAGCGTCGACAGCCGCGCCTGGCGGATCAGGTAGGCCTCCGCCGGGCCGACCGTCGCGACGTACATCTCGCTGCCGCGGACGACGGCGACCCCGATGCCGATCGGCCCGTTGCCGTCCGTGCTCCGCAGCCCGAGACGGTCCGCCTGGTGGGCGAGCCGCTTGTTGGCGGTGGCGATGGCCTTCTGGATGCAGACCCGGATCCCGGCCGACTCGTCGTAGTAGTACTCGTTGCGGATGGTCTCGGCGGCCAGCCGGGTGGCCTCGAGGGCGTGGCGGGACGAGATGCGCGAGGTCACGAGCAGATAGAGCTGCCCTTTCGAGCGCGCCACCGAACCCACGCTCGGCTCGACGATGACGAGCGTGTCGGGCGAGTCGTCGAGGCGGTCGTGCTCGGCGACGACACCGAGCTTCATGTGCAGTCGAACGGCCATCCGGGCCTCTTGTGATCTGGCGGACGCCCGCGGTCCGGGGCGCCGCGGGGCTGACGGACGGGGGCTCGACCGGACCTGGCTAAGCTCACCCTGAGCTCGGGCCGCGGGCGAATCCCCCCTGAGGTGGCTGGCAGGTGACGCGGATTATACGCGGGCTCCCCCGCGGCGGACGTGGACCCGCAACTCGCGCGCGCCGACCCCGCCGGGCGCGGCCGCGAACGCGGCCAGGAGCTCGCTCGCGCGGAGCCGGAGCTCCTGGGCGACGATCGGCGCGTCGGCCTCGACGTCGAGCGCGAATCCCTCGAGCCGGATGACGCGGCAGGCGCCGGCGGCGGCAGGGACGCGCTCGGCGACGATCGCCTCGAACGTCGCGATCGCCCGCGACAGGCGCAGCTCATCCTCGAGCCCGAGGGCGCGCGCGGCGTCGGGGATCAGCTCGCCGAGGCGGACCATCGGCCGGCGCCGCGGAGCGCTCACGCGGCCGTCTTCGAGCCGTGGACCAGGCCGGCCCCGTCGGCACCGACGCGGACCTCCCAGGCGGTGGCGATCGCGCGCAGCTCCGGATCGAGGTCGTCGAGGGTCGTGGTCGTCACGAACGCCTGCGGCAGCGCCGCGATCCGGCGCACGAGGTGCGAGCGGCGTTCGGGGTCCAGCTCCGAGAAGACGTCGTCGAGAAGGAGGAGCGGCGGGCGTCCATCGATGGCGGTCACCAGGTCGAGCTCGGCGAGCTTGAGGGCGAGGATCGCGGTCCGCTGCTGGCCGCGCGACGCGAAGCCCGCCAGGTCGCGCCCGTCGAGCTCGAAGACGAGATCGTCCCGATGTGGACCGACCAGCGTCGAGCCGTTCCAGACCTCCTTCTCGGCGGTCTCGGCCAGGCGGCGCGCGAGCGTGTCGCGTGCCGTCTCCCCGGGGAGTGGCGGCGCGTTCGTCGCGTAGCGCAGGGTCAGGCTGGCCGCTGCCGCCTCCTCGGGGGCGATCTCCGCGTGCGCCGCGGCGAGCGGTCCGGCCAGCGTCGCGAGCAGGCGGTGGCGCTCGGCGATGATGGTCGCCCCGGCGTCGAGGAAGGCCCCGTCCCAGAACCGGAGCTCGTCGCGCGAGGCGCCCTCCTCCCGGATCGCCCGGAGCAGGCTGTTCCGCTGCTGGAGCGTCCGGCCGTAGGTGCTCAGGGCGTCGCCGTAGGCCGGTGAGCCGGCGGTGGCGAGCTGGTCGATGACCGCCCGGCGGAGCGATGGCGAGCCGGCGATGAGGAGCATCTCCTCGGGCGCGAACAGGACGACCCGCAACAGCCCGCCCAGCGCGGCCGCGCGCCGGCCGATGCCGTTGACCCGGATCCGCTTTCGCCCGGCAGTGCCCCCGGCGCCCGCTCGGACCACGGCGACCTCGATGGTGTCCCGGCCGACGACGCCCTCGACCCGGGCCAGGTCGGTCCCCCAGCGGATCAGCTCGCCGTCCGAGCTCGTTCGGTGCGACCGACCCCAGGCGAGCAGGACCATCGCCTCGAGCAGGCTGGTCTTGCCGGCCGCGTTCGGGCCCCAGACGAGGTGTGGCCCCGGACCGAACGACGCCTCGAGCGACGCGTAGCCCCGGAGGTCGAGCAGGCTGATCCTATCGAGCACGATCGATCGGCACCCTCACCGTCGAGCCGGCATGTCCGCTCCAAGGTCGAAGGGGGAGCCCCCGCAACCCATCGGCCCGAGGATGGAGCCCCGCGACCCCATCGGCCCGAGGATCCTACGAGGTGGTCCGGACAGGCATGACCACGTGGATGTACTGGTCGTCGCCGATCGGCTTGAACACGCCCGGCGAGAGCGGTCCGTTGAGCTCGAGGGCGAACTGGTCGGCATTGACGTTGGTCAGCACGTCGGCGAGGTAGCGGGCGTTGAACGCGATCGTGGTCCCGTCGCCCTCCACGGCCGCCTCGACCTGGCCGACGTGGTCGCCGACCTCGGCATTGGCGCTGACCGTGATCCCGGCGTCACCCTCGCCGCCCACCTGGAGCTTGACGATGTTGGCCGACTCGTGGGCGATGAGGGCGGCCGGCCGGACGGCTCGGAGGAGCTCCTCGCGATCGAGGATGGCCCGTGTGGTATGGCTCTGCGGGACGACCTGCTGGTAGTTCGGGAACTGCCCGTCGATGAGGCGGCTGACGAGGTCGATGCCGTCGAGGTGGAACAGGATCTGGTTGCGGCCACCGGCCAGCACGACGTCGACCGGCTCGTCGACGTCGGCCAGGATCCGGGCGAGCTCGTTGAGGGCGCGGGCCGGGATGACGACGCTGGTGTCCGGCACGGGATCCAGGATCGGGATCGTCTTGACCGCGATCCGATAGTTGTCGGCGGCGGCCAGCGTCAGCTGGTCTCCCTCGAACTTGGCCAGGACGCCGGTCAGGATCGGCCGGGCCTCGTCGCTGGCAGCCGCAAATGCCGTCTCGGCGAGAGCACGGCGGAGGACGTTCTGGGCGATCCGGGTCGTCGGCCGTTCACCGGCAGCCCCGATGGCCGGGAACTCGTCCGCATCGATGCCCTTGATGTGGGACTCGAACCGGCCGCAGCGGATGTGGAGCAGGTCGCCGCTCCCGAGATCGAGGTCGACCCGGTCGCCGGTCGGCAGCGAGTTGACCAGGTCGGTCAGGAGCTTGGCCGGCACGGTCGTGGCGCCGTCCGACTCGATCTTGCCGGGCACCCAGTAGGTGATGCCGATCTCGAGGTTCGTCGCGGTCAGCTTCAGGCCGGCGTCCTCGGTCTTGAGCAGCACGTTGGCCAGGACCGGCAAGGTGCTGCGATTGGATACCGCGCGGCTGACGACGGACAGGCCGCGAGCGAGGTTCTCCTGCATGACCGAGAGTTTCACGTTCGGGATCACTCCATGGTGTTCGCCGGGTCGAGCCGCTGGGCTGCGGGCTGGGATCGGGTCGGCGTGCCGGGCTGCCAGGGGGCGAGCCATCCGCCGATCGCGCCGGATCGGGTAGTGGTGGGTATCTTCTCTCTATCTTCTCATCCCGTCATCACCGTAGTCATGGTGTTGACTCGGTGGACGGGGACGCTCGACGTCGTTCGGCGCCAGTGTGGACCACCGTGCGTCATCGGTGGACGGGATGGACCGAACCGGCGCACTCGTCGCGGACGGGCGGTGGACGACGGACGCCCGCCATCCCAGGTGACCGCACATCGTCGGCTGGCCGTCCACGCCGTCGGGCTGGTTTCCCCGCCAGACGGACCCGGATGTCCACAACCGGCGGTGCTTTTCCACCAATTCGGCGTGTTTATCCACGTGATCGAGGCTGACGACTCCCCCGCGCATCCGACCCCACGTCCTCCGCCCGACCCGGCGGAGGCGGTCAGTCGGCGTAGATCAGCTCCCGCACGGCGGCGATCTCGCGTCGCAGCTCGTCGTTGACGGCCACCTCGCGGTTGATCTTGTCGCAGGCGTGCAGGACGGTCGAGTGGTCACGTCCGCCGAGCTCGGCTCCGATCCGCAGCAGGGAGACATCGGTCTCCTCGCGCATCAGGAACATGGCGATCTGGCGGGGGACGACGATCGACTTGTCGCGCTTCTGACCCTGGAGCGCGTCCATCGGGACGCTGTAGTACTCGGACACGACCCGGGCGATCCGCTCCGGGGTGACCTGCCGCTTTTTCGGGTTGTACAGGACGTTGGACAGGACCGCGGTGGCCAGCTCGATGCCGATCGGCATGGCGCCCATGCTGGCGTAGGCCACGATCCGGTTGAGCGCCCCCTCGAGCTCGCGGATGTTGCTGACGACCTTGCGCGCGATGAACTCGATGACGTCCGACGTGATCGGGACCGCGCCCTCCTCGGCCTTCGCCCGGAGGATGGCGATCCGGGTCTCGAGATCCGGCGCGGTCAGGTCGGCGATGAGGCCCCATTCGAACCGGCTGCGCAGCCGCTCCTCGAGGGTCACGATCGCCTTCGGCGGTCGATCGGAGGACAGGACGATCTGCTTGGTGTCCTCGTGGATCGCGTTGAACGTATGGAAGAACTCTTCCTGCGTTCGCTCCTTGTCGGCGATGAACTGGATGTCGTCGATGAGGAGCAGGTCGATCCGCCGGTAGCGGGCGCGGAACTCGTCGATCTTGCCCTGCTGGATCGAGGCGATGAACTCGTTGGTGAACTTCTCGCTGGTGGCGTACACGACACGCTTGCGCGGGAACTTGGCGATCACCTGGTTGCCGATGGCGTGCATCAGGTGCGTCTTCCCGAGGCCCACGCCGCCATACAGGAAGAGCGGGTTGTAGGCGTGGCCGGGGCGCTCCGCGACCGACAGGCTGGCTGCGTGGGCCAGGCGGTTGGACGACCCGACGATGAAGTTGGCGAACGTGTAGCGCGGGTTCAGATAGCTCGAGCCGCCCTCGCCACCGACACGTGTCGGCTCGAGCCGCACCTGCTGGCGCCCGGCCCCGCCGCTCGACTGCGGGGACGCCGCCGCCTCGACCGGTTCGGCCGCGCTCTCGGGGGTCGGCCCGATCACGAATTCGACCTGGACGCTGTAGCCGACGATGCGGGCGAGGGTCTGGCTGATCAGCGAGCGGTAGCGGGATTCGAGCCAGTCCTTGGCGAACCCGTTCGGGACCGCGATCCTGAACCGCTGCTCGTCGACATCCACCAGCTGTGTGTCGCGCAACCACGTCTCGAAGTTGGCGGGCGACAGCGAGACCTGGAGCTCACCGAGGGCAGCACGCCAGACTTGTTTTGCGTCCATTCGTCGATCTGATCCTGCGATGGGGGTCGGTTGATGGGTAGCGTTGACCAGGGAATGGGTCTCGGGGCCATGGGTCCGCGCGGCTCAGATCTGCCGCTCACTGGCTCCGGTTGCATGTCTCCCGAGGATCCTGCTCGGGGCTTCGGGGGGCCTCCCCGCATGCGTCTCCGGCGCTGAGGGCCCGGAGAGGATAGCACCGCCCGAACGGACGCCGCAAGGCAATTCTGCAATACCCCCCGGGAGTATCGGCGCGTGGCCGATCGAAGGAGGTCGCAGCCCGGCCCGGATGGCACCACCGCGAGCCGGCGCCCGCCCCGGCGACGAGGTTTGACACCCTTCGCGGACCCGGCCTATCATCCGCCGGACGACGACGCGCCGTGCGCTTTCGGGCGCCAGGCGCGTTTGCGTGCCTTCAGGGGGTAGTGACAGACCGTCCCCGAGGCCGGTTGGAGAGGATCCCGGACAAGTCCTGATGAAGCAGACCTATCAGCCAAAGAAGCGCCACCGCGCCAAGGAGCACGGCTTTCGAGCACGGATGAGGTCGGCCGGTGGCCGTCGCATCCTGGCCGCCCGTCGGGCTCGCGGTCGAAAGCGGCTGACAGCCTGACAGTCGGGCGCGGCTCGAACATGCCGCGACTCGTGATGCTCTCCCGCCCGCAGGACTTCGCGGCTTTCCAGGGAGACGGGACCACTCGGTCCCACCCGCTCCTCACCGCCCGATTCCGGCGGACCGATCTCGAGACGACCCGCTTCGGGCTGTCGACCGGCCGAGCGCTCGGCGGGGCGGTGGTTCGCAATCGTGTCCGTCGCCGGCTCCGCGAGGCGCTCAGGGTGATGGCGCCCTCGTTCCAGCCCGGCTGGGACGTCCTCATCATCGCCCGGCCCGCGATCGTCGATGCCGACCAAGACACGCTGGTCGGGGCTCTGCGCCGAACCCTCGTCAAGGGCGGCGCACTCGGAGGTTCGACGCGGTGAAGCGGATCGGGATCGGGATGATCAGGCTGTATCGGATCGTGTTCGCCTGGATGCCCTCGAGCTGCCGCTACGAACCGACCTGCTCGCGGTATACGGAGCAGGCCATCGAGAAGTACGGGCTCCTGAAGGGGAGCTGGATGGGTGCCCGGCGGATCGCCCGCTGCCACCCGTGGGGCGGGAGCGGTTATGACCCGGTTCGCTAGCGAGGCGTTCAGCCTGTGACACTCCGACGGCTCCCGTGGGACCGGATCGCCTTCATCGCGCTGCTCATCCTGGTCGTGCTCGTGGTGGCCGCCTGTGCCGCGCCCAGCACCATCACGCCTGGCGCATCGGGCGCGCCCGCGGCGACACCGACACCGGCGCCGCCGCTCGTCCCGGCCGAGCCCGGAGGCAATCCCCTGAGCCTGCTGGCCTGGCTGTTCACGCCGGTCTTCCAGGCGATGTTCATCGTGCTGGTCGCCGTCTACGACGTGTTGACCGCCATCGGCGTCCCGGCTGCGATCGGGTGGGCGATCGTCGCACTGACGCTGGTCGTCCGGATCGTGGTCATCCCGCTCTACCGGCGTCAGCTCGTGTCGCAGCGTCGGATGCAGATGCTCCAGCCCGAGATCAAGGAGATCAATCGGCGCTTCAAGGGAGATTCGGTCAAGGCGAGGGTCGCCCAGCAGGAGTTGATGAAGGAGCGCGGCATCAGCCCGCTCGCCGGCTGTCTCCCGCTCCTCCTCCAGATGCCCCTCCTGTTCATGATGTATCAGGTCATCCGGGACGGGCTGACCAACGTGAACCCGTCGGCGATGCTCACGGTCTTCGGGGTCCAGGTCGTCCCTCTGACCTGCAACAACATCAACCCGGCGACCGGCCAGCCGGATGCGGCCCTCGGGCCGTGCATCAACACGATCATCCCGTTCCTCAACACCTCGATCAACGTCGGGGTGCCGTCGACGATCTTCTCGGTGGCGATCGGCAGCTTCGTGCTCGGGATCAGTCTCCTGGCGATCATGTCGGCCGCCCTCAACCTCGCCCAATCCCGGATGATGCTGCCCAAGACCAAGCCAGAGGACGACGACCCGAACACCAAGATCCAGCGCCAGACGATGCTGTTCCTGCCGCTGATCTCGATCGTGTACGGCGGGTTCCTGCCGGCCGGCCTGTTCATCTACTGGATCACGGCGAGCATCTTCACCATCGCCCAGCAGTACCTGATCGTGGGATGGGGCGGCATGTTCCCCCTGTTCGGCTGGACACCGCGGTTCGCCCTTGACCACACGCCGCGCTTCCCGGTGACGATGCCGCCCCCGCCAGAGCCAAGCAAACGGGCGCCGATCTTGAACGACGCCGACAAGAAGACCACGGCCGCAAAGACGATCCGCCCCCGCGAGCGGGGCCGTCAGGGCCGACGAGGGAGACGACGCTGACATGAGCGAGTACCGCGAATTCACCGGCAAGTCCGTCGAGGAGGCACTCAAGCTCGCCCGCGAGGCGTTCGGTGCCGACCTGAACGACCTGGACTTCGAGATCCTGACGCCGGGCAGCCGGGGCGTCCTGGGCATGGGCGCCGAGCCGGCCCGGATCGTCGCCGCGCCGCGTGCGGCACTCGGCGGCGCCGCGCCCAAGCGGGAGGCAGCCGCCTCCCAGCCGCTGCCGCCGCCTCCTGCCCGCCCGGTCGACGACCGCCCACGTGACGACCGCCCGCGCGACGACCGGCCACCGCGCTCGGAGAGGCCCCGCGACGACCGGCCGCGCGACGATCGCCCGCGCCGTGACGACCGGCCGCGTCGCGACGACCGGCCGCCGCGTCGCGACGACCGGCCGCGTCGGGATGATCGCGCACCGACCCGGGCCGGGTCGGCCGACCTGTCCGCCTCCGAAGCGGCCGAGGTGGCCGCCGCCCGCGGCTCGCTGGCCGCGGAGCGAGCCGACCTCGAGGCCGCCGAGGCGTCGCCCGAGGCCCTGGCCGCCGGCAAGGCGATCCTCGAGGAGCTGATGCGCCATCTCGGCTTCGACGTTCGCGTCGAGGTCCAGACGGGCGAGACGAGCCGGCTCAACGTGGTCGCCGATGGCGACGAGAAGGAAGCCCTCGGCGCCCTCATCGGCCGCAAGGGCGAGCGCCTGTCCGCGCTCCAGCATCTGGTGAACCTGATGCTCTCGAAGGAGATGGGCGTCTGGACCCGGGTCCTCGTCGACGTCGAGGACTACCGCGGTCGCCGCGAGCGCCAGCTCCGCGAGCTTGCCGACCGGGCCGCCGCCCGTGTCGTGGAGACCGGCAAGATGCTCCAGCTCGAGCCGATGTCGGCCCTCGAGCGACGCTGGATCCACCTCTCGTTGCGGGACCATCCGGGCGTGGCCACGCAGTCGATCGGCGAAGAGCCGAACCGCCGGGTCGTGCTCGTGCCTCGGAGCGCGATCTAAGCGGCTCCGGACTGATCGGGGGCGTCATCGCGACGCTTGTCCTGCAGGCCCCGCCAGATGCGCGGCGCGGTCATCGGCAGGGTCCGGTAGCGCACTCCGGTCGCGGCGTGGACGGCATTGGCCACGGCCGCGGCCGCGCCACAGACCGGCCCCTCGCCGATCCCCCGAGCGCCGTACGGGCCGTCTGCTGACGGCACCTCGACGATGAGCGTCTCGAACCGCGTGCCGGCGTCAGCCTTCGGGAGCGCATAGTCGAGGAACGTCCCGGTCAGCACCTGGCCGGTGTCGTCGAACAGCATCGCCTCTGACAGCGCCCAGCCGAGACCCTGGGTCGCGCCGCCGTGGAGCTGGCCCTCGACGATCGCGGGGTTCAGGGCACGGCCGACGTCCTGCGCGACGACGTGGTCAAGGACGCTGACCGAGCCGCTGTCGCGGTCCACGCGGAGGTGGACGAGGTGGGCGACGGTCAGCGGTGCGAGTCCGGGCGGGATCGCGCCGGCATGTCCCTCGAGCGGTTCGTAGCCCGGGGACCAGCCGGCCATCCGCTCCCCGATGTCTGCCAGCGAGATCCCGCGCTCGGGTGTCCCCTTCGGGCGCACGATGCCGTCGACGATCTCGAGATCGCGGATGTCGATCTCGAGCGCCAGCGCCGCGTAGCCGAGGATCTTCTCGCGCAGGACCTCGGTCGCCCGCACGACGGCCGATCCCACCGAGTAGGTCACGACGCTCCCGCCGCTGAACGGTGACCGCGGCGCCGATGCGGTGTCCGCGGCCACGACCGACACGTCGTCGGCGGACAGCCCGAGGCCCTCGGCGGCGATCGCCGCGAAGCCGGTCATCGTGCCGGACATGTCGACGACCCCGGTCACGACCGTGACGCGCCCGTCCGCCTCGAGCCGGCAGATGGCCGACGCCGCCTGGCGCGACCCCGGCCAGGCGCCCGCCGCGATCCCGACGCCCTCGCCGTCCGGAAGCGAGGCCCGGTCCCGATAGAGCGGGTGGTCGGCGACCCGGGCGAGGCACTCTGCCAGGCCGATCCCGCCCCATGACGTCCCGTCGGCCATCTCGTCATCCGCGGTGACGACGTTGCGCGTCCGAAGCACGATCGGGTCCATGTCGAGCCGGAGCGCAAGCTCGTCGATCAGCTGCTCGAGCGCGAAGGTCGCCTGGGTCGCCCCGGGCGCCCGGTAGGCCCCGGTCCCGAAGCGATTGGTCTCGACCCCGAACGCGGTGACCTCATGGGCCTCCCAGCGGTACGGCCCGATGGTCAGGACCGCGGCGATACCCTCGATGCTCGACTCCGCGAAGGCGCCGGCGTCGCACAGGAGCCGCGCCTGCACGCCGCGGAGCTGCCCGTCGCGCGTCGCCCCCGCCCGGGCCTGCAGGATCGCCGCCGGCGCCGGGTTGCCCATCCGGAAGTCCTCGTTCCGCGTCAGCTCGACGCGGACGGGCCGGCCGAGCACGAGGGTCGCGGCCGCGGCGAGCGGATCGACGATCAGGTACTTGCCGCCGAACGCGCCACCGAGCGTCGCTCCGGTCACTCGGACGGCCGCCATCGGCCGACCGAACAGGCGGGCCAGCTCCCAGCGCGTGTGGAAGGTGCCCTGGGTCGCGCTCGTGAGGTGGAGGACGCCATCCTCGTCGAGTGCCGCCGTCGCGACCTGCGTCTCGAGGTAGCCCTGGTGGACCCAGCTCGTGGTGAAGCGTCCCTCGACGATGACGTCGCAGCCCGCCAGGGTCGTCGCGATGTCGCCGCGGCGAAAGCCGTTGCGCGCCGCGACGTTGTCCGAGCCGGGCTCGTCGGGCGTGAACTGCTCGGCCCCGCCGCCGACCGCGGCATGCTGCGACTCGCCGCTGCCGGTCGTCTCTGCGTCGACGGGCCGCACGAGTCGAGCCCGCGGGGCGCCCGGTGCGAACGCGCGCTCGAGGTCGACCACTGCTTCCAGGGGCGTCGTCTCGACGGACACGAGAGGCGCGGCGTCGGCGGCCGCCTCGCGGGACTCGGCCACGACGAGCGCGACCGGCTGGCCGGCCCACAGGATCTCGTTCCGGGCCAACGGTTCGTGAAGCCGGTCGTTGCCTTCGCTGACGATCGGCAGGTCGGCGGCGGTCAGGACGGCCACCACGCCGGGGACCGCGAGCGCCGCCGCGATATCGATCCGCTCGATGCGGGCGTGGGCCGGCATGGCGAGCACGGGCCGGGCGTGGAGCAGGCCGCGCACCTCGTAGTCGGCGGCGAACCTGGCCTGGCCGGTGACCTTCGGCCGGCCATCGACACGGGGGATCGAGCGCCCGATCGCGCTGGTCAGGGCATCCGGGCGTGCGTCCATCGCCGCCATCGTACCCGGCGTGACTTGTTCGTCCTGTTAGGCTGGGTGGTCCAGAGCAGAACGACCCCGACGCGAGGAGGACGACACGATGTCGATCAGGAGGCTCATCCGGCTCGCGGTCGTCGGTTGGATCGTCAGCATGATCGTCGGCGCGATCGCGGCCATGAAGGCCAAGCAGACGATCGGACCAGACACCGACGAGAGCGCCGATGCGTTCAACGCCAGCGCGATCTTCGGACCACTCGCCTACCACAGCACGGCGAAGTCGCTCCGCGAGGGCACGCTCGTGTGCTGGTACGGCGGCGGTGTCCTCGACCTCCGCGATGCCACCCTCGCACCCGAAGGTGCCACGTTGAGCGTCCGCGCGATCTTCGGCGGCGGACAGATCCTCGTGCCGGCCGGCTGGCGCGTCGTCACGTCCGTCCGAGGTCTCGGCGGTGTCCAGGACACCCGCCCCGCGCAGGGCCGTGCCGAGGACGCGCCCCAGCTGAGCGTCGACGGGATGGTGTTCGCCGGTGGCTTCGCGATCATGTCGGAGCTCGACGACGACCAGGCAGAGTGGCTGGCCGAGTTGGAGGCGAAGACGGGGCGCGGGTCCGCCGTGGCCGACGGGGCCTTGTCCGACAGCGGGATCAGCGAGCCGGAGATGACCCCGGCGGGCTGACCACCCGTGGCGGGCGGCCTCGACCGCGAACGGTGTGGTGGTGGAGATGGGGGAGAGTCGAACTCCCCGTCCAGAACCCTTCGCCGGGACCCACTACGAGCGTGTCCGATGCTTTGTCGTCGACCGCCCGAACGGGCATCGGCACCCTGCCGGACGGTCCAGTCACGTGCCCCTAGATCGGGCTTGACTCCGGACTACGTGACGCTTGTCCGGATCGCAGCCTCGCTGCATGACGCTTCCACTACCCGCGAGGCGGAGGCAGCTTCCACGCTCACTCTACTGCCTAAGCAGCGAGAGCGAGAGTCGACTGGCGGTTGCCAGGTACTTCTTTTTGCCACGTGATTTACGAGGCCTAGTGGCATCCTCGGCTCGCGTTCCCCGGTAGCCAGACCCTGTCGAAACCACACATCCCCACAGGTCCGAGAACCGGCTCGGACGCGGATGGTAGCACGCCCCCGTGAGAGGACCACACCGGACCATTGGGGCTATCCCGCCGAACGTCCCGGGCTGGTAAGGTTGCGGTGGCCGAACCTCCCACGGGAGGACGGGGGACCCGACATCCCTGGGGCAAATCGCGACGAACGCGACGGCGGACCCAACGCCGAGCCCGACAGCTCACCTCGCAGGCCGGACGGGCTGCTTCGAGGTACGCCGTGATCCGGCCATCGCTCCGCTCATCGACCCTGCGCCAGCGCGCAGTCGGGCGCAACCTTGCGCTCGACACGATCGCGTCGGTCGGCGTCGGCGTCACGGTCGCGCTGGTCACCACGCTGCTGCCGACCATCGCCCGACGCGGCGGTCTCGACCCGATCGGACTGGCCGCCCTCGCCGCGGCACCGTTCATCGCCAACCTCCTCGGGGCCTTCGCGGGCCGGGTCGGTCCGCGATCGCGCCGGCAGCTCTCGCTGATGCGCGCTGCCGGAGCCGCCTCGCTGCTCGTGCTCGGGTTCATCTCGTCGGCGCCGGTCATGATCGCCGTGTCGATCATCTTCTGGCTGAGCCTCGCGCTGAGCGGTCCCTACTACCTGCGGCTGTGGGGGACGATGTACCCGTCCCACATCCTCGGGCGGGTCGTCGGGTTCCTCGGATCGGGCAAGGCGGCGGCGGCCGCTCTTGCGGCGCTCGCCGGCGGGATCCTGGCCGACCAGCTCGGTGGCGAGACGGCGGTCGCCCTCGCGGGTCTTGTGGGTCTCGCCTGCGCGCTGGCCTATATGGGACTGCGCTCGCCCGACACCGAACGTCCACCGACATACTCCGCGCGCGACTCGCTCCGGGCGCTTCGCGAGCGCCCGGTCCTGTCGCGGATCGCGATGGCCCAGGGCTTCTACGGTGGCGGACTCATCGCCGCCTCGCCGCTGTACGCGATCGTCAACGTCGACCGCCTGAACCTGTCGCTCTCGGACGTCGGGATCATCGGCATCCTGACCGCGGCCGCGACCACGCTGTCATTCCTCGTCTGGGGCGCGGTCTCCGACCGGCGCGGACCGCTCGTCGCGATGCGCCTCGGCAGCGCGTTCGGGCTCGCCGCGCTGGTCGCCTACGCTCTTGCCCCGACCGTTTCGGTGCTGTGGGTCGCCGCCGTCGGGGCCGGTCTTGGCAGCGCATCGATCGACGTCGGCATCGCGGCGGTGGTCAGCGACCACACGCCGCTCGCCTCGCGGGCGGCAGCGATGGCCGGCTGGAACGCCATCACCGGAGCGCGCGGCATCATCGCCGCGTTCGCGATGAGCATCGCCCTGCAGCTCGGCCTGGTGACGGTCACCGGCGGCCTGCTGCTGTGCGCCGGCGTGTCGGCGATCGGCGTCGTGCTGTACATGCGGGCCAGCACGGACGAGGTCCCGGCGCCAGTGGAGCGACCGCTCGCGGCGCAGCCGCAGGCCGCCTAGGCCCAGATGTCGCCGATCGTGAAGCCGTCGGGGAACGGATCAGTCGGGTCCACGACGTAGCTCGCGAAGCCGGTGATCCACGCCTGGCCGCTGATGGTCGGGACGATCGCCCGGTACTCCCCGACGGTCGTTTCCTCGACCACGCGACCGGTGAACACCGTGCCGAGGATCCCCTCGTGGCGGAACTCGTCCCCGATGCGCAACAGGCCGCGGGCGGCCATGGTCGCCATCCGGGCGGACGTCCCGGTCCCGCACGGCGAACGGTCGATGGCACCGGTCCACGTCGCCGGCCGCTCCCAGTCGAGCGTCCCGGTCGAGACGGTCACCACGTTCCGGCGGCTGTTGGCCGGGTCGTGCGCCGGCCCGGACAGCTGCCCGATGGTGATGCCCGCGAAGCCCGGCTGGTCGGGGTGGACGACCGGCAGCTGCTCGTTGGCGGCCGCCTTGATCAACTCGGTGATGCGCACGATGTCGGCCCCCTCGTCTGGGGTCAGCCGGAGCCCGAACCGCTCCGCGTCGGCGATGGCGTAGAACATGCCGCCGTAGGCCACGTCCACCGACACCGTCCCGAGCGTGGGCACCTCGACCGGCGCGTCGAGATGGGTCGCGAATGCAGGCACGTTCCGGAACGTGACCGCGGTGACCTTCCCGTCGTGGCAGTCGGCGCGCACCCGGATGAGCCCGGCGGGCGCCTCGAGCGTCAGCTCGGTGACGGGCTCGGTCATCGGCAGCATGCCGGTCTCGAGCAGCACGGTCACCACGCACATCGTGTTGCTGCCGGACATTCCGGGGTACTCGACCTGCTCCATGATCACGTACCCTGCGGCGGCCTCCGGGTTCGAGGACGGCAGGATCAGGTTGCAGTTGGCCGCCGGGTAGCCGCGCGGCTCGCGTAGCATCCGCAGCCGGAGATCGTCCCGATTGGCCGCGAGCCAGGTCATCGCCTCGAACATCGAGCCGCCCGGCACGCCATCGACGCCCGACACGATCACGCGTCCGGGCTCGCCCGCAGCGTGAGCGTCCACCGCCCGCACGACGGGGCCGACCCGGAACCGCCCGGGGAGCTCGTCCGCGGCCACCGCCCTACCGACCCCGCTGTGCATCGGCCAGCTCGCGGGCGACGTCACGCCGGGCGTCCCGATCGGCGATGTCGCGGCGACGGTCGTGGAGCTGCTTGCCGCGCGCCAGCCCGAGCTCGATCTTCGCGCGGCCGCGCTCGTTGATGTAGAGGCGGAGCGGCACGATCGTCTGGCCCTTCGCCTTGGTCTTGCCCAGCAGCTCGTCGATCTCCGAGCGGTGGAGGAGCAGCTTGCGCGTGCGCTTCGGCTCGTGGTTGTACCTGTTGCCGCCCTCGAATTTGGCGATGTCGGCACCGACCAGCCACGCCTCATCGCGCTCGATGCGCGCATACGCATTGGACAGGTTCGCCTTGCCGGCCCGGAGCGACTTGATCTCGGTCCCGGTCAGCACGATGCCGGCCTCGAACGTCTCGTCGATGGTGAAGTCGTGGCGGGCTCTTCGATTGAGGGCGACGGTCGTCTCGTCGCTCATGGGAGGGCTCCTCCAGCGGTCCTGCGGTGGTCGGATATCGCACGAACGCCGGCCCTATGCGGGCCGGCGTCCGAGTGCGTAGCCACCCACAGGGTGTCCGACTAGACGGCCATCTCCTGCGAGGTGGTGCAGCTAGAGCGGTCTATCACTGCACATCACCTCCTTTCGTTCCCCGAAACCGTACCCGATGCGTGGGCCGAGTGCAAGACCGCGTTCGGGACCGGACGCTCACGCTGCCGCCAGCCCGAGCGAGCCCACGGGCGGGGCACCGAGCACCTCGAGCGCCTTGTCGAGGTCGGGATCGGCGCCGGCCGGCAGCGGGCTCGGCAGCGTCACCACGACGTCCGGCGTGAGCCCGATCGTGTGGATCCACCGCTTGTCCGGGGTCAGCCAGCGCGCGATCGTGAGTTTGAAGGCCCCGCCATCGCCGGTCAGCTCCTGCCACTGCTGGACGGTCCCCTTCCCGAACGATTGCTGGCCGACGAGAGTCGCCCGCCCGGTGTCCTGGAGCGCTCCGGCGACGATCTCGCTGGCGGACGCGCTCCCGCCGTCGATCAGGACGACGAGCTTCACGTTGGGGTCCGTGGCCACGCCGTCGGTCAGCGCATCGGTCGGGGTCTGGGTACCGCTGGCGTCCTGCTCCCAGAAGATGACGCCCGAGCCGATGAACTGGCTGGCGATCTTGCGGGCGGCCGTGACGTACCCGCCCGGATTGCCGCGGAGGTCGAGGATCAGCTTGGTCCGACCGGCGGCCAGCTCGCCGCTCAGGGCCGTCACCATCTGGTCCGCGGCCGCGTCCGAGAACCCGCTCAGCTTGATGTAGCCGACGCTGCCGCCGGCCAGCACCTTGCTGGTGACCTCCTGCGACTGGACGACGTCGCGGGTGATCGTCACCGACATCGCCGCGGTGCCGCCCCTTTGGACGTCGAGCTCGACGACCGTGCCCTTCGGCCCGCGGATCTTGTCGCGCGCCGCATCGACCGTCAGCCCATCGACGCCGGCGCCATCGACCTCGACGATGACGTCGCCGGCCGTCAGCCCGGCACGCTGGGCGGGCGATCCGTCGAGCGGCTCGGTGACCACCAGGCGACAGGCCTTTCCGAGCGGCGCGCATCCCTGGGTCCCATCCGGCGACTCCGACGCGAGATCGGCACCGATCCCCTCGAACTGGCCGCTGATGCTCTGGAGGCTGGCGCGATACTCGTCCGACGTCATGTACGCCGAGAACGGATCGTCGAGCGAGCCGATCATCCCGCGGATGGCGCCCTGGATCACGGTCGTCTGATCGACGCTCGCGCCCGCATATCGATCCTCGATGGTGTGGTACGTGTCCCAGAACGGCTGGAAGGCGGTGTCCTCGGAGGCGGGCGTGCCGGGGTCGGACGCGGTCCGGAGACCCAGGCTGTAGCCGGACAGGAACAGGCCCGATCCCGCCACGATGGCCACGATGATGACGGCGAGCTGGACCGCGGAGACGCGACGACGGCGTCGTGCCGGGGGCGCGGCGACGGCCACGACGGGGTCTGGCGCACGGCCGATGTCGCGGTCATCCGGCGGCGGGTCGACGCCCCCAGGACGGTCTGCGGAGGGTCGGTCGGGGTCGGCTGGAAACATCGCTGGTCCGTCCTGCGGTCGTGCGTCCCCGGGGTCGAAGGCGCATAGGGTACAACGGGTTGCCCGCAAGGGCTGGACAGGGTCGGCGATGCTCCCGCGAGGTCCGCGGACGGGCTAGCGGATGAGGTAGGTCCGCACCGACAGCCAGGACCCCAGGATCCCGAGCCCGACTCCGGCGCCCATCACCAGCGCCACCAGGTCGCGGGTCAGCGAGCCGAACTGGAGCGGAAGGACGCGGAAGAAGTCGGCCATGAACGCGCTCAGCGGGTCGGCCACGGCGAGCAGGATCAGCAGCGTCACGGCCGCCCCGAGGAAGCCGACGAACGCGCCTTCGAAGACGAACGGCCAGCGGATGAATGCGTCCGAGGCGCCGACCAGGCGCATGACCTCGATCTCGTCGGCGCGGGCGAGGACGGCCAGTCGGATGGTGTTGATGATGATGAACAGGGCGATGACGCCGACGATGGCGAGGACCACCGTGCCGGCCGTCCGCAGGATGCTGGTGACGGTCAGCACCCGCTCGACGAGGTCCTCGATGTTGATCACGTTGCGGATGCTCGGGTCCTGGCGGAGCGCGTCGCCGACCACCCGGACCTGTGACGGGTCGACCAAGTTGACCTCGAGGCTGGCGTACAGCGGGTTGGCGTCGAGATAGCGGGTCAGGTCCTCACGGCCCTGGGCAGCCATCGAGGCGCGGAACGTGGCGAGCGCCTGGTCGCGGCTGACATACGTCACCGAGGCGACCTGTGGCATCGCGTGGAGCTTGGCCTCGAGGTCGCTGACCTGCGGGTCGGTCGCGTTCGGCTGGAGGTAGGCGACGACCTGCACCTTCTGCTCGGTGAACTGGAGGCCCGCCAGCAGGCCGGTCTGGATGATCCAGAAGCCGGCCAGGAGGAGCAGCATCAGCACCATCGTCGCGGTCGCGGCGATGCTCATCACCGCGTTGCGCCAGAAGCCCTGCCAGGCCCGCTTGAAGCTGAACAGGACGAACGAGATCAACCGTCAGTCCTCGCGATGGTAGGCGCCACCGATCTCGTCGCGGATGATCCGGCCTTCCTCGAGCGCGACGACGCGCTTGCGGAGTGCGGTGACGACATCGGCGTTGTGGGTGGCCATCATGACCGTGACGCCCAGCTCGTTGATCCGGAGCAGGAGCTGGAGGATCTCCCAGCTGATCAGCGGGTCGAGGTTGCCGGTCGGTTCGTCGGCGATGATCATCCGCGGGTCGTGGACGAGCGCGCGGGCGATGGCCGTCCGCTGCTGCTCGCCGCCCGACAGCTGTGACGGCTTCTGCTGAGCCTGCGCCGTCAACCCGACCAGGGCCAGCACGCGATCGACCGCGGGCCGGATCTTCCGACGGGGCGTGCCGGTCACCTCGAGCGCGAAGGCCACGTTCTCCCAGACCGTCTTTGACGGCAGGAGCTTGAAGTCCTGGAAGACGATGCCGATCTTCCGCCGCATCTTCGGCACCTGCCGGCGGCCGAGCCTGGCGACGTCCTGACCGTCGAGCACGACCTCGCCGCGCGTCGCGATCTCGTCGCGGATGAGCAGCTTGATGAGCGTCGACTTGCCGGCCCCCGATGGCCCGACGAGGAACACGAAATCGCCCTCGGGGATGACCAGGTCCACGTCGCGCAGGGCGAGCTTGCCGTTCGGGTATTCCTTGGTGACGTCATGGAGGACCAGGACGGCCCGTTCCTGCGTGGCGTGATCGCGACTGCGGCCCAGCACGCGCGAACGGATCGAGCGCGTGGCTGTCGAGGAGCGCCGGGCGCTCGGGGCAGGGGCGATGCTCACATTGCGCTCCGAGGGCAGGGGTCGCGGCGGCCGTCGCCGTCGATCATCACGATCTCACGGACTCCGCCGCGGGCACGACAAGCTGGAGCCACATCGGAGTCGAGGCTACCACCCGGGCGGAGGTCCGGCAAACGGGACGGTGGTGCCGAGCCGCACCGGACCATCGGCGGTACTCCGTGGGTTCAGAGCAGCCCGGGCGAGATCGGCAGATATCGCGCGAAGTCGGCGAACGGCCGGTCCCAGCAGACCAGGACCGGGAACGGGTCGAGCCGCAGGCCCGCCTGGAGCGCCGGGACGATCGCCCGGTCCGCCGCGCCACCGACCCACAGTGCGAACGCGCCACGCGGTGTCACCGCCGCAGTGAGGTGTCCCAGGATCGGGCCGAGCAGTGCCTCATCCCGAGCCGCGACGGGTCCGAGCCGCCCGGCCTCGCCGGCGTACCCATAGCCGACCGGCGAGCCGTCGGGTCCGCGATACAGCCAGCCGTGGCGTGATTCCGCTCGCAGGAACCGGTGGTCGACCGGGTGGGCCACGCCCAGCAGCTCGCGGTCGAGCGTGTCGATCGCGTCGACCAGCAACCGGTGACCCTGGCCGTCCGGCGGCCCGGCCGCGATGTCGTCGAAGGCGAGCGGCACGATCCCGGACGGCAGCGGACCGAACGCCTCCGGTCGCTGCGGCAGCCCGGTCAGGCTGAACAGGGGCATCCGGGGCACGATGTCGTGGAGCGCATACAGCGCGTTCGAGATCGGCTGGGCGCTGTCGGTGGCGGTCGCCCGGACGATCGCGGCCGGGCCCTCGAGGCCGCCCGCGCCATCCTGCCCGTCCGCTGCCCACACCCTTGACAACAGGTCGCGCCCGACACCGGCACCCTGAGACCTCGGGCAGGACGAACAGCATCGACAGGTACCACAGCCGCTCGCGCACGACCGCGGACGCGAACGCGACCGTTCGCTCGTCCGGACCGTCGGGCATGGTGGCGACGAGGAATCGCTCCGGGTCCGTCGCCTGGAGGTGGGTGAACAGGCGGATGGCCGGGCTGGCCACGTCCGCGATCTCGGCCTGGCCCAGCGGCACGATGTAGTCGTTGATCGACGCCCGCCAGATCTCCTCACACCTCGCCAGCTCGTCGGGCCGCGCGGGGCGATACGTCAGCCCGACGCCGGACCGCGACGACCCGGCGGCCGTTCTCACCCGGCGACCGCTTCCTCGCCGATCCCGCGCTCGAGCTCGGCCTGCATGAACGCGTCGAGGTCGCCGTCGAGGACCGCGCTCGTGTTGCCGGTCTCATGGTTCGTCCGCAGGTCCTTGACCATCTGGTACGGGTGCAGCACGTAGCTCCGGATCTGGTTGCCCCAGCCGGCCTCGACGTGCTCGCCCTTGAGCGCGCGCACCTCGGCCTCGCGTTCCTCGAGCGCACGCTCGAGCAGCCGGGACTTGAGGACCTTGATCGCCATCTCCTTGTTCTGGGTCTGGCTCCGCTCGTTCTGGCTCTGGGCGACGATGCCGGTCCTCAGGTCGGTCAGGCGGACCGCCGAGTCGGTCTTGTTGACGTGCTGGCCGCCCGCGCCCTGCGAGCGAAAGGTGTCCACCCGGATCTGGTCCCAGTCGAGCTCGATCTCGACGTCGTCCTCGGCCTCGGGCAGGACCTCGACAAGGGCGAACGTCGTCTGGCGCCGGTTCTGCGAGTCGAACGGGCTGATCCGGACCAGGCGATGGACCCCGCGCTCGGCGCGCAGCCAGCCGTAGGCGCGACGACCGTTGACCGCCACGGTCACGCTCTTGAGGCCGGCCTGCTCGCCCTCCTGCTGGTCGAGGATCTCGGTCGGGAACCGATGTCGTTCGGCCCAGCGGAGGTACATCCGCAGCAGCATCTCGGTCCAGTCGGTGGCTTCGGTGCCGCCGGCGCCGGCGCTGATCGACAGCAGCGCCGGACGCTCGTCGTATTCGCCCGAGAACAGCAGGGCCGTCCGCTCGCGCGAGAAGTCGGTCTCGAGCGATGCGGCGTCGCGCTCGAGCTCGGACTCGAGCTCCGCGTCGGGCGCCTCGTACAGCAGCTCGACCGCGGCCAGCAGGTCGTCGGACCGGGTGAGGAGCTCGCGCCACGTCGCGATCTCGCCGCGGAGGCCATCGGCCTCGCGCAGGACCTTCTGGGCTGAGCGCCCGTCGTCCCAGAACCCGGGAGCCTGGGTCAGTGCGTCGATCTCGGCGACGCGGGCTTCCTTGGCCTCGAGGTCAAAGGTACCCCGAGGTCGACCGGATCCGTTCAGCCAGGTCCCGGATGGCGGAGGCTTCCACCTAGTTCCGGGCCTGCAGATCCTGGAGCAGGATCGGGCGCAGCTCGATGAGGCGCAGCGCGGTCTTGCTTCGGGCGACGACGGGGTTCACGCAGGGACAGTAGCCATTGTGGGGGCAGACGCCGCAGTTGCCGTCGCAGTCGAGGGCTGCCGCGTAGCTGCACGACCGGCAGTCGCGCTCACAGGCGATCAGATCGACGAACGACGCTTCCTCGGCCTGCTTCACGGGCTCCCCCTCTGTGCTGGGCAACGGCACGGGACCGGAAATCTGCATGTCGAGCGGAGGTCCTGGGGGACCTGCTCGGTCGGGATTTTGGCACAGTATACGGGGCCAATCCCTCGTCGCCAAGAGGGAAAACCGGCTCAGGTCCCGAAATCCCCGCTGGACGGAACGTTCAGGGCGCTCCGCCGACCAGGAAGTACTGGGCGAGCGCCCCGAGCTCGTGAAGGGTGGCGTCGACCTGGCCGGGCGGGTCGTCCTCGATCGGGCTGGTCGTGGTCGGCGAACCCCAGGCGGTGATCCCCTCATCGGCGGCCATCCGGAGCACGCGCAACATGTGCGGCCGGTCCGACACGAACACGGCGTCCTTCAGATCGTGCGTGCGCAGCAGCTCGCCGACGGCCCGGATCGATTCGAGGGTCGTTCGGCTGGCGTCCTCGTCGAGGATCGCCCCGGCCGGGACGCCGTGCGCGATGGCATAGGCACGGGCGGTCGCGGCCTCGGTCGTGCGGTCACCGTCGGCCTTGCCGCCGGTCACGATCAGCTGGCGAGCGATGCCAGCGTGGAAGAGTTCTACCGCGTGCTCGAGCCGCGCCGCGAACACCGGCGACGGACGGCCGTCGTACTGCGCCGCCCCCATGACCACGATGGCATCTGCGGGCCGCCGCTCGTCACGTTGACCCTGCGCCCAGATCCGGAACGTGGCGTAGCCGGCGACCACCGCGATGCTCAGGCAGCCGACCACGGCCACGACGACCAGGTCGCGCACCATCGAGTGTCGGTTCAAACGGATCGGTCGGGACGATGCGGGTCGGGCGGGGTCGAGGCGCTCAGCGCCCGTGACACTTCTTGTACTTCGCCCCGGACCCGCACCAGCACGGGTCGTTCCGCCCGATCCGGGCACCGCTCGGCGTGAACCCGGGCTTCGGGCCGCTCGCCGTCGGACCGGCACCGGACGCGCTCGACGCGACCGGCTGGTCGCCGAGCGATTCGACCATCGGCCGGGCGGCCGGTGGCGACGCCGGGCCGCCGCGCAGGATGGCCGACCCACCGACCGCGGCGACCGCCGGGACCTTGGCGGCGGCGGGCTGTCCGTCGGCCGGCGTGACCCCGGCCGATCCGTTCGAGCCGTTCGAGCCGGCCGATCCGTTCGTGCCACTCGAGCCGCCGCTCGCCCCGCGCAGCGTGGCTGCGCCCTGGGCGAGGGCTGCGGCGACGGCCGGATCCCCGCCATCGGGGGCCGCTGGCTGGCGGGTGACCGTGACCCGGAAGATCGACGACGCGACACCGTGTCGGATGAGGTCGCGAAGCTCGTCGTACAGCGCGAATGCCTCGCGCTTGAACTCGTTGAGCGGGTCCTGCTGGGCGTACCCGCGCAGGCCGATCCCGCGGCGCATGTCGTCCAGCTCGGTCAGGTGCTCGACCCACAGCGAATCGATGGTCCGGATGAGGACGAGGCGCTCGACGGTCTTCCAGTCCTCCTCGCCGACCTCGGCCGCCTTGGCCGCCAGTCGGTCGTCGGCGAGCTCCCGGACGTGGACGGCGATCTCCTCGCGGCTGCCGCGCTCCCACAGGTCGTCGGCGGTCGTGCCCTCGCCCGTCAGGCCCATCGCGCCGAGCGCCGAGGACAGCCCGTCGAGGTTCCATACCGACGTGTCCTCGCCGACCAGGTGGGTCTCGATGAGGCCCTCGACCTCGTCGTCGAGGAACGACTGGACCGTCTCGGTCAGGTCCTCGTTGTTGAGGACCTTGTCCCGCTCGGCGTAGATCGTCTCGCGCTGCTTGTTGATGACGTCGTCGTACTCGACCACGCGCTTGCGGATGTCGAAGTTGAAGCCCTCGACGCGGCTCTGGGCCGACTCGATGGTCTTCGACACGATGCGCGACTCGATGGCGACGTCGTCGTCGAGGCCGAGCCGCTCCATCAGCCCGGTCACCCGGTCGCCGGCGAAGCGCTTCATCAGGTCGTCTTCGAGCGACAGGTAGAAGCGCGACGATCCCGGGTCGCCCTGGCGGCCGGCGCGGCCGCGGAGCTGGTTGTCGATCCGCCGCGAGTCGTGGCGTTCCGTGCCGACGATGTGCAGGCCACCGGCTTCGACCACCCGGTCGTGGTCCTCCTCGGTGATCGCCCTCGCCTCGGCGAGGGCCTCCTCCATGGTCTCCGCGTCCACCTCGGCCGGGTTCAGGCCGCGCTTGTGGAGCGCCTCGGACGCAAGCCCGGCGGGATTGCCGCCGAGCAGGATGTCGGTGCCGCGACCGGCCATGTTGGTCGCGATGGTGATGGCCCCGGTCCGGCCGGCCTGCGCGACGATGCCCAATTCCTTCTCGTGGAACTTGGCGTTGAGGACCTCGTGCTTGATCCCGCGCCGCTTGAGCATCGTCGACAGCATCTCGGACTTCTCGACCGAGATCGTGCCGACCAGGACCGGCCGCCCGTCCTCCTGCATCTCGACGATCTCGTCGATCAGCGCGTTGAACTTGGCCGGCTCGTCGCGGTACACCAGGTCCGGGAAGTCGTCACGGACCATCTCGCGATGGGTCGGGATGGCGACGACCTCGAGCTTGTAGATCTTGTGCAGCTCCTCGGCCTCGGTCATCGCCGTGCCGGTCATCCCCGACAGCTTGTCGTACAGCCGGAAGTAGTTCTGGAAGGTGATCGTGGCCAGGGTCACGCTCTCGCGCTGGACGCGCAGCCCCTCCTTGGCCTCGACCGCCTGGTGGAGACCCTCGCTCCAGCGCCGGCCCGGCATCTGCCGCCCGGTGAACTCGTCGACGATGATGATCTCGCCGTCCTTGACGATGTAGTCGCGGTCGCGCTTGTACAGCGCGTGGGCGCGCAGCGCCTGCTCGAAGTGGCGGGCCAGGCGCGGGTCGGCGTCGTACATGTTCGGGACGCCGAGCCAGCCCTCCATCTTCTCGATCCCCTCCTCGGTCGAGGAGACGGCCTTGTCCTTGAGGTCGACGAAGTAGTCGCCGCCCTCTTCGTCACCCTCCGGGCGGGCCTTGAGGCGTGGCACGAGCCGGGCGAACGTGAAGTACAGATCGGCCAATTCCTCGGCCTGGCCGCTGATGATGAGCGGCGTCCGCGCCTCGTCGATCAGGATGTTGTCGACCTCGTCGACGATCGCGAAGCTGCGCTCACGCTGGACCCGCTGGTCGAGCTCGAGGACCATGTTGTCGCGCAGGTAGTCGAAGCCGAACTCGTTGTTGGTCCCGTAGGTGATGTCCGCGGCGTAGGCCTCAGCGCGGGTGACCGGTCGCAGGTTGACCAGCCGCTCGTCGTTGGTCGGGTAGCCCGGCTCGAACACGAACGAGGCGTCGTGGGTGATCATCCCGACGCTCACGCCGAGGAAGTCGAAGACCGGACCCATCCATTGCGGGTCGCGGCGCGCCAGGTAGTCGTTGACGGTGACGACGTGGACACCCCGTCCGGCGAGGGCGTTGAGGATCGCCGCGAGAGGTGCGACGAGGGTCTTGCCCTCGCCGGTCCGCATCTCGGCGATCTTGCCCTGGTGGAGGACCGCGGCGCCCATCAGCTGGACGTCGAAGTGGCGCATCCCGAGCGTCCGCTTCATCGCCTCGCGGGTCATCGCGAAGACCTCGGGGAGGACGTCGTCGAGCGCCTTCTGGATCCGGTCGTTCTCGCGGGTCCGGCGCTCCTTCTTGAGCTCGCGGCGACGCTCGAGGTCGGGGTGCTCGAGCTCGTCCTCCGACGGCTCGTCGGGGGCCGCGGCCTCGAGGACCTCCGCGCGGAGCTCGGCGAACGCGGCGCGGATCTCCTCGTCGGAGCGTGCCTCGTAGTCGGCCTCGAAGGCGTTGGTCTCGTCGACCAGGGGTTGCAGGCGTCGGATCTCGCGGTCGTTCGAGTCGACGAAACGGTTCAGGAAGCGCATACGACGGTCAGTATAGGGGAGGTCGTGGCGGCCACCCCCCGAGCGAGGGGTCCGGGAACGGCTGGTCAGCTCCCCGCGCCGAGGCTCCAGAAACCCGTCCCGTAGCCGAGCGCGACGATCACGAAGGTCGCGAACGCGAGCGCCAGCCAGAACAGCACGGAGCGGAACCGCGAGGTCGGGTTCATCTCGGGGTTCTTCAGCTCGGGCAGCCGGTCGCCGCGGAGATCGCGTCCCCCAGCGGGCCGACCGCAGCTGGGTGCGCCAGTCCGCGTCGGCGACGGGGCGCGGCTCGAGACCGCCTTCGCCGTCGGGTCGGTGCAGCTGCAGGCTCATCGGTCTCCCACCTGTGTCGAGACGCGGCCGCGCGGGCCAGCACGTCCGGTCCCTCGTCATCGGGTCGCGTGTCGAGCGTCCCCTCGTCGCCGCCCTCCCACAGGAGCATCTCCTGGGTCAGCGCGACCTCGCTGGAGAACAGCGCGCCGACCGACTCGCCGCGGTGGATCCGCCTGATCGCCTCGCCGATGAGCGGCGCGACCGACAACGTGGTGATCTTGCCCAGCCGCTTGCGCTCGGGGAGCGGCACCGAGTCGGTCAGCACGACCTCGAGCAGGTTGGACGCCGCGATCCGGTCGATCGCCGGGTCGCTCAGGACGCCGTGGGTGGCGCAGGCGTAGATCTCGGTCACGCCCTCGCGCTCGAGCGCGCGGATGATCTCGATCAGCGTGCCGGCGGTGTCGATCTCGTCGTCGACGATGATCGCGCGCTTGCCCCGGACGTCGCCGATGACGTTCATCAGCTCGGCCCGGTCGAGGTTGCCGACGCGCCGCTTCTCGATGATCGCCAGCGGCGCGTCGAGCAGCTCGGCGAACGCCCGGGCTCGCTTCGCGAAGCCGAGGTCGGTGACGACGACCGGGTTCTCGATGTGCTTGTGGCGGTAGTAGTTCGACAGCATGTGGACCGCGGTCAGCTCGTCGACGGGGATGTTGAAGAAGCCCTGGATCTGACCCTGGTGGAGGTCCATCGTCAGGACCCGGTCCGCGCCGGCGACCGTGATCATGTCGGCGATGAGGCGGGCCGTGATCGGGACGCGGGGCTGGTCCTTCTTGTCCGACCGGCCGTACGCGTAGAACGGGATGACGGCGGTGATCCGCCCGGCGCTCGCGCGCTTGAACGCGTCGATCATGATCAGCAGTTCCATGATCGACTGGTTGACCGGGTGGTTCGTCGGCTGGACGAGGAAGACGTCCTTCTCGCGGACGTTCTCGAGGATCTTGACGAAGATGTTCTCGTTGGCGAACTGGAAGACCTCGAGCTTCGCCCGGCTCGGTCCCGAGGTAGCGGCAGATCTTGCGGGCGAGGTCCGGGTTCGAGTTGCCGTGGTAGATCTCGAACTGGTCCGCGTACAAGCCAGCCGCCTCCCGTCCGCCGAAGGCCGAGAAGGCCGTCACGCCGACCTCATCCGCCCGATCCCGGTCCGCCCGGGCTCGCGCCCTCCGTCCCGGGGCCGCCATCGTCGCCCATGCCGTCCTGCTCTGCAAGTCCGGCCCGGAAGGCGGCGATCGCCGACGACCCGGTCGCCTTCGGCGAGGCGCATGACGATGACCCCGCGAGCGTGCGGCGAGTATCGGTTGATGGTGTTGGTCTCGGTCCGGATGACCTGGCCGCCGGCGCTGATGAGGAGCAGCTCCTCGTCGGCCTCGGTGACCTGCTGGACCGCGGCGACGTCGCCGGTCTTGCGACCCTCGAGGCTGATGAGGCGCACGCCCTGGCCGCCGCGATGCTTCCTGCGGAAGTCGGTCAGCGGGCACGCGCTTGCCGTAGCCGGTCTCGGTCAGGACGAGCAGGTCGCTGTCGGGCTGGACGACGCTCATGCCGACCACCGCGTCGCCCTTGCGGGCAAGGCGGATGCCGATGACCCCGGCCGACGTCGCGACCCATCGCCCGGACCTCGTCCTCGGAGAAGCGCGCGAGCTTGCCCTGGGCCGTGGCGATGATGATGTCGTCGTCGCCGGTCGAGACGTCGACCCAGGCCAGCTCGTCCTCGTCGCGCAGGATGATCGCCCGGATCCCGGACGAGCGGACCTTCTCGAACTGCTCGAGCGGCGTCTTCTTGATGATCCCGGCCCGCGTGGCCAGGACCAGGTACGAGCCGGCCTTGAAGTCGGGCAGCGTGATGGTCGCCATCGGGACCTCGCCCGACTCGACCTGGACGCCCGGCAGGTTGATGATCGGGATGCCCTTCGCCTGGCGGCTGGCATCGGGGATGGCGTGGACCTTGGCCGAGAACACCCGGCCGCGGTTGGTGAAGAACAGCGCCCAGTGATGCGTGTTCGCCACGAGGAGGTGCTCGACGGCGTCCTCCTCGCGCGTGACGTGGCCGATGATCCCCTTGCCGCCGCGATGCTGGCGGCGGTAGGTGGCGACCGGCTGGCGCTTGATGTAGCCGCGGCCCGAGATCGTCACGACGACGTCCTCGTCGGCGATGAGGTCCTCGTCGGTCATCTCGCGGCTGAAGTCGTCCTGGACGCGCGTGCGGCGTTCGCCGGCGTACTTCTTCTTCAGCTCGCTCAGCTCGTCCTTGATGATCTGGCTGACCCGGGCCGGATTGGACAGGATGTCCTCCAGCTCGGCGATGAGCTGGATGATGGCGAGGTACTCGTCCTCGATCTTCTGGCGCTCGAGGGCGGCCAGGCGGGCGAGCCGCATGTCGAGGATGGCCTGGGCCTGGAGCTCGGACAGGTCGAACCGGCTCATCAGGTTGTTGCGGGCGTCCTCGACCTCCTGCGATTCGCGGATGGTCTTGATCACGGCGTCGAGGTTGTCGAGGGCGATCTTGAGGCCCTCGAGGATGTGCGCCCGGGCCCGCGCCTTGGCGAGGTCGAACTCGGTCCGCCGCCGGATGATGTCGCGCCGGTGGTCGAGGTAGTGGACCAGCACGCTGCGCAACGGAAGCGTCTGCGGCTGGCCGTCGACGAGCGCCAGCATGTTCATGTTGAAGGCGAGCTGCATCGGCGTGTGCTTGAACAGGTTGTTGAGCACCTTGTGCGGGTTGGCGTCGCGCTTGAGCTCGATGTAGATGCGCATGCCGTCGCGGTCGGACTCGTCGCGCAGGTCGCCGATGCCCTCGATCCGCTTGTCCTTGACCAGCTCGGCGATCTTCTCGAGCAGGGTCGCCTTGTTGACCTGGTAGGGCAGCTCGGTCACGACGATGGCGGTCCGGTCGCCCTTGACCTCCTCGAAGGCGACCTGGGCGCGCATCACCACGCGGCCGCGGCCGTGCGCGTACATCTGGCGGATGGCGTCGACCGTCTCCCACTCGCCGGTCAGCGAGTTCCGCTGGCGCTCGAAGCGGTAGATCGTCCCCCCGGTCGGGAAGTCCGGCCCCTGGACGTACTTGCACAGGTCGTCCGAGGTCAGCTCCGGGTCGTCGATCATGGCGATCGTCGCGTCGACGATCTCGCCGAGGTGGTGGGGCGGGATGTTGGTCGCCATCCCGACGGCGATGCCCGAGCTGCCGTTGACCAGCAGGTTCGGCAGCTTGGCCGGCAGCACCGACGGCTGCTTCTGGGTGCCGTCGTAGTTGTCGACGAAGTCGACGGTGTCCTTGTCGATGTCGGCGAGCATCTCGCCGGCGATCGCGGTCAGGCGCGCCTCCGTGTAGCGCATCGCCGCGGCCGTGTCGCCGTCGACCGAGCCGAAGTTGCCCTGGCCGTCGACCAGCGGGTAGCGCATCGAGAAGTCCTGGGCGAGCCGGACGAGCGCGTCGTACAGGGCCTGGTCGCCGTGCGGGTGGTACTTGCCCATCACCTCGCCGACGATGGCCGCGCACTTGCGGTACGAGCTGGTGGCCGACAGGCCCATCTCGCCCATCGCGAACAGGATCCGGCGGTGGACCGGCTTGAAGCCGTCGCGGACGTCGGGCAGGGCGCGCGCCACGATCACGCTCATGGCGTAATCGAGGTAGCTGACCCGCATCTCGTCCTCGATGCGGATCGATCGGATATCGCCCAGGTCGTCGGTCACGGTCGGGTCACTCCAGTGCGTTCAGGGGCGGCCCTGCGGGTCGGGTTCCGGTCGGCGTCGGGGTCCGGGCGCCCTCAGCGTCACAGCGGTGGCTCCGGGAGGGTCGTCGGGTCGGGCAGCCCACCGAACCGGGCGGCGGTCTCCGCGGCGGCCGAGGTCGAGGGCGCTCCCGGCCGCTTGCGGATCCCCGCGAGAACGGCCGCGAAGCTCATCGGCCGTCGCCGGGTCGAGCTTGGGCAGGACGTCCCGGATGACCCACGCTCGGTGCCCGTCGGACGTGTCGGCGGCGCGGGCGGTCTCGGCGCGCAGCGCTGTCTCGACCGCGCGCGCGGTCCACGAGCGTGAGCGAGCGGTACGCCCAGGCGAGCGCCTTCTGGACATCGGGCTCGGCGTCGCCCACGAGCGACGCGAGGAGAGGCAGCGCGTGGCCGGCGATCGCGGGGTCGCGGCCGCGTGTCCGGTCCACGAACGGGATCGTCGCGATCGTCGATCCGACGAGGCGACGCTCCCAGCGCGATGGGCTGTAGACGAGCTGCTCGAGCTCTGCCCAGCGGTACGTCTCGGCGAGGATGCCCTTGCCGTACGGATGGGCGAGCGAGTCGACGGTGATCCAGTCGCCCGACTCGCGGGCGGCGCGGCGGAGGAGCTGCCAGGTCCGCTCGGTCTCGCCGGCGAGCGTGCGCTCGAGCAGCCCGAACGCGAACCAGCGCGCCTCGAGCTCGGGCTCATGGAACAGGCGATCGGCGATGAACAGGAGCGGGGTCGGGCGATCACGTCTCGTGCGCGTTCCGGAAGCCACGCGACACGGCCGCGAGGAGCGGCCAGCGAACGCCGTGCACCGGACCGATCCCGGGCGCGATCCGCTGCTGGCCGGCGCGGTACTCGGGATCCGCGAGGCTGGCCAGAGCCGCCGTCAGGGCGTGGCGAACGCGTCGGGATCGTTGGTCAGCTCGGCGAGGGCCGTGCCGAGGGCCTCGGCGCGCGACGCGGTTCGCCGCCACGAAGCTGACCGCGCGTTCGGTGACCTCGCTGCGGACGGGCGCGTCGATCATCGGCCGGGCTCGGCGGTCGCGGCCGGCGTCCTCGGGGCGGCGTCGGCGCCCGCTTCAGCCGTGGGACGGCTGGTGGACCCGACGGAGCGGAAGGCGTACCGCTCGCGGAGCTCCTTCTTGCGCTTCGCATCGGCCGCGACGTAGACGCCGGTCGCGGTCGCGAGCTCGGCGCCGGTCGCCGGGTCGACGATGCGACCGGCCGTGTCGACGACGCGACGTCGTGCGTGCGTGATCCACGCCCTCCGCGTGGACCGGCATGCCGACGAAGATCGGCCGACGGAAGTCGACGGCCATCCGCGCCGTCACGCCCCAGTTGTCCTCGCCCACGAGGGCCCAGGCCATCACCTCGTCGAGGATCGTGCACAGGATCCCGCCGTGGACGAGCTGCTCCCAGCCCTCGAACCGGCGGTCCAGCGTCACGTCGCACCACGATCGTCCGGGCTCGACATGCAGCATCGAGACCGCAGTCCGCCGGCGTTGAGCGTCCCGCACGCGAAGCAGTTGTGCTCGGCGAACTCGAAGCGCCCGGTCGGCGTCTCGATCGCGGGCCTGCTCTCGGTAGCCGAGGACGAGGACGTGACGCGACGCGGGTCGCGTCGCCTCAGACGTCAAGGTTCTGGACCTTTCGTGCCTCGGTCTTGATGAAGTCCTTGCGCGGCCCGACCTTCTCGCCCATCAGCATCGTGAAGATCTCGTCGGCGAGCGCCGCGTTCTCGCCGTCGACGCGGAGAAGCGTCCGCGTCTCGGGGTTCATCGTGGTCTCCCAGAGCTGGTCGGCGTTCATCTCGCCGAGGCCCTTGAACCGCTGGACCGACAGGTTCTTGACGTTGAAGTCCTTGATGATCTTGTCGCGTTCCTTCTCGGTCTGGGCGTAGCGCGTCACCTTGCCGGTGCTGATCCGGTAGAGCGGCGGCTGGGCGATGTACAGGTAGCCCTCGTCGATGACCTGGGGCATGTGCCGGTAGAAGAAGGTCAGCAGCAGGGTCCGGATATGGGCCCCGTCGACGTCCGCGTCGGTCATGATGATGATCCGGTGATAGCGGAGCTTGGCCAGGTCGAAGCTCTCGCCGATGCCGGCACCGAGGGCGATGATCAGCGGTCGGACGTTCTCGCTCGACAGGATCTTGTCCAGGCGTGCCTTCTCGACGTTGAGCAGCTTCCCGCGCAGCGGCAGGATCGCCTGGTTGCGCCGGTCGCGGCCCTGCTTGGCCGAGCCACCGGCCGAGTCGCCCTCGACGAGGTAGAGCTCGCTTCGAGCCGGATCCCGCTCCTGGCAGTCGGCCAGCTTGCCCGGCAGCGACATGCCGTCGAGCGCGCCCTTGCGGATGACCAGGTCGCGCGCCTTTCGTGCCGCCTCGCGGGCGCGCGCGGCCGTGAGGCACTTCTCGATGATCCGCCGGCCGTCCGCCGGGTTCTCGTCGAGGTACTGCCCGAGGCTATCGGCCACGGCCGCCTGGACCTGGCCCTTGACCTCGGCGTTGCCGAGCTTGGCCTTGGTCTGGCCCTCGAACTGCGGGTCGGTCAGCTTGACGCTGATGACCGCGGTCAGGCCCTCGCGGACGTCGTCGCCCGACAGGTTGCCGTCGGCGTCGCGCAGCACGCCGGCTCGCCTCGCCCAGTCGTTGAGCGAGCTCGTCAGGGCCGCCCGGAACCCGGTCACGTGCGTCCCACCGTCGACGGTGTTGATGTTGTTGGCGAACGCCAGCACGTTCTCCGTGTACGAGTCGTTGTACTGGAGCGCGACTTCCACCGCGGTGCCGCCTTCACGGCGCTCGACGTAGATCGGCCGGTTGTGCAGGACCTCCTTGTTCCGGTTGAGGTGCCGGACGAATGACTGCAGGCCGCCCTCGAAATAGAACGAGCGCTCGCGATCGATCCGCTCGTCGACGAGCGTGATCCAGACCTCTTCGTCAGGTAGGCAGACTCGCGGAGCCGCTGGCTGATGAGCTCGAACGAGTATTCGGTCGTCTCGAACATCTCGGCATCGGCGATGAACTGGGTCGTCGTCCCACGGCGGCCCGCCTGCGGGCCGACCTTCTTGACCGGGCCGGTCGGCTTGCCTCGCTGGTATTCCTGCGCCCAGATCGAGCCGTCACGTGCCGATTCGACGCGCATCCACGACGACAGCGCGTTGACGACGCTGACCCCCACCCCGTGCAGACCGCCCGAGACCTTGTAGCCGCCGCCACCGAACTTGCCACCGGCGTGCAGGACGGTGTGGACGACTTCGAGGGCGTCCTTGCCGGTGGAGTGCTTCCCGACGGGCACGCCCCGGCCGTCGTCGACGACCGTGATCATGCCCTCGGCGCTGATGGTGACGCGGATCGTGGTCGCCTGGCCGGCCATCGCCTCGTCGATCGAGTTGTCGACGACCTCCCAGACGAGGTGGTGCAGGCCGCGCGCGTCGGTCGAGCCGATGTACATCCCGGGCCGCTTGCGGACCGCCTCGAGTCCCTCGAGGACCTGGATGCTCGCAGCCGTGTAGTCCGATGCCGCGGGCTTGCCGCGCTTGCCGCGGCCGCCGGCTGGGGTGGCGGGTGTCGGACTGGTGGCTTCGGTCACGCTGTTCCTCCGGTCAGGCGCTCGTAGAGACGCCCGAGCTCCTCGTCGCTGTAGTACTCGATGACGATCCGGCCACCACGGCGCGACCGGGCGAGGCTGACCTTGGTTCCCAACGCCTGCCGCAGGTCTTCTTCGACACGTTCCATGTCGGCGTCCACGGGTCCCGCGACCGGCCCGGCCGGCTCCGGCTTGGGTTCGCGGAGACGGCGGACGAGCTCCTCGGTCTGGCGGACCGAGAGTTCCTGGCCGATGACCGAATCAAGGACGCGATCCTGGATCTCCGGGGCGAGGCCTCCCAGCGCTCGGCCGTGACCCTCGGTCAGGCGCCCATCGCCGACCGCCGCCTGGACACCGGGCGCCAGGTCGAGAAGACGAAGCGTGTTGGCCACCGTCGATCGAGCGCGACCGACCCGGCTGGCGACGTCGTCCTGGCTGAAGCCGAAGTCGTCGATGAGCTGCCGATACGCATCGGCCGTCTCGAGCGGGATCGAGGTCCTCGCGCTGGAGGTTCTCGACCAATGCGAGCTCGAGCTGGTCACGATCGGCGAGCTGGCGAACGACCGCCGGGATCCGTTCGAGACCGGCAGCCTGCGCAGCTCTGAGGCGGCGCTCGCCGGCCACGAGCTGGTAACCGTCGACGGTTTCGGTGACCAGGATCGGCTGGAGGACGCCGTGCTCCGTGATGCTCTCGGTCAGGGAGGCCAGGCCTGCCTCGTCGAACCGCTTCCGGGGCTGATGCGGGTTCGGGCGGACGCGGTCGATCGAGATCTCGACGGCTCCACTCTGCCCGGGGCTGCGCTGCGGGATCAGCGACGCGAGACCACGACCCAGGCCCTGCGATCGCTCCGGTCGAACGGTCACGACGCCACGACCATCATCGGCTCCTCGCCCGCTGCGGGCGGCTCGATCCGCCCGTCTCGGGTCCTCAGCTCCACGGAAAGGGCCGCGATACGCAGCGGCACCCATCGAGTCGGGCGAATAGCTCGAGATCGGCTTGCCGTGGCTCGGCGCCTCCGCCAGCCGGACGTTCCGAGGGATGATGGTCTCGTAGACCCGGTCCCGGAGGTGGCGGCGAACCTCGGCGGCGACGTCGGCCGAAAGCTTCGTCCGCGCGTCGTACATCGTCAGGACGATCCCCTTGATCGCGAGGTCGGGATTGAGGTGGTCGCGGATGAGTTCGAGGGTCGCAAGCAGTTGGGACAATCCTTCCAGCGCGTAGTACTCGCATTGCAGCGGGATGAGGACGCTATCGGCGGCGGTCAGTGCGTTCACGGTCAGCAGCCCGAGCGACGGCGGGCAGTCGATGAGGATGTAGTCGTACGCGGTCGCGGTATCCGCCAGAAGGCGGGCCAGTCGATGTTCGCGACCTTCCAGCGGTGCCAGCTCGACTTCGGCTCCTGCCAGGGCGATCGCGGACGGAACGATGTCCATCCCCTCGACCGGACCGGGCACGGTCAGGTCGGTCAATGGAGCGCCATCGATGACCGCGTCGTAGACCGATCGCTCGATCTCGTTGCGGTCGAGGCCCAAGCCGCTCGTTGCGTTGCCCTGGGGATCCAGGTCGATGACGAGGACTCGCTCGCCCGCCAGGGCGAGATAGCTCCCGAGGTTCACGACCGTCGTGGTCTTGCCGACGCCGCCTTTTTGATTCGCGCAGGCGATCGTCTGCCCCACTCAGCGCCCTGCTCGGAGAAGTATCACAGCGTCTGATTCTACCATCGCGGGACCCTCGACCTCGATCGCGAGCGTGTGGGCCGGAGCGTAGCAAGCAACGCTCTACGCACGCGTATCCGATCCTTCACCGACGCTTACCGGCCGTCGGTCGATGCGTTTCACGTGAAACATGTCTCGGCACGCTCCCGTCTCCCGACCTGATGCGTTGTCTGGTGCTCGACCGCATACGTTTCACGTGAAACGGTGTCTGGGCAGGCTCCGTTCGCGACGTGGCTGAATGCCCGATCTGGAGGGCCCGGCCGCCGATCTGCCTCCATCGAGGCCCGAGGCACAGGACCAATGGCGGCCAGCCCTCCGTTGCCCCGTCCGCCCGTCCGTGGGATACTTCGCGGCAAGGTCGCCGCCGTCGACCGACACCCGAGGGACCGTGCGGACGGGCGCGATCTAGGCCGATATCCGAGGACCGACCCGCTCGATGACGCTGCTGCTCGCCGCGGTCGGTGCGACGGTGATGGCCTTGCTGGAACTCACCGTCGGCCCGTACCTCAGGGTCGGAGCGGCGCAACCGCATCTGGTGCTCGTCGTCGGCATCGTCGTCACCGTGGCGATCGGTCTGGAGGCGGGACTCGTCTGGGCCTTCGTAGGGGGCCTCGTCATCGATGTACTGGCTGATCGGCCGCTCGGTTCGACATCCTTCGCGCTCCTGTCGTGCGTCGGGGCCACCGCGATCCTGGGCCACGTCCTCATCCGGGTCCGGCCGGTCGTGCCGATCCTGGCGACCCTCCTCCTGAGCCTGGTCTATTCGATGATCCTGTACCTCGCGTTCAACGCCCTCCGCTCGCCGATCCCGGTCGTCGATCCGATCTCGATCCTTCTCCCCGGCGTGGTGTACGACACGATCCTCGCGGCGCTGATCGGACCTCTCGCGGTCTCGATCCACGATCGCCGGGCCGAGACCGAACGGGTCGATTGGTGACGGCCTTCCTCGACGATCGGCCAAAGCCTGTTCGTAGCCTGTCGCGCTTTCTGACATTCGCCCTGATCGCCATCATCGGGATCAGCGGATTGACCGCCCGTCTGTTCTATCTGCAGATGGTGGACGGCGGGCATCTCGCCACACAGGCCGTCCACAACCGCACCGTCCTGGAGCCGATCAAGGCGCCGCGCGGCCTGATCTACGACCGAAACGGCAGGCCGCTCGTCACCAACGTCCCGACCTACGTCGTCAAGCTGCGTCCGTCGGACATGACCGTCGACCAGCGCCCCGTCGTCGTCGACCGGTTGGCCGCCCTGCTCAGGATGCCCGCGGCAGACATCAACGCGACCATCGACGGCAATCCAGGATCGACCTTCGACCTCGTCCGGATCGCCGGAGACGTCGACGTTCCGACGGCCCGGCTCATCTCCGAGGCCGGCGCCGACCTTCCGGGCGTGGAGGTCGATGTCGAAGCGCGGCGTGACTACACCGACGGACCCCTGATGTCGCAGATCCTCGGCTACAGCGCCCCGGTCTCAGGCGGCCAGCTCGAGACGCTCAAGGCACTCGGCTATCTGCCCGACGACCTGATCGGCAAGGCAGGCGTCGAAGAGACCTATGAGACCCAGCTCCGCGGGACATATGGGAGCCAGAGCGTCGAACAGGACGCCTCGGGACGTCAAACCCAGGTCCTGCAGACGGTGACCCCACCTGTCCCAGGCGACTCCCTCAGGCTGACGATCGACACAACGGACCAGCTGCAGGCGCAGAAGGCACTGACCTGGGCGATGAAGGCGGCCGGTCTCAAGCGCGGCGTGGTCATCGCCATGAACCCGCAGACCGGCGAGATCCTCGCGATGGTCAGCCTGCCGACATACGACAACAACCAGTTCGCCACCGGGATCAGCAACGCCGACTACGCGAAGCTGCTGAACAACCCCAACAAGCCGTTGCTCAACCACGCGATCCAGGAGCATTTCCCGCCGGGCTCGACGTACAAGCTGGTGACCGGTACCGGCGTCCTCGCCGACGGCAAGATCACCGACAAGACCAAGATCCAGACGCACCCATACCTCACTCTCGGCTCGACCAGGTTCTATGACTGGAACCATCTCGGCTTCGGACCGTGCACGATCTACTGCGGGTTCGGGCACTCGAGTGACACGTTCTTCTTCCAGATGGCCGGCAAGCTCGGCATCGATCGGCTCGCCTACTGGGCGAAGCAGTACGGCTTCGGCCAGCTGACCGGCATCGACCTCCCCAACGAGGTCCCCGGGATCGTCCCGTCGAACCAGTGGAAGCAGGACACGATGGGCGAGAAGATCTTCCCGGGTGAGGTGTATCAAGCCGGCATCGGGCAGGGCTACGACGTCGTGACGCCCCTCCAGCTGATCAACGCCTACGCGGCCCTGGCCAACGGCGGCACGCTCTACCAGCCACAGATCGTGCACGACATCATCGGGCCGGACGGGACGGTCGTCCGACCGTTCACGCCGAAGGTCCTTCGCAAGATGGCCGTCTCGCCGAACGTGCTCCGGATCATGCGCAACGCCGCACGCAACGTCGTCCTCGTTCGCCACACGTACAACCTCGTGGACATGCCGATCAAGATCGCGGGCAAGTCGGGCACGGCCGAGTTCGGGACACGCGACAGCAAGGGCCGCCTGCCGTTCCACTCCTGGTTCGTCGGGTTCGTCCCGAAGGACCCGAAGCACGGCTCGTTCAACAACAGCGATTCGCAGCTGGTCGTGCTCGCCTTTGCCTACGACTCGCGAACGAAGGGCAACGTGGGCACGGAGATCGTCAAGTACTTCTTCCAGCTGCATTACGGCATCAAGCACGACTACCGCCTGCCGAACCTGCTGCATCGCGGCAACTTCTACCAGAGCAACTGATGGGCGTCATCCGAGTCCAGCCGGCACGCGTCAGCGATTGGGCCGCCAAGTCGGTCGGGGCCGCGTGGCGCTTCTACGACCTGCAGCTGACGACGTACGCCGGACTGCTCGTGGCCATCGGCCTCGTGATGGCCTACACGAACAGCCTCGAGGCCGGCGACGCGACCTTCAGCCGCGGTCTGATGTGGGCCGCCATCGCCGTCGTTGCGTTCATCGTCGCGACGGCCTTCGACTATCGCTGGCTCAAGACCCTGGCCTGGCCGATCTATGGCCTCCAGCTCGCCTTGCTCCTCGCGACCCTGGCCATCGGCGATGGTGTCGGTGGGTCGGCGCGCTGGATCTCGATCGGTCCGCTCGCCTTCCAGTTCAGCGAGATCGCCAAGATCCTGATGATCATCGTGCTGGCCAGCTATCTCTCGGCGCGCGAGGGTCACCTGGACTCGCCGTTCCCGATCATCGGTGCGTGCCTGCTGGTCGGTCCGCCGTTGCTGCTGGTCATGCTCCAGCCGGACCTCGGGACGTCGCTCGTCTTCGGCGCCATCCTCGCCGGGATGCTCTGGATGTCGGGCGCGAGCCTCCGTTGGCTGACCGCGCTTGCCGTCGCCGTCATCGCGATGGTCCCGATCGCGTGGACGTACCTGCTGCGCGACTACCAGAAGGCCCGCCTGACCGCGTTCCTCGACGCCAACCCGGACGTCCAGGGCGCCGGATTCCAGCTCCACCAGGCCCAGATCGCCGTCGGGTCGGGCGGGTTCTTCGGGAAGGGCCTGACCAACGGCACCCAGACGCAGGGCGACCTGCTCCCGGTCCAGGCGACGGACTTCGTGTTCGCGACGCTGTCGGAGGAGCTGGGGTTCATCGGGGCGATCGTCCTGTTCACGCTGTTCGTGCTGTTGCTGTGGCGCGTCCTGGTCGCCGGCTGGCGATCGCGCGACTCGTTCGGGACGCTGTTCGCGGGTGGAGTGGCCGCGATGATCCTGTTCCAGCTCATCGTCAACGTCGGGATGGTCCTCGGGGTCATGCCGATCACCGGGATCCCGCTCCCGTTCGTGACCCACGGCGGCGCGTCGCTGGTCAGCATGGCCGCCGGACTCGGCATCCTCCAGAGCATCAACATACGCCAGACACGGGCGGCTTGGTAAGGACGCCCCGAACCTCGCTGACCGCCTGATGGATGAGGCGGCGATCCCGCACGCAGTCGAGCTGCTCGTCGGCCTGCTCGGCCTCGCGGTGTTCGTGGCCATCATCGCTCGCCCGCTGCGCGTTCCCTATACGGTCGCGCTCGTCGTCGCCGGCCTGCTGGTCGGCATCGGCGCCAGCGCGGCCGGCTACCCGACCGTCGACGTCTCGCCGGAGCTCGTCCTGCTCGTCCTGCTGCCGGGGCTGGTCTTCGAGGCCGCGTACCGGTTGCGGGTCCGCCAGCTGCGGCGCTGGTTCCGTGGCCTCGTCCTGCTGGCCGTTCCGGGGGTCCTGGTATCGGCGGCCGTGGTGGCAGTCGCGCTGAACCTCGGCACGGGACTGCGGCTCGACCTCGCGTTCATCGTCGGCGCGATGGTCTCGGCGACCGATCCGGCAGCCGTCGTGGCGACGTTCAAACGCCTGCGGGTCCCCGAGGCACTGTCGACCATGGTCGACGGCGAAAGCCTGCTCAACGACGGCACGGGGCTCGTCCTGTTCGCGATCGCCCTGTCGGCTGTCCAGGCACCGATCGGACCTGGCGAGGCGGTCATCAGGTTCGCGGGGACGATCGGCCTGAGCATCGCGATCGGGCTCGCGACCGGCTACCTCGCCACCCGCGTCATCGGGCTCGTCGACGACCACTTGATCGAGCTGACGATCTCGGTCGTCCTGGCCTACGGCAGCTACATCCTGGCCGACCAGCTTGGTCTGTCCGGCGTGATCGCCACGGTCGCCGCCGCGATCGTGCTCGGCAACCTGGGCCCGGGGCGGGCGCTGTCCGAGACCGGGTCGGACGCGATCGACACGGTCTGGGAGTTCTTCGCCTATCTCCTGACCGCGGCCGTCTTCCTCCTCGTCGGGCTGGCCATCCCGCCGGCGCGTCTGCTCGACTCGATCGGGCCGATCGCCTGGGCCATCGCGGCGATCCTGGTCGGTCGGGCCATCGTGGTCTACGTCCTGCTCGGGGGTACCTCACGGCTCCTGCCTGGTCCGGGGATGGCCGAGGCCGTGCCGACCGGCTGGCTGCACGTCCTGTTCTGGGCCGGTCTGCGCGGGGCGGTGGCCGTCGCGATGGCCCTGTCGCTGCCGGCCGACGTCCCGCAACGCGCCCTTCTGCAGGAGATCACCTTCGGGGTCGTCCTGTTCACGTTGCTGGTCCAGGGCACGACCATCGGGCGCGTGGTGGACCGGGCGATCCACGTCGACCAGACGACCACGAGCCTGATATCCGAGCCCGAGCCTGATCCGGCCCCGGTCGCGGCCGGCTCGGGCGGCCCGACGCCCTAGCGCCGGCGGTACAGGCCGCGACGGTCGGCGTCGTCCGCGTCGGCGGACCGTCGGCGGCCGCTCGTGCGCAGGAGCTCGTCGAGCTCCTGGCGGTAGTTGCGCCCGATCGGGGCGCGATCGAGCCATTCGATGTACTCGATGTCGTTGCGCGCCACCTCCCCGAGCGACCAGCCTGCGTATCGCCCGAAGTTGAGCACCGTCCCCGACGGTCGTCCCGGAGGCGGACCAGCGGCGCCGAAGCCCTCCGCCGCGCGCATGGATTCGTCGAAGCCGCTGCCCTGGTTCGAGCGGCCCGACGTCCAATCGCGCGAGACCGTCTCCGGCGGTCGGGGCGTCACCGGCGGGGGCGGCGATCCAGCTGACCGCGACGCGTCTGGGCGGGCGCCCGTGGTCGAGCCACCCCCCGGTGCAGACGGCCGGGCGCTCGGGGTCACGCGCTGGCGGTCGTACGCGCGACGGGCGGCCGGATCTCCGATCAGCTCCCACGCCGCGTTGATCATCGCCATCCGAGCCGCCGCCTCGGGCGTGTCGGCGAGGTCGGGGTGATACTTGCGCGCCAGGCGTCGGTATGCGGCCTGGATGACCTCGTCCTCGGCCTCGGGGTCGACCTGGAGGGTCTTGTACGGGTCGTTCGGGTCAGGCATCGGCGTCCCGCCCGGTCTGCGACGCGGCCTCGTCCATGGCCGCACACTATCAGACGTGGAACCCGGCACCGCGATGACGACCGAGCCTTCCGACAGGATCGATCCGCCGCCGGCACCGGCTCGCCAGCGCTGGCGGCTCGTGCTCGCGCGGGACGTCGATGCTCCTGCCCTGGCGGGGCGTGAGCTGGCGGATGCGTTCGAGAGCGCCATGGAAGCCTCCGGCCTGCCCGTCGCGCGCGCGGCGAATCGAACGCGCACCCGGGTCGCATTCGGGGCACCGCTCCCGCTCGGCGTCGTCGGCGAACGTGAGCTCGCCGACATCCTCCTGACGGAGCTGGTGCCCGCGTCCGTCGTTCGCGAGAGAGTCGGTGGGGGCCTGCCCGACGGCTGGCGGTTGGTCGATCTGCACGACGTCTGGCTCGGCGCACCACCCCTTGCCGGTCAGGTCGCCGCGGCGGATTACCGGATCGTGTTCGACGCGGCCGATGCGACGTCCGTGGCGACCGCCTGTGGGGGCCTCCAGGGCGCAGCCTCCCTCCCGCGTGAGCGTGCGCGTGGAGCGGCCGTCGTGACCTACGACCTGCGCCCGCTGCTCGCCGATGTCCGGGTGGTCGACGCCGGGCCGCCGGTCCGTGTCCGAGCCCGCACCCGGTTCGACCCTGTCCGTGGCACCGGGCGGCCCGAAGAGGTCGTCGCCGCGCTGGGGGATCGGCTGGGCGCGCCGCTCGAGGTCGCGTCGATCGTGCGGGAGCGGTTGATCCTCGTCGACGAGCTCGACTGATGGCCCAGCCGCGGGCCACCAAGCCGCCGCCGGCCTGGATGGTCCGGATGAACGCGCCTTGCTCGCGTAGGTGCAGGGCGGCTGCGCTTCTTCGACGGTCGAGCGGGACGCGGAGCGAGGTCGTCGCCGCGGTGTCGATCGCGACCGGTCGTTCGGGCGTCGACACATCGTCGCCGAATCTCGGAGCGCCGCCGGGGGTAGTGATTCAGTTCGACGCATGCGATGCTAAGGTCGTGAGCAATCGCCCATCGTCTTCGCATGCGTCATCGAGTCGAGTGGTCGTGTTCGTCTCGTCGGGCCTGCGGTATGAGGCGCCCGATCCTGCGGTCCTACCATCGAGCCCCGGCATCTGCGGAGCCGCTTCATCAGACTCGAACGGTAACCCCGCAGGTAACGCGGGCCCTGCCGTCCATATCGCCAATGCCGATGCCTAGGGATGGGCAGTGGGAGTGGGCGCCCTTTTGGGCAAGCAAGTAGGGATCCGTGAGAACGGTCGTTCTCACACTACCCCGCCGAGTCCGCGGTTGACCGCCTCACGCTCAGCGCCGTACAATCTCTGTTCTGCGCGTCGGCATCGCCGCGCGCCTTTTCACGTCCGAGGTCTCGGTCGCCGCATGCGGTCGCCGGCCACCCATCCTGAGGATCCATGTACGCAGTCATCGAGACCGGCGGAAAGCAATACCGCGTCGAGGTCGGCACCGAGCTCGAGGTCGAGCTGCTCGACGTCGAGCCGGGCAAGACGATCACCATCGAGCGCGTCCTCCTCGTCGCCGACGGCGATGAGTCGACCATCGGTCGGCCCTTGGTCGCCGACGCCGCGGTCAGCGCCGAGGTCCTGCGACCAGACGCGCGGACCCAAGCTCATCTCGTTCAAGTACCGGCCGAAGGCGCGCAGCCGGGTCAAGAAGGGCCATCGCCAGGAGCTGACGGTCCTCCGGATCGCCGATATCACGCTCGGCGGCAAGAGCGCCGCCAAGGCGGCCGAGAAGGCCGAGCGTGAGGCCAAGACCGAGCGGGAGCGCCTCGAGGACGCCGCCACGCGCGCAGGCCGCGAAGGATGCCGAGCTCGCCGCCAAGCTGGCCGTCGGCGCTGAGGCGACGTCTGCCAAGGCGACCGGGCCGAAGGCGAAGGCCGACACGACCGCCAAGGCCACGGTCAAGGCCGAGCCGAAGGGCAAGACCGAGACGGCTACGAACGCCAAGGCCGACACGAAGCCGGCGGCGAAGCCCGCCGCGAAGAGCACGGCCGCGACGAGCAAGGCGAAGAGCCGAGACCAAGGGCACGGCCGCGAAGCCGGCGTCCGCCAAGGCCGACGCTCCCGCCAAGGCCGACGCGCCGAAGAAGCCGCGTACCACCAAGAAGGACGGGTAGACGAGATGGCCCACAAGAAAGCCGGCGGCAGCGTCAAGAACGGCCGCGACAGCGTCGGCCAGCGCCTCGGCGTCAAGGCCGGCGACGGCCAGCTCGTGCCACGCCGGATCGATCATCGTCCGACAGCGCGGGATGACGTTCCTGAGTCGGACCCGGCACCGGGCTCGGCCACGATTACACCGTCTTCGCGACGATCACCGGCAAGGTGAAGTTCGAGCACGCCACCAAGAACAAGAAGCGCATCCGGGTCGAGGCGGTCGAGACGGCCGCCGCGAGCGCCTAGACCCCGGAATAGCCGGCGACCACCGGCTGGGCATCGGCCCGGCACGGACGGCGTCGGAGGAGAGAACCTCGTGAAGCCCGATATCCATCCCAAGTATTTCCAGGCCAAGGTCCACTGCGGATCGTGCGGCACCGAGTGGACGGTCGGTTCGACCCGCCCGGAGCTGCGCGTCGACGTCTGCGGCAACTGCCACCCGTTCTTCACGGGCAAGCAGACCATCATCGACACGGCCGGCCAGGTCGAGCGGTTCCAGAAGCGTCTCGAGCGCCAGGTCCGCAGCTAGAAAACGTCGATCGCACCCAGGACGGCGGGCCGACGGCCCGCCGTTTCGATTCCCGGGCCCCCTGAGAGGCTCGCTCGTCCCACCCGGTAGACTGCCCGCATGCCCATCTACACCTACGGCGGCCAGGCCCTGATCGAGGGCGTCCTGATGCGCGGTCGCGACGCGATCGCGGTCGCCCTGCGCCATCCGGATGGCCAGATCGTCTACGCGACCGAGCGGCTCGACGCCGGCTTCCACGGGACGCGTTGGTCGAAGTGGCCACTCGATCCGCGGTCTCGTCGTCCTGTACGAGACGCTCGTCGTCGGCACCCGCTGGCTGGTCCGCAGCGCGAACGTCGCAGGCCTCCGACGAAGGGGTCGAGCTCGGCAAGGGCTCGATCGCGCTCATGCTCGGGCTCACGCTGGCGGCCGGGGTCGGGATCTTCTTCCTCCTGCCCCTGTTCATCGCGTCGGTCACCGTCCAGGGACCGGACCACGGCTTCCTCCAGTACCTGATCGAAGGCCTGATCCGTGTCGCGATCTTCCTCGGCTACCTGATCGCTGATCTCGCGATCGCCCGACATCGGCCGCGTGTTCCAGTACCACGGCGCCGAGCACATGACGATCCATGCGCTCGAGGCCGGCGACCCGCTCGACGTCGACGCCGTCCGCAAGTACCCGACGGCCCACCAGCGCTGCGGCACCGAGTTCCTCGTGGTGGTCATCCTGCTGTCGATCATCGCCTTCTCGCTGGTCGGTCGGCAGGAGCCGCTGGTCATGATCGCCAGCCGGATCCTGCTCATCCCGGTGATCGCGGCGGTCGGCTACGAGATCCTCCGGTTCGGCGCCCGGCACCGCGAAGAACCCGATCGTGCAAGGTGCTGCTCTACCCGGGCATCCTCGTCCAGATGATCACGACCAAGCAGCCGACCGACGACATGATCGAGGTCGCCATCGTGTCGATGGAGCAGGCGCTCGTGGCGGACGGCGAGGCCGTCCCGGCCGGCTCGGGCGACTTCGACAGCCGTCCGATGGACTTCCCGGCCGCCGCCGACTCGATGACCGACCTGCCGGCGCCCGCCGCTCCGCCCCCGCCGGCCGCGCCGCCGCTCCCGACCGATCCGCCGCCGGGGCGATGAGCGATCTCGACGCCAAGCTCGCGACGGTCGCCCGCCAGTACGACGACATCCAGGTCGAGCTGGCGCGTCCCGAGACCTCGACCGATCCGGATGCGCATCCGCCGGCTTGGTCAGGAGCTGTCGCGGCTCGAGCCCGTCGTGGCGGCCTTTCGGCGGCTCGAGGCGACGCGGACCGAGCTGACCGGCGCGCGCGAGCTGCGCGACGGCTCCGAGGCCGACGACGAGATGCACACGATGGCGCGCGAGGAGGTCGAGCGGCTCGAGGCCGACGAGACGCGCCTGCTCGACGAGCTCAAGGTCCTCCTCCTGCCGCGCGACCCGAACGACGGCCGGGACGTGATCATGGAGATCCGCGGCGGCGCCGGTGGCGAGGAGGCTGCGCTGTTCGCCGCCGAGCTGCTATCGGATGTACATCCGCTACGCGGAGCGCCATCGCTTCAAGCCCGAGATCCTCAGCCTCAACGAGACGGGGATCGGCGGGATCAAGGAGGCGATCGTCCAGATCGCACGGCGACGGCGCGTACAGCAGGCTCAAGTTCGAGGGCGGGGTCCACCGCGTCCAGCGGATCCCGGCGACCGAGTCGTCGGGCCGGATCCACACCTCGACCGTGACGGTCGTCGTCCTGCCCGAGGTCGACGAGGTCGAGATCGAGATCGACGAGGAGCGCGACCTGCGGATCGACGTCAAGCGCGCGTCCGGGCCGGGCGGCCAGTCGGTCAACACGACCGACTCGGCGGTCCGCGTGACCCACCTGCCGACCGGGCTCGTCGTCGAGATCCAGGACGAGAAGAGCCAGCACAAGAACAAGGCCAAGGCGATCTCCGTCCTGCGCTCGCGGCTGTACGACCTCCAGCAGCAGAAGCAGCGCGCGGCGGATTCGGCGGCGCGACGTTCGATGGTCGGATCGGGCGACCGGTCGGACAAGGTCCGGACGTACAACTTCCCGCAGGACCGCGTCACCGACCATCGGATCGGGAAGACCTGCACAACCTGCCCGGGGTCATGGACGGCGACCTCGACGACCTGATCGACGCGCTGGTGATGGCCGACCAGGCCGACCGCCTGGGCGAGGGCGACGGCGCTGCCTGACGAAGGATCGAGGCCCGGCGAAGCGGCCGCGTCGACGCCGTTGTCGGCCGGGTTCCCGCTGGAAACCACCGGAGCGCTCCTCCGCGAGGGTGCCGAGCGCCTCGCGGCGCCGGTTCGGAGACGCCGCAGGCTCGACGCCGAGCTGTTGCTGGGTCATGCGGTCGGTGTCGGGCGAACGGTCGTGCTGGCGCATCCCGAGGCGCCGGTCGGCGCCGACGCCGCGAACCGATACCGTGTCGGACATCGACCGCCGCGCGGCCGGCGAGCCGGTCGCCTACATCCGCGGGCTCAAGGAGTTCTATGGGCTCGCGTTCGAGGTGGACCGCCGGGCGCTGATCCCGCGGCCGGAGACCGAGCGGCTCGTCGAGCTGGCGGAGGCCGAGGTCATGCGCCGGCTGGGTGCGGTGGCGCGCCCGGCGGACGGGCCACCCGCTGCGGATCGTGGACGTGGGGACGGGGAGTGGCGCGATCGCGGTCGCCCTCGCGGTCGGCCTTCGGCGTCGCCGTGCGCTCGAGGCGGTCGACATCCTCGCGACCGACATCTCGCGCGACGCGCTCGGGCTGGCGGTCGAGAACGCCGTCGGTCACGCGGTGGCGGACCGGATCCGGTTCGAGGTCGCCGACCTGCTGCCGGCCGGCGGTCATGCCGTTCGAGGTCGTGCTCGCCAACCTGCCGTACGTCCGCAGCGATGCCCTGCCGGAGCTGCCTCGCGCCACCAGCTACGAGCCGGTCCTCGCGCTCGACGGCGGCGCCGACGGGCTGGCAGTCATCGGCCGGCTCGTGGAACGGCTGCCCGAGGCGCTGGACGAGGCCGGCGTCGCGTTCCTCGAGATCGGCGCCGACCAGGGTGACGCGATGGTCGTCGCTCGTCGGCGATCGCCTGCCCGGCTGGGCGTGCACGATCGAGCTCGACCTGGCCGGCTTGCCACGGGTGGCGCGGATCGAGCGGTCCGCTGGCGCCGCATCCGGTTGACGCCACCGCCCCGCCAGCGCCCGATGCGGCGGTCGGGCATCATCGGTCCGTGCCCGTCATCCGAACTCCCGAGCCGATCCTGCCCGTGCGCCTGGTCGCCCTCGACATCGACGGGACGCTGGTCGGCGACGACCTGAACATCGGACCGGACACCCGGACCGCGATCCGCGCCGCGCGCGCCCGCGGGGTGATGGTCTCGCTGATCACCGGCCGGATGGTCTCGAGCGCGCTGCGGTTCGCGCGCGAGCTCGAGCTCGACACGCCGCTCGTCGGCTACCAGGGCGCCCTGATCAGGGAGATGCCGGTCGAGGGCTCGACCCGGCCGGGCAAGCTCCTCATCCACACGCCCATGCCCGCGGCGGTCGCCCGGGAGGTGGTGGTGTGGGCGCGCGAGCACGGGCTGGACCCGCACGTGAACCACCTCGAGCGGTTCATCGTCCGCTCGGACGACCCGCGCGCCGACGAGTACACGACGTTCATGGGCACGCCGCCGCGCCTGACCGACGACCTGGTGGCGTCGATCCAGCATCCGGTCACCAAGGTCATGTGCGCGGGCGAGCCGCCCCTTCCGACCGAGGTCGCGCCGCTGGCCCGTGCCCATTTCGCCGGGCGTGCCGACGTGACGGTCAGCCACCCGCACTTCGTCGAGTTCGTCGCCCCGGGAGTCTCGAAGGGTCGCGCGATCCGCTGGCTCGCGCGCCGGATGCGGATCCCGCTCGGTGCCGTCCTGGCGATCGGTGACCAGTGGAACGACATCGAGATGCTGGCCGAGGTCGGCCACGGCACCGCCATGCCGAGCGCGCCGATCGAGGTCCTCGCCGCGGCCCGCTACGTCGCGCCGCCGCTCGCCGACGAGGGCGTGGCGCGGATGATCGAGGCGCTGGTCCTGGCATCGCCGGGTGCCGCGCGACGAGCCGTCGCGCGGCTGTCGGAGGCGTCGGCGGAACGGCGGACGGCGGGCCGCGTTGACCGCGGAGCGCGGGATGGTGGCCCCGGCATGACGGCCCGGGTGGTTCTCGACGACGAGGCGGGCCGGGCGGCGGCCATCGACGTGCTCCTCGCGGGTGGCGTCGTCGCCCTGCCGACCGACACGGTCTACGGGGTGGCCGTCGCGCTCCAGACGGCCGGTGGCGTCGAGCGCCTGTTCCACGTGAAACGCCGGCCGCCCGACAAGGGGATCATGCTGCTGCTCGACGTCGCCGCCCAGGCTGCGACGATCGGGATCATGGGTGCCGCCGCCGCGGCGCTCGCCGATGCGTTCTGGCCGGGTGGCCTGACGGTGATCGTGCCGCGGCTCCCCGAGGTCTCGCTCCCGGCCGCACTGACTGCCGGTGCGCCCACGATCGGCCTGCGGGTGCCCGACCACGAGGCGCCGCGTGCGCTGGCCCGCGCGGTCGGGCCGTTGCCGACCACGTCCGCGAACGTCTCGGGACTCCCGGAGGCGCGCGACGCGGCCGAGATCGTCGACCAGCTCGGCGACGCGCTGGACCTGATCCTCGACGGCGGTCCCGCGCACGGCGGGCCGGCCTCGACCATCGTCGACTGCACCGGGGCGCGACCAGTCCTCCTCCGCGAAGGCGCGATCCCGACGTCACGCATCGCTCGCGTCCTCGACACGGCCGGCGTCGCGCACGAGCTTCGGGCACGGCAGCGCCCTCCGTCGCGGCGGATGACCGGGCCCGCGGATCCAGGCTCCGGGCCGCCCTGACCGGTCGCGGTCCCGACCGGGCCTGATCGTCGGCCGCCGAGGCGCCCGGCCATCGGGCACGGCCGCGAACGTGGGAAGATACCCGACGGATGCGCGGGGGCTCGGTGCGTCGGCGGTGCACCAGAGGGTGCCGGAGTGGCAGGGAAGGAGTCGGCGCTCATGACGATCTCGCCAGCGACGGGGCTCGCCCTCGAGTCGATCGCAGAGCTCGACCCGGTCCTGTGGGAGGCGATGCTCGGTGAGCGGCGGCGCCAGCACGACAAGATCGAGCTGATCGCGAGCGAGAACTACACGTCGGCCGCCGTCATGGAGGCGCAGGGCTCCTGGCTCACCAACAAGTACGCCGAAGGCCTGCCGGGCAAGCGCTACTACGGCGGCTGCGAGTTCGTCGACATCGCCGAGCGACTCGCCCAGGACCGCGCCCTCGCCCTCTTCCCCGGCGCCGAGCACGTCAACGTCCAGCCGCACTCGGGTGCGCAGGCGAACATGGTCGCCTACTTCAGCGTCCTCGAGCCCGGCGACCGGATCATGGGCATGAACCTGGCCCACGGTGGTCATCTCACGCACGGGATGGGGCTCAACTTCTCGGGCCGGCTGTACGAGGTCCATGCCTATGGCGTGCGGCAGGACACGGAGCGGATCGACTACGACGCGATGGCCGCCCAGGCGAAGGACGTCCGGCCGAAGCTGATCGTCGGCGGCGCGTCGGCCTATCCGCGGCTCTGGGACTTCGAGCGGATGGCGTCGATCGCCGAGGACGTCGGCGCCATCCTGTTCATCGATATGGCCCACATCGCCGGTCTCGTCGCCGCCGATGTCCACCCGAGCCCGTTCCCGCACGCCGACCTGGTGACCACGACGACGCACAAGACGCTCCGCGGCCCTCGCGGCGGGATGATCTTCTCGCGACGGACGCTGCGGCCCGGGCTCGACCCGGACGCATTCCCCGTCGGTCAAGAACGGAGCGGCGGATGGCGCGCTCGCCGCGTCCGTCGACCGGACCATCTTCCCGGGCATCCAGGGCGGTCCGCTCATGCAGGTCATCGCGGGCAAGGCCGTCGCCTTCAAGCTGGCCGCCGAGGAGACATTCCGGAACGACCAGCGGCGCACCGTCGAGAACGCCGCGGTCATGGCCGAGACGCTGGCCGGGCTCGGCGCGCGGGTCGTGTCCGGCGGCACCGACAATCACCTCATGCTGGTGGACGTGACTCCGCTGGGCGTCACCGGCAAGGAGGCCGAGCACCTGCTCGACGAGATCGGGATCACGGTCAACAAGAACGCCATCCCGTTCGACACGCTGCCGCCGAACACCGCCTCGGGCATCCGGATCGGGACGCCGGCCGCGACGTCCCGCGGGTTCGGGCCGGACGAGATGCGCGCGATCGGGCGGATCATCATCGACGCCATCCGCCGCCGCGACGAGCCGGCCGAGCAGGCAGCGCCTCGCCGGCGAGGTCCGCGAGATCGTCGACAGATTCCCGGTCCCGGGCCTGCCGGCGGCGTGACCGACCCGACGATCGCCCCGCCGGCCAGCGGGATCCGGCCAGGATGACGTTCATCTCGAACGTCGGGGACCTCATCGCTCCGATCGTGGTCGTGTTCGTCCTCGCCGCCCTGATCGCCCTGGCCGTGACGCCGGTCGTCCGGCGGGTGGTGCTCCGCTACGAGATCGTCGACCGACCGGAGGCGCGCCGGGTCAACACCATCCCGGTGCCGCGCGGCGGCGGCCTCGCCGTCAGCGCGGCATTCCTCCTGGTCGCCGCGCTGTTCCTCCTCGTCAACCAGACGGCCGACATCGTGCCGATCCCGTTCAGCTTCGACCCGTCCGAGGTCGTCGCCCTGCTGCTCGGCGGGGCGGTCGCGGCCGGTCTCGGCGCGATGGACGACCTGTTCGACCTCCGCGCCCGCTACCAGCTGATCGGCCAGATCGCCCTCGCCGGCGCCGCGGTCGCCCTCGGGGTCTCGATCACCTTCATCACGAACCCGTTCGGGCCCGGACTTCCGCTTCACCGGGCCCGGTCGCCGCCGGGCTCACGATCTTCTGGATCGTCGGGATGATCAACAGCATCAACTGGATCGACGGCCTGGACGGCCTGTCGTCGGGGATGGCCTTCATCGCCGCCGTGACGCTCGGGATCATCAGCCTCACGACCCAGGTGGTCGCCCAGCCGCTCATCGCGGTCCTGTGCTTCGCGCTGGCCGGATCGTTGCTGGGGTTCCTGCGCTGGAACTTCCATCCGGCGACGATCTTCGCCGGGACCAGCGGCGTCCAGTTCGTCGGCTACACGCTGGCCGTGCTCGCGATCCTCGGCACGGCGAAGGTCGCGGTCGCCCTGCTCGTCCTCAGCGTCCCGATCATCGACACGTTCTGGATCATCGTCCGACGGCTGTCCGAGCGGCGCTCGCCGTTCAGCCCCGACCGGACGCACATCCATCACCGGCTGCTGGACCTCGGGCCTGTCGCACCGGCAGACCGTCCTCGTGATCTACGGCATCTGCCTCGTGCTCGCGGTGCTCTCGCTGCTGCTGTCGGGCGTCACCCAGGTCTATGCATTCGTCGGCCTGTTCGTGGCGTTCGGCCTGATCCTGTTCGTTCCGACACGCGGCGACTTCGACCGGCCCGACGAGCTCGAGGCCGACGCCTACGAACCCGAGCCGCCGACGAAGGTGTCGAGCGGATAGGTCGACCGTGAACCTCCCGCTCGATCGCGATCGTCGTCGTCGCCATCCTCCTGGGCTGCGCGTGGCTGGGTCGCCGCGCCCGGGATGCGAGGGCGGCCCGCCAGATCACGTTGGCGCGCCTCGATCAACCGGAACAGCCGACCGGGTTCGGTGCCGTCGTGGATCGCTCCATCGGGATGTACCTCGTCCGACGACTTGTGGCTCGTCGGCGGTCGGCGATCGCGACTCCGGCTTCGGCATCCGACCAGCGCGTTCCCCTTGTGGGTCCCCGGGAGCGGCTGGTCCGGGATAGCGGCTTTGCCCTCGCGGGGTTGCTGGTCCTTGGACTGCTGGCCAGCGCGACCCTGCTTCCCGGCGGTCCTCGAAAACCGGCGGTGGCGACGGAACCCGCTGTCGATCTCGCAAAGCCAACACCCACGACGGACGCCGCGATCTCGCCCGCGATCCCCGCAGCAACCCCGGTCGTGACCCCGAGTGGAGCGGTCGCGGGCGAGACGTTCGTCCCAGGCTCGACCCCAAGGCACTCGGCTGTCCCGACGGCGCAGGCGACAATGAGCCGGACCTCATGGACCACCCCGACGCCGACGTCGACGTCGACGGCAACACCGACCCCCACGCCGATGTCGACCCCTACCCCGATCTCGACCGCGACCCCGAGTCCGATCGCGACCCCGAGTCCGATCCGACTCCGACCGACCGAGTCCGACCCCGACTCCGACCCCGAGTCCGACCGACCGACCCCGACCCCGGATCCCACGCAGGATGCCACGCCGTCACCCAGCGGGACGGGGCTCAGCCGGCCAGGCGGAGGCATTCCCGGATGATCGATCGAGAACCGGACGACATCGGGTCGACGTGGCCAGACCGGTCGGCGGCGGTCGCGTCTACGCGGATGCCCTCGCCCGCTGAGCCCGGTTGCGCCACGGTTGCGGCGGGATGCTCCTGCTATACTGCCGCGGCCGTGTCAGGTCGCCCATGATCGAGCCCGGACGAGGCGGGGCCTACGTAGTCCTCTTCTCGGAGATCGGCATCTCACTCCTGGTGACGACGCTGGTCGGAGCGCTCGCTGGCCATTGGGTCGACGGGCAGGTGGGGACGACCTTTCCGGTCTTCATGCTCATCGGGTTCTTCCTCGGCGCCGGAGCCGGGACCGTGATGATCATCCGGATGGTGGATCGGTTCCTGAAGTCATTCGATTGACCGGTCACTGCCCGACCGGCTAAGGGGGAACCGAGCGCGGCGTCGAGCCGCGCTCCTGTGTGTGGAGCGAGCGTGTCGAGCGAGCAGGACATGACCCCGGGGACCGCCGAGTCCCCCGCGCCCGAGCCCCAGCCGACGTCCGGTCGCGGGCTGTCCCAGCGCTGGTTCCTGTTCATCGGCGCGATCATCGTCCTCAACATCGTCGCGGTCATCCTCGTGCCGCCGTTCCCCAAGGGCGGCGCGGCCGGCGATCCGTGCCCGTATCCCGTCTGCTTCATCAACGGCACGCTGGAGTTCCCGGCGCCCGAGACGCTCGTATCGCTGACCTCGGCGCCCGCCCCGGATCCGAGCCAGCTCATCGTCTTCTACCCGAGCATCAGCAACACGATCGTGACCCAGTGGCTTGTCATCATCCTGGTCCTCGTCGGGGCCATCCTGCTGACCCGCGGCCGCAGGCTGGTCCCCGGACGCGGCCAGAACGTGTTCGAGACGTTCTACGAGTTCCTGACCGACTTCGGCATCGGCATCGCCGGTCCGAGCGCCCGGCCATACCTCGGGCTGTTCGTGTCGTTCTTCCTGCTGATCATCTTCTCGAACTGGATCGGGCTGGTGCCCGGCGTCGGTCGCGTCGAGTGGCTGCGCGCGCCGTCGAGCGACGTCAACATCACGCTCGGCCTGGCGCTCGTGTCGTTCGTCATCTTCGAAGGTGAGGGCTTCCGCAAGCTCGGCTTCCGCGGCTACGCCGGCAAGTTCTTCCCGTTCTACGAGTTCCGGTCGGGCATCGCCGCCGGGTTCATCGCGCTGTTCGTCGGGCTGGTCGAGCTGATGCTCGAGTTCGTCAAGCCCATCACGCTGTCGATGCGACTCTTCGGCAACATCTACGGCGGCGAGGTCGCGCTCGAGCGTCATCACCGGCGCTGACCATCGCACTCATCCCGGTCGGCCTGCTTGGGCTCGACTTCCTGCTCAACGCGATCCAGGCGCTGATCTTCAGCATCCTGAGCCTGGTCTTCATCACCCTTGCGATCGAGAGCCACGACCACGAAGAGGGGCACGTCGCGGAGGAGGCCCTCGACACGCTCGAAGGCCGCGAACCGCCGGCACTCCAGCCCGCACACTGACGCGCCTCACGAGCGCGACTCACCCCGGTCACCATGATCCCGAGCCGCAGGCTCGGGGCACAGGAGGAAGGAACACGATGGATTACACAGGCGCCGGACTCGCAGCCCTTGGCGTACTCGGCCCGGGCATCGGCATCGGCATCCTCGGCGGCATGGCCGCCGCGGCGATCGGGCGCAACCCGGACGCCGCGGGCCAGATCCGCGGTATCGCGATCATCCTCGCGGCCTTCGCAGAAGGGCTCGGCGTCCTCGCGATCGTCGTCGGCCTGCTCGCCATCTTCATCCAGCCCGCCAAATAGTCGACCGTGGATATCCTGGCCACCGCCACCGGGGCAGGCCACCAGGCCGCACAGCTCGCCGCAGAGGGGCAGGCGCTCTTCCAGATCAACCTGTTCTGGGTGATCGTCAGCGCCCTCAACTTCCTGGTCTTCTTCGCCATCCTCTGGACGTTCGCGCTCAAGCCGGTGCAGAAGATGCTGGCGGAGCGCAAGGACCGGATCGAGCAGGGTCTCAAGGATGCCGAGCAGGCACGCCGGGATCGGGAGAGCGCCGAGGCCGAACGGGTCGCGACGCTCAGCGAGGCCCGTCGCGAGGCGAACGACATCCTGGTCCGTGCCCAGAAGGTCGCCCAGGAGTCGCGCGACGCCGACATCGCGGCGACCCGCGAAGAACTCGAGCGGCTGCGCGTCCGGGCGGCCGCGGAGATCGAAGCGGAGAAGACCCGCGCGATCGCGGACGTCCGGGCGGAGGTCGCGGATCTCGCCCTCCTCGCCGCCGGCAAGGTCGTCGGCGAGACCATGTCCGACGAGCGCCAGCGACGCCTGGTCGAGGAGTTCATCCGCACCTCCGGCGTCGGCGGCACCTCCAACTGATGGTGACCGACTGATGCCGGGGCGCGATTCCGCGGCACGCCGTTACGCCGAGGCCGCCTTCGAGGTCGCCCTTCGAGACGACAGCGTGGCCGCCTGGCGCGAGGCGCTCGAGACGTCGGCCGCGATCGCGGCGGACGAGCGGGTCGGTCACATGCTGGCCAATCCCGCCGTCGCGCTCGAGACACGGCTCGCCATGGCGAACGAGGTGTTCGGCACCATCGCGCTGCGACCGGTCCTCAACCTGATCGGGCTGATGATCAAGCGCGGCCGGATCCACGAGCTGCCCAGGGTGGCGGCCGAGTTCCGCCGCCTCGACAACGTCCGGCAGGGTATCACCGAAGCCACCGCCACCAGCGCCGCACCGCTGTCCGAGGACGAGGTCCGTGCCTTGACCCAGCGGCTCGAGCAGTCCACCAACGGTCGCGTCGAGCTCGACGTCCAGGTCGATCCCAGCCTGCTGGGTGGCCTCGTCGTGCGCGTCGGCGACCGCATGATCGACGGCAGCGTCCGGGGCCGCCTCGAGCGACTGCGGAACCAGCTCGTTTCGGGCGCCCTCTAGGAGATCTGACACCGATGGCCATCCGTTCCGACGAGATCACCAGCATCATCAAGTCCGCGATCGACGACTTCGATTCCGGCGTCGAGACGCGCAGCGTCGGGACCGTCGTCGAGGTCGGCGACGGCATCGCCCAGATCTACGGGCTGTCCGGCGCGCTGTCGTCCGAGCTGCTCGAATTCCCCGGTGGGCTGATGGGCATGGCCCTCAACCTCGAGGAGGAGACGGTCGGCGCGGTCATCCTCGGCAACGCGACAGCGATCAAGGAAGGCGACACGGTCAAGACCACCGGCCGCGTCGTCGAGGTGCCGGTCGGTGCCGCGCTGCTCGGGCCGGGTCGTGGACCCGCTCGGGCGTCCGCTCGACGACAAGGGCCCGATCGCCACGACCGCCAGCCGCCCGGTCGAGCGCATCGCCCCCGGCGTCATCGTCCGCCAGTCGGTCGACACGCCGGTCCAGACCGGCGTCAAGGCCATCGACGCGCTGATCCCGATCGGCCGGGGCCAGCGCGAGCTGATCATCGGCGACCGGCAGACCGGCAAGACCGCGATCTGCCTCGACACGATCATCAACCAGAAGGGCAAGGGCCTGGTCTGCATCTACGTGGCCATCGGCCAGAAGCTCTCGACCGTGGCCAACACCGTGGCCGTCCTCGAGCAGTACGGCGCGATGGAGTACACGATCGTCGTCGTCGCCGGCGCCGAGGACCCGGCCCCGCTCCAGTACCTCGCCCCGTACGCGGGCGTGGCGATGGCCGAGGAGGTCATGGAGGCGGGCGTCGAGGTGCCCGGTCAGGGCGTGGTCAAGGACGCGTTGTGCATCTACGACGACCTGTCCAAGCACGCCTGGGCGTATCGCGAGATGGCCCTGCTGCTGCGCCGGCCGCCCGGACGCGAGGCATATCCCGGCGACGTGTTCTACCTCCACAGCCGCCTGCTCGAGCGAGCCGCGCGGATGAACGAGGAGAACGGCGGCGGGTCGATCACCGCGCTGCCGATCGTCGAGACGCAGGCCGGTGACGTGTCCGCCTACATCCCGACCAACATCATCTCCATCACCGACGGGCAGATCTTCCTCGAGACCGACCTGTTCAACGCCGGCCAGCGGCCCGCGCTGAACATCGGGATCTCGGTCTCGCGCGTGGGTTCCGCGGCACAGACCAAGGCGATGAAGACGGTCGCCGCGCCGCTCAAGCTGGACCTCGCCCAGTACCGCTCGCTGGCGGCGTTCGCGCAGTTCGCGTCCGACCTCGACAAGGCGACCCGCGACCAGCTGACCCGCGGCGAGAAGCTGTCGGAGATCACCAAGCAGCCGCAGTACCAGCCGCTCGGCGTCGAGAAGCAGGTCGCCATCCTGTACGCGGCGACGCACGGCAAGCTCGACGACGTCCCGACGCCGCGGGTGCGCGACTTCGAGACGCAGTTCTACCGCTTCCTCGAGACCGAGCGTCCCGACATCCTCACCGAGCTGGCCGACAAGAAGGCCCTCTCGGACGATCTCAGCAAGGCGCTCGACGAAGCCATCGAGGCCTTCCGCACCTCGTTCCTGGCGTAAGGCGGGGAGCGAACACCACGTGGCAAGTCAGCGCGATATCCGCCGACGGATCGGCTCCGTCAAGAACATCAAGCAGATCACCCGGGCCATGCAGTTCGTGGCGGCTTCGAAGTTGAAGCGCGCCCAGGACGCCACGCTGGCCGCACGCCCGTACAGCGAGAAGCTCGATGAGGTGCTGGCCGACCTGGCCGCCGTCCTCGGGCAGGAGGACCACCCTCTCCTCGCCACGCCGGACGGCGGCAAGCGGCTGATCGTGCTGATCACGACGGACCGGCCGCTGTCGGGGCCGCTGAACACCAACATCGTTCGCTTCGTCTCCCGCGACATCGTCGACAACCCGGGCGACGTGGTGCTCATCACGGTCGGGCGCAAAGGGCGCGACGCGATGCGCCGGTCGGGCGTCCCGCTCGAGGCGCATTTCGCGACCTTCGGCGACCGGCCATCGTTCGCCGACGTGCTGCCGCTGGCTCGCCTCATCACCGACGATTTCCTGGCCGGCACGTACACCCGGGTGGACATCGTCTACAGCCTGTTCGTGTCGACCCTCGTCCAGCGGCCCACGGCGCTGACCATCCTGCCGATCCAGCCCTCGGAGGACACGAAGGGCATCCCCGGCAACCAGTTCATCTTCGAGCCCAGCGCGTCGGCCGTGCTCGAGCAGCTCCTGCCACGCTACGTGGCGACGCGTGTCTTCCAGGCCGTGCTCGAGGCCAAGGCCAGCGAGGAGTCGAGCAGGATGGTCGCCATGAAGAATGCGACCGAGAACGCCGAGGAGCTCATCGAGGACCTGACCCTCTCGTACAACAAGGTCCGCCAGGCCAACATCACCCGCGAGATGATCGAGATCGCGTCCGGCGCGAGCGCTCGCTGAGATCCCGAAGGACGCAGGAGGCACCCCCGACATGGCGACAGCCGCACCGGCCGCGACCGGCCGAGTCATCCAGATCACCGGCCCAGTCGTGGACATCGAGTTCCCGGCCGGTGGCCTGCCGGGCATCTACAACGCCGTCGAGATCCTGCGCGAAGGCCAGGAGCCGCTCGTCTGCGAGGTCCAGCAGCACCTCGGCAACAACTGGGTCCGTGCCGTCGCGATGACCACGACCGACGGGCTCGCCCGCGGGGTCGAGGTCCGTGACACCGGGGCGCCGATCTCCGTCCCGGTCGGGGAAGCCACCCTCGGGCGCGTGTTCGACGTGCTCGGTCATCCGATCGATGGCAAGGGCGACGTCGTCGCCGAGGTCCACCTGCCGATCCATCGCGACCCGCCCGCCTTCGACCAGCAGTCGACCGAGATCGAGGTCTTCGAGACCGGGCTCAAGGTCATCGACCTGATCTGCCCGTTCAAGAAGGGCGGCAAGATCGGCATCTTCGGCGGCGCCGGCGTCGGCAAGACGGTCATCATCCAGGAGCTGATCCGGAACGTCGCCCAGGAGCACGCCGGCGTGTCGGTGTTCGCGGGCGTCGGCGAGCGCAGCCGCGAGGGCAACGACCTCATCCACGAGATGACCGAGTCGGGCGTCATCGCCAAGACTGCGTTCGTGTTCGGCCAGATGAACGAGCCGCCTGGTGCCCGCCAGCGGGTCGGGTTGACCGGCCTGACCATGGCCGAGTACTTCCGCGACGTGGAGCACCGCGACGTGCTCCTGTTCATCGACAACATCTTCCGCTTCACCCAGGCGGGCTCCGAGGTCTCGGCCCTGCTCGGGCGGATGCCGTCCGCGGTCGGCTACCAGCCCAACCTCGCCACCGAGATGGCCGGCCTCCAGGAACGGATCACGTCGACCCGCGACGGGTCGATCACCTCGCTCCAGGCCGTCTTCGTCCCGGCCGACGACTACACCGACCCGGCGCCGGCGACGACCTTCGCCCACCTCGACTCGACGATCCGCCTCGAGCGGAGCATCGCCGAGCTCGGCATCTATCCCGCGGTCGACCCGCTGACCTCGACGTCGCGGGTGCTCGACCCGAACATCGTCGGCCAGGACCATTACGACGTCGCCCGCGAGACCCAGCGCGTCCTGCAGCGTTACCGCGACCTCCAGGACATCATCGCGATCCTCGGCATCGACGAGCTGTCCGAGGAGGACAAGGCCACCGTCGCTCGCGCGCGGCGGCTCCAGCGGTTCATGAGCCAGCCGTTCTTCGTGGCTGAGGTGTTCACAGGCCGTTCGGGCAAGTACGTGAACATCAAGGACACGGTCGCGTCATTCAAGGAGATCCTCGAAGGTAAGACCGACACGCTTGCCCGAACAGGCCTTCTTCCTCGCGGGCACGCTGGACGACGTTCGAGAGAACGCCGCCAAGCTCGGGTCCTGATGGTCGGGCTCCTCACCGGAAGCATGGACGTGACCTCGGTCGTCGCTGGCGGACGGGTGGCGCCGGAAGGCGCTCCCGTTAGGCGCAGCGCCGTAGGGAGCGTCGTACGGTGCCGGCCGGCCGGCGGCGGGAGGTAGACCGATGCCACTCCTGCTGGAGATCGTGACGCCGGAGCGGTTGGCGTATTCGGATACGGTGGATTCGGTGCAGCTGCCTGGGAGCGAGGGTGAGCTGGGGGTGCTGCCGCACCATGCGCCGCTCGTGTCGACTCTTGGCATCGGGGAGCTGCGCATCCGGAAGGGCGGTTCGGAGGAGTCGTTCGCGATCGTCGGCGGTTTCCTCCAGGTCCGGCCGGACCGGGTCGTGGTCATGGCCGAGACGGCTGACATGGCGAGCGAGATCGATCTTGAGAAAGCCCAGGAAGCCAGGCGCGAAGCCGAGCGGGCGCTCGAGGGTGCGGCCCCGACCGACGCGGTCGACCTTGCCGCCGCGCGGGCGCAGCTCCAGCAGGCCCTCCTCCGGATCCGCGTCGCCGAACGACGCCACCGAGAAGGACCGCGGCACCGCGGTTGATGTGTGGTGTCTGCGAACATCGGGATCGCCGCGGCGCTCGCCTGTGCCCGCGTTGGCGCCTCCGCGCGCTCGCTCACGCACCTTGAGGTGCGCTCGCTCACGTGCTCGTCGCCGCCTTGGCACGGCCGGCGGCGCGGCGACTTCATGAGACAGACGCATGGCTGACGCGCGGCCGTTCCATTGGGAGTTCCGGCCCGAGCCGGTCGCCAGGGAGATCTTCCGGATCGAGGGTGGCCGGCCGCTGTCCGGGACGGTGCCGATCAGCGGGTCGAAGAACGCCGCGCTCAAGCTGCTGGCCGCGGCCACGCTGACTGGCGAACGGTGCCGCTTCACCAACGTCCCGGAGATCGAGGACGTGCGGGTCATGGCCGACACCCTGCGCGATCTCGGGGTCGTGGTCGACCATCCGGCCGACAACGTCTACGAGGTCGCCTCCGGCGACGTCGAGTGGCTGTTCGTGCCGCTCGAGGCGGCAGCGCGGATGCGCGCGAGCTTCATCCTCCTCGGTCCGCTCCTCGCCCGCTTCGGGCAGGTCATCATCAGCAACCCCGGCGGCGACCGGATCGGGCGCCGGCCGGTAGACCTCCACGTCGAGGCGATGCGCTCGCTCGGCGCCTCGATCGAGTATCGCAACGGCTATTACTTCGCGACCTCGCCCGGCCGGCTGCGCGGCGCCGAGGTCCGCTTCCCGTTCGTGTCGGTGATGGGCACCGAGAACGCGATGCTGGCGGCGACCCTCGCCGAGGGCACCACGGTCATCCGGCCGGCGGCCCAGGAGCCCGAGGTCGACGACCTCATCGCGTTCCTCCAGCAGATGGGCGCCGCCGTCCAGCGGACATATCCCGACACCATCGAGATCGAGGGTCGCAAGCGCCTGCGCGGCGCCGACCACCGCGTCATCCCCGACCGGATCGAGACCGGCACGTTCGTCATTGCCGCCGCAGTCACCGGCGGCCGACTGACGCTCGAGGGCGCCCCGTGCGACCACCTCGCCTCATTCATCGAGACGGTCGATCGGGTCGGGGTCGGCGTGTCGTGCGCGGGCGACACCATCGAGGTCGACGGCTCGGCGCTCCACGGCGCGGGTTATCGCGCCACCGACATCACCACGGCACCCTACCCGGGCCTCGCCACCGATCTCCAGCCACCGACCGCGGTGCTGCTGACCCAGGCCAGCGGGACCTCGCACGTCCATGAGGCGATCTTCGAGGATCGACTCGAATGGCTCGCCGAGGTCGTCAAGATGGGCGCGGACGTCACTATCGGCGACGCTCGGCACGCGACGATCGCGGGTCCGTCACAGCTCGTCGGAGCGGCCGTCGAGATCGGCGACCTGCGGGCCGGTGCCTCGCTCATCCTCGCCGCCCTGGCGGCCGAGGGGAGCACGACCATCCGCGGTGCGCATCACGTTCACCGGGGCTATGAGAACATCGAGCGCAAGTTCCTGGCGATCGGTGCCAGCATCTCGCGCGCGGCGGAAGGGACGGTCGGCACAGCCCCATGAAGATCGGCATCGATCTCGGCACGGCCAATGTCCTCGTCTACGTCAAGGGCAAGGGCATCGTCATCACCGAACCCAGCGTGGTCGCCGTCTCCGACGACAACCGGATCGTGGCCGTCGGGGAGGAAGCCCGCGAGATGATCGGCCGCACGCCCGGCAACATCCATGCCATCCGACCGATGAAGGACGGGGTCATCGCCGACTACGTCATCACCGAGGCCATGCTCAGCCACTTCATCGGCAAGGTCCGCAAGGGCCGGATCGGGTTCGGCAAGCCCGAGGTGATGATCTCGGTGCCCGCCGGCGTGACGAGCGTCGAGAAGCGGGCCGTCCGCGATGCCGCGCTCAAGGCGGGCTCCAAGGAGGCATACCTCATCGAGGAGCCGCTGGCCGCGGCCATCGGCGCCAACGTCCCGATCAGCGGCCCGTCGGGGAACATGATCATCGACATCGGCGGCGGGACCAGCGAGATCGCGGTCATCGCTCTCGGCGGGATCGTCGTGTCCCACAGCCTCCGGGTCGGCGGCAACCGGTTCGACGAGTCGATCGCCACCTACATCCGCAAGAAGTACAACCTGATGGTCGGCGAGCGGACGGCTGAGGAGGTCAAGATCACGATCGGGACGGCGCTCCCGCTCGATCGCGAGCTGACGATGGAGGTGCGCGGCCGGGACCTGATCGCGGGACTGCCACGCACGATCCCGATCACCAGCAGCGAGGTCATGGAGGCGATCGAGGCGCCGCTCCAGCAGCTGGTCGCCGCGGTCCGCTCCGTCCTGGAGCAGACGCCGCCCGAGCTGTCGTCCGACATCATCGACAAGGGCATGGTCATGTCGGGCGGCGGTGCGCTGTTGCGCAACATCGACAAGCTGCTCACCCAGGTCACCGGCGTTCCCTGCCACGTCGCCGAGAACCCCCTCCTCTGCGTGGCCCTCGGCACCGGCCTCGCCCTGGAACACTTCGACTTCTTCAAAAAGTCGCTGGTCCAGCAGGTCTAGTGAGTCGAGCGTTCGCGGATCTGCACAGCCATTCGCGGGGCAGCTTCGATTCGCTGTCCGCACCCAAGGACATGCTCAAGGCTGCCGTCGATCGTGGGCTGACGCACCTCGCGATCACTGACCACGATCGGATCGACGTCGCACTCGAGGCTCGGGAGATGGCGCCGGCCGGGCTGACCGTGATCGTCGGTGAGGAGGTCAAGACGCTCGGCGGCGACCTCATCTGCCTGTTCCTCGAGCGGGCCATCCCGCCGGGGCTGCCGGTCGTCGACGCGATCGCGGCTGCGCGCGACCAGGGCGGCCTGGTCGGGATCCCGCATCCTTTCGATAGCCATCGTCGGTCGCTGCTCAACGATGCAGGCATGGCGGACCTCGTGCCGCTGATCGACTGGGTGGAGACGCACAACGCCCGGCTGATCGGCCATGGCAACGAGGATGCCCAGGCGTTCGCTCTCGAGCACCGCCTGCCCGGGATCTCGGTCTCCGACGCCCACTCGATCATGGAGATCGGCGTCGCCTACACCGCGTTCGATGGCGACCCGTCGACGGCGGCCGGCCTGCTGGCGAGCCTCCGGAGCGCGGAGATCATCCCGGGGCGCGCGAGCTACCTCGTGCGCCTGTGGACCCCGGTCGCGAAAGGCGTCAATCGCGTCCGGGGCAACCGCCGCGTCGCGATCGCTCCGGCCGACAACCCGGGCTCCGATCCGGAGCCGCCGCGGTGAGTGGGCCGGAGGGCCAGGACCATCGGCCAGTAGTGGACCCGGCGGGTGGTCCGGTAGGGTCCGGTGCGATGGAGGCCACACCCGCATTCGACGCCAACCTGCCGCATCACGAGCCCGAGACGCTCATCGAAGCGCTCGAGGAGGAGCCGACCGAGGTCTCGCAGATCTCGCTCAGCCAGCGGCTGCGCCAGCCGCGGACGATCCTGTCGATCGTCGTCCCGCTCGGGATCATCGCCTTCTTCCTGTACCTCAACCGGGAGCGGCTGGCCGAGGTCCCGCAGCTCATCCTGCAGGCCAACCCGGCGCTGGTCCTGCTCGCCTTCATCGTCTTCTATCTCGGCTTCCCGCTCCGCGGCTACCGCTGGGAGCGGCTCCTGCGCGAGACGGGGTTCGTGATCAGCCTGCGAAACTCGACCGAGATCCTGTACATCTCGTGGTTCGTCAACTGCGTCGTGCCCGCCAAGCTCGGCGACGTCTATCGCGGGTACCTGCTCAAGATGAACAGCCCGGCGTCACTCAGCCGGACCTTCGGGACCGTCTTCATCGAGCGCATCCTGGACATCTTCGCCATCGCCATCCTGGGCCTGGCTGTCGGCTTCTGGAGCTTCCGGAACGGGCTGCCGCCCGCCGTCCGGATCCTGTTCGTGGTCGGCATCGTGGTGGTGATCGTGGCGGGCGTCGGCCTGTTCACGATGCGCAACTTCGGCCGGCGGATCCTCGAGCGGCTCCCGCTGCCGCCCCGGGTCTCGGAGCTGTACGAGCGCTTCGAGGAAGGCGTCTTCGGCGCCGTCGCCCTCCGCCACATGCCGGTCCTCGCGTTCCTGACCGGTCTCATCTGGCTGACCGAGGGCCTGCGTCTCTACATCGTCGTCCTGTCGTTCGGCTTCGCCAACGTCGAGATCGGGCTGTCGGGCGCGATGTTCGTGGCCCTGATCGGGTCGCTGCTGACCGCGATCCCGCTCAGCCCGGCCGGTCTCGGCTTCGCCCAGGCCGGCGTGATCGGGGTCCTGACCGTGGTCTATGGCGTGCCGCTGCCCGAGGCGACCGCGATCGCGATCCTCGACTGGGTGATCAGCGTCCTGTCGATCATCGTCTTCGGCGCGATCGTCTACGTGGTCTCACCGATGCCTCGCGGCATGGGCCGCATCCCGCAACCGGGGGCCTCGATCCCGACGATCGCGTAAGACTGGTATCGTTCGCCCGCGGTCTGGGAAAAGCCCTGTCCTGTCCGTGACCAGCATCCGGACGTCTCTTTCCAGGTGGTTCACCGACGCCGTGTGAACCGATCCGAGACCGGGGACGTACCAAGGTACGGGGACCCAGTGCCCCGATGCCCCGACCGGACAGACCCGCTCCGCACCGCACCGCCAACGCCGCGTGATCGAGCGCGACGACGGCCCGGTACCAACGGGTGATACAGGTGACCAGACGCCCCACGGATAGTTCGGGGCAGGGAACCTCTACCACGGCTCTATCCCAGGAGCGCCCAAGGCAACGATGACCACTCAGAACGGGCGAGCGTTCAACGAATGGCTGCGAGCACAGCTCAAGGCCAAGAAGATGTCCCAGCGGCAGCTGGCCCAGCAGTCGGGCGTGGATCACTCCACCATCTCGCGGCTGATCCGTGGCGACCGCATGCCATCGCTCGGGACGGCGACGAAGCTTGCTCGCGGCCTGCGCGAGCTGCGCGACGACGCCGACACCCCGCAGTATCTCGGGTTGGTCGCTGCCGGCAACACGAACCCGACCGCCCGGGTCGAGTACGCCCTCCGCGCCGACGAGCTCCTGAGCGAGCCGCAGGTCCGCCAGATCATGGAGTACTACCTCGCGGTGCGGATGCGCCGCTACGGACGATCGTTCCAGCCGGCCGAGACGAGCACCAGCGCCGATCGGGCGCCTGTTCGGCCCAACGGCCGCATGACCACCGCAGCCAGCCCGGTCGGTGCCGGGGTCGGGTCCACCGTCAGCACGGTGCGCCCGGTGTCACGCTCCGCCACCCGGGAACCCGGGCGCTACTAGCACACACCAGGGCACGGCCCGGATTCGCCCTCCACGATCCGGGTCTCGGGGCAGCGAACGCCGGCGTCTGGGGCGCCGGCGTTCGCGATTCCCGGGGGCCTGGCCGGTGAACCGCTGCCGGCGCACCACCGCCGCGGAGCCGTTTCAGTCGACTGGGGCTGACCACGCCACGACGCCGGGCCGGTAGACCGAGATCGTCCGGCCCGGGGCGGCCACGAACCGGTCCACGGGCTGCCCGAATCGATCGGCCGGTGCGACCGTCGCCTCGGCCGGCCCGCCGCACGGCGCCCCGATGGCGACCTCGAACCGGGAGTCGCAGATGACGACCACGACACCATCGAGGACGGCGTCGGGATCGCCGCCGGTCGCGGTACGGACCTCCGCACCGGCCCGCACGAGCGGATAGCCGTAGGCTTCGGTGGACTTGAAGCCCGGCAGCGAGACGAGGGTGATCGGATCGCCCGTCGGCCACGCCGATGATCCTCGCCGCTGCGGCATCGGCGGCCGGGAAGCCACCGTCGGGATGGACGGCCGGCGGCTGGCGGGCGACGTTCCACGCGAGGATCGCGACCACCCCGACGACCGCGATGACCGGCCCGACGGGCACGGACCGGCGACTCGAGGCGGGGTCGGGGTGCGCGGCCTCCGGCGCGCCGGGCCCGAGGCGCGCCCCCGGCCTCCAGGTCCGCCCTCCCGAGCGTTCGCAGCCGCCACAGCGCGCCCGCACCGATGCCGAGCAAGGTGAAGACCATCGGGTCGGCGAACGCGTGGTAGTGGTCGTTCGGAAGGTCGGGGATGATGGTCGCCAGGCTGGGCGACAGGAAGGTCAGCGCAAAGGCCGTCCACAGCAGCCCGAGCCCGAGCCAGCGGGCGGCCTGTCGCTCGCGGAGCGTTCCCACGCGTGCGGTCCAGACGGCGATGGCGATCACGACCGCGACGGCGAGGAGGGCGACCCAGCCGGCATCGGTCAGCAACCCGACGATCGGCCATGACAGGACCCGAGCGGCGATGACGAGGAAGCTCACCAACGGGTCCGTTCGCCGCGGGCACTCCGCCGCTGCGCAGGTAATCGAGGGCGGCCTGGACCTCGGAGAAGTCGTTGGTCAGCTCGTGCACGACCAGCGGCAGGAACGACAGGGCGATGAGGCCGAGCCCGGCCAGGCCCGCCCACCAGACGCGCACGTCGTTCGGCGCCCGGCGGCCGCCGCCGCGCATCGGCGACGAGGAGCGCTGCGACGATCGGCAGCAGCGTCACGCCGAGCACGTGGCACTGCATCGTCACCGCGGTCCCGGCCGCCGCGATCACCCACCCGCGCAGGCGCTTGGTCGTCCAGGCGTACCACGCACCCGCGAGCGCGATGGAGCTCGACAGCGCGATCAGGTTCGGGTTCCAGATGAAGGTCGACTCGTCCACCGCCGAGGCGGACACCGCCATCGCCAGGCCCGCGACGAGGCCGGCCACCGGGCCGCCGATCGATCGTGCCAGCCACCACGTGACGAGCACGGCCGCGATCCCCGCCAGCGCGATGAGGGCCGCGACCGCGAGCGGCGAATCGCCGCGGGTCAGGAATGCGGCCGGTGCGAGCAGGTAGTAGTAGAGCGCGCCATGGTGGACGTCTCCGAGCGACGTCGGCGGTCCGAGCAGGGGCACGACCCCGTCGCGGACGAAGGCGCGGAGCACGAGCATGTCGTGGCCCTGGTCGGCGTCCCACGTGCCGCGAGTCGCCAGGTCCGGCAGACGCAGGATGGACGCGACGACCAGCAGGCCGATCGGGATGAGGGCCAGCCACCGACTGCCCTGCGCCGTGGACGGCGTCGTCACTCCGAGTCGTCCGGCGGCGGACCGACCGGTGGTCCGGTGCGTGCCCGGCTGCCGCCCATCTCCAGCGCCTCGGGCGGCAGGTCGGCGAGCGGCCGGCCCGCGGCGATGTCATAGGCCCTTGCCGAGGTTCACCGCGTCGTAGCCCACGTCCATCCCGGG
>CAVZTK010000003.1:0-9770 GCA_963778155.1 uncultured Chloroflexia bacterium
TCGGATCAGTAGGTCGGGGGTTCGAAATCCCTCCGGGCGGGCCAGCACTTCGGCGCTCAATTGCCGCCGACGTAGCTCCGTGCCGGAACGGCCTTCCAGACCAGGGTCCCCAGGGCGACGCCGCAGACCAGCATCACCGCCACCGCGACCGCGTCGGTCAGCGCGAAGTCCGCCGAGATCAGGGCCTGGCGGGTCGCCAGCGTCGGCACCATCGCCATCGCCACCACCTCGACGACGCGCAGTGCCAAGAGCCCCCTGATCGGGCGCGACCGAAGCCAACCGAACCCGCTGACTGCCTGTTCGCACGCCAGCACCGCGCACACCACCAGGGCCCACGCCTGCAGACCCTCGCGCATCAAGCCGCTGGTCGCCGCGCCCCAGTAGACGGCGAACAGCGCGAAGGGGACGATCACTGTGGCCATCACCGGCCACGGCCACCGCCGACCCGGCTCGCCACAGGCCGATGACGAGCAGCGGCAGGAAGATGATCGCGAAGCCGAACGGCACCGTGTTCCAGTACTGGAAGAAGAAATGCACGAGCGCCGGCGACTCGCCTCGGTAGGCGTTGATCGCGGTGTCACGGGCGTCGGCCGTCCGCACGCCGAGGCGACGTAGGCGATCAGGCGCCGGACCGGACGGGACCCGCGAACCGTTCGGCCAGCCAGCGCATCTTGGCGATGTCGTGGAAGCCGGCGCCGCCCTCGTGGTCGTTGTACGGGTACTCGATGATCTCCTTCGGACCGCCGTACTCGTTGAACCCGCCGTAGACCGTGGATGGCGGACAGACCTCGTCCATGAGGCCGACCGAGAACAAGGCCGGAGCTTTCGCGCGTCGACCGAGGGCCGCGACATCCACGTACCGGAGGGTCCGGAGGACGCGGTCGGTATGGTCGCGATGTGCCTTCAGGTAGCGGACGATCTCCGGGTATGGCTCCCGATCGGTGATCGCGATCGCCCGGGGGAAGTCGCACGCGAAGGGGACGTCGGGCATGACGGCCGCCACGTCCGGCATGAGCGCCGCGACCGCGATGGAGATGCCGCCGCCCTGGCTTCCACCGGTCACGGCGATCCGGGCCGGGTCGATGGCGGGGTGAGAACGTGCGGTCTCGACGGCCCGCACGGCATCGGTGAACACGCGGCGGTAGTAGTAGGTCGCGGGATCGAGGATCCCGCGGGTCATGAACCCCGGGTGGGCCGGGCTGCCGTCAGCCTCCGGATCGGGAGTGTCGCCGACCGACCACGCGGAGCCCTGGCCGCGGGTGTCCATCACCAGATGCGCGTAGCCAGCTGCAGCCCAGATGACCTTCTCGTGCGGCAGGCCCCGGCCACCTCCGTAACCGATGTACTCGACGACCGCAGGACGAGCGTCAGCCCGCCCGGCCGGGAGGTGCAACCAGCCGCGGATCGGCGACCCACCGAAGCCGCGGAACGTCACGTCCCACGTGTCGATCACGGCGAGGCCGCTGTCCACCCGTTCGAAGGTCGCGTCGAGCGGGTGCGTCCGGGCATCCGCCAACGTGTCCGCCCAGAAGGCGTCGAGATCGTCGGGCTCCACGAGCGCCGGGCGGTATGCGCGGAGCTGGTCGAGCGGCAGGTCCGTATACGGCATCTAGCGTCTCCCTCGTGCCGCGGATGTGCGTGGCTGGCGCCTGCACACATCATGCGTCGCACGGGCGAGCGCGCGCACCTACCGCACGGCCGTCCTGGTCAGGAAGTGTCGACGGACGGCGAGGTCGACGACCGGGCCGACCAGCTGGATCGTGGCACGAAGCGGCAGATCGTTCGATGACCGTCCGACCAGGATGCTCACGCGACCGGGCTCGACCACCCGCCGCATGTCCGCACCCGTGTACGCGAACTGCTCCGCGTGGAGGGTGAACGCGATCGTTCGCCGTTCGCCGGGCGCCAGATGGACGCGCCGGAAGCCGCGCAGCTCACGAACCGGCCTGGCGACCGTCGCCTCCTCGTCACGAATGTAGAGCTGCACGACCTCGTCGCCGGCCCGTTCCCCGACGTTGGTGACCTCGACCTCGACCGTCACCTCTCCGTCCCGAGTCGGCACCGCCGTCCGATCCAGGCGCAGGTCCGACAGCTCGATGCGCGTGTAGGACATCCCGAACCCGAACGGCCACAACGGGCTTGTCGGGCCGTCGACGTAGTCGCCACGCGGGTTCGAGCGACCCCCGGTCGGATGGTGTCGGTAGGTCAGCGGCACCTGCCCGACATGACGTGGCATCGTGACCGGCAGACGGCCGCTGGCGTCGGTGGCCCCGGTCAGGATGTCAGTGAGGGCCTCCGGTCCCGCGTCACCGGGGACCCACGCGATCAGGATGGCGGCGCATCGTTCGGCCGCCCTCTCCAGCGCGAGCGGCCGGCCGCTGACGACGACCAGGACCACGGGCGTGCCGGTCGCCGCAACGGCATCGAGCAGCTCCTGCTGCCGACCGAACAAGCCGAGGTCATGTCGATCGCGGAACTCCCCGGTCGTGGAGTCGGCCGTCAGCCCGGAGCGCTCCGCGACCACCACGATCGCGATGTCGGATCGGCCGGCGATCTCGACCGCCTCGGCGATCGCCGCATCGGACCCATCATGGACACCGGTCCCCTTGGCATGAAGGATCTCGCAGCCGTCGAGTCGCTGGCGGAGCGAGTCCAGGAGGGTCGGGCGTCCCGCGAGCTCGTCCTCGACGACCACCGACGCGCCTTCGGCGATGATCCCGAACGCCTGGGTCCCGCTCCGTCGCGTCTCGACCAGGGTCTCGACGTGGACCAGGTGGCTGTAGTCGCCGAGGAACTCGCGCGGACTGTCGGCCCCCGGCCCGATGACGGCGATCCGCCGAAGCGACGGCGCGAGTGGCAGGATCCCATCGTTGGCGACGAGGACGATCGATCGGCGGGCGAGCTCGAGGCCGACCCGCGCCTCGTCGTCGGCCAGCTCGGCAAGCTCTGCCTCGGTCGGTTCCTCGTGGTACGGGCAGTCGAACAAGCCCAGGCGGAACTTGACGCGAAGGATCCGACCGACAGCCTCGTCAAGCAGCGATTCGCTGACCCGCCCGGCTTCGAGTGCGGCCCGCAGCGGCGCGGCGTAGGCCGACAGACGCGGAAGCTCGAGGTCCACGCCCGCCTCGAGTGCCATCGCGGCGACCACCTCGGGGTCGTCGGTCAGGTGGTGGGCGGTCTGGAGCATCTCGATGCCGGCGTAGTCGGAGGCAACGATGCCGTCGAACCCCCACCGCTCGCGCAGGATCGTCCTGAACAGTTCGTGCGAGGCGTGACATGGGAGCCCGTCCACGTCGCAGTAGGCCGGCATCACGCTCCCCAGGCCGACCTCGACCACTGCCGTCTCGAACGGGAAGAACTGTTCGTCCTGCATCTCGCGCGGACCGAGGTGGGCCGGGGCCTGATTGAGGCCACCCTCGGCAAGGCCGTGGCCGACGAGGTGCTTCCCGGTCGCCAGCACGCCCTCGCGGAGGTCAGGGCTCTGGAGGGCCCGGATGTGTGCCGCGCCGAGCTCCGCCGCGAGGTATGGGTCCTCACCGTAGGTCTCCTCGATCCGGCCCCAGCGTGGGTCGCGAGCGATGTCGAGGACCGGCGCCAGGGCATGTCGCGCCCCGGTCGCCAGCATCCGACGCCGGATCGAGTCGACCACCCGGCCGACGAGGTCGGGGTCGAAGGTCGCGCCAGCGCCGATCGACTGCTGGAAGCAGGCTGCCCCGAGGGCCAGGAGCCCGTGCAGGGATTCCTCGTGGATGATGGCGGGGATCCCGAGTCGGGTCTCCTCCACGAGGAACCGCTGGATCTCGTTCGCCGCGCGAGCCACCTCGAGCGGGCGCAGGTTCGTGGATCCGGCGAGGCGGGTGATCTCGCCGATACCGTGGCCAGCCAATGCGCGGAGTCGCTCGAGATCGAGGTCGCTCTCGCCGACCACCTCGAACGCCCAGACGGCGCTCAGCTGGGCGATCTTCTCGTCGGGGGTCATCCGGGCGACCAGATCGGACACGCGGTCCGACGTGGATAGTCCCGGATCACGGTAAGGCGGTGCCGCAGTGGTCATCCCTTCACCGATCCCTGGGTCAGGCCGCCGACCAGCTGGCGCTCAGCGACGAGATAGAACAGCAGGGCGGGGATGAGGGCGAGGGTCGTATAGGCGAGGATCCGCGCGGTGTCGGTCGTGTACTGGGTCGAGAAGTTCGTCACGCCGAGCGGGAGCGTCCAGTGCGACTCGTCGGACAGCATCACCAGGGGGAGCAGGAACTGGTTCCACGACGCCACGATGGCCAGCACCCCGACCGTCGCCAGGACCGGCCGGGAAAGGGGCAGAAGGATCCGCCAGAAGAACCCGAACGACCCGCAGCCGTCGATCGCTGCCGCGTCCTCGAGCTCGATCGGGATGCTCCGGAAGAAGGGCCGCAGGACGACGATCGTCAGTGGCAGGCCGAACGCCGCCTCGGGCAGGGCGATCCCGAGCGGGTTGTTGAGCAGTCCGAGGTCGCGGACGAGGATGAACAGAGGCAGGATCGCGACGGCCGCCGGAAACAGGAGGCCTAGCGTGAACAGCGTGTACAGGACCTCGCGGCCGGGGAAGGTCCGACGGGCGAAGACGAACGCCGCAAGCGCCGCGAATAGGACGACCAAGACCAGTCGAGAGCCCGGCGATGAGGGTGCTGTTGGCCAGCTGCTGCCAGAAGCCCGGTGAGGTCAGCGTGTCCGTGTAGTTCGCGGTGACCCACGGATTCGGGAGCCCGATCGCGTCGTTCGCGAGCTGGGCCGGGTCCTTGAAGCCGCCGAGCACCGCGTAGAGGATCGGCACGACGATGACTGCTGCCACCACCAGGAGCACGCCGTAGCGCACGATCGCGGAGACGATCCGACCGAGCCGCATCGTGGCCGGGACCGGCGGTCGTGCTGCCGCCGTCATCGACCGTGCCGCGGGGTCGGTCGTCGGCGTCGAGACCGGGGTGGTCATCGCTACTCGCCTCCGGTCGTCATGGCACCCTGGATGTCACGTCGGAGCACCCAGCGCTGGTAGGCCAGGGCGAGGACCAGGGCGAACGCGAACAGGATCACGGCGACCGCGCTGCCGTAGCCGAGCTGGAAGCGTTTGAACCCCCAGTCGAACATGTACGTCGCCATGGTGTTCGATTGCGTTCACCGGGCCACCGCCGGTGGTGACCCAGATGAGGTCGAACAGCTGCAGGGCGCCGATGATCGACAGGAAGACCGACACGCGCAGGGTCGGCCCGAGCAGCGGCAGGGTCACGTAGCGGATCGCCTGCCGGCGCGAGGCGCCGTCGATCGCTGCCGCTTCCTCGAGCTCGTGAGGTATGCCCTGCAGGCCGGCCAGCAACAGGATCATGTGGAAGCCGAAGTACTTCCACGAGATGATGAAGAACATCGCCAGCATGACAGTGCTCGGGTCCGCGAGCCACGGCTGGTAGAGGGAGCCCAGACCGATCGCGTGGAGGAGCCCGTCGGCCAATCCGCTTGGTTGCAGGAGGAGGCTCCAGACGACACCGGTGATGACCTCCGCGATGACATATGGGGCGAAGAACACGAGCCGCAGGATCGCCCGACCCCGGAACCGACGGCTGAGCATCAGCGCCAGCCCGAGCGCGAACGGGATCTGGACGATGAGCGACAGGACGACGATCAGGACGTTGTGCTGGACGGCTCCCTGGAAGACGGGATCGGCCAGCGCCCGCTGGTAGTTGGCGAGCCCGATGAAGTCGGTCAGGGGTGTCAGCCCGTTCCACTTGAAGAAGCTGTAGCGGACCGCCTGGACGATCGGGAAGAGGACGAAGATCGCGTAGAGGATCAGGGCGGGCGACAGGAACAGGGCGATCGCCGTGCGCCTGCCGGGGCCACGCCGGGCACGCCTGCGGGGTTCGGTCCCGATCGCGGTCGTCATGTTGGCACCGACGATACCGAACGGGCCGGCGCGGAGGCCGGCCCGTTCGACGTACGCTGGTTCGCCGTGACTACTGGGTCTTGGCTGCCGTCGCGATCGCCGCGGCGACGGACTCGGGCGTGCCCGACCCGCCGTAGAGGGTGGCGACCGCATCGTTGATGGACCCGCCAAGCGCCGGGGTGGTCGCCTGGTCGAGATAGAGCTGGACGAAGTTGGCCTTGGCGCGAGCCGCCAGGACCGCGGTCAGCGTCGGATCGGTGACCGACGACTCGGTCCCGACGGTGGTCGGCAGGATGCCGGTGTTGAGGGCTCCCCACTGGGTCGCCGAGTCCTTGCTCACGAGGAAGTGGAGGAAGTCGATCGTCTCCGGCGGCGCGTTCTTGCCGACCGCGAAGCCGTTGCCGCCGCCGAGCCCGTCGTTCGCATCACCGGGGGCGCCGGCGACGGTCGGGAACCCGAACCAGCCGAGGTTGTCGTTCATGCCTTTCTTGTCCGCGGAGTTCGCGGCGACCGTGCCGGGCAGCCACTGGCCCATCAGCTGGATCGCGCCATCGCCCTTGGCCATGGCAGCGGCGCCGCTCCCGGCGCCATCCCAGGGCGCGGCGAGGAAGCCCTGCTGGAACGGCTTGAGGTCGATCAGCTGCTTGAAGTCGGCGCCGGCCTTGACGAAGCAGGGGTCGGACCAGTCACCGGTCGTGACCGCCTTGTCCATGCCGGCCTTGCCGCATTCGCGGATCGCGAGATAGGCCCAGAAGAACGCGCCGGTCCAGGTGTCCTTGCCTGCCAGCGCGAAGGGCGTCAGGCCGGCGGTCTTGAGCTTCCCGACGTCGGCCAGGAGGTCGTCCCAGGTGGCCGGTGCCGCGGTGATCCCGGCCTTGGTGAACTGGGACTTGTTGTACCAGAAGCCGACCATCCCGAGGTCGAACGGGATGCCGTACTGCTTGCCGTCGACCTGGTACATGCCGAGGGCGCCCGGGTTGATCTCGCTCGCCCACGACGACACGTCGGAGGTGATGTCCTTCACGAGACCTGCCGTCTGCTGTTGGCGCAACCCACCGCCGCCCCACGACTGGAACAGGTCCGGCGGCGTACCGGCCTGAAGGAGGGTCGTGAGCTTGGTCTTGAACGCCTCGTTCTCGAGGACGGTGATGTTGACCGTGACATTCGGATGCGCGGCCGTGTACTCGTCGGCCAGCTTCTGCCACAGGCCCTTGCCCGGGTCGGTGTTCTGGATGTGGTACCAGTTGATGGTGACGGCCGCGGCCGATGCCGACGGAGCGGCGGTCGCCGGTGCGGCCGTGGGAGCGGTGGACGCCGCCGTGGACGCCGGCGCACTCGATGGACTACCGCTCGAGCAGGCGGCGAAGACGACGGCCGCGGTCGCGAGCAGGGTCGCGGCACCTCGACGAGACATCATGTGACCTGGCCTCCTGTGTGCGCCGGGGTTGATCACCGGCGGGTCCTTCCTGGCTGGGGCTTGGCGAGGCGGAGACGATGGGTGGTCGTGTCGGTGCGACCGGGTGCGGTCCGGGCGTGGCGATCACGATGCGTCGTCCCGCAAACGGAGGAGGGTGTTCGCGGGACGACGATACGGCTGATCGGCGATCCTGGGATCTCGCGCTCGAGCGTCCTCCAGTCGCTCGAAAGTTGCGAAACCACGTCCGAATGTTTTCGGTTCCGCATCCTAGCCACCGGTTCGACCCGGCGTCAAGCCTCAAACGGCACGACACGAGAATCGCAGACGGAGCCTGGATATGCGAACGGCGTGGCGACGGGCTGTGACGTTCGAAACTTTCGGACGAAAGTCGCTACACTTGATGCATGAGCTCGACGGTCAGACCCGGCGATCGCCGCCCGCGGAACGGGACGACGATGGAGGTCATCGCCGCACAGGCCGGTGTGTCGGTGCCGACGGTATCGAAAGTGATCAACGGCCGATCCGACGTGGCCCCCGACACGCGCAAGAGGGTGGAAGCGGCCATCCGGGAGCACGGCTACCACCGGCCTGCTCGCGATCAGCGGGTCGCGCCCATCCTGGAGCTGACCTTTCACGAGCTCGACAGCGAGTGGGCTCTCGAGATCGTGCGAGGCGTGGAGCGTGTCGCTGGTCGTCATCACCTGTCGGTGGTCCTGTCAGAGATGCAGGGCCGGCGGACACCCGGTCGCGGCTGGATCGAGAGCGTCCTCGCTCGGCGACCGACCGGTGTGATCGCCGTCTTCTCCGACCTCAGTGAAACGATGCGCAACCAGCTCCGGACACGGGACATCCCATTCGTCATCGTCGACCCGACCGGCGAGCTCCGCCACGACACGCCGTCGGTCGGTGCCACGAACTGGAACGGCGGCCTGACCGCGACTCGTCATCTGCTCGCACTCGGTCACACGCGGATCGCGGTCATCGGCGGACCGGAGGACATCCTGTGCAGCCGCGCGCGCCTCGACGGCTTCCGTGCGGCCATGGACGCGGCCGGGATCGCGATCGATCCGGAGCTCGTCAGCCACGGCCGTTTCCACGTCGAGGAAGGGATCGATCGAGCCCGGGTCCTGCTGCGGATGCCGGATCCGCCGACTGCCATCGTCACCGGCGACGATCTCCAGGCGCTGGGCGTCTACCAGGTCGCGCGGGAGCTTCGGCTCCATATCCCGGAGGACCTCAGCGTCGTCGGGTTCGACGATCTGCCGGTCGCCCGCTGGGTCGGGCCGCCGCTGACCACGGTCCGCCAGCCTCTGGTCGAGATGGCCGAGACGGCCGCCGAGCTCGTCCTGGCCATCGCCCGAGGGGAGCGGCCGCAGGGCCGGGTGGAGCTATCGACCGAGCTCATCATCCGGGAGAGCACGGCCCCGCCGAGCCGCTGACCCGGTCACGCAGGCGGACCCGCGGCGTCATTCGGCCGGCGGGCTGTCCGCGATCCGGTGCGCCATCGTGCCCATGATCTGCCACGCGATGTCCGGGTGCTCGGCCAGGTAGGGCCGGAACTCCCAGGCGGTCATGCCGACGCACTTGAGATCGGTCTCGGCGGTGACCGTCGCCGTCCGCACGCTGTCGGAGGCCAGCAGCGCGATCTCGCCGAACCAGTCGCCGGGGCCGAGTCGGCGCACCTGGCGACCGCCGATGCTGACGGTCGCGGTGCCATCGAGGACGATGAAGAACCCGACGCCCTGTGCGCCTTCGTCGATGGCGGTGTCGCCCGCCCGGAACGTCCGGTCCTTCAACATCCCGGACAGTTGGCCGAGGGCCTTCTTGTCGAGGCCGGCGAGGAGGGGGACCTTGGCGAGGACGTCCAGCGGGGCGACGGTGCTCATGGCCGCGATACTACCGGGCGGCTGGCAGCGCGCACAAGCCACGGTTACTCTCCAGTCATCGTGATCTGCCAGACCTGCGGGACGGCCAACCCGTCCGACGGCCGCTTCTGCATCGGGTGCGGGACCGCTCTTGGCGGCTGCCCGACGTGCGGCGCGACAGAACCCGCCCGGCGCCAGGTTCTGTGGCACCTGCGGGACGAACCTCGGTGTGACCGTCGCGACCCCGGCCATCGCGGCCGACCGATCCGCCGGCGGCACGCTCGATGGAGCCGGGGGCGCCACGGAAAGACGGATCGTCACGGTCCTGTTCGCAGACCTGGTCGGGTTCACCTCGCTCTCGGCGAGCCGCGACCCGGAGACCATCCGCGAGCTCCAGGATCACTACTTCGAACGGACCCGGGTGATCATCGACCGCTATGGCGGCACGGTCGAGAAGTTCATCGGCGATGCGGTGATGGCGCTGTGGGGCGCACCGGTGGCCCACGAGGACGACGCGGAGCGGGCGGTCCGGGCTGCCCTCGACCTCGTGGACATGGTCCCTGCCCTCGGCCGGGAAGCC
>CAVZTK010000004.1:0-6408 GCA_963778155.1 uncultured Chloroflexia bacterium
GGGCACCGACCGGCGAACCGCCAAAGGCCTCGTGACGACCATGATCATGGACCGCATCGCGGCGCTCCTGCCGCCTTCACAGCGCGGCTTCTATGGCCCGGCGATGCCGCCGGCGCCTGTCCACCCGGCCACCGACCCTGACCTCAGCGAAGGGGCATGACCTGTCCATGACGGCCCGCCGACCCATGGTCGTCGGGCTCGCGTTCGCGATGGTGATCAGTGCCTGCGCCAGCCCGGCACCGACGCCATCGGGATCGACGGCCGCGGCGTCCGTGCCGCTGGCCGCGGCGACCCCCACCACCACGCCCACGCGCACCGACACGCCGGCCCCGACGCCGACGCGGAGCCCGACGGCCGCCGACCTGCCGATGATCGACGCCGCCGCCGTATTCGGTCCGACGGCCAAGCTCACCGGCAGCGAGGACACCCTTCCCGGTCAGGTCGCGCGCGGCGCCGTCCTGGCGTTGACCAGCGGGCACTTCGCGTTCGCGGTGGAGTGCGTCGGCGACGGCGCGCTCACCGTCAGCGTGACGCGCCCGATCGATCCGCCCGACGCCGACGGGTCGACGTACAAGGTCATCGCCAGCAGTTCGACCATGTGTCCGACGTCGACGCTCGAAACGTTCGAGTCCCACCCGGTCGATCCGGGTCCAAAGACGTCGCTCAACATCGGGGCCGAGGATCCGCCGGCCGGGGTCTACTGGCGCGTGATCCTGGTCGATCTCGGGCCCGGGACGTCGTCCTAGCCGCTCCGCGCGCAACGCGTGATGGGAGGGTAAGGACGCACCCCGTGCCATAATCGAGCCATGGGAACCGTCGAGGAAGTCCGAATCGCGAAGCGCACCGGCTTCTGCTACGGCGTGCGCGAGGCGATCGACAAGGCGAAGGAGGCGTCGGCCGCCGGCAAGGCGACGCATACCCTCGGCCAGGTCGTCCACAACGAGGGTGTCGTGCGCGACCTCCTCGACCTCGGCATCCAGACCGTCGAATCGCTCGACGAGGTCGACCACGGCGCGGCGGTCGTCATCCGCGCGCACGGCGTCCGCCCGGACGTCATGGAGCGTGCCGAGCAGCGCGGCCTCGAGGTCATCGACGGCACCTGCACGTGGGTGATCCAGGAGCACCGCGAGCTGACCAGGCTGGTCGAGGACGGCTACACCATCGTCCTGCTCGGGACGCCGAAACACGCCGAGGTGGTCGGGATGCTCGGCTTCGCGCCTGACGCCATCGTCGTCGACGACGAGGAGGAATGGGAGACGTCCATCCCGCGCAAGAAGCGGATGGCGCTCATCAGTCAGTCCACCCAGCCGCCCTGGAAGTTCGAGAAGCTCGCCGCGTTCATGGTCTCCCGCGCCCACGAGCTCAAGATCGTGAACACCGTCTGTCCGGTCACCATCCGCCGACAGCAGGACACGCTCGACACCGCGGGCGAGGTGGACCTGATGGTCGTGGTCGGCGGCCGCTCGAGCGCCAACACCAAGGAGCTGACGCGTCTGTGCGAGATCGCCGGCACCGCCGCCATCCAGATCGAGAGTGTCCATGACCTGACCGATGCCGCGCCGTTCGAGGGTGCCCGGATCGTGGGCGTCACCGGCGGAACCTCCACCCCCATCGAGGACCTGCGCGACGTCACCGAGCGCATCCTCGTCATGGCCGGGACGCCCAAGGCGCGCGCCACGGCCGCCGAGCTTGCCCGCGCCGCCCTCGAGCGCGCAGCGACGCCGGCCGGTCGCACGACGTCGCTCCCGACACCGCCGGCGCCGATCGCCGGTGCTGCCTGAGCCGTGGCGAGCGGGGGAGCTGGCGGGATCCCGGTCGTCGCCATCGTCGGACGACCGAACGTCGGCAAGAGCACGCTGTTCAACCGGTTCCTCGGCGCAGCGCTCGGCCATCGTCGAGGATCGTGCCCGCACGACCCGTGACCGCCTGTACGGCGACGCCGACTGGAACGGTCGACGCTTCGTCATCGTCGACACCGGCGGCCTCGAGCTCGACCCCGACGATCCCATCGAGGCCCGCGTCCAGGAGCAGGCCCGGCTGGCCATCGCCGAGGCCGACGTCATCCTGTTCGTGGTCGACGCGACGACCGGCACCACGCCCGCCGACCTCGAGGCCGCCCGCATCCTGCGCCGCGCGACCGCGCCCGTGATCGTGGTCGTCAACAAGGCCGACAACGAGAAGCGCGAGCTCGAGGGCGCCGAGTTCCACGCCCTCGGCTGGGAGGAGACCTACGCGATCTCCGCGTCCCACGGTCGCGGCACGGGCGACCTGCTCGACGCGATCGTCTGGGCGCTGCCGCCCGAGAGCGAGGCCGAGCTTGCCCGGAAGGCGCGCGAATCGGAGGCCGAGGCGTGGGCCGACGACATCGCCGCGGGACGACTCGAGCCGTTCGTCGTCGGCGACCCCGAGGCGGGTGACGCAGACGACTCGGATGGCGCAGAAGCGCCCGATCTCGACGGCGTCGATGCCGAGGCCGCGAAGTGGGACGCCGCGATGGCGGCCGATGCCGACGTGCCGGCGGCGATCGCGTTCGTCGGCCGACCGAACGTCGGCAAGTCGTCGCTGCTCAACGCGCTCCTCGGCGAGGAACGGGCGATCGTGTCGGACATCCCGGGTACCACCCGTGACGCGATCGACACGCGGCTGGCGTGGGGTCGGAGCGAGGTCGTGCTGATCGACACCGCCGGCATCCGGCGTCGCGGCAAGGTCGCCGGTGGTCCGGCGGCCGAACGCTACTCGACCCTGCGAGCGCTCCATGCGCTGTCGCGAGCGGACGTGGCGGTCCTCGTCATCGATGCCGTCGAGGGCATGACATCGCAGGACGCGCATGTCGCCGGGTACGTCATCGAGGAGGGCAAAGGTCTCGTCATCGCGGTCAACAAGTGGGACATCGTCGAGGACAAGACCGACCGCACCTTCGACCAGTACGTCGAGTGGATCCGCAACGACGTGCCGTTCCTCGACTTCGCCCCGATCATCTCGATCAGCGCCAAGACCGGGCAGCGCGTCGGGCGCGTCCTCGAGGCCGCCATCGACATCTGGGGCGAGCGGCGCAAGCGGATCTCGACCGGCGAGCTCAACCGGGTGGTGTCGGCGGCCACCGAGCGGACGCCGCCGCCCCCGGTCCGTGGACATCGCCCGAAGCTGTTCTATGCGACGCAGGCGGCTGTCGCGCCGCCGACGTTCGTGTTCTTCGCCAGCGACGCGTCGGCTGTCCATTTCAGCTACCGGCGCTACCTCGAGAACCAGCTGCGCGAGCGGTTCGGCTATGACGGGACGCCGATCCGGCTCGTCTTCCGAGATCGTGCCTCGGTCAAGCTGCCGCGCCGCAAGAAGCTCCGGAGCGCGCCCGTCACGTCGGGCAAGGGGCCGCGTCGGGGCGGCGCTGCGCGGGCACGCAAGCCAGGCTGAGGCCAACGGACTGATGGCCGGACCGCGGGTCGCGGTGGTCGGCGCCGGGGCGTGGGGGACGACGCTGGCCCGGGTGGTGGCTCGGTCGGAACCGGTCACGCTGCTCTGCCACTCCCCGGAGACGGCGGCACGGATCGCGGCGACCGGACGTAACGAGACGCGACTGCCGGGTGTGGACCTGCCCACCACGGTCATCGCGACCGCTGACCCTGCGGCCATCCGCGACGCCACCGACCTGATCGTCTTCGCGACGCCGTCCGCGCACCTCAGAGCCATGGTCGGGACCGTGGCCCCGTTCCTCGCGCCCGGGGCCGACCTGCTGTCCGTGGTGAAGGGGCTCGAGCAGGGGACATTGCTTCGCATGAGCCTCGTCATCGCCGAGGCCGCCGGGGTCGAGGTCTCGCGGATCGCGGCGCTCTCGGGTCCCAACCTCGCTGCCGAGGTCGCGCGCAACCTGCCGGCGTCGGCGGTCGTCGCAGCCGCGGACCTCGCACTCGCCGAGCGCGTGGTCGAGCGGATCGCGCGGCGGCGGCTCCGTCTCTATGTCAACGAGGACATCCTCGGCGTCGAGCTGTGCGGAGCGACGAAGAACGTGGTGGCCATCGCGGCCGGCGCCGCCGACGGGCTCGGTTTCGGCGACAACGGCAAGGCCGGGCTGCTGACGCGCGGCCTGGCCGAGATGACGAGGCTCGGGATCGCCGCGGGTGCCAATCCGCTGACGTTCGCCGGGCTCGCCGGGATGGGCGACCTGATCGCGACCTGCGGCTCGCATCTGTCGCGGAACCATCGCCTCGGCGAGGAGCTGGCGAAGGGCCGGACGTGGGACGAGATCGAGGCCACCCTGCCCGGCGTCGCCGAGGGCGCCTACACCGTTCGCGCCGCTTTGGCGCTCGCTGAGCGGCACGGCGTCGAGATGCCGATCGCCCGCGAGGTCGAGCGCGCGCTGTTCGAGGGCAAGAGCGTCCAGCGTTGCCTGGTCGACCTGCTCGCGCGCGAGTCCAAGGACGAGCTGGCCGACTACGGCCGCTGGATGGCCCGGCTCGAGGAGGGCGGGGAAGCCGGTCCCGGCTGACGTGGCCGCCGCCGGGCGGGTGCTAGACTCCGGGTTCGTCGGGGCGTGGCGCAGTCTGGTAGCGCACCAGTCTGGGGGACTGGTGGTCGTGGGTTCGAATCCCGCCGCCCCGACCATATTCCGAATGTAAGACCGGCCGCATCTGCGGACAGCGTGGCTACCAATGCCTGCCACGTCATCTCGATCCGCCTTCGCCCGGACCTCGCGCTCGATCTGTAGGCTGTCGCCGAACAATGTCTTCGCCACCAACGGCTCAGGACCGCGAACCCGGCGCGCTGCTGAAACGAGAAACTCAAGAGACCCCGCCGCGGGCGGGGCCTCTCGATTTGTTTGCCACCCAGCGTGGCTTTCTAAGTCACCCAGGGTCGAGTGCACCCGTCACCACGCACGACTGGGGGCCGCCGTAGACCGACCCACGTGGGTACAGGGAGAAGCCGTCGTAGTTCGGGTGGTTCAGGATGAGCTCATCGGTCGCAGTCAGGGATTGGCCAACGGCGAGCGTGATGCCCGTCGGAACCGTCCACGTGACCTCCCAGAACCCGTCGACGTCTACCGGCCCCTTGAGGTAGGGCCGGACATCGATCTTGATTCCATTGACCGTCACCACCCATGTACTCGCATGCATGAACGACACGATCAATCCGCGCGTCTTGGCCGACCAACCGTCGTTCAGATAGACGGTGGAACCTGGATCCACGTTCATGGCCCCATCCAGGAAGATGCCGCAGCGCGCGGGCATGACGATGGTGGGCGTATCGGCGGACGCGGCAGCCGCCGACGATAGGAGCAGGACGGCCCCGAGCAGGGGTGCCACGAGTCTCCGCATGTGTTCCTCCCTTTGGGCTTGGTGCTGGGCTGCACCTGGCTCCTTGTACTCCCGTGACGGACGCAGTGCCACCAAGTTCCGCAAAGCCCGGCGATATCGTTGGTGCATCGGCGCACCACGGTGGCGCCCCGTACCAAGAGTTCACTCGCTGGCAAAGCCCGGTTGAAGTCGTGCCGCCATGCTCGCACCGTGTCATGCGAGGTCTGATCGGCAGGCCCAGACCCGCTGTGAGGGTTGGCGGCCTGCCACGGTCCAGGAGGGTGACACGCCACGCCGCCCGGCCAGGCTCCTCCGAACGGACGGCGTCCTCACAGGCACGTCCAGCGTCACGCTGGGCGTGCCATATCTCGATCCTTCGCGTGGTCTCGGCCACCGGCGTTTCCCCGTCCGCTACGATGTTCGGGCTCCGACGTCGGACCCCCAGGACGTGCCGGCCGTGTCCCCCCCGAACGTGGCTGGCCACTGACCGGCCGGCGTCGGAGCGGTTCACGGTTCGATAGCCGTACGGAAACACGCCGGCGCGACAGTGTCAGAAGTCGCCCTCTGAACCCTGTCGTGGCGGTCGCACCTGGTGTTCCTAGAGCGTGCGTGCCGACCTCGAGGCCCTGATCGACGCCTCCCTGTCGGATCGGGGCCTCTCATTGAGTCATTGGGACTCGAGCCGGTGATGGCCTGGACGAGGCGCACGGATGATTTACTGCCGGATCACCCTCCGAGGACCTTGGCCGGCCATCCTTGCCCGCATGACAGCCGACCTGGAGCGCGTCCGCAGCACGATCGACAGGCGCCGCCCCGACTCGGCTCAAGAGCCTCAGGAATCCAGCGAGATCGACGCCTTGACGTGTTGGTTCGATCTCGGGACGTCGGCTTCCGTGATGTGCCTGGCTGTCACACCTCACCCCCTGGGCGCACTCGTCCCGATCGGCCTCTTCATCCTCGGGCGAGGCCTCCTGGCGCGCTGGGCGACGTCAGCGTCGCCCGTCGGCGACGCGGAACGCTACGTGACGTCGGCCAGCCCAGCCCTGGCGACGGCCTGTCGATAGGACTCCTGGGCCGCGCGTTCAGCGAGTTCTGACTTCGTGGCGGCGATGCTACCGGG
>CAVZTK010000005.1:0-6940 GCA_963778155.1 uncultured Chloroflexia bacterium
CCGATCACCGCGTCGCGGCCGATCCGGGCGCCGGTCCGGAGCTGGGCGCGATGCCAGACGCTCGTCCCGGCCCCGACGCTCACGTCGGGCTCGATATCCGCCGTCGCATGGATGCGCGCGGACGGGTCGATCACGGTGTGGCGCCTCCTCGTGGATCCCTGCCGGTCCTTGGGCGGCCGGTCGGGGATGAGAATCTAGCCGAACATCCGGTTTCGGACGCGTGGCTCGCCAGTCCCGCTCGGAGCATGACCTTCGGTGCCGCGAGGCACCAACCTCAGGTGGCGCTGGCCACGAGCGTGCCACCAACAGGGCTGTCGGCTTCGGCGGCGACCGCGGGCTCGCGGAGGACCGGCCACCGGAACGACGCGGCGAAGGCCCACGCGCAGATGGCGATCGCGATCCACGTGCCCTGGAGCGTGTAGGTCGCGATGAGGATCGCGACGACGAGCGCGATCTCCCGCCGGATGACCAGCATCGCCGGCAGGAGGAACAGGAGACCGAAGGTGTGGAGCGACAGCGAGCCGACCACCGACAGCACGCCGACCCAGGCACCGGCCGAACGCCATGGCACGAACCACACGGCGATGAGGCAGATCGCCGCGATCGCGAGCCCGATGCCCTCGGGCAGGTAGCGCGACAGGGCGATGCCCCCCTCGTCCCAGGCCGGGTCGTTGGCCAGCCGGAGCTGCGTGAGCCAGTCGCTCCAGAGACCGGGACCGGTCAGGACGACCGTCGCTGCCGCCAGGATGCCCGCGACGATGGCGCCGGCGATCGCGGCGCGCGGCCTCTGGCGCAGCGCGTACAGCCAGGCGTGCGGCTGCGAGACCTTGACGGCCCCGGACAGGGTCGCCAGCCCACCGATCATCAGGCCGCTGGTCGAACGGTTCGCCAGGTTCCGTGGCACCGCCGACCACGCCACGCCGCCGGGCTCGTAGAAGAGGTACACGAAGGCGGCGAACAGGGCGATCTGGACGTTCCCGCTGACGATCCCCTCGGCGAACGGCGGCCACAGGAGGAACAACGGCACCCACAGCCACGGGACGGCGAGGCGGCGGCAGGCCAGCACGCCACACGCGAGCAGCCCCGCGACCGAGGCGATCTCGATCGGGGACCGCGGGAGCTGAGCGAGCGGGGCGAGGAAGGGCAGGGTGAACGGCGGATAGAGGAACGGCAGGGTCGGTCCGGGCGGTTCCTTGAACGCGTCGGCCAGGTACGGAGCCTCGCCGGCGACCCAGCGCGCCGCGGCCCGGAGCGGGATCTCGATGTCGACGGCGAAGCGCGGGAGCACGAAGATCCCGACGATGGCCTGGGCCATGACGACGACGAGGATGCCGATGAGGCCCCCGAGGAGGAGCCGTCGTGGTCCGTTCATCGCCGTGATACTAGTCGCCAAGCCTGCCGGGTAGACTGCCGCAGATGTCCTCCGACGAACGTGGCCAGAGCCTGACCATCGTCCTGCCCGCGTACAACGAGGCGCAGCGGATCGGGCAGGCACTCGACGAGCTGTTCGGGTATCTGCATCGCCGCGGCGAGGCCGGCCGGGAGGGTGCGTCGGGCGCCGCTCACCTGCCGCACCGGATCGAGGTCCTGGTGGTCGACGACGGCAGCACGGACGACACCGCCGCGATCGTCACCGCGCGACCGGAGGCGACCGGGCACGCGCCGGACGGGACCGTGCTCCGCCTGCTCAAGGTCCCGCACCGCGGCAAGGGGGCGGCCGTGCGCGCCGGGATGCTGGCGACGACCACGGACCTCGCGGTGTTCGCGGATGCCGACATGGCGACGCCGCCGGACCAGCTGCCGGCCCTCGTCGCCGGGCTCGCCGACCACGAGCTCTCGCTCGGCTCGCGCATCCAGCCGGACGGGTCGGACATGCGTGCCACGCAACCGCGGTATCGGCGCCTCCTCGGCCGGGTCTTCCACGTGGTGGCCTCGGTCTGGGTCGTCGGCCCGGTCAAGGACACCCAGTGCGGGTTCAAGGGGTTCACCCGAGCGGCCGCGCACGACCTGTTCCCGCGCCAGCAGATCACCAGCATCGTGTTCGATGTCGAGCTCATCTACATGGCCCGCCGTCGCGGCTACCGGATGGCCATCGTGCCGGTCCGCTGGTACGACCGCCGTGGGTCGCGCATGCGCGCACGGCCCGGCCTGGCCCTCCGCGTGGCGTGGGACCTGTTCCGGATCCCGCTCATCCACAGGGGGAGCGGAAAGGGCGCGACATCCAAGACGTGACCGTTCAGCCGCCGCTTGCGCGGCTCGGGAATGCGGCGCTCCCGCTCGTGGCGATCGTCGTCTTCGTCGCGGTCGTCGTCGGCGTCATCGCGGCCGCCGGCGAGACGCTCGGCTACGACTTCCTCGCGTACTACAAGGCCGCCGTCCGGCTGCTCGACGGGCAGCCGCTGTACGACATGGACTTCCAGACGGCCGGCCCGTTCGGCCTGTTCTTCTACCCGCCGACCTTCCTGCCGTTCATCCTGCCGTTCGGGCTCCTGTCCCAGACGACGGCGATCTGGACCTGGACCGCGCTGCTGATCGCGGCCTTCGCCGTGGGCGTCGCCGTCCTCCCCGTCGCGCGGAACGTGCGCTGGTGGATCGTGCTGGTGGCCGGGCTGTCGTGGCCGTTCGTCTACTCGATCAAGCTCGGGCAGGTCGGCCCGATCCTGTTCCTCCTGTTCGCGATCGGCTGGCGCTGGCTCGATGACCCGATCCGACTCGGGACGAGCGCCGCGCTGGGGACCGCGGTCAAGCTCCAGCCCGGGCTCATCTTCGTCTGGGCGCTCCTGACCCGCCGCTGGACGGCGGTCGTCGCCGGGGCCGTGGTGCTCGTCGTCCTGGCGGTGGTCGCGACGATCCTGGGCGGCGTGGGGGTGTGGTCCGACTTCGTGACGCTCGTGCGCCAGGTCTCGGACCCGATCACGACCGACCACAACTTCACGCCGGGGGCGATCGCCTACCAGCTCGGCCTGTCGGCGTCCGCGGCCTCGCTCCTCCAGCTCGCCTGCACGGTGCTTGCCCTGGCGGCCGTCGTGCTTGCCGCACGCTGGGCGACGGCCGAGGCCTCCTACCTGGTCGCGGTCATCGCCAGCCAGCTCATCTCGCCGATCCTGTGGGACCACTACGCGATGCTGCTCCTGCTGCCGGTCGCCTACCTGTGCGCCGCCGGCCGCTGGTGGGCGTTGCTGATCCCGCTGGCGACAGCCGTCCCGCTCGTGGGCATCACGCCGCCGGTCGTCTACCCGCTGTCCTTCGCGGTGATCCTGGTGGCCGTCATGTGGGTCGGGACGAGGGCGCGGACGATGGCCGTCGCATGACGGCGACCGTCGAGGCTTTGTCCGCGCCTGCCGGGGAGACCGAGACCCAGCCGCCGCGGTTCGATCTCGGCGTCCTGGTCGGGCTCGGCGTGGTCGCCATCTCGGCCGTCATCTACTGGCTGTGCGACCGGTCGTTCGATGCCGGCCGCGGCGACTTCTTCTACCTGGCCGACGCCTTCCTCCATGGCCGGACGTGGCTGAGCTTCCAGCCGGGACCGTTCGACGTGATCATCCGCGACGGCCACTTCTACGTGCCGTTCGCCCCGTTCCCGGCGGTCCTGTTCATGCCGCTCGTGGCGGTCATCGGCGCGGTGACCGCGGACCAGCTCGAATCCGGCATCGACGCCCTTCTCGCCGCCGCGACGGTCGGGCTGTGCTGGATGCTGCTGGCGCGGATCGGCGTCCGCCGCCTGGGCGACCGGCTGGCGCTCACGATCCTGTTCGGGTTCTCGACGCAGATCCTGTGGATCACGACGCGGGGCGGCGTCTGGCATACCGGGCAGCTCATCGCGACGATCCTGACGTTCGGCTGCCTGATCGAGCTGTGGGGCCGCCAGCGGGCCCTGCTGATCGGGCTCCTTGCCGGCGCCGCGTTCCTGACCCGGGCGCCGCTCGCCTTCGTCATCCCGTTCTATGCGCTGATGCTCGACGCGCCTCCGGCGCTCGCGAGGCCGGACGTGCCGGGCGGGTACGTCGCCTCGGAGGTCGTCCGGGCGCGTGCCCGTTCGTGGTCCCTCCTGGTGCTCGGCGTCGTGCCGTCGGTGGTGGCCTTCTTCGCCTACAACGAGATCCGGTTCGGGTCACCCTGGGAGTCGGGCTATGGCCTCGCCACGCTCCCGCCGTTCCTCGAGGTGCAACGGCAGATCGGCCTGTTCGCGCTGGCGCACATCCCGACGAACCTCGACTACTTCCTGTTCCACATGCCCACCATCATCTCGAGCTTCCCGTACTTCAAGCCCGATGGGCTCGGGCTGTCGGTGCTGCTCACCAGCCCGGGCCTCCTGTTCGCCTTCCTGGCCGATTGGCGACGGCCGCGCGCCTGGTGGCTGGCGGGGGCTGCGATCGCCGCGCTGATCCCGACCCTGCTCTACTACGGCGGCGGCTGGCTCCAGTACGGGTTCCGGTACTTCCTCGACTCGGTCCCGTTCGTGATGGCCCTGTGCGGGCTCGCCGCGGTGCGACGTGGGCGGATCGGACCGGGCTGGATCGCGCTCATCGCCTTCGGAACGGTGGTCGGCGCGATCGGCGAGTACTGGGCCTATCACCTCTGATGCGTCATGACCGATGGCCCGTCATGATGCGCGCGATGTCATCCGGGAAAACGCTTCGGAGAGCCCCGTGAGGTCGCGCTGGCCGATCCTCGCGATCTTCGTGCTGTCCGGTGCAGCCGGTCTCATCTACGAGATCGTCTGGTCCCGCCAGCTGGTCCTCGTCTTCGGGAACACCACGCAGGCCGTCTCCGCCATCCTCGCCGGCTTCTTCGGCGGCCTCGCCATCGGCAGTGCGGTCGGCGGCCGGGTGGCCGACCGGGTGCGCTCGCCGCTGCGGCTGTACGGCGCCATCGAGCTCGTCCTGGTGGTCGTCGTCATCGCGACGCCGGTCACGTTCCACATCGTGCGGGTCATCTTCGGGAACCTGGCGTCGGCGTTCGGCGACGCCCCGGGACCGCTCGTCATCGTCCGGCTCCTCCTGGCCGTGGTGGCGCTGGCACCCGCGACGATCCTGATGGGCGCCACGCTGCCGACGCTGACCAGGCATCTCAGCTCCGACGCCCACCTGAGCCAATCGTTCGGGCGCCTCTACGCCGCGAACACGATCGGGGCGATCATCGGCACGGTCGCCGCCGGGTTCGTGCTGATCGAGCTGTTCGGCCTGTCGGGGGCGCTGTGGGTGGGTGCCGGATGTTCGGCGATCGCCGGCATCGCTGCGCTCCTGCTCTCTCGCGCGGCTCCGACCGTGCCTCAAGGCTCATCCCGCCCGACGGTGATGGAGGCCCCCGATGCCGCCGCCGTCTCCGGGCGCGCCTTCGATGGATCGAACCGCCCTCGCCCTGACGGTCGCCTTCATCTCGGGCCTGACGTCACTCGGCTACCAGGTCCTGTGGACCCGGCTGCTGGCGTCGGGGACGGGCAACACCACCTACGTCTTCACGGTCATCCTGGCCGTCTTCCTGATCGGCCTGGCGATCGGCGCCCTCCTGTTCAACTTCATCCGGCCACGGATCCAGGATCCCGTCCGCCTTCTCGCCTTTGCCCAGATCCTGGTCGCGGTGCTGGTCGTCGTCGGGCTCGTGACGGTCGTGGTCCGCCCCGAGAGTCTGGTCCCCGGACCCTCCCTCGCGACGCTCCGGGCTCTCTTTCGCAATTCGATCCTTGTCGTCCTGCCGGTGACGGTCGTCCTCGGCCTCAGTTTCCCGGCCGCATCCGCGCTTCTTGCCGACGACCCACGCCACGCCGGGAGCGAATCCGGGTCGCTCCTCGCGGTCAACACGGTCGGAGCCATCGCCGGCAGCGTGATCGTCCCGTTCCTGTTGATCCCCACGCTCGGCTCACCGCTGGTCGTCGCCCTGCTGGCGGTCGTCAATGCCGCGCTCGGTGTCGCACTGGCCTTCCGCAGCCGCGTTCCCAGCCGGTCGTTGGCGGCCATCGGGCTGGTCGTCGCCCTGGTCGTCGCGTCGACCCCGTTCGTCCCGGGGCTGCTCGTCCAGCCCAACGAGGCGTATCTCCGTGCGGTCGGGGCCAAGATGTTCGCCTCGACCGAGGACGAGATCGCGTCCGTCCAGGCCGGGCAGCAGACCTTCACGCCGGAGCTCTGGGTGGCCGGCACCTCGATGACCTTGCTGACCGTCGACGCCAAGCTGATGCCGATCCTGCCGCTGATCGCCCGACCGACCGCATCACGGGCCCTCGTGGTGGCGTTCGGGATGGGCTCCGCGTTCCGGGCGGCGCTCATCGCAGGCCTGCACACCGACGTCGTCGAGCTCGTCCCGAGCGTGCCCAAGATGTTCGGTTACTACTACCAGGACGCGGCGTCCGTGCTGGCGAACCCGAACGGCCGCGTGATCGTCACCGATGGCCGGAACCATCTCGAGCTGACGAACGACCGGTTCGACATCATCGTCACCGACCCGCCGCCACCGAGCGAGAGCTCCGGCGCCTCGGTGATCTCGTCGAAGGAGTACTACGAGGCCGGTCGCGACCACCTGACCGAGAACGGGATCATGATGCAGTGGGTCCCGTACGAGGGCTCGTCGGCCGGTCTCAACGATCACGTCCGGACCTTCGCGTCGGTCTTCCCGGAGGTGACGCTCGTCCGCGGGCCCGGTGGCTACGGGATGTACATGCTCGGGTCATCGTCGCCGGTCGCCTTCACGGACGCGAACATCCGGTCGATCCTCGGTCGCCCCGGCGTCCTCGCCGATATCTCGTCGGCCTATGACTCTCCGGTCAAGACCGTCGACGAGTGGGTCGCGGAGATCGGGAAGCAGACGTTGACGAGCGGTGGCGACGCCGTCCGGGCGCAGGCAGGCCCAGGCCCGATCATCACGGACGATCACCCCCGCCCGGAGTACTGGCTCCTGCGCACGCTCTTCGGCGCGGGGGTCCCGTAGCGCCGGCGATGGCACTCGG
>CAVZTK010000006.1:0-1023636 GCA_963778155.1 uncultured Chloroflexia bacterium
GAACTTCGCGACTCCGGACGGCATCCGCTCGATGCCGGGGATGACGATCGAGTCGGTCGCTCTCGACGAAACGAGGGTCGGCCGGTGCGCGTTCGAACCCGGCTGGCGCTGGTCGACCGATGTCGCGCCGCTCGTCGGGACCGTGTCGTGCCAGGTCCGCCACGTCGGCTACACGATCTCGGGTGGCCTGCGGATCGTCATGGATGGCGGAGAGGCGCTGGAGATCGGGGCGGGTTCGGTCTTCGAGATCCCGCCGGGCCACGACAAATGGGTGATCGGGGACGAGCCGTGGGTGTCGCTCGACTGGGGCGCCAGCGGGCGGGCCATGGAGGCCTCGCTCCAGGACACGTCCAATCGATCGCTGGCCACGGTGATGTTCACCGACATCGTGGCCTCGACCGCCACCCTCGAGCGGATCGGGGACGCCGCGTGGCACGACCTGTTGGCGACCCACAATGCGCGCCTGCGCGTCGAGCTCAGCGTCTTCCGGGGGCGCGAGGTGAAGACGACGGGCGACGGGTTCCTGGCGGTCTTCGACAGCGCCACACGAGCGGTGAGCTGCGCGGCCGCCATGATCAGGTCCGCGAAGGCCATGGACCTGCCCATCCGGGTCGGAGTCAACACCGGTGAGGTCGAGTTCGTGGGTGACGACGTGCGAGGCATCGCCGTTCACGCGGCAGCACGCATGCTTGACCATGCCGGTCCGAACGAGGTCCTCATCTCCACGACGACGCGTGACCTTCTCGAGGGTTCGGCCGTGACACTCGAGGACGCTGGGACGTATGAGCTGAAGGGGCTGACTGGCGCGCGGCAGCTGTTCAGGCTCGCCTCAGCCGACTGATCCGTCGGGCGGCCCGCCCGGCGCCGGACGCCGTCAGTCGACCTCGAGCGGGCGTGTCGACCCGCCAGCGAGCAACGGCAGCCCGGCCGGATCGAGCTCGATCGGCGGTGCATCGCCCACCCGCCAGCCCATCGCGGACAGGCGCACGACACGGAGCGCAGGCACCGGTTCGAGCGCACCGTCGCCCCCGATGACGACGGCCGCGACCTCGACGCTCGACCCGACCGCCATGGACGAGGCTCGCGACCAGGCGATGGCGGCGAGGCTGATCACCGAGTCCTCGATGAGGATCGCGTCGTCGGGAGCGAACGGCCAGCCCGTCACGTGCCGGATATCGACCTCGCCACGACCGACATGGTTGCCGTGCAGCGTCCCGTCCGTCTTCGGGGTGGAATGTCCAGAGGCCGTCGCGACGAGCGAGTTCGAGGTGGCTGAACCGGCCGTCCGGCGCGGTCTCGAGCAGCAGTGCGTGGTGGACGGCGCCGTCACGGCTGACGACCTCGCGCCAGCGCCGGCCGCGCCGGCCCTCGGCGACGGTCCAGGTGACCTCGGACCCGTCGGGCGCGACGCCCCAGCCGGCGACGCGGGTTTGGCCGCTCATCGCGAGGTCATCCGTCCTTGGCCCCGGCAGCCTCCAGCGACGCCGCTGCCCAGCGTGCGGCGGCGGCGGTCAGCTCGCCTGCGAGCGCAGGCGCCACCCGGCCCTTGACGCGGACCTCGCGCTCGCCGTAGTCGAGCTCGATCGTCCCTCGCTCGCGCACCCGTGCCAGAAGCTCGCCCGCGGTATACGGGAGGCAGACGTCGACGTCCACCCAGAGCGACGCCAGCAGCGCCGCGATCTCGGCCCGCAAGCGTGTCCATCCCGTATCCGGTCAGCGCCGACACGAACACCGCGCCCGCGATGGCCGGCGCCGGCGTCGAGCCGTCGCGCGCGGCCGCGTCGAGCAGGTCGGCCTTGTTGAAGGCGAGCAGCCGCGGCTTCTCGCCCGCACCGAGCTCGTCGAGCACGGTCTGGACGGTCGCGCGGTGCTCCTCGAAGTGGCTGTCGGACGCGTCGACGACCTCGACCAGGACGTCGGCCCGGTTGACCTCCTCGAGCGTCGCGCGGAACGCGTCGACCAGCTGGTGCGGCAGCTTGTGGATGAAGCCGACGGTGTCGGTGACGATCGCGGTCTGGCCGTCGCCCAGCTTCACCTGGCGGCTGGTCGGGTCGAGCGTGGCGAACAGCTTGTCCTCGGCGTGCGCGACGTCCGAGCCGACCAGCGCGTTGAGCAGCGTGGACTTGCCGGCGTTGGTGTAGCCGACGATGCCGACGGTCGGCCACAGCCGGCGGTCGCGCCCGCGGGCGGCCGTCTCGCGCTGCTGGCGGACCTGCTCGACGCGCTCCTTCATCTTCGAGATCCGCGTCCGGATGATCCGCCGGTCGGTCTCCAGCTGGCTCTCGCCGGGACCGCGCGAGCCGATACCGCCCTGGGTCCGCGACAGGTGGGTCCACAGCTTGGTCAGGCGCGGCAGCTGGTATTCGAGCTGGGCGAGCTCGACCTGGAGCCGGCCCTCGTGGGTCTGCGCGTGAAGGGCGAAGATGTCGAGGATCAGCCGGCTGCGATCGATGACCTTGACGTTGAGCAGGCCCTCGAGAGCGCGTCTGCTGGGCCGGTGACAGCTCATCGTCGGCGACCAGGAGGTCGAAGCCGGTCTCGCGCTTGGCCGCGACGAGCTCCTCGGCCTTGCCCTTGCCGATGTACCAGTTGGGGTCGACGTGGCGGCGGTTCTGCCATTCGGCCCCGACCACGTCGGCGCCGGCGGTCGAGGCGAGGTTGGCGAGCTCCGCGAGCGAGTCCTCGGCGGTCCAGCCGTCCTCGGTGCCGACGTCGACGGCGACCAGGAACGCCTTCTCGACGGGCGGCGCGAGATCGATCAAGTCGTTGGGCACCGCCGAAGGATAGCGCGCCCTCCCCGCGGACCCCCTTGCGGGCCCGACGCGACCGTCGCTCGTACACCACGCAATCAGTTGCCGTGTGTCGCTATCCTGTGTGAAGCGGAACCTGCCTTCATTCGAGGGCGGTATCTGATGGAGGGCAGCAACCGTATGAAGCGACCGATCGGCGTCACGCTGCTCGCAGTGGGCGCGGGGATCGCCGGACTCTACGAGATCTGGAGGACGCTCGTCTTCCTGGGGATCGTCTCCTTCAACTTCGTCGGCAAGGACGTCTCGTTCAACAGCCCGCAGTGGGGCCAGGCCATCTGGGCCGTCCTTCTCGCGGCGATCTGGTTCTGGGTCGCCGAGGGCTTCTGGAACATCCGCGCCTATGCGTGGCAGTTCGGCATCTTCATCAGCATCTTCACCGTGATCTTCGGCTTCTTCGCGCTCCTCGGCAAACGCCGGGACGATGGAGTCCGAGTTCATCGGCTGGCTGCTGGCGTTCGCGATCTTCATGTACCTCAACTACCCGGGCGTCCGCGACGTGTTCATGGAGCACGAGCTGTCGATGCTGACTCCGGAGCAGCGTGCTGCTGTCGAGAAGGCACAGGCCGCGAACGTGGCCGCCGCCCAGGCCATGCGACCGGGGCGCGCCACGCCCCCGGCGCCGCCTGCGGCTCCCCCGCCGCCGGCAAACCCGAGCGCCTAGCGTCAGGAGTTTCGCGGCCCCGCCGCGGGGATCGTCAGTCCGAACCGAAGCCGGTCCGCATCGCGCGGGCCGGCTTCATCGTTTCCGGGATCGCTTCGGTCGCCTACAGCAGAAGGCGGACGCGGGTCGAGGGCGGCGTCCGTCGGCATGTCGTCGGTCGCGTCGAGCCAGTCGATGTCGGGCTCCGCGCGGAACCAGGTTCGCTGGCGCTTGGCGAACGCGACGTTGCGGCGGACGTCGAGCTCGATCGCGGCATCCCGGGTCAGCTCGCCGTCGATCACGGACCACGCTTCGCGGTAGCCGATGGCGGAGAAGGCCGGCAGCGTCGGATCGAACCGCTCGCGGAGCGTCTGCGCCTCGTCGAGGAGTCCGGCATCGAACTGCGCGCGGGCGCGTGCGGCGATCCGCTCGGCGTGCGCAGGCGGCTCGACCGTGAGGCCGAGCCATGTGATCGGCCCGGGGTAGCCGCGCATGGCAGGCGGCGGCCGCGTCGCCGCCGATCTCGGCGACTTCGAGGGCGCGGACGACCCGTCGCGGATTCTGTGTGTCGATCCGTTCGGCCGTGGCGGGCGCGAGCGTGCGCAGGCGCTCGACCGAGGGCTCGAGACCATCGGCGATCAGATCCGCCTCGAGCCCGGCGCGGATGGCCGGGTCGCTGGGCAGCGCCGCGGTATCGAGACCGCGTCCGACGGCGCGGAGGTACAGACCCGTACCGCCGGCGAGGATCGCCACGCCATCCTGCGCCGCGATGGCGGCCAGGACCGTGCGGGCGTGGGCGACGAAGTCGGCGACGCTGAACGGCTCGTCGGGCTCGACGAGGTCGAGGCCGTGGTGCGGGACCCGCGCCCGGTCCGCGGCGGTCGCCTTGGCCGTCCCGATGTCGAGGCCGCGGAAGACCTGGCGCGAATCGGCCGAGATGACCGCCGCCGGCCGGCCCGTCGCGCGGATCGCCTCGCCGAGTCGGATCGCGAGCTCCGTCTTGCCCGTCGCGGTCGCGCCGGCGAGGACGACCAGTGGCGGTGCCCCGGTCACGCCCCGACGAGCGCGCCGCGGAGGGCGTACGGGCCGGCGTGGTCGATGCGGACGATGACCTCGCGGCCGACCAGCGCCGCGTCACCGCCGAGGTGGACCAGCTTGTTGCCACGGGTCCGCCCGGACAGCCGGCTCCCCTCCCCCGCCGGCGCTTCGGGACCCTCGTGCTCGTGCGACCGCGGCGCGTTGACCGTGTCGACGAGGACGCTGACCTCGCGACCGAGCCACGCTTGATTCCGCTCGAGCCCGATCCCCTCCTGCAGCGCGAGCAGCGTCGTTGAGGCGGCGTCGCTTGACGTCGGGCGGGACGTCGTCGGCGAGCTTCGTGGCCGGCGTCCCGGGCCGCGGCGAGTAGGCCGCCGCGAAGACCTGGTCGTAGCGGACGGTGTCGAGGAGCGCGAGCGTCTCCTCGAACTGCGCCTCGGTCTCGCCGCAGAAGCCGACGATGATGTCGGTCGAGATGGCGATGTCCGGGACGGCCTCGCGGATCCGGTCGAGCCGCTCGCGGTAGTGCTCGATGGTGTACTGGCGACCCATCCGGCGGAGGACGCCGTCCGAGCCCGACTGGACCGGCAGGTGGAGGTGCTCGCAGACCGACGCGCAATCGGCAAGCGCGGCGATCAACCGGTCGGACAGGTCCCACGGGTGCGACGTGACGAAGCGCAGTCGTCCGATCGCCCGGCGGCCATCGACGGTCCGCAGCGCATCGATGGTGCGGATGAGCTCGGCCAGGTCCGGGCGCCCGGCGAGGTCGAGCCTGTGCCCGGCCCACCGCTCGGCGTCGACGTGGGCGAACCGCTCCTCGGGCGCCAGGTCGTGGCCGTACGAGTTGACGTTCTGGCCGAGCAGCGTCACCTCGCGATAGCCGGCGGCACCAAGGGCGCGTGCCTCGTCGACGATGTCGTCGAACGGACGGCTGCGTTCCGGACCGCGGCTGAACGGGACGATGCAGTAGGTGCAGGTCTTGTCGCAGCCGTAGATGATCGGCAGCCAGGCCGCGATCGTCGAGCCGCGGGCCACGGTCCCGGTGGCGACCGCCGCGGCGCGGGTGCCGGCCAGGTGGTCCGCGACACCGACGACGGTCCGCCCGACGGTCGTGGTGGCGCCGACCGAGCCCGCCCCGATGGGCGCCTGCGCCGACGCCAGCCCGAGCCGGTCGACCAGCTCGGGCTCCTCGTCCGGGCGCAGGAAGACGTCCACCGCCGGGTAGCGGCGCCGCAACCCGGCCCGGTCGGGTTCGCGGACCGAGCAGCCGGTCAGCACGACCCGCATGGCGGGGTTCGCGGTCTTGAGCCGCGCGAGCTGGCCCATCCGGCCGATGACCTTCTGCTCGGCGCCCTCCCGGATCGCGCAGGTGTTGATGACGACCAGGTCGGCGGTCTCGAGGCTCGACGCCTCCTCGCAGCCCGCGGTCAGCAGGCGTCCCGCCATCTCCTCCGAATCGCTCCGGTTCATCTGGCAGCCGAGCGTCCAGAGATGGAACCGTGGCAGCGTCCGCGCCTCGGGCAGGTACTCGGCGAGGCGCGCATCGTCGGGCACGACCGGCTGGCGCGGGGCGTCCGGCGTCGCCGCCGGAACGAAGTCCAGCATCGGCAGGGCGCGGGTGGTGGTCGATCGCTCGGTCATGGCTGTGTCGGCGAGCCTACTACGACGCCGGAACCGGGGATCCCGGCGGCGACCTCGGGCGGGACCCACAGGGCAGCGTGCGCCTCCGCGTACGACCCGGTATCGCCGTGATAGTCGCTGCCACCGGTCGGCACCAGGTCGAGCGACCGGGCGACCTCGCCGACTGCCTGGACGGTCGCCACGTCGAACGAGCGGTAGTACACCTCGAGCCCGCCGAGCCCGACGTCGACCAGCTCGCGGACGATGTCGACGCGCGACGGCGCCTCGCCGAAATGGGCGAGGACCGGGAGTCCGTCGGCGGCCCGGATCGCGTCGATCGCGCCGATCGGCCCGAGACCGGTCCGCGGCACGTACGCAGGCTTCCCCCAGCCGAGCAAGCGCGAGAAGGCGTCCTCGACGCTGCGTGCGTGTCCGGCCGCCATCAGGGCGCGCGCGACGGTCGGGCGACCGAGCGCGCTGTCGGTCGAATCGGTGATCTCGGGCAGCTGGACGTCGATCGACAGGCCAAGCTCGCGCAGGAGCGCCACCGTCCGCACGAACCGCTCGCGGCGGCGCGCCCGCTGGCCGGCCAGCACCTCCTCGAAATCGTCGTCGGCGGGATCCATCCCGAACCCGAGGACGTGGAGCTCACCTTCCCAGAGGCCGAGGTCGCGGGTGACGATGGCGTTGATCTCGACGCCCGGGACCAGGGTCAGTCCCTCAGGGACCGCGTCGGCTTCCACGACCTCGCGGTACCCGGCGAGCGTGTCGTGGTCGGTCAGGGAGATCAGCCGGACACCGACGTCGGCCGCCGCCCGGAGCAGGACGGCGGGTTCCAGGACTCCGTCCGAGCGGGTCGTATGGGTATGCAGGTCGACCGTCGAGGGTGCGGGTGGCTCGACCCGACCCGACCCGGCCGGCGCCAGAGGGTCGTGGCGGCGTCGGCGCGGCCCGACCGTCACGTCACGCCTCGATGAGCCGCTGGATCCGCTCCATCGCCAGGGCACGTCCGGTCGCCGGATCGATGTCGACCTGGAGGGCATTGAAGACGACGGTCCCCTGCCCCACCTCGAAGCGCGTCGGCAGCGCGTTGATGAAGCGCGGGATGACGGTCCGCGGCTCGAACCCGATGACGCTCCAGACCGGGCCGGTCATCCCGAGGTCGGTCTGGTAGGCGGTGCCGTTGGGGAGGATCCGCTCGTCGCCGGTCACGACGTGGGTGTGCGTGCCGACGACCACGCTGACGCGCCCGTCGAGGTACAGCCCGAGCGCGTTCTTCTCCGAGGTCAGCTCGCAGTGGAAGTCCACCAGACGGACCGGCGGCAGCGGCTCCGACGATTCGTCGAGGAGCCGGTCGGCGTCGGTGAACGGGTTCTCGATCTGCTGCATGTACGTCCGGCCCTGGAGGTTGATGACCGCGAGGTCGGTGCCGTCGAGCGCCTGGTAGGTGCCCCAGCCGCGACCGGGGACCTCGTGCGAGCCGTAGTTGAGCGGCCGCAGGACCCGGTCGTTGGCCTCGAGGTAGGCGTAGATCTCGCGCTTGTCCCAGATGTGGTTGCCCGACGTGATGACGTCCACGCCCGCCGCAAGGAGGGTGTCGGCTGTCTGCGGCGTGAGGCCCATCCCGCCCGCCACGTTCTCGCCGTTCGCGGTCACGAAGTCGATGCCACGCTCATCGCGCAGGCCCGGCAGGAGCTCCTCGACCGCGATCCGGCCGGGCTTGCCGATCATGTCGCCGATCATCAGGACGCGGCATGCGCCTGTCGGACGCGGGGCGTTCCCATTGGCCGGGTTGCCGAGGCGTGTCCGTCCGACGGCGCCGCGATCGAGATCGGTGTTCACGCCCGCATCGTAACGGCGACGCGCGGCGTCGATGGTCCGGTACCATCGCCCACGATGATCCGCGACATCCTGGGGACCAGCCGGTTCCTCATCATCCTGGCGGTCCTGGGGACGTTCGTCGCGTCGGCCACGCTCCAGGTCTTCGGTCTGATGCGCGTCGCCGCCGTGATCATCGACCTGGTCAGCGCCGGTGACGTGTCCTCCACCGCAGCCAAGGGTCTGATCGCGAACACGGTGGCGATCATCGACATCTTCCTGATCGGGACCGTCCTGTTCGTGATCTCCGCCGGGTTGTACCAACTGTTCGTGCAACGCGATGTCGGGCTGCCGACATGGCTCAAGATCGAATCGCTCGACGACCTCAAGGACAACCTGACCGAGGTCATCATCGTGGCCCTGCTGGTGGCCTTCCTCGGTCAGGCGATCGAGTGGACCGGCGGCTTCGAGATCCTCGGCTTCGGGATCGCGATCGGGGTGGTGATCACCGCGGTCGGCATCCTCACGCTCGCGACACGGGCACGGCGCCCGCGGTCGGAGGACTGAGCGGGCCTACTTCGCGTACTCGACCGCGCGGGTCTCGCGGATGACGGTGACCTTGATCTGGCCCGGGTAGGTCAGCTGCTCCTCGATCTTCTTGACGATGTCGCGGGCGAGCCGGCTGGCGGTCAGGTCGTCGATCTCCTCGGGCCGGACCAGGATGCGGACCTCGCGTCCGGCCTGGACCGCGAACGAGCGCTCGACGCCGCCGAAGCTCTCGGCGATGGCCTGCAGATCCTCGAGGCGCTTGACGTACGTGTCCATCGACTCGCCGCGGGCGCCCGGGCGCGATGCGCTGATGGCGTCGGCGATCTGGACGATCGGCGCCTCCAGGCAGGTGTACTCGACCTCCTGGTGGTGCGCCGCGATCGCGTTGATCACCTTGGGCGACAGGTTGTGACGCTGGGCGATCGAGGCGCCGATGGCGGCGTGCGGCCCTTCGACCTCGTGGTCGACCGCCTTGCCGATGTCGTGGAGCAGGCCGCCCATCTTGGCGACCTGGACGTCGGCGCCGATCTCGGCCGCGATGACGGCGGCCAGGTGGCTCGTCTCGACGACGTGGTTGAGCACGTTCTGGCCGTAGCTGGTCCGGAACTTGAGCCGGCCGAGGGTCTTGATGATGTCGGCCGGGAGACCCGGGACACCGGCCTCGTAGGCGGCCTGCTCGCCGGCCTGGCGCATGATCACGTCGACCTCGGCGCGCGCCTTGGCGACGACCTCCTCGATGCGGCCGGGGTGGATGCGGCCGTCGGCGATGAGCTTGGTGATCGCCATCCGGGCGATCTCGCGGCGGACCGGGTCGAAGCCCGACAGGATGACGGTCTCGGGCGTGTCGTCGATGATCAGGTCGATGCCGGTGGCCTGCTCGAGCGCCCGGATGTTGCGACCCTCGCGGCCGATGATCCGGCCCTTCATCTCGTCCGACGGGAGATGGACGACCGACACGGTGTGCTCGGCGGTGTGATCCGCGGCCACACGCTGGATCGCGGTGATGACGATGTCGCGGGCCTTGTCCTGGGCATCCTCGCGGGCGCTGCGCTCGATCGCCCGGGCGATCTTGACGGCGTCGTGCTCGGCCTCCTCGCGGACGGCCTCGATCAGGATGCGCTTGGCGTCCTCGGCCGACATGTTGGCGACGCGCTCGAGCGCCGCGACCTGCTCGCCGTGGGCGCGTGCCAGGTCCTCGCGTGTCTTGTCGAGCTCGCGCTCGCGCTCCAGGAGCTTCCGGTCGCGCTGCTCGAGCATGTCCGTGCGCTGGTCGAGCTGACTCGTCGCGCTGGAGGAGCCGGGTCTCGAGGCCGGCGAGCTCGGCGCGTCGTGCCCGGGCCTCCTCCTCGGCCTCGCGCTGCATGCGCAGCTTCTCGTCCTTGGCCTCGAGGATGAGCTCCTTCTGACGGGCCCGGGCCTCGGCCTCGATGCGGCGAGCCTCGGACGTGGCCGCCTTCATCGTCTGGGATGCCCAGAGGCTCCGGACGAAGACGCCAACGACGGCTCCGCCGACGGCCGCCACCACGGCTACCGCCAGGATGATCACGGGATCCATATTCTGTTCCTCCCATCCGGCCGATTGCGGGCCGGACGTGCCTCATGTGCCAGGTGACTCGGTCGCTCGATGGGCTGGGCGGTCGCTTCGAGCGAGGCACCCACCCTGGGCTGCGATCGGGCCACAGCGGTGACTCGTGCCATGAAAAACCGGCACGTGATGTATCTACTGCGTAGCCTACGGCTCGGGTCCCCGAGGGTCAACCGAGCGTTAACCGGGCGGCAACCTGAGCAGGCTAGGCGTGGCTTCGTTCCTCGAAGCGGCGCCGATCGGCGGTCTCGAGCTGGAACGTCGAATGCTCGATGTCGAAGTCGTCCGACAGGCACGCACACAGGGCGTCGAGCGTGAGCGCCGGATCGGCGCCCTCGGCCAGGATGACGTGGGCCGACAGGACGTTCACACCCGAGGTGATCGTCCAGGCGTGGAGATCGTGGCAGTCGACGACCCCGGGCGACTCGAGGATGTGCCGCCGGACGTGGGTCATATCGAGGTCCTTCGGCGTCGCCTCGAGCAGAACGTCGGTCGCGTCGCGCAGCAGAGCGAAGGTCCGCGGCAGGATCAGGAGGGCGATCGCCACCGAAGCGAGCAGCGTCAGCGGCGATCCAGCCGGTCCACGTGATGATCATGGCCGCCACGATGACTGCTGCCGATCCGGCGAGGTCGCCCATGACCTCGAGATAGGCGCCACGCATGTTCAGGCTCGTACGCTGGGCATCACGCAGGACGAACAGCGAGACGGCGTTCAGCGCAAGCCCGACCAGCGCGACGCCGAGCATCAGGCCCGAGGCGACCTCCGGCGGCGCCGACAGCCGTTGCCAGGCCTCGACCAGGATGAACGCGGCCACGCCGAAGAGAAGAACAGCGTTCGCGACGGCCGCGAAGATCTCGAGCCGCAGGTAGCCGAACGAACGTTCCGTCGTCGGGCGACGACCCGCGAACCAGATGGCGAGAAGTGACAACCCGATGCCCGAGACGTCAGTGAGCATGTGGCCGGCGTCGGCCAGGAGCGCGAGGCTGTTCGAGGCGATACCACCGACGACCTCGACAAGCAGCACGAACAGGCTGAGCCCGAGGACGGCCAGCAGCCGGTCGCGGTTGGCGGCCGCGGCGGAGACGTGGGTGTGCGAGATCACCGGGACCCCGGTCTTGAACGCTCGGTCACGCTCGCAGTGTCGCACGAGGCGATCGTGACGAGCTGCGGCGTCAGGACAAGACCAAGCCTCTGATTCGTGTCAGACGCACAACACCCCCCGGCGCCGCGCCTCCCGCCGTGTCACTCGTCAGCCAGCGAAGCCCCGTCGTCGCCCGCGTCCGCGACCCGCGCAGCCACGGTGCGGCACACCTCGGGGTCGAACCCGTTGCGGGCGAGCAACGCGTACGCCCGCTGACGGCGCAGCCGCGGATCCGCCACGCGCGCCAGCGTCCGAGCGTTCCGCGCGATCAGCCGTTCCGCGGCGGCCTCATCGGCCGAGACCGGCGCGCCGTCGCCTTCCTCGTCGTCCGGCACGCCAGCGGCGGCTTCCCGCCGCTCGCCGAGCACGAGATCGACCGTCGTCCGGTCGACGCCCTTCTGGGCAAGCTCCACGCGGATGGCCCGCTCGCCGCGTGGCCGCGCTCGATCGCGCGATTCGATCCATGTCCGCGCGAACGCCTCGTCGTCGAGCATGCCGAGCTCGAGCATGCGCTCGATCGCACCGTCCACCAGGTCCGCCCGATAGCCGGCGCCGGCCAGCCGCCGGCGCACTTCGGCGACGGATCGCGCGCGAGGCTCGAGGAACCGCGCGGCCGCCTCGAGGACGACGCTCGGATCGTCGACCGCGGCACGCCGTTCGCGACGCTCGGCGAAGGACGCCCGTCGACCGCGGCCGCCGGGGGCGCCGCCGTCGGCAGTCACTACGCCTCTTCGATGCCCTCGACCGGGATCGGCACGTCGTTGATCTTGGCCCGGATGAGCCGATCGATCTCGGCCGCGACCTGCGGGTTCGACTTCAGGAAGTCCTTGGACGCCTCGCGACCCTGGCCGAGCCGCGTCTCGCCGAACGTGAACCAGGCACCGGTCTTGGTGACCGTGTCCATCGCCACGCCCACGTCGAGCAGGCCGCCCTCCTTCGAGATGCCCTCGCCGTACATGATGTCGAACTCGGCCACGCGGAACGGTGCGGCGACCTTGTTCTTGACGACCTTGACCCGGACCCGGTTGCCGACCGATTCGGTGCCGGTCTTGATCGTCTCGATCCGCCGGATGTCCAGCCGGACCGAGGCGTAGAACTTCATCGCCCGGCCCCCGGGGGTCGTCTCCGGGTTGCCGAACATGACGCCGATCTTCTCGCGCAGCTGGTTGGTGAAGACGAGCGCGGTGTTCGAGCGAGAGACGGCACCGGTCAGCTTGCGCAGGGCCTGGCTCATCAGCCGGGCCTGGACGCCCATGAACGAGTCGCCCATCTCGCCTTCGATCTCGGCGCGCGGCACGAGCGCGGCCACCGAGTCGACGACGACACAGTCGATGCCGCCCGAGCGGATCAGCGTCTCGGTGATCTCGAGCGCCTGCTCGCCGGTGTCCGGCTGGCTGACGAGGAGCTCGTCGACGTTGACGCCGCAGGCCCGCGCGTAGCCCGGATCGAGCGCGTGTTCGACGTCGATGAACGCGACGACCCCGCCGCGAGCCTGGGCCTCGGCCAGGACGTGCTGGCAGACCGTCGTCTTGCCCGACGATTCGGGGCCGAAGATCTCGGTGATCCGGCCGCGCGGGATGCCGCCGACCCCGAGCGCCAGGTCGAGCGCGATCGAGCCCGTCGGGATCGTGTCGAGCACGAGCTTCTCCCGCGACCCGAGCTTCATGATCGCGCCGCGCCCGAACTGCTTCTCGATCGTGGCCAGGGCGGCGTCGACCGCCTTGCTCCGCTCCGCGGTGTTGCGCTCGGCCGCTCGCTCTTCGGTCATCGCCATCTGTCCGTCACGCTCCTCATCCGATCCATCGGACCGCTCGCCGGAGCGGACGTCGGCTCCGCCGGTCGATCAGGCCTGCTCCGTGTCGTCTTCGACGACCGTCCGTTCCTTGCGCGGCTTGCGGATCACCTCGACGTTCTGCGGTGGTTCCGACATCGGCGACAGACTGGGCTGGGCGCTCTTCGCCTTCGGCTTCTTCTTGGCCTCTTTGTGGGGCCGATCTCGAGAGCCCATCGCTTCGCCTCCGCGTCGTCAAGCAGCCTACCGATCGATCCTTCACGCCGACTTCCCGGCGACTTCACCGCCACTTATCCGGCCCGCGCGAAGGCGCAGTTCGGACATCGAAGCGGGGAATGTTCCGGCCCGGATCGCGGCTCGGATCCTGGCCATGAAGTCTAGGGTGAAGGTCAGGTTGTGACAAGTCGCGAGACGGTATGCGAGCAGCTCCTTCGCCCGGAAGAGATGGGCGAGGTAGGCCCGCGAGAACGTCGCGCAGGCGAGGCATGGACAGTCGTCCTGGATCGGCGCCGGGTCGTCGAGATAGCGCTGGTTGCGGAGGTTGAGGCGGCCACCCGGGACCCAGACCTGGCCGTTGCGGGCCACCCGGGCCGGCAGCACCGAATCGAACAGGTCCACGCCCCGGTGGACGGCCTCGAGGAGGTCCGCCGGCGAGCCGAGGCCCATCAGGTAGCGCGGCCGTGGGTCGTCGGCCAGCAGCGGGATCGCCACATCGAGCGTGGCCTCGCGCTGGGCCGGCGTCTCGTCGCCCGCCAGCCCGCCGAGGCAGATGCCGTCGAAGGGCATGCTCGCGATCGATCCGCGTCGACGCCGCCCGGAGGTCCGGCTCGAGGCCGCCCTGGACGATCCCGAAGATCGCCTGGTCCGCCCGGCTGTGGGCGGCCAGCGAGCGCTCGGCCCAGCGGTGCGTCCGCTCGGTCGCGTCGGCGACGACCGCACGAGGCGAGCTCGGGAAGACCGGCTGGTCGAAGGCGACCGCGATGTCCGCGCCGAGCGCCTCCTGGACCTCGATCGAGACCTCCGGCGTGAACCGGTGGAGCGAGCCGTCGAGGTGGCTGCGGAACGTGACGCCGTCGTCGTCCACGACCCGGAGATCGCCGAGCGAGACGACCTGGAAGCCGCCCGAATCGGTCAGGATCGGCCCGTCCCAGCCCATGAACGCGTGGAGGCCGCCGAGCCGGGCGATCCGCTCGTGGCCCGGGCGCAGGTAGAGGTGGTAGGTGTTCGACAGGATGATCGAGGCACCGACCCCGCGCAGGTCGTCCGGGGTGAGCGCCTTGACCGTCGCGTTCGTCCCGACCGGCATGAACTGCGGCGTCTCGACGGTGCCGTGGGTCAGAGCCAGTCGCCCGGTCCGTGCCCGGGTCGAGCCATCGGCCGGAGCCGGCGTGGTGATGTCGTACTGGGCGGCGCCGCTCACGCGTCCGGCGTCTCGGGTGGTTCGACGACCGCCGGCAGGTCCCACAGCCCGGGCATCCCGGGCTCCGTCCGGCGCGGTGGCGGGATCTCGTAGCCGAGGGCGGACAGGTGGGCACGGGCGAGGTCCGTCGCGATCCGGCCCTGCGGCGTCCGGTCGATGAACCCGAGCCGCAGCAGGAACGGCTCGTACACGTCCTCGATCGTCTCGACCTCCTCGGACAGGACGGCCGCCAGCGCGGCCACTCCGACCGGCCCGGACTGGAACTTCTGGACGATCGCGGCCAGCAGCTTGCGGTCCGTCGAGTCCAGGCCCTCGTCGTCGATCTCCATGGCTCGCATCGCCGCCGTGGCGGTCACCTCGTCGACGTGGCCGTTGCCGTGGACCTGGGCGTGATCGCGCGTCCGCTTGAGCAGCCGGTTGACGATCCGCGGCGTGCCGCGTCCGCGTCGCGCGATGGCCCGGATGGCGGCGTCATCGATGCCGACCCCGAGGATCACCGCCGAGCGCTCGACGATCGCAGCCAGCTCCTCGTCGGTGTAGAAGTCGAGCCGGTAGGTCGCCCCGAAGCGGTCGCGCAACGGGCTGCTGATGCGCCCGGCGCGGGTCGTCGCGCCGACCACGGTGAACGGCTTGAGGCTGAGCCGGAGCGACCGCGCCGATGGGCCCTTGCCGATCATGACGTCGAGCGCGTAGTCCTCCATCGCCGGATAGAGGATCTCCTCGACCGCCCGATTGAGCCGGTGGATCTCGTCGATGAACAGGACGTCGCGCTCCTCGAGCGAGGTCAGGATCGCGGCCAGGTCGCCGGCGCGCTCGATGGCCGGGCCCGAGGCGTACTTGACGTTGACCCCGAGCTCGCGCGCGATGATCGTCGCGAGCGTCGTCTTGCCAAGGCCGGGCGGTCCGTAGAGCAGGACGTGGTCGGCCGCCTCTCCCCTCCCCCGGGCCGCGGTCAGCAGCACCGACAGGTTGGCCTTGACCTCGCGCTGGCCGATGTACTCGTCGAGCGTGCGCGGTCGGAGCGTGCCCTCGATCACGAGGTCGCCGTCGTCCTCGAGGTCCGCCGAGAGGATGCGTGACAGGTCGTCGGCCATCGGGCGCGAGGATAGCACGTCGGCGGCCATATCGCACGGATGTTCGATGCGCCGGCGACCGCACCGACCGAAGTCCCACCCACCGACTAGGTCTTCGAGACTAGGATGCGCGCATGCGCCTCTCCCGCCGCTCCGAATACGGCCTCCGCGCGCTGACAGACCTCGTGCGCCACGAGGGTGAGGGACCGATCCCGCTGGCCACCCTCGCCGAGCGGAACCGGCTCCCGGCCAAGTTCCTCGAGCAGATCATGGCCAGCCTCAAGCACGGCGGCATCGTCCGCAGCACGCTCGGGGCGCATGGCGGCTATGCGCTCGCGGCCGATCCATCGACCGTGTCGCTCGGGCGGGTCATCCGCCTGCTCGATGGCGCGCTGGCGCCGCTCGGCTGCGTCTCATTGCGCTACTACGAGCCGTGCTCGTGTCGTCGATGAGGCGACCTGCTCGCTGCGCGACGTGATGATCGACGTCCGGGACGCGATGCTCGAGATCCTCGACGAGCAGACCCTGGCCGACCTGGCGGCCCGTCCCGGTCGCGCCTCGATCGACCCGCTCGGCCGGCATGCGGATGCGCTCGCCGGGCGCCGCCCGTAGTCGTCGCCGCCTAGAGACGTCGCCGAGGACGTAAAGGCCGGGACGCACGCCCCGCTCGCGAAATGAAGGGTTCACTGCGCGCCAGGATGGGCAGAACGCTCGATGCGCCACGGTCACCCTCCCCGCCACTGTGTCATCAACGACCTCGCCACATGGATCGAGGCACAGGAGGAGCACCGCCGTGCACATGGATCCCGACACCTACCTCTGGATGGTCGAGCAGGATCGCGAGCGAGCGATGACCAAGCGAGCCCTCGAGCGGGCGGCCCGCGAGGGTGGCCAGCAGCACCCGGGTCTCGAGCGAGGCGGCATCAGCGGCTTCGTCCGCGTCCTTCGCGAGACCGCCGCCACGACGATCCACTTCGGGTCCACTGGGCCCGGCCGGAACGCCCGAGTGAGTGGGCCCACAGGCGCATGACCCCAGGACCGGCGTCGTCTCTCTTCTGGGGAAAGAGGGGCGACGCCCGGCCCTATCATTCCGAGCATGGCTCGGCGGTTGTCCAGCCCGATCTTCGTCGGTCGCACGGACGAGCTCCAGACCCTCGTCGACGGCGGCCGACGTCGCCGCGTCCGGGCGGAGCGACCCTGGTCCTCGTCGGCGGTGAGGCGGGTGTCGGCAAGAGCCGCCTGTCGCCGAGGTCGCGGCCGGTCTGCGCGACACGGACTGGCTCGTCCTCGAGGGCGGGACGGTCGCGCTCGGCGACGACGGCCTCCCGTTCGGACCGATCGTCCAGGCGCTCCGGGCGCTGGTCCGCGACGTGGACCCCGAGCGGATCGCCGTGGCGGCGGGTCCGCCCTGCCCGAGCTGGCCCGGCTCGTTCCGGAGCTGTCGATCGGTCGGCGGCGACGGTCCGGGTCGGCCGATCACGTCGAATGGCTCCAGACCCGCATCTTCGAGGGGATCCTGCGGCTGCTGGGTCGGCTTGGGCGAGGCATCGCCCGTCCTGCTCGATCATCGAGGACCTGCACTGGGCCGATCGCTCGACCCGTGACCTGCTCGCGTTCCTCGCCCGCAACGCCCGCGACGAGCGGCTGCTGATCGTCGGGACCTTCCGGACCGACGAGCTCCATCGGCGCCATCCGCTGACCAGCTGGCTGGCCGAGGCCGAACGGCAGGCGCGCGTCGAACGCATCGACCTCCAACGTTTCGAGCGCGACGAGCTGGTCGAGCTGCTGGCCGCCATCACCGGCGCGACACCGTCCCAGACGCTGGTCGACTCGGTCGCCCGCCGGTCCGACGGCAACGCGTTCTTCGCCGAGGAGCTGGTCGCCGCGGTCGACGAGACCGGCCAGCGTCGCGAGCGGCTGCCCGAGACGTTGCGCGGCGTGCTGCTGGTCCATCTGTCCGCGGCCTCGGAACGTGCGCGCCGGCTCGTCGAGATCGCCGCCGTCGCCGGACGCGTGGTCGACCACGAGATCCTCGCCGAGGTGTGCGGCCTGTCCGACGCGGAGATGGGGACGGCGCTCCACGAGGCGGTCGACGCCCAGCTCCTCGTCATCGGCGTCGATGACGCCGTCGCGCAGTACGGCTTCCGGCACGCGCTCGTCCAGGAGGCCGCCTACGACGAGCTGCTGCCGTCCGAGCGGCGCGTCTTCCACGGCGCCTACGCGCGGGCGATCGAGGCGCGACCGGCTGGCGGTGGGGCCGCCGCGGCCAGCCGGCTGGTGGAGCTCGCTCACCATTGGACGGCGGCCCACGAACCCGCCCGTGCCCTCATGGCCGCGATCGAAGCCGGCGAGGCGTCGCGGGCCGCCTACGCCTACGCCGATGCCGCTCGCCAGTACGAGCGCGCGATCGAGCTGTGGGACATCGTGCCGGTGGATGATCGCCCGGCCGACCGCGACCTGGTCGACCTGTACGACGCCGCAAGCTCCGCCGCGACCCTGGTCGGTGACGCGGCATGGGCGGTGACGCTGGCACGTCGCGCGATCGAGCTGGTCGACAGCGCCGATGGGGCCGGCGGCGATCGCGAGCGCCGGGCGCGCGCGCGCGAGCAGGGCGGGCGTGCGGCCTGGCTCGCTGGTGACACGGCGACCTCGATCAAGCTTCTCGAGGAGGCCGTCGAGCTCCTCGAAGGCACGCCGCCCTCGACCCTCCAGGCGCGGGTGCTGGCGGGCCTGTCCCAGAACCTGATGCTCGCCGCCCGGTCGGGCGAATCCGTTGCGTTCGCCGAGCGGGCCATCGAGACCGCGCGGGCGATCGGCGACCTGGGGATCGAGTCGCGGGCGACGAACACGCTCGGGGTCGACCGGGCGGCCCTTGGCAACGTCGCGGCTGGCATCGACCTGCTGCGGCATGCCCTGGCGATCGCGCTCCCGGCCGACGACCCGACCGAGGTGCCACGCGCCTACGCCAACCTCGGGAGCGTGCTCGAGATGGGCGGCTTCGTCGAGGAGGCGCTCGAGGTCACCCTGACCGGCGCGGCCAGCGCCCGCCGGTACAGCACGGAGCTGAGCTTCGGGACGTTCCTCGAGGTCAACGCGGCGGGGATGCTGATCGAGCTCGGTCGCTATCCGGAGGCAGCCGACCTCCTCGAGCGGAACGCCAACCGCGTGCTGCCCGGCGTCACCACCATCCACCTCAACGTGACGCTGGCGCACCTGCACCTCCAGACCGGTGACCTGGCCGCGGCCCGCCGGGATCTCGAGATCGCCACGAGCAGAGGCCGTCGGCTCGGCCGACGCCCAGTTCGTCATCGACTTCTACGCCTTCGGGACCGAGATCGAGGAGTGGGGCGGCGATTTCGCGACGGCACTCGCGATCGCCCGCGACGGCTTCGACCGGCTGGTCGACATGGACGACGCGATCATCCTCGGCCAGCTGGCGATCCCGGCGCGTGCGTGCGGCCGCGGACCTCGCGGTCCGTGCCCGAGCCGGCCGCGATCCTGCAGCAGCCGAGACCGCCGTCGACGCCGCGCGCGACGTGATCGAACGCTATCGGGCCGCCACCGACCGGCTGACGCAGCGCGACGACCTGGCGGAACGAGAGCTCGGATGGCGGATGGCGCTGTGCGAGGCGGAGCTCGCCCGCGCGGCCGGCGCAGACGACGCCGCGAACTGGGAGGCCGTGCGCCCGGCGCTCTCGAAGCGACCCGCGCCGTTCCTCGAATCGTACGTCCTGTGGCGGACCGCCGAGGCGGTCGCCGGAGCGGGCGGGTCCGCGGGCATGGCGGCGGCGCCGAGCCCCTCCGCGACGCCCATGCGATCGCAACGCGGATCGGCGCCGGCATGCTGGTCGCGCAGATCGAGAGCCTGGCACGGCGGATGCGGATGGACCTCGTGCGGGCGGAGCGGATCCCACGCCGTGGACCGAGCGACGCCGAGGAGAACATCACCGCTCCCGGACGAACCGGCCGACCCGTTCGGCCTCACGACCCGCGAGCGGGAGGTCCTGGCACTCGTGGCCGAGGGCTACACCAACCGGCGCATCGCCGACAGCCTGTTCATCAGCGAGAGCACGGCCGGGGTGCACGTCTCGCACATCCTCGGCAAGCTCGGCGTCGAGACGCGGACCGAGGCGGCGGCCGTCGCGGTCAGGCTCGGGCTGGATCGGGACGTCGTCGGCTGACGGCCGCCGGCGCCAGGAGGCCAGTCAGTCGCGCAGCAGGCTTCGCAGCGCCGCCTTGACCCGCTCCTCGAGCGTGCTCTCCACGCCGACGTCGGCGAGGGCCGTGCGCGAAGCCTCCCGGGCCTCGGCCAGCGAGTAGCCCAGCGCCTGCAGCGCGGCGACGATCTCGCCCTCACTCGCCGCGGCACCAGGAGCCGACGGCCCCGACACCGACACGCCGGCCGCGGTGACCTTCTCCTTGAGCTCGAAGATGATCCGCTCGGCCAGCCGCTTGCCGATGCCGGGGATGGCGACGAGGACGGCCTGGTCCTGGGCCATGATGGCGAGCTGGAGGTCAGCCGTGGGGCGGCTGCCGACGATCGCGAGCGCGACCTTGGGGCCGACCCCGTTGACGGTCAGCAGCAGGTTGAAGAACCCGAGCTCCTCGGCGGTCCGGAACCCGTACAGCGCCTGCTGGTCCTCGCGGACCAGATGGTAGGTGTGGAGCTTGAGCCGTCCGCCCGGCTGGGCCGAGGCGAGGACCGCGGGCGCCGCGAACACGCGATAGCCGAGCCCGCCGACCTCGATCGACCAGGGAATTGGCCGCGACCGCGCCGACCACCCCATCGACCGAGGCGATCACCGGGTCACGCTAGGAGGCGCTCTTCTCGGCTTTGCGCTCGCTGGCCAGCGCCTCGCGGACGGCGCGTTCATAGCCGGTCTCGCCGCGCGTGATGGGCGCGACGGCAGCCCGGTCGCGGACCGCGGCCGTGCCGACCGCCGCACCGCGGTCCGTGTTGGCCACCCAGGTCGCGATGGCGAGGGCGTCGGCCGCGTCGTCGGGTCGCGGCCGGTCGCTCATCCCGAGCACGAGCTGGACCATGCCGCTGGACCTGCTCCTTGTCGGCCGCGCCGTAGCCGGTGATCGCGCTCTTGACCTCGTTCGGGGTCGCCTCGCGGACCGGCGTCCCGTGCTGGGCCGCAGCGAGCAACACGACCCCACGGGCCTGCCCGACGCCGAGCGCGGTCTGGACGTTGCGCGAGAAGAACAGGCGCTCGACGCCCATCAGGTCCGGGCGGTGGAGTGCCAGCAGCTCCTCGACCAGCGAATGGATGGCCAGCAGCCGCTCCGGCATCGACAGGTCGGGGCTGGTCACGAGGCAGCCGTGGTCGACCTCGCGCAGGCGACCGCCGGTCCGTTCGACGATCCCGTAGCCGAGCGCGGCTGTCCCCGGGTCGATCCCGAGGACCTTCATCCAGCGACCTCGGCGTAGACATCCTCGGGGATGTCGAAGTTGGCCGTCACCCGCGACACGTCATCGAGGTCCTCGAGCAGCTCGACGAGCCGGAGGGCCTGGCGCGCCTTCGACGAATTGAGCTCGACCGTCTGCTTGGCGACCATCGTCGACTCGGCCGACTCGACCGTGACGCCGGCCGCCTCGAGCGCCTGGCGGATCGCCTCGAGATCGGCTGGCGAGGTATAGATGTCGATGGTCTCGTCGCCGTCGGTGTCGACGTCCTCGGCACCGGCGTCGATGGCGGTGAGCGCGACCTCGTCGGCGTCCACGCCGTTCCGCGGCACGGCGATCAGCCCGCGCGGCTCGAACTGCCAGGCGACCGCGCCGGAGCCGGCCAGCTGGCCCCCGCTCTTGGTGAACATCGAGCGGACCTCGGCGGCGGTCCGATTGCGATTATCGGTCTGCGCCTCGACGAGGACGGCCACTCCGCCCGGGCCATAGCCCTCGTAGACGATCTCCTCGTACTGCTCGGCCTCGCCGCCGCCGGTCGCCTTGTCGATCGTCCGCTTGATGTTGTCGGCGGGCATGTTGACCGAGCGCGCCTTCTCGATCGCGAGGCGCAACCGGTAGTTGGCGTCAGGGTCGCCGCCACCCTGCCGGGCAGCCACGGAGATCTCCCGGGCGACCTTGGTGAACAGTGCGCCGCGCTTGGCGTCGGTGATGCCCTTGGCGCGTTTGATCGTGGACCATTTGGAGTGACCTGACATCGCGGGCCGGAGTATAGCGGACTATCATGGCCGGACCCGCGCTCCACCCGGACGTCCCCTCTGACCCCCGCTGAAGAAGGACCGACGAACCGATGACGATGAAGAGCGTCGACCTCCCCCACCTTCGGAGCGTCGTTCTGGCCGGTCACGCTGGCGCCGGCAAGACGACGCTCGCGGAACAGCTGTTGCACCGGGCCGGTGCGATCCCGCGCCTGGGGCGCGTCGACGACGGGACGGCTCATCTCGATTTCGAGCCCGAAGAGCAGAAGCGGCACGAGTCGCTGAGCCTCGCCGTCGGGACGTTCGAGGCCGATGGGACGCGCATCTCGCTGGTGGACACGCCCGGCTATCCGGACTTCTTCGCCGACGTCGTCGAGGGCTTCGCGGCGGCCGACGGCGCCATCTTCGTGGTCGACGCGTCCGACCGGGTCGAGGCCGGCCTCGAGCACGCCGTGGCGATCGCGCGCGAGACCAACACCGCCGCCTGCTTCTTCATCAACAAGAGCGAGCGCGAGAACGGCGACCCGACGGCGGCCCTCGACGCGCTCCGGGCGACCTTCGGCGACAAGATCGCGCCGCTCCAGCTGGCCATCGGCGCCGCCGAGTCGTTCGAGGGCTACGTCGACCTCGTCCACCGCAAGGCGTGGACCTGGGATGGCACGACCGAGGTGGAGGTCCCGATCCCGGCCGGCCTGGAGGCCGAGGTCTCCCGCCGCCGGGACCAGCTGCTCGAGGCGGCCGCTGAGGCCGACGACGACGTCCTGACCAAGTACCTCGAGGGCGAGGAGATCTCCGACCCGGAGCTCGAGGCGTGCCTCCGCAAGGGCGTCAAGGAATCGATCCTTGCCCCCGTCCTCGTCGGGCAGCGCCGTCAAGGGCATCGGCCTGCGCGGCCTGCTCGACGCGATCGTCCGCTATCTCCCCTCCCCGGCCGACGAGCCACCGACGACGGCAGCGAACAAGTCGGGCGGGACGGTCGAGGTCGCCGCCGACGAGAGCGGACCGCTGCTCGTGCGCGTGTTCAAGACGACCGCCGACCCGTTCGTCGGCCGGCTGACCTACCTGCGCGTGCTGTCGGGGACGCTCCGCTCGCAGGCCCACGTCTGGAACGGCAGCCGCGACGAGGACGAGCGCATCGGCCAGCTGCTGCTGCTCCATGGCAAGGAGCAGGAGCCGATCGGCGAGCTGAAGGCGGGCGAGATCGGCGCGGTCGCGAAGCTGGCCGTGACCGAGACCGGCGACACGCTGTCCGCCCGCGAGAAGCCGCTGGTCCTGCCGCCGCTCGCGTTCCCCGAGCCGTCGCTGATGGTCGCCATCGAGCCACAGAGCAAGGGCGACCTCGACAAGATGGGACCGGCCCTCGCCCGGATGCTCGAGGAGGAGCCGACGGTCCGGCTCGAACGGTCGGCGACGGGCGAGCAGGTCCTGCGCACGATGGGCGAGGCGCACAACGCGGTCATCATCGAGCGGCTCAAGCGCAAGTTCGGCGCGGCCATCGTGACCCACACGCCGCGGGTGCCGTACAAGGAGACGATCCGGGGCAAGACCCAGGCCCACGGTCGCTACAAGAAGCAGACCGGCGGGCACGGGATGTTCGGCGACGTCTGGATCGAGCTCGAGCCGAACCCAGACGGCGGCGTCGAGTTCGCCGAGCGGATCGTCGGTGGATCGGTGCCCAAGGGCTTCTTCCCCGGTGTCGAGAAGGGCATCCGCGAGGCCGCCGCCGAAGGCGTGCTCGCCGGCTACCCGCTGTCCGATTTCCGCGCGACGCTGTATGACGGCTCGTTCCACACGGTCGACTCGAACGAGCTGTCGTTCAAGATCGCGGCTTCGATGGCGCTCAAGGACGGCGTCCACCAGGCCAAGCCGGCCCTGCTCGAGCCGATCATGGTGGTCGAGATCCGGATCCCCGATGCGTACATGGGCGAGGTCAACCGCGATCTGAACGGTCGGCGCGGCCGGGTGCTCGGCATGGACACCGATGGCGACATGCAGGTCATCAGCGCCCACGTTCCCCAGGCCGAGCTGTTCACGTACGCCACCGAGCTGCGCTCGCTGGCGCAGGGCCGAGGCTCGTTCACGGCGACGCTCGATCACTACGAGGACGTCCCGTCGCACATCGCGGAGAAGGTCATCGAGTCGCACCGCAAGCAGCTCGAAGCGACCGGCGGGCACGGCACAGGACACTGATCGCGCGCGAGCGGCTCGGGTGGCTGGCGGCCGCCGTCCTGGGGGTCGGGGTCGCGCTGGTCCTTCTGGGTGCGATCGACCACGACCCGGCGACCGGGGTCACCTTCTCGAACTCCCCGTTCAGCGACGAGGGATGGCGCGCCCTCAACGCCCGCAACCTCGCCCTGTTCGGGTCGTGGACGACGTCGGACGACTATGCGATCCACCTGGTCCAGCTGCCACTCAGTGTCGCCCAGGCGATCGTCTTCAGCCTGTTCGGGGTCGGACTCGTCCAGGCGCGGCTGATCTCGGTGGCCGCGACCGTCGCGATGGGGGTCGTCCTCCAGCTCGGGCTGCGGCGGCCGCTCGGGCTTGCCGGCGCGACGGTGGCGGCGGTCGGGGCGTCGTTCTCGGCGCTCACGCTCTACTACGGTCGGCTCGCGCTGCTGGAGCCGGGCGTCGCGCTGGCGCTGTCGGTCGCGGCGGTTGCGGCGGTCGCGGTCGAGCGCGGGTCGGTCCGCCGCTGGGCGGTCATCTGCGGGCTCGCGCTGGCAGTGGCGATGGGTCTCAAGGTGAGTGCGCTGCCGAGCGCAGTCGGGATCCTGCTGGCGATCGGCGCCCGTGGCATCCGGGAGCCGACACTGCGACCGTTCCTCGTGATCGCGGCGGGGATCGTCGGCGTGGCCGGTGTGGCCTGGCTCGTCCTCGTCGCACGTCCTGCTGCCGATGTGCCGGGTGGGGCGCTCGCCCTGTTGCCGACTGGCACATTTCCTCGAAGCGTCGCGGACTGGGTGGCGGACGTCCTCCTGTACGTCAGGTCGAATGACGGCGCCGCACGCCTTGCCCGACCGCTGATCGTCGGAGCGGTCGCCGGGCTGGTGATCGTCCTGACCGACCTCGCGTGGCGGGCTCGGCGCCTGGACACATCTGCTGCCGAACCAGGCGGGCCCGCAGGTGAGCCGCCGGTGGCGACAGATGAGCCGGGAGCGATGGCCGGCCCGACCCGCGTCGCGATCGTCGGGCTGATGTGGGTGGCGTTCGGCCTGCTCGGCGTCGCCTCGAACTCATACCAGCCCAACCGATACGTCGTGCCGATCCTGCCCGGATTGGCGTTGATCGCTGGGGCGGGTGTGGCGGTGCTTGCCGCACGGACCGTGAACCGCCCGCAGGTGCTGCGCGTGTCCGGCTTGGCTCTCGTCCTCGTCCTGCTGGCGGCGCCAGGCCTCGCCGCGGCCGCGGGCTGGGCCGCGTCGACCGGACGCGAGACGCTCGACGGTCAAGCGGCGGTCGAGCGGATGGTGCCGCCGGGTGTGACCCTCGCCGGCGGCTATGCGCCGCTCTTCGGGATGCGGGCGCCGGTCGTCACGAGTCTCGTGATCTCGCAGATGCAGGCGGATGTGCCCGACCTCTATGCCGAGGGCGTGCGCTGGGCGGTCGAACCGACTGATCACATCCCGGCGTGGGCCGCAGCGCACCCGGCCGCGTGGGCTGCGAGGCGAGAGCTGTGGTGCACGGACTGGGGCAAGCCCGTCGCCCGCGTCTGTCTCGTCGAGCTGCCGTAACCGGCCGTCAGTCGTCGAGGCCCAGAAGGTCGATGGCCTGGCGGAGGTCGAGTCGATCCTCGTACAGGGCTCGCCCGACGATGGCGCCGGCGCACCCCGTGTCGCGGATGGCTCGAAGGTCCTCGAGCGTGGCGATGCCGCCGGACGCGATGACGGCGCCCCGGTCGTGGGCGAGGAGCCGCGCGTACAGGCGGAGGTCCGGGCCGTCGAGCAGGCCGTCGCGTTCGATCGCCGTCACCTCGAAGGTGTGGACGCCCATGTCGGCGAGACGTTCGATCGCCGACGCAACCTCGACGCCGGGCGTCCCGGGGATCCAGCCCTGGCCGACGGCGAGGCCGTCGCGGACATCGATCGCGACGGCCAACCAGTCGGCGCCGTGGCGTTGGACCAGCCGCCCCATGAAGGACGGGTCCTCGAGTGCCGCCGTCCCGACGACTGCGCGCCTGGCACCCGCTGCCAGGACTGCTGCGACCGACTCCTCGTCCCGGAGGCCGCCTGCGACCTCGACTCCTGCCCGGTCCCCCACTGCCGCGACGATCGCCTCGATCTCTCGGCGGTGGGCGGGCCGGCCGGCCCGTGCGCCGTCAAGGTCGACCACATGCAGCCATCGAGCTCCCGCCTCGACGAACCCGGCCGCGACTGTCGCAGGATCCGTTGCGTAGACCGTCTCGCGCGCGAAGTCGCCCTGCTGCAGCCGCACGACGTGACCACCGCGCAGGTCGATCGCGGGCAGGATCTCGAAGGCCATTGCCACCACCATGTCATCATGCTATCGTAGTAGCACGCTAATACGCTACCACGGTGGGGCGAGGCGTGGACGAGCGGGTGACGGCAGGATGGCCGACGACTGGAAGACCGACGACGTCGAGGCTCTGTTCAACGCAGTCCGCAGCCTCGAGGCGCTCGACGAGACCGAGCGATTCTTTCGCGATCTGTGCACCCTGAAGGAGCTCCGCGACATCGCGCAGCGATGGGCGGTCGTCCGGATGCTCGATGGCGGGATGCACTACGCCGAGATCTCGCGGCAGACCGGTGCCAGCACGGCCACGATCACGCGCATCGCGTCCTGGCTGAACCACGGCGAGGGCGGTTATCGAGCGATGCTCGACAAGCTCGAGACGGCCAGCCGCGCCGGTACGGTCCCCTACCCCGTCGCCGGCGAGCGATGAGCCGGCGATGACCCGCCGCCTTCGTCTGGCGATCCCGAACAAGGGCCGACTCGTCGAGCCGACCCTGAGGCTCCTGCACGACGCCGGCCTCGTCTTCGAGGAGCACGATCGGAGCCTCGTCGCGCTCGTGCAGAACTACGCGCTGGACATCCTGTTCGTCCGCACCAACGACATCATCGAATTCGTCGGCGATGGCGTCGCCGACCTCGGGATCACGGGCGAAGACCTCCTCAGCGAGACAGGTGCCGACCTGCCACGCATCCGCTCGCTCGGGTATGGCCGGTGCCGTCTCGCGGCTGCGGTCCCCAACGACACCCGCTACCAGACCGTGGAGGACCTGGCCGGCTGTCGCGTCGCGACGGCGCACCCGAATACCGCGCGCCGGTTCTTCGAGGACCGGGCGATCCCGGTCGAGATCATCCCGATCTCTGGAGCCGTCGAGGTCGCGCCCCGACTCGGGCTCGCCGAGGGGATCGTCGATCTCGTGTCGACGGGTTCCACGCTGGCGATGAACGGCCTCCGCCAGGTCGGTGACGTCCTCGCGTCGGAGGCGATCCTGATCGCCAACCCCGCGGCACACCGCGAACGAGGTGCCGAGGTCGCCGCGGTCGAGACGATGCTCAGCGCGGTCATCGCTGCGCGAGGCCGCAAGTACGTGATGATGAACGCCCCGGCGGACACGCTGCCCGAGCTCGAGCGCCTCCTGCCTGCCCTCGAATCCCCGACCATCATCCCGCTGGCCCATGCCGGGATGATCGCGATCCACTCGGTCGTGGGCGCCGACGACGTATGGGGGCTGCTGCCGCGGCTCAAGTCGGCGGGCGCGTCGGGGATCCTCGTCCTGCCCATCGAGAAGATCGTCCCGTGAGCGCGACGCGACCCGCCCACATCGACGGCCTCGACGAACATGACGCCGCCTCCACATTCCGCCTCCGTCGGCTCGACCTCAGCGCCGTCGCGGCCGGGGACGCCGACGCCCGCCGCGACCACGACGCCCTGGTCCGCCGCGGCGCGGTGCCGGATCCTGCCGTCCGGGACTCCGCTCGCGCGACCCTGGCCGACGTCCGTGCCCGCGGGGACACAGCGGTCCGCGCCGCCAATGCCCGGGTCGGCGGTGGTCGCCCCGACGGCCGGCTCGTCCTCGATCCCGACGACCTCCGCGTCGCCGTCGACCACCTCGAGCCACGCATCCGCAGGGCCCTCGACCAGGCCATCGACCACGTCCGGCGCTTTGCCGAGACCCAGCGCCCGTCGTCGGTCACGACCACCATCGCTCCTGGCATCGAGATCGAGCGGCGCTGGACTCCGCTTGCCGGCGTCGGCGCCTACGTCCCGGGCGGATCCGCGCCCTACCCGTCGTCGCTGGTGATGACCGTCGTCCCGGCGCGCGTCGCGGGCGTCGAGCGGGTCGTCGTCGCCTCGCCGGCCGACCGCGACGGCCGCACGAACCCGGTCCTCCTCGCCGCCGCCGGCCTGCTCGACATCGACTGCTTCGTCGTCGCCGGCGGCGCACAGGCCATCGGCGCCCTCGCCTATGGACTTCCGGAAGCCGGTCTTGCGCCGGTCGACCGGATCGTCGGCCCTGGCAACGCCTGGGTCACCGCGGCCAAGATCGAGGTCTCCGGCGAGGTCGGGATCGACCTCCCGGCAGGCCCGTCGGAGGGGATGGTCCTCGCCGCGCCACCGGCGGACGCCCACCGTGTGGCCGCCGATCTCATCACCCAGGCCGAGCATGGGCCGGACTCCCCGGCCATCCTCGTCACCACCGACCCAGCCTTCGCCGACGCCGTCGAGGCGGCCGTCACCCGCCAGCTCGGGGCCGCGGCACGCCGCGACGTCCTGACGATCGCGCTGCGCGACCACGGCGGGATCGTCCTCGCACCGACGCTCGACCTCGCCATCGAGTTCGTGAACGCCTACGCCCCGGAGCACCTGTCGGTCGACGTCGAGCCGCTCGAACCGACAGTGGCCCGTCTGCGCAACGCGGGCTCGTTGTTCGTCGGCCCGTGGGCGCCCGAATCCGCAGGTGATTACGCCACCGGAGCCAACCACGTCCTGCCGACCGGCGGGCTGGCCCGGGCGTCGAGCGGCCTGTCCGTGGAGGCGTACGGCAAGTTCGTCCAGGTCCAGCGGATCGATCGCGATGGTCTGGCCTCGATCCGTGCGACCATCGCCGCGCTGGCCGAGACCGAGGGGCTGCTCGCCCATCGGGACGCCGTCGAGATCCGCTTCGAGGACCCGACCCGATGAGCCCGACGCCCGTCACCTTCACGACGCCGAACGCCCCGGCGACCTACAGCTGGGAGGCGACCGACGAGGAGGTCGCGGCGCGGTACGGCATCGACCAGGCCACGATCGTCCAATTCGACCTCAACACCTCCCCCACCCCGCCGGCGCTCGTCGGCCAGCTGCTGGCAGCGGGCCGGTTCGAGGTCCCGCTGTCGGAGTACCCGCCGACGGACTACCGCCGGCTCGTCGACGCCGCGGCCGCGCGCTATGGCGTGAGCCCGGCCGAGATCCTGGTCGGTGCCGGGGCGGACGAGATCCTCGACATCGTGGCCAAGGTCTTCATCCCGGCCGGCGGCACCGCCGTCGTCCCGACACCGACCTACGCGATGTACCGCGTCCTGACCGAGCAGCGGCGAGCGACCGTCATCGCCGTCCCGCGGCTTGGCGAGGCGGCCGGCTGGGCGCTCGATCCGGCCGCTGTCCGCGCTGCGGTCCAGGATCAGCAGGCGGCCGTCGTCTGGTTGTGCAGCCCGAACAATCCGACCGCACTGGCCGAGCCCGACGGAGCCATCGGAGCCCTCCTGGTCGACCTGGCGGCCGACGCCGCGGCTGCAGGGCGCGAGCCACCCGTCGTGGTCCTCGACGAGGCCTATGCCGAGTTCGTCGGGTCCTCGCTGGTCGGCCTGCGCGCCACGTACCCGAACCTCGTCGTCGTCCGGACCGCGAGCAAGGCCTACGCCCTGGCCGGGCTGCGGGTCGGGTTCGCGGTCGCGCGGCCGGAGGTGATCGCCCGGCTCAATCCCTTCCGACCGCCCGGCTCGGTCTCGACCGTGTCGGTCACCCTCGTCACCGAGGCTCTCCTCGATCCGGACATCCTCGACGCCAACCTCGACCGCGTGGCGCGCGAGCGCGGACGCCTGACCGACGCCCTCCGCGCGATCGGCTGGTCGGTCGGTCCGTCGGTGACGAACTTCGTCCTGGTCGACTTCGGGAGCGTCGAACGCGCTGCGTCGGTCGCGGAGACCCTCCTGTCGCACGGTCTCGTGCCCCGGACGTTCGGGGAGGGCCACCCGCTGGCCGACCACCTGCGGCTGACCGTCCGCGACCCCGATGAGAACGATCGACTGATCGCTGCCGCGAAGGAGACCGCCCGATGACGTCGCCACTCGGATCCATCGAGATCGGGCCGCGCGAGGGTCGGCGCGTCACCGTCGCCCGATCCACGGCCGAGACCGACATCACCGTCACGCTCGGCCTCGACGGCTCGGGTCACACCGCCATCGACACGGGGATCGGCTTCTACGACCACCTCCTGGGCTCGCTTGCCCATCACGGGCTGTTCGACCTGGCGATCCATGCCGACGGGGATCTCCAGGTCGACGAGCACCACACGGTCGAGGACACGGCCCTGGTGCTCGGGGCGGCGTTCGCCGAGGCCCTCGGCGATCGGGCCGGGATCGCGCGGTTCGGGTCGAGCTCGGTGCCGATGGACGAGTCGCTCGCGACGGTCGTCCTCGACGTCGGCGGGCGCCCGTATGCCGTCGTCGACCTCCCGTTCCACGGCTTGCATGCCGGTGGCCTCCCGCTCCAGCTGGTCGAGCACGCGCTCGAGTCGTTCGCCCGGACAGCCGGCGCGACGCTCCATGTGACCGGCACGGGTCGCAACGACCATCACCTGGCCGAGGCCGCGTTCAAGGCGCTCGGGCGGGCGCTCCGCGTCGCCTGCGAGATCGATCCGCGGCGCGACGGCGTCGCGTCGACCAAGGGCGTCCTGGAGTGATCGGGTGACGAACCGCCCGCGGATCGCGGTCGTCGACTACGGTGCCGGCAACCTCGTCAGCATCGACCAGGCGCTCCGGACCGTCGGCGCCGAGGTCCAGGTCGCGCGCGACGGCGAGGGCCTGCGCGGGGCAGATGCGGTCATCGTCCCCGGCGTCGGCGCGGCGGCGCCCGCGATGTCGCGGCTCGCACGGCACGACCTGACCGGCCCGATGCGAGCCTGGATCGCCGCCGACCGGCCGTACCTCGGGATCTGCCTCGGGCTCCAGCTCCTGTTCGACGGCAGCGACGAGGACGGCGCGACCACCCTCGGGGTCATCGCCGGGCGCACGGTCCGCCTCGAGGACGCCCCGACCCTGCCGCACATCGGCTGGAACCAGGTCGCGCGGACGCGCGCCCACCCGCTGTTCGACGGGATCGCGCCGGATGCCGACTTCTATTTCGTCCACTCGTACGCAGGCGCCGTGGATCCCGCCGACGGGTCCCTCGTCCTCGCCACCACCGACCACGGCCGCCCGTTCACGTCGGCGGTCGCGCGCGGTGCGTTGGTCGGGGTCCAGTTCCACCCGGAACGCAGCGGCGACGACGGCCTCCGCCTGCTGGCCAACTTCGTCGATCTCGTGCGAGCGGCCTGATGCTTCGCCGCCGGGTGATCCCCTGCCTCGACGTCGCCGACGGGCGCGTGGTCAAGGGCACCAACTTCGTCGACCTCGTCGACGAAGGCGACCCGCCGGAGCTCGCCGAACGGTACGCTGCCGAGGGCGCCGACGAGCTCGTGTTCCTCGACATCACCGCCGCGCCCGGAACGCCGCGCGACGCTCCTCGACATCGTCGAGCGGACCGCGCGCCGGGCGTTCATCCCGCTCACCGTCGGCGGCGGCGTGCGGACCGTCAACGAGATGCGCGACGTGCTGCGCGCCGGCGCCGACAAGGTCTCGCTCAACACCGCGGCCGTCGCCGACCCGATGCTGATCGCGCGCTGCGCCGGCCGGTTCGGTCGCCAGGCGGTCGTCGTGGCCATCGACGCGCGTGCGACCGTGCCGGGCGCCTGGGAGGTCGTGGTCAAGGGCGGCCGGGAGGCGACCGGGCTCGACGCGGTGGCCTGGGCGGAACGGGCCGTGGACGTCGGCGCGGGCGAGCTGCTGGTCACGTCGATCGATCGCGACGGGACCGGGGCCGGGTTCGACGTCGCGTTGCTCCGTGCGATCACCTCGCGCGTCGGTGTCCCGGTCATCGCGTCAGGCGGCGCCGGCGGCCCAGCCGATCTTGTCGCCGCGATCCGTGACGGCGGCGCCGACGCCGTGCTCGCGGCATCGATCTTCCATCGCCGTCTCCACTCGATCGCCGACGTGAAGGCCGCGATGGCGGCGGCCGGGCTCCCGGTCCGGCTCGTGCCCGAGCGTGTCGCGTGACGGCCGCCATCCCGGACGTCCGGTTCGGCCCGGATGGGCTGGTGCCTGCGGTCGTCCAGGACGCCGCCGATGGTCGGGTGCTGATGGTCGCCTGGATGGACGCCGAGGCGCTGGCGGCCACGTGTCGACCGGCGAGGTCCACTTCCACTCCCGGTCGCGGGAGCGGCTGTGGCGCAAGGGCGAGACGAGCGGCAACATCCTGCGGCTGGTCGATCTGGCGGTCGACTGCGACGGCGACGCCCTGCTCGTCACCGCCGATCCGGCCGGCCCGACCTGTCATCGCGGAACGCGCAGCTGCTTCGACCCCGATGACGCGCCGGCCGGACGCTCGACACAGGGGTTCGCCTGGCTCGAGACGCTGTGGGCCACGATCGCCGAGCGCAAGCAGACCAGACCGGGCGGCTCATACACGACCGCGTTGCTGGACGGCGGCGTCGACGCCGCCGGCCGAAAGGTCACCGAAGAGGCGACCGAGGTCCTGATCGCGGCCAAGGACGACGCCGTGGCCGAGGCGACCGGGTTCGTCCGTGACGCGACCCGCGACGGCCCTCGCGGGCGAGACGGCCGACCTTCTGTATCACACCCTCGTGCTGCTCGCCGAGCGTGATCTCGAAGCGGGCACTGTCATCGAGGCGCTGCGCGCTCGTCATCGACGCTGACGTCGTTGCGCGGTCCGGCCGGGGACCGCGCCAACCCGCCTACCCTCGGGCGCGTCCGATCTCGCGGCGACGCTTGCCGATCCGGACGTCGAACCACTCCCCGGCGATCGGCACGGGACGAGCCGTCCGGGTCGTTGACCCGTTCGCCGTTGACCGTCACGCCGCCACCCGCGATCATCCGGCGCGCCTCACCCGCGAGGTGAACAGCCCGGCCTCGGCCAGCAGGACCGCGATCCCCGAGGCCAGCCAGGCGCGATCGAACTCGAACCCGCCGGCCGACGCGTACAGCGACGCCAGGACGCGCCGGATCGTCGACCGGCCCGGACGCGAACGCCACCGCCGAAATCGGCCACCGCGCGCTCGGCCGCCGCGGTCCCGTGGGTCCGGGCGGTGATGTCGAACGCCAGCGCGCGCTGGGCCGCGCGCGCCTCGGGATGGGCCGCGGTCTCGGCCTCGAGCGCCTCGATCCGCTCGCGCGGGAACTCGGTGAACCAGCGCAGGTACGTGCCGACGTCGCGATCGTCGAGATTGCGCCAGTACTGGTAGAAGTCGAACGGGCTGGTGCGCGCCGGGTCGAGCCAGACCGACTCGCCGCCCTCGCTCTTCCCGAACTTCGAGCCGGACGGCGACAGGAGCAGCCGGTACGCGAGCCCATGAGCGGGCTCGGCTTCGCACTCGCGTCGGCGACCACCCCGGCACCAGTCGTCCGCCGGATGAGCTCGAGACCCGCGGTGATGTTGCCCCACTGGTCGGCGCCGCCCATCTGCAGCTCGACACCCATCGTCCGGTACAGGTGGGCGAAGTCGTACGCCTGCAGCAGCATGTAGCTGAACTCGGTGAACGACAGCCCGCGCGACAGCCTGACCTGGACCGAGTCCTTGTCGAGCATGTACGGGATCGTGAAGTGCTTGCCGGTGTCGCGCAGGAAGTCGATCAGCGACAGCTGGCCGAGCCAGTCGAGGTTGTTGACCAGGATCGCCCCGTTCGCGCCCGGCGCGAAGTCGAGGAAGCGCCCGAGCTGGCCGCGGAGTCGCGGCGACATTCGCCTCCAGCGTGTCGCGGTCGAGCAGGTTCCGCTCGCTCGAGCGACCCGACGGGTCGCCGATCATCCCTGTGCCGCCGCCGACCAGCGCCACGGGCCTGCCGCCGAACCGCTGCAGCCGGATCAGGCCGAAGATCGGGACCAGGTGGCCGACGTGGAGCGAATCGGCGGTCGGGTCGAAGCCGATGTAACCGGCGATCGACCGGCCCGTCGCGAGCCTCGCCGGGAGCCCGGGCGTCGTCTCCTGGAGGATGCCCCGCCACTCGAGCTCGGCCAGCAGCCCGCCGAGGTCCGTGGCCGTCGTCGGTCGCCCTCGTCACAGGCTCGCGCGTCGAGTCGTCTCGACCCGATGGGAGGCTAGCGTCCGTTCGCTCGACCGTTCGATCACGCCCCCTATGCTATCGTGCGGCCACTCATGCAGACCAGTCTCGCGCGTCGTCAGCGCCACCGTCGGGCGCTCGGACGTCGACCGCAAGCTCGCTCGGGAAACATGCTCGGACGGATCGCCGCCGTCGTCCTGGTGGTGATGCTCCTCACCGTTGGCCTGGTGACGGCCAGCGGGGCACTCCTCGTGGCAGCCGCGTACAACCAGTACTCCGCGGGTCTCCCCGACCCTGTCGCCGCGCTCACGAACATCCCGTTCGAGCAGCAGACGATCATCTACGACCGGACCGGCAAGATCGAGCTTGCCCGCCTCGGCGACCTCAAGCGCGAGCTGGTCACCTTCGACCAGCTGCCGGGCGAGATCATCGACGCCACGACGGCCATCGAGGACAAGGATTTCTGGATCAACCCCGGGTTCGACCCGGCAGGCATCGTCTCGGCGGGACTCGACACCCTGTCCGGCCGGCCCCGCGGCGCGTCCACGATCACCCAGCAGCTCGTCCGCGCGCGGCTGCTCCCGCCTGAGGCGTTCGCCGGCTCGACCTATGAGCGCAAGGCGCGCGAGATCATCCAGTCGATCCGGCTGACCCAGGCCTATCCGGGCGAGGAAGGCAAGCAGCAGATCATCACCGCCTACCTCAACCAGAACTTCTACGGCAACCAGAGCTACGGCGTGAAGGCGGCCGCCAAGGGCTACTTCGGCAAGTCGCTCGACCAGCTCACCCTCGCGCAGGACGCCATCCTGGCCGCCATCCCGCAGTCACCGACGGCCTATGACCTGGTGCGCAACGCCCAGTGAGGTCTGCCTCGACAAGAACGTCGCCGACGGCCAGGAGTGCACCAACTTCAAGCTCGTCGTCCCGCAGGACTCCGAGATCGTCCAGCGGCGCAACAAGGTCCTCGACCTGATGGAGACGCGCAGCCCGCTGACCGGCAACAAGCACACCGTCGCCGAGTACGAAGCGGCCAAGCAGGAGCCGGTCGTGCTGGTCCCCCAGGTCTCGGCGGCCTGGAAGGCGCCGCAGTTCGTGTGGCAGGTCCGCCGCGAGCTCGGCCAGATGCTCTGCCCCGACAGCCCGACCGACTGCCCCAAGGTCGACACCGGCGGCTACCGGGTCATCACCACCCTTGACTACGACATGCAGAAGACCGCCGAGAAGTGGGTCTACGTCGCGGCTCGCGGCCCGAACTCGAAGGACCCGTCGGCGATCCTCGCCAGCCGCAAGATCCCGGCCAAGGCGCGATCGCTGGATCCTCGGCCTGCGCGGTCACAACATCAACAACGCCGCGGGCGCGGTGATGGACTACCGGACCGGCGAGGTGCTGGCCTACGTCGGCTCGGCGAGCTACACGTCCAAGGGCAACAAGAAGTTCCAGCCCCAGTTCGACGTCCTGTCGGATGGTTTTCGGCAGCCGGGATCGTCGATCAAGCCGATCGACTACGTGATCGGCATCGACGACAAGACGCTGACCGCCGCGACGATGCTGATGGACGTCACCACGAACTTCGGTGGCGGCTTCATCCCGACCCAGGCCGACAAGCTCGAGCGCGGCCCGGTCCGGGTCCGCGAGGCGATCGAGTTCTCGCTCAACATCCCGGCCATCAAGGCGACCATCATGAGCGGCCTCGACCATGTGTTCGACCGGACCAAGGACTTCGGCCTGTCGTATCCGAGCGGCGTGGTCCCGGTCCTGTCGGAGGGGATCGGCACGCTCGAGACCCATCCGATCGACATGCTCGGGGCGTACAGCACGATCGCCAACGGCGGGCAGAGGATGCCCGAGCGGATGATCGGGACGATCCTCAACCCGGACGGCAGCACCCTGTGGCCGACCCCGACGGATACGCCGAAGCCCATCCGCGTGACGAGCCCCGAGGCTGCCTACGTCATGACCGACATCCTGGCCGGGAACACCCAGGTCAGCGTCAACCCGTTCTGGGCCAAGTGGGCGATCTACGACGGCAAGACGCGGCGGCCGGCGGCCTACAAGACCGGCACGACCAGCGACAACCGCGACGTCGCCGCGTACGGCTATCTCGCACCACCGTCCGACCCCAACGCCCCGGCGCTCGCGGTCGGGGTCTGGATGGGCAACAGCGACAACAGCCCCAACGACGGCAAGCTCTCGCTCGACACCTCGGCACCGCTATGGTCCGCGATCCTGACCGAGGTCAGCAAGGGCGAGAAGATCGCCCAGTTCAAGCCACCCGCCCACATCGTCACGGCCAAGGTCGATGCCTTCACCGGGCTCAAGCCGGGCCCGTTCACGAAGAAGACCATCACAGAGTTCTTCGTGCCGGGGACCGTGCCGACGCAGACGAATGCCCTCAGGGTGGCGGTCTCCGTCGACGCCGCGAGCGGCCTGCTGTGGCAGGACGGGTGCGTCGGCCCGAAGGTCACCCGCGGCTTCTTCAACATGTCCGACGTCGAGGCCAACTTCCCCGCCTGGCAGAAGGCCGACATCGCATGGGCCGCCCGGGCCGCTCGCGGCTCCGGCGTCGGTGGCGGACCGAAGGGCACGCGCACGTCGTACTTCTACAACAACCAATTCGCCCCGTTCGGCCGGACGTGGGGAGCGCCGTTCGCCCCGAAGGCGCTCTGTCCGATCGCTGCGCCGGTCATCTGCGACCCGTTCGCCCCGACGCCGGATCCGGGGCTGCCACCCGGCCCCGGCTGCGTCCCGTTGCCGACCCCGCCGACCACCGGGCCGATCTTCTCGCCGAAGCCGCATCCGTCGCCACGGCCGACCCGGACGCCACGGCCGACCTTCGGGCACTAGAACTCGACGATCGTCGCCCCGTCGCCGCCCTCGCCGCGCTGTCCGGCACGGACCGACTTGACCAGCGGGTGGTCCGCAGCGGCCGACCGCACGGCGTCACGGAGGGCTCCGGTGCCCATCCCGTGGATGATCAGCGCCTTGTCGAGCCCGGCCAGCCCGGCGTCGTCCAGATAGCGGCTGAGCGCCTCGAGCGCCTCGTCGACGCGCGCGCCGCGAAGGTCGAGCGATGACGCGACCGACCGCGCTCGATCGAGACGAAGCTCTCCGGCGTTGGTCGTCGCGGCAGCGGCTGGGCCGCCGAGCGCAGACCCATCGGGTCGCCCGACGCTGGACCCGTCGCCGGCCGCCGGGACGAGGTCGTCGACGTCGACCGTGACGCGCATGCCGCCTGCCTCGAGGGTGGCCCGCCGGCCACCACGCTCGAGCGCCGCGATGCGGCCCTCCCAGCCGCCGGACCGGCTCCGTGCCCGCTCCCCGAGGCGCCAGGTGCGGGCCTCGACCGGTGCCTCGACGGGGGCCGGCTCGCCCTCGGGCAGCCGCCCGAGCTCCTGTTCCGCACGAGCGACCGCGTCGTCGATCGCGGGTGCGGTGATGGTCTCTCGCTCGAGCGCTTCACGGGTCGCGCGGACCTCGTCGCGCAGGCCTTCGACGATCCGTTCCGCCTCCGTCCGGGCCGCACGGACGGCCTCGTCGCGTTCGCGCCGGGCGCGACGTCGCTCCTCCTGGGCCAGCCGCAACGCCTCGGCCGCACGCAGGTCCGCGGCGCGCGCACGGTCGAGCGCGGCGTTCGTCTCGCCCTCGGTCGCCTTGATCGACGCAAGCGTCGCCTCGAACGACCGCTGCGATTCGGTCAGTCGCGAGCGGGCATCGTCGACGATCGTCCTCGGGCAGGCCGAGTCGCTCGGCGATGGCGAACGCCTGGCTTCCACCGGGCAGGCCGATCGTCAGCCGGTAGGTCGGCGTCAGCGTCTCGAGGTCGAACTCGACCGCGGCGTTGCGCGCGCCGGTCGTCGTGTGGGCGTACGCCTTGAGCTCGGCGTAGTGGGTCGTCGCCGCGACCAGGGCGCCGGCCCGGATGAAGTGGTCGAGCAGCGCCTGGGCCAGCGCCGAGCCCTCGGTCGGGTCCGTCCCGGCGCCGAGCTCGTCGAGCAGGACGAGCGTGCCCGGGCCCGGCCGCCTCGACGATCCGGATGATCGAGCGCAGGTGTCCCGAGAAGGTCGACAGCGACTGGGCGATCGACTGCTCGTCGCCGATGTCGGCGAAGACGTCGCGCCAGACGGGCAGCCGGCTGCCGGGCTCGGCCGGGATGTGCAGCCCGGCCTGGTGCATGAGGCTGAGCAGCCCGAGCGTGCGCAGCGTGACGGTCTTGCCGCCGGTGTTCGGGCCGGTCACGACGAGCGCCGTGTAGCCGTCGCCGAGGCGGATGTCGATGGGCACGACGCGCCCGCTCAGCCCCGGGTGGCGGGCCGACAGCAGGATCGCCTCGGGCCGGTCGCTGGTCTCGGGGCGGCTGGCACGCATCTCGGCCGCGAGCAACGCCTTGGCGGCCCAGAGGTCGAAGCGCGCCAGCGCGTCGAGGGTCTCGCGCAGCGGCCTCGGCGTTGGCGGCCACGAAGGCGGACAGCTCGTCGAGGATGCGGGCGACCTCCTCGGCCTCCGCGATCTGCGCCTCGCGCCAGGCGTTGCCGAGCTCGACCACGACCAGCGGCTCGATGAACAGCGTCTGGCCGCTCCCCGACGCGTCGTGGACGATGCCCTTGACCCGCGACCGCGCCTCGGCCTTGACCGGGACCACGTAGCGCCCGTTGCGCAGCGTGATGATCGGCTCCTGGAGCGCATTCCCGAGCTCCGAGCCCGACGAGGGAGTCGAGCCGCCGGCGGAGCCGTTCGTAGGCGACCCGGACGGCCGAGCGCAGGCCGCCGAGGCGAGGCGAGGCCGTGTCGAGCAGCTCGCCGACCGGGTCGAAGCTGCGAGCCAGCGTGGACCGCAGGGCCGGCAGGGCGTGGAGGTCGTGGCCGAGCTCGCGCAGCAGCGGCCGCCGGTCGTCGGCGAGCAGCGTGCCCAGCCGGGCGGTCGCGTCGAGCGTCTGGCCGATCTCGAGGAACTGGGCCGGTTCGAGGCGGCCGCCGCGGGCCGCCCGTTCGATCGCCGGCCCGATGTCGGCCGCCGCACCGATCCCGGCTCCCGGTCGCTCCTCGAGGAACGCGCGCGCCTGATCGGTCTCGTCGAGTCCGCGCGCCACGATGACCGGGTCGCTCGACGGCTCGAGGGTCTCGGCGAGGCGTCGCGACGGCGGGAAGCCGGTCGCGTCGGCCAGCCGGGCCCGGATGGCCGGGAACTCCAGCAGCGCGAGGGAACGCTCGTCCAGTGCCGTGCCCGTCAGCGGGCCGGCGTGACGGCGCCGGACACGGAGCGGTTCCCGCGCTCCACGAAGCGCCACGGCCGGGTGCTCCACGGCTCGCCCGCGTAGTGCGACGCCGATCCGTGCGGTCGCCACGATGTCCGGCTCCGGCTCGCCCGCCACCGATGTCTCGAGCCGAAGCGGCGACGACGGGTCGCACAGGTCCACGCCCGTCCAGCCGGTGTCGAGACCGAACGCCGCCGCGACGAGCCCCGGCCCGCTTGCCAGCCGCGCGACCGGCAGCGATGCGACGCGGTCGGCCTCCCTCGCTGCGCGCTCCGGCGACGACCGTCGCCGCGTGGTCGCGCGGACCACCCGATCGACCCGCATGGCGTCGATCCCTTCGAGCGGCTCGACCGCGCGGACGAGCACGGCGGCGGGCGTGCCGGCGGGTTCGGTCACCACGTTCAGGCAGTCGTACATCCCGTAGACAAGGTACACGTAGGCATGGCCGGGCGGCCCGAACATGATCCGGTTCCGGGCGGTCTCGCCGAAGCGCGCGTGGGACGCCCGGTCGTCGGGACCGAGGTATGCCTCGACCTCGACGATCCGCCCGACGCGGCGGCCGGTCGCGTCGTCCCGCACGAGGCGCGTCCCGATCAGGCCGCGGGCCGCCTCGAGGGTCGGACCGGCGAGGCGGCCCCGATCGACGACGCTCAGAGGCTCGCGTACTTCGACTGGATGCTGTCCGGGACGAACAGGCCGGTCAGCGCGAAGAACGCGGGGATCAGCGTGTCCCGGAAGACGTCAGTGATCTTGGCGCTGTCCATGGCGCCCCAGATCTCGCGCAGGAACGGCAGCTCGTTCGGGTTCTGGGGGATGCCCGGGATCCGGAAGAACGAGTCGAGGATGATCAGGAACGCGCCGTAGATGATGGCCGCCTCGACGAGGCCGAGGATGCCGCCCAGGATCTCATCGGCGAAGCGCGCGTTCTTGAACAGCGGCTGCGGCTTGTAGAACCCCTGGGCGACGAGGGCGAAGGCGATGCAGGCGGCGACGAAGACGGTCAGGAACCCGACCATGTAGCTGTACTCGGGCGGGAACTGCGTCCAGTTCTCGCCGAGGAACGTCCCGAGCGGCGCGGCGACGTTGGCGGCGAGGAACCACGAGAACAGGATCGAGCCGATGCCGATCAGGCGGCGGATCGTGCCCTGCGCGAAGCCGAGCACGAAGAAGCCCATGAAGTAGAGGACGATCAACAGGTCGACGGTCCCCACCCCGGTCAGATCCACTCGGTCATGCCTCCGTCATCGTGCTCCGACGGGCGCCGAAGCCGCGCAAGGGTAGCAGCGGCCATCCGGGACTCGCAAGGGATTTCGCGGGCTGTGGGGTCGGTCGGTCGGGTGCGGTGCGGTCCGGGCGGGTCAGCTGCGGATCCGCGCGCCAATGTCGGCCGCCAGGCCGGCCACCACGGTCGCGATGGCGGCGTCAAGCTGTGCGTCGGTCAGGGTCTTGTCATCGTCGCGCAGCGTCAGCCGGTAGGCCAGGCTCTTGTCGCCGTCCGCGAGTGGGCTGCCTTGATAGATGTCGAACAGCGTCACGTCGCGCAGCAGGGCCCCGCCGTGGCGCCGGATGGTGGCCTCGACGCTGCCGGCGGGCGTCTCGACGGGCACGACGACCGCCAGGTCACGGTCGACCGACGGGAAGCGTGACGGGGCCGCGACACGGAACTCGGCCGGCTGGCCGGCGGCCAGGCCCGCGATGGCCAGCTCCGCGACGTAGATGCGCTCGGCGCGCAGGTCGAGCGACTCGACCACGGCCGGGTGCAGCTCGCCGACACGACCGACGAGGTCGCCTCCCGCGTGCACCAGGGCCGCCCGGCCAGGGTGAAGGTTCGGATCGTCGGTGAGCGGGGTGAAGGAAGGTTTACCGAACCGCAGACGCCGGCACACGAGCTCGATGACGCCTTTCGCGTCGGCGAGGTCGTACGGCCTCGCGGGCCGATCGGGCGATGCGGCCTGGGCCGCGCCGGTGAGCGCGATGCCGAGACGCCACCACTCGTGGCTGGGCCGGTCGGCCGGCGCCCCGTAGCCCTTGCCGACCTCGAAGATCGCGACGTCGTCGCGACCGTGGCGCAGGTTCGTCGACACGACCTCGAGCAGGCTGCCGGTCAGGCTCTGGCGCATGACGGAGTGGTGGCTCGACAGCGGGTTTGTCACCACGATCGGTCGGCCGGCCGGTCGTTGGCCGGGCTCGTCGTCCAGGGGGCCGTCGTCGTGCCACCCGAAGCGTTCGACCATCTGAGGCGAGACCAGGGCGGAGGTCACGACCTCGGACAACCCGGCCCCGACCAGCGTCTCGCGGATCTCCGTCCGGAGCGCCAGCGGATCGGGGCGCCACGGTGGCATCGGCGTGTGGGGCGTGACGCCCGGGACGAGGTCGTAGCCGTGGACCCGGATGATCTCCTCGGCGATGTCGGCCTCGACGACGAGGTCGCGCCGCCAGGTGGGGACGATCGCGTCGATGGCCGCCTCGTCACCGGCCGGGTCGACCTCGAGCGGCTGGGTCCCGGCGGCGACCCGGACCCGTGAGCCGGTCGAGGCCGGCCTCGTCTCGATCCCGACCCGGGTCAGGAGCGCGCGCTGCTCATCGGCGTCGATCGCGGTCCCCAGCAGGCGGTTGACGCGTGCCGGTCGGAAGGTGACGTGGTGAGGGCTGGGCTCGACCGGGTCGGTGTCCACCGCGCCCGGAGCCACCTCGCCGCCGGCCCACTCGGCGATCAGGCGCGCCGTCCGATCGGCACCGATGCGTGCCAGGCGCGACTCCTGGCCCTTCTCGAAGCGCAGGCTCGCCTCGGACCGCAGTGCGTAGCGGAAGGCGGTGCGCCGGATGCTGACCGGATCGAAGATCGCGGACTCGACGACGACCTCGGTGGTGGCCTCGTCGACCTCGGAGCTCGCGCCGCCCATGACGCCGGCGATGCCGATCGGCCCGTGCGGGTCGGCGATGATGAGCGTCTCCGGGTCGAGCTCGCGTTCGACGTGGTCGAGCGTCTCGATCCGCTCGCCGGCGGTCGCCCGCCGGACGATGATCCGGCCCTCGTGGACGGCGGCAGCGTCGAAGGTGTGGGTCGGCTTGCCGAGCTCGAGCATGACGTAGTTGGAGGCGTCCACGACGTTGCTGACCGGGCGCTGGCCGGCCGCCAGCAGGCGCATCTGGATCCGGTCGGGCGAAGGGCCGATATGGACGCCGCTGACCCAGCGACCGACGAACCGCGGGCACAGGCCGGGGTCGAGCACCTCGACGCGGAGGCGCTCCGCTGTGGGCCTGCCCGACTCCATCACATCGCTCGCCGGCAGGCGGAGCGTCGCGCCGGTCAGCGCGGCCACCTCGCGGGCAAGCCCGACCATCGACAGGGCGTCGCCCCGGTTCGGCTTGACGTCGACGTCGAGGATCGTGTCGCCGAACAGCTCAGCCAGCGGGCGTCCGAGCGGCGTGTCGGCCGGCAGGATCAGGATGCCGTCGGCGTCGGCGGTCAGGCCGAGCTCGTCGCCCGAGCACAGCATCCCGTTGCTGACGACGCCCATCTTCTCGGTGCGCTCGATGCGCCGGTCGCCCGGCAGGACCGCGCCGGGCAGCGCGACCGGCACGCGCTGGCCGGCCGCGATGTTGGTCGCGCCGCAGACGATCTCGAGCGGCTCACCGCCATCGACCGTCACCCGGGTCAGCGACAGCCGGTCGGCGCGCGGGTGGCGCTCGACCGACAGCAGCTCGCCGACGACGACGTTGCGCCAGTCCTCGCCCCAGGCGACGATCGACTTGACCTCCATGCCGAGCATGGTCAGCCGGGCGGCCAGCGCCTCGGCGGTCAGCTCGACATCGACGTAGTCGCGGAGCCAGCTGAGCGGCACCCTCATCGGAACTGGTCCAGGAAGCGCAGGTCGTTCTCGAGGAAGAGGCGGATGTCGGTGATGCCGTGCTTGAGCATCTTGATCCGCTCCGGTCCCATCCCGAAGGCGAAGCCCTGGTAGCGCTCGGGGTCGAGGCCGCCGTACTGGAGCACGACCGGGTGGACCATGCCGGCCCCGAGGATCGTCATCCAGCCCGTCCGCCCGCAGGCCGGACAACCCGACCCGCCGCACACCAGGCATTCGATGTCGAAGGCGACCGACGGCTCGGTGAACGGGTAGTAGCCGGGTCGGAAACGTGTCTTCTTGTCGGCGCCGTACATCGCCCGGGCGAACTGGTCGAGCAGGCCCTTGAGGTCGGCCATGGTCGTGCCCTCGTCGACCATCAGGCCCTCGACCTGGAAGAACTCGGTCGCATGCGACGCGTCGATCGCCTCGTAGCGGAAGCAGCGGCCCGGCAGGAGTGCCCGGATCGGCGGCGGCGTCGAGCGCATCACGTGGATCTGCCCGGGCGACGTGTGCGTCCGCAGGAGCCGGCCATCGACATCGAGGTACAGCGTGTCCCACAGGTCCCGCGCGGGGTGATCGGGCGGGATGTTGAGCATCTGGAAGTTGGTCAGGTCGTCCTCGATCTCGGGGCTCTCGTAGGTGACGAACCCGAACTGGCCGAAGATCTCGGCGATCTGGCCCATCGCCTCGATGCTGGGATGGAGGCTGCCGCGCCGGATCGGCCGGCCGGGTGTCGTGACGTCGAGCGTCTCCGCGGCCAGGCGCCCGGTCAGCTCCGCGCCACGGAGGGTCGCGCCGCGTTCGGCGAGCGCCATCTCGATCGAGCCGCGGACCGTGTTCGCCACGGCCCCGACCCGTGGCCGGTCCTCGGGCGGCAGTGCCCCGATCCCGCGCAGGACCGTCGTCAGACGGCCCTTCTTGCCGAGGATGTCGACCTCGAGCGCCTCGAGCGCGGCGACATCCGCGGCCGCGGCGATCGTCCCGAGGGCGTCGTCACGAAGGGCTTCGAGGTCGCGCGTCAGGTCGGCGAGGTCCACGTCTTCCTCGGCGTCACGAACGGTCGACAGCGGCGACGGCAGGCGCGTCGGCGATCAACCCTCCGCGGGCTGAGGCGACGCTCCGCGAGCCATCAGCCGCGAGGATTCGCTCTTGGCGAGCTCGACGATCTTGCCGAAGGTCGCGGCGTCGCGAACGGCGAGGTCGGCCAGGATCTTGCGGTCGATCTCGACGTCGGCCTTCTTGAGACCGGCGATGAACTGGCCGTAGGTCAGGCCGTTCTGCCGCGCTGCCGCGTTGATCCGGACGATCCACAGCTGGCGGAACTGGCGCTTGCGCTGCTTGCGGTCGCGGGTCGCGTAGGCCATGGCATGGAGGAGCGCCTCGCGTGCCGGCTTGACCAGGCGCGACTTGGTGCCCTTGCGGCCCTCGGCGTCCTGCATGAGGCGCTTGTGGCGCCGGTGGGACGTGACGCCCCGCTTGACTCGTGCCATGTGGTCGACCTGCTCCTAGAGGTACGGCAGCAGGCGACGGACCTGCTTCGTGTGTTCCTTCCCGATCAGCGAGACCCCGGCGTAGCGTCGGGTCCGGCGGGAAGACTTGATCTCGAGATGGTGGCCACTCCAGGCGTTGACGCGCTTGAACTTGCCGCTCCCGGTCACGCCGAGGCGCTTCTGGGCCGCCTTGTGGCTCTTCATCTTGGGCACGGTGGCCTCACTCTCCTGACGTCACCGGCTCCGGGGCCGGCGTGCTCTGCGTGATCTTCTTCGGTTCGACGGGCGCCGCCGGGGCGGGTGCCGAGGCTTCGGCCTTCGCCGGAGCCACGGTCTCGACCGGAGCTGGTGCCTCGGCCTTCGCCGGAGCCGGCGCCTCGGTCTCGGCCGGAGCCGGTGTCTCGGCCGGGGCCGTGACCGCCGGTGTCGGCAGGGCGGCTTGTCCGTCCGTGGCCTCGGCAGGCCGTGGGCTCGTCGCGTCGTGCGTCTTCGGTTTGTGGAGCGATGCCATCGTGATGTGCATCGATTTGCCTTCGAGGAGCGGCGTCCGCTCCGCGACCCCATGGTCCTTGACCCGTTCCACGAACCTCGCCAGGAGGTTCCGGCCGAGCTCCGGGTGGGTCAGCTCCCTGCCGCGGAAGCGAACCGTCACCTTGATCCGGTCGCCCTCCTCGAGGAACTCGATGGCGCGATGGACCTTGGTGTCGAAGTCCCCCACCCCGATCTTCGGTGAGAGGCGGACTTCCTTGAAGGTCACCGAACGCTGCTTGCGCTTGGCTTCCTTCTCCCGCTTGGTGAGGTCGTACTTGTACTGGCCGAAGTCCAGGAACTTGACGACCGGCGGGGCGGCCATCGGGGCGACCTCGACGAGGTCGAGGCCTCGTTCCTGCGCCATCTCGAGCGCCCGGGGCGTGGGCATGACCCCAAGCTGGGCACCTTCTTCATCGACGACCCGAACCTGTGGGATGCGGATCATCTGGTTGACGCGCAGGTCTCGACTGATGGTCTATCCCCTTCGTGTGAACGGTTCCATTCGACCGGCGCGGACAGACGGCGACCCGGCTCCGGCCGAAGCGGGAGGATAGCACAGGCCGTTCGGAGGCGACAATCGAGGCCGGTGCCTGTTCATGGGTGACTACACTCCTGCTGATGGTGACCTGGGGAGAGTTTCGCTCGGCACGGCCGGACCTGGCCGAAATGGGGCGGAGTCTCCTGTACAACTTCGGGATCGGGCTCGGGTTTCTCGCAACCGTCCGGACCGACGGTGGTCCAAGGGTCCATCCCATCTGTCCGATCCTGATGGACGATCACCTCTACGCCCTGATCGTGCCGGGACCGAAGCTCGACGATCTTCGTCGTGACGGGCGCTTTGCGCTCCACTGCGAGACCATCCCACCGCCGCGCCAGGACGACGCCTTCTATCTCGCCGGCATGGTGACCGAGGTGGCTGACGCGCAGACGTGGGAGCGGGCCGCGACGCAGCTCCTGGACGAGCGTGAACTCGACACGCGGTGGCCCGGCTTCGAAGCCCAGGTCCTGTTCGAGTTCCTGCCCGATCGCTGCCTGCTCACCCTGACCGAAGCGCGCGACGGGCTCCCGGCCGGTCACACCATCTGGCGGCAGCGCCCTAGCTGACCGTCCGTGCCTGGGATTCCGCAGCCAAGCGGTCGGCGAGGTCGTCCCAGGCGACCGCCTCCTGCTGCTCCCCCCGAGCCGCGTTCCGGGCTCGCGGGGCGACCGTCCGCGCCTCGACCTCGCGATCACCCAGGACGAGCATGTACGGCACCTTCTGCTCCTGCGCGATGCGGATCTTGTTCTGCATCCGGTTGTCGGAGGTATCGACCTCGACCCGCAGACCCCGTCCGCGGAGGACGCCGGCGAACTCCTGGGCAGCGTCGATGTGTCGATCCGCGATCGGGATGACGACCGCCTGGACCGGGGCGAGCCACAACGGGAACGCGCCAGCGAAGTGCTCGACCAGGATGCCGATGAACCGCTCGAGCGACCCATAGATGGCGCGGTGGATGGCGATCGGGCGCTGCGGCTGACCGTTCTCGTCGATGTAGGTCAGGTCGAACCGCTCGGGCAGCATCGTCAGATCGATCTGGATCGTCGCCATCTGCCATTCGCGCCCGAGGGCGTCGTCGATATAGATGTCGATCTTGGGCGCGTAGAACGTGCCGTCCTTCGGCTTCAGCACGTAGCTGATGTCGGAGGCGGCGAATGCTTCCATCGTCAGGCGCTCAGCGCGCTCCCACAGGGCCGGGTCGCCGATCGCCTTGTCGGGCTTCGTCGCGAAGGAGAATCGCGGCTTCAAACCGAACCAGCCGTACGCCTCGTGGACCTCGGCGAGAAGCGCCTGGATCTCGTCCATCAGCTGGTCCGGCCGGACGTAGATGTGGGCGTCGTCCTGGATGAACTGGCGGACGCGCGTGAGCCCGCTGAGCGTCCCCGACCGTTCGTTGCGATGGAGCCGGCCGAACTCGCTATAGCGCAATGGCAGGTCGCGATAGGAACGCAGGTGGCTGCGGTAGATGAACGTCGACTCCGGGCAGTTCATCGGCTTGAGGCTGAACAGCTGGTTCTCGGACTCGACGAGGAACATGTTCTCCTTGTACAGGTCCCAGTGGCCCGACTGTTGCCACAACCGCTCGGAGACGAGGATCGGGGTGCTGATCTCCTGGTAGCCGCGCCGCGCCTGCAGCTCGCGCATCGCGCCTTCGAGCGTGCGCCAGATCAGCTGGCCCTTGGGATGCCAGAAGGCCGAGCCCGGCGAGACGTCGTGGAAGCTGAACAGGTCGAGCTGCACGCCGAGCCGTCGGTGGTCGCGTTTCTTCGCCTCCTCGCGGCGCCACAGGTACGCGTCGAGGTCCTCCTGCGTCGCCCAGGCCGTGCCGTAGACGCGCTGCAGCATCGGTCGCTTCTCGTCGCCGCGCCAATACGCCCCGGCCGTGCCGAGCAGCTTGAACGGGCCGATCTTGCCGGTGCTCGCCACGTGCGGCCCGCGGCACAGGTCGATGAACGGCCCCTGGCGGTAGAAGGTCGTCGGCGGCATCGGCGTGCCGTCGCGCTCGGCGGCGGCGGCCAGGTCGTCGATGATCTCGACCTTGAACGGCTGGTCGCGCTCGACCATGAACGCGCGAGCCTCGGCCGGGGTCATCTCGCTGAGCTCGAACGGATCGTCGGCCGCGATGCTCTCGCGCATCCGCTCCTCGATCCGTGGCAGGTCGTCGGGCGTGAGCGGGCGGGGCAGCAGCAGGTCGTAGTAGAAACCGTCGGTGATGACGGGTCCGATGCCGAGCTTGGTGCCGGGGAACAGGTCCATGACCGCCTCGGCGAGAACGTGCGCTGCCGAGTGGCGCATCGGGCCGAGCTCGCCGCCCGCGCCGTGATCCATCAGCTCGGCGGCCGAGCCGCGTTCGGGCGCTTCGAGGCCGATCTCGGCCTCGACCGCCTCCTGGATGGCAGCCGCGCCGCTTTCTTGCTTCTCGTCCATCGCCTCGACCTCCTCCCGAGAATCACGAAACCCCTCGTCCATCGACAGGACGAGAGGCTTCCTCTCGCGGTCCCACCCGCCTTCGCCACCGATCGGCGGCGCACTCGTGGTCGCGTTAACGGGCGACTCCCGGGCCGGTTCGCCGGTCACTCACGGGTGGTACCGATGCGGAGACGATCGTCGGGCTTTCAGCCGAGGCCCGGCTCTCTGGTGATCCGCTCCGCGCGGCGCGTCCCGCTCGACGCTCTTGTGGGCCGGCCCGTGGCCGGGAGATGTGGTGGGCGACACTGGACTCGAACCAGTGACCTCTTGCATGTCAAGCAAGTGCTCTAACCAGCTGAGCTAGCCGCCCGAGTACACGGCCGCGACTATACCAACGATCCCGGACCGAGTCACTCCGGGCAGGCGGGCCAGATCGACCAGAGGGGCCGCTCGCCGGTGCGAGGACCCCTCTGAGTGCGCGTCAGGAAGCGTCTCTCGACCCTAGCTGGTCAGGACCGGCGCACTTTCCGAGTCCGCGACCAGGTCGGACGGCGAACCGGCCGGCAGCGCCGAGACGTCGAAGCCGTGGATGGCCGAGGCGCGCTCGATGAACCAGGCCGTGAACGCGTCCTTCGTGTTCATCATCTGGCCGAACGAAGCCGCCGGGTCGTCACCCTCGAGGGTCACGATCACGAGGTCGCCCATCGGGGTCGACTGCAGGAACGTGCGCTCATGGACACCCGCGCGTCGGCGTGATTCGGCGAACTCCTCGCTGCGGGCACCTGTCAGCTCGTCCATCCAGGCTCGCCACTCGGCGGTCTTTCCGGGCAGGATCGGGAATGCGACTGCCATCAGCGGCATGGGACCTCCATGGGCACGTGCGTACCCGGCGACGGTGGGTCGGACTCGCCATTGGCCCTGCGCGACGGTCGTGGCGACCGTGTGGTGACGCCGCACTGGTGAAAGCCCGCAGGCTCCCATGCCTCCCATCGATGCCCCGAGTATGCGCGCCCCCAGCCGATCACGGATGCGCCCGGCAAAGCGGCTCAGCGCGGCCGTGGGATCGCGGTCAGACTGGGCGGCCGGACCAAACACGGCAGCACTCCACGGAGTCCGGAGGCGGCAGTTGGAAACCGGGATCGCGGTCTTCGCGCTCCTCCTGGCCGGCTACGCGCTCGTCGCCAACCGTCTGGACGACCTGTCGATCGGACCCGCACTGGCGTTCGTCGTGGTCGGGTTCGTCATCGGACCGGCGGTCCTGGACGTCTTGCCGGTCGGTCTCGAGTCCACCTCGGTCCGACATCTGGCCGAAGTCACGCTCGCTCTCGTCCTGTTCACCGATGCCTCCACGGTCCACGTGACCGGCCTCCGGCGGGACACGAGCCTGATCGGTCGTCTGCTCGTGATCGGGCTGCTGCTGACGATCGTCGCGGGCGGGCTCGCAGCGGCCGTGATCTTTCCGGAGCTGCCGCTCTCGATGGCATTGCTCATCGGTGCGATCCTGGCGCCGACCGACGCCGCGCTCGGACTCCCTGTCATCACCAACCCGGCCGTGCCGACCCGGATCCGGCGGATCCTGAACGTCGAGAGCGGCCTTAACGACGGTATCGCGACGCCGTTCGTGCTCCTGTTCATCGCGCTGGCGACCGCCGCAGGTGGCGCGGAAGGCGGTCATCTCGAGGACGCGATCCTCGAGATCGCCATCGCCGTCGTCGTCGGGCTCACGGTCGGCGGGGTCGGCGGCTTCCTGCTGACGCAGGCCGACAAGCGCAACCTGACGTCCGAGCTCTCGCGACAGATCGCGGTGCTCGCCCTTGCCATCGGTGGCTACTTCGCCTCGGTCGCCCTCGGTGGGAACGGCTTCGTGGCCGCCTTCCTCGCCGGCCTGGCCTTCGGCTCGACGACGCGGCACACGGAGGAGAGAGCCGAGCTCTTCAGCGAGGGCGCCGGGATCCTCCTGTCGATCGGGGTCTGGACGATCTTCGGCGCGACGTTCGTTGGCACGCTCATCCGTGACCTGGGAGACCTTCGACCGATCGTGTACGCCATCCTCAGCCTGACCGTGATCCGCGTGATCCCGGTGGCGATCGCGCTGGTCGGTAGCCGGCTGGCCCTTCCGACCGTCGCCTTCATCGGCTGGTTCGGACCCCGGGGGCTGGCGTCGATCGTGTTCGGCATCCTTGCCGTCGACGCGTTGGCCCAGGCCGGACTGCCGGCGGGTCCGATCGCCAGCACGGTCGCCTGGACCGTGCTGTTGTCGGTCGTCGCCCACGGGTTGACTGCCGGCGCGCTCGCCGCCCGATACGGTCGATGGATCGATCTTCGCCAGCAGGCCAGCGTGCATCCCCTGCCCGAGCTGGAGGAACGATCCGAACCGCGGCCCACGACCCGGTCGACCTGGGTCCGCCGCCGGCAACCGACCCAGGGCGCTCGGTAGCTGCGTCCGATCCGCCATCCGTCGAGCGTGGTACACATGAGCGGAGCAGCGGAAAGGACGTCAGATGGTCTTGATCTTCGGGTGGGGTGCCGGGAAGGCCCAGGATCTCGGCGAGGTCGCCCCGACCGCGTGCCCGACCTGTCACAACGAGGTCTTCCTGCACCAGGTCAAGTCCGACAAGAGCTTCAGCCTGTACTTCATCCCGTTGGCGTCATACGGCTCGGATGAGTACCTCGTCTGCCCCATCTGCCACAACGGACTCCAGCTGGATCCGGCGAAACGACCGGCGGTGGACCGGATGCGCGCCGCGACCCAGGCATTCCGCAAGCGGACCATGACACTCGAGGCGTATCAGTCGACGGTAGACCGGTTCTGGCGGGAGATCGGCGTCGACACCTCGGGCGCCCAGATCCTCCGAGCTGCGTCGACCGTCCCGGCGCCCGCGGACCCCGCCCAGGCGGCGGCAACGGCTCTGGCGGGACGGCTCGAGGGCCTCGGAAGGCTCCACGCGGAGGGCGTCCTGACGGACGAGGAATTCGCCGCGGCGAAGCGACGCCTCCTCGAGACGTGACGAACGCAGGTCGAGCGGGCTGTAGAGTGGCAGCATCAAGAGCAGTCGTGCTGTGCTAGAAGAGGCAGATCCCATCGACAGGGCACGTCAACTTCGTAACCGGCCCAACGTATGACACTGTTCACGGAGGGACTCTTGTGAAGAACCCGCCCATCCTCATCTCCGTCCTCGGCTTCTTTGCGATGCTCGCGGGGTTCGGATTCCTGTTCTACGGCCTGCGCGTCATCGGCTTCGACTGGTTCGGGATCTTCGGAGACCTGCCGGCGACTGACCACGTCGGGATCTGGGGCTGGCTCGCGGCCCTCACTGGCGTCATCTGGATCTTCGCGGCGCTGAGCCTTTGGGCGCTCCAGCCGTGGGCACGCCTGTTCGCCATGTTCATGTGCGGCCTGGCCCTGTTCGAGGCGGTCCTCGCCTTCTTCCAGTTCCCGGGCACGGGCGTCGGGTTCGGGATGGCGGTCATGCCTGCCCTGATCCTCTGGTACCTCAGCACGGGCGAGGTCAAGGCGGCCTTCGAAGACGGCGCCCCCGCGACCGGGATCTGACCCCGCGAAACGGTCGCTGACGCCGGCTCGAGACGCCGGAGGTCCTCGAACAAAGCCGGCGTCCAGGCGCCGGCGACACCACTCCATCCCGCCGGATAGAGCAAGGCCCACGACGTCACCGTCGTGGGCTTCGTTCTTCGTCGCTCGCTCGGCCCGCCGGCCACGCCTCCGCTTGGTTCACGGGTGTTCCACGTCCGTGGCGGAAATGCGGTCGCCGATCGAGAAGGGCGACGAGCGCGCATCATACCCCGTCGTGCTAGCCTCGGGCGGTTTGCAAGCCCGGAGGAGCCGACAACCGATGGCCGTCACGGCGCCCATGGACACGCGCACCGCGTCGGTGGACCGCGTCCGCGAGCGGGTCAGCCCGGCCAGCCTTGCGGCCCTTGCATCCTTCGCGATCGCGGCCGTCGTCTACGTTCGGACGCTCCTGCCCGGTGTCAGCTTCGGTGACTGGGCCGAGTCCGAGCTCCTGCTCTCGCGCTTCGGCGTCCTCCACCCGACGGGCTACCCGCTGTACTCGCTGATCGGCAAGGCGTTCAGCCTGATCCCGATCGCCTCGGTCGCCTGGCGGGCGAACGCCTTGTCGGCGACCTCGGCGGCGGCGGCGGTCGGTGTCGCCGTCCTGATCGCCGTTCGACTCGGCGTGAGACCCGCGATCGCGATGGCGGCCGCCCTCGCGCTGGCCTTTACAGGAACCCTCTGGGAAGAGGCGACGTTCTCGGAAATGAACACGCTTCACCTCCTGCTCGTCGCGTTGCTGCTCCACCGCGCCCTGGTCTGGCGCGACGAGCGACGGACGCGCGACCTGCTGATCGGTGCCCTCCTCGCCGGCCTGTGCGTCTCGAACCATGCGCTCGCCATCAGCGTGGTCCCGATCGTCATCGTGTTCGTGCTGGTCGACGCTCGCCGGGAGATCGTGGCGCATCCCAGCGTTCTCTTGAAGTCATCGGTGGCGTTCGTCGTGGGCCTGCTGCCCTACCTGTACATCCCCCTGCGGGCCCTTGCTGGGCCGGCCGACGTGTACGGCCCGCTTCTCACCTGGAAGGGTTTCTTCGATCTCGTCAGCGGCGCCATGTTCCGCCGGGACATGCACTTCCTGTCGGTCCAGAGCGCCACGGCGGCGTGGGCCGCCCTCCCCCATGTCCTCGACCAGCTGATCGGGCTGTCTGACGTGGTGTTCGTCGCCGCAGGAATCGTGGGGTTGGTCGTCCTCCTCGTCCGCGATCGCTGGTTCGGCCTCCTGCTCGCCCTGTTGGCGGCGGTCAACGTCTATATCTACGCGAACTACCTCGGTGACCTACCGCACTACCTGCTGACGACATGGCTGATCCTCGCGATCGGGGTGGCGATCGGCGCGGAGGCCCTGCTGCGGGTCGCGATGGGCCGGTTCGGCGACCGCGCGGCGGCGGCCCAGGTCCTCGTCTTCCTGCTGCCCATCGCCCTGCTCTCAGCGAACTGGCCGGCGCACGATCAATCGGCGAATCGCGACGGCGAGAAGTTCGCCGCCGCGGTCTTCGCGCAGCTGCCGCCCAACGCGGTCCTGATCACGTACTGGGACGCCCTCACGACCTTGAGCTACGTGCACTGCAACGAGGGCGTCCGGCCCGACGTGAGCCTGCGCGCCTACGACACGTACGCCCTGGTGACGTGCGACAAGGTCGAGCTTCCGCTGGCATCGATCGCCGAGGGCCGCCCGGTGTTCGCGCTGCAGGTCGAGGACCAGGATCTCGGGGTGATCACCGGTCTCCAACCCGTCGTGGTGTCGACCATCACGGTCCCGTGGGGCGATCGCTTCCCGTCGATCGACCGCCCGCTGTACCAGCTCGTCGTGCCCGGCACGGCACCCTGACGTGCCCTCGGGTCATCACCTGCTCGACGTCGGTGGCGGGGCGCGGCTCGAGCGGTTCGCGACCCGGGTGATCGACCGGCCGCTGCCGACCGCGCTCAGCGCCCGGGGCGATCCCGCCGCGTGGCAGGCGGCCGACCTGCGCTTCGACCGCGATCGGGGCTGGAGCGGCGAGGCCAAGGCCCGTCGTCCGTGGCCGATCGAGATCGATGGCGTCACGCTCGAGCTGCGGCCGACGGAGGCGGGCCAGGTCGGGCTCTTTCCGGAGCACGCGGCGATGCTGCCGTGGCTGCGGGCCGAAGTGGCGGCACGGAACGAAGTGGGTGAGACGCCCGCGGTCCTGCATCTCTTCGCCTACACGGGGCTCGTCACCCTCGCGCTCGCCGCCGCCGGTGCCCAGGTAACGCACGTGGATGCGGCCCGCCCCACGGTCGGCTGGGCGCGCCACAATGCCGCACTGTCCGAGCTCGAGGATCGGCCGATCCGCTGGATCGTCGACGACGCCGCGGCGTTCACCGGACGCGAGGTCCGGCGCGGGCGACGGTACGCCGGGGTCGTGCTCGACCCGCCGTCGTACGGCCACGGTCCGGGGACAGGTGCCTGGCGGATCGGTGACGACCTGGCGCCGCTGCTCGATGCGTGCGCAGAGGTGCTCATCCCGGGCGGGTTCCTGTTGCTGACCGCCCATACCCCGGAGCTCGGGCCGGAGCGCCTGGCCGGTGCCGTCGCGCGGGCCCTCGGCCGGCCGAGCGCGTCGATCGAACCCGGCGACCTTGGGCTCGCGACTCCCGATGGTCGGCGGGCCGAACTGGGGGCATTCGCCCGGTCGTCCGGCACGGCATGATGACCGCATGCCCTCCCCGACGCCGCCGATCCTGACGAGCCTCGCCAATCCACGGATCAAGGCGGCCGCGGCGCTGCGCGATCGACGCGAGCGCGATCGGACGGGTCTCACGGTGATCGACGGCGCCCGCGAGGTCAGGAGGGCGATCGACGCCGGCGCCGACATCGTCGAGGTCTTCGTGTGCGAGCCGCTGCTGGCCGGTCCAGACGCGCGCGCCGCCCTCGACGGCGTGCGTGACCGCCGCGTCCCGACCCAGGCGACCAGCGAGGTCGTATTCGCAAGGCTCGCCTACGGCGAGCGGTCGGAGGGGCTGGTCGCGATCGTGCGGATCCCGTCGCTCGATCTCGGGGCGTTGTCGCTTCCGGAAGACCCTCTCGTGGCGGTCGTGGAGGGGATCGAGAAGCCGGGCAATATCGGCGCGATCCTGCGGAGCGCCGACGGCGCCGCGGTCGACGCGGTCGTCGCTGCGTCGCCGCGGACCGACCCATTCAACCCGAACGCGATCCGGGCGAGCGCCGGGACCATCTTCACGGTCCCGCTGGCGGCCGCCTCCACCGCGGATGTGCTCCCGTGGCTGCGCGAGCGGGGTGTGCGGATCATCGCCGCCCGGGTCGACGGCGCAGAGCGCTACGCCGACGTGGACCTGACCGGGCCGGTGGCGCTCGTCGTCGGGGCGGAAGCAGAGGGCCTCGGCGATGCATGGTCCGCCGGGGACGTGGTGGCGGTCCGCTTGCCGATGCTCGGCGTCGCCGACAGCCTGAACGTGTCGGTCACTGCCGCCATCCTGTTCTATGAGGCGCGCCGCCAACGTGGCGAGCCGGTCCGCATGACGAGGGGGTGACCGTGGACACGTTCGATTTCGTCATCATCGGGGCCGGGCCGGCCGGCGAGGCCGCGGCGTTCAAGGCTCGCGAGCTTGGCGCGTCGGTCGCGATCGTCGACCGGCGCTGGTTCGGCGGCAGCTGCCCGCACATCGGCTGCCTCCCCTCGAAGTCGCTCCTCGCCAGCGCGGCGCGGCACCACGCCAACCCGGCCACGTACGACTGGACGGCGGCATCGAAGGCCCGCGACTACATGGTCAACCGGCCGCCGGGTGCGGCAGAACCCGACGATTCGACCCACTTCGATGCACTCGTCGCGGCCGGTGTCGTCGCCTATCGCGGAACGGGCACGATCGAGGGTCACGGGCGGGTCGTGGTGCGCCACGATGCCGCCGCGCACGAGCTGACCGCCACGAACGTCGTCGTCGCGGTCGGATCGACCTCGAAGAGACCACCCGTCGACGGCATCGATGCGATCCCGGTATGGACCAACCGCGACGCGACGCTTGCCCGTGAGCTGCCGGCCAGCCTGCTCGTCCTCGGCGGTGGGCCGACCGGTTGCGAGCTCGCCCAGGTCTACGTCCGGTTCGGCGTGCCGACCACCATCGTCCAGTCGGGACCCCGACTTGCGCCGACCGACCATCCACGCAACTCCGATGTCATCCGGGCAACGCTCGAGCGGGACGGCGTGACCGTGCGGACCGGCGTCCGAGCGCTGCGCGCGCGGGCTGGCGGCGGTCGCGACGGCGCCCACGTGATCGAGCTCGACGATGGTTCCGCGGTCGAGGGCCACGTCGTGCTCCTGGCCGTCGGCCGCGCCTTTCCGATCGACGATCTGGGACTTGAGCACTACGAGATCGACACATCCGGGCGGACGCCGTTCCCGCGCGACGGGCGGCTGCGCATCGCCGACGGGTTGTGGGTGATCGGCGATCCGGCCGGGCCCGAGCTGCACACCCATCAGGCTCACTACCAGGGCGAGCTCGCGGTCCGGATGGCGCTGGGCGAATCGGTCGTCCCCGACTACCGCGCGCTCCCCCGGGCGACGTACACCGATCCGGAAGCATCGTCGGTCGGCCTGACCCTCGAGGGCGCGCTCGAGGCCGGGCTCGACGCCTTCGAGAAGGTGGCCGACTTCGCGAAGAGCGCGAAAGGCTATGCGATCCAGGCGACCCTTGGCCACGTGACCATCGTCGTCGACCGCGGCACGCGCGAGCTCGTCGGGGCGGCGATGGCATGCCCGGACGCGTCGGCAGCGATCCACGAGTGCGTGGTCGCGATCAAGGCTCATCTCACGATCGACGTCCTGGCCGAGACCATCCACGCCTTCCCATCCACGTCGCGGATCTTCAACGGGCTGTTCGCGGACGCGAGGCGCGAGCTCGACAAGGGCGGCTGAGGGGCGGCGCAATTCGAGCCGCCACGATCGCCTCGCGATCGCACGTCGCCCACAGAGACACATTGCCGATGGTTCCACCCAAGCGGAACGACCACGTCATGGGGCGGTTCAGAGGTCGACGACTCGACCCGAATCGTCGACGCGCATGGTGATCGGCCGACGGAGATCGATGCCTGCAAGCCACGCGGTGATTCGTCCGTGCTGGTCCGTGGAGATCCTGTAGAGCCGGACGCGACCATCGAGCATCGAGCCGTGGGCCTCGATGAGCCCGGCTTCGCGGAGGATGCGGAGCTGCCGGGTCGTGGCCGGCCGACTTAGCCCGAGCTCGGTCGCGAGGCCCGATGGCCGCCGGGGCGAGATCGCCAGCGCGGCGATGATCCGTCGTCGGGTCGGATCAGCCAGAAGTTCGATCCCAGGTCCAATGCGTTTGGGCATGACGGATCGAGCATGTCAGCCCGCCCTTCGCTGGCGCTTTATCGCACGGGCGAGATCGGCTCACATGGTTTCGTTTGCTCGGAACTACGTGTGTCCCGACCAGAGATGGCGTGCTTGGCCGACGACCGGGTGAGGCCCGGCACGAGCGGGCCGGCCGGCCAGAGGGGCGGCGCGCGGCGGCACGGCCAGGGGGGGCGGCGGGGCGGAACGGCTAGAACGGGCTCCCACGGCGCGTGCGGGAGCGCGAGCGCGAGCTCGGGCGCCCACGACCATGCCAGGTCGTTCCGCTTGATCGGAACTTGTTCACAAAGGCCTTCCTGCGCGACGTCGCGGGCGCGGGCCCGACCGTCGGCCGGCCTGACCGTCAACGGGCCTCACCGTCGGCGGGCCTGACGTCCCGCGGGCGCGACCGCCGGACTCGCCGCCTTACGCCTCGAAGGCCACGCGCCCGTCCATCACGACGATCGACGGCCGGGCGGTCGCCAGGGCACCGCCGGGTTCGACGGGCTCGAGCACCGACGCCAGGGGCAGCACCACGAGGTCGGCCCTCTGGCCGACGGTGAGGCGGCCGCGGTCGGTCTCGCGCGCGGAGGTGGCCGGATCGAGGCAGGCGCTCCGGATCGCGCGCTCGAGCGGTAGCGCCTCATGGGGCCCGAACGGGGGCGTCCCGGCAAGCCAGCGCGGGGCCTCGCGGGTGACCGACAGGGCGATCCCGGGCCACGGATCGAACGGCTCGACCGGGGCGTCCGTGCCGAACGCGAGGACGGCGCCGGTGGCCGCGATCGAGCCCCACGTGTAGCCGTTGGACTCGGCTCGGGCGCCCCACAGCCGGCGTGCCTGGGCCGCGTCGCTGCCCAGATGGATCGGCTGGACGCTGGCCGCGATGCCACCGGCGGCGAACCGTCCGCGATCCGCCGGGTCGAGCAGCTGGACGTGCTCGATCCGGGGCATGAACGGGGTGCTGCGAGCCATCGGCTCCAGCGCGTCGAGGGCGGCCCGAACCGCGGCGTCCCCGATAGCATGGATCTGGGCCGTGATGCCGCCCGCTGCCGCGCGTTCGACGAGCTCGCGCAGACGCTCGGGGGTCGTGTTCCAGACACCACGTCGAAGCTCGGGCGCGAGCGGCCGGTCGGGCTCGGCTTCGATGTCCGCGAGCAGGGCGGCGGTCCGCGACCCGAGCGAACCGTCGGCGAAGCACTTCAGCCAGCCGACACGTGCCCGGCCGACCGGATCGTCCCCGAGGACCGCGCCGCTCCGGAGACCCCGCTCGAGCGCGGCGTCGAGCGACTCGGGCCGCAGAGAAGCCAGGACGCGCAGCGGCAGACGACCCGTCTCGGCCAGGTGCGCGTAGGCCGCGAACGACCAGCCGAGGTCCGTATCCTCCACGACGCCGCCCGGATCGTGGACGCCGACGACGCCGAGCGCGAGCAGCTCGTTGGCGACCTCGACCAGGGCGGTCTCCAGATCGACCACCGACATGTGCGGGACATGCACTGCCACGAGCCCGGCAGCCCCCTCGAGCAGCACTCCCTCGGGCTCGCCGTCCGCGTCGTGACGGATGATCCCACCGGCTGGATCGGCAGTCGTCCGGTCGATCCCCGCCGTCACCAAGCCGGCCCGGCTCGTGAGCAGCGCGTGGTGGTCGTGTGCCCAGAGCGCGCATCGTCGCCCCGGGGCGACGCGTTCGAGATCGTCGGCTGTCGGCCAGCGGCCCCACCGGTCGGAGTCCCAGCCGTGCCCTCCGAGCCACGCCGATGGATCGGCCAGGGCGACGTGCGCGGTGTGGATCTTCGCCATCCCGTCCTCGATGGTCGCGGCGTTCGACAGGTCCACGTCACGTGTCGCGACAGCGCTGCCGGCGAGATGGAGATGCGCGTCGGTCAGTCCGGGGAGTGCCACCTGGTCAGGATCCAGCGCGATCCGCTCGGTGAACGGATCCGCCCGCGTCTCGAGCGCGACCTCGGAGCCGGCGAAGGCGACCCGCCCGTCGCGGATCCCGATGGCCTCGACCCAGCCGAAGCCGCGGTCGCCGGCGAGCGTCGCGATCCGGCCGGTGATCAGGGTGTCGAGCGGCACGTGGTCAGGGTAGCGGGTCGGCCAGGAGGGCGGCCAGCCCGTCGCGATCAAGCCCGGCGCCCAATCCGAGCGCGAGGGCCACGCGCGCCTTGACCGCGCACAGGTTGCCGACCGGCAGCGCCCCGGCCTTCACCCACGTGGCGCCGCCGCCGGGAAAGGCATACGCCATCCCGGCGCGTCCGGCGATGCAGCGGCTGGCCAACGCGACCGGGATGCCTGCCGCCATCGCCCGTTCAGCCGCCGCCAGCAGCGCCGGATCGGTGTTCCCGGCACCGGTCGCAGCGACGACCACCCCATCCGCACCGCCCGCCACGGCCGCTTCCAGCAGCGACCCATCCATCGCGACAGTGGCGGTGATGAGATGCACCCGCTCCGCCGCACGTGCCGCGTCGACGTTCCGCCGAGCCGCCCGACGCCGGAAGACGGTCACGCCCGAGCCATCCACGCGCCCGAGGGAGCCGCCGTTCGGGCTGGCGAACGTGTCGAGCGCCGATGCGTGCATCTTGACCACGTCATCGGCCGGTTCGATGGTCCCTGCCAGGCAGACGACGACCCCGGCTCCGCGCATCGACGGTGCGGCGGCCACGCGGACCGCGTCGCGCAGGTTCGCAGGGCCATCGAAACCCGGCTCGTCGGAGGCGCGCATCGCACCGGTCACGACGACCGGCTTGGCGCCGTCGAGGACGAGATCCCAGCAGAACCCCGTCTCCTCGATGGTGTCGGTGCCCTGGACGACGACAGCGCCGTCGATCGATGGATCGGCCAACGCGTCGCGGAGGACGGCCGCGATCTCGAGCAGCGCCGCGAACGTGAAGTGGCTGGCGGGCGTCCGTCCGCGATCGATGGCGACGACATCCGCGATCGCGTCGAGCCCCGGCGTCCGGGCAAGGATGCCGGCACCATCGAGCACCGGGACGTAGCCGCCCGCCGCCGCATCGAAGGCCGTGCTGATCGTGCCACCGGTGAAGACGACGGCCACGCGCGCCATCGCCGCCTCAGGCGGGACCGGTCAGGTCGCCCGAAGCGCCCGGATCGGGATCGGCCGGCCGGTCGGCGGTGCGCAACGGGTCGACGCCGAATGGCGGTTCGGGCCCGAGCGGCTGGTCGGCGCCGAGCGCCGACGCGATGGGATCCGGCGCGTTCGGGTCGGACGCCGGCCGCGCGTCGGACGCCGCCAGCGGTCCGCGGGTCAGCACGGACACGAGCCCGATGACCACGACCGCGATCGCCAACGCGAAGATGACAACCGTCGTGCCAGTCAACGTCGAGAGAGGCCCGACGATCAGGATCGGCAGGAAGCTCGCGACCGAGACGAGCATCCCCAGCACGCCGAAGACACGGCCGCGGACGTCCTCCGGCAGGTCTTCCTGGAGCTGGGTCTGCGACGGGATCGCGACCAGGCCGTAGGCGATGCCGGCGAAGAACGCGATCACCACGACGACCGCCAGGAGCGATGTCACGCCGGACAGGTCGAGCCCGCCGGGCGCATCGGCCTTCTCGAGCAAGCGGCTGATCGGACCCGCCGCCGACAGCGCGCCAAGGAGGATCCCGAGCGCGATCATCCCGCCCTCGATCACTCGCCGGCGCGGGAAGTAGCGGCCGTACGAGTTGAGCAGCAGGATGCCGGTCACGATCCCGAAACCGAGCGGCAGGACCACGACCGCGAAGTCCTCGGCCTTGAGCCCGAGGGTCTGTTGTGCAAAGGCCGGACCGAGGACGCCGAGGACACCGACCAGCGACGCCGTGACGCCGAGGTAGATCAACGACCATCCGATCGAGCGGTTCGCCCGGATGAACGAGAACCCTTCACGGAGCTGCGTGATCGTGGTGCCGATGGCATGCTCCGCCTCCCCCACCCCGAGCCCGCGGTGGGGCTCGTCCTCGGTCGATGGTTCCGGCGGCGACGACGGCAGCGTCACGCAGAACACGGCGGCGAGGAAGTACAGCGAGGCCACGACCAGGATGACCGTCTCGGAGCCGGCCACCTTGACCACCAATGGACCGAGCAGCGCGAACCCGACCGCGAACGCGGCGTTCAGGGTCAGTGTGAAGATCCCGTTCGCCGCCAGCAGCTGGGAGCGCGGGACGAGGCGCGGGATCATCGCGAGCTCGGCCGGGGCGAAGAAGACGGTGATGGTCGAGACGGCGATGTTGAGCAGGAGGATCAGCGCGAGGTTGCCGCCCACCAGGTAGAGCGCGACGAACGCCACACCGCGAAGCAGGTTCGTTGCGATGAGGATGAGCCGTCGATCGATCCGGTCGACATACACGCCGGCGACCGCCGAGAAGAGCACCGCCGGCACCAGGAAGGTCAGGATCAGCAGGCTCACCGCGGTGTTCGAGTTGGTCGAGTTGAAGACGATGACGGTCAGTCCGAAGAGGACCATGTTGCCGCCGATCTGGGTCGCCGCCTGCGACAGCCAGAGGCGCAGGAAGCCGCCGTTGCTGAAGACCGCGAGCGGACCGGTGGCGGCGGTTTCGGGGGCGGTCGCGACCTCCGTCACGCCGCCGGACCGCGGGTCGAGGGCGCGAGCGCGGCTGTCATCGCGGCGTCGCCGCGGCTGACGAATTCGACCAGCCGGCGTTCCAGCGTCGGGCGTTCGAGCAGGACGTGCCGGCCGCAACCCTGGCAGCGCAACCCGATGTCGGCGCCAAGCCGATCGACGAGCCAGGTGCTCCCACCGCACGGATGCGGGCGTCGCAACCGGACGACGTCGCCAAGGAGCAGCGTGAGGACGGGCTGGGCTGGCATCGGCGCGTCAGGGTATCAAAGCCGGGGCCGCCCGTGCGCCGGGACGAGGCTCCGGGTGGTCGCCGGCAGCTCGAGCCGGTCGACCGGGGTGACCGTGACGGTGACGTCGGGCTGGGTCGCGGCCAGCTGGGCGATGACGCCGCCGGACCGCGTCAGCGAGCCGGTCAGCTTGTCGGGTGCGCCGATCGCGTCGATGTCGAAGCCGTCGCTCAGGGCCACGTCGCCGATCCGGGCTGCGCCGGCCGCGCCGGTCACGACGTCCCCCGCCACGACCCGGATGTGGTCGATGTCGATGGCCTCCGCCCCGGCGTTGCGCAGCTCGTTGAACAGCTCCTCGACGCCTGCCCCATCGATCGGGCCGTTGACCGTGATCATCACCCCCGGGCCGGTGACGGGCTCGAGCCCGGCGTAGGCGCGGACGCGCTGCAGGTCGGCGGTGATCTCATCGACCGATGCGTCGCCGCGCGACTGATTGGCGGTCAGCGTCGCGAGCTCGCTCTCGAGGCTCGAGCTCTCCTGGCGCAACTGGTCGTTGCGTGCATTCAGGTTGGCGACGAGGACGGTCAGATCCTGCGCCGACAGCTGCCCGAGCCCGCTGTTGCCGGCCTCGGATCGCAGCTGGACGACGACGAGGATGCCGAGGATCACGGCGACCGCGGCGATCGTGAGCTGGCTCGATCGGCGATGCACGTCAGGATCCCGGACTGCTGGTCGGTCCGCCCGACGGCGAGGCAGACGGCGACGGGATCGGCCGCGAGTAGCGAAGGGTGACAGTCCCGACGAACGCGGGGACGTCGACCGAGCCCGGGTCGGCCAGCGAGACCTGGATGCCATAGCCCTCGCTGCGCGCCCGGATGAAGTCGATGAACCCCTGCGACTTGCTCAGCTTGTCGTACAGGTCGGGTCCGCCGAGCGCGGTGATCTGGTACGGCGGCGCGAGGTAGGCCGAGTTGACCAGCAGCGACGTCCCGACGTCGATGATCGCGGAGGTCGGGGTGATCCGTTCGCCGTTGACCGCGATGGCCTCGGCGCCGGCGCCCCACAGCTCGTCGACCACGACCCGGATGTCGCGCGACCCGACGAGGTAGTCCGATTCGCTCCCGTCGGGCGGGACCGGCGTCTTCGAGTCCTCGAGCTGGATGACGATGCCGGTGCCCGTCAGCGCGATCAGCCCACCCGAGATGCGGGCCTGCTCGAGCTCCGCGTTGAGCTGCTTGACCAGCGAGGCCGAGCCCTCGCCCTGGGTCTCGATCGTCTGGATCTTTGACCGCAGGTCGAGGATCTGCGCCTTGAGTCCGTCCTGCTGGGACTGCAGCTCGTTGGCGGTCTCCACCAGCGGCGTCCGCTCCTGGGTCGTGTACTGGACGCGCGGCCCCTCGGACGCCAGCTGTGCGGCGATGAGGAAGCCGAGCGCCAGAAGGGCGACGCCGAGGGTGACCTGCCAGCTCGGGATCGCCCGGATATGGCGCATCACGGTCATGGTGCGTCGCCGCTCCCGCCGCGACGCCCACGCGATGCCAGCAGCCCGAGCCCCACCAGCCCGATCGCGACGGCGATCAAGCCGAGGACGAGCCACCCGGGCGTCCCGCCGTCGCTCGCCGGGCTCGCGGGTGCCGGTGTCGGCGAGGTCGAGGCCGTCGTGCCGTGTGCCGCCGGCGCGCCCGGCGCAGCCGATCCGACCGCACCGCCGGGCGCGGCCCCGGTCCAGGCGGATGGGACCGGACCGGCCGGCGCCGGCTGCGGCCCGTACTTCGTCTTGGGCGTGGCGTTGACGCTCTGGAACCAGGCCGTGCTGAAAGCGGTCATGTCCAGCCCGAGCGCCGCCGTGAACGCCTCGTCGTCCGTCCGACCGTCCGCGTACGAGCGGACGAGCGACACGAGGGCGTCGCTGCCGTGGGTCCGGATCATGTAGTCGACAGCGGCCACACTCTCCGAGTAGGCCAGGAAGAAGTCGTTGCCATTGGGGAACTGGCCGGTCAGCCCATCGAGCGGGATCAACGAGCCACTCTTCGCGGCGTCCTCGACCGCCGCCCGGTCCGACGCGCCGTAGCCCTCGCTCTGGTAGACGGCCAGGCCCTCGTTGAGCCACCGGGGCGGGCTGTGGTACGGGTTCTTCGACGCCGTGTCGAACACCATGTGGACGAACTCGTGCGGGATGCGGACCGCCACCTCGGGATCGTCGATCTGGTCGGGCGGGATGAGCCCGATCAGGGTCCGGATGTTCGCGTAGGCCGAGCCCGCGACGTTCTCATGGGCTCCCGGTCCGAGCGCGTCGTAGAACTTGTCGTTGTCGGCGTAGACGAAGAAGTCGATCGGCTGGGTCTCGGTCACGCCGAGCAGCTCGGATGTCTTCTTGACCTCGTCCTCGCCGAGCTTGAGAGCCTTGGCACCGAACGTCGCGTCGCCCTCGTACCAGTGGACACGGACGAGCTCGCCCGTCGCGGTCTGCCAGTTGAACCGATCATCGGCGTAGACGACATGGAGCTCCGGTCCGAGCGCGATCGCCGACGATCCGTCAGCCGGGAAGAGCCGCCAGCGGGCGACGATCGGGGTGTTCGGGATCAGGTGTCCATTGCCGGACGTGTCGAGCGTGTAGGTCAGCGTGGCCGAACCAGACCCCGGTGGGTTCGGGACTTCCGTGATGTTCGGGCCGATGGCGTCGGCGATGGTCAGCAGCAGCTCGACCCGACCGATCGGGGCGGTGACGGTCACCGGTTGGTCGAAGACGATGCCCGTCCCGAACGTGGATGTGGCGGTCGGGGTGCCGAACGTCGCGGGCCCTGCCGCCGTCGCGACCGGCGCAAGACCGGCCAGCAAAGCGATCCCGAGCAGCAGCGGCGCGACCCGACGCGCGGGCCCGAGCCGACGCGAGCCGATCATGGCGCCCATGCCAGACCCGCCATCCGGATGATCCCCAGGCCGTTCTGGCCCGCGCCCAGAAGCCCGGTCCGCGACAGCGCCCAGCCCGGGCCGTAGACGACTGGCACGACCGGGACCTGGTCGCGGACCACGGTCTCGGCACGATCGTAGGCGGCGCCCGCGGCGGCCGGATCGGCCGTCGAGACGGCCTGGGCGATCGCCGCGTCAAAGTCCGGCGAGCTCCAGCGGCCGTAGTTGTTCGACTCCCCGGTCCCGAGGAGGACGCCCAGGAAGTCGTTGCGGCCCGGGTAGTCGGCGACCCAGCCGAGCGCCCACATCTGCGGCGGATCGGTCGACAGGCGATCGAAGTAGCCGTCGCCCATCGTCTCGGCCGAGAGGGTGATGCCCAGCTCGCGCTTGACCTCGGCGACGACCGCTGCGTCGAACCCCGAGCCACCGGTCAGCAGGGTCGTCGCGGGGAACCCGGCGCCGCCCGGATAGCCCGCGTCGGCGAGCAGCTTGCGCGCATCGGCCGGGTCGTACTTCGGGACGTAATCGGCGTCGCTCCGGCCCGGGATGCCGGGTGGGACCATGGAGTTGGCCACCTGCGCTGTCCCGTCGTCGCCGCTCAACGCGGCCATCCGGCGCCAGTCGACCGCCTCGCCGAATGCCTTGCGCACCTCGGCCTTGTCGAACGGCGGCTTGGTCGTGTCGAACCCGTAGTACTCGGTCGACAGCGACGCGACCGATCGGAGCTGCGGGCCGAGCGTCTGGTCGTAGCCGAGCCAGGTGGCGTCGATGCTCGCGACGGGCGTGTAGTCGAGGGCGCCCGCCGAGAAGGCATCCACCGGCCCCTGACCGGCGAGGTCGGTGACCAGGTCGATGGTGTGGACGGCCGGTGTGCCCGCCCAGTAGTGGGTGTTGGCCGTCAGCTCGAGTGCCGTGTCGGTCTTGCCGGTCGCCACGTATCCACCACTCGCCACGAAGCCCGGCCCGGGCGTCAGGGCGGCTCCGCCTGCATCGATCCCGGGCGGGACGACCGAGAACGACGGACCGGACACGACGTTGACGAAGTCGGTCGCCGGATGGACGAGATCGACCGTGAGGTTGCCACTCGCGTCATCGGCGTGAAGCCCGACCGAGGCAGGGTCGGTCGACGTGCCGTGGAGGTATGCGTCGGCACCCTTGACGTCAAGGATCAGTGACGCCAAGGGCGAGGGGTGAGCCGGGTCGATCAGCCGCAGCCAGCTGCGGACGACGTCGGATGCACGGAGCGGGCTCCCGTCGGAGAAGGTCAGGCTCGGTCGGAGATGGAACGTCACCTGCTGACCACCGTCGGCGAACTGCCAGGATTCCGCCAAAGCGGGGCGGACCTGGAGGTCGGCATCGAAGCTCGTCAGAGACTCGAACAGCTGTGCCGTGATGGCCGCACTGCCGGCATCGCCCTGGGCCGCCGGGTCGAGCGTCGTGGGCTCCCCGGTCAGGATCCGGACCGGCTTGTCCGGGCTCGCACCGGTCGTTCCTGCGCAGGAGAGGAGCAGCATCGCGAGCGCAAGGAAGGCGAGGAGTCGGCGCATCGGGCGGAGTATAGGGCCGGTCGGCGGCGAGCCCCCGCGACCGCCTCGGACATGAAGATGAGGCCTCGCAGACCCACACCGCCGGGGGAACGATGGGATCGGGACCGCGAGGCCTCTGCTGGGATAACGAAGTTTTCGAGGAACCGTTAGGGGCCATCCTCGGGCGACCCGCGAATCGGGCGGATAGCATGGACGACATGGCCCTTCGACTCCGGAACACGTTGACCCGACACGTCGAACAGGTCGAGCCGATCGAGCCCGACCGGGTCCGGATGTACACCTGCGGACCGACCGTCTACCGCTACGCCCACGTCGGGAACCTGCGCAGCAACCTGCTCGCCGACCTCATCCGGCGGACGCTGCTCTACCACGGCATCGACGTCTTCCACGTCAAGAACATCACCGACGTCGGCCACCTGCGCGACGAGGGCTTCGACCGCGGCCAGGACCCGATGCTGGTGGCGGCCGGCCTCGAGCACAAGACCCCGGCCGAGATCGCCGACGCATACGAGGCCGCGTTCCACGCCGACGAGGCGGCGGTCAACATCCTGCCCGCCCACGTCTTCCCCCGGGCGACCGAGCACATCGCCGAGATGCTCACCCTGGCCGAGGCGCTCGAAGACCTCGGCTACGCCTACGCGACGCCGGAAGGCAACGTCTACTACGACGTCGGCCGGTTCGACGGCTACGGCCGGCTGTCGGGCAACACGCTGGCCGACCTGCGCGCCGGTCACCGTGGTGACATCGAGCCCGACAAGCACGACCCGGCCGATTTCGCGCTGTGGAAGGCGGCCGGCCCCGGCCGCATCCTCAAGTGGTCGAGCGAGCGCTGGGGCGAGGGCTTCCCGGGCTGGCACATCGAATGCTCGGCGATGGCGATGCGCTACCTCGGCCCGCAGTTCGATATCCACACCGGCGGCATCGACAACGTCTTCCCGCACCACGAGGACGAGATCGCGCAGTCCGCCCCGATCGTGGGCGCCCCCCCTGCCCGGACCTGGGTCCACGGCGAGTTCCTGCTGATGGATGGCCGGAAGATGGCCAAGTCGGCCGGCAACTTCCAGCGCGTCACCGAGCTTGCCGATCGTGGCATCGACCCGCTGGCGCTGCGCTACCTGGCGCTGACATCGCGCTATTCGCGCAAGCTCGAATACTCCGATCGGTCCATCGAGGCGGCCGCCGCGGCGCTCGGGTCGCTGCGGACCGGGCTCAGCGGCCTTGGTCCACCGCCGGCCGCCGGGCCGTGGTCCGCGCCGCCGGTCCTCCGCGCCGGCGCAGCCGGAGATCGCCCGATCGGGGTCGCGCACGGGGTCGCAGGGCACGGGACGTCTGACGTCGCGGCGTTCGTGGTGGCGGATCGCGCCGACGCACCGAGCGTCCCGTTGTCGGCGGACGGCCTCGCCCTTCATGACCGGTTCGTCGCGGCCATCGACAACGACCTTGACATGCCGGTCGCGCTGGCACTCCTGCGCGAGATCCTGCGCGCGCCCCTGCCCGAGGACGAGCGGCGGTGGCTGATCCTCGATGCCGACCTCGTGCTGGGACTCGACCTGGACCGCGTCTGGGCAGAGGCGGGCGCATCCGCGTCGCAGTCCGCAACGGTCCCCGCCGAAGCGGTGGCGCTCCTCGCGGCACGCCACGGCGCACGGGCCGAGAAGGACTACGCACGCGCCGACGCGTTGCGTGCTGAATTGGCGGGCATGGGCTGGGATGTCATCGACGGTCCGGCCGGCAGCCGGCTGACCCGACGCGGGGTGGACACGCCCGGCTAGCATCCTGCGGTGCGACGCCCAACCCTGCCGACCTTCCTGACGGACCTCGCGCTCGAACCCGGCGCGGTGCAGACGCTGGTCGCCGCATCGTTGGCCCTGCTGGCGGCCGGTCTGGCGCCGCGGATCTTCTCGCCGGGTCTCGCGTCGGTTCAGTCGGCGGTCCGAGAGCGCCCTGAGATCGAGACGCTGCTGCTGGTCGCGTCGATCGTGACCACGGGGATGCTTCTTGCCGGTGGCGTCCTTGGCGACGCCGACGGACGGAAACGGGTCATGCTCGTGGCACTCGGCACCCTGATCGTGACCGGCATCGGGGGCCTCTTCTTCGCCGATGGCCCCCTGTTCGTGGTCGGACGGTTCCTGGACGTCGGTGCGGCGAGCATCGTCCTGCCGGTCGCGCTGGCCGGGGTCGCGACGACGTACCAGGGCGTGAACCGCGCCACGGCCATCGGTCTCGCCTATGGCGCGTATGGAGCCGCGGGCGCCGCGGGCCCGGTGCTGCTGACCCTGTTCGGGCCGACAGGGTCGCGCGCCCCGGCGTTTGCCGCCGCGGCCGCAGCTGCCGTGGCCGCGTTCGTCTATGGCCGCCGGCACTGGCGCGACCTGCCGACGGCCGGACCGGCGCAGCGGCACGCGGTCATGGTCACCGCCGTCTGGGCGTTCGGCATCGTCATCATCACGGCCGGCCTGATCGGGTTCCAGTCGAAGGATGCGGATGGCGCCCGCATCGGCCTCGTCATCGTCGGGCTCCTCCTGGTCGGCGCGGGGTTGTCCGTCGAACGCCGGCGAGGTCGCGCGGGCAAGCCATCCGCGAGGGTCCAGCGTCGGCCCGTGGCGATCGCGCTGTTCGTCGGGTTCGTCATCGCCTACGCCCAGACGGCGGCGCTCTTCGAGGTCCCCGTCTACTTCCAGGTCGTCCTGGGCTATGGGGCCATCCTGTCCGTGATCGCGACGATCCCGTTCATGGTGGCACTCGCCGCGGCCGGCCCCGTGGCCGGGATCCTCCTCGTCCGGTTCTCGCCTCGGACCCTCATCGTGGGCGGGATCCTGGCGGTCGGGCTGGGCAGCATCGTGATCGCCGCCATCCTCCGGCCCGGTGCCGGCTACCTCGGGTTCGCGATCTCATTCGCGATGATCGGGGCGGGTTTCGTCATCGCGACGACTGTCCGGACAGCGATCATCTTCGCCAGCGTGCCGCGCGGGCTGCCGGCCACCGCTGCGGCGCTCAACGAGGCGTCGGTCGCACTCGGCAGCCGAGCGGCCCTGGTCGTCGTCACGGTCCTGGTCACGACCCTCGCCATCGACAGCTACGCCGCATCGCTGGTCGGCCAGACCCCAGGCCAGGTCGACGCCGCGGTCGCTGCATTCCGCACACTGCTGTCGGCCATCAACATGCCGACGTACGGCGTGCTGGTCGGCGGCATCGAGCCGAGTGATGCCGCGGCGTACGCCGCCGCCTACACGGATGCGGTGCGGACGGTGCTGTTCAGCACCGGGATCGTCACCCTGCTGGCGGCACCCGCCGCATGGTTCCTCATCGGCCGCCGCGACCCGCTCGTGACCGTCTGGCAGCACCAGGACGAACGGGACCCGGCTGCCGTCGCGATCAACAGTTGAAGGACGTCCTCGCCACGAACCGGATCGTCAGCCGGGCACCTCCGGTCAACCGCGGACGGTGATCCGGTACGGTGTCACCTCGTTGATCATGTAGGTGCCGCGGTCGTGGTCGCGGGTCAGCGGTTGGGAACGCCCGCGATCGTCATGGCAGCGGACGAGGAGCTCGCGTGCTCCGGCACGATCGGGGCACCACTCGAACTCCCATCGTGTCCAGAGGCGCGGCCGAGGCTCGTCCAGCAACCGCACGGGCCGCCAACGGGCGCTACCGTCGTCGTTGAACTCGACATGGGCGACGGATGCTTCCCCGGCCCATGCGAACCCGCGCACGACGACGCGTTCGCCGAGTCGGACGGACGCACCAGGGTCGGGCTCCGTGATCTGGGCCTTGGGCAGCATCTCCCTCACCGGGACACGGGTCCGGGCACCGTCGCCGGTCGGCTCGAGGTACGCGTACTCCACCGTTTCCCAGAACCCGAGCGGTGCTTGGCGGGTGACCGTGACCCGTGTCAGCCACTTCACCGACGCCATGCCATACCAGCCGCCGACGACCGCGCGCACCGGCCCGCCGTGCTCGAGCGGCAGGGTGTCACCGTCCATCTCGGTGACGATCAGGACCTCGGGGGCGAGCGCCTTCTCGAGCGGGAGGCTCCGCTCGAATCGGACGGACTGCCGCCCGCCCGCACCGTCCGGCACCTCACCGTTGTCGGCGCCGCGCAGCAGGACGCCGTCCGCGCCGTCCCGGACGCCGGCCATCGCCAGCAGGCTCCCGAGTGGCACGCCCCGCCAGACCGCGGTGCTCACGGCGCCGGCGACCCATTGCACGCCGTGGACCGCGGGCTCGAGCTGGGCGCGCGAATTGCCGGCGCATTCGATCGTCGTCGGGGCGGTCTCGACCGCCATCGCTCGCAGGTCTGCCAACGTGAGGGAGACCTCTCGCTCGACCTGGCCGTCGATCACAAGCCCGCCGTCGAGGCCCTTCGGTAGCGCGAAATGCGACCGGATGAAGTGCCGGCCGGCCGGGGTCAGCAGATCGTGCCCGAGCGACAGGTCCGCCTCGACGTTGAGCGGGACATCGGTCCGCACGGGCGCTCGCCCGTATCCCGTCACCGGGCGCCACCAGGTCGGGTGGGCGCCGCACCCGTCAGCAGATCCCGACGCGAGCCGAAACGGTCGATGATCCGGTAGAAGTTGCGCTTGCTCTGCCGGTCGCGCTCCGCATCGGGGAGACTGGCGTACCCGCGGTGCTCGTGACGGACCGCTGACAGGCCGGCGACGCTGACCGCCCGGCGGGGAGTCCCCTCCCCTTCGTCGCGGAGCACAAGGCTCCACCAGATGTCCAGGTTCCGATAGAAGCGGAAATGCTCGTCCAGCGGCCCTCGGCCGAGGACGTCGTCCCGCCGGAAGGCGAGCAGGTAGCCCTCGATGGCGTCGACGTCGCCGGGCGGCGCGTCCTCGAACGTGCGCAGGTCCGCCGACACGATCCCCCATCCCCCGGCGACCCCGACGGTCGGATCGTCGAGCGCGAGCACCAGCGCCGTCACGATGTCGCCACCCGGCTCGACGCTTGTGTCGAGCTCGATCACGATCGGCGCCGTCGCCCTGCGCAGGCCGACCTCCAGCGCCGTCGCGTGGCCGAGTCGCTCGCTCGTCCAGACGACCTCGACCGGCAGGCCGTCCGACGGCTCCCGTGCCTCGAGCGCCTCCAGGGCCTCGGCCTGCTCCTCTGACGGTCCGTTCGCGACGACGACGACCGAGGTCCCGGCCGGTGATCCGGCATCCAGCCCTGCCATCGCCCTGGCGAGGTCTTCCGGCCAGTCCGTGGCGATGACGATGACCGTGGCGAGCCCGGTCGCGGGCTCGTCGAGTCGCGACGGCACGCTCGCGCTCGAGCCGTATCGGACGCGTTCACCCTCGGTCATGTCCGGCGGCGCGATGGGGCTCAAGGCGAAGTCGATGCCACGGTCGACGACCTTCCAGCCGGCCGCCTCGATCACGGCGCGGAGCCGATCGGCCTCGGCCCAATCGCGCGCGGCCCGTGCCCGGGATCGCTCGTGGGCGGCGGCGAGCACGGCGTCGGGGATGCGCTGGCGGCGGGTCACGCCGGCAGGATAGCCCGGAGGATGCCCGGCACGGTCGCGGCCAGCTCGGACGGATCGTCGATCGTCGGCAGGATCCGCTCGGCATACAGGGCCACGCGGTGGACCGGCAGGACCATGCGAGCCTGCGCGAGGGCGTCCATGCCGGCCGTCGCGGTCAGGCCCAGGCCGGCCGACAGCCACGGACCCAGATAGGCCGTCGCCAGCTCGCCGGTCACCGCGTTGGTGCCCGCGCGGTCGGCCAGCAATGCCGCCGCCGACAGGAACGGATGTGTGATCGACCCGTCCGACCAGTCGAGGAAGACCGGTCCCATCGCGCCGATGATCACCTCGTCGGCGGCCAGGTCGCCGTGGTCGAGGCTATCCGGGACGCCGCTCGCCGCGAGCCCGCGACAGGCCTCGACCAGCACCGGGATCCGCCGGCGGATGGCCGCGGCCTCGTCGCCGGTCAGGCCGCCTGGCTGATCCACCATCATCAGGTCGTCGTCGGCGAGCAGAGTGGGCAGCAACGTCGCCAGCCGGTCCATCGGGGCAGCGACCGTGCCGGCCGCCACCATCTCGCCGGGCTCGCTGGCGAGCACACGCTGGATCTCGGCCAACCGCGACATCGTCGCGGCCCAGACGACCGGCTCACCGTCGAGCGCCGAGAGTGCGGGACCGTCCACGTGCTCGGTGATGATCCGTCCGAGCGCCCGATCGGCGGCAACGACCGGCGGGACGATGCCCGGGTCGATGTCGGCGAGCAGCTCGGTCAGCGCGACCTCGTGGGCGAACACGGGCGGGACGGCCTTCGCCCACATCCGCCCGCGGTCGGTCTCGAGCGACAGGAGCGCGGCGCGCGGTCGCAGCCAGATCTCGGCGAGCTCGCTCCGGCGGCGGATCCCCGCGTCTGCGAGCCGGGCGTCCACCCAGGCCGCCATCTCGGCCAGCCACGTCGGCTCGTGCCACGGTGCTCGCGGCGCGTCCTGCTCGACGCTCACGTGCGGTCCACGATGGAGGGTCGTCGCATCAGTCACTCCCGTCCGGTCAGTCGCCGTGAGTGTAGGGCGGGACGCTGCGTCGAGCCGTCAGGCGCGACCGCTCAGAGTCCGGGGTCGGCGTGACTCCGCTCGCGCACCACGGTGATCAGGTCGATGGCGGCGTCGACCTGCGAGTGCGTCAGGAAGACGCTGGCAGACCGATCGAAGCGGCTGACGATGAGTCGATGCCGGGCTCCGGGTGCCATGCGGATCCGGCTCTCGCGGTCGAGCGGCCACTGGCGCACGCCGCTCTTCGGCCGGAAGGCCGCGCCGTCGCGGACGATGAGGAGGCGTTCGTTCGTCAGCACCAGCGAACAGCCGACCGCGGGAACGACGCGATCGACTCGCTCGGAGGGGCCGAGCAACGCTGCCACCGCGTTCCGCACCGCCTCGGTTCCGGGATCCATCGACGACTCAGTGAGGGTCTGGCGCGCGCTCCAGCCACGCTGGATTCTACGCGGGGTGGCTGCCATATGTAGGTTTCTGCCGCGCATCGTCCCCGACCGGTCGACGGCGCACGCACACGCTACGCTGCACGCCGACGACCTTCGCCCCTGGACGAGACATGACCCTGAACGCCCAGACCCTCGACGCGCTCCCGATCCCGCTGGTCTTCGTCGCGTTCGCGGTGATCGCGATGCTGTTCTACGAAGCCGGCTTCCGGCTCGGACGGTGGTGGCAGGACCGGACGCCCGGCGAACAGGAGGGACCGACGGGCATGCTCGTCGGCTCCATCCTGGCGCTGCTCGCGTTTCTACTCGCGGTGACCATGGGGATGGCCGCCGATCGGTTCGATGCGCGGCGAGCAATCGTGCTCCAGGAGGCGAACGCGATCGGCACGGCCTACCTGCGCGCCGGTTACCTGCCGCAGCCGGCATCCGATCAGGTCCGGGAGCTGCTCCGCGAGTACGTTCCCCATCGCATCGTCCTGACAAGCTCGACCGATATCCAAGGCGAGATCGCCAAGTCGGTGGCGATCCAGAACGACATCTGGGCCATCACCGAGCAGGTGGCCCGCGACAACGGATCCGACGTCGTCGCGCTGTTCGTCGAGTCGGTCAACGACGTGATCGACCTGCACGAGAGCCGGGTCACCGCCGGCAGCGCGCGAGTCCCCGAGACGATCCTTCTACTCCTGGTCGGAGGCGCCGCGTTGAGCCTCGGCATGGTCGGCTACAACGCCGGTCTGACCAGACGTCGAAGTCTGCTGAGCGCGGTCGTCCTGATCATCGCGCTCGGCGCGGTGATCACGATCGTGGTCGATCTCGATCGGCCGCGCGAAGGCTTCATCCAGGTCAGCCAACAGCCTCTCATCGACCTCCAGCAACAGATCGGGCCGCCGACCTCCTGAAAATGCCGCATCCCGCCCATCGACCTGTCCCTCAAGGAGGCAAGACCGTGCCGATCCGACGTCTTGGCAGCGCCATCCTGCCGGTGGCCGCGCTGACCACCGCATTCGTCCTCGTTGCCTGTTCCTCGACGACGGGGCAGTCCGGTTCGCCCGCGGCATCCGCCGCGACCTCGACCGCTGGCGCTTCGGCTGCCGGCGGGTCCGGCCTCGAAGGGACGCTCTGGCGGCTCACCCAGTACCTCGGTCCCGACGGGACCGCGGTCTCCGTCCCGCAGGCGATCAGCGCGTCAACGACATTCTCGGACGGGATCGTGTCGGGCAACGCGGGGTGCAACGACTACACCGGCAGCTACACCGTCGCCGGTGACGCGCTGACCATTGGGCCGCTCGCGGTGACCAAGAAGGCCTGCGGCCCCGCCGAGACGACCGTCGAGACGGTGTTCCTGGTGGCCATGGGGAAGGTCACGACCTACACCGTCAGCGGGGACTCGCTCGAGCTCAAGACCGCAGACGCCAAGGTGGGGCTCACGTTCGCCGCGACCGCACCGGCGGGTCTGTCGAAGACGCGTTGGGTCGCGACAGGCGTGAACAACGGCAAGGGTGCCGTGTCGAGCGTGGTCGCCGGCACGACGCTCACGGCCATCTTTGCTGACGCCGGGACCGTCGCCGGATCGGGCGGCTGCAACGACTACAGCGGGCCATACACCAGCGATCCCTCGACGTTCAAGATCGGGCCCCTCGCGGCGACCAAGAAGCTGTGCAACGACCCGGCCGGCATCGACCAGCAGGAAACGCAATTCCTCATGGCGATGCAGGCGGCAACGACCTACACGATCGCGGGTTCGAAGCTCGAGCTTCGCGACGACGGCGGGGCTCTCCAGGTGTCCTTCCGAGCCAGCCTTGGCGGAGGGTGACCGCGGCTTCGTCCATGGACTACGAGATCGTCGCCGAGGAGGTCACCGCCCGCCCGATGGCGGCCGTGCACGCCAGCGTCCCGGTCGGTCAGGTCGCCCGGGCATGGCGCCGTGCCCTCGACACGGTCTGGGCATTCCTGCGCCGCAACGTCGGCCTGCGAACCGACGGTCACAACATCTTCGTCTATCACCATCCTGTCGAACCTGGCGCGCCGTTGGAGGTCGACTTTGGGGTTGAGGTCAGCCGCGCCTTCACTGGCGATGAAGAGATCGTCTTCACGCACACGCCTGCCGGCCTGGCCGCCAAGACGATGCACCGAGGGCGGCTCGACCAGCTCGCAGCGGCCAACGCCGCCATCGAGGATTGGTGCCGCACGAATCACCGCTCGCTCGCCGGAGTTTCGTGGGAGATCTACGGCGATCCCGGCGACGATCCGGCGACACTCGAGGTTGAGGTCTTCTACCTGCTCGGCTGAGTGGGCCTCTAGAATCAGCGGATGAAGAAGATCGGATTCCTCTCGTTCGGGCACTGGTCGGCCTCGCCGTATTCTCAGGTCCGGTCGGGCTCGGACGCGCTCATCCAGTCGATCGAGCTCGCTGAGGCCGTCGAGGAGCTGGGCGCCGACGGCGCCTATTTCCGCGTCCACCATTTCGCCCAGCAGCTCGCCTCGCCGTTCCCGCTCCTCGCGGCGATCGGCGCCCGGACCAAGCGCATCGAGATCGGCACGGCAGTCATCGACATGCGCTACGAGAACCCGCTCTACATGGTCGAGGATGCCGGTGCCGCCGATCTCATCGCGGGAGGGCGTCTGCAGCTCGGTATCAGCCGCGGCTCACCCGAACAGGTCATCGACGGCTTCCGATATTTCGGGTTCGTCCCGGCCGACGGACAGACGGACGCCGACATGGCCCGCCAGCACGCCGAGGTCTTCCTGCAGGCACTGTCCGGCGTCGGGTTCGCCCAGCCCAACCCCACCCCGATGTTCGCGAATCCGCCCGGCCTCCTCCGCCCGGAGCCGCATTCGCCGGGACTGCGCGATCGGATCTGGTGGGGTGCCGGATCGCGCGCGACGGCGGAATGGGCCGGCCAACAGGGTCTGAACCTGATGTCCTCGACGCTCCTGACCGAGGATGCCGGCGTGCCCTTCCACGAGCTCCAGGCCGAGCAGATCAGGCTGTTCCGCGAGGCCTGGCACGCGGCCGGGCACGAGCGCGAGCCACGTGTATCGGTCAGTCGAAGCATCTTTGCGCTGGTCGACGACCGCGACCGAGCGTACTTCGGTCGGGGCAACCAGGAGTCGGACCAGGTCGGCTACCTCGACGCGCAGACCAAGGCGATCTTCGGGCGTTCGTACGCGGCCGAGCCCGACGTCCTCGTTCGGGAGCTTGCCGACGACACGGCGATCCAGGCGGCCGACACCCTGTTGCTGACCGTCCCGAACCAGCTCGGCGTCGAGTACAACGCCCATGCGGTCGAGAGCATCCTCAGGTACGTGGCTCCGGAGCTCGGCTGGCGGTAGCTCCCGCAGCCCAGCTCAGTCGGCCGAGTCGGCCTCGATCCGAGCCTCGGCCCGGCGGACGACGTCGTCCGGCGTCTCACGGTCGCGCGGACTCGCCCAGCCGAATGCCAATCGGACCGACTCCGCACCTGGCGGCAGCGAACGGGAACAGCCTTCGCGCACCCGTTCCACGAAGTTGATCGCTTCGATCTCCCCGGTCTCGGTCAACAGGACGCCGAAGCGTGTCGCGGCGATCCTGGTGCAGTAGTCGCTGGTGCGGGCCATGCGACGAAGGACCTGCGCGGTTTCCCGGAGCGTTCGACGGGTCACCTGCCGACCCCACGCATCCAGGACATCCTGAAGGCCATCGATGTCGAGCAGGACGACCGTCAGCGGGCGACCGTAGCGAGCGCTCCTCGCGACTTCCGCGACGAGCAGACGGCGCCAGAAATCAGGCCCTTCAAGGCCTGTTTCTCCGTCGGTCCAGCCTAGCGGTTCTGGACCCAGGATCTCGGTCTGCCAGTCTGCGACGTCATTGGCGGTCACAACGAGTCCTTCGGTCCTGTGGTGGGTGTCATGGATTCCCCGTAGCAACCTTCATCCTGGTGCCTCGGTGCATCACCAACCAGATGACCATGGTCCCATCGATTCGTACCTAGGTCCCTTCGAGCACACCGCATCCGGAACCGGGTCGATCGAGCCGGCGGGACGCAGGGATGCGCCCTTGTTTCGATCCCTACGGATTCACGCGTGCATTCGCCGACGGTGCAGCACGCCGAGACCGGGGATGAGTTGCGGCACCCGTTCGCGGTAGCCCGGGTATTGGTCGGGAAAGTTCGCCTAGGAGGAGCCGCTCCTCTGCGTGGATCTTGAGCGCGAACACGATCAGGGCTGCAACGACGGCCAAGATCGCCTGCCCGAGCCCGGCAAGCAGCGCGGTTCCGATGATCATCCCCAGGAAGCCCGTGTAGATCGGATGCCGCGTCACCGCATACGGCCCCTGGGTACGGAGCCGGCGATCGCCGCCGACCTCCGGTGCGAGGCTCCATGACGTCCCCAGTGAGAACCTGGCCCACAGGGCGAAGGCGGTCGACGCGATCAGGACTGCGAGGCCGAGGAACCGCACCCACGCGGCGTCCACGACCAGGTTTTGCACGAAGCCGCGGCCCACGAACAGAACGATGGAGCACGCGAGGAACGTGGCCGCGGCCAGCGTGACCGGCATCGACTCGGCGCGGATCCGCTCCTTGGGTGCGCGCGTTGCGTTGTACAGCGCCCCGGCGAGCCACACGATCAGGACGGTGCCCCAACAGGCGACACCCGCCGCGATCACGATCTGGTCGTTCATATCCACGTCCGTTATAGCGCGCCGTCTCGTCTCCTGTGCGTGGTGATAACGTCCCCTGGATGAAGTACGCCGCGGCGATCGAGGACGTCGACGATCGCCAGGCCCGGCTACACGTTGCCCTCGACGATCACCCTGCCGGCGAGCGACGGCGCCGCGCCGTGCATCGTGTTCTTCGCCGGGAGCGGGCCGACCGACCGCGACTGGACGTCGCCGCTCCTGCCCGGCAGGAACGGCAGCGGCGCGCAGCTCGCGCTCGCCCTGCAGGAGCGCGGTGTCGGATCGATCCGCTTCGACAAGGTCGGCTCCGGCGTCAACATGCCGAAGAGCAACGCGCCGGCCGACCTGAAGATGCTCGATGTGCTGTCGCTGGCCCACTACGTCGACGAGGCCGTCGCCGCGTTCGACGAGCTCGCGAACCGGGATGGGTGCGGCACGATCTTCCTGCTCGGCCACAGCGAAGGATCGATCCACGCGTCGTCGGCGGCCATCGCGAAGCAGGCGGACCCGCGCTTCGGCGGCTTCATCAGCCTGTCCGGGCCCTCGCGCTCGATCCTCGACACGGCGATCGAGCAGATCCGGGCGATCCACATCAAGGCCGGGAGCGACGCCGCGGTCGTGGACAAGGCGCTCGAGGACTTTCGCGCCGCGATGCTGGAGCCGGACGCACCCGCGCCCGACCTGTCCGCGCTCCCCGAGGCCGCGGGCCTGTGGCAGGCGACGCACTCGCCGCTGCAACAGAGGGTCGCCCGCGAGCTGATGTTCGCGGACCCGCTCGCGGCGCTGCCCGCCTATCACGGGCGCGCCCTCGTGGTCTCGGCCGCCAACGACGCCCAGGTGCCCGGATCCGACGCGGACAGCGATCTTCGCGGCGCTGGGCGAGCGACGCGAAGGACAAGACGCGGGTCACGATCGCCGACGCCAACCACGTCTACAAGTCGGAGACGCGGGCGCCGTCGACGCATCAGCCAGGCCGAGATCGTCGCCGGCTACGCCGACGACGACCACCCGCTTGCCGACGGCCTCGTCGACGCGATCGTGGGCTTCGTCACGAACCGGTAAGCCCATCACCCGCGGGCGAGATGACGCCAATCGCCGATCTGTGCGATGTTGCCGACGCGACCGATGCGCCGCTGAGCCCGAGGATCTCCGATGACTGACTACGCCGACTGGACGAACAACCTGATCGCCGACATCCGCGCCAACGGGCGCCCCACGAGCGGTTATTTCGAAGGACGCCCCGTGATGGTCCTCACGACGACCGGGAGGAAGAGCGGCCAACCGAGAACGTCCGTCGTCAGCTTCTCGCGCGATGGGGACGACTACATCGTGGTCGGATCGAAGAGCGGTGAACCCGAGGACCCCTGGTGGTTCACGAACCTCGTCGCGAACCCGGTCGTGACGATCGAAACCGACGGCAAGACCCTCCGGGCCCGCGCGACGGTCGCGGAAGGAGCCGACCGCGACGCGCTATGGGACCGGCACGTGGCGGAACACCCCCAGTTCGCCGAGTACCCGTCAAAGACCGACCGGATCATCCCGATCGCACGGCTCACGCCGCTCGGCTGACGGCGTTTCCGGGACGCCTGGACGGGACGGTGGAGTCCTGGTCGGGAGCTGCCGGCCCGGGCGAGCAGATGTGCCCGCTCGGCCTCGTTCGAGGTGCGGCGACCCTAGGGCGCGAGCACGACCGGGACAGGCGTCCCCTGCTGCAGATCTAGCACAGCCCGGTCCCCGAGCGGGGCGGCCAGCGTGGCGGTCGCCGTACGCCTCGCCCCAGTGGCCGAGCACGCCTGGCCGACGGACGCGGCGTTGGGATGCCGTGTGACGATGACCACGAGCGCGAGATCGGACTCGACGGCTTCCGCCGTGTAGTCCTCGCCGCACGGCCTGTCTCCCGGGTCCGGTGCGCCGACAAATGCGACGGTGAGCTCCTTTCCACCAACCGTCCCGCTGGCCGCGTCGATCGCCAACCCTAGCTGCGAGCCGACTTCGTCGGGAGCGACGACAACAGGATCGGCGAGCGCGACGCGAGTCACCTTGACCGCCGTGCCCTGCAGGGTGAACTCCCAGATAGGCGCGGTCGCAGGCCCCCGTGTCGTTTGGATCGGCCCGGCCGTCAGTCGCGCCTCAGTCACGAGGAGCATCGCGCAGTCGGAGCAGGGCGACGACGTAGTGGACTCGACGGCACCGATGGCCGCCTGCGCCGACAGCAGGCGAACCTTCGTCGTCGTGCCGTCCTGCCACGCCACCTCGCCGTCTGGCGGCGCCTCCTCGGGAAGCGGGTTGACGGACCCGACCATGCCGGCCATGAGCGCGCGCTTGTTGTTGTCGCCCACTGCCTCCTCCCAATCCCCGATCTGGCCCGTCAGCTCGCCGACCGGGGTGACAGCGGCGCGCTCACCGGCCGCTGCCACCGCCTTCGACCACGCTGAGAGCACCGCTTGGGCGCGCTGATGGGCAGCTGCTGGGTCAGTAGCCACCGGGAGAGCGGATGGGTTACTGGCCCCTGGGGTCCCCGTGCAGCCCGTCAGTGTGATCGAGACCAAGAGCACGGATGCGCAGCGTTGCAGAGAGGAGATCGACATGTCGGACCCTACGAGCTAGGCGACGGCGAAGGCGCCGGCCGGAAGGTGCACGTCGTGTTGGGTGGGTAATCGGCATCGAACACGACGTCGTCAAGCGGCCGAAGGGTGACCTGCGTGGAGCACTCGCCACGGGGCGCGCCCGCGACGCCGCCGCTGTACGGTGCGAGCCATGCGCTGATCGAGTAGTCACCGGCTGGCAGGACGAGTGGTCCGGAGCCGTAGCTACCACCGAACGTGGTGGCGTCCGTTCCGCCCGATGAACCACCGGGCACGGGGCCCTCGTACACCGCCGTGCCGTCGCTGGACGCCACCCGGTAGAAGGCGAGGATGTCGCCCGCGCAGCATTCGACCCCATGGACGGTGGCCATCTGCCACAACCGTGCCGGCTGGTAGTCCGACGCGAGCTTCAGCGGATGGCTGTCCATGATGTGACCCGTGGCATCGTCCACGAGCCAAACCGTTTCCGGCAGTGACTCGCCGACTCCCGATTCGGCGGCCCGCCCGAGGGACCGCACCAGCCATACCACGTTGTCGCCGGCGAGGTTCCAGCGCGGGTCGATGGTGGCGATGTCGCCGGCCCTGAACGGCGCACCGGTCAGCAGATCGTCGCCAAGCCCGATGGCCGCGGCGACCTGGGCGAGCGTCATCCTGGGCGTGATCGCCTTGCCCGAGAGCTGGTCGCCGGTCTCTGGAGCCGCGGGTGGAACGTCGTGACCCTCCGCCCAGGCGATCCGATCGACGACGAAGGCATTCGCGCACTGGGTCTGCGTCGCGGCAGTGCACTGCCATTGGCGCGCGTCACCCATATGGCCGATGAGCACCAAGGCGACCGGCTGGCCGGCTGCGCCACTGGTCAGCAACGACGACGCGTCCCCGCTCGTCTCGCTCATGAAGAAGGGCGCCAGGTTCGTTCCCGATGGCTGGCTGCAGCTCGTGCCATTCGAACCCTCCGGCTGGCACAGCTGCGCAGTGGTGCGGGTGTCGGTGAAGGCCACGAGCCGACACCAGTTCTCGAGCGGGCCGATATATCGACCGGGATACGGACAGGGTGGGAAGAACTGGTCGAAGTACCCGCCGACGGCGACGGCCTGACCGTCGAGCTTGCCCGACTGGAGCAGGTCTACAGCATCGGTAACGTCGATGACCGGCAAGCCGCCAACCTCCGATGGGAACGGGGCATCTAGCTTCCCGGGCGAACCCATCGCGGGAGGCGAGGCGTTGACGCCTATCGACGGCGACGTGATGGCGCCGGCGGACGGTGAGGAGCACGCGCCGAGAAGCGAGCCGATAAGCAGTGCAAGGATGCCGATCCGAGCCATGTCATCCCTTGCCTTGAGCCGAAGTCGATGCCGTCGCAACACTACGCGGACGAGTGAACCCGCAGATCGGTTCCGCGAATCGACGTTGATCCTCAGCGATCGTTCGAGGAGGCGAGAGACGTGAGATGGGCAGCCCGCGACGCGTATCGACGAACCCGGCTCGGCATGCTCGTGGCAGCCGCTGCACCAGTGAAGCGTCACCTGTCTTGGCGACCCCCGAAACGCTGGGAGTCTTCACGGAAGCTCGTCAGAGGGTTCGGTGCAGCGTTGAGCCTCCCCTTGGGTACGCGCCGCCAGAACTGCAGAGACTCTGAGGTTGGGCACGAACTGGCGCCCCCGGACGGACGCTGGGCACACGAAGCAAAGCAGACGACCCGCTCTCCTGGTACGCGACCGGGTGATGTTGTGGAGCCCGGGCCTCGTCAGTCAGGCTTGCGGGATGAAGCGTCAGCGTCAACGCGCCTCTCCCATTCCCTGGCCCCGCCGGCCGAACGCGCCGAATACGGGCGCCCGTCCACGATCCGCTTCATCACGATCGTCGACGTCAGGCGGCGTACGCCCGGCAGGGTGGCCAGCGCCTCATCGCGCAGCCGCTGGAAGGCCTCGATGTCAGCCGTCGCTACGCGCAGCAGGTAGTCGGGATCGCCGAACAGCCGCTCGGCATCCCTGACCTCGGGGATCTCGGCGACGCCGTGCTCGAACGCGGCCACCGTCGCGGCGTCCTCGCGGTCCATGGTGACCTGGACGAGGACCTCGAAGCCCGCACCGAGGGCGGCGGGATCGACGACCGTCCGATACCCGCGGATGGTGCCCGCCGCCTCGAGTGACCTCACTCGCCGGTGGCAGGCCGGAGTGATCCCTAACTGCACAAGGTCTGAGGTTGGGCAGGAACTGGCGCCCCCGGACGGACTCGAAACCCCAGCAGCAACGCACCGTCCTGGACTGGTATCTCGAGGTCGGCTGAGCGTTCTCCATATCCCGCTCGGAGGACGACCTGCACAGCCCCAGCGGACTGGAGCTCGAACCAACGCGACCGTAGTGGTGTTCCCTGCAGTCCTTAGGACCGGGTGCTACTAGAACGTCCCCACAACCAGCCGTAAGCTCTCGCAATGCTGATCTGCCCGGGGTGCGGCCGCGGGAACCGCGACGGCGCTCATTTCTGTGACGCATGCGGCTCGCCACTGACCGTCGCCTCGCCTGGACGCGAGGTCCGCAAGACCGTGACGATCGTGCGATGCGACTTGACCGGGTCGACCGCATTGGGCGAACGCCTCGACCCCGAATCATTGCGCCGCGTCCTGAGCCGCTATTTCGATGAGATGAGTGCGATCCTCAGGCGTCACGGCGGGATCGTCGAGAAATTCATCGGCGACGCAGTGATGGCCGTCTTCGGCATACCTGCCGTTCACGAAGATGACGCACTCCGAGCGGTACGCGCCGCGAGTGAGATGCGCGGGCGACTCTCCTCGCTCAACCAGGAACTGATCGAGCTTCACGGCGTCGAACTTTCGATTCGGATCGGGGTGACGACGGGGGACGTGCTTGCTGGGGATCCCTCGCAGGGTCAGGCGTTCGTGACCGGCGATGCGCCGAACGTCGCGGCGCGTCTCGAGGAAGCCGCGGGAGAGGACGGCATCCTCATCGGAGCCGAGACGTACAGGCTGGTGAAGCATGCGGTCCTTGCTGAGCGTGTGGAGCCTCTGCGGCTCAAGGGCAAGGCTGACCCAGTGCAGGCCTTCCGGCTGCAGACGGTCCTATCTGCGGAGGCGGGGTCCGTCCGGCGCTACGAAACGCCCCTCGTGGGACGCGAACACGAGCTTCGCCTGCTGACCGATGCGTTCGAGCGAGCGGTCCGAGATCGCACGTGCCACCTGGTTACCGTGATGGGGTCCGCAGGCGTCGGGAAGACTCGACTGGCCGCCGAATTCCTCGTGTCGGTTGGTGATCGCGTCCGGATCGCGCGTGGACGATGTCTGCCCTACGGTGAAGTCACGGGCTTGCGCCCGCTAGTGGAGGTCGTGAACGAGCTCGCCGGCCTGCGTGGCGATGAGCCGCCGGAAGAGGCACGCGACCGGATCGCGGGGATCGTCGCCGGCGAGTCAGACGCTCCTCGCGTGGCAGCCTGGATCGAGCAGGTGGTCGGCCTCACGGAGACAACGACCGAAGGTGCCGAGATCTACTGGGCGATCAGCAAGCTGTTCGAGGCCGTCGGGCGCCGGGATCCTCTCATCGTGGTCCTCGAGGACCTCGAGCGAGCTCAGCCGGCGCTGCTGGATGCGGTCGAATACGTGGCCGATCTGGCGCGGGACGCCTCGATCCTGCTGCTCTGCCTGGGACGCGCCGAGCTGCTGGAGACGCGGCCTGCATGGGGTGGTGGCAAGCTGAACGCAGCCTCACTTCTGCTCGAACCGCTGGACGAAGCGGAATGCCGGACATTGATCCGGCTGCAGTCGAGCGAGCAGCCAGTCGACGAGGCCTCGTCGCATCACCTGATCGAAGTCGCCGAGGGCAATCCGTTGTTCCTCGAGGAGATGCTGACGATGCTCTCCGAAGAGGTCGCCTCGCATCGCACCGATGGCGGTTGGTCGATCAAGGATTCTGTTGGAGTGCTGAGCACGCCACCGACGATCCAGGCGCTCTTTCGTTCTCGGTTGGATCAGCTCCCGGAGAACGAGCGGAGATTGCTGGAATGCGCCTCCATCGAGGGCCGTCACTTCCACCGAAGCGCGATCCTCGACCTCGCTCCAGAGTTCGAGCGATCCTCTCTGCGGGCACATCTCGTCGCCCTCGTCCGCAAGGATCTTATCCGTCCGGACGAGCCGAGTTTCGCGGCGGACGAGGCGTTCCGTTTCCGCCACCTCCTGATCCGAGAGGCTGCATATGAGTCACTCCCGAAGGAGACCCGTGCCGATCTCCACGTGCGATACGCGCGATGGCTTGAGGCCAAGGCAGGTGAGCGCGCCAATGAATACGGCGAGATCATCGGGTTCCACTTGGAACAGGCGACTCGCTATCTGGACCAGCTTGGGCCGCGCGGCGAAGCCGGCCGATCGCTCGCGCATCGCGCTTCGACGCAGCTCGCCGCAGCAGCAGAGAGGGCGTCCCTCCTCGGAGACGTTCGCGCAGCCATAACGCTGCTCGAGCGAGCGTGTGCCGTGTTGCCTGTCGAAGATCCGACGCGGCTCCCCCTGCTTCCAAAGCTGGCGTCGCTCTTCGGTTTCCGCCAGTTCGACCGAGCGGAGGCTGCGCTGGAAGAAGCGGAGCGGACCGCGGAGGCGTTCGGGGACGAGCGAATCGGCGCATTGGTGCGGCTCCTCCGAATGCGGCTGCGCCTACGGGTCGACCCAGAGGGTCGGGCAGCCCGTGTCCGCGCGGAGGCCGAGCGAGCCATCCCGATCTTTGCCCGGAGCGGTGATGAGGCGGCGCTCGCCCTGGCCTGGCGGCTCAAGGGTCATCTCGATCTCCTCCACGGTCAATTCCGCGCTTGGCGAGCTGCGCTTGAGGAGGCGCTCGTGCATGCCCGCCGCGCCGGCGACGAGCGCGAGGAGACGCGACTGATCCAACAGATCAGCCTGTCGCATCTCTGGGGCGCCACGCCCGTCGACGATTGTCTTCGACACGCCGCAGACGCCCTGTATGTCGCGCAAGAGAAGGGGCACCCGATTCGCGAGGGCCTCGCTCTACTGCAGCTTGCCCACGGGTACGCGATGATTCGACAATTCGACGATGCCCGTGAGTGCCTCGCTCGGGATCGGGAATTAGTCGAGGGGTTCGGGCTCTCTCAGTTCGCCGACGAGACGGCGGGTCACGTCGAAATGCTCGCGGGAAACTGGGCGGCAGCCGAAACGAGCTTCCGGTCGATCTACGACCGGCTTCATCAAGGGGGCGACCGAGCCTCCTTCCCCACGATCGCGGCCTATCTCGCCGAGACGCTCCACGCGCAGGATCGCGACGACGAGGCCCTCCTCGTCACGAAGGTGAGCGAGAGCGCCGCCGCCAGCGACGATGTCGTCTCTCAGATGCTCTGGCGGGCGACCCGGGCGAAGGTCCTCGCGCGCCGAGGCAACGTCGGGGAGGCGATGCAACTCGCACGCGAAGCGGTCCGGCTCGGGGACGACACCGAGATGCTCAACGAACGCGCGATGACGCACGTCGATCTGGCGGAGGTCCTCATGGCCGCCGGCGCGCGGGAGGAAGCGACCACCTCGATCGAAGGAGGGCTGCGCTTGTTCGGGGAAAAGGGAAACATGGTGGGCGCCGATGCGGCGCAGAACAGGCTGAAGCAGCTGGGCTGGTAGCGCCCCCGGATTCGAAGCTGTACAGCGCCGGCTCGCCCGTTCTTCGAGCCTGCTGCGTTGTAATGGCGCCCCCGGACGGACTCGAACCGCCGACGCAGGCCTTAGGACGGCCTCGCTCTGTCCACTGAGCTACGGGGGCGCGGCCTTCATCGTACCCTGCGGTCCCACGGGCGCTAGTGTGTCGGGCATGACCGACCACATCGAACACCACGTCACGACCCCCGATGGCCGCACGCTCGCGGCAGCCGAATGGGGCGATCCGGCGGGCGTGCCGCTCATCGCCATCCACGGGACACCGGGCGGGCGGCTCGCTCGATGGCGTGACGCGTCCATCTACGCGCGGGGCGGCGTCCGCCGGATTACCTTCGACCGAGCCGGTTACGGCCTGTCCACCCGGCGACCGGGACGACGCGTGGCGGACATCGCCGAGGACGTGGCGGCCATCGCCGACGCCCTCGCGATCGACCGGTTCGCGGTGACCGGGCGATCCGGCGGCGGGCCCCACACCCTGGCCTGCGCCGCTCTGCTCGGCGATCGGGTCATCCGCTGCGCGGCGGTGGTCGCGGTGGCTCCCTTCGACGCCGAGGGTCTCGACTGGTTCGCGGGCCAGACGCCCGGCAACGTGTCCGAAGGCCAGCTCGCCCTCGCCGGCGAGGACGCCTTGCGCGCGAAGCTCGAGCCTGATCGCCGAACGATCCTGGACCGCATCGCGAGCGGCGCGACGGACACCCTTCCGGACGATTACGAGCTGTCGGACAGCGACAAGGTCCAGCAGGCCAAGGATCGGGCCGTGCTCGGCGAGGTCCTGCCCGACGCGCTGCAGAACGGCGTCGACGGCTGGGTCGACGACGACATCGCGTTCGTCTCGCCCTGGGGCTTCGACGTCGGCTCGATCACGGTGCCGACCTCGCTCTGGTACGGCCGCGCCGACACGCTCGTTCCGGCTGCGCACGGGGATTGGCTGGCGGCGCACATCCCGGGCGTCGAGGTCCACGCCAGCGAGTTCGGCCACTTCGGCGAGGATGCCGACGCCGAGCGGGAGCTGTCGTGGCTGGCGGGGCGACCCGTCTGACGGACCTGATGACCCGTATCGCAGGATGGCCGCGGCTCGCGGTCCTGATCCTCGCTTCCATGGCCGTCGTCGCCTGCTCTTCGTCGGGCGCGCCTTCGGACAGCCCAGTGTCCTCCGACACCACGGCCGGCGCCTCGCCATCCGGGACGCCGGCTCCGGACGGCTGTACCTACATGACGATCGCCCAGGCGACCGAAGCGCTCGGAGCGCAGATCGATACGGCCACGCCGCTCACGGATGCGGTCGGTTGCACGTATGAGATCACCGGCTCATCGACGCTGATCGGCTTCCAGTTCGCCGACGAGGCGTACTGGAACGAGGCGAAGACCGGCGATCACACCGCGATCGACGTGGGCGACGAGGCGTTCTACGTCACCGACGCGGGGTTCACGACCCTCGCCGTCCGCAAGGGCTCGACCTATTTCTCGGTCGTCGTGAACATCCCGAGTGGTTCAGCCAAGTCCGCGGTGGATGTCGCGACGTCGGTGGCGAACCACGTGCTGGCTGGTCTTCCCTGACCGACGGGCGGTCCACCGGGCCGTTCGGCGAGCCTCGCCTACAATCTGCCGCGACATGGACGCTCCCTCCGCCCCCCTCCCCGACCTCGTGCTGTACGGCCGCGAGGGCTGCCATCTGTGTGACGAGACGCACGAGACGCTGACCGCCCTGCTCGATGAACGGCGACGGACCGGACGCCCCGCACCGAGCCTGCAGGTTCGCGACATCGATGCGGACCCCGCGTGGAAGGCCGCGTTCTCGGCCACCATCCCCGTCGTCGAGCTCGGCGACCGGCGGCTCGAATTGGTCACCAGCGCAGCCCGTCTGCGCCGCCTCCTGGCCGACGTCCTGGACGCCTGACGACCTCGATGACCGGCACCGACCTGACGATCCTCGTCGCCCTCGCCGCCGGCGTCATCAGCTTCCTGTCGCCGTGCGTGCTGCCGCTGGTGCCCGCCTATCTCGGCCAGCTGACGGCCATCGCGGTCGCCGGATCAGCCGCCGGCGTCCCTCCGTCGCGCTGGCTGGCGATGCGCCATGCGATCGCGTTCGTCGCGGGGTTCGGGTCCGTGTTCACCTTGCTCGGGATCACGGCCACCTTCGTGGCGGGTCCGCTGGCCGACTACCTGCCGGCCCTTCGGGTCATCGGCGGGCTCGTGCTGATCGTGCTCGGCCTCGAGCTCGCCGGGCTGCTGCACGTGCCGGGGTTGCAGCGCACCTGGCGACCGCTGGACGCCGGCGCCGCCGGTTCGCTGGCGGCCGCCACCGGCTCGACCGCGCTGGCCACCGGCAGCGGCGGGTCGAGCTTCGGTGACCGCGTCGGCAGCCGGTTCGTGAGCTCGCGTGGCGGGTGGCTGGCGTCGTTCGGGCTCGGCGCGATCTTCGCCATCGGTTGGAGCCCGTGCATCGGCATCATCCTCGGCGGGATCCTGACGATGGCAGCCACGTCGGGGACGGTCGTCCAGGGCACGGTCCTGCTGATCGCGTACACGCTGGGTCTCGGGCTGCCGTTCCTGCTCATCGCGGCCGTCTACGATCGCGCCCCACGGTTGATGGCACCGCTCATCCGGCATGGCCGGACCGTGTCGCTGATCGGCGGGCTGCTGGTCGTGTTCATCGGCCTCGCGATGGTCTTCGACTGGCTGGCGCTCTTCCCGCGCTACTTCAACTTCAACACCCAGATCTGATGGCCGAACGACCGGAGTTCAGCCATCGCCGCGAGCGTCACGGGGTCGTCGGTCCGTTCAGCGGCCGCCAGCTCGTATTCGTGTTCGTGGCCGTACTGATGGCTGGGGTCGTGCTGATCGGCATCACGACACCGCTCGGGAACACCGCGGACGGACCGGCCGCGGTCGACCCCAAGGCGACCGCGTACCTCATCTCGTCGCCGCCGCCGGTCGGCCTGAAGATCGGCGCGACCGCGCCCGAGTTCGCGGTCACCAATGCCGATGGTTCGACGTACCAGCTGGCGGACCTGAACGGTGCGCCGATCAGGTTGGCCGACCTGCGGGGCAAGGCCGTCTGGATCAACTTTTGGACGACGTGGTGCCCACCATGCCAATCGGAGGTGCCGATCCTCCGCGATGTGGCGGCGAAGTACAAGGACCAGGGACTGGTCGTTGTCGGGATCTCGGTCCAGGAGACGTCACCCGCCGACGTCGCCGCGTATGCCGCGCAGTACCAGCTCGGCTATACGATCGGCTTCGACGAGACCGGGCAGATCTTCCACGCGTACAAGGCCTATGGGTTGCCGACGCAGGTCTTCATCGATGCGACCGGCGTCATCCGGTCGATCGTCGCGGCCCCCCTCGATGTCGCCGGCGCGACGGCCCAGATCGAGGCGATCCTGCCGCAGCACTGACTCACACGGGGTCGACTCCCCGGATCGTGCACGTCAAGGTGATGATCGGGCCACGCGGATACCAGTCAGTCCCGTCGAAGACCTGGAAGCGGAGGCTTGGTGTGACGTGGAAGGTGATCGCCTCGCCGTCGCGGAGAGCCCGGTGCGGGTACTTCCAGAACATGAACCACGGATAGTCCGCACCGGCGACGTAGTAGGGCCTCGTCCAATAGCGCCACGCGTTGGCGATGGGTCGTCCGTCGATATCGGCGGCAACCTTCACGCTGACATAGAAGGCGGCCTCCTGGCTGACCGTGAACGTTTCCCAGTCCCACGCGATGTCGAATGCGGTTCCTGCGGGGACATCGACGGTCCCGGTCCCACCGCCGGCGGCCGGGTCACACGCGACCACGTTGACGTCGAGCGAGGGGCGAGGGCTCGATGCAAGCGCCTGGCCGGCACTTGCGAGGATCGCCGACACCGCCAGCAGCGTGGCGACCGATCGGATGTGCCGGTGCCCCGAACCCGCGCGGGGCCGCCTGGCCTGAAGAAGTCTCATCGCGACACGTCCCTCTCTGACACGTCCCTTGGCTTGGCATTTGAAGCGTTGTCGTCGGGCCTTGCCGCTGCCTTGCCGGGCGCTTGTCGCGGTGACTTCGCGGGACGGATACTGGCCTCCTTCGCGGTCTCGTTGAGGCGCCCATGTACTTCGCCGTTCTTGGAGCCCTGCAGATCCGGGCGGACGACGGAACATCCCTCGCTGTCGCGGCTCCGAAACGACGGACCATCCTGGAGCTGTTGCTGCTCCAGGCAGGTCGGCCTATCACGGTCGAGCAGCTCTCTGCAGCGATGTGGGGTGAGCGCCCGCCGCGAGCCGCCAGGGAGTCCCTCCACGCCCACATCTCGCGGCTCCGGCGCGAGATCGGAGCGGATCGGATCGAGACGAGCGTCGACGGCTACATCCTTCGGCTGGCCGAGGACGAGCTCGACGTCCGCGTGTTCGAACGGTACGTTGCAGATGGGCGCCGTCTGATCGAGACCCAACAGTGGGACGCAGCGGCGGTCGCCCTCCGAACGGCGCTCTCGCTGTGGCGTGGACCGGCCTACCCGGCGACGGCCGATTCGCCGATGGCCCAGATCGAGGTCGCCCGACTCGAGGACCTTCAGCTCGGGGCGTTCGAAGATCGTGTGACCGCGGATCTTGCACGTGGCGGGCATCGAGCGGTGTGCGGCGAGCTCGAGGTCATGATCGCCCGACACCCTCTTCGCGAGAACCTCTGGCGGATGCTGATGCTGGCCCTCTATCGATCGGGCCGCCAGGCCGATGCGCTCGGCGCCTACCGCCGACTGCGGACGACCCTTGTCGAGGATCTCGGCGTGGACCCGGCGCCGGACCTCCAGGAGATGGAGATCCGGATCCTCCGACAGGACTCCTCCCTCGATGGTCCACCGACGGGCTCGTTCCAGCCGCCGGTCCGACTGCCACGACCTCGGACATCATTCGTCGGGCGGCAAGCCGATCTTGTTCGGGCCGTCGCCCTTGTCGGATCGCACCGGCTGCTCACGCTGACCGGGCCAGGCGGAGTCGGCAAGACACGACTTGCCATCGAGATCGCGCACGCCGTCCTCGAGGATCATCCAGACGGCGTCCTGTTCGTGGACGTGTCGGCGGTCCGCGATCCGTCACTCGTCCTTGAGCGCATCGGCGACGTGACCGGCGGCGGCGGACGGCCGGCTGACGTGATCGGCCGCCGACGGATGCTTCTGGTCCTCGACAACCTCGAGCAGGTCATCGACGCCGCGATCGACGTGTCCGCCCTCCTCGACGACTGCCCATCGCTGAGGATCATCGTGACCAGCCGGGCACCGTTGCGCATCCGTGGCGAGCAGCGTCTGGAGGTACGACCGCTCGCGAACGAGGACGCCGCCGGCCTGTTCGCACAACGCGCCCGCGACGCGCTCCGGTCAGATGTCCGGACCCGCGCCATCATCGACGACATCGTGGACAGGCTCGACGGGCTTCCCCTGGCCATCGAGCTGGCCGCGGCGCGGCTGAGCGTCCTGACCCAGGACTCCCTGCGGGACCGCCTGGTCGATCGACTTACGATCCTGACGACGGGGACAAGGGATTCGCCGGATCGACATCGAACCCTGCGGGACACGATCGCGTGGAGCTACGGACTGCTCGACCCGGCGAGCCAGGCTGCATTCGAGCGCCTGTCTGTCCTGGCCGGCGGCTTCGACCTTTCGGCCGCCCTCGCGGTCGCCGCATGCGACATCGATCGATTCGGCTCGCTCGTCGAGAACAGCCTCGTCTACCGCGATGGCGATCGGTATGCGATGCTCGAGACGATCCGGGAGTTCGCCGCGCAATCACTCGGCGAGGGACCTGCCCTCGCGGCCGCCCGTGACCGCCATCTCGAGCACTTCGTGTCACGCGCCTGGACCGCGCGGTTCAGCGCGGCAGATGGCCGACCGACGCGTAGCCGCGAATGGCTCGCGATGTGCCACGCGGAGCTCGAGAACCTGCGCGTGGCGTTCGATTGGGCCGATCGTCGCGGCGACGGCGAGGCGGTGGTGTCCCTGTACCGGTCCGTGGCGGTGTTCTGGCTTCTCATCGGCGCGACCGACGAGGGCGAGCGGTGGGGCGAGGTCGCCCTGCGGTCGGGCCCGGCGAAGGACCCGAGCACGCGATTGACGATCCTGTCCGCTGCCAGCGAGTTTCCGCGCTTCTCGGGAGACCCGGGCCGCTCTGCGGCATTGAAGCTGGAGGCGGTCGACATCGCCCGCTCTGTCGCCGACAACGACGTCGCGTCGATCGTCCTCGACGATCTCGCCTCCGTCTACGCCTCGACCGGCGAGTACGCCAAGGCCCGCGACTGCCTGGCAGAGTCGCTGGCGGCCCGGGCGAATCTGCCGGACCAGCCCCTCGACCGCGTCCATCCACTGTCGAGTCTCATCGAGCTGGAGCTTCGCGAGTCACACACGATCGAAGCCGCTGCGCACCTCGCGGAGCTCGACGCGGCCGAGGCGGGACGCGACCTCATCCCGGACTGGGCCGTCGAATTGGAGCTTCTTCGTGCTCGCGTCAAGCGGGCCACGGGCGATGACGTCGGTGCCGCAGCCCATCTTCAGACGGTCATCCGCGATGCGGGACGGATCGGTTTCCGCATGCCGCTCGCCGAGGCGATCGACGAACTCGCCGCGATGTCGGTGCCGGAGGACCCGCCCCGTGCCGCACGTCTCCTCGGCATGTCGGACCGGCTGCGAGCCGAAGGTCGCCTCGTCGGATGGGACCCGGGCGGTCGTGCACGGACCGTTGCGACGACCCGTGCGTCCCTCGGCGATATCGAATTCGCTCGCGTCCATGCCGAAGGCCACGCTCTCACGATGGCCGCCATCGTCGAATCATGCTCGGCGACCGCCGCCGACATGACGGCGTCGATGCCTTAGCGGGCCTCGTAGCGGAATCGATCCTGATGGCGCATCAAGCGCCCGATCGGCTGGACCGCCTCGTGCGACAGCACGACGATCCAACCTTCGTCGGCGGCCTGGGCGAACAATTCGGCCTTGCGCGCCACCGAATCCAGCGGGAAGTCGTCGAACGAGGTGACCCAACGCGGGTTCGCGCCCCACGATCGCATCAGAAGATCGCCGAAAAAGGCCAGTGTCCGGCAGCCGGGACCACTCCCCCGCACGATGACTGCCTGGTGGCCGCTCGAATGGCCACCCGTCGGCACCACCGTCACGCCGGGTAGGATCTCGCGCTCACCATCGGCCCAGCCTTCGGCGCCCCAGTCACGGACGAGTCGCAGCTCTGGTTGGACGTAGGACGCGACCAGCCGCGGGTTGTCGCCGAGTGCGACGTCCCACTCGGCCTTCTGAGCGACGATCGTGGCGCGTGGAAAGGTCCGCGTGCCGTCGGTCCGCAGGAGGCCACCGGCATGGTCGAAATGCAGGTGGCTCATGACGACGACGTCCACCGTGTCCGGTGCGAAGCCCGCCGCGTCGAGCGCGACCCCGATCCACGGACCCTGGACGTCGCGTTGCGCCCGGGTCTTGTCGTCGAACCGCTCGCCGATGCCCGTCTCGACCAGCACGCGACCGGCGGGCGTCTCGATCAGGAGGCAGTTGAGCGCCTGGAGCAGCCGCCGCTTGTCGTCGACCTCGTCGCCGACGAGGCCGCCCCACAGAACCCACGGGACCGGCCCGAACAGGGTCCCGGCGTCAGATCGGAAGGTCCCCGCCTGGATGAGCGCCGCGCGCACACCGCCACCAAGATCGCTCGACCAGTCCACCGCGTCATTGATCGTCATGGAGCCTACTTGCGCGTCGGCTCCTCGGTGGCGCGCTCGCCCGCGAAATCGCGGTGGAAGGCCGATGCCGTCGGTTCGGACTGACCCTGGTATTTCGATCCGAGCTCAGGCGATCCGTACGGCCTGTCGACGGGGCTCGACATCCTGAAGAAGCTGATCTGACCGATGCGCATCCCGAAGTAGAGCGCGATCGGCAGGTTCGCAACGTTGGACAGCTCGAGGGTCAGATTGCCCTTCCAGCCCGGATCGACGTAGCCCGCGGTCGAATGGATGAGCAGGCCCAGCCTGCCCAACGAGCTCTTTCCTTCCAGGCGCGCCACGAGGTCGTTCGGCAGCTCGACCCATTCATGGGTCTGGCCGAGGACGAACTCGCCCGGGTGCAGGATGAACGGCTCGTCGTCGGCGACCGACAGCAGCTCGGTCAGATCGGGCTGGGGCGACCGGACATCGATGTAGGCATAGCGATTGTTCCGGAACACCCGGAACGATCGATCGAGATGGAGGTCCACCGACGACGGCTGGAGGTCATGCGCGTCGTATGGTCGGATCTTGACGGTGCCCTCGTCGAGTGCGGCCCGGATGTCGCGATCGGACAGGACGCTCACCGGTGGGTGGCCTTTGCGCCATTCGCGCGGATGTCGATCGCGACCGTGTCGCCGCGCTCGGCGTACAGGGTGTCGACCTCGCGCTTGAGGGCCTCGAGGTCCTCGAAGCTCTGGTAGACGCTGGCGAAGCGGATGTAGGCGATCTGGTCGATGCCGCGGAGCTGTTCCATCGCGAGCGCGCCGATCCGCGATGACGGGACCTCGGTGACACCGGCGGCTCGCAACTCGGCCTCGATGGCATCGGCGGCGGCCTCGGCGGCGCCGTCGGCGACGGGCCGACGGGTCAGGGCCTTGCGCAGGCCCGACACGAGACGGTCGCGGTCGAACTCCTGGCGCGACCCGTCACGCTTGATGACGACCAGCCGGGCTGCCTCGACCCGTTCGTAGGTGGTGAACCGCATCGAGCATGCGGCGCATTCGCGCCGCCGCCGGATGGTGGCCGAATCATCGAGGTCGCGCGAATCGACGACGCGGGTCTCCCGCTCGCCGCATTGGGGGCAGCGCATCGCTCTCCTGTCGTCTCGCACCACAAGGGATAGTGGTGTGACGGAAGGATACCACTAGATGGTGTGGTCTCGCCGACCATCGTCGGCCTCCGGCGAGGGCCTCAGGCGCTCCACGGACCGGCCTTGGCCGCCGTCTCGTCGGTCTCGAGGTCCTGCGCCTCGAGGGCATGGCGCGCGAAGGCTTCCCGGGCGTGGATGAGGTTCAGGTAGCCGCGCTTGATCGAGGTCTGCGCCTCGAGCTCGCGCGGCCCCCGGCCGGCCGTCAGCATCATCGAGGCGCCGTGCTCGACCATCTCGAGGGCCCGCCGGGCCCGCTCCAGCTCGCCGACGAGGTCCTGCCGGATGGTCTGCGCCTTGCGCGGTCCGCGGAGGGCCTTGGCCTCGTCGGCGTAGCGATCGACCGCGTCCGTGGCGGCCACGATGGTGTCGACGATCGTGTCCGGGCCGATCTGTCGTCGACGGACGGCGTCGATCTGGCCGGCCGCCGCGCCGAGCGATGCGTCGACCCGAGCGGCGAGATCGCGGACGGAACCGCGGAAGTGTTCGAGCTCGCGGGTGCGCTTGACGATCCGGCCGGTGCCTCGGAGCACGACCGCCAGGCCTGCCGCGAGCGCGATGAACGCCGCGATCGGCAGGAGGACGGCCAGTTCCATGGTGTCGGTGGTCCCCGCGGGCCGCGCTCAGCCGGACCGGGCGCGAAGGCGCTCGAGGAGGGCGCTGCCGACCTCGAACAGGTCGCCCACCACGAACAGGTCGGCGAACTCCGCGATGGGCGCGTCGGCGTCGCGATTGACCGCGACGATGGCACCCGACGTCCGCATCCCGACCTTGTGCTGGATCGCGCCGCTGATGCCGAGGGCGAGGTACAGCTCGGGCTTGACGATCTTGCCGGTCTGCCCGATCTGCTGGCTGTAGGGGATCCAGCCCGAATCGACCGCCGCGCGGGTCGCGCCGACGGCGCCGCCGAGCGCCTCCGCGAGCTGCTCGACGATGCCGAAACCGTCCGGCCCTCCCACCCCGCGTCCGCCGGCCACGATGATCCGGGCCTCCTCGATGGGCGCCTGGGCGCCGGCCTCGGTGATGCGATCGACGACGCGGACAGCCGGCAAGCCCGCCGCCGCGGCGGGCGCGTCGAGCGCCTCGATCGTTCCCGTGGCATCGGTCGCTGCCGCCGTGGTCACGTTCGGCCGGACCGTGACGATCCCGCGGCCGCCCGTGAACCCGGACATCGTGATGAGCTTCCCGCCGAACACGTTCATCTCGACCGACGGGCCACTGTCGGTCCACTCGACGGCGACGGCATTGACCAGGACGCCCAGCCCGGTCAGGGCCGAGACCGCGCCGGCGAGGTCGCGGCCGTCCGCTCCCGCGCCGACGAAGATCACATCGGGCGCATCGCTCGCGACGAGTGCCGCCACGTGTGCCGCCGCGACGGCGGACCAGGCGTTGTCCGCCGCGGCCGGGTCCGTGATCGTCCGGACCGTCGGAACGTAGGCTGCGAGCTCGGCGGCTGCCGCCGTCGGGTCGGCGGCGATGACGAGACCGACGACATCACGTTTCGTTCGGTCGCCGAGCCCACGCGCGAGCGTGGCGGCCTCCGCGCTGATTCGCGCCAGGCCGGCATCGGGACCCGGCTCGGCGACGACCCACAGCGCGCCCATCAGATGATCCGCCGTTCGGCGAGGAAGTCGACGATCCGGGTCGCGCCCTCGGCCGGGGTGCCGCGGACGATCTCGGTGGCGGCCCGCGCCGGGGGCATCCGGCTGTCGAGCACCTTCGTCGTCGCGACGGCACCGCCGACCGTCGCCCCATCCAGCCCGAGATCGGCCAGCGAGCGCGTGACGATCTCCTTGTTCCGCGCGGCCATGATCCCCTTGAGCGACGGGTAGCGCGGCTCGCCGAGTGCCTGGGTCCCGCCGATGACCACCGGCAGCGGCGCCTCGAGCACGTCGTATCCCGTCGCGCTGATGCGCCTGACGCGGACGGAGCGTGCGCTCATGTCGGGCTCGATGCGCGCCGCGTACGACAGGTACGGCAGGCCGAGCAGTGCCGCGACGCCGGCCGGGACGACACCGCCGACACCGTCAGAGCTGTCGATGCCGGCGAAGACCATGTCGAACTCGAGCTCGCGGAGGGCCGCCGCGAGCACCCTTGCCGTCGAGACCGTGCACGAGCCGGCGAGCGCCGGGTCGGTCACGTGGACGCCCCGCGTGGCGCCCATGGCGAGCGCCTTGCGCAGGGTCTCGGGCGCGTTGGTGGGCGCCATCGACAGCAGCGTGATCTCGCCCTCGCCGGCGGCCTCGATCAGCTTGAGCGCCGCCTCGAGCACGTACTCGTCGTTGCCATTGACCACGGCCGGCACCGCAGCGCGGTCCAACCGGCCATCCGGACCGAGGCGCTCACCGGCAGATGCCGGATCCGGCACGGGTTTGACGAGGACGACGATGCGCACGAGCGGCTGTTCCCTCCGACCGCGGTCAGCTGCCCTTGCCGAGCAGTGCCCGCGCGATGACCGATCGCTGGATCTGCTGGGTGCCTTCGTAGAGCTGGGTGATCTTCGCGTCGCGCATCATCCGCTCCACTGGGAACTCGTCGATGTAGCCGTACCCTCCGAGCACCTGGACGGCGTCGGTGGTGACCCGCATGGCGGCGTCCCCGGCCACGAGTTTACACATCGCCGCCCAGCGGGCGGCGTCCGCTGAGCCGGCTTCGATCTCGACGCAGGCCTTGTACAGCAGCTGGCGCGCGGCCTCGGTCGCGGCGTCCATGTCGGCGAGCATCGCCCCGACCATCTGGAAATCGCCGATCCGCTGCCCGAACTGGCGGCGGTCCCTGGCGTAGGCGGTCGCGACCTCGAGCGCACCCTGTGCGATGCCGACCGCCTGGGCCGCGATCCCCGGCCGGCTCCGCTCGAACGTCTTCATCGCGATCGCGAAGCCATCGCCCTCCTCGCCGAGGCGGTTGGCAACGGGCACGCGCATGTCGTCGAAGGCGAGCTCGGCCGTCGGGCTGCCGCGGATCCCCATCTTGTGCTCGATACGGCTGACCGAGAAACCGGGCGAGGGGACTTCGACCACGAAGCACGACAGTCGCCGGTGGCGAGCGGTGGACGCGTCCGCGTCGGTCACCGCGAAGACCGCGATGCGGCCCGCGACCGAGCCGTGGGTGATGAACCGCTTCGAGCCGTTGATGACATAGGCGTCGCCGTCGCGGACCGCGCGGGTCCGCACGCCGGCGACATCGGATCCGGCCTCCGCCTCGGTCAGGGCGAACGCGGCCAGGTGCTTCCCGGCGGCGAGGTCGGGAAGCCAGCGGGCCTTCTGCTCGTCGCTCCCGAACCCGATCACGGGGAGTGACCCGAGCTCGTGGGCGGCGAGGATGAGGCCGGTCGTCGCGCACGCCCGGCTGAGCTGCTCGACCGCAAGACAGACCGTGAGCAGTTCACCGCCAAGGCCGCCGTACTCCGTCGGGAACGGCAGCGCGAGGATGTCCTGGTCGGCCAGCAGCTGACGCAGGTCCTCGGGGAACTCGCCCGTCCGGTCGATGTCCGCGGCCCGCGGCGCGACGCGTGTGTCGGCGAGGGTGCGGACGGCATCGCGAAGGAGGGTCTGCTCCTCGGTCAGGCGGTAGGTGGGCAGCGTGGACTCGGTCACCGCGGCCATCGTAGCAGCGGTACTCAGGCCGTCAGCCCTGATCGGACGTCGCCAGCTCCTCGACCCGGATGGCGACGACCCGGCTGACCAGGTCCAACGGGACGGGCACGCCGGCCGGGAACCTGAGCGTCGCCTTGCCGGCCAGGTATGGCACGAGCTCATCGCCGAGCCGGTCGATCACGACCGCGCTGGCCGGGAACAGGCTGTAGTGCTTCGTGAAGGCCGCGAAGGACACCAGGAATCGCCCGTCGACGCGATAGGCGGGCATGTCATACGCGATCGATTCGATCGCGCCGGGGGCCGCCGCGGCGATGGTCTCTCGGAGCGACTCGATGACCGCGTGGCGCGCTGCTGGCTGTGCTGCCACGTAGTCGTCGACGGTCGTCATGACTGCGCGTCAGCCTCGGTCTGCCCGGTCGATGGCGACCGCGGCGAGGTCGGCGACAGCTTCGATCGTCGGCCGACCCTCGACGTCGATCGGGCGGTCGTAGGCAAGCGCGAGGACGCCGACGGTCCGAACGACACCATCGCGTCGAACGACCAGGGGCAGGTGGCTCCGAAGCGCCGGGCCGCCCGGGTTCATCGGGGTGACGTCGTAGGTCGGGACCGGGTCGGAGAAGGTCCGCGCCACGGGATGATCCGGACGACGCATCGCTTCGGTGAGCCCGGCAGCCGCGGCGGCATCGAGACCAAGCGACGCCGCGATCTCCAGGGAGGCGGAGCCCGGAGCGGGGACGACGACCGCCCCGGAGGCCACCTCGAGCGTGTCCGAGACGGCCTCGAGCATGGTCCGCAGCGTCGGCTCGAGGCCGTCGCCGTGAGCCAGCGCCCGGGCGCATGTGATCAGGATCATCAGCGCGAGTATGCGCCGCTCGAGAGGGTTCGAGGACCAGAGCGGTCCTCTCCCGCACCGTGGTCGGGCGGTGCAGGTGCGCGCCGGCTGAACTTGCTAGATGACCGGCAGCTGCCGGTCGGCGGGCGCCGATGCGATCCGCGAGGCAAGGACCTCGCTGATGTCCATGGCCGTGACCGAGGTCCCGCCCTCGGCCGCGGCCAGCCCGTCGCTCATCATCACCATGCAGAACGGGCATGAGGTAGCGACGGTCTCGGCCCCGGTCGCCAGCACCTGGCGCGTCCGGTTCTCGTTGATCCGCGTCCCGCGGGTCTCCTCCATCCACATCCGTCCGCCGCCGGCCCCGCAGCAGAACGTGTTCTTGCCCGACTTCTCCATCTCGGTGATCGAGACGCCCGCGGCGCCGAGCACGTCCCGTGGCGCGGCGATGACGTTGTTGTAACGGGCGAGATAGCACGAGTCGTGGACGGTGACGCTGCCCGGCCGGTGGTCGCCGGTCTCCGATTCGGCATCCTCGGGCACAGTCGCCAGCCGCCCCGATGACACCAGCCCGGCCAGGTACGTCGAGTGGTGGACGATCGTGTACGACCCGCCCAGCTGCCCGTACTCGTTGCCGATCGTGTTGAAGCAATGCGGGCAGGCGGTCACGATCGTCCGCTCGCGCATCCCGTACCGGTCGAGGGTCTCGACGTTGCCCGTCGCCAGCATCTGGAAGACGTAGTCGTTGCCCATCCGGCGTGCAGGGTCGCCGGTACAGGATTCCTCCTGGCCGAGGATCGCGAACGTGACGCCGGCGGCGTGGAGGCAGGTCGCGACCGCGCGGGCGACCTTCTGGTTTCGCGTGTCGAACGCAGCGGCGCAGCCGACCCAGTAGAGCACGTCGAGCTCGTCGAGCCGGCCATCCGCCGCCATCTGGGCCACCGTGGGGACCTCGAACGGGAGCGGCTTCGTCCAGTCGAGCCGTGACGATGCCGGCTGGCCCCAGGGGTTGCCCTGATTCTCCATCGACCGGAAGGCGTTCGTCAGCTCGGACGGGAAGCGGCTCTCCTCGAGGACGAGGTTCCGCCGCAGACCGACGATCTTGTCGACGTGCTCGATGAGGACCGGGCAGGCCTCCACGCATGCTCCGCATGTCACGCAATCCCACACCGCGTCATACGGGATCGCGTCATCGACGATCGGCCGGGCCAGGGTCTTGGCCGGGATCGTCGTGTCATCGAGACCGTAGGTCTCGCGCACGATCGGGGAGTTCGGGATGATGTCGATCCCGTGCTCGGCGTTCACTGACATGTGGCGGATGCCCATGATCAGTTCCTTGGGGTTGAGCGGCTTCCCGGTGTTGTAGGCTGGGCAGGCCTCCTGGCAGCGACCGCACTCGGTGCAGGTGAACCCGTCGAGCAGGTCCTTCCAGCCGAGGTCCTGGAGCGTCTTGAGCCCGAATGTCGCGGTCTCGTCCTCGAGGTCGAGCTTGGGCAGCTCGCCGCGCGGCGCGAGCTTGCGGAAGAAGATGTTGGGGAAGGCCATCGCGATGTGGAGATGCTTGCTGAACGGCAGGTAGCACAGGAATGCGGCCACCAGCGCGATGTGTGCCCACCACAGGATCGTGAACATCGCCTGGAGCACGTCGGGCGATAGGTTCCGCAGGGGCACCGCGACTGCGTTCGAGATGAATGCCCCGGGGATGTCGCCGTGGGCTGCGACCTGGAAGAACTGGGCGAGCAGCTCGGTCCCGACCACCCCGCCGATCATGCCGAGGATGATCAGCGCGTCGCGGTTGAGCGACAGCCGTGCCGGCTTGAGGACGATCCGGCGGTAGTAGGCCCAGGCGATCGCCGCCAGGACGATGGCCGCGACGATGTTCTGCATCGCGCTGACCAGCGTCCAGATGATCCCGTCGGCGGGGATCTTGAGAACGGTCTGGATGATGCCGCCGGTGACGATGTCGGCCGTGCCGATGGTCAGCAGCACGAACCCCCAGAAGATCCCGGCATGCATCACGGCCGCGGCCGGGTCCTTGAACATCTTGGTCTGGAGGAACGCGTACTCGACCAGCCCGACGACGCGCGCCGGGACGTTCGCGAACGGTCGCGATGGCCGGGCGACGGCAAACACCCGCAGGTGGCGGAGCATGACCAGCACGAAGAACGCCGCCGAGCCCCAGAAGACGACGAACACGATCGGGTAGCCGGGGACGTCCTGGAACGGCGGAAACATCAGCGGTCGGGACCTCCGTCGTCGATGCGCTCGGGCGTGCTCCCGTGATCGTACGGTCCCGCGAGCGTCTCCAGAGCGTGATCCAGCACGGGCACGATCGCTTCGAGTGATTCGAGAGCGCCCTTCGGGCTGCCCGGGACGTTGACGATGAGCGTTCGGCCACGGACACCGACTACGCCGCGCGACAGGTCGGCGAGCGGCGTCTTCGTCCGGCCGACCGCGCGCATCGCCTCGCCCAGCCCCGGAACCTCGTAGTCGATGACGGCGGCAGTCGCCTGGGGAGTCACGTCGCGCGGTGTGAGCCCGGTCCCGCCGGTCGTGACGATGAGTGGATGGTTCGCCGCGCCGTCGACGAGGGCGGCCTCGATGGCCCACTGCTCGTCGGGGATCAGCAGCCGCTCGACATGGAAGCCGAGGGTCGCCAGGCGCTCCTCGACGCGCGCGCCCGAGGTGTCCTCGCGCGCGCCGGCCGAGGCGCCGTCGCTGGCCGTGATCACCAGCGCGGTGCGTCCCGCCATCGGGCCCTGCCTGTCGCTCACGGGCGGTTCACGCGTGGCCCTTGCGCTTCGACCCCACGCGCCCTGCGACCCGCGCACCCGGTCGCGGCTTGGCGTGCTGCGAGGCCTCAGGCGGTGGCGCCTGGCGGACCCAGGTGCCGCTCTTGCCGCCGGTCTTGGATACGAGACGGACGCCGCGGATCTCGACGCCACGCTCCACGCCCTTGACCATGTCATAGATCGTCAAGGCCGCCACCGACGCGGCGGTCATGGCCTCCATCTCGACGCCGGTCTGCGCGGTCGTCGCGGCCTCGGCGCGGATCCGCAGGAGACCGGCGGCACGGTCCGGCGTGATCGACACCACGAGGTCCGACAGTCCCAGGGTATGGCACAGCGGGATCAGCTCGCTCGTCCGCTTGCCACCCATGACACCCGCCAGCTCGGCGACGCTCAGCACGTCGCCCTTCGACCCGCCGCCATCGATGACGAGGCTCATGGTGTCGGGCGAGACGGCCACCGACGCCTCGGCGACCGCACGGCGTGCCGTCACCGGCTTGTCCGAGACGTCCACCATCCGAGGCCGGCCGGCACGGTCCAGGTGGGAGAGCCGACGCCGTTCGGCGCGTGGCTGGGGTCGCTGGTCCATGGGTTCCTCCGAGGTGGTCAGCCGGGCGCCACCATCATGCCCGGTCGAGCCACCACAGCGCGACCTCTGCGCCCGCCGGGAGCTCGTCGTCGGCCTCCGGGATGACCGCCAGGGCATCGGCCGCAGCAAGGGCCGAGATCACGTGACTCCCCTGCCCGCCCGCGAGGTGCACCTGGACACGGCCGCGTCCATCGCGGATGGGCGAGCCGGAATCGTCTCGCTCGGCTTGCACCCGGATGAACGCGCGTCGGCCGTGACTCTTGTCGACCGCCTCGCCGAGGATCGCACGATCGACCGGGCGAAGGAGGTCATGCCGACCCGCGAGGGCCCGCAGCGCCGGGCGAACGAAGAGCTCGAATGTCACCGCCGATGACACCGGATTGCCCGGAAGCCCGAATAGGAGGACCGGAGCGTCCCGGCCACCTCCGCGTGGACTCTCGGCGGTGCCGAACGCGAACGGCTTGCCCGGCTGGACGGCGACCCGCCAGAGATCGATCCGGCCGATCGCCTCGATGGCGGTCTTGACGACGTCGTACGGGCCGACGGACACGCCGCCCGACACGATGAGGGCGTCGACTCCCGCTTCGAGGCCACGGCGAAGCCGGGCGAGCACGTCGTCGAGGTCGTCGGTGGCGATGCCGAGGTCGATGGCCTCGCCGCCCGAGGCGGTGACCAGCGCGCGCAGCCCGGGGCCGTTCGCATCGGGGATGCCGGCCGGCCCGAGGGGCTGGCCTGGCCCTCGGACCTCGTCGCCCGTCGCAAGGACTGCGATCCGGGGCCGACGATGCACCCGGACGCACTCGACGCCCGCACCGGCGATGAGTGCCACAGCGGCCGCGGTGATCGCGACGCCCGGTCCCAGGAGCGTGGCGCCGGCGACGAGGTCGCTGCCGGCCGCACGCACCGATCCGCCGACCTCGACCGCCTCGTGGATGAGGCACGCCGTCGGGACCGGCCCGCTCGCGTCGCGCCCGCGCGGTCCGGCGGTTCCGGCCTCGTCGAGCGGCGTCGTCGACTCGACCGCGACGACCGCATCTGCGCCGTCCGGGAGGCGGGCACCGGTCGCGATCCGTGCCGCGCTTCCCGGTGTGACCGCGATCGTCGGCGCAGCTCCGGCTGCGATGTCACCGATGACGCGGAGGGTGATCGGCGTGCCCTCGCCCGCTGAGGCGGTATCGGCCGCGACGATCGCGTAGCCGTCCATCGCGGAGTTCGCCCAGGGTGGCAGCGAGACGAGGGCCGTGACGGTCTCGGCGGTCACCCGGCCGAGCGCGTCGGCCGTCGCGATGGTCTCCGCCTCGACCGGCTCGGCGACGGCCAGCACGGCGTCTCTGGCGGCCTCGACGCTCAACAGGCCCGCCGGGGCAAGGCTCACGAGCCGGTTTCCGAACCGGCGATCGGCGTGAGACCGCCCACGAACGCGGCCGCCGACGTTCGTGCGGCACGACGACCGGCCACGACTGCGACGACGATGGCGACGATGATGATCACGCCCCCGACCACGAGCGCCGTCTCCTGCCAGAAGTCGAACGGGAAGAGCTGGACGAGCTTGTCGGTATGCGGGTCGAACAGGTACGACCCGGCCGGGAAGAAGATCTCGTGGAACGTCTCGAACAGCTGGTCGAAGGCGACCAGGCCCACGACACCGAGCGCGACGACCGCGACGACCAGCACGCGAGCGCCGTTGCCCACCGCGCGCCAGGTGCGCGCCCGATCCGGCCGGCGCGACGCGATGATGAGCACCCCGATCGAGATGGCCGCCAGGATCCAGAGGCCGCGGAACACCGTTCGGACGTCCGACATGTGCGCCTGCTCGCGCGGCTCGAGCACGGTCTGGCCGTTGACCTGGACGTCGAACGCGCCTCCGAAAACCAGGTCGGACAGGATCGGATCGGTGGCCGCGCGGAGCTCCTGGGTCGTGTAGCCCGTCCATGCCGTCGCCTGTGCGCGGCCTTGCTCGAAGGCCACCCACTGCGGGGTCAGGAACGGGAGGATCGCGAGGGCGACGATGACGATGGCCGTCGCGATCCCGGTCAGGATGGAGGCGACCTTGCCGCCGATGGCGTTCACCCGGTCATCCTAGCCCGAACGGCTGCGATGGCCCGCCGGGGGCTGCAGCCACCCATCCTCGCCGATCGTCGATCTGCCATTGAGTGGCCCGGTTCCGTGTGAGATGATCGGCGCATGGTCGAATATGGCAATGGCGTCGGACAGGTCGCGGGCCGGGCCGGTGGCGGCAGCGGCGGCGGCGCGTCGTCCGACATCGGCGCATCGCTCGGACAGCTCGTCAACGACTCCGCGCACACGATCTCCACGTTGCCGCCTGCGGCGCTCCTGGCGGGGATCGTGATCATCTTCCTCGGCCTGATGGTGCTGAAGCGCGTCTTCTGATCGCGATCAGCGCTCGACGTCATGGCCCGAGGTGCCGGGTCACTCGTCCTCGAGCGTCCTCGCCTGGTCCCACCAGCCTTCGAGGGTCAGGTCTGACGGGGCTTCGACGCCGAGTTCGCGGGCTCCCCGCTGGACGCGCTTTCGGAACGCGTCGAGGTCCAGCTCGAGGATGTCGCGCAGCCCCTCGATGCCGGCCTGGATCATCAACTGGTGCTCGTCCGGGCCGAAGCTCGCGAGGTTGAGCATCAGCGCCTCGTCGCGCCACATCAGCACGTCCGTGGTGTCGGCGGCGACCTGGTCGGCCAGCGTCTGACGCCGGGTCGGCGTCTCCGACCGCTCGATCAGCAGCCCGGTGGTGAAGATGCCCTGGTGGTCGAGCCGGTCGAGATGGGCGGGCTCGATGCGCGTCAGCTCATTGATCGGTGGCATGTCGCGATGATGCCATGGCGAGCATGCCCGCGGCGCAGGATCCGGGAACCCTCGCCTCCGCCTCTAGCGCCCGAAGCGGCGTGCCCGTTGCTGGTAGGTCCGGATCGCGCGCAGGAAGTCGATCTCGCGGAAGGCCGGCCAGTACGCGTCGGTGAAGTGGTACTCGCTGTACACGCTCTGCCATGGCAGGAACCCCGACAGACGGATCTCGCCCGAGGTCCGGATGATCAGGTCGGGATCCGACGAGCCGTGGGTGTACAGATGGGTCGCCAGCGCGTCGGCCGTGATCGCGTCGGCGAGCTCGTCCACGGGGGTCCCGGCATCGACCTCGTCGCGGACCGTCGCGCGGAAGGCCTCGAGGAGCTCGTCGCGACCGCTATAGGCGATGGCGACCGTGACCCGGATGGAGCCCTCCGGCTTCGACAACGCGGCCGACTGTTCGACCGTCTCGGCAAGGCCCGGTGGCAGGAGGTCGCGCCGCCCGATGACGTGCAGGTCGACGGGCACGCTCGTCCGCCGCCGGCCCGACGTCAGGGCCGCGATCGCCTCGGCGGCGACGTCGGTGATGGTCGCCACCTCGTCCGAGGGCCGGTCGAGGTTCTCGATCGAGAGCGCCCACAGGGTCAGCTCGTGGATCCCGACGCCGACGCACCAATCGATGAGATCGAGCGCCTTCTCCGCTCCGCGACGGTGACCGGCGCCCGGCTCGCGCCCCTCGGCGATCGCCCAGCGCCGGTTGCCGTCCATGATCACCGCAACGTGGCCGGGACGGGGTCGCGTGAGGACCGCTGCCCGGAGGCGCGCGGTGTAGAACCGGTAGGCGGGCGCGAGGGCCAGCTGCACGGCCCGTCGATACGCCCGGCCGTGGCGGCCGCCGGCCAGGGAGGTCAGGACGTCTGGCATCAGCCGTCGACGGGTCGCAGGTGCGTGGTCACGCCATACGTCTCGCCCGTCTCGGGATCGCGCCGCGGGACGACGACCAGGCGCCGCGGACCGGCCGAGGTCGTCACGCGACAGGCGCCGGGCTTGCCCGTGGCGAAGACGAGGTCCATCAGCTCGAACGCCTTCGGCGGAAGCCCGATGAGTGCCTCGCGAGCGGGCTGACCGACGACCTGGGCGCCGAAGGCATCGATGAAGGCCGGGTTGCCGTGCATGATCATGTGGCCCGCCCCGTAGTGGAAGGCGGCCGGCGACGCCGAGGCGGACCGCTGGCCGACCCTCGGGCCCCATCGCCATCACGACCTGCGCGCTCGGTCGAGCACGGCGCGCGCGAACCCGGTCAGGGCCACGTCTTCGAGCGGAGGGTTGATCAGGCCCGCACGGGCGTCACGGAACGCTCGCTCGAGGCGACCGGACAGGAACCCCGGGCCGCCGGCGATCCGCAAGCGCTCCGTCGGTCGCGGAGACGGCGGCGCGGGTGGCGATGAGCTTGGCGAGCGGCACGTCCGACGCCACGGCCGCCAACCGCGTCCGTGTCGCCGGTCGCGGCGGCCTCGTCCCAGCGCCGCGCGACGTCGAGGACGACGATCCGCGCCGCCCGGAGCTCCGCGTCCAGCCGGCCGAGCCGGACCTGGATGCTGCCGAGGTCCGCGACCGAGGTCGAGCCGTCGCCCGGTCGCCGGTCAAGCGCCCACCGGGCGACGTCGGATCGGGCACCCTCCCCCACCCCGAGATACGTGGCCGCGACCGCGATCCCGAACCATGCCGCCGGCGCGGGTCCGCGCGGATCCGAGTCCGTGGCGATCCGTCGGACGAGGAGCGACCCAGCCGGCACCGGCACGCGGTCGAGCACGAGGCGGCCGGATGCCGAACCGCGCATCCCGAGCCCATTGAAACCGGGGCGTCGTTCGACGCCGACCGCGCCGAGGTCCACGAGCCAGGATCCCACTTCGATAGGGTCGGTGTCCTCGATCCGCGCCGACACGAACGCGTGCGTCAGGTTGGGCAGCCAGGTCGTCCAGGTCTTCTCCCCGGTGAGCCGCCACGCTCCGTCCGGGTCGGCGACGGCGACCGTGCCCGGGATCGCCCCGCGCGCGGGCGAGCCGCCGCCCTCCTCGGTCCCGGCGTTGTTGATCAGTGCCCCGTCGTCGACGATCGAGCGGTAGACCGCGTCGCGCAGCCCGTCGGGCACACTCCCCGAATCGACCAACGCACCCACGACGTGCACCTGCATCGCGAACCCAAGCGCGGTCGAGCCGTCGAGGGCTCCAAGAGTCATCAGCACCTCGGCCGACTCGGTCATCCGCGCCCCGAGCCCGCCCGCCGTGACCGGGACGACCAGCCGGTGCAGCCCGCTCGCCACGACGGCCTCGGCCGCCCTGGGGTCGAAGGCGTCACCCAGATCGAGCGTGCGAAGCCGTCCAAGGGCGTCCGCCAGCGTGTCGTCGATCGTGGTCATGCGCTCTTCTGGTTCCAGGTGTACTGCTTGAGGAGCCGTCCGGCGTGTGAATCCTCGATCAGCGTCGTGAGCCTCCGTTCGCGGGTCGCGGCCTGCTTGGCGCTGGTGATCCAGTAGGTCGCCTGGTGGCGGTAGGACGGCGGCCGTCGCTCCCAGTCGGCCCAGGCGGCTTCGTCGGCCTGGAACCGCGCGAGCTCCTCGTCGCTCAGGTTGCTCGGCGCCTGTTCGTACGCATAGATGGCGGTATTGCGCTCGGTCCGTGCCTCGAAGGCGGCGAGTCCGGCCGGACGCATCCGGCCCTCCGCGATCAGCCGCTCGACGTTGGCGACGTTCCGCGCGCTCCAGGTGCTTCCCTTCCGCCGCGGCGTCATGCGCTGGACGCTGACCTCGTCGTCGACTCCCTTGCGGACGCTGTCGACCCAGCCGACACACAGCGCTTCGTCGACGACCTGCGACCACTCGACGCTCGGGCGCCCGCTGGCCTTCTTGTAGTAGCCGAGCCACAGCTCATCGGCGGTGGTGTGGTTGGCGTCGAACCAGTCACGCAACTCGTCGGGCGTCGCGAAGAAGACGACATCGTGCGGTTCCATGCTCACCATGCCGCCGCCGCCTCACGCAGGAGCGTCCACGTCCGCTCGACATGGCGCGGCTCGGTCCGCAGGTTGCCGATGGCGACCCGGATCGTGAATCGACCGCCCAGCCGGGTATGCGACAGGAAGACCTCGCCGGTCCGGTTGACCGCGTCCATGATCGCGGCGTTGGCCTCGTCGAGCGCCGCTCTCGTCCAGGTCCCGACCGACGGGCCGCCAGCGGAAGCAGACCGTCGAGAACGGGACCGGCGCCAACAGCTCCCAGTCGCGGTCCGCCTCGACCCAGCCGGCGAAAGCCTCGGCCAGCGCCAGATGCGCAGCGATCCTCCGGCGCAGGCCCTCGAGCCCGAACCAGCGCAGCAGGATCCACAGCTTCAGCGCGCGGAACCGTCGACCGAGCTGCGGGATGTACTCGTTGTAGTCGTGGACCGGCGTGTCGCGGTCGAGCGTCCGAAGGTACTCCGGCACGAGGCTGAACGCGGCCCGCAGGGACCCCATCCGGCGGGTCAGCAGCAGCGACGCGTCGAGCGGCGTGAACAGCCACTTGTGCGGGTTGACGACGATCGAATCGGCACGCTCCCAGCCGGCGAACGCCGACCGTCGATCGGGCAGCAGCGCGACCGATCCGGCGTAGGCCGCGTCGACGTGGAGCCACACGCCCTCGCGTTCGGCGATGTCGGCGATGGCGGCGACGGGATCGACCGAGGTCGACGACGTCGTGCCGAGCGTCGCGACGATGGCGATGGGCAGAAGGCCCGCCGCGCGATCCGCGGCGATCGAGGCGGCCAGCGCGCCCGGCAGCATCTCGTACCGCTCGTTGACGGGGACGTGGACCACCGACGCGCGACCGAGCCCGAGCGTCATGCACGCCTTGTCGACCGACGAATGCGCCTCGGCCGAGGCGTACACCCGGACGCCCGCTCCGAGGTCGGCGCGTCCCGCCAGGCCGCGCGAGGCGGCATCGGTACCGGCCGTCTCGCGTGCCGCGGCGAGGGCGATAAGCGTCGAGATCGACGCGGTGTCGGTCAGCAGGCCGTCGAAGGTCGCCGGCAGCCCGAGCGCCTCGCGCAGCCAGCCGACGACGACCTCCTCGAGCTCGGTGCCGATCGGCGACGTCCGCCACAGCATCGCGTTCTGGCCGATCGCCGCGGTCAGCATCTCGCCCAGGATCCCGGGACCCGACGCGGTCGTCGAGAAGTACGCCAGGAAGCCCGGATGCTGCCAGTGCGTGGCGTTCGGTTCGATCAGCCGGCCGTAGTCGGCCAGGATCGCCTCGATCGTTTCGGGCCCCTCGGGCGCCGATGCCGGGAACAGGGGGCGCAGCGAGCCGGGCTCGATCGCCGGGAAGACCGCGCGCGTCTCGATGCCCTCGAGATAGTCGGCCATGAGGTCGGCCACGGCGTGGGCCGCCGCTCGGAACGCGGCCGGATCCATGTCGAGCAAGGGCGCCTCCGGATCGGCGGCCGACTCGCGCTCGGGGGTCATGCCACCAAGTCTATGGGCCGGCACCGTCGGCAGCCCAGCTGGCGGTCTGTCAGATCGAGTTGCCGATCTGCGACAGGATCTGGGCGACCTGGTCGCTGACCATGAACAAGGTGATGATCGGCAGGACGATGAACACGAACACGACAAGGATCAGGCACGTCGCGAAGGCCAGCCCCGACCCGCCCGGCGCAGGCTGGACGACGACCGATCGGGCCCACCGATCGTGCAGGCCCTGGTGCAATGGGTTCATCGCGGTCGTGCCCAGCAGGACGACCAGCCAGACGAGCGACAGGAGCCCGATGAACCCGCTCACGCCTGGGACGAGGGTCAGGATCGCGACCGCGCCGCTCAGCGCCAGCCAGCGCAGGACGGCGTCGTTGATCGACAGGGTGGCTGCCGAGGATGCGCCGACGACGCGCAGCCGCAGCATCCGCATCCCGAGCGTCGCCTGCAGGCCACTGGTCCACAGGCCGACGAAGTAGAGGAAGTCGACGCCGACGAGGATGCCGCCGACGAGCAGCGCGACGTTCGGATCCCGACCGACCTCGAACAGGCCGAGCGCCCCGTCGACGATGAGGCCGAGCGCACCCAGCAACAGAAGGTCCGCGACGTACGCGACGACTCGCATGAACGTGCCCGCGATGACCAGGCCCTCGGTGACCGGCACGGCGATCGGGCCGGTCGGAGCGGCCCAGGCGACGAGTGGTGCGCCGGGCGGCGCCGCCTGGTCACCGAGCGACGCGGTCGGCTGGGCCGAGATGAGACCCGCGGAGGGGACCGGCGGGGTGTCGGCGGCGCGGTCCGGCGGCGGAGTCATCGCGGGCGCGCCGTGCGTCGGGTCGACCGGGACGCGGGCGGTCTCGGCGTCGGGCTCTGGCGGCGCGGGCTCGGGCGGCGGCTCGCCGCTGGGCGTCTGCGAGCTCATTGGGTCTCCCTCGTCGTGAGGTCCCTATCCTAGCCGCCCGAGATCCGCCGTCGCGGATTGCCCGTATCATCGGGCGCATGGAGGATCGATGACGCCCGACGGAGATCCAGACATCGCCCACACCCATACCCACGTCGTCCGCCGCAACGCCCAGGACGTCGACCGCGAGCTCGAACCCCGGCTGCGACCCGATACGCCGCGCTCCGTCTCGCCCGAGGACGTCGTTCGGTATGAGGGCTATCTCGCCGAGATCCTGACCGCGCTCGGGCTCGACCTGAACACGCCCGCCACCGAGGCGACACCCCGCCGTTTCCTCCGCGCGCTGTTCGACACCACAGCCGGATACGAGGGCGACCCGAAGGTCATGACGGCCTTCCCGACCGAGTGTCATGGCGGCGCGAACTGCGAGATCGCCCAGGTCGTGGAGGGTCCGATCCCGTTCTTCGCCCTGTGCGAGCACCACGCGCTGCCGTTCTTCGGCGACGTCTATGTCGGGTATGTCGCGCACGAGGGGATCATCGGTATCAGCAAGCTGACCCGGCTGGTCCGCGTCGTGACACGCCGCTTCGGCGTCCAGGAGCGGATGACCTTCCAGATCGCCGATGAGCTCGACCGGATGATGAACCCGCACGGCGTCGCGGTGTACGCCGAGGCACATCACCTGTGCACCCAGATGCGCGGCGTGCGCGAGCTGCACCCGAAGACGCGGACGACGTCGTATCGCGGCGTCTACGTCGACAGCCCGCAGCTTCGTGGCGAGTTCTACGACGTGAGCGGCCTGCGCCGCACAGGGTCGTGACCGGGACGCATCCCGCAGGGTCCATGGACCGCAGTCACGGCCCCTGGCTCGAACGCCTCTGGGGAGCTCCCGATGGGCCGGCGTCGGGCGATGGGAGCGCGGGTGATATCCGCGGCGGCCGTTTCCCCGCCGAGCTGCGTGCCCGGTACGACGGCGAGCTGTGGGTGCGTCTGCGCCCCGACCGGCCGACGATCATCTCCAACTTCGTCTCGACGATCGACGGCGTGGTCGCCTTCGACACGGACGGCTCCTCGGGTGGTGGCGAGGTCAGCGGATTCTTCGAACCTGACCGCTTCGTGATGGGGCTGCTGCGCGCGATGGCGGACGTCGTGCTGGTCGGGGCCGGCACCGTGCGTGCGGCACCGACCCACGAGTGGACGCCGCGGCGCGTCCACAGGCCCTCGGCCGCGTTGTTCGAAGCGTGGCGTCGGACGCTCGGGATCGCGGCGGCGCAACCGACGACCATCGTCGCCACGGCGAGCGGCGACCTCGATCTGGCGCACCCGGGATTGTCCGCGCCCGACGTGCCCGTGATCCTCGCGACAACTGCTTCCGGGGCAGAGCGACTCCGGGCGGCCGGGCCGCGGGCGAACGCACGGATCGAGGCCGTCGGGAGCGGTCGCCAGGTCCCTGCCGAAGACCTCGTCGCTCTCGCCACGTCCACCGGGGCGCGACTGGCCCTGTGCGAGGGCGGTCCACATCTCATCGGTGACCTCCTGGCAGCCGGCCTGCTCGATGAGGTGTTCCTGACCATCGCGCCGCAGCTCGCCGGTCGCGACGAGGCGAAACCGCGGTTGGGACTCGTGGAAGGCACGGGATTCGTGCTGTCGGACGCGCCGTGGGCGACGCTCGAGTCCGTCCGTCGGTCGCGCGACCACCTCTTCCTTCGATACGTGGTCAGACCTACCAGCGACTGACGTGTGGCCGGCGACTGGGGCGTTGCCGTCCTGAAGCATCTCGCGGTGAGATCCGCCGTCCACCGGCTGACGTAGTACCTCGCAGGCGCTCTGGTACGACATCGGGCGTCCTGAAACGGGGGACAACGTGATCGGTGACATCTTTGCCGCCGTCCTGGTAGTCGGTGCCTTGGTGGGTCCGCTTGCGGCGTTCGGATGGGCAGCCGTCATGTTCGGCGTGGACTCGCGGCCCGGCCTCGGGGAACGCGACCCTCGTCCATGGCTGTAGCCGGGTCGTCTCAAGGTCCAGATCCCTAGATTCCGGCGCTTTGGAGGCGTGACTTCGGTACGGCCGCACGCTAGGCTTTCGTCGGAGGTGGCTCGATGACGATGCAGAAGGCCCTGGACGAGGCCATGCGGCACGAAACCCCGGACAAGGTGATGAACTCGCTCATCCAGCAGGGCGTCTGGATGGCTGACGAGGACACCATGACGGCGGCGATCCACAACGTGTATTGCGGGATCATGGCCGACCACGAACAGCCCAACGACAAGGATCGCGAGCAGGCACGTCAGATGATCGCGGCCATCGGGCAGTCCATGAGTGGCGGAGCCGCGGCAGCCACCCGGTAGCATCGCCGCCGGATCGTGAACAGCCTGTTCGAGACCGAGATCCGTGGGCACCACCGCCTGCGGGACCAGCTGCTGACCGTCGTCTCCGATGCCGATCTTGCCTACGAGCTCCCGGGCCAGAACCCGACCCTCGGCGAGCTGCTCATCGAGATGGGTGACATCGAGGGCGTCTACACGCATTCCTTCGAGACGTTCACCCTCGATTGGGCGCACCGCGAGCTGCCGCCGCCGCAGATGACGACCGCCGGCCTGCGAGCCTGGTTCGAGGCGCAGGACGACGCGATGCGCAAGGCGCTCAGCCGCTTCACGGACAACGAGCTCCAGGTCGACAGGATCGATCGAGGGCACGGCTTCATCGCCTCCCCGTTCGTCCAATACGAGGTCTACAGAGAAGCGGTCTACATCCTCTACGGCAAGCTGAGCGTGTATCTGAAGGCGCTCGAACGCGACGCCGGCGAGGAGTGGGCTGTGGGCGTCGGCTGACGCGAGCAGCCTGAGGCGGGAGCACGGTCCGGTCCGTTCTTGGCGGGCAGCTTGCGGTCGGCAGACGCATGCCGGGTGTACCGTGGCGGTCATCCCGATACGACCCGAGGACTGGAGGCGCCGACATGGCGGCCGGGCAGGACCACGACGGATTGACGACCGAGCAGGCACTCGACATGTGGCGCGAGGCAGAGAGCACGGCCGCCGTCGCCCGGCGCGGTCACGTGGCGGCGGAAGCCGCCGTACAGGCCGCCACCCTGGCCATCGAGGCCGCCACGGCGACCGCTGAGGCGGCGATGGCCGCGCTGGACGCCGCGACTCTCGCCGCGACATCTGCGACCACGTTCGCCAAAGCCGCTCGCGTCGTGGCCCTTGCCGCCAGCGGTGACGCCATCGGCACGGCCTCCGATGTCACGAAGTCAGACCTCGCTGAAGTCGAGGCCCACGAGTCCTATCGACAGGCGGTCGCCAGGGCAGAGCTGGCCGACGTCCCGTAGCCTTCCCGTCGCTGACAGGCGACTCCGACGCCGGCCGGTCAGTGGCCAGCCACGTTCGGGGGGACACGGCCGGCACGTCCTGGGGGTCCGACGTCGGAGCCCGAACATCGTAGCGAATGGGGAAACAGCCGGTGGCTGCGATGACGCGACTGAGTCGAACATGGCGTGCGATCGCGAGTCCGGGACCGGAGCTTGGCTGGTCAGCCGTCTCACCAGATGTAGGGGATCAACCTCTTGGTCCGGGCTTTGTAGCCGGAGTACGCCGGAAGATCTCGGCTGAGCAGCTGCTCCTCGGCATCGATGCGGCGGCGGTAGGCGTTCCCGACGAGCGAGCCAACGAGCGCTGCCACCGCCAGGCTGCGGGAGGTCAGCGCGAAGCCGAACCAGGTCATGATCGACCCGAGGTACCCGGGATGTCGCACCAGGGCGTACGGACCGGTCTCCACTACGAGCTGCTCGGACTCCGCACGTAGGGTCCGCGAGTAGGCGTGCCCGAGCGTGCGCATCGACCACGCTCTGAGTCCAAGTCCGGACGCTTCAACGACGAGTCCGACGGGACCGGCAAGGTGCGGCAGTCGCGGGAAAGGGATCGAGGCGCAGGAATGGGGCCGCCACGGCACCGACCGCGTACGCAAGGACGATGTTGCGCGTCGTGTCCTGGTCGTCGGCCGTGGTCGCGAGGCTCGACGCAATACCGCGCTCGCGCGTCGCTGCCTCCAAGGCGAAGAAGCCGGCCAGCGTCGCATATCCCGCGAGGAACCATCTGGTCGAGTCGCGGCGTTCGCGTTCCTCAGTCATCCCAGAGCCCGCACCCGTTCCCGACCCCGCGGCCGACCCGGCTCGGTAGCGGGCCACTGACCTACTGCTGCGGCACCGACGACTCGTGACTCGTCGCGCGCTCCTTGGTGTAAGCGATGATTCCCAGGGTGATAGCAAGGATGAACAGAGCTGCACTAGCGGCAAGGTAAACGGTCACGCTGAAATAGGCGGGGTGGATCGCCAAGATCGAATACCCGAAGAGGATCAGGCCGGCGAAGCCACAAAGCACGACCAAACCGGTTAAGAGTCCCTTCGCCAGTCCCCTCCAAAACGCGAACCACAGGCAAGTCAATCCCATCAATCCCAATACCTGTGATCCGACCCCGCCGAATTGGAACCCTGAGATCAGAAGCAGAAGCCCGACGATCGCCAAGGTTCCGATGGCCTTCATGGCCCGAAGTATGCGCCGAGGGCGATCGTGCCCGAGTGCGAGTAGCTGGGTGCTCGAGGCTACCGGCCGTGGGCTGCCGCAGGACGGCGGCTACTGGCAGGCCGGGTGGGTTTGGATCCAAGAGGAGCGCGCAGCCCGTCGACCGGGCTGGACATAGAGCGACGCCCGGAAAGCGCAGGGGGTGTGCTTCCGGGCGTTCGAGTGGACTCTAGTGGGGTCAGGTTCCGGACCGCCATAGGGCGGGTGACCTAGGGCGGCGGTTTCGCTGATCACGACGGCCGCGGGAGGATGCCCGTATTACCGGTCGGCAGGAATAGGGGCAGGACCACCAAGCTGATGAAGGCGATGAGGACGATGACCACGAGCACGCGTCCGAGCTTGGAGTCCATCGGCCGAGTGTAGTCGTCAGCCGAGACAGCGAAACGCCCCGGCGACCGATGGCTTAGCGGGGCGCGTGCAATCGCAAAGGCAACTCATTTCGTCCGCGAACTGCGTCCACAGACTCGGCGGTGCGGCGGCGCACCGGGTGTCGGGAAGGTGGCCGCGTGACGCGGGATCGGGAGTCCGGGAACGGCGCCGAAGGCGAGGATCGGCTTACTGGAACGGCCCCGGGTTGATTAGGCCGTACCCGCTGGTGCCACCGGGCACGATCACGAACGTCCGGTTGATCGGTCCCGGATCTCGGAGCACGAGCGCACCCAGGACGACGCCCTGGACGGCCGGCAGGAGGACGAGGGCGGTGCCCGAGGGGCAACCGGGCGGTCCGGGATTCTTGATGACGAGCAGGCCCGGGCTCAGGCGTCCCGTCGGACCCGGGTTTCTCCCGACCGCGACCCCGTCCGGGCACCCGTTTGGTCCCGGATTGCGGAGCACGTCGGCCAGGGCGGCGGTCAGCGAATTGCCGGCAGCGCATCCGGTCGGGCTGGGGCCCGCCGCCGGGTCGGGCGGGGCGACGACGAGGCCCAGGGCATCGGCGGTCGCCTGAAGGCTGGCCGTGCCGACGGCGCAGTCGGCGGCGTTGAGGGGCAGCTCGGCGACCGTGCCCGGGGCCCCCGGGGGACCGGGTGGTTTGAAGACCGTCACACCCTGGGCGCAGCCGATCGGCCCGGGGTTCTTGAACAGGGCGATGCCGGGCAGGCCACCGACCGCGGGATCGGCGGGCAGGGCGACCTCGAGGCCGTCCGGACACTGCGCGGGACCCGAATCGCGCAGGACGCTGAACGGGGTCTGGATCGGTCCGGGGTTGGTTGCTGCCACGTTCGCGGTCCCGAGCACGATGCTCGTCGTGACGACCGAGCCGGCCAGGATGAGCTGGCCCAGGCGGGCCGTCAGAACGCGCATCAGCGTCTCCATTCAGTGCGAGACGGGCGGCGCTGACAGCTCGGTGGGCCGTCCGGGCGAGGCATGGCGGTCCCCCGAGCAGGTCGGTCGATGGTCGGCACCGTAGCGGCGATCGGCCGCTGGATGAAAGAGGCAGATACCCCGATCTGTGATGCGCGGCGAGCCGCCTCAGACGGTCAGAGGCACCGGTGACAGCGAGACGGCGGCCCTGCACGCCCTGGACGACCAACTCCGCGGAGTGCCGCAGCCTAACGGGTCACGAACGGCTGAGCGCGAGCGACGGCTTCGGCTGGCCTACCTAGAGGGTGCCGAGGTGGTCCCGCGAGTCGGTCGGGCGGGGCCTGTCCCAAGGGTAGGCTGCGCGCCGTCGGCGGACGAGCACGAGCGCCCCCAGCGCGACGGCGGCGCCGACGGGGAAGCCGAGAGGGAGTGGGATGGCCCGGCGACCCACGATTTCAGGCGGCGTGTCGATGATCAACTTCCTTGCTGCGCCGGGCGAACAATCGTTGCCGAGCATGACTCGCCCTTGCGGCTGCCCCGTCCAGATGTCGAAGCCCGCGGGACTGATCAGGCTGGCGCAAAGCGGGGGGTGGAACCTGTACGCAGGGGTCCTCGAGGTCGCGAGGAAGATCCCGAACGCTAGTAGAACGCCGCCCAACGCCACTGTGCCGCCGGACCAGAGCAAGCCTTCTAGGCGGTCGGAGCGGACCCTCAGGATGTTCTGACCGATCCGGAGCGGGCCGATTGCGACGACGACGATGAAGACGATTCCGGCGATCCAAACCACCGGCGGGATCCACGGCACGGCCCCGCAGGTGGGGTCGGTGAAGCAGGCAGGGCCGCCGATACTGGTATCCCCGAATATCTGCTCGAACAGGATCAGAAGGCTCCAGCCAGCGACGGCCGCGAAGACCCAAGGGCGGAATACCGCGCGCAGTGTCGTCATCGGTGCAACTTACGCTTCCGGGAGTCGGACGCGAGTGCGCCTCCGCGCCGCTACGTCAGCCGTGGCTCGTCAGAATGCCCGCGCTTGCTCGACGCCAAAGCCACGCGATGTCAGTGCATCCCCCGGACGGCCGAGAACGGTTTGGCGCGCGCGGGAGTCTATAGGGTGTGATGCTTGCCACGGCGGGCGGCCGCTCGGTGTTCATACAGGAGGGTGCGCTGGCCAACAGGGACGCGACCGATGCCACCGAACGGGTCCTCCGTCTCGCCGACGGGGAGCTCGATCGAGCCTATCGACTGGCGGGCCTGATCCTCGGCGATGGGCACGAGGCACAGGACGCGACGCAGGACGCCCTCCTGCGCGCCTGGCGGTCCGCCGCCTCGCTCCGCGACCCGGCCGGCTTCCAGGCGTGGTTCGACAAGATCCTCGTCAACGTCTGCCGCGATCGACTCCGCGCGCGAGGCAAGGTGCGTCTGCTGGCGATCGACGGTGCGGGCTCGGTCGGCGCCCTCCACGACCCGTTCCGGGACGTCCTTGACCGCGACGAGGTCCTCCGGGCGATGGAATCGCTCGACGACGACCACCGGATCGTCGTCGTCCTCCACTACTGGGCTGACCTGACGCTCGAGGGAGTGGCCGAGCGCGTCGGCTGGCCGGTCGGGACGGTCAAGTCGCGGCTGAACCGTGCACTGACGACGATGCGCGGACGGATGGACGCAGCGGCGCTCGCGGAGGATGGTCGATGATCGACGACGTCGACACCCGACTGCGCGACGGTCTTGGCAGCGTCCAGCTGCCGGCGGCGCCAACGGCCCTGCGCGATTACCTCGCCGAGTTGGGTCAGCGTCCGACGCCGGCGCGGGGACGTCGTCGGGCAGGGCTGTGGATCGTTCTGGTCCCGCTTGCGGCCGTCCTTGTCGGGATCATCGCCTTCACGGGAGGTTCGTCGCCACAGCCCTCACCGACATCCAGTCCGGCAGCCTCGGCGGCGCCGACCTCGGGGACGGCTACTTCACCCGCCTTGGGCTTCACAACGCCAGGCTTCGCCTTCAACCCGCCGAGTGGCTGGACGGACCAGACTTCGGCCGTCTCGTTTCCGGTGATGCCGGAGGTTCGAGTAGTCGGCTATTTCATCCGAGGGATGACGATTTGCCCGCAAGGATTCGGGAGCCAGCCGCCCACACCCGCGGGATGCGAGACAGGCGCCACTCGACCCGGGACCGCGACTCTGGCGATCACCGAGGTGACCCACCAGTACCCGTGGGACCTGGCAACGTTCGAAGCATCGACGATCGCCGGCTATCCGGGCGTATTCAGGCCGCAAGGCGACACCCAATCGGACTGGGTCATCGAGTCCCCCGATGGCGGGCTCTACGAACTGGTGCTGAACTCGCCGAAGGACGAGCTGGCCGCCAATGTCGCCGTCGTGTCGCGGGCACTTGACAGCCTCCACCTGACGAGCTGGGAGCAGCCACCCACGGTCGTCAATGGACTGATCCATGAAGATCCCGCACGCGGCTTCTCATTCGACTACCCGGCCGGCTGGGTCCACTACTACCCAGCAGACGGTGGGGTGGGGAGCAGTCCCGTGGTGACCGTCGCCTCTTCGCCGCTCTTGTCGTCGTGTACCACCGACACGCGCCCAGTTGGATCTGGTGCGTCGCCGGCGCCCGTTTGCGAAAGCTCCGGGCCCCCACCCGGGACGATCGAGATGGTCTTTCGCATCGGGGGAGGAGTTCATCCAGAGCCAGACTGGTCGAAGGCCAACACGACGATCGGCGGCCAGCCGGCATTCGGCCCCACGAATGGGAAGCCCGAATACTCGGCGGGTGGCCTGGTGAGCTACGGCTGGGAGTTCCGGGTTCAGGACCCACTCAGCCAACAGGTCAAGACGCCGGTGACCATCACCGCAAGCCTGAACGGACCCGGCCATCCCGAGCTCCTTGCAGCCATGAACCAGCTGGTCGACAGCGTCAAGATCACGCCGCCGTAGTCGCACAGAGGGGACTAGCGGCAACTTCTGAGCCGCTAACGACTACCCCGAAGGGACATCGACACCCCAATCGCTCGGTCCGTGTCGTTCGCGCCTCGCCAAACATAGACGAAGAAACCGGCCCGAAGGCCGGTCTCACGTTCGGAATATGGTCGGGGCGGCGGGATTCGAACCCACGACCACCAGTCCCCCAGACTGGTGCGCTACCAGACTGCGCCACGCCCCGACGAACCCGGAGTCTAGCACCCGCCCGACGGCGGCCACGTCAGCCGGGACCGGGCTTCCCCGCCCTCCTCGAGCCGGGCCATCCAGCGGTCGAAGTCGGCGAGCTCGTCCTTCGACTCGCGCGCCAGCAGGTCGATCAGGCAGCGCTGCACGCTCTTGCCCTCGAACAGCGCGCGATGGACCTCGCGGGCGATCGGCATCTCGACGCCGAGCCGGTCGGCGAGCGCGAGCGCGGCGTCGACCGTGTAGGCGCCCTCGGCGACGCCCGGCAGGGTCGCCTCGATGTCGGCCCACGGCCGACCCTCGGCCAGCTCCTCGCCGAGGCGGTGGTTCCGCGACAGCTGCGAGCCGCACGTGGCGATGACGTCGCCGATCCCGGCCAGCCCGGCGAACGTCAGCGGGTTGGCGCCCGGCGGCGATGCCCAGCCGCGTCATCTCGGCCAGGCCGCGGGTCATGCAGCCCGGCCTTGCCGTTGTCGCCGAAGCCGAGCCCGTCGGCCGCGCCGGCGGCGATCGCGACGATGTTCTTGAGCGCGCCGCACAGCTCGACGCCGAGCATGTCGCCGTTGACGTAGAGCCGGAACCGCCGCCGACGCGAGCCGCTCGCTGCACGCGCTCGGCGAGTGCGAGGTCCGCCGCCGCGACGACGGCCGACGCCGGCAGGCTGCGCGCGATCTCGGCGGCGAGGTTCGGGCCCGACAGGGCGGCGATCCGCGACGGGCTCGACGCCGCCGGCCTCGGCGATGACCTCGGCTCATGCGGAGGAGCGTCCCGCGCTCGAGCCCCTTGACGACCGACAGCAGGTCCGCGCCCGGGCGCGACGTGACGGCGGCCACGGTCCCGACCATCTCCCGGACGTGCGCCGACGGCACGGCGAACGATGACGAGGTCGGGGCGTCGGGCAGGCCGCGGGATCGGCGGTCGGCGCACGACCGCGGGCGGCAGGTCGACGCCCGGGCAGCCGCGTCTCGTTGCGCCGGTCGCCGCCGATCCGTGCCGCCGTCTCCGGGGAGTGGCACAGCAGCGTGACCGGCTCCGCCGGCCACGACGCGGGCGAGCGTCGTGCCCCACGCCCCGGCGCCGACACCGCGACCCGCGGTCCGGCCGTCGGTCCGTCGGCGCTCAGCGCGTGGCTTGCGCTGCCGCGCGCAGCGCCGCCGCCGACGCGGCCGCCTTGCCCGCCGGTCGCCGCCGGCGCGCTCCGGAGCTTCTTGCGGCGCGGCAGCTTGACCGCGGCTACGATCGCGGAAGACGAGCCGGATCGGCGTCCCGTCGAAGCCGAACGCGCTCGCGCAGCCGGTTCTCGAGGTAGCGCCGGTAGCTGAAGTGGACGAGCCGCCGCGTCGCTGGCGAAGAACACGAACGTCGGCGGCGCGACGGCGGCCTGGGTCGCGTAGAAGATCTTCGGCCGGTGGCCCTCGGACCGGCGGCGGCGGCGTCCGCTCGGACGGCGGCCGACGACCATCCGGTTGAGCTCGCCGGTCGAGATGCGCCGGCGGCGCTCGCCCCAGATGTCGACGGCGGCCTCGAGCACGCGCCCGACGCGCTGGCCGGTCTTCGCGCTGATGCGAGACGATCGGCGCGAAGTCGAGGAACGGCACGTCGTTGCGGATCCACTCGACGTACTCGTCGAACGTGCGGTCGGTCTTGTCCTCGACGAGGTCCCACTTGTTGACCGCGATGACGAGGCCCTTGCCCTCCTCGACGACGTAGCCCGGCGACGTGCGCGTCCTGGGCGGTCAGGCCGTCGACGGCGTCGATGACGAGGACGGCGACGTCGGCCCGGCCGATGGCCTTGAGCGCGCGCAGCGTCGAGTAGCGTCTCGGCGGCCGGGCCACCGACGCGACCTTGCCGCGCCGCCGGATGCCGGCCGTGTCGATGAGCACGACCTCGCTCCGGCCCCACGCCAGCCGCGTGTCGATCGCGTCGCGGGTCGTGCCCGGGATGTCGCGACACGATCGCCCGCTCCTCGCCGAGGAGCGCGTTGAGCAGGCTCGACTTGCCGACGTTCGGCCGGCCGACGATGGCGATCGCGGCCGGCATCGTCGGCGTCGGCCGCCATCGCGGCGTCCCACTTCGCGGCCTCGGCATCGACGCCGTCGAGCTCGGGCGCTTCCGCGCCATCCGCGTCGTCGGCGATCGCCGGCGTCGGCGTCGCCGACGACGATCGGCTCGAGTCGTCCCGCGGCGATCTCGTCGGCCCACGCCTCGGCCTCCGCCTCGCGCGCCTTGCGGGCGACCTCGGCCTCGGTCTCGGGCGGCAGCGCCCAGACGATCGCGTCGAGCAGGTCGCCCGATGCCGCGACCGTGGAGCGCGCAGATCGGGTACGTCTCGCTCCCAGCCGAGGGCGTGGAACTCGGCGCGCCTCGAGCTCGCGCCGCTCGTTGTCGGCCTTGTTGACGGCCACGAGGACGGGCGCCTTCGCGCGGCGCAGCAGCTCGGCGGCCTCGTGGTCGGCGGGCGTGGCGCCGGTCGTCGGCGTCGACGACGAAGACGATGACGTCGGCCTCGGCGATGGCCAGGCGCGCCTGCTCCTGGACCTTCGCCTCGATCGGGTCGTCCGGGTCGAGCTCGAGGCCGCCCGTGTCGACGACGATGAAGCGCCGGCCGTTCCACTCGGCGTCGCCGTAGAGGCGGTCGCGCGTCGTCCGGGCGCGGTCCTCGACGATCGCCGTGCGCTCGCCGACGATGCGGTTGAACAGCGTGCTCTTGCCGACGTTCGGGCGCCCGACGATGGCGACGACGGGCAGCGCTCCGGCCGGCCTCCGCGGCCGCTCGGACGATCGACGGCGTCAGGCGGCGCCGGCGGACGTCGGCGGCCGGGCGGGGTCGGCAGCGACGTCGTGCGGCCGGCCGGCGTCGCGGCCGCGTCGAGCGCCGCGCGCGCCAGCTCGGCGGCGTGCGGCGCGCGCCGCCGGCGTCCCGGCCAGCTCGAGGATGCGCTCGGCGACGTCGCGCAGGTCCTCGATCGGGGTGGACGTGCCGCCGGTGACGCCGACGACGCGGGCGCCCTCGAACGGCGCCGCGTCGGTCAGGTCGCGGACGCTCTCGATCTGGATGGCGCGCCGTGCCGGCGATCTCGCACAGCCGCGTCAGCTCCTTGGTGTTGGCGCTGATGCGGCCGCCGACGACGACCATCAGGTCGACCTCGCCGGGCGGGCTCGATCGTGTCCTCCTGGCGCCGGATCGTGACCGGGCAGACGGTGTTGACGATCTTGAGCTCGTGGCTGCGGGAGACCATGAACGCGGCGAGCTTCTCGAACTTCCAGGGCGGCTGCGTGGACTGGCTGATGAGCGCCATCCGCTTGCGTGCGCGGGATCGCGGCTCCCAGTCCTCCTCCTCGTCGACGACGATCGCGTCCGGCGCGAAGCCGAGCAGGCCGACCACCTCGGGGTGGTTCGGCGTGCCGAGCAGGACGATCGTGTAGCCGTCCTCGACGAGCCTGGTCAGCTCGCGCTGCTCCTGGATCACCCAGGTGCAGGTGCCGTCGATGACCTCGAGGCCGCGCTGCTCGGCGCGCTCCATGACGTCCGGGCGGACGCCGTGGGCGCGGATGACGACGGCCGCGCCGTGGTCGACCTCGTCGAGCGTCTCGACGGTCTGGATGCCGAGCGTCGTGGAGGTCGCGCGATGACGCCCTCGTTGTGGACGACCTGGCCGAGGGTATGGGTCGGCTTGCCGGCGGCCGACGCCTCCTTGGCCTTGTCGATCGCCTCGCGCACGCCGTAGCAGAAGCCGGTGCGCTTCGCGATTCGGACTTCCTGCGACGGTTCCCATGGCTCGATTATCGCACGGGGTGCGTCCGTTACGCCCGCTCAGGCGGCCGGCCGCCCGCTCGGACGCGCCGTCACGGCCGTAGAACGCCGCGCTGGCGCGGCGGCAGGAGCGCGGCGATCCGGCTCCATGATCATGGTCGTCACGAGGCCCTTGGCGGTTCGCCGGTCGGTGCCCGGCGGGGAGCAGGTCGGCCGGCTGGAACGGCTCGCCGACGCGGATCCGTGACGTGGCCGCCCGGGTGCGGGATCTTCTGGCCCTTGGGCCAGACGCGGTTCGAGCCGGCGATCCCGATCGGGACGATGGGGGCCCCGGTCCGCAGGGCGAGGACCGCGATGCCGTCGCGGGCCTCCTGGAGCGACCCGTCCGGACTGCGCGTGCCCTCGGGGAAGACGAACAGGATCTGGCCGTCGTCGAGGATGCGGGTCGCGAGCCGGAAGGCCTCGATGTCGGCGGCGCCGCGATCGACCGGATGGACGCCCCCGTTGGCCGCGGTCCAGCCGATGATCGGCCAGGCGAACAGCTCCTTCTTGCCGAGCCAGTGGATCCGCCGACCGAGGGTCGGGATCAGCCACGAGCCGATGACGACCGCGTCGAGGTTCGAGGCGTGGTTGGCGGCGAGGATGACCGGACCCTCGCGCGGGATGTCGTCGATCGCGCCGGTGGCCTTGACCCGGCCCATGATGCTGCCGAAGACGCGGCCCCCGGCGGTGAGCGCCGCCAGGAACGGCGTGATCGAGCTCTCGATCGGCTCGGCGGCCTCGCTCATGTGCCGGCGCTGCTCGGCTCCGGCTCACGGGCGTCGTCGTCGGCGGCGCGCCGTGCCTCGGCGTCGCGGATGGCGTTGACCACGGCGTCGACGGTGTCCTCGAAGCGGTTGCCGTCGGTCGAGATGATCCTCGCGTCCGGGGCGGCCCGGAGCGGTGCCACGGCGCGGGTCGAGTCGAGCTCATCGCGCCGTCGGAGGGCATCGAGGATGGCCTCGGCCTCCGGCCCGTTCGGGTCGAGCCCGCGCTCCTGCGTGCGGCGACGCGCTCGCTCCTCGACCGAGGCCTCGAGGAAGATCTTGAGGTCGGCGTCGGGCAGGACGACGGTCCCGATGTCGCGACCGGCCATGACGATCCCGCCGGACTCGGCGAGGGCACGCTGGCGCTGCAGCAACGCGGCGCGGAGCTCCGGGATGGCCGACACCGCGGAGACGGCCGCGTCGACGGCCGGGCCGCGGACGGCCTCGGTGTGATCGGTGCCGTCGACAAGGACGCGTGCCAGCCGGCCCTGTGCGTCGGGCGCCAGCTCGACCTCGTCGACCAGCCCCCGCATCGCGTGCGGGTAGCTCGCCGACACGCGGCGCGCGAGGGCGAGCCACGTCACCGCGCGGTAGAGCAAGCCGGTGTCGCAGAACCGGTAGCCGACCTCGAGCGCGGCCGCCGCGCCGACGCTGCTCTTGCCGGACGACCCCGGCCCATCGAGCGCGACGATCAGCTTCTGGCGGGATCCGGCCTGCTGAGCGTCCATCCGGGCAGGATAACGGGTCGTCGGTGGACGACAGGGCGCCGTCCGATATGCCCAACCCCTCGCTCGCGCTACTTCCAAGGCGACGGCAGGTGAGTCAGCGGCTCGCGGTCCGGCAGCACGTCGGCCTGCAGGGCCGGGTCGGCAGCCGCGATGTAGCGCTCCTCGAGCCCGAGCTCCTTGAGGACGATGTTCCGGCCCTGCGCGATCCCGGTCGCCTTGTAGAACGCGACGGTCCGGTTGAACCCCTGCCGGCCGAACCCGCAATCGGAGGACAGGATCAGCTTGTCGGCCGGGATCACCTCGAGCGCTCGCCGGATCCGGCCGGCCACGACCGGCGCCATGTCGGCCTGGAGCGTCCGGTGGCTGACCATGCCGACGGCGACCTTCTTCTTGAGGTCGTTGGCGTACGGCTTGAACAGGTCGATCTCGGCCAAGTCGTTCTCGGTCGCCTCGACGGTCCACACGTCGCCCTTCAGCCGGTTGAGGTAGATGTCGATGGAGTTCGCGTAGGACTCCCCGGTGTAGACCTTCTGCATGTTCGGGTTGCCCCAGCAGGTGTGGATCCACAGCTCGACGTCATCGAGGCCGTCCACCTCGTGGTTGAAGGCGTCGACCATGAAGTCGAGCAGCTCCGTCTCCTCCGGGTGGAAGGCGGCGGTGAAATGGATCGTCGGCTCCTCGATCTGGATCACCTTCGCCCCGGCGGCGGCGAGCTGACGCAGCTCGAGGTTCATGGCCCCGGCCATGTCCCAGATCAGCTGCTTCTTGTCGTCGAGGTCGTACTCGTCGGTGTGGCTGTCGAGGAAGATCGCGAGCACCTGCGACGAGCACGTCCCGAACTTGACGGGCTTGCCGGACGCGGCCCGCGCCTGGGCGATCCGCCACAGCTTGGCGTACTCGAGCGGGTTCCTCGGGTCGCGCTCGACCTTGCCGACCACCCGCGGCCAGCGCCAGGTCGTCTCGATCTCGTTCATCAGCGTCCCGGGCGGGAACGCGAGCAGGCTGTCGCGCGAGCCTTCGTACTGCAGCTCCTCGTGCTCGAAGCCCTTCCAGCGCTGCAGCGGGTAGTGGTGCCAGGAGCGGCCGGCGAAGTCCTCGTCGAGGTGGTAGTCGCCGTTGGTCAGGATGTCGAGCCCGGCGCGTTCCTGGTCGGCGATCACGGTCGCGTGCGCGTCGAGGAACTGCTCGCGGAAGCGAACATCGAGCAGGGCCGTGTCGAGGCGGCCGGCCCCACAGCCCGCCGTCATACCAGCGCGGCCGCGGCCACGAGCCGGTCACGGTCGCCGGGAGCATCAGGTCCTTGGTGGCCGTGAGCATCGCGCGTACCCTCCTCGCCGCTGTCGGGATCGTGGTGGGTCGATCCGCGATCGTGACAGGTCGAGCGTGTACTGAGAGCCGGCCGCGGCACAGGCGTCGAACGAGTCGAGCGCGGCCGGGATCCGCCGTCGTGGCAGCCGCGACCTCGCCGAGCGATCGACCGCGGGAGGCGCTTCAGGAGTGCGAGGACGAGGATGCTCACGCGGGCGCCGGTCTCGGCCCGGACGCGCAGGTGGCCGACGGTCACGAGAGCGAAGATCGTCAATGCGACCGCGCTGCCGATCGAGGCGACCGACGAGAGGTCGAAGGCGACGACGAGGAGGATGATGCCCGCGGCCGCCACGACCAGTCCGACCGATGCCCGCTGGGCGATCCTGCCGGCCATGACCGTGGGGAACTGGCCGGTGGCGGCGAGCTCGTCGCTCAGCCCCGTTGCCGGGTACAGGCCGGCGTTCGTGGCACCGGCCGTCGCGAACAGCGCCGTGATGCTCATCAGGTAGTAGCCGGCCTGGCCGAGCACCGGCTGGGCAGCGACCGCGATGGCCGTCGGTCCGGCCGCGATCACCTCAGGCACGGTCAGCGTCCCGAACACGCCGATGGCCACCGCGATGTAGATCGCCGTCGCGAGCCCGATGGCGATGGCCATCGCCCGTGGCAGCTGCGACGCCGGGTCGGCGAGGTCCTTGGCGGTGAACGTGACGACACCGAACCCGAGGAACGCGAAGAAGGTCAGGGCGACACCTGACACGATGTCCTGGACTCCGGGGTACGTCGACGGCGACAGGAGGCGCCGGGTGCATGTTCGTGATCGTCACGGCGGCGAACACGGCGAGGATCCCGATCACCACGAAGACGACCAGGCTCTGCACCCGGGCCACGAGCGTCGAACCGGCCACGTTCAAGCGCTGTCATGGCCAGGACGACGATGACCGCGAACGCCTTGACCGCCGCCGTGTTGCCGTCGGTCACGATGTCGGCGGCATAGCTCCCGAAGGACAGCGCGACCATCGCGGTGACGATGATGTTCGCGGCAAACACGAGCCACGCGGTCACGGTCGCGATGTGGCCCTGTCCGAACCCGCGGTTGACGTATTCGAGCATCCCGGCGGCCGACGGGTAGCGCGCGCCGAACTTCGCGAACGAGTAGCCCTGCAGGCCGGCGATCGCGCCGGCCAGGGCGAAGGAGATCCAGACGGCCGACCCGGCCACCTCGCCGGCCGCTCCCAGCAACGAGAAGATCCCGGCACCGACCATGGCGCCGACACCGATGAACGCCGCCTGGCGCGTGCTGACGTGCGGTCGTGTGGGGACAGATGGCACGCCGGCGCCGACCGCCGTCACTGGATGAGCACGCCGACCGACAGGACGACGATGCACAGCACCGCGAGAAGGATGAGCAGCGGGAAGACGAACTTGAGCCACGTGCCGTACGGGACCCGCGCGATGGCCAGGCCGCCCATGACCACGGCAGAGGTCGGGATGAACAGGTTGATCAGCCCGATCCCCGCCTGGTAGGCGGTGACGACCAGCTGCGGTGGGACGTCGGCGAAGGCGCAAGCGGCGCCATGATCGGCATCGCGACGGTCGCGAGACCGGACGACGACGGGATGAGGAACGACAGCGGCAGGAACAGCGCGAACATCAGATCGATGAACGCCACGCCGCCGAGCGCCGCTCACCGCCTGCTCGGCCCAGTGGAGGACCGTGTCGGTGATGCAGACCGTTGGTCATGACCACCGTGATGCCGCGGGCGATGCCGATGATCAGGGCGACTCCGAGCAGGTCACGTGCGCCGTCGACGAACGTCGTGGTAAAGCTCGGTCTCGCCCATCCGGCCGATCGGCCCCGATGATGATCGCGAACAGCAGGAACGACGCGGTCATCTCCGGGAACCACCACCACAGGGTCGGCAGCCCGATGCCCAGGTCCTCCCACGGGATGACGCCGTAGATCATCACCGGGAAGGCCAGCGACGAACAGCGCCAGGACGGCCTTCTGCTGGCCGGTCAGTGCGACCTGCTCTCCCGTCGCATCGGTGGCGGCTTGAAGCGCGCCTCGTTGTCCGCCTTCATGCGGTAGACGAGCGACTTCGACGGGTCGGCTCGCACGCGGTCGGCGTAGCGCAGTCACGAACGACGATCCCGATGACGAGTCCCGACGATGAGGATGACCAGGCGGCCGAGCAGGCCTCGTGATGGAGACGCCGGCGAAGCCGGAGGCGATGCCGGTGGCGAAAGGGTTGACGGTCGACCCGAGGACGCCGATCCCGCAGCCGAGCAGGATCAGTGCCGCGCCCGGTCAGCGCGTCGTACCCGGCGGCGATCATGACCGCGATGACGAGCGCATAGAACGCCAGGCTCTCCTCGGCCATGCCGAAGGTCGTCCCGCCGAGCGCGAAGACGGACATCAGGATCGGGATCATCCAGCGCTCGCGACCCTTGAGCCGGGCGACGAGCCGCGCGATCCCGCCCTGGATCGCGCCGGTCTGCATCGTCACGCCGAGGAAGCCGCCGATGACGATGACGAACAGCGCGACGTCGATCGCGCCGAACAGCGTCGCCGGAGTTGTAGTACGCTGATGTTGCCCTCGGCGTTCTCGATGCCGTAGAGGCCGTTGATCGGGCGCGGTCAGCGAGTCGATCAGGATCCGCTGCGGGTGCGCTCGGGACCTGCGTGGTAGGTGCCCGGGATCGGCGCGCCGTCCGGGTCGAGCTCGTACGTCGCCGGCCGGGATGATCCAGGTGGCGACCGCCATGATGACGATGAGGGCGAACAGGATCGTGTACGCGGACGGCAGCGTGAAGCCCTGCTTCGGCGCCGGCTCCGGTGGGTCTGCGTCGGTCTCGTCACTCTCGGTGCTCGCGTCCTCCTGTCGCGGCGCGAGGCGCGTGAGCCGGTCAGCGACGCGCCTCCGTCGACGCCGCGATCGGATGCGTCGGGTGCGCGCCGTGCTCGACGCGGCCCGCGGGCGAACAGCGATCAAGCCCGACGATCGCGGCGCAGCACGACGAACCACGGCCGACCATGCGGCGTAGACGTCGTCCATGGCAGCCCTCCTCGTCAGATCGGATCGCGCACGAGCGGGCAGGTCATGCAGTGGCCGCCGCCGCGTCCCTTGCCGAGCTCGAAACCCTCGATCGGGATCACCTCGACGCCGGCCTCGCGCATCTTGGCGATGGTGAAGGTGTTGCGCTCGTAGGCGACGACGACGCCGGGCTCGAGCGCGACGACGTTGTTGCCGTCGTCCCACTGCTCGCGCTCCTGCTGGTACGCGTCGCCGCCGGTCGCGACGACGTGGAGCTTCGGCACGCCGAGGGCGTCGGCGACGGCCGACAGCAGGTCCTTCTCCTCGCGTGACGTGGAACGGTGCCGGGCTTGACTGCCGGGGCGCAGGCTGATCGCCCGGATGCCGTCGACGACCTGCGAGTACGCCGTGGCCTTGTCGCGGTCGAGCAGGGTGAACACGGTGTCGAGGTGCATGTGCGCCCGGTCCTTGGTCATCACGCGCGGCGATCACCCGGTCCGCGGCGCCCTTCTCGAACAGCGCCCGCGGCGATCTGCTCGATCATCCGCGCCTGCGTGCGCTCGCTCATGCCGATCAGCGACCGTGCCGTTGCCGATGGTCTGGACGTCGCCGCCCTCGAGCGAGGAGCAGCCCGAAGTCGTGCGGCCGTGAACCGGTCGTCGTCGCCGAGCGGCGGATACCAGAACTCGAAGTCGGCGGCCGGCGAACATCGGGTGCGTCTGGTAGATCGCGGCCACGTTGTAGGCCTCGCAGGCGCCGGGCCGGCCAGTACATCGGGTTGATCGAGACGCCGCCGTAGATCCAGCACGACGAGTCGCGGGTGAACAGGGTGTTGGGCAGCGGCGGCAGGACGAACGTGCGTCTCGTCGTCGAGCGCGGCGGCGGTCAGCGACGACTGTCCGTGAGCTTCGCCGAGGTCGAGCCCGGACTCGGCGACGGTGAGCCCGCCGATCAGGTGGCGGCGAGCTCATCGGGCTCCAGCGTCGGCGAGGCCTCGCGGACCGTCGTCGACGAGGCGCAGATCCCGACGGCGTACTCGCGACGGCGACGAGCTCGATCAGCCGCTGCCGCTCTCGTCGCTCGCCGCCGAGCGCCTCGGTCGAGCAGGTCCTGGACGTAGTGGCACCTCGACGCCGCGCTCGCGCATCCGCGCGACGAACTGGTCGTGCTCGTACTGCGCGCGCTCGACCCACAGGACGTCGTCGAACAGGAGGTCGTCGTGGTTGGTCGGGCGTGAGCCGCCGCAGGCTCAGGTCCGGCCGGTGGACGATGACCTCGCGCAGCTTGCCGACCTCGGAGTGGACGCCGAACGTTCCCATGATCTCATCTCGCTCCGTTGCCGGACGCCGTTCGGCGACCACCTGCGTGCCGTGCCGTGCCGTCCACGATCCGCTCGATCTGCGTCGAGCGTCCCGATCGCGGCGCGCTCGGCCGGTCAGCCTCGACGAACTCGCGCGGCGGCCTCGACCTTCGGTCCCATCGAGCCCGGCGGCGAACGTCACGTGTCGCGAGCTTCGTCGGGCGTGACTCCGATCGAGCGCCGCTGGTCCGGCGTGCCCCAGTCCTCGTACACGCCGTCGACGTCGGTCGCCATGCACGAACAGGTCGGCGTCGAGCTCGCGGGCGAGCAGCGCGCTGGCGAGGTCCTTGTCGATGACCGCCTCGACGCCGACGAGCTGTGCGGTCGTTGCCGGGCTCGAACATCGTCGGGACCCCGCCGCCGCCGGCGCAGATCACGACGACGCCGTGTCGAGCAGCCAGCGGATCGGACGGATCTCGAAGATGCGTCTTCGGCACGGGCGACGGCACGACCCGTCGCCACTGCGCGCCGTCCGGCTTGACGACCCAGCCCTTCGTCGGCGGCGAGCTGGTCGGCCTCGGCCTTCGTCGTAGACGGGACCGACGAACTTGGTCGGATCGTCGAAGGCCGGGTCCGCCGGGTCGACCTCGACCATCGTCAGGATCGTGGCCATCGGCGTCTCGAACGGCAGCAGGTTGCCGAGCTCCTGCTCGAGGACGTACCCGATCATGCCCTCGGTCTGGGCGCCGAGGACGTCGAGCGGGTAGGGCTCGACCGTCGGCGTAGGGCGGCGCCCTGGAGGGCGAGCAGGCCCACCTGCGGACCGTTCCCGTGCGTGACAGCACGAGCTGGTGCTCGGCCGCGATCCGCGGCGAGCGCGCGCGGCGCGACCGGACGTTCGCCCGCTGGCGCTCGGCCGTCATCGGCTCGCCCCGCTTGAGCAGCGCGTTGCCCCCGAGCGCGACCACGATTCGCATCGGTCGTCCCTCAGCTCCCGAGCGTGGCGACCATGACGGCCTTGATCGTGTGCAGCCGGTTCTCGGCCTGGTCGAAGACGATCGAGCGCTCGGACTCGAAGACCTCGTCGGTGACCTCCAGGCCGTCGAGGCCGAACTGCTGGAAGATCTCCTCGCCGACCGCGGTGTCGCGGTTGTGGAACGCCGGCAGGCAGTGCATGAACTTGACGGCCGGGTTGCCGGTGCGGTCGCACGAGGTCACGCGTTGACCTGGTACGGGCTTGAGCAGCTTGATGCGCTCGTGCCAGACCGCTCCGTGTCCTCGCCCATCGAGACCCAGACGTCGGTGTAGAGGAAGTCGACGCCCTTGACGCCCTCGTCCGACGTCGTCGGTGAGGGTGAGCCGGGCGCCGGTCTGCGCCGGCGATCTCGCGGCAGCGTCGTCGACCAGCGTCGTCGTCGCGGCCACAGGTCTTCGCGGGCCGCACAGCCGGACGTCCATGCCGAGCTTGCAGCCGCCGATCATCAGCGAGTCGCCCATGTTGTTGCGGGCGTCGCCGAGGTAGCAGTACGCGATGTCGCGCGAGCGGCTTGTCGCTGAGCTCGCTCATGGTCAGCACGTCGGCGAGGATCTGGGTGGGGTGGAACTCGTTGGTCAGGCCGTTCCAGACCGGGTACCCCGGCGTACGTCGGCCAGCGTCTCGACCGGTCTCCTGGGCGAAGCCGCGGTACTCGATGCCGTCGAACATGCGCCCGAGCACCCGCGCGGTGTCCTACCGGGACCTCCATCTTCTTGCCGGTCAGCGTTCTCGGGATGGCCGGTGCGGCGACGATGTCGTCTGGGATGTGGCGCTGCGAGAGCGCGGTCCGAAGCGCGGCGCGGATCCGGCTGCGGAGATCGTCGTCCAGGTCGACCCCGTCGGCGAGCACGACGAACAGCGGCATCCAGTAGCCGCCGTCCGGCAGCTCGAGCCCGATGACCAGGCTGTCGAGCACCTCGGGCAGGCCCTCCACCACGCCGTATAGCTCGCTCGTCCCGAACCGGATCCCCTGCCGGTTGAGGGTCGAATCCGACCGACCCTCGATGACGGCGCTGTCCCGGTCCGTGATCCGGATCCAATCGCCATGGCGCCAGATGCCCGGGTACATCTCGAAGTAGGACTCCCGATAGCGCGCGCCGTCGGGGTCGTTCCAGAAGAAGAGCGGCATCGACGGCAGCGGAGCGGTCAGCACCAGCTCGCCCGTCTGCCCGACGACGGATCGGCCGGCCTCATCGAAGGCTTCCACCCGCGCCCCGAGTGAACGCGCCTGGAGCTCGCCGGCGTGCACCGGCAGGAGCGGGCAGCCGCCGACGAAGGCCGACACGACGTCCGTCCCGCCGCTCATCGACGCCAGCCAGACGTCCGGCTTGACCGCGTCGTAGACCCAACCGAAAGCGTCGACCGAGAGCGGCGACCCCGTCGAGCCGATCGCCTCGAGATGGGACAGGTCGTTCGTGTCGCCCGGCCGGATGCCTGCCCTCATGCAGGCGGTCAGGAACGCCGCACTCGTTCCGAACAGCTGGACCCGCGCCTCCGCGGCAAGGCCCCACAGGACCCCCAGGTCCGGATAGCCGGGACTGCCGTCGTAAAGCAGCGGGACGCCGCCGACGAGCATCGAGCCGACAAGGAAGTTCCACATCATCCAGCCGGTCGTCGTGTACCAGGACATCCGGTCGCCGTCGGCGATGTCGAACATCAGCCCGACCGCCTTGGCGTGCTCCAGGACGACCCCGCCGTGGCCGTGGACGATGGCCTTCGGGAGGCCCGTGGTGCCCGACGAGTAGAGCACCCACAGCGGGTGGTCGAACGGGACGGGCTCGAACCGCAGCGGCTCGGCGGGTCCGGTCAGGACGTCGGTCCATGTGATCTCGGCCGAGTCGGTGGCACCGGCGGCCGGGTCGAGATACGGGATCAGCACGGTCCGTTCCACGGTCGGCAGGGCCGCGCGCAGCTCGGCGATGACCGGCCTTCGATCGAACGGCTTGCCGCCGTACGTGTAGCCGTCCACGGCCAACAGGATCCGGGGCGCGATCTGGGCGAAGCGGTCGACCAGGCTCTGCGTCCCGAAGTCGGGCGAGCAGCTCGACCAGACGGCACCGAGGCTCGCACAGGCGACCATCGCGATGACGGCCTCGGGGATGTTCGGGATCACTGCCGCGACCCGGTCGCCACGGCCGACGCCGAGCCGCCGGAACCCGGCCGCCGCCGCCGCGACCGCCGTCGTGAACTCGGTGCCGCTCATCTCACGGAGTTGCTCGCGCTCGGAGGCGAACAGCAGGGCCGGATGGTCCGGCGCAAGACGCGTGACCAGCGCCTCGGCGTAGTTGAGCTCGACGCCCTCGAACCATCGCGCGCCGGGCATCGTCCGATCGCTCAGGACGCGGCTGCGGTCGCCCCGGAGCGGGATGTCGTAGTAGTCCGCGACGGATGTCCAGAAACCCTCGAGGTCATCCACCGACCAGCGCCAGAGCGCCGCGTAGTCATCGAACCGGAGGCCGCGCTCGCGGTCGAGCCAGCGGATGTAGTCGGTCATCGTCGAGGCTTCACGGAATGCCTGCGACGGCTTCCAGAGGAGCGTGCCCTCCTCGAGTCGGCGCTCGCCGCTCACGCGATCGACCGCGTCGTCGGCCCGGTCCCCTCTCCGGCCACATCGCGCCCCGCCTGGAGCACGAGCCGACGCCGTGCCGGATCGAGCAGGATGGCCGGATCCGCGAGCGGGTCGCCGTCGATCACGAGCAGGTCGGCGACCCGGCCGACCTCGACGGTGCCGACCTCGCCGGCGAGCCCGAGCGCCTGCGCGGACCCGAGGGTCGCGGCCCGGATCGCGGCTGCCGCGCCGATGCCGCCCGCAGCCATCCGGACGAGCTCGGTCGCATTCGCGCCCGGGGGGCCGCTGTCATAGCCCATCGCGAGCGTGACCCCGGCGTCGTGAGCCGCCCGGAGCGTAGCGTGGGCGTCGTCCGCCTGCCGCCTGGCCTGCTCGACGAGCCTCGGCGGGAAATCATCGACGAACCGCTCGGCGAGGTCGACGAAGGTCGACAGCGTGGGCACCAGCACGATGCCGCGCTCGGCCATCAGCGCGAGCAGCTCTGGCGCGCGGTGGAGCGACAGGCCGTGCTCGATGGTGTCGACGCCCTCTTCGACCGCGATCCGCGCGCCACCGAGGCCTTCGGCGTGGGCGGCCACGCGATAGCCCATCCGATGGGCCTCGTCGACGACGGCGGCGACCTCGTCGCGCGTCATCTGGGCGGGTTCCGGGTCCTCGCGCACGACGGATCGGGCGCCGGTGGCCATGATCTTGATGTAGTCGGCGCCGTCGCGGATCTGCTCGCGGACCGCCTTGCGCATCTCCCACGGACCGTCCGCGGCGCGGTACATCGTCCCGAAGACCACCGCGCCGGGCGACGTGGCCGACAGGATCCGGCCACAGGACAGGATCCGCGGGCCGGGGACGATGCCGAGATCGATGGCCTGGCGCAAGACGATCGCCTCGCCACCGTATCCGCCGACGTCGCGGACCGTCGTGATGCCGGCGTCCAGCAGGACGCGGGCCATCGCGGCCAGGATGAAGTAGCCGAGCTCGGGTGGCCGGGGATCGTCGCCGTGGAGCGCCGGCGGCGGCCCGAAGCCGGGACTGCGGTCGGTGTCGTGCGAGACGTGGGCATGGGCGTCGATGAGCCCGGGCATCACCGTCCGGCCGGACAGGTCGACGACGTCCGATGGCGGCTCGGCGGTGGCGTCATCGATCGCCGTGATCCGACCATCGTCGATCGTGATCGCCGTCCGCTCACGGGGTGGCCCGCCGAGCCCGTCGATGAGCCGCGTACCCCAGAGCGTGGTCGTCACCGGGGCCTCGCGCCCGGCTTCGGTCCGGCGCCCGGCTTCGGGCCCGCGCCCGGGCCATCGTCGCTGCCACGCGACTTCGCGCCGGCTCGGCTCGTCCCCGCGCCTGCCCCGAGACCACGGACCTCCGGAGCCCGCAGCCGCCGCGCCCGGCCGCTCGGCAGGTCGTCGAGCCGGACCGGCCCGATCCGGACGCGGACCAGCCGCTCGACCGGCGCACCGACGGCACCGAACATCCGCCGCAGCTGACGCTTCCAGCCCTGCGCCAGGATCGCCCGGTACCAGACCAGCGGCCCCGGAGGCGGCGAGATCAGCTCACCGAGCCGCCGCGTCTCGATGTCGGTCGTCGCCCGCAGCCCGGTCAGCGTCGCCAGGCCCTCGTCGAGCGGGATCCCAGCCTTGAGCGCCACGGCCTGTTCCCGGGTCAGGGCCGATCGCAAGCCGATGGCGTATTCGCGTTCGATGCCGTGTCGCGGGTGCAGGACGCGGTCGGCCCAGGCGCCGTCGTTGGTCAGGACGAGCAGGCCCTCCGAATCCTGGTCGAGACGCCCGACCGGGAACAGGCGCCCACCCTCCGGCACGAGCGCGGTCGGGATCATGTCGAGCACGGTCTTCGACGCGTGTCGGTCGCGCACGGTCGAGGTGACGCCGGCCGGCTTGTGGAGCAGCAGGTACTCGGGCGCCGACGCGGAGCCGATGACCCGGCCGTCGACGGCGATCACGCTCGTGTCCGGGTCGACCTGCATCCCGAGCCGCGCGGGCTTGCCGTCCACCGTCACGCGGCCGTTCGCGATCAGGACCTCGCTCGCCCGGCGCGACGCGACACCGGCCGCGGCGAGGACCTTCTGGAGCCGATCGACCGGCATCAGGTCCCGTTCCCGGCCGCCGGGCCGCCGGCGCCTCCGGGGCCGCCATCGGCCGGGAAGAGCGGCTCGGTGACCGGCTCGCCGCCTTCCTCGGCCAGCCGCGCCGCGACATCCAGGTCGAGCAGCGGCAGCTCGTCGAGGCTGGTCAGCCCGAACCGTTCGAGGAACTCGAAGCCGGTCCCGTACAGGTACGGCCGGCCGGGCGCCTCGGACCGGCCGAGCTCGACGACGAGCCGGCGATGGAGCAGCGTCCGGATCGTGTAGTCGGAGTCCACGCCACGGATGCGCTCGACCGCAGACTTCGTGACCGGCTGGCGATAGGCCACGATGGCGAGCGTCTCGAGCGACGCCGCCGACAGGCGGACCGCGTCGGCGCCGACGTAGCGGGCGACGAGCGCGCCACCCTCGGGTGCGGTCGCCAGCTCGACCCGGTCGCCGTCGATGAGCAGTCGGATGCCTCGCTCGCGCAGCGAGACCTCGAGATCGCCGAGGCGGGCGTCGACGGTCGCCCGGTCCGTGCCGGCGAGGGCCGCGATCTCCCGCCGCGACAGCGGCTTCTCGGCGACGAACAGGAGCGCCTCGAGGGCCGCCTCGGTCAGCTCGATCGGTGGCGGGGTGTCCGCCACGATCTCCGTCGACGGCGGCGACGGCATCGGCGCGTCCGCTCGGCGTCATCGAGCGGCCTGATCAAGTCGCTCACGCGAACGACTCCAGCGACTCGTCGAGAGGCGTGTCGAGGTCGGCCGCGACGCCCGCCGCGGCCCGTTCCTCGGCGGTCGTCGAGCGAGCCACGATCGGCCCCCACGGCGCCGCCTGGTCGACGACGATCTCGCGACGCTTCATCAGCTCGAGCATCGCCAGGAAGGTGATGGCGATGACCACCCGGTCGCGGACCCCGGCCAGCAGGTCCTGGAGCACGAACGTCGGCGCGTCCCGCAGCGCCGAGCGGATGATCGTCCGCCCGCTCGGTGATGGTGATGGTCCGGCCGAGGACCTCGGTCGGCGGCTCGGGCGGCAGGGTGAGCGCGGCGAGCCGATCGAGGGCCCGGACCAGCCGGGCCGGGTCGATGGCGGGTGCGTCGACCGGATCGCGCTCCGGCAAGACCGGCCGCCCGGGCGGCGCCCGGCTCGCGCCGGAAGAGCCCGATCCGGCGCAGCGCGCCGTCGGCCAGCCGCTGGCCCGCGTCGCGGTGAGCCCGGTAGACGATCAGCCGGGCGCGCAGCTCGGCCTCGGGGTCGATGCCGTCGTCGGTCAGCGTCGGTCGGGCCGGTCGGCGTCGGGCCGGCGCGGCAGCATCGCCCGGCTCTTGATCAGGATCAGCTGGCTGGCGATCGCGACGAACGAGCTGACGTTGCCGAGCCGATCGGCGTCGAGCCGGCCGAGGGCGTCGAGATAGGCCTCGGCGAGCGCCCCGAGCGGGACCGTCAGCACGTCGAGCTGGCGCGCCTCGATGAGCGACAGCAGGAGCCCGAGCGGCCCGTCGAACTCGGCCATCTGGACCTGCGTCCGGCTCTCGGGCCGGCGACCGTCACCGAACGTGACCGCTGTCGAGCGCGGCACCTGCGAGGGTCATCAGTTCGCCTCGTCGGCGAGCCGGAGCAGCTCGCCGAACTCGGGATCGGTCGGCGCGTCCTGGTCGCGGATGAGCGCGACCGTGCGCGCCGAGCAGCCGGCCGCGGTCGGCCAGCACGGCCGAGGTCTCGGCGTGCGTCCGAAGGCGGGCGAGCGCGGCTCCGAACCCGGGCAGGATCACGGCGACACGCCAGATCCACTCGCCGTAGCGCTGGCCGAGCGAGTACGCGATCCGCGGCCAGAGCCCGGTCTGACCCTTGCCGGCGTCGTGGAGCAGGCCGGCGACGAGCAGGTCCGGATCGGTCACGCCCTCGGCACGCAGCGAGGCGACGACGTCGAGCCCATGGCGCTGGTCGGCGACATGCATCCGGTCGAAGAGCGCGAGCTGGGCGGGCGTGGTCCAGGCCACCAGTCCCGCTCGCTCCCCCGGCCCGACGCTCGCCCGGAGGTGCGCGCGGAACTGGCGGACCTTACTGGCCCACCAGGAGCGTGAGGAAGTGCATTCAGGATCGGATCGATGATCCGCAGCCCGATCGAGTCGCCGGGCGGGAAGAACAGGATGACGATGCAGGATGATGAACCCGTACTGCTCGAGGAACGGCCGGACCTGGTAGACGGTCCGCTGGTCCATGAACGCGAACAGCACCTTCGACCCGTCGAGCGGCGGGATCGGGATGAAGTTGAAGATCATCAGCAGCAGGTTGATCTGGACGAAGAAGAACAGCACATTGATGAAGATGTCGCTGGGCCCGTAGAACTGCGGCTTGTCGATGATGTAGCGCAACGGGATCGCCGCGGCCGTCGCCAGGATGAGGTTCGACAGCGGCCCGGCGGCAGCGACGATCGCCTCGCCGCGTCGGCCGCCTTCGAGGTTCATCGGGTTGACCGGCGTCGGCTTGGCCCAGCCGAAGCCGAATGGCGTGCCGGTCGCGGCCGAGCCGATGAACGTGAGTGCCAGCAGCGTGCCGCCGATCGGGTCGAAGTGGGCGATCGGGTTGAGCGTCAGCCGGCCGAACAGCTTCGCCGTGCCGTCACCCAGCCGATAGGCCGCCAGGGCGTGGCTGAACTCGTGGACCGGCAGCCCCACGAGCAGCATGATCGCCACGACGATCACGGCCGGGAGGAGGGTGGACGGGTCTATCTGCAAGCGGCACCTTGGAGTACGGGGGTGGCTCGTATCGTAGCGGGGCCGCGGTCAGCGGTCCTCACGCCGCCGCCACGATCGTCAGGCTCGACTAGAGCCGCGCGAGCAGATCCGCCTTCTTGGCCTCGTACTCCTCGGGCGTGATGGCCCCGCGGTCGCGCAGGTCGGCGAGGTTGGCGAGCGTCCGGGTCACCTCATCGGGGTTCGCCTTCGGCGCAGCCGGGGCTGACGCCGCGGCCACGGCCGGTGCGGTCGCCGGCGCCGGGCGTGGCCGACGCGGCCGCGACGCCCGGTGCGCCCGCGGCGACCGGTCCGGCGTCGCGGATGGGCGGGCTCGGTGCCCAGCCCTCGCGTTCCATGCCGACCTCGAACGTGTGCTTGGCGTCGAGCATCCGCTTCTTGAACTCGATCGGGCTGCGCAGCATCTTCATCGCGTCGATGCCGCTCTCGGACGCGGTCAGCACGGTCAGGTCGCCGTAGTCGAGCATGCGCCCGAAGAACGACTGCTTGAGCATCGCGTCGTTGATCTTCTCGAGCGAGCTGTCGGTGGACTTGCGGTTGAGCACGCCCGAGACCTGGATCACCCGCCGATTGGTCAGGACGTACTCCTGGTTGACGTAGCGCAGCGCGGTCCAGATGAACACCGCGATACCGCCGATGAACAGGACCAGGGTCACCCAGCCGAGCAGGCCCCTGATCGTGCCGCTCAGCCCGGTCGGATCCATCCCGCTGCCCAGCCACACGAAGAGGCCGGCGATGATGACGGCCAGGATCGCATAGCGCGCCCCGTAGACGAAGATCGCGGGGTGCTGCTTGGTGCGGTACTGGATCTGCTCGCCCGTCGACATCAGACCGTCGGCGTAGCTCATGGTGCCGGTGCCTCCCTCTCAGGCCCGCGGATGGGCCCGGCTGTAGACGTCGCGGATCCGTTCGCCGGTGAGATGCGTGTACAGCTGCGTCGTGGAGATACTCGCATGACCGAGCAACTCCTGGACGATGCGCAGGTCGGCCCCGCCCTCGAGCAGATGCGTCGCGAACGAGTGACGCAGCGTGTGCGGGCTGACGCGGTCGGTGAGACCGGCCGCGCCGGCCGCGCGCTTGACCGCGGCCCAGGCCTGCTGACGGGCCAGGCGACCGCCCCGATCTCCCAGGAACAGCGGGCCGCCGCGGACCGGGGCGACGTGGTGGCGCGCAAGCAGCACCGCCCGCGGGCCCGCGACCCAGCGACCGAGCCAGTCCAGTGCGACGTCGCCGACCGGCACGAGCCGCTCCTTGTCGCCCTTGCCGATGACGCGGACGAACGCTCCGTCGACCGACAGGTCCTCGCGGTCGAGACCGATGCGCCTCGCTGATCCGGAGACCGGCCGCGTACAGCAGCTCGAGGAGCGCCCGATCACGGAGGGCAGCGCGGCATTCGGCGCGTCGGGGGCCTCGGGATCGTCGCCGCCGGCGGCCTCGAGCAGGCGCACGGTCTCGTCGGGAGTCAGCGTCTCGGGCAGGAGGCGGGACGGCTTCGGCAGGTCCAGGTGCGCGGCCACGTCGATCGGGATCAGGCCCTCGCCGTAGGCGAACCGGTAGAAGCCCTTGAGCGCGGCCGCCCTGCGCCGCAGGCTGCTCGGCGCCAGGCCGGGGTCACCGCGTCGGCCGCGACGGGTCCGGGCGGCAAGGTACCCGACCGCGGCGTCGGCGACGCGGCCCAGTCCGCTGGTCACGCCGCGGGACGCCCCGAAGTCGTGCAGGTCGCCGCGATAGGCACGGATGGTCGCCGGGGCCAGGCCACGCTCGACCGCGCAGGTAGGTCAGGTAGTCGTCGATCGCGGCGTCGAGGGAGCGCACCCGGCGGTCGTCGGCTCAGCCGGTCTGGGCGACCTCGCCGCGCCAGGCCTCGGCGCGGTCGAGGAGCTCCCGGGCGCTGGCGAGCGTCGCCGCACCGCCCGCGTCGCCGCCGAGCATCTGGGCCAGCTCGACGATCCGGCCTTCCCGGTCGAGGCGTTCGACCTCGGTCACGGTCCGACCGTCGCGCTCTCGCTTGGCGATGCGGTATTGGGCGTCGGCGTGCGCCGCGATCTGTGGCAGGTGCGTCACGCACAGGACCTGATGCCGCCGGGCGAGCGCCCACAGGCTCCGTCCGACCGGATCCGCGCTCCGGCCGCCGATGCCCGTGTCGACCTCGTCGAACACGAGGACGGGCGTGTCATCCGCTTCGGCCAGCACGCTCTTGATGGCCAGCGCGACGCGCGACAGCTCGCCGCCCGAGGCGATCCGCGCGAGCGGGCGGGCCGGCTCGCCGGGGTTCGGGGCGAGACGGTAGACGACCTGGTCGGCGCCGCTGGCATCGAACGCGACCGCATCGCCGTCGAGCTCGATCGCGGGCTCGTCCGCTCCGGCGATCCGGCGCCCGAGCGTGACCTCGAAGACGCCGGCCGGAAAACCGAGCTCCTCGAGGACGAGTCCGACCGAACGCTCGAGCGCGTCGCCGGCGGTGCGTCTCGACTCCGACAGGGCCACCGCCGCGGCCGCCACGCCCTCGAGCAGGACCGCGTCCTCGCGCTCGCGGCGTGTGCGTTCCGCGTCGAGACCGCCGAGTCGCTCCAGCTCGCCGGCCGCCCTCTCGCCGTGGGCGATGACCGCCGCCTCGCCGTCGCCATACCGTCGTTCGAGCGCATAGATCGTGCCGAGTCGCTCCTCGAGAGCGGCCAGCGTCCCCGGGTCGTGCTCGATGCCGTCGGCGAGGTCACGGATCTCCGTCGCGGCGTCGTCGAGCTCGGCCTCGAGGCCGGCGAGTCGCTCGGCCGCTGGTTCGAAACGCGGGTCGAGGCGGGCCAGGCCGCGCACCTCGCGGACCGCCATCGCGGCGGCGTCGCGGGCGCCCGTCCCGTCGCCCGCCAGGGCCTCGTGGACCGCGGCCGCTCCCCGGGCGATCGCCTCGCCATGCTGGGCAGCCTGGAGGCGAGCACGGATCTCGTCCGCCTCGCCGGGGCTCAGCCGGGCGGCGGCGATCTCGGCCACCTCGTGCTCGAGCAGGTCCACGCGACGCGCCAGCTCGCGCGGATCGATCGCGAGCTCGGCCAGCGCCGATCGATTCGCCCGCCAGCGTTCGACGACGTCGGCCATCGCGACCCGCGCCGGCCCGTGCCCGCCGAACGCGTCGAGCAGGTCGCGCTGCCATCGCTCGTCGAGCAGTCGCTGCTGGTCGTGCTGGCCGTGGATCTCGACCAGTGGCCCGACCTCGTCGGCAAGTCGCGCCGCGGTCGTGGCGAGGTCGTCGAGACGCGCGGTGGATCGGCCGCCGACCGTCACCTCGCGCACCGCGATCAGCGGTTCGGGCAGCCGGTCGAACAGGGCCTCCACCCGGGCGGTCTCGGTGCCGTGGCGGATGAGCCCGGTGTCGGCCCGCGAGCCGCGGACGAGCCCGAGCGCATCGATCAGCAGGCTCTTGCCGGCGCCGGTCTCGCCGGTGATGACGTTGAGACCGGGCTCGAGCGTCAGGCGCAGCCGATCGATGAGCGCGAGGTCGCTCACGGTCAGCTCGAGGAGGCGCCCGGCGGTCACGATGGCAGCAACGCCACCTTGTGGCGGAGCAGGTCCCAGAACGGCTGGGCGCCTTCGGGCTCGATGAGGCGGATCGGACGCTCGACGGCGCGGACCTCGACCACGTCGCCGACCCGGGCCGGGATGTCCTCGCGGCCATCGATCGAGACGAGCACCTCGTAGGCGTCGACCACCGCGCAGCGCACCGTCTGCTTCGGGCTGACGACCACGGAACGGATCGCGGACAGGTAGGCGGCGATCGGCGTGACGACGAGGTTCCGGCTGACCGGGTCGAGGATCGGGCCGCCGGCCGAGAACGAGTAGCCGGTCGAGCCGGTCGGGCTCGCCACCACCAGGCCGTCGGCGACGAACGTCGCGAGATGGGTGTCGTCGATCGAGACGTCGAGGCGGCACACGCGGGCGAGCGACCCGCGCGCGATGACGATGTCGTTGAGCGCGAAGTGGCGCTCCTCGTGGATCGGCTTGCCGTCGCGCAGGATGCGGCCGTCGAGCGCCATCCGCTCGTCGATCGCGTACCGCCCGGCGACGATCTTGGCCAGCACCGCGTCGAGCTCGCCGGCTTCGGCCTTCGACAGGAAGCCGACCTTGCCGAGGTTGATGCCGAGGATCGGGACGTCCACCTCGGCCACCGCGCGCACGGCGCGCAGGAAGGTCCCGTCGCCGCCGAGGACGACGAGCGCGTCCGTCGTCCGGAGCTCGCCGACCAGCGCGTCGAGATCGCCCGATGGGAGCTGCCACTCGCCGATGCCACGCATCTGGCACCAACCGGCGGCGCGGGCGCTCAGCTCGACGGCGGCGTCGATCGTCGGGTTGTAGGCGAAGCCGATGCGCTCGATAGTCACCGGCCGATGGCCTCGTCGATGCGGTCCGCGATCTCGGCACAACCGGGACCCGGGGCGAGGTGGACGAGGAACTCGCGGTTGCCCTCCGCGCCGGTCAGGGGCGAGGCGATCACGGCGCGGGTGCCGAGGCCATGTTCGCGGGCGGTCACGACCGTGCGCTCGAGGACTTCGCGGTGGATGGCCGGATCGCGCACGACCCCGTGGTCGGTGCGTCCCTTGCCGGCTTCGAATTGGGGCTTGACCAGTGCGACGATATGCGATCGCGGGCTCGAGCCGAGCGTGGACACGACTGGGCCGAGGATGAGCGCGAGCGAGATGAACGAGACGTCGATGGTCGCGAACGCGATCGGTTCGGGGAGGGTCGTCGCCGTCAGGCTGCGCGCGTTGGTTCGCTCCATCGACACGACCCGTGGATCACGGCGCAACGATTCCGCGAGCTGGCCACGCCCGACGTCGAGGGCATAGACGCGCGTCGCGCCGCGCTGCAGCAGGACGTCGGTGAAGCCCCCGGTCGAGGCGCCGACATCGAGCGCCACCAGCCCGCGCGGATCGATCTCGAAGGCGTCGAGCGCCGCTGCCAGCTTGTGACCGCCGCGGCTGACGTACGGCTCAGGCTCCGCAACGCTGAGCGGTGTGTCCGTCGCGACCAGGTCGCCCGGCTTGCGATCGTGCCTGGCCGCATCGCCCTCCCCCACCCGGACCGCACCGGCCAGCACGAGCGCCTGCGCACGGCTGCGCGTATCGGCCAGCCCCCGCTCGACCAGCAACTGGTCGAGCCGGATCCGTGGCGGCTTGCGCGTCGGTGCCGGGCTCATCCGCATATCGTGGCATACGAGGCTTCACCGGCAGCCTCCGGGCACCGTCCGGGATCTCGTCCGTTCAAGGCAGGGCGATCCCCTGCTCCCGACACCACGCGCGCAGGCTCCTGGCCGCCGTGATGGCGCCCTTGTGGTCGTAGAGGGCGAGTGCTTCGCGGAGCGAGGCGTCCGAGGCGCCATGACGCCCGGCGGCGAGCAGGATCACGCCGCGCTGTTGGAGCGCGTCGGCCGTGAACATCAGGTAGTCCGTCGGCCGGAGTGATTCGATCGCATCTTCGACGGCCGCCAATGCGGCTTCTGGATCGCCTCGGGCGACAGCAACGATCGAGGTCGCTTGACCGATCTCGGCACGAGTCGCGAAGTCGTCAGCGGCACCCATCGAGCGGGCCTCCTCGATCAACCGTTCAGCTTCGTCGAGTCTCCCGGTCGCGGCGAGATATCTCGCGAGCTGGGCGGTGGAGGTCGAATTCATGCCAGTCTCGCCGCGACCGTCCCAGTACGCCTTGCTGCCGCTGAGCACGGAGATCGCCTCCTCCCGCCGGCCGAGCCGCCACAGGCTCTCCGCGAAGATCTGCCCGCTGAAGAGTTGTGCGCCCGCATGATCCTCGCTCGCGCGATACAGGTGCTCGATCAGGACGTCCGCTTCGGCGCTCCGATCGGCCATCGCCAGCAGCCCGACCTCCACGACGTCGCAGCCGAGCCGTCCACTGACATCATCGCCGACGATCCGCCGGGCAGCCTCCAGATTCTCGAGCCCCTCCTCGATCGGCGTAGCGCCCCAGTACGCGTCGGTCCGCAGACCGGACGCCACCCAGTCACGGTAGATGACCCGCAGCTCGTCGATACGGGGCAGGAGTCGCTCGGATAGCTCCCGCTGCTCATGCGTCCGACCTAGCCAGAACGCCCACTGACCCAGGCCAAGAAGGCAGGCCGTCACGGCAGCCGGATCACCAAGGTCCTCGGCCTCGACCAGGAGGGCGCTGACTTCGTCGTGGCTCGTCCGCTGGGACCGAGATGGATCCGACGACGCCTCGGCAAAGGTCAGGAACACGTCTGCCCGGATCCGGAGTCCCGGCCAGGCAACGGCATCGGCCGAGGCGATGAAGTCACGCAGCACGTCTCGGGCGCGGGCACCCTGGTCGCTCCACACCAGGTTCTCGCCGAGATCCAGGAGCGCCTCGGCGCGCTCGAAACCATCGAGCAAGGTGGCGGACCGCTCCAGCAGTCTGGCGGCGCCGGCGCCGTCCCCGCGTGCCTGCGCCCGTTCAGCGGAGGCTCGCAGGGCTTGGCCGGCCTCACGGCCGAGGTCCTGAGTGCGCGCATCGATCGGGCCGAGCTCGGTCCTGAACCGGTAGGCCCGTTCGAGGTGATAGCCGAGGATCTCCTGGTACTCGGCCATCCGGTCTCCCAGCGTCCCGGTCAACCATCGGGCGAACTTCTCGTGCAGCTCGGCTCGCTGCTCCTTGGGCATCGCCTGGTATGCGGCGTCGCGGATGAGCATGTGCCGGAACCGGAACGCGTCCTCGCCGGCGAACTCGGCGCGGTCCGGTCGGATCAACTCCTTGCGGGCGAGCGCGAGAAGTCGTGGTCGGACCTGGGCCCGATGACCCTCGGGTGTCAGCGACGCGATCGCCCCCGTGTGGAAGACTTTGCCTTCGACCGCACCGCGTTCGATGACCGCCCGCTCCTCGGCCTCGAGCCGATCAAGCCGGGCGGCGAGGAGGAGCTGGATCGTCGGCGGCACGGTCAGATCGGCCAGGTCGGCTGCGGCCCGCCAACCGCCGTCTTCCCGCCGAAGCAGCCCATCGTCGATGAGCATCCCGAGCATCTCCTCGACGAAGAGCGGGTTGCCCTCGGCGGCCGCAAGGATCCGATCGTATGCGGGTTTCGGCAGATTCGCGCCGCCAAGGAGATTCTCGAGGAGCGCACCCGCCTCGTCCGAACCCAGCGGCTCGAGCAGGATGGCGGTCGCGTTGAGCTTGCCGCCACCCCAGCCAGGCCGCATCTCGAGCAGTTCCGGGCGGGCGACACAGAGCAGGAGAAGCATCGCGTCGCGCGTCCAGTCGGCCAGGTACTCGATGAGGTCGAGCAGGAGCGGCTCCGCCCAGTGGATGTCATCGATGACGAGGACCAGCGGCCGCTCCCGGGCAACGTGCTCGAAGAGCTTGCGGATCGCCCACGAAGCGTCCTCTGCCGTGCTCGGATCGGCCCAGCCGAACAGCCCCCCCACGAGTCGTCCGATGCGGTCCCCGTCCTCCGCGCCGGACAGGACGGCGGACAGCTTCGCGATCGCCGTGGCCGGATCGTCCGCCTCGGTGATGCCGGCGACCTGCCCGACGATCTCACCCATGGCGTAGAACGTGATGCCGTCGCCATACGACAGGCAGCGGCCCCGGAGGACCGTGGCGTCCTCCACGCTGTCGAGAAACTCCCGGATGAGCCGCGACTTTCCGACGCCTGCCGAACCGAGCAGCGTGAAGAGGTACGAGGTCCGCTCGCTCCGCGCCCGGTCGAGGCCGCGACGGACCAGATCGAGCTCGGTCGTCCGTCCGACCATCGGCGAATCGAGATGGCGGGCGTGCCCGGCGCTGTCGGCGAGGACCGTGACGAGCCGGAAGGCGCCGACACGCTCCGATTTGCCGCGAAGCGCGAGCGGCTCGACCGGCTCGACCTCGACCGCATCCCGCACGAGCTGGTGGGTGGCGACGGCGATGAGGATCTCGCCTGGGCTGGCTGCCTGCTCGAGGCGGGCGGCGACATTGACGGCGTCGCCGGTCACGAGGCGCTGTCCTGCCGACGGATCGCCGGCGACGACCTCGCCGGTATTCAGCCCGATGCGTATAGCGATGCGCAGACCGTGCTCCCGCTCGACGGCGTCGTTGAGCCCACTGATGGCAGCCTGCATCGCGACCGCCGCGCGGACCGCGCGGAGAGCGTCGTCCTCGTGGACCCGCGGGATCCCGAAGACAGCCATGACGGCATCGCCGATGTACTTCTCGACCGTTCCGCCGTGAGCGTCGATGGCAGTCGCCAGTGCCTCGAAGTAGCGCCCCTGGATCCGTCTCAGCGCCTCGGGATCGAGTGCCTCACCGATCTGCGTCGAGCCGACCATGTCAGCGAACACGATGGTGACGACCTTGCGGACATCGCCAGCGGGCTCGGCTGGTGTCGGCAGGGCGGCCCCGCACGCCTGGCAGAAGCGCGCGCGCTCACCATTGGGTTCTGAGCACGATGGGCAGATCCGCACCACACCATCGTAGTGCTCGTAACGCGCATCGGGGCCCCCCGCGGAGCCATGGCCGAGGCGCGGCCTGCCGCGCGAGGTGGCCTACCCCGCCGGGACCTCCGACTCCGAACGCCCCGGTGTCGCCCGCAACGCCATGAGTGCCTCACGCACCTGGCCCGCCAGGCCTTCGGCATCGAGCCGCAGCACGCGGCGGAGATCCGCCACGGAGCCGTGGTCCACGAACCGCTCGCCCGGGATGCCCAGGATCCGGATGGCGACGTCGCGGTAAGCGGGATCCGCGAGGCGCACCTCCTCGACCAGCTCCAGCACGCCGCTCCCGAACCCGCCCGCGACGACGCTCTCCTCGAACGTGACGAGGAGCCGCTTGCCGCGCGCCTGGTCGAGGATCAGCTGCCGGTCCAACGGTCGTGCGTATCGGGCGTTGATGACGCCGATCGACCAGCCTTCCGCAGCGAGCAGGTCGGCGGCGGCCATCGCCCGAGCCACGATCGGACCGAACCCGACGAACAGCAGGTCGCTGCCCTCGCGCAGGATCTCGCCACGCCCGACCGGGATGATCTCCGGCACGACCGGCGGCAGGCCGAACCCCGCGTCGCGCGGGTAGTGCAGCGCGAACGGATGGTCCTGCGACAGCGCGGTGTGCAGCAGCGAGCGCAGCTCCTGCTCGTCCTTTGGTGATGCGATCACGAGGTTGGGCAGCTGGCGCTGCGCGGGCAGCGTGAACATCCCCTGGTGGCTCGTCCCGTCCTCCCCGACGAGTCCCGCCCGGTCGACCGCGATCACCACCGGCTGATCGTTCTGGCAGACGTCGTGGACGGTCTGGTCGAAGGCGCGCTGGAGGAAGGTCGAATACAGAGCCACGACCGGTCGCATCCCGCCCATCGCCAGCCCGGTCGCCATGGCCACCGAGTGTTGCTCGGCGATCCCGACGTCGAACATGCGGTCCGGGAACGCGGCCTGGAACTTCGACATCCCCGTGCCGGTCGGCATGCCGGCGGTGATCCCAACGATCCGCCGGTCGGCCCGCGCGAGCTCGACCAGCTCGGCCGCGAAGACCGCGGTGTAGTTGGGGTTCTTCTTCGGCGCTTCGACCACCGCAGCCGGCGGCGCCGCATCGTCGGCCATCGATTCGGTCGGCATCGCTGCATCGGTGCGCGCTCCGTCGTACGCATCGACCTCCGGCGCGGCCGTCATCGCGATCGGCGGCAACGCCGCCCCGTGGAACCCGACTTGGTCGGTCTCGGCCGGCCGGAACCCACGGCCCTTCTGGGTTCGTACGTGGACGATCGTCGGACCCGGCAGCGTCAGGGCGCGGCTCAGGGTGACGAGAAGCGCATGGAGGTCGTGGCCCGGCACCACACCGATGTAGGTGATCCCCAGATCCTCGAACAGCTGGCCCGGCTGAGCGAAGCTGACCACGGACTTGCGTAGCCGGCGGCTCAGCTCGAGGACGGTCCCGCCGACGACCGGGATCCGCTCGACGGTCCGGTCATAGGCGCTCTTGCCCTGGCGCCAGGTGCGCGACAGCTTGATCTTCGAGAGGTAGTCGGAGAACGCCCCGACGGTCGGGCTGATCGACATCTCGTTGTCGTTGACGACGATGAGCATCTGCGTCTGACGCTGGCCGATGTCGTTGAGCGCCTCGAGTGACAGCCCGCTCATCAGCGCCGCGTCGCCGACGACGACGGCGATGCGCTCCAGACCGTGGCGCAGGTCGCGCGCCTCGGCGAGACCCTCGGCGATCGACAGACCCGTCCCCGCGTGACCGCCATCGAACACGTCGTGCGGCGATTCCGAGCGCCGCGGGAAGCCGCCGACGCCGTCGAGCTGGCGGAGGGTGCCGAACCGGTCGAGCCGGCCCGTCAGGAGCTTGTGCGGGTACGCCTGGTGCCCCGTGTCCCAGACGATCCGATCCCGCGGGGATTCGAGCAGGCGGTGGAGGGCGATGGTCAGCTCGACCACGCCCAGCGACGATCCGAGGTGGCCGCCAGTGTGGGCGACGGTCCGGACGATCGTGTCGCGGATCTCGACCGCCAGCTGGGCGAGCTGGACCTCGTCGAGGCCACGGAGGTCGGCAGGGTCCTGGATGGTCGGCAGGATCGACACGGTTGGAAGCAACTCCTGGGTGGTTGCGAAGGAGACCCGTACGGTCGCCTGACGACTCGTACGCCCCGCGTGTGATGATGGATTCGCACCGGCTCGCGCGCCGGATGGCATCGGCCAGAGTCTAAACCTGTCCCTTGCAGGTCGCTCGTATCCAGCGATCGAAGGCGACGAACGCGGGGAGCGGCATGGAGAGATTCGTCATCGATCGGCTGCGCGAGTCACTCGCGGACCGCGTCCTGACGGCCGCCGACGGGGAGTACGACGCGGCACGGACGACGTTCAACGCGACCGTCCAGCGCCGGCCCGCCGTGATCGTCCGCGTCCGTACCGACGAGGACGTGGTCGCCGCGGTGGTGGCCGCCGCCGACCTGGGTCTGCCGATCGCCGTCCGTGGCGGCGGGCACAGTGTCGCCGGACACGCCATGGCCGATGGCGCGCTGGTCATCGACCTGCGCGACCGCCGCGCCGTCGAGGTCGATCCCGAACGACGCCTCGTGCGTGCGAGCGGCGGCGCGTTGTGGGAAGACGTGGATCCAGCGGCCTGGGCGCATCACCTCGCGGTCGTCGGCGGGACGTTCGGCGACACGGGCGTCGGCGGATTGGCGCTCGGCGGCGGGATCGGCTGGCTGTCGAGCATCCAGGGCTTCACCTGCGACAACCTGGTCCGGGCGGAAGTGATCACGGCCGCCGGCGAGAAGGTCATCGCCGCACCCGAGAGTGACGGCGACGGCGACCCGGACCTGCTGTGGGCTCTTCGCGGTGGGGGCGGCAACTTCGGCGTGGTGACGTCCTTCACGTTCCGGGCGATCGACCCGGGGCCGATCCTGGCGGGCTACATCACCTACCCGTTCAGCGCCGTGAAGCAGGTCCTGCGCCGGGTCGCCGACGTGGCCGCCACGGCGCAGGATGCCCTCGAATTGACGGTCGTCGCCGGTCCGGCCGAGGGTGCCGGCCCCGGCGGTGTCGACGACGAGATCTTCGTCCGTGTCGGCGTCTGCTGGCCGGGTGACCCCGATCGCGCGTACGACGTGCTCCGCCCGCTCACGGCCGCGCTGCCGGCGCTCTCGGACGACCTCCGGCCGATGGAGTATCCCGACATCCAGGCGATGAGCGGCAGGCTGCCGTTCGGGTTGCGGCACTACTGGAAGGGGCATTTCCTCCGCGCGCTGGACGAGCCGGTCATCACCGGCATCGTGGACTCGATGGCGGCGCGACCAGGCGGCCGCAGCGTGCTGCTGCTCGAGGCGATCAGGGGTGCCGCCCGGAAGGAACCCGAGGGCGGAGCGGCATTCAGCCAGCGGATCGCGACCTGGAACGCGAGCGCGCTGGCGATCTGGGACGACCCGTCAGTCGATGACGCGCAGATCGCGTGGGCGCGAGAGACGGCCGAACGGATCGCGGTCGGATCGCTCAACGGCGCCGGCTACGCGAACTACGCCTCGCACGACGAGACCAACGAACGGGTCCGGCTGTCGTTCGGCACCGAGACGTTCGCCCGCCTCGCGAAGATCAAGGCCCGCTACGACCCGGGCAATCGGTTCCGGTTCAACCTGAACATCGCCCCCGGCTGAGCACCGAACCGCCACCGAGCACGAGCAGCGCAGCCCCGTCGGCTACGCCCCGCCGGGATCCTCGGTCGCGTCCTCAGGGCGGACATCGCGCGTCTCGAGCGCGCCGCCGGCGCGCGCAACGAGCTGCTGGACGCGCAGCTCGGCATCACCGAGGAGCCGTTCGCAGCGGGCCTGGAGGGCCACGCCCCGTTCGTACAGCGCGATCGCGGCCTCCAGCGGCTGGCCACCGGCCTCGAGCTCGGCCACCGTCCGCTGGAGCTCGGCGAGGGCGTCATCGAAGCTGAGGGCATCGATCGCCGGGTCAGTCGTCGTCGCCACCTGGCTCCTCTTCGGTGCGGTCGGTCAGCCGGTCGATGCGTGGGGCGAGGAGCATACCAAGCCGGATGCCGACGGCCGCCACGATCACCACGACGACCCCGAACACGACGACCGGGATCAGCGCGCCCATGGGTGCCCCGCGCCACGTGATCGGGTCATCGATCGTCGGCGGTGGCCGGCACGTCGCCGCGTGCGACGCGCAGGGCCAGCCGGGTCCCGGGCGGCGCGTCGGCGGGGTCGCGGACGATCGCGGGCGTCATCGGCCCGCCTGACGATGGCGTAGCCACGATCGAGGGTCGCCTGCGGCCCAAGGACCGCGAGCGCAGCGGCGGCCGTGCCGAGGTTCGCCCGGCCGGTCGCGAGGCGCCGGCTGACCAGGGGGTCGAGGGCATCGGCACGCGCGAGCCGGGCGCGCTCGCGGGCGAGACGCGCCGGCACGGTCGGCCCGAGACGACCGGCAAGCCGCTCGGTGGTCGCCCGGCGGCCGCTGACCGCGTCCAGGACGGCGCGCGTGCCGCGGTCCAGGAGCATCCCGACTCGTTCGCGGGCGCTGGCGAGCTGCGCCACCGGACTCAGCCGGTCCAGCGCCCGTCGCTCGGCGACGACTTCGCGGGCGACCGCGCGGAGACGCCCGGTGGCCGCGCCGTCGAGTCGCCGTCCAGTGGCCCGGATGGCGACCTGGAACTCGGCGCGATCGGGAACGACCACCTCGGCCGCCGCCGATGGCGTCGGAGCGCGGACGTCCGCGGCGAAATCGGCCAGGGTGACGTCCGCCTCGTGCCCGACCCCGCAGACGACCGGGATGCTATGGCCCACGACGGCGCGCACGACCGCCTCGTCGTTGAATGCCCAGAGGTCCTCGAGCGACCCGCCGCCACGGGCCAGGATCGTGACCGCAGGTGCCTCCTCGGGCAGCCCGGCGGCCGCACGTTCGGCCGCGTAGCGCTCGACCTTGCGGAACGCCGCGACCAGGCTCCGTGGCGCCGCGTCGCCCTGGACCTGGGCCGCGACCAGGACGACGCGGGCCAGCGGCCAGCGGCGTCCGAGGACGTGGCAGATGTCCTTCCAGACCGCGCCGGTGGGGCTGGTGATGACCGCGATCGTCGCCGGTCGCGCGGGAAGAGGCCGCTTGCGGGCCGCGTCGAACAGGCCCTCCGCGGCGAGCCGGGCCTTGAGCGCCTCGAACCGCAGGGTCAGGTCGCCGAGCCCGGCCGGCTGGATCGATTCGACGTAGAGCTGGAGCGCGCCCTGCGGCTCGAACAGGTCGATCCGTCCGTGTGCCACGACGCGCAAGCCCGCCTGCGCCTCGAACGCCGAGCGGACACGCTGGTCGCGGAACCAGACGCATTGCAGCTGGTTGCGCTCGTCCTTGAGCGCGAAGTAGGCATGCCCGGCCGATGAGACCGTCACCCGGCCGATCTCGCCCTCGACCCACAGGTCCGCCAGTCGCGGGTCCGTCCGGACCGCGCCGCGGATCGCCCGCGTGACCTCGCTGACGGCCGAGGATCCGGACGCCGAACGTGCCGGGTGCCGCGAGTACTCCCGGCGTCGGGGCGCGCGGACGGCCGCTGGATCGCCGAGCGGACCGGGTCCTGGACCGACAGGCCGCAGCCGACCGGTCGGGTCGGCCGGATCGGCCGGGAGCGCGTCCCAGCTCGGGAGCGCCCAGTCGGGTGGCTCGCGGTCGTCGCCGCTCATCCGGGCTAGACCCTCGTCTGGTATTCCCCGGTCCGGGTGTCGATCCGGATCGTGTCGCCCGGCTCGACGAAGATCGGGACCTGGACGACGAGCCCGGACTCGGTCGTGGGCGGGCTTGCGGGCGCCCGACTGCGTGTCGCCGGCGAAGCCCGGCTCGGTCTCGACGACCTTGAGGTCGACGGTCACCGGCAGCTCGACGCCGATCGTCTCGCCCTGGTAGCTCGTCCGGTCCAGGGTCATCCCGTCCTTGAGGTACTGCGCCGTCTCGCCGAGCTGGTCGGACGACAGGATGAACTGGTCGTAGGTGTCGGTGTCCATGAAATGGAAGTCGTCGTCGTCGCGGTACAGGAACTGGACGGGACGCTTCTCCATCGACGCGCGCGGCCACTTGGTGCCGGCCTGGAACGAGCGCTCGACCGTCTGCCCGCGCTTGATGTTGCGGAGCGTGATGCGGACCTGCGCCGAGCCGCGGCCCATCTTGATGTGGTGGTAGTCGAGGATCTGCCAGAGCTCGCCGTCGAGCTCGATGGCGACCCCTTTCCTGAGTTCACCGGTGCTGATCATGCGTGCGGGCTCCTGGGCGTGACGGCCGGTGGGTCCGAGGCGGGACGCGCGACCGGCGAGGTCGGATGAGGTCGGATCGGGCCGATCGTAGCAGACGACCGGCGGTCAGCCGCCGGCGAGCGACGAGCGGCTCGCGCGGGAAGTGCGTCAGCCGCTCGACCCGCCGGCCGCCGCGTCGAACAGGACGAGGTCCTCGATCCGGACGCCCATCTCGCCGTCGAGGTAGACACCCGGTTCGACCGAGAAGACGGTCGGGCTCGGCAGCGGGACATCGGCTGCGAGCCGGCCGAGGGACGGTGACTCGTGGGTGGCCAGTCCGATCCCGTGTCCGGTGCCGTGCCCGAAATGGGCGTCGTGTCCGGCCGAGGCGATGACCTCGCGCGCGACCGCGTCGATCGCCCGACCACTGGGGAGCGCGTCCGCGCCGCCGACGACGGCCGACTCAAGGGCGCGCGATCGCGGCGGCCTGGGCACGCGCGACGAGCGCATGGATCTCGAGGTCGCGCTCGGCCGGCTCGCCGACGAACAGCGTCCGGGTCATGTCGCTCCGGTAGCCGGCGACCTGGGCGCCGAAGTCGAACAGGAGGACGGCGCCATCGATGACCGGCCGATCGCCCGGGCGAGCCGTGTGGCAGCGCCGCCTCGGGCCCCGACAGGCAGGCGACGTCGAACGCGAGCGCCTCGGCGCCGCCGGTCCGGATGAGCCACTCGAGTCGCAGCGCGAGCTCGGTCTCGGTGACGCCGGCCGGATCTCGGGCAGCAACGCGGCAAGCGCCCGGTCGGCGACGGCGCAGGCCGCGGCGATGCGCTCGACCTCGGCCGGCTCCTTGATCGCGCGATCCGCCTCGACCCAGCCCTCGACCGGGACCAGCTCGACGTCCGGGGCGGCGGCCGCCAGCCGCGTCCACACCGAGTGCGGGACGAAGCCCGCTTCGACCCCGACCCGGCGGGCACCGACCGACGCCATCAGGTCGGGCCAGCGCGCCGGCAGGTCGCCGTAGACCTTGACGATGCGGGCATCCGGCGCCTCGCGGCGCACCTGGATCGTGTAGCGCGAATCGGCCAGGACGGCCAGCGAGTCGCCCGCCAGGAGGAACTGACCGGAGTTGCCGGCGACCTTCTCCTCGCCCTCGCCGAAGGCGAGCCCGGTCAGGTAGCGCATGTGCTCGGGCCGGACGCCGAAGTAGGCGTCGATGCCCGCGTCGGCGAAACGGGCCCGGACGCGGTCGATCCGGGCCGGACGGGCGGCGCGGTCGGCCTCGAACCAGCGATCCAGGTCGGCGGCCGACGGTGGCGCCGCGAAATCCCGGCCGGGACCGGCAGCCCACGCCGAGGCTGCTCGACTCACGGCTTGAGGTACTTCTTGACGTTCGCCTCGTGTTCCTTGGCCGTCTTGGCGAAGGCCGACGTCCCGGTCCCGTCGCCCTTGGCGATGAAGTAGAGGTACCCGTCGGACGTGTCGGGATCCAGCGCTGCGTCGATCGACGTGATCGTGGGCGTGCGAGATCGGGCCGGGCGGGAGCCCCTTGCTGGTGTACGTGTTGTAGCCCGCCAGCGCCGCCGGCAGCGGCGTCCGAGGTGAGTCCGCCCTTGATCGGGGCCCAGAACACGTACGCGGGCCAGTCGGTCACCGGCTCCTTGGCCAGCTCGAGCGAATCGTGCAGGTAGAAGATCGTCGGGTCCGACTGGAGCAGGCCGAGCGGCCACTTCTTCGGATCGAGCCGGTTGGCGTAGACCCCGGCGATGAGCGGCTTCTCCTCGTCGAGCATCGCCTCGCGCTCGACGATCGAGGCCAGGGTCAGCACCTGATAGAAGGTCAGGCCGCGCGCAGCCGGGACGTTCATCCGATCCTGCCCGACGTTCGCCGCGAACTTGTCGAGCATCAGCCGGACGAGCTCCTCGGGCGTGGTGTCCGGCAGCACCCGATAGGTGGCCGGCCAGAGGAAGCCTTCGAGCGACGCGCCCTTGGGAGCGTCGGCCAGGATCTTCTTCAGCCACGGGTAGTCGTTGACCAGCTCGGCCGGCGGCGAGGTCACGATGTCGCGGAACTCTGACGCGTCCATCTGGAGCGGGAGTGTCTCGAGCTTGGCCGTGACCTGCTCGAGCCGGAGACCGGTGCGCAGGGCGATGTCCACGAACTTGGGGCCCGGCGGCGGCGCCAGCAGCGCGCTCGACGAGCTGGTCGGGGGTCATGTTCTTGCGCAGGATGAACGTCCCCTGCTGGAGCGCCCCGGTCAGGTTCCGCTCGGTCGCGATGAACACGAATGCCCGGCTGTCGCCGAGCAGGCCCGCCGCCTCGAGCTTGGTGGCGATCGACTTGGCCGTGTCGCCCTGCTCGACGAGGAACTCGACCTGGGTCATGTCCTGCGAGACCGGGGTCGTCAGGGCCGGGCCGAGCTTCTCGGCGACGATGTCCTTGACGAACGGCAGCTGGAGGGTCGCCGGGTTGTCGTCGGCGATGCTCATGACCGCGTCGGCGACCGCCGGACGGAGCGCGGTCAGCGCGATCGCCATGACCAGCGCGGCCAGGACGAGCGCGAAGACCAGGAACTTGAGCAGCCCGACGACGCTGCTCCCGCGTCCGCCACGGCCGCGTCGGCCACCGGGGACCGGCTGCGAGAACTCCGGGATGGTTTCGGTCGCATAGGCGTCGGGATCGTAGGGACGGGCCTCTGCGGCGCGCGTGTCCCGGGGGCGTCCGCCGGAGCGGATCGTCATCGGCTGGTCTCCTGGGGGTCTTGGGGTCGTGGCATGGACGAACGGCGTCCGGCGCGTGTGTCGAGCGCATCCTGCAGGATGATGGCCGCCGCTTCGCGATCCACACGCGCGCGATAGGCGTCGCGCTGGGTCTTGCTCGGCGGTCCCCCCGACCGGCCCCGTTTCATAGGCCCGAGCCGGCTCTCGGCGCGATGGCTGCTGAGCCGCTCGTCGTGGAACGTGACTGCGACGCGCAGTCTAGCGTGGATCGCCTCAGCCCACGCCCGCGTCAGGGCAGCCTGTGGCCCCTCGTCGCCGGACGCCTCGAGCGGCAGCCCGACGATCAGCTCGCCGACGTCGTGGCGATCGACCACGATCCGCAGCGCCGCCGCGTCTGCGTCCAGGTCGCGACCGCGCCTGAGCGTCTCCAGCGAGCGAGCCGGCATGTCGGCGTCGTCAGCCAGCGCCAGGCCCACCCGGCGCTCGCCGAGATCGATCCCGAGCAGTCGCGTCACGGGGTCGTCGAGCTCGACGGCGAGGGCGATGGCGACTCGATCGGGACGGGCTGCACGACGGTCACGTCGACCCGGCTGTCGAAGCTCGGGACCGAACCCGTCCAATCGGGCGAGACCGTGATGTCGACGTCGCCGAACGGCGCGAGGATCGCCTTCGCCTCGGGGATCGGCTTGCCGAGGACCATCTTGGCGAGGGTCGCCGGGTCGAGGTTCGCGGTCTGCTTGGCGGTAGCGTGGACGGGGAACCTGACGGTCTGGCCGACGATCACGGCATCGCCGACCGTCACGTCGACCGATCCCGGAACGAGCTGGTGGTCCGGCTTGACCGCGGCCTGCAACGCCGTGTTCGCGATGCCGGTGACGGGTGCCGAGTCGGCGGCCACCACCGTGCCCGTGGCCGACAGGCCGAGGTCGAAGGTAGGGACCTCCTGGCCGACAAGTGTGGCGGGATCGACGGTCGGCATCGTCGGACCGAGGACACCCGTCTCGGGAAAGACCGTCTCGCCGTTGCTGGCCAGCGACGGATCCGCCATCGCCTCCTTGAATGCCTCGTTGAGCGATGCGTTGAGCGCAGCCTGCGCGCCATCGACATCGGCCTGCGTGATCCGGGTGAACGTCTGGCTCGTCCCGCCCGAGGTCGGGTCCGGGTTCGAGACCTTCAGGAACAGCCCGTTCTCGCCGTTCGGGACGATGACGATCGTCCCCGCCGGGACGTTGCTGTCCGGACCTCCGTCGACCGCGGTCACCGCGACGCTGATCCGCCCCGGCGTCAGGGTGATCTGTGTCCCGATGGTGATGAGCTGGGCGCGCGGGACGGTGACCGTCCCGTCGGTCCGGAAGCGGATGCCGGTGTTGGTCCGGACGACGCTCCCCGCGGCGATGCGGTTGGTCCCGGTCGGGTCGAGGTTCTGGAACCTGACCGTGCCGGTCGCGTTCGTCACCGCGACTCGCTTGCCGGTCGCGTTGAACGTGTCGTTGACCGAGACCGGGACGGGCACCTGCTCGGCGGGCACCACCAGCGCGGAGGGGTCCGGCGCGGTCGCGTTGGTGTCCGCGGTCACGGTCAGGTCGACCGGCCCGACCGGCTCCTGGCGTGGCGTCACGGCGATCGCGGCCGAGGGCAGCAACAGGTAGATGCCGACCCCGGCCACCAGGACGGCGAGAGCCAGGATCGCGGCCCCGATCAGCCATGGCGTTCTCGTCCGGCCACCACGGCGCGCGCCCGTGGCCGTCCCGGCCCCGGCCGTGACCGGCGGCGAGGCATCGCGCGGCACGCTCGTTCGGACGGTGTCCCCAGGCGGAGAGATCGGGGCGGATGCCGCTGCCGGGACGAATGCGGCACCGGCGCCCGCGCCGGCCATCGCCGCTCCCGCCGCCGGGACGGCCAGACCGAGGGTGCCGTCGGAGCTCGGAGCGAGGCCCGTAGCGGATCCCGCCGCGGTGACGGCTGCGGCCGACTGACCCGCGGGTGCGACCGCGTCGTCGTCGATCCCCTCGAGCGACGACTCGTATTCGGCGACCGACGCGAACACCGGCAGCCCGGCCGAGGCGGCGAGCGCTCGCGTCGCGGCGTCCCCGGACACGATCGACAGGCGCTTGTCGTGCGTCAGCGCATCCCGCGACAGCAGCCGGAAGTTGATCCGCGACGTGGCGACCCGCGAGCCGTATGGCAGGACGACGGCGATCCGCGGCGCCTCGACGTCGCGGATCCGGGTGGCGGCCGAGGTGATCTCGTCGTCGACCTCGAGGTAGATGATCCGTCCAGCCACGTCAGACCTTCATCGCTCGGAGGACGCGGCGGAGCGCCGCGTCGAGCGCATCTTCCGTCGTCTGGAGCTCGATGGCCTGGTAGGCAAGCCCGAGCGGCGTGACGTCCTGCTGGTCCACCAGGAGCGCGGTCGCGTCCGAGATCGTCTCGATCTGGCCGGGCTCCATGACGATGACCTCGGGCGGCCGGGCGAACGGCAGGCGCTCGTAGAACGCCTGCGAGGCGAGGGCCTCGCGGATCTGGGGCAGCCGCGAGCCACCGCCGCACAGGAAGATGCGACCGGGCAGCAGGTCGCCACCGGACAGCTCCTCCATCACCAGCTCGACACCGGCCGCCCAGACGCGCACGTCGTCGGCGATGATCGTCGCGACGTTGGCGGCATGCTCGACCTGCAGCCCGCGGGCGTAGTCGACCTTGAGCGATTCCGCGCGCGGGAACGGCAGATCCAGTCGGTCGGCGAGGCTCTTGGTGAATGCGCGTCCGCCGAGCGCGAACATCCGCGTCCCCTCGATCCCGCCCTGGCGGACCAGGGCGACGTCGGTCGTCCCGCCGCCGACATCGACGAACAGCGCGCCCGCCTGACGGATGTGGTCGCTGCCGAGGACGCGCGCGACGGCATACGGTTCGGCCACGATCTCGAGCAGCTCGAGGTCGAGCTGCGACGCGACGCTCTGGAGCGCCCCGAGGTGGACGAGCGGCGCGAACGCGTTGAAGATCCCGATCTTGACGTGGCGGCCCTGGAAGCCGACCGGGTTGGTCAGCGCGTAGCCGTCGATCGAGGCGCCCGTCACCGCGGCATGGACCAGCCGGACGTCGACGTGCGGCAGCCCGGTCTCCCAGGTGATCGCCCGCTCGGCCTCGTGGAGGGCCTCGCGCTGCACGGCGTCGATGAGCCGCTGGAGCTCGGCCTCGGTGATCGGCTGAGTCGGGCTTCTTGCGTTCCTGGCTGTGGGTCGTGGTGAAGCCCTTGACCAGCTCACCGGCGATCCCGATGACGACCTGGGTCGGGCGGAAGCCGGCCATCTCCTCGGCTTCCTGGAGCGCGACCGCGCAGTTGTCGACGACGGCCGCGATGTCGGCCACGGTCCCTGACTGCATGTGCGACAGGCCCTGCCGCTTGCGACCGACGCCGCGGACCGTCCCGTGCCCGCTGGGATCGATGTCGAAGACGAGCGCCTTGGCGAACTCGGTCCCGACGTCGAGCGCGGTGCAGGCGGCCAGGGCCTCGCTCCCGTCGCGCTGCCAGATCCGGCGCCAGAATGCCATCAGGCCCCGGTCTCGAGGTGGGCCCGGATCGCCGCCAGCGCGTCACCCAGTCCCTCGCGCCGGGTCCCCCGGCCCTGCGCCATCCCCGGTCGTCCCCCGCCCCGTCCGTCGAGCGCGGGCATCGCCAGCGTGACCAGGTCGCCGGCCGAGATGCCGCGGGCCACGAGATCGTCGCTGACGGTCACGAACAGCTGTGGCTCATCGGCATCGAGACCGAGCGCGATGACGCCCGACCCGAGCGTCCCGCTGACGTCCCGGGCCGCCGCCTTGAGCGCGTCCATCGAGTCGTAGGGCAGCGCCGCGGCGACGAGGCGGATCCCCGGCGCGACCTCCGGCGGCGCCCGACGCCAGGTCACCGGGCTTGGGCAGTCCGGCACCGGCACCAGCCTTGAGACGCCGTTTCGTCTCGCGCAGCTCGTCCTGGAGGGCACCGATCCGGTCACCGATGCCGTCGACCGACTGTGCGCCGATCGCCTCGGCCGCGGCATCGAGGGCGTCGAACCGCTCGCGGACGAGCGCGTCGGCGGCGGCGCCGGTGACCGCCTCGATGCGGCGCATCCCGGAGCCGATGCTCCGCTCGCCGGTGATGAGGAAGCCGCCGATCTGGCCGGTGGCGCGGCAGTGGGTGCCGCCGCACAGCTCGAAGCTGTAGCCCTCGACCCGGATGGTCCGGACCGTCTCGCCGTACTTCTCGTCGAAGAAGGCGTCGGCGCCGCCCTCGATCGCCTCGGTCATGCTCATGAACGCGATGGAGACGGGCCGGTCGTCGCGGATGATGCGGTGGACCTCGTCCTCGATGGCGCGCGTCTCGTCGCCGGGTCAGCGCGCGGTCGAACGGGAAGTCGAAGCGCAGGTAGTCGGGCGTGACCAGCGAGCCCGCCTGGCGTGCCCGCTCCCCGACCACGTTCCGCAACGCGCGATGGAGCAGATGCGTGCCCGTGTGGTTGCGCATGGTGTCGGCGCGTCGCTCGGCGTCCACCACGGCTTCGACCGCCTCGCCGACCCGCAGCCGGCCGTGGAGCATGCCGCGCTGGACGATCAGGCCGCCGAGCGGCTTCTGCGTGTCGGTCACGCTGAACAGCTCGCTCCCGCCGCCGGGCTCGCGGAGGACGCCGTGGTCGCCGACCTGGCCGCCGCCCTCGGCGTAGAACGGCGTCTGGTCGAGGACGACCTCGGCCTCGCCGTGCCCGGTCAGCTCGTCGAACTCCATCCCGTCACGCAGGATCGCCAGCACGCGGCCCTCGGCCGTCGTCGTCTCGTATCCGACGAACCGGGTGTCGCCGACGCGTCCGTGGATCGAGCCGTACAGCGCGACCAGCTCGGCGTGCTTCGAGAGCTGGGCCTTGGTCCCCGACCGGCTGCGGTCACGTTGCTCCGCGAGCGCTCGATCGAAGCCGTCGCGATCGACCGCGACGCCGTATTCCGCGGCGAGCTCGACGGTCAGGTCGATCGGGAAGCCATAGGTGTCGTGGAGCTTGAACGCGACCTCGCCATCGAGCCGCCGCGCGCGCCGCCGGGAGGTCGTCCGGCGACCGACCGACGACGCGCGCCGCGTCGTTCCCCACGACCTTGCCGATCGCGGTCTCGAGCAGCTTCGTCCCGGCGTCGAGCGTCCGGCCGAACTGCGCCTCCTCGCGGGCGACGACGCCGAGGATCTCGTCGCGCCGCGCAACGAGGTGTGGGTACGCCTCGCCCATCACGTCGATGACGACCGCGGCAGCGTCGGCCATGAACGGCTCACGCCGGCCGAGCAGGCGTCCGTGCCGGACCGCGCGCCGGAAGAGCTTGCGGAGGACGTAGCCGCGGCCCTCGTTCGACGGGAAGACGTCGTCGCCGATGAGGAACGTCACGGCGCGCGAGTGATCGGCGATGACCTGGTAGCTGAACCGTTCGCTCTCGAACGCGTCGGGGTCGTGCCCGAGCAGCTCGCGCATCCGGGCGTGGATCGGCGTGAACAGGTCGGTGTCGTAGTTGGTCGGGACCTGCTGGAGGACGCTGGCCAGGCGCTCGAGGCCCATCCCGGTGTCGACGCTGGTGAACGGCAGCGGCACCCGGCCATCGGGGAGCTGATCGAACTCCATGAACACGAGGTTCCAGATCTCGAGCCAGCGCGGGCAGCTCTCGCTGTGGTCCGGGATGCAGCCTGGGCCCTCGGAGAACTGCGCACCGCGATCGAAATGGATCTCGCTGCACGGCCCGCATGGTCCGGTGTCGGCCATCCGCCAGAAATTGGCGTCATCGCCGTGGTCGACGTCACCCCAGCGCGCCATCCGCTCGGGCGGCAAGCCGATCTCGTCGGCCCAGATGTCCCAGGCCACCTGGTCGTCGGTGTAGGTCGTGGCGGCCAGCCGGTCCGCCGGGATCCCGAACTCGCGGGTCAGCAGGTCCCATGCGAAATGGATCGCCTCGCGCTTGAAGTAGTCGCCGAACGACCAGTTGCCGAGCATCTCGAAGAACGTGTGGTGGCGCGGCGTGCGGCCGACCTCCTCGAAGTCGTTGTGCTTGCCGGCCACGCGCAGGCAGCGCTGGTAGTCCACGGCTCGCGTGTACGACCGCGTCTCGGCACCGATGAGCACGTCCTTGAACTGGACCATCCCCGAGTTGGTGAAGAGGAGCGTCGCGTCACCGGCCGGGACGAGGCTGGCGCTGGGCACGGGGGCGTGGCCGCGCTCGGCGAAGAACTCGACGAACCGGCGGCGGATCTCGGCAGCGGGCAGCGCCACGATCCGGGGATCGGGGGTCTGGACGGGAGGCGGCATCGAAGGCAATGGTACTCAACCCATCGTGCATGGCGGCCGTAACGCGGCGGTCGTCGCCGACCCGCCGGTAACCCGCCGCGCATTGACAGGGCCGAAGCCGTCCCGAATGCTTCGGCGATGACCACTGTCGCCGCCGTCCTCGTCCTCGTGGTCGCAGCGATCCACGTCTACATCGTCGCGCTCGAGATGTTCCTGTGGCGGACGCCGCGCGGCCTTCGCTCGTTCGGGACCACCCAGGCGTTCGCCGACGAATCGGCGACGCTGGCCGCCAACCAGGGGCTCTACAACGGCTTCCTCGTGGCCGGCCTCGTCTGGGGCCTCCTCGCGGCCGACCCGGTCGGGTTCCAGGTCAAGGTCTTCTTCCTCGCCTGCGTGATCGTCGCCGGTCTGTACGGCGCGGCGACCGTGAACCGACGAATCCTGTTCGTCCAGGCTGTCCCTGCCGCGTTGGCCCTGGTGGCCGTCCTGATCGCCGCGAACACCTGATCCCCGGCGCGGTCTCAGACCCGTCTCAGACCCGTCTCAGGCGTCTCTCAGGCAGTCCGGCGACGATCGGCTCACCCCCGATCCGAACTGGAGCCGCCCGATGACACCGATCCAGAACCCGACGACGGACCGCGAACCCCGCATCTCGCCAGAAATCGACCCCGATGACGACGATCGGCTGATCGGCCGCGTCCTCAGCCGACGCGAGGTGCTGGCGCTCATGGGTGCCGTGTCCGTCTCGACGGTGGCCGCGGCCTGCGCGCCCGGATCGGTGGCCAGCGGACTCGTCTCGCCATCAGCCGCGGCCTCTCCCGGCTCGGCGGCAGGAGCCGCGGCGACGACCTCGGCCACCGCGGTCGCAGGTGCGAGCTCGCTCCCGTCGTGCGTCGTCGTCCCGGCCCTGACCGAGGGTCCGTATTACGTCGACGAGAAGCTCGAACGCTCCGACATCCGCCCCGATACATCGACCGGCAAGGCGGTCGACGGCGCGGTCCTCACCCTCGACTGGGTCGTCTCGAAGGTGGACGGCTCTGCCTGCGTGCCGCTCGAGGGCGTCCTCGTCGACGTCTGGCACTGCGACGCCGAAGGCGAATACTCCGACGTCGGGTCCGAGCAGGGTCACGACTTCCTGCGCGGCTACCAGCACACCGACGCGAACGGGCGGGCGACCATCACGACGGTGTACCCGGGCTGGTACCAGGGTCGCGCCGTCCACATCCACTTCAAGATCCGGACCGATCCGGCGGCGACGTCGGGCGGCTTCGAGTTCACCTCGCAGCTGTTCTTCGACGACGCCTTCAGCGCCAAGGTCTACAGCAGCGGGGTGTACGCGTCGAAGGGCACACCCGATACCCCCAACGCGTCCGACGGCATCTACCAGCAGAGCCAGGGGATGACCCTGCTCGACGTCGCGCAGGACGGCGGCGGCTACAAGGCGACGTTCGAGCTGGCGATCCAGACCACCTGATGGTGGGCCGCGTCGGGCTGCGCGGCGTCTAGCCCTGGGTCGTGCGCCGACGACGACGCCGCCGCGACCAGAACGACGAGCCCGCGAGGATCGCGCCGACGATCGCGCCGATCGTCAGCCCGCGCAGGAATGTCGCGGTCGAGCGGTCGTCGTCCACGCCGCTCATGCCTTGCGCATGGTCGGGCCTAGGATCGCCACGGCCGACGAGATCCCGATCCCGACCCAGGCGACCACGATCGCGCCGACCAGGTGGAAGTCGCCGATCGTCAGCACGTCGAAGCCAAGCCGCCCGGCCAGCGCGTCACCGGCCCACGCACCGAGGATCGCGGCGACGACGATCATCGGGAGCCGACCCCCCGCATTGCCGCGGATGAGGACGTACAGGGCGGCGTTGAAGACGCCGACGAGCACCGCGAGGATGAGCGCCGGTCCGATGCTCACGCTCGCGCGCCGACGAGCGTGCCCACCACGCCCGAGCCCGCGGAAGGGGTCGTCGTCGCGGGTCGCGCGATCCGCCCGCCACCGAGGACGACGTCCCCGTCGTAGAGCACGGCCGCCTGGCCGGGCGCGGCGGCCCAGACCGGTCGATCGGTCTCGACCACCCATCGTCCCCCGCGGGCGGGTTCGCGGTCCGACGCCGGCGTCACGGTCGCCGCGATCGGCGCCGCGCGGTGCCGGATCCGGATCTCGGCACGGAACCCGTCACGCCCGAACGGAGCGTCGCCGGCGACGAAGCTGGCTCGCTCGAGGTCGATCCGGGTCGTCTCCAGGTCCTCGCGCCGCCCGAGGGTGATCGTGTTGGTCAGCGGATCGATGCGGCTCACGTAGCGCGGCTCGCCGAGCGCGACGCCCAGGCCCTGACGCTGCCCGACCGTGTAAGCCGCGGTGCCGTGGTGCTCCCCCACCCGCTCGCCATCGGCGTCGAGCAGCGGCCCGGCCTCAGGCACCCAGCCGGCCCGCTGACGCAGGGCATCCCGGTAGTCGCCACCGGGCACGAAGCAGATCTCCTGGCTCTCGGGCTTGTCGGCGGTCGCGAGGCCAAGCTCGCGCGCCACGGCGCGCACCTCGGGCTTCGTCAGCTCCCCGAGCGGGAACCGCGCATGCTCGATCTGGTCCTGCCGCAGCCCGTACAGGAAGTAGGTCTGGTCCTTGTCGGCGTCGCGGGCGCGCAGCAGCCGCGCCCGGCCGTCCGGACCGACATCGCGCCGTGCGTAGTGCCCGGTGGCGACCGCGTCGCAGTCGTACAGGTGCCGCGCCCGCCCGAGCAGCGCCCCGAACTTGACGTACGTGTTGCAGTCGACGCACGGCGACGGCGTCTCGCCGCCGAGGTACGCGTCGAGGAACGGCTGGAGCACGCCGGCGTCGAACTCGCGCTCGAGGTTCATGACGTAGAACGGGATGTCGAGCTGGGCCGCGACCCGGCGCGCGTCGTCCGCGGCGTCGAGCGAGCAGCAGCTCTTCTTGAACTCGGAGTACGTGTCGGCGACGTCGTGGAGTCGCATCCAGACGCCGACCACCTCGTGTCCCTGGCCGTGCAGGAGCGCCGCCGCGACCGAGGAGTCCACCCCGCCCGACATCGCGACCAGGATCCGACTCACGCGGGCACGCTCTCGCCGAGCGGATCCGCCGCGACCGCCGCGCTCCCGATCCGCATCGAGGCGATGACCCGCGGCACGATGTCGGCCGCGGCTGCCACCTCGTCGTCCGTGGTCGTCCGACCGAGCGACAGCCGGAGCGCGCCGTGCGCCTCCTCGTCCGGGTAGCCCATCGCGGTCAGCACGTGGCTGACCTCGGTCGAGCCGGTGGTACAGGCCGAGCCGACCGAGCAGGCGATGCCCTCGAGATCGAGTGACATCGCGACCGACGCCCCGTCGGTGTCGCGGGCCACCAGCGACAGCAGGCCGGGCAGCCGATCCTTGGGATGGCCGGTCGCCTCGACGCCTGGCTTCGCCATGACCGCCTCGGCCAACCGGTCTCGCTGGGCGCGCAGCTCGCGCGACGGTCGCCGGGCGCTCGTCACATGCGAGCTCGTACGCGGCGGCCAGGCCGACGGCCCCGGCGACGTTCTCGGTGCCGGCCCGGCGGTGACGCTCCTGGGTGCCACCCTGCTGCTGCGCCAGGATGTGCGTGCCGTGCCGGACGTAGAGCGCTCCGACGCCCTTCGGCCCCTCGAACTTGTGCGCTCCGAGCGAGACCAGGTCCGCCCCGAGCGCCTCGACATCGATGTCCACGTACGGCGCCGCCTGGACCGCGTCGATGTGGAGGACGAGGCCCTTGCGCGATCGCACCCGGGCAGCGATCTCGGCGATCGGCTGGATCGTGCCCACCTCGTTGTTGGCGAGCATGATCGAGACGAGGATCGTCTTGTCGTTGAGCGCCGACTCGAGCTGGTCGGGGTCCACCCGGCCGTAGCGGTCGACCGGCAGCTCGACGACCTCGAAGCCGAACTTCTCGAGGTAGCGTAGGGTGTGCCCGACCGCGTGATGCTCGATCGACGAGGTCACGATGCGATGGCCGCGCGCCTTGCCGGCCCACGCCGCGCCCTTGAGCGCGAGGTTGTTCGCCTCCGTACCCCCGGACGTGAAGACGATCTCGCGACCCTGCGCGTTGAGCTGCGCCGCGACCTTGTCGTGGGCGTCGTCGAGCGCGGCCCGGGCGGTGCGCCCGAAGCTGTGCGACGAGCTCGGGTTGCCGAATGACTCGGTCAGGAACGGCAACATCGTGTCGAGGACCTCGCGCCGGAGTGGGGTCGTCGCGGCATGGTCCAGGTAGATCGGCATCCGCTCGATCGTACACCCGACCCATCGTCGCCAGCCCGGCCGAGCCGGTCGCGCTGCGGCCGGCCGAATGTGACATCCGTCCATGGTTTGCCGTGACAACCGGCAGTGGTGAGGATCGGCGACCGGCGCGACGATTGAGACACACACCGCACGGAGTTCCGACCGATGACATTCCTCGTCGCAGCCCTCATCACTCTCCTCCCGCTGATCGTCCTGATCGGTGCCGCCGTCCTGACCGACCGGGTCAACGCGCGGACGGGCGGCCAGTCGATCGAGCTCACCTACCGGGCCTACGGCGCCTGACACCGCACCGGACGCGCGTGTCGCGTCGGCGCTGGACAGCGGTGAGAGCATCGGGGCGTGACCCCCTTCACGATCGAACCGCTCGGGCGGTTCTCGCTCGCCGCCGCGCAGGACTTCGCCGGCGGGTTCGCGGCCGGGATCGGTGCCCACGGGACAGCGACCGGCCTGCTGATGACGTTCCCGGTCGAGGGCTGGCGCGGCAGCGCCGCCGTCGACGTCTGGCAGACCCCCGATGGCAGGGTCCACGGCGAGGCCCACGGCTCCGAGGAGGTCGACACCGTCCGGCGGCAGGCCGCCCGCTCGCTCTCGATCGACCACGATGGCCGTGGATGGGCCGACGTCGGCGAGCGCGATCCGGTCCTCGGCGCCCTGCAGGCGCAGTACGACTGGCTCCGCCCGGTCTGCTTCTATTCGGCGTACGAGGCGGCCACCTCGTTCGTGATCGGCCAACGCATCTCGATGCGCCAGGCCCGCGTCGTCAAGGACCGTCTCGCCGAGGCATACGGCGACCCGGTCGAGATCGACGGGCGGACGGTCCGACCGTTCCCGCGGCCGCAGCGCCTGCTCGAAGTGCCATCCGTGACCGGGCTCGCCCAGGTCAAGGTCGAGCGGATGCACGACCTGGCCCGGGCCGCCATCGACGGCGTGCTCGACACCGAGCGGCTGCGGATGCTGCCGGAGGCCGAGGCGCTCGCCCAGCTCCAGGCACTCCCCGGGGTCGGGCCGTGGACCGCGTCAGGGATCCTGCTCCGCGGTTGCGGCGTCGCCGATGCCGTCCCGATGGTCGACGACATCAGCCGGAACGCCGTCGCCGCGATCTACGGCCTGCCGGAGCCGCCCGACGACGCGACCTGGACGACGATGTCCGACGTCTGGCGCCCGTACCGGATGTGGGCCACCGTCCTGCTCCACATGGCCTGGCGACGGCAGCAGCCGGCCACGCCGAGCTACCGCCAGAAAGGCTGACCGCCGGTCAACCGGCTGTCGTGGCCTCGCGCTCTCCCGCGCGTCGCAGGTCGTCGGCCTGACCCGCTGCGCGCCGCCGGTCGTGCTGGGCGAGGGCGCGCTTGCGCAGCCGGATCGATTGCGGGGTCACCTCGACCAGCTCGTCGGCGGCGATGAACTCGAGCGCGGTCTCGAGCGTGATCGGGCGCGCCGGCGTGAGCCGGAGCGACTCGTCGTGCGAGTGCGTCCGGATGTTGGTCAGCTTCTTCTCCTTGGTCGGGTTGACGTCCATGTCGCCCGACCGGCTGTTCTCGCCGACGACCATCCCCTCGTAGACCTCGACCCCGGCGCCGATGAACAGCTCGGCGCGCTGCTCGAGGTTGAACAGGCCGTACGCGTTCGAGGTGCCGGCGCGGTCCGACACGAGGACCCCGTTCGTGCGGTGCGTGACGTCGCCCGCCCACGGCCCGTAGCCCTCCCCGATCTGGTGCAACAGCGCCGTGCCGCGGGTGTCGGTCAGCAGCTGTCCGCGATAGCCGATGAGGCCGCGGACGGGCAGGACGAACTCCATCCGGACGCGGCCGTCGGTGTCGGTCGAGATCTGCTCGAGCCGGCCCTTCCGGCCGGCGATCGCGGTCTGGACGTCGCCGATGTACTCGGGCGGGATGTCGATGGTGATCCGCTCGTACGGCTCCTGGACCTCGCCACCGACCTCGCGCAGGAGGACCTCTGGGCGCGACGCCGTGAGCTCGTAGCCCTCGCGGCGCATCTGCTCGATGAGGACCGCCAGCTGGAGCTCGCCGCGACCGCGAACCTCGAACGCCTCGCTCGAATCGGACGGCCGGACTTCGATCGAGACGTTGCCGAGGACCTCCTTGTCGAGCCGTGCCTTGATCTGCCGGCTGGTGACGTACTTGCCCTCCCGGCCGGCGAGCGGCGAGGTGTTGACCCCGAACGTCATCCGCAGGGTCGGGGCGTCCACGTCGAGGCGCGGCAGAGGACGCGGGTCGCCCGGGTCGGTCAGGGTGTCGCCGATGGTCACCTCGGGCAGCCCCGCGACCGACACGATGTCGCCCGGGCCTGCCTCCTCGATGTCGACGCGGTCGATGCCGTGAGCGGTCTGCAGGCTGGTCACCGTGCCGCTCAGCGTGACGGTCCGGCCGGGCTCGATGGTGCCGGCGGTGTCGTCGGCCTCCTCGCGCAGGACGGTGATGCGCTGGCCGGTCCGGATCGTGCCGTTCCAGATGCGCCCGACCGCCATCCGCCCGACGTACTCGTTCGCCGACAGGTTGGTGACGAGCAGCTGCAGTGGGTGGCCCGGCGTGTAGGTGACCGGCGGGGTGACCTCGACGAGGAGGTCGAGGAGCGGCCGAAGGTCGGTGCCGGGATCGGCCAGGTCGCGGGTCGCCGTGCCGGCCTTGGCGTTGGTGTACACGATCGGGAACTCGATCTGGTGCTCGTCGGCCCCGAGGTCGATGAACAGCTCGTAGATCTCGTCGAGGACCTCGCCGGCGCGTGCGTCAGTGCGGTCGATCTTGTTGATCGCGACCACGACGGGGAGGCGCCGGGCCATCGCCTTCTGCAGGACGTAGCGCGTCTGGGGCAGCGGCCCTTCCGCGGCGTCCACGAGCAGCAGCACCGAATCGACCATGAGCAGCGAGCGCTCGACCTCGCCGCCGAAGTCGGCGTGGCCGGGTGTATCGACGATGTTGAGGCGGACGCCCGCGTGGTCGACGGTCGTCTGCTTGGCGAGGATCGTGATCCCCTTCTCGCGCTCGAGATCGCCCGAATCCATGACCCGGTCGACGACGGCCTGGTTGGAGCGGAACGCGCCCGTCTGGCGCAGCATCGCGTCCACGAGGGTGGTCTTGCCGTGATCCACGTGCGCGACGATGGCGACGTTGCGGAGGTCGGCACGGATCGCGGTCGGGTGTTCGGGGTTCGAGGTGGGGCTTGGGGTCGTGGCGTCGGGCACGGGCAGATGGATCTCCAGGTCGAGGGGACGCCCGATTGTGCCACGGATGGCTGGACCGCGGCGAACGCGGGCCCCTATGCTGCGGCGATGGCCCGCTACGACCTCTGTCCGAACTGCGAGGGGGAGATGCCCGTCGGCAATCTCCATTGCTTTGGATGCGGTGCGGACATCCCGCCTCCGAGGCTCGATAGCGGATCGGTCCTGGTCCAGCTCTACCCGGCCGCGACCCAGACGGCGGCCTTCGATTTCTACCGCGTCGAGGCCGTCCGGCTGGCCGCCGCGGGGTGGTATCCGGTCGCCCACAGCTGGGGCGATGAGCGCGCCGGCGTCGGGTTTGCGGCCGTCTTCGGTGACGTGGCGGCGACCCAGCTGTCCGGCACGTTGCTCGTCACCTATCGGCAAGGCGGCCGGGCGTGACGGTCGCCGCGGTGATCCTGTCGTCGTCGGTCGAAGGTGCCCTCGCCGACACGCTCGGACAGCCGCGCGTCCGTCGGCTGGCCGACCTTGCGTGGTCGGGCGGCGCCCTGCCGATCGTGGTCGTCGCGCCCGATCCGGATGGGTCGGTGGCCGCCGCCTTGGCTGGGTCCGAGGCGACCTACGGCTCCCCTGCCCCGCCTGAAGGTGGTCCGGTGGGGCAGATGGTCCACGGCGCTGAACTGGCACTGGCCGAGGTCCACGACACGACCGCGGTCCTGATCTGGCCGGGGCGGATGACGTGGGTCGGCCCCGAGACGATCACCTCGCTCATCGAGACGCACGGCATGGACCGCGGGACGGTGCTGCGGCCGGCATGGCACGGCGAGCCCGGGTGGCCGGTCCTGGTCCCGACCGCGCGGCTCGATGCGCTGCGCGGCGTCGCGCCAGACCGGATGCCGCCCCAGGTCGTCGAGGATCTCGTCGCGGTGGTCCCGGCGCGCGTGGTCGAGATGGGCGACCCGGGCGTCATCCACGACGTCGACACGCCCGAGTCGGACCTGCCCGCCTACGAGGGCCCGCCCGATCCGCCCGCCGGCCACAGCCACGAATGGGGCGCCGACGTCGCCGCCGAGGCCGGTCTCACCGAGCCGTGAGTGTTTCGGCCGCTGACGCGTGGTCCCGATGCTCACCGGCTCTCGGCGTGCGCTCCCGACGATTACCCCGGGGCAACGATTTCGGCCGACAGGCGGTCTCGGTCTCGCCTTGCCCTCCCGATGCTGACCGCGGGTCAACGATTTCGGCCGCAGCGCCGCGTGCAGGCCGGGATTGTTGACCCAGCGTCGACAGAAGGTCCTTTACGGCTCGGATCTCGGCCGATCGAGCCGGAATTGTTGACCGCGGGTCAACAACGGCGCGTGAGACCGGGCGGCCAAGGTCGGTCGTGCCGGAATCGTTGACCGCGGGTCAACAACGGCGCGCGAGAGCCGGCGGAAAATGCCCAGCCAAGACACCAGCGGACCTAGTCCGCCGTCGGCGCGGTCCTCGATCGCATCAACCCGTCACGAACACGCGCGACCGGCACCGTCGCGCCGGCGATCCCGCCGATGACCAGGGCGACGCCGAACAGCTGGGTCGGTGACGGCGTCTCGCCGAGCAGCACGATCGCCAGTCCCATCGACATCACCGGCTGGCTCAGCAGGATGACCGAGGTGATGATGGCCGGCAGGCGCGGCAGCGAGATGGAGATCAGCAGGTATCCGGCCGACTGCGACGTGATCCCGAGCATCGCCAGCCAGAACAGGCTCTGCGGACCCGGTGTGAGGTCGAGGTCGCCGACGAGCTGGCCGACCACGAACGATGCCACGACCACGACCGCCGTCGCCACCGCCACCGGACCCGCCGGGCGTCGTGCGTCCCGGCCGCCCCACCGGATGATGAGCAGGTAGCCCGAGTAGCACAGGGCCGTGGCGATGCCGAGGACGACCCCGAGCTGCGGTGCCGCCCCGTACGCGCCGGTCCCGACCACGCCGGAGATCAGGATCACCCCGGCCAGCACGACCGGCAGTGCCAGCAGCGTGGCCCGCGATGGGCGCTCGCCGAGGAACAGCCACGCGAAGAAGCCGACGATGATGACCTGCAGGTTGCCCAGCACGGTCGCGAGCCCCGCGCCGACCGCCTCGATGGCGTGGTGCCAGAACATCAGGTCGCCGGTGAAGAACAGCCCGGCGATGGCCGCCAGCTGGATCGTCTTGCGCGGCAGCCGGCCGTAGCGCCGCCACTCCCCGAACGCGACGAGCACGAGCAGCGGCAGACCGAAGACCGCGCGATAGAACGTGCCGGTCGATGGCTGCACCGCGGCATAGATGTAGAACACGCCGGAGAACGAGATGCAGGTCGCGCCGAGAAGCGCCGCCAGCCGCGGACGCTGGGCGAACCAGTCGAGGGGACCTGGCTGCGCGCTCAGGAGTAGAGCTCGCCGGCGAGGTACTTGAGCCCGGAATCGACCTGGATGGTCGCGACCCGCGCCCCTTCGCCGAGTCGCCGGGCGACCGCGAGCGCGGCGGCGGTCGGGTTCGACGCCTCGAGCTTGACCCAGACCTCGGCCATCCCCGCGTCCACCACCCGGCTCAGACGTGCGATGGGGGTGTCGCCGATGGCCGCCAGCGCGCCGGGTCGATCGGGGACCACGTCTAGGGTGCCTTCGCCGCCACGCCGACGAAGCGCAGGCCGAGCTCCTCGTACTGCCCCGGCTCGGGCAGCGACGGCGCCTCGAGCATCAGGTCCGTGCCCGACTGGGTCTTCGGGAACGCCATCACCTCGCGGATGTTCGTCTGCTCGGCAAGGAGCGCTGCCCAGCGATCGATGCCGAGGGCGATCCCGCCGTGTGGCGGCGCGCCGTAGTCGAACGCGTCGAGGACGGCTCCGAACTTCTCGTGCATCGCCTCGAGCGAGTGACCCTGCAGCCGGAACGACCGCTCGAGCAGGTCGCGCCGGTGGATCCGGATCGAGCCGCCACCCAGCTCCCAGCCGTTGAGGGCGAGGTCGTACTGGAGCGCCCGGGCACGGCCGGCAGGATCGTCGGGGGACGGCCGGTCGGGGTCGCCGGACGCGGTGACGAGCAGGGCCTCGTCCTCGGGCAGGACGCCGCTGAACGGGTTGTGCGTCGCGTGCCAGCGCCCGAGCTCGGCGTCCCACTGGTACATCGGGAAGCGGTTGACCCAGACGTACGACAGCACGTTCGGGTCGGCCAGCCCGAGGCGGTCGCCGAGCTCGACCCGCAGCCGGCCGAGCACGTCGGCGGTGACCTCGTGCGTGTCGGCGACGATGAGGATGAGGTCACCTTCGGCGGCGCCGGTCCGCTCGACGATGGCGCGCTGCGTGTCGTCGCCCAGGAACTTCACGATCGGACCCTTGATCTCGCCGTCGCCGAGCGCGAGGTGCGCCAGGCCCCTCGCCCCGAAACGCCGGGCGCGCTCGGTCAGCTCGTCGATCTCGCGCCGGGTGGCGCCGGCCATCCCGGGCGCCACGATCGCCTTGACCCGGCCGCCGGCCGCCAGCGCCGAATCGAACACGCCGAAGCCCGACGCCGGCACGCCGCCGGCATCCGACCAGCGCCGGTCCGAGGTCGACCAGCTCCATCGCGAAACGGACGTCCGGCTTGTCGGAGCCGAAGCGTTCGATGGCCTCCTCGAACGTCAGCCGCGGGAACGGTGTCTGGAGCAACGGCCGCTGCGGGACGGTGGCCCGCGACACCTCGATCGCCATCGCCTCGACGAACCCGGTCACGGTCGCCTCGTCGACGAAGCTCATCTCGAGGTCGAGCTGGGTGAACTCGGGCTGCCGGTCGCCGCGCAGGTCCTCGTCGCGGTAGCAGCGCGCGATCTGCATGTAGCGGTCGATCCCGGCGACCATCAGCAGCTGCTTGAGCTGCTGCGGACTCTGCGGCAGCGCGTAGAGCGTCCCGGGCTGGAGCCGGCTCGGCACGATGAAGTCGCGGGCGCCCTCGGGCGTGCTCTTGATGAGGGTCGGCGTCTCGACCTCGACGAAGCCGTTGGCGTGGTGGACCTCGCGGATGGCCTGGACCATCCGGCTGCGGAGCAGCAGCCGGCGCTGCATCGGCTCGCGCCGGATGTCGAGATAGCGGTACTTGAGCCGCAGGCTCTCGTCGACGGTCGCCTCCGGATCGTTGATGTAGAAGGGCGGCGTCTTGGCCTCCGACAGGATCTCGATCTCGGTGGCCTGCAGCTCGATCGCGCCGGTCGGCAGCTTCGCGTTCTCGGTGCCCGGCAGGCGCAACGCGACGGTGCCCGCGACGGTCACGACGAACTCGGGTCGGACCGCGACTGGCCAGCGCGTGGGCGTCGGGCGCATCGGCCTTGTCGATGACGACCTGGGTGATCCCGTGGCGGTCGCGCAGGTCGAGGAAGATCAGCTGGCCGTGATCGCGCCGGCGATGGACCCAGCCGGCCAATCGCGCGGACGATCCCGCGTCGCCTGCTCGGAGCTGGCCGCAGGTGTGGGTGCGATAGGGCGTGGCGAGGCTCGGCTGGGTGTCGGTCATGGCGGAGGTATCGTATCCGGCGGACCCGACCGACGAGCGCATGGTGCCGCTCCGCACCCGAGGGACGATGATGCTGGCCGACAAGCGCGCCCATACCACCTTGCCCACCTCCGACCTCGACCGCCTGCGCACCTGGTACGAAGAGGTGCTCGGTTTCACGCCCCTGGCCGTCCGGCCCGGCGCGGTGCTCTACCGGACGGCGGTCGGCAGCGTGTTCGCGATCTCGCGCGGGTCGGTCGTGTCATCGGGGACGCACACGCAGATGGCGTTCACGGTCGAGGACATCGAGGCGGAGGTCGCCGACCTTCGGACCCGCGGCGTCGTCTTCGAGTCGTACGAGACGCCGCGCACGGAGAACGGGATCGCCCGGATCGGTGCCGGCCGTGCCGCCTGGTTCAAGGACCCCGACGGCAACGTCCTCGCGGTCCTGCAGTTCGACGACCCCGCCTGACCCGCGCGTCCACGGGTCGGCTCAGCGGGTGACGCTGTCGGCGATCGCCCGCAGATGATCGGGCGTGGTCCCGCAGCAGCCGCCGATGATCGAGGCACCCGCGGCGCGCATCGCGACAGCCGCGGCCGCCATCGTCGACGGCTCGGCGCGGTAGACGGCTTGCATGTCGACCAGCTCGGGCATCCCCGCGTTCGACTTGGCGACGAGGATCGCGTCGGGGTCGGCCGCCCGCATCCGCTCCATGACCGTGATCAGCTCGTCGGGGCCGTTGCCGCAGTTGCCCCCGACGGCGTCCGCGCCCCATGCCGTCAGCGACGCGACGGCCTGTTCGGGGGTCACACCCATCATCGTCCGGCCACGCGTATCGAAGGTCATGGTCGTGATCAGGGCGATCCCGGGCGACACGCGCCGGACGCCCTCGATGGCCGCCTTGATCTCGAGCAGGTCGGACATCGTCTCGATCCAGATGAGGTCCACCCCGCCCGCGACAAGAGCCGCGGCCTGCTCGGCGAAGATGTCGACCGCCTCGTCGTAATCGAGCGTGCCGGTCGGGGCCAGGATGGCTCCGCTCGGGCCGATGTCGCCCGCCACCAGCGCATCGCCACCGGCCGCGTCGACCTCGTTGCGGAGGAGGATCGCAGCGGTCTGGTTGAGCTCCGCGACACGGTCCTGGAGGCCGTGCAGGCTGAGCCGCATCCGGTTGCCACCGAACGTGTTGGTCATGAGGATCTGCGACCCTGCGTCGAGGTAGCCGCGGTGGATCCGCCGCACGACGTCGGGCTTGGACAGGTTCCAGACCTCGGGCGGGTCGCCGAACATCAGGCCGTTGGCGAACAGCATCGTGCCCATCGCGCCGTCGGCGATGACCGTGGGCGTGGAACCGACCAGCTCGAGCCAGCGCTCGCTGGCGGCGCCGCCATCCGCCCGCCGCCGTTCGTCCAGCCCTGGGAACGCGGCCGGATCGAACGGCTCGGGTTCAGCCGTGGCGCTGGTCATGACCCTGCGCGGTCTGGTCATCGGGTACCTCGGGCTTCGCGGGCGACCGGACGAGTGTAGCCCGCTTTCTGTACGCTCGGCCGGCGACCCCCAGGAGACCCGGCTTGATCGATCCGCTCGAGGCCATCGTCATCATCGCGGCCGGGATGGCCGCCGGCACCATCAACGCCATCGTCGGGTCGGGTTCGCTGATCACCTTCCCGACGCTATTGCTGCTCGGCTATCCGCCGCTCGTGGCCAACGTGTCGAACACCGTGGGCCTGGTACCCGGCTCGATCAGCGGTTCGATCGGCTACCGCCGCGAGCTCGCGGGTCAACGCGCACGCGCCATCCCGCTGATGGTCGCGGCCGGTCTGGGCGGCCTGACCGGAGCGGGGCTCCTGCTGATCCTCCCGGCGGCCGCATTCGCCCGGATCGTGCCGATCCTGATCCTGGTCGCCTGCGGTCTTGTCGCGGTCCAGCCCGGACTGTCCGCCTGGGTCACGGCGCGCCGACTCAGGCTCGGCCACGGATCGCGGCACGACGGCGGGCCCGTGCTGATCGCCAGCGTCTACCTGACGGGGATCTACGGCGGCTATTTCGGGGCGGCACAGGGGGTCATCCTGATCGCGCTGCTGGCGATCCTGATCGACGACGACCTCCAGCGCCTCAACGGGCTCAAGAACGTGCTCGCCGCGGTGGTCAACTCGGTCGCGGCGATCATCTTCATCCTCGTGGCGCCGGTGGCCTGGGGACCGGCCATCCTGCTGGCGATCGGCTCCACGATCGGCGGCCAGCTCGGTGCCGTGGTCGGTCGCCGGCTGTCGCCGCTGGCACTGCGCGTCGCGATCATCACCATCGGCACGATCGTGGCGGTGAAGCTCCTGCTGGGCTGACCGGTCAGATGCCCTTCTTCATCGCCAGGATCCGTCCATACGAGGCGGTCAGCCGGGCCTTCGGGATGATGCCGTTCCGGGCATCGGTCAGGAGCGTCGCGTAGACCGCGGCGGTCGACGCCTCCGAACCGGTCAGGAGCAGCATGTCCGTCCCGGCGATCGCGGCGCGCACGGCGAGCGTCCGGCTCGACAGGCCACGAGCCGCCGCGGTCCCGTCGAGCGAATCGGTGATGGTCACGCCGGTGAACCCGAGGTCGTGGCGGAGCAGCGTCTCGGTGATGACCCGCGACCAGCCTGCCGCGTGCGTGCTGTCGTAGGCGGTATAGGTCGCGTTCGACAGCATGATCAGCGGGATGTGCTTCGCGATCGCCGTCCGATACGGGCGGAGGCCCGGCGCCAGACGCGAGGTGGACACTCGAATCGTCACGATCGACGAATCGGTGTCGTGGGTCGCGAAGCCGATCCCCGGGAAGTGCTTCATCGACGGGATCACCCCCTGCGCCTCGAGCCCCGACGCGAACGCGTTCGACAGCGCCGCGGTGTGGACCGCGCTGAACGACCAGGTGCGGCCTTCCCGGTACATGAACGAGGCGGTGGTGGCCGGCACGTCGGCGACGGGAGCGAAATCGACGTTGATCCCGAGCGCGTGGAGGGCCAAGCCCGTGCTCGCGCCCTGCGCGTGCGCGACGGTCATGCTGTCGAGGCTACCCATGTGCGGCACGGACAGCGTCGGCGGTGCCCACGGGATGCGCTTGATCGGCCCGCCCTCCTGGTCCGCGGCGATCAGCAGGGGCGGCTGGCCGCCTGCCTTGGCGGTCGCCTGGAGCTCGGCGGTCAACGCGATCAGGTCCGTCTTCGTTGTGATGTTGGAGCCGAACAGGATGACCCCGCCGATCTCGCCGCGCCTGATCCGTCCGAGCAGGCTGGGGCTCGGAGTCGTCCCGTCCATCCGGACGATGAGCTTCTGGCCGATGAGGTGCGCCAGGGTCGGCCCCGCCGAGGTCGCGGAGGTCGTCGTCGGCATGACCCTGGTGGGCGTCGACACGACGCTCGCCTGGACCACGTTCGAGCTTCCGACGATCAGCAGAGCGGCCAAGACCGCAGCAAGGGGTCGGACGGCTAACGTGCCCATGGCTGCATCTCGATGTCGCCCTTTGACCCGGGCGCCCCGTTGCACGGGGGGACCGTGGCGTCGGTCGATGACAGCGGTGTCGCGACGAACCGGCCGCCGCCGTTCAGGACGAACGCGACCGAGACCGGGGCGACCGGGTCGGGTCCGCAGTAGTTGGCGTCCTGGACGAGCGTCTTCACGACGCCGCCCGGAGAGACCGCCAGCGACTTGGACTGACCGGGATCGGTGCCATCGATCAGCACGGAGCCGTGGCCGTCGACGAGCTGCGGCTTCGCCAGCGTGGCCAGCCGGCAGGTCCCCGTGCCCGCGTTGGTCAGCTCGACGTCGGCGATCCGATGTCCGGCCGCGCCCTCCCACGAGATGATCCGGGCGGCCAGCGAGCTCGGATCGCACGGACCGACCGTGGGCACTGGAGTCGGCGTCGGGCTCGGGGTCGCGGTCGGGGTGGGAGTCGGCGTCGGGGTCGGGGTGGCGGTCGGTGCAGGGGTCTCGGTCGGCGTCGGCGCTGCGGTCGGGATCGGCGTGGCCGGGACGGTCGGCGACGCGCTCGCGATGGCGCCGATACCGCCGTTCGGACCGATCCGGCCCATGACGGCCACCGCGATGATCAGCGCGGCCACGACCAGGCCGGCGCCCGCCAGCGTCGCACCGGCCCGACCGGCGGTCACGCCCGACCGACGCGGCGAGGTCGCCGGGCGGCGGGCACGGCCGGTGACGGCTGCCCATTCCTCAAGGATGCGATCGACGCGGGACGGTTCCATCAGGCGTGCTCCAACTTCGTTCGGGCGCGACTCACGGCCGCGCGCAATGCACCGGGTGTGGTACCGAGCACCACCGCCACCTCGTCATAGGGCGCGCCTTCGACGGCGGTCAGCACGAGGGCGGCGCGCTCCAGTGGCGACAGGCCGGTCATGGCGGCGCTGACATCGAGCCAGCGCGCCACGACCGCCTGGTCGAGGGTCTCGGGGGGCATCGCCGGGGTCAGCGACAGACGACGCCGGATCGCCCGGAACCGGTCCGTGGCCAGACGCCGGGTCGCCACGAGCAGCCACGGCAGGACCGGCCGGTCCCAATCGAGCCGCCCGCGGTTGTCCCAGAGGCGAAGGAACGCCTCCTGTGCGAGGTCCTCGGCGGCCGCCCAATCGTTGGTCCAGGCCAGCGCGAACCGGAAGACATCGCCCCAGTGCGTCTGGAAGGCGCGCTCGTAGGCGAGTTCGGTCGATTCGGCGAGGGCCATCGGTGCGGTCACACTACAGACACGCCGGCCGCACGCCAAACGCACGGTCAGGATCGGATCAGGTCGCCCGAGACCTCATCTTCCGGTGCGGCCGCGCACCGCCCATGCGCGCGCGACCAGGCGGATGGTCCCGCCCGGCTCGGTCGCGAGGTTCGACCGGAGTCGTTCGCGGAGCGCCGCCGTCCGTCCCTTGTCGAGCGAGGCGACGTACGCGGGCGCCGGGCCGGTCCCGCGCAGGAACGGCTGCCAGAAGTCGTCGACGTCACGGAAGACCGTCGGGACCTCGATCGCGGCGGTCTCGACGTCGATCAGCCCGGCCGCCTCGAAGGCGCGCGCCAGCGGCTCGGGCGCACAGATCGGGAAGCGGACCGCCTCGTCGAGCGGCCGCGCGGCGGGTTCGAGCGCGACGGCGGCGTCCCAGAACGCCCGGAGCAGGTCCATCCGACCCGCGTAGTCCCAGACATAGGCGGCGACCGTCGCGCCAGCCACGGCCACGCGCCGCGTCTCGTGCATCGCCACGGCAAGGTCCGGCACGAAGTTGAGGACGAGCCCCGACACGAGAGCGTCGGCAGACCCGTCATCGAGCGGCAGCGACGCGGCGTCGCCCACGGCGAAGTGCGCCCGGCTGCCGCGGATGCGATCGCGCGCGGTCGCGATGAACGCCGCCGACGGATCGATCCCGCTGACGGCAGCCGGATCGGCACGCATCAGGATCGTCTCGGTCAACGCTCCGCTGCCACAGCCAACGTCGACCCAGCGTGCGCCCGGCGCGATGGCCAGCCAGTCCACGAACCGGGCGGCGACCGGACGGCTCCAGCGACCGATGTACGCCTCGTAGGCGACCCCGTCGTCCCACCGGTCGCCGGCCATCTCAGTCGGGCGCGGGTCCGTGGCGATGGGCGCGGTGAGCCCGTTCGATCTCGCGGCCGAGGCCGTCGAGCGGAACCTGCTTCTGCGTCCCGGCCGGCAGGTCGCGCAGGCCGACCTCGCCGCTCGCCAGCTCGTCGCCGACGATGACCGCGAAGTGCGCCTGGTCGCGGGCCGCCGCCTCGAGCTGCTTGCCGAGCTTCCGCCGGCCGAGCTCGGCGCGCGATGCGATCCCCGCCGCGCGCAGCTCGGTCGCGATCCGCAGTCGCGCCGACGGTGTCGTCCGGGTCGGCGCCGACGACGACAGCGACGGGCGCCGCGTCGGCAGCCGCCGGCCACCCGGCCCCCGTCTCGGCCAGCGCCAGGAGCGAGCCGATCGAGCCCGATCCCGAAGCCGATGCCGGGCGTCGGCCGGCCGCCGAGGAGCTCGATGAGCCCGTCGTACCGCCCGCCGCCACCGATCGCCTGCTGCTGGCCCTCGCGCCCGGTGACGTAGAACTCGAACGCCGTCCGCGTGTAGTAGTCGAGCCCGCGGACAAGGCCGGGCTCGAGCCGATACCGGACGCCGAGCGCGTCGAGATGCGCCCGAACGCCCGCGAAGTGCTCGGCGCACGGGTCGCACAGGCGGTCGGTGATCTTCGGGGCGGCAGCGTTGAGGGCCGCCATCGCGCGGGTCCTTCGAATCGAGCAGGCGGAGGACGTTGCGCTCCAGCCGGCCTCGTTCCAGCTCGCGGCAGCGCCTCGGCGTGCTCGCGGTAGTACGCGGTCAGCGTCTCGACGTAGGCGGGCCGGCACGCCGGGTCGCCGATCGAATTGAGGTGGACCTCGACGCCAGCGAGACCGACGTCGGCGTAGAACCGCGCACCGAGCTCGATGATCTCGGCGTCGATGGCGGGGCCGGCGTCGCCGATCGCCTCGATGTCGAATTGCCAGAACTGGCGGTAGCGGCCTGCCTGCGGTCGGTCGTAGCGGAACATCGGTCCGGTCTCGGTCAGCTTCACCGGCTGCGGCCAGGTCTGCATCCCGTGCTGGACATAGGCCCGCGCGATGCCGGCCGTCGGCTCCGGGCGGAGCGCCCACGATTCGCCTTCGTCGGTCCGCGGCGCGAGCCGGAACAGCTCCTTCTCGACGATGTCGGTGACTTCGCCGACGCCGCGCTCGAAGACGTCGGTCAGCTCGAACAGCGGCGTCTCGATCCGCCGGTAGCCATAGCGCGAGGCGAGGTCGACGGCGAGGCGCTCGAGCCGCGTCCAGGCGGCGGTCTCCGGCGGCAGCAGGTCGCGCGTGCCGCGTGGTGCACGGAAGCTGGGCATGGGCCTGAGTCTAGCGGGCGGTCGAGGCGCCGGACCGAGTCAGCCGAGGTCGCGCTGGACCGAGATGACGTCCTTGAGCGTCTCGATGCGGCTCATCACACGAGCGAGCTGCGACACCGAGTGGACCTGGATGGTGGCGGTCACGATCGCGGTGTGGTCGGGCGTCACGCCGACATGGGCGGCCACGATGTTGACCTTGTTCTCGGCCACGACCTGGGTGATGTCGCTCAGCAGCCCCGTCCGGTCGTATGCCTCTACCCGGATGGCGATCGGGTAGGTCTCGGTCGGGGTGTGCTCCCACTCGACGTCGATCAGCCGCGAGACCTCACGCTCGTTGATGACCGTCGGACATGACTGGAGGTGGACGGTCACGCCCTTGCCCCGGGTGATGAAGCCGACGATCGGATCGCCCGGGATCGGATGACAGCACTTCGCGAACCGGACGAGGAGGTCCCCCACTCCCTTGACCCGGACGCCGCCCGTCCGCTCGATCTTCTGCGGCGGAGCGACGGTCGGCAGCGTGCTCTGGCTGTCGTCCACCACGCCGAGCCGCATGACCACGGTCTGCGCACCGAAAGCGCCATAGCCGATGGCCGCATAGAAGTCGTCGAGCGTCTCGTAGTTGAGATGTCGCGCGACCTCGAGGATCTGGTCCGGCCCGACCGCCGCGATCGACGTCCGCGCGAGCCGGCGGAGCTCCCGCTCGAGCGATTCACGGCCGTGGACGATGTTCTCGTCGCGGTCCTTGCGCTTGAACCATTGGCGGATCTTCTCGCGGGCGTGGCTGGTCTTGGCCACGTTCATCCAGTCGCGCGACGGGCCATGCTCGCCCTTGGTCGTCACGATCTCGACGATGTCGCCGTTCTTCAGCCGGTAGTCGAGCGGCACCAGCCGGTTGTTGACCTTGGCCCCGATCGTCCGGTGGCCGACGTCGGTGTGGATGCGATAGGCGAAGTCGAGCGGCGTCGCACCGGCCGGCAGGTCCTTGATGTCGCCCTTGGGCGTGAACACGAAGACCTGGTCCTGGAAGATGTCGAGCTTGATGCCCTCGACGAACTCGGTCGCGTCGCTGACGTCACGCTGCCAGTCGAGCAGCTGGCGGAGCCAGGCGAGCTTGGCGTCGTACTCGCGGTCGGACTTGGTGCCTTCCTTGTAGCGCCAGTGGGCGGCGATGCCGACCTCGGACACCTGGTGCATCGCCTGGGTCCGGATCTGGATCTCGAGCGGCTTGCCGTCGAGCGCGATGACGGCGGTGTGCAGCGACTGGTAGAGGTTGTTCTTCGGGACCGCGATGTAGTCGTCGAACTGGCCCGGGATCGGTCGCCAGATCGAGTGGACGATGCCGAGTGCCGCGTAGCAGTCGCGGACGTCCTCGACCAGGATGCGGATGGCGTAGACGTCGTAGATCTCGCCGAACTCCGCGCCCTTGCGCTCCATCTTCTTCCAGATGCTGTAGATGTGCTTCGGTCGGCCCTGCAGGTCGGCTTCGATGCCGGCCGCCTCGAGCTTGCGGCGCGAGCTCGGCGATCGCGCGCTCGATGTAGGTCTCGCGGCCTTTGCGTCGCGTGTCGAGCAGCTTTGCCAGCTCCCGGAAGCGCTCGGGTTCGAGCGCCTTGAAGGCGAGATCCTCGAGCTCCCACTTGATCTGCCAGATGCCGAGCCGCTCGGCCAGCGGCGCGTAGATCTCCATCGTCTGGCGGGCGATGCGCTGCTGCTTCTCGACCGGCAGCCCGTCGAGCGTGCGCATGTTGTGGAGCCGGTCGGCGAGCTTGATCAGGACGACCCGGATGTCCTCGGCCATCGCCAGCAGCATCTTCCGGATGTTCTCGGCCTGCTGCTGCTCGTGGCTGTGGGTGCTGAACTTGGACAGCTTCGTGACGCCGTCGACGAGCTGGGCGACCTCGGCGCCGAAGCGCTCCTCGACGTCGGTCAGGCTGTACTCGGTGTCCTCGGGGACGTCGTGGAGGAGTGCCGCCTGGATGGCGACGGTGTCGATGCCGAGCTCGGCCAGGATCTGGGCCGAGGCGATCGGGTGCGTGACGTACGGCTCGCCGGTCGCCCGCTTCTGGCCCTCGTGGGCGGTGACGGCGAGATCGAATGCCTCGCCGACCGGGCCGAGGTCGGCGCTGGGGTGCTCCTCGAGGATCGCGGCGTAGAGCTTGGCGCGCATCGCCACGAGATCGGGGCCGGCCGCGGCCGGGGCGGGCACGGCGACCGGCGCGCGGCGGGGACCCCGCTTCGTGGCGGTCCCGGTCGGCGTCTTGGTGCGTGGTGTCGTGCTTGCCATCGACCCAAGGATACGCTCAGCCGTAGCCGGCCCGGTGCAGCGCGGCCTCGGCCTCCGTCCGCTCGTCCCACGGGACCGGCCCGTCGGGCCCGATGATCGATTGCTCGTGGCCCTTGCCGGCCAGCAGCACGATGTCGCCCGGGCGGGCGCGCTCGATGGCGGCCTCGATGGCGGAGCGCCGGTCGGCGATGACCAGCAGGTCGTTGTCACGGCGCTTGCCGACGGCCTCCGCGCCACGCGCGATCTCGTCGTTGATCCGGTCGCGGTCCTCGCCCCGCGGGTCCTCGTCGGTGACGACGACGATCCGCGCACGCTCGCCGGCGATCCGGCCCATCGCCGGGCGTTTAGCCGTGTCGCGCTCGCCGGCCGAGCCGAAGACCGCGATCAGCCCGCCGCCGCGCGAGGCGGCCAGCGGCGCGAGCAGGTCGAGGACGGTCTGGAGCGCGACCGGGCTGTGCGCGAAGTCGACGATGACCCCGAACGGCTGACCGAGCTCCACGCGCTCCATCCGACCGGGCACGAGGGGCACGCCCGCCAGGCCCTCCCGGACCGCCGCCGGATCGAGCCCGACGGCCTCGCCGAGTGAAACGACCGCCAGGGCGTTGTGGACGTTGAACCGCCCGACGAGCTGGAGGTCCACGGTGGCGGCCCCGGACGGGGCTTCGTAGGCGATGCGGAGCCGCCGGGCGTCCTCCTCGATGCGGGTCGCGCGGACGTCGGCGGCCGGGTCCGTGCCATAGGTCAGGACGCGCGCACCGGCCTCCTGGGCCACCCCGATGAACGACCCGGCCGACGGGTCGTCGGCGTTGACGATCCCGGTCGCGGGCCATGAGTGCGGCTTGTTCCGGGTGTGCGTGGCGGCGTCCGGGCCGGCCGCGAACCCGCTGCGCGCCAGCTTCTCGAACAGGCGGAGCTTCGCGTCGCGGTAGGCCTCCCACGTCCCGTGCAGCTCGAGATGCTCGTGGGTCAGGTTGGTCAGGATCGCGACGTCGTAGGCGGTCTCGTCGACGCGTGCGAGAGCGAGCCCGTGCGAGGTCGTCTCGATGACGGCCGCCGTGTCACCCGCAAGGGCCATCGCGCGGAGCGCACGCTGGAGCTCGGGCGCCTCAGGGGTGGTGGCATGGGCCTCGTTCGCGGTCTGGACGCCGCCGATGCGGGTCGCGGCCGTGCCGGTCATCCCGGTCCGGATGCCGGCCGCCTCGAGCGCCGCGACGGCCAGGAACGAGGTCGTCGTCTTGCCGTCCGTGCCGGTGATCCCGACCACCGCCAGATCGTGACTCGGGTCGCCGTACCACCACGCCGCGGCCGCGGCCAGCGCCTCGCGCGGCCCGGCGACGACCAGCTGGGGCAGCGCGACATCCGGGAGTGCATGGTCCACGAGCGCAGCCACGGCTCCGCGTGCGGCGGCCGCGGCGACGTACTCGTGGCCGTCGACGCGCAGGCCGGGGATCGCCACGAACAGCGAACCCTCCCGCACGGCACGCGAATCGTGGGTCACCCCGCGGATCGGGATCGCGGCGAGGCCGGCCGCACCGATCGCCAGGCCATCGCTCCGGGCTCCGCGAAGGCGACCCTCGGCCGACAGGCGCTCGATGAGGCCGCCGAGCGGGGCGGCTCCGGTCGGCTCGGCCGCGGCGATCAGCTCGGCCAGGGAGCGTTGGGTCATCGGTGGACCACCCGGGCGAGGCGACCGGACAATCGGCCAGCCTGGTACCCGCGCACGTCGTAGACCCGCTCGTGGGCGCCGGTCAGCTCCAGCCATCGCCCGCCGAAGGACCGCTTGTGCTGGTACAGGCCGTACAGCGGGTCACCCTCGACCGGCTCCCCGCGGGCGCCCGCGACGTCCACCCCGCCGAGGTCCATCTCCTCGCAGCCTTCGCGGATCGCGAGCTGGATGGCGCGCCAGCGCAGCAGGTGGAGCGCGCCGGGGTGCGTCGTCCGCGCCGAGGCGTGGTCGCCGGAGTGGACCGTCGAGAGCCGGCCGCCGTGGCGATACAGGATCAGTCCGGCCAGCGGATCGCCCGCGACGCCCTCGGCGCGCGCCTCGAGGTAGACCAGGTGCCCGGCCGCGAGGGCCGCCCGCCACCAGCCGACGAACGCGGCCCGCGGCCCGAACGTGAAGTGGCGCCGCTCGCCGGTCTCGAGCAGCAGGTCGTAGAACCGGTCGAGGGCATCGTACGGCGGCTCACCGGGCACGACGAACCCCTCGCCCACGCCGTCCGGTCCGACGCGAGCGTCGTAGCGAACGACGGCGACGTCGCCGCTCTCCGCGCCGCGGATCCGCTGGCGGGTGGACTTGGCGACACCGTCGAAGACCGCGGTCTCGTCGACTCCCGGCCCGAGCGGCAGCGACACCCGGTGACGCGACGGCTGGATCTCGTCGATGGCGGCGAAGCCGGCCCGCCTCGATCGCATCCCGGAACGCCGTCTCGGAGGCCGGCACCTCGGGGTCGGCGGCGACCACATCGATCCCCTCCCCGGCCAGCGCGTCGCGCGATCGCGACGAGTCGTGCGGCCTGTCCCGCCGCGTCCGCCCCGCATGCGACCGGTCCGCGCGGCAGGTACGCGCTCCCGCCGCCGACCATCGGCCAGCCGCGGGTCAGCGCCAGCACCCGGCCGCCGTCAGCGGCCCGGAGGAACCGCGGCGTCCAGCCCGACGCCGCCCGGTGGTCTGCCCAGGCACGTGACTGGTAGACGTGGCCGCCCGATGCGTCGACGGTCGCGGCGTCCCAGTCCGCCAGTGCGGCCGGGTCGACGTCGCGGACCCCGGGACTGCCGACCGTCGCATCGCCGTCGTTCAATCAGCGGCCCCGTAGGCCGCAGCGCTGCCGGTCGCGGCGATGCCGCCGCGTCGTCGGGCCAGCGCGCACCCGGCCGCGCTGGGCCCAGTCGTAGGCGCGCCGTCCGACCGGGCTGAGGACCAGGTCCCACGCCCCGATGTACTGGACCTCGCGGCCACCGAACCCCGTCTTGAAGTGGGCGATCCCGCCGGTCGCGAGGCCCCACAGGTCGTAGCTCGTGGCGCCCGGCCTCGCGCGACGAGCGGATGGCCTCCCACTTGAGCAGGTAGTTGGCGCGCGACTCGGCACCGGCCGCGGTCATCCCGCCGTACGGCTCGACGACCCGCGGCCCGCAGCGGACCAGCAGGAGCGTCGCCTGCGGCTCCCCGTCGGCGGCCCGGGCGAACAGGAGGCGGGCGTTGCCGCTCGGCGCGAAGGCCTCCCAGACGTCGCGGTAGGCCGACTCGGCACGGATCAGGAAGCCCGCACGGTCGGCCGTCTCGCGGTAGATCGCGTAGAACTCGGTCAGGCGCTCGGCACCCGCGTCCACGACGGTCACGCCGCCCGTTCGTGCCTTGTTGACGTACTGCCGCCACTTCTTGCGCAGGTCGCCCCACAGCGCGGCCTCGTCGGCGTGCAGGTCGATGATCCGCGTCGCGTTGGGCTGGATGGGCGGGGCCGGGCGCCAGCCGGCGGTCCGCAGCGCCGCCCGCAGCGCGCCGTCGGGATCGGCGGCGCCGTCGAGCTCGATCTCGGGGTCGATCCGGAGGTGGCTGATGCGTCCGGCTTCGGCCGGAAGCTGCTCGCGGATGGCCGCGGTGAAGTCGCCGATCGTCTCGGGCGTCCAGCCGCACGCAACAGGACCGCGCGGCGCGTAGGCGAACCCCCACGGCATCGGCCGTGGCCGTCGGACGAGGACCTGGGCGCCGATCCGCAGGCCTTGGGCGACGCCCGCCAGGCCGTCGACGTCGTTCCGACCGCCAGCCGGGCCTACCAGCACGCGGTGCGCCGACCAGCCGTTCACCGCCTTGACCGCCGCCCATGCGCTCGTCTGGAGGTAGGAGCCGGGGTCACCGTCCGCCACGAAACGGTCCCACGTGGTCGGGTCGACGTCCGTCACGACCTGACCGGGCGGCGGATGACGTCGGCCATGACCCCGACGATAGACGGCAGTTCGGGGATCCGCAACACGAGCGACAACCCGGCGTAGACCAGGCCGAACACCGCGCTGACGATCGCCACCTCGACGATGAGGATCAGCCGTCCGGGCTCGCGACCGAGGGCGCCCTCGACCACGCCCAGGGCTCCGACCGCGACGACGGTCGCCACGACGCTCCCGACCACCGACTCGATGCCGACCCGGCCCGAGGCCCGACAGCTCGAAATGAGGCAGCCGGCGGTACAGGATCGCGAGCAGCGCGAGCGCCTCGAGCCATGCCGCGATCGCGATCGCGAGGGCGATCCCAGGCAGCCCGTACGGCCCGACCAGGATCACCGCGAGAGTCGTGTTGATGGCCACGGCCGCGACACGCGGCGACGACCGGCGTGACCGTGTCCTGCCGGGCGTAGAACGCACGCGCCAGGACCGCGATCATCGCGTGAGCGGTCAGCCCGACGAGGAACGTCGACGAGGGTCACCGCGATCAGGTCGAGGTCGGACTGCGCTGATGTGGCCGCCGCCGAACAGGATCTCGACGACCGGCTCCCGCACGACGGCGGTCAGGAACGCGATCGGGACCATGACGAAGATCAGCAGCCGGAGTGCCCGCGTGAGCAGGCGCCGCGAAGGCGTCCTCGCGCCCGATCGCGGCCTCGCGCGACAACGACGGCAGGACCACGATGCCGAGCGGCACGCCGATGATCCCGAGCGGGATCTGGAGCATCGCGAACGCGAAGTTGAAGTCCGACACGGCGCCGTTGCCGAGGGTGCTGGCGAGCGCCGTGACGACGATGAACGTGATCTGGGTCACGCCGAGGCCGATCGCCCGCGGCGCCATCAGGACGAGCGCCTTGCGCGCCTGCGCGTCGCCGATGTCGATCCGCGGCGCGTAGCGGAAGCCGAGCCGTGCCATCGGGCGGACCTGGACGAGGAGATGGCCCAGCGAACCGGCGACGACGCTCGATCGCCAGGCCCTCGATGCCGAGCCTCGGGCCGAGGATCAGCGCGCCACCGATGATCGCGAGGTTGTAGACGATCGGGCGCGATGGCCGACGCGGCGAACCGGCCGCCGGCGTTGAGCACGCTCGTCGCGACGGCCCCGAGCGCGAGGAAGATCGGGCTCAGCAGCATGATCCGGGTCAGCTCGATGGTCTGGTCGAGCTTGGGACCGACGAAGCCCGGGGTGATGAACGGGACGACGACCGGGGCGCGATGAACAGCGCGACGGCGAAGACGACCAGCCCGATGAGCATCAGGTTGATGACCGTCGACACGACCCGCCAGGCGCGCTGCTGCTCGGCGGTCGTGAACAGGCCCGACGACGATCGGGATGAGCGCCGACGAGAGCGCACCGGCGGCGACGAGCTGGAAGATCAGGTCCGGGATGCGGAACGCGGCGAAGAACGCGTCGAGCTCGGCCGTTCGGAACGAGCTGGCGATGACGACGATGCGGACGTAGCCGAGGATCCGCGAGACGAGGAACGCGCCGGAGACGATCAGCCCGGCGCGGGCGATCGACCCGGTCGCGCTCACGGTGCCGGTGGCGCGGCGCGCCCTCGGGTGGGCCTCCCGATAGGCGGCCTGGAGCCGACCTGGCGACACGTGGGTGTAGATCTGGGTCGTCGCCAGGTTCTCGTGACCGAGCAGCTCCTGGACGACCCGCAGGTCCGCACCGCCGTCGAGCAGATGCGTCGCGAACGAGTGGCGGAGGGTGTGCGGCGAGACGCCGACCGGCAGGCCCGGCCCGGCGCACAGCCGATCGAGGCGGTACCGCAGGCCGCGCACGCCGAGCGGCGCGCCGAGGTGGTTCAGGAAGATCTCGACCGGTGGCGCGTCGTCGTCCGGTGCGATGCTCGAGCAGGACCGGGCGGCCGTCCTCGAGGTACGCCGCGAGCGCCGCTCGCGCCGGCCGGCCGAGCAGCCCGATCCGTTCCTTGCGCCCCTTGCCGAGCACCCGGATCTCGCCCCGCCGCAGGTCGAGCGCGCCGAGCTCGGCCGACGCCAGCTCGCTGATCCGCAAGCCCGGCGGCGTAGGCCGTCTCGATCAGCGCCCGGTCGCGGAGGGCCAGTGCGAGCCGGACGGACGCGCGCCTCGGATCCTCACCGGGTCGCTCGTCGAGGTCGTCGTCCACCACGGCGAGCAGCCGGTCGACCTGCTCGACCTCGAGGACGCGCGGGAGACGACGCGGCAGCCGCGGCGTCGCGATGGCGCCCCACGGATCGCCCGGCGCGAGGTCGTCGCGGGTGGCCCAGCGGTGGAACGACCGGATCGCGGCCAGCCGCTGCGCGACCGACGAGCGCGCGTGGCCTTCCCCGAGCACCGCGAGATAGGCGCGCAGGTCGGCCCGGGCCGGGTGGCGCCAGTCGGTCCCGCGCGCCGCCAGCCAGTCGAGGTAGGCGCCGACCGCGGTCGCATAGGCACGCCGGGTGTGCGGTGAGGCGTCGCGCGCGGCGAGGGAGCGGAGGAAGCGCGCCAGCGCGGGGTCGGTCGCCGAGCCTCCCGACGCCTCGCTCACGCGTCGGGGGCCGGCTCGGTCGGTCGTGCTCGCTTGACTCGTGTGTAGCGCTGGTCGTCGGTCTCTCCGGCGGCCCCGGAGGCGCGGCTCCCGCCGCGTGCCTGCCGCGACCCTTGGCCGGGCTCTTGCCACCACCCGCACGGCCGCCTGCGCGTCCACGGGCCGGCCGGGCCAGCGCCTCGGGGTTCGGCGGCCCGCCCGGGTAGCGTTCGCCCGGACACGATCGGCATCGGGAGCCGCCTCGCTCGTCGAGCCGCACACCAGGCAGATCGCCTCCTCGCCCTTGCGTGCGAGCGGACCGTCGTCCGTGTCGTGGCAGCCGCCCAGTGGCTCGTTGTTCGTCGTGAAGTCGCAGCGCGGGTAGTTCGAGCACCCCCAGAAGACGTTCCCGGTCCGTCGCGCGCGACGCGGGACGAGGTGGCCGTCGTGGTTCTTCGGGCAGATGACCTCGAACGGCAGCGGATCGGGCGGTGGCGGGCCGTCCTTCTTGATGTACTTGCAGTCCGGATAGCGCGAGCAGCCGACGAACGGGCCGAACCGCCCCGCTTGCTGACCAGCGTGCCCTCGCCGCACTCGGGGCAGACCTCGCCCGTGCCCTCCTGCGGGCGGTGGCTCGTCGCCCGGGAGCGGCCGGGTCTCCTTGTGCTCCGGATAGAGCGAACAGGCCAGGAACCGCCCGTTCCGCCCGAGCTGGATGACCATCGGGTGGCCGAGCGAGCAGACCTCGTCGGTCTCTTCCGGCGGCGGCGCTTCGCGGCTCCTTGTCGATGTCGTCCTTCAGCTGGTCGTAGAAGGCTCGCAGCAGCGGCACCCACGGTCGCTCGCCGTTGGCGACCTCGTCGAGCTCCTCCTCCATCCGTGCCGTGAACTCGACGTCCACGTAGTCACCGAAGTGTTCGACCAGGAAGTCGGTCACGATCTCGGCCACGGGCTCGGGGTGGAGCCGCCGGTCCTCGACGCGGACATACCCGCGGTCGATGATGGTCGAGATCGTCGCTGCGTATGTCGACGGCCGGCCGATGCCGTGCTCCTCGAGCGCCTTGATCAGCGTCGCCTCGGTGAAGCGCGGCGGCGGCTCGGTGAAGTGCTGGGTCGGCGTCACATCGGTGACGTCCGTGACGTCGCCCTCGGCCAGGTTCGGCAGGCGGGCGCCCGCTTCGTCCTCGTCGTCGGCCGACGCGTCGTCGCGGCCTTCCGTGTAGACGATGGAGAACCCGTCGAACAGCACCTTCGTCGCCGAGGCCCGCAGCTCGTAGCGGCCGTCGGCCAGCTCGATGGTCGTGGTCTCGAGCTCCTTGGGTGCCATCTGCGACGCCAGGGCGCGCTGCCAGATCAACCGGTACAGCCGCAGCCTCGTCCGACTTGAGCGAGCGCAGCCATCTCGTCCGGGTCGCGCCGGAAGCTCGTCGGGCGGATCGACTCGTGGGCCTCCTGGGCGCCCTTCGACTTCGTCTTGTAGACGCGGCCCTTGGGCATCGTGTACGTCTCGCCGTAGCGCTCGCCGATGACGTCGCGCGCCTCGCCCATCGCCACGCCGGCGATCGCCGTCGAATCGGTCCGCATGTAGGTGATGAGCCCGACCTGGCCGCCGCCGGTCTCGATGCCCTCGTACAGGCGCTGCGCGACGGACATCGTCCGCTTCGGGCTGAAGCCGAGCCGGCGGCTGGCCTCCTGCTGGAGCGTCGAGGTCGTGAACGGCGCCGCCGGCGACCGCTTCTGGGTCCGCGTGCCGAGCTTGGTGACGACCGGATGGAGCCCGCGGATGGCCGCGGCATGCGCGTCCGAGGTCGCCTCGTCCGGGATATCGAGCGCCTCACCGTCGATGCGAACGAGCTCCGCGGCGAACGTCTCGCCGGTCTGGGTGGCGAGGATCGCCTGGATCGTCCAGTACTCGCGCGCCGTGAACGCCCGGATCTCGCGCTCACGCTCGACCACGAGGCGGACCGCGACCGACTGGACGCGCCCCGCCGACAGGCCGCGCTGGACCTTCTTGCCGAGAAGCGGGCTGAGCGTGTAGCCGACGAGGCGGTCGACGATCCGACGGGTCTGCTGGGCGTCGACGAGATCCATGTCGATCTGGCGCGGGTGGGCGAAGGCCTCCTTGATCGCCGACTCGGTGATCTCGTTGAAGGTCACCCGGAGCGTCTTGGTCGCGGACACGTGAGCGGCCTCGGCGACGTGCCAGGCGATCGCCTCGCCCTCGCGGTCGAGGTCGGTGGCGAGGTAGACCTGGTCCGACGACCGGGCGGCCTTCTCGATGTCGGCGACCTGCTTGCGGCGGTCGTCCGAGATCACGTATTCGGGTGCGAAATCGTGGTCGACATCGACCCCGAACTTGCCCTTGCCCGGGTTTTCGGGCAGGTCGCGGACGTGCCCGTAGGAGGCGAGGACGCGGTAATCGGGACCGAGATAGCGCTCGATGGTGCGCGCCTTGGCAGGCGATTCGACGATGACGAGGTTCTTGGGCATGGGCGGGAGTCTAGCACCGGGTCCTTGGCGGACCCTTTCAGACCTCGCGGATCCTGCGCAGGAAGTCCTCGTCGATCTCGAGGTCGGGCTCGGTTTCGGGCGCCGGCGCGGCGGGAGGCGGCTCGTACGCCTCATCGATCATGACGGCCCCGGAGGCATCGGTGCCGGAGAGCGCGCCCGGTGGGATCTCGACGAACCGGATGTGCAGATAGGGAAAGAAGAACATCGCGTGGACGTCGTCCACGAACACCGGGCGCTTGCCGTTCATCTGGCGCAGGTTCGTGCAGCGAAGCCCGACATCACCCGCCGACGGCGCCTCGAAGAGGTCCGCCAGCAGCGGCTGTTCCTTGTCGATGTGCAGGATCACGTTGCGGATCACCCGCCGATGGTGCCCCTCGAGCGGGCACGCGTCAGTCCGCCGATGGTCCCGTCAGCCGTGGTAGAAGTCGATCACGAGGCGGACGCGGCCGCCGGACACCCAGACCCCGATCCCGACCCGGTCGTAGGCCGGGTTCATCAGGTTGACGTAGTGGCCCCCGCCGGACGCCTTCTCGCTCTGGTAGAACAGGTGCGTCGCGAGCACCGCCGCACGGGCGCTCCCCGACCGGCAGCCGATGTTCTCCGCCCAGCGGTAGCTGTCGTACCCCGCGGCACGGAGTCGCGTGCCCGGATTGCCGCCGATGAAGTGGCTACAGTCGCCGCTGACGGCCAGTCTCTTGGCGTACGGACGGCTCACCTTCGAGCTGATGCCGCTGTCGAGGGTGAGCGGCGCGACGTTGCGACCGCCGGGGCTGCTGCAGGCGCCGCTCGAGGTGACCCAGCCACCCGTCCGCGTGCAGTTCATGAGGCCGAGGTAGTAGGTCTCGACGGATGCCCAGCTGCCACCACCGACCGCTTTCACGGTGCTCGATCCGCTCGAGCGCGAGGAGGACGGGGCCGCGGTGTCGGCGGCGGCCGCGCCGCCGAGCGTCCGGAACGTGGCGTGGCCGGCCACCGCGAGAGGGGCGCCGCCGGCCGCCGTCGCGCCGAGTCCGACGGTCATCGACACCGAGGAGCCCGATGGCAGCGCCGTCTTCGGGGTGAACGACAGGACCGTGTCGTGCTCGGCCCAGGCGACGGTCCCAGGTATGGACTTGCCGCGGACCGAGACGGAGAAGGAGCGGGCGGTACTCGGCCGATCCATCGGCATCGTGAAGCGGACCGAGAGGGTCGCATCACGCGCGATGCCCGCGGCGCCAGGCCGTGGGCGGAACCGAACGACCGCCGGCGCCTTGGCGGTCCGGACCGCGAGGACGACCGGGTCGAGTGGCAGGCCGTCGGTGTCGCGGACGCCCGCGACGGTCAGCCGGTAGGCGACGTCCGGAAACAGCGTCCGCATCGGACGGAAGGCAAACCCGGTGACCCCGTCAGCGGTCGTCACCGCCTCGACCGACCCGAACGTCGGCGGATCGAGGTGGACCGCTCCCGTCAACGAATCGGCTGCGATCGGGTGGGCGAAGGTGACCAGGAAGGCAGTGGTGACGGCCACTCGATCGCCGGCCGTCTCCGTGGCGACCGCCGCAGCTCTCGTCGCGTCCCGGGTCAGGAAGACCACGCGGATGGGCCGGGCGAGAGGCTGACCGCTCTGAGCGAGTGCGCCGGACTCCACCGTGATCGTCTGGAGGGAACCGGCCGCCCAGTGGTCGCGCGGCACGATCGTGAGGACGGTCCCGCTGGCGTCCCAGGAAAGCGTGATGGGCGTCGACGGCGTGACGGTCATGGCCGATGCGACGGACGCGGGGTCCATCGGGGCGCTGAACCGGATGGTCGCCGGCCCGGTGAGCGCGCGGTTCGTCGAGAACGCCGTCGAAAAGGCTGCCTGCGTGAGGGGCAGGATGGGACGTGGCACGGTCGCGATCACGGCCGGCAGAACGTCCGCGCTGCTGCCGATATAGCCGATCCCGAGGGCCATGGTCAGGCCGAAGGCGAGGCCGGCCCGGGCACGGGCCGAGCGGCGCAGTGCTGCGCCGAGGCGGGCCGCGAGGTAGGCGGGCACGGCCAGCGGCGCGACGGGGGCCTGACGCAATAGACGCTCCAGCTCGTTGGTCTTGGGGGACCCATCGAGGGCGGGGCTCGGGTCGCCCCGGGGGTGGACGACCGGCGTTGAGGGTAGCACCGGGCTGTCGCTCCGGGCAAACCGACCGCCGTTTCACGACGCCGTGCAGGCGGCCTCGCCCGTTCCGTCCAGCGGATCGAAGGGCCTTCAGGCTCGCGAGGCGCAACGGTCGCCAGCATGTGGGGATGGCACGAAACCGGGCCCTGCGTGCTGCCGTATCTGCGCACAGCCACCCTTGGAACCACTCCGCACGGGAGGGGCAACCCCCCGCGGGGATACGGAGGTCAGGTCCGATGCGCCCAGACATCTTCCTTGGCAACGAGCTCGCGGACATCCGCGTCCGTGACGGCCTGCAGGCCGAGGAGCGCCATCGGCTCCTCGCGGCCGCTGATGAGGGTCGTCCCCACCGACGACCGACGTTTCGGCAGTCGGCAGCGCCTCGACCGGCGCTCCGGCGCCCCGCGATCCGGCGCCTGGGGGTCCGGCGTCCCGTCGCGCTCATCCTCGCGGCATTCAGCAGGCGGACGGCCACGCTCGTGCGCCTGCTGGACGATTGCGTCTTCGAGGACCTCGGCCGCTCGCTGGCGTCGAACGATTAGTCCGGTTCGGCGAGACTCGAGGCTGTCCGGCCGAACGGCGCCGCATCCGTACCGGACGGTACCCCGGACCCTTCGCGGCTGGACAGCGCGGGTCGGACCCCGGCATCCTTGGCCGGCTCACGGGAAACCCGACCACGGAGACGATGATGCTTCACCGCCTGGCGCTCGCCGCCCTGCTCGCCGGAGTCCTCGCCGGCTGTGGTTCGGCGAACAGCCCCTCGCCGTCCGCCATCGCCACGCCCGTACCGACGGCGACGCCCACGACGACGGCGGCCGCGTCACCGTCCGCTGCCACGAACGGCGGCGATCCGTTCGCCGGTCAGCCGTACTCGATCGACCTCCCCGCCGGCTGGCAGGCGTACGACCTGTCGACCCTGAGCGGACCGGCGCTCGAGGCGTTCACGCAGGCGAACCCCGGGCTCGCCGGTGCCATCCAAGCCTTCCAGACGATGCCGAACGTGCGGCTCGCGGTCAACACGCTGCAGGGCAACGCGCTCGTGGCGATCGCCATCCCATCCCAGGGGATGCAGCTGGAGACGATCGGCCAGAGCATCTCGGCCCAGTTCAAGGCCGTCCCAGGGGTCGCCAAGGTGCCGACTGCCGAGACCGAGACGCTGCCCGCCGGGCCGGCGCTCCACTGGCCGCTGAGCATCGCGACGAACAAGGTCGGCGGCGGCACCTTGCAGGTCAACGAGAGCATCCACCTGCTCGCCAACGACCAGACCGCGCTGCTCGTCGAGTTCGTCACGCCGAATGGCGCCCCGAACCCCGACGAGTCGTCGATGATCCAGACGGTCCGCTTCAAGCCCTGACCGCTGGGCGCTCGACTCAGACGGTCGCCCGTCGAGCGCGAAGTCGCGGCAGCACGTCTGTGGCGATGCGTTCGAACGTGGGCAGCTGCCGCTCGTCCGGCGGGTAATAGACGACGATCTCGTCCATCCCCATCTCGAGCAGCGGGTCGACCATCTCCTCGAAGCGCTCGACCGAGGTGAAGCAGTCGTACGTCCCGCCGCGAGGTCGCGCTGCGGCGTCGTACATCGTGAACGACCGCCGGAGCGTCGTCGGATCACGCCCGACCGCGGCGCAGGCGTCGGCCATCTGGCCGAGGCGACCGCGAAGCTCGTCGAGCTGAACGTCGAACGTCCCTTGGAACGACAGGCTGCTCCAGATGTCCGCCGTCCGGGCTGCGTGGCGCATCATCACCGGGCCCAGGGCCGCGATGGTGATCGGCGGCCGGGGCGACTGGGCCGGCCGCGGGTTCATGATCGCGCCGTCGACGCGATAGAAGACACCGTCGAACGTGGTCACCTCATACCGCAGCAGGCGATCGACGACCTCGGCGTACTCACCGAGCCGCGCGACGCGCTCCTTGGGACCCCAATCCGGGATGCCGGTCATCGCGTAGGAGGGGTCGCCGACCAGGCCGGTCCCCAGCCCGATCTCCAGCCTCCCGCCCGAGACGTGGTCGAGGGTCAGCGCCTGTCTAGCGAACACGGCCGGGTTCCGGAATGCGATCTGGGTCACGCATGTGGCCAGCCGGATGGAGGTCGTCGCCCCGGCAAGCCCGGTCAGGACCGTCCATGATTCGAGCCACGGGTTCGGCGGGTTCGTCCAGTCAACGAAATGGTCGGCGATGCCCGCCACGTCGAACCCGAGTCGCTCGACGCGGATGACGCGCTCCCGCAAGACGTCCCATGGAACGTTCGGAAGGAGGAGGACACCGAATCGGACGGCCGGATCCATGCCGCATTCTGGCACGCTGGCTCATCGCCCCGGGGCCCCCGACTCCGTGATCCGTGGCGTTCGCACGACACGATCGGCCGGGCGCATTAGGCTGGTCGCGGCATGACCCCGCAAGAACTCCGAGCCCTCATCCCCGGCGCCGGCCGGCTCTTTCCGCCCGGTCGCGTCGCCATCGTCCGGCTCTACGGCCCGATCGCGGGTGGCGCCCGGACTGCCGACTGGATCGAGCTCATCCGCCGGATCCGCGAGTCGACGAAGGTGCCGGCAGTCGTCCTCGACATCGATTCCCCGGGTGGCTCTGCGACGGCGTCGGACGATATGTTCCTGGCCCTCGAACGGCTGGCGGCGAAGAAACCGCTCGTCGCCGCGATCCGCGGCACGGGCGCGTCAGGCTCGTACCTGGCGGCCATGGCCGCCCAGCGCATCGTCACCCAGCCCCACGCCGTCGTCGGCTCGATCGGGGTCATCTCGGCCGGTCCGCGGCTGCCGCGACTGCTCGAACGGCTCGGCGTCAGCGTGACCGAGACGCGTGCCGGGCGGCTCAAGGGCATGGGTGCTCCCTGGCGTGAGGAGACGGACGAGGAACGAGCCAAGGAACAGGCCATCGTCGATGCGTTCTATGACGCGTTCGTCGCCCGGGTGGTCGGCGGACGCCACCTGCCCGAGGCGCGCGTCCGCGAACTGGCGACAGGCGAGGTCTGGCTCGGCGAAGAAGCCGTCGCCCTCGGGCTCGTCGACGAGGTCGGCGACCTCGAGCGCGCGGTCGAGCTGGCCGCCGAGGCGGCCGGGGTCCCAGCCAAGGCCGCGCCGATCCGCCTGCGACGATCGCTCTTCGAGCGGCTGGCCGGACGCTTCGGGACGAGCCTGGCGAGCGCGGTCGCCGATGAGGTCGAAGCCCGGCTGGAGAGCCGCCTCCGAACGTGAGGCTTGCTCATCGGCTCGCGAGCCGGGACGGCCTCGGCCGCTGACGTCGCCGCGCGGGATCGGCACCGGCCAGGGCACCGGCCGGCCGATAGCGGCCATGGATCCCGACGGCCAGGCCGCGCCGCTCGAGCAGCGTCAGGCCCGCCAGGATGCTCGCGACGGGCCAGCCGGTGACCGCCACCAGCTCGTCCACGGTCGCCCTGCCACGGACCAGCTCGCGGCCGAGACGCTGGGCCGCCTCGCTGACGCCCGACAGGGTCGCGGAGATGTCCGTCGCGATGCCCGGCTCGACGAGGCGATCGGCCAACCCGAGGTCCTCGATCAGCTGCGGGATGCCCGCCACGATCCGCGCGCGACCCGGGAACTCGCGCAGGTACGACAGGCAGCCGGCGGATGCCGGGGCGTCGATGGCTCCGGGCACGAAGAAACACTCGCGCCCCTGTTCGAGCGCCCATGACGCGGTGATCAGGGCACCGCTGCGAGCCGGCGCCTCGACCACGACCGTCGCGTCGGCGAGGCCGCTGCACGATGCGGTTCCGGCGGGGGAAGGTCCCCTTGCTCGGGGCGATGTCCGGACCCAGCTCCGAGACGACGGCCCCGCCACCTGCGACGATGGCGGTCGCCAGACGGCTGTGCGCCCGCGGATGCAGGACGGCGTGCCCCGACCCGATGACCGCGACCGTCGTTCCGTGCGCGTGGACCGCGGCGGCGTGGGCGGCCCCATCGATGCCGACCGCGAGCCCCGACACGACCGTGGCTCCCACCGCGACGAGGTTCGTCGCCAGGCGAGCCGCGAACGCCCGGCCGCCATCGGTCGCCCGACGCGTACCGACGATGGCGACGGCGGCATCGCTGCTCAGCGCCGCCGGATCCCCGAGCACGTACAGGACGTGTGGCGGCATCTCGATGCTCGCCAGGCGGACCGGGTATCGCGGATCCTCGATGGTCAGCACCCGGAGGCCGAGGTCGCGGATCCGGGCGAGGGTCGCGTCCGCGCGTCGGGCGGCTTCGGCGACGGCCTCGGCGACCTCGGGTGTGATGACGCGGTCCGTCTCGTCGGGCCTGTCGTCGCCCTCCGCGGTGGCGAGACGCTCCACGCCGCCGGGCGATGACGCCTCCCCGAGGATCGCTCTGGCGTTGCCATAGCGCGCCAGCAACGCCGCGAACGCCACCGGCCCGATCCCGCGGACCCCGGCCAGCACGGCCCACGCGTCGCGCTCCGCCTCGGCAGGCTCCCCGGGCTGCGCCTGCGAAACAGGCATGTCGGGGTCGGATGTCGCCGTGCGCGTCGCACCCGCACGGTCATCGCCGCCGACGGGTCCGGCCAGCCCGACACCAAGCACGTCAGGATGCCTCGGCGGCCGCCAGCCGCAGGTCGGCCGGTCGATACCACGCCGCCTCCTCGAGGTGATCCGGCTGCACCGTCTCGGTGCCGGCCAGGTCTGCGATCGTCCGTGCGACGCGGAGGATGCGCTCCGTCCCTCGGCCCGTCGCGCGCTCCAGCTCGGCGAGACCGACCAGCGCCTGTCGGCCGGACCGATCGAGCCCGCACGCGTCGCGCAGGGTGCTGCCCGTCAGACGACCATTGAGCAGGCCGGGCGACCGGGCCAGGGCCACGCGCCGGGCGGACGCGATCCGTGCGCCGACGGCAGCAGAACCCTCGGGTTCCGGGCCGCCGACCAGCTCCGAGGGAGCCACCCGCGGCATCGCGATCCACAGGTCGATCCGGTCGCGGAGTGGGCCGGATACCCGCCGCTGGTACCGCTCCGGGACGAGGACCGGGCAGGCACACGGCCGGTCCCCCGAGCCGGCGAACCCGCACGGGCACGGGTTCATCGCGGCGACGAGCTGGAAGCGGGCCGGAAAGATCGCCGCCCGGCCGACACGGGCGATCGCGACACGTCCGTCCTCCATCGGCTGTCGGAGCGCCTCGAGGACGTCCCGCCCGAACTCCGGCAGCTCGTCCAGAAACAGAACGCCCTGGTCGGCCAACGTGACTTCGCCGGGCGACAGGTGCGGTCCGCCTCCGACCATCCCGGCGTACGAGACGGTGTGGTGCGGCGAACGGAACGGCGGCCGGCGCCGGAGCTCGTGGAGCGGTCCTTCGCCGGCAGCCGAGGCGACGACCGTGGCCGCCAGTGCGGCGACGTCATCGAGCGGCGGCAGCAGCCCCGGGATCGTCCGGGCGAGCAACGTCTTGCCCGACCCGGGCGGTCCGACCAGCAGCAGACCGTGACCACCGGCGAGAGCCACTTCCAGGCCGCGACGCGCCGGTGCCTGTCCACGCACCTCGCCGAGGTCCGGGACCGCTCGACCGGCGACACCGATCGTCAGCGACGGTGCGTCATCCCCTCCCCTCGCCGACCCATCCACGAGCTCGATCCGCGGCGGCACCATCGCCGTGCGTGCGCGGCGGCGTGCCCGGACGACGTCCACGGCGGCCTCGAGCGTCTCGACACCGCAGACCTCGATGCCGTCGACGAGCCTCGCCTCGTCGACCGCGGTGGCCGCCACGACAACGCGGCGCAGTCCGCGGCGCGCCAAGGCGGCGACCATCGGCAGGACGCCCGGCACGGACCGGACCTCGCCGCCGAGCGACAGCTCACCGATCAGCGCGAGCCGACCGCCACCGGCCCGCACCTGTTCCGAGCCGAGCAGGATCCCGACGGCCATCGCCAGGTCGAGCGACGAGCCGGCCTTGCGCAGGTCCGCCGGCGCGAGGTTGACCGTGATCCGCCGCGGCGGGTGGACGAAGCCGGCATTCCGAAGGGCTCCACGGACGCGTTCGCGGGCCTCCTGGAGCGCAGCGTCGGCCAGCCCGACGATGGTGAAACCCGGAAGCCCGGGCGCGACGTCCACCTCGACCCGGATCATCCGGCCGTCGAGGCCGTTGAGAGTGGCGGACGGGACGATGGCCAGCACAGCGCGAGGCTAGCGGCGCACGCTCACCTGTCGGTCAACCGCCGCTTATCTCCCGCGTACCAAGCCCGGCCGAAGGCGCCCACCGGACCCTTCAGCGCGCGGCCGTACCCGCCTTTGCCGTCGCAGGCGCGGCGGCCGTCGGCTTGTCCACCGACCGGGCGAACGCCAGCAGCGACCCGCCGAGGGCGGAATCGGCCTTCGTGAACATGAACGGCGCGCCCGAGTTGAGCGCGCTGATGGCGCCCCGATACTCGTTCACGACCTGGTGCTCGATCGTCCGCTTGAGCGCGCCCTCGGCGTTCTTGACGTTGATCCCGGTGAACGCGTTGGAGCGGTTGAGCACCAGCTGCACCTTCTCCGCCGGGTAGCCCAGGTGCTCCATGGTCTCGAGGATGAGGCGCACGTTCTTGAGGCACGACAGGTCGGCGGTCATCACCACGAACACCGCGTCGGCCGCCTCGAACACGCCGAGGTTGACGTCATCGAGCCGCTTGTCGATGTCGATGAGGGTGTAGTCGTAAAGCAGCGACAGCTGCTCGGCGATGAACGGCAGGTGTTCGGGCCGGACGAGCTCGGCCGTTTCCGGCGAGGGCGGCGCGAGCAGCAGGTCGATGCCCGAATCGTGCTTGACCATGACCTGCTTGATGAGGTCGGCGTCGATCGACGGCGCGGTCACGACATCGACGATGCTCTTGCGGTCGAGCCCGAGGTCGAGGAACACGCGGTGGTCGCCGAACTGGAGGTTGCCATCCACCAGCGCGACCTTGCGCCCGAGCTCGCGATGCAGCGCGATCGCGGCATTGATCGCGATCGTGGTCGTGCCCACGCCACCCTTGGCCCCGTAGAACGCGAGGATCCGGCCGAGCGGCGGGCGGGCCAGCAGCGATTCCTTCGGTGCGAAGCGAGCGAGGAGGCTCTTGATGCGGGCCAGCAGCTCGGCCGGGTGGAACGGCTTGATCAGGTAGTCGTCGGCTCCGGCACGAAGGCCCCGGACCTTCTGCTCGACCTCGCGCTCCGCCGTCAGCATGATGATCGGGACGTGGCTGGAGGTGCCTTCCTCGGTCCGGATCTTGGTCGCGACCTGGTAGCCGTCGAGCTTGGGCAGCTGCACGTCGAGCAGGATCAGGTCCGGCGCTTCCGCTCCCCACAACCGGAAACCTTCGCTGCCATCGGATGCCACGACGACGTCATAGCCCTCCTGCTTGAGGGTGTACTGCAGGAGTCGTTGGACATTCGGGTCGTCGTCGACGACGAGGATCTTGGCCGCCATCAGACCTCCGCGGGGCATTCCGGGTCGGGCATGTCAGCCGGGTCGGGCACGTTCAGCGCGAACGCTGCCCCGGCGCCCGGATTATAGGGGCGTCCCGGCAGGGGTGGGGAGAGGTTCGCCGACCAGGAACTCGAACACGAGGTGGCTCCACGTCTCGAGCCGGTCCGCGACGGCGGCGACGTCACCGGCCGAGACGAACGAGCCGCTCAGCTTGTCGGTCTCGCGGATCGCCACCGACCGGCCGGCCGCGTCGCCCACGTAGACCGCGCCGAGGTGGACGGCACCGACTTCGGTCGTGTCGTCGTTGAGCAGACCGACCAGCCGGAAGTCCGGCACGAAATCGGCGACGAGCTCCTCCGCCCATTCGCGGCACAGGCCGCCGAGCACTCCCCCGTCGCCCGGGTTCAGGTGGCCGCCGACGCCGATCGAATAGCGCCCGTGGAGCCGCGGGTCGCCGCCGGCCGCGGTCCTCTGCATCAGGAAGAATCGCTCGCCGTCGCGCAGGACCAGGTACGGGATGACCTGCTTGAACGACGGGTCGCGCTCCATCTCGGCACGCCTCTCGTAGCGGCCGTCGCGCTCCAGCGCGGCGACGAACGGGTCCAGATCGTCGGTACGGAGGCCGTACCAGCCGGCCTCGTCGAGGACCGCGACCCGCGGCACGACGAAGACCCGTTCGTCGGTCACGGCCCTTCCTCGAGGATGGTGCGGGCCGCGGCCAGCCGCTCGGCCATGACCGACTCGCGCGGACCGCCCTTCCGTTCGAGCTCGGCGAGCCACTCGTCCAGCACGGATCGGAGGTCGCGGATCCGTTTGGCGAGGACCGGCGCATTCGTGACGGCGATCGCTGCTCCCATCGCCGGATCGCCGCGCGCGACGCGTGTCATGTCGCGCCATCCACCGGCGGCCAGGGCGGCTGCGGCCGGCCAGTCGTCCCGGACCGCGGCAGGCGTCCCCGCGACCGCCTCGGCAAGAGCCGCCGCCACGATCAGAGGCAGGTGGCTGATCGCGGACACCGCCAGGTCGTGGGCCTGCGCGTCCATCTGGACGACACGCGCGCGGCAGGCCGTGGCGAGATCGACCACGCGCGCCACGTCGGTCGGGCCTGCCAGCGCGCCGGGGACGATGACCCATGGACGGTCGACGAACAGGTCCGCGTCCGACGCGACATACCCGGCACTCTCGAGCCCCGCCATCGGATGGCCGCCGACGAACCACAGGCCGGCCGCATCCGCTCGTTCGACGATGCGGGCCTTGGTGCTCGCCACGTCGGTCACGACCGCGTCTGGCCGGATGAGGTTGCGCCACGGCCCGACGAGCTGGTCGATGAGCGGCAGGCAGGCCGTCGCCGGAGCGGCCAGGATGATCAGATCGGCATCGGCGACCGCCGCTTCCGGGCCGGCCGCGGCCACATCGATGACCTTGTCCTTGAGGGCGCGTGCCGGCCCGCTCCCGGACGGCGACCAGGCATCGATCCGCCAGCGCGACGTCTTGGGGTTCGTCCGGACGGCGCGAGCGATCGAGCCCCCGATCAGGCCGAACCCGACGAACCCGAGATGCATGGTCCCGAGTATCGCAGCCGGACGCGACGATGGTGTGCCGTCCGGTCGCGAGTGGCTGCCAGGTGCCTCGCACGACCGCCGATCAGGTCGTGAAGCCGGGCCCCCCAGACCGTCGGACGCTGCGTCGGTCGGCGACTCGCCGCTCGACGGCCGGATCGACCGCCCGGGCGACGACGCGCCGATCGGCCTCGCGGCGTTCAGCGCCCAGGGGCGCGCCACAGCGGGGGCAGCGGCGCGCCTCCGACGGCATCGACTCGAGCAGCGATGCCCGGGACGAGACCAAGAGATCTGCCGCCCGCATGTCCAGCACGCCAGCATCGGCACCGCCGATCGCCCCGATATCAGACTCGCGGCAACGAGGCCAGCGCGGCTTCGACCTTCTCCTGGGGGTATTCGTAGTCTTCCAGCGTGCCGTCGAGGTAGCGCTCGTAGGCGGACAGGTCGAAGTGACCGTGACCGCACAGGTTGAACAGGATGACCCGCGCCTCACCGGCCTCCCTGGCGGCGATCGCCTCGTCGACCGCGACCTTGATGGCGTGGGTGGGCTCCGGTGCCGGCAGGATCCCCTCGGTCCGGGCGAACTGGACGCCCGACGCGAAGCTGGCCCGCTGGTGGACGCTGCGCGCCTCGATGATGGCCGTTGCTCCTTGAGCAGGCTGACCAGCGGCGCCATGCCGTGGTAGCGCAGGCCGCCGGCGTGGATCGGCTCGGGGATGAAGTCGTGGCCGAGGGTGTGCATCTTGATGAGCGGCGTCATCTGCGCCGTGTCGCCGAAGTCGTAGGTGTAGATGCCGCGGGTCAGGCTCGGCGCAGCCTCGGGCTCGGCGGCGATGACCCGGTACTTCTTGCCGCCACGGAACGTGCGACCGAGCCACGGGAAGGTCGAGTCCGGCGAAGTTCGAGCCGCCGCCGGCGCAGCCGATGATCACGTCCGGCTCCTCGCCGGCCATCTCGAGCTGGGCGATCGACTCCTGGCCGATGACCGTCTGGTGGAGCAGGACGAAGTCGAACACCGAACCCAGCGAGTACTTGGTGCCGGGATGGGTGACGGTGTCCTCGATCGCCTCGCTGATCGCGAGGCCGAGCGAGCCCGTGTGGCCCGGGTTCTCGTCGAGGACCTTCCGGCCGTAGCTCGTGTCGGGGCTCGGGCTGGCCACGATCTCGGAGCCGTACGTCTCCATCAACGCCCGGCGGTACGGCTTCTGGTCGTAGCTCGCGCGGACCATGTAGACCTTGACCTCGAGTCCGAAGTAGGCGCCCGCGAAGGCGAGCGCGCTGCCCCACTGCCCGGCGCCGGTCTCGGTCGCCAGGCGGGTGACCCCTTCCTCCTTGTTGTAGAAGGCCTGGGCGAGCGCCGTGTTCGGCTTGTGGCTGCCCGACGGGCTGCCGCCCTCGTACTTGTAGTAGATGTGGGCCGGGGTATCGAGCGCCGCCTCCAGCCGGTGTGCCCGATAGAGCGGGCTCGGCCGGTACAGCCGGTAGGCGTCGCGGACGGGCTCCGGGATCTCGATCTCCCGGTCGCGGCTGACGACCTGCCCGATGAGCGCCATCGGGAAGAGCGGCGCCAGGTCGTCGGGTCCGATGGGCTGGTGGGTCCCCGGGTGGAGCGGCGGCGACGGCGCCACGGGGAGATCGGCGGCGATGTTGTACCAGGCGCGCGGGATACGCGACTCATCGAGCACGAACTTGGTCTGCCGGGGATCCGATGGCGCCATGGGAGCCCTCCACGTGTCGTGACGAAAGTGGCCGGTGCGGACGGCCGGGGACGGGAGCCTAGCGCGCCGCGCGCCGCGTGTGCAACCGGCTATCCCGGGCCGTGATGTCCGTGGGGCGACCCGTGTCGGGCTGCGTGGCCCTCACCCATGTGACCCGGTGGATGCACCGTCGGGTGCGGCGGCCTGGCGTGGTCGTGCCCTGGCTTCGGTCCGTGCGCCTGCGGCGGGTGGTGGTGCGCCTTCGGCGGCTTGCCTGCGTCCGGTGGTGGACACGCCCCCGCGAGCTGCGCGCCATCAAGCTGAGCGGCGTCCTTCCTGATGGTCCGTGCCCTTCTGGTGACCCACGGTCACCGTGCAGGCAGGTGGGCCGTCAGGAACATGTGGCGTCACGTGGGGAGGCGGGTTCCCGCGCGCGGGATGGGCAACGACCACCGTGATGCCCCCGCCGTGTCCTTTGGTCGAGGTCGGTGTCGGAGTCGGCTTCGTCTTCACGGTCTCGCTGGTGACCAGCTTGGTGGGTGGCTTTGGCGTCGGCGTTGGCGTCGGTGTGGGTGTCGCGGGAGGCGTGCCGGCCGGCGGCTGATCGATCGGCGGGGTCGGGGTCGCCGGGGTCGGGGTCGGCGTCGGCTGTCGGCGTCGGGCGTGCAGTCGGTTCGGGGCGAGCCGTCGCGGGCGCCTGGGGCGGGTTCGGCAGGGCGATGGCCGTGGGCGGCGTCGGTCCGTTCGCGATCTGGCGCGCAGCCGGCAGTCCGGCGATGCCGAAGCCGAGCGCGACCCCCGCCAGCACGAGGTTGACGACGCCGAGCGCGACAACGAGACGGAGGCGCTGTATGGCGGTCACTCGGTCGGGAGCCTCTTCGTTCGGGGCAGCCCGTCGAGTCGCCCCCTGCGGCGATGGTAGCACCGCGACCGATCCGCCTCGGATGGGTCAGCCGAGATCGACCGTCTCGATCGGTCGGTAGCGCGCCGGACCGCCGCCGGTGAGGCTCTCGAACAGGCCGATCCGCTCCGCCCGGAAGCGGGTATGGAAGTCCGCGGCGGCGGCGACCAGGCGATCGGCGATCGCGGCGCCGGCCGGGACCCCATCGGATCGGGCGAGCGTCAGGTGCGCGCGGAAGGGCTTCTCGTCCAAGGCCCAGCCTGCGGCGATCAGCGTCCGGTCCACCTCGCGGGCCAGGGTCGAGAGCGAGTCTTCTCCGTCCTGCAACCCGAGCCACAGGGCACGCGGGCGTGCGAACGCAGGAAAGGCGCCCGCCCCGCCGATCGAGATGTCGAACGCTTCGACGGCGGCGGCCGCGGCAAGGACCGCTTCGCGAGCGACGTCGACGCGATCCTCGGCAGTCGGCCCGATGAAGCGGAGCGTGAGATGCAGCCCCTCGAGCCTGACCCAGCGGACGTCGCGCCCGCCTCCAGGAACGCCTGCGCTGCGGACCGATTCGACGAGCGCGGCGACGCTGGCCGTCGTCTCGGGCGGGAGCGGGACCGCGACGAACAGCCGGCGACCGGGCAGGTCGGCGCCGGGCCAGCGGGGGCGACGGCCCGCGACCGTCACAAGGTCGGGTCGGTCGAGTCGGTCGGGTCGGTCCGCTTGGCCGTCTCTCGGTCCCATGCCGTTCGGTCGGCGCGCAGCACCTCGAGAGCCCGATCGCGATCGCGCCAGCCGAGGACCTCGACGGTCTTGTCCTCGAGCGCCTTGTACGTCTGGAAGAACTGCTCGATCTCGACCAGTCGATGCGGCCGGACCTGGTCGAGACCCAGGATGTGCTGCTGGTGGGCATCGCCGATGGCGACGCACAGCACCTTGAAATCGAACCCCTTCTCGTCGTGCATCTCGAGTCCGCCGATCGGGCGCGCCCACACGTGGCAGCCGGTGAAGGTCGGCTCGTCGATGATCAGGAGGGCATCGGTATGGTCGCCGTCGCCGGCGCGGGTGCCCTCGATGAAGCCGTAGTCGAAGTTGTAGTAAACGGCGCTCGACAGGACACGGTCGAGCCTGAAGACGCGCGTCGTCTCGTCGTACTCGTATTTGTTGCGACTGCCCCGCGGGATCTCGACGACGATCTCGATGACATCGGGGAACGGACCGGGGCTCTCCACGGGGTCAGTCTACCCGCGAGGCGACGCGGCGATGGCGCCCGCCTAGTCGTTGTAGAGGCGTTCCTCGATCAGCTTTTCTTGCACCGTCCGGCCGTTCGGGTCGAAGCAGCTGAACTCGAAGTGCTTCTCGAACTCGAGGTCCACGTTGTCCTGGCCGCCGCGGTTCTTCTCGACCGACACGATGACCCAGTCGCGGAAGCGTTGCGCCTGGTACGGGTTGAACTCGATGTTGACCTTGGCGACGATGTGGTACTTCTCGTTGAGGATCAGGATGATGTCGGCCTCGTAGTTGATGGCCGACGAGCCGCGCAGGTGGAAGTTGCGCAGGCGCGAGGCCTTGAGGCCTTCCTTGTCGGCCGCGACGATGCAGACCATCGGCACGTCCTCGGCCAGCGCGATGTCCTTGAGGCCGTTGACGAGGTAGGTGACCTTCTCGGTCTCGTTCTCCGGCTCCGGGATCTGCGGCACCTTCTGCAGGTAGTCGACGAAGACGACCAGCCGCCGGTCGCCCGACAGACGGGCATGCTCCTGGACGAGCTTGCGGATGTTGTCGATGGTGCTGGCGGTCTGCGAGCCGCGCATCAGGAACAGGTTCTGGCCGTACCGTGCGATGCGATCCATCGACGGGCGGAGCCGCGGATTGTTTGCCATCTGGGCGATCGCCTCGCCCTCGGCCATCCATGTCCCGAGGATCTCCTTGCGGACGTCCTGGATCTTGATCGCGCCGGTCTTGTGCGGCAGGTGGGCGAGCGCCGACTCCATCGCGATCAGCCGATTGAGCAGGTACTGCTCGTCGTGCTCGAAGCAGATGTACAGGACGTTGGCCTGGCCGCCGGACGCGACGTTGCGCGCCATCTGGAGCGCCATCGTCGTCTTGCCGGTGCCCTGGGCGCCGCCGATGAGCAGCAGCTCGCCGGTGCGCAGGCCGCTGCCGATCGTCTTGTCGAGCGGTGTGAACCCGAGCGGGACCGGCTGGTATTCGGCGACGTTGCCGCTGACCACCTTGTCGTTGAGATCGACGAGCACGTCGAGGGCCGAGCGGGGCACGAGGCTCCCGGTGTCGGCATCGAGCCGCCACGTCGGCGCGGTCGCCGACGGCCGGGGATCGCCCGGAGGCTCGGCGTTGGCAGGCGTTTCGGGAGCGTCGGTGGCCACTGGTCAGAGTCCTCCGAGGACAGGTACGGTGGCCGTAGGGTAGCACCCGGAAGGGTTCGAATCACCCACCCGAACCCACCAAATCCGCACAGGCCGGGCCGGTGACGGCCGTCAACGCGGGAGGTCGACCAGCTCGTCGAACATCCGGGCGAAGGTGCGGATGCCGGTCTCGTAGTTGTCCAGGTCCATCCATTCGTTGGGGGCATGGGCGTTGTCGTCCGACGGGGTGATCCCGAGAAGGACGACCGGCAGGCCAAGGATGGTCGAGAAGCTGGCCGCGACCGGGATCGAGCCGCCCTCGCGGATGTAGACCGGGGCCCGGCCGAAGGTCGCCTCGATCGCGCGGGCGGCGGCCTGGGTCAGAGGATGGCCCACGGGCGTCAGGCTGGGATGGCCACCGCCGAGGTTGGTGACCGTGGTGGTCGCGCCGGGCGGGGCCACCTCCTCGACGTACGCCCGGAAGGCCTCGAAGATCCGGTCGGGGTCCTGGGCAGCGACCAGCCGGCAGCTGACCTTGGCATGGGCGTGAGCGGGGATGATCGTCTTGGTCCCGTCCCCGGAGAAGCCGCCCCACAGCCCGTTCACGTCGAGGGTCGGCCGGATCGAGCGGCGCTCGAGCGTCGTGTAGCCGACCTCGCCGACGAGGGCCGGCAGACCGAGCCTCTCCTGGTAGGCGGCCTCGTCGAACGGCAGCGCGGCGAGGGCCGCCCGGTCCTCCTCGGAGAGCGGGATCACGTCGTCGTAGAAACCCGGGATCCGGATCCGGCCGTCGGGACCCTTGAGCGATGCCAGGATCGTGGCCAGGGCGTTGGCCGGGTTCTGGACGGCCCCGCCGTAGCCGCCGGAGTGCAGGTCGACCGCGGTCCCGACGACGTCGATCTGGGCGTACATGATCCCGCGCAGGCTGAGCGTGATCGCGGGCACGTTGCCTTCGAAGAAGCCCGAATCGCTGATGATCGCCGCGTCCGCGCTGAGCCGGTCGCGGTTGTCCGCGAGCCAGTGGTCGAGGTGGGCCGAGCTCGACTCCTCCTCGCCCTCGAACAGGTACTTGACGTTGACCGGGAACCGGCCTGCCGTCGCGAGGATCGCCGCGGCCGCCATCACGTGGGCATGGATCTGGCCCTTGTCGTCGGCCGCGCCGCGGGCGAGCATGCGGCCGTCGACGACCACCGGCTCGAACGGCGGTGACGTCCACAGCTCGACGGGATCGACCGGCTGGACGTCGTAGTGGCCGTAGACGATCACGGTCGGCGCGTCGGGTGCGTGGAGCCAGTCCGCGTAGACGACGGGATGGCCGCCGGTCTCGAGCGCCTCGGCGTGCTCGACGCCGGCTGCTGTCAGCGCGTCGACCAGCCACTCGGCCGCACGCCGACAGTCGGACGCGTGCGCAGGGATGCCGGAGATGCTCGGGATGCGCAGGAAGTCCTTGTACGACTCGATGCGTTCGTCGTGCGTCGCCTCGAGGTGGGCGGCGAGGGCATCGACGGAGGCGTCGGTTAGCGCGTCCGTGGTCGGGGCGGCGTGCGTGTCAGTCATGTCCTCGATTGTAGAGGCGTGTGTCGGGGCGGGAATCGAAACGAGCGGACCCTTTCCGGTCCGCTCGTCGGGTGTGGCTGGTGACGGCCTGGGTCAGGCCGGCTGGGGGTTCGGCTCCGAGACCGGCTGGCCCGGTCCGATGATCGACGGCATGCCGTGCAGGTTCTCCTTGGCCGGCAGGTCGCTGAACAGCTCTTCGAACGCGTCGCCGTCGACGGTCTCCTCGGCGACCAGCTTCTCGGCCAGGGTGATGAGCTTGTCGCGATGGGTGGTCAGCACTTCCGTCGCCCGCTCGTACGCCTTGTCGATGATCGCGCGGACTTCCTCGTCGATCGTCCGCGCGACCTCGTCGCTGTAGTCGCGCTGCTCGCCCATCGAGCGGCCGAGGAAGACCATCTCGTCGCGCTTGCCGAAGGACAGCGGGCCGAGCTTGTCGCTCATCCCGAACTCGGTGACCATCCGGCGGGCGAGATCGGTCGCCTTCTCGATGTCGTTGCTGGCACCGGTCGTCGTGTCGCCGAAGATGAGCCGCTCGGACACGTTGCCGCCGAGGAGCCCGGCGATCTTGTCCTCGAACTCGGTCTTGGACTGGAGGTAGCGGTCCTCCTGCGGCAGGGCCATGGTGTAGCCGAGCGCCATGCCGCGGCTGATGATGGTGACCTTGGCGACCGGGTCGCACTTGGGCAGGATCCGCTGGACGACGGCGTGGCCGCCCTCGTGGTAGGCGATGATCGCCTTCTCGGCGTCCGAGATGACCCGGCACTTGCGCTCCGGGCCGGCGACGATCCGCTCCAGGGCCTCCTGGAACTCGGACATGCCGATGACCTTCTTGTTGCGCCGCGCGGCCAGGATCGCCGCCTCGTTGACGAGGTTGGCCAGGTCCGCGCCGGAGAAGCCGGGCGACTGGCGGGCGACGCCTTCGACCTCGACGCCCTTGTCGAGCGGCTTGCCCTTGGTGTGGACCTTGAGGATCTCGGTGCGGCCCTTCATGTCCGGCCGGTCGAGGATGACCTGGCGGTCGAACCGGCCCGGGCGGAGCAGCGCCGGGTCGAGGACGTCGGGCCGGTTGGTGGCGGCGACGACGATCACGTTCGTGTTGGTGTCGAAGCCGTCCATCTCGACGAGGATCTGGTTGAGGGTCTGCTCGCGCTCGTCGTGGCTGCCGCCGAGGCCGGCGCCGCGCTGGCGGCCGACCGCGTCGATCTCGTCGACGAAGACGATGCACGGCGAGTTGCGCTTGGCCTGGTCGAACAGGTCGCGGACGCGGCTGGCGCCGACGCCGACGAACATCTCGACGAACTCGGAGCCGGAGATGCTGAAGAACGGGACGCCCGCCTCGCCGGCGACGGCCCGGGCCATCAGCGTCTTGCCGGTGCCGGGAGGTCCGACCAGCAGGACGCCGCGCGGGATGCGCGCGCCGAGCGAGTTGAACTTCTCCGGGATATTTGAGGAACTCGACGACTTCCTGGAGCTCGGTCTTGGCCTCGTCGACGCCGGCCACGTCGTCGAACGTGACGACCGTCTTGTTGCCGAGGAACATCCGCGCCCGGCTCTTGCCGAAGCTGAGGGCCTGGTTATTGGTGCCCTGGGCCTGTCTCATCATGAAGAAGATGAACCCGCCGATCACGACCAGTGGCAGGACCGCGGTCAGCACGAGCCCGAGCCACGACGTGTCGGGGGCCGGCTCGGCCTTGTAGATATCGTTGCTGAGGGTCACGCCCGACGTCTTCGCCGCGGCAAGCATGTCCGGGAAGACCTGGGTCAGGACACTGGGGACCGTGACGGTGTAGACCGACGGCTGGCCCTTGGACTTCACGGTCAACGTGTCGCCCTGCTGGACGACCTGCTGGACGTTGTTGGCCTGAACGTCCGAGAGGAATTGTGAGTAGCCCACCTGGGTGCTCTGGGTCGTGCCCTGCATCCAGGTGAACAACAGCGCAGCGGTGCCCACCACGAGCACCAGCATCACGATGCCGTTGCGAAAGAACTTGGGATTCAAGAGGAGCCTCCGGGGTCGAGCAGGCGACGACCGTGCGTCGCCAGTGCGGCGAGTATAGCGTCGAGTCCCGTGAGCACCCCGTGACGGAGGTCCTGGGTCTCGTTACAGCTGTACGGACGCGGGGCGCTCGCGGATGGTTGCGCGCCGCGAGGTGAAGGATTCGACACGGCCCTCCGGGTCGGCAGGGCCGCAGTGAGGTGATCGAGGGTGGTAGCGGAGGGCGGATTTGAACCACCGACCAAGGGCTTATGAGTCCCCTGCTCTACCACTGAGCTACTCCGCCATGAGCCGAATTCTAACGCACGAGGGATCGACCATCGGGTTCGCGCCGCGGTTGGTGGCTCCTAGACTGCACGACTCCGGCATCGTCACACGGGGACCTGGATGTTTCGGTCGACTCGGGCGTTCACCTGGATGGCGCTGATCATCGGCGTCGTCCTTGCGCTGGGCGTGGTGGTCGTCGCGGAGCGCGCGATCCAGCATCAACCCACGAGTCAGTCGGAGGAAGGTCGACCGACGCGGACCCCGATACCAGGCCTGAAGTCCGTTCTCGTCGCGAGCGTCGTCGACCTCAAGGCCGCGCTGGCCGACGACAGTGTCGATGACATCGTGGTGGCCGACGGCACGTACCACATCAGCAGACTCCGTCGACCAGGCGCCCGACTCGCTCTGGATCGGCAGCACCTATGCGAGGCGCACGCGACCCGTCACCGTCCGCGCCCAGACCATCGGCGGCGTGACCTTCGACGGCGGCGGCGGCTCCCTCGGCGGGATCAGCTTCAACGGCGGTGCCCATGACCAGACGTGGGATGGCTTCCACTTCGCCGATGGGACGACGAGCTCGACCGGCGTCGTCGTCTTCGGCGGATACGCCGGCATGGCAGCACCATTCGACATCACGCTCGAACACATCACCATCGATGCGTCGTGCCACCGGGTCAACCCGGGAGCGACCGACCATGCGGTCTACTTCTCGTATGCCCTCGATGGGTGGCACGACATCCTGCTCGAGGACCTCACGGTCAACGCCACCGATCCGATGGGACTGGTCAGCGCCATCCACATGGACCATGGCTACGCGAGCGATGCACCGAACGTCCCGGCGCATGGGGTCACGGTCCGACGGCTCACGTTCAACGGCAACAAGACGATCGCCAGCCAGCAGGCCGTCCTGCTCTGGTACCCACCCATCCACGACTGGCTGTTCGATGGGGCTTCGATCACCGATGCCGGCGGAGCGGCCGTCCGCTTCGAGTCGTCGCCGGCCTCGAACATCGTCTTCCAGGACATGACCTCGACGAACTCCGGCGGCTTCTACTCGTCACAGGGTGGGGCTCCGGCCGGAGTCACCTTCATCAACGACAGCTTCAACTGACGACGGCCCGAAAGGGAGGCCGCGTCAAAACCGGCGGGATCGCAGACGCGTATCGGACCGTACCGGTGCCGCCGAGTCCGAATGCTCCGGACCAGCGTCGCACCCGCAGAGAAGAGGTGCCGCATGCTCTTCCATCGGTTGATCGCGTCGGGGGCCGCGATCGGTCTCCTTCTCGCCGCGGCCGTTCCGGTCGCTGCTGGTGGTCCGCATCCGCCCGGGGGGAAACCGGACCACTCCTATGTCGTGACCCAGCTCGTCAGCGGTCCGGCGAGCGACCCCGACCTCGTGAACGCCTGGGGTCTGACCCGCTCCCCGACCTCGCCCTGGTGGGTCGCCAACAACGGCACCGAATTCGACCACCCTGTATCGTGGTGACGGCTCGAAGGTCACCGTCTCGCCGGGTGTCCCGGCCCGGGTCGGCATCCCGGAGGGCGCACCGACAGGCGCGGCCTTCAACGGCGTCGCCACGGACTTCCACGGTGACAACTTCCTGTTCGACGGCGAGTCGGGGATCATCTTCGGCTGGCGCGGCGCCTTCGGGCTGACCGGCACTGCCGAGATCGGCAATGCCGACCACGCGGGTGACGCCGTGTACAAGGGCCTCGCGATCGGGACCGCGGACGTCGGCGATGGCGCCCAGCAGTACCTCTACGCGACCGACTTCCACAACGGCCGGATCGACGTCTTCGATGGCAGCTTTGCGTCGCAGACGTGGGCCGGCGCATTCAACGACCCGAAACTCCCCAAGGGCTACGCTCCGTTCGGGATCGCGAACCTCAACGGCATGCTGTTCGTGACCTACGCCAAGACCCAGAAGGGCAGCGACGACGAGCGAGCCGGCCAGGGTCGCGGTGTGGTCGACGCGTTCGCGACCGATGGGACATTCCTCGGCCGGGTCGCCACCCATGGCCAGCTGAACGCCCCGTGGGGCCTGGCCTGGGCGCCGGATGACTTCGGCGCCTTCAGCGGTGACCTGATCGTCGGCAACTTCGGCAACGGCAAGTTGCATGCGTTCCGCTGGGACGGCAAGCACTGGCATCCGGACGGAACGCTCAAGGGCTCGAACCAGAAGCCGATCTCCATCGACGGCCTGTGGGCGATCGCGTTCGGCGGCGGCGTGAATGTCGCCAATGACGGGCAGGCCAACGCGCTGTACTACACCGCCGGCCCCGACGACGAGAACGGCGGCGCCTTCGGCACCATCACGGCAACCAACCCCTGAGACGACGTCTCTGGTAGGCAACAGCGGGGCCGGCGGACACGCCGGCCCCGCTGCCATGTCCGGCGATCGTCGGCGGCGGGAGCCGTCGCCCCCGGCCTGGACGACGGTCAGTCGCTGGGACCGAACAGCAGGGTCAGCCACCGCTCCAGCGGGCTGACCGAGGTCGGGGCACCGAGCCGCACCGCAGCGGAGCCGGGTGCGTCCGACGGCAGCGGCGAGGCGCCGGGCCCCAGCGAGAACGGGATCTCGCGCGGACCACCGAGGCCGTAGCCACGCGCCTGCTGGGCGATGAAGGCGGGTTCCTGGATGACTTCGAGCTCGTGCTCGAGTCCGGCCACATCCGCTTGCCGTGCCTGGTTGGCGGCGGCCATCGCCTCGGCCCGGCCGGTCGCCGCGGCGGCGTCCGTCACCTGGCGTGCGAAGAGGATGACGACCCATGCGATGAGCGCCACGCCGAGCAGCGTCGCCATCCGCCGGCGGGTGAGTCCGACGATCGGCAGCGTGGCGAGGTCCGGCTCGCCAGATGCGCGCGCATGCCCGTCCGCGGGAGGGGTCGATCCCGTCTCGTCTGGGGCGTCATCGGTCGGCGTCGGGGAGGGCCGGCGAACCATCCGCGCGAGCGTAGCTACGCTCCGCGGCGGTGTCAACCTCGCGGGCGTGTGACAGCCAACCTGTCACGCCCGTGGCCGAGCGTCTGCTAGACTCGCGCAGTTTCGAACATCCGTTCGTTCTCGAGGCATCGACGATGCGCACCTACGCCCCCGCCGAACCCGGAGCCGTTCTCGCATCCCTGCTGGCCGAACCGTCGCTCGCCCGCGGCGTGATCCACCACGCGCTGCTCCCGGCGCGCGAAGCGGAGCACGCGGACTTCCCCGCCTGGCTCGATGACCGGATCGTCGCCGGACTCGCGGCGCGCGGGATCCTCCGGCCGTACACCCATCAGGCCGAGGCGATCGAGGACGATCCACGCCGGGCGGGACGTCGTGGTCGTCACCCCGACCGCGTCGGGCAAGACGCCTGTGCTACGCGCTGCCGATCCTGCAGGCGATCGCCGACGATCCGGCCGTCGCGGGCGCTGCTGCTGTTCCCGACCAAGGCGCTCGGCCAGGACCAGGTCACCGAGTTCGGCGAGCTGACGGCGGCGGCCGGCCTGACGATCTCGACGTCGACCTACGACGGCGACACGCCGGCGCCGATCCGGTCGGCGATCCGGGCGGCCGGCCAGGTCGTGGTCACCAACCCGGACATGCTCCACTCGGCGATCCTGCCGCATCACACGAAGTGGTTCCAGCTGTTCGAGCAGCTCCGCTACATCGTGGTCGACGAGCTCCACACCTACCGCGGCGTCTTCGGCAGCCACGTCGCCAACGTCCTTCGTCGCCTGCTGCGCATCTGCGCCCACTACGGCAGCCATCCGGTCATCGTCTGCTGCTCGGCGACGATCGGGAACCCGGCCGAGCTGGCGGAGATGCTCATCGGCCGGCCGGTGCGGCTGGTCGACCGGAACGGCGCGCCGGCCGGCGAGCGCCACGTCGTCCTCGTCGATCCGCCGCATCCTCGACCCGGAGAGCGGCGCCCGGAGCTCGGCGCTGACCCTCGCCCAGCGCTGGGCGCTGCCGTTCCTGCGGGCCGGCCGCCAGACGATCGTGTTCGGCCGGTCGCGCGTCGCCGTCGAGATCCTGCTGACCGGGCTGCGCGAGTCGCTGCGCGAGAGCTACGGGCCGCGCAGCCGCGGTCCGCGGCTACCGCGGCGGCTACCTGCCGACCGAGCGCCGGGCGATCGAGCGCGGCCTGCGCGACGGCGAGATCCTCGGCGTCGTCGCGACCAACGCGCTCGAGCTCGGCGTCGACATCGGCCGGCTCGACGTGTCGATCCTGGCGGGCTATCCGGGCTCGGTCGCCGGGACGTGGCAGCAGATCGGCCGGGCCGGGTCGCCGGCACGGGACGAGCGTCGCGATCCTCGTCGCGTCGGGCGCCCCGGTCGACCAGTACGTCATCCACCACCCGGAGTTCCTGCTCGAGGGCACGCCCGAGGAGGCCCGCCTCGATCCGGACAACCTGCACGTCCTGCTCGCCCACCTGCGCGCCGCCACGTTCGAGCTGCCGTTCGAGCCGGGCGAGCTGTTCGGCCCTGCCCCTGCCGACGATCTGCTCGCGTTCCTCGCCGAGGCCGGCCACGTCCGCCAGGCCGGCGACGGACGCTGGTACTGGTCGAGCGAGAACTTCCCGGCCTCGGAGATCTCGCTCCGGACCGCGGCCCCGGAGAACGTGGTCATCATCGACACGACCCCCGACCGCCCGCGGGTGCTCGGCGAGGTCGACCTGTTCAGCGCCCAGGTGCTCGTCCACGAGCGCGCGATCTACATCCACGAATCGGTCCAGTACTACGTGGACAGGCTCGAATGGCACGAGCGCAAGGCCTACGTCCACCGCATCGACGTCGACCACTACACGTACGCCAACCGGGCGGTGACGCTCAAGCCGCTCGAGGTCTTCGCCGAGGCACCGGCCGTCGGCGGCCGGCGGATCCACGGCGAGGTCATGGTCGCGAGCCTCGTCACCCTGTTCAAGAAGCTCAAGTTCCTGACCGACGAGAACGTCGGCTGGGGCCCCATCGACCTGCCCGAGCTCGAGCTCCAGACGACGGCCTACTGGCTGACGGCCGAGGCTGCCCGCCCGCACTGGCGCCGTGACGAGCTCGACATCGCGCTGCTGGGCGCTGGGCGCGCGATCCAGACGGTGGCCGCGATCCACCTGATGGTCGACCCGCGCGACCTCGGCCTGGTGACGCAGGTCCGCTCGCCGCACTCCGAGGAGCCGACGATCTACCTGTACGAGGCGGTCCCGGGCGGGGTCGGGCTGTCCGAGCGGCTGTGGGACCGCCACGCCGAGCTCCTGTCGGCCGCGGCCGGTCTCATCGCCGGCTGCGACTGCGACATGGGCTGTCCGGCCTGCACGGGGCCGCGTCTCGAGCCCGACGTCGACGCCCGGGCGCTGGCGCTCCGGCTGCTCGCCGAGCTCGGGCGCACCGGTTGGCGCCGCGACCGCTCTGCCGACGCCGTGATCGACGGCTCGACGACCCTCAGCCGCCGCCTCGAGCGCTACCGGGCCGCGACCAGGCCGCCGCCTGCGAGCATGGCGCGGGTCGGCGTCGACGATCTCGCGACCGAGGCTGGCCGAGGCGGTCGACGGAGAGGTCGTCCGCGGCTCGGAGGGCGTGATCGTCCGGCGCGAGACGCCGAGCCGGCCACTGCCCGTCGACCGGGCGCGGCTCGCGCTTCTCCCCGGCCAGCCGCCGCCCGACATCCCGCTGGTCTGCCTCGACACCGAGACGACCGGGCTCGCCACCGCCGCCGGGACGATGGCGTTCCTGATCGGACTCGGCTGGTGGGAAGCCGATTCGTTCCGCCAGGTCCAGCTGCTGCTCCCGGACCACGCCGAGGAACGGGCGCTCCTGAGCCGCGCTCGAGGCGGCGCATCCCCCGCGCTGCCTGGCTGGTGACGTACAACGGGCGTGGCTTCGACTGGCCGCTGCTGACGACCCGGTTCCGGATGGCCCGCCGTGCCGCGCCGGCGCACGCCGGCCACCTCGACCTCCTGCCGATCGTGCGGCGCCTGTTCCGGCATCGGATGGCCGACGCGCGATTGCGGACCGCGGAGGCCGAGCTGCTCGGTCTCCACCGCGTCGGCGACGTCGACGGCTCGGAGATCCCGGGCCGCTACCTCCGCTTCCTGGCCGGCGCCCCGGCGACCGAGCTGGCCGAGGTCGTCCGCCACAACGACCAGGACGTGCGATCGCTCGGGCGACTGATGGCGTATCTCGAGACCCGACTCGGCGACCCTTGTGTCCGGGCCGAGGCGCCGCCCGGCGACCTTGCCGGTCTGGGCCGCGCATTCGCGCGCGAACGACGACTGCGCGAGGCGCTCGATTGCCTCGACGCCGCGGTCGACAGGCCGGTGGCGCCACTTCCTCCGGCGCCCGTGCGTACGGAGCGTTCCGACTGGTCACGGCCAGCGCCATCCACCGGACCAAAGCCAGAGGAGCCGTGGTGGTCACCACGTCGGCCGGCAGACTACGGCGGACGACCGAGTCGTCCGGTCGAGCTCGGTCCGCCACGGACCGCCCAGTTCGACGCACCCTGGACAACGGAACGGATCCAGGTCGAACGCGCCCATCTGCTGCGACGGGTCGGACGGCACGGCGATGCCGCCGATGCGTGGTCGCTGTTGATGGGTGGCCCGGGACGGACCGCGGTCATCGCCGCGATCGAGGTCTCCAAGCTGCGCGAGCATCGACTGCGGGACCGGCCCGGTTCACTGGTCGCCGCGCTCCACGGGCTGGACACCATCGAGCGCAGGCGCCGGCTCGGCCGTCCTGAGCCCGCGCTCGAGGCGGACCTGCATCGCCGCATCGTCCGCCTCCGGCACCGCCTTGCCGATCAACGCCCTGTCGGGCGCGGGCGGACCGCCGGACCGCAGCCGTTCGCGTCAGTCGAAGTCCAGGCCGCCCGTCCCGACCTGTGATGCCGCACTCGGGATGACCGCGCGGCGGACGCGTTCGCGCGCACGTCGCACGAGCACGGCCGCGCGGTCCGGGACCCCTGCCAGCCCCGGGCCCTCGACCGCGAGCGAGCCGGCAGCGGCCGCGAACCGTAGGTCCGGACGACGACGCGCCCGCGTCCGCCCGACGATCGCCGGCCGCAGCGTCGACGCCAGCAATGCGGCGAGGAACGTGTCTCCCGCGCCGGTCGGGTCGATCTCCCGGTCGGTCGCGGTCGGCAGGTAGCGCAACGTCTCGGGCGGGCCATCCCGTCCGGCGATGACCAGCAGCCCGCCGCGACTGCCCTGCGTGACCAACAGGTCTGCGCCCGGGCGAAGGAAGGTGACGAGCGTCGCGAGCGGGGTCGCGGGATCGAGGTCGTGATGGCTGACACCGACCAGGTCGCCCCGGCCGACGACCGCCGACGAACCCGGGGGTCGGCGCCCGACCTCCCGGCCGGCTGCCAGATCGCGCAGGAACCCCTGCCAGCCGACCGCCACCACCGCGCCGTCCGGGATCTCCGCTGCCCACGCATCACCGACCTCGCCCGCGACCGGGACGAGCGACCAGGCGCGCGCCGCCGCCCACGAGCTCGGCAGGGCCGGCACGGCCAGCGGCACCCCGACCGCGTGACAGACCTGGATCCTGCCGCCGGGCGCCTCCTGGTTGTCGAAGACCGGTGCCTCCGGGAGGCGCGCCAGCATGATGTCGACCCCGGCATCCTCCAGCAGGGCGAGCTCGTGTGCGCCGGCGGCCGCGTCGTCGACCCCGATGTACGCCGCGGTCCGCAGCCCGAGTCGGGCCGTCGTGAGCGCCGCGTAGGTCACGCCGCCGCCCAGTCGCCAGCCGCGCGGATCGTCGGGCGTCAGGTCACGGCTGGCCGAGCCGACGTGCAGGACCTCGATCGGGCGCCCGGTCATCCCCCTCCTCGCAGCGGGTCGGACACGGACCCGGTCGTATACTTGGCGGCCCGATCCAGCCGCATCATGGAGTCGACGTGTTCTTCTACGAACTGCACGAGGGCGACAACGACGTCTTCACCGACGTCCTCGTCGTCAGCGAGTCCGAATGGGAGCCCGACGAGTTCTTCGAGCTCGTCCAGACCATCCGCCGGCGGATCCAGGACTCGTTCGTCCACGATACGCTCAGCGACGCGATCGCCGTCGAGCTCGAGCGCGACCACGGGTTCGTCTACGTCAGCGATGACCGCCTCGTCGCCTCCGTCAACGTCTCGACCGACGACGCCGAGAACTTCCTCGTCTCGACCGAGGTCGAGCTGGCGGACGCGGCCGAGGACGAGGACGACGATGACATCGACCCCGAGCAGGACCTCGACGAAGGCAAGGCGTTCAACACCGTCATCGCCGAGTTCGACCCGAGAAGCCGCCTGAACTGATCACTTGGAGAACAGGATCTCCAGCACGTCCCCGTCGCGGACGCGATAGGTCTTCCCCTCCGAGCGCAGGCGCCCGGCCTTGCGCGCCTCGGCCATCGAGCCGAGGGTCGACCAGGTCCTCGTAGTGGACCGTCTCGGCGCGGATGAAACCGCGGGCCAGGTCGGTGTGGATCGCCCCGGCCGCGTCGACCGCCGTCGATCCGTCGGGGATCGGCCAGGCACGGACCTCGTCGGGACCGGCGGTCAGGAACGAGACGAGCCCGAGCAGCTGGTACGACAGGGCGATCACCCGGTCGAGCCCCGACTCGGCGATCCCGAGCTCCTCCATGAACACCGCCGCCTCGTCCGGCTCGAGCTCGCCGAGCTCCATCTCGATCTTGGCCGACAGCGCCGCGATGAGCGCATGGTCGTGCGTGTACGCGGCGCCGACGCGGTCCACGAGGGCCGGCGCAGCGGCGATGTCGGCCTCGCCGACGTCGAGCAGCACGAGGACCGGCTTCTGGGTCAGGAACCGGAAGCCGCGGATGGCCTTCTCGTCGTCGGCGTCGAGACCGAGGTCCCGGATCGGCTTGCCGGCCTCGAGCCCGGCCAGGATGCGGCGCAGGACGGCGTCTTCGCGTTCGGTCGCCTCGCGCTCGGCCGGTGTCCCGTGGCGGCGCGCTGGTCTTGAGCCGCTCGATCCGGCGCTCGGCCATCGCCAGGTCGGCCATCAGGAACTCGAGGTCGAGCCGCTCGATGTCGCGCAGCGGATCCACGCTCCCGTCGGGATGCGGGTTGGCCGGGTCCTCGAACGCCCGGGCGACGTGGAGCAGCGCATCCGAGTCGCGCAGCCGGCCGAGGTGATCGGCCGGCAGCTCCTCGGTGCCGATATGGCCCTCGGACGAGGGCGGTGGCGCGGGCAGGTCGACGTAGGTCACGTCGGCCTGGACGATCTTCTTGGGCTTGAAGATGGTCGCCAGCGTGTCGAGGCGAGGGTCGGGCACCTTCACCACGCCGACGTTGAGCGTCACGCCGCCGAACCCGCCGGTCTCGGCGTGACCGCGGGTCAGGGTGTTGAAGACGGTGGTCTTGCCCGAGCCGGCAAGCCCGACGATGGCGATCTGCATGTCGCGATCGTCGCAGAGATCAGTAGCCGGCGCTCGGGTCCACCACGTTGAGCAGCGGCTCGCCGGTCGCGAACCGGCGGAGGTTGTCGCAGAACAGCTCGACGCTGCGATCGAGGACGCGGCCGCTCGACCAGGCCGTGTGCGGGGTCACGATGACGTTGGGCAGGTCGTAGAACGACGACATCGGCGGCAGCGGCTCGTCGCGGAACGTGTCGAGCACGGCGCCGCCGATGGTCCCGTCGCGCAGCGCGCGCAGCAGCGCGCGCTCGTCGATGAGCCGGCCGCGCGCGACGTTGATGAGCCACGCGCCGGGCTTGACCAGCGACAGCGTGGTGGCGTTGATCATGTCCTCGGTCTCGGGCGTCAGGGGCGCCGCCAGGACGATGAAGTCCGACTCGGCCAGAAGCTCGGGGAGCGTGTCCGGACCACCCACCCGGTCGAGCTTCAGCGCGCCGAGCGACCCGGCGTCCTCGGCGGATGCGCCGCGCCGCGTCCACCTCGGCGCGGCGGCGGACGGCGACCACGCGACAGCCGAACGCGGCCGCCAGCTCCCCGACCGCCCGGCCGATGGAGCCGAGGCCGACGATGCCGACGGTCACGTCGCGCAGCTCGGCGCCCTCGAGCGGCTGCCACGTCCGCTCGCGCTGGAGCTCGAGGAGCTGCGGCAGCCGGCGGCTGACGGCCAGGATCATCATCAGCACGTATTCGGCGATCGGCCGGCTGAACACGCCGCGCGCGTTGGTGACGACGACGCCGCGTTCGAGGGCCGACGGGCGTCAGCGCCCGCTCCACGCCCGACGTCGCCGAGTGGACCCAGCTGAGCCGCGGGGCGCGGACGAGGATGCGGTCGAACGCGTCGGAGCTGAGCCAGCCGCGGAGCATCACCTCGACGTCGTCGAGCGGCCCGTCGGCGAGGCCCTCGACCGAGACCATGACCAGGCGGGCGTCCGGCGCCGCCGCGCGGATGCGCTCGAGGTCGCGCGCACGGTAGCGCGCGGAGAGGATCGGGCTGAGGGCGATCGCCGACGGCGCGCCGGCCCGGCCCGGTGCCGGGGCCGGCCCGGCGGACCGTCTCCTCGGTCATCGCCGCCGGATCCGTCCAGGACGCGCGCGATCCAGCGCTCGGGTGCCTCGATCTCGCCGTCGCGCGGCAGCGTCTCGGGGCCGTCCCACAACCGTGTCAACGCGGTGCTGCCGCGCCGGTCGGCGATGGCCCGCACGAACCGCTCGCCCTTCTTGTACTGCTCCATCTTGAGGTCCATGCCGGTCAGCCGGAGCATCGAGCGCTCGAACGGCGTGCGCCTGGTCCGTCGATCATGGAACCGCTCGCTGATCTGCGCGACGCCCGGCACGAGGTCCTTCCCGACCTCGTCCATGACGTAGTCGCTGAACCCCTCGAGCAGGCTCATCACGGCCTGGGTCTCGCGGAACAGGGCCTTCTGCTCGGGCCCCATCAGCCGCTCGAGCCAGTGCTCGCCGTCGGCCTCGCCGCGGATCGACCGGCCGAGGCCGCGGAGCGCCTCGCGGCCCAGCCCGCGCGCGTCGCGCCCGAACAGGGTCAGCTGTCGCTCGAGACGTTCGGCGAGGTACGGCCGGAGCCACGGGTGCGCCTCGAACTCGAAGGCGTGGGTCGTCTCGTGGAGCGCGATCCAGGTCCGGAACGGGCCGATCGGCACGCCCAGGGCGCGCGCCGTCGCCCGGATGTTCTCCTCGACGAACAGGAGCCGCCCGGGCGCCGCCTCGGCCGTGAGGAGCGCGAGGTCGTACTGCCCGAGGACCCGCGAGCCCATGAAGCCGAGCAGCAGCCCGAGCTGGCGCGTGGTGACCCACCGATTGGCGAGGGCCATGGTGGCCTTGGCCAGCCCGCCGCCGGGTGGCATGACCTGGTCGAGCAGGTCCGTCTCGATCTTGCTCATCAGGGACGCGAACGAGCCCGTGTTGGCGTGGACCCAGCCGGCCCGATCGACGACGCCGGACCGCTCGACGACGCCGGGCAGCTCGGCGCCGAGCGCGGCTCCGAGCGCCGGGACGATCTTCGCCATCGCCTCGGCGTAGGCCGGCTCCGCGGCCCGCAGCTCGGCCGGGTCGAGCGTGCCCGGCGCGCGCCGCAGCCGGCCGATGGCGATCCGCTCGACCTCCGGCCAGTCGACGAGCCCGCGCCGGGCGGACTTCTCGGCGCGCCGGCCGACCACGGTCGCCGCCGCACCAAGCGCCGAGCCGATCAGGAAGCCCGCCTGCCAGATCGCGGTCGTCGCGCCACGACGGGCGGTTCGGCGGTCGGTTCGATCGCGCGGTCATCGGGCCGCCAGCGCGAGCTCGACGTGCTCGACGTCGGTGAAGCCGTCGCCGAACAGGCGCCCGGCGAGGGCTGCGAAGGATCCCGGATCGCCGGTCGTCAGCTGTCGGTGCGTCGCCGCCGCCACGGCCCGTCCATCCGGGCCATCACGCCCGCTCTCCCGGTCGCGCTCCATCGGCGTCGAGCCCGTTGATCTGCAGGAGCTCCGCCAGCGCGGACGCCGTCGCCGTCGCCGAATCGACGATCGCGACGTGCTCGCCGGCCAGCGCCGCGATGATGTCGCGCAGCAGCGGGTAGTGCGTGCAGCCGAGCAGCAGGGTGTCGATCGCCGCGCCGGGCGGCCGCGGGAAGATCGACTCGCCGGCGGCGTCGCGCTCGCCGAGCAGCGGCGCCAGCGCCTCGGCGACCGCGGTCTCGGCGACCGGGCCGGCCAGCTCGCCGGCCTCGACCAGCGGCACCAGCGTCGGCGTCGCGTGCTCGTACACCTCGACCGCCGGGTTCTCGTCCTTGATCGCCCCGAAGTAGGCGTGCGAGCGGATCGTCGCCGGCGTGGCGATGACGCCGACCCGCCGGTTGCGGGTGGCCAGCGCCGCCGCCGACGCGCCCGGCCGGATGACGCCGAGGATCGGCAGGTCGTAGCGCCGCCGGAGCGCACCGAGCGCGACCGCGGTCGAGGTGTTGCAGGCGACGACGATGGCCTTGACGTCGCGCTCGGCGAGCCGGTCGAGGCACTCCTGCGAGAAGGCCAGGACCTCGGCGTCGGAGCGGACGCCGTACGGCGCTCGGGCGTTGTCGCCGAGGTAGACCGTCGATTCGGCGGGCGTGCGGCGGACGATCTCGCGCAGGACCGTGAGGCCGCCGACCCCGGAGTCGAAGACCCCGATCGGACGCCGATCCGGCATCGCGACCTCAGGACCGCCCGGCGGCGGCGGCGACCCGGCCCGCGTTGAGGATCTCGCCGGCGACACGCATCAGGTCGCGGCTGATGGCCGCGTCCGGGTTGGCCAGCACGAACGGGACGCCCTCGTTGTTCGCCTGGATCGACGAGCATCCCGTCGGACACGACGCGGTGCTCGGGGACGCGCCCGATCGCGCGTTCGAGGTCGACCGGATCGATGCCGCCCGGCGAATCGGCCCGGTTGACGAGGTAGCGGACCTTCGAGGCCGGGTAGCCGATCGACCGGAACGTGTCGGCGATGGCGACCGTGTTGTGGATGGTCGTGGAGTCGTAGGTGACGATCTCGATGATGACGTCGCTCGCGTCGAGGAACGCCAGGTTGATGTCGTTGAGATAGCTCGACATGTCGATGACGATCGAGGCGTAGACGCGGCGCAGCAGCGACAGCACCTTGTCGACGTCACGCGGGGTGAGCATCTCGGCCATCTCGATCCGCGGCGGCGCGAGCAGGATGTCGATCCCGGACGGGTCGCGCCAGAGCACGTCGCTCAGGTCGGATTCGGCGATCCGGTCGGTCGGCAGGTCGAGGATCGACGGGGCGTCGACCGGCACCTTGAGCAGCGAGCGGAGGTCGCCGAACTGGAGGCTGCCGTCGATCAGCACGGTCTTCTGCTCGAGCTGGCCGAGCGCGACCGCCAGGTTGAAGGCGATCGTCGTCTTGCCGACGCCGCCCTTCGGCGCGAAGACGCCGATGACCCGCGTCGACGCGAACGCCTGGGTCTGCTCGAACTCCTTGCGCGCCGCCGCGATCCGGGTCATCAGGTCGAAGCCGGAGAACGGCATCGCGAGGACGCCGTGGATGCCCGCGTCGTGATCGACCTCGATCGGGTTCTGCGGGACCGTCAGGACGATGACCGGGACGCCGACCTCGGCCTGCGTTGATCAGCTGGATGAGCTGTGGCCCCTTGATCCGACCCTGGAGCAGCGCGTCGACCAGGACGATATCGGGGCGGAGCTCGTTGATCGCCGGGACGACGCGGCTTCCATCGGTCAGGACGTCGAGGAGCTTGACCCGCGACTGCGCGTTGAGCAGGCCGCGGATGTACTGGGCGACCTGGGGGACGTCTTCGACGATCAGGAGGCGAATCTGGTCACTCGCTGGCATCCGCCGGACGATACCACGAGGCTCGGAGGCGTCACCCGGCCGGAGGTCCCGGTCGGACCCTGACCCGGCTGGCGCGAGCGCCGGGTCAGGGCTTGACGGCGACGAGGATCGCGCGCTCGCTCCCCGGCCCGAGCAGGCCCATGCCGTAGTCGCCTGCGATCAATTCGACGACGAGGCCGGCGTCCTCGGCGTAGCCGCGCAGCTCGTCGGCCGAGACGAGGCGGAGGCGGTCGCGCCGGATCCAGCGGCGGACCGGCTCGCCCTGGCCGCCCTCCTCGAAGATCGTCGTGAGGGTCACGCTGGCGGTCGCGGTGTCGTGCTGCGCCGAGGCCGCCTTGGTGACGATCGTGCCGCTCTCCGGGTCGAGGCGCGGCCACTCGAGGACGATCCGTCCGTCGAACCGGGCGAGGTCGTCGGCGTCGGGCAGCCACACGTCGACGACGGCCAGACCGCCCGGGGCGAGGTGGTCGGACATCGCGCGCAGCGCGGCCCGCTGTGCGGCGCGGGTCGGCAGCACGAGGAGCGAGTTGAGGGCGATGAACGCGAGCCCGAACCGACCCGCATCCGGGAGGCGCAACCCGACGATGTCCGCCTCGACGAGCGTCAGCCGGTCCTCGCCGGCGGTCCCGCGCACGCGAGCGCGTGCTCGATCGAGCATCGCCGGGTCGAGGTCGACGCCGGTGACGTGGTGGCCGGCCTCGGCCAGCGGGATGGCCAGCCGGCCGGTCCCGACCGCAAGCTCGAGGATCGGGCCGTCGATCCGCTCCGCAAGCGCGAGATACAGGTCGAGGTCGCCGGGGTCGTCGGCGAGGTCGAGGTCGTAGAGGCGCGCGAGGGCCGCGGCGGTCGCGCGCGTCGGGTCGGTCGAGCGATGGCATCCCGGGTCAGCCGGCCCAGCGAACGTAGTGTCCGGCGCGGCGGCGGACGGCGAGCGCGCTGATCGCCTCGAGAGCCGCACGGTTGGCGGCCATCGCGGTCGTCTCGGCCTGGTCGTACGGCGGCGAGACCTCGACGATGTCCATCCCGGCCAGCTCGACCGCGCCGACGATCTGGCGGATCGCGCGGAGGACCTCGCGCGTGAGCATCCCGCCGGGCTCGGGCGTCCCGGTGCCGGGCGCCATGCCGGGGTCGATGACGTCGATGTCGATCGACAGGTAGATCGCGTCGGGGCCGTCGAGCGCCTCGGCGATCGCGTCGGCGATGACGGCCTCCGCGCCGCGCTCCTCGATCTCGCGCATGAGGTGCCAGCGCAGGCCCTGCTCCTTCATCCAGTCGAACGTCGCCTGCGGCGGCCAGTAGCCGCGCAGCCCGACCTGGACGAAGTTGTGGCCCTTGACCGCACCCGATTCGATCGAGCCGGCGCATCGGCGTGCCGTGGCTGGCGAGGACGCCGAACGTGTCGTTGGCCGTGTCGGCGTGGGCATCGAAGTGGACGATGCCGATGCTCCCCGGGCGGCGGACCTCGGCGATCGCGGTGGCCGACGGCCAGGTGATCGAGTGGTCGCCACCGAGGACGATCGGGATGGCGCCGGTCGCGGCGACCTCGCGGACCTTGCGGTAGATCATCGCGTGGGCCCGCTCGATGTTCGACGGGACGATGTTCGCGTCGCCGGCGTCGACCACGGTCAGGACGTCGAACGGGTCGATGTCGAGCTGGAGCGAATGGATGGCGCCCGAGGTGTACTGCGCCTCGCGGATCGCCCGTGGCCCGAACCGCGTGCCCGGTCGATGGCTGACCGCGTCATCGAACGGCGCCCCGACGATGGCGACGTCCACCGCACGGCGCCGCAGCTCGTCCGGATCGGTGACCCACGGCAGCTTCATGAACGAGACCGGCCCGACGTAGGTCGGCAGGTCGAAGTCGGTGTAGGTCGTGAACTCCTGGTCCCAGCCGGCGTGATGCGCGAACGCGTGCTGTGCGTCGGGGTCGTGCGGGTGGTCAGCCACCAGTGCCTCCGCAGACGGTCGCGGCAGGTCGCCGCGGAAAGTCGGTCCGTCTCGCTGGGGGGCGCCGCCGGTTCGAGCTGTCGTCCAGCAGGACGCGCCACGGGCGATGGTAGCAGCCCGGGGCCCTCTTTCTCGGGTTCGCAGCAGGTGGGCGAACGCCGGCTACCCCGGGCCGCGCGCGCCGGTCGTCACCGTTCCGCGGACAGCGTGGCTTCGGCCACCACCACCAGGGCGATCATGAACAGGGCGATCGGCAGCTCGAGGAGGCCCTGCAGCCGCAGGATGACCAGCACGGCCGCCACGATCCCGACCCAGACTCCGCGCCGGACCGCCCGGACCCAGTCGCCCCGATAGGCGATCTGGCGGTGACGGCCGTAGATCGTCAGCCAGATGAGCGGGATGAGCGTGAGCGCGATCGCCAGGCCGATCAGGAACGCCCCGACGAACCCGGCGCTCCGATCGACCACCGGATCCCGGGTCGTCACGACCAGCCCGACGAGCACCCACACGACGGCCGCCGCGGCGAAGAAGCCGAGGTTGGTCGTTCGGTCGCGCGCTTCCATGATCATCGAGTCTAGGCCCTCCGGCCCGTCGCTCGTGATCCACGGTCGGATCATCCGGGCGAGATGCTGCATCGTCGATGCGAACCCCAGGAACGTCCCCGGACGCCCCGGGAGGGGGCCGAACGATGGACGGCTGGGAGCGTCGAGTCGAGTCGGGAGGATGACCTATCAGCGGGCGACGCTCGACGGACAGATATCGCGGAATGCGCACCAGGTGCAGGCGAGGTAGTCGGGCTTCGGAGCGTAGTCGCGGGCGCGCATCCCGGCAGCGGCCTCGGCGATCCGTCTCCCGTGCCTTGGCCAGCCGCTTCGGGTCCACCGGGACCCTGCCGACCAGCCCCAATTCGAGGAAGTGGAGCGCCAGCTCGTCGGGCAGCCGGCCGGTCATCGCCTCGTAGCCCATCGCGTAGATCTGGAGCTGGAGCGACTCGCGGGCGCGCTGGCGAGCCTTGGCCGGATCGCGGACGTCGGACGACTTGTAGTCGGTGATCGTCACCCGCTCGGGACCGAGGAGGCCGAGGGTCGGTGAGACGACGTCGGCCGTCGGGGCCGCACTCGCTGCTGATGCCGCGCTCCCCTCCTCCACCGGGACGACATCGACGCGGTCCCAGCGGCCACGGACGCGGTCGCCGCCGAGGCTGAAGCTGAACTCGCGCTCGACGTAGGTCGGGATCACGGCGTCGGGCTCGAGCTGCTGCAGACGGAAGCGCCGGAGCGCCGCACGACCGGCCGCCAGCCGGGCCTCCTCGTGATCGCGGCTCATGAACCCTTCGCTCGACCAGGCCGACTCGAACACCTCGTCGAGCTCGGCCTCGCTCATCACGTGGCCCTTGGCGTGCCGGTGATGGAACATCTGGACGGCCTTGTGGAGCGCCGCCCCGTAGACGATCGCATGGTGCGGCGCCAGCGGGACGCGCAGGACGTGGGCGTACTTGTACTTGAGCGGGCAGGTCAGGTAGTCGTCGACCTGGTAGAAGCTCAGCGACAGCGGCTCGGTGATCGGTCCGTCGGGCGTGGCCGACGACGACGGCGGAGGCAGCGAAACCGGCGAGCCGTTCGACCGGCGTGCTGGCCCGGGCCCCCGCTCCCGGCACTCCCGCGGCGGCCGGCAGGTCGAGCGCCTCGAGCACGAATGGGGACACGCGTCGCGCGCGTGACCCGCCGTAGTCGGCCGCGTGGCTCAGCACCAGCTCGTCGCGGGCGCGGGTCATCGCGACGTAGCCCAGGCGGCGTTCCTCGGCCAGCGACATCTCGGCCGTGGGCGGCGTGCCGCGGCCCAGGCCGGCCGGCAGCGCCAGCGGGTCGGCCCGACCACCCGACGGGAAGCGGCCGGCCACCATCCCGGGCAGGAACACGACCGGGAACTCGAGGCCCTTCGCCTTGTGGATCGGTCAGGACCGCGACCGCGTCGGCATCGGGATCGAGCTCGGCGGTGGCGGGATCGTCACCCGCATCGATGAGCGTCGCGAGGTACGGCGCGACGAAGATCGGCCCGGTCGTCGACGAGCAGCGCGGCACGCGCCCGGACGATCTCGAAGAACCGGGCGACGTTCTGGAGCTGCTCCTCGGCGGCCGGCGTGTCGGTCGCCGACGAGCCGCGCGAGCAAGCCGCTCGACTTGAGGAACCGGTAGAGGAGCTCACCGGCCGGGAGCTCGTGCGCGGCCTCCGCATATCCGCGCAGGTCGGCGACGAGCTCGTGCGACCTTCGCGCGTGTCTCGGGAGTGACGCGCAGGATGCCCGGCTGGCGGTCGAGCTCTTCGAGCACGGCCCAGACCGAGCGGTTCCGGCGGCGAGCCATGTTGACGATCGCGGTCAGGTCTTGGCCGCCAAGCGCGTACACCTCGGATGCCGCCAGCGCATACAGGTCCACGCTCGAGCCGAGGTCGGCGACGACGCGCAGGAACGCGAGCAGCAGCCTGACCTCGGGGCGGGCGTAGAGCCCCGACGTCCCGGAGAACCGCCACGGGATGCCGGCCATGTTGAGCGCGCGCAGGATCGGGTCGGCATGGCCGTTGGCCCGGACGAGGACCGCGTGGTCGCGGGGCGCGGCACCGGCCTCGATGCGCCGGCCGATCTCGGCCGGCGATCCAGTCCGCCTCCTCGGAGCCTGTGGCGAAGACCTCGAGGCGGACGGGCGGCGGGGTCGGCGGCCGACCGCTGAGCACGCAGCCGCTTGACGATCCCGGTCCGCACCTCGAGTCGGTCCGGATCGTTGAACCGGATCAGCCGGTACGCCGCGTCGAGGACGGGCGCGAGCGACCGGTAGTTGCGCCGCAGCACCACGGTCCGCGCCCCGACGTAGCGCTCGCGGAAGTCGAGGATGTTGTCGATCGCGGCGCCGCGGAACGCGTAGATCGCCTGGTCGTCGTCGCCCACGACGGTCACGTTCCGGTGACGCTCGGCGAGCGCGGCGACCAGCTCGGCCTGGGCGCGGTTCGTGTCCTGGAACTCGTCGACGAGGATGTACCGGAACCGGCCTGGCGATCGCGGTGCGCACGGCCGCGGACGTTCGCACGAGACGGAGCGCGAGCGAGACCTGGTCGCCGAAGTCGATGCAGCCGTTGGCCGCCAGCAACGACTGGTAGCGTGCCATAGGCGCGCGCGAGCTCGGCCTGGCGCCGGGCCTCCTCGGCGGCGCCGTCGGCGCGTTCGCGCCCGGCGTCGTCCACCCCCGCCGCCTCCGCCAAGCGCCGCCGCCTCGACCGCCACCCGGTCGGCATGCGCGGCGTAGTCGGCCGGCGAGATGTCCTCGTCCTTGCAGCGGCTGAACAGGGTCGCCAGCGCGGCCAGGAACCGGGTCGGATCGCCGAGCGGCCGGTACGCGTCGAGCTCGAACTCGAACAGGTGCTCGCGCAGGAAGATGACGACCTCGGCACGGGTCAGCACGCGCAGGTCGGTCGGCAGGCCGAGCTCGAGCGCGTGCTCGCGGATCAGCCGGTCGCCGAACGCATGGAACGTCGAGATCGCGGTGTCGGTGTAGCCGTACGGGACGAGCTGGTCGACACGGACCGCCATCTCGTCGGCGGCCTTGTCGGTGAACGTCAGGGCGAGGATCTCCGACGGCTTGGCCCGATGCGTCGCGATGAGCCAGGCGATCCGCCGGGTGATGACCTGGGTCTTGCCGGTCCCCGCCCCGGCGACCACGAGCAGCGGTCCGTCGCCATGGGTGACCGCGCGCAGCTGCTCAGGATTGAGCCCGCCGAGCAGGGCCTCGAGCCCTGCCGTGGCCCCGCCCGTGACCGACGGATCCATGACCGGCACGAGCTCGCGCCAGGCCGGCAGCTGGTCGAGCGGGTCCGGTTCGCGCCGCCGCCGCGTCCGGCGCGCGCATCAGGTCGTCGGTCCGGGTCGGTGCGGGCGCCGCGCTCGTCGCCGGGAGAGTCGTGTCTGTGGGGGCCATGTCGGGAGCATCGCGGGCCGCCGTGACAGCTAGGCTGTCAGGCCATCGCCTGCTTGATCGCCGCGGTCTCCTCGTCCGACAGCCCGGCGTCCGAGCGACCACCGGTGATCGCCCTTCGCGTAGCACGCGCGTCCCCGACCGCGCGTGGAGGCTCGACAGGACGCAGCCGTCGCCTGCCGCGTCGAGCAGCGCCAGCGCGAAGCTCTGGTTGCCGCCGGTCTCCTCGAACGGGTTGTACCGGACCAGACCGACCCGCTGGAACGTCCGACGCTGGGCGGTCTCGAGAGCCGCCGTCCGCGCCGTCAGCTCGTCGAGGTCGCGCGCGACACCGTCGACTCGATCGAGCTGCGCCTCGCCTGCGTCATCGTCTCGAGGCGGCCTCGTTGCCGCCGGCGCCACGCAGTCGGGCGTCGATCCGGCTCGTCCGTCGGATCAGCCCGAGCACGGCGATCAACAGCAACAGAACGGCGATGACGAGGGCCACGATGATCGGGCCGAGGTACGGCTGGACGAGCGCGTCGAGATCGATCCGAGGGTCCTCCTTCGGGGCGGCCCGAGTCTAGCAGGGGCGCCCTTATCGCGACCGTGTCCGGCGGGATGCTATCCTCTGCCGTCGGCAGACCCCGGGTGCGCCGTCGCGTCGCCCACATCGATCCGTCCCGATGGAGACCTCCGCAGACATGGCCAAGCGAGTCCGAGGCAGCACGTCCAGACCCGGACAGCGCCCACCCCTGCAGCGCACGGCAGCCCGTCCGACGACCCGCTCGGCGGCCACGGCGGCCCCAGTCTCCCCGCCCGAACCACTCCCCGACGACCTGACCGACGAGGAAGAGGCGCGCGCCGCCGTTCTCGAGGCCGCGATCGTCGCCGAGGAGCGCCAGGCCGAGGACACCAAGGAGCGTGCCCGAGCCACCGCGCCCGGCCGAGACCGCGCCAGCCGGTCTCGAACCTGACCATCTCGACCGCCGAGGAATACCAGTACGTCGCGCGCGACGTCCGTCGGATCGCCATCGTCGGCGGCTCGCTCGTCCTGGTCCTGCTCGGTCTGTGGGTGCTCTCGCACATCCTGGGGATGGGTCCGCTCTGATCGGGGTTTGACCCTGCGGCTGTTCGGCGGGCGACGGGCGGGGGCGACGGGCGGGCGCCCACGGAGGTGGATCTCTGCCACATGCCCACCACGCGAGCGCTCGTCCGGGCCATCCCGCGAGCTGACCCCACACCAAACGTGGCTCGCGGGGTTTGCGGTCCGCATCTCTGCCAATCGCTCGCCTGACGCGACCATCTGACACTCATTCACTGCCCAACGCTCGCGTGAGGAGCATCGGCAGAGATCGCGCCCGGGTCATGCTCCCGGACGTGACGCCAGTGGCGGCCACTCCCCGCGCTACCATCCGGTCATGCCATCCGCCCGACGGCCCGTCGGTGCCAGACCCGAACCGCTCTTCCAGCCACCGCCCGAGCGCCAGCCGCTGGCGGCCCGGATGCGCCCGCGCACCCTCGCCGAGTTCGTCGGCCAGGAGCACCTCGTCGGCGAGCGCGGGCCGCTCCGCCGCAGCGTGGCCCGCGGCCACCTGTCGTCGCTCCTCCTGTGGGGACCGCCCGGCACCGGCAAGACGAGCCTGGCCCGCCTGCTCGCCGCCGAGATCGGCGCCCAGTTCGCGACGATGTCGGCGGTCATGTCCGGCGTCGCCGAGGTCCGCGCGACGATCGCCGAGGCGCAGGACCGGCTCAACCTCGCACGGCACCCGCACCGTCCTGTTCATCGACGAGATCCACCGCTTCAACAAGGCCCAGCAGGACGCGCTGCTGCCCCACGTCGAGGACGGCACCGTCACGCTGATCGGCGCGACGACGGAGAACCCCTACTTCGAGGTGAACTCCGCCCTCCTGTCGCGGCTGCGCGTCTGGCGCCTCGAGCCGCTGACCGACGACGAGGTCGGCTCGGTCGTCCGTCGCGCGCTGACCGACGAGGAACGTGGGTCTGGCCGGACCGCTCGGGCCCGACGGCGGCGTCGCCCTGACCGAGGAGGCGTTCGACCACCTCGTGTCGCTCGCCGGCGGCGACGCTCGTGCGGCGCTCAACGTGCTCGAGGGCGCCATCGCCCTCGCCGAGGACGAGGACATCCGCGACGCCGACGGGCCACGTCAGCCCGCGCCTCGAAGACGTCGAGGCCGCCGCCCAGCAGCGGGTCCTCGCCTACGACCGAGCCGGCGACGGCCACTACGACACGGTGTCGGCGTTCATCAAGAGCCTGCGCGGCAACGACCCGGACGCGGCGCTGTACTGGCTGGCCGCGATGATCGCGGCCGGCGAGGACCCGCAAGTTCATCGCCCGGCGGCTGATCATCAGCGCGTCGGAGGACGTCGGGAACGCGGATCCGCGCGCGCTGTCGGTGGCCGTCGCGGCGGCCCAGGCGCTCGACTGGATCGGGCTGCCCGAGGCGCAGTACGCGCTCGCCCAGGCGACGACCTACATCGCCACGGCCCCGAAGTCGAACCGCTCGGGCGCGCGCCTACTGGGCTGCCGTGTCCGACGTCGAAGCAAACGGCGCGCTGCCCGTCCCGCTCCATCTCCGCAACGCCGCCCACCGCGGGATGAAGCAGCACGGGATCGGCGTCGGCTATCGCTACTCCCACGACTACGAGGGCGCGGACGTCGACCAGCAGTACCTGCCCGACGCGATCCTCGCCAGGCGCTACTACCTGCCCACGGACCAGGGGTACGAGTCGACGATCGGCGCCCGGATGTACGCCCGCGCCGAGTCGCGAGCCGCGGCCAAGGCGACCGGCAAGACCCCTCGCCAGAAGACCCCGCCGCCCGAGGTCACCCACCATGCCGGCGACGGCCTGATGAAGACCCGCGAGATCAACCGCAAGAAGCTGGCCGAGACCGAGAAACGCGACGCCGGCTCGTAGCGGCGCCGCTCACGCCGATCAGTGGCCGGGTGCCCGGTACTCCGGGTGCAGCTTGATCATGGCGTCGACGTCGGCGGCGGTCAGCAGGACGACAGTGCTGATCGAGACGCTCCCGGCGGCCGCGGTCGTGGCCGCGAGAGCCGCCGCGGAGGCGTTGTCTGGCAAGTTCGCGATGACGTAGAAGTCGTCCTTGCCGAGCGCCCAGTACATCGATTCGACCGTGCCGCCGAGGCTCTCGGCCAGGGCGTCGACCGCCTTCCGCCGCCCGGTCCCGCCGTCCTTGAGGACGCCCTTGATGCCGTCTCGGCTGTACGACCCGTGGAACAGGTACTTCGCCATCGTGGGAACCTCCCCGGAGACTGTCGGAACTGGCCTGGGAGCGCATGGTCGCACATGCCGCGCGACGTCGAAGACCCGGTCAGGACGCGGCGGCCAGCTCCCCGCCGTCGACGACGACCGGCATGTCGTCGTCGGCCTCGTAGACCGGCAGGCTGAACCCGAACTCGGCGCCGCCGGTGGGCCGCTGGCGGGCCCAGATCGTGCCGCCGAGCGCGTCCACGATGCGGCGGCACACGAACAGGCCGATGCCGGCACCCGGTGCCTTGACCACCGCGGCAGGCGCTCGGAAGTAGAGGTCGAACAGGCGGTCGGCGGTGTCGGCATCGAGGCCGGGCCCGTCATCGAGGACGCGGATGATCACCCCGTCCCGGCCGCCCTCGGCGACGATCTCGACCTTGGCCTCCGGGCCGCCGTACTTGGTCGCGTTGCTCAGCAGGTTGCGGATGACCTGGGCGACGTAGCCATCGTGGCCGCGAACGGTCGGCAGGCCGGGCTGCACCCTGACACCGATCTCGGTCCCGAGCCAGAGCGACCGCTCGCGGTCGACGATCGACGGGAGCACGTGCTGGAGCAGGACGGGTTCGCCGCCGACGAGGTCCTCACCGCGCTCGACCCGGGCGAGCACGAGGAGGTTCTCGATGAGCCGATGGAGCCGCTCGGCCTCGGCTGCGATGTCGGTGATGAGGTCGCGCGTGATCGCGGGGTCGAGCCGCTCGCCACGGGCGAGCAGGACCTGGCTGCCGCCGTAGATGGCGGTGACGGGCGTGCGCAGCTCGTGCGACAGCATGCCGATGAAGGTGTCGCGCAGGTGGTCGGCCTCGATGCGCGCCGAGATGTCGGTCAGGACGGCGATCCACGACAGCTCGCCGCGCGACTCGAAGGGGCTGACCGCGAAATCGACGGGGAAGCTCGTGCCGTCGCGCCGACGCGCCTCACCCGTGCCATGGTCCGCGTCTTCGGCAGCCGGGTCGCGACTCAGCAGGTCCGACAGGCCGACGTCCCGGATCGCCTCGGCGTCGTAGCCGAGGTTGCTCAACGCCGGCCCGTTCGCGTAGCCGACATGCCCGTCCGGCTCGATCACCAGGAGGATCCCGGGGTGCGCCTCGAGCGCGGCTCGGAATCGCGCTTCGCTTTCGAGCTGCGCCCGGGAGTAGGCGAGCTCGTGGCTGGCATCCTCCAATTCGCTCTCGAGTACCTCCGTCTGGCGGATGGCCTCGCGGCGTTCGTCGGCGCGGGCCGCCTGGGCCGTGAGCAGACGGAGGAGGACGAGATCGTCCTCGAGGAACAACGAGCCGGCGTCAGGGTAGACGATCAGCCAGCCCTGCTGCGACAGGTCGGATTCGATCGGGACCGCGATGATCCCAGGTCCGGACCGCTCGTCGAGCTGCTCGCGCGTCGGTCCGTCGTACTGCGCGCCGATGGTCAGCTCGGCCGGCGGCTCACCGGCGACGATGCGGACGACCGGTGGGTCGCCGAGCGCGACGACGGCGGCGGGGCCGTTGGTGATCATCCGGGCCGACCGGGCGAGCCCGATCCAGACCGAATCGGGGTCGCCGTCCACCGGCGCCGCGAGCAGGCCCTGCCCGAGGTCGAAGGCGACCGCCCGCTGCTGCAGACGGCGGAGCTGGAGCGGCGGCAGGAACGCCGCGAGGTAGCCGACGCCGGCCGACAGGGCCATCAGCCGCGAGATGAAGGTCACGGCCGGGTCCGTCACGCCGGTGCTCGACGTGGCCGCCGACCCGGCGCCCGCGACCAGGATCCCACCCGCGAACAGGAAGGTGGCGACCGCGGCGATCCGCAGCCGCGTCCGCGCGTACCCGACGCGCGTGCGGCTCGCGCGCTGGAGGAAGAACGCGGCGGCGGCCTCGACGGTGACGAAATAGCCGACGACGAGGAGGGTCGTCAAGAGGTTGCCGCGCGTGCCGATCACGACCGCTGCCGCCGCCGCGGCGAACCAGACGAGACTGGCCGTCGCGACCGTGCGCGACACCGGCACGAAGTGACGTGCCAGACGGAGCGTGAAGTACGGCTGCAGCAGCAGGACCACGGCCGACAACGACGTGATCCCGCGCGGCAGAGTCGGCCACAGCTTGACCGCGATGGCGATAGCGAACAGGGCCACCACCGTCGCGAACACGAGCATCAGGTCCCGATGGACCACCCGGGGTTGCCGCAGGTAGCGCACCAGGACCGCGATGAAGATGAGGATGAAGGCCAGTTGGAGCGCGATGTTGACAGCGTCCACGAGTCCCTCGGCACATGCTCGACGCGGCCCCACGACCGCACCGGGTTCGACCACTCGCGGCGACGTTCGCCTGGGTCGGAACATATCGAGCGCCCGCCCATCGCGAGCATTGCGCCTGACGCCCCGAATGCTACAACCGCATCACAACTCGACCGCCGATTTGACGGAATCGGCCAGCGGCCCGATGGTGGGGTCCTAGTCGCAAGGCGCCGGGCTCGCATCTCGTCGGTCCGAAGCGCGCGATGGATCGGATAACTCACCCCTTGGCTCGAACCACATTCGCCGCGCCCGAGGCGCGCATCGTCGTCAGCAGCGACGGCTATTTCGATGTCTATCCGTCCACCCCACGCGCGAACGGTGACAAGCCCGCGTACCGCGGCGTGCTCGCCGAGCTCGGTGCGGGGATCCGCGGCTCGGACGACCGGCTCGCAGTCCGGCCCGGGTCGACCGCCCTGTCGCAGGCGGTGACCGCGTGGGCCGCCGTCAATGGTGCGGCCGCCCTCAACGGTGATCTCGGCGGCGGCCGCGACGGCAACGAGGCGGCCGCGTGAAGCGTCGGAAGGTGACATACCCGGTCGCCCGGACGCACACCAAGGGCGCCCCGAAGGCCGGAGCCGGCCCCGAGGTCGCCATGGTCAGACCGAACCTCGCGACGATCGACGTGACCGCCGGTGCCGGTCGCAAGGGCCTCGATGTCGGCGGCCGGGTCCGGATCGCCGGGACGGGGCTCTACGCGGGCGAGGAAGCGGTCATCGTGCGGCTCATCGCCGGCGTCATCCCGGCCGCCACTGTGCGGACCGACGGCGGCGGGACGCGCTCTGTCCGGACGATCGACCTCGAGCCGGTCGTCGGGGCTCGCTGACCGGGCCAGCCTCCACGATGAAGGGGTCGGGCGATGGCGCGGCGGCGCCGTCCGAATCCATCGTCGAGCAGCCGGACGCCGTCGCCGACGATGGATTCGGTGGGCTCCAGCTCGACCCCCGCCTGCTGCACACGATCGCGGCCCTCGGTTACGAGGAACCGACGCCGATCCAGCGCGAGGCCATCCCGCCCCTGCTGGCCGGCCGAGACCTCCTCGCGGAGGCCCCGACGGGAACCGGCAAGACCGCGGCCTTCGCGCTGCCGATGCTCCAACGCATCTCGCTCGGGACCGCCGCCGAAAACAGCGCCTCCGCCCTCGTCCTCGTCCCGACGCGTGAGCTCGCGATGCAGGTCGCCGAGGCGCTCCACGCGTATGGCCGCGAGCTGGGTGCCCGGGTCCTGCCGGTCTACGGCGGGCAGCCGATCGGCCAGCAGCTGCGCGGCCTACGTCGCGGTGTCGATATCGTGGTCGCGACGCCGGGCCGGGCGGTCGACCATCTGAAGCGCGGCAGCCTGCGGCTCGACGAGGTCGGGGTCGTCGTGCTCGACGAGGCGGACGAGATGCTCGACATGGGCTTCGCCGAGGACCTCGAGACGATCCTCGCCGCCACGCCGGCCGACCGCCAGACGGCGCTCTTCTCGGCCACCATCTCGGCGACGATCACCCGCATCGCCAAGCGACATCTGCGCGACCCCGCCCGGATCACGGTCCACGCCGAACAGGCGCCAGGCGGCGGTGCACCGCGGGTCAGGCAGGTCGCGTACGTGGTGCGCCGCACCGACAAGCTCGCGGCCCTGTGCCGGATCCTCGACGTCGAGGACCCGACCTCGACCCTCGTCTTCGCGCGGACCCGGGGCGAGGTCGACGATCTGGCCGAGGCCCTGAGCGCGCGCGGCCACGACGCAGGTGCGCTCCACGGCGGCCTCATCCAGGAGGCACGCGACCGGATGATGGGCCGCTTCCGCGACGGCTCGCTGGACGTGCTCGTCGCGACAGACGTGGCGGCCCGCGGTCTCGATATCGAGCACGTCTCGCATGTCGTCAACTACGACGTCCCATCCGACCCCGACGCCTACGTCCACCGGATCGGACGGACGGGGCGGGCCGGTCGCGAGGGCGTGGCCATCACGCTGGTCGAACCGCGCGAGCACCGCCTTCTTCGCAACATCGAGGCGGCCACGCGAACGAAGCTCGAGATCGCCCACATCCCGACCGTCGCCGACCTGCGCGAGCGCCGGACCGAGGTCGTGCGGGCGAACCTGCGCGAGGCACTGCTCGGCGACGGGTTCGACCGGTTCCGCGGCGTGGTCGAGCCCCTCACCGATGAGTTCGACCTGGTCGACATCGCGCTCGCGGCGGTCAGCCTCATCGAGGGCGCCGGCTCGACCGAGGAGGACGAGGTCGAGCTCGCGTCGCCGCCGCTGGTCGCCGGTCCGCCCCCCGACCCGTCCGCCCGATGCCGTCACGGGCTGGGCAGCGGACGGCAGGCCCGCGATCCGGCGTCCCGGCCCACGGTGCGCCCGACCGCGGAGGTCCCGGCGGGCCGTGGGTCCGGTTGTTCGTGGGCGGTGGCCGTCGGGTCGGGCTCCGACCAGGCGACCTCGTCGGGGCGATCACCAACGAGGCCCACGTCCCGGGGAGCGCGGTCGGGGCCATCCAGATCAACGACGGGTTCTCGCTGGTCGATGTCCAGGAGGCGCTGGCGGAACCCGTGATCGCCGCGCTGCGCGACGCGACGATCCGCGGCCGACGCCTCCAGATCCGCCGCGACCGCTAGGCTTGGGCGATGCGCAAGGACGAGCTGACGACGCTCTTCGACTACCTCTTCTGGATGCGCGACAAGGCGCTCGCGGCCGCCGCGACGATGACCACGGGCGAGTACCTCGCGGTCGAGGCGGTCGGGCTTCGCGACCTGCGCGGGACGCTCGTCCATGAGTTCGATGTCGCGCGCAGCTGGCGCGTCCGGCTGCGCGACGCGACGCCGCATATCGACGGCGAGACCGAGCTCCAGCCGGCCGACTACCCGACCGTCGAGTCGCTGGCCACCGATTGGCGCGCTGATGAGCTCGAGACGCGGGCATACCTCGAAGGCCTGACCGACGAGCAGCTGGCTGCCGACAGCGACGTCGAGGGGCGCGTCGGCTACCCGCTGTCCGGCTATCTGCTCCACGTCGCGATCCACGGCATCGGCGAGTGCCAGGACGCGGTGCTGCTGCTGGGCCGAGCCGGCCATCAGGTTGGCCCGACCGCCATCCTCGACTACCTGGACGCGCGGCACGAACGCGACGAGGCGTAGCAGCAGCGTCCCGCCGGGCGTCCCGTGAGCGTGCTCGAGGCGTCGATCGCACCCATCCGCGCATCGATCGACCGGGTCATCCCGCGCGGCGCGATCGTCCTCACGGTCCTGTCGCTCGGCTACTTCGCGATGGGGGTCGTGCGCAACCGGGTGTTCGCCAACACCTACGGAGCGAGCGCTGAGCTGGACGCCTACAACGCGGCATTCCGGATCCCCGAGATCGCCCTCGACGTGCTGGTCGCAGCCGGGCTGACCGCCCCGTTCGTGCCGATCTTCAGCAGCCTGCGTCACGAGACCGGCGACGACGCCGTCGCCAACGACTTCGGCCGGACCGTCCTGACCGGGGCGGTCGCGGTGATGGCCGTGGCGAGCGCCCTGATCTTCCTCGCGGCACCGTGGTTGGCCGACCGGATCGGGGCGGGCTTCGACCCGGCCACGCGCGAGCTGACCGTCGAGATGATGCGCATCAACTGCATCGCGCAGGTGATGTTCGCGGCGTCGATCGCACTCGGCGAGGTGCTCGTCGCCAACCGCCGCTTCGTGTTCTACGCGCTGGCACCGATCCTGTACACGACCGGCATCGTCGTGGCGACCGTGCTGTTCGCCGGACGGTTCGGGATCGTGGCGACGGCCTGGGGCGCCGTCGCCGGCGCGGTCGCGCATCTCGGCATCCGGGCGATCGGGACGCTTCGGACCTCGTTCCGGATCAGGCCGGGGTTCGCGGTCCGGACCGCGGCCTTCGTCGAGTTCCTGCGGCTGATGGTGCCGCGCATGGTGTCGTTGCCGATCGACCCGATCACCGCGGCCTGGTTCACCGTCCTCGCCACCGGACTCGGCGTCGGCAGCGTGAGCGCCTACAGCTTCGCGTCCGACTACCAGGTCCTGCCGGTCAGCCTCATCGGCGTGTCGTTCTCGCTGGCCATCTTCCCTACCCTGTCGGCTGCCTTCGCGGCCGATGACGGGCGCTCGTTCCGTGCCGAGCTGGCCCGCAACCTCGTCACCATCGCGATCCTGACCGGTCTTGCCGCGGTCGCGCTGTTCGTGCTGTCCGGAACGCTCGTCCAGGTGCTGCTCGGCGGCGGCAAGTTCGGCCCGGACGACGTCGCGCGAACGTCGGCGGTCGTGGCCGCCTTCGCGCTGTCGGTGCCGTTCGACGCCCTCGCCTATCCCTTGTCACGCGGGCTGTACGCGACGCACGACACGCTCCGCCAGGTCATCGCCTCGTTCGCCGGGCTCGGGGTCGTCATCGTCGCTTCGGGCGTCCTGGTGGGACCCGTCGGGATCGTGGCCATCCCGCTCGGCTATGCGGCCGGGATGATCGTCAAGGACGTCCTGTTGGCCGTCTTCCTGGTGCCACGGGTCCGCCGGATCGGGGTCAGCCCGCCGGCTTGACGACCACCGTCGGGACCACCGCGATGAACAGGCCGTCGCGCTCGGGATAGTGGCCCTCGGGCCGCTTCCAGACGAGGTAGTTGCGGATCATCTCGGAGGTGTCCTGGAACGTCCCCGGCGGGTCGGACGGGCCCCAGATGGATGAGATCGTCGGGTACCACGGATCGTTGATGTACGCCCCGAGGATCGTGGCGTTGGAGAAGATGGCCGGATCGGCGTCAGCCCGGAAGCCGGTCATCACCCAGGTGTGCGCCCCGCGCCACGCCATCAGCAGCACCGGCGACCCGGTCTTCTCGATCGCACGTGCGGCGTCACGTTCGGCGCTCTGGCGGCTCTTGTAGGCGCGGACCTGATAGCCCTTCGCACCATAGGCATCGAGCGCCTGGACCATCGCCGACGGCCCCCAGTCGCCGTTGTGGCTGTCGTCGTAGCTCTCCCACTCGTGGACCCGGCCCTGGAGCTCGCGTTGGAAGGCACTCGAGATATTCCCGTGCCCCAAGATCGTCAGCGCCATCTGGACCCCCGCAGCGGCGCACCAGGTGTCCTGGATCTCGTGCGCGAAGACCGCCTTGTGGTTCTTGACGATGTCGACGTCGACCGGGACGCGCGGTGGCTTCGGCGTCGCCGTCGGGCTCGCAGCGGGGACGGGGACCGTCGTGACGGATGGCCCGCTTCCGCCGGGCGCGGCGGTCGTATCCGGGGTCGGGGGCGGCTCGGTCGCGTCCGCGGCGTCGCCGTCGTCGGAGGCGTCGGGCGGATCGGTGACGAGGACGGTCGGCGGTTCCGACCGCTCGGGCACCGGCCCGGCGAGGAGGCGGTCGACCTTGGCCACGGCTCGATCGAACAGGCGGCCGGTCCCGACCACGTCGTACGAGACCATCCCGACCCCGATGACTGCCACGACCAGGGCGATCGACAGGATCGCGATGGCGCGACGAACGCGGCGGGGACGCTTGGGGCGCGGCTGGCGGGGTTCAGTGGTCATCGGCTCGGGGTCACGGATCCTCGGTCGTACTCGTGTGGCGCAGTGCAGACGGCTCGCCACCGGCCCGCGTAACGGGCGCTCGTCCTGAGCCCGCCCGGCGCTCGTGCGGCTCGGCATGAGAGCATAGGCCCGAACGCCGGGGGACACCGCCGGCGCCATCCCGACGACCCGTCCCATCGCGTCACGAGCAGCCAGGAGGTTTTCCGGTGGACCGCTTCGAGCCCAACCTGCGCATCCCAGGTCCGACCGGGCTGCCGCCCAGCGTCCGCGACGCCGGCGGTCGCCAGATGATCAACCACCGCGGGCCCGAGTTCGCCGCGATGCTCGGCCGGATCCTCGACGGCATCAAGCCGTTCTTCGGGACCACCGGCGACGTGGCGATGATCACCACCGCCGGCACGGGCGGGCTCGAGGCCGCCATCGTCAACACGCTCTCGCCGGGCGACCGGGTGCTGGGCGTGTCGATCGGCTCGTTCGGCGACCGGTTCGCCAAGATCGCCCGGACCTACGGCGCGGACGTCACCAAGCTCGACGTCGAGTGGGGCCACGCCGCCGACCCGGCCGACCTCCGCGAGGAGCTGGGACGCTTCCCCGACTACAAGGCCGTGCTGCTGACCCACAACGAGACCTCGACCGGGGTGATGAACCCGATCCCCGAGCTCGCGGCGGCGATCCACGAGGTGGCACCGGACGCGCTGATCCTGGTCGACACGGTGTCCAGCCTCGGCGCCGTCCCGTTCGAGATGGACGCCTGGGGCGTCGACGTCGTCGTGACCGGCTCGCAGAAGGCGTGGATGTCGGCGCCGGGCCTGGCCATGATCGCCGCGTCGGAGCGGGCGTGGGCGGCGATGGAGACCGCGACGATGCCGCGCTTCTACCTCGACCTGCGCGCCCACCGCGACGCCCACCGGTCGGGCGAGACGCCGTTCACCCCGGCCATCGCGGTCGTCTTCCAGGTCGACGAGGGACTGCGACTGATGGCCGCCGAGGGCGCGGACGGCATCTTCGCCCGTCACGAGGCGTGCGCCGCCGCGACGCGGGCCGGGCTCACGGCGCTCGGGTTCGAGCTGTTCGCCGACCCGCGCCACGCGTCGCGGACCGTGACCGCCGCGGTCGTCCCCGACGACCTCGACTGGAAGGCGTTCAACGGCGAGGTCAAGCGGCGCGGCGTCGTCCTGGCCGGCGGTCAGGGCAAGCTGGCCGGCAAGATCTTCCGGGTCGGCCACCTCGGCTCGGTGACCGTCGAGGAGATCCTCGGGTGCGATGAGCACGCTCGAGATCGTGTCGATCGGCGCCGGCCGGTCGGTCCGACCGGGGTCGGCCGTCGCCGCCGCCCAGGTCGCCGCCCTCGAGACGCTCGGGATCGTCGCTCCGACTGCCGCCGGGGCGGGTGCATGAGGGTCCTGGTCGCCGAGCCGGTCGCCCAGGAGGGCCTCGAGCTCCTGCGGGCCCGTCACGAGGTCGATGAGCGAACGGGCCTGACGCCAGACGAGCTGCGGACGATCCTGCCCGACTACGACGCGCTCATCGTTCGCAGCCAGGTCCAGGTCGATGCCGCGATGATCGCGGCGGGGACACGGCTGGCGGTGATCGGGCGAGCGGGCGTCGGCGTCGACAACGTCGACCTCGACGCGGCGACGCGGGCCGGCATCGTGGTCGTCAACGCGCCGACCGGGAACACGATCGCGGCCGCCGAGCACACCCTCGCGCTCCTGTACGGCGTCGCCCGCCGGATCGCCGCCGCCGACGCCTCGGTCCGCCGCGGCGAGTGGAAGCGGGCACAGTTCACGGGGCTCGAGCTGCGCGGCCGGACGCTCGGCATCGTCGGGCTCGGCAAGATCGGACAGGCCATCGCGGTCCGGGCCCGGGCGATGGAGATGGTCGTCCTCGGGGTGGACCCGTACGTCACCGCCGAGCCGGCGGCGAACCACGGCGTCGAGCTCGTCGGGTTCGACGAGATGCTGGCGCGCGCCGACGTGGTGACCGTCCACGTGCCGCTCACGCGGGCGACGCGCGGGCTCATCGGTCGCGAGGCGATCGGCAAGCTCAAGCCCGGGTCGATCGTCCTCAACGTCGCCCGTGGCGGGGTCGTCGACGAGGAAGCGGCCGCCGAGGCACTGCGGTCCGGCCACCTCGGTGGCGCCGGGATCGACGTCTTCGAGAAGGAGCCGCCGACCGATTCGCCGCTGCTCGACGCGCCGAACACGCTGCTCACCCCGCATCTCGGCGCCTCGACCGCCGAGGCCCAGGTCCTCGTCGCGGAGGAGGTCGCCGCGCAGGTCCTCGACGTCCTCGACGGGCGGCGCGCGCGGTACGCCGTCAACGCCCCGCTGCTCACGCCCGAGACGGCCCGGGCGATCGCCCCGTACCTGCCGCTGGCCGAGATCCTCGGGCGCTTCTTCGCCCAGTTCTCGCGCGGCGGCGTCCGCACGCTCACGCTCGAGATCGCCGGCGAGCTGGCCGACCACGACGCGACGCCGCTGACCGCGGCCGTGCTGCGCGGATTGCTCGAGCACTCGATCACCGAGCGGGTCAACCTCGTCAACGCCGGCGCGCTGGCGAAGGCCCGCGGGATCACCGTCGTCGAGCGCAAGACCCCGGACGCCGGCTCGTTCGCGGCGCTGATCACGCTGTCGGGCGAGACCGGTGGCCGGACCACGGTGGTGGCCGGGACGGTGGCCGGCGGCGAGCCGCGGATCACCCGCCTCGACGACTACCGGCTCGACATGGCGCCGGCCGACAACATGCTGATCACCCGCCACCAGGACCGGCCCGGGACGGTCGGACGGGTCGGGTTGATGCTCGGCGAGGCCGACGTCAACATCAGCGCGATGCACCTGGCGCGGACCCGCCCGCGCGAGGACGCGTTCATGATCCTGGCCCTCGACGACGACGTGCCCGATGCCGTGTCCGAGGCCATCCGGTCGCACGAGGCGGTCACCGACCTGTGGATGATCCGGCTGGGAGCCGGACGCTGACCACGGGTCGGCCCGTTGGTCGTGCCCGACGGCCTCGACGCGACGCTCGTCCTGGTCCGGCACGGCGAATCGACCTTCATCGCCGAGGGCCGGTTCCAGGGCCGGGCCGATGCGCCGCTGTCCGCGTTCGGTCGGCGCCAGGCGGCACTGACCGCCGGTCGCCTCGCCATCCCGCACGCGACGCCCGGCCTACCGGTCCCCTCGGGCGACCTCGTCGAGATCGTCCACTCCCCGCTCGCCCGGGCCGCCCAGACCGCCGACGCCATCGAGTCTGCCCTCGCGACGTCGCGGTTCGAGGCCGCCGCGGCGCCCCGACCCGGGGTTCGCCGAGATCGGCCAGGGCGCGTGGGAAGGGCTCCATCGTGACCAGGTCGCGGCCCGCTTTGGCGCGGAGCTGGCTGCCTGGCGCCGGACGCCGCTGACCGACTGGGCGCCAGGCGGCGAGTCGCTCCCCGAGGTCGCGGCACGCGTCCGTCCCGCCCTCCAGGTCCTCCTGGAACGGCTGGCCGAGGGTCGGGCGCCGGGCACGCTCGATCGATCGCAGGTCGCCGGCTATCACGAGCCGGTCGCGGACCACCCGTGGACGATCGTCGTCGGCCACGACGGCGTGTTCAAGGTCGTGCTGCTGACGCTGTTCGACCTGCCGCTCGACCGCTTCTGGATGTGGTCGATGGACCCGTGCGGGATCACCGTGATCGAGCTGCGCGCCGGCCGGCGAGTCATGCGTGCGCACAACCTGACCGCGCACCTCGCGGACGCGCAGGAGGATCAGGCCAAGAGCGAACGACCCGACGACCGAGGCGCGTCCGGCGCCTTGTAGTGCTCGAGCCCTGGACGGCGCATCCGCGTTGCCCGCGCTCGACGTGATGGACGTGCTGATTCAGCGGCGCCTGCGACGTTCCTTGCGGTGGAACGCGAGCTTCAGGAGCGAGACACGCAGGCGGCGCTGCGCCGCGCGCAGGCTGGCGATCCGCTCGTCGCCGAGGATCTGCTGAGCGTAGACCGACTCGACCTTGGCCCGCGCGACCGTCTCGAGCTCCGGTCTCGCATCAGGAAGGATCTCGCCCAGCGACCCGGCGTACTCGTAGACGGTCTGGGCCGGCCGCGGTCCGAACCCGAAGCGGGACGCGATCCGGGTGACGGTGCCATATGCGCCTTCGGGCGAGGTCGCTCCACGCGGACCGCGCTGCCAGGCGACGAATGCGAGAAGCCCGACCACGATCAGAAGCAGGGCGCCGACCGCGAGGAGCGGTCCGAGCGGGCCGCCGCGGCTGGGCGGAGTTCCGGCATTCCCGAGGACACCGGGTCCCACATCCCTGTTGCGAGACGGCAGCACGAGCTCCTGGGCGACCCAGATGGGCGAGCGCTCGAGAGCGGTGGACCCGACGGCAGTGGGGTGACCTGGGACAGGTTGCCGCCGGTCGGGTCGAACATGAACCAGCCGATGCCCGGGAAGTAGACCTCGACCCAGGCGTGGGCGCTGCTGAACGGGATGGTCTCGATGCCGGTGTGCGGGTCGACCGCGCCCGGCAGGAAGCCCTCGACCATCCGCGTCGGGACCCCCATCTCGACGCAGGAGGACGGCCATCGTCGGTGCGTAGTACTGGCAGAAGCCCTTCTTGAAGGTCGCGAAGCACTCGACCGTCGAGATGGCCGCGCAGTCGAGGTCGCGAACGTCGGTCTTGTAGGTGAAGTTCGCGGGGTTCTGGAGATCCTTGACCATCGTCTGGGCGAGGTCGAAGGGCGTCTGCGACGGTGACTCTGCCTTGATCCGTGCCTCGAGCTTCTTGGCGTTGTCGCCGATCTGACCATCGGCGACCCCGAGGTAGAGGTCCGTGATCGACTGCGGGTAGTCGGTCCCGGCCGCCTCGAGCACGGCACTCGTTGAGCTCGCCGGGTTTCTCACCTCCGACCTGGGTCAGGGCGGTCACTTTGTACGGCGTCGGTGCCGCCGTTATCGCGTTCGAGCGTCGCGAAGTAGCCCGGTCCGACGGTCGTGAGGTTGGCTGTCCTCCTCGACTTCGGTCGGCGTCCCCGGCGAGAAGATCGTCGAGTCACGGAAGCCATCGGGTTGCACCGTGAACGTGAACGGGAATGCAGGCCGGTCGGGTCGGGGTCGTCGGGCAGCTTGTCGAGGATCGAGGAGCCGGCGGGCCGCGAGACGGTCGTCTGGTGCTCGCGCTCCAGCCCTTCAGCCCGATCTGGTCGTAGGTCCACGCCCGCCAGTAGTAGGGTGCCTTGTCGGTCGGATCGCGGTGGATGGTCAATGCGGTCGCGCTGTCGGTGTTCCAGACCTGCTGGACCTGCGTGCTGCCACCGAAGGTCAGGCCGATCGCCCGCGTCTGACCGCCCGTCGGCAGGAAGCGCGACACGGCGCGTGAGATGTCGATCGAGGCAGTCCTGGACGCCATCGAAGGCGCCGGCCAGTGGCGCGGATGCGGCCGTCTGGGTGAGCAGGACCGAGCCCGCCACCGCCACGCCGATGAAGATCGTGCCGCCGCGCAGGTAGACCGACGAGATGCTCGACGGGTCGCCGATCCGCCGCCGCAGCCACTCCGACTGCTCGTCGAACACGTGCGATCGGATGAGCAGGAACAGCGAGGCGAGGCTGTACAGGACGAGGAACCACAGCTGATCGTTCAGGGTCAGGGCCATGTTGGCGACGAGGACGACACCGACCACGATCACCGCATTCATCGGCCGCCGGTGGCCGAACACCGCGTACGACGCGAACATCGAGGTCGCCCATACGAGCAGCCCGAAGGCGTAGATGAAGTGGAGGTACTCGATGGTCGACGGCAGGCCGCGGTACGCGATGTCGAGGTAGGCGTTGACCACCGAGTCCGAGGTCGCCTGGAAGAGGTTGTAGATCGACGGCGCGCTCTCGCCGACCGGCAGAGCCGCGAGACGTGGTGATCATCGGCACGATGAGCGCCGCGAAGATGGAGCCGATGAGGTAGGTCAGCCAGCGACCCCAGCCGACCTTCGGCCCGATGAACCCGACCAGCACCCCGCCGATCGCCGCAACGACCAGGTAGTCGAGGTACTTCGCCTGCCCCAGGACCCAGCGCGCGTCGTCGAGCGCCCAGGCCATCGTGAGGCAGATCAGGAGCACCAGGCCGAGCGTGACCCAGCCCTCGGCCGGTGCGAGCGGGATGCGCCGTCTCATCGGGACAGGATGTCGCCGAGCGGCCGGCCCGGGGTGACGCCGTAGGAGCGCAGGTCGTATTCGGCCAGGGCGTGGCGGAGGGCCCGGGCGCGCTTGGCGGCCAGCTCCTCGGCCGCGAGGTCGTGGGCCGGCGTCTCGTCGTTGGCGGCCGCGAGACGCTCGACGGTGAACTTCTCGAACGCCGCGGCATCGACGGTGACGACGACGCACGCGACGCCCCGGACGCGCAGCGCGGCGAGCGGTCGGACCCAGGCGGGATCGAGCGAGGACGTGATGACGACCGCGGTCATCCCCCGCCGCAGCCGGCCGACGGTCGTGATCAGGGCCTCGACCAGCGGGGTCGCGCCGTCGGCCTCGACCGCCGCCAGGAGCTGCATGATCTTGAGGTGCTGCCGGCCGCCGCGATCGGCGGGCAGGAACGCGCGTCCGGCCGGCGTTGACGGTCATCCCGACCGCGCGGTTCTCCTGGAGCGCCTTGTCGGCGATCGAGGCGGCCGCGCGGATCGCGGTCTCGACCGTCGAATCCTCGCCGCGCCCGGTCTGGATGCCGCGCTCGAGGTCGAGGATGATCCAGGCGTCGGCCGTCTGCTCGAGGTCGAACTCCTTGACCTGGATCTCGCCGTGGCGCGCCGTCGTCTTCCAGTGGATGCGGTTCATCGCGTCGCCCGGCGCATACGGCCGGACCGAGGTCGCCATCGGCGTCGTCTGGAGCGTGCGCACCGGTGACGCGTGGCTGCCCTCGAGGGTCGCCGCCGGGAGCCGCCAGCGTGGCAGCGGCTCGATGCGCGGGTAGACGACGACCGAGATCCCCTGCCCGACCGTCGCCGACGCCTCGAAGAAGCCGAACGGGTCGCCGGTCCGGATCTGGAGCGGTTCGATGCGGAAGTGCCCGCGGCGCGACAGCGGGGCGCGGATCGAGCCACGACCGTTCGGTCCGGCCGCCGAGCGTGATCGCCCGGCCCGGCAGCCCGCCCGGCAGCGTGGTCGGGTTGTGGATCTCGAGCCACAGCTTCGGGATCCGGCTCCCGTTGCGCAGCGTGTAGGTCACCCGCATCCGGTCACCGACGTGACCGTGGAGCGCGCTGACCGCGTAGCCGGCCTCGAGGTCGGTCAGACCGAGCCGGATCAGGACGTACGAGCCGCCGATGACGAGGATCGCCGAGGTAGAGCAGGTAGAACAGGAACGGCAGCGCGGTCGAGAACGCGGCGACGACGAGGACGACGGCGACGATGAGCAGTTCGAGCTTGCGGATCACCTGCCGTGTCCCTCCGCCGTGTTCGCGCGATCCGGCAGGCTAGCTGGAGGGGGCCGTCGTCGGCGAGGCGGCCGCCGCCGGACGCAGCTCGCGCGGTCCGCCGCCGGTCGGCCGGATGCCCTCGATCGCCGTCGCCTCGAGCAGCTCGCGCACGACCTGGGCGGCCTGGACGTCGTGGATCGACGAGCTCGTCTTGATGATCAGGCGGTGGGCCAGGGCCGGCTCGGCGAGCGCCTTGACGTCGTCGGGGATGACGTAGTCGCGACCGAGCAGGCCGGCCAGCGCCTGCCCCGCCCGATACAGCGCGATCGAGCCGCGCGGCGATGCGCCGAGGTAGACGTCGGCGTGGTTCCGCGTCCCGTTGACCAGCCGGACGATGTAGTCGCGACACCGTCGAGTCGACGTAGATCTCGCGGACGGCCGCCTGCATCTCGCGCAGGTCGTCGACGGTCAGCACCTCTTCGAGCTCGTCGAGCGGATGCGTCCGCTTCTGCTCGTCGAGGATGACGATCTCCTCGATCGGCTGCGGGTAGCCGAGCCGGATGCGGAGCATGAACCGGTCGAGCTGCGCCTCGGGCAGCGCGAACGTGCCCTCGTACTCGATCGGGTTCTGGGTGGCGATGACGAGGAACGGGTCGGGCATCTGGTAGGTCGTGCCGTCGATCGTGGCCTGGCGCTCCTCCATGCATTCGAGCAGCGAGGACTGCGTCTTGGGCGTCGCCCGGTTGATCTCGTCGGCGAGGACGACCTGGCTGATGATCGGGCCCGGCCGGAACTCGAACTCCTGGGTCTTCTGGTTGTAGATCGACAGGCCGGTCACGTCGGAGGGCAGGAGGTCCGGGGTGAACTGGATCCGCCGGAACGAGCAGCCGAGGCTGCGGCGCGATCGCCTTGGCGAGGACCGTCTTGCCGGTGCCCGGGGACGTCCTCGATCAGGAGATGGCCGCGACACAGCAGGGCCACCAGGGCGAGGCGGACCTCGTGGTGCTTGCCGACGATGACGCGTTCGACGTTGGCGAGGACCTTGTCCCCGGTTTCCTGGATCTTGGTCATCGGCCTCTCTCACGGGCTCGGGCGCAGGACGGGTGCGCCGGGTCGGGGCGGGGTCGCTCTCAAGTGGCGGTGGTCCGTCTGGCTGACGTGGCAGGTGACAGATAGTACGCCCGGGGCGCCACAATGGTTCCCGGTCATCTACATAGATGCCGCGGCGACGCGAAACGTTCGAATCTGCCCGATTCGTCGCGCACCGTGAGCCTGGGCGTTCGTGGAGCGTGATGGACCGACCCGTCGCCCTGGACCCGGAGAGGCATCGACTCGAAGAGACGGCCGCCCGATCCGCCCGCTGGGACCGCTGGGGTCCGTATCTCGCCGAGCGCCAGTGGGGCACCGTCCGCGAGGACTATTCCGCCGACGGCTCGGCATGGACATCGTTCCCGCACGACCATGCCCGCTCACGCGCGTATCGCTGGGGCGAGGACGGCCTGCTCGGGATCTGCGATGACCGCGGCCGGCTGTGCTTCGCGCTGGCGCTGTGGAACGGCGCCGATCCGATCCTCAAGGAGCGGCTATTCGGGCTGACCGGGCCCGAGGGCAACCACGGCGAGGACGTCAAGGAGGTCTACCACTACCTCGACGCGACCCCGAGCCACGCCTACCTCAAGGCGCGCTACCGCTATCCGCAGCGGGCGTTCCCGTACGAGCAGCTGGTCGCCGAGAACGCGCGGCGGACGCGCGCCGATCCCGAGTTCGAGCTGGTCGATACGGGCGTCTTCGACGACGACCGGGTGTTCGACGTCGTCGTCGAGTACGCCAAGGCCGCCGCCGACGACATCCTGATCCGGATCACGGTGACCAACCGCGGGCCCGATGCGGCGGCGCTCGTCCTGCTGCCGACCCTGTGGTTCCGCAACACCTGGTCGTGGGGCCGGCACCGTGCCCGACCGACCTTGACGGCCGTCGGGCAGGTCGACGGCGGGCTCGCGGTCCGCGCCGAGCATCCCCAGCTCGGCGAGTACCACCTCGTGGCGGCGGGCTCGCCGGCCCTGCTGTTCACCGACAACGACACCAACACCGAGCGGCTGTGGGGCGTCCCGAACGCGTCGCCGTACGTCAAGGACGGCATCGGTGCGGCGGTGGTCGACGGCGTCGCCTCGGCGGTCAACCCGGCCGGGACCGGCACCAAGATGGCCGCCCGATACGACCTGACGATCGGGCCGGGCGGGGTCGAGACGGTCATGCTTCGCCTCACCAAGGGCGAGCCGCAGGCACCGACCGGCGAGGCGGAGGCGATCTTCGCGACGCGCATCCGCGAGGCCGACGTCTTCTACGCGACACTCGCCAACGGCACGCTCAGCGACGACGAGGCGCTCGTCCAGCGCCGGGCGTTCGCCGGGCTCATCTGGTGCAAGCAGTGGTACCACTACGATGTCGCCGAGTGGCTCGATGGCGACCCGTCGATGCCGCCGCCACCACCCGAACGCAAGGACGGCCGCAACAGCGGCTGGCGCGAGCTCAACAACGACGACGTCCTGTCGATGCCGGACTCGTGGGAGTACCCGTGGTACGCCTCGTGGGACCTCGCCTTCCACTGCCTGCCGCTGGCGGTGCTCGACCCGGACTTCGCCAAGGGCCAGCTCCTGACGCTGACCCGCGAGTGGTACATGCACCCGAACGGCCAGCTCCCGGCCTACGAGTGGTCGTTCTCCGACGTCAACCCGCCGGTCCATGCCTGGGCCGCGTGGCGGGTCTACAAGATCGACCGGCGGATCAGCGGCGTCGCCGACCGCGGCTTCCTCGAACGGGTCTTCCACAAGCTGCTGCTCAACTTCACCTGGTGGGTCAACCGCAAGGACAGCGACGGCCACAACGTCTTCCAGGGCGGCTTCCTCGGGCTCGACAACATCGGGGTGTTCGACCGGAGCGCGCCGCTGCCGGTCCCCGGACATCTCGGCCAGGCGGACGGCACGGCGTGGATGGGGATGTACTCGCTCAACATGCTGGTCATCGCGCTCGAGCTGGCCGAGGAGAACCCGGCCTACGAGGACATCGCGACCAAGTTCTTCGAGCACTTCCTGTACATCGCCGGGGCGCTGAACGGCGTCGGTGTCGACAGCGTGCCGCTGTGGGACGACACCGACGACTTCTTCTACGACACGCTCCACCTCGATTCGGGCGACTACATCCCGCTCAAGGTCCGCTCGCTGGTCGGGCTGATCCCGCTGCTGGCGGTCGAGACGCTCGAGCCCGACCTGCTCGATCGGATGCCCGCCTTCCGCCGCCGGCTGCGCTGGTTCCTGGCCAACCGCCCGGAGCTGTCGCACCTCGTCGCCTCATGGGAGGACCCGGGTGTCGGCGAGCGGCGACTGCTGGCGCTCGTCCACGGCCATCGCATGAAGTCGTTGCTGCACCGGATGCTCGACGAGAGCGAGTTCCTGTCGCCGCACGGGATCCGGTCGCTCAGCCGGGCGCATCTCGAGCACCCGTTCGTGCTCGATCTCGGTGGCGTCCGGAGCACCGTCGACTACGAGCCGGCCGAATCGCGCTCGGGATTGTTCGGCGGCAACTCGAACTGGCGCGGTCCGGTCTGGTTCCCGATCAACTACCTGCTGATCGAGGCACTCCAGAAGTTCGACCACTACTACGGCCCCGATTTCCTGGTCGAGCACCCGACCGGCTCGGGCCGGTCGGTGACACTGGACACGGTCGCCGACGACCTCGGGGCGCGGCTGTGCTCGATCTTCCTGCGCGATGCAGACGGCCGGCGGCCGGTCTTCGGGGCGACCGGTCCTGCTCGGGGACGCCGACGACGACCCGCTCTTCTTCGAGTACTTCCACGGCGACACCGGGGAGGGCCTCGGCGCGAGCCATCAGACCGGCTGGACGGCCCTCGTGGCCAAGCTGCTCGAATCGACAGCACGGCGGCGGGCCGTCGAGACCTGAGGCCGCTCCCGGTGAGCGACGAGCCCAAGCCCGACTCTTCCAGCTGATGCGCGTGGGCTGCATCAAGCACCGACGGACGATGCAGTCCACATGCATCGCGCGAAAGTGTGGGTGGGGCCCCCAGCGCGCGGCTCAGCCGCGGACGAGCGTCACCGCACCGACCCACACCGTCATCAGGCAGCCGATGCCGGCCATCGCTGCCAGGAAGAGCTCACCACCGACCCACGACGCCGCCGCCACGACACCGAACAGGGCCGCCAGGACGAGGGCGATCGCGGCGAGGCCGATCCGCTCGATCATGGGACGGGGTTCGCGCGGCTCCCGTGGCGCCTCGGACACGGTGATCGGCCGGGGCGCCGCGGACGCGGCGGGCGGCTCCCCGGGATCGGTCGGCATCATCGGGTCGGTCACTTGAGGCCGTCCAGGTACTGGGTCATGAGGTCGCCCGCGATCGGTGCCGCGACCGCGCCGCCCCGGCCGGCCTGCTCGACCAGCACCGCGATCGCGACCTTCGGATCGTTTGCCGGAGCGAAGCCGATGAACCATGAGTGCGGCTCGCCGGTGCCGCCCAGCTCGGCCGTCCCGGACTTGCCCGCGGTGACGACTCCCGGGACCGCGGCACCGGTCGTGAACTGGCGCCCGAGCGGACCCTCGACGGCCTGGACCATCGCCGCGTTGATGGCCTGCGCGTTCGCCACCGAGATGACCCGGCCCAGCGAATGCGGCCCGATCGTCTGCGTGCCGGACCTGCCGGTCATGGCGGTGACCAGCCGCGGCTGCATCAGCTCGCCGTCGTTTGCGACGGTGGAGGCGACGAGCGCCATCTGCAACGGCGTGACGAACGTCTCGGCCTGGCCGTACGCTGCGTTGGCCAGCTCGACGTCGTCGGTGAACCCGCCCGGCTGGTTCCCGTCGCCGTTGGTCACCTGCGACGCCGCGGTGGGCAGGTCGAACGGGAGCGGCGCCCCGAAGCCCAGCTTCTTGGCGTAGTCGACCAGGTTCGCGCCGCCGGTCTGGAGGCCGGTCAGCGCGTAGTAGATGTTGCACGAGACCTCGGTCGCGTCGACCAGGTCGAGCGCCTTCGAACCCGTCTCGGGATGGTGGCCGTCCTTGACCCGGAAGCCATCCACCAGCAGGCCGTTCTTCTCGGCACGCGGGCTGCTGCTTGTACGTCGTGTCGGGCGTGATCCTGCCCGACCCGAGACCCGCGATCGCGGTCACGATCTTGAACACCGACCCCGGCACATACCGGCCCAGCGTGGCGCGCGGCAGGAGCGGCTGGGCGGGATCGGCCTGCAGCGCCGCGAACGCAGACTTGGCAGTCGCAGGGTTGCTGATGGTCGAGGCGTCGTAGGTCGGCGTCGACGCGAGGGCGAGCACCTCGCCGGTCTGCGGATCGAGCATGACTACCGCGCCACGGTGCTTGCCGAGCGCGGCCACGGCGGCCTTCTGGAGGTCGTACGACAGCGACAGCGTGAGGTCCTTGGGGTCGTAGCGATCGGCGCCGAACTTCGCGAACGCGTCGGCCACCGGATCGCCGGCCAGCCCGGTCAGCTCGGCGTCGTAGGCACGCTCCAGGCCCGCACGCCCGTACAGGGTCGAGGCGTAGCCGACGACCTGGCTGATGGCGCGCCCGGCGTACACGCGGTACTGCTCGCCGTTGGCGTCCTTCTTGTTGCTGGCGAGGACCATCGCCGGTGCGATCCAGGATCTTGCCGCGCGGCCACGGTGCGGGCTGCCGCGATGACCGCAGCGTCGTTGGGCGAGCTCGCCAGGTCCGGACCCTCCACGACGGCCCAGTACCCGGCGGCTCCCGCGATCAGGGCGAACCCGATCGACAGGACCACCGCGACGTGGATGGTCGTCCGACCGAGCGGCTGTCGCGCGGCTCCGCCGAGCATCAGGCGCCTCCCCGGCGGGCGATCCGGCGCCAGCGCGAGCTGACACGCGGGGCGGGTGGTGGCTCGACCCCCTTGTCCGACAGGGCGAGGAGCAGCCCGATGACGAGCGCATTGGCCAGCAGCGACGATCCGCCGTAGCTGATGAACGGCAGCGTGACCCCGGTCAAGGGCAGGACCTTGAGGTCGCCCGCGGCGATGATGAACGCCTGGATGCCGATCACCAGTGCGAGGCCGACCGCCAGGAGCGAGCGGAAGTCATCGGCTGCCGCGGCACCGATCCGCAGGCCACGCTCGACGACGACGAGGTACAGACCGAGGATCGCGACCACGCCCAGGACACCGAGCTCCTCGCCGAGCGCCGCCAACGGGAAGTCCGTGTGCACCTGCGGGATCGGGGGCCGGCCCGCGATCTCGGGCAGACCGCCACCGAGCCCGACCCCGAGCAGCCCGCCACGGGCGAAGGCGTGGAGCGCCTGGACGACCTGGTAGCCCGCGCCGAGCGGGTCCGAGAACGGATCGATCCAGACGTCCACCCGGGTCCGGACGTGGTCGATCAGCACGGCCATCAGGGCGCTCCCGATGACGAACAGGATCAGCCCGATGATGACGAGACTGATCCGGCCCGTGGCGACGTAGAGCATCGCGAGGAAGACGCCGAAGAACAGCAGCGCCGCGCCGAGGTCCTTCTGGATGACGACGATCACGAGGGCGATCGCCCACATCGCGACCATCGGCGCGAGATACGGGACGGGCGGCAGGCGCAGCGGGCCGACTCGCGTGTCCTGCTCGACGAGGAGGGCGCGGTTCTCCGACAGGTAGCCCGCCAGGAACACGACCAGGATCACCTTGAGCAGCTCGGTCGGCTGGCCGCTGAACGGCCCGAGCTGGATGGTCAGCCGCTGGCCGTTGATCTCGGTGCCGAGCACGAACGTCAGGAGCAGCAGGCCGACCCCGGCTGCGGCCCAGGTGTACTTGTAGCGCCGCAGCCAGCTATCCGATCGGACGACGATCGCCAGCGTCGTCAGGACGGCGAGGGCGATGAGCAGCCACACGAGCTGGACCTGCGCGAGTCCGAGCGAGGTGCCGAAGAAGGTCTGCTCGACGAGGTCCTGCGGCAATCGCTCCATCAGGAGAAGCGAGATCCCGCCGAGCATGCCGACCGTCGGGAGCAGGATCTGGTCGGTGCGGCGGCCGGCCAGGACCTGGGCGAGATGGGCGGCGAGCAACGCGAAGACGTAGATCGCCAGACCCTGGGCGTCGTACAGCCGGAACTTCCCGTCCACCGTGGCCGCCAGCGACACGCTGCCGACGGCGAGGGCGAGCGCGACGATCGCAAGCAGCCGGAGCTCGACCCAGCGTGGTCGGGGACGGATCGGCCCGAAGACGCTCGGCAGCGCCGGGCTGGTCCGCGTGCGCGTCGCGTCCGCGGTCACGCCAGACGCTCGCTCGAGACGCATCCGGACCTGGCCGATCTGGAGCTCGTCACCGAACCCCATCGGCGCCACGCCATCCACGCGACGGCCGTTGAGGTACGACCCGTTCGTGCTGCCGAGATCCTCGAGATACCAGCTGCGGCCGCGGTAGGTCAGCACGGCGTGGTCGGCCGAGGCGAACGGATCGTCGATGACGATCGCGTTGTTGACGTCACGACCGAGCGCGGTGATGACGTCCAGCCCGAACGAGTGCCCCGCGGCCGGTTCGCCGCTCGGCGACTCGAGCACGACCAGGCGGCCGGGACGATCGGCCGGCTCGCGGGCGGCGGCCCGCAGATCGCGCAGGAGCGCCCGGATGACGCGGTACAGGAACAGGTAGATCAGCCCGAGGAACAGCAGCCGGACGCCCCACAGCACGAGCAGGAAGCCATCCATCAGTCGGGCGCCCCGGCGACCTCGACGATCAGTGCCGTGTCCCCCACCTCCAGCCGATCTCCGACACCGAGGACCACCTGCGCGACCGTCACGCCGTTGACCCGCGATCCGTTCGTGCTGCCGAGGTCCTCGTAGACCAGCGTCCCGCGCCGGCCCACGATCCGCCCATGGTGCCGCGACACTCGGGCGTCGAGTGCGACGAAGTCGTTGTCGGTCGCCCGGCCGATGGACAGGTTGCCGTCCTCGATCACGACCTGGCGCGCCCGGCCGTCCGGATCGGTCACGCGAAGGACGGCACGCGGCGTCCTCGGCCTGGGCACCGCGTACACGCGGGTCGCGGTCGGATCGGGCTCGTCCGCCAGCCCATCGCTGACCGGCATCGCCGTCGCCGGCCCGTGACCGCCACGCCCGGCGACCGCTTCGGCGAACCGCGCGTCGACGCGGACGTCTGTCCGCTCGATCGTCGGATCCGCGAGCAGGTCCACCCTCGGTCGATCGACCACGGTGTAGTGGTGTGCGCGCGCGAACGACAGCGCTCCGTCGGCCAGCTCGGAGGCGAGCGTGCCAGTCATGTCACCGAACTCGGCGAAATCCGTCGGGTGGAGGTGGACCACGAACCGGTTCGGGACGAGGGTCCGGTCGGAGGTGGTCAGACGTTCGCCCTCCATGGCTCGTTCGATCCGGCGCTGGAGCTGGACCGGCTGGATGCGCGCGTGGAAGAGCCGTGCCGATGGACGCTCGAAGAGTCGTTCGAAGAACCGCTCGATGGCGGTGAGTGGCGGCATGGTCGGTGGCGGAGTCTACCAGAGGGTCCCGCGAAAGCCCGGATGGTCCGTCCTCGACCCTGACAATCGGCGCCGCTGGGCGGTACGCACGGTTGGAGGGCGTCAAAAAGGGCTGCGTTATACTCTCGACCCGCTTGGGCGGCCTACCGCCCGAGTGACGACCGCGCGTACCCGGGGACCCGATGACCGAGATCCTGACCGAATCCTTCTGCGAACGGTGCGGCACCCGCTATACGTTCGAGTCGGCGCGCAGTCGAACACGCCTCAAGGGCGTCAGGACCCTGTCGCGCGGCCTCAAGAACTTCGTCCTGTCCGATGACACGTCGATGGACGAGGCGATGGCCGCCGCCCGCAGCGAGACCGACCGCGAGGTCACCGCGCATCAGCTCGACGCGTTCCACAAGACGTTCAACTTCTGCATGTCCTGCCGGCAGTACACCTGCCCCAACTGCTGGAACGAGGCCGAGGCCCGCTGCCTGACCTGCGCGCCGCATCTCGGACACGAGGTCATGAGCCCGGCATTCGAGCAGGCTCCGGCGTTCGATGAGGCGCCGGCGGCCGCGGCCACCACCGTGATCGCCGATCCGTGGGGCTTCAACGGAACGAACGGACATCACTCGAGCACCAGCACGGTCGACGGTTTCGAGCTGGCCGAGGCCGAGGCGGCCCTCGACCTCGAGTCCGAGGATGAGATCGATGCCACGGCCCGACTGGCCGCCCTGACAGGTGCGCCTGCCGTGGTGGAGCCGCAGGTCATCGAGGAGACCCCCGCGCCGTCGGCGGTCGAGCTACAGACCGCGGCCGCGGCCGAGCTACAGACCAAGGCCGCGGCCGAGGTCGCGCCGGAGCCGGTCGTCGTGGAGCCCGTCGCCGCGGAGACAGTCGCCGCCGAGCCCGCAGCCGCCGCCGAGGTCGCGCCTGAGCCGGTCGTCGTGGAGCCCGTCGCCGCGGAGACAGTCGCCGCCGAGCCCGCAGCCGCCGCCGAGGCCATGGCCGCCGCCGAGCCGGTCGTCGAGGCCGACAGCGTCAACCTGGCTGATGTCGCGGCCGCCGCGATCGTGGCCGACGCCGTCACACCCGAGCCGCCGGGCCTGGGCACGAAGCCGGCCGGGCGCGGCGCCGCGCTTCGGCGTCGCTTCCGACCGGGCCAGGACCTCGATGCCGAACTGGACGCCTACGAGCGCGCACATGCCGCGGCCGTCGCAGCGGGCGCCGCTGCGACAGCCGGATCGACCCCCGAGGTCGAGCCTGAACAGAGCGTCATGTTCGCGCCAGAGATGGTCGCAGAGGCAGCGCCCGTCACTGAGCCAGGGCCGGTCGCCCAGCCGGGCGCCGAGCCGGAGATCGTCGCAGCGACCGAAGTGGCCGCCGAGCCCGAGGTGGTCGCGGTATCCGAGATGGTCGCGGATCCGGAACTGGTCGCCGCCGAGGCGATGCCCGAGGTTGCCACCGAGCCCGAGGTGGTCACGGAACCGGAACTGGTCGCCGCCGATCCCGGCGCCGAGCCCGAGATCGGCGCCGAGCCCGTCGCCGCCAAGGCGATGCCCGAGGTGCTCGCCGAGCCCGAGGTGGTCGCCGAACCGGAACTGGTCGCCGCCGAGCCCGTGGTCGCCGCCGAGCCGGAAACGGCGCCTGCGGTCGAACCGGAGCTGGTCGCCGAGCCGCAGATCGCGGCTGCCGCGGTCTCCGCCGCCGCCCCGACCGACGCGGCCGCCGAACCCGAAGCGACGGCCGCGGACCACGAGCTCGCCGCAGCCACCCTCGAGGCGGCCGCCCTTGCCGCCGCAGCCGGCCGAGGTCCCAGCCGAGCCAGCGCCCGCGCCGATCGTCGATGACGTCATCGCCCAGCCGACCTGGCAGATCGTCGCCCCGGACCCGACCCCCGGCGCCACCCCGGTGTCCCCCGCCGACTCGTTCGTCATCCCGGCGGCGGCGACCGCCGAACCGACGGCCGAGCCACAGTGGCCCGCACCACGACCCGAGTATCTCGGAAGCAGTCCGGCGGCCGGCCTCCCGTTCCTCGGTCGACCCGCCGCGCCGACGGGCGGCGTCGAGGCCCTCTGGGCCGAATCGACCCGCGTGGTGGCCGGCCCGACCCCGGATCGCGCCTCGACCGGCGTCCAGCCGTGCGTCAGCTGCGGCCTGTCACTCTCCGCGAACGCTCGGTTCTGCCGACGCTGCGGAACCGCCCAGACCAGCTGACGCCTCGTCGGCCGCGCGGTCGGCCGTCTCGTCCCGAACGCGGACCCAGGCGGCGCCGTACAGGATCGCCTGGAAGGTGAACGACAACCAGGCAAGCGCGATGAAGGCCGACGCCAGCGAGCCGGCGAGGGCCGCGACACCCACCAGCCGCGGCACCAACAGCGTGAAGATCTGGGTCAGGACGACGACCACGACCCCGACCAGGATCGCCGGGATGAGCACCGATCGCCAGCGAGGGGCGGTGGGTGGCAGGAATCGGTAGACGGCCAGGATCACGCCGATCGCCAGCAGGATCAGGAACGGCACCGACCGGAGCACGTTGACGATCGAGGTCGCGACCGGGATCTGTGTCGGGACCAGCGCGTCGAGATACGTTGCGGCGGAGACGAGCACGACGAACCCGACGATGGCGATCCCGATCAGGACGACGACCAGGAAGCCGCGCGCCGTCCGACGCACGATGTCGCGCTCAGGGGACTCGGCGAAGATACGGGCGAAAGCGACGTCGATCGCGCCATAGAACTGGCTGACCGTCCAGATGACGCCGAAGAACCCGATGATCGATGTCAGCGCGGCTCCCTGGCTGACGGCCGTGACCGCCCCGTTGATCAGGTCGGCCAGCGGTGGGAAGGCCTCGATGAGGGCGTCCGCCAGCTTCTGTTGGGCTTCCGTGCTGCCGGCGGCGATGAACCCGCCGACGCCGAGGACGAGCAGGGCGGCCGGGATCGATGCGAACAGCGCCGAAAACGCCAGGCCGTTGGCAAGAAGCCCGCCGGCTGCGTGGCCGTAGATGTCAAGGACGCGCATGACCTTGGCCACCTGGGGCTGGTCGAGGACCCTGGCGAGGATCTTGGCGACGTCCATGATCGGTCGGGAGTCAGCCTCCCAGGTCCTCGAACAGGACTGGTTGGACATCCTCGGCACGGATCCGGCGCGGGGCGGCGACGAGCGCGCGGACCTCGCCACGCCGGACGAACCGCCGGCCACCGAGCTTGATGCTCTGGAGCTGTCCGGCCCGAGCCCAGCCCCCGATCGTGCCCGGGGTGAAGTGGACGTTCGTGGCGGCGAGGATGTCGGCCGCTTCGGCCAACGTGATCCAATCCGTCGGCGCGGCCATCCGGGTCAGTCGCTCGAGGCGGCCGAACCGCTGTCGGAGATCCGTTCGGACGTCGTGGCGCTGCCCTTGGACGCGCCGTCTGCCGTCTTGCCGGCACTGGTCGCACCATCGGTCGATGCGGACTCTGAGCCCGGGCCGCCATCCCGGGTCGTCCCATCGGTCGGGGCCTTGGTGCTGGCCGACGTCGCCGTCGCGCGCCGCTCCTTCTTGGCCCAGCCCGAGCCCTTGTAGTGGATGGCCGCGGCCGTGATCGCCTTGCGCACCGGTCCCTTGCCACACAGCGGGCAGGTCGTCGGTTCCTCTGCGTGGACACCGTGGATCAGCTCGAAACGGCGACCGCAGGCCGCGCAGTCGTAGTCGTAGGCGGGCATCGGGAACCGCCAGGTCTCAGCCGCGCAGCAGACGCATGCCGCACTTCGGGCAGTAGAACGCCCGCTCGTGGGCCGATGCGAACCCGCAGTGCGCGCAGACGAGGCCGCCACGGCCGGCGGCCGGCACGGGACGCTCGATGGCCGTCAGCCCGAGCGCGTACTGGCTGGCCAGGATGTTGCTGAGGATCCCACCGAGGAGCTTCGCGCCGATCCGGTCGGTATCGCCGCGCACGCCCTTGCCGCCCCACCCGACGACGGCGCGGCAGATCATGTCGCCGGTCGATTCGTCCCAGTGGGCGGCCACGCCACCGACGATGGCGTTGTACTCGGGGTAGCCCGACGTATCGACCTCGCCATCGAGCAGCGCGCAGACGAAGGTGTCGAACGCGAGGTCGACCGCATCGATCGATTCGAGCACCACCAGCGCATGCCGGGTGATCGGCGAGTGGACGTGGTGGGCGTTGAGCCACTGCATCGCCTCGGACGGGCTGACGATCGTGGGCGTCGCCTGGCTGAACTCGATCGGCAGCGGCTCGACGACCTCGATCTCGGAGCGCGCGAGGCCGACCAGCATCCTCGGCAGCTCGGCGATCGCCTTTGGGCCCGCCGAGAGCCGGACGCCCTCGCTGCTCTTGCCCGCGTAGTAGAGCTTGAGCTGGTGGTCCTGGGCGACGATCTCCTCGGGCATCAGGCTCGATGAGGCCGCCGTCGACTGGGCCGTGCTCGGCGCGGCCTCGGTGTTGCCCTTGCGTTTCAGGAAATCGAGCGGCACAGGTCTCCCCTGGCTTGCGTGGATGGATCGCTGGTCATGGTAGCAGGGGCGCCACGCGAGCTGATCAGTGCATCCCCTCGAGGATGATCGCCTCGTTCGGGGCGAGGGTCAGCCTGGACCCGGGCGCCTGATGCCCGGCCGGCGCGTCGGCGTTGGTCGTGCTGAGCGCCACGTGCCAGCCGCGAACGTTCGGCACGTCGGGCAGCTGCCACGAACGGGCCGCGTCGCCCGGATTGATGGCCACCAGCATCACCTGGTCCCCGCTCTCGCGGGTGTACGCGACGACGCCAGCCTCCTCGCCGGGCTGGAGCCGCAGCGATCCGACCTGGAGGGCCGGGGTCGCGGCACGCAGGGCGATGAGCCGCCGATAGAACGACAGGACCGAGTGCGGGTCCGCCCGTTCTGCCTCGACGTTGCGGGTGGCCGTGTCGGGTGACAGGCGCAGCCACGGCTGCCCCGTCGTGAAGCCGGCGCCCGTGCCGGGGCCCCACGGCATCGGCATGCGACAGCGGGAGCGGTCCCACCACTCGAACTCGGGGCCGACCCGCCCGGCCGGCGGATCGACGCTCTCCTCGGGCGGGACGTCGACGTCACCGAGCCCGAGCTCCTCGCCGTAGTACAGGAACGGGGTCCCACGAACGGTCAGCAGCACGACGGCCGCGGCCCGGGCCACCGCGTCGCGGTCGCCGGTCTCGAGGGATCCCGCGAAGCGCGAGACGTGGCGCGGCTGATCGTGGTTGGAGAAGACCGCGGTCGGCCATCGATCGGCACCAAACGCGGTCTCCCGAGCGGCCACGGCTGAGCGGAGGCCCGCCGCCGTCCAGGCTGTCAGGACGAACTCCCAGTCGAACACGAGGTGACGCTCCGTGGTCAGGCTGGCCGCCGTCTCGATGGTCCCGTCGAACAGCTCGCCGACCGACATCCGGCCAGGCTCGGCGTCCACGATGTCCCGGAACCGGCCGAGCAGCTCCGGCAGGTCGGGCTGGTCGCGGTCGTGGATGTGCACCTGGCGCGACCACGCCGTGGTGCCCGGCTGGACCGGGTTCGAACGCAACGCGGGGTCCTTCAGGAACACGTTGAAGACATCGAGCCGGAACCCGTCGACGCCGCGCGCCAGCCAGCCGCGGACCATCGCGAACTCGGCCGCCTCGACCGCCGGCGTGCGCCAGTCCAGCTCGGGTTGCTCGGCCAGGAACGTGTGGAAGTAGAACTGCTGACGGGTCGGCACCCACTGCCAGCCCGGCCCACCGAAGAACGACACCCAGTTGTTCGGCGGCAGCGGCGTGCCGTCATCCGCCACGCCAGCCGGGTCGGCCCACAGATACCAGTCGGCGTGGGGGCCGGTGCGCGCCGCGCGCGACGACTCGAACCAGCGGTGCTCGTCGCTGGTGTGGTTCATCACCAGGTCGAGGATGACCCGGATCCCCAGCCCATGGGCGGCGTCGACCAGCCGGTCGAAGTCATCCTCGGACCCGAAGATCGGGTCGACCCGCTCGTGGTCACTGACGTCGTAGCCGAGATCGAGCCCGGGCGATCTGTAGATCGGCGACAGCCAGATGGCGTCCACGCCGAGGCCGTCCGGACCGAGGTGGTCCAGGTGGTCGATGATCCCGACCAGGTCGCCGATACCGTCGCCGTTCGAGTCGGCGAAGGACCGCGGGTAGATCTGGTAGATCACCCCACGCCGCCACCAATCGTCCCCGAACCGGGGCCGTTGTACGACCGATGCAAGGCGGGCGGGCCGCAAGCGGATGACTCCAGGGTGTGGGACCGGGCGACGATGGTTGTCGCGCGCAACGGGGCGGGCCGGGCTTGACAAGGCTGCCGCAACGCGTCATTGACACGCGTTACTGACACGCGTTACTGTCCCGCAACGAAGCCCCCACGTCAATTCCTGTTTCGCGGAGGCGAGCAGGCGACGATGCCGAAACGTCCCACCAGCGCGGATGTGGCTGCGAGGGCCGGTGTCTCGCGAACGACGGTCTCGTTCGTGCTCAATGAGCGCGCGGACGTGAAGATCCCCGATGAGACCCGCCAGCGCGTGGTCGAGGCCGCCCAGCAGCTCGGCTACTCGCCGAACGCCTCTGCCCGCCGGCTGGCCGGTGGCCGCAGCCACGTCATCGCCCTCGTCCTCCACCAGTCGCCCGAACAGGTCGCCAGTGACGCGGTCCTGGCCGAGACCCTGCGCGGCCTGTCGTCGGCTGCGCGCGCGGGTGGCTTCCGGGTGATGGTCGAGCTGCTCGAGCCGGACGGCGCGGACACGTCGTACAGCGCGCTCCTCCGCGCCCAGCACGCCGACGGGCTGATCGTCTCCGGACCGCGGTCCGACGACCCATCGCTCCTCGAGCTCGTCCGCGACGGATTCCCGATCGTCCTCCAGGGGTCGCTTGCCGACGTCCCGGTCCAGAGCGTCGACGTCGACAACGTGGCCGGCGCCCGCGGCGCGGTCGAGCACCTGCTCGGCCTCGGCCACCGACGCATCGCCTGCATCACCAACGCCCGGCTCGTCTACACCGCGGCCCAGGAACGGCTCGCCGGCTACACCGAGGCGCTCACGGCGGCCGGCATCGCCATCGAGAACGCGCTGATCGCCGAAGCCGACTTCGATGCCCCCAGCGGCCACCTCGCGATGGCTGAGCTGATCGGCCGGACCACCTTCGACGCCGTCTTCGTCGCCAGCGACGTGGTCGCTCTCGGCGCCATCGGGGCGCTGCGCGAGGCCGGCTTGAAGGTCCCCGACGACGTGTCGATCGTCGGTTTCGACGACATCCCCCTTGCTGCCTATTTCGACCCTCCCCTCACCACCGTTCGGCTGCCGGCCTTCGAGCTCGGGCAGGCCGCCGGACAGGCGCTCCTGGCGCGGCTCGTCGATCGAGAGACCCCGCACCGGACGCTGCTTCCGACCGAGCTCATCGTGCGCGGCTCGACGTCCCGTCGACGCGCCTGACGTCCGTGGGCCGGGGGGCCCGCGCCATCCGTACGCCCCAGAACACGACCCGACGACCGGGTCGGTGATCCGGGAAAGGAGAAAAGGCATGGAGGAGCGCACTCACAGGCGGTCGAGGATCGCCGCTTTCATCGCCGGCGCGACGCTGCTGGCGGCTGCCTGTTCATCGGGCACCGCCTCGCCGAGCCCGGCGGCCAGCAGCGGAGGAGGAGCCTCGGCAGCCCCGACCACGGCGGCCAGCGGCGGCGCCAGCGCGGCGCCATCGTCGGCCGGCGGCGACCTGACCGGCCAGTCCGTGACGGTCATCGGCACGTGGGGCGGTGACGAGGAGAAGGCATTCCACTCGATGGTCGCGCCCTGGGAAGCGCAGACCGGCGCGACCGTGAAGTACACGGGCACTCGCGATCTCAACACGGTCCTCACGACCGGCGTGGCGTCGGGGGTCCTCCCCGACCTGGCCGGACTCCCCGGACCGGGCCAGATGGTGTCGTGGGCCGACAGCCTCGTGGACCTCAGCACCGTCCTCGACGTCCCGACCTATACGAGCGAGACGGCGCCCGCGCTGGTCACCCTCGGCCAGGTCAACGGCAAGCAGGTCGGCGTGTTCATCAAGACCGCGGTCAAGGGCCTGATCTGGTACGACCCGAAGGTCCTGACCGACATCGGCACCACGCCGCCCGCGACGTGGGACGCGCTGCAGAGCTACATCACGGCCAACAAGAGCAAGGCGCAGGCGCCGTGGTGCCTCGGCGTCGAGAACGGCGCGGCCTCCGGCTGGCCGGGCACCGACTGGATCGAGGACATCGTCCTCCGCCAGGCCGGCCCCGACGTCTACAGCAGTGGTACCAGGGCAAGGTCAAGTGGACCGATCCGGCGATCAAGACCGCCTGGACGACCTTCGGCGACGTCGTCGCCAACAGCTACGGCGGCTCCGCGACGGTCAACTGCCACGAACTTCGCGAACGCCGGCGACCCGCTGTTCAAGACCCCGCCCGGCTGCCTGTTCCTGCACCAGGCGAGCTTCATCACCGGCCTCGGCGCCTTCAAGACGGCGACCGCCGGGACCGACTACAACTTCTTCCCGTTCCCCGACATCAACGCGCAGTACACCGGTGCCGTCGAAGGCGCCGGCGACCTGTTCGGCATGTTCCACAACACGCCGGCGTCCGCGTCCCTCATGAAGTACCTCGTGACCGCTCCGGCCCAGGACATCTGGGTCAAGATCGGCGGCGCGCTGTCCGCCAACAAGAACGCGACCGACTATCCCGACGACATCAGCAAGCGCTCGGCGGCGATCCTGACCAACGCCAAGATCTTCGTCTTCGACGCGTCCGACCTGATGCCGACGGCGATGAACGCCGCGTTCTGGAGCGGCATCGTCGCAGTACATCAAGGACCCGTCCCAGCTGGACTCGATCCTCGCGAACCTGGACACCGTCCAGACGAGCGCCTACGCGACGCCGTAGCGCCGTATCAGTCCATCACGGCAGGAGCGGCCCGCGACGGCCGTTCCTGCCGGCCGACCCGTTCGGAGGCCCTTCGATGGATCCTCGTCTAGTAACGGCCATCATCGTGGTGGTCGGCGTCCCGGCGGTCCTGTTCGGCTACATCATCCTGACGGAGCAGATCCTGCGGCCGGTCCCGGACCGGCGGCGAGCCACGCTCCGGCCGTGGCTGTGGCTGCTACCGGCCCTGCTCTTCCTGGCGGTCTTCCTGATCTATCCGACGATCGGGACGATCATCCACAGCTTCCAGAACACCGCCGGGACCAAGTTCGTCGGGCTCGACAACTACGTCTACTTCTTCACCAGCCCGACCACCCTCGGCGCGCTCAAGAACAACGTGCTGTGGGTCATCCTGCTGACCCGTTCTGACGGTCGGCTTCGGGCTGATGATCGCGGTCCTGGTCGATCGCGTCCGCTACGAGTCGGTGGCCAAGGCGGTCATCTTCCTGCCGCTTGCCATCAGCATGGTCGCGGCCAGCGTCATCTGGCGGTTCATGTTCCGTACCAGCCGCCCGGCGAGCCGCAGACCGGGACCCTGAACGCCATCGCCGGCGGTCGTTCGGCGCAGGCCCGTTCCCGTGGCTCCAGATCGAGGACTTCAGCTTCAACACGATCCTGCTCGATCATCGTCATGGCCTGGATGTGGACCGGCTTCTGCATGGTCATCATCTCGGCCGCTCTCAAGGGCATCAGCGCCGAGCTGCTCGAGGCAGCCCGTGTCGACGGCGCGAACGAGTGGCAGGTCTTCCGCGGGATCATCTTCCCGCTGCTGTTGCCGACGCTCGCGGTCGTGGCGACGACGATCGTCATCACCGCGCTCAAGGCGTTCGACATCGTGTACGTCATGACCGGCGGCAACTTCGATACCCAGGTCATGGCCCAGAGCATGATCCAGGAGATGTTCACCAACGGGAACTTCGGTCGGGCGAGCGCGGTCGCCGTGGTGCTCCTGATCGCGATCGTCCCGGTCATGGCCATCAACATCCGCCGCTTCCAGGCCCAGGAGGCGATCCGATGACGGCGCCGGTCGGAGTCGTTGCCCCGGTCGCCCAGGACACGGTCGCCGTCAAGCGCGCGGGCCAGTCGCGGCTCGGCCGATGGCCGATCCATCTCACCATCATCGTCCTGCTTGGTCGATCTGGCTGATCCCGACGATCGGCCTGTTCGTCAACTCGTTTCGGCCCGACGGCCGATGTCAACGACTCGGGCTGGTGGACCGTGCATCTTCCACGCCGGAGCAGCTGAGCTTCGACAACTACGCCCACGTCCTGAACCAGAGCGACCATCGGGCCGGCGTTCATCAACAGCCTGTTCATCACGATCCCGGCCACGATCATCCCGATCTTCGTCGCGGCGTTCGCGGCGTACGCGTTCGCCTGGATGACATTCCCGGGCCGGAACGTCCTGTTCGTGATCGTCGTCGGACTGCTGGTCGTCCCGCTGCAGACGACGTTCATCCCGATCCTGCAGCTCTACGGACCGAAGGGTCTCGACATCACCGGCGACGTTCCTGACGGTCTGGCTGGCCCACACCGGCGTACGGACTGCCGTTCGCGATCTTCCTGCTCCGCAACTTCATGGGCGGCCTGCCCAGGGAGGTCTTCGAGTCGGCCTCGATCGACGGGGCCAGCCCCGTCACGTCGTTCTTCCGGCTGGCGCTGCCGATGAGCGTCCCGGCCATCGCGGCCCTGGCGATCTTCCAGTTCCTGTTCGTCTGGAACGACCTGCTGGTCGCCCTGGTCTACCTCGGCGTCGAACCCCGACAACCTGCCCCTGACGGTCACGATCGCCAACCTCGTCGACCTCGCTCGGCGGCGGCTGGGAGTTCCTGGCAGCGGCGGCCTTCATCTCGATGGCACTGCCGCTGGCGGTGTTCTTCGGGCTGCAGCGCTACTTCGTCCGCGGCATCACGGGCGGCTCCGTCAAGGGCTGACCGTACGTAGATGGGTTGAACGAGCGGGTGTCTCCTCCGCCCGCTCGTTCAACGCCCCACCGGGTTCAGCGCGCCAGGCGATCCCGGAGACGGTCCACCTGATCGGCGAGCTCCGCTTCGCGCGCTCGCGCCCCGTCCACGACCGCGGCGGGGGCCCTCGACACGAACGCGTCGTTCGACAGTCGCTCGCGCGCGGCCGCCAGGTAGCCTTCCGCCTCGGCCAGCTCGCGTTCCAGGCGCGCGCGTTCGAGCGCGTCGGCGTCCCCGCTCGCGATCGCCGGCCGGATGGTCGCCTCGATCTCGCCACCCGCCACGATGACCGACAGGTCCCCTGGCCGGGTCGCCGCAGCCAACGCCTCGGGCGTCAGTTCGCGGTGAAGGGGGCGCGCGCGGGCGAGCCGCTCGACGGCAGGCCGAAGGGACTCGAAGGTGCCGCCCAGACCGAGCGGGACGAAGACGAGGGTCTCGAGCCAGTCGGCGGCCGGCAGCTTGCGCCGAGGCGCGGGCGTTCCGCAGCTCGGTCACCAGGTCGATCAGCTCACCGACCTGGCCCTCGACCGCCTCGTCCCGCGTCTCGGCGAGCGGGCCAGCGGGCGACGATGAGCAGCTCCGGGTCGCTGGCCCGGTGCGGCAACGCCGCCCACAACGCCTCGGTCACGAACGGCATGACCGGGTGGAGCAGCCGCAGGTACGTGTCGAGGACCTCGACCAGCGTCCACCACGTCGCCTCGCGGGTCGCCGCGTCCAGCGACGCGTCGCCGAGTCGGATCTTGGCGAGCTCGAGCCCCCAGTCGCAGTACTCGCTCCAGATCGCGTCGTACAGGATCCGGGTGACCTCGCCGAAGGCATAGGACGCCATCGCGGCGTCGACGGCCGCGATCGTCGCGGTCGCCCGCGATCGGAGCCAGCGCTCGGCGGGTCCGAGATGGGCGACCTCGGGCAGGCGTCGCTCGGCACCGCTCGGGGATGGTCGCGGGCCGGGCGCCGACCACGTACCGGGTCGCGTTCCAGAGCTTGTTGGCGAAGTTGCGGGCGTGCTCGAGCTTGGCCGTGCCGAACCGCTGGTCGTTGCCCGGCGTCGCGCCGTGGATGAGCGCGAAACGGAGGGCGTCGGCACCGGATCTCGTCGATGACCCCGAGCGGATCGACGACGTTGCCCTTCGTCTTCGACATCTTCTGGCCGTCGGGGTCGCGGATCAGGCCGGACAGGTAGACCGTGTGGAACGGCTCGACGTCGGTCAGCTGCGAGGCCGAGCATCATCATCCGGGCGACCCAGAAGAACAGGATGTCGTAGCCGGTCTCCATGACCGACGTCGGGTAGTAGCGTCGCGAGGTCGGGCGTGTCGTCCGGCCAGCCCAGGGTCGAGAACGGCCACAGCCCCGAGCTGAACCAGGTGTCGAAGATGTCCGGGTCCTGCGCGAGCTCCGCGGCCGGACGCCCGCAGACCGCGCACGCGTCGGGGCCGGCCGTCGTCCGAGGTGACCGTCACGTGGCCGTCCGGGCAGTACCAGGCCGGGATGCGATGGCCCCACCACAGCTGGCGTGACACGTTCCAGTCGCGGATGTCGGTCAGCCAGTGCTCCCAGGTCTTCTCGAACCGCTCGGGGAGGATGCGCGTCCGGCCGCTGCGCGTCGACGTCGAGCGCCCGCTCGCGCGAGCGGCCTCGTGCGGATGAACCATTGCGTCTTGAGCCGCGGCTCGATGACGTCGTTGCTGCGCTGGCAGCGGCCGAGCACCATCTCGTGCGGGTGCGTCGCCGCGAGGTCGCCGCGCGCGTCGAGGTCGGCCACGATCGCGGCCCGCGCCGCGTAGCGATCGAGACCGTCGTAGGCAGTCGCCGTGCTCGGTGATGGTGGCGTCGTCGTCGAGGATCGTGATGCGCCGGCAGGCCGTGGCGCAGACCGGTCTCGTAGTCGTCGTGATCGTGGGCCGGCGTGATCTTCACCGCGCCCGGTCCCGAACGCTCGATCGACGACGTCGTCGGCGACGATCGGGACGTCGCGCTCGACGAACGGGATGCGGACCCGTCGACCGACGAGCGCCGGCATAGCGCTCGTCGTCGGGATGGACGGCGACGCCGGTGTCGCCCAGGATCGTCTCGGGGCGGGTCGTCGCGACGGTGATCGTCGCGTCCGGGTCGGGCCGGCCGGTCGCCTCGTCGATGAGGTGGTAGCGGATCGACCACAGACGTGCCGGTCTCCGGCGTCGAGACGACCTCGAGGTCGCTGACGCTGGTCTGGCAGCCCGGGCACCAGTTGATCAGCGCCTCGGTGCGGTAGGCCAGGTCGGCCTGTACAGCCGCTCGAAGGCGACCCGGACGGCGCGGCGCGGAGCCGTCGTCCATCGTGAAGCGCAGCCGACCCCAGTCGGCCGATGCGCCGACACGGCGCTGCTGGCCGAGCATCACCTCGCGCGTCGTCGCGACGAACGCGCGCATCCGCTCGAGGTAGCGCTCGCGCCCGAGCGACTGGCGGCTCTCGCCCTTCCTCGGCGATGATCCTGTCGAGGACGAACTGGGCCGCGATCGAGGCGTGGTCGAGACCGGGCAGGAACAGCGTCCGATGGCCGCGCATCCGTGCGTGGCGGATCATCAGGTCCTCGACCGCGGTCCGCTGGGCATGACCGAGGTGGAGCGAGCCGGTGACGTTCGGCGGCGGCTGGATGATCGTGAACGGCGGCAGCGACGGGTCGGCGGTCGAGCCCGTGCCGTCGGGCGCGAAGACGTCCGCCGCCAGCCAGCGCTCGTAGATCGCGCCCTCGACGTCGTGCGGCGTATAGGCCTTCGGCAGTACTCCGGCATCGTCGGTCTCGTCCTCGGAATCAGAACGGCCCGCTCGTCCAGCGGACGAACGGGTCGTGGTACCACCTGCTGGTTCGGCGACGGGTCGGGCCGCTCATCGCGGCCGTCGCCTGGCGGAGTCCGGCGCCCTCGTCGACGCGCTATCGGGCGTCGACCGTCACGGCTCGCGAGCGACCTTCACGTCGTCGTGCCCGCGCGGCTCGCACCGTCCCGCGCTCGCTTCGGGGCCCGTCCCGTCGCTACTCTTCCCGGTCATCACCGTGAGCGGCGAGTGTATCACCGGCCCCGGTGACGGCTCAGCGTCGGCGCCACTCGAACAGCCGCGTCGCGCCGACGTCGCACCAGATCAAGCCGGGTTCCGCAGGCGGTGTCGCGCCGGTGGTCAGAGCCTCCAGCCATCCCCGCGACGAGGCCGGGAAGCGAGATGCAAAGACCTCGGGATACCGTTGGAGCAAAGCCCGGTTCCGAGCGGTCGCTCGAACGACCCAAACGACCCCGACGCTCGCACCGTGACCCCACCGGCCGACTGCCACGTCCTCGAGCTCCGACCGCTTGCGGTTCGTCGAACGTGCCGCTGCACCGACGTCGCCGATGGTATTCCAACATTCCACGAGGACCATCCGATGCTGCGACTTACACCTCAAGCCGACGTCGACCGACCGCCACGGCTCGGCGGCCCGGGTCGCCAGCTCGAACGTCCCTTCGTACCCAGCATGGCGACCGAGGCGGAGAACAAGCTCCTGCATCCCGAGGTGGCCTGCATCTGCAGGTGCGTCGAACAGATCCCGCCCGAATGTGACCACGACCGGTTGGTCGAAGGCGGCGCCGATCCGTTGGAGGACTTCAAGGTCAGGGTTCGCGACTCCTCGCTCGATGCGACTTTCGACCATCCGTCCGACGCCGGCCCGATCCGCCAGTCCGATGCGCGTCCAGCTGCGCCGTTCGCGCATCGCTCGGATCTGGGCGCCGAGACGGATGCGCTGCTCCGCGGCCCGATGGGCCGCTTCGATCGCCAGTGGGGAGCGCCTGACGCCGGGCATGATCTCCACATGTTCATCGCCAGGGCTTCGCTGCCGCTTATCGGAGCAGTGGCCTCCTCATCCGTCGATCAAAGCGGCAGTGAGCTCACAGATGAACACGTGGTGAGCGTTGCACCACACTGGAAGAGGCGCGGCTACCGCTAAGGCCTGCGAAGCCCGCCGAATGAACACGTGGCGTGCACTCCGCCGGACATGCGTGCGCCCGACCGAGCTGCGTCGGAACCTAGGCCGTCTCGCCGCGCTCCGCGAGCCAGTCCTGGTAGTTGGTCTCGTCGATGCCCTCGTCGACGTCGGCCTTGGTCAGCAGCAGCGGGAGCCGGCCCGATCGGATCGTCTCCTCGGTGATGATGCACTTGCGGATGTCGGTGCGGTCGGGGATGTCGTACATCACCTCGAGCAGCGACTCCTCGACGATCGAACGCAACGCCCGGGCCCCGGTCTTGCGGTCCAGCGCGACCTCGGCCGCGGCACGCAGGGCGCCCGGCGTGAACGCGAGCTCCACCTTGTCGAGCGACAGGAACTTCTCGAACTGGCGGGTCACGGCATTCTTGGGCTCGGTCAGCACGCGGACAAGGTCCTCGGCAGACAGCGCCGACAGCGTCACGATGACCGGCAGCCGGCCGATGAACTCCGGGATCAGCCCGAACTTGAGGAGGTCCTCGGGCATGAGCCGCTCGAGGATCTGGCCACGCTCGACCGGGCCCATCGCCGACTTCGACCCGAACCCGATCGACCGCTTGCCGACCCGCTCCTCGACGATCTTCTCGAGTCCGTCGAAGGCGCCGCCGCAGATGAACAGCACGTTCGTGGTGTCGATCTGGATGAAGTCCTGGTGCGGGTGCTTGCGGCCGCCCTGCGGCGGCACGTTGGCGACGGTCCCCTCGAGGATCTTGAGCAGCGCCTGCTGGACGCCCTCGCCCGACACGTCGCGGGTGATCGACGGGTTGTCGGCCTTGCGCGCGATCTTGTCGATCTCGTCGATGTAGATGATCCCGCGCTGGGCGCGGGCGACATCGAAGTCGGCCGCCTGGATGAGCCGCAGCAGGATGTTCTCGACGTCCTCGCCGACGTAGCCGGCCTCGGTCAGCGACGTCGCGTCGGCGATGCAGAACGGCACGTCCAGGACGCGGGCCAGGGTCTGCGCCAGGAGCGTCTTGCCCGATCCCGTCGGCCCGACGAGCAGGACGTTCGACTTCTGGAGCTCGACCTCATCGACCTGGTGGCCGGCGTTGACCCGCTTGTAGTGGTTGTACACCGCCACCGACAGGACCTTCTTCGCCCGTTCCTGGCTGATGACGTACTGATCGAGGGCGTCCTTGATCTGGTGCGGGTTGGGGAGCTTCGAGCTGGAGGTCTTGGGACGTGGCGTCTCGAGGAGCTCCTCCTCGATGATCTCCTGGCAGAGGTTGATGCACTCGTCGCAGATGTAGACGCCCTGCCCGGCGATGAGCTTGCGGACCTGCTCCTGGCTCTTTCCGCAGAAGGAGCAGCGGTATGGGACCTTGGGTCCCTTGGTGCTGCTGCTCGATGTCGTCACGTGCCCTGTCCCCGACCTATTCCTTGCTCTTCTTCGGCTCGTCGGACGCTTCGGCCTCCGCGGCCTCCGCGGCTTCGGCCGCCTTGGATCCCTCGCCACCGGCCAGGCCGGCGTCGTGTGCCTGCGCGATCAGGGAGCTGCTCTCGACCGCGTAGACCGCGTCGATGATGCCATAGTCCCTGGCTTCCTCGGGCGCCATGAAATAGTCCCGGTCGGTGTCGTGCACGATCTTGTCGAGCGGCTGACCGGTGTGGCGCGACAGGATCTCGTGGTTGCGCTGGACCAGGTACTCCCATTCCTTCATCTGGATCACCGCGTCCGGGGCGTTGCCGCGGAACCCGCCCGAGCCCTGATGGATCATGATCCGGCTGTTCGGCAGGGCGTAGCGCTTGCCGCTCGCGCCCGCCGCCAGCAGGACCGCGGCCATCGACGCCGCCATGCCGATGCAGATCGTGCTGACCGGCGCCCGCAGGTACTGCATGGTGTCGTAGATCGCGAGGCCGGACGTCACCTGACCGCCGGGCGAGTTGATGTACAGGCTGATGTCCTTCTCCGGATCCTCGGACTCCAGGAACAGGAGCTGGGCGATCACCAGGTTGGCGAGGTGGTCCTCGATGGCGTCACCCAGGAAGATGATCCGCTCGCGCAGCAGCCGCGAGTAGATGTCGTAGGCGCGCTCCCCCCGGCTGGAGGACTCGATGACCATGGGCACGAGCATGCTTGGACTCCCTCGTTCAGCGGTCACGTGCCCGCGGTTCAGCCGGCGGCAGCCGGAACGTCGTCAAGGATGGAGCCTGGGTCCGTCGCGTCGACGGCGGCATTGGCGGTCGCCTGCTCGCCCTCGATGGCGGACGCCTCGGCGTCCTCGAGGTGCGGCAGCGCTGGATGATCCGGATGGTCGGCGAGCCACTCGTCGATGAGGCCCTCGACGACCCGGCTGCGGCGGAGCGTGCTCCGGATGTAGGCGCGGCCCCGCTCGGTGCCGAAGTACTCCTGCAGCCGTGCGTCGTCCGGGTAGCGTTCGCGGCCGCGCGCGACCTCGGCGTCGACCTCCGCGTCGGGGACCGCGACGGCCTCGGCGTCGGCGACCTTGGACAGGACGAGCAGGGTGCGGACGCGCTTCTCGGCGCCCGGTCGGAACTCGGCGTGGAGGTCGGCGTCGGTCTTGTCGATCGCCTTGAGGTAGGCCTCCTCGCTGATCCCCTGCCGCGCGATCGTGCTGCGGAACTCGTCGTGCATCACCTCGACCTCCTGGTCGACGAGGATGTGCGGGAGCTCGAGCGTCGCGTTGGCGACGGCGTAGTCGATGATCCGGTCGGCGAACTCATGGCGCGCTCGGTCGACGGCGTTGCGCTCGAGTCGGACCTTGATGTCGGCACGCAGCGCCTCGAGGTCGGCGAAGTCCCCGAGGGTCCCGATGAAGTCGGCATCGAGCTCGGGCTGGACCTTCTCGCGCAGCTCGCGCAGCTCGACGACGAAGTGCGCCTGCTGGCCGGCGAGCTCGGTCTCGGGATAGTCGTCGGGGAACGTGATGTCGAACTCGGTCGAGCCACCGGCCTCCACACCGAGCAGGTTGGCCTCGAAGCCCGGGATCAGCCGTTCCTGGCCGAGGATCAGCGGCATCCGGTCCGAGCTGCCGCCCTCGAACGGCTCGCCGTTCCGCGACCCGGTGAACGAGATCACCGCGTAGTCGCCATCGCGCGCCCCGCGGTCCTCGACCGCCGCCAGCGTCGCGTTCTGGTCGCGCAGCTCCTCGACGACCTTGTCGACCCGGGCATCGTCGATGGTCTCGATCTCGGGCTGGAAGTTGAAGTGCTTGTAGTCGCCGAGCTGGACGTCCGGAGGCACCTGGACCGTGGCCTTGAAGACGAGCGGCTTGCCCTCCTCGGCCTGCACCACCTCGACGTCGGGGTTGGCCAGCGGCAGGAGGCCCTGCTCGATCATCGCCTCGCGGTAGCCGTCTTCGACCAGGTGCTCGACGGCTTCGTCGTGGATCACGCCCGGACCGAGGTGTCGTTCCAGGACGGGTCGCGGGGCCTTCCCCGGGCGAAAGCCCGGGACGCGCGTGTTCCGCGACAGCCGGCGGACCGTGTCGTCGATGGCGCGGCTCAGCCGATCCGGGGGAAGCTCGACTTCGAGCAGGACGGTCGATTCGGGGCCGGGGGTGGAGGTGACTCGCATGGCCCGAGCAGTATACGGGGGAGACCGGGAGGCGGCCGGTGTGTGGGCCGTGCGCGCCCGCCGCGCAAGGGACGGCGCCATCGGCCCCTCGGTATGCGCCCCAGTCTTATCTCGCGGGTATGGTTGGGCATATCCGCTCCCCGTCCGGGTCGCCGAGCTGGGAGTCCTCGTGAGCGACCTTCGCCGGACGACGCATCAGTCCGTTATAGGCGTCGATGTCCGGAAGATAAGACTGCCGCGCATGTGGTAGTCAGAAGGAGGGTCGGGAGCGCGGCGCCGCTCTCCCGAAGGTTCGTAGGCGAGAGAGGGATCGAACCTCCACGCCGCTTTCGCGGCACCGGCTCCTAAGGCCGGCGCGTCTGCCATTCCGCCACTCGCCCGCCTCGAAGTCTAGCGCCAGCCGCGAGCGACCCTGGCGGTCAGAGGCCCGATGCGCCCCCGATCTCTTTGTCGACGGGCGGCTGCACAGCCTCGTCCGCGGGCGGCGTCGAAGTACCCCGTGTCCTCGCGCGGATCTCGGCCAGCCGAGCCTGGAAGCCCTCGTTGTCGGTGCGGAACAGCCAGCTTCCGGTCGCCTTGGCGGCCGATTCCAGGAGAGGTCGGGCCACGGTCAGCAGGAGCAGGGTCCGGATCCGCGAGCGATCGCGCTGCGCCTGTGCCGCGTAGGTTGCGAAGTCACGTTCGAGAGCGCCGCGGACCTTGTCGCCGTCATCGCCCAGGCCGCGCAACGCCTTCTCGATCTCCTTGGGGAGCATCGCGTCGGGCAGCGGCGTCGGCGCACCGAAGACGGCGCGGCGACCCGCCCGGAAGACGCGCCTCGGACCGCCGACGGCAAGAAAGACCGTGCCGCCCACAGCGGCAGCCGCCCTGCCCGGACTCCGCCGGATCTTCGCGGGCACGTCGATCGCGGCCCGGACCGAAGCCTCGAGCGTCTCCAGCTCCTCGCCCAGCGACGCGCGTGCCGCTAGGACCCGATCCCGGGCGGCATCCGTTTCTGTAGCCACTCGAGCGTCTCCTTGCTGGTCTCGATGGTCTGGACCGGGGTGAAGCGGTCCTTGAGCGCCTGGACGTCGATGCCGGTCCGGCGGATGTCGAGGCACCATCAGCGCCATCCACGACAGGTAGCCGAGGGTGATCCCGATGCCGACCCCGATCTGCGTCTGGAACGTGATCGCGGTGAACGCCCCGAGTGCCACGCCGAACACGGTCAGGCCAGCCCAGGCAACGAACCGGCCGCCACCCGAACCGCTCATCCGCAGTGCCGTGATGACGCCGATAATCAGGCCGATCAGGCCGCCGAGCAGGACGCCGATGACAAGCGGGCGGATCCCCGGATCCACAGCAGTCTGGGCGGCATCACCGATCGCCGTGTAGAGCTGGTTGAGCAACGAGAGGCCGAGCACCACGCTGCTGACGATCCCGATCACGAGCGGCGACGATCAACGACCGCAGGATCCGTGACTCCGACACGCCGATCGCCAGCAGAACGGCCGCGATGGCGACCGACACGAACAGCAGGAAGCCGTGGAGGACGCCCCAGCCGAGCGACCCGAGGAGCCACTCTCCGACGAACAGTGACGTGCCGATGACGACCAGGGAGATCGCGAAGAGGACGAGGACGAAGGCGATCGCGCCAAGGGCCGCGGTGCGTCCGACCTGACCGGCGATCTGGCCGGCTTCGGCCTTGGCCAGCTCGACATGGGCCATGACCAGGGCCATGGCCGCGTCGCGCGTCGCCGCGATCTGGGCACGCAGGCCTGGGGGCTTGCTGCGGGGGCCTCCCGCGGGTCTGCCCGAGCCGCCCGGCGGCGGTGGTGGCGGTGGTGGGGTTCTCGTCGGATCGTCCAGGGTGGTGCTCCGGATCCGGCTGCGACGCTGGGGGTCGCTGCCGATGATACCAGCGCTCCGACACCGGCCAGCCACCGTTCGCGGCACGCGCTACGCTGCGGCGGATGGTCGCACCCGAATCCCGACGCCTGGTGACCGCCGAGCTGCTGAGCATCGGCACCGAGATCACCGTCGGCGACACGCGCGACACCAACGCCGGCGAGCTCGCCCGCTCATTGACCGCCAGCGGCGTCGCCGTGCTCCGGTTGGCGGCAGTCCCCGACGACCTGCTGACGGTCACGGCGGCCTTCGCCGCCGCCCTGGACCGCGCCGACGTGGTCGTCTCGACCGGCGGTTTGGGTCCGACGCCCGACGACCTGACGCGCGAGGCGATCGCCGCGGTCTGCGGTGAGCGACCAGCCGTGGACCCCGACCTGGAGGCGTGGCTGCGACAGCTCTGGGACCGACGTGGGATGGCTTTCCCCGAGCTCAACCTCAAGCAGGCCTGGCTGATCCCGTCGGCCACCTCGCTCCCCAACCCGAACGGCACAGCACCCGGCTGGTTCGTGACGCGGGCCGACGGCCGGGTGGTCGTCGCCATGCCCGGCCCGCCGCGCGAGATGCGCCCGATGTGGTCCGACGAGGTCGTCCCGCGGCTCGAGACGATCGGTCTCGGCCGGCCGATCGCCGCGCGGACATACCGGCTGGCCGGGATCGGTGAGTCCCAGGTGGCGGAGGTTCTCGGCGAGACGATGCTCCGGGCGGCGAACCCGCTCGTCGCGACCTATGCCCGTGCGGAGGCGGTGGACGTCCGGATCTCGGCGGTCGCGGACGGCGTCCGGTCGGCCGACGACCTGGTCGAGACCACGGCGCAGGTCGTGCTCGGCCACCTCGGCACGTACGTGTGGGCGACCGGCGAGACGAGCTGGAGCGACGCCATCGGCGCACGACTGGCTGAGCTCGACTGGACCCTGTCGGCGGTCGAGATCGGGACAGGCGGCGCGCTTGGGGCCCTTTTCGCCGACCTGGCGACCCTCCGTTTCGACGAGTCGATCGCGCTCGATGCACCCGCGGCAACGGCGCACGGAGCGCTGGCAGCGGACGGCACAGAAGCACTCGACGGGGGCGAGGAGCAGGTCCATGACCTCGTCCGATACGCACACCGTGCGCGCGAGCTGGGCGGGTCCGAGGTCGGGCTGGCGGTTCGCGGCAGGCCACGCACGGGTGACATGGCCGTCTCGATCGCGGTCGCGACACCGTCCGGCGACCGGCACGTCCAGCGAGCGGTCTTCCTGACCGGCCAGATGGGTCGGATGCGCGCCGCCCTGTCGGCCGCATCGTTCCTGCTCGAGGTCCTGCGCGAGGAGCACCGCGAGGACGTCTAGGCCGCGGCCAGGCTCGACCGGGCGGCACGCCACCGTCACCCTTGCGCGACGCCGACACCCTACGATGGCGCGCATGCCTACCGAGCCGAGTCGTCTGCGCCTGACCGTGCTCGGTTGCAGCTCGGCCGCACCGCATCCCGACACGCCGGCCGCCGGCTACCTCGTCGAATGGGGCGACACCGCGATCCTGTTCGACGCGGGCCAGGGTGTCGTCCGGAACCTCCAGGCGGTCCTCGACCCGCACCGGCTCGCGGCGGTCGTGGTCGGCCACATGCACGCGGACCACTACCTCGACCTGGCCGGCATGCGCTACCTCTTCCCGTGGGGCGAAGAGGCGCCGCGGCGCCTGCCCGTCCATCTGCCGCCCGGTGGTCGCCAGAAGATGGACGCACTGGCCGTCGCGATCTCGGAGCGGCCCGGCTTCTTCGATGCCGCCTACGACGCCGTCGAATACGACCCGGACACCGAGCTGCGCATCGGGCCGCTGTCGATCCGGTTCCATCCCGGTCAGCATTACGTGCCCGCCTGGGGTGTCGCGATCGAGGCACCCGACGGCGCGCGCCTGGTCTACACCGGCGATACCGGTCCGATCACGTCGATGGCCGAGTTCGCCCACGGCGCGGACCTCTTCCTGGTCGAGTCGACGCTCCGCGACACCAGCCACGACGACCCGCGGCGCGGCCATCTCATGCCCGAGGAAGCGATCGAGATGGCACAGCAGGCCGAGGCCCGCTCGACGCTGCTGGTCCACTACCTGCCGGCGCGCCGCCACGAGATCGAGGACATGTGCGCCCTACATGGACCATCGATCCGGCTGGCCGTGGCCGGGCTCGTCAGGACGGTCCTGCCCGCGACCCCGGTCGCCGCGGGCGACGGCACGCGCGGGGGACCGCCCCGGGTCAGCTGATCGTCAGGACCGGCTGCGCGGACGCCCTGGCGGCGCGGACGCTCATGTGCGCGGCCACGGCCTGGGCGATGGCCGTCATGGCCTGGCCGGCCGGCCCGGGCTCGCGCTGGGCGACGGCCGGGACACCGACATCGCCGCCCTGGCGGACCGTGATGTCGAGCGGGATCCCGCCCAGGTAGTCGAGGTCGTGGGCGGCCGCGAACCGCTCCCCACCGCCGCGCCCGAAGATCTCGGTCAGCTCGCCGCAGTGCGGGCAGGCGAACGCCGTCATGTTCTCGACGAGGCCGATGACCGGGACGCTCATGCGCTGGAACATGGCGAGCGCCTTGCCGACGTCCGACAGCGAGACCTCCTGCGGGGTCGTGACGAGCACGGCGCCGGAGATCGGGACGGCCTGCGCGAGCGTGAGCTGGGCATCGGAGGTGCCGGGCGGCAGGTCGATGACGAGGTAGTCGAGCTCGCCCCAGTCCACGTCACGCAGGAACTGCTGGATCGCCCCGCCGACGAGCGGGCCGCGCCACACGATCGGCTGGCCCTCGGGCACGAAGAACTGGATGGAGATGGCCTTCACGCCGTAGCGTTCGAGCGGCGTGATCTTGTTGTTCGGGCTGGCCTTCGGCTGGCCCTCGAGGCCCAGCATCATCGGGATGTTCGGGCCGGTGATGTCGGCATCGAGCAGACCGACCGAGGCACCCGCCTGGGCGAGCGCGACGGCGAGGTTGACGCTGACGGTGCTCTTGCCGACGCCGCCCTTGCCCGACGCGACGGCGATGATGGTCTTGACCCCCGGCACGAGCTGCTCGGCTCCGCGCGGCTGCGAGCGGCGGACCATCGCGCCCCAGGTGATGTCGACGTTGGTCGCGCCGATGGCCCCGAGCGCCGCGTGGGTCGTTCGCTCGATCTCGTCCTTGAGCGGACAGGCGGGCGTCGTCAGCTCGATCTTGAGCGCCAGGCTGGTGCCGTCGATGACGACATCCTTGACCATGTCGAGGCTGATCAGGTCACGCCCGAGCTCGGGTTCCTGGACGGTCCGCATGGCTTCGATGACGGCATCGTGGGTCAGACTGGGCATCGGCGGTCGGGTCCCTTCGGATCACGCAACGTGGTCGCGCTGTTCTGACGGTGAGAGCGTCGATATCGTACCCCGACCTCGCGCTTGGCGCCGCCGTGCATCCTCCTCCGCGCATCTCCACGGATTCCATCGCGCTCTCAGGCGAAACCCACGAATCTCGCACCCGGGTGCTGGCGCGGGCGTCGAGGCTCGTTTCCTTGACACTCACACTGCGCGACCATATCGTGGGCCCGCACCGGAACCACGTGACGGAGGAGGTCAAGGGCTGCCGGGAGGAGTGCTGCGTTGCCCACGGTCGACGTCAAGCTCGTGGATGTGGTCAAGAAGTTCGGCGAGGCGGTCGCCGTCGACCACATCGACCTCGAGGTACGCGACGGCGAGTTCTTCAGCTTGCTGGGGCCGTCCGGATGCGGCAAGACGACGACCCTGCGGATGATCGGCGGCTTCGAGGCACCGACGTCGGGGCTCATCGAGCTCCAGGGCAAGGACGTGACCTGGCTGCCCCCCTACAAGCGCAACGTCAACACGGTCTTCCAGAACTACGCGCTCTTCCCGCATCTGACGATCTTCGAGAACGTCGCCTTCGGTCTCCGCCGGAAGGGCGCGAAGGGTTCCGAGGTCAAGAGTCGCGTCACGGAGATGCTTGCACTGGTCGAGCTGCCCGGCTACGAGGCGCGCAAACCGAACCAGATCTCCGGTGGCCAGGCCCAGCGCGTCGCGCTCGCCCGGGCGCTGATCAACAAGCCAGCCGTTCTCCTGCTCGATGAACCACTCGGGGCACTCGACCTCAAGCTGCGCAAGCAGATGCAGGTCGAGCTCAAGCGCATCCAGCAGGAGGTCGGGATCACGTTCATCTACGTGACCCACGACCAGGAAGAAGCGATGACGATGTCCGACCGGATCGCCGTCATGAATCGAGGTCGATACGAGCAGCTTGGCGAGCCCGAGGTCCTCTACGAACGGCCCACCACGAGGTTCGTGGCGGGCTTCCTCGGGGTCAGCAACCTGCTGCCCGGTGCGGTCGAGGGCAACGACGGGAGCTATGCCGCCGTCCGCCTGGCAGACGACACGCGGGTCCGGGCGCCGCGCGCGCTGATCGGCGACGCGGCGACCGTCAACGTCGGGGTCCGGCCGGAGAAGATCCGCCTCCATGAGGAGACGGCCGAACCGCCAGCCGGACATAACCGGATGGCGGGCATCATCCGCGACGCGTCGTACCTTGGTGTCAGCACCCAATACCTGGTCGAGGCGCGAGGAGGCGCCAAGATCATGGTCTACGAACAGAACGTCGAGCGGGCCACGAAGGCCGAGCTGTGGACGCAAGGCGAGGCGGTCCAGATGACGTGGTCCCCGGACCATACGTTCGTCGTCCGGGCCGATGACATCGGACAGCCCGGCAACGACGTGGGCCTCACGTGAGACGGGTATCGATGCAAGGAGTCCGATGAACCAGAACCAGCCTCCCGAGCAGCACGGCCTGTCCCGCCGAGCATTCGTCCAGGGCGCCGCGTTCGCCGGTTTCGCAGCGTTCCTGGCTGCTTGCACAGGGACCAGGGCGAGCAGTGCCCCGAGCGCGACGGCCGCCGCATCCGCGAGCGAGGCTGCAGCGGCCTCGACGGGCCCGTCGGTGGCCCCCACGGTCGCTCCGACCTTCACGCCGACGCCGCAGAACATCACCGGGCCGCTCAAGTTCGCGAACTGGCCCGCCTACATCGACCAGGTGACCTCCGCCGACTCGTCGACGGGCGTCCTCCCCGCGGGATCATCCAAGACCATCGAGAACTTCAAGAAGAAGTACAGCGTCGATGTCGACTACGTCGAGAAGATCGACGACAACCAGTCGTTCTTCGAGACCATCCGGCCGGCCCTGAACAGCAATCTGCCCACTGGCTGGGACCTCATCGTCATGACCGACTGGATGGCGGCCAAGATCATCACCAAGGACTGGGCCGAGCGCCTCGATCCGGTCAACGTGCCGAACTGCGTCAAGAACCTGCGTGATCCCCTCAAGGGCCAGGTGTGGGATCCGACCAACGACTATCACTACCCGTGGCAGTCCGGGATGACCGGCGTCGGCGTCAACACGAAGACCCTGGCCGAGAACAACATCCCCGTCCCGACCAAGCTGGCCGACCTGTGGAACATCCCGTCCGACAAGGTCACCTTCCTCAGCGAGGCGCGCGACACGTTCGGTCTTGGGCTCCTCAAGCTGGGGATCAACGCGGACCCGGCCACGGTCACGGACGCCGACCTTCAGGCTGTGTCCGATGACATGCAGCCGCTCGTCGACAAGGGGCTCCGGTTCACGGGCAACGAGTACATCGCCGACTTCCAGGAGAAGAAGGTCTGGGCGGCGTTCGTCTGGTCCGGCGACCTCGCATCGTCGGGGACGGCCGATGACAAGTTCATCTTCCCTGACGAAGGGACGATGATCTGGACCGACAACATGCTCATCCCGAAGGGAGCGGTCAACAAGTACACCGCCGAGATCATGATGGACTACGTCTACGATCCGGCCGTCGCTGCCCAGATCGCGGACTACGTCTTCTACGTCTCACCGGTCGAGGGCGCGGCCGAGGCGATCAAGACGCTCGATCCCGGTGCCGAGAAGAACCCGCTCCTCTTCCCGCCGGCCGATGTCATCGCCAAGCAGCACAACTTCCAATTCCTGTCCGATGAGCTCGAGATCAAGTTGAACGCCCTCTTCGCCAAGCTGTCCGGTACCTGATCGCACAGGTGTCGAGACGATGACGGCGCAGGCGGCACGGCGGTCCGGCCCCGGTCTTCGGGGCTTCCTGGGACGGGCGCTTCCGTATCTGCTGCTCGCGCCCGGGATGATCTGGCTGGCAGTCTTCTACGTGCTGCCGGCCATCCAGATGTTCACCTACTCGATCTCGACGGGCTCGCTCGAAACGGGCTATACGATCGATCTCTCGGGCCAGGCGTACATCACCGCGATCACCGAATTCAGCAAGCAGTTCATCAACTCGATCCTGTACGGCGGGATCGCCACGATCCTCACCCTGGTCATCGGCTTCCCGGTGGCCTACACCATCGCCTTCCGTGGCGGCCGCTACAAGAACCTGATCCTGTTCCTGGTCATCGCTCCGTTCTTCACGAGCTTCCTGATCCGGACGATCAGCTGGAAGATCCTGCTCGGCGATGAGGGGCCGATCTTCGGCTTCCTGAAGCACGGGCTCGGGATCCTGCCCGGGACGTTCAGCATCCTCGGCACGCCGGTCGCCCAGGTCTTCGGGATCACCTACAACTTCCTGCCGTTCATGATCCTGCCGCTGTATGTCGCGCTCGAGAAGATCGACCCGCGACTCCTCGAGGCGGGCGCCGACCTGTTCGGGAGCCCGGTCGCGGTCTTCCGACGGGTGACGATCCCGTTGGCGTTGCCGGGCATCTTCGCCGGCACGCTCCTGACGTTCATCCCGGCCATGGGCGATTACATCAACGCGGAGCTCCTCGGCAACCCGAATACACGGATGATCGGCAACGTCATCCAGAACCGGCTGCTCGTCCAGAACGACTACCCGGTCGGCTCCGCGCTGTCGTTCATCCTGATGGCCGGGATCCTGATCGCGGTGGCGGTCTACGCCAAGCTGCTCGGCACCGAACAGCTGACCGGCTGATGGCGACGACCGCGGCATCGACCCCTGTGACCGTCGCCCGGACGGCCCCTCGCGGGACCGTCCGACAGCGCATCACCCCGCACCTGCTGCCCCTGTTCACGGTCATGGCGATCATCTACCTGATGATCCCGATCGCGGTCATGATCATCTTCTCGTTCAACCAGCCGGTCGGCAAGTTCAACTACGAATGGCACGAGTTCTCGCTGCAGGGCTGGCTGCATCCGTTCGACTGGCCGGGGCTCCCCGAATCCGTCGCGACCAGCCTCGAGGTCGCGGTCCTGTCGACCATCTTCGCCACGATCATGGGCACGATGATCGGGCTGGCCCTGACCCGCTACAGCTTCCGCGGCCGGGGCGCCCTCAACGGGATCATCTTCCTGCCCATGGCGACCCCGGAGATCGTGCTCGGCGCGAGCATGCTGACGCTGTTCGTGGCGACCGCCCTGCCGCCGCTCCAGGGCACTGTCCCGACGCTCTATCCGACCGGCTTCACGACGATCCTGATCGCCCACATCCTGTTCAACATCAGCTTCGTGGTGGTGACGGTCAAGGCCCGGCTGTCGGGTTTCGACCGCAACCTCGAGGAGGCCGCGATGGACCTCGGGGCGAATGAGCTGGTGACGTTCTGGAAGATCACCTTCCCGCTCATCCTGCCCGGCATCCTGGCGGCGGCGCTCCTGGCGTTCAGCCTGTCGATCGATGACTTCGTCATCACGAACTTCGTGTCGGGCACGACCAACACCTTCCCGATCTGGATCTACGGCGTCATCCGCAACGCGTTGCCCGTCCAGATCAACGTCATCGGCTCGATGATCTTCCTTGGCGCCGTCGGGCTGGTCGGGCTGAGCTCCTATCGCTCGGGCCGCGCGGCCCGCATCCGCTGACACCGAGGAGGCCGAACATGCTCGAGACCGAGCGCCGGGCCGACACCACCCAGCTCCCAGACCATTCGGTCGTCCCGGCCGTCTGGAGCCGGATCACGAACCTCGACGTCGATCGCGGCGAGGGCTCGTGGCTGATCACCCGCGACGGCGAGCGCTATCTCGACTACTCGTCCGGGATCGGCGTGACCAATACGGGCCATGCGCACCCACGGGTGGCCGCGGCGATCGCGGCCCAGGCCATGAAACTGCTCCACGGCCAGCAGAACATCCTGTACCACGAGCCCGGCCTCCGGCTGTACGAGCGGCTCCAGCACGTCCTGCCGGGCGGCCCGTGGCAGGCGTTCCTGTCGAACTCGGGCGCCGAGGCGATCGAGGCATCGGTCAAGCTCGCGCGGGTCGCGACCGGCCGACCGGCCATCCTGGCCTTCCGCTACGGCTACCACGGCCGGACCGCGCAGACGATGGCGCTGACCACCGCCAAGGACGTGTACCGCGGCGCCTTCGAGCCGCTGCCGGGATCGGTCTATCACACCGCCTACCCGTACTGCTACCGGGCCGGCGGCGGAGCGCACGCGATCGACGCGTGCACGTGCGACTGGGAGGCCGAGCTCGACCTGACCTTCCACCAGCTGATCTACCCGGAACGCGTCGCGGCGGTCGTCATCGAGCCGGTCCTTGGTGAAGGCGGGTACATCGTGCCGCCGCCCGGCTTCCTGCCGCGGCTGCGCGAGATCACCCGCCAGCACGGGATCCTGCTCATCGCCGACGAGGTCCAGACCGGGTTCGGGCGGACCGGCGAGATGTTCGCCGTCGAGCACTGGGGCGTCGAGCCCGACATCCTCGTCATGGCCAAGGGCATCGCGTCCGGGCTGCCGCTGTCGGGGATCCTCGCCCGGCCCGACGTCATGGCCGCCTGGAAGCCGGGTACCCACGGCGGGACCTACGGCGGCAACGTCGTCTCGTGTGCCGCGGCCAACGCCACGCTCGACGTCATCGAGGACGAGGGCCTCGTCGCCAATGCCCGCGAGCGCGGCACCCAGTTCCTGGCCGGGTTGCGGTCGCTGGCGGCGAAGTACGACGCGATCGGCGACGCGCGCGGGCTCGGCCTGATGGTTGCCATCGAGCTGGTCAAGCCGGGCGTCGGCGACGGCCGGACGCCGGACCCGGACCTTACCAAGCGGATCCAGGCAGAGGCGCTCGCACGCAAGCTGATCGTCCTGACGGCGGGCACGTACGTCAACGTCATCCGCATCATCCCGCCGCTGGTCACGACGGCCGCCGAAGTGGACACGGCACTCGGGATCCTGGACGAGAGCCTGGCGGCCGCCGGAGCGTAGAACCCTCGACCCGGCAGGTATCGTGGGGCAGTGAAGCGCCGTCGAGGGTCCCACGATCACGAACGCGCCTCGGATCGCCCCGCGGCCGGCGAACACGACGACGACGCGGCTGTGTCCGCGGCTCGGGGACGGGTCGGTGATCTCCTGGACAGGATGAACCGGGTCGACCTCCAGGTGATCGTGGTCGCGCCACCAGGGCCTACGCGGCTGGCAGCCGAGGACCGGGCGCGGGACGCAGCGCTCGTGGCAGGACGCGACGAACTGCTTCGCGATGCGACCGCCGCGGCACGCGAGGCCACCGTCAAGCTCTTCGCGCGCGCCGCGTTCAGTGGCACGTGGGCATTGACGCGGACCTCGGTGTCCGCGGCAACCTCGGGAGACCGCGTGGCCGCCGCGTCAGCGTTCGAGGAGGCCGCGATGGCCGCCGTCGTGGAGGACCTGGTCGATGCTGACACGCTCGATGTCCTGCGTTCGACCGCGGATCAATTCGAGAGGTTCGGAGGCCTGCCGTTACCCGGGTCGCTGGCGACCATCGGGAGTCCGGCGGCGAGCACGATCGGCGGTCCGATCCGCAGCGCGGTGATCGCCGGCTTCATCGTCTTCTGCCTGGTGGTCGGCCTCTCGATCGGATCCGTCACCGGACTCGTCCTCGTTGTCTTCGGGATCGCGGTCGTGGCAGCTATGGCGCGGCGCCTCGGCCAGCCCGACCCCTGAGCGGCTCACCGATGACGACCGCCGGGACCTGGCCCGACACGTGTTTCCCTGCCTGCCTAACCCTCGAGACCCTCGCCGCGCGTGACTGACGCCTCCGCGACGTCGCTTGGGAACAGGGAGACCGTCCGCGACGAGTAGGTGAACATCGAGGCGGTGGCGATCCGCAGGAGGCCCGCGAGGAGCACGAAGAAGACGATGGCACCGACCCCGACGACGGGGGCCATCGTGTCGCCGACCTGGGCCACGGCAACACCGGCGAACGAGGCCCCGACGAGCGACACCACGACCGCGATCATCCCCGTATTCGTGCTGAAGCCGTGGAGCATGCCGGATAGCCCCGGCCGTCCAGCCATCATGTCCTCGCGGGACGGTCCCTCATAGGTCATCAGGATGCCGGCAAGGTCGTCGCGATCGCTCGACACGAAGTAGGGCGCGAGCCCGGGCACCATCTCGAGGTATGCGTGGCGGATCCGGTTCATGCCCTGGACCGAGCGCAGGTCCTCGCGGGTGGTCTCGACCAGGCGGAGGTAGGTCGTCAGCCCGACGAACAGGTCGAACCCGAGCAGGATGAGGGTGAAGGTCGGGAACGCACTCCCCGCCCGGTCGGCCTGCGCGACGAAGGCGATGGCGACCATCGACGCCGACAGCGCGGTGAGGAACATGCCGGCGCGGGTGAACGCCTCGTTGTATGCGAGGGACCGTCCCGCGAGCAGGCTCCAATGCTCGGTGCTCAGGATCTGGAGCGCGCGCGGGTCGTCGAGCCCCATGGCGGACGGCGTGACGGCGTTCGCGGACGCGTCCTGGAACGGTGGTCGCTCGGCAGGCGGTCCTGGATTGGTCCGTTCTTGCATCGTCGTTCCTCTTAGCCCGCGAGTCTCCGGACGATCTCATCGTGGAGGATGCCATTCGTGGCAAGAGAGGTCCCGGCGTGGATCGTCCGCACCCCGTGCACATCGGTCATCCGGCCGCCGGCCTCCTCGACGACGACCGACGGCGCGGCCAGGTCCCAGCTCTTCGGCCCGACCTCGATGATCGCTTCCGAGGCTCCCTCGGCCACGAGGGCATAGCCCCAGAAATCGCCGAACCCGCGATCCCGCCAGGCCGACCGGATGAGCGCATCGAAGCCGGGAGCCTCGCCGCTGGCCTCGATCTCGAGAGGAGAGGCGTACAGCACGTGTGCATCGGCCATGGCCGATACCCCTGAAACACGGATCCGGCGCGGCTGGCCGGCCTGTGGCCCGATCGCCGTGACCGCCCAGGACCCACCGCCGCGCCGCGCATACCACCGCTCGCCGAGCGCCGGGGCGCTGATGACGCCGACCACGAGCTCGCCGTCTTCCTCGGCCGCCAGAAGCGTCCCGAACAGCGGGATGCCGCGCATGAAGTTGTGCGTGCCGTCGATCGGGTCGATGTACCAACGGGTGGTGCCGTTCCCCTCGGCCGTGCCGTACTCCTCGCCGACCACCCCGTGATCGGGGTAGGCCGTGGCGATCCGGCCACGGATGGCCGTCTCGATCGCGGTGTCCGCCTGGGTCACGAACGACTTGTCGGGCTTGGTCTCGATGACGAGGTCGCGCCGGAAATGCTCGAGCGCAAGCGCATCGGCGACGTCGCAGCAGTCCTGGGCGAAGGTCAGCCAGCCGTCGTATCTGGTGCCCGCGTCGGCGTCTGTCGTCACGCGCGGATCCTCGCGCCCTCGGGGTCGTACAACGGCTCGCGGGCGACCTCGAAGCCGACCCACTCCCCGAAGACCTCGATCTCCCCGCGCGTCCCGATGGCGGCCCTGTCGGGCGGCAGATAGGCGTACGCGATCGAGCGTTCGACGGCGAACCCGTAGCCGCCGGTCGTCACCCGGCCGACCACCTCGCCACCGACCCGGACCGGTTCGTTGCCGAGGCAGATCGAGCGCGGGTCGTCGAGGACCAGACAGCGCAATCGCTTGCGCGGCCCGGCGGCCTTCGCGGCGACGAGCGCATCCCGCCCGATGAACTCGGACTCCTTGCCCATCGCCACCGCGAACCCGAGGCCCGCCTCGAACGGCGTTTCGTCCGGGGTGATGTCGCTCGACCAGACCCGGTAGCCCTTCTCGATCCGCAGCGCCTCGATCGCCCGGTAGCCGCCGGCGACGAGGCCGTGCGGCCTGCCGGCCTCCCACAACGTCTGCCACAGCGACTGCCCGTATTCGGTGTGCGCGTACAGCTCCCAGCCGAGCTCGCCCACGTACGTCACCCGCAGCGCGTAGACGGGCACGAAGCCGATGGTGATGGCGCGCGCGGTGAGGTACGGGAAACCAGCGTCGGAGACGTCGTCGCGCGTCAGCGGCGCCAGGATGTCGCGCGACCTGGGTCCCCACAGCGCGAAGCAGACTCGGCCGGACGTGATGTCGTTGAGCAGCACGCTGCCGTCATCGGGCAGGTGCCGCCGCAGCCAGCCCAGGTCGTGCTGCCCGACCGCGGTCCCGGTGATCATCAGGTAGCGGTCGGCCGTCACCCGGGTCACCGTCAGGTCGCACTCGATGCCGCCACGCCGGTTGAGCAGCTGCGTGTAGACGATCCGGCCCACCGGCACGTCCACGTCGTTCGCGCACAGCCCCTGGAGGAACGCGACCGCACCCGGACCGACGATCTCGATCTTGGCGAACGAGCTCTCGTCGAACAGGCCGGCAGCCGCGCGGGTCGCCAGCGCCTCGGCGCCGATCGCGGGTGACCAGTGCTCGCCCGCCCAGCCGCGCGGCCGGAGCCCCTCGTCGCCGGCCGGCGCGTTCGTCTCGAACCAGTTCGGCCGCTCCCAGCCCGACTTCTCGCCGAATGCGGCGCCAAGACCCGCGAGCGTCTCGTAGGTCGGCGAGGTCCGCAGCGGCCGGCCCGCGACACGCTCCTCGTTCGGGTAGTGGATGTCGTAGTAGGTCGCGTAGTTCTCGACCGACCGGGCGAGCGTGTAGGCCTGGCTCCGATACGCCGGGCCGAACCGCCGGATGTCCATCTTCCAGAGGTCCAGCTCGGGCTCGCCGTCGACGATCCAGGTCGCCATCTGGCGCCCGATCCCGCCCGCTCCCGCGATCCCGTGGGCGCAGAACCCGGCGGCGACAAAGAAGCCGCGGACGTCCGACTCGCCCAGGATGAACTCGTTGTCCGGGGTGAACCCCTCGGGACCGTTGATGACGCGGTTGACGCCCGCGTCGGCCATCGTCGGGACGCGGCGGATGGCTCCTTCCATGATCGGCTGGAAGCGCTCCATGTCGGGCGCCAGGAGCTTGCCGTTGAAGTCGGGCGGGACGCCGTCGAGCGCCCACGGCGCCGGGTCGCGCTCGTAGCCGCCCATGCACAGCCCGCCGACCTCCTCGCGGAAGTAGACGAGGTTGTCCGGGTCGCGAAGCTGCGGCAGACCCGGGTGGACGCCCTCGATCGGCTCGGTGAAGAGGTACTGGTGGGCCATCGGGATGATCGGGATGTTCACGCCGACCATCCGGCCGAGCTCCGGCGCGAACATGCCGCCGGCGTTGACCACGACCTCGGCACGGATCTCGGTCCGCTCGCCGCCGTGCTCGACGGTCACGCCGGTCACCCGGCCGCGCTCGGTGCCGATCGCCACCACGCGCGTGTGCGGGCGGATCTGCGCGCCACGCTTGCGCGCGCCGGCGGCCAGGGCGTTGGCAAGGCCGGACGGGTCGAGCCAGCCATCGGTCGGCAGGAAGACGGCGCCGAGGACGCCGTCGGTCGACATGAGCGGAAAGCGTGCCTGCGCCTCGTCGGCGGTGATGAGCTCGAGCGGCAGACCGAACGTCTTGGCCCAGCCGGCCTGACGGCGGAGCTCCTCGAACCGTTCCGGGCTGGACGCGAGGCGGAGTGAGCCGACCTCGTGCCACGACGGGTCCGTGCCGGTCTCGGCCGCCAGCCGCCGGTACAGGTCGGACGCCGTACATCATCATCTTGGTCAGCGTGACGGTGCTGCGCAGCTGCCCGACGAGCCCGGCCGAATGGAAGGTCGAGCCCGAGGTCAGCTCGGCGCGGTCGACGAGGACGACGTCCGTCCAGCCGAGCTCGGTCAGGTGGTAGGCGATGCTCGTGCCACCGACGCCGCCGCCGATGATGACCGCCCGGGCGTGTTCCGCCATCGCGCTCCGCGCTCCCCTGCCCTCCGACCGACGCTCGACAGCGTAGTCGTTGGGCAGGGGCGCTGGTGCCCGGACGCGCGGCGCGCGACGTTCGTCTAGGGTCGGGCGGCGAGTGTGCCCAGTGTCGGACCGTCCGGTTGCGTGCCGAGCTGACGGGCGGCAACCTCGCCCAGGTGCGTCGCCGGCCCGACGAGCGACCGACGGGCTGCCTCGCTGGTGTCCGCCGTCATGTCGCGGGTGTCCATCACGACGCCGGCCGCGATCTGACCGGCCATGACCGGTCGGACGGGGCGCAGGAGCATCGACATCAGGCGCATCGCGACCAGCGGGACGTGGCTCACGGTCCCGGTTGCGCCGGTGACCTCGCGGACGATGCCCACGAACTCATCGAACGTCAGGTTGTCGGGTCCGCCGACATCGATCGTCCGGCCGTTGGTGCCAGGATCGGCAACGGCACGGGCGACCTGCCGCGCGACGTCCTCGGCCGAGACGAAGTTGATCGGGTTTCGTCCCCGACCGAGGATGCGAGTCCGCCCGGTCATCACGAGCGGCCGGCCGACGATCTCGAGCCATGTCTGCTGATAGGCGGTCGGTCGGATGATCGTCCACGCCAGGCCCGACGCCTTGAGACGCTCCTCCGCGATCGCCTTCATCCGAAGGAGCTCGATCGGATGGTCGACGGCCGCTTGCCCGATCGACAAGAGGACGAACCGCTCGACGCCGGCCGCGCAAGCCGCGTCGATCAGGTTTGCGTTGCCGTCGCGATCGATCGCCCGGACTCCGACCGCACCCGGGCCACCGAAGCCCTGGATCGCGGACACGACCGTCGACACGCCGCTAACTGCCCGCGCGACGGCCGCCTTGTCGCGGACGTCGCCGATGACCACCTCGACCCCGAGCGCGGCCAGTCCGTTATCGGGCCGCGCGCCGCGGGTGAGGACGCGAACGGCCTCTCCCCGCTCGAGGAGCAACGGAAGCAGGGATCGTCCGAGGGTGCCGGTGCCGCCGGCCACGAGGATCATCGCCGCACCGCCATCGGGGTCGTGCCGGCTGCGCTCGTCGTGCCTGTCGTGCCTGATATGCCGGTCCCGTCGACGATGCGTCGGACGGCCTCGGCCGGCCCAGCGCCACCCTCTTCGACCGGCTCCATGTAGAACCGGACCGAGGCGACCCGATCCCCGGTCAGCCGCTGGATCGTGACACCGCGCATCCGATGTGGACTGCCGTCGCGTCTCGTGCCACGCCAATCCCACTCGGACCAGACCGTGTCGCCGTCGACGACCGCGCTCACAAGCTCGGCGTGGAGGTCGGGCACGCCCGCGAATGATCTGCTCCCAGTTCCGCCGCACCTGGTCGGCACCCTGGAAGGTACGCTGCGGATGCGCCGGCGTCTCACTCGTGACGGCCGGGTCGAACACCGCCACGAGGGCCTCCAGATCGTGCTCGTTCGTCGCGTCGCGGATCCGCTCGATGACCGCCATGGCTGGGTTGGCTGCCTGGACGTCCATGCGTCTCCTCCGATCACGTATCGCCATACTGAACGTATGGTGGATATACTGCGAGTCTGATGAACCAGTCGGTCAATGTCAAGCGGTCGTATGAATTGCCGTTGCGCAAGGCGCAGGCGGCGGCGACCCGGCGGGCTGTGATCGACGCCGCGGCGGCGCTGTTCATCGAACGCGGGTACGTGGCGACGTCGATCGATGCGATCGCCGAGACGGCGGGAGTCAGTCGCCCCACCGTGACGTCGATCGGCGGCAAGAAGGACTTGCTCAAGACCGCGTACGACGTGGCGCTCGTCGGCGACGACGAACCTGTCCCCTTCCCGCTCCGGCCGGCCTCGCTCGCGGTGCGAGCGGAACCCGATCCGATCCGCTTCGTGGTCGGCTACGCCGGCCTGGTGACGGACATCAATCGCCGTCTCGCGCCCATCTACGAAGCCGTCCGTGGAGCCGCCTCGGCCGATCCCGAGGTCCGCGAGGTGTTCGAGACGATCGGCCGCGAGCGCCGGATCGGGGCCGGCCGCGTCGTCGACGACCTCGTCGGCAAGGGTGGCCGGTTGCGCGACGGGCTCGACCCCGAGGCGGCCGCCGACATCCTGTGGGTCCTGATCGACGCCGGCCTGTTCCACCTCCTGGTCTACCGGCGAGGCTGGACGCCGGAACGGTTCGACGCCTGGCTGGCGGATTCGATCCAGCGTCAGCTGCTCGCCTGACGGTGACGACAGCCGGGCCTACGATCGAGCAGGTCATCGCGGCCATCCCCGACTGGGCCGGACGATCCGTCACGGCGGAGCGGATCCAGGCCGGTCTGACGAACTCGAACTGGCGGGTGGTCGTCGCCGGGACGCCGTTCTTCGTGCGGATCCCCGGAGCGGATACGGAGCTGCTCGCGGTGGACCGCGGAAACGAGATCTTCAACACGGTCGCCGCGGCCGCGGCCGGTGTCGCGCCACGGGTCGTCCAGACCGTGCCCGAGTGGGACGTCTTCGCACTCGAGTGGCTCCGACGCGCGGACGATGTCGAACGAGACGCTGCGTGCGGCCGGGATGCCGACCCGGATCGCGGCGGCCCTGCGGCAGCTCCACGCAGGGCCGCGGTTCCGCGACGACTTCGACATGTTCCGAGTCGCGGAACGCTACCTCGGCGCTCGTCGACGAGCGCGCGATCGCGATACCCGGCCGGCTACCGCGAGCATCTCGGGCAGCTCCCACGGATCGAAGCCGCGCTGGCCGTCCATCCGCCGGCGACCGTCCCGTGCCACAACGACCTGCTGGCCGAGAACTACCTCGACGATGGCACGCGGCTGTGGCTGGTCGACTGGGAGTACAGCGGCAACAACGACCCCGCGTTCGAGCTCGGCAACACCGCCCAGGAGCTCGGCTACGACGAAGCCCAGGTCGCGGAGCTGTGCGCCGCCTACTTCGGCGAGGCCTCCCCTGCCCGGCTCGCCCGGATGCACCTCCAGATGATCATGTCCGACGTCGGCTGGACCCTGTGGGCCGCCATCCAGGCCCGCATCTCCACCATCGACTACGACTTCACCGGCTGGGCCGAGGAACGCTGGGCGCGGGCAACCGCGGCGCTCGATGGACCGGACTACGAGTCGTGGCTGGGGGCCGTCCAGGAGACATGAGCGCGGCTCTGACGAACCGCCACCGCGTTACGCTTTCATCAGGCCACGACACAGATATGTGGTCCCCTACGCAGGCCGGCCCAGGGACATCATCCGACCATGAAGCTACGCTCCAACCGCGTCGTGCATCTCGCCAGGTCCGCGCTGCCTCTATCCGGGTATCTGGTCGCCGTGGGCATCCTTGCCTGGGGGTGCACCGGCCATTTCTCGGTTCCTAGTGAGACGTTCTCGATCTGGGACCGGGTCGGCGACGACCTTCGCGCACGACCGGGACGTCTACGCATTTCAGCCGGTTCTCACCGACTCCGTCTTGTGTGCCCCTGGCGGTCATCTTCGTCGCGTTGGACGTCTCCCCGTCGTTGCGTCCTACCGGGCATCATCGACCGGGAGGTCGCCGCCCTACGGTATCTGGCCGGCCGTGATCCGCGTCGGCTGGTTTTGCAGGTGGCCGTTCGTTGCCATCGAGCTCTCCGTCCTTGGTGGCGGCGGCGGGATCGCGCCTGGCATCGAGGCGACCCGTAGCGGCTCACCTCATCGAGCACGAGCCGCGTCCGCCCGCTGGTGCGCTCCTGGCGTTGCGATCGCTCCCGCGACGCTGCCTCTGGTCGTGCCTGCGGCGGATCGACGCCGTCGCTCGTCAGCCTCACGGCCACCCGGACCACGTCGCCGATCTGTACCGTCATTGCTCCGTGTCTCGCTGCTGATGGCGCGACGGACGACGGCACTCCGCAGCTGCAACGGCCTACGCCCTTCCGGATGCCCTGGCGACCTGGTCCTCGCGCTCGATCGCATCAGCGGCCCGAGGGCACCCGTCGACCTCCACGCGTTCGAGGCCGGCGACTCGTTCCTCGACGGCCCGTTCGCGATCGAGTCGCGACTCGTCCCGCACTCCATACGAACGCCGGAGTCCGGTGCTCGACGGGCGGCACGTCGATCACCTGACCGGGCGGTCGCTCGGGCCGACCGACGACGTCGTCGAGCTTGCCACCGGCCTCGATCGTCCTCGCTCGGCCGAGGCGACCTACGCCGGTGCGTGCCATCGGGCCGGACCGCGGGGGTCGCTGAACAGCCCCTGTGAAGTCGGCCGACAGGCCCTGATCCGTGCCGGGGCCGACGCGCTGATGCTCCACGTCTATCTCCGGCCCGGCGACTCGACTTCTGAGGCGTCGCGAGCCGTCGCGAGGACGCTCCTTCAACGACTGCGACGGGACACAGGTGGCGCCACGCCCTGGCGATCGGTCCTCTCGCCGGCGGGTCTAGCCGCGCATCCGGTCGCCGGTGGGGTCGACGGTGACGTCGGGCCCGACGACGGCGCCGACGCGCCGGTCGAACACGTCGATCTCGAGCGCGGCGCCGTCAGGCGTCGACGCCGGGCAGGTACGCGTAGCCGATCGTCCGCTCGATGGTCGGCCCGTAGGCGACGCTGCGGAGGCGGCTGACGACGTCGCCATCGAGCCGGACGGCCTCACCGCCGTAGATCGGTTCGTAGTCGGCGGCACCGATGACGAGGGTTCGCAGGCGGCGAGCGGGCTCGAGCCGCGTGGGCTTCGACGAGCGCGTCGCGCCCGAGGAAGGCACCCTTTGCCAGCCGGACGAAGGCGCCCATGCCGGCATCGAACGGCGTGTCCTGCATCGTCAGGTCGGTGCCGTAGTAGCGGTAGCCCTTCTCCATGCGGAGGGATTCGATGGCGCGATAGCCGATCGGGGCTGCGCCGGCGGCGAGGAGCCGATCCCAGACGCTGACGGCCCAGTCGACCGGCATCGACAGCTCCCAGCCGAGCTCGCCGGCGTAGCTGATGCGGGCGGCATGGACGGGCGCCGGGCCGACGTGGATGCGCGCCTGCCGGCGCATCGGGATGGCGTCGTTGCCGACCTCGTCGGGCGGAGCGCCGGCGGCGACCACGACGTCTCGTGCCCGCGGCCCCCACAGCCCGATCGTCGTCAGGTCGGCGCTGACGTCTCGGATCGTGACGGCGCCGTCGTCGTCGCTCGGTGTGCGACCAAAGCCAGGCCATCTCGGACGCGAGGTAGCCGGCGCCGGTCACGACGCGGAACCGGTCGTCGGCCAGCCGCGTGACGGTCACGTCGGCGACCATCCCGCCGCGCTCGTCGCACCACTGCGTGTAGACGACGCTGCCCGACCGGTCGGTCGACGTCGTTGGCGCTGACCCGCTGGAGGAGCCCGAGCGCGCCCGGGCCCTCGACCGCGATCTTGCCGAACGACGAAAGGTCGACGATGCCGGCACGCTCGCGGACGGCCCGGGCCTCGGCCATGACCCGCTCGAACCAGGGCGGGCGCGTCCAGCCATAGCCCGCCTGGTCGCGACCGGCCCGACGCCAGCGGCCGAGCCGGGTCGTGGTAGTCGGCCCGTTCCCAGCCGGCCTTGGTGCCGAAGACCGCGCCCGGCCTCCTGGCGCCGCCCGTAAAGCGCGGACAGCCGCCGTGGCCGGCCGGCCAGGTCCGCGTCGAACGGGTAGCGCAGCCGGTAGTAGTCGGAATACGTCTCGCGGGCCGAGCCCGGCCGCGAACCCGGGGTCGCGGTACGACGTCGCTGAAACGCCACGCTCGGTACGGCCCGACGTCCACGCCCGGGTCGCCGGTCGTGATCCAGCCGGCCATCGCGCGACCGATCCCTCCCCCACCCCCGAACCCGTTGAGCGACAGGCCGGCCGCGACCCAGAAGCCCGCGAACCCCGGGGAGCGGCCCGAGCAGCGGGTTCGCGTCGGGCGTCATGGCGTCGGGGTGGCAGACGAGCCGGATCGCCTCGGCGTCGGCGAGGAACGGGAAGCGCCGGATCGCGCCGGCCATCAGGGGCGCGAAGCGGTCCCAATCGGGCGGCAGCGACCGCGCCGCGTGGTCCCACGGCACGCCGTCCTCCCAGCGCGAGTGCGGGTCGAGCTCGTAGCCACCGAACACCATCCCGCCGTGCTCGCTCTTGCCGTAGACGAGGTTGTCCGGGTCGCGGAAGCACGGCATGTCGCGCGGCAGCTCGGAACCTGGGACGGCCTTGAGCGCGATGTGCTGGTGGTCCACCGGCGTCGACGGGATGAACCCGCCGACCATCGCCGCGACCTGCGGCGCCCACATCCCGGCGGCGTTGACGACGATCTCGGTGGCGATCGGGCCGGCGTCGGTCAGCACGGCCGTGATCTCGCGCCGGGCCGACAGCTCGAACCCCGTCACGCGCACGCCGGTCCGGATCCGCACGCCCAGCGCGCGCGCCGCGTCGGCCACCGCGTGCGTCGCGCCGTGCGGGTCGAGGTGGCCGTCACCGGCCAGATGGACCGCCCCGTACAGCGAGTCGGACGAGATGGCGGGCATCAGCACGCGGGCCTCGGCGGCCCCGATGACCTCGGCGTCGAGCCCGATCCCGCGTGCCCGGCTGGCCGTCCGCTCGAGCTCGAGGAGCTGTTCGTGGCTCGACGCCAGGCGGAGGCTGCCGACCGTCTCGAAGGCGCCGAGCGAGCGGTACAGCTCGATGCTGTAGCGGCGGAAGGCCATCATGGTCGACGACGGGTTGAACGCGGTGACGAGCCCCGCCGCCTGGCAGGTGGAGCCGGCCGTCAGCTGGGCCTTCTCGACGAGCAGGACGTCGGTCCAGCCGGCCAGCGCGAGGTGGTAGGCGACGCTGCAGCCGGTGATCCCGCCACCGATCACGACGACCCGCGCCTGCTCCCCGCTCATCGAGCGAACGATATCAGTGGCAGGGTGCCGTCCCGCTGTCCGCCGAGCTCGCCGGTGGTCGGCACGAAGGTCCACTGGTAGGACGCCTGGTGGAGCACGAGCTCGATGACCCCGTGGGTGGTCGCGACGCGCAGCTCGCTGTTGGCACGCGGTCGTCGGGAACGTGCGCAGGGCCGCTCCGCCCGTCCCGACGACGAACTCGCGGATCCCGCGGACGCGGTCCTCGCGGCCGCTCGGGTCCTGCGGGGCGAACCGCTCGTAGTCGTGGTCGTGGCCGTTGATCACGACGTCGGCGCCGGCGTCGTAGAGCGTCGCCAGAACGGCGCCACGTCCGTGTCGTTGCCGTGCTCGCCGGAGCTGAAGCGCGGGTGGTGCCAGATCGCGAGGGTGCAGCGGGCCGTCGACGCGGCGAGGTCGGCGCTCAGCCAGCGGCCCTGGGCCGAACCCGCGCCCACAGCCGCCGACCGACCCGCAGTCGGAATCGAGGACGACGACGTGCCACGTCCCGAGGTCGTACGAGTACCAGCTCGCGCCGTCCGGCGCGGCGGCGGTCGCGAAGTAGCCGAGGTAGCCGGCGAGATCCTTCGTCTGCCAGTCGTGGTTGCCGGCGGCCGGTCGCGTCCGATCCTTGAACACGCCCCAGGTCGGGTCGTAGCAGTTCCGGAACTCGTCGGCGGAGCCGTTCTCGTAGGCGTTGTCGCCGGCGGTGAAGACGGCAGCGACGGGGACGCTCTCGATGAGCTTGGCCGTGGCGCGTGTCGTCGTCGAGCGCGCAGTCGGCGATGTCGCCGGCTCCGACGAGGATCGGATCGGCCGAGACGCTCGCGCCGGCGAGGCTGCGCTGCGAGGGTGACGGCGAGCCGTCGCCGAGGATGCGCCGGGAAGCGCCGCGCGATGCGCGTCGAGCGTCGGGGTCGACGTGGCGGCCGCGACGGGCGTGGCACGCGATGGCGTCGGACGACGCGCGACGCGGCCCCGCCGTCGCGGGACTGCAGCACCAGCGTCGCGAACCCGAACAGCAGGATCAGGGTCGCTGCGAACGCGACGGCGCCGACCGCGACGGTGCGGGCGGGGCCACCCGAGGACGACCCGGACGGTTCGGTCATCGCGACAGCGTACCCGTCAGGCCCGGGCGACCTCGTCCAGCGCGCGCTCGAACCGCGGCATCGGCCGCGTTCGCCAGCAGGCGGTCGAAGCCGGCCGTCGCGTACGCGACGAAGTCGACGTCGAGGGTGCTCACGCCCTGCTGGAGGACGCCCCACATCGCCTCGCGGAAGTCCGAGACGACGCGCATCAGGGTCAGCCGGGCGAGCCGGTCGGGCCGGACCTCGCCGTCGTACGCCGCGAGGAGGATCTCGTCCTCGGCCGGGCGTCAGCTCGTGGTTGATGCTGAAGTTGCCGAGATCGAAGAACGGGTCGCCCATCCCGGCGTATTCCCAGTCGATGATCCGGATGCGGGTCCCGTCGTCGATGAAGTTCGCGTTGAGCAGGTCGTTGTGGCAGGGCCGCAGCTCGATCGGGTTCGACAGCAGCGCCATCTCGATCCGCCGGCCGACCGCAGACGCCTGCGTCATACGCGGTCGGGATGACGACGCCGCGGGCGAGCGCGAGCGCCCGGTACGCCTCGACGATGCGGAGCGGCACGAACAGCCCCGGGATCGCCGGGCCGTCGTGGATCCGGCGGAGCGAATCGGCGACGCGCCGCAGCGTCGTCGGGCTGATGGACGGCCTCGTCGCTGACCGGCGAGCCGACGATGAACCGCGTGACGAGGTAGCCCTCGGGCCGGATGAACGCGGTCACCTCGGGCCCGACGCCGACGCCGGCCGCCGCGACCGTCGCGGCGTGCTCCACCTCCCGGCTGATGCCCAGCAGGTGCGTGTCGTTGCCGGCCAGGCGGATGACCCAGCGCTCATCGGTGCCGGCGGCGTCGACGCGGAAGTTCCGGTTCGTGATGCCGCCCGACAGGGCGGTCAGCGTCAGGTCCCGGCCGGCCAGCTCCGGGACCTTCTGCATCGCGCGGACGAGGTCGTCGTACAGCTCGCCGCGGAGGACGCCTCGTCGGTCACCTCGTCCGCGCCGATCGATCGCGTGCGTCGCCGAGCGCGACCTCAGCCGATGACGCCTCGCCGGTCGCCTCGTCGGCCGCGACCTGGTCCTGGTCGAGCTTGCCGCGCTCGGCGCCAGGAAGTAGTACAGCGACGCCGACGACCAGCGACGACACCGACGATCACCTCGAAGATCGGCATCGGCAGCGAGAGTTGGTCCTGAGGACCTGGCCGTCGAACTTGATGAACGTGTTGAGGAACGGAGTTCGACCACGTGTTGCGCAGGTCGTTGCCGTGCCGAGCGGCCGAACAGGCTCGGTCTGTCCAGAGGGCGATGTTGATGATCATCAGGCCGCCCCAGACGAGGGCGAGGATGTTGATGATCGTGCCCCAGCTGCCGAGGCTTGAACCAGGCGCCCTGGTGCGGCCAGCCACGGCGTCCGGGCGACGAGGACGCCGAGATTGCACAGGAAGTAGCGAGATGTAGATCATCCCGGTCGCGGCGATGGCGATGTAGATCGCAGCGCCGGCGCCGGTGATGACGAACGGGATCGCGGCCAGCAGGCCGACCGCGATCGACGGCGTTGGCCGGCGTGTGGAAGGTCGACTGTGACACTGCCCCAGACGCCGCCGAGCGGCAGGCGGCGGTCGCGTCCCATCGAGAACATCAGCCGGACGGTCGCGCCCTGGATCGCCAGCGTGCAGACGTAGACCGCGATCAGGATCACGACGAGGTAGAGCTCACCGACGGTCACCCCGCCGATGGCGAAGGTCGAGATTGTCCTTGATCGTCGTCGCGATCGGGAACCCGAACGCCTGGCCCTCCGCGATCTGCGGCTGCGATGTCCTTGAACGACAAGGTGACGGCCAGCAGGAAGATCGCGCCGACGATGCCGGACAGCCAGATCGACGACAGGACGCCGCGCGGCGCCTGCCGGCTGGCGTCGACGTCTCTTCGCCGAACGTCCCGGCCGTGTCGAAGCCGTAGACCACGAACAGGGCCATGAACATGCCGACCAGGAAGACCGCGAAATAGTTGCCGTCGGCGAGACCCGAGGTGTAGGAGCGTGTCGAACAGGACGGACGGCGACTGGTGGTTGGCGAAGAACAGCAGGATCAGCGCGAAGACGACCATCCCGATGATCTCGGCGCCCGACGCCGATGTTGTTGATGATCGACAGCAACCGGACGCCGAGGATGTTGATGATCGTCGTGGTGAGCAGGACCGCGAGCCCGATGAAGGACTGCATGTCGAGGCCGCCGATCGGCGACGGATCGCCCAGCTTGATCGAGTCGGGTAGATGGTCGACAGGACCAGCGGCACGGTCGCGGCGACAGCGGTGACCGTGATGACGCCGGCCCAGAAGTAGATCCAGCCGGTGAACCAGCCGAGGGTCCGGTTCGACAGTCGCTTCGACCACTGGTAGATCGACCCCGCGACCGGGAAATGGCTCGACAGCTCGGCGAAGTTCAGGGCCACGAACGTCTGCCCGAGGATGACGAGCGGCCACGCCCAGAAGATCGCGACGCCGCCCACCCCGAAGGCGACGGCCTGGTTGGTGAACGTCCCGGTCGACACGCTGATGTAGCTGAACGCGACCGCGAAGATCGACAGGAACCCGAGAGTGCGTTTCAGCTCTGGCTTGATGCCCAGCGACCGAAGATGGGCATCGTCGCGTGCTGCGGCGTCCTGCGCCGATCCACCTGGTCCCGCCACGAGTTCTCCTCCTCCCACCGCACGCTATACGTGCGAGCTGACCTCCGGAGTTGACACACGGGGAGCGCTGGGACGCTGGGGACGATCCGGGCCGCGCTCCCTCCTGACGGGCTCGGACCTGCGCGGGAGGATAGCACCGCGTGCGACGCGGTCAACCGCGGTTTCAGCTGGTGGCGAGGGTCGCCTTGAGCGCCTCCGGGAATGGGCGATGAGCCTCCACCGGCTGCACGTACCGATCGACCATCGGGCGTGTGTCGTTGACCCGGAGCTCGGTGAACAGGTACGAGATCTTGCGTCGCTGGGCGGCCAGGATCTCGTCCTTGGTCTCGAGCTCCCAGAGCCGGCGCTTGAACGGTCCGAGCGCCTTCTTGCGGGTCGTGTACACGAACTGCTGGTCGGTCTGGCCGGGCTTGCGCTCGTCGGTGGCGTTGGCGAAGCACCACTCCTCGATCTCGCGGTGGAGCGACGCGGGGAAGGACGGATGCTCGTACAGCGCGTTCTGGAAGCCCGGTCGCGAGGTGGATCTCGGCGGTCTCGACCGCCGGGAAGCGGTGGAACAGCTCGTCGGGAAGCGTCGAGGCTCCGTGCTGGACGGCGCCCGCCAGCCCGTACTCGCGGGCGACCACGCCGAGCTCGCGCAGCACCTCGAAGTCGAGCTTGACCTCGGCGACGCCGCCGTCGGGCAGTGGCACGCCGCCGTGCGAGGTGCCGGTCTGGACGCTGACCTTGCGAGATCCCGCGCGCGCCGGGCGCGCGCGCCTCGAGCTCGCGGCGGTACCCGTCCAGGTAGGCCCGCAGCTCCGCGACCGTCGAGTTCTGGGTGCCGACCTCGCCGATCTCGCCACCGACGCTGACCGTGACGCCGTCCGGCTCGAGCGTCCGGATCAGGGCGGTCAGTTCGGCCGCCCGCCGGTAGTTCTCGTGCTGCTCCTCGTCGACGTTGGGCTTCGACAGGTCGACGAGCGTCGAGGAATCGATGTCGATGTTGCGGTACCCGGCGTCGATCGCGAGGCGGCAGGCGCGCCGGATCTCCTCGGTCATCGCCTCCTGGTCGGCGGCGTACTTCTTGGCGTTGAACTGGTAGTGGTCGCCCTGGATGAAGACCGGACCCCGCCAGCCGGCCGCGATCGCGCCGGCCAGCACCGACGTCGCGTAGTCGATCGGGCGCTGGAAGGTGTACGTCTGCTCGCTCCGCGCGAGCTCGAGGATGACCGCGCCGACATCGGCCGCGGCGGCCGCCTCGTAGACCGTCCGCGACATGTCGAAGACCTGGGTCCGCAGGTTGATGGCCGGGACGGTGAAGCCGGACACCTCGCCGCGGGCCCGGGCGTCGTACAGCGCCTGGATGCTCGCGGACAGGGCACCGAGCTCCTGGCTCGCCTCCCAGACGAGCCACTGCGCGCTGGCGGTGGTGGCCTCGTCGTCGCTGAACGCCGCGGTCCAGGCGAGGTCGCGGATGCCGGTGTCGCGGAAGGCGGTCTCGTCATCGATGACCAGGCGCTCGCCGTCGAGGTGGGCGGCGCCGGACAGCGTGGCGAGCAGGTCGGTCGGCGAGGTCGCGACGTGGGGCATCGGGGTCGTGTCTCCTGTGGCGTTCATACCCATGGTAGCGCCGCGCTACGACGCCCCACGCCGATGACCGGGATCAGCGGCCGGGCTTGACCACCATCAGGAAGACGATGACCACGATCCGTGATCCCGAGGAACGCCCCGCCGCGCTGGATCTTCTTGACCGTGTCCATGACCTCGGGCGGCGGCGGTCCGGGCGGGGTGCCGGGCGGCGGCGGCGTCGAGGTCAGCTCGATGAGGTGATGCAGGGCATTGCGCTGGACGGTCAGGGCATAGCCGATGGCGATGAGGTACAGGATGATGCCGGCGACCAGCCACGGCTGGCTCTGCGGGCTGATGCCCAGGGCCCAGATCAGGAGGATGCCCGTGATCCCCTGGAAGATGGCCAGCGGGTAGACCAGCTTGTTGCCGATCGCTTCGGTCTGGCGCGAGCTGAAGTTGGCGTGCTGCGGCTCCTTGCCCGCCATCGACCCCATGATCGAGTAGGCGAAGGTCGGCCCGAACGCCAGGATCGCTCCCATGACGTGCAGGAACAGGAACAACGGCCAGAACTGGGCTAGATCCACTGTCCACCTACCTCGCGATGCGGCTGGGCACGTCCCCGGACGCTGCGAAGGATAGGGCTACGACACCCGCTTCGTGCGGCGGCTGACGAAGTCCACCAGGACGTACTCGCCGAGGTGCTCGGGCGTCGCGTAGAACGCCCGGCCGCGGTTGAGGCGAGTCATGTGGGCGACGAACTCGGCCAGCGCACGCGACCGCTCGAGCATGAACGTGTTGATGGTGATCCCCTCCTTCGTGCAGCGCTGCACCTCGCGGAGGGTCTCCTCGATCGTCCGCCGCGTCGGCGGGTAGTTGAACTCGACCTGGCCGTCCTCGAAATGGGCGGTCGGCTCGCCGTCGGTGATGACCACGATCTCCTTGTTGACCGCCGGGTTGCGCTCGAGGATCCGCCGCGCCAGGAGCAGCCCGTGCTGGAGATTGGTGCCGTACTCGTAGCCGTGCCAGGTCAGCTCGGCGAGGGCGCCCGGCCGGATCTCCCGGGCGTAGTAGGCGAAGCCGATGACCGCGAGGTCGTCGCGTGGGTACTGCGTCCGGATCAGCGTGTCGAGCGCGACCGCGACCTTCTTGGCGGCGAGGAAGCAGCCGCGCAGCAGCATCGAGCGACTCATGTCGACCAGCAGGACCGTCGAGGTGCGCGTCAGCATCTCGGTCCGGTGCACCTCGAAATCGGTCGCGGCGAGGCGGACCCGGCGGTCACCGGCGGCGGCCCGCGCGGCCGGGGCGTTCTCCTCGCGGCCGAGCGCGTTGAAGAGGGTCCCGCGCAGGTCGAGGTGGAACGGGTCGCCGAACTCGTACGGCTTGGTCGTCTCCTCGCGCTCCCCTCCCCGGCCGCCACGGTCGATCCGATGGCCGCCGAACGCGTCGCGCTGGAGCCGGGCGAACAGGTCGTCGAGGACCTTCTGCCCGATGCGGCGAGAGCCGCGTGGCGTGAGCTCGAGCCGCTCGCCGTCGCGCGTCAGGTAGCCGGCCTCCTCGAGCCGGCGGGCCAGGTCGTCGAGCGCCTCGAGATCGCGCGCCGCCTCGTCACCGAGCAGGTCGCGCACCTCGTCGCGATCGATCGCGGCCAGATCTGCCGGCGAGTCGACGTCCGACAGCGCGTCCTCGAGCCGGTCCATCGCCTGGAGACGTCCGATCTGGGCCAGCGCGCCGTCGAGTCCGAGCGGCTCGTCGCCGCCGAACGGGACGCGGTCGCCGAGGCCGCCCGGCAGGAGCAGGTCGAGGTTCGACGCCAGCTGGGCGAGGTCGACCAGGAGCCGGTCGTCGCGCAGCAGCGCGTCCATCATCGAGGCGAGCTCGGCGCGCTGCTCAGGGCTCATCGAGCGCAGGAGCGACTGCATGGCGGCCATCCGCTGGGCCAGCTGGTCGATGACGTCGTCGAAGGTCTGGGCGCCCGGGAAGAAGCGGCCGTGCTTCGCGAGGAACTCCGAGGCGTCCGGCTCGCCGCCGCCGATCCGCTCGCGGATGAGCTGGTTCAGGTCGCGGACCATCTCGCGGTTTGCGGCCAGGTCCTCGGGGCTCATCGAGCGGATCGCCTCGGACATCCCCGACACGAACTGGTCGAGGACCTGGCCCTGTAGCCGCTTGACCAGCTCGTCGAACTTCTCGCGGGCGTTCGGCTCGAGGAAGTCGTAGTCCTGCAGGCCGCGGATCCGCTCACCGATGTCCGACGGCAGGCCGTCGAGCTGGTCGAGCCGGCGCGCCGAGACGTCGCGCAGCATCGAGCGGAGCTCCTCGGGCGTGTCGCCGGCGGCCGCCGAGGCCTCGTCGAGGCGGCGCTCGACGCCCGTGCGCTCCTCGGACACGATCTCGTCGAGCTCGCGCCGGATGTCGCCGAGGACGTCGTCGAGGCCGTAGCGCTCGAGCATCGCCTCGCGCTGGCGTTCGAGACGATCGATCAGGTCGCGCAGGCCGGCCATGTCACCGCGGGTCGGGTCGCCGGTCCGCCAGCCGCGATCCATCAGCCGACGGAGGGCCTCGGCGACGTCGCCCTCGGCCATCACGTCGTCGGCGAGCGCGTCGAGGATCTCGTCGGCCTCGAGGTCCGCCACCTGCTGGCTGCCGTCCCAGGCCGAGTAGCGTGCCGCCCGGGCGAGTGCGTCGGCTGCAGACTCCCCGCGCTTCGGCGGGACGACTGGCCCTAGGTCCCGCGGGTCCGGGGTGTACGCGGTCACCGGTGGTAGACCGTCCCGCCGGGGATCCGGTCCTTGTTGAGCCGCCGGGCGAGGTGCAGCCCCTCGAGCAGGAACTCGACGGCGGACGCGACGACGGCGGGCTCCTCGGAGCCGTCGGTCACGTCGTACGCGCCGAGCCGGTCGACCGCCATCGACAGACCCGGCACCTCGCGCATCCAGGCCACGTACTCGCGCGACGGCGTGCGATCGCCGGTCTCCACCGTGAACCCGTCCTCGAACGCCTCGACGACACCTTCCAGCTCCTCGACCGAGACGTGCCGGTTGAACGTCGTGTGGAGCGCCTTGGTGATGAGCCGCTCGACGATCCGCTCCTCGGGCGACTCGTCGCCGGCCGTCTCGAGCTCGACCTTGCCGACCGTCGACGCGACGACCGCGCCGAGATCGGACACGCGGGGCGCAGCGACCGGCTCGCCGAGTCGGACGGCGCGCTTGAGCGCGGCGGCCTCGAGCACCTCTGAGTTCGCCACCGAGACGCGCACGCTGACCCCGGAACGCTGGCTGATCTCGGCCGAGCGGCGGGCCAGGTGGGTCAGCTCGGCGACCAGCTCCTCCATGAACGCGGGCACGACCACGGCCGGCACGCCGTCCTCGGTCGGGAAGCGGTGCTTCTCCTGGCGGACGATGGCCATCTCGTGCTCGAGCGTGCGCGGGTAGTGCGTCCGGATCTGCGATCCGAGACGATCCTTGAGCGGCGTGATGATCCGACCGCGCGAGGTGTAGTCCTCGGGGTTGGCCGAGGCGACCATGTACAGGTCGAGCGGCAGGCGGACGACGAAGCCGCGGATCTGGACGTCGCGCTCCTCGAGGATGTTGAGCAGGCCGACCTGGATCCGCTCGGCGAGGTCGGGCAGCTCGTTGATCGCGACGATGCCGCGGTTGGCGCGCGGGATCAGCCCGTAGTGGAGCGTCAGCTCGTCCGACAGGTAGCGTCCTTCGGCGACCTTGATCGGGTCGACCTCGCCGATGAGGTCGGCGATGGTGATGTCCGGCGTCGCCAGCTTCTCGGCGTAGCGGCGGTCGCGCGGCAGCCAGTCGATCGTCGTCGCGTCGCCGTCGCGCTCGACGATGGCGCGGGCGGCCGGGCTGATCGGCGCGGTCGGGTCGTCGTTGAGCTCGCCGCCGCGGACGATCGGCAGCCACGGGTCGAGCAGGCCGACCAGCAGCCGCGCCATCCGCGTCTTGGCCTGTCCGCGCTCGCCGAGGAAGACGAGGTCGTGGCCGGCCAGGATCGCGTTCTCGATGCCGGGTACGACCGTCTCGTCGTAGCCGACGACGCCGGGGAAGACCTGCGCCCCGGCCGCGAGCCGCTCGAGGAGGTTGGCGCGGAGCTCCTCCTTGACCGTCCGCGAGCGCCAGCCCGAGGCGCGCAGGTCCGCGAGGGTGGTCGGCTGGGGGGCGGCGGTGTCGATGGGATCCACGGCGTGCTCCGGCTGCGGCGAGCAGGGCTCGGACGGCGAGCCTAAGCGTCCTCCGCGCGGAGCGTCAAACGGGACGGCCGGGCGATACGACCGCACTGCCTGCCGGACCTCGTCGAGCCCGGTCGTGCCGGCGGCAGCCAGCCGGGCGAGCAGCTCGCGGCGCCGGTCCACCTCGATCTCGAAGTCGCCCGCGTGTCGGCCGATGCGGGCGGCCAGCTCGGGCGTCACGCCCCAGCCGAAGTGCTCGAGCGAATCCGTGGCCGGGTCCCAGGTCGCGAGCACCGCGGGCCCGAGCCGCTGGAGGTGGCCGTGGACGTCGCGTGCGACCGGCCGGACGTAGTGGGCCGCGACGATGCGGCGCCGGCCGCCGTCGACACGCTGCAGGACGAGCACGACACCGAGGTGGCTCAGCTCGTCGTCGGTCAGCCCGACCGGGCGTCGCCGCAGCGCGTCGAACACCTCGTCGAGCGAGTCGGCATGGATGGTCGCGGCCAGGCCGTACCCGATCGACGCCGCTCGGACCGCGATCCGCGCGAGCTCGCCCCAGGTGTAGGCGGGGGTGTGGTTCGACAGCTCGTGTGCGAGGAGGACCGTGGTCTCGCCACGGATCGGGTCGCGGTCCGCTGGCGGTCGCGCCGTGCCGGGCCAACCCAGCTCCGAGGCCTGCGGCAGCCATTCGAACGTCTCGGTCTCGCCGGCCAGCTCGATGACGCGCACAAACGGCGGCAGGAAGTCGAGCAGCGCGCCGAGGAGGGTCGACTTGCCCACGCCCTGCGCCTCGGCGGCGACCACGATCGGGACCCGAGCTTCGATCAGCAGCCAGAGCTCGGCGGCCAGATCGGCATCCAGGGTGCCGGTTCGGATCAGTTCCACGACGGACCGCGGCTCGGGCGGGATCGGTCGGAAGGCCCAGCGGCTTCGGGCGGGCGAGAAGTCGGCCATGGGCGGAGCGTATGAGGGTGGTGGCGCACGGTCAACCGAGCCACGCTCGACGACTCGGCGCCAGCCCGGCTCCGGCACGACAATGCCTCGACCACCCTCCATGCCCATCCGCCCGGGACTTGCAGACGCTTGGAACCCTTCCTCCTGAGCTTCGGCGTCATCTTCGTCGCCGAGCTTGGCGACAAGAGCCAGCTGATGGCGCTGACGTTCGCCACCCGGTTCCGCGCGCTTCCGGTCCTCATCGGGATCACGGGGGCGACGGCGCTCGTCCACCTGGTTTCCGTCGCGATCGGCCAGACCGTCGGCCAGCTCATCCCGGCGAACCTTCTCGGCTTCCTGGGCGGTCTGGCGTTCCTCGGTTTCGGCATCTGGACGCTGCGCGGCGACAGCCTCGACGAGACCGAACGCTCGGCCGTCGATCGGACGACTGGTTCGGTCGTGCTCGCCGTCGGGGCCGCCTTCTTCCTCGCCGAGCTGGGCGACAAGACGATGCTGGCGACGATCGCCCTGGCGACCACGCAGAACCCGCTCTGGGTCTGGCTCGGTTCGACGGCCGGGATGGTCACCGCCGATACGCTCGCGATCGGTCTCGGGCGGCTACTGGGGACGCGACTTCCCGAACGCGTCGTGCGGATCGGGGCCGCGCTGGCGTTCTTCGTGTTCGGCATCGGTCTCATCGCGGCGGCATTGCTCGGGTAAGGCTTGTCTCGATGGCTACGATCGATGGAAAGACCTCGAGGACGACCGATGAGGGAAGATCCGTGAAGATCCCGCGATCGCATCGCGGCTGGTTCGTCCTTGCGATCGCGGTCGTCGCGACCCTCGTCGTCGTGCGCCTGCTCGATCAGCCACTCGACCTCGAGTCGTACCGGCTTGCCGATCCCCAGACCGTCATCGTCACCGGCTACGGCACGACGTCGGCCTGGACGCGTGTTACAAGCGTCGAAGAGGGCGAGGCCACGGTCACCATCAGCGTGAACTCGTTCGAGATCACGGGCTTCCTTCCACACACGGACGCAGCCGACCGGATCGAGATCGAGGTGCGCCTCAACGCGCCGCTTGGCAGTCGCGACGTCGTCGACAGAAGCACCGGCCTGTCCGTCCCCGAGAGCGCGACGTGACGCCGCTCGCGTGTCCTGCCGCTCACGCCGGAACAGTTCCCTGATCTAGTCGCGCTGTTCGAGGAGGGTGGCGACCCGAAGTGGTGCTGGTGCACGTACTTCCGCGTCCGCGGGCGGGACTGGTCGAATTCGACGGCGGCCGGCAATCGTGCGGAGATGGAGAAGCTGGCCGAGCGGGAGGACGTGGCGCCGGGACTCCTCGGCTATCGCGATGACCGGGTGGTCGGCTGGGTCAGCCTTGGCCCGCGCGAGGACTACAGGCGCCTGGCGAGCTCGAAGATCCTCGCCCCGGTCGACGACACGCCGGTCTGGTCGATCGTCTGCTTCGTCGTCTCGCGCCGGGCGCGCGGCCAGGGCGTTGCGATCGAGCTCCTGGCTGCCGCCATCGACTACGCGCGCGACCACGGCGCGACGATGCTCGAGGCGTACCCGGTTGACACGACCGATGGTCGCGTCCCGGCTGCGAACGCCTACCACGGCACCGCTCCCGATGTTCGAACGAGCCGGGTTCCAGGTCGTCGAACGCCGCCAGTGGAACGCGAAGACGCCCGTCCGCCCCATCGTCCGGCTCGCCTTGGATCGTGGCTGATCCGGCCGCTCGCGACGCGGACACTGCCAAATGGTCTCCCCACGACTGTTAGTCAGGGACCTGGCGACCAGCCGAGCGTGGGTTCTTGTCAGATAGTCTCCGGCCGACTATCAGGCAGCGAATCGGACTCGAATCCTTGCCTTGCAGTCTCGGGGAGGGTATGTGGCAGGGAACTGCGGATCGTGCCGGTGACCCTGCCGCACGTCACGCCACGGCCCTTGTACGTCATCCGTCGTGGCCTCGGCATCGTCGTCCGTCCGGGTTGACACTGGCTTTGACCGACGCGTAGACTGCCGACCGGCTCGCATGTCGCGGGCGGATCCCCCTCAGCAGGAGGCGGCTCAATGACGACGAACCCGTTCCTCCTCGGCCGATGCGTTGCGCCTATCAGCGCGCGTGTTCGCGGGAGATCTGCGCCCATCTCGAGCTAGACCGCAGGCGGTAGGACCGCCTTCCGGACGAAACCAGAGCCGTGGGCCAGATCGGGCCCCCGGCTTTTTTGATGCCCTTCCCTGCCCCACCGGCAGCTTCGGCATCCAGGAGCCGCGAGGCCCACCCGACGAACCGTCGGAATGGACCCGCGGCTTTCGTCGTTCCGAACCCCTCCACCCACACCCGAGCCCTGGAGTCTCCAGTGACCGCCACCTTGCAACCACAACTGAAGAACGAGCCGACGACCCGGCCGGACATGCCATCCGTGGCGGAGCCGCCGGTCGCCCGCCCGGCCGGGCCGCCGGCGCTCCTCATCGAGGACGTCAGCAAGCGGTTCGTCGTCGGACGGAACAAGAAGCCGGTGACGGCGATCTCGCACGTGTCGATGCGCCTCGAGCGCGGCGACATCCACGGGGTCCTCGGCGCCAACGGCTCGGGCAAGTCGACGCTCATCCGCCTGATCTGCGGACTGCTGACCCTCGACGAGGGCCGGGTCGAGGTCTTCGGCCACGACATCGTCCGCGACGAGATGGCGGTCAAGCGTCTGATCAACCGGGTCAGCGTGGACGCCGCCTTCTTCAAGAAGCTCAGCCCGATGGAGAACCTCCTCTTCGCGGCTCGCCTGTACGGCCTGGACGGCCGGACCGCGAAGCGCGAGGCGATCGCGATCCTGGCTCGGCTGGGGATCTCGGAGAAGCGGCTCGGACGACCGGTGGAGCAGATGAGCCGGGGGATGCAGCAGAAGGTCGCCATCGCGCGAGCCCTGCTGACGAGCCCGACCCTGCTGCTCCTCGACGAGCCGACCACCGGCCTCGACCCGCGCTCCAAGCTCGACGTCCAGTCGTTCATCGAGGAGCTCCGAGCGACCCACGACGCGACGATCGTCCTGACCACCCACGACCTGGCCGAGGCAGAACGCCTGTGCGGCTGGATCACGATCCTCAACGACGCGAAGGTCGTCGCCGAGGACACACCGGACGGGCCTCAAGGCCCTGATCGAAACACCCGGTCGCGAGGCGACCCTCGAAGACGTGTTCATGCGCTACACCGGCCGTTCCCTCGACGACGACGTCGAGGAGGACGACGCCGAGACACGGATGAAAGGAGGTGACATGACCATGTTCCAGGCCATCGAGCTCAACGCCCAGCTGACGCAGGAGCGGATCGAACGCGACCTCGCGCGATCTGCCGAGCGACGTCGGCTCGCCCGCGAGCCATCCCCATCCATCCGTCGGACCATCGGGTACCGGATCATCGAGATCGGTGCGCGAGTGGCGGCGGAGCCCTCACTCGAGTCGGTCCGGTCCCGCTAGAGGACCGGATCGACTCCCCCGCCAGGAGACCACTGCCGTGACCGTCGTCACCCATGAGCTGAAGGCGTCGTACGCCTTCATCGAGCGCAACTTCAACCTGACTCGCCGCTACTGGGGCTGGGAGCTCGCGTTCCTCGTCTATTCCGTCGCGGGCGCGCTGTCGATCTCGCTCATCGGTGCATCGCAGGGCAGCCAGACACTGCTGCTGTCGCTGATGATCGGCGCGATCTTCTGGAACTACCTGTCGGTCGTCTTCTCGTGGATCGCCGAGACGATCACCGTCGAGCGCTGGGAAGGGACCCTCGAGTACACGATGATGGCGCCGATCCGGCGCTGGTCGCAGCTGCTCGGGTCCGTCGTCTACGCGATGGTGTACGGCCTCGTCCACACCTCGGTCATCTTCGTCGTGCTCGTGCTGTTCTTCCCGCAGCTCGACCTGTCCGCGGCGAACCCGGCGACCGTCGTCGCGTTCATGCTGCTCGGCTCGTTCAGCTTCGTCGGGATCGGGATGATCGCCGCGATCCTGCCGCTGCTCTACGTCGAGCGCGGCGCGCAGATGACGTTCGTCCTCCAGTCGTGCCTGCTGCTCGTCAGCGGCGTCTACTACCCGATCACGATCCTGCCGCAGTGGATGCAGGTGCTGTCGCACCTGTCGCCGGCGACCTACGTCCTCGAGGGCGTGCGGGCCGGGCTCATCGACGGGAAGTCGGTCAGCGAGCTGACCTATCTCGTCTGGCCGCTGGTCGTGATGGGCGCGTGCTGATCCCGTTCGGGCTGTGGGCCTTCGGCAAGGCCGAGCGCTACGCCAAGCGCACCGGCAAGCTGAAGCGGGTGGCTGACCGATGACGACCCTCGAGGCTCTCGGCTGGGACGCGGGCTGGGCCGAGTCGTTCGTGCCGTTCGCCGGCGATGACCGCCGGCCCGCGCGCGTCGTCGCCGTCCATCGCGACACGTCGATCGTTCGCGACGGCCGCGGCGACGTGACCGCCGGCGTGTCCGGGCACGTTCCGCTTCGCCGCGCTCGCCCACGTCGACTTCCCGACCGTGGGCGACTGGGTCGTGCTCGATGGCGGCGACGTCATCGGTGCGATCCTGCCGCGCCGGAACGTGTTCAAGCGGATGGCCCCCGACTCGACCCGGCGCGGAGCTGCGCTCGATGACGAGCAGGTCATGGCCTCGAACATCGACGTCGCCCTCCTCGTCGCCGGGCTCGACAACGACTTCAACCTGCGCCGGATCGAGCGCTACCTCGCGGTCGCCTGGTCGAGCGGCATCACGCCGGTGGTCGTGCTGAACAAGTCGGACCTCGCCGACGACGTGGATGGGCGGCTCGTGGCCGTCGATGCGATCGCGCCGGGCGTCGCGGCGATCGCAGTCTCGGCCCGCACGGGCGCCGGGCTCGACGACCTCCGCGGGCACCTTCGCCCGGGCACGACCGCGGCGATCCTGGGTTCGTCGGGGGTCGGCAAGTCCACCCTGGTCAACGCGCTCCTGGGCGAGGACCGGCAGGCGACCGGCGAGGTCCGCGAGTCGGATTCGCGCGGCCGTCACACCACGACTCATCGCGAGCTGTTCGAGCTGCCCGGCGGGGCGCTGCTCGTCGACACGCCCGGCATCCGCGCACTCGAGGTCATCGGCGCCGACGAGGGGATCGAGACGGCCTTCGACGACGTGGTCGACATCGCCGCCACCTGCCGGTTCAGCGATTGCCGCCATGATGGCGAGCCGGGCTGCGCGGTCCGCGCTGCCATCGGCGACGGACGGCTCAGCGAGGAGCGCCTGGCCAGCCACCGAAAGCTCGAGCGCGAGGTCGCGCGCGCCGCCCGCGAGACGGATCCGCGCGCCCGGGCCGAATATCGTCGGACCTGGAAGGTCATCCACAAGTCGGTCGAGCGACACATGGAGCGGAAGTACGGAGGCGAGACATGACCACGGCCGAGACCACGCGCTGGCTCGATATCCCGGGCGCGCCCTCGCATCGCGGGCGTGCGTGCCCGACGGTTCCGCGGGTCCGGCGACTGGCCGCTCCTGTCCGAGCTGACGATCGCCACCAACACGTTCGACGAGGTGCCGTGGCTGCCGACCGCGGACAACCTGCGGCTCGAGGTCGGCGAGGCCGACGGCGCGGACCCGTTCGAGGACATGGTCGTCGTCGAGCTCGACGATCGCGTGATCGCCGCGTCCGGTGTCCAGCGCGTGGTCCGCGACGGCGTGCCGACGTACGACACGTGGGGCAACGTCCATCCGTCCGTCCGCCGTCGCGGGATCGGCACGTGGCTGATGGGTCGGAACATCGATCGCATCCGGGAGCGGGCGGAGCGCGAGGATCCGGGTGCCGAGGTCATGCTTGCCGGCTTCGCCGAGGAGGCCGAGACCGGGCACCGTGCGCTCCTGGCGGGCTTCGGGTTCAGCACCGTCCGTCACTTCTTCCTGATGCGGCGCGACCTGCTCGAGGCGATCCCCGAGGCGGCCCTGCCGGACGGCATCGACGTCAGGCCCGTGACCCCTGACCAGCACCGGCGGATCGCCGACGCCGAGGAGGAAGCGTTCCGCGACCACTGGGGCCATCGCGCGAAGACGGAGAGCGACTTCCACGCGACGTTCGATCGCGCCGAGCTGGACACCGACCTGTGGGTCGTGGCCTGGGACGGCGACGAGATCGCGGGTGTCGTGCAGAACTGGATCTGGCCGGAGGAGAACGCCGGGCTCGGGGTCAAGCGCGGCTGGCTCGAGCACATCAGCGTCCGTCGGCCGTGGCGCCGGCGTGGCCTGGCCCGGGCGATCACCGCGGCATCGCTGCGGAAGCTCCGCGAGGCTGGGCTCGAGGAAGGGATGCTCGGCGTCGATTCCGAGAATGCGAACGGCGCGCTCGGGCTGTACGAAGGACTCGGCTTCGTCGTCCACAGCCGGGCGGCGGCATACCGCCGGCGCCTGGACCGGGAAAGCGCCCCGGTCGCGTCCTAGCGGGCGATCGCCTGTTCGATCACGCGAACAGCCGGCGACCGTCCCGGACCAGCTCCATCCACGCGCGCTCCCGGCCGATCGTGGTCGTCCCGCCGTGCCCTGGAAAGACGGCGAGGTGGTCCTCGAGCCCAGTCAGGCGTCCGATCGAGTCGACCATCGCGTCCGGATCGCCGCCGGGCAGGTCGACGCGTCCCCAGCCGCCCGCGAACAGGGTGTCGCCGCTGAACAGCAGACCCTCGTCGTCGGCCTGGAGGCAGACCGAGCCCTCGGTGTGACCGGGCGTGTGCAGGACGCGCAGGCGCAGGGCCCCGAACCGGATGACACCGCCTTCCGCCAGCTCGACTGCCGGCACCGACGGCGGGATCTCGAACGGCGCGAACAGCGGTTGCGGGGCGGCGAGCCGCTCGCGGTCGAGCGGATGGACGGCGATGTCGGCGCCGGTGTGCGCGGCCAGGGCGGCGTTGTCGCCGATGTGATCCCAGTGGCCGTGCGTCGAGACGATGAGCTTGAGCGTCCAGTCGCGCTCGGCCAGCTCGCCGGCGATCCAGTCGAGCGACGGGATGGCGGTATCGATCGCGATCGCCTCCCGGCTGGCGGGGTCGGCCAGGATGTGGACGTTGGTGGCGGCGGGCCCGACGACGCGGCTCAGGCGTTCCATCGCTCCAGTCTGGCAGTTCAGCCGGTCCGGGTGCGGCTCCGGAGGACGTCGAGAACGCGTGGGTCGATCCAGCCGGGTCGCCGCCGCACGTTCCTCGAGGTTCTCGACGGCCATCCAGTCGAGCAGCGCGCCCTGCCAGGCGGCATCCCAGCCGCGCGGCAACGGCCGCGGCTCGCCGACGAATGGCCGGGACGCGGGATCGGCCGGCGGCGCTGTCTCGCCGGACATCGGGGCGTAGACCGCACCGAGCCGGCCACCGGGTCCGGCATCCAACCCCGCCAGGATCGAGCGGACCTCAGCCGCCGTGGCCTCGTCGAGCACCGCGAGCTCGGTGACCTCCGGGCGGTCGAAGTAGAGGTGCTGGAACGCAAGCAGCCGACCCAGCTCGCCGATCGGGTCGTCGTGGTGGTCGACACGCAAGTCGATCCAGCGGTCGTTGCCACCGCCGTAGCCGCTGCCCTCGCGCACGACGAGGAGCGCGGCCGACTCGCGCCCGCGACGGTCGCCACCGGCGGCGTCGGCGGCGGCCAGGCACGCAACAAGGAGCTCGGGGAACGGCCGGCCACCGGCGAGGAAGGTGTCGGCCAGGCCGTCCACGACCCCGGCACCGGCCAGGATGTTCCCCTGCGCCGCAAAGTCGGGGCCGGTCCGACCACCGGCCCAGGCGAAGCACCGCCCGCCCGTATGACTCGCCGACCTACCGTGCGCATCCACGATCCCGGCCTGGCGCTCGGCGGCAAGATCGTCGGCCGCGACAAGACGCGCCAACGCATCGGCAGCCGTCGGCGCCGTCCGCCAGCAGGGCAAGGCCGTCCGGTCCGTAGGCGACGTTCGCGAAGGCCTGCGTCGCGATCGCACCGACCCCGGCACGCGCCCACGGCACCACGGCCCCCACCGAGAGGAACTTGGACTGGACCGCGACCGCGAGGTCGCCGGTCGCCGGGTCGCGGGCGACGATCGAGAAGGTCACCCGCGCCGCGGACCGGACCCGCCGCTCACGTCTCGAGCTTCGTCCGCATGCAGTCGAAGGTCTGGGTGATCATCTTGTTGGCGGTGCCCTCGATCAGCCGGGCGCCGACGCTGGCGAGCGTCCCCGACAGGTCGACGTTCGGCGTTCCAGTCCATGACGGTCGCGCCATCGGCGCCATCCGACAGCCGCATCTCGGCCGTCGCGTCGACCGCGCTGCCGGGCGCCTGGCCGTGGGCCTTGATCAACGCGCGGTCGGGTGCCTCCTGCTCGGCGAACGTCATGTCGACGTTGAAGCGGGCGCTGATGAAGCCGATCCCGACCTTGGCCGACGACCTTGAAATGGGTCGCGTCGACGACCTCGATCTTCTCGACGCCCGGGCCGCACTGACCCACCTGGTCGGGGTCGATGACGAACGCCCAGACCTTCTCGCGAGACGCCTTGATGGGCACCGAACCTTCGAACTGCATGCGGTCCTCCTCGGGCGTGGGTGAATCGGATCGGATCGGATCGGGTCAGTCGGTCATCGCTGACGGCGCGTTCGCCGACAGGTAGGTCGCGGGCTCCTTGATGAACCGGGTGCGGCAGCCGATCGAGCAGAACGCGTAGATGACGCCATCGTGCTCCGCGAGATGGCGAGCCGTGGCACGCTCGACGGTCATCCCGCAGACCGGGTCGACCAGCACGATGTCGTCGACGACCGGCTCGAGCGTGACGGCGGCGGGGATGCCTGCCGCGACCGTCGCCGGACCGGGTGAGGCGACGAAGTCCGCACGGCCACGGCGCACCTGGACCAGCTCGGCCAGGATCGACAGCGCCACCTCCTCGGCCGTCTCCGCCCCCAGGTCGAGCCCGGCGGGGGCGCGGAGCGCGGCGATCCGTTCCTCCCCGATGGTCGTCTCCTCGCGCAGCCAGTCGCGCACGACGGCGGCACGTGTCGGCGATGCGACGAGCCCGACGTAGGAGACGTCGCGGGTCAGCGCCAGCCCGACCGCCTCCTCGTCCCAGATCCCCTGGGTCGCGACGACGACGTACGGCGATGCCTCGGGGTCGAGGCCGCGGATGTCGGCCGACGACCTGGACGCGGTCGGCGGCGGGGAACGCGTCGGCCTCGGCGATCGGGTCGATGAGCGTCACCCGCCAGCCTGCGACCGAGCCCAGGCGCGCAAGGGCGCCGGCGATCGGTGTCGTGCCGATGACCCAGAGCTGTGCGGCGGGGATATGCGGTTCCACGTAGATCTCCAGCGTGCCCCCCGAATGGCAGGTCATCACCAGCTCGATGACGCCGTCTGCCCGTCGGCCCTCGCCGGGCCCGTCACTCGACAGTCGAAGCAGCCGCGGCTGGCCGTCGGCGAGCGAGCGCAGCGCCTCGCGCACGACGACGGGCTGCGCGCAGCTGCCGCCGACCCAGCCCTCGATCGATGCCGTCCGGATGGACGATCCCACTGCGCGCCGGGACGCGCCGAGGTCGGCCGCCGGACCGCCACGACCGTGGCGACCGCGAACGGCCGACCTGCGGCCTCGAGCTCTGCGGCCCGAGCGAACATGGATCTCCCGGTCATGGCGACCTAGGAGACGCCCTTCTCGTGGAGGATGGCCCAGACCTTCTGGGGCGTGATCGGGATGTCGATGTTGCGGACGCCGAGGTGCCACAGCGCATCGACGACGGCGTTGGCGATGGCCGGCGGGGCGCCGACGGTCGCCGACTCCCCCACTCCCTTGGCGCCGATCGGGTGATGCGGCGACGGGGTCATGGTCTTGCCGGTCTCCCAGGCCGGGCTTTCGACCGCGGTCGGGAGGAGGTAGTCCATGAACGTGCCGGCCATGTTGTTGCCGAGCTCGTCGTAGGTGATCTCTTCGTACAGCGCCGGGGCGAGGCCCATGTTCAGGCCGCCGTGGATCTGGCCGTCGACGATCATCGGGTTGATGATGTTGCCGCAGTCGTCGATGGCGACGAAGCGGCGGACGTTGACCGGCCCGGTGCCCTTGTCGATGTCGACGACGCAGATGTAGCTGCCGAACGGGAAGGTCAGGTTCGGCGGATCGTAGTAGTCGACCGCCTCGAGACCCGCCTCCATCCCGGCGGGATGGTTGGTGTAGGCGGCGAAGGCGATCTCCTGGATGGTCTTGAACCGGTCGGGCGAGCCCTTGACGGTGAACTTGCCGGGCTCCCAGTCGAGGTCGTCCTCGTTGGCCTCGAGCAGGTGCGCCGCGATCTTGCGTGCCTTGGCCTGGATCTTGCGAGCAGCCATCGCGGTGGCGGCGCCGGCGACCGGCGTCGAGCGCGAGGCATACGTGCCGAGGCCGTAGGGTGCGGTGTCGGTGTCGCCTTCCTCGATCTTGATGTCCGCCACCGGGAAGCCGAGCTCCTCGGAGATGATCTGGGCGAACGTCGTCTCGTGGCCCTGGCCCTGGCTCTGGACGCCGAGCCGGGCGATGACCTTGCCGGTCGGATGGACCCGGATCTCGCACGAGTCGAACATCTTGATGCCCAGGATGTCGAAGTCGTGCGACGGGCCGGCCCCGACGATCTCGGTGAACGAGCTGATGCCGATGCCCATGAGCTCGCCGCGGTCCCGCTTCTCCGCCTGTTCCTTGCGGAGGCCGGCGTAGTCGATGGTGTCCATGGCCAGCTGGAGCGCGGCGGGATAGTTCCCCGAGTCGTACGACCAGCCGGTCGGGGTCTTGTACGGGAACTGATCCGGCTGGATGAAGTTCTCCATCCGGAGCTGGGCGGGGTCCTTGCCGATCTGGTGGGCGAGGATGTCCACCATCCGCTCGACCGCGTGGACGGCCTCGGTCACCCGGAACGAGCAGCGGTAGGCGACACCTCCGGGCGGCTTGTTGGTGTAGACGCCGTCGACCTCGACGAACGCGTTCGGAAAGTCGTACGAGCCGGTGATGACGTTGAACAGGCCGGCCGGGTACTTCGAGGGGTCGGCGGCGGCATCCGTGTAGCCGTGGTCGGCGATCGTCTTGGCCTTGAGCGAGGTGATCTTGCCGTCCTTGGTCGCGCCCAGCTCGGCGTGGATGTGGTAGTCACGGGCGAACGAGTCAGCCTGGAGATTCTCCGAGCGGTCCTCGATCCACTTGACTGGCTTGCCGACGGTCAGGCTGGCCACGACTGCCAGGACGTAGCCCGGGTAGACCGGCACCTTACCGCCGAACCCACCACCGATGTCGTGGGTCTTGACTCGGATGTTCTGTTCCGGGAGACCCGACACCAGCGCGAGAACGGTCCGGATGGCGTGCGGCGCCTGGGTCGTCATGTGGAGGGTCAGCTGGCCGCCGCACGGCGTTCCAGTCGGCGACGCAGCCACACGTCTCGATCGAGGCGACGTGGATTCGCGGGATGTAGATGTCCTGCTCGATGTGGACGTCGGCCGCGGCGAGGTCGGCGTCGGTCGCCGCCCGGTCGCCCGATTCCCAGTGCCAGATGTGGTTGTTCTGCTTGTCCGGTCCGCGGTCCGGCCGGAGGACGAAGGCGTCGGGCTCGAGCGACTTGTGGGGGTCGACGATGACCGGCAGTGGCTCGTAGTCGACCATCACCGCGGCGACGCCGTCGGCGGCGATGTACTTGGTCGTGGCGACGACCGCGGCCACCTCCTGCGACTGGTACATGACCGTGTCGGTCGGCAGCACCATCTGCTTGTCGCCGGCAAGGGTCGGCATCCAGTGGAGGCCGGCCTTCTCGAGGTCGGCGCCGGTGATGACGGCCAGTACGCCCGGGATCTTGAGCGCCTCCGTCGCATCGATGCCCTTGATCGTGGCGTGGGCATAGGGGCTGCGGACGATGTCGAGCCAGAGCTGGCCCGGCAGGTTGACGTCATCGATGTACTCGCCCTGGCCGCGGATCATCCGCGGGTCTTCCTTGCGCTTGACCGAGTGGCCCATGCCACCCATCTCGAAGGTGGTACGGGGCTCCTGTGCCTCTGTCGTCATCTCGTCACTCCCCGCTCAACCGGCCGCGACCGGCGCGGCGCCGGCCGTCTGCGTCTCAGCGGCAGCGGCCATCTCGCCGGCCGCTTGCTGGATCGCCTTGACGATGTTCACGTAACCGGTACAGCGGCACAGATTGCCGCTGATGCCCTCTCGGATCTCGGCTTCACTCGGCGCCGGGTTGTCCTCGAGGAGCCAGGCGGCCTGCATGATCATCCCCGGGGTGCAGAACCCGCACTGCAGGCCGTGCTGGTCCCAGAACGCCTGCTGGAGCGGGTGCAGAGTCGGCTCGCTGGCCATCCCCTCGATGGTCTTGACCTCTCGCCCGTCGGCCTGGACCGCGAGCATCGTGCACGACTTCGCGCTCTCGCCATCGACATGGACGGTGCAGGCGCCACAGTTGCTCGTGTCGCAACCGACGTGCGTCCCGGTCAGGCCGAGGTCGTCGCGCAGGAAATGGACGAGCAGGAGGCGAGGCTCGACGTCGGCCTCGTGAGCCTCGCCGTTGACGGTGACGTTGATGTGCTGGGTCGTCATCGCTCGGCCTCCTTACGCGTACGCGAGTGCGCGTTCGGTGGCTCGCCGGAGCGCCCTGAGGGTCAGCTCCGCGACCATCGCCCGCTTGTATTCGACCGGACCGCGGACATCGCCGGCGGGGCGGCTCTGGGCCGCGGCTGCGGCGCCCGCCTCGCGGAAGACATCGTCGGACGGAGCCTTGCCGGCCAGGACGGCCTCCGCGTCGGTGGCAGCGAACGGCGTCTCGGCGACGCCCGTCAGCCCGATCCCGGCCGTGCCGATGTGACCGGCCTCGTCGAGCCTGACCATCGCCGCGACGGCCGCGGTCGCGAAGTCGCCGACCTTGCGCTCAAGCTTCTCGTAGGCGCCACCTGCGCGACGCGGCCGGCGCGGGATGCGGACCTCGGTCAGCACCTCGGTCGGCTCGATCGCCGTCTGGAACGTGTCGACGAAGAAGTCGCGCGCTGCGATCGTCCGCTCGCCGGTCTGACTGCGGCAGACGATGGTCGCCTTCGTGGCGATCAGGACGGCCGGCCAGTCCGACGCGGGGTCGGCGTGTGCGACAGAACCGCCGATCGTGCCCCAATTGCGGACCTGGGGGTCGCCGATCGTCGTGGTCACGTCGTGGAGGAGCGGATAGCGGTCGCGGACGATCCGCGCCTCGTGGATGCGGCGGTGGGTCGCCCGGGCGCCCACGACGAGGTAGTCGTCGGTCTCGGCGATGCCGTCGAGGCCCGACACGTCGCGCAGGTCGACCAGAAGGGCCGGCTGGGCGAGACGGAGCTTGATCAATGGCAGGAGGCTGTAGCCGCCGGATAGCAGCTTGGCCTCGCCTTCGCGCTCGGTGAGGATCCGGAGCGTCTCATCCAAGTTCCCTGGACGGACGTAGTCGAACTGACCGGGAATCATCGCGCTGGGACCCTCCTCCCCCCGACATGCGGGGGCGATGGCGACCCATCCGGCCCGGATGGGCACAGAGCGGCTGGCGACGATCGCGGGCCTCGGCCCTGCTTTCCATGGGGGTGGTGGCAGGTCGAGCCCTCGGGGACGTGTTGCGTTGCAGTATCCGTCCGGTTTCGTTCACGCGTCAACGTGTTCCGGTGGTGGATACGCCGTGTCGCGCGGGCCGGTTTTCAGGGCCCAGGGGTTCCTCGCGCTCGACGATCGGACCGAGCGTTCCGACCATGCACGCCGTTGGCCCACGGTCAACGATTCTCGCAGGTACGCCGGACTCGGTGTTTCCACTCGTCACGCCCTTGACCCACGGTCAACGATCCCGCGACTTGACGTGGGCAGCAGTCCATATCCGCCCGTGATGTTCGCCCGCGGTCAACGATGCCGCACGTTGACGCCATGTGTTGCTCGAATCGTTGACCGTCGGTCAACGAGCGAACGAGAAAGGGCCGACACTGCCCTCCCCATCCGGGATCGTTGAGCGACGGTCAACACAATGCCGGCGTCAGCCGACGGCGAGCGGCTGACCTGTCTCGACGAACGTCTTGAGTCCCGACACGATGAACACGATGCCGGCCGCGAAGGCCTCGGCGCTCGTGGAACCCGTCTTGAGGACGCTCGTCACGGTCAGCTTCGAGCCGCCATCGGTGGTCGGCTCGACCTGCCAGGTCATGCGTACCGGCCCCTCGGCCTCGATCTCCTCGCCCCAGCGAGGGTGGAACGTCATCACGAGTCGGCGCGGCGGCTCGACCTCGAGGACGATGCCGTCGGCGGCGATCGAGCCGTCCGGGTAGTCGTAGCGCAGCGGCGCGCCGACGGTCCAGTCGGAGATGACCCGCGTGCCGTAGTAGTAGCGGACCGTCTCGTCGCCGTCGGTGATCGCTCGCCAGACGCGGTCGGGCGAGGCCTTGATCTGGATGGCGTAGATGTGGTCGAACGTGTCCATCGGAGACTCCAGCTTCGACTTGAGGGCGGACATGGCGCCGACGACCGGCTCGGCGAACTTGCCGATCCAGCGGTCGTGCACCAGACGGATCGGCACCGGGTTGAGGAAGTGACGCTTCTCGCGGCCGACCTTGACGGTCGTCACGAGAGCCGCCTCCTCGAGCACGCCCAGGTGCTTCATGACCCCGAAGCGCGTCATGTCCGGCAGGTGCTCGCACAGCTCCCCGAGCGTCTGGCCATCGCGCTCGAAGAGCCGATCGAGCAGGACCCGCCGATTGGGATCGGCGAGTGCCCGGAACGTCGGCGCCATGGGATCCGTCATGCTGGCCACTATATGTGACTATGTAGTCACATGTCAACCATGGGCGCCGAGTGTCAGCGGATCCCGGTGTCGTACTGGAGGTCGACACGTTCTGTCTCGCCGGGAAACGTCAGAGTGACGTTCGTCGGCGCGGGCGCCCTCATCAGCCCGGCAACCGGCAATCCTGAGATCGTGAGAGTGCCGGTCTCTCCAACCGCCATCTGGTAGGAGCCGTCCGCGGCGGTCGTCGTTCGACCGAGTTCCTGACCGCCGGCGTCGGTCACGACGATCACCGCGCCGGCAACGGGCCGTGGCGCGCATTCCGGCTTGGGCGGCACCGTTTCGACCGGGCAGACAGGGCCGGCTGTGACGGTGCCCGTGATGCTGGGCGGGCCACCGGCCGGCGACACCACTGGAGTTGGATCGGCGACAGGTGACGCCCCGCTCGCGGGCGCGCAGGCAGCGACGAGCACGCAGGCGAGGAGCCCGAGAAACCTGATGGCGTTCACGTCCCTCCGACGCCGGAGCAGCGCAAGGGGTTGCACGGTCTTGCGGGAGTCATCGCCCCGTCAACAGATCCGGAAGCGCGGCCAGATCCTCGACCGTAAACGTCGCGGCAGGCGGACTCCCCGTCGGGCACTGGATCCAGCCCCATGGACCGCGGCGGACGAACACCGCGCACATCCCGGCCGCGGCTGCCGGGGCAACGTCGTTGTCCACCCGGTCGCCGACGTAGGCGATCGACTCCGGCGGCAGCCTGAGCTCCGACGCGATGCGAGCGAAGAAGGCCGCCGACGGCTTCTCGACGCCCCAGGCCTCCGAGGTCGCGAGAAGATCGAGGTCGATCTCGAGGACGCGCCCGATCTCGGCGGCACGATCGGGCTGGTTCGCGGCGACGCCGAGGCGGAGACCCAGGGCCTTCAGGGCCGACAGGCAAGGCCGGGCATCGGGATAGAGGTCACCCGCCTCGAGTGGCAGCCATCGTGTCGGCTCGGGAACGTCGAAGAAGGCGAAGATCTCGCGGTGCGACCGGCCTGCAGCGATAAGCCCGCCGAGGGATCCCATGAACGTCAGGCGCGGGACCCCGGCCGCGTCCGCGACCGCGGACCAGGCGTTCGTCTCGTCGTAGAGCGTCTCGCCAAAGTCGAACACGACGGCTTCGATCCGGGGCGGGGTCATCGAGCGGGTTCGGGCACCAGGTCCCGGTCGAGCAGGCGAGCGAACCGCTCCTCGCGTGAGAGGGCCGCGATGCGTGCGGCGTCGCGTGTGAACGCCTCCATCGCCGCCTCGGGGATCGCGTCGCCGGGCTCGAACGTCACGAATCTCGTCGAGACCAGGCGCAGGTGCGCGCCCTCGAGCCGCCGATCCGGATCGTCCATATACACGCCATGGACCCATCCGAGGTGCACATGGACTGCCTCCGGCATCACCCACGCGAAATACACGCTGCGGCGACCGAGCGGCACGTCGTAGCCGATGATCCGCCAGCCCGGCCGGACGCGCTCGACGACGTCGGGGACAGCCCGCTTGACGACGCCCCGGAGCTCGTTCGCGGTGGCGCGAACGTCGTCGGCGTAGCCCGCCAGGAAGAAGTCCGGCGGGATCGACTCGGCCGGTTCCTTGCGCCGCGAGGTCACCGTGGCGCCCAGCTGACGACACCCACGTGGCGCGTCTCGCGATCGGCGATCGTCCAGCCCTCACCGTCGGCGACCGTCAGCGCATCGAGCGCGGCCTGGAACCGCTCCTCCTTCTCCCCCGCCGGATCGATCCAGAGCTGGCGCCGGACGAACGCCTCGAGTGCGTCGCGCGACCCGAACAAGCGCGGTTCGATCGCGATGCGCTGGACGTCGGGCCGTCGGCCACGCGCCTCGATCAGCTCGAGGACGTCGGGCAGTGCCGGGAGCGCGACCCGCGACTCGCCGTGGACCGGCGGCCAGAACGGGTCCGCGGCCGAGGCGGGGACACGCTCCATCAGGACGGCGACGCAAGCGCGTGTGGCCGACGCCTCCAGGGCGTCGAGGAACGGGCCGATCTCCTCGACGTCGTAGCCGACGTGGGCGATGAGCGCGACGTCCGCCTCGAACGCGCTCCCCGCTCCCCCGCCCGCCGGCGGCCAGCGTGCCTCGACGACGCGGACGTTCTCGATGGCGTAATCCTCGGCGATCTCACCCAGCGACTCGAGCATCGACGGTGAGGCGTCGAGCGCGATCACCGAGCCCCCCGACGGGTCGAGCGCCCGGGCGATCGGCAGCGCGAAACGACCCGCACCCGCCCCGATGTCGAGCCACGTATCCCCTGATCGCGTCAGCCGCAGGAGCGCGTCGAGGACCGCGTCATCGGTCCGGGTCGGGTCGGCACGGAAGAGCGAGTTGACCGGGGCGTAGAAGTCGGTGCCATCGGGGACCTCCCGGATCCGCTCGACCTGCTCGCGGTTGGCGCGGACTCGTGCCGCCCAGGCCGCCTCGATGGCGCGGGCGTGGTCGACCGGCGTGTCAACGTCGGGATTGGCACCGGCCACGGCGATCTCGGAAACGAGCTCCGGATGTGCCTCGAGGATGGGCCCGAGTCCACGGTCGCCGGTCGCCTCACGGACGAGGTGGAAGGCGGCCCCACGAACAAGGACCGGGTTGCGGCCACGCTCGTCGGGATAGGCGGGCACGACGATCGGCCGGCCCTTGCTCGCAGGCGCCTCGAGCAGGGCCCGGATGACCTCGACCGGCACGAGCGGCTGATCCCCGAGCGCGACGAGGACCGCACCGGCGCCCTGTCCGATGGTCTCGAAGCCGAGCGTCAGCGAGCTCGACAGCCCGCGGGACGGATCGCGGTTGACGACCCGGCGCTCCGCCCGCCACGCGATGGCAGGTTCGATGGCGGCAGCATCCGCCCCGAGAACCACGACGACGTCGTCGATCTTCGCCGCGGCGAGCGTGTCGAGGACGTGCTGGAGGATCGGCCGGCCACCGATCGGCGCGAGCAGCTTCCCGCCACCGAACCGCGACCCGGCGCCCGCGGCCAGCACGAGCCCGGCCGTCCCCTCCCTCGTCACGGCATGGTGCCCCGACAGCCCTCAGGCCCGCGCGGGCCCGCTCGCGCATCGGCGCGCCAGTCCCGCCGTAGCGTTCCGCCACGATCTCGGCCAGGATCGCCAGCGCGGTCTCGGCCGGCGCGCGACCGCCGAGGTCGAGCCCGACCGGTCCGCGCAGCCGTGCCAGCTCCTGCTCGCTGACTCCGGCCTCGAGCAGGCGTGCGTGCCGATCGGCCTGGGTCTTGCGTGACCCGACAGCGCCCACGTAGCGGCAGCCGCGGCGGAGCGCCTCGACGATCGCCGGCTCGTCGAACTTGACGTCGTGCGACAGGACCGCCACCGCGTCGTTCCGGCCAAGGCCGATCTCGTCGGCGACCTCGTCGGGCCATCCGATAACGAGGTGGTCGACCTCCGGGAAGCGCTCCTTCGTCGCGAACGCGGCTCGACCGTCCACCACGACGGTCTCGAACCCGAGCTCATGCGCGAGCCGGACCAGCGAGCGCGCGACCTCGACGCCGCCGACGACGACGAGGCGCGGCCGGACCGGGAAGACCTCGACGAACAGCGAGCGCCCCCCGAGCTCGACCGTGCGCGACAGCCCGCGCTTCAGGGCGGCCTGGGCAGCGGCGACCAGCTCGGCGTCCAGGTCGGGCGTGCCCAGCGTGCCGGTGAGCCGGCCATCGTCGGTGACGACAAGCTCGGCGGCCGGTGGCTCGCCATCGCCCGGCTGGTACGCGCCGAACTCGGCCGGCGGCGAGTCCGCGGGGAGCGGCGTGACGACCGCCGAGCCGTGGCCTCCGGCGCCCACAGAACCGCGCGCCGCCTCGATGACCACGGCCGGCGCGACCGGCTCGACGAGCACGTCGATCGTGCCGCCGCAGGCCAGGCCCACGTCCCACGCTTGCTCGTCGCTGATCCCGTAGCGGATGACCCGTGCGTGGCCGGTGGCCCGGGCGTGCTCGATCTCCTCGGCCGCGGCGCCCTCGACGCAGCCGCCGCTGACCGAGCCGGCGATCCGGCCGTCCGTCGCGTAGAGCAGGTTCGCGCCCTCGGGTCGCGGCGCCGAGCCGAACGTCCGGACGACGACGGCGCGGCCGATGTCGCCGCCGGCCATGCCGTCGTTCTGCCAGGTGGTCAGGGTGTCGAGGAGTTCCTTCATCGCAATGGCCTCGGAGCGGATGGGTCGATGGTCTCACCACCGACGATGGAAGGCGGCGCGTCGACCGTCGGGCCGATGGACCCCGGGAGCGCGGCATGCGCTGCCGCCTCGCTCCCCCGCCGCGTATCGCCCGCCCGGACACCACCGAGGATCTCGCCGAGCCGCTCGAGCGACGCGACGGTCCCGGCCGGCAGGAAGTCGTCGATGTACGGGTAGGCGGCCCGCATCCCGCCGGCCAGCGGCTGGTAGCCGGGCGTGCCCGCGAGCGGGTTGAGCCAGACGAGGCGGTGGCAGTTGCGCCGGAGCCGCGCGGTCTCGGCCGCGACGAGCGCAGGGTCGCCCCGGTCCCAGCCATCCGACACGACGATCACGACCCCAGACGTTCGCAGCGAGCGACGCGCCCACTTCTGGTTGAACGTGCGGAACGACTCACCGATCCGCGTCCCGCCGGCCCAGTCGTTGACGGAGTCGGCGACCCGTGCCAGCGCACGGTCGCGGTCGCGGTCGCGGAGGAGACGGGTGACGCGGGTGAGCCGCGTCCCGAACACGAACGACTCCGTCCGCACCTCCGATGCGGCCGACAGCGCCTGGACGAACCGGAGCAGCAGCCGCGAGTGTCGCTCCATCGAGCCCGAGATGTCGCACAGGACCACGAGCGAGCGGGGCTCGCGGATCTGGCGTCGCCAGACCCACGTGACGAGTTGGCCGCCGGTCCCGAGGTTGCGCCGGAACATCGCGCGGGGCGCCAGGCGACGACCGTGCGAATGGAGCTCGTAGCGGCGCGTTCGCCGGCGCTCGAGGCGCGGCACGAGCAGGTCGACCAGGCGCTCCGCCTCGCGCAGCTCGGCCGGTGTCATCCGGTCGAACTCGCGGTGACGCAGGACCTCGCCCTGCGAGTACGCGTCGGGCGAGATGACGACGCCCTCGATCGGGGCCTCGTCGTCGGTGTCGTCGCTGTCGGCCGGGATCGGCGTGCCGCGCTCATCGGGACCCATCTCGGCGTGCTCGTTGCCGGCCTCGGGCGGAGCCGCGCCGGGCAGCTCCTGCTCGTCGGTCGGGGCGTCCTCGCGCGGCAGCGTCGACGGAGCGAAGTCGTTCGGCAGCCGCGAACCTCGCCGGCGCCACCAGCGGTCGAACGCGGCGTCGTAGGTCGGCCGGTCGTCACGCCGCCGGACGAAGATCGCGGCCCCGGCGGCCTTGACCTGCTCGCGGTCGGCGATGTCCACCAGGGTCAGGGCGCGGGCGAAGTCCATCGACGCACCGAGGTCGATCGACAGCCGGGCCGCCCGGAGCGAGCGCCCGAACCCGACCGCCTCGCCGAGCAGGCGCCGACCGTCCACCTCGGCTCCGAACGGGGAGCGGACGACCGCGGGGTCGGTGGGGTCGGTCATGGCAGGCGCGATCGTCGTCGGCCGGGTCAGCCGCCGGCCGCCGCCTCGGACAGGTAGCGTCGCGTGCCCTCGCCACGGACCTGGCGGATGTCCTCCTCGTACTTGAGCACGACGCCGAGCGTCTCGTCGACCAGTTCCGGCTTCAGCTCGCGGGCACCGAGCGACAGGAGGGCGGCGGCCCAGTCGAGCGTCTCGGCGATGCCGGGCACCTTGGTCAGGTCGGCCTCGCGCAGGCGATGGACGAACCCGACGACCTCACGCGCGAGCTTCTCGGGTGCCTCAGGGACCTTGGCCAGGACGATCTCGTATTCCTTCTGGGCGGTCGGGTAGTCGATCCAGTGATACAGGCAGCGGCGCTTGAGGGCGTCGTGGACCTCGCGCGTCCGGTTCGAGGTCAGGATCACGCGGGGCGGCGTCTCGGCCGTGATCGTGCCGATCTCGGGGACCGTGACCTGGAAATCGGACAGGATCTCGAGCAGGTAGGCCTCGAACTCCTCGTCGGCGCGGTCGATCTCGTCGATGAGCAGGACCGGCGCGAGGCCGTCGACCGACTCGAGCGCCTGGAGGAGCGGCCGGCGGATCAGGAAGTCCGAGCCGAAGATGTCGTGGGCGGTCGCCCGCTCGGCCTCGCCGCGCGCCTCGAGCAGCCGGATCTCGAGCATCTGGCGCGGGTAGTTCCACTCGTAGACGGCCGTGTTGACGTCGAGGCCCTCGTAGCACTGGAGGCGGATGAGCTTGGTGCCGAGCGAGGCTGCGAGGACCTTGGCCAGCTCCGTCTTGCCGACACCGGCCTCGCCTTCGAGCAGCAGCGGCCGGCCGAGCTCGAGCGCGAGGAAGACGGCTGTCGCCACGGACCGGTCGGCGATGTAGTTCCGTGCCCGGAAGTCGTCCTGGATCGCCTCGATGGAGCGCGTGCCGGCGGGGCGGGTGTCTCGGTCGGTCATACGGCGAATCTACATGGGCCTCGCGTTAGCCATCGGGCGCGTCCAGCTCGCGCGCGTAGGCCGGGAAGCGGAAGCGCTGGCTGCGGGTGAGGATGCCGCCGTGGCCGAGCCTCGCGACAGTCCTCGCGGAGGCAGGTTCTCCGGACAGCAGGCGAGGCAGCAACAGGTCCGCCGCGGTCGCCTTGGAATACGCGCCGCACGTCGGCAGACCGAGGATCGCCGTTCGACCGATCCGGGCGAGCCAGAGCATCGAGCCCGGGTGGGCCGGCACACCGTGCCGCACCACGCGCCCGCCGAGCGCCGTGATCGCCACGAAGCACGCGTCGAGTGGGTCGGTGCTCGCCGCGCCAGCGGTCAGGATCAGGTCGACCGGGTCGTGTCGCCGGACGAAGCCGGCCATCGCGGCCTCGACCGCGCCCGGGTCGTCCTCGACGTAGTCGATCGCCACGATCTCCGAGCCGAGGCCCTCGATCTTCGAGCGGACACTCGCCTCGAACCGGTCGCGGGCCGTCCCGCGCACCGATTCCTTGACGATGACCCCGACCCGGCTCGGCACGAACGGCGCGACCCACACGAGCGGGCGCTGGCCGAAGCCGGCCAGCCGCGCCCCCGCGTCGACGACGGACGCCTCGACCAGGTGCGGCGCGACCTTGACGCTCGCCACGAGCTCCCCGCGCGCGACGACCTGACCGTCAAAGGCGGTGAACACCTCGAGCGGGTCGATCCGGTTGACCCGCTCGAGGTCCGCGACCCGGACGTGGACCACGCCGTCGACGGCGGCGATGAGATCGACCCGGCTTTGGGCCGGGCCACGGATCGTCAGTCCCGGTCCAGCGACCGCTCTCGCGAGGCGCAGTCCCGCCTCGTCCTCGTGGAGCTCGTCGGCCCCCGGGATCAGCGACCGTCACGGGCTCGCCCGGTTCGGCGCCGGCGAGCGCAACGAGGTCGTCGGCCGTCAGGCGCCGGCCCTTCTCCCAACGTGTGCCCGCCACGGTCAGGTCACGGGCGAGGACCGCCCCGACCAGACGCGCGGGCACACGCCGGCCCGGAGTGATTCTCTGGGCCTGCACGCAGGGATCGCCGGCGAATCAGCGCAGCCGAGCGAGGGCGGCCTCGATCGCGCGGCGGGTGTAGACCGTGGCCATCGCAGTCCGGTACTCACGATCGGCGTGGATGTCGCTGGAGACGTCGACCCCGTCGGTCGCATGCTCCGCGGCCGCCGCGATCGATCCCTGCGAGCCATCGGAGCCGGCCAGCGCCGCTTCCACCGCTCGCGCCCGGTAGGCGTGATCCGATACGCCGGTGATCGCGACATTCGCGCTGGCGATCCCGCCGCCGTCTCCGCCGAACACGACCACCGCGACCCCGACCAGGGCGTAGCCCGAGGCCGGCTGCTCGAGTGAGGCGTACGCCGAGCCGGCATCGTCACGCGGACCGGGCAATCGGACCTCGGTCAGGATCTCGCCCGCACCGAGGTCGGTCGCGAACGCACCCTGGAAGAAGCCGTCCGCCCCGGTCGTGCGCTCGCCCGAATCCGAGCGGATGACGAACTCGGCGTCCAGCGCCAGCAGGCAGGCCGGCAGGTCGGATGCCGGATCGCTGTGGGCGACCGCGCCGCCGATCGTCCCGCGGTTGCGAACCTGGACGTCACCGATCCCTGGGAGCGCGTCACCCAGCAGGCCGTACTCCTTGACCGGCGAGTCGAGCAGCTCGGCGTACGTGGTGAGCGCGCCGATCGCGATCCGACCGTCGTCGAGCCGTCGGACGCCCTTGAGTCCCGGCAGACGGCCGATATCGACGAGCGTGTCGGCCGAGGCGAGCCGCATCTTGAGCAGTGGCAGCAGGCTCTGGCCGCCGGCCAGGACCTTCGCGTCGGGGTCGCTGTCGAGGATCTTGAGCGCCTCCTCGATGGAGGCCGGACGCCGGTAACCGAACGCCGCCGGGATCACGCCTGGCCTCCCTTCGCGTCATGCATCGCCCGCCACACGGTCTGCGCCGAGTACGGCATGTCGAGGTGTTTGATGCCGAGCGGTGCCAGCGCATCGATGACCGCGTTGGCGACCGCCGCGGTGCTGGCGATGGCGCCGGCCTCACCGACACCCTTGACCCCGATCGGGTTGACCGGCGACGGCGTCACCGTCTCGTCGAGCTCGATGTTCGGGAACCACGACGCTCGCGGCAGCGCGTAGTCGAGCATCGAGCCGGTCAGCAGCTGGCCGTTGTCGTCGTACACGGCACCCTCCCAGAGCGCCTGGCCGACCCCCTGGGCGATGCCGCCGTGGAGCTGGCCGTCGACGATCATCGGGTTGATCTTCTTGCCGACATCGTCCACCGCGACGTACTTGACCAGGTCCACGTGACCGGTGTCCTCGTCGATCTCGACGATCGCGATGTGGGTCCCGAACGGCCACGTGCAGTTCGGGGTGTCGTGGTAGGCCGTCTCGTCGAGGTACGGCTCCATGCCCTCGGGCGGGTCGAACGCGAGGTCGAGGGCGAAGGCGATCTCCTGGATGGTCTTGACCCGGTCCGGGCTGCCCTTGACGAAGTAGTTCGCGCCGTCGATCTCGATGTCGTCGGGCGACGCCTCGAGCATGTGCGCGGCGAACTTCCGGGCCTTCTCGCGGATCTTGGCGGACGCCTTGATCGCCGCGGTCATCCCGACCGACGAGGTGCGCGAGCCGTACGACCCGTAGCCGAACGGCGTGCCCTGGGTGTCCGAGTGCTGGATGACGATGTCCTCCATCGGGATGCCCAGCTCATGGGAGACGACCTGTGCGTAGGTCGTCTCGTGGCCCTGGCCCTGCGGCTGGGTGCCCATCGTGACGACGGTCTTGCCGGTCAGGTGCATCTTGATGTTGGACGACTCCCACATGGCCGCGCCCCAGCCCTCGCCGACCGCGCCGATCCACTTCGACGGTGCGACGCCGCAGACCTCGATGTAGGTCGACAGCCCGATGCCGAGGAGCTTGCCGCGCGCCTTGGCGTCGGCCTTGGCCTTGTCCATCCCGACGTAGCCGGCCATCGCGAGGGCCTTGTCCATCGCCGGCTCGTAGTTCCCCGAATCGATGTAGATCTTGGCGCCGCCCGACGCCGTCCCGAGACCCGACGGGTTCTCGTACGGGAACTGGTCCGGCTGGATGAAGTTCCGTCGCCGGAGCTCGGCACGGTCCATCCCGATCTCGCCGGCGAACAGGTCCATCGCCCGCTCGATGACGTAGGTCGCCTCGGGCCGGCCGGCGCCGCGGTAGGCGTCCACGAACGTCGTGTTCGTGTACACGCCGGTCACCTCGGCGTAGACGTTCGGGATCTTGTAGCAGCCCGACAGGACACGGGCATAGAGGGTCGTCGGGATGCCGGGGCCGATCGTCGACAGGCGTCCGCCGAGGTTGGCCAGCGTCTTGACCCGGAGCCCGGTGATCTCGCCATCGCGCGTGCCCGCGATCTCGAGGTAGGTGATGTGGTCGCGCCCGTGGATCGTGCTCTGGTAGCTCTCGCGCCGGCCCTCGATCCATTTGACCGGCACGCCCCCGAGCGCCTTGCTGGCGAACAGCACCAGCGCGTAGTCGGGGTAACAGAAGATCTTGGTCCCGAAGGCTCCTCCGACGTCCGGGCTGATGCACCGGATCTTGTGCTCCGGGATGCCCATCACGAAGGCGGCCAGGAGCAGCCGCTGGATGTGCGGTGTCTGGCTCGACATCCAGATCGTGTACTCGTCGGTGCCCGGGTTGTACCAGCCGATGTCGCCACGAACCTCCATCGGGTTCGGGATCAGCCGCTGGTTGACGATCCGCTGGCGGACCACGACCTCGGCACCGTCGACGGCTGCGTCCGTGCCGGCCTTGTCACCGACGCTCCATTCGAACACGACGTTGTTCGGAGCGTTCTCGTGGAGCTGCGGCGCACCCGGAGCCATCGCCTTCTCGGCGTCGACCACCGCGGGCAGGGGCTCCCAGTCGACGGCGATCGCGTCGAGCGCATCGAACGCCTGGGCCTCGGTCTCGGCGACGACCGCGGCGACGCCCTCGCCCGTCCACTTGACGCTGTCCGTTGCGAGCGTCCGGGGAGTGCTGATGTTGTTCTGGATCCCGGCGCTGCCGCCGGCCGGCCAGGCCATCGGCATCGGGTTGTACGGGATGTCGGCGCCGACGAAGACCGCCAGCACGCCCGGCATCGCCTTCGCAGCCGACGTGTCGATCGAGCGGATGTTGGCGTGCGCGTACGGGCTGCGCAGGATGGCCATGTGGGCCATCGAGGCGAGCTTGATGTCGTCGACGTAGTTGCCGGCACCGGTGATGAAGCGCGGGTCCTCGACCCGCTTGATGCGTTCGCCCAGGACGTCGGTGGTCATCTCGTCCTCCTCGCCCTACGCGGTCACGGCCGAGCCGGACCGGATGGTCTCGGCGGCATGACGGATGGCGGCGACGATGTTCTGGTAGCCCGTGCAGCGACAGAAGTTGCCCTCGATGGCGTGCCGGATCTCGTCGTCGGTCGGGTCCGGGTTGTGCTCGAGGAGGTCGACCGCGGTCATGATCATGCCCGGCGTGCAGAAGCCGCACTGGAGGCCGTGCTTCTCCCAGAAGGCGGCCTGCATCGGGTGGAGCTCGTCACCGTTCGCGAGCCCCTCGATGGTCTTGATCTCCGCGCCGTCGGCCTGGACGGCGAGCATCGTGCACGACTTGATCGCCCGGCCGTCCACGTGGACGGTGCAGGCGCCGCACTGGCTGGTGTCGCAGCCGACATGCGTGCCGGTGAGGTCGAGGTCCTCGCGGAGCGCCTGGACGAGCAGCCGTCTCGGCTCGACGTCGAGCTCTCTCGGGGTCCCATTGACGACGAACGCGACATGTTCGCTCACGGGCCTGACCTCCTGCGACACGGACGGTGAAACAGCCGACTCGGTGTTTGTAGCGTGGAGTGCTCCGAGCCTCGACACCCGCGGTTCGGGCGTGGTGGGGAGGTCACCGGATGGTGGCACCGCAGCGCCGGGGAATCAAGTCGGGTCGTCACCAGGTTTCGGGTCGTGCGTCGCGGGCGGTCCGGCCGGACGTGTCGGCTGGATCGGCTCGAAGCGTCCGAGGGCTGCGCTACGGCTGCTCACGGCGCGCGGATCGAGCTGTCGCATGCGCTCGAGCGGCGGGAGATGGGCCAATCGGACGGCCTCGCCGAGGCGCTCGAGCTTGCGCACCGCGACCGGCCACGGCAGGTGGGCCAGTGACGACGCCGTTGCCAGGCCGACGCGCAGCGGACCGCGGCTGCCCGTCGAGGCGGCGTACCCGGCGGCCCACAGCAACAACTCCGGACCGTCGTCGCCCGGGTCGGTGGCGGGTAGCGCGCCGCACACGATCCCGCGGTCACCCGGTGTCGCCACGACGAGCCGCCAGTTGTCCGGACCGGCGATCAGGTCCACTGCCAGGCTGGCGTACGGGGCGGCGAGGATCGTGGCGATCCCCGCGCGATCGGCGTTCCCGCCGGTGATCGCGAGCGACAAGTGTGTGTCCTGGACACCGTCCAGAAGCATCCGATGGGCCGCGCCGAACAGCTCGCGCTCCGCTTGGTCGTCACCGATGGTCGTGGCGGCCGGCTCATGCACCTCGATGAGCGGGCAGCCAGCGGCGGCGAGTTCCAGGAGCACACCGTTGAGCGCGTGAGCGCGGGCCAGGACCGCGTCCGGTGCGAGGCCTGCCTGCTGTCCGGTCGTGTAGGGCCCGGTGACGGCCTGCTTGACCGCACGGTCGGTGAGCGCGGCGGTCCTCTGCCACGCCTCCACCGGTCGGTCCTCGCCGTACAGCCCGCCGTCCGTGATGGGGTCGAGCCCGGCCGCTTCCTGGGCGCGGACCGCGACCTCGACCAGTGCACCGATCGGCGAACCGTCAGGAAGCGGCGGGCGAGGCAATCCCCCGAGCAGGGTGGCGAACATGATCTGTCCATGATGAGTGGTAGCCGGCCGGCGCTATCTTGGCACACGGATTCCGCACGGAGAGCGCCTCGCCGATGGGTACGATGGCGGCCGTGACCGACCACGACGACGCCCAGCACCCACTCACCGACGCCCGGCGGCTGGCGATCCGGCGGACGGTCCGGCACTACGTTCCGATCGTCCGCTGGCTGCCGAGCTACGACCGGGGTCAGCTTCGGTTCGATGCCATCGCCGGCGTCGTCGCGTGGGGCGTGATGGTCCCGGTCGCGATGGCATACGCCGGCCTCGCCGGGATGCCGCCCGAGACAGGCCTCGTGACCGCCTTCGCGGCGTTGACCGCGTATGCGGTGTTCGGCACGTCGCGCGAGATGAAGGTCACGGCCAGCTCGTCGGTGGCGATCATGTCGGCGTCGGTCGTCGGGGCCGTGGCGGCCGGGGACGCGAGCCTGTTCATCGCGCTGAGTGCCGCGCTCGCGCTCATCGTCGGGGGCATCCTGATCGTCGCCGGCGTCGCCCGCCTCGGGTTCCTGTCGCAATTCCTCGCGGCGTCGGTCGTGACGGGCTTCGTGATCGGGCTTGCCGTCGTCATCACCATCGGCCAGATCCCGGCCCTGCTCGGGATCCCGGGCGGTGGCAGCACGATCGTCGACAAGGTGATCACCATCGCGGCCGGCATCGACGATGTGAATCGGTACACGGCAGCACTCGGCATCGTGAGCGCGCTCGGCATCATCGTCCTCAAGCGGGTCGCGCCACGGATCCCGGGGGCGCTGGTCGCACTCGTGGTCGGGATCGCGTTATCGACTGCGTTCGACCTGACTGCCAAGGGCGTCGCCGTGGTCGGCGACGTGACGACCGGCCTCCCGACACCGGGCCTGCCGCGGATCCCGCTGGGCGACATCGTCTTCCTGGCCGCGGGCGCCTTCGGCATCGTCTTCCTGGCCCTGGCCGAATCGATCGGGGCCGCGCGGGCGTTCGCTGTCCGTCACGGCTACGACATCGACCCCGACCAGGAGCTGATCGCGCTCGGCGCGGCGAATGCGGCGACCGGCCTGTTCGGAGGCTTCGTGGTCGATGCCAGCTTCAGCCAGTCGGCGACGAGCGAGGCCGCCGGCCAACGGACGCAGCTGTCGTCGCTGATCACCGCCGGCTTCATCCTCGCGACCGCGGTCGTCCTCGCCCCGATCTTCAAGGACCTGCCGCTGACCGTGCTCGCGGCGATCGTCATCACGTCGGTGCTCGGGCTCGTCGACATCGCCGAGCTGCGCCGCTACCTCGCCTGGAAACGGACCGATTTCCTGCTGGCGATGACGGCCCTCGGTGGCGTCGTGTTCACGACGCCGTTGACGGGGATGGCCATCGCGGTCGCCCTGTCACTCCTGGCGATCCTGTACCAGGCGAGCCGGCCGTACATCGCCGTCCTTGGACGGATACCCACCGACCCCCCGGTGTATGCCGACGCGGAGCGGCACAGCCAGGCCGTCCCGGTCGAGGGATTCCTGATCGTCCGCCCGAACGTGCCCCTGACGTTCGTCAACGCCGATGTCGCGAAGGACCAGATCGATGCCCTCATCCGGGCCCGGTCTGTGGCGCCCACGGTGGTCGTGCTCGATATCGGCGCCACGGCCGACCTCGACGTCGCGACCACCGACATGCTGTCGATGCTGATGACCGACCTTCGCGCCGACGGAATCGATCTCCGGCTGGCGCAGGTGCGCAGCTCCGTCCGCGACCGGATGTCACGGACGGGGTTGATCGACGTGATCGGCAGGGAGCGCTGCTTCTACTCCGTCGAGTCGGCAGTCGCGGCGTCGCTCCCCGCCTCTCCGTTGCCGGCGTCCCCGATCGAGCCCACGGCCCAGGCGCCACCGGTCTGACGGGCCATCACGGCGTGCGCCGCGCGAGTCTCGCCGCTCCCGAGCTGGTTCGGGTCCGGACTGGCCTGGCGCTGAGCGGTCCCGAGGGCGATCCCACCGGCCACGACGATTCCGACGACGAGCACGGCGACGACAGCGACATACCCAGGCGCGGTCGTCGTCGCGGCGCCGACCCCGGACTCGACCGGCCGCTGCCACAGCGATGACAGGGTCGGCACCGCGGTCGGTGGCACGAGCGCACCGATGAACAGCCCGGCCGCCAGCCCGCCGAGATGAGCCGCGTTGTCGATCGAGCCGCCGGATGCGAACCCGAAGGCGATATTGATGATGACCAGCACCACCAGCTGGCTGACGATGCCGCGGCTCTGTCGGTCGACCGGGTGGTGGACACGGCCGGCCGCGAGCAGGATCCCGAACAATCCGAAGATCGCCCCCGACGCTCCGACCGAGGGAACATCGCCACCGACCACGAAGCTGGCGGTCGAGCCGGCAGCGGCGCAGGCGAGATAGAACGCGAGCATGCGGATCGGCCCGTACCAGCGCTCGACGATCGTCCCCGCCAGCCACAGCGCGTACATGTTGAAGATGAGGTGCAGCGGATCGGTCGGCGAGTGGAGCAGGGTGACGGTCCACAGGCGCCAGTACTCCCCCGCCGCGACGGCCATCTTGTCGAGCTGGAGCCAGTCGTACAGGCCCTTCTCCGGCGGCACCGGGATCGTGAACATGGCGGTCACCGAGACGATGACCGTGATCGCGATCAGGATCAGCGTCATCGTGATGCGCGGCGCGTCGCCCCGGCCCCTGGCGAAATACCGCTTCGACGCGCGCGCGTTGCCGGTCTCCTTGGTGAGCCAGCCGAGCCGGTTGGCGATCTCCGGCTTGTCCTCGCGTGGCGCTCGCTTGTCGGCCTCGCGATAGGCGTCGATGGCGCCGGTCAAGTCGCCGTCACGGACGCGGGCCGCCGCGATGTTCCGCCAGGCCGTGTAGGTGAATGGATTCTCGGGCAGCTCGAGCAAGGCCTGCCACGTCTGGACCGCCGCCGGCTCGTTGTTGAGGCGGTAGTGGACCTCGCCCAGGCCGAGCAGCGCGGCTCCCGTGAGTGCCGGGTCATCGAACCCGACGACGCGCGAGAAATATCGGCCCGCCTCGGCGAAGTCGCCGGATGCCAGGAGATCGTCGCCGCGCTGGATGAACGCGAGGGCTGCGTCGCGGGTCAGTCGGCCGCCGACGCTCGGACCGGGCAGTCCCGGGTCTGCGCCCATCTCGCTCATGGCCCGGACTGTACAGGAGCGGACCCGAGCCGTCGGGTGGTGGCGGGCGACGGCAGCGGTGCGGGTCCCGGCACTAGACTCGGCTCATGTGCGGACGGTTCACCCAGGAGCGGCCAGCGTCCGAGCTGGCCGAGATCTTCGGGGCGGAGCCGCTCGTCGACGATCCCGGCGGGCGCTACAACGTGGCGCCGACGGACGAGGCCCTCGTCGTCGTCCAGCGCCAGGAACGGCGCGCCGTGACGGCCTACCGCTGGGGCCTCATCCCGCATTGGGCGACCGAGGCCAAGGTCGGGTCGCGGATGTTCAACGCCAGGGCCGAGACGATCACCTCGAGCCCGGCCTTCCGCGACGCCTTCGTTCGCAAACGCTGCCTGGTGCCGGTCGATTCGTTCTACGAGTGGAAGCGCGAGGGGACGATCCGGCAGCCCTACCGCGTCGTCGAGCGTGGCGGGCGCCCGCTCGCACTGGCCGGGCTATGGGCCGGCTGGCGCGACCCGGCCACCGACACCGTCCGGCGCACGTTCACGATCATCACGACCACCCCGAACGACGCCCTGGCCGATCTCCACGACCGCATGCCGGTCGTGGTGGCCGAGGACGCCTGGACGCGCTGGCTCGATCCGTCGCCGGCCGATCCAGGCGAGCTGCTCGGGCTGCTCGTCCCGAACGAGGAGGTCGCGCTCGACGTGTACGCCGTGGAGCGGTTCGTCAACGACGTGCGTCGCGACGGCCCGGAGCTCATCGCGCCACTCCGGTAGCGGCGGCGGGCGCGTCAGCCCGCATCACCCTCGACGGTCTCGGTCCAGCCGTCCGACCCGATCGAGGCCTGGAAGGCCGCCTCCGGTTCGGCGCCGTCGTCGAGCCCGGCCGCGAAATGCCCGACGAGGTTCGCGAAGGCGCCGTCGGGATCCGTGTCGGGAGCTTCGAAGACGACGGCGTCGGACGGCAGCCCGTCGGGGACCGGGGCGTCGCGTGGGTTGACCACCACCAGCCGGGCGTCCGTCCAGCGCGCGGCCTCGGCGATGACCGCGATGGTCGCCGGGTCCACCGGATCGGCGATGACGAGGACCGCAAACTCGGTCAGATAGCGCAGCCCGAGGTCCACGTCCGCGGCCTCCAGGGCGGGACCACGGGGCGCAGCGGGCGGGCCGTCCACGTCGGGCGGGCCGTCCACGTCGGGCGGGCCGGCCTCGTCGTCCGCATCGTCGATCTCACCCACGTCGTCGAGCTCCGGCGGCTCAAGCGGCGTGACCCGCGTCCCATCGCGCATGAGAGCGACGTGACCGACACCGCCCCGCGCGAGGTCCAGGACGACCGCATCGGCCGTCGGGTCGTCCCCGACCCTGCCGACGAGCTGGACCGCACGCCCGGCACGGGCTGCTGCGAGGGCCACTCGCGCTGCTGTCCCGGCCGCGACGATGGCCGCGCCGGCCAAGCGGCCGGTCGGACACCCGATGACGACGATCATCGACTGAGCCTAACGACCCCGGTGGCAGCGCGCGCTAGCTCGACGCCGATCCTCCGCCGCCACCAACATCGCTGCCGCCGCTGCTCCCGCCATCGTCGGACCCTCGCGGCGTCTCGGTGGGTCGCGGCGTCCTCGTCGGCTCGGCTGTCTTGCCGCCCCCGCTGCCACCGCCGCCGTCACCACCACCACCGCCGCCGCCGCCGACGCCACCGTGGTCATCCGTGCCTGTCGGCCCCGTCCGGGTCGGCGTGGCCGTGGACCCGCCTCCGCCGCCGCTGCCGCTGCCGCTGCCGCCACCATGGTCGTCCGTCCCCGAGGGCTCGGCGGTCTCGGTCGGCTCGGTCGTCTCGGTCGGCTCGGCGGTCTCCGTCGGCCCGGTCGTCTCGGTCGGCTCGGCAGTCTCGGTCGACGTCGGAGCCACGGTCGGTCCTGGCTGGACCGATGGTGACGGGCCCGACGATCGCTCCAGCCACCCTCCGACCGTCACTGCCCCTGCTGCGGCAAGCGACCCGGCGACGAGGACGACGACGAGCACAAGCGCGAGCGCTTGGGCACGAACCGCGAATGGGCGCCCGCCCGTCGAGGCCACGCCCCAGGCATCGCGAACCGCCAGTACGAAGGCGGCGACAAACCCTCCGCGAGCCGCTCCACGTGGTCGGACCACGACACGTGGCACAGGCTCGACGGCGATCGCCGCCATCACGCGGTCCTCGAACCCCTCGGTCGGTCTGATCCCGGCGCTCAGCGCGAGCGCCTCCAGCTCCCGCGCGGTCGACAGCGCGTCGGCCGCTTCGGCCGGCGACGGGTCGGGTTCGCCCGGGATCCTGAGCTCGGCCGGGTCGAACGGCCGGTACGGACCGCTCATGCCTCGCCACCGGGTTCGACTGCGCTCCGCAAGCGGAGCAGGCCGCGGCGGAGGTGTGTCTTGACCGTCGGGACCGGCCGATCGGTCTGACGGGCGATCTCGTCGAGCGACAGCTCCCCGAAGAACCGCAGCGTGACGACTTCGCGATATGGCTCGGGGAGGGCCGCGACCGCCGTCCGCAACTCGGCTTCCCGTTCGCCGCGCAGGGCGAGCATGGCCGGGTCCGTTCTGGGTCGCGCCTCGAGCCCCTGGGCGTCGGCCACCGCCGACCCCGTCCCCGCCGTCTCGGACGGATCGAGCCACGTGACCTGGCGGCGCTGACCCACCTGGCGCAGCGAGATGCGGATCGCGATACGCGTCAGCCATGCACCGAACGGCCCGTCGCCGCGCCAACCGGCGAGCGATCGATAGGCGGTCACGAATGCCTCCTGGGCTGCGTCCTCGGCCTCGTGAAGGTCTCCCAAGATCCGGTGACATGCCCGCACCACCGCGGCTGCCTCGCGATCGACGAGGTGCCGGTAGGCATCCCGGTCGCCGGCAAGGACGGCGTCGACGATCGAGCGGTCATCGCGTGGGTCGTCCGATGTGGTTGTCGTGTCGATGGGCCGACTCCGATCGCCCGGGCCGTCGTCCCGATGGGACGCCGAAGCCCGGCTCACCTCCATCATGAGGGAGGGCGAGCCGGGCCACGAGCCGCGGGTCCGCTCGGACACCGATGCGTCGCGAGAGTCGGACGAGGTCAGTCGTCGCCGCCACCGTGATGGCCGCCGTCGTCGGAGCCGTCGTGGCCCCCTTGGCCGCCGCCATCGCCGCCGTGGTCGTCGCTCGGCTCGGCGGTCTCGGCCGGTTCCGGGGTCTCCCCGGCGTGGTCGCCGTGATCGTCGGTCGCCTCGGGAGCGTTGTCGTCGCCACCGTGGGTCGAGCCCGGGCCGCTGTTCGCGCCCTGGTGGCCGCTGTTGGCAGCGTCGGTCGCGGCGGGCGTGTCGCCGGCTCCGTCGTGGCCGCTGTTCGCGCCGTGGTCGTCGGTGGCCTCGGGCTCGGCGGTCTCGGCGGGCTCGGCCGTCTCCGCGGGCTCGGCAGTCTCCGCGGGCTCGGCCGTCTCGGTCGGCTCAGCGGTCTCCGTGGGCTCGGCGGTCCCGCTGGGCTGAGCGATGGAGCTGACCGACCCCGGCCCGTCGTCGCGGCTCCGGTTCAGGCCGTCGGCCGCGAAGGCCGCACCGGCGACCAGGAAGATCGAGACCACGGCCACACCCAGACCGCGGACCAGCTTGACGTCGTTTCGCATCGGTTGTCGTCTCCATCGGTGTGCCGGTCGGATGACCCGCGCCTACTCACCTGAGACGACTCGCAGCGAAAAGGTTTCAGCCCTCGGCGGACGGCTCCTGGTCGAGGCCCGGCACGTCCGGTTCCTCGGCTCCCTCCGTCGGACCCGTCGCGTCCTCGTCGTCGACCGGCTTCATGGCGGCCTGTGGCTCGAGCGGTCCCGCGGCCACGGGTCCCTCATCGCGTTCGACGACCAGCCGCCCGACGTTCGCCGCCTCGAGGGCCTCCCCGAACGCATCGACATCGCCGACGAGCACGATCGCCGCGTCGTCGACGTGGAGGTGCGCGCGGGCCGCAGCGGCGATCGCAGCCGTGTCCACCGCCTCGATCCTGGCCCGATAGCCGATCAGCTCCTCGACCCCGAGCCCGTGGACCGCGAGACTGGCGATCGACCCGACGACGGCGCCGGCGGTCTCGAACCGGAGCGGGAAGACACCGATCAGGAAGTCGCGCGCCGCGGTGAGCTCGGCATCGGAGACCGTCGTGTCGCGCATGCGGGTCAGCTCGGCCATGGTGTCGACGATGGCCGGGACGGTCACATCGGTGTTGACCGCGGCGCGAGCGGAGAACGGGCCGGCGCCCCGTCGCATGTCGAACCCGGCCCCGGCGCCGTAGGTGTAGCCCTTCTCCTCGCGCAGCTTCATGTTGAGTCGCGAGTTGAACAGGCCGCCGAGGATGGCGCTCATGACCGACACCGCGTGGAAGTCGTCGATCCGCCGCGGCAGCCCGCGGTGGCCGATGCGGATCTCGGTCTGGACCGAACCCGGCCGGTGGACCACGCGGACGATCCGTCCGTGGGTGGCCGCGGTATCGACGACGGGGACGCCGGCGGCCGAGCCGGATGGACGTCCCGTCCAGTCGCCGAAGAGGCGTTGGGCAAGCTCCATGACGTCCTGGTCGCCGAGATCGCCACCGACGACGAGGGTCGCCCGGGCCGGGTCGAGGAGACCCGTGTAGCTTCGCCTGAGGTCGGCCGCGGTCAGGCCCTCGACCGTCTCCCGCGTCCCGCCGGATGGGCGGTGGTACGGGGAGGCCGGAGCGTAGATCGTGCCGATGAAGGCCTCCTCGACACGTCGACGCGGGTCGGCCTTGGCCTGGAGCAGGTCGTTCAACCGCTCGTCGCGGAGTCGCTCCACCTCGTGCTCGGGAAACGTCGGGCGGAGGAGGACCTCGGCCGCCAGCTCCAGGGCGGGCCCCAGCCGGGCCGCCGGAACGTCCACCGAGACCGACAGCGCGTCCCAGCCCGCGTCGGCGTGCAGCGAGGCCCCGAGCCGCTCGCTCGCCTCGGTCAGGGCGATGGCGTCGTGCTCCTCCGTCCCCTCGGTCAGAGCGCGCCCGGCGAGGACCGTCGCCCCGGCCTTGTCGGCCGGCTCCTCCGAGACGCCGCCGGACAGGATCAGCGACGCCGAGACGAGCGGCCGTCCCGGCAGGTCGACGACGAGGACCGACAGGCCGTTCGACAGGCGGTCCCCGCGCACCGACGGGAACTCGTACGACCGGGGTGCGCCCGGCTTGGGCCGCTCGGCCACGATCGGACCGTCGCGACCGGGATCGAGCGTCGCGCTCATGCGGCCACCTCGGCGTCCTTCGCGTCGGTCGCCTCGTCGGCAGGCAGCGCCACGTCGTCGGCGGTGAAGCCTTCGGGCAGATAGGTCAGGACGACCCGGTTGTCCTGCCGGAAGACCTCCCTGGCGACATCGCGGATGTCCTCCGGGGTGACCGCCAGGTAGCGGGGCAGCATCCGGTTGATGAGGTCGGGCTGGTCGAACAGCGTCGCGTACATCGACAGCCGGTCGGCGCGCTCCTCGACCCGCTGCAGGGCACCGAGCTCGTCGGCCTCGGTCAGGGCCTTGGCCCGCGCCAGCTCGTCGTCGGTCACGAGCTCGGTCGTCAGGCGGTCGAGCTCCTCGTGCAGGGCCGCCTCGACGCGGGCGACCGAGACGTCCGGCCGGACCGTCGCCCAACCGGCGGTGATCGATGCGCCGCCGATGAAGCCGAGGGTGAAGATCGCGACGTCCTGGGCGATCTGCTCGTCGCGGACCAGGCGCCGGTGGAGCCGGCTGCCCTTGCCGCCCGACAGGATCTGGCCGGCCAGGTCGAGCGCGTCGAGCCGCGGATCGCCGAACACGGGCGCCCGATAGCCGACGTGGACACGCGGCAACGGGACCTTGTCGAAGACCGTCTCGCGGCGCTCGCCGCCGAGCGTCGGCGGGAGCGACAGGTCGCCCAGTGGCGGGATGTCCGGGTTGGCCGGGATGGCGCCGAAGTACCGCTCGGCGGCGGCCAGCGACGTCCGCGGTCTCGACGTCGCCGACGATCGACAGGACGGCGTTGTTCGGCGCGTAGTAGGTGCGGAAGAAGGCGCTGACATCCTCGACCGAGGCCGCGTCGAGGTCGTCCATCGAGCCGATCGTCGAGTGGTGGTACGGGTGCTCGGGCGGGAACAGGTGCGCCTGGAGCTTCTCCTGGAACGAGCCGTACGGCCGGTTGTCGTAGGACCAGCGCTTCTCGTTCTTGACCACCTCGCGCTGGTTGTCGAGGTTCTCCTGGCTGAGCGCGTCGAGCAGCGTCGCCATCCGGTCGGCCTCGAGCCACAGCGCGAGATGGAGCTGGTGCGCCGGCAGCGTCTCGAAGTAGTTGGTGCGATCGAGCCAGGTCGAGCCGTTCATCGTCCCGCCGGCGGCCTGGACGAGCGCGATGTGCTCGGCCTTGGCGACGTGGCGCGAGCCCTGGAACATGACGTGCTCGAAGAGGTGCGCGAAGCCGGTCTTGCCCGGGACCTCGTGCTTCGAGCCGACGTCGTACCACAGGTTGATCGCGACGACGGGTGCCAGGTGATCCTCGGCCACGATGACCCGCAGGCCGTTGGACAGATGCTGGTCGCTGAAGGCGACCTCGGGGACGGTGGTGGGCACGCGTGACCTCGTGGTTCGGGGGCGGCAATGGACCGCATCGGATCGTCAAGGACGATCGTACCGCCTGCATCCGGTCTCCGCGGACGGGCGCGACCCGCGCGTCAGGACAGGAAGGTTTGTAGACTCGGCCACATGGTCCATCACCGGTCGCTGCGTCTCAGCGCGCTCATCGTGGTCGCGTCGATGGCTGTCCTGCTCGTCCCGGGGCTCGCGTCGGCGCATTCCGAGCTGGTCAGCTCGGATCCCGCGTCCGGCGCGACCGTCCCGTCGCCGTACACCGGTCCGATCGTCCTGACGTTCTCCGAGCACCTCGCGACCGGGAGCAAGGCCGACCTGGTCGATGCGACCGGCGCGACGGTCGCCAGAGCCACCGTGGACGCGAACGCCATGACCATGACCTTCACCTTGACATCTCCACTGCCGGCGGGCGCCTACCAGATCAAGTGGGTCAGCATCGCCGACGATGGCGACGTCCTGCGCCAGCCCATCGTGCCCTTCACGGTCGCCGCCGCGGCCGCGTCGGCGTCACCGTCAGCCAGCGCCGCCGACTCGGCCGAGCCAAGCACATCGGCCGCCCCGAGCACGTCCGCCGAGCCGAGCGTGCCGCCGTCGGTCGCCCCGACCGCGAGCCCGTCGCCGGACTCGAGCGACGCGGGGAGCGGCAGCGACGTCGTGGTCCCGATCATCGTCGCCCTGATCGTCCTCGGAGCCGGCGCGGCGTACCTGCTCACCCGCCGCAACCGCCCGACCGACACGACATGACCGGCGGCCGGACGGGGCGCCTCGCGGCACGCGTCGGATCGACGCTCGGCCTCGCGCTGGGGGTCGCCCTCGTCCTCCCGGCGGCCGCCGCCGCGCACACGCTCAACCCGACATACGAGAGCAGGCTGCCGTTGGCCGTCTACCTCGTCGGGGCGGCCCTGACCGTCGCCCTGTCGTTCGCCTTCGTGATCGTCCGCGACGTCCGTGCGACGGCGCCGGTGCTCGACCAGGTCGGAACGCTCCCGCCGGCCTGGCTGCGCTATCTGCTCCGCACGATCGGACTCGTCGGCTGGATCTGGATCATCGCCCAGGGGATCGCCGGCGGCTCGAGCGACGCCGACGTGTCGTCGCTGTTCCTGTGGGTCTACGGCTGGGTGGGGCTCGCCATCGTGTGCGCCATCATCGGCCCGGCCTGGCATTTCCTCGACCCGTTCTCGACGCTCCACGACCTGGCGGCAGCCCTTCTCCGGGCGGTCCACGTCCAGGGCTGGGCCATCGCCGACTACCCCGAGCGCCTCGGGCGCTGGCCCGGAACCATCGGGTTCGCCTTCTTCGTCTGGCTCGAGCTGGTGGTGATGGGCGGACCGTCGACGCTGTTCATCGTCCTGGTCGGCTATACGGTCTTCACGCTGGCGATGATGGCCCAGTTCGGGCGCGACGAGTGGCGGTCGCGCGGCGAGACGTTCACGGTCTGGTTCCGGCTGCTTGGCCGGCTGGCCTACTTCCGACTCGTTGACGAGACGGGGCGCGTCCACTCGCGGACGTTCGGGAGCGGCCTGCTGGAGCCGGGCTGGAGCGCCGCCGACGTGACGCTCGCGGCCTTCGGCGTCTCATCGATCATCTTCGACGGCCTCTCCCAGACCGAGGCCTTCTTCAACCTGTTCGGCGCGCCAGGTGTCGCCGTCCGCACGTTGCTCCTGATCGCGTGGCTCGCGATCGTCGTCGCCCTGGCCTTCGCGGTCGCCCGGACGGTCGGGCTCGGCGCCATCGGCGCGGGGTTGATCCCGATCGCGCTCGGCTATCTCATCGCGCACTACCTGACGTACCTGCTCATCGACGGGCAACGGATCATCATCGCCATCTCCGATCCGTTCCAGAAGGGCTGGGACCTGTTCGGCACGGCGTTCTTCACCCCGACCGCGGCCTGGCTGCCGGCGGGGCTGGTGTGGACGGTCCAGCTTGCCGCCGTGGTCGGTGGTCACATGCTGGGTGCGTGGGGCGGTCACGTCGTCGCCGCGGCCGATGCGCCGGGCGGGATCACGGCCCGGGAACTCCGGTTCCGGCAGCTTCCGCTGGCGGTGGTGATGGTCAGCCTGACGACGCTCACCCTGTGGTCGCTCGGCCAGGCGATCATCGTCGCCCCGACCACCGGCTCGACGGGCGCCGGTCCCGTCGCGGCCGCAGTCACGCCGCCGGCGACGTCGCCCCGAGACTGAGCCCGGCCGATCTCAGGCCGGCGCGGCCACGAGCGATCCAGCGGGGACCCACTCGTCGAGCGAGCGGACCTCCGACAGCCGGCCGGCGATCGCGGGGTCGAGCGCCTCTGCCGCGGCGACAGCGGTCTCCATGGCGGTCAGGCACAGGATCCCCTCGGCCGTTGCCGCGAGCCGGATGTCCACGGCATCGCGCACGGCGCCTGAGCGTGGTGTCGGAGTGTTGACGACGAGGCGCACCTCACCGGACGCGATCAGGTCGAGGATCGGGACCTCGCCGGCGGCCTCGTCGGCGGTCTCGCCGAGCTTTGCGACCGGTCGCGCCTCGTACCCGGCACTGGCGAGCGCTGCGCGCGTGCCCGGGGTCGCCGCCATGCGGTAGCCCGCGCCCGCGAGCGCCGCGGCCAGCCGGCCGCAGCGTCCCCTTGTCACGATCGGCGATCGACAGCAGCGCGAGCGCACCATCGGCACCTGGTCGTGGCGGGACGAGCGCCGCACCCAACAGCGCCTTGGCGAGCGCCACCCGCGGGTCGGTGTGGATGCCGATGACCTCGCCGGTGGACTGCATACCCGGCCCGACGGACGGGTCCACGCCGCGCAGCTTGGCGGTCGAGAAGGCCGGTGCCTTGACCGCCACGAACGCGGGCGGCGGCAGGTGCCCGCCGTCCCAGCCGAGCTCGGGCAGCGACGCGCCGAGCGAGATCCGGACCGCCAGCTCGACCATCGGGACGCCGGTCACCTTGGACAGGAAGGGCACCGTCCGCGAGGCACGCGGGTTGACCTCGATCAGGTACACGCCGTCGTCGCGGACGATGAACTGCGCGTTGACCAGACCGCGCGCCCCGAGCGCGAGCACGATCCGCTCCATGGTCGCCACGATCAGCGCCTGGTCGCCGTCCGACACCGTCTGGGGCGGGAAGATCCCGACCGAGTCGCCGGAATGGACGCCGGCCCGCTCGACGTGCTCGAGGAGCCCGGGGATGAGGACACGCTCACCGTCCGAGACGGCGTCGACGTCGACCTCGATGCCCTCGAGGTAGCGGTCGATCCGGACGGGCCGGTCGGGGTCGACGACCGTCGCGGCCGCGAGCTGGCGGGCAAGGTCCGTCGGCGAGTAGCAGAAGTCGATGGCGAGGCCGCCGATGACGAACGACGGCCGCACGATGACCGGGTAGCCGATCCGCTCGGCGAGGGTCAGGGCCTCCTCGACCGAGTGCGCCATCCCGCCCTCCGGCTGCGGGATCCCGAGCCGGTCGAGCAGCGCCGAGAAGCGCGTCCGCTCCTCCGCCTGGTCGATCGATTCGAGCGTCGAACCGAGCAACGGCACGCCACCCGCCGCCAGCGGCGCCCGCGAGGTTGAGCGGGGTCTGGCCACCGTAGGCGACGACCGCCGGCAGGAGACCGCTGTCGTCGGCGGGGTCGCCCGAACCCGCTCCGTCGGGGCTCTCGGCGTCGATGACGCTGCGCACGCTCTCCGGGTCGAGCGGCTCGAAATAGAGCCGGGTCGAGGCGTCGAAGTCGGTCGACACGGTCTCGGGGTTCGAGTTGATCATGACCGCGCTCCAGCCGGCGCGGCGGAGCGTGTCGGCGGCCTGGACGGCGCAGTAGTCGAACTCGATGCCCTGCCCGATCCGGACCGGCCCCGAGCCGATGACGAGCGCCGCCGGCCAGGCGACGGGCGGGGCCTCGGGCACGGACCCGGCGGCCGCATAGGTCGAGTAGAAGTACGGCGTCTCGGCCGCGAACTCCGCGGCGCACGTGTCGACCATGGCGTAGCCGGGCCGGAGGCCGAGCGCCAGCCGAGCGGCCCGGATCGCGCCGGGGTCCGTGCCGGCCAGCTCGGCCAGCTCCCGGTCGCCGAAGCCCGCGCGCTTGACGGTGGCGAGCAGGATCGCCGCCGCGGGATCGGTCGGGTCCGAGAGCCGCGGGACCGACACCCGCAACCTCGGCCTCGAGCGCGATGTTGCGCCCCATCTCGGCGAGGAACCAGGCGGCGATCCCGGTCGTGCCGCGGATGACCGCCTCGGGCACGCCGCGGCGCAGCAGACCGAGGATCCGCCACAGCCGGCTATCCGACGGCTCGAGGAACTGCTTGAGGACGATCGGCGCCGCCGTCCGCTGGGCGTGCCGCGTCGATTCGCAGGCGCGGCCCGCGTCGTCGACCCAGCGGATCGGCTCGTCGGCATCGGGGTCGCCGCCATAGACGCCGCGCCAGGTAGTCGAGCGTCGGCCGCCAGCCGGCGTCCTCGGCCAGCGGCCCGACGCCCGCCTGCTCGAGCCCGCGGAGCGCCTTGTTGAGCGCCGAGCCGAACGTCCGGTCGATGGCCATCACCTCGCCGGTCGCCTTCATCTGGCTGCCGAGCGTGCGGTCGGCGCCCGGGAACTTGTCGAACGGGAAGCGCGGCAGCTTGACGACGACGTAGTCGAGCGCGGGCTCGAACGCCGCGACGGTCGTGCCGGTCACGACGTTCGGGATCTCGGCCAGCCGACGGCCGATCGCGATCTGCGCCGCGACCCGGGCGATCGGGTAGCCGGTCGCCTTGGATGCGAGCGCGGAGGACCGGCTGACCCGCGGGTTCACCTCGATCACCGCGTACTCGGTCGAGTCGGGCGACAGCGCGAACTGGACGTTGCAGCCGCCCTCGACACCGAGCGCCCGGATGATCGCGAGCGCCGCGCTACGGAGCCGCTGGTGGACGGCGTCGGTCAGCGTCTGGACCGGCGCCACGACGATCGAATCGCCGGTGTGGACGCCGAGCGGGTCGACGTTCTCCATGCCGCACACCGCGATGCAGGTGTCGTCGGCGTCGCGCATGACCTCGTACTCGATCTCCTGCCAGCCGACGAGGCAGCGCTCGACCATGACCTGGCCGATGGGACTGGCACGCAGACCGGCACGGACCCGCTCGCGGTAGGCGGGCTCGGTCTCGACGATCCCACCGCCGGTGCCGCCCAGCGTGAACGCCGGTCGGACGATGGCCGGCAGGCCGATGGCCGCGAGCGCCTCGTCGGCCGAGCCGTCACGGGCGGCCTGGGTCGCACCCTCGACGATGAAGCTTGGTGCATACGGTTGACCGATCCGGTCGAGCAGGTCACGGAACGCCTCGCGATCCTCGGCCATCCGGATGGCCTCGAGCGGCGTGCCGAGCAGCCGGATCGGGTGCCGGTCGAACACGCCCGCGTCGGCCATCGCGGCGGTCAGGTTGAGCGCGGTCTGGCCGCCCAGCCCGGCCAGAAGGCCTTCGGGCTGCTCCTTGGCGATGACCGCCTCGACCGCCTCGACCGTCAGTGGCTCGAGGTAGATGACGTCGGCCACCGACGGGTCGGTCATGATCGTGGCCGGGTTCGAGTTGATGAGGATGGTCCGGACGCCCTCGGCACGGAGCGCGCGACACGCCTGCGTCCCGGCGTAGTCGAACTCGGCCGCCTGGCCGATGACGACCGGCCCCGACCCGAGGATCAGGACGGACGCGGGCTTTGCGCCCGGTGGCGTCACGACCGGGCGCCTCGCTGCGCGGTCGCCGCGACGACGAACCGGTCGAACACCGCCAACGCATCCAGCGGCCCGGGTGCGCCCTCGGGGTGGTACTGGACCGTCTCGATCGGGAGCGTCGCGTGGCGCAGTCCCTCGACCGAGCCGTCGTTGAGGTTGACCTGGCTGACCCGGAAGCCGGACGCAGCCGGGAGCGACTCGCCGACGACCTGCACCTCGTGGTTCTGGGCGGTCACCTGGACGAGGTCGAGCTCGAGGTCACGGACGGGGTGGTTCGCCCCGTGATGGCCGAACCGGAGACGGGTCGTCTCGGCGCCCGCGGCCCGCGCGACGATCTGGTGCCCGAGGCAGATGCCGAGCAGCGGCCGGCCGTCGTCGATGATCGCCTTCGCGAGCGCGACCGGGCCGTCGAGGCGTGCTGGATCGCCGGGGCCGGGCGACAGGATCAGCCCGTCGATATCGGGGGCCAGGGCGACCGCCGTCGAGATCGTGTGGGGCAGGATCCGGACCCGGGCGCCGCGGCGGCGCATCGCGAGGACGATGTTCGACTTCAGGCCGAAGTCGACGATCCCGATCAGTGGCCCGCCGTCCTCCGCCCGCCCGATGTCCATGATCGATGACGGCGAGACCTGGCCGACGAAGTCCTGGTCCTCCCAGCGCGTCACCGCTCGGGCGGCCTCGACTGCGGCGTCCCGATCGATCTCGCCCGGCGCGGTCACGATCCCGCGCAGGCAGCCGTTGGCGCGGAGGTGCCGCGCGAGCGCCCGCGTGTCCACGCCCGCGATCGCGGGGATCGCGTTGTCACGCAGGAGGGCGGCGAGCTGGCGGGCATCGTCGAGGACGGCGGCCGTGGCGTTCGCCACGACCAGGGCCCGCAACCACGGCCGGAGCGACTGGTCGTCGGCGACGAGTCGCCCGTAGTTGCCGATGAGCGGATAGGTCATGACCACGACCTGGCCGGCATAGGACGGGTCGGTGCAGACCTCCTGGTAGCCGGTCTGGCTGGTGTTGACGACGAGGTCGCCGCCGGCAGCGACCCCGGCTCCGAACGCGACGCCCGGGAAGACCGCTCCGTCCTCGAGCGCCAGCAAGGCCGGACCAAGGTCGCCGATCCGCGGGTCGACGACCGCACTCGTCCGAGGTGCCGGTGGCAGGGGTCGGGCGATCACGCGGCCCCGGACACAACGAACCCACCGGCCTCGGCGGCTCGGTGGGCGGGCGCGTGCGCAGACATCGGTGCCTCCTTCGCCGGCCTCACGGGACCGGTACGCCAGCCTCACAGGACCGGCCATGAAAGGACCTCGTCAGGGTAGCATCCGGGCCACGGACCCGCAGCGCCGTCACGTCGACGACGCGTGTCGACCGAGACGTTCGAGGGGGTTCAGCCCTCGGTCGCGTGCTCCGATGTGGCCGGCCAGATAGCCGCGCCGACACCGGCGGCGATAGCTACCAGAGCGACGGCCGCCAGCCAGCCAAGGGCGATCAGCGCGCCGATCGCATCGATGCGCGTCTCGATCACGCGCAGCGACCGCCCGACAGCGATCGTCCCGCGCTGCCACGGCACCACGACGAGCGCGACACGAACGGTCTCCCGCGGCTGCCAGGTGACGGCGTGGAGGCCGGAGGCCTGCGCCGACTCCAGCACACCGATGGGCACGATTGGCGGCTTGCCGTCGAGCGAGCCATTCGTGGCGAGGAGGGCCCCCTGCCCGTCGTAGACGACCGTGAACGGTGCAAGACTGGTCTCGATCGGCACCTGTCCCGCCGCGACGACCGTCGCCGGATCGCTGCCGGCGTCAAGAGCCCGCGCACCGTCTTCCGCGAGCTGCTGGGGGAGGTCGTTCGCGCCGATGCGCAGGTCCTGCTGGATCGCGACATAGGTCAGCCCGACGGCAAGTGTCAGGGCTGCTGCTGCCGGCAGGAAGATCGCAGCGGCTCGGCGCACGGTCGTTGATCGCACGACACCTGCGACGCCGCGGGGACGCGGCGCGTGATGGTCACTGATCGGCTGACAGCTCGATATCGAGCGCTTCGAAGTGGGTGATCCGCAGGTCCTCGATCAGGTCCTCTGTGCCCGGGAGCAGGCGCGGACGCTCGATGTGTGGGCCGGTCCAGACGTACATCGCGCTGACGTCGCGCCATTCCTCGAACAGGATGACCTCCTCGAGGTCGCCCACCAGCCGCCGAGCGAGCTTGACGTAGACCAGTCCGTCGTGCGCGTGGAGGAGGGGCAGCTGCTCGCGCATGAGGTCATGGACGCGCCCCGAATTCTCGGTGGACACCGTTGCGGTCAGGACGCGGACGATCACGCTCGCAGCGTAACGGCACCGTGGGTGCGGCTCCAGGCCCTTCTGCGATGTCGAGGGCTATGCGGATCGCCGCCCGGCGGTCTGCGAGCCGCCTCTGACCTAGGTCGCGGACGCTCCGAGCACGGCCCGTCGGGTCTCTCGAACCGCGACGAAGCCGACCCCCGCGACGGCCATCGCGGCCGGGACGAGCCAATCGCCCCTGGCGATATGGATCCCAAGGTCGGCTGCCACGGCCGCCCAGAGGAATGCACCTGCGACGAGAATGCGACTTCGGGACATCTTGCCCCCTGCTGATGGCGCCCTCAGCGCTTCCGGAATGCGGGATCGCTGGGCGAAGTCACTGTATCCGATGGTCCTGGCCGATCGGTGTCCAAAAGTCCTATGTGGTTCTTGCGGGCACCAGATTTCTCAAATACCGGACAGCTTGGAGGGCTTTGTCAGCCCAGGCGTCACGACTTACGCGACACTTATCGGATGCTGGTACTCGATCTGAACGTCACAGCCGAGCAGGCCCTCGAGGAGTGCCAGCGGCGGGGCCTCGTGGTACGAAGCCAACGTCAACTGGCCGGCCGCACAGGTAGCCGGCACTGGCACATGCGAATCCCCGATCGTCCGGGAACGCTGGAGTTGAACGCCTGGCAGGACCGGGTCTGGGTGAACGTCCACCCTCTGCGGGATGGCGGCTGGGTATCCGCTATGGCCCGTGAACTGTCGCTCCTCGCGTGAGCCAAGGCTGAGAACGCCCCCTGTCGGCGTTTCGCGATGGGAAGGGGCCATTCGGCACTTTCAGCGGCTGAGTTCCAGCTGCGATGCTCCGCCCAAGCTCCGACCTCGGAACTTGACGCAGGTCTCGTCCACTACCCCCAGTGGACGATACGATCCGCAAGTCCCGAAGTCGGGGCTGACTTCTTTGGCGAGCCGGCCGTCTCGCTCGGAAGGCGGCGCGTCGTGAACGAACGCCGCTCACGCTTGCGATGCTCGGGAGGGCGGCCGAACGGACCGACATCATCCTCGGACGGCGTGCGGCCGGGGGCGCGTAAGGGGTACGGCCCGAATCAGAACGGCCCTCGGAGGTTAACCCGAGGGCCGTTTCGTGCGTAAAGTGGTGGTGAGCCCGGACAGACTTGAACTGTCAACCCGCTGATTAAGAGTCAGCTGCTCTGCCATTGAGCTACGGGCCCACGGTTTCACGCTCACGTGGAGCGGATCAGTGGGTGGCATGGTACCGCAGCCACCGACATCGACGCCGACCGGCGCCTGTTTCGGACGCGATCTGCGAGCGGCCAACACGTCGCCGGACCCTCAGCTCTGGGCTGCGACCCAGGAATGGAGTGTTGCCATGTAATTGGCGCGTTCGAAGGCGGACGGATCGTCGACGTTCGCAGCACTGGCACTGCCTCGCAGCTCGGAGACCGATGTGTAGTCGTGCTCAGACATCCACGCCCGTAGTTCGGCTTCGACCACGGCGATGTGCTCAGGCCCGTGCCGCAACAATGCCGACGTCATCATCACGACGTCTGCACCGACCAGAAGGCCCCTCGCCACGTCAGCGCCAGAATGCGCGCCCGAGGTCGCCGCGAGCGAGACGTCAGGATCGAGCTGCGGTCGGAGGATCGCGATCCACCGGACCGGCAACCGCATCTCCCACGGCTGGCTGAGCTCCAGTCGCGGGACGACCTCGATCGTTTCGAGATCGAGGTCCGGCTGGTAGAAGCGGTTGAACAGGACGAGCCCGCCGGCCCCGGCATCGGCCGCCGCAGCCGCGACGCTTGCGAACGCCGAATAGAACGGGCTGAACTTGACCGCGAGCGGGATGGTGATCGAGGCACGAACGGCCGAGATCAGAGCGAGATCCCGTTCCTCGATGTCGGCGGCGGACAGCCGCGGATCCGCCGCCACGTGGTACAGGTTGAGTTCCAGCGCGTCCGCGCCGGCGTCCTGGATCCGCCGCGCATAGGCCACCCAACCTCCCAGGGTGCTCGCATTGAGGCTGCCGATGATCGGGATCGTGACGGAGGCCTTGACCCGCTTGATGGCAGCCAGATAGCGATCAGCGCTGCCCGTGAACGTATTGATCGCGGGGAAGTAGTCGAGCGCCTCGGCGAAGACCTCGGTCCCCTGATCGAGCGACGCCGCGAGTCCGACCTCCTCGGCGAGGACCTCCTCCTCGAAGAGCGACGGCAGGACGATGGCGCCGACGCCGGCCCGTTCGAGACGCCGAGCGATCGCCGGGTCCGTGTTGTGCGGGGCCGCTGAGGCGACGATCGGCGACCGAAGCTCCAGGCCGAGATAGCGGGTGTGCAGGTCGACGCTCATGCCTCGTCTCCTTCGCCCTCGGACCGATAGCCGGCGTCGCTCTCAACCTCGGGAAGGATCTCCGGATCAGGTCGGTCGATATGCGGGACGGTGCGTTCGATGCCCGCCAGCTGTTCGTAGTAGCGCCAGCGCTCGTCGGCGTCGGCCTGGGCCAGGGTCGCGAGCTCGGCGGCGCGTTCGGGGTGTGTTCGCTGGAGCACGGCGAACCGCGTCTCGGTCGCGACGAAATCCGCGATCCGGATCGACGGTGTGGAGGAATCGAGCTTGAACGGCTTGCCGCCCTCGACCTCCGACGGGTGGAAGCGGTAGAGCGGCCAGTATCCACTCTTGACTGCGTCCTTCTGGTGACTCATCGACTTCGACATGTCGATCCCGTGGGCGATGCAGGTGCTGTAGGCGATGACGAGCGAAGGACCCGGCCAGGCGTCGGCTTCGAGCAGCGCCCGGGTGGTCTGTTGGTCGTTCGCGCCCATCGAGATCTGCGCGACATAGACGTTGCCGTACGACCGGGCGATCGCGCCGAGGTCCTTCTTGGCCGTGCCCTTGCCGGCTGCCGCGAACTTGGCGACGGCGCCGCGCGGCGTCGACTTCGAAGACTGGCCACCGGTGTTCGAATAGACCTCGGTGTCGAGGACCAGGATGTTGACGTTCCGACCCGACGACAGGACCTGGTCGACGCCGCCGAAACCGATGTCGTACGCCCAGCCGTCGCCGCCGATGATCCACACTCCCTGGCGGACGAGGTCGCTGGCGAGTGCCAGGAGGTGTCGGGCATCGGCCGCCGCCGGACCATCGATCCGTCCGAGCACTTCCCGGAGCCGATCGACGCGAGAGCGCTGGGCGGCGATCTCGGGCTCAGTCTCCTGTGGGCCGTCCAGGATCTCTTGCGCCAGTCCCCCGTCGATTTCCGGGGCGAGGCGCTCCAGCAGCCGGCGCGCCTGATCGGTCTGGGCGTCCAGGGCGAGCCGCATCCCGAGGCCGAATTCCGCGTTGTCCTCGAACAGCGAATTACTCCACGCCGGTCCCCGGCCGGCGTCGTTCACCGTCCACGGGGTGGTCGGCAGGTTCGCTCCGTAGATGGATGAACACCCGGTCGCGTTGGCGACGATCATCCGGTCGCCGAAGAGCTGACTCACGAGGCGGATATACGGCGTCTCGCCGCAGCCACCGCAGGCGCCCGAGAACTCGAAGAGTGGTTCGAGAACCTGCGAGCCCTTGACGGTGTCGTGCGGCAGCGCATCGCGATCGAGTCGAGGGATCGACTGGAAGAAGTCCCATCGCACACGCTCGACATCTCGGTGCTCGGCGACCGGTTCCATGTTGATGGCCTTGTGGCTCGAATCGGTCTTGCTCTTGGCGGGGCAGACATCGACGCACACGCCGCAGCCGGTGCAGTCGTCCGGTGCGACCTGGATCGTGAGTCGGTGTTCGGGGAGCTCGCGCGAGCGGAACTCCTTGTGGAGGAAGTCGACGGGCGCCGCCTCGATCGAGGCCGTCGGGAAGACCTTCATCCGGATCGTGGCATGGGGGCAGACCATCGCGCACTTGCCGCAATCGATGCAGATGGCCGGATCCCAGATCGGGATCGCCTGGGCGATCGCCCGCTTCTCGTACCTCGCTGTCCCGGTCGGGAACGTGCCATCCGCCGAGAGCGCGCTCACCGGCAGCTGGTCGCCGTCGCCGGCGATCAAGCGCGAGGTGATCCTCGCTACGAAGTCGGGAACGTCGTCTGGTACCGGCCTCGTCGTCGGCTGCTCATTGGTCACCACGCCGAGCGTCACGTGCCCGAGGCGCTCGAGCGAACGGTCGATCGCGGCGAAGTTGCGCGCGATGACGGCGTCGCCGCGCTTCGCATACGTGTTGCGGACGAACGCCTTGATCCGATCGATGGCTTCGTCGGGCGGCAGGATCCCGGCGAGCTTGAAGAAGCACGGTTGCATGACCGTGTTGATCCGGCCGCCCATCCCCGCCTCGTCGGCGACAGCCAGGGCGTCGATCACCCAGAAATCGATGTCCTTGTCGATGAGCAGGCGCTGGACGCCGCCGGGCAGGTGATCCCAGACCTCGTCCGGCTCGTATGGAGCATTGAGCAGGAAGGTCGCGCCATGCTTGGCGGATTCGAGCACCTTGGTTCGGCCGAGCATCCCGAACTGATGGCAGGCCACGAAGTCGGCGCCCTCGACGAGATAGGTCGACCGGATGGGCTGCGGCCCGAACCGCAGGTGTGAAACGGTGATCGATCCGGACTTCTTGGAGTCGTACACGAAATAGCCCTGAGCGAACAGGTCGGTACTCTCACCGATGATCTTGACCGAGGCCTTGTTCGCACCGACCGTCCCGTCCGAGCCGAGCCCGAAGAAGACGGCCTGGACCTCGCCGGCCGGGCGTTCGATCGCGAAGGCGCCCTCGATCGGCAGGCTCAGGTGGGTGACGTCGTCGTAGATCCCGACGGTGAAGTGGCGCTTCGGTCGCGCAGCGGCGAGCTCCCCGAAGATCGGCTTGATCATCGACGGCGTCATCTCCTTCGAGGACAGCCCGTAACGCCCGCCGCTGACCCAGGGAACTGCCTCGAACGGCGAAGCCTCGCCGTCCATCGCCTCGGCCAGCGACGCGAGGACCTCAAGGTAGAGTGGCTCTCCGACCGCTCCCGGCTCCTTCGTCCGATCGAGGACCGCGATGGCTCGAACGGTGGGCGGCAGGGAGGCCACGAGCTGCTCGGCGGGGAACGGCTGGAACAGGCGGATGCGCAACATCCCGACCTTCTCCCCGGCGGCAACCAAAGTATCGACGGTCTCCTCGACGGCTCCGCCGGCCGAGCCCATCACGATGATCACGCGATCCGCGTCGGGCGCGCCGTGATAGTCGACCAGCCCGTATCGGCGGCCCGTTCGGATCGCAAGCTCGTCCATGACCTCCTGGACGATGCCCGGAACGGCCAAGTGGTACGGGTTGGATGCCTCGCGCGCCTGGAAGAAGACGTCCGGGTTCTGGGCGGTGCCGCGAACGACGGGCGCATCCGGGCTCAGGCCGCGGGTCCGGAAGGCCAGGACATCGTCGTCGCGCACCAATGCCCGGACATCCGCCTCGTCGAGGACGGCGATCTTGTTGATCTCGTGCGACGTCCGGAAGCCGTCAAAGAAGTGAAGGAATGGGATCCGGGCCCGCAGTGTCGCGGCGTGCGCGACCAGCGCGAAGTCGTGCGCTTCCTGGACCGAGCCCGCGGCGAGCATCGCCCAGCCGGTCGTTCGCGCATGCATGACGTCGCTGTGGTCGCCGAAGATCGACAAGGCGTGCGTTGCGACCGTCCGGGCGGCGACATGGATGACCGCCGGCGTCAGCTCACCGGCGATCTTGAACATGTTCGGGATCATCAGGAGCAGGCCCTGCGACGCCGTGAACGTCGTGGCCAGAGCTCCCTTCTGGAGCGCTCCGTGGAGCGCCCCTGCGGCGCCCGCCTCGGACTGCATCTCGACGACATCGGGGACCTTGCCCCAGAGATTGGGCCTTCCCGAGGCGGACCAGTCGTCGCAATGCTCGGCCATCGGTGATGCCGGGGTGATCGGGTAGATCGAGATGACTTCGCTCAGAGCGTAGGCGATCCGCGCCGCCGCCTCATTCCCATCCATACATTCGAAGTGCTGGTCCACGTGCAGGCCTCCCTTTCGGGGATCCGTTGAGAGCGCGCCCCTCGTCGGGTACGCCCCGAGTTCGCGCCCACATCCGCGGACCGCGATTATCCGACCGACCGACCGCCCCGCGCTCTCTCCATAGCGCGGGGCGCCGGCGGAGATCGACTACGGGCGGATCGCCACTTTCAGCACGCCGTCGCGGCGGTTGCTGAAGAGGTCGTACGCCTCGACGATGTCGTCGAGCGCGAAGCGGTGCGTGATGAGCGGCAACGGGTCGAACCGACCCGACTGGACGGTGGCGATGAGCCGCCGCATCCGCTCCTTGCCACCCGGGCAGAGGGTCGTGACGATGCGATGCCCACCGAGCCCGGCCGCGAAAGCGTCGTACGGCATCTCGAGCTTGCCCGAGTAGACGCCGAGGCTCGACAGCGTGCCACCTGGTCGCAGGCAGCGGAGCGCGTTCTCGAACGTGCCCTGGGTTCCGAGCGCCTCGACGGTCACGTCGGCCCCGCCGCCAGTGAGCCGCTTGACTTCGGCGACGACATCGACCTGGGTGAAGTCGAGGGCGACATCCGCCCCCATCCGCTTGGCCATCTCGAGTCGGACCGGGTCGCTGTCGACGCCGATGACGAGCGAGGCGCCCATCAGCTTGGCGCCGGCCGTGGCACACAGGCCGATCGGGCCCTGGGCGAAGACGACGACCGCATCGCCGATCTTCACGCCGCCTGATTCGGGGCCGCTGAAGCCGGTCGAGGCGATGTCGGCGAGGAGGACGACCTGCTCGTCGGTCACGTCGTCCGGGATGAGCGTCAGGTTCGCCTGGGCAGACGGGACGAGGAGGTATTCGGCCTGCGCCCCGTCGATCGTGTTGCCGAAGCGCCAGCCACCGAGGGCCTCGAAGCCATCGCCATGACCGCACTGGCTGAGATTGCCGGACAGGCAGGCGCGGCATTGGCCGCACGGCGTGATCGCGCCGACGAGCACGCGCTGGCCGACCTCGTAGCCCGTGATACCGGCTCCGAGCTCCTCGATCACTCCCACCGGCTCGTGGCCGATGATCAGCCCCGGGCGGACGGGGTATTCACCCTTGAGGATGTGGATGTCGGTGCCGCAGATCGTCGTCGTGGTCACGCGGATGACGGCTTGGCCGACACCGGCTCGTGGCTTTGGGACGGACTCGACGCGGATGTCGCCCGGGCCGTGGAAGACGGTCGCACGCATGGTGCCCGTGTCCTGGACGTTCGGTCGGCGGGTTTCAGTAAGGGTCACGACGGACCTCCGTATCAGTCTCTCGCAGGCAAGACGGGTCTCGTAGGTCGTGCGACCTGGCTGCCTGACTCTCGACATCGTGCGAGCGGCAGGCTGACCGACCTAGAGCCAAATGTCATCCTCGACCGGGACCCCCAGACCGCCCGCCTGGCGGTCGGCGGACAGAGGGGCCATTCGTCTGACCCGATCGAGTCGGACGGCACTCGTCGACGGATGATCGATAGCGTTTCCTTCGAGATGGAGAGACGGATCGTGCTCCTATGCCTTCGGAGGAACAGTGATGAAAGTCATCGTGGTCTATGAATCGCATTGGGGAAACACCGCCGCGGTCGCACGGGCCATCGCCGACGGCTTCGGGCCGGAGGCACAGGTGCTCACCACGGACGAGGCGTCGCCGACCGCGGTCGTTGACGCCGACCTGATCGTCGCCGGCGCGCCGGTCATGGCGTTCAGGCTGCCGAACGACAAGATGCTTGCAACCATGGCGAGCGACACGAAGGCGCCGACGCCACCCGAGCTGTCGCACGCATCGATGCGCTCGTGGCTGGACCGCATCGCGGCCGGCCGCGGACGGTCCGCTGCGTTCGAGACCGCGCTGCGCTGGTCGCCGGGCGGGGCGACCGGTGCGATCGATGACAAGCTGGGGCGGGCCGGCTTCACCCGACTCGCAAAGGGGCGCCGCTTTGTCGTCAAGAGCTCGTATGGGCCGCTGCGAGAGGGCGAGCTCGAACGGGCGAAGGAATGGGGGTCCGAACTCGCTGCGGCGATGACCGCTTGATGGAACGCGCCGAGGAAGGTCCGCTCGAGGCGAGTCGTGCCCGACATGGCAACGCACTTCGGGCGGGCGTCCTCGGTTCCACAGATGGTCTGGTTTCGAACCTGAGCCTCGTGATGGGCGTCGCGGCAGCGGGCGCACAGCACGAGGCGATCGTCGTGGCCGGCCTCGCTGGCCTCGTCGCGGGATCGCTCTCGATGGCGCTCGGCGAATACCTGTCGGTCCAGAGCGCACGCGAGCTGTTCAGCAACGAACTTCGGATCGAGAAGGGACAGCTCGCCGCGTCGCCCGATGCGGAGGTCGATGAGCTGCGCGGCATCTACGAGCGGAAGGGCGTGCCGCCTCGGATGGCCGCGGAGCTCGCCGACCACATGGTCAGGAGCGACCCCGTCCTTGCCCTCGATACGATGGCTCGCGAGGAACTGGGCTTTGATCCGAATGAGCTCGGCGGGTCGGCCTGGGTCGCCGCAGGCACCTCGCTGGTCCTGTTCGCACTCGGTGCGGCGGTCCCGCTGCTGCCTTTCCTATTCGCCGGTGGTCAAAACGCCCTGATCGCGGCTGCCGCGCTCAGTGCTGTCGCCCTGTTCGCGCTCGGCGCGGGTATCACCAGGCTGACCGGAGTCGGCGCGGTGCGGTCCGGATTGCGCCAGCTCGCATTCGGGGCCTCGGCCGCGACGATCACATACGGGATCGGGGCCTTCGTGGGATCGGCAATTCGCTGATCATGCAACGACCGCAGGGACGGCCACGTGTCGCGCCCGGTGAAGTCGGCTCAGCCAGTCGGGCCATCCTCATCTGCCTGACGAGCGCGATCTCACTCTCATGTTCCTTTCAGCGTCGGGCGGCACGGTGTTGTCATGCCGATGTCCATTCGCGCCCGGAGCGACCATCGAAGCCTCGCCGACCAGCGCCTCTCCGATCTGACTCTTGCCACCGCCGTGGCGGGGCTAGCCGCGACGATCGGGTTCGGGTGGCTCGCTGCCGTTACGTACGCCGGCGTCTCGACCCCGATCACCGCCGATCCCGTCCAGGACACGCTCACCGTGCCACGGACGCAAACAGGCAGCAACCCTTCGACCACCAACGGTGGGTCGACGACGACGCGCCCAAGAACCAACTCCGGCAACGGTTCGTCGCTGGGCGGTGGCTCGAGTGGCAGCACCTCCCGCTCGTCCGGGCGCGCGCACGTCTCGACCGGCTCGTCATAGCCGTGCTCGAGCACGCCGAGTGGCGCGCCCTCGGGACGAACGCCCACCTCCTGGTCCTCGACGGTGATCTGGCCGCAGCCCGGAGGGCGGTGGGGCAGCTCCTCGACGACGTCGACCGAACCTATAGCCGCTTCCGCTCCGACAGCGAGTTGATGCTCCTTCAGGCGGCACCCGGTCGACGCGCCCGGGTGAGCCCGCTCCTGTGGCAGGCGGTCACGACCGCGATCGCTGTCGCCCGGGACACCGACGGGGCGGTCGACCCGACGGTCGGCAGGGCGATGCGCATCGTCGGCTACGACGATGACTTCAGTCGCGTCGCCGGACGCGAGGCCGCCATCCATGTCGAGCTCGGGTCAGTCCCGGGCTGGCAGGTCGTCGGACTCGATGCGCCGACGCGAACGATCCGGATCCCGACTGGGGTCGAGCTCGACCTCGGCTCGAGCGGCAAGGCCCTGGCATCCGACCTTGCCGCGACGGCTGCCCGCGAGGCGGCACCCGATGGCGGGATCCTGGTCAGTCTGGGTGGGGATATCGCGACCGCTGGACGCGCCCCGGACGGCGGTTGGCGGATCCTCGCCAGCGAGGACAGTGAGACCCCGACCGACGCACCGGGCGAGGTCGTGTCGATCCGATCAGGTGCGCTGGCAACCTCCAGCACGACGGTACGTCGCTGGCGAGCCGCCGATGGCGCCTATCGCCACCACCTCATCGACCCCCGGACGGGTGCCCCGGTCGATGGGCCGTGGCGGACGGTGACGGCCGTCGCCGACACATGCGTCGCGGCCAACGCCGCGGCGACAGAGGCGCTTGTCCTCGGCGAGCGTGGTCTGGCGCGACTCGAGGAGCGCGGCCTGGCGGCACGGATGGTCGATTCGGACGGGTGCATCGTGCGCGTCGGTGGCTGGCCCGAGCCCGTGACGGACGTCGAAAGGCCGGCTTGATGTTCGACCAGATCCTATGGTTCAGCACCCGGGGGGCAGGGATCGTCTCCCTGTTGCTGTCCACGACTGTCGTCTGCCTGGGCTTCGCAACGGTCGCCCGCTGGCAGGCGCCGGGCTGGCCGCGGTTCCTCACCGTCGAGCTTCACCGCTCGATCGCGCTCCTGTCAGTCGTCTTCGTCACGATCCATGTCATCACCGCCATCCTCGATCCGTTCACCTCGCTCGGTGTCCTTGCGGCCGTCGTACCGCTCGCGTCGTCGTATCGACCCGTGGCGGTCGCCCTCGGGGTCATCTCGGTGGACCTGCTCCTCGCGGTCATCATCACCAGCCTTGTCCGTGACCGGATCGGCCACCGTCTCTGGCGCGCCGTCCACTGGCTCGCTTGGGCAGCATGGCCGTTGGCCGTCCTCCATAGCCTGACGGCAGGCAGTGACGCATTCGCCCCGTGGATGCTGGCGATCACCGGGGCGTGCTGCGTGGCTGTCGCCGCGGCCCTCCTGTGGCGCCTGACGGTGGGCGGGTCGATCCGCAGCTCGCTCGGCGAGGTGGCAGGTCGACCCTCGCTTCCGACAAGCCCCGACGGCCGGACGCCAAGGAGCGGAAGGTGATCTCACAGCGAGTCCTGGCCGGTCCGCCGCCCGATACCAACGCCGAGTCCCTCGTCAATCACGAACGACGGCTCGGGCCGCGTCCGACGGCCAACGGCCTGATCCCGATCCTCGAGGCGAGCGGCCTCCTCGGGCGGGGCGGGGCTGGCTTCCCAGTGGCGCGCAAATGGGCGACCGTCGCGGAACGCGGCGAGGGCCGTGCGGTCGTCCTTGCCAACGGGGCCGAAGGCGAGCCGCTGAGCGCCAAGGACCGGGCGATCATGACGCTGCGGCCACACCTCGTCCTCGATGGTGCCGAGCTGGCCGCCGATGCGGTCGGCGCCGACCGCATCATCCTGTACGTCGGCGGGCGGCATCGTGCCGCGATGACCGCCATCGAGCGGGCGATCGACGAACGCGTCGGTGGGTCGCGAAGGTTCCCTCGAGTCCCGATCGAGCTCATCGACGCTCCGCCGACGTACGTCGCAGGCGAGGAATCGGCCGCCGTCCACTACATCGAAGCAGGCGACGCCCGGCCGACGACCGTGCCGCCTCGTCCGTTCGAGCGCGGCGTCGATGGCCGCCCGACGCTCGTCCAGAACGTGGAGACCCTGGCCCACGTCGCCCTCATCGCGAGGTTCGGCGATGGCTGGTACCGCGACCTCGGGTCAGGCGTCACGCGCGGCAGCGCCCTCGTGACCGTGGGCGGCGGCGTCAGCCATCCAGGCGTGATCGAGATCGCGATGGGGACGAGCATCCGCGAGGTGGCCGCGTCGGCCGGGGCCGCGGATGGCATCCGGGCGGTGCTCCTGGGTGGGTACTTCGGCGGCTGGCTTCGTGCGCACGAGGCATGGGACACGCAGCTCGACCCGGTGGTGCTGCGAGCGAGCGGAAGCGCGTTCGGCTGTGGCGTCGTGTATCTGCTGCCGCCGGATGCGTGCGGTGTCCTGGCCACTGCCCGGATCCTCGACTACATGGCCGGCCAGAGTGCTGCGCAGTGCGGCCCCTGTGTCTTCGGGCTGCGGTCGATCGCCGACGCAGCGGCACGACTCGCTGTCCCGCGGTCCGGGGACGGGCACGACGTCGAACGTCTGGTCCGCTGGTCCGGTCAGCTGGCCGGCCGGGGCGCCTGCAAGCACCCCGATGGCGCCGCCGGGCTGCTGCGCAGCGGACTCCGCGTCTTCGCCGAAGAATTCGACAATCACGAGCGGGCCGGGAGGTGCAACCAGCCCGAGCGACGTGGCCGAGCAGCCTGATGCCTGAGCCGACCGTCACGACCCTCGCGGTCGATCGGATCAGGTGCGACGGATATGGCATCTGTGCCGAGCTCCTGCCGGAGCTGATCGACCTCGACGACTGGGGCTACCCGATCGTCTCGTCCGAACCCGTCAAGCCGCGCCTGCGCGACCACGCACAGCGGGCCGTCGCCATGTGCCCGGTCCTCGCCCTCTCGCTCCGTTCCGCTCAGGGCCCTGGCGCCTCACCGGCGCTGCGTCAGGATCGCCAGCGCGCCTAGCAGGCGCCGATCGCTCGATCAGGCGGCCCCGCCCGGGATCTCAGTCGCCGGCTCCGGGTCGCGGATCTGGAGGACAGCGCGAACGAACATGGCGGCGGCCGTGATCCCGAAGAGTCCGAGACTCACCCAGAAGATCGGGCGCGCGACGGCCAGGTTGGTGCTGCTCGTGAGCAGGCTGGGGATGTCGCCGAGGTAGGTCTGGTCGGCGGCCTCCAGCCCGTAGATCTGCGGGACGATGTAGAGGACCGAGGCGACGACGAGCAGGATGCTGAACCAACGGAAGGCGGTGAAGTCCTCGTCGGGGTCGCGGATGATCTTGATGCACAGCGCCCAGAAGAGGAGCACGACCGACAGCGGCGCTGTGATCGGCAGTCCCTGGACGAAGTACAGGTTCGGCATGAAGAACAGCATGCTGAGCCCGAGGGTCACGACCAGCAGTGCATCGCGGAACAGGACGTAGGACAGCCACCACACATCGCCGCCAAACCGGAGGGTCAGCGACTGCAGGAAACGCATGATCGTCGGGCGGGCGAAATGCAGGACGAGGGTGAACGTCCAGATCATCGGCAGGACGGCGGCGACGGACAGGACGAGCCAGCCGGCGGCGCCATTGGTCAGGGCGGTCGCCAGGTCGTCGGCATTGAGCGGCGGCGCGGGATTCATCGGGTTGCCTCCGCGGTGGTGGCGGCCGGTCGTGCACCGACGGACCGCAGGTTGTAGTAGACGGCGAACAGGCCCATCACGCCGATCAGGGCACCCGACAGGTAGCACAGCGGCAACGCGACGTCCGGGTTCAGCGAGGTCACCAGGAGCGGGAACAGCTTCTCCACGTGCTGGCCGTGAAGCTGTGTCATCTGGACGCCGAGCAGGTACGGAACGATGTAGAGCGTCGCCCCGAGACCCAGGAGGAGCACCTCCCAGCGGAATGCCGTCGTCTCGTCGCCGTGGCGGACGAGCTTGATGAGGAGCGTCGCGAAGACACACACGGCTGCGAGACCGCCCGTGATCGGCAGTTGCTGGCTGGCCACCACATCCGGGTAGAAGAAGATGAAGCTGCCGATGAAGACCTGGACGAGGAGCAGATCGCGCAGGCCGACGTAGATGATCCACCAGAGGTCGGCTCCGAGCCGAAGGGTGAACTTGCCGGTCGTCCGAACCATGTAGCCACGGCCGAGGTGGAGCGACAGCGCGAGGAGCCACAGGACGACGAGCGCTGCGGCGATCGTGCCCTCGATGAAGGCCTCGCCGGCGTCGAAGAGGCCAGAAACCTGATCCGGTGTCATTGCGTGCCTCCTGCGTTCTCGTGGGTTGCATGCGATGCCAGCTGCGGCGGCGGGACGACCCCCGGCACGCGACCGGTCTGGACCTCCATGACCGGACCGCTGTAGACCGCGTCGCAGCGGAAGCAGCGGGCCGCCTCGCGCCCTGCGGTCGCCTCGTCGAAGCCGACCTGACTGGCCGCGAATGACCCCGCCTGGATCATCGGGAGTGGGGCGTGTGCGCGCGGCCGCGTCGCCAAGTCGAGGGAGATGCGCTGCTCTGGAGCCGTCTGGTACCGAACGGTCTCGAGGATGGCCCGCTCGCCATCGTCAACGCCTGCCAGATATTCGTGGATCGATGCAGCGGCTCGACGGCCGGATGCGACCGCGTCGATGATCGTCTTCGGCCCGGACACGACGTCGCCGCCGGCAAACACGCCGGCACGTCCGGTCGCCAGTGTCCGGGGATCCGCGACGATGGCCGCGGAGCCGCTGACCTCGATCCCGGCGCCTTCGGGAAGGATGGATGGATCGGGTTCCTCCCCGACCGCAACGAGGACCGTTGTGGCCGCGAGCTCCTGCTCGGAGCCGGCGACGGGTTCCCAGGTTGGGGCCCCGGCCTCGTCGGCGACACCGGCCGGGCGGGTCGTCAAGCAGCGAAGGCCGATCAGTGTCCCGTCGCGACTGACGACCTCGACCGGCGCGAGGCCGGTGAGGACGATGATCCCCTCACGCTCGGCGGCTTCGATCTCCTCGGCTTGCGCCGGCATCTGCGCTCGCCCACGTCGATAGATGATGCTGACGGGCGACGCTCCGCTCCGCCAGGCAGAGCGGGCGGCATCCATCGCCGTGCTGCCGCCGCCGACGACGATGGCGGGACCGCTCAGGCGCGGTTCCTCACCGAGGTTGACGCGCTTGAGGAACAACGTGGCCGGGATGACCTGCGGGTCGTCGTCGCCGGGAACACCGAGCTTCCTGCTCTTCGAGGCGCCGGTCGACATGAACACCGCGCGGTAACCCTGCGAGTCGAGGTCGCCGAGCGTGAAATCGCGCCCCATCGCGGCATTCAGCCGAAGGTCGACCCCAAGTCCGACGATGCGCGCGATCTCGGCCTGCAGCACGTCTCGCGGCAGGCGATACGACGGGATCCCGATGGCCATCATGCCACCTGGGACGGGCATCGCCTCGAAGACGGTGACGGGGTAGCCGAGCCGAGCGAGGTAATAGGCGGCCGACATACCGGCGGGGCCGCCGCCGACGATGGCGACCTTCTCCGTCCGCCGGACCGATGGCGGGTCGATCGGCGGGAGCTCGCCGTGTTCGGCGGCGAAGCGCTTCAGGGTCCGAATGGCGATGGGCTCATCCAGGACGCCCCGCCGACAGGCCGATTCACACGGGGCGGTGCAGATCCAGCCGCAGACCGATGGGAATGGATTAACCTCGGCCGCCACCGCGTACGCCTCGTCGTAACGCTTCGCGCCGATCAGACCGATGTAGCGACCGGCGTCCGTTCCGGCCGGGCAAGCGACCTGGCAGGGTGCCAGCGGCGCGCGTGGTCCGGTCGCCTTCATGGATCGCCACACCTGCCACGCTTGGGTCCGGTCGGCGGTCTGCCAGTGGAACAGGTTGCCCCACGGCGAGGGGTGCTCGCGCTTGAGCGCTTCGCGGGTGACGCTGGCGAGCGGGAGCCACGCCTGAGGGCCGGCGCCCTGGGCAGCCGGACGCTCGATGGGGCCTTGGCGCGGCGCCAGCGCGGTCTCACCGGGCTCCGCGACGAGGGTCATGACGACGACCGGGCATTCTCCGATGCAGATGCCGCAGCCGATGCATTCGCCGACCTGGATCGGGTGCTCCATCATCCAGGCCTGCGACGTGCCGAGGCCACCGGTCTCGATGCCGGCCCGCTCGGGCCGCGACATGTCGAGGGCCTCGACGGGACACGTGTCCATGCAGATGCCGCAGTTGATGCAGCCCGTGTGGTCGATATCGATCCGGTATCCCATCAACTCTTCTCCGAACGACACGTGAACCGGGATTCACGACAGAGTGTCGGCGCGACTCGCGCCGGATCAGGGCCGAGCGGCCTGAAGGTAAGCGCCGAATGGCACACTCCGCTCCTGTCCGATTCGCGGTCGAATCCCTGGGACATGCGTCGGCAGATGGTGGGCGGGGGCGACCAACGGTTCGCCTGTTTCGGCGCCCTCGGTGCAGCCCACGCTGGTTCGCGCGCGCTTTGCCCGAATATGCGCGAACCTAGAGGGGCGTCGCACTGTTCGCCTCGCGTGCCGATGACCGAGCGAGCGACGGAGGCCGCGTGACTGGCGAATGGTCTGGCTATCGAGGTGGAACGGTGCGCATCCTCGCGGTCGAGGACGAGGCGGCGATCGCTGAAGCGATCCGCGGCGGCCTGTCTGCAGACGGCCATGCGGTCGATACCGTCGGCGATGGCCGCGAAGCGCTCGAATGGGCGGCGACCTACCCGTACGACCTTGTCATCCTTGACGTCGTCCTGCCCACGATGGATGGCTTCGCGGTCTGCGGATCGCTTCGGGCTCTCGGGTTCAACGCTCCGATCCTGATGCTGACGGCACTGGACGACGTCGATGATCGCGTCGAGGGCCTCGATCGCGGCGCCGACGACTATCTCGCCAAGCCGTTTGCCATGGCCGAGCTTCGGGCCCGCGTCCGCGCGCTCCAGCGGCGCCGGCTGGACGATCGGACACCGACGATCGTCGTCCACGATCTCGAGCTCGAGCCATCGAGCCTGGGCGTCACGCGCGGCGGCCGGGTCATCCGGCTCACGGCGCGTGAGTTCGCCCTACTCGAGTTGCTCGCTCGTCACCCCGGCCAGCTCTTCTCGCAGGATCGTCTCATCGAGGCCCTCTGGGACGCCGACTTCGTCGCGGAATCGAACGTCGTGGAGGTCTACATCCGGAGCCTGCGACGGAAGGTCGACGACGGTCGCCGCGACGGTCTCATCGAGACGGTCCGCGGCTCGGGTTACCGGATCAGGATGGTCAGGCCCGAGCTCAAATCGGGCGACGATCCGTCGGACTGGGGCGACCCAGCGGACGCCATCTCGCGCTCGAGCGGGTCTGCCTGATGTTTCGGCGGGCACGATGGCGGCTCACCCTGCTGTACATCGCCCTGTTCGCAGTCGCGCTCGGCGTCTTCGCCGGGGTGTTCTACATCGCCTTTACAGTCCTGCTCGAGCCCGACTTCGACATCAGCCCAGACCTGTCGAGTGCCCAGGTCGCCGAGGCCGCATATCAGGTGACCATCGAGCGCGTGGGCGCGGCCCTTGCCGTCGGCTACATCGCGGCGGTCGCGCTCGTGAGCGTTGCCGCGTGGGTCCTCGCTTCGAGGACGCTCAAGCCGATCCGCGAAGCGCATATCCGGCAACGCCGGTTCGTCGCCGACGCCTCCCACGAGCTTCGCACGCCGCTCGCTGCGATCCGCGCCACCGCCGAGGACGCGGCCGGTCGTGACCGGTCCCCGGAGGAATTGCGCGTCGCGCTGGGTCGGATCGCAGACGCCACCGAAGGGCTCACGCGATTGACCAACGACCTGTTACTCCTGGCGAGGACGGACGAGGGGCCTTCCGACCGTCCGCCCTCGTCGATCGACCTGTCAGTCGTCACCGCGGAGGCGGTCGAAACGTTTGCGCACGCGAACGACGGCATCCAGCGGCCGGATGTCCACCTCGAAGCGGACCTGGTGGTCTCCGGGGACGCGGACGAGATCCGGCGGATCGTCATCAACCTGGTCGATAACGCGATCCGCTACGGCGTGGATGGGGTCTCTGTCAACACCTCGGGGTCCGACCGCGAGGCCGCTGTCGAGGTCCGGGATTCCGGTCCTGGGATCGCCGGCCCAGACCTCGACCGCGTGTTCGAGCCGTTCTATCGGGTCCGCGCCGACGCGACGACGCCCGACGGGAGTGGGCTTGGCCTCGCCATCGCCCGCAGCCTCGCCCATCGGAACCGCGGTAGTCTCACCGTCACCAGCCTGCCCGGCGCCGGATCCACCTTCCGACTGGCGCTGCCTCGTCACCGGTGACGTCAATGTCGAGGCGCTGACGGGCTCGACGGCTCAGGTGGCGCTCAGGTTGGCGAACCACCCTGAGCGACGATGGCCAGCACCCCCACCCCGTCTCTCATCTCGGGGAGCACGGGCCGACCTCATCGATCTTCGCGCGGAACGATGCGGATGCGGCGCCCGGTCGCGATCGGTCTTGCCAGGATCACGGCGCAGCTCGTTGGTGCCGCCCACCACCAGGGCACGGCGCTTCCCGGCCTGCTGGCGGACCGCATCTGGCCCGAGGCGCTGGTCACCCTGGCAGGCCAGTTGAGCACGACGGTCCTCGTCGTCGGGACGAACGGCAAGACCACGACGGCCGGGCTCATCGCGGAGATCCTTCGGTCGGCCGAGTGTGAACCGATCGCCAATCGATCCGGGGCCAACCTGCGACAGGGCCTCGTGACCTCACTCGTCCGCGAGTCGGACCTCAGCGGTCGCCTCCGCCACGACACCGACGATCGGCCGACGGCCGTGTTCGAGGTCGACGAGGCGACGCTCGAGCAGGTCCTCCCCGGACTCCCTCCATCCGTCATCGTTGCGACCAACATCTTTCGCGATCAGCTGGATCGGTTCGGCGAGCCGGACGCCATCGTGGACCGCTGGGTGGCCGCCCTCGCGACGGCAGCCCCCGGCAGCAGTCTCGTGTACAACGTCGACGACCCGAGACTGTCGATGATCGCATCGGCGTCGCCGCTTCCGACCCGCTCGTTCGGCCTCAACGCGATGCCGACGGACAGGGAGCAACAGTCGACGGATGTCGGTGCGGTCGCTGATCCTGTGGCCTGTCACCGATGCGGTCGGCAGCTGACGTATGCCTGGCGCAGCATCGGCCACCTCGGGGCGTATGCGTGCCCGGCCGGCCACATCCGGCGCGCGGCCCCGGACGTCGCGATCGAATGGTTCGGGAACGAGCTGAAGCCGCAGCCCTGGGGGGCGTGGGCCAGCCGCACGACCCTTCGGATCGGTGGATCGCTCGGCGACATCGTCATTCGCCCCAGGTTGCCTGGCCTCCCGAACGCATACAACGTCGCCGCGGCGGTGGCTGCGGGGACGGTGATCGGCCAGGGCGTCCGCTCGAGTGCGCTGGCGATCGAAGGCTATCCGGGTGCGTTCGCACGGAACGAATGGGTGGTCATCGATGGGCGCCACGTCGTCCTGATGCTGATCAAGAATACCGTCAGCCTCTCGGAAACGGTCCGACTCGGAGCGAGCTACGCACCCGATGCCGTCATGCTCGGCTTGAACGATGCGGCCGCCGACGGCCGCGATGTCTCCTGGGTGTGGGACGCACCCATCGCGGAGCTGGTCACGGGGCGCCATGTCGTCCTGACGGGAGCCCGAGCCGCGGACCTCCGTCTGCGCCTCAAGTACGACCCGGAGACGTCGGCCGCTCCACCACTATCGCTGGAGGAACGGGACTCGCTGGCCGACGCGCTCGATGTCGCCGTGTCCCGTGCGCCTCGCGATGGGGTCGTGGTCGTGGCAGCGACGTACACCGCTCTGATGGGCCTGCGATCGGTCGTCCAGCGGCGAGGGTCTGCATCTGCCGCGCCGCGCTGACCGAAGGGCCGGGACCATGAGCGCCACGGTTCGTCTGCGGATCGTGCACCTCTTTCCGGATGTCCTTCGCGTCTACGGAGACGCCGGGAACGTCATGACCATCGTTCGACGGGCCGAGGCGCGGTCGATCCCGACGACCGTGGCCCACGTGAGGGTGGGAGCGAAACGGATCCCACGGGCCGACCTCGTTGTCATCGGCGGCGGCCAGGACCGTGAGCAGGCGACTGTGGCCCGCGAGCTGGAGCGTCTCGGTGACCAGCTCATCGATCTCGTTGCCGATGGCGCTGCGCTTCTCGCCATCTGCGGCGGCTATCAGAACCTCGGCGTTCGATATCGCACGACCCAGGGCGAAGACCTGTGGTGCCCCGGCCTGCTCCCGGTCTCGACGGTCGGTCGCGAGAGCGAGCGACGTCTCGTCGGGCCGGTGGTCGCCAGCGTGCGAGACGAGGTCGTGAATCTCGGCCGGTCAGTCCCGCTCGACCCCGATCCCCCACGGGAAAGCTCCGTTATCGGCTTCGAGAACCATGCTGCACGAACAATCCTGGAGGCCGGCGCCAGACCGTTCGCCACCATCGAGATCGGGCACGGCAACAACGGTGAGGACGGAACGGAGGGGGTCGCGCTGCTGCCGGGAGAGGGCGGCCTGGACGGGCTTCGGATCGGGTCGTACCTCCACGGACCCCTGCTGCCGCGAAACCCGCACATCGCGGATGCCTTGATCGCGTCCGCGCTCAGTCGGCTGAATCGACCATTCGAGCTCCGTGCGCTCGATGACCGCCTCGAGTGGGCCGCGCACCGTGCGGCTCGAGCTCGCCTTCGTGGGAGGACTCGTCGCGACGGCCGTCTCCCCGGGTGGGCGCACCGCGCCCTCGATCCCCTCGCGTCGCTGATGGGCTCCTGACGCCCGGGTCGTCCGGGCACACCGCGGTCGGCGGTAGATGCCGTTGCGCCGGAGCGAGATGCACCGCGCCAGCCGCGGAGCTCGCTACCCCGGAGGGTGGCCTCCAAGCAGGTCCAGGTGGCCTCCCGTGGACCCCTGGTCGGCGGGCACGTCGACCCTCGAGATCGTCAGGTACGCGACGACCACGGCGATGCACACAGCGAACACGACTGCCACCAATGCATCGCCGATCCCGAGACCTCCAAGCGTCCCCTTGCCCAGCCAATCCGCCACGGATGCGCCGAGCGGCCGGGTGATCACGTAGGCCGCCCAGAAGGTGGCGATCGGGTTCCAACCCAGGAACCGGTAGCCAACGCCCGGCACGGCGAACGCGATCGCGAACACGAGCGCCGAAGCCGGATAGCCGAGGCCGAGGGTGCTGGCTGTGAGATCGCCCGCCGCGGTGCCGAGGGCGAAGGTCGCCATCACGGTCCCCCAGTAGAAGAGCTCGCGCCGCGGGGTATCGATCGAGTGGATCGAGAGTGTGCCTTCCACACGGTGCCAAGCAAGGAAGACCACCATGAGTACGGCGGCGAGCCCCGCCGCGGACGCGGCGTACGGGACGTCGAGCACCACGTGGAGGACGTCCGCGACCATGGTCCCGAAGACCGCGACCATCACGACGGCGAACCAGTAGATGGGCGCGACGTAGCGCCTCGCCCGAAGCTGGATCGCTAGCGCGACGGTCAGACCGATCGTCGCGGCGACGACCGCGAGGTACGGGTTCACGTGGAAGACGAGATAGTCCGAGAATGCCTCGCCCATCGCGGTGGACAGCAGCTTCACGACCCAGAACAGGACCACGATCTCGGGCACCTTGTGCAGCGAGTGGCGGGTCGACTGCAGGGACCGCATGGCGCCAGTATGGCCTCGCGTCGGAACCCGCCCCGATGGGCGCCGGTATCATCGAACGACCATCGCTGGAGGGCTCCCATCGGATGACGGACGCGACCGATCCGGGCGTCGATGCTGCCGCTGCGCGGGGCGATGAGGTCGAGACCGCGGCGGCCGAGCCGATCGCGATCCCGGGCGGCGGCATGATCCGGATGGGCACGGCGTCGTGGACCGACCCGACGATGACCGCCTCGGGTGTCTTCTATCCTTCCGCCGCCACGACGGCCGAGGAGCGCCTCCACCACTACGCCGCGACCTTCCCACTCGTCGAGGTCGACGCCACGTACTACGCGCTGCCCGTGGCCTCCACGGCGACCCTGTGGGTGGAGCGGACGCCGCCCGACTTCGTCTTCGACATCAAGGCGCACGCGCTCATGACCGGCCAGGGCACCGAGACGAAGCGCCTGCCCAAGACGATCCGCGCGGAGCTGCCCGAACCCGTCGCAAGCAAGACGAGGATCTACGCGAAGGACCTGCCGGACGAGCTGCTCGCAGAGGTCTGGCGGACCTTCCGCGAGGGCCTCGAGCCGCTCGCGACGGCCGGCCAGCTGGGTTCCATCCTGCTCCAGTACCCGCGCTGGTTCTTCCCGTCATCGGAGAACCGCACGGCGATCGAATCGACCGTCGAACGGCTCGACGGCTGGGCCACCGCGGTCGAGTTCCGCAACGGCTCTTGGCTCAACGAGAAGAACGCCGAGCGGACACTCCGTTTCCTGCGCGATCGGAAGATCGCGTTCGTGATGGTCGACGAGCCGCAGGGCTTCAAGAGCAGCGTGCCACCGACCGTGGCGGTCACTTCGGACCTCGCGCTGGTCCGCTTCCACGGTCGCAACGCCGCGACCTGGGAGGCCAAGGGCATCACCCCGGCCGAACGGTTCCGCTACCTCTACTCGCGCGAGGAGCTCTTCGAGTGGGTGGCGCCGATCCGCAACGTCGCGAGCGAGGCACGCGACACGCACGTCCTGATGAACAACTGCTACGCCAACTACGGGACCACGAACGCCCGCGAGTTGGCCGCCCTGCTCTCCGGAGAGATCTCGGACTGAGATCGGCTAGCTGGTGGTGACAGTGGTCACCGGCGACGCGCCACAGGAAGATCCGCCGGCGCCCGGCCGAGGGTAGGCCGGGCGCCGGCGGTGGGTCGCTGTCGCGCGCTGCCTACCCTGCCCCCCGGCGCGGAGCGGCGCGTCGGCCCCCATCGGAACGTGCACCGGGGACCACGCGTCGGTCGTCACGGTCGCGTCACCGTGGCGTCACGATGACGTCACGAAGGCCTTGTTCGGGACGGTCAGCTCGGCTGGTTGTCGATCTGGGCGCGCTGGAGCCGCCCCGAGAAGTCGACGTAGATCGCCTTCCACTCGGTATAGGTGTCGAGCGCGACGTGGCCGGCCTCGCGATGGCCGTTGCCAGTCTCCTTCCAGCCACCGAACGGGAGATGGACCTCGGCGCCGGTCGTGCCGGCGTTGACGTAGACGATGCCGGTCTCGAAGTCACGCATCGCCCGGAAGGCCTGGTTGACGTCGCGTGTGAAGACGCTCGAGGACAGGCCGTAGCGGGTCTGGTTGAGCGCGAGCATCGCGGAACCGTAGTCGTCGACCGGGATGATCGACAAGACGGGCCCGAAGATCTCTTCCTGGCCGATCCGGTCCATCGCGCCGACACCGGAGAAGATCGTCGGCTCGAAGAAGTGGCCGTTCGCCAGGGCGCCGCCGTTCGCACGATTGCCACCGATCACGAGCTCGCCCTCGCCACGCCCGATCCGGACGTATGAATCGACCTTGTCGACCGCGCCGGCGTTGATGAGCGGCCCGACGTCCACGGCCGGGTCGAGACCGGAACCGAGCCGGAGGGTCTTCGCCCGCGTTTCGAGCCGCTGGAGGAGGGACTCCACGACGCTGCGTTCGACGATGACGCGCGAGGCCGCCGTGCAGCGCTGGCCGGTCGTCCCGAAGGCGGACCAGAGGATGCCGTCGGTGGCGAGGTCGAGGTCTGCGTCGCCCAGCACGACGACGCCGTTCTTGCCACCCAGCTCGAGCGAGACGCGCTTGAGGCGACGGCCGGCCCGCTCTGCGATGTGCTTGCCGGTGACCGACGAGCCGGTGAATGAGATGACCGCCACGTCCGGGCTGTCGACGACCGCGTCACCGACCTCGGCGCCTGCGCCGGTCACGAGGTTCACGACCCCGGGCGGGATGCCGGCCTCGGCCATCAGTTCGACGAGCAGCGTCGCGCAATGCGGCGTGTCGGACGACGGCTTGAAGACGACCGTGTTGCCGGTGACCAGGGCCGGCATCGTCTTCCAGCATGGGATCGCCATCGGGAAGTTCCACGGCGTGATGATCCCGGCCACGCCGAGCGGCTGGCGGATGCTCATCGCCCATTTGTCCGGGAGCTCGGACGGCACGGTCTCGCCGGCCATCCGGCGGCCCTCGCCGGCCATCAGGTAGGCGATGTCGATGCCTTCCTGGACGTCGCCACGCGCCTCGGCCAGGACCTTGCCCATCTCGCGGGTCATCGCCCGGGCGAGCCGCTCCTTGTGCTGCGCCATGAGGGCGGCGAACGCGAACAGGATCTCGCCCCGCTTCGGGGCGGGCGTCCGGCGCCACATCGGGAAGGCGGTCTCGGCGGCCTTGATGGCCATCGCCACGTCCGCCTTGGTGCCCTGCTGGAAGCGCCCCACGACGTCCCGGGTGTCGGCCGGGTTCCGGCTCTCGAAGGTCCCGCCGGAGGTCGAGTCGACCCACTCCCCGGCGATGAAGTGACGGAAGGTCGGGGTCTCGAAGGCGGTCTCGGTCATGTCGGTCATCCTAGACCGTCGCCGAGGCGTTGCGGACAGCCCACGGCTCGAGCAGCGCGTAGGCGGCCGCCATCTTGGGGGTGCTGACGCCCCATTCGCGGCCGATCCGCAGCGTGGCGCCCTGCAGCGCATCGAGCTCCATCCGATGGCCGGTGACGAGATCGGTCTGGAGCGACGACTTGGAATCGTCGGCCTGCGACATGACCAGGGCGAACTGGCGGTCGACAAGCCCATCGTCGAGCGCCACTCCCGAGGCCCGACCGACCGCCCAGACCTCGGCCATCAAGTCGTGCAGCAGCGCGACGGCCGCCTCGGAACGGCGGATGTCACCGAGCGGGAGCCGCGTCCCCGCCGAGACCGCCGACAGCGCGGCGAGAAGCACGTACTTCTCCCATTTCGCGGCCTGGATGTCGGCGGCCGTCGAGGCTCCCAGGCCACCGGCAGCCGCCGTGTCGAGGATCGCCTGGACGCGGGGCGTGGGGTCGCCGCCCTGCCACTCACCGAAGACGATGCTGCGCGGGCCGCTGGCGACGACCACGCCGGGCTCGCGGATGGCGGCGAAGATGTAGGCCGACCCACCGAGGACGTGGCTCCAGCCGATCGCGTCGGCGATCCGGGCTTCGTTGTCGATGCCGTTCTGGAGCGACACGACGGCCGTGTCCGGGCCAAGCAACGGCCCCAACCCGGCAGCGGCCGTCTCGGTGTCGTAGGACTTCACGCAGAAGAGCACGACGTCGACCGGGCCGATCTCCGACGGTTCGCCCGTGGCGTGGAGATCGTGGTGGCTCGTGCCCTCCGGCGTCTCGATGGTCAGGCCGTCGCGCTGCAGCGCGTTGAGGTGGGCGCCACGCGCGATGAGATGGACGTCAGCACCGCCGTTGGCGAAGCCCGACGCGTAGTAGGCGCCGATGCCGCCGGCACCGAGGACGGCCATCCGCAAGGGTGTCGTCATGATCGCATCGTAGCGAGGCCTGACGGCCGGCAGAGACTTGGCCGGCCATCTCGCGTGGTGCGCTGGCTCATCCGGTCGCTTGAAACCGGTGACGAAGGAGACTCAGACGCGTTCGAAAGCCGCGGCGACCGACCCGCCGCCACCGAGACACAGGGTCGCGAGCCCGTAACGGCCGTCCCGTCGCGCGAGCTCGTGGAGCAGCGTGGCGACGATCCGCGCGCCGCTCGCGCCGATCGGATGGCCGAGCGCGATCGCGCCGCCGTTGACGTTGACCTTGTCCCAATCGAAGCCGAGCTCGCGTCCGTCGGCCACGGTCTGCGCGGCGAACGCCTCGTTGATCTCGATCAGGTCGAACGCCTCGATCGGCATCTCGATCCGGTCGAGAAGGCGCCGGACACCCTCGACCGGAGCGAGGAACAGCCACTTGGGCGCGACCTCGGCCTGCGCGTAGCCGACGATGCGAGCCAGCGGCGTCAGGCCGAGCCGCTCGACCGCGCGCTCCGAGGCGACGACGGTGGCCGCCGCGCCGTCGGTGATGCCGGGGGCGTTCCCGGCAGTGACCGTGCCCACCGTGGCATCGCCCCGGTCCTCGCCCTCGGGCAGGTCGAACGACGGGCTTGAGCCGCGCCAGCGCCTCGGGCGTCGAGTCGCGGCGCGGACCCTCGTCCACGCTGACGACCGTCTCGCGGCCCTTGGCGTCGCGCACGGTCACCGGCGCCATCTCGGCGTCGAACCGCCCGGCGTCGATGGCGGCGATCGCCTTCTGGTGGCTGGCGAGTGCGAAGGCGTCCTGGTCGGCCCGTGTCACGTGGTCCTTGATCGCGACGCGCTCGGCGTGGGTGCCCATGTGGCAGTCCTCGATGGCGCACCACAGGCCGTCGTGGACGGTCGCGTCGATGAGCGCCCCGTCGCCGAGGCGGTAGCCGAAGCGCGCGTTCGGCAGGAGGTACGGCGCGCCGTTCATCGATTCCATGCCGCCGGCCACGACGACCTCGGCATCACCCGCCTTGATCTCGGCCGCGGCCAGCATGATCGCCTTGAGACCCGAGCCGCAGACCCGGTTGATGGTCGTCGCCGAGGTCGTGTCCGGGAGCCCGGCCCGCAGCGTCGCCTGGCGTGCGGGCGCCTGGCCGACGCCTCCCTGGAGGACCTGGCCCATCAGCACGTCGTCGATCCGAGCGGTCGCGGGATCGAGCCCGGCGCGCTCGACCGCAGCGCGGATGGCGACCCCGCCGAGCTCGACGGCGGGAACGTGCGCTCAGCGCGCCGCCGAACTTGCCGATCGGTGTTCGCGCCGCGCTGACGATGTAGACGTGGCCGTCGGGGCCGGTGCTGGGCTGGGTCATGTCCCCGAATCTACACCGGCCGACCGCAGCAGCCCGTCGGCCACGATCAGCCGATGGATCTGGTTCGTCCCCTCGTAGATCTGGGCGCCCTTGGCGTCGCGCATCAGTCGCTCGATCCCGGTCTCGCGCGAGTAGCCGCTGGCACCGAACAGCTGGACCGCGTCCGTCGCGACCTTCATGGCGGCGTCGGAGGCGGTCCACTTGGCGATCGATGAGACCTCGGCCAGGGGCTCGCCGCGGTCCTTGGCCCGGGCCGCCTCGTGGGTCACGGCCCGTGCGGCCGCCACCTCCCGGGCCATCTCGGCGAGCATGAACCGCAGGCCCTGCTGCTCGGCAAGCGGGGCGCCGAAGGCCTTGCGTTGCACGACATACGCGGCCGCCGCGTCCAGGCCGGCACGGGCGATCCCCACGCACGCCGCCGCGATCGAGATCCGGCCCTCCGCAAGCGCCGACAGGGCGATCTTGTAGCCCTCGCCTTCGGCGCCGAGCCGGTTCGCGACTGGTACCTCGGCGCCATCGAAGATGAGCTCGGCCGCCGGGCAGGCGCGGATCCCCATCTTCTTCTCGTGCGCGCCGAACCGGAAGCCAGCCGTCCCCTTCTCGACCAGGAAGGCGGTGATCGCCTTGGCGCCGGCGGCCGGGTCGAGCGTCGCGAAGACGAGGTAGCGGTCTGCCTCGGGCGCGTTCGAGATCCAGATCTTGGTCCCGGTGAGGCGGTAGGCGGTCGGGGCATCAGCGGGCCCGACCCGCTCCGCGCGCGTTCTGATGGCCGCCGCGTCGCTGCCCGCGTGCGGCTCGGTCAGCGCGAAGGCGCCGAGCGCCTCGCCGCTCAGCATCGCCGGCAGCCAGCGCGCCTTCTGCTCGTCGTTGCCCCAGGTCACGACCGGGTATTGCGACAGGATATGGACCGACAGCGAGACCGCCATCGACATGTCGGCCGCGCCCAGCTCCTCCATCACCAGCGTCCAGCCGAGGTATGAGAAGCCCGTGCCGCCGACCGTCTTCCGGGGAGTGGCACCGCGGTCAGCCCCAGCTCGCCCATCTTGGCGAAGAGGGCGCGATCGTAGCGTTCCGCCTCGTCGCGCTCGATCGCCGTCGGAGCAAGCTCGCGCGTCGCGAACTCGCGGGCGGTCGCCTGGAGCAGCCGCTCCTCTTCGGTCAGCGGGCCTGTCACGTCTTGCCTGGCTCGCGCGGGTACGCGTGAAAGCCCTGTCCCGTCTTCTGGCCGAGATGGCCGGCCTCGACGAGCTCCATCAGGACCTTCGGCGGGCGGAACCGATCGCCGCCGAGCCCATCATCGAGGACGCGCATCACGCCGAGGCAGACATCGAGGCCGATGAAGTCGGCAAGCTCGAGCGGGCCCATCGGGTGGTTGAGGCCGATGCGCGCGCCGGTGTCGATATCGTCGGCCGTGCCGAGGCCCTCCTCGTAGGCGCGCATCGACTCGGCGAGGAACGGCATCAGGATCCGGTTGACGATGAACCCTGGGCGATCGGCCGACACGATGACTTGCTTGCCGAGGCGCTCCCCGAGGTCGCGGATCGCGGTCTCGGTCGCGTCGTCCGTGTCGCGGCCGCGGATCAGCTCGATGAGCGGCATCACCGGCACGGGGCTGAAGAAATGCATGCCGACGAACTGCGCTCGGCGGTCATGGGTGACAGCCTCGGACAGGCGATGGATCGCGATCGACGACGTGTTGCTGGCGAAGATCGCGGCCCGCGGGGCGATGGCGTCGATGTCGTGCCACAGGCCCTGCTTGACCTTGAGGTCCTCGAAGACGGCCTCGATGACGATGTCTGCCTCGGCCGCGCGACGGAGGTCGGCGGTGGCCTCGATCCTCGCGAGCGTGGCGTCGCGTTCATCCTGCGCGAGCCGGCCCTTGGCGACCGATCGATCCAGGTTGCCGGCGATCCGGTCGCGGCCGGCTTGGGCGCGCGCGAGGTCGGGTTCGTACAGGACGACCGGCAGGCCGACGGCGGCGTGGACCTGGGCGATGCCGTGGCCCATGAGCCCGGCGCCCGCCACGAACACGCGCTGGATCTCGGTCGCCATGGCTTGGATGGTACGCGGGCCCCGCGGGTCCGTGCGGTCGTTCAGTCGCCCTCGGCGAGCAACCGGTCCGCCGCCGCGTAGGGGTCGAGGCGGTGTGCGGCCACCTCCCCGAGGACCGCGGCCGTCACTGGCGCGTGGGCGGGATCCATCGACCGGGCGCGCACCCGCTCCGCGACGATCGCGAAGACCTGCGCCTCGGCGCGGGCCAGACGGGCGGCCGACGACTCCCCCTCCCGACCACCCGCCCGGTGGCGGTCGAGCGCCGCGAGCAGCTCGGGAACACCCGCTCCCGTCGCGGCCGTGGTGATCAGCACGTCCGGACGCTTCGGCCGGGGCCGCCCCGTGGAGCCGCCGCGTGGCGCGGTCGCCACGAGCATCGCGCGCAGCTGCGCCGCGGTCCGCTGCGCCCCCGGCTTGTCGCCCTTGTTGACGACGACCAGGTCGGCGACCTCGAGAAGCCCGGCTTTGATCGCCTGGACCTCGTCGCCCATCTCGGGCGCCTCCAGAACGACGGTCGTGTCCGCCGCGGCCGCCACCTCGACCTCGCTCTGGCCCGTTCCCACGGTCTCGATCAGGATCAGGTCGAAGCCTGCGGCGTCCAGCACAGCGGCAGCAGCCGTGGAGGTCGCGGCCAAACCACCCGCGTGTCCACGCGACGCCATCGACCGGATGAACACGCCGTCGTCGCCGGCGTAGGCCTGCATGCGGACGCGGTCACCGAGCAGGGCCCCGCCGGTGATGGGGCTCGACGGGTCGACGGCGATCACCGCCACGCTCCGTCCGACCTGCCGGACTTCGCCGATCAGTGCCGCGACGAGCGTGGACTTGCCGGACCCGGGCGGCCCGGTGATGCCGACGAGATGTGCCTGCCCGGCCATCGGGTAGAGCCGCCGGAGGGCCGCCTCCGCGACCGGCGTCCGGTTCTCGACCGCGGTCAGCAGCCGGGCCAGCGCCAGCCGGTCGCCCGCGACCGCGGCGTCCGACAGCTCGGCCGCCCGGCGCGTGGCCGAATCGCCCACCACGCTAGTCGCGCGGTCGCGCGTTCGCCCGCAGGTAGTCGGCGACCTGGGCGATCGTCGTGCCCGGCCCGAAGATCTCGGCCACGCCGGCCTCGCGGAGCGCCGGGACATCGTCGTCCGGGATGATCCCGCCGACGGTCACGAGGACGTCACCCATCCCGCGCTCGGCCAGCAACCTGGTCACCCGCGGCACGAGCGTCATGTGGGCGCCCGAGAGGATCGACAGACCGACGACGTCCACGTCCTCCTGCAGGGCGGCCGTGGCGATCATCTCGGGCGTCTGGCGGAGCCCCGTGTAGACGACCTCGAAACCCTCATCGCGCAGCCCGCGCGCGAGGACCTTGGCGCCCCGGTCGTGGCCGTCGAGGCCCGGCTTGGCGATGAGCACCTTGATCGGCCGATCGGTCATGGCGCCGATCGTAGCGCACGCCGCTCCCCCGATACTGTGCGGATGACGGCCGCCGCCGACCGCGAGACCTTCTATCACGCCCAGCGCCGGCACCGGCGGTCGGCCCGGCTCCGTGCGATCCCGGCCGCGCTGGCCGCCGCCGCGATGGGCATCCCGCTCGGCGTCTACCTGTCGCCGGTCCTGCTCGCGCTCGGCATCATCGTCACCGACCTCATCAACCTCATCGTGCCGGCGCCCGATGTCGGCGGCGCCGTGTGGGGCCTCCTCGACCGGCTCATCGGCGGCGACCCGGGAACGATCGAGGCTCTCGCCTGGATCGCGGTCATCTGGGTGATCCCCGGGATCGTGCTGCTCGTCGTCGCCTACCTTGCGGTCGCGTGGCGGCTGCGTCGGATCGGCGGCGACGGGATCGCACTCGGGATGGGTGCAAGACCTGCACGGACCGGCGACCCCGCCGAGGTCCAGCTCGGCGACATCGTCAACGAGCTCGCGGTGGCCGCGGGGATCGAGCATCCACGTCTCCTGCTCTACGACGACGGACCGCCCAACGCGCTCGTCTTCGGGCGCGATGCACACCACGCCACCGTCCTGGTCGGTCGGAGCCTGGTCGACGCGCTCGACCGAGAAGAGACGCAGGGCGTGGTGGCCCGGCTCATCGCGTCGGCCGTGGACGGCGACCTCCGCCTGGCCGTCGACATCGCCGCCGTATACGTCACCTATGGCCTGCTGACGACCACCCTGTCCGGGTTCGTCAGCGCGAGCGCAAGAGCGCGCTGGCGAGCGGCCGTTCGGGCGCTCATGGGCCGCAGTCCCGACCCCCAGGCGGCCGCGACGGGGGTCGCCGCTCTGCTCGGACTGCCCGCCGACGACGACACACCGGACACGACGGCCAACGGCTGCCTGACCTTGATCACGATGGGCGGGTTCATTACGGTGGGCGTATCGCTCATCAACCTGTTCCTGAGCGGACCGCTGCTGACCTTCGCCTGGCGCGCGCGGGCCTACCTCGCCGACGCGACGGCGGTGGACCTCACGCGTGACGCGGACGGTCTCGCTCGTGGCCTCGGAGAGCTCGGCAATGGCGGCGACGGCGTCCCCGGCACCGCCTGGCTCGAGCTGCTGCTGGTGGTCGACGGTGCGGGCGGCGGCACGACGCCGGCCGGCCGGATGCCGCGACTCTCCGACACCGGGCTCGTCGTCTCGCTCGCGCCGTCGATCGCGAAACGCCTGGAGCGTCTGCGCGCCATGGGGGCTGACACTCCGTCCCCGCGGAGCCCGATCCGCCTCCTCGATCCCGCCGGACGCCCCGTCCATCACCGGCTCGCGATCTTCGTCTTGGTCCTGATCCTCGTCCCGCTGATCGCCCTCCTGGCGGTCCTCCTCGTCATCGCCGTCGCGCTACTGGTCTATCTCGTCGCATTCGCCGCGTTCGTCATCCTTGCGCTGGTGGCCGGCCCGATCAACGACTTCCTGCGCGGTCTGGCCGGTCGTTGACCAAGCGTGGCACGATGGCCGCCATGGACACTCCGATCACGCCGTTGGCGAAGAAGCTGAAGCTGAAGTCCGGGCTGCGCGCAGCCGTCGTCGGCGCGCCGGCGGGCTATCTCGAGCGCCTCGGTTCGCCGGACGGTGTCAGCGTCATGACGACCTTCGACGGGCTCCGGGACTGGATCCAGGTCTTCGTGCGGACGTCGGCCGAGCTTGCCGACATCGTCGAGCCGCTCAAGGCGACCCTCAGCCCGACGGGTCTCGCCTGGATCTCCTACCCGAAGGGCTCATCGAAGATGCAGACGGACCTGACCCGCGACAAGGGCTGGGAGCCGCTCGAGGGGTCGAACCTGATGTGGCTGAGCCTGGTCTCGATCGACGACACCTGGTCCGCGTTCGGAGTGCGGCCGTACAAACCCGGCGAGGCGCGCCAGACGTTTCGCTGACGCGCCTTGGGCCGGGCTGGCAGGCCTCGTCCGAGGCCGGGAACGCTATGCGTTGGCGCGGCTGAACGTCCGGGCCGCGATCCACACCGAGATGACGGCCATGACCGCGGTGATCGCCACGCCGATCGCGATCTCCGGATCGCCCCATTGGCCGTTGAACAGGGCCCTCGCCGCGTCCACGGTGTGTGTGAACGGGTTGAGCGAGCTCAGGGTCTGGAGCCATGCCGGCGCGAGCGCCATCGGCAGCAGGATCCCCGACAGCAGCAGCAGCGGCATCGCGATGCCCTGGACGAGCGGAGCGAAGGCGTCCTCGCTCTTCAGGATCAGCGCCGCCGCGTACGACAGCGGAGCCACAGCGAGGCCGATGAGCACGAGGAGACCGAGCACGACCGCGATGCCGGGCAGGTCCACCTTGAGCCCGAGCGGGATCGCGAGGACGATCAGGATGATCGCCTGGAACATCAGGATGACGACGTCGCGCAGCGACCGGCCCAGGAGCATCGCCCCACGGCTCATCGGCGTGACGCGCATCCGCTCGATCACGCCGCTGCGCAGCTCGGCGATGAGCCCGAAGCCGACGAACGCGGTCCCGAAGATGGCGATCTGGATGAGCAGACCGGGCACGAACCAGTTGAACGCGTTCGTGCCGGTCCCGGCCGCCTGCGTGGCGCCCTCGAGGAGCGGCCCGAACAGGAACAGATAGAGCAGCGGCAGCATCATCCCGAAGACGATCCAGATAGGCTGCCGGATGGTCAGCCAGAGAGACCGATGGAAGATGAGCCAGGTGTCGCGCACGAGTTGCACGGCGGGGTTCCTCGTCGTGATGGTGGGCTGGGTGGTCGTGATGGCGGTCGTGGCGGTCATGCCGCGGGCTCCTCTCGAAGTGATCGGCCGGTCTGGCGAAGGAAGACGTCGTCGAGGCTCGGCCGGGCGAGCGTCAACGTCTGGGCGCGAAGGTCGGCTCCATCGAGGAGCCGGATGAGCTGCGGGACGGCGCTGTCGCCCTGGTCGACGTAGAGACGGATGAGCTCGTCCTCGACGGAGGCCTCGCGGACGAACGGTTCGGCGCGGACGAGGGCGAGGACGCGCTCGTGGTCGCCGTCGATGCCGAGCGTGATGACGTCGCCCGGCGACCTGGCGCTTGAGCTCGTCGCCGGTGCCCTCGGCCACGATCTGGCCGTGGTCGATGATCGCCAGGCGGTCGGCCAGGGCATCCGCCTCCTCGAGGTAGTGCGTGGTCAGGAAGACCGTGGTTCCGAGCTCGCGCAGCTTGCGGATCTCGTCCCACATGCGGGCGCGGGCCTGCGGGTCCAGCCCGGTCGTCGGCTCGTCGAGGAACAGGATGCGCGGGCGGTGGACGATGCCGAGCCCGACGTCGAGGCGGCGGCGCATGCCGCCGGAATAGGTCTGGGTCGGGCGGTCGGCGGCCGCGGTCAGCTCGAGCGCCTCGAGCACCTCGTTCGCGCGGCGCACGGCGGCAGCCTTGTCGAGGCCGTAGAGCCGGCCCTGGATCACGAGCTCGCCGCGCCCGGTCTCGGCCGGGTCCGTCGAACCGCCCTGCGGCACGTAGCCGATGCGGCGGCGGACCTCCTGCGGATCGCGGGCGAGGTCGACGCCCGCGACCGTTGCGCTGCCGCCGGTCGGCTTGAGCAGCGTGGCGAGCATCCGCAGCGTCGTCGTCTTGCCGGCACCGTTCGGGCCAAGAAAGCCGAAGATCTCCCCCGCCTCGACGGTGAGGTCCACGCCGCGGACCGCTTCGACGGTCGCCTTCCGAGCCTTGAAGGTCCGGCGCAGGTCCTTCGTCTCGATCATCGGCCCGCCGGATCCGATCGTTCTGGTCATCTGGTGCCTCCTGCCATGCCCTATGCTCTGGCGGTCACTTGCGCCATCCAGCATTCCGGAGCATTATCTGCACTGCGCAGATAGTTACCGGATGAGGAGCATTTGTCAACATGGAACGACGACCAGGGGTCGAGGGCGTGGTTCGCGCCCTGCGGCGCGTCAATTTCCAGGGCTCGATCTTCGGGCAGTCGGTGGCGATCCGGCTCGGCTTGAGCGAATCGGACATCGATGCGCTCGAGCTGCTTGATCGACACCGGCGCCGCGACCGCCGGCAAGCTGTCCGAGGTCATGGGCATGACCACGCGGCGCCGTCACCCGGGTCATCGATCGACTCGAGCAGGCCGGCTACGTCCGTCGGACGACCGACCCGGCCGATCGTCGTCGGGTCGTCGTCGAGGTCGTGCCCGAACGCGTCGCGACGGTCCAGTCGCTGCTCGAGTCACTCGAGCGCGCCAGTGCCGAGGAGGTCGGGCGCTACTCCCCCGAGCAGCTGGCGCTGATCAACGACTTCCTGTCGCGGATGGCGGACCTGACCCAGACCGAGGCTGCGCGCCTGCGGACGTCACCCGAGGGCGACCCCTCGGAGCCGACCGCACCGGCCGAGCATGCCGCTCCGCTGGGCGGGCTGACGTCGGCCCGCCTCACGTTCCGATCGGGCGCCCAGGATCTCAGGCTCCGACCGGGCCGACTCGGCGACCGACCTCTATCGCGCGCGGTTCGACGGCGCGACTCCGCAGGTCCGGGTGCGCGACGGTCGCGTGCTCGTCCAGTACCGCGGCGTGCCGTTCGATTGGCGCAAGCGGATCGCCACGATCGCGCTCAACACGGCGATCCCCTGGACGGTCGATATCGTCGGCGGGGTCAACCGGGTCGAGGCCGACCTGCGCGAGGTGAACATCCGCCGTTTCGAGCTGACCGGGCGGAAGCGATCGGATCCAGGTCGAATTCGGGCGCCCGGTCGGCGACGTGGCGGTCCGGTTCGTGGGCGGGACGCGGGCGATCCGGCTCGAGCGCCCGGCGGGCACGCCGGTGCGCCTTCGGATCCAGGGCGGCGCCACCTCCGTCAGTCTCGATGGTGCGGCCCAGGGCAAGAAGGGCGGCGACGTCGCCGTCGAGTCGCGCGGCTGGTCCGGCGCGAGCGACCGTTTGAGCATCGAGGTCGTCGGCGGCTCGAAATCGATCGACATCGTCGAGCGCCGGGACTGACGGTCAGGCGGTCGGGGCCGTTCCCGTGCTCTCACCGCCCTCGGCGTCGGCCGGCGCTGCGCTCGCGACCGCCGCGAGCGCGTCGTCGGAGACGTCGTAGACCTCTGGCGTGCCGCCGAGATCGGCCAGCGTCTCGGAGATGACCTGCGCCTGCTGCGGCAGCGCCATGACCCCGACCGCGGCCTTGCCACCGGCGAGCTCGGCCACGATCCGATCGCGGTCGGCCTGGTCGAGCCCGAGTCCCTTGTGGCGGAAGTGACCGACGGCGCCGCCGCCGACCAGCCCGACGAGCAGGCTCGGTGGCGCGATGACCGCAAGGACGAGTCCGATCCCGGCCCCCTTGCCGGTGCTCCGCGGGCCGAGCTTGTGCTCCTTGATCTGGCCCTTCTCGTCGAGGACGAGGACGCCGATCGGGCCCATCTTCATCTCGAAGCTGTAGCCGTTCCAGTTCTTGAGCGACTCGGCGGCCGAATCCGCGGCCGCCTCGTCCTCGAAGATCGACAGCACCAACTGCTGGTCAGCCGCCATGACAGTCCCTCCCTCGTATCACTTCTGGTCGCCGCCGGTCAGCGAGATCGTCTCGCCGGTCACGTAACGGTTGGCGTCGGAGCCGAGCCACACCACGAGCGCAGCAAGGTCCTCGTGGCGTTGCCAGCCGGCGCAGCGGGATCGTCCTGGCCATCTCGGTCGCACGCTCGTCGGGGATCGACGGGACGCCGTCCATGACGGTCAGGATCTGGGTCGGCGCGACCGCGTTGACGAGGATGCCGTCCGGTCCGAGCTCCTTGGCCAGCGACGCCGATAGCCCGATGATGGCCGCCTTCGCGGCAGCGTAGTGGGTGGCCCGAGCGGTCCCGACCAGCCCCGACCGTGCGGCGACGTTGACGATCCGTCCCCAGCCGGCCGCCTGCATCCCGGGCACGGCCGCCCGGCACGTCCGGAACGTCGCGCCAAGCAGGTCGTCGACGACCGCCGCCCACGACTCGTCCGCGATCTGCGCGAACCGCTCCGACTTGTAGTCCGACGTCGCCGTCACCAGAACGGCGACGGGTCCGACCTCGTTCGCGACGCGTTCGAACATCGAGCCGATCTGGTCGGTGGAATCGAGATCGGCGTTCACCGCGAGCGCCCGCCCGCCGGCCGACGTGATGTCCCCGGCGGCCGCCTCGGCCCGGGCGGCACTGCCAGTGCCGCTCCGATGATGCAGCGCCACGATCGCGCCCTCGTCCGCGAACGCTCGCGCGACGGTCGGGCCGCTCCCACCACCGGCGCCGGTGATGAGCACGACCTTGTCGCGCAGGCCGAGATCCACCGTCAGCGGTCCGGCGCGGGGCGATCGAGGTGGGCGAAGAACTCGGCGCGCGTCCGGTCGCGCGTCCGGAACAGCCCGAGGACGTGCGAGGTGGTCATGATCGTCCCGGGCTTGCGGACGCCTCGCATCACCGCGCACAGGTGGGTCGCCTCGATCACCACGCCCACGCCCTGCGGCGCGAGGCGCTCCTGGAGGAACTCGGCGATCTGCTGGGTCAGTCGCTCCTGGATCTGCAGGCGACGGGCGTACATCTCCACGACGCGCGGGATCTTCGACAGCCCGATGACGCGGCCGCGCGGGATGTAGGCGACGGCCGCTGTGCCGAAGAACGGCAGGAGGTGGTGCTCGCACAGCGAGTAGAACGGGATGTCCTTGACGACCACCATCTCGCTGTAGGCGATGTCGAAGATGGCGCCGTTGATCAGCCGGTCGGGATCGACGTGGTAGCCGGCGGTCAGCTCCGTGTACATCCGGTGGACGCGCTCGGGGGTGCCGACCAGGCCCTGACGATCGGGTGCCTCGCCGATCTCGAGCGAGGATCTGGCGGACGGCGTCCTCGACGCGCCCGTTGTCGTGTCCGTCCGCGCCGTCCATGCCGTCCGCGCCGGCGCCCTCGATCAGCGACTCGGCGTGGCCCGGCTCCTCGCCGATCTCGGTCTCGATCTCGTCGACGATCCGGCGGATGTGGCTGGGCAGCTCGGGCGGGCTGGACACGCGATCGGACTCCAATGCAGGCGGCGATGGTACGTCGGACGGCCCCTCGGCCGCGACCGCTCGCCCGGACCGGTCAGCCGGACCGCCCGCGCCGGGCCAGGTAGTCGTGCCAGAACAGGCGGGCCGCGACCGAGCGCCACGGCTGCCATGCCTCACCGAGCCGCGCCATCTCGACCGCGTCCGGGCGACGGCCGAGGCCCTTGACCTGGCCGACCGATTCGGCCAGCGCGATGTCGCCGACCGGCCACACGTCTGGCCGCCCGAGGACCATCAGCAGGTAGATCGTCGAGGTCCACGGGCCGATCCCGGGGATCGCCTGGAGCGAGCCGTGGACGGCATCGTCATCGAGGCTGTCGAGCCCTTCGAGATCGAGGGAGCCGTCCGCCACGGCCGTCGCCAGCGCCCGGCCGTAGCGTGCCTTCTGGCGGCTGAACCCGATGGCCAGCAGCTCAGCGTCCGACAGCTCGAGGAAGCGAGCCGGCGTGAGCGGGTCGGCGGTCGCCCGCAACCGGTCGAACGCGGCCTGGGCGGAGGCCAGCGAGACCTGCTGCTCGAGGACGATGTGGAGCAGGGTCGCGAAGCCAGGGGCACGGTCCCACAGCGGCGGCGGACCGTGGCGGGCGACGATACCGGCCAGGTCGGCGTCGCGGGCGGCGAGGATGGCCACGCCGGCGGCGAGACCCGCGTCGTCCAGTCTGGTCCGCCGGTTCATCCCGGTTCGAACGACCGCCCGTCCGCGCCGCGTAGCCACGCTCGCGTGTTCGCGCCGAGCGTCGGCCGGTGGTAGCCGCCCTCCTGGAGGACCACCAGCCGCCGGCCGAGCGCCGCCACTCGCCGGCCGACCTCGTGGTAGACGCGCGGTCGTGAGCGCGAACGTCCCGATCGGGTCGTCGCGGTAGGTGTCGAACCCGAGCGAGACCACGACCACGGAGCCCGGCACGGCCGCGATCGCCTCGAGGGCGCGATCCAGCGCGGCGAGGTAGGCGTCGTCGGTGGTGCCGGGAGGCAGCGGCAGGTTGAGGTTCTCCCCTGCCCCGTCGCCCTCGCCGGTCTCGTCGGCACGCCCGAGGAAATACGGATAGTCGTGGTCCGGATCGGCGTGGAGCGAGACGTACCGAACGTCGCCGCGCCGCCAGAAGATCTGCTGCGAGCCGTTGCCGTGGTGGTAGTCGAGGTCGAGGATCGCGACGCGCTCGCCGGTCGCCCGGACGATCGCGTCCGTGGCGATCGCGGCATTGTTGAAGAAGCAGTAGCCGCCATACATCGAGCGCGCCGCGTGATGGCCGGGCGGCCGGCACAGGCCGTAGGCGGCGCGCTCGCCGCCGAGCACGAGGTCCACGGTCGTCAGCGCGACGTCGACCGCCGCCCGGGCCGCGACGTACGTGCCGGCGACGAGGGGCGCGGCGGAATCGAGGCCCCAGAAGCCGGCGCGCCCGCCGACGTTGATCGGCTCGCGTGCGAGCGCCTCGACGGCGGCGTCGGACATCCCCTCGAACATCGCCCGGTTCGGGTACGTGTCGGCGCTCAGGAACGGGCGATCGATCCGTTGCCGTTCCAGCTCGGACCAGGCGACCTCGAGGAAGCGCACCAGGCCCGGGTCGTGGACGGCGGTGATCGGCGCCTCGCCGTGCTCGGTCGGCGCGGCGAGGCTGAACCCGCCATCTGCCTCGAGCGCCGCGCGGATGAGCTCGGCACGCTCGGCGACCTCGTTGGCCGGGACCGGCAGGCCCATGAACGTCTCGGTCGTGATGTCGTGCGCGAGGTGGGCGGGCGAATAGACGACCTGCATCCTTGGTGGAGCCCCTATCGTTCGGCCTCGGCGGCGACCGACAGGATCGCCGCGCTCACCGCCTCCGGACGGTAGCGCATCAGGTTGTGGCCGTCGTGCGGGATATGACGCGGCACGGATCGCGGCCACGGCCCGCGGCCGCCCGGGCGGACGAGGCCGCAGCCAGCGCCCTGGCTCGCGACCCTTCCTCGTCGTCGGCGGCGATGAGGGCGGTGACGGGCGCATCGACCGCGGCCAGCGACCGCGAGCGGGTCGTATCGGAACATCGCGCGGACACTCGCCTCGGCGGCGTGCGGACGCGTCGAGGGGACGACCTTGCCCGCGTGCGTCTCGACGACGGTGGCCCGGGCCGCCCGCTCCTGGTCGGCGTCCCAGGTCGCCGGGTCGAACGCGGCGCGATCGGCCAGGAATGCGGCCATCGAGCGCATCACCTCGGGCGGCTCGTCGAGCCCGCGCAGGAACTCCTCGACATCCATCCCGCTGGACGCCTCGATGGACTCCCAGCCGCCATCCACGAGGACGAGGCCGGCGCACCGCTCGCCGATGTCTGCCGCGGCCCAGGCAGCGACGATCGCTCCGAACCCGTGGCCGGCGAGGACGATCCGGTCGCCCGTCTCGGCGAGCAAGCCCGATCCCTCCGCGACGGCGAGGACGTCGCTCGCGAACGACTCCGGGTCGTAGCCCTCGGTCGGGGCGTCTGACAGCCCATGGCCGCGCAGATCCATCGCCACGACGCGCCGCACCGCGCGCAGTCGGCGCGCCACGGGCGTCCACGACCACGCGGTGTTCGACAGCCCATGGATGAGGAGCACACCGGGAGCGCCGTCGCCAGCGGGGCTCACCTCTCCTCCCCAGTCGAGGAAATGGATCCGATCGCCCGGGTCGACGACGACCACGAAGCCATCGGGCTCGGCCGCGCGATCCGGCGCTGGGACGGGCTCCATCGCCCCTAGGATACGGGGACGATGGTCAAGCACCGCCGCGGGTCCCGCCGCCAGCGCCCGCGCTCCCGGCATCGGCCGTTCGAGGAGCTGGTCGGCTGGGCGCTCGACGCGATCCCCGAGCCGTTCGCCAGCGCGCTCGACGAGGTCGCCATCGTCATCGAGGACGAGCCGAGCGAGGATCAGCGGCGCGAGAACGAGCTCGAGCCGGACGATTCGCTCTACGGCCTGTACGAAGGCGTCCCGCGCACCGAGTGGGGTGCCGATTCGGCGCCTGTGGCGAACCGCATCATCCTCTTCCGGCTGCCGCTGGAAGAGGACTTCGCCGACCCTGACGACCTGGCCGACGAGGTCTGGCTGACGGTCGTCCACGAGCTTGCCCATCACCTCGGGATCGACGACGACCGGCTCGAGGCGCTCGGGGTCGACTGACACTCAGCCCGCGAAGCTGGCAAGGAATCCGGCCAGCGCGACGACGCCGACGACGAGCCCGATGAGCACGGGGATGGTCAGCCAGCGGAAACGGCGCGCTCCGGGTCGTCGGATCGTGGGATCGCGGTCGCCACCCGGCCGCACGTGATCGAGGCCGAACGTGGCGTGGGTCAGGCCCACGAACATCACGACCTGTGGCGCGATCGAGATGGCGAGGGCGGTGTAGATCAGCGTCCCCAGCGCGAAGACGGCGGCAACGACGCCGATCGTCACGAGGGCGAGGCCGGCCGGCCCGGATTCGGGACCGAGACCGAGCGCACCGAACACCCTCAGCGCGACATCGAGACCGGCTCCGAGCCCGAGCGAGACGAGCAGGACGGCGATGGTCTCGAACACCGCCACGAGGGCCGCCGCCACCTTCCGTGCCCGGAAGACGCGAAACGACCGGCGGGTGGCCTCGATCGGGGCGACGTCACCGAGGACCACGCCGGTCAGGAGGTAGGCCAGCGGCGCGCCGACGAGGCCCGCGGCCAAGGTCGAGGCCACGATCGACACGTCGGTCTCCGGGCCGAGGATCGCCACGAACGCGAGGCCGATCGCCTGCTGCACGATGAGCACCGGGATGCCGACGATCAGCGACACCGCGACCACGCGCCAGAACACCATCCTCGATCGGGCGAGTGCCGATCGGACCTCCACCGGCCGGCCGGCGTAGTGGCCACCGAGGATCGCCGCCGCCATCGCGCGGCTCTCGACTGCGGCGACGGCGAGGCCGAGACCGGCCACCGTCCCGAGGACGCCGTACCATCCCGCCGCACCGTGGACGAGGATCGATTCCATCTCACGCTCGGTCCGGTGGATGGACACGACCTCGGTCGCCCATGCCGCCAGGGCGAACGGGCCGAGGGTGGCCAGGGTGATCGCACCGATGTAGAACGAGGCGCGGCGCATGTCGTCTGACGCCCGCGACAGGAGGTCGAAGCTCGCGCCGAGCAACCGGCGAGTCGACTCGACGGCTGGCACCAAAGGCGGCGTGGGCTCGCTCGGCGGTGGCGGCTCGGTCGGCACCGGCGGTTCGAGCCCCGGCGGGAGCTCCGCCGAATCTGGCGGCTCGGCCGGCGTCGATGCTTCGGCGCCTGGTTCTGACGTCTCAGTCACGCCTCCGCCCCGGGCAGCCGTGCCGCTCCGTCGAGCAGCGCTCCGACCCGGCCGACATCCACGTTCCCGCCCGAGGCGACCACGGCGACCCTCTCGCCGTCCCGGATCGGGATCCGCCCGGCAAGGACCGCGGCCAGGGCGGCGGCACCCGCCGGCTCGAGCACCTGCTTCATCCGCTCAGCTGCGAAGCGCATCCCGGCCTGGATCGTCGGGTCGTCGAGCAGCACGATGTCGTCGACATAGCGCCGGCACATCGCGATCGTCCAGAGACCGGCGAACGGCGCGCCGAGGCCGTCGGCGACGCTCCGGGGTTGGATCGGCACGACGGCGTTCGCGGCCAGCGCGACCGTCATCGCGTTCGACAGCTCGGGCTCGACGCCGTAGACGCGGATCCCCGGCCGCCGCATCTTCAGGGCCGCGGCGATGCCCGAGATGAGCCCGCCACCGCCGACCCCGACGACCGCGACATCGAGGTCCGGCAGGTCCTCGATCATCTCGAAGCCCGCCGACGCATGTCCGGCGATGACCTCGGGATCGTCGAACGGATGGCACAGCACGAGGCCCTCGGCGTCGCGGATCCGTTCCAGCTCTGCCAGGGTCTCGCCGACGTGGGCGCCGTGGAGCACGACCCGCGCCCCGTAGCCCAGGCAGGCATCGACCTTGGAGCGGACCGCGCCGGTCGGCATCACCACCGTCATCCGCACCCCAGCCGTCCGGCCGGCCCACGCGTACGCCTGGCCGGCATTGCCGGCCGACAGCGTGATCGCGCCGCGGGCCGCCGCCTCGGGGCTCAACGTCGCGATCCGGTTGGTCATGCCGCGCGCCTTGAACGAGCCGGTCTTCTGGAGGTGCTCGGCCTTGACATACAGGCGATCGTCGCCGAGGCGGACGCCGGTCGCCGCGGTCGTCCACGTCCCTGCGGTGAGCGACGAGAGCAGCGGCGTGCGATGGACGATCCCGGCGAGCCGAGCACGCGCTTCCTCGAGATCGCGCAGCGTGACGTCGTGCGCGTCGGGGTCGGACATGCCGGCGAGTATCGCACGCACCCGGGGCCAGTCATCAGATGACTGCAAGGTCGGACCCGCGTCTCGGCAAGCACCATGACACGCGTCCGGCGCTAGGCTGACGACCTGTCGAGGAGGCGGATCGATGCAGCACGCAAGCGGGACGTTCCATGTCTCGAACATGGAGGACGAGACCTACCAGGAGCTGGGGAACGGCCGGAAGCTCACTCGGGCGACCGGCGACCAGGTCTACCAGGGCGATATCGGCGGCACCGGCGACGTCCAGTGGCTGATGTCGTATCGCGCCGACGGGACCGCCCACTTCGTCGGGATCTGGCGGATCACCGGGTCGATCGATGGTCGGTCCGGCTCGTTCGTCGTCGAATCGACCGGCGAGTTCGACGGCAAGGCCAGCGCCGGGACCCTGGCGGTCCTCGAAGGTCTCGGCGAGGGTGAGCTCGCGGACATCCGCGGCAGCGGCTCGTTCCGAGCGCCCGGGGGCGCCGACGCGACCTACGAGCTCGACTACCAGATCGCGGAGCCGGCGCAGGTGGGTACGAGCACAAACTAGTTGCGTGTTTGCGCAAGCGTTGATATGATGATCGCGATGTTGGATCGCCTGCCGGTCTCGGAAGAGATCGACCGAACGCGCTATGCGGCGGTCGGTCGCGCGCTGTCGGACCCGAAACGCCTGTGCGTCCTCGAATCGCTCGCCATCGGCGAGCTGTCGGTGACCGATCTGAGCGAACGGGTCGGCTGCCAGGTCCCCAACATGAGCCAGCATCTGGCGGTGCTGCGGAGCGCAGGTCTCGTGACCACGCGTCGAGAAGGCACCACCATCTACTACCGTCTCGCGGACCCGCGGGTCATCGAGGCGTATCGTCTCATCCAGGACATCGCGCGCTAGAGCGCACAAGAAAGGACATCGAATCCCGATGGCGGAGATCAGGGTCGCGACCGACGCGAATTTCGAGGAGCTCGTCCTCAAGTCGGAGCGCCCGGTCGTAGTCGACTTCTGGGCGGCGTGGTGCGGACCATGCAAGATGGTCGCACCCGAGATGGAGAAGCTGGCGGCCAAGTACGACGGCGCCGTCGATGTCGTCAAGGTCGATGTCGACGCCAATCCGGGGCTGTCGCAGGCATTCAACATCCTGAGCATCCCGGTCATCGCGTTCTTCAAGCCGGGCTCGCAGCCGCAGGGCGTGGTCGGCTTCCGGCCGCTCGAGCAGCTCGAGCAGACGTTCAACCTGGCTGAGTACGCGGTCGAGAAGATCGACGTCGCGGCGCCCGCCGCCGACTGACGCTTTCCCCGACACAGGCACGACCCCGGTCATCGGCCGGGGTCGTTTCGATTCAAGGAGACCGACGATGGACGCCGGGTCTAGTTGCGTGGCTCTGCGCGGCGGTGGGCCGAGGCGAGCCAGGCGACGGCGCGGTCGGCCGCGTGATCGTCGAGCTCGAGCGGGGCGAAGACGACCCAGCCCGGTCCGCGCTCGGACGGCGTGACGTCCGGCGTCCGAGCCGCAGCATCGGCGACGGCCGGATCGAGCGCGAACTCCGCAGAGCTGCCGTCGGCTGAGGCCGTTGCGAAGGTCCGGCCGGTCCGGACCCAGGTCAGCGAGCCGTCCGGCCCGGTCGCCGGTTCGGTCCCCGGAAGGTCGGCTGCCTCCTCCTCGAGCAGATCGCGCAGGTTCATCCGCGCGCGGCGGCGAGCACGGCCTCGAGGTCCGCGTGGTGTTCCTCGTAGTGCTCGGTCGTCTCGTCGAGGAAGAACTGCTGGTTGTCGGGGTGCTTGACCCAGCGGGCCTCGGGGACGACGGTCAGGTAGCCGCGCAGCTGACCGGGCACAGTCCGGAACCGTTCCCGCACCTCGGTCATCGGAAGCGCGCCCCAGGCGGTGTCGATCTCGTCGTTGATGGCGTCGCCACGCACGGCCCAGTCGGCGTCCAACCGCGCCTTCGCGGGGCTGGTGTCGTTGACCGCGAGCTCGGTGGCGACCACCAGCGCGTGCTCCTGCCACGCGACCAGGTGGCCGATCAGCATCCGGCCCGACCAGCCGTGCGCGCCGGCGACCGGGACCGACAGCTGGTCATCGGTCAGGTCGTCGAGCGCCTCATATGGTGCCCAGGCCTCACGTTCCTCCTCGAGGAATTCGAGCGCATCGAGATACATCAGGCTCCCCTTCAGACGGCGACCGGCTCGCGGTACTCCCCGAAGACCTCGCGCAGCACGCCGCACTGCTCGCCGAGCGTGGCGTACGCCGCGGCGCAGCGGATGAAGTGCGGCATCAGGTTCGTGTCGCTCGAGCCCGGGCGCCCGGCCGCCTCGCGCAGTCCGCGCAGGGCCGCCTCGACCGAGCCGGCGTCGCGATCGCGCCGCGTACGCGCCAGCCGCTCCATGTGCCGCTCGAACGACCCGGGCGGCACGGCCAGCACCGGGATCGTGGTCGTCTCCGCGTCATCCGCGTAGGCGTTGATGCCGACCACCCGACGCTCCCCGGCATCGAACTCGCGCTGGTATCGGTACGCGGCGTCGGCGATCTCCCGCTGCGGATAGCCCTCGGTGATGGCCGCGACCATCCCGCCCCGTCGGTCGATCTCGTCGAGGTAGCGCCACACGGCCGCCTCGGTCTCGTGGGTCAGCGCCTCGACGAACCACGACCCACCGAGCGGATCGACCGTGGCGTCCACGCCGCTCTCCTCGGCGATGATCTGCTGCTGCCGGAGGGCAAGCATCGCGGCCTCGGCGGTCGGGACGGCGAGCGCCTCGTCGTACGCGTCGGTGTGGAGCGACTGGGTGCCCCCGAGGACCGCGGCGAGCGCCTGCAAGGCCACCCTGGTCAGGTTGTTGAGCGGCTGCTGCGAGGTGAGCGACACGCCTGCGGTCTGGGTGTGGAAGCGCATCCAGGCCGATCGCTCGTTCTCGGCGCCATAGCGCTCGGTCATCAGCTTCGACCAGATCCGCCGCGATGCGCGGAACTTGGCGATCTCCTCGAAGAAGTCGCTGTGGCTGTTGAAGAAGAAGCTGAGCCGCGGCGCGAAGTCGTCGATCCGCAGGCCGCGGGCGAGTGCTGCCTCGACGTAGGCCATCCCGTCGGCGATGGTGAACGCCAGCTCCTGGACCGCCGTCGATCCGGCCTCGCGGATGTGGTAGCCGCTGATCGAGACCGTGTTCCAGCGCGGCAATTCGCGCGTCCCGAACTCGATCGTGTCGGTCACCAGGCGCATCGACGGCTCGGGCGGGAAGAGGAACTCCTTCTGCGCCACGAACTCCTTGAGGATGTCGTTCTGGGTGGTGCCTTCGAGCCGATCGCGCGCCACGCCCGCCAGCTCCGCGGCCACGATGTACATCGCCCAGATCGGCGCGGCCGGCGAGTTGATGGTCATCGACGTCGACACGGCGTCGAGCGGCAACCCGTCGAGCAGGACCTCCATGTCGGCCAGGCTCGAGACGCCGACGCCGCACGTCCCGAACTCGCCTTCGGCCTCGGGGTCGTCGGTGTCGTAGCCGTACAGCGTCGGCATGTCGTAGGCGATCGACAGGCCGGTCTGGCCGGCCGTGAGCAGCTGGCGGAACCGGGCGTTGGTGTCCTCCGCAGCGCCGAACCCGGCGAACATCCGCATCGTCCAGCGACGGCTGCGATAGCCGGTCGGGTGGATCCCGCGCGTGAACGGCGGCTCACCCGGGAAGCCGACCGTGTCGAAAAGGTCGTCCTCCGGCAGCGACCACGGGCCGTACAGGCGCTCGATGGTGGCGTCCGAGATCGTCGAGATGCGCGTCCGGCGCTCGGGGGCCCGCTCGAGCGCGGGCGCGAGGCGTTCGGTCTCCCACGCGCGTCGACGAGCGGCCCAGTCGGCCGATCGGTCGGTCATGGCGGCGACTCTAGCACGGGGCGTGTCGGCGTCAGGCGTGCGGATCAGCCGTCCGGATGGACGGTCCGCGACCACCGTCCGCTCGCCGGCGCCTCCGCGCTCCGCGCCGAACGGCCGAGCCGAGCCCGCTGCGCGTGGCCGATGCGCCGCGTCGCAGGCTCCGGTCGACGATCGGGATCTGTCGCGTCTTGTTGGCGAGGACCGCGATGTCCCAGACCATGAGCGCCGGGACCAGCCGCCCACCGACGACGCGAACGGCCCCATGACGAAGCAGGAAGCGGATCATCAGCGGCCGCCGAACGCGTCGATGGCGTCCTGGATCCGGGCGTCGGGCAGGTCGTCGGTGATCACGACGTTGACGGTCCCGGCCGTGGCCGACGGCCAGACAACGACGGTCTGCGTCCGCTCCCCCGTCTCGGTGTCAAGCCGGTAGCCGGGTCGCTCGGCGACCGTCGGTTTCGTCTCGTTGGTGATCGACGTGCGCGCCGCGGCCTTCGCGCTCGCCTCGTAGAAGTCCGCCAGCGCGGTCGCGTCGAGGCCGTCGGCGGTGAACCGCGCGAGGACCGCCGCCCGCTCGGCACCGAACGTCCAGGTCCCACCTGCGAACCGCACCATCGTGATCCCCTTGTCGGCGAGCGTGCCCAGGTTGGCCGGTGTGCAGTTGCGCCCCGAGTCGAGCGTCTCGGGTGCGGCGCTCATGTACAGCTTCGGCACCTGTGCCTCGAGGTCAGGGTAGGCGCCCGGAAAGCGTCCGTCGGCGGTGCACGGCGTGGTCGGATCGAACGAGACGAGGTCAGCGCCGCTGCTGCAGCCGGCGATCGCGAGGAGCATGGCGAGCGCGAGGAAGCCGAAGCGAAGGGACCGGGGCATGGCGACAGCGTAGCCCGAGTCCGACGTGGACGCCGATGACGGGCTCGACGAGCTCATGGACGGACCGGTGCCAGCGCGCACCTGGTACATGCGTCCGGGGTTCGGTGCGCCGGTGCGCCCGACCATCGTCGCCGGCAAAAGGGGACCAGGGTGCCATTGCCCCCACGCCGCTCCGGGAATACTTTCATGGCACGCCACCCCGCGATCGAACCAGGAGGTCCCTGGGGCGTCGGTCACGGAATCGGAGAAGGCCTTTCGTTCCGAGGAGGTTCGGGGCGATCGATCCCAGATCCGGATCACGAGCCGAGTAACTGGTCTTCGGCCAACAGGCCTGGTGACCGTCGGGGCGGCAGCAGTCATACGAAATTCATCCGCGTCATGGTCGCCCTCCGGTATCGGGGGGCGATCTCGCGTTTCCGGCCTGTCAGGCGGTGTTGCCTCGCCCCTCGGGCGTGACGTGCGCCCGACGCATCACGCGCCGCCGGTCGAGATCCGACTGGACCACGCGCGCAGCCGCGACCAGGTCCGGGTCGTGGTTGACGGTGCCGGCGACCCAGTCGATATACGACGGCTCGAATGCCGCGATCTGGCCGAGGGTGTGGTCGTGGAACTTGCCGAACGGCATGACGACCGCCTCGGCCTCATCCAGGGGAGGCGCCGGGCGCCGGCGGAAACCACGGACGCGATCGCGCACGGCCGGGCCGGTCGGTGTCGAGGCCCTGAGCGGCTCGCGACCGACGATGTTGGTGGGCTTCGGCGGGTGGCCCTGGAGCGGCGTCCGGTTGGCGCCATTGCCGACGGCCTGGTTGCGTGGCTGGTAGACGCCGCTCATGTCCACGCGGCCGGTCACCGGGCGGGTCGGCTTCGGTGGTGGTGGTCCGCCGCGTCGGCGCGTCACACCGGGCTCGAACGGCGTGTCATCGGCCCCGCGGCCGCGGCGGTCGCCGCCGCCCGAGCCGGGTTCCCGCGTCAGGGCCGCATACGCATCGTTGATCTCGGCCATGCGACGCGTGGCGAGGCGAGACGCCGCCGGATCGTCGCCGGTCAGGTCGGGGTGGTTCGTCCGCGCAAGACGGCGCCAGGCCGCCTTGATCTGGGTCGGCGACGCGCCGACCTCGACGCCGAGGACGTCGTGTGGGTCTCGCTTGGTCATCGACCGGAGTGTAGAGCGGACTTGGCCGCACTTGACAGTCCGGGCTCTGTGCCGTCCCCTACGTCCATGGGGACCAAGCGCCGGGCAGCCATCGTGACCGCCGCCGCCCTCGCCCAGCTCGGGCTCGCGTACCGGTTCGCGCTCGCCTACCGGGTCCGCGCCGGCTATCCGAGGCGCAACCCGCCGACCGTCACCCCGGCCGACCTCGGTCTGCCGTATGAGTCGATGCTCATCGCCTCGGACGGGATCCAGCTGCCGGCCTGGTTCATCCCCGCGCGCGATGGCGCCCCGGGGCCCGGCGTCGTGCTGGTCCACGGCTGGGAATCGGCTCGCGACCGGACGCTCCCGATGGCGCTCTTCCTCCACGCCGCGGGCTTCCACTGCCTGACCTTCGACGTCCGCGGCAATGGCACCAACCCCGCGGAGGACCTGCCGCTCACCGCCGGCGAGTTCGGTGCCGACACGCTGGCGGCATTCCACGCGCTCATCGACCAGCCCGAGGTGACGGTCGGAGCGATCGCCGGCCACTCGATGGGCGGCATCGGGGCGATCCTGGCTGCTGCCGCCGAGCCGCGGGTCGCAGCCCTCGTGGTGACGTCGAGCCCGGCCGGCCCGTACCGCCTCACCCGGCTGACCTTCCAGCTCGCCAGGCTGCCGATCCCCGACGTGGTCGCCTACCCGCTGGCGTGGCTCACGACGCGTGTCTACTTGCGGCCCCGCGGCCATGTGGTCACCGCGGTCAGCGCCACCGCGGCCATCGCCCGCTACGCCGGTCCCGTCCTGCTCGCCCACGGGGAGGAGGACGGGGTCGTGCCGCGCAGCCACTTCGAACGGCTGGCTGCCGCGGCACGCGCCGGCCGTGCCGACGACCCGATCGCCGCCCCGGTCGAGACCCTGCTCGTCCGGGCCGGCCAGCACTCATGGCTGTACGAGGACGCCGGCTACCGGCGCGCGGTGGCCGGCTTCCTGAGCCGGACACTCGGCGGCCCGTTCGACCCCACGACCGCGGCCGACCTGGCCGCCGCGATCCCGGCCGAGCGGATCCCGGAGGCCGAGGCCGGCTTCAGCACGGTGGACGAGCTGCCGGGCGGCCTGCGCACGCTGGCCCAGGTCGCGCTGCCAGGAGCGACCCGGCCGCCCCACCCGGATCCTGACGCGGCGGGGATGGCTGCCCTCCGGGCGGTCGAACCATGACCGCCGGTGCCGATCCCGTGTGGGACGCGATCGCCACGATCCGGGTCATCCGCGGCTTCGCGGACCGACCGCTCGAGGACGCCCACGTCGACCGCATCCTCCGGGCCGGCCGGCGTGCCGGGAGCAGCAAGAACCTGCAACGCTGGACGTTCATCGTCTGCCGCGATCGGGAGCATCTGCAGGCGCTTGCCGCCGTTGGACCGTTTGCCGCGCATCTGGCGGGTGCGGCGGTCGGGATCGCGCTCGTGACGCCAGACCCGCGCGCGTCGGGTGCACCGCTGTCGATCGAGTGGGACCTCGGCCGGGCGGCGCAGAACATGGTCCTCGCGGCGTGGGAGCTCGGGATCGGCAGCGTCCCGGCCACTGTCTACGAGCACGACCTGACGCGACGCCTGCTCGGCTACCCCGACGACCAGTGGTGCGAGTACATCCTGTCGTTCGGCTATCCGGCGGATCCGGCGGATCTCACCCGGCCGCCGTCGGCCGGGGGGCGCCGTGACCTCGATGACATGGTCCGCGACGAGCGCTGGTAGACGTCAGGCGCCCTGGTCCAGCCCTACTGCCACTGGAACTTGCGCGACGCGATCCCGAAGCAGACCACCAGCCAGCCGATCAGCACCCCCGCACAGACGGTGAGTGGCGCGAAGGCCGCCCCACCGACCATCACCTGACGCAGCGCATCGGACAGATAGGTCAGCGGGATCAGGCGGGCGACCGTCTGGAGCGGGGCCGGCATGGCCTCGATCGGGAAGAACGTGCCTGACAAGAACATCATCGGGAACTGGACCACGCTGGTGATGCCGTTCGCCGAGTCCTCGGTCTTGGCGAACGAGGCGATGACGTAACCGAGAGCCAGGAACGCGACGGCCCCGAGCGACACGAAGAACACGGTCAGCGCCAGCGGGCCGGTGATCTCGACGCCGAAGAACAGCACGCCGACGGCCACGATGATGACCGCCTGGGCGAGCGCGATCAGCAACCGCATCAACACGTTCGAGCCGACCAGCTGCCAGCGCTTGAGTGGTGTCGCGGCCAGCCTCTTGAGGATGAGCTTCTCGCGGTCCGCGACGAGCGGGATCGCGGCGAAGATCCCGACCTGCATGACCGACAGCCCGAGCATGCTCGGCACGAAGTAGCTGATGAAGTTGATGTCCTGGGTTTGGAGCGTCTGCTGTGTCGCGACGACGAGCGGCGCACGTCCGGCGAGGTTGACGACCCCGAGCACGGCCGCGACCGTCTGCTCGACCGACCCGGCCTGGTTCGAGCGCGACGGGTCGGTGTACACGACGATGTTGGTCGGTCCGGTCGCCGTCGCGGCCCCACCAGGAGCGAGCGCGGCGCCGTACCCCGCCGGCACGACGATGACCGCGTCGACCTTGCCGTCGTGCATGCTCGCGAGCGACGCGTCGCGGTCGGCGGCGACCACGTCGACGCCCTTGAGGCTGTCGAACGCATCGCGCAGGGAGGCGGCCGCCGGCGACCCGTCCTCGTCGGCCCAGCCGATCGTCAGACCGGGCGTGGTGCCGCCCTGGAAGATGAGGCCGAACATGAAGATGAAGATCAGCGGGAAGGCGAGTGTCCAGAACAGGGCCGCGCGATCACGCGTGTAGCTCCGGATGTTGGCGACGGTGAGGGCGAGGAGCGCCTGCATCGATCGGCTCCGGTCAGTCGCGCAGCGCGCGGCCGGTCAGGTCGAGGAAGACGTCCTCGAGCGTCGCGCGGCGGATCGCGAGGTTCTTCGGCTCCAGCCCGCGGGACTCGGTCAGCGCCAGCAGCGCCCCGATCGTCGGCCCGACGTCGCGCGTGTAGAGCAGGACCTCGCCGTTGTCCTCCTTGACCGAGGTGACGCCGCGGCAGGCCCGTCACGTCCGCCGTCTCAACGCCTTCGAGATGGTCGAACCGGACGGCGCGCTCGGTGAACCGCCTGGAGATCAGCTCGTCGACCGTCCCGTGCTCGAGGATATGGCCGTGGTCCATGATCGCGATCCGGTCGCACAGGATCTCGGCCTCTTCCATGTAGTGGGTGGTCAGGAGGACCGAGCGGCCGGCATTCCGCAGGTCGCGGACGATGTCCCACAGCGCCCGGCGGGCAGCCGGGTCGAGACCCGTCGTCGGCTCGTCGAGGAAGACCAGCTCCGGGTCGTTCACCAGCGCGAGGGCGACCGCGAGGCGCTGCTGCTGGCCGCCCGACAGCTCCTTGGTCCGCGCGTTGCGGCGCTCGCCGAGCCCGAGCAGCTCGATCAGCTCGTCGGTCGGGCGGGACTTCCTGTAGAAGCTGCGGAACAGGTCGATGATCTCGGTGACGGTCAGCTTCGGGTACATCGCCGCCGTCTGGAGGCTGATCCCGATCCGCGGCTTCAGCTCATCGGCGCCGGTGGCGACGTCGACACCAAGGACCATCGCCTGACCGCCATCGGGGCTGCGGAGGCCCTCCAGGATCTCGACCGTCGTGGTCTTGCCGGCGCCGTTCGGTCCCAGCAGGCCGAAGATCTCGCCGCCGGCGACGTCGAAGTCGATGCCGTCCACCGCGATGAGGTCGCCGTAGTGCTTGACCAGGCCGCGGACGCGGATGACCGACCCCGCCGCGACCGCGTCGACCATCAGAGCTTCTTGCGCAGGTACGCCGTGACCGTCGCGTCGTAGCCGAGCGAGTCGTACAGGTGCCGGGCGTCCGGCCGGTGGTGACCGGCGGTCACCTCGATGAAGGTCGCGCCAAGCTCGCGCCCGACGCGCTCGGCCTCGGCCATGAGCGTCCGCCCGACGCCACGTTCTCGCGCGCCGGCGTCGACCACCAGCGCGAGGATCCGGACGATCCAGTCGTCGTGCTCGAACCGCGGCAACGCGTGGATGGCGATGAAGCCGAGGAGCGCGCCGTCGTGCTCGGCGACGATCACCCGCGCCTGCGGGTCGGCGAACCGCTCGAGGCGGGTGACGATGTCGCTCGGTCCGGCGGGATAGCCCTCGTCGGTGAACAGCGTCGCGATGGCCTCCGCGTCGGCCGGGGCCGCGGGGCGGAGAGTGATGGTCCCCTGGTCGGTCATGCTCGGATGGTACCCGGCGCGAGGGACACGAGCAGCCGGCGGAGACCGTCGGTCGCCGGGCCGGGCAGGAGCCGTTCCGGCCCGAACGGTCCGGGCGTGGGTCGAGCCGCTCCGATCTCCTCGGAGTCGTCGGGCGCGACCCAGATGACGCGCGGACCCTCGTCGTGGCGCGCGAGCGTTGCCGCGAGCAGGCCCTCGGTCGCTGCTTCGAGCACGACCAGCGCACCGCCGCCGGGGAGCACGCCGGGGGCAACGAGACAGCGGGCCCCGAGCGCCTCGGAGTCCGGGGCGGCGCGGAACGCCGCCGGCGGGATGTGCAGATCGGTCGCCAGCGCCGCGATGGCGCGCTCGGTCTCGACCGTGGCCCAGCCCACCGCGAGCGTCCGGCCCTTGATCGGTGCCTCGGTCTCGTCCCCGGCCGCCGCGGCCAGCGCGGCCTCGATCAGACGAGCAGCAGGTCCGGACACGGCTCCCCCACCCGCTCGAACCCGGACCGCTCGTAGACGCTGGTCGCGACCGCGTTGTCGGCAAACACGCCCAGGTAGGTCCACTCGCTGCCGAGCGCCAGGCTGTCGGCGGACGCCAGCTGGGTGACCAGCCCGCCGAAGCCGCGGCCACGGGCCCAGCCGGCGGTCCCGATCGACGACAGATAGCTGGCCCCCTCGAATGTCGCCCGGCGGGCGACGGTCGCGGGCCGACCGTCGAACCGGAGGAGATAGTGCGTGAACCATGGATGCGCCAGCGAGACGAGCGTCTCGCTTTCGACCCCGGCCCGGCGCGATCCCTCCACGTCGAACGCGTCGAGCAGCACGTCGACGATGGCGGACGCAGCGACCTCCGCCTGCGAGTCAGAGATGTCGGCCAGCCGCTCGACGGTCACGTCTTCCGGGAGTCGACCCGCAGCCGCCTGATGCGCCGGCTGCGGATCCGCCAGCGCCATCAGGTTGCCCTCGCCGAGGTCGCGGAAACCGTTCGCCAGCAGTCGCGCGACGAGGTCCATGGGCGCATCATGCAGTGGCCCTGCCCACACATGCGGCTCCCGGCCCAGGGAGGCGAACAGCACCAGGACCTCGGTCAGTCGCCGGTCGAAGGCGGCCGTGTCCTCCGGCCAGCGAACGGCCTCCAGCCTGTTCCAGAAGGGCTCGCGCTCGGTGTCGTCGTGGAGGAGGATCGAATCGCCCAGATCGCGCAGGTGGCGGCCCGGGACCGCGTGGACCCGGGCTTCGTGCAGCATCAACCGACGCATCGTGGCCGGGTCGATGACGCGTCCGGATCCGGTCCCTGGCGTGCTCGTCATCCCGAAACGATAGCCCGGTCGAAACCGGGGCACCGGCGAGGACGTACCCAGCGGCGAGAAAAGACACGTCCGACAAGCCCATCAAGCCCGACAAGGAGAACCCGATGTCCCATCGCACAGTGGCCGCCCTGGCGGTCAGCGCCATCGTCATGTTGGCGGCCTGCTCATCGAGCAGCAGCTCCCCAGCCGCGTCGAGCGCCGCGTCGAGCGCCGGATCGAGCGCCGCGTCCGTCTGCAGCGAGTCCGCCGCCGTGGGCGCCGTGGCCGTCACGGTCGTCGACTTCAACTTCCAGCCGGCCGCCATCACGGCCAAGACCGGCCAGGTGATCACCTTCTCGAACACCGGATCAGCGCCGCACACCGCGACCCTCGACGGCGGGCAGTGCACCACGCCCACGATCCAGCCGGGCACGTCTGACGGGCTGACCTTCTCGGTGGCCGGGACCTACACGTTCCACTGCTCGATCCACAACCAGATGAAGGGGACGATCGTCGTCAGCTGAGCGACCGAGGTCCGGCCCTCAGGTGCGCTCGGCGACGAAGAGCGATGCCCCTGAGGGCAGGTCGATCACGGTCGGAGACGGCAGGTCGGCCGCCGCGAACCAGCCCAGGAACTGGTCACGGGTCGCGAGTGCCGTGCCCTGATACAGCTCATCGAGCTGGACGCCGGCGATGAGCTCGCCGTGGCGGGTCCGGAACTCGTCGCGTTCCGAGGGCAGCGGCCAGTCGAGGACGACCAGGCGACCACCGGGTCGGAGGGCCTGCCAGGCCGCGCCAAGCACGCTCGGCGCGTCATCGAGCTGGTGCAGCGCGTACTGGAAGTAGACCAGGTCGTACTCGCCGACCTGTCCGGGCTCGGTCACGCCCGCCTGCCGGATGGTGATCCGGTCGGACAGCCCGGCCGTCTCGATGTTGGCGCGCGCCCGGACGACCGAATCCGCCTCGAACTCGACGCCGACCAGCTCGAGCTCGGGGAAACGACGCGCCATCGCGATCAGCCAGCGACCGCCACCGCAGTGCACGTCCACCACGCGTCCGCCGCGCGCCAGGTCGGCCACCAGCTGTGGCAGGGCGGCCAGGGCCTCCTGGAAGAAGACAGAGATGTCCTGCGCGGTCAGCCGCTCGATGGCGACCCGATAGCGATCGGGCCGGTCGCGCATCGGCGCGCCGGTCCGGAAGAAGTCGACCATCCCTCCCCAGTCGAGCGAGGCGACCGTGGCGTGGACGAACTGGCCGCCGAGGTAGTCGGCGCGCCCCTCGTCGAGCAGGATCACCGCGACCTCTTCATCGACCAGCAGGCGATCGCCTTCGAGCGTCACCAGGTCGTGGGCGTCGGCGGCCCATGCCCAGGCCTCGATCGCCTGTGGGACGCAGCCGGCGGCGGTCGCCAGCTCGCCGACTGCGATGCCATCCGAACCAACGTCGCGGATCCGCCGGAAGAGGCCCAGCTCGAGGCCGAGGTAGATGAGCCATGAGCGGTGGAAGCCGCCGAGGGTCGCGATGAGGTCGTCGAAGCGATCGTCGAGGGCCATCGTCGGGGGATTGTCGCATGGCCGATGAGCCGGCCGCGTGCCGGCCGGGGTACGGTACGGACCCGAGTCGGACCCGCCTGCAACGGTCCTGGCGGTCGCGGGGTTCTGTGAGGCGATGGATACCGACAGCTCGCTCATCGAGGCCCTGGCGGCCGACCTCGACGGATCGTTCGAGATGCTCGTGCTGGCCCACCAGGATCGGATCTACTCGATCGCCTTGCGGGTCCTGGGCGACCCGCGGGACGCGGAGGAGGCCGCACAGGACGCCTTCGTCCGGGCATACCGGGCGCTCGGTGGCTACGACGCGGCCCGGATCCGCGACCTCCGTCTCCGGCCGTGGCTGGCGACGATCGTCCTCAACCTGTGCCGCTCCCGGCTGACCCGCCGCCCGCCGGCGGCGCGGACCACCCTGTCGCTCGACCTGGCCCTGCCGGGTGAGCTCGAGCCACGCACCGACGACGCCCACGGCCCAGCTGCCACGAGTGCCGCGCGTGCGGCCGCCCACGAATGGGCCGACTTGCTGCTGACCCTGCCGCCCGCCTATCGCAGCGCCGTCGTGCTGCGTCACGTGGATGGCCTGTCCTATCCCGAGCTTGCCATCGCCCTCGATCGACCCGAGGGCACCGTCAAGGCCCAGGTCCACCGCGGCCTGGCCCTGTTGCGAACGGCGTTCGAGGCCGCCCAGCGGCACGAACACGAGGAGATGACCGCATGACCACCCCCGACATCCAGATCGAGACGGCCTTGAGCGACCTCCGGACGGCCGCCCCGCCCGGCCTCGCCCCGAACGTGCTGGCCGAGGTCGGCCTGGCCGATCGGTACGCCCGGTTCGAGTCGCCGATCGGGCCGCTCGTGGTGGCCTGGAACGGGCTAGGCGTATCGGCCGTCGAGGAGGCCCCCGACGACGCGGCGTTCGAGGCGGCACACGTCGCCCGGACCGGACGGCCCGTCTACCGCGCCGATCGCCTCCCGGACCGCCTCGCGGCCGCCATCGCCAAGCGGCTGGCGGGCGACCGGCACGTCCGGATCGACCTCGACCTGCGCGGCCACACCGACTTCGAGCGTGACGTCTGGCACAAGGCGCTCGAGATCCCGCGTGGCGAGGTCCGGCCGTACGGCTGGGTCGCCGCCGAGATCGGGCGGCCCAAGGCGGTCCGGGCGGTCGGCACGGCGCTCGGCCACAACCCTGTCCCGCTGATCGTGCCCTGCCACCGCGTGGTCCGTACCGACGGGACGCTCGGCCAGTACTCGCTCGGCGGGCCCGACAACAAGCGGACGATCCTGACCGACGAGGGCGTCGACCTGCCACGGCTCGAGGAGCTGGCCTCGTCGGGCATCCGCTTCATCGGCTCCGACACGACGAAGATCTTCTGCCTGCCGACCTGCCGCCACGCCCGCCGGGTGACCGATCGCCACCGCATCGAGTTCCACTCGATGGCGGAGAGCCAGTCCCGCGGCTACCGGGCGTGCAAGGTCTGCCGTCCCGCATCTGCCGCAGCGGCGGCGTAGGAAGCTCCGATTCGCACCTTGACGCGGTAACCTGTCTCACGGCACACTACGGTTACCTTGGACCATCAGCCTAAGCCAACGCCTGTACCCACATCAGCTCCGAGGGACGGGCGCGTCTGGCTCGGGCTGCTGACCCTGTACGTCGTCTGGGGTTCCACGTACCTCGGCATCGCGATCGCGGTCGAGACGATCCCGCCGTTCCTCATGGCCGGAGTCCGCTTCCTGACCGCGGGTCTCATCCTCCTCGCCTGGTCGATGGCGCGCGAGGGCCGGGCGTTCGAGCCACCGAGCCGGCGCGAATGGCGCGACAGCGCGATCGTCGGCGCACTGCTCATCGGCGGCGGGATGGGCCTGGTCGCCTTTGCCGAGCAGACCGTGCCGTCCGGGATCACCGCCCTGCTGGTCGCGATGATGCCGGTCTGGGTCGCCGTCTTCGGACGCGTCTTCCTCGGTGAGCGATTGCCCCGGCTGGCGGTCGTCGGGATCGGCGTCGGGTTCGTCGGCGTCGCCTTCCTGGTCGGTCCATCAGCGTTCGGTGGTCAGGGTGCATTGGAGCCGATCGGGCTCCTGGCAGTCCTCATCTCGCCGATCGCGTGGGCAAGCGGGTCGCTGTTCGCGTCGCATCGCGCCGAGCTGCCGCGGCGGCCGCTGGTCGCGACCGGGGTCCAGATGCTGGTCGGTGGCGCGATCCTCCTCGTCGTCGGGATCGCCACGGGTGAGGTCGGTCAGATTCGACTCGGCTCGATCTCGGCGGAGTCCTTTGCCGCACTGGTCTATCTGACAGTGGTCGGCAGCCTCGTCGCGTACACGACCTACGGCTGGATGCTCCGCGTCGCGCCTCTGCCCTTCGTGTCCACCTACGCCTATGTCAACCCGGTCATCGCCGTCATCCTCGGCTTCGTGATCGCCGGCGAGGCCATCGAGCCGCGGACCGTCGTGGCCGGCGGGATCATCGTGGCAGCCGTGGCCATGATCATCACGGCCCGTGGCCGGATGCAGGCGCCGCGGCCCGCGAGCGTCGAGGTCGAAAACGTCGAGGCATCCACGGTCGGCGCGCCGCGTCCGGCGAGCGCTCCAGCCCAGACGCCCTGATACGGACGCCGGTCAGGTCTCCGCGAGGATGACCCGGGACGTTCGGCGTGCCATGGCCATGATCGTGATCATCGGGTTGACGCCGATCGCCGTCGGGAAGCCTGAACCGTCGCCGACGTAGAGCCCCGGGACCGTCTCGTCGCCCGCGGCTTCCGTCCGGACGCGGCCCCACGGATCGCACGGATGCGTCCGTGGATCGGCGCCCATCCGGACCGAGCCCATCTGGTGTGCGGAGAAGACTCCACCGCGGTTCGGTGCGAAGTCGAAGCCTGCCAGGGTCTGCTCGAATCGCTCGAAGGTGTTCGCCGCGGCGCCGGACCCCACGAGGCTCGGGTGATACCAGGCGGCCGGCGTGCCGACCGCGACCATCTCCGTCGCGCCGGCCGCGCGGGCGAGCCTGGCCATCCGCACGAGCGCGTGGCGCATCGTGGCCACGCCGCGTGCGTCAAGCTCATAGTCGATGCGGACGCGACCGGCCTTGGTCAACGTTGCCTGGCCCTCGCCGCCATCGCGAGTGACCGCGATCAAGGGCGAGAGGAAGCCGGATCCGGCCATCACGTGCGCATGCGCTTCGGTGCCTTCCCACGGCAGTGCGAGCGCGAGCAGGCCCGGGTGCCCAGGTGCGGCCTCGATGACATAGCCATTGCGACCCGGCTCAGGCTCGGAGAACTCGAGCGAGCGGGCTCCCTGGAGCGTGCCGCGCCACATCTCGACGCGTTCGGTGAAGCGGCCGGCCACGACCGGCACCGGGTGGAGCCGGAGATATCGGCCGATCGCCGGATGCGCCGATCCCGAGCCCTGAAGGATGGCCGGAGTGCGGAGGGCACCAGCCGCGAGCACCACCGTGCGGGCGCGCACGACCACCTGTCGGCGCGGACCATCCGGCGAGACGACGTCGGCCTCGACACCGACAGCACGACCGTCCTCGACGATGATGCGGGTGACTCGCGCATCGGGCACGACTCGGGCGCCGGCGGCCGCTGCGTCGGCGAGGTGGACGCGGATCCCCGAGCGCTTGGTTCCGCGCCGGCAGCCGAAACCGCAGCTCCCGCAGTCGCCGCAGGCGTCGGCGTTGCGGCGGGTCGGTTCAGCGTCCCAGCCGAGCGCCCGGGCGCCGCGCAGGACGATCGCGTCCTTGGGCGGGAGGTGGGTCGAGGCGGTGACGCCGAGCTCCGTCTCGATCGCATCGACGTCGGCCTGCCAGGCGGGACCCGTCATCCCCTCGAGGCCGTGCTCGGTCTCCCACTCAGCGCGCACGGACTCGGGGGCGGCGATGCAGGTCATCCAGTTGACCAGCGTCCCTCCGCCGACACCGGTGCCGGCCAGCATCGTCACCGAGCCGTCCCACGTCGTCAGCAGTCCGTGATCCAGGTAGTGCCGGTCGAAGGCGGCGAGCTCCGTTCGGGGCATGGACCCCTCGTCCGAGAATGGCCCGGCTTCGAGCACCACGACCGAGCGGCCCGCGGCCGTGAGAGACGCCGCGAGAACGCCGCCGCCGGCGCCCGAGCCGACCACGACCGCGTCGGCCTCGAGGGTGACCGGCGCGGTCGGGTCCGACCCCGTCGCCACCGGGAGCACCAACGGCCGGATCGTCGTCGGGTGGTCGGTCACCGGCGGGTCGTCGGGACGGTAACCCACCGGTGTCAGGTGTGGATCCGGCGTCTCGCCGGCATCGGCATAGGCGAGGAACGTCATCAGCTTCCGGAAGGCGCCGAATGCCGAGCGCCGCTGGGGAAGCCGGGAACCGGCCCAGCTGAGGAGGTAGCGCTCTCGGGCAGCGGGCGCCATCGCGGTGAAGGCTGTCGGCCTGGCCGCCAGCAGCAGGTTCACGGCGCGCGAATCCATCGCCCGGAGCACGAGCCGGAGCTGGGCGAGCTGGGCCGGATCCGCGATCGTCGCGAGCGCGTCGCTCGCCAGTCGCGCCCGGCGTTCGGCGTCACCGATGACGAACGTCTCGGCGAGTGCCACGAGGACGGCTTCCTCGCGCGCCGACCAGCCGATGGACGCCACTGGAAGGCTGTCAGGCCGGGCGTGATCGGCGGCGAACGAACCAGGCGCCGACGATGAGTGTCAGCCCTGCGGCGAGAGCGAGCCCGAAGCCGAATGCGCCGGCCCGCGGGTTGCCGTTGATGACGCCGCCGACCACGAGATGCCAGAGGCCGAACGCGGTCGCGACCAGCAGCGCGAGCGCCGCCACTGCAACGAGGAGGCGCACGACGCGAGGGACCGACCCACCGAGCGGGCGAGAGCGACCGGTCATGCCGGGGGTCGCTCCCAGCCCTGGGCCGGCCACGGCTCGCAGCGGATCGGCCGGTCCTCGCGGTAGCCGAGCGCGTAGTCGGCCTGGATGAGCGTGTGGAGCTGGCTCGTCCCCTCGTAGATGACGGCCGCCTTCGAGTTGCGCAGGTAGCGCTCGACCGGGAACTCGTTCGAGTAGCCGTTGGCGCCGTGGACCTGGATCGCGTCGAGGGCGCTCTGGACGGCGTGCTCGGTGGCGTGCCACTTGGCGAGGCTCGTCTCGCGGGTGTTGCGCAGGCCCTGGTTCTTGAGCCAGGCCGCGCGCCAGACGAGGAGCCGGCCCATCTCGGTGCCGGCGGCCATCTTGGCGATCATCTGCTTGACCAGCTGGTGCTCGCCGATCTCCAGCCCGAAGGTGTGGCGCTCGTGGGCGTACTTGACGCTGGCGTCGAGACAGGCCTGGGCGAGCCCGACGGCGCCGGCCGCCACGGTGAACCGGCCCTGGTCGATGGCGCTCATGGCGATCAGGAAGCCCTCGCCTTCCTCGCCGATCCGGTTCTCGGCCGGGACGACGACGTCGTCGAGGTTGATGAGACCGGTGTTGCCGGCGCGGATGCCGAGCTTGCCGTGGAGCGTGCCGGTCGTCAGGCCCGTCATCCCGCGCTCGAGCAGGAAGGCCGTGACGCCCTTGTGCCGCTTGGCACGGTCGACGGAGGCGAAGACGAGGAAATGGTCCGCGAGGTCCGCCAGCGAGATCCAGATCTTCTGGCCGTTCAGGCGGTAGGCGTCGCCGTCGCGGCGTGCGGTGGTCTGCGAGGTTCGCGGCGTCGGTGCCGACGCCGGGCTCGGTCAGGCCGAACGTGGCGAGCTTCTCGCCACGGGCCTGCGGGACCAGCCAGCGCTGGCGCTGCTCCTCCGTCCCCCACTGGAGGAGGGCCAGGGAGTTGAGGCCGACGTGGACGCTCTGGACGACACGGAACGAGGTGTCGGCACGTTCCAGCTCCTCGCACACCATCGCGAAGCTGACGTAGTCCATCCCCGCCCCGCCGTACGCCTCCGGGATCGGCGCACCGAGGAAGCCGAGCTCGCCCATCCGCGCGAAGACCTCGCGATGGACCTCGCCCTTCTCGTCCCACTCGCGGATGGACGGCAGGATCTCGGCCTCGGCGAAGTCGCGGACGGCGTCGCGCACGAGCTTGTTCTCGTCGGTCAGCGTGAAGTCGACCATCGCCGCATCGTACGCGGCCGGGGCGGCGTCGTGGGCCGCCGTCGGGCGCTTGGCGCTCGATATACTCGACCGACCCGTCGACCAGGAGCCCGAACCGACGATGACCGCCGAGACGTCCGACGCCGCCCTCAGCCTGACCCCGGTCCTGGGCCGCTACTTCGAGCGGACGTGGAGCCACGGCGAGGGGCACCGCCTGTTCGACACCGATGGCCGCGCGTACCTCGATTTCGCGAACGGCATCGCGGTCACGGCGCTGGGCCACGTGCATCCGCGGGTCACTGCCGCGATCCACGCCCAGGTGGACCGGCTCGTCGGGCCGATCAACGCGATCGGCTTCACGGCGCCGATCTCGGAGCTGGCCGCCGCGCTCGCGGCGACCTTCCCGGCGTCGCTCGACTCGGTGATGTTCCTCAACTCGGGCTCCGAGGCCATCGACGGCGCGCTCAAGCTCGCGCGCCGGGTGACCGGCCGGCCGGGGATCATCGCGTTCCGCGGCGGCTTCCACGGGCGGACGTTCGGGGCGGCCAGCGTGACGACCTCGAACCTCAACTACCGGACCGGCTACGAGCCGCTGCTGCCAGGCGTCTACTTCGCGCCGTATCCGGTCGCGTACCCGGATTTCGATGGCGACGCGGAGGCTGCCTCGGCCGCCAGCCTGGCGATCCTCCGGTCGCTGCTGGGAACGGTCATCGCGCCGTCGCAGGTGGGCTCGATCCTCATCGAGCCCGTCCTGGGCGAGGGCGGCTACGTGCCGGCGCCCGCGTCCTTCCTGCAGGATCTGCGGGCGCTGTGCGACGAGCACGGGATCCTGCTCATCGCCGACGAGGTCCAGTCGGGCTACGGCCGGACCGGGTCGATGTGGGCGTTCGAGCACGCCGGCATCGTTCCCGACGTCGTGTGCGTGGCCAAGGCGATCGCCAACGGTCTGCCGCTGTCGGCGATCGTGTCGAGCCGTTCCGTCCAGGAGACGTGGGGGCGGGGCGCGCACGGCTCGACCTTCGGGGGAAACCCGGTCGCCTGTGCCGCGGGGGTGGCGGTGCTCGACACGATCCGTGACGAGGACCTGGTCGCCAACGCCGCGGCGCGTGGCGCGGAGCTGGTCGCCGGGCTCGGCCGGATCGCCGCCGAGGACGACCGGATCGGCGACATCCGGGGTCTGGGTCTGATGGTCGGGGTCGAGTTCACCGACGCGGCCCTGCCGGACCGCCTCATGGCCGCCTGCGCCGACGCGGGCCTGCTGGTGCTCACCTGTGGCCGCCAGCACGAGACGATCCGCTGGATCCCGCCCCTCGACGTCGACGCCGCCGAGATCTCCGAGGCGGTCGAGATCTTCGGGGAGACGCTCGCCTCGATGTCACGGACGTAGGGCCTCACCTGGCGGTGAACCCTGGGCGGGATGAGTCCGTCAACGGGACTGGCTGGCGGTCGTTGGGCCGGATCTCTTTGATGACGATCTCGCCCTTCGTCGCGTCGGTGATCGTGTTTGCCGCGGCGCTCTGGCGGCAAGTCGGCGTGCCGAAGGTTGCAACGATGTGGGCAGAGGATGGGCGCATCTTCCTGCAGTGCGTCTACGACCAGGGAGCCGTCGGCTGCGTGGGCCAGGCGTATCAGGGCTACCTTCACCTATCACCACGTGTGATCGCCGCGATCGCCGGCAGCCTTCCTCCGGACCTTGCATCGGCCGCTTTCGGGATCCTCGCTGGCCTCGTCGCGGCGGCCGCGGCATTCGTAGCCGGCCGGGCCATCGCTGGTGCGACGGCAAGTCCGCTGGCAGGCCTCCTTGGGGCGATCGGTCTCGGACTCGTCTGGCAGGCCGGCCGCGAGGTCCTGGGCAACTCGGCGAATCTTCACTGGGTGCTCTTTGCGGCAAGTTCGATCGCCATCGTCTCCAGCTGGCTTGGTGCAAGGATCTCCCGCGGGACGCTCGCACTCGTGCTGGTCACCGGGCTGACGTCCGCGTTCGCGCCGCTGGTCGCGCTGCTGGCGGTCGGGAGCGTGATCGCCCGGCGACCCAGAGCCCGCCTGTTGCTCGCGCTCGCCGGCGGCACGGCCATCATCCAAGTCCTGGTCGAGCTGACCTCGCAGCGGGTGACCGGCACGGGGCCGGCGATCACGCTCAGGGCGATCGCTCGATTCTTTCGCACGGAGGTTTTCGAGCGTGGCTTCTACGGGCCCGGGTCGCCGCTCGCCAACGTGCTCGTCCCCCTCGCCGCCGTAGCCGCGATCATCGCCATCGGGTGGCTCATCGCCGATCGAAGGATCGTCGTCAAAGCCGTCGTTGGGGCTACTGCGCTGGTCGGGACCGGGGTTCTGCTCTGCGCGGCGTCGATCATCCTGAACAACGATCTGAATCCGCGTTACGCGTACCTCCCGGCGACGATGATCGTGGCGGCTCTGGCGTTGTCCGCGGGGTACCTGTCCGAGGGGCTCGGATCGGGTTCAGCTCGGATGCAACGAGCTGCCCCGTTCCTGATGCCGGTCATCGTCATCGTGGTCGGTGCGGCTTTCCTGGCGTCGTTTCGGCTCCAAGCTCGTGCGTCCTTGGGGCCAGACCTCCCTGCCGAGATCGACGCGATCGGTTCCGCATCGTGTCCGGGTGGCGGGTCGGTCAGCGTCGCGATCTCGCCGACCGCCACCCGCACTCACTGGTTCCTGAAGATCCCGTGCGACCGATTGGGCGGCACGGAGTCACCGTGACCCCGAGCACCTGCTCACGGGGTTCGCTTGGCCCTGGTCGGTTCCGTGACGGGCGACTCTTGAGCAGGCCTTCGGCGCTGGATCCGGCGCGCGCGAGCCCTCATGCGGCTGAGTGTGTATGGCAAGATGCGGTGCGGCGATCCGGGATCGACCAAGGTGGTTGCCTCAGCCCGGTCATTACGTGCCGTGACGCAACCCTTGGCTGAGCCGGCAGCGCGCATGAACATCAAGAACGGACCCTATGCCCAGTCTTAGGCGTTCCCGGGGCAGCCACCAACCCCCGAGCGCCAGGCTCGGCTCCACGAAGCGAGGACGGAAGCCCGCGGACCGTCGGGTCCAGGTCGAATCCCCTCATCACCGCTACTTCCGGTATGCGGCCCCCGGCGTCCTCGAGGCGCGAGCGACCGCCGAGGCCCCGCTGACGCCGGCCGGTCGTGCTCTGGCCACCGTACGCGGCTTCGTCTTCGGTCGCCCGCTCCCCTCCGAGGCTGAGCTCGGCGAGCGCCTGCCCATCTGGAAGGCGCTGCCGGTCTTCTCGAGTGACGTCATGTCCTCGGTCGCCTATGCGACCGAGGCGTCGATGTTCACCCTCCTGGTGGCCGGGTCGGCATCTTTTTGGCTGGTCATGCCGATCAGCGTCCTGATCGTCGCACTGCTCGGATTGGTCACCTTCTCTTACCGGCAGACGATCAAGGCCTATCCGGGCGGTGGCGGAAGCTACATCGTGGCGCGCGCCAATCTCGGCGTGCTCCCGGGGCTCGTCAGCGCCGCTGCATTGCTCGTCGACTACGTCCTGACGGTCTCGGTCAGCGTCTCGGCGGGGGTCCTTGCCCTGGCCTCGGCATTCCCCGCACTGCAGGGCGTGACCGTCGAGCTCATCGTCCTCTCGATCATCCTCGTGATGATCGTGAACATGCGGGGCGTCCGCGAGAGCGGGAGGGTGTTCGCCATCCCGACGTACGCCTTCGTGGTCGGGGCGCTCAGCCTCGTGGTCGTCGGGATGATCCAGGTGGTCGTCGGCGCCCCCCCGCACGTGACGGGCGTGCCCGCATCGATCCCCGGGGTCGAGACCCTGAGCCTGCTGATCGTCCTGCGGGCGTTCGCCGATGGCTCATCGGCGATGACCGGGACCGAAGCGGTCGCCAACGGCGTGCCCGCCTTCAAGCCACCAGAGTGGCAGAACGCCCGTCGGACAATGGCGATCATGGCGAGTCTCCTGACCGTCATGTTCCTCGGTATCTCATATCTGGCGCTGGTCAGTGGTGCCGTCCCGGGCGGTAACGGCGGCGAATCCGTCCTGTCCCAGGTGACGCGCGCGGTGTTCGGGACTGGTCCCTTCTACTACGTCTTCCAGCTCGCGACGATGGGCATCCTGATCCTCGCGGCGAACACGAGCTTCGCCGACTTCCCGCGCCTCTCGTCGATCCTCGCCCGGGACGGGTTCATGCCCCGTCAATTCGCGTTCCGCGGCGAGCGCCTGTCGTTCAACGTCGGGATCGTGGCGCTGGCCGGCGTCTCGATCGTGCTGGTCGTCGCGTTCGGCGGCCGGGTCGAGGCCCTCATCCCGCTGTATGCCATCGGCGTCTTCACGGCGTTCACGCTTTCCCAGTCGGGCATGGTCAGGCACTGGTTCACTGAACAGGGGCCCGGCTGGCGCCGGAGCGCCCTGATCAACGGCGTGGGCGCGATCGCAACGGCGATCGTGACGGTGATCTTCGCTGTCGCGAAATTCGCCCTTGGCGCGTGGATCGTGATGATCATCGTCCCGGTGTTGGTCGTGATCATGTTGGCGATCCAGCGCGTCTACCAGGGCGAGGCGCGCGAGCTCGAGGTCCGTCATGAGGTGATCCTCGATCGGCCGCGCCGACCGCAGCAAGTGATCGTGGTGGCGCCGTCGCTGACACGGGCCGTGGTTCAGGCGATCCGGGTCGGTCAGACGATGGGGGCGGCGGTGAGCGTGGTCCACGTCACCTCAAGCGTCGAAGACGGTGAACGCGTCCGCGAGCAGATCCTGCGACAGCTGCCGGGCGTACCCGTGACGATCGTGGAGTCGCCATATCGGACGCTTGTCCGTCCGCTCATCCGATATCTCGAGGTCCTCCAGGAGGAGAACCCCGGCCAGGTCCTGCTCGTCCTCATCCCCGAGAACATGCCTCGCCACTGGTGGGAGCACTTCCTCTACAACCAGAATGCCCGGCTCATCCGCCGGAACCTCGTCGGGCGGAAGGACATCGTGGTCCTCGACGTCCCGTACAGGCGCGAGGCCCCCGCCGACATCCGCTGACGCCCCCCGATCCGGACGCAACAGAACGCCCGTCCCCTGTGGGCGGGCGCTCTCCCGCGCGCGACCGGTTGCCGGCCTGTGGGGCCGGCGATCGGGTCAGCGGTTCTGGGACAGGAACTTCATGACGTCGTCGAGGCGGAAACGACGATCGCCACGCTTGCATACACGGTAGAAGGGGAGCTCGCCCCGGTCGCCCAGCCGCTTCACCGTGTTGACGTGCAGGTGAAGCATGTCGGCGACCTCGGTCGCGGTGAGCATCGGTCCCAGTTCGTTGACGGCCATCGATGCCATGTGGTCTGTAGCCTCGCTCTGCACCATGTCTCGACGGGTCCGGGTCCCTGCGGTGGTCAGGGGTAGAGTCCAGCCCGCTGCGTGACGGAGCGTATGAGTGGGGGTGGGGTCGCGCCAAGCCGTACTTTGGTATGCCGGGAGTACCAACACCAAGACGACCGTCCGACCCGCGTCAGTCGCCTCGGCCGACCTGGAACGCGTCGGTCGCCCCGCGCGCATCCGCGACCACGGTCACCTCGAGCGTCGGCAGCTGCTCGAGGATCCGCTCGGTCAGCGGCGACTTCCGCACCCGCTCGAGCGCAGTCGATGACCGATGCGGCATCACCAGCCGCGTCACGCGGCGCGCGCGCGCGATCCGAACGATCCCCTCGGCCAGGTCCGGTGCCTCCGTGGTGATGATCTCCGCCCCAAGATCCGTCGCATCGTCGAGGTGCTCCCGGATGAGCCGGACGGTCGCCGACGACATCCCCGAATCGGCCGGCGTCTCGACGACGAGCGCCAGCAGCGGTGCGCGCAGCACGGCCGCGGTGGCCGCCGCGCGGCGCAACGCCCGCGGCGCCGCCGGCGACGCATCGACCAGCACGAGGATCCGCTCGCTGACGCTCTGGACGGGCCGGTTGATGCCGATCCCCTCGAGCTGTGCGTCGACGCGACCGGCGACGAAGCGGAGGGCCAGCTCACGCAGGGCCGTCAGGTTCGATTCGGTGAAGAACCGGTCGAGCGCGATCCGCGCGCGATCCTCCGGATAGACGTTCCCGTGGCGCATCCGCTGACGGAGCGCGTACGGGCTCATGTCGACCAGCTCGACCTCGTCGGCGGCGGCCAGGACCTCGTCCGGGATCCGCTCGTTGACGGGAGCGCCGGTGATCGTCGCGACGGCATCCGCGACGGAGTCGAGGTGCTGGATGTTGCAGGTGCTGACGACGTCGATCCCGGCGTCGAGCAACACGTCGACGTCTTCCCAGCGCTTCACCCGCTCCGATCCGGGCGCGTTCGTGTGGGCAAGCTCGTCGACCAGGGCGACCGCGGGCTTTCGTGCGAGGATCGCGTCGGTGTCCATCTCCTCGACCACGACACCGCGGTACTCGACGCGACGCCGCGGGACGATCTCGAGCCCGTCGAGGAGCTTCTCGGTCTCGGGCCGGCCGTGCGCCTCCACGAACCCGACGACGAGGTCCGTGCCACGCGCCGTGCGGCGATGGCCCTCCTCGAGCATCCGGTAGGTCTTGCCGACACCGGGCGCCATCCCGAGGTAGACACGCAGCCGGCCCCGGTCGCCCTCGGCTCCGACCGCGCCGATCCTGGCCAGCATCTCGTCCGCGGTCGGGCGCCCGTCCTCGGGGTCGTGGTCGAGGCTCATCGTGGCGCTACTTTGCCAGCAGCCCGTCGAGGTCGAGGTTGAGCAGCAGGACGTTGACCCGCGGCTCCCCGAGGAACCCGAGGAGCGGTTGCTCGGTGTGGCGCGCCACGATCGCCGCGGAGGTCGGCCTCGGTCATCCCGCGCTCCTTCGCCACGCGCGCCACCTGGTAGTCGGCCGCGGCCGGGGCTGATGTCCGGATCGAGGCCGGACGCCGATGTCGTCACGAGGTCCACCGGGACGGGCTTGTCGCCGTTGGCCGCTCGGAGCGCATCGACCCGAGCGGTGACGTCCTCGATCAGCTTCTGGTTCGTCGGACCGAGGTTCGACCCTGCCGACGCGGAGGCGTCGTAGCCGTCGGTGCCCGCCGCGGACGGCCGGCTCGAGAAGTACTTGGGCTGGTCGAACGCCTGGCCGATGAGGCTCGAGCCGATGGTCCGGCCGTCCGCCGTCACGATGAACGACCCGTTGGCCTGGTTCGGGAAGGCGACCTGTGCGACCGCGGTGACGACCAGCGGATAGAGGAAGCCGGTGATGATGGTCAGCGCGAGCAGGAGCGCGATCGCCGGGCCGAGCTGGCGGCGAAGGAAGGTGGTCATCGGTCGGTCCTATGCGAGATGGAGGGCGGTCACGACGAGATCGATCGCCTTGATCCCGATGAACGGGGCGATGATCCCGCCGAGGCCGTAGATGAGGAGGTTGCGCTGGAGCAGCTCGCTCGCCGGGGCGGGCTTGAAGGCGACGCCGCGCAGGGCGAGCGGGATCAGCGCGACGATGATCAGGGCGTTGAAGATGACCGCCGAGAGGATGGCGCTCTGCGGCGTCGACAGCCCCATGATGTTGAGCGCGTTGAGCTCCGGGTAGACGGCGACGAACATCGCCGGCACGATCGCGAAGTACTTCGCGACGTCGTTGGCGATCGAGAAGGTCGTGATCGAGCCGCGGGTGATGAGCAGCTGCTTGCCGATCGCGATGACCTCGAGCAGCTTGGTCGGGTCGGAGTCGAGGTCGACCATGTTGGCCGCCTCCTTGGCCGCCGACGTGCCGCTGTTCATCGCCAGCCCGACGTCGGCCTGGGCGAGCGGCGGGCGCGTCGTTCGTGCCGTCGCCGGTCATCGCCAGCAGGTGGCCCTCGGCCTGCTGCTCGCGGATGAACGCGATCTTCTGCTCGGGCGTCGCCTGCGCGATGAAGTCGTCGACGCCGGCTTCCTTGGCGATCGTCGCCGCGGTCCGCGGGTTGTCGCCGGTGATCATGACCGTCCGGATGCCCATCTTGCGGAACTCGGCGAAGCGCTCGACGAGCCCTTCCTTGACCGTGTCCTTGAGCTCGATCACGCCAAGGACCCGGCCCTCGGACTCGAGGACGAGCGGGGTGGCGCCCACGTCGGCGATGCGGTCGGCCTCGGCCATGACGTCGGCCGGCAGGCCGCCGACCTTCGCGTCGATGGCGTCGACCGCTCCCTTGAGGATCGTCGTCCCGGCGGTCGTCCTGACGCCGCTCGTGCGCGTCTCGGCGCGGAACGGGATCTCTTCGGCGATGGTCGCGCCGAGCGCCGCGAAGGCGGCGTCGTCGCCGACGCCGGCCGGGCGACCGAGCTCGGCCAGCCGCTTGCGGACGAGCTCGACGATCGAGCGGCCCTCGGGCGTCTCGTCCCGGATCGAGGCGACCAGCGCGGCGTCGAGGACCTCCGCCTCGGTGACGCCAGGCGCCGGCGTGACGGAGGCGGCGAGCCGGTTGCCGTAGGTGATCGTGCCGGTCTTGTCGAGCAGGATGACGTCGACGTCCCCGGACGCCTCGACGGCACGACCGCTCATGGCCAGGACGTTGAAGCGCGCGACGCGGTCCATGCCGGCGATGCCGATCGCGGACAGCAGGCCGCCGATCGTCGTCGGGATGAGGCACACGAGCAGGGCGACAGGGCGACCGTGTCGACGGTCGTGCCGGCGTACTGGCCGAACGGCCGCAGGGTGACCGTCGCCATCAGGAAGATGATGGTCAGGCCGGCGAGCAGGATCGCCAGCGCGATCTCGTTCGGCGTCCGCTGGCGCTTGGCGCCCTCGACCAGGGCGATCATCCGGTCGAGGAAGGTCTCGCCCGGATCGGTCGTGACCCGGATCACGAGGCGGTCGCTGACCAGCGTCGTGCCGCCGGTGACCGAGCTCCGGATGTCCGTGCCCGGGCTCCTTGAGGACCGGCGCCGACTCGCCGGTGATCGCCGCCTCGTTGACGAAGCCGATGCCCTCGATGACGTCGCCGTCACCGGCGATCGTCTCGCCCTCCTCGACGACGATGATGTCGCCCTTGCGCAGCTCGGACGAGCCGACGTCCTCGAGCGTGCCGTCGGCCGCTGCGACGGTGCGCGGTCGTCTCCGAGCGCGTCCGGCGCAGCGTCGCGGCCTGGGCGCGACCGCGCGCCTCGGCGACCGCCTCGGCGTAGGTCGCGAACAGGACGGTGAACCACAGCCAGATCGCGATCTGGACCTGGAACCCGAGGCCGCGCGGCGCCGCTGACCTGGACGAGCCGGTCACGTCGGCGATCGCGATGAGCGTCACGAGCACCGCGGTGATCTCGACGACGAACATGACCGGGTTCTTGATCAGGAGCCGCGGATCGAGCTTGCGGAAGGCCTGCGGGAGGGCCGAGCGGAGCAGGTCCGGATCGAGGACGCCACGCGGCTTGGGCGGCTCGCCGCCCGAGGGCTTGGCGCCGCCGAGGGTGACGAAGCGCTGGAAGCGGCGGGTGCCGCGTCCGAGATCGACCGACGAGGAGGGCCATCAGAAGACCTTTCCGGCGTTCTGGAGGAGCTGCTCGACGATCGGGCCCAGGGCGAGGGCCGGGAAGAACGTGAGCGCGCCGACGATGATGACGACGCCGATGAGGAGGACCACCCACAGCACGCCGGTCGTCGGGAACGTGCCGAGCGACGGCGCGACGCGCCGCTTGGCGGCCATCGAGCCGGCCAGGGCGAGGATCGGGACGATCATCCCGTAGCGGCCGATGAGCATCGCGAAGGCGCCGGTGATGTTGTAGAAGGGCGTGTTGCCGGTCAGCCCGGCGAAGGCCGAGCCGTTGTTGCCGGTCTGGCTGGAGAACGCGTACAGGATCTCGCTGAAGCCGTGCGGACCCGGGTTGAGCGGGCCCGCCAGGCCGTCGGGCAGGACGCTCGCGATCGCGGTGAAGCCGAGGATGCTGGCACCGAGGACGAGGGCGACGATCATCGCCATCTTGATCTCGAAGGACTTCGACCTTCTTGCCGAGGTACTCCGGCGTCCGGCCGACCATCAGGCCGGCGATGAACACGGCCAGGATGGCGCCGATGACGAGCATCCCGTACATCCCGGCACCGATGCCGCCCGGGGTGATCTCACCGAGCTCCATGTTGAACAGCGGGACGAGCCCGGCGATCGGTTGGGCGCTGTCGTGCCAGGAGTTGATCGCGCCGGTGCTCGTGCCGGTCGTGGCGGCCATGAACAGCCCGCCGACGGCCGCGCCGAAGCGGACCTCCTTGCCTTCCATGTTGCCGACGTCGCCTGGTCGACGCTGGCCGGGAAGAGCGGGTTGCCGGCGTACTCGACGTGCATCGCCGCCGACCGCCCCGACCGGCAGGATCACCGCCATGGCGGCGAAGATCGTCCAGCCCTGGCGCTGGTTGCCGGCGTACTTGCCGAACGTGTAGGTCAGCGAGAACGAGACGATCGAGCAGGGCGAAGATCTCGAGCCAGTTCGTCAGCGCCGTCGGGTTCTCGAACGGGTGGGCCGAGTTGGCGTTGAAGAAGCCGCCGCCGTTGTTGCCCAGCTCCTTGATCCACTCCTGCGAGGCGACGGGCCCGAGGGCGATGTTCTGCTGTCGCGCCCTGGAGGGTGGTCACGGTCTGGGTCGGGTTCCAGGTCTGCGGGACGCCCTGCCAGACGAGGACGAGGGCGCCGACGATCGAGATCGGCAGCAGGATGTAGAGGACGCCGCGGGTCAGGTCGACCCAGTAGTTGCCGATCGTCTTCGACGCTGCGCCGGGTCAGGCCGCGGAACAGCGCGATGGCGATCGGCCAGGCCGGTCGCCGCCGACGTGAAGTTGCGGACGGCGAGGATCGCCGCCTGGGTCAGGTAGGTCGCCCCGGTCTCGCCCGAGTAGTTCTGCCAGTTCGTGTTGGTCTCGAAGCTGACCGACGTGTTGAACGCGAGGTCCGGCGACATCGGCGGGATGCCGCCCTGGTTGAGCGGCAGGACGTCCTGCAGTCGGAAGCACGACGTAGCCGGCGACGATCGCGACGAAGGCCATCACGAGCACGGAGACGGCGTAGCCCTTCCAGCCCTGCTCGACGGTCTCGTCGATGCCGCAGACGCGGTAGACGAGGCGCTCGACCGGCCGGACGACCGGGCTGAGGAAGATCCGCTCGCCCTCCATCACCCGGTGGATGTAGCGGCCGAGGAACGGCGTGACGATGACGATCGCGAGCGCGATCGTCGCGAGGGTCAGGAAGTCGCCGATGCGCTCACGATCAGAAGTCCTCAGGGCGCAGCAGCGCCCACAGCAGGTAGACGAAGACGAGGGCCGCCACGATGCCCGGCCAGGACCTCGAGCGGCGTCATCGTCCGACCCTCTCGCACAGGAGCAGGTAGCCCCAGAACACCGCGGTACAGACGATCCCGATCACCACGATCTGCAGGTCGGTCATGACTCCCTTTCCTCTTCCTCCGAGTACAGCAAACGGTCGAGCGTCGTCCCGAGAGTGTCCATGGCGAATGGCTTCGGGAGATACCCGGCTACCCCGAATTCGCGCAGCCGAGCGGGGCTGACGAACATGGCGCTGGCCACGACCACGGGAGGTCGGCCCGCCGCTTCGAACGCCGGGCTCCTGAGGACGGACCAGCCCGTGTCGCCGGGCAGGTTGATGTCGAGCATCACGATGTCCGGGCGCAGGCCATTGCCCAGGAGATCCGTCGCGCTCTCGGCCGTCGACGCGACCGTCACCCGGTAGCCACGTGCCCGCAGGTGCACCGAGAGCAGGCCTCCGAGCGTCTCGTCGTCCTCGATGAGCAGCACGTGCGACGCGGTCTGGGTCACGGCGCGACCACCGCGCGGTAGACGCGGACGTCCGCCGTGTCCTCGTCGGCGCTCCACAGCGGCTCGACGATGACCCCGCGGTCGCTGGCGATCGGTCGGACGATCTCGACGACCGCGTCCGTGAGTCGCAGGCCGGCGACCATCGTCGATGGGGCGCCGCCGGTCGCCACGAGGTTCACTGCGGACAGCACGAGCTCGACCTCGCGGTCGATCGCGTGGCGGACGTGGGCGGATTCGGACTCCGGGTCTTTCACAAGCCGACGTTCTCACCCGGGCCCAAGAGGGACCGGGCTCAGTCGTCGGGCGGATCGCTCAAGAAGCGCTCAAGGAAGCGGCGATCCGGTACCCCACCCCGGGCTCGGCCACGATCAGCCCGGCGAGCGTCCCCGCCTCGTCGGCAGCCTCGAGCTTGCGCCGGATCTGGCTGACGTAGACATGGACGTAGTGCGCCTCGTCGCTGTAGGCCGTGCCCCACACGGCCCGCAACAGTCGGCCGTGAGTGACCAGGCGACCGGCGTGGGTCACGAGGACCTTGAGGACCTCGTACTCACGCGGCGTGAGGTGGACCGGTCGATCGCGGACGAGGACCGCGCGCCGCCCGACATCGAGCGTCAGGTCCCCGAGCCGGACGATCCCGCTCGCGTCGGCCGCCGGACCCGCCGCCCGGCGCAGGAGCGCGTCGATCCGTGCCCGCAGCTCGGCCATGCCGAACGGCTTCGTCACGTAGTCATCGGCACCGAGATCGAGCGCCGCGACCTTGTCCGCCTCGCGGTCGCGGGCGGACAGGACGAGGATCGGCGTGGTCGCCTCGCGACGGACCGATCGGATGACCGTCAGGCCATCCATATCCGGAAGGCCGAGGTCGAGCACGATGAGATCAGGGCGCTTGGCCGCCCAGGCGTCGAGCGCCGTCGCGGCGTCCCCGGCCTCCACGACGTCGTGGGCGTGCCCACCGAGATATGTCGCGATGGCGTGACGGGTGGCCGCATCGTCCTCGACCAGCAGGATCGATGCGACATCGTGTGTGACGCTCATCGAGGAGCGCCCGTCGGGCTTCCGTCCGTTGGGCCCGCGCCTTCGGGCGCGACGCTGGGCACGGTGATGTCGACGGCGAGACCGCCGAGGTCGCTGCGCCGGGCCGTCACCTCGCCATCCATCGACTCGACGAGCCCCTGCACGACTGCCAGCCCGATCCCGGTCCCGCGCCGGGAGCCCTCCCCCTTCCGCGGCACCCGGTAGAACTTCTCGAACAGGCGCGGCAGCGCTTCAGGAGGCACGCCCGGGCCACCGTCCTCGACCGTGATCCGGACCCGACCCTCGCCCGACTTGCAGGCGGAGATGCGGATGGGTGCCTCCGGCCCGGCGTACTTGGCGGCATTGTCGAGGGTGTTGTTGAGGACCTGGCCGATGAACACTTCGTCGACCAGGATCGGTGGGAGGTCCGGATCGACCTGGACGTCCACCGTCCGTCCGCCGAGGCTGCCAGCCTCGCGACGCACCGCCTCGGACACGACGTCGCTCACGGCGAGGACGAGGAGACTCGGGTGGAGTTCGCCCGCTTCGACCCGACTCATGTCGAGCAGGTTCGTGACCAGCCGATTGAGCCACTCGGCCTCGCGGTCGATCGACGCCGCGATCGCGCGTCGCTTGTCCGCCGGCCAATCGATGGCCGGGTCCATGAGCGTCCCCGCGGCGGCCCGGATGGAGGCGAGCGGCGTGCGCAGGTCGTGCGAGACCGAGTCGAGCAGGGCGGACTTGAGCGCCTCGCTCCGTCGCGACACCTCGGCCGAGGTGGCATCGCGGGTGAGCCGATCGCGCTCGAGCGACCCGCCGAGCTGGTCCGCCGCTGCGGCAAGGACCCTCGTCTCGCCCGGATCGGGGTCGCCCAGCGCCCGCGGCCGGCGGCCCCACAACGACCCGAACTTCCGGTCCCCGGCGGCGATGGCGACCCGATACGCGATCACCTCGCGGTCACCACTGCTCGTCTGGGCCAGCCCCGGTACGTGCACGCGAACCCACTCGGCGGGTTCGTCCCCGGGGCGACGGCGGAGCACGACGTGGACGGCGGGCGCTGTGGCGGACCTGGATCCCGGATCCGTGTCAGCGGCCACGGTCTCCCCCAGGACGATCCACACGCGTGACATCCGCGTCTCGTCGCGGACGGTCGCCGCGACTGCGCGAAGAGCGTCCGGAGCATCGCGCCGCGTGGCGATGGCGAAGCTGATGTCGAACAACGCGCGGGCCTCGCGCTCGCGGGCCAGCGCCCGCGTCGCACGCTCGCGCTGCTCACCGGCGAGACGGCCGACGACCGTCCCGAGGACCAGGAGCAGGAGCAGGTTCAGCCACTCGGTCGGGTCACGGACGGTGAGCGTGTAGAAGGGCTCGATGAACAGGAAGTCGTACAGGAGGAACGACCCGATGGCCGTCGCGATCGCCGGTGTCGTGCCGGCCACCACGGCGACGAGCACGACCGCGAGCAGGTAGGTGGCCGACGCGTTCGGGATCCACCCGGTCCCTCGAGAAAGGCGACCACGACGGAGACGCCGGCGAGCGCAGCCACGATCGTGAGGAACACGAACGCGATCCGACGCGAGTCGACCCTCGGGCGGCGATCCATGTCCGTGATGGTAGGCGGTCAGCGGCCGCGCACGATCCGCCGGGCGTCGCGGCTGACGCGCACGAAGCCCCTCAGATGGGCGACCGGCCGGATGTGGCTTGGCTCGCCGGCATAGATGGTCCGGATCGGGACCTCGGTCATCGGCAGGCCGAGCGCGATGCAGCGCGCGATCATCTCGACCTCGAAGGCGAAGCCGGAGTCCGTGCTGTCGAGCATCGCGGTCATCAGCGGCCGGCCGATGAGCCTGTAGCCCGACTGGTTGTCCCCGACGTGCCGGCCGACCGCGGCCGAGAAGATCCAGCCGCCGAGCGTGTTCGAGATCCGCCGGACCGGCGGCATGTCGCCGAAGTCGCGCCGCCCGATGACGAGCTCCGGACGCCCGTGGGCGAACGCCTCGAGGAAGAGCGGGATCTCGGCAGGATCGTGCTGGCCGTCAGCGTCGAGGGTGACCACAGCCGCGGCATCCTGCTCGAGCGCGTAGCGGAAGCCGGCCCGGAGCGCAGCGCCCTTGCCGGCGTTCGGGCGCTGGACGAGGACCGTCGCGCCGGCGGCTTCGGCCCGGACCGCGGTGTCGTCGGTCGAGCCGTCGTCAACGACGACGACCGGGAGGAAGGCACGCGCCGCCTCGACCACCGCACCGATGCGCGGCCCCTCCTGGTAGCCCGGGACGAGCGCGAGGATGGTGTCCACGCCCGAACCGTACAGGGTCGGTCAGGCCCCGGTCGCGCGACTCAGAGGCACGGCGGCCGGTCGCCCAGGGCAGCCGGCGTGCCGATCGACTAGTTCGAGTCGGTGTGATCCGATGAGCTGTTCGGCCAGCGCAGCCATGATCCGGCACCGGATGCACGCGGCATCACGACCCGGGCCTCGGCGAGCGCACCCACCGGCTCCTGCGATCCATCCGATGCCTCGGACGAGCCCGAGGAGTCCGTCGACACGGCAGATGCGGTCGTGTCCTCGGTCGCTCCGCCGTCGTGCGCGGCAACGGCGACAGCCTCGGCGACGGGCTGGGCCTCGGTCTCGGCTGCTGCCTCCGCCGGCTCGGCCTGCTCCGCCTGTGCGACCGGCTCGGCCTCGGCGACGGGCTGCTCCTCGGATGCGGGCTCGGCCTCGGCGGTCGGCTGCGCCTCGGCGACCGGCTCCGCGGCCGGCGTCCCCGTCCACGGGTCGACCGGCGCATCGGCCGGTGCATCAGGATCCATGACACCGACCATCGAGCCATTCGCAGGGGGCTGGTCCTGGTCGGCGGGCGGTGCCTCATCCTGAGCGACGGGCTCCGCCGCCGGCGCGGTCTCGGTGGCGACGACCGGACTGGCCGCCGCGGCGTAGGTCGAGATCTGCGGCACGTCGTCCGGGCCGATCTGATCGAGCTCCGGGAAAGCCGGCCGGTTGCCGGCGTACCTGGCGATGGCGACCGGGTCGGTCTCGCCCTCGAGGCGTCGGAAGTATTCGTCGATCTCGGCGCGGTAGGAGGCCACCGCAGACTCGACCGCGTCGACCTCGCGCCCGACGACCGTGCGATGCTCTTCGAGCCGGATCTGGAGCTGCTCGCGACGGGCGGCGATACGTCGCTCGCGCTCGAGCTTCACCCGCTTGATCTCGCCGTCGGACCAGGCATCGATGCCTTTCACGTCCTCCTTGGCGAGCTCGCGGAGATCCTCGGCCTCGAGCGCCTCACGCGCGCGGATCGCGTCGACGTGGGCCTGGCGTCGCTGCTCGGTGGTCTCGGCGTTGCGGGACTGCTCGGCGGCGGCCGTCGACTGCATCGCCTTGGCAAGATCGGCGAGGAAGGTCGCGCCGTCTTCGGACTGGCCGCTCGCGTCGAACGCGGTCGCGACCGTGGGACCGCCGGGATCGCTGCCGTTCTTGCTGAACGACGCGCTCGCCTCCGTCTCGGCCCCTGTCGGGCTGACCTCAGACTCGTGATCGGACATGTCGCGCTCTCCGCGATCCCTCGGCCGGTCGCTCCCGGTACCTCCGCCGCGTGCCGTCGGGCCTGCGATGGTACGTCGGCGGCTCGATCTGGGCAATGGGTACGTGCCAATCGACACGTGTTTTAGAGGGCGGCAGCCTCGTCATCGGTCAAACACTGACGCGAAAGTGCAAGTCCTTGACGTGTCCTGGCGACCACCGCGCTGTCGCCTGGACGCCATCCTTGGAACCCTCAGGACGTCCCACGACAAGTCAGTGGCCCACATGACCGAGACCGAACGACCCACGCTCGTCACGAACCCGGCCGGCGATGTCGCCTTCCGCGACGACGCAGAAACCGCACTCGTCGAAGCGCACGAGGCGGGTGATTTGCAAGCCATCCTCCGACGCGGCTACCCGCACGCGGTGGTCCGCGCGCGTGATCTCGCCGGTGAGCGACCGATCGTGTGGTACGTGTACCGTCACGGCCACTGGGTCACAGGGAGTCGCTGAGCCCGCAGGGGCACCGGGCCGAGGCTGGCTCAACGGCTGGCGCCGGCCTCGACCGCGAGCGCGTGGCTGGTGACCAGGCGGACCTCGACGGTCGCAGGCGCGAGGAATGGAATCCCGGGATCGGGTGATGGGCACGCGCCTGGAAGGTCATCACCACCTCCCGACCATCCGATGCGACGAGGCGAAACTGCCCATCCTGGCGCCCATCGGACAGGAAGCGCTGCCACGCCGCCGGCGTCCCCGAGACAAGGTCGGGAGCGGCGATATCCTCGATCCGCCGTCCGAGCAGGTCCGCGGGCCTGTACCCGAGCGCGGACTCGACGCCGTCGCTGATGGCGACGTAGCGGTGCTCGTCGTCGGTCACCAGGACGATCGACCCCGGCTCGTCGCCCACCAGCTCCTGATATCGAAGCCAGGCCGAGACGACCGCGATCGCGTTGGGCCGGTAATCGGCAGCGGCCGGGTCGGTCGGCTCCCATCGCCGCTCGGCCTCTCGCCACGCGTTGAGCGCTTCGATGACGGATGCCGTCGCCACGATGTCCACCTGTGAGTCCGATCCCGAGCCGGCCGACAGCATGCGCCTCCGTTGACCATTCACCTAATCGGCCGCTGGAAGTGGTCTCCTGGCTAGCGCGTGGAGCCTCGGGCATTCGTCGGCGGCCTGTCGGTGGAGCGGCCAAGGACATGCCGTGAGAGCCGAGTCGCAGCCCATCCGACGGCGAGGTAGCGGCCGGGCAGGAGGACGTAGCCGACGTTTGCCAGCTCGCGGGTCGCAGGGTGCAGCAAGGCACTCCGGAACAGCCCGAACGTCTTCGTCGGACGGGCCAGGTCACGGAGGAGACTGGATCGATCCGAGCGAGCCCGGGTAGGCGACGTCCCGCAGTGCGTCAGATCGCGAAGCAGCGACGATCGCGCGACGCGTCTCAGGCAGGGTGGCAAGGCGGATCAGCTTCGTCACCGATGGCATCTCGAAGGTTCCTCCGATGTGAGTCCGGGACGACTCGTTACGGCTGAGGCTCGTCGAGGAATGTCGCGGCCGGTGAGGCCGTCGGCCCCGGGTCGACGATCGAACCAGCCCGCGTATCGGCCCACGCCTCCGTCCCGACATCGCCTGGGATCGTGTCGGGGCTGGCATACGGGTGGTCACTGACCTCGTCCACGCCGGCGCCAGTCGTTCCAGCCGGGTCGCGCCGGAGGTCGGTCGCGATCTCACGACCCTTGTCCGCAACACGTTCCCCGAACCCCTCGGTCATCTCGGCAGCCTTGTGGGCCATCGGGCCCGCGGCCTCGCCTGCCTTGGCAGCCAGCTTCGGCCGCTCTCGCCGCGATCTCCCGCAGGACGGGCGTGGCGTACGTCGTGAGGTTCTCGATGATCGCTTCGAGCTGTCTGACTGGGCGATCCTGCGGTTGGTCGGTCATGTGGGCATCCTGCTTTCGGTCACCGTGCTTCTCGATAGATGTCAGGTGACCTTACGCGGCCCGCCGACCGGTGGACCAATCGGCCGTCTTCGCGGCGTTGCAGACCCGTGGCAATCGCGCCGCCGCGATGAGCGTGATCCGTCGTGCCCGCATCAGATCGTTGGCGCCCCCGGCAGGATTCGAACCTGCGACCTTCCGCTTAGAAGGCGGCTGCTCTGTCCGCTGAGCTACGGGGACGTGGCGAGCGTGAATGATGAGACCATGGGTCTCGGCTGTCCAAGTCGATGTGCTCTATTCGTCGATGCAGATCACCGCGGCAGAAGGGGAGCCGATGAGAAGTCTGATTCGTCTGGCGATTGCCGCCTGGTTCGTTTGTGCATGTGCGGGCGTGGGATCCGCGCCCACGTTCGACGCTGTGTGTGGCCCATACCGGGTCGCACTCGAGGACATGACTCGCGCAGATCAGCTCTTGCTCGCGATCCAAGCGAATGACACTGCGGTGATCGATTCGCTCGGCGAGACGGTAGCCCAGGACGGTCGGACGCTACAGACACTGTCCCCGTCGGGTGGGGCGAGCGACGCTCTGTCCAGCGTCGGGGCGCAATTGACCACCGCTGCTCTGCACGCACAGGACGGGAGGTCCTCGGAAGCGATCCAGGCGCTTGAGGCCGCACGATCAGCGATGGCTCTGGCGAAGTCGCAGTTGTCGAGCTGCGCCTAGGGCTCGAAGAGCAGACGATCTACGACGGAGCCGCCGAAACGATCGGCCAATCGCGTAGCCAGGCTCTGAACCTGACCGGTGCGAATTACTCGAGGCCGCGTACACAACGGTGATGAGGATGATCGCCGCCCAGGCGCCACGGCTGTTGTGAGTCGCGATCAGGCAGGCCACCACGAGGGCGATCTCGAGCCGGATCATCAGCATCCCGGGGATCAGGAACAGCAATCCGAACTGGTGGAGCGACAGAGCGCCGACCGTCGACAGGATGCCCACCCACGGAGCGCCATCACGTCGCGGGACGAACCAGACCGCGACGACGCATGCCACGGCCACGACGAAGGCGACAAGCGCTGGCAGGTACCGCGACATCGCGAAGCCGCCGGCGGCCCACGCCGGGTTGCCCGCCCGCCGCAGCTGGTCGATCCAGTCGAACCAGAGCGTGGTCCCGGTGAGCGGCAGCGTCAGGGCGACGAGCACGGCCACGGCCAGGGCCCCGATTGCCGCCGCGCGCCAGCGGTAATGGAGGACGAACAGCCAGGCGTGCGGCTGCGAGACCTTGACGGCTCCGATGAAGGTCGCCAGCGCGCCGATCTCGACCACGGATTCGTCCGGTCTCGATACGTCGCGTGGATCGGGCTCGCCAGGGCGACCCTGACCGCCGATAGAACAGGATGACGAACGCGAGGAAGGTCAGGATCGTCAGGTTCGCATGGACGATGCCCTCGAGGAAAGGCCGGTACAGCAGGACGAGCGGGATCCAGACCCACGGGATGCGCAGCCGCCATGCTGCCGCGACCGCAGCGACGAGCATGACGAGGAATGCACCCCACAGGACGGGCGCTCGCGGGAGCCACGACAGTGGCGCGAACAGCGGCAGGACGACCGGCGGATAGAGGAACGGCAGCGTCGCGCCCGAGCCGGAGGCGAAGGCCTGCGCCTGATATGGCTCACCCCCCGCCAGCCACCGGTCTGCCGCCCGGAGCGGGATCTCGATGTCGACCCCGAGGTGCGGCGTGCGAACCAATGCGAGGTCATACCGGATCGTCAGGAGGACCAGCAGCACGACCAGGCCGGCCACGGCAACGCGCCTCAGACGGCTCACCGGGTCTCGTCGATGTCGAAGCCCGGCCGCATGAGCGCAGTCTACCGGCAACACTCGCCGGGGCTGGCTCCTCGCGTCTGCTCTGTCACCGGGTGGAACGGCTCGGTCGCACGACGCAGCGGAAACCGATGTGTCCGGTCGAGGTGTCGACGGCCGGGCCGGCGGGCGGCCGGCCGATAGCGGAGGCAATAGTTGGGCGCGCAGAGGTATGACCCGCCCTTGGTCACGCGGCGCGGGATGTGAGCACTCGGAGCGCCAGGGTCGTAGGAAGCATCGGGCGATGTCGTCCGCGGGTTGCGTGGCGCGCAGCACGGATGGTCGAGTGGGTCGGCATGCCGAGGCGTGAAGAAGTCAGCCGTCCACTCCCAGACGTTGCCGGCCATGTCGAACAGTCCGTAGCCGTTGGGCGGGAACGAGCGGACGGGCGACGTGCCGAAGAACCCGTCGTCCATCGTGTTCTGCCAGGGGAACTCGCCCTGCCACGTGTTCGCCATCATCCGTCCCCGGGGTGCGAAGTCATCACCCCACGCGAACCGCGCTCGGTCGAGGCCTCCCCGCGCGGCGTACTCCCATTCCGCCTCGGTCGGCAGCTCCTTGCCGGCCCACATCGCGTAGGCCGCGGCGTCCTCGGCTGCGACCTGCGTCACCGGGTGTCGATCCCGGCCGACAAGGTCCGTGCCCGGACCCTCCGGATGACGCCAGGAGGCTCCCGGGACGTAGCGCCACCACTGACGGTAGTCGTCGAGTCGGACCGGTCCCCGCGTCTGCGCGAACACCAGCGAGCCCGGCACCAGGAGTGCCGGATCGGCATCCGGATAGTCGGCCGGATCGAGCGGGCGTTCACCGAGGGTGATGTAACCGGTCGCCTTCACGAACCGCCGAAAGTCGGCGACGGTGACCGGATGCTCGTCGATCCAGAAGCCATCGACCCGCACGGCGTGGACCGGATGCTCCTCCGGGTAGAACTCCTCGGAACCCATCATGAATGTCCCGCCGTCCAGCCAGGCCATGTTCCGGACCGGCGCTCCAGGCGGCGGCTGCATCAGACCCGGGCTCGGCATGACCTCATTGCGCGGCTGCTCTCATCTTCGCCTGGGCGTCGGCCAGAGCGCCCTTCAGCGCGTCCCCACGGGAGCCGGTGCCCTCACCGACCACCCGACTGATCGCCCGCTTCACGGCGGCTTCCACCACAGGGGCCGAGGCAGGCGGATAGGCGACCATCAGGCCCGCACCGCCGATCGGGATCGAGTCCTGCGCCTGCTCCTCGATCCCGGCCGCAACCTTGCGCTGTACGGTCTTGCCAACGCCCGCACCGATGGCTGCACCGATAGCCGTCGCCGCGAGGAGTGGCGGCGCGGCCAGTCCGATCACGAAGCCGGCGCCGCCGAACGCGAGCGCCCCCTTCCGGACCGCCTTGTCATGCTCCTCGACCTCGACCTTGCCTTCGAGATCCTTGCTGACAACGACGAGCCCGACGAGATCGGCCTTGCTGTCACGGACGGACGTCGCGTCCTCCGCTGCCGCGTCCCTCGAGAAATAACCCGCCATCAACACCATGATCGTCTGTTCGCGGGCCATCAGGCCAAGCCTCCTTCGCGCTCACTCACTCAACGCGTGGCCTGCCGCGGTGCGCGCAGCGACCGCGTGCAGCTCGGTTTCCTCTGACTCACGGTGCGGCTTGACATCGAAGACGACTCTGCGGACGGTCCCGCTGAACGGGAACGGCTTCCGCGACTCATAGATGCGGTCGACCACGCCGCCGTTGTCACGCCCGATGTCCATCGCCGCGTAGCCGGAGAAGCGAACGGGCACGGTGTGATCCATGCGCCCGCCCCCCACCGGCTTGTCGTTGACGAACAGGGTCACCTCACCGCCGGTCGCCGGTCTGGCGCTGTCGGCGGCGAACTCCATGCGGACGCTGACCTCGCCGGTCGGCATCGGCTCGGTCGCCTGTTGCCGGAAGATGAACACGCCCATCATCGAGTACGTGTGGGTCAGCTTCCCATCGTCGACCCACAGGGAGAAGCCGCCGAGATGGTCGGCTTCGGCCACGATGACGCCGTTCGCGCCCTCGGCCGGCACGATGAGGTCGGCGCTGATCGTGTACGAATGGTTGTAGACACGCGGGATCATGCCGGGAAGCAGGTTCTGGACATCGCCGCGGAACTCGAATGTCGCGACGTCGGGCAGAGGCGGCACCTGTCCGAAGTATCCCGAGATCGCCGCAAGGAGCGGGAGGACCTGGTATCGCTCGGCCTCCTGCCAGAACAGCTCCCTCAGCTCGACGACCTTGTCCGGCCGCTCGACGGCAACGTCGCGCGCCTGGCTGAAATCGTCGGGCAGGTAGTAGAGCTCGGTCGGATCGTCATCCGGGTCCCAGGTCCCCGGGGCATACGGCTGGATCGCCTCGGGGGTCAGGAGCCATGGGATCCGGGCTGTCTTCATGGCGAGCCACCAGCCATCCTTGTACATGGCCCTGTTGCCGACGGCCTCGAAATACTGCTGCGTGTGATGCTCCGGCGCGTTCGCATCCACGAGCGAGTCGCTGAAGTCGAACCCATGGAGGGGCTGCTGCGCGATCCCATCCACCGAGCTCGGCGCCGGGATGCCGGCGATCTCGAGGATCGTTGGAGCGATGTCCGTCACATGCGTCCAGTGCGGCCGCAGCGAGCCATGGTCCTCCACGCGGTCCGGCCAGTGGATGACCATCGGATTGCGGTTCCCACCGAGATGCGATGCGACCTGCTTGCCCCACTGGAACGGGGTGTTTCCGGCCCAAGCCCATGCCGCGCCGTAGTGGGGCGCCATGATTTCCTCGCCCCACGCCTCCAACCCGCCGTAGCGCTCGGCGAGCTGCAGTTGCATCTCATCGGTCAGCGGGATGCCATTCTGCATGGTCAGCTCGTTGAACGAGCCGGTCAGGGTGCCTTCCATGCTGGCGCCGTTGTCACCCCAGATCCAGACGATGAGGGTGTTGTCGAGCTCGCCGAGCTCGTCGATCGCGTCGATGACGCGTCCCACATTGTGGTCGGCGTTCTCCGAGTAGCCGGCGTAGACCTCCATCTGCCTGGCGTACAAACCCTTGAGCTTGTCGGGAACATCTTCCCAGGCCGGGAACGCTTCGTTGCGCGGTGTCAGCTGCGCATCCATCGGGATGACACCCAGGGCCTTCTGTCGGGCGAACGTCTCCTCGCGCAGCCGGTCCCAGCCCTGGTCGAACTTGCCCTTGTACTTCTTCGACCACTGTTCGGACACGTGGTGCGGGGCGTGGCTGCAGCCGGTCGAGAAATAGGCGAAGAACGGCTTCCGGGCATCCTGTGCCCGTACGCCATGCAGCCACGAGATGGTCCAGTCGGCCATCGCGTCGGGGAGGTAGAAGGGCTTGTCGGGATCGCCATAGTCTGGCGGCACCCCGATGACCTTCTGATTCTCGGCCAGCACCGGGTCCCACTGGCTGGCCCCGCCGCCGAGGATGCCGCAGAAGTAGTCGAAGCCCCAGCCGTTCGGCCAGCGGTCGAACGGCCCGGCGGGCCCTTGTTGAGCGTCGGGCGTGAGGTGCCACTTACCGAAGGCGGCTGTGCTGTAGCCGTTGTCTCGCAGGATCCGGGGCAGCGGTGCACAGTCACGAGGGAGCGTGGCGGAGTAGCCCGGGTAGCCACCGGCGAGCTCGCCGATCGAGCCGAACCCGACGGCGTGGCTGTTGCGCCCGGTGAGCAGGGCGGCCCGTGTCGGCGAGCAGATGGCCGTGACGTGGAAGCGGTTGTAGCGCAGGCCTCCTTCGGCCAATCGCGTGTAGTTGGGCGTGTCGATCGGGCCACCGAATGTGCTCGGGTTACCAACCCCGCGTCGTCGATCAGGACGAGCAGGACGTTGGGCGCACCCTCGGGCGCGGTCGGGTGGCCGAACAGGTTCCAATCAGGTTGGGAGCCTGCGAGCGTCCGATCGACGACGCCCGAGAATCGCGGGCGCCGGATGGGAAGGTGCGTTCGATCGATGTCGGGCATGTCTCCCCTGCCGCTCTGCGCACGGAGTCGCCGGTCGATCGATCTCCCGGCGAACCACCCGCGTCATCCTAGTCCGATGCGACGCCACGGGGCCGCAGGCTGAGTCGCGGCTCCTCGTCTGGCGCGCAAATCGCGCGTGCTACACTCCGCGCCCCATCGCACCGACCGGGATCGGAGCGGGGGTGAAATAGGGAGGTTTCGGACCGCCATGGCGGCACGGCCTGGGCGCACCACCGCGGGCCAGCTCGCGCTCGAGCTTCCGCTCGCGCTGCCGACGATCGCGCTCGCCCCGAGTGGAAGGAGCAGCAGCGGCTGTGGGGCCACTCCTTCCACCCGATGTGCTCGTACCTGGCGAGCTTCCCGGCTGCCCTCACCCACGCGTTCATCGCCCGCTACTCGCGGCCCGGCGACGTCGTCCTCGATCCCGTTCTCGGGCCGCGGCACGACCCCGCTCCAGGCGTGCGCGGAGGGCCGCATCGGCGTCGGCAACGACCTCAACCCGTTCGCGCACCTGCTGACCGCGGCCAAGGTCGAGCCGCCGACGCGGCGCAGGCGACGACCCGGCTCGCGCGGCTTCGCCTGGCCTGGAACGCCGAGCTCGCGCGACTGGCTGGCACTCGGCGCACGTGTCGGCGGCCGATCGCGCTCGACCCGGCTGCCTTCGTGCCGCGCACCGGCTCGCGGGCGCCTGCCAGCGGATGGCGTCGAGCCCGTCCCGGCCGAGGTCGCGCTCGCGTTCCACCCGCGCACGCTCGCCCAGCTGCTGTTCGTCCGCTCGTCGCTCGACCTCGACGACCGGATCGACCGCTTCCTGGCCGCCGCGATCACCGGGATCCTCCACGGCAAGAGCCCGACGTACCTGTCCGAGCTCATGCCGAACACGTTCAGCATGGCGCCCCGCTACGTGCGCGACTTCGCCGCGCGGACCGCGTTCAAGTCGCCGGAGCGCGACGTGTTCGCCTGCCTCGACGCGAAGCTCGACCGGCTGTACCGCCAGCCGCCGCCCTCGATCGAGCGGGATCGCCCTGCTCGGCGACGCCCGCGACGTCGGCGTCGCGCGCCCGGGCCGCCCTGCGCGCGCGCGGCCTGCGCGGACCGGGCGCGGCTCGTCGTGACCTCGCCGCCGTATCTCCGGGTCGTCAAGTACGGCTACTACAACTGGCTGCGGACCTGGTTCCTGCGGCTTCGACTGCGCGCGCGATCGACGCCGACGCTCGACGACGCCCATCACCGCGAGCCGTATCTCCTGTTCCTGCGCGACGTCCTCGCCGGCCTGCGACCCGTCCTGACCGACGACGCGGTCGTCGTGCTCGTCATCGGCGACGTCGAGACTGACCGGGGCCGCCCGATCAGCGGGCGGCATCGGGCTCGCCGAGCGGGTCTGGGCGGCCGCCGCCGAGCCCGGAGGGCTATCCGCCTCGCGGGCGTCGCCGTCGACGACGTCGCCGCGCACCGCAAGATGACCAAGCTGTGGGGCGACGAAGCCGGGCGGGCCACCAAGACGGACCGGATCCTCGTCCTCGGCGCCGACCGGAGCGGGCCGTCGCCGGAGCGCCTCGCCGGGCGGCCGCCGCAGGGCTGTGCGACTGGATCGTGGCCGCCAGAGGGGCCTGCGCTGCCCTGTAGAATGCGGCCATGCAGCAGATGTACCACCCGTCCGACCTGGCGGCGATGGACCCGCTGGTCCTGATGAAGAACCTCGACCACGTGCGGATGACGAGCCGGCGGCTGAGCTACATCCTCCAGCAGCAGGTCCACCTGTACACGCCCGAGGCGAACCAGCTCCGCGAGCAGATCGACCGCTACGTCGAGGCCGAGCGCCAGATCGAGGGCGAGATGGCGAGGCGCCGCATCCGCGCCTGACCCGCCGATCGATCCGCCCGGAATCGATCGACCCCCGCTCGCGGGGGAGCGGGGGCCGAACGTCCGCCGTTACGACCGGGTAGATGAGGCGTCGGAGGTCGCGTCAGGCGCCGGGGACGGCATCATGGCCAGGTCGGAGTCCGACGGTGTCGAAGGTGTCGCTCGCGGGTTCGGGATCGGACGCCGGGTCGGGCTCGATCATGACCGCGACAGGTCGCCGGCGCGCCTGCTCCTCGGCCACGATCCGAGACGCGAGGACGGCGAGTGCGGGCATGTCGAACAGGCTGAACCCGATGCCGAGCCCGGCGAGGTCGTCCGCGTCGTAGCCGTGGAAGAGGCCTCGGCTCGCCACGGCGCACATCTCGTCGTACAGCTCCGGCCAGCTGACCCGACGGCGGCGGTAGCAGAAGCGCACGAACTCGACGGCATCCGGGTCGGTGATCGCCCGTGACCGCGTTGCGAGGGACCATCGATGGCCTGCCTCCCTTCGCTCGGCGCCGATCAGGCGACCTGCGCAGGCATGCGAAGCCGGTGCCCACGGTCGGGATGGGACCGCCCGACCGGCGGGGCGTCGGCACGTCCCGTCCGGCGGCTCCTCCCTGGGGGGCCTTCGGGCTGCCGGTGGGCGACCATCGTAGGCCCGGCGGCCGTCGGCCGGAAGGGGGCTTCTCCACCACTTCGTCCACCAACTTATCCACACGAACGGGCGTTCGCCGAACGCCTGTGCGGTCCGAGCGTGTGCGGTCCGAGCGTGAACCCGTCAGGTGCCGACCCGGACGCGGCGGGCAGCCCGAGACCGGGTCGTCGGTCAGCCGCCACCGGTGGTCGGCGCCGAGCTCCAGGCCCTCGAACGGGTCGTCGGCGAGGAGCAGGCAGCCGTCGAGGTCGACCCAGTCCGCCAGCGACGCGACGGCCGCGGATGCCGCGATCCCGACCGACGTCTCCTCCATGCAGCCGAGGAACGTCCGGAATCCGAGCTCGCGGGCGCGCTCGAGCATCCGCTTGGCCGGTCCGAGCCCGCCGCACTTCGCGAGCTTGACGTTGACACCCGCGACGACCCCGACCAGGCGCGTCGAGGTCGTCGATCGTGACGCACGCTCTCGTCGGCGACGATCGGCAGCGACGAGCGCTCCTGGAGCCCGCGCAGCTGGTCGAGGCGGCCGGCCGGGAACGGCTGCTCGATGAGCTCGACGCCGAGGCGCACGAGGTCCGGCAGCAGGTCGACGGCCGTCCTCCGGGACCCAGCCCGTGTTCGCGTCGACGCGGATCGGCCCGTCGAAGACGGCGCGGACCGCCTCGAGCGTCGCGAGGTCCGCCGGTCCGCCGCACTTGATCTTGAGCGCCGGGAAGTGCGGCCGCCCGCGCGGCGCGCTCGGCGACGATCGCCGGCTCGTCGATGCCGATCGTGAAGTCGGTCGGCGGGATGTCGGCCGACAGCCCGAGCAGCTGGTGGACAGGCCGAGCCGGGCTTGCCGACGAGGTCGTGCAGCGCGATGTCGACGGCGCAGCGCGCGCGCCGTGACCACGGATCGCGCGCCTCCGGCGAGGTCGGCGGCTCGCCAGGATCCGCCTCGCTCGGCTCGACGTCGTCGATCGCCGCGAGCAGGAGCGGGAGGACGCGGCCATCGTCTCGATCGTCTCGCCGTAGAAGCGTCCGGATAGCCCTCGCCGACCCCGACCAGGCCATCGAACCGGTCGTCGCGGGCACTCGACCACGACGAGTCGTCACGCCGTCGCCCGCGTCGTGCCGCACGGGCGATCCGGAACGGGTCGCGCAGAGCGAGGTGCAGGACCTCGTGGGCGCAGCCGAGGGTCACCCGGCGTCCACCCACGGCAGGGCCTCGACCGCGCGTGGATGGCCGCCCACAGCCGCTCGGCGCCCGAACCGGACCGGGTCGTCGCGTCGGCAGCCCGGTCTCCGCGGCGGTCTGCTCGATGACCCGGCGAGCCTCGTCGTCGTCGGGGTAGAGCGAGGTGTTGAGCGCGACCGCGACGACCTTCGACGGCGCGACGAGCCCGGCCACCCGCTCGTGCAGCCCGATGAACGCCGGCAGCGGCGCGATCGGGAACGAGGCCTCGGGAGGTGGTCGAAGTCGTGGTCGGCGAGGCCCGGCTTGTGGACCATGACCATCGCCTGCGGCGTGGCGCCGTGGATGAGCCCGAGCGTCACCGACGTGTACGCGGGGTGGTCGAGCGAGCCCTGGCCCTCGACGATGACCCAGTCGCCGCGCCCCTCGCCCTCCTCGATCAGCCACTCGACGGTGCCCTGGAGAAGTCGCTGATGACCCGGTCGACCGCGACGCCCCAGCCGTCGATCATCATCCCGGTCTGGCCGGTGGGCACGAAGACCGCCCGGCGCCGGCGCGCCAGGGCAGCCCGCCGGAGCTCGAGCGCGACGGACATCTTGCCGATGGCGCAGTCGGTGCCCACGGTCAGGATCACCCGCTTGCCCGGCCCGTGGCGCCGCCCGATGGCCGTCTCCATGCGCTCCGGCGGGCGACGGTAGTCGACGATCGGACGTCCCTGGGCGGCGGCCGCCGCGGCGAACTCCGGGTCGTCGCCGAGGAACGTGTGGAGGCCCGACAGGACGTCGAGGCCCGACTCGATCGCCGCGAGGATCATCGCGCGCCACGCCGGGGCAGCTTGCCGCCGGTCGGCGCGATGCCGATCAGCAGCGCGTCCGGCGGGGTCGGCAGCGCGAGCGCGTCGTCCAGGGTGGCGACGATCGGGATGTCGCTGCCGGGCAGGCACTCGGCCACGTCCCGGCCGGCTGGTCGAGTCGATGACCGCGACGACTCGTCCGCCCGTAGCGGATCACGCCCATCGCGGTCTTGCCGTGGTGGAAGCCGAACTTGCCTTCGGCGAGGATGACGAGGCGGCGGAGATCGGATGGTCGCATCCGCGGAGTCTACGGAAAACCGAGGCATCGGTATTCCGGCTGGCTTCAGTGGAGCGGATCAGCCCTGCTGCTGACTCCGTTCGAACCGGGCCTGCTCTTCGACCGTCCGTTCCGCGAGGGGCTCGGCCTCGAGTCGTTCGTCGGGGATGCGCGCACCGCTTTCGACCGACAGGCCGAAGCTGCCGTCGGCGATGCGCGCCTCGGCGCGACCACGGGCGGCGAGCTCGCTCTGGAGACCGTCCGCCACAGCTCGGTCGACCATCTCATGCTGGAGGTCGGAACCGGCCTCCGCCGACTCGCCGGTCTGGTCGTACTGCGACGCATCGTCGGCGGGTTCGTCGCCCGCCAGTTCGGCAAGGGCAGCCTCGATGCGACGCCGTTCCCTGCCACCAGTGCTCGCGCACGCTGTTCATCCATGACGTTCTCCCGCTTCGGGTCCCGGTCCTGCCGAGCATCGCACATCCGCAGGAGTTCGGTGACACGGTCGAACCTCAGAAAGTCTACGACGGAGTAGCCTTGCCCCTCATCCTCTGATGGCGGGGTCATCACGCGGCTGTTGAACTTTTTCAACGGCCGATGTAGAGTGCCGCGTCATGAGGAGGCTCGACGTCCTTGCCGCGGTTGCCATCGTCGTCTCGGCGTGCGTGGCGAGCCAGCCATCGCCGACGCCTGAGCCGTCTCGGAGTGTGGCCCCGGGTGTCACCTCGACCCCGGTCCCTGTATCTGGCTCCCCGTCTCCGCCCAGCCCGAGCGCGGCGATCGTGACATTCGACCCCCGAGATACTGGGAGTTCCTGGGCCGTCGCCGCGGACCGTCACTCGCGGCAAGCAGACCGTCGACGGCGTGACGACCGAGGACATCTCCTTCTCGACGACGGCTGTCCCCCCGACCGACGCCTACGTCGTCGCACCCGCGCGCACCGGGAAGCGGACCTCGCCCGCGGTCCTATGGTTCCACTGGCTCGAGCCCACGGCGCCGACTTCGAACCGGACGGAGTTCCTCGACGAAGCCCGGGGACTTGCTGCTCGCGGTGTCGTGTCCGTCCTGGTCCAGGGCACCTTCCCGTGGGCAGACCGGCCGGTCTCGCTTGCCCACGATCTCGCGGCGGTCGAGGGCGACGCTCGGACGCTCCGCGCAGGGCTTGACCTCCTGACTGCCCGAGCCGATGTCGACCCTCAACGCGTCGCCGTCGTCGGCCACGATTTCGGCGGCATGTACGCCAGCGTCCTGTTCGGCTCGGATGTCCGGGTATCGGCCCATGGTGATGATGGCCTCGACTGCCCGCTGGGGAGATTGGTTCCTGCGCTACTGGGCCATCACTGACCCACACCCCGCATACCTCGCCGCGATGTCGCCCCTGGATCCTGTCACCTGGCTTCGCCACGCAGATGGTCGGCCGATCCTCCTGCAGTTCGCCGACCATGACCAATATGTCCCCGCCGCCGTCGCGCAAGAGATGGAGCTCGCTGCCGGCGCCTCCGGCACGACCAGGAACTACGACGCCGGCCACGAGCTGGACGCGGCGGCAGAGGCGGATTGGACACGTGGCTCGCGGAACGTCTCGGCATCAAATGACCGGTCCGACGAGAGTCGGCCCGAATCTCCCACAATCGGGCGCGTGTTGCAACCTCCATCCTCGGGGATCGAGGCGGATCCTGCCTGATCCCGTGGTCCGGATCGTGCACGGCACGGCATTCGAGTTGCTTGCCGAGCTGGGCGCCTTCCAGAGCGGACCGGCGCGCGCGTCGCTGGAGTCGGGCAAGCCGTGGAATCCGGGAGGTCCGACGGCTGGCTGGGCCCGAGCTCATCAGCAGGGCTCCGCCCACACCCTGGACACATATGCGAACGTCGCGACGCTGGCGATCGAGAGCGGCGACGAGGTCGCGGTCGCCGACCTGCTGGCTCGTCTCAGGACCATGCCTCCGGGGCGGGTGCGACGTCGCGTGATCGGCGCCGACGCCGACATGCACCGCGCGGCGCTCGACGACGAGACCATCGAACGAGCGGCCTCCGGTGACGCCCGTGCACGATCACGTGTCCATGAGGTCATGGGCACCAACGGCGCGACACGTCGTTCAGTCGACCGGCTGCTCCGCGCGACGGCGGTTGGCCTGCCAGCGCGACCTCGTCGAGATCCTGGAGGGCTGGCACGAATCGAGTCTTCCCGCGCTGGCGCGCGGACGCGATGGCCGCGATCGAGAGGGATGTGGCCGCGAAGACCGAGCTCCTGACGCGCACCTCCGTGCGAGAGTCTCATCGCGGCCGCAACCGCTGGCCTCGCCTTCGCTCCGGCGCGATGGGTCCACCAGATCGTCGTGATCCCAGATGTGGCGCTCCGCCCGTTCGTCGTGCCATTCGATTTCGAGGCGACACAGGTGTTCCTCGTGTCCGTCTCCGACGAGGCGCTCGATCCCGAGGAGATTCGCTCGAACAGGCTGGCCAAGGTCGCGGCGGCCCTCGGCGACCCGATCCGGATGCGCACCCTGCGCGAGCTGGCCCGCGAGGAGGGGCTGACGGCGTCGGCCCTTGCGGAACGGGTGGGCGTCGAGCGGACGAGCCTCCATCACCACCTGGGACTGCTGCGGTCGGCCGGTCTGCTCACGATCGAAGACCCGGGCGACGGCAGCTGGCACTACAGCGTCAGACGCGATCAGGTCGACGAGCTGGGCGCGTCGTTGCGCGACTATCTCGACGACGCGCCCTGACGGACAACCGCGAGGCCACCCCGGGATAGTGGTACCGCATACCGGATTCGAACCGGTGATCTCCGCCTTGAGAGGGCGGTGTCCTGGGCCTCTAGACGAATGCGGCCCCGTCGGCGCCGGCGGGTCCGCCGGGCCGGTCGGCATGATACCAGCGGCCCGCCGGCGGCCCGCCTACAGCCGGTTCGTCTCGAGGAACATCCGGATCGCGTCGGCGACCTGCAGGTAGCTCTTCTCGCCGAGGACCAGGCCGTAGTGGGAGTGCGCCCCGAACGGCTCGTAGTCGGCATCGAGCCAGTCGGCCAGGCGCTCCGAGTCGGCCGCGGGATACCGCGGTCGAGGCCGGCCCCGATCACGAGGCGTGGCGTCTCCAGCAGGACGCGCCGTCGATCGGCACGCCGGCAGCATCTGGCGACGCGCCGCCCCGGACTCGTGCGGCTTCTGGCCGAGCAGGTGCTGGATGCGCAGGACGTCGGCCAGGGTCAGGTCGCGATGGTCGCGCTGCAGCTTCTCGGGGAGCGTCTCCCAGCCGATCAGCGCCTTGCCGTAGACGTCCGGGATCTCGCGCAGCTCATGCGGCCGCGCCGGGATCCGCAGCTCGCGCGGCAGCTCGGGGCTGAGCAGGACGAGCGCCGGCCATCGGCATCCGCTCGGCCGCCTTGAGCGCGAGCAGCCCGCCCATCCCGTGGCCGACGACGACGACCGCCGGCCCGAGCCGGTCCAGCGCCGCGACGACGTCCTCGGTGTAGGTGTCGAACGACAGCGTCGCCGGGTCGGCGGTCTGCGACCAGAAGTGGTTGCGCAGGTTGAGGGCGTGGCCCTCCCAGCCGCGCGCCGCGAAGTAGCCGAGGTAGCGCTCCCACACCCACGAGCCGGCCAGCTCGCCGTGGACGAACAGCAGCGGCTTGCGCCGCGACCGTCGCTCGGGCAGCCACGACTCGATGTACAGGCCGCGCTCGTCGAGCTCGATCTCGTCCTTGCGGACCGGGCGGCCGTTGGTCGGAGGGACCTGCGCGCGGGCGAGGATCTGCTCAGGTGTCGTGTCGGTCATTCGGCTTCACCACTCGAGCGGGTTGATGACGAGGCCGGTCAGGGCCTTCGGATAGAAGTAGGTCGATTTCTGCGGCATGACGTCGCCGTCGACGGCGACCGCGTCGATCGAGGCGACCGGCGTCGGCTCGAGGAGGAACGCGGCGTCGGCGCCCGTCGAGCCCGACGTCGACCGCGGTCGATCGCCTCGTCGGCCGACTTCGTGTAGGCGACCGCGCCGGCCGCGACCGCCTCGGCGTCGATGCCGGCCAGCCGATCGAGCGCGACACCGAGCAGCGTGACATCGAGCCCACGGAGGGCCTCGCCGCCGTCGGGCAGGAACGGCTCGAACGCGGCGCGGCGCGCGGTCAGGACGGCACCGCCGGCACGCGTCCACAGCCCGAATCGGCCCTCGCCGCCGGGCGCCAGGCCGGCCGCACCGAACCGGTCCCGCAGCTCCTCCGCGGAGACGTCGCGGCGGACCGAGAAGAGCGCATCGAGACCGGCCAGCAACCGCTCGACCCCGGCGTCATCGAGGCCGCCGACGATCCGGTGCGTCGGCAGGACGGTCAGCGGCTCGCCGACGGCGTCGAGGAACAGCATCAGCATGTAGTCGAACGCCGGGTCTTCCTCGCACGAGCGCGTCATCCGGCGCTCGTCGCGGTAGCGCAGCGCCGTCTCGTAGCGGTGGTGGCCGTCGGCGATCGTCACCGGCCGGTCGGACGCGACGGCGATGAGCGGGGCGACGACGGCAGCAGCGTCGCCGTCGGCGGCGACCGCCCACAGTCGGTGGCAGGACCCGTCGTCGTCGGTCACCTCGGCGTCGGGCCACGGCGCGTCAGCTCGTCGAGGACGGCGCGGCCGCGACCGTCGGGTCCTCGTACAGACCGACGACGGGGCTCGTGTTGACGCCGGTCGCCCGCAGCAGCTTGTAGCGGTCCTCGCGGGGCGCCGACATCGTGCGCTCGTGCGGCAGGACCCCCGAATCCGGCCCGAACGGCTCGAGCCGGATCCGGGCGAAGAAGCCGCGCTGGGTCCGCATGACGTCGGTGCCGGGAACGCGATAGGCCTGCTCGTAGACGTAGATCGACGGGTGCGGGTCCTTGTGCAGCGTCCCGTCCGAGCGCCACGCCGCGAGGGTCCGGGCCGTCCGCCGGTAGCGGTCGTCGGGCGCGTCACCGAGCTCCTCGGCCGGCAGGTCGAGCCGGACGACGTTGGCCGGATGCCGGGCCACGAGCCGCTCACGCTCGGCGGCGTCGATGACGTCGTACGGCGGGGCGACGACGAGCGACAGGTCGGGGATGGATCGCCGGGTCGTAGCGGAGCGCACGGAACGCGCGGATGTCGGGCACGGGACCTCGCGAGGACGGCAGGCTGCTCGTCGGCTATCGGGACCGTCGCATCGTACGATAGCCGCCGCCCCGACGCCCGGAACAGGCCTGACCGGGCGCGCAGCGGCGGGCCTCACGCCGCCGGTGGTAGCCTCGGCCCGATGTCCCTCCCCCGTCGCCTCGTCCCGGGCCTTGTCGCGCTCCTCGTCACGCTCGTCGTCGCGGGCTGCAACTACGTCGAGACCGTGCCTCCATCGCCGAGCCCGGCGGACTTCCAGGGCGTCGCCACGGAGCTCGCCAAGCGCGGCGTCAAGATCGACCATGTCGTCTCGGGCGACGCCGGCTGCACCGACAAGGTCCTCGCCCCAACCGCGCGCTCGTTCGACGCGTCCGGCCTCGACCAGGCATCGATCGTCCACATCTATCTCTACATGTTCGCCGACCGAAAGACATACGAGCGCCTGCTCCCGACGGTCGACGACTGCGCCCACTCGTTCGTCACCGATCCGGAGACCTACGAGTCGGTCGAGCAGTCACCGTTCGCGCTGGTCGGGCAGGGACCGTGGGCCACCGCCTTCGAGGCGGCCCTCCGCGCGGGGCTGTTGGTCGCCGCCGGGTCGGGCGACAACTCGGGGTCAGACTACCCGTAGGCCGAGGATCCGCCGGGCGATGACCAGGCGCTGGACCTGGCTGGTCCCCTCCCCGATCTCGGTCAGCTTGGCGTCGCGCAGGTAGCGTTCGACCGGGTACTCGGTCACGTAGCCGTAGCCGCCGTGGATCTGGATCGCGTTGTTGGTCACCCGCGAGCTGACCTCGGAGGCGAACAGCTTCGCCTGCGCCGCCACCAGCCCGAAGTCGCGGCCCTGGTCCTTGAGCCACGCCGCGCGCCAGACGAGTCCGCGCGCCGCCTCGATCTCGGTCGCCATGTCGGCGACCATGAAGGCGACGCCCTGGAACGAGCCGATCGGCCGGCCGAACTGCTCGCGCGTCTGGGCGTACGGGATCGAGGCGTCGAGCGCGCCCTGTGCGATGCCGACGGCCAGCGCGCCGATCGAGATGCGACCACCGTCGAGGATCCGCAGGAACAGCTTGAAGCCACTCCCCTGCTCGCCGAGCAGGTTCGCCGCGGGGACGCGGGCGCCGTCGAACAGCAGCTCGCCGGTCGCGGACGCATGCAGCCCGAGCTTGTCCTCGAGCCGGCCGACCGAGAAGCCGGGCGTGTCGGCGGGGACGATGAATGCGCTGATCTCGGCGACCCGTCGTCGCGCGTCCCGGTCCGGGCGGTGACGACGTACGTCCCCGCCTGGCCCGCGTTCGTGATGAACCGCTTGCCGCCGTCGATGCACCCACGAGCCGCCGTCGGGGCCGTCCTCGAGCCGCGCCGTCGTCCGCGTCCCGCCCGAATCGCTCCCGGCGCCCGGTTCGGTCAGGCCGTACGCGCCGATGACCGTCCCGCCGGCCATCGGGACCAGGAAGCGCTGCTGCTGATCGTGCGTGCCGGCCAGGTGGAGCGGCCCGCAGCCGAGGCTCGTGTGGGCCGCCACGATGAGGCCGAGCGAACCCCACACCCGGCCGATCTCCTCGACGGCGATGGCGTAGGCGAGGGTGTCGAGACCGGCGCCGCCCTCGTCCTCGGGGATCGGGATGCCGAGCCAGCCGAGCTCGCCGATCCGCCGGACGATCCCGCTCGGGAAACGGCGAGCCTTCTCGTGTTCGTCGATGACGGGTGCGACCTCGGTGAGCATGAAGTCGCGGATCGTGTCGCGCAGGAGGGTGTGCTCGGGCGACAGGTCGAGGTCCATCGGTCGAGCGTAGCACCCGGACTGCGCTCGCCGGGAACCGGTGCTACCGTTGGCCGATGAGGGAGCCTGCCCCGCGCCTCGACGCTCACGACGCCATGCCCGGGACGTTCGGTGGCCGCGGGTCGAGCGGACCATCGAGCCTCCGGCGCGACCTCCTCCTCCGGCTTCGGCTCGACGGACCGAGCTCGCCCGACCAGCTCGCCGAGCGCCTCGGCGCCAGCCGGACCGGCGTCCTGCAGCAGCTGCGGGCGCTCGAGTCGGCGCAGCTCGTCAGCCGCCAGACGGTCCGCCACGGGGTCGGCCGGCCGCGCCACCTGTACGACGTCACGCCCGACGCGCAGGAGCTGTTCCCGACCAACTACGACGCGCTCGCCACGGGCCTCCTGGCCGCCATCGAGGCCGTGGGCGGCGACGAGCTGCTCGACCAGGTCTTCGAGGCGCGACGGCGTCAGCTCGGCAGCCGGGTTCGCGACCACATGGCCGCCCGGGTCGCGCCCGACGCGTCCCTGCTCGACCGGGTCCGCGAGCTGGCCGTCGTCCAGGCCGATCAGGGCTACCTCGCCGAGGCGATCCTCGAGCCGGACGGCACGATCCGCCTGCAGGAGCACAACTGCGCCATCTTCCACATCGCCCAGGGCACACCGGCCGCCTGCCGCGCCGAGCTCGCGCTGTTCAGCGACGTCCTGGGAGCCGATGTCGTCCGCGAGCAGCACATCGTCTCAGGCGACCGCTGCTGCTCTTATCGAATCTCGGAAAGCTAGCGGGCGCCATCTCGAGCCCATCCGCGCGTTGGCGGGTCCGCCGCTCGCTCACGCACCTTGGGGTGCGCTCGCTCCCTTGCTCCCCGCCGCCTTCGGCTGCGCCCGATCTGGCGCCCGATTCTCTGTTCAGGCGCCGAGGCGATCGCGGACGGAGCGACGGGCGATCGACAGGAGGCCGGGTTCGGAGGCGTCGTCGGCTTCGCGGTACCACGACGCGATCTCGCGGTTGACGATGAGGGTCGAGGCGTCCACGACCTCGAGGATGCCGCCGACGACATAGGCGATCGTCGCGTCGGTCAGCGGGACCAGCGGATCGCGCTCGGTGAAGTCACGCAGGGTCGTGGCGCCGAGCGGACCGTGATAGCGACCGAGCACGACGTACGGCCCGATCTGGGCCTGGAGGCGGCGACGGTCGGTCGCGATCCGCAGCGACCGACGGCCCCGCGGCCCACGCCCGACGACCGCGCACAGCTGGGAGCGCTCGATGGTGAAGGTCGGCGTCGTCACCTGCTGGCCATCGAGGCCATCGAGGACGACGTCGTGGAGGGTGATGGTCGAGGCCTGATTCAGCTCGTCGGTCAGCCGCTTCGGACCGAGATGGAACCGGCCACCGATGATGCAGTCGCCGGCAAAGCCGGTGAAGTCGATGTCCACCCCACCATGTTCGGCCGGCGACCAGAGCCTCGCCGTCGCCCGAACGTCAGCACCACGGAGGGACCCTCCGGTGATGCGGCGCAACCCCGGCTGGGCCATCGGCCGGAGTCTGGGGTGCGGTGCGCTGCCATCCCCTGCGGTGCAGGGCGGTGGCCTTCGTCACCGCCACGGACCGGTGGGGCAGGACCTACGCCTCTTCGCGCTCCACCGCGACGCGCGAGGCCGGTTCGAGCCGGGGCGCCGCGACGTCGCTGACGTTCGGGACGAACGAGGCCGCCAGCGAGGTCGCGGCGACGATCTCCTGGTCGGCGACCGACAGGATGCCGAGCCGGCCGAGCTGGGCCATCTCGTCGCGGATGTAGGTCTTGAGCATCTCGGGGCCGTCGGTGCTGATGGTGAACCGGACCTCGTTGCGGCGGAACGTGTCGAAGATCCAGCGGAACTCGTCCCAGCCGGACACGACGCGCGTGTTCAGGTTCGATGTCGGGCAGATCTCGAGGACGATCGCGCGGTCGCGGATCATCGCCATCGCGCGCGGGTCGTAGGCGGCCTTGACCCCATGCCCGATCCGGTCGGGCTCGAGCAGCTCGACGACGCGGGCGACCTCATCGACCGGCCCGGACTCCCCGGTGTGGACGGTCAGGCCGAGTCCGTACTGCCGGGCGCGGCGGAACAGGCGCCGATAGTCGGCCACCCGGAAGGTCGCCGACTCGGGGCCGGCGATGTCGATGCCGACCACGCCTCGGTCGTGCCAGCTGATGGCCTTCTCGACGATGATCTCGTTGAGCTCGTACGGGAACGCGCGGTCCAGGCAGAACAGCAGACCCGGCTTGATCGGGTATTCGAGGCTCGCCTTGTCCATCCCGCGGACCGCCGCCGCGATGATGTGGTCGAGGTCCTGCTCGCCGCCGCGGTTCCGCTTCATCGGGTTGAAGCGGAGCTCCATCGTCGTCACGTTGTTCTTGCGGTAGGCGCCGCCCACGACCTCGTAGACCGAGCGCTCCACCGCGAGCGGGCTGCTCTGGATCAGCTCGGTCCAGTGGAACAGCTGGAGGTACCCGTCGAACGAGCGGTTCCGACGTGGCGACACGGTGATCATGTCGCGGAACTCCCAGTAGTCCTTGGTCGGCAGCTTGATGCCCTGCGAGTGGGCGATCCCCCACATGATCGCCGGGGTGACCGCGCCGCCGAGGTGGCAATGGAGCTCGGCCAGCGGGATCTTGCGCGACAGGGGGCGCGGCATGACCCGAGCATAGCCGATGAGCCGGTCGCTCCGGAGTCGCGTGCCGGCGTCGAAGTCGACGCTCATCCGCCGGGTTCGGAGCCCGTCACGGCCGCCGGTCCGCCGGCGGGCGAGCCCGGCCGCAGCTCGAGATACCAGGTGCCTGCGTGCGCCCCCGCGGGATCGACCCAGGCGGCGCTGATGGCGTACACGCCCGGGGCCCAGGCCGCCCCGCCCGTCGGGGTGAAGACGAGGTATGGCGTCCGGCCGTGGAGGGATGAGACGCCGCCGAAGGCAGGTGCGGCGTCGGCGAGGCCATCCGGGGCCAGCCGGCGGATCGTCGCGGAGGAGACGACCGCGTGCTCGGTGAACATGACCCCGATGCCGGTCGCGCGCGGCAGGTGGGCGACGGCCACGTTGGGCGTCTCGTCCCCGCTCTGCCGGAGCTGGGCCTGCCATTCTGCATCCTCGTCCAGGGTCGGACCCTGTGTCGCCGGGAGATCGAGGCTCACTCCGTCCACGACCACGAACAGCCCTTGACGGGTCACCGTGGGGTCGCCCTTGCGGGCGGCCACGAGGTCGGCCAGCGCAGGCGGCCACGGATCGGGATCCGGGACGTTCCCGAACCGGCCCGGCACATCGATCGCGATCCGGTGGATCCCGGCGTCGGTCAGGACGTCCAGCCGATAGTGTCCACCGGTCCACGACGTATACGGCAGGCCGCCACTCGCGGGCTGGATGAGCAGCAACGGGTCGTCCGGGGCTCGGCCGGTGACCGGATGGGCATCGACCCATTCGAGGCGATCGTCATCGTGGAGGCGCCAGATCCGCGCATCCTCTGCGATGGTCCCCGCCGGCATGGTGACCCCGAGCGCGACGATCGACTGCTGGTCACGGGCGACATACGCGCTCTCTCCGCCACCACGGTCGACCACCGACGGCGACCAGAGCTCCAGGAAGGCTGTCGCCGGCGGTGCGTCCGAGGCCGGCGGCGGTCCGACGACCATGGCGGCGACGCCCCAGTCGGCGTGCTCTGGTGACGGCCGGCGCCATGTCCGACCACGCCGGGGCCGGTGGCGCCGGGGAGCGTCAGGGGCTGCGCGACGATCCCCAGCGGTGTCGCCGTGTCGGCGGGCGTCGCAGCCGCGACCGCCGGCGCAGGCGTCGTGGCCGCGATGGTGGTCGGGCTGTCGCTCTCCCACGGCTTGATGACAGCGGCCGCGATCCCGATGACCACCACGACGATGCCGACGACGACCGGGTCGATCCGCCGACGGTTCGGACGGAGCCTGACCGGATCGAAGTCGACGCTCACCGGACCATCCTGCCTCCGGTCGCCCGGATGCCTATCCCGCCAGCGGGACGACGCGGCCCTCGGCGTCGAGGGTGGCCTGGCGGCGGAGGCGCTTGAGCTCGGCGCCGGGGACCTGGTCGCGCGCGTGGTAGCTCGACCGGACGAGCGGCGCCGACTCGACGTGCTTGAACCCGAGAGCCATGGCCTCGGTCTTCATCTCGGCGAACTCGTCGGGGTGGTAGTAGCGCTCGAGCGGCAGATGGGCGAGGCTCGGGCGGAGGTACTGCCCGACCGTCAGGATGTCGACGTCGACCGCGCGGAGCGCCTCGAACGCCTCGTGGAGCTCGTCGCGCGTCTCTCCCAGCCCGACCATCAGCGAGCTCTTCGTATGGACCGGGTAGCCGATCTCGACGGCCATCTCCTTGGCCCGCTGCAGCACGTACAGGCTGCGCTCCCAGCGCGCGCGCTTGCGCACCGGCTTCTGCAGCCGGCGAACGGTCTCGAGGTTGTGGTTGAGGATGTCCGGGCGGGCGTCCATCACCGTCTGCAGTCGCGCGTCGGCGCCGTCGAAGTCCGGGATCAGGACCTCGATGCCCATTCCGGGCGAGGTCGCGCGCATCGCCCCGATGGTCTCGGCGAAGATCCGCGCGCCACCGTCGGGCAGGTCATCGCGGGCGACACTGGTGACCACGACGTGCTCGAGCCCGAGCGCACCGACCGCCTCCGCGACGCGCCGCGGCTCGTCATCGTCGAACCAGGTCGGCCGGCCGGTCTTGACGGCGCAGAAGCCGCAGGCCCTGGTGCACGTGTCGCCCAGGATCATGATCGTGGCCGTGCGCTGGTCCCAGCACTCCCCGATGTTCGGGCAGTGGGCCTCCTCGCAGACCGTGTTGAGCGACAGGCCGCGGAGCAGGCCCTTGAGCTGGTGATAGTTGTCGCCCGATGGCATCCGGGCCCGGATCCAGTCGGGGTGGCGGCGAAGGGCCACGGTGCCGTCGGCGGCCGGCTCGCCCGCCCGGCCACCGCCCAGCGCGATCGACGGCAGCTCGACGGGGTGAGCGTGATCGCCGCCGGCTGGGCTGAACATCGGGAGGTCGCGGGCCATCACCGGAGTGTACGACGCGGCCGCGTCGAAGGATCTACGCGGGGCCGAAGGCGTCGCGGGCGCCGATGGCCAGGTCCCGCGGCGCATACCCGAGCTCGGCCGTCGCCTTTGCGTGGCTTCCCCAATAGGTGACGCCGTCCGACGCGCTGACGAGCTCGCGCAGGTTCGGTCGAACGCCGAGGAGCGCTCCGCCGCCGGGCATGATGCGCGCGGTGAGCCGGAACAGCCCGTTCGGGACCGCGAGGCGTGGCAGGCGTCGTCCGCCGGCATCTGCGGCGATCTCCATCGCCTCGCCCAGCCGCATGTTCACGGCGCACAGGACGTACGCGTGCCCGATCCTCCCGCGATCGAGAGCGGCAACGATGCCCGTGGCGATGTCGTCCACGTGCGTCGGAGAGATCCCGAGGTGGGACATGGCGAGATAGCGGGCCGTCCCGTCGAACGCGGCCTTGAGCTGGGCACCGGCAGCCGAATGGTCGCCAGCACCGTAGGTCGACCCCGGCATCGCGACCACGATCGGCGCCCCGGCGGCGATCCGCTTCTCGGCGGCGAGGTGGGCAAGGTACTTCGTCTCGTCGTAATAGCTGACGAAACCATCGGCCGGGTCGCGTCGGAACGTCTCATCGCGTGCGATGCCCTTGGTGTCGCCGAAGACGTTCACGGTCGAGATGTACGCGATCCGCCCGACATCTACGGCGATGGCGGCGTCGAGCACGCGCTCGGTGGCCGCCACGTTCGCGTCGAACATCGCCGGACGCTCCGATGCCGGGATGCCGATGTGGTAGACGCCGGCGGCGTGGACGACCGCGCCGGCGCCGGCCATGGCGCTGCGGAGCTGCGCCGGATCGCTCAGGTCGCCGCCAACAAGCCGAACGCCGAGGTCGCGCAGGGCATCGGCCCTGGCGGGATCGCGGACGATCGCCACCACCTCTTCGCCGCGTTCGTACAGGCGACGCGTGACGCGCGAGCCGATGAAGCCGGCCGCGCCCGTGATGACGATGGGAGCCATGGGCGAGCGGCGGCCCGATCTAGTAGATCGGGGTCTCCGGGCCGACGCCCTCGAGCCACGCCTTGATGTCGCGCAGCAGCGCCGCCCCCCCCGCGCCGTCATTGGCGCGATGGTCGACGCCGAGGACCATGTTCATGATCGGGCGGATGGCGATGACGTCGCCATCGGGAGTCGACAGGACGACCGGTCGCTTGGTGATCGCCTCCATGGTCACGATCCCGACCTCGGGCACGTTGAGGATCGGCATGACGAGGTTGGTGCCGAGGTAGCCGGTGTTGTCGACGGTGAAGGTGCCCCCACCGAAGTCGTCGACCTTGAACTTGCCGACCCGCGCGCGGTTGGCGACGTCGGCGATGGCGACGTTGAGGCCATGGATCGAGAGCGTGTCCGCGTCGCGGATCACCGGCACGATGAGGCCCTCGTCGACCGCGACCGCGACGCCCACGTTGATCCGGCGCTTGGCCATCAGCCCCTGCTCGGTCCAGATGGCGTTGAAGGTCGGGTTGCGCTTTAGCGCCTCGGCGACCGCCTTGACGACGAACGGGACGTAGCTGAGCCCGATCCCCTCCTTCGCCTGGTACGCGCCCTTGGCCCTGTCACGAACCGCCATCAGGCGCGTGACGTCGACCTCCATCTGGACATAGGCGTGTGGCGCCTGCAGCGAACGCGTCATCTGCGCGGCGATGCCCTGGCGCATCTTCGTGGTGGGGACGAGGACCTCATCGGCGCCTTCCGGGAACGCGATCGTCGCGGGCGACGGGAGCCCGCCTCGCGCAGGCGCGGGCGCGGGCGCGGACGGGGCCGGTACGCTCGCGGACGCGGTTGCGGGCGTTGCGCCTGCGGGCGCGGCCGGGATCGCGGTCCCGGTCCGGATCGCCTCGACGACCTTGAGCACGTCCTCGCGGGTGATCCGGCCACCACCCCCGGTGCCGGCGATCTGGGCGGGCGACAGGTCGTGCTCGCGCAGCAGGCGACGGACGGCCGGGGTCATGCGGGCATCAGGATCGGCCGTCGAGGGCGGCGCGGCAGATGCGGAGGCCGTCGCGACCGGTGCGGTCGCCGCCGCGGTGGCCATCTCGGCTGGACCTCGTTCGTCGCTGCCGGCCGGCCCGGCGGCGACCGTGGGGGTCGGAGCGGTGTCGGGGTCGGTCGGCGACGACGCGGCGGCATCTGGCCTCGGCGATCCGGGCGTCGCAGCCGGCTCGGGCGGGGCGGCGGAGGCTGACGCGCTCGATCCCGCCCCGTCGTCGGCGGTCTCGATCACCGCGATCTCGGCGTTGTTGGGGACGGTCGCCCCTTCCTCGACCAGGATCTCGCGGAGGATGCCCTCGAACGGGGACGGGACCTCGGCGTTCACCTTGTCGGTGACCACCTCGACGAGCGGCTCGTACTTGTCGACGTGGTCGCCCGGCTGCTTGAGCCACTTCCCGATCGTCCCCTCGGCGACGCTCTCGCCGAGCTGGGGCATCGTCACCTTCGCCACGTTCGCAGGTCCTCCGGGGGTCGGCCGCTTCGGCGGGTCGCTTGATCGATGCGCGTAGTGTCGCGCATCTCGGCAGGGTCGGTCGAGTCCGGCGCCGGGGCGGGTTCCCAGCACCCGGCCGATAATCGGACCATGCGCCGATCCGCCGCAGTCTGGCTCGCAGCGATGGCCTTCCTCCTTGCCGCGTGCACGTCCCCGACGGCGACTCCGACGGTGACGCCCGCTGCCACCGACATTGCTTTGGCCACCGCGTCTGCGACATCCACCTTGGCCCCGACAGCCGCCACGACGCCAGCTCCTGCCTCACCGTCGGGAGCACCGCCACTCGTGCCGTTCCGGATCACCAGCCCGGCCTTCCTCGATGGCGGGGCGATCCCGTCGAAATTCAGCTGCGACGGCGCCGGGGTCTCGCCCGAGATCGGCTGGTCGGGCGCCCCCGACGGCACGAGGGGAATGGCCCTCACGGTCGTCGATCCCGACGCGAATGGCTTCGTCCACTGGCTCGCCTACTGGATCCCGGCCGCGTCCTCCGGCTCGCTGCCCGAGAACGTCGGTGCCGGGCCAGGCGCGCCACCGCAGGGCAAGAACGGCCACGGCGCCCGAGGCTACACCGGCCCATGCCCGCCGTCGGGCACGCACCACTACGTCTTCACGCTGTATGCGCTCGATCGCCCGCTCGAGCTGACCGGGACGCCGACCCGCTCGGAGCTCGAGGCGGCCATCAAAGGCCACGCCCTCGGGACGGCCGTTCTGACCGGGACCTTCAAGCACTCCTGACGTCCGACCTCACCGATGTCGGCGCCCGGACTCTTGACACGGCCAGAGGGAGGGCAGACGCTCCGAGTGGCACGCCGAAGGAGGAAGCGATGTTCAGGGGCGCTCGTCTCGTCGGGATCGCCATCGGGTCATTGGTGATCGCGTACCTCGCCGTATCGCTCGTGACGGGGATATTCCTGGGGTCGGCGGCACAGGACAGTCCGCTGGTCGGGGCCGTGATCGTCGTGTTCGGAGGCTTCGTGTTCGTGGACATCGTCCGACGCGATCGCCCTGGGGCGTCGGCGAACGGATCGCCGCCCGCATAGGTCAGCCGGCGGGCTTCTCCCAGACCGACACGACGTTCCGACTGTCGCTGGTGAACGGCTCCCGCCGCCAGCCGCCCCATCTCTCACGCAGTCGCAGGCCGGCGATCAAGGCCATCAGGTCGAGCTCGGCCGGCCAGACGTAGCGACCAGGCGTCACCTCGCGGACGACGCGTCCGTCCTCGATCGAGATGTGATGCGAGATCAGCCCCTGGCTGGCGATGTCGTACTCATCGATACCCCAGTGGTCCTCGCTCATGTCGAAGGCACGGATCGACTCGCCCGGCGGCAGCCATTGCAGCTCCGGAGTCATGACCTCGACGACGAAGCAGCCGCCGGGTTCGAGATGCGCCGCGACGTTCCGGAAACACGCGATCTGCGCTTCCTGGGTCCGGAGGTTCATGATCGTGTTGTAGACGACGAACGCGACCGAGAACGTGCCCGCCACGGTCGTCGTCGCGAAGTCGCCGATCGCCATCTCGATGGCGTCGCCACGGGGCTTCGCGCGGAGCCGCGCGACCATCGCTTCGGACAGGTCGATCCCGGCGACGGCGACGCCTCGTCCGATGAGTGGCAGTGCGATCCGCCCCGTCCCGATCCCGAGCTCGAGCGCGCGCCCGGTCCCGGCGAGCGCCGCCAGGAAGTCGACGACGGGTTCGACGGCGGCGGCATCGAACATCTCGGCCGACGATTCGTCGTACCGCGCGGCCACAGGTTCCCCGAAAAAGCCGTCGTCATGCATCGCCGGAATCTACGGCACGTACGATTGCCGGGAAACCCACAGATGAGGAAGAAGGACGCCATGCTCGGAGACCATCTCGTGTTCCCCATCCTGCTGTCGAAGGACCTGGACGCCAGCCGGGCCTTCTACAACGGCGTGCTCGGTCTCGAGATCCTGCGCGACGACGGCGAGCGGATCATCTTCCGCTGCGGCTCCGGCTCGCAGCTGTCGGTGACGCTCAGCACCGTCGGCACCGCGGATTCGCAGACACAGCTCGCCTGGCGCGTCCCCGACATCCACGCCGAGCTCGAGGACCTGCGCGCCCGGGGCGTCCGCATCGAGTCGTACGTCGAGCCCGACCCCGTGACGGACGCCGATGGCATCGCCGACATGGACTTCGTCTGGGCGGCCTGGTTCATCGACCCGAGCGGCAACGCGTTGTCGGTCGTCCAGCCGAAGACGGGGCCGACGCCTCCCAGCCGGCAGGCCTGAACGCCGTCGATGGCGGCGCCGACGACTGGCTACCCGGAGCTTGATGACCTGCTCGGCGCCTTCGTCGCCGAGGTCACGTCGGTCCTCGGATCGCGCTACGTCGGCGCCTATCTCCAGGGATCGTTCGCGCTCGGCAGCGCGGACGTGGACAGCGACGTGGACTTCGTGATCGTGACGACCGGCGACCCCGGCCCCGAGGTCACCGCCCGACTCCAGGCGATGCATGCGCGTCTGTTCGCCGGGCAGGTGGCGTGGGCGCAGCATCTCGAGGGGTCCTACTTGCCGCGCGACCTGTTGCGGTCGGTCGATCCGGCCCGCACGGCGTTGCTCTTCCTCGACAACGGCGCGAGCTCGCTCGTTCGGGACCCTCACTGCAACACGGCCGTCGTGCGTTGGGTCCTGCGCGAGCGAGGCGTCACCCTGGACGGGCCTGCCATCGCAGGACTCATCGATCCGGTCGCCGCCGACGACCTCCGGCGCGAAGCCATCTCGGCGATGCACGAGTACGACGCCTGGGCCGCGGGGCCGATGAGCGACTGGAAGCAGACCTATCTCGTGGTCACCGCCTGCCGCATCCTCTACACGCTCGAGACCAGCGAGGTCGCCTCGAAGCGGTCGTCGGGCGAGTGGGCTCTCGACCGGCTCGATGGCGCCTGGCGCGAGCTGATCGGCGACGCCCTCGACCGTCGAGCGGACCCGTGGGCCCGCGTGCACGTCCCCGCGGACCCGCTCGCTGCCGAACGGACGCGGTCCTTCCTCGCCTATGCGACCGCGTGCGCCGAGGGGTATCGGTCACGCCTCCAGCCCGATCCGGGCATCACGGCGACGCGACGAGGCACTCCGCGACTCGGTCCGCGATGAAGGACGCGTCCTCGTCGACACCGAGGATGATCCCGGACTTGCGCGTCCACAGCCAAGGGAAGCCGACGAAGAAGATGCCCGGGACCGTCGCGACGCCGTGCTCGTGCACTGGCGCGCCACGCTCGTCGAGCACCGACGCGTCGAGATAGCCGAGGTCCCCGCCGAACCCGCTGGCCCAGATGATCGTGCCGACGCCCGCCGCGCCGAGGTCCAGCTCCGCAGGCGATCGGATGGACAGTGGGTCCGGGTGCGGTCTGTCGGCCGGATCGGGTTCGAGCGGCGGCGGCTCGACACCGGAGGATCGAACGATGGTCTCGAGCTCGGCGTTGTAGGCGGCCGACGCCCGGTCGCCGAACGCGATGTTCGCGCCGACCGAGTCGTCGAGCCGGATGCGGTCACCATCGATGCCGATCGGTCGCCCGAGCAACGTGGCACCTCGCTCGGCCAGCGACTGGAGGCTGACCGTGTGGCCGAACCGGCCGACGCCCGATGTGGTCCACAGCGTCTGGAAGCGCACCCGCGGATCCGGCATCCGGGCGAGCGGCACACCATAGAAACGACCCGCATCGACGAGCCACTCGAGCGCGTCGCGACCGCGGTAGCGCCGACGCAAGCGCGCCACCGCGCTCGTGCACAGGTAGACCGTCCGGCCGGAGTCGAGGAGGTCCTCGGTGATCTGCACGCCCGACTGTCCGCTGCCCACCACGAGCACCGCGCCCGTCGCGAGGTCTGCCGGCCGGCGATACGAGGCGGAATGCAGCTGGGCGATCTCGCTCGGAAGCGACCGGGCGATCACCGGGATCCTCGGGACGCGCAGCATCCCCGACGCGACCACGACGTTCCGAGCCTCGTAGTGACGCGCATCCGGGCCCTCAGTGGCCGCGACAGCGAAGGTCCCGTCGCTGGACGGCGCAGACACGGCCGTCACCGTGGTCCCGGTGTGGACAGGGATCCGATGGTCTGTCGCGTACGCCTGCAATCGGGCGGCATAGGTGTCCCGATCCATGAAGGCGTCGCGCGGCTGGACGTCATCGGCCTCGCCCGGGAGGCGGTTCATCCAGTTCGGTGTGTTGAGGACGAACGAATCCCAGCGTTGCGTCCGCCAGCTGTCGGCCACCTGCTCGCGCTCGACGACGACGTGGTCGATCCCGTGCCGCGCGAGGTGGAAGCTCACACCCAGCCCGGCTTGACCGGCGCCGATCACCAGCGCGTCGAGAGCTCGCCTGTCCTGTGGCACCTCGTACGATCCTTCTCGCCGATCTGACGCCCGTCCCCTAGAGATCCGGGTGGTCGATCTCGAACTCGACGGCGTCCAGGGACGACGGCTGGTCACCTTCGTTGAACTGGATCCGGAGATCGTCACGGTCGATACCGATCTCGGGATCATCGAGCACGGTCGTGACGAGGTCCCCGGCTCGCGGCACGTGAGCCGCCAGGACAAGGACCCGATCGAGGCGGCGACCGCTCGCCCAGCCCAGCGAGACACGCAGGCCACGCCCGGCCTCGGCCACCAGGCGGTCCTCCCAGGCCAGGTCCCGCTCCTCGAAGACGACGTACACGGGATCGGCCGCCCGTCGCCGCTGGTCATCGATCGCGAAGCCGGCGACTCGACGACCTGACTCGTCGTAGACGGTGCCCTGAGAACCGTCGAGGGACCCTGGGAGGGAGCTCATGACTCGATCGTAGTCCTGGCGAGGCTGCCGTGACAGGTACGCGCAGACGAGGAATCTCTCCCCGGCGCATCCATGCCTGCTCCACAAGTGGCAACGACAGTGGACACGAACGCAGGCAAAGGACCCGCGAAACCAGACAGATGGGCGTCGGAGGACGACATGAGTGAACGAAACAGTGGCGGAGGCCCCAACTGGGCGCTCCTGCTGCTCATCCCCGCGGCGGTGATCGTCGCCAAGGGCGCGGCGCGCCGCCGCGCGATGTGGGAATCGGGCTGGGCGCCAGAGGGCGCCTCCGGCTTCGGCCATGGCCATGGACACGGCTACGGACCGCGGCGGTTCGGGGGCGACATGGAGGCCGGATCGTTCCGGCTGCCGCCCAAGATCGAGTCGATGCTCGACAGCTGGCACACCGGCGCCCACAAGAAGGCCGATGCGGCCGGCACGGACGTTGCGGCCAGCTCGGCCGACACGACCGAGTCGGAGACGAAGCCCGCCTAGTACGCCGCGAGCTTGCGGATGCCCTCGGCGATCTTCTCCGGGTTGACCATGAACCAGTCCTCGAGGACGTGGTTGTAGGGCACGCCCGGGACCTCGGGGCCGGCGATGCGAGTCACCGGCCCATCGAGGTAGTCGAACGCTTCCTCGGCGACGATCGCGGCCACCTCGGCCCCGTAGCCGCCGAACTTGTTGTCCTCGTAGACGACAAGGCACTTGCCAGTCTTGCGGACGCTGTCGAGCAGCGTCTCGCGATCGAGCGGTCGGAGCGTCCGAAGGTCCACGACCTCGGCGCTGATCCCGTCGTCGGCGACACGATCGGCCGCCTCGAGCGCGTAATGCGCCATCAGGCCGTATGCGACCACGGTCACCTGCGAGCCCGGGTGGGTCACCTTGGCCACCCCGAGCGGGACGGTGTAGTCCGTGTCCGGGACGTCGCCCCGGACGGAGCGGTACATCTTCTTGTGCTCGAAGAAGAGGACCGGATCCTCGTCGCGGATCGACGACCGAAGGAGCCCCCGCGCGTCGTACGGCGTCGACGGCACGACCACCTTGAGCCCCGGAACGTGGGTGAAGAACGCCTCCACCGACTGCGAGTGGTACAGCGCGCCGTGGACGCCACCACCGTACGGAGCGCGGATCGTCATCGGCACGCCGTAGCCGTTGTTCGAGCGATAGCGCATCCGAGCCGCCTCGGACACGATCTGGTTGAACGCCGGGAAGATGAAGTCGGCGAACTGGATCTCGGCGACCGGCCGAAGCCCGTTGACGGCGGCGCCGATCGATGCGCCGACGATCATGGATTCGGTCAGCGGCGTGTCGATGACCCGGTCCTCGCCGAACTCCGCCCACAGGCCGTCCGTGGCCAGGAACACGCCGCCCTTCTTGCCGACGTCCTCGCCCAGCACGATGACCGTCTCGTCGCGGCGCATCTCGTCGGCGAGCGTCTCGCGGATGGCGTCGATGAACGTGCGCGGCGGCATCAGCCCGCCGCCTCGGGCTCGTCGGCATAGACGTAGCGGGTCGCGAACGCGGGGTCGGGGTCGGGTTGGCTCTCGGCGTAGTCGGTCGCGTCCTCGACGGCGGCGGTGATCCCGGCCATCAGGCGCGCCTCGATCTCGTCGGTCAGCACGCCGGCGTCGCGGAGCTCGCCGCGGAAGCGCGGCAGCGCGTCGTGTCCCTTTTCCGATTCGAGCTCCTCCTCCGACCGGTACTTGGTCTGCTGGTCGTCCGACGAGTGGCCGGTCAGCCGGGTCACCTTCGCCTCGATCATGGTCGGTCCCCCGCCGGAGCGCGCCAGCGCGACCGCGTCACGCGCCGCCGCGTAGCAGGCGAGGACGTCCGCACCGTCCACGACGACGCCCGGGATCCCGTAGCCGGACGCACGGTCGGCCACGTCCTCGACCGACACCTCCATCGCCGCCGGCACGCTGATCGCGTAGCCGTTGTTCTCGACCACGAACACGAACGGCAGCTTGTGGATCGCCGCGAAGTTGAGGCCCTCGTGGACGTCGCCCTGGTTCGACGAGCCCTCCCCCATCGAGGTCATCGCCACCTGGCCCGTCTTGCGGATCTTGGCCGCCAGGGCGATGCCGACCGCATGGAGCAGCTGGGTCGCCACCGGCGACGACACCGACACGATGTTGTGCTCGTGGCTGCCGTAGTGGCCGGGCATCTGGCGCCCGCCCGACGACGGGTCGGAGGCCGTCGCGTACTGGGCGGTCATGATGTCGCGCGCGCTCATCCCGAACGTCAGGCAGGTCGCGATCGAGCGGTAGAACGGCGCGATCCAGTCCTTGCCACGCTCGAACGCCCAGGCGATGCCGACCTGCGCGCCTTCGTGACCCTGCCCGCTAGATCACGAACGGGATCCGGCCGGCGCGGTTGAGGATCCACATCCGCTCGTCGACCGCGCGCGCGAGCGCGACGAAGCGGTACATCTCGAGCAGGTCGGCGTCGGTCAGTCCGAGGCTCGCGCCGAGGTGGGAGTCGCTGCCGTGGGTGACCGCCATGCTGCCGGTCCGGCCTCCTCGTGACGCCGGGCCGTGGCCCGGCCTGGCTGCCTAGAAGTTGAGCGACTGACCGTCGACGGCCATGGCGGCCTCGCCGATGACTTCGGACAGGGTCGGGTGCGCGTGGGTCGCGGCGCCGATCTCCCACGGCGTCGCCTCGAGCTCGAAGCCGAGCGACGCCTCCGCGATCAGGTCGGTGGCGTGCGGCCCGACGATGTGGACGCCGAGGGTGTCGTTGCTGTCGGCGTCGGCGATGACCTTGGCGAAGCCCTCGTACTCGCCGCCGATGATCGCCTTGGCGATCGCCTGGAACGGGACCTTGCCGATCTTCAGCTTGTGTCCGGCCGCCGTCGCCTGCGCCTCGGTCAGCCCGATCGAGGCGATCTCCGGGCGGCAGTACGTCGCGCGTGGCTGGCTCGTGTAGTCCATGTCGTGGACGTCGGGGTCGCCGGCGATCGTGTGCGCCGCGGTCAATCCCTCGTGGGCGGCGGTGTGCGCCAGCCACAGCCCGCCGACGACGTCGCCGATGGCGTACACGTGCGGCTCCCTGGTCCGCATCCGGCCGTTGACCTTGATGACCCCGCGATCGGTCTCGACCTTCGTCGTCTCGAGCCCGATGTCCTCGATGTTGGCGGAGCGGCCGGTGGCGACCAGCATGACCTCGGCGCGGAGCTCGGCCGGGTCCTTGCCCTCGGGGCCGACCATCAGGCAGATGCCGTTGTCGTCGGCGGTGACCGACGCGGCGTCGAAGCGGGCGTTGGTCATGACCGTGATGCCGCGCTTGGTGAAGCTGCGCTCGACGACCTTGCTCACGTCGGCGTCCTCGAGCGGCACGATCTGCGGCAGGTATTCGAGCACGGTCACCTTGACCCCGACGTCGGCGTACATGCTGGCGAATTCGACCCCGACCGCGCCGGCACCGACGATGACGATGTCCTTCGGCAGCGTGTCGAGCTTGAGGACGTCGTCGCTGGTCAGGATCCGCTTGCCGTCGGGCGTCAGGCCGGGCAGCGACTTGACCCGGGAGCCGGTGGCGAGGATGACGTCCGTGGCGTTGAGGATCCGCTCGCCGCCGCCGCCGGGCGTGCCGTCCTCGCCGGTCTGGCTGACCTTGATCTTGCCCGGGCCATCGAGCCGGCCGCGACCGGCGACCCAGGTCACCTTGTTCTTGTCGATGAGCGTCTTGAGGCCGGTCCACATCCGCTTGACGACGGCGTCGCGCCGGGCGGCCATCGCGCGCGTAGTCGACGACGGCCTCGCCGGGCAGGACCAGACCGTACTCCTTGGCGTGCCGGACCTTGTCCGTGAAGGCGGCCGACTCCAGCAGGGCCTTCGTCGGGATGCAGCCGCGATGCAGACACGTGCCGCCGATCTTGTCCTCGTCCACGAGGGCGACCTTGAGGCCGAGCTGGGCGGCACGGAACGCGGCCGAGTACCCGCCGGTGCCCGCGCCGAGCACGACCAGGTCGAAGTCGTTGGAGGAGCCGACGGCCATGGGTCAGGGTGCCTCGGAGCGCCTCGGGGCCGTCGTCACGCGCCGGCTGGGCAGGTGGGTCATCGCGACCGATGGTACGCGCGGCATCGCGAGACGCGCAACCGAGGGTGGCGGGTGCCGGATGCTAGACTCCGGCGGTCGGGCGTCCCTGCGGCCAGGGCTCCCCGATCGCCGTTGGAGCGTGCTTGGTGGACCCCGCGATCGTGCTCCGGACCGTCGTCCTGGTGCTCATCGCCTACCTCATGGGTTCGATCCCGATGGGGGTCGTGGTGGCCCGCGTCACGGGCGGGACGGATCCGCGGACGATCGGGTCGGGCAGGACCGGCGGGACGAACGCGTTGCGCGCTCTCGGGCGCGGGCGGGCCGCGATCGTCGTGACGGGCGATCTCCTCAAGGGTGCCGTGCCGGTGCTGCTGGCACGCTACGTCACGGGTGGCGACCCGCTGGTCGAGGTGCTGTGCGGGGCAGCCGCGGTGGCCGGGGCGATCTGGTCGGTGTTCGCCGGGTTCCGCAGCGGGCGCGGCGTCGGGACCGGCGTCGGGACGATGCTGGTGATCCAGCCGGTGGCGGTGCTGCTCGCGACGCCGGTCTTCATCGGCGTGATCCTGCTGACCCGCTACGTCTCGCTGGGTTCGCTGATCGGCTCGGCGGCGATGTTCCCGGCGATGCTCCTGGTCCTGCTGGTCGTGCCGGAAACGCCCCTCCCGTACGTCATCTACGCGGCGGTCGGCGCGGCCCTGATCTGGCTTGCCCACGCCGACAACATCGACCGGCTGCTCCACGGCACGGAGCGCAAGTTCGACCTCGGGCTGCTGGCGGGCAAGCGCCCGAGCGGCTGAGGCGTGGGCATCTTCTCCTGGGTGGCGAGCTCTGGTGTCGTCCAGGGTGTGATCATCGGTGCCACCCTGGCGTTCCTGACGACGATCCTGATCCTGGATTCGGTGGCGAGGGCGGAGACGACGACCGTCAACGGTTGGAGTTCGTTCCGCAGGGCCGGTCAGCCCGGCAACGGACTGTTGGTGCGGGCCGCATCGCAGAAGGCGCTGCCGGTCGTCAACGTGTTCGAAGAGGCCGCCTACTGGACGACGGGCGTGGACGGCGCCGGGAACAAGCTCAGTGGCGAGCACGCGTACCGCCTGCACTTCCCGCCAGGGCATCTCCCGCCGAATGACGCCTTCTGGTCCCTGACTGCGACGGACACCGTCGGGTACATGGTGAGCAGTCCGACCGGTCGGTCGAGCGTGGACGACCACTCGGGTCTCGTGACGAATCCGGATGGTTCGGTCGACATCCTGCTCCAGTCGCAGGCGCCGAGCGGGCCGACACAGAACTGGCTGCCGACACCGACCGGCAGATTCAAGCTGATGCTCCGCGCCTACCTGCCCGGCGCGGCCATCCTGGACGGCAGCTACGACGTGCCGCCGGTCGTCAGGGTCTCGTGACGTGAATCGCCTGATCCTGCGGTACCCCTACCCCGATCACCGCGGTCATCCTGCTGATCTTCGCCTGGGTCGTGGCCCAGCGGCTCGCTCGCGGCGTGGAGGCGATCATCCCGCTCGCGGTGGCGGCTGTGATCGTGTGGCTGCTCGGGACGGTCGTCTTCGTCTATCTCTGGCCGCAGATCACGGTCGGCGGGTTCAAGCGCGCGATCGTCAAACGCGGGTTCGGCGGCGGCCCGATCCCCATCAACACCCTGTACGCCGTGCCGGACCGCTCCTCCCAGTCCGCATCGCGCGGCAGCCTGATGGCGGTCGGGACCGACGATCTCGTCTACGTCGGCGGCTGGCTCGACCTGGAGGCGGGGCCGCGCGTGCTGCACGTGCCCGAGATGGCGGGACGGTACTACAGCGTGCAGTTCACCGACCCGACCAGTGGCGCCAACGTGGCCTATGTCGGCAAGCGGACCACCGGGACCGACGCCGGTGACTTCCTCATCTGCGAGCCGAAGTGGACCGGGAGCGTGCCGGCGGGGATGACCCGGATCGAGGTGCCGCATCGTTCCGCCCTCGTCATCGGTCGCGTGTTCGCCGCCGATGACGACGACCGGCACGTCGCCTATGCGCTCGCGAAGCAGATCCAGCTCACACCGCTCGAACATCGAACGACCCGGGTCGGCTGACGGCCCGGGTCGAGATCACGCTGGTTCGGCGGGCCGTGGGTCGGCCCGCGCCGAGAGGACTGGGTCAGCCGCCGCGCATGCTCCGGAAGCAGTCGCTGCAATAGACCGGCTTGCCGCTGGTCGGGCGGAACGGGACCTGTGCCTCGCGCCCACAGTTCGAGCACGTGGCGCTGAACATCTCGCGCGGGCCGCGGTCGCGGGCGCCGTAGCCACCGCCATACCCGCCGCCCGAACCCCCGGCGGAGTATCCGCCACCGGCACCGTAGCCGCCGTACGAGCTGCCGCCGCCGTCCGCGTTACGGGCAGCCTTGCGGCTGGCCCGGCAGGAGGGGCAACGGCGAGGCTCCGTGAAGCCACGCTGCGCATAGAAATCCTGCTCGGAGGCAGTGAACACGAATTCCTGTCCACAGTCCGCACAGGTCAGGGTCTTGTCGCTGTACACGAAAACGAAACTCCTCTCGGTAGCCAACGCGAGCCCGTCGGGTATCTCGCGTCAGCCGTGAGAGGAGTCCGAGTCGTGTCGAGCTACATATCTCGCCACGGACCCTTCCGTGGCGTTTTCAGGCGGGATGGTACGCGCTTCCCAAACGCTTGCCAATACCTGACTTTCGGGCCGCCGTGAGCACGAAATCGGTCTCGGGGCCAGCTTGCCGCCCGACTCCGGCGACGGTGTCAGTCGTCCGCCCCGCTGCCCTCATCCGCAGGGGCCGGCCCGTCCGGGGGCGCGACCGAGAATTCGCCGCGCGCCGAGGCCAGATAGGCGTCCACCTCGAGGCGCCGACGTGCCTCACCCCAGCCCAGATCGGCGGCCAGGATCTCCGCCACGCGTGGCGCGACAGCGGCCCCTCGATCGGGCAGCTCCTGGGCAAGGCGCGTCCGTCTGGCCAGCACATCGTCGATCGACAGCGCCAGCTCGCTGCGAACCGCCCACGCGACTTCCGCCTCGAGGAAGGCCCTGCCTGCGACCAGCGGTCGCAGCAGGTCCAGCTCGGCACCGAGCGCCACGACCCCCGGGGCCTCGGTCCCGTGCCGGGCGACCAGCCGGGTCGCCGTTTCCGGTCCGACGCCGCTGACCGCCGGGATCGTCGACAGCTCGCCGGCGATCCGGGCGAGGGCGTCCGCGTCCGCGGCGCCCACCAGCCGCCGCTCGGCCGTGTCGCTCGGCCGGCGCCGTGCCTCGTCGCGCCCCAGGACGGCATCGATGACGTCGCGGGCCATGACCCGGTACGTCGTGTACTTGCCGCCGCCGATCCGGACGACGCCGTTGGGCTCGACCGTGACCCGATGCTCTCGCGATGCCTTGACCGTCGAACCGCCCGACGGCGCGATCAACGGCCGCAGCCCGGCGTACGTGCCGACCACATCGGCCCGGGTCAGGTCCACGTCCATCGTCGCGTTGACCGTCGCCAGGAGCCGGTCCACCTCCCAGCCGGCGGCCGATGGCCGCTCGGGCGGGCCGTCGAACGGCGCATCGGTCGTGCCGATCAGCCAATGGTCGGGCCATGGGACAAGGAACACGATCTTGCCCGGGACCCGGATGGTCAAACCCATCTTGTTCGGGATCCGTTCGCGTGGGACGACGAGATGGGCGCCGCGGCTCGGCAGGATCGACAGCGTCCCGCCGTGGAACGGGTGGTCGACCTCGGCGGCCCAGACGCCGGTCGCGTCGACGACGGCACGGGCGCCGATCTCGAACGTGGAACCGGTCACCGTGTCCTCGGCGGTGACCGCGGCGATCGTCCGGCCCGCCGCGTCGAGGCGCACGCCCGTCGCACGAACCCGGGTGAGCGCCACGCCCCCGGCGGCGATCGCCGTGCGAGCCACGGCCAGCGTGTAGCGCGCGTCGTCCTCGACGCCGTCGTGGTAGACGAGCCCTCCGCGGAGCCCGTCGCGCCGAAGTGTCGGGGCGATTTCGAGCGTGGCGGCCCGTGACAGCCGGCGATGCCAGCCGCCGTCATGCCGCGCACCGAGCACGTCGTACAGGGTCAGGCCGGCGTCGTAGAACGCCTTCGAGGCGAACGGGATGCCGTAGATCGGGAACAGCAGCGGCTCGATCGACACGAGGTGCGGTGCCAGCGCGAGGAGCCGCGACCGCTCGGCAAGCGCCTCACGCACGAGCCCGAAGCGGAACTGCTCGAGGTAGCGCAGCCCGCCGTGGATCAGCCGCGACGAGCGGGACGAGGTGCCCGCGGCGATGTCGTCCTGCTCGACGAGGACTGCACGCATCCCGCGCGAGACGGCGTCGAGCAGCGCACCCGACCCGACGATCCCGCCACCGACGATGACCACGTCCCACGTCTCGCCGGTCACGGCCGCGAGGTCGAGGGCACGTCGTTCGAGGGGAGGTATGCGACGGGGCAACGTCTCCGAGGGCTCGATCATCCTCCGGCCGAGCCGGGGGGCTGGCGCGCGATCCGCCACAGCAGCCAGCCGGTCCCGACAGCGAGGACCAGGATCGCCAGCGGCGTGTGGAACACGATCTCCTGGAGCCCGGTCGGCAGGATGCTGGTCAGCACCACGAGGCCGAGGACGATGCCGACGGCCACGGCGGCGACCAGCAGGACCTCGCGCCAGCCCGGCTGCCGGCCGACGCGACGCGGTTCAGCCACGGTCGGCCTCGGCCGGGATGCCGATCGGAGCGACCAGGATCCGGCCCGCGTAGGCGGCACCGCGACGGGTCAGCAGGCCCGTCTTGGGCCTGTGGAAGGTGACGGTCAGATCGGCGCTGACGGCAGGGTCGGATGGTTCCCCACTCGACAGGTCGACCGCGGTCGGGGTGTCGACGGCGACGACCGGGACGCCCGCGGCGCGGGCCGTGCCGATCAGCTCGACCGCCGAACGGATCGGCTCGCGAAGCGCACCGCGGACCCCCGTCCCGAGCAGGGCATCGACGACGACCGCCGCCTTCTCGACTCCGTTGGCGAACATGGCCACATCGCGCGGCGTGGCCAGATGGACCTTGACGATGCCCGTGTCGCGCGCGACGCGGTCCCAGTTGCGGGCTGATGAGGCCCCTCGCGGCCGGGCATCCGCGGCGACGACCGCGACGATGACCGATGCGCCGGCCAGCGCCAGGCGGCGTGCCGCGACGAACCCGTCGCCCCCGTTGTTGCCGGGGCCGCACAGGACGACGATCGGGCCGTTCCCCCACCGACCGACATCGGTCGCCAGCGCGCGGACGGCCGCCGCGACCGCGGTCCCGGCATGCTCCATCAGCCGCAGCTCCGGGTAGCCGAGCGCCTGGGCGCGGCGGTCGGCACCGGTCATCGTCTCGGCCGAGATCGGCGGGCAGGTCGGCGCGCGCGGCCCAGTGCCGACGCAGTCCCCGCAGGTCCATCTCGAAGATCGACGGGTCGTCGGCAGGCAGGGGAGGTGCGGCGTCGGGGGTGGTGGGCTGGGCTGCTGGGGCCATGGCCTTCGAAGGGTATCCGAAGTCAGGACGAGGGCTGGGGTGCCCGGAGCTGCTCGACGATATGAGCCGGCAGGTCACCCTGCCAGGCTCGGACCTTGGTCGGCTGGTCGTCCCTGAGCCCGACGACCTCGCCGTTATACCAGCCAGTCGTGTCGCCGCCGGCGGTCACGAAGACCACGAACGCGTCGAACGGGTACTTTCGGTCGCACTGCGCGGTTGGTGGGCAGGCGTCGTCAACGACGATGCGGCTCGCCCCGGCCACTTCGCCTTCGTGTCCTTTTCGGGCCAGGGCGATGGCCCGCGCGCACACGGTCGCAGAGATCCTGCCGCAATCCCCATTCCCGACGATGGGGGTCGCGGCTGGGTTGGCCGTTTCCGAGTCGAACGGGACCGGCGTTGACGATGGGACGGCCGTGGCCGGCACCGTCGACAGCCGCGGATCCACGGATGCCGACGCGAACGCGTCAGACGGCGACGCCTCGTCACCAGTCGACGGTGAGGTGCTCCCGAGCCAACGAGCGATCATCGCCGCCGCGATGACGACGACCGCGACGGCCAGCAAGCCGAACGGCAAGCCGCGGCTTTCGGGTCGGGACGTCATCGGCGCACGCGGGCGAGTCCGGCGTCGAGGTCCAGGAACCCCTCACGCTCGAGACGCCGTGCCGCGAGCCCGATCGCGTCGCCGTCGTGGTCGCCGAGACGGTCGGGCAGAGTCACCCATTCCCCTGCCGGGGCCGCCGTCACGGCCGCGACAAGACGACCGCGTAGCCAGCGAGTGGTCTTCGGGAACGACGGGACGGCCGCCGCCTTCCGCTGCGTGTCGACGACCGACCCACGTGAGGCGCACAGGGTCGCAAGCGGGCAGGCGTCGCACAGCGGCGCTCGCGCCGTGCATGTCCCGGCCGCGAGGTCCATCACGGCATCGAGCCACAGCCGCGGCCGGCGGCGCGCCACGAGGTCGTCCGCCTCGGCCTGAAGATCCGGCGAGGACGTCGGCACGCCGAGGACGCGCGAGACGACCCGTCGGACGTTGACATCGAGCGGCGCGACGGGGACACCGAACGCGGAGGCGGCGATCGCGCGAGCCGTATACGGACCGATCCCCGGTAGTGCCTCCAGATCGGAGACGGACGCGGGCACCTCGCCGTGGTGCTCGGTGACGATCGTCCGGGCGGCCTCGCGAAGCGCGAGAGCCCGCCGGTTGTAGCCCAGACCTGCCCATTCGCCCAGCAGCTCGTGCGTACCCGCCTCGGCAAGTCCCGCCGGCGTCGGCCAGCGGTCCACGAACCGGCGCCAGGCCGGACCCACCCGCTGGATCCCGGTCTGCTGGGACATCACCTCCGCAACGAGCACCTCCCACGGCGTGGTGGCCGTCCGGATCAGCAACGGCCGGCGCGCGAGCACGTGCCAGCGGAAAAGCCGTGCATTCAACCGCCGGCGGGTCAGTGGCTGCGTCACCCGCCTACGATACGGGCATGAGGTTCGGCGCGGCGTTCTGGATGAACCGGACGACCTGGCCGGCGCTTCGCGACGCGTGCCTGGCCGCCGAGCGTACCGGCTGGGATTCGGTCTGGATCGACGACCACCTCCTCTCCGATGAAGGCGACCCGGCCGACCCGAAGCTCGAGGGCTGGTCGACGCTGGCCGCACTGGCCTCCACGACCAGCAATGTCCGACTCGGCCTGCTCGTCGCCGCCAACACGTTCCGCAACCCGGGGCTCACCGCCAAGCTCGCGACGACCGCGGACCATCTGACAGGCGGACGGTTCATCCTCGGCATCGGCGGCGGCTGGTTCGAGCGCGAGCATGACGCATTCGGGATCGATTTCGGCGCGGGCTTCGGGGAGCGGCTCGACCGGCTGGATGAAGCGGTCGGGCTGATCCGCCGCCTGCTCGACGGTGAACGGCTCGACCACGAGGGCAGGTTCTACACGATGCACGACGCCCTGTGCGAGCCGCGACCCGTCCAGACGCGCCTGCCGATCCTCATCGGCGGCTCTGGACCGACCAAGACGCTCCGGACGACGGCTCGATATGCCGACATGTGGAACGCGTACGGCCCACCCGAGCGCATCGCCGCGACCAGTGAGGTCCTCCGACAGCGGTGCACTGAGGCGGACCGACGGTTCGACGACATCGAGCGCACCGTGACCACCGACGCCGTCGTGCGCGAGACCGCCGCCGATGCGGAGGCCGCCTGGGCGGTGATCGCGCGGCGCCACGATCTCGAGGGTCGCCGCGGTTCCGATGGCTCGGAGCGAGGACTGTCGGCCGGCGGCTCGGTCGCCGAGATGGCCGCGTTCCTCGACGCCTACGCGCGGCTCGGTATCAGCGAGGTGATGTTCACGTTCCGCGACCCGTTCGACCTCGAGACGATCGAACGGGTCGGCGAGCTGAGGGACGCCCTCAGATCTTGAGCATCACGTGCTTGACGACCGTGTAGTCCTCGATCGCGTACATGCTCTGGTCCTTGCCGTAGCCGGACTCCTTGAACCCGCCGTGCGGCATCTCGGACACCAGCATGAAGTGGTCGTTGATCCAGACCGTCCCGAACTGGATGGCCTTCGCGACGCGCATCGCCTTGCCCGACATCGGCGGTCCAGACCGACGCCGCGAGCCCGAACCGCACGTCGTTCGCCCAGGCGATCGCCTGCGCCTCGTCGCTGAACCGCTGGACGCTGACGACCGGCCCGAAGACCTCGTCCTGGACGATCTCGCTGCGCTGGTCCGGGCCGGCCACGACGGTCGGCTCGTAGTAGGCGCCCGGGCGATCGGGACGGTGGCCGCCGGTCACGATCTCGGCGCCGGTCTTCGCCCGGTCGACCATCCCTTCGACCTTGTCGGCCTGGGCCGCCGCGATGAGCGAGCCCATCTCGATGTCGTCGCCCTCGGCCGGGTCGCCCCACTTGATCGTCTTGACCGCGTCGGCGAGGTCGGCCACGAACCGGTCGTAGATCTGCGGGCCGGCGATGACCCGGCAGGCGGCCGTGCAGTCCTGGCCCGCATTCCAGTAGCCGAACAGCTTGATGTTCTCGATCACCGCTTCGATGTCGGCGTCATCGAAGACGATGACCGGCGCCTTCCCGCCGAGCTCGAGGTGGAGCCGCTTGACCTTCTCCGCCGCGGTGCGGGCGATGTGCTTGCCGGTGTCGGTGTCGCCGGTGACGGAGATCATCCCGACCTTGGGATGCCCGACCAGCGGATCGCCGATGGTGGCGCCGGTGCCGGTGATCACGTTGAGGACGCCGGCCGGGAAGATGTCGGCCGCGATCTCGGCCAGGACGAGGGCGGTCAGCGGCGTCCGGGCGGACGGCTTGAGGACGACCGCGTTGCCGGCCGCCAGCGCCGGTCCGATCTTCCAGCCGGCCATCATGATCGGGTAGTTCCACGGCGCGATCGACGCGACGACACCGACCGGCTCGCGCCGGATCATCGAGGTGTGGCCGGCCATGTACTCGTTGGCGGCCTTGCCCTCCATCACCCGCGCGGCCCCGGCGAAGAAGCGCAGGTTGTCGACGACGACCGGGACCTCGTCGATCGCCGCGACGACCGGCTTGCCGGCGTTCTTCGACTCGAGCCGGCCGATCTCGTCGGCGCGCGCCTCGATGGCGTCGGCGAGCTTGAGCAGCATCGTGCTCCGCTCGGCGGGGGTGGTGTGCTGCCAGGTCTCGAAGGCGGTCGCGGCGGCGTTGACGGCGCGGTCGACGTCCTCGGCGCTCGACGCCGGCACCTTGGCGATGACCTTGCCATCGGCGGGATTCTCGACGTCGAGTGTCTCCCCGGACGCCGAGTCGACCCACTCGCCCCCGATGAACTGCTGATAGGTCTTGACACGCTCGAGGACGTCGGTCATCGGGAGGTCCCTCCTGGGGTTGTCATGCGATCGTCTGGCAGTCTGGACATCGTAGTCCGGCCCGGAAGCCTCGTCCCGTCACGCGGTCGCTGCAGACCTTCTGGATCGTTTCAGGTAGCCCTCAGGTTCGCCACCGAGCGTGCCGAGGGTCGGGGGCGACAACGAGTGGAGGAGTCGATCCCGGTGCGAGCTCGAGCGCGCCCGTCATCCGCCTCGTGCGCTTTTCTTGGCGCGGCCCTGGCTGTGACGCTCATGGCCTGCGGCAGCAGCCCATCCGAAGCGCCATCATCGGCGACGGCGACTTCGCTCCCCGTCGCCTCGGCCATCGCGGGGCGCGATCAGCGCGACACCACAGAGTCCTGGCCCGACCGCCACGCCTCCCGGCTCGACCGCCACTCCTCCCGGCCCGACGCCCACACCGGCGCCATCGCACCTCGTGATCGGCATCCTGCCCTGGCACCTGGACGTCGGCCTGAGCCGAGCAGTCGCCTTTATTGACGGTGGCACGGTCGTCATCGCCGGCGGACTGACCGCGAACGGGACGACCGGCGAGGTCCGCAGGATCGATGTCGCGACTGGACGTATGAGCGACCCCGGGAGCCTGCGGTATCCGGTCCACGATGCATCCGGCGCGGTCATCGACGGCCGCCTGTTGGTGTTCGGGGGCGGTAGTTCGGTCGCTGGCTCAGCGGTCCAGGTCGTGTCACCCGGGACGGCGGGGCTCGTGATCGGAAGCCTGCCGGCCGTCCGCGCTGACCTCTCGGCCGTTGTGGTCGGAGACCGGGTCTTCGTGATCGGCGGCGGCTCCGCGAACGGTCCGGATCCGCGGATCTGGGCGACGACCGATGGGACGGGCGCCCGGCTGGTCGGTCGACTGCAGATCGGCGTCCGGTATGCGGCGACTGCCGTCTCGGGCGCCTCGATCTACGTCTTCGGTGGCGCGACACCCAGTGGCGACCGTAGCGAGATCCAGCGGTTCGACACGTCGACCGGACGGACCAGCATCGTCGGCCGACTTCCCGTTCGTCTCTCCCATGCCGCCTCGATGACCCTGGATGGCCAGATCCTCGTGATCGGCGGTACGTCCAGCGACGCTATCTGGTCATTCGATCCAGGACGTGCGAGCGTCACCCGCGTCGGTCGTCTCCCCTACTCCGTCGCCGACGCGGCCGCGGTCGTCATCGGCAGTCGCGGCTACCTTCTTGGCGGGGAGGACTCGCACCTACTCGACACAGTGATCTCGCTCGGATTCCAGTGAAGACCTGTACGTTTGTGCCCGAGCAACGAAGGAGCCGCACGTGACCCATCGGCGACCCATGGCCCGTCGAACCTCCTCTGGTTCCGGCCGGCCACGTGGCCCGCTCGGTCCGATCGTGCTCGGCACCCTCCTTGTCGTGGCCGCATTTGGGTCGGCGTTGCTCACCGGAGCGATCGGAGGCCAGCCCCCGAGGACCGCCTCTCTCGACTTGCCGGAGGCCGGCGGCCAGTCCGGACCTCCGTCGGACGGTGCGTCCTCGGCGAGCCCATCGAACGCGCAGCCCTCGGACTCGCCGTCCAGCGGCGACACGCCTGATCCTGACCCCTCCCAGATGCCGAGTGCGGCGCCCGTCGCGCCGGTGCCGGTCACGACCGGACCATTCGCCGGCTACCTGATGATCGCCGACCGTCAGAACGGGCGGATCCTGATGGTCGATAGCCGCGGCACCGTCCACTGGCAGTTCCCCACCGCGCACAGCCTGCCTGCCGGGCAGCGGTTCTCGGCCGATGACGCCTTCCTATCGCCCGACGGGAAGACGATCACGGCCAACGAGGAGGGGCACGAGGTCATCGTCCGCATCGATATCGCGACGCGAAGGATCGTCTGGGAGTACGGCAGGTACGACCACGCGGGATCGGGTGCCGGCCGGTTGCACACGCCGGACGACGCGTATCCCCTTGCGAACGGTGACGTCATCGTCGCCGACATCGGGAACTGCCGGATCATCGAGGTCTCACAAGCCAAGAAGATCGTGCGGCAATGGGGTCGAACGGGCGCCTGCGCCGTGAACGCCCCGCGAACCTATGGCAGTCCCAACGGCGACACGCCTCTCCCGGATGGTGGCCTGCTCATCACCGAGATCCACGGGTCGCGAGTCGTCCGCCTCGATCGATCGGGTCATGTGGTCTTCGACATCCACGTCCCGACGACCTACCCGTCCGACGCCCAGCTCCTGCCGAACGGCCATGTCCTGGTCGTGGACTACGCGAACCCCGGCGCCATCCTTGAGGTGGATCGACACGGGAAGGTGCTGTGGCGCTACCGGCCGAGGACCGGGACCGGCCGGTTGGATCATCCGAGTCTCGCCATCGAGCTGCCGAATGGCCTGATCGCGGCGAACGACGACTTCCGCCACCGTGTCGTCATCATCGATCCAAAAACCGACCGGATCGTCTGGCAGTACGGTCAGACCGATCGTCACGGCCGCGGCAAGGGGCACCTCTACACGCCCGATGGCATCACGATCATCCCGCTGTCAGTGGCCGCGGGGATCTAGGTGGGGCCCGTCACCGCGGAAGTCTGACGGCTCGATCGTCTACGCCTCCTTGCCGTCCGGTCGTCGACCAGGGCACGACCGCCCGCTCGACCACCCCGACCGCCAGGTAGAGCGCCACCGAGACGATCGCCGTCAGCAGGATGGCGCCGAACACCAGGTCGGTGCGGAAGCTCGTCTGCGACAGCTTCATCCAGATGCCGAGGCCGTCGGTCGCGCCGACGTATTCGCCGAAGATCGCGCCGATGACCGCGTAGACCACGCTGATCCGCAGCCCGGTGAACAGCGATGGCAGCGCCGACGGCCAGCGCAGCGCCCGGAACGTCTGTCGCGGGGTCGCGCCGAGCGAGCGCAACAGGAGCATCGCATCCGCGTCGACGCGGCCGAACCCGTCGAGCAGTGCCACGGTGACCGGGAAGAACGTCACCAGCACGACGATCAGGACCTTGGGCAGCAGGCCGAACCCGAACCAGATGACGAACAGCGGCGCGATGGCCACGATCGGGATGGTCTGGCTCGTGACCAGGAGCGGCTCGACGGCGCGCCGCACCGGCGTCCAGCGGTCGAGCGCGATCGCCGCCAGGGTGGCGAGGATGACCGACAGCCCGCAGCCGACCAACGCCTCCACCAGCGTCGGGATGAGGTTGGCGACGGCCGCCTCGCGCGCATCCCACAGCGCGGTGACCACCCGCGACGGCGAGGGGAGGGTGATCGGGTCAAGCCCGGCGACACCGACATATGCCTCCCAGGCCAGCACGAGAAGCCCGATGAGCACCAGCGGCGGTCCCCACCGCGCCAGTCGCCCCCGGCCCCCGGTCACGGCAGGTAGTCGTTCGTGAACAGCGCCGCGTAGTCGGGCGGTGCGGCCAGCGGCTTTCCATCGGCGCCGGTCAGGAGCTTGTTGTCGTACAGGAACCCCGAATATCCCTGCCACTCGCCGAGCGTCTGCCGGCCGACGGCCCCCTGGGGGTCGCGCAGGAACCCGCCCGTCGCGAGGAACTCCTGGCTCGCCTTGGGGAGGGCCGGGTTGCCGTCGAACACGCCCGGGTTCTGGGCGATGAGGATGGCCGCAGCCGCGTCGGGATCGTCGGCGCCGAATTCGAAGCCCCGGACGGTGGCGGCGACGAAGGCACGGGCCAGGTCCGGCTTGGCCGCCAGCCAGCGGCTGTCACAGGCGATGACGACCTGGTAGAAGTCCGGGAAGCCGTAGTCGCCGAAATCGAAGGTCCGCAGCTTGATCCCGCGCTGGGCCGCCTCGATCCCCTCCCATGCCGCGAACGTGATGACGAAGTCCGCGCGCTTGGCGTAGAGCGCCTCGTAGGCCGCGGTGTCGAGCGTGACGGTCTTGAACGTGCCGGTGCCGCCATCGGCCTTGATCACCGACTTCAGCGTGGGCTCCTCGTTCGGGTAGCCGAACCCCGCGTACGTCCGACCGTCGAGGTCGCGCGGGCGGGTGATATCGGACGATGCGAGGACGGCGATCTGCTGGGCGGTGTGCTGGAGGATGGCCATCACCGACACGATCGGGGCGCCGGCCGCGACCGCGAACGTGAGCGAATCCTGGAAGCTGATCCCGCAGTCCGCCTGGCCGGCGGTCATCAGCGCCTCGGGGGTCGTCGTGCCGTACGGCAGGATCTGGACGTCGACCCCGGCGTCGCGGTACCAGCCCTTCGACTCGGCCACGTAGATCCCGGTGTGGTCGGTGTTCGGCGTCCAGTCCAGCGCGAACCGGACGGTCCCGAGCGCGACCGGGCTGGCCGAGGCGGTCGGGGCGGTCGGGCTCGGTACGGGGGTCGCAGCCGTTGCGGACGGCGACGCGGGCGGTGCGCTCGGAGACGGCGTCGCGGCCGGGCCGCATGCGGCAAGGGCGACGGCAAGAGTCGATGCGATGACCAGCAGCCGGCGCGGACGTCCGCGCGACATGGGTTTCAAGGAAGGTGCTCCGATCTCGATCTCGTGACATGGAAGACGCCGCCAACGGATCCCGGGGCGGCGTCAGACGAGTCGAGGGCCTGCTTCCTTCGCCGGTACTAACCGGATCAGGTTCCGCGGGTCTGTGGCGATCGCCACACTCTCAGCGCACATGCGCTCCCCGGAGGCGGTATTCGGTTGTCGCCCGATGGTACACCCGTCCGGATGTCACCTCGAAAACGAGCCGTTCGGCCGCTGACAGCGGATCCAGGCCAGACCAGGATGGGAGTCGTTGGAATCTGTCCCGCAACCCGGAGGAGGCCCGTCCATGAAAAGACTATTCCTCGTCATCGCCACGGTCGCGATCCTGATGGGCCTCGCCGCGCCAGCCGTCCTTGCGGCCGATCCCACGAAGCCTGGTGGCGAGGTACTGATGGCCTTCAATGGCGACGTCACGGTGCCGGCCGGTGAGCAGGCGGACGCGGTCATCGTGACCAACGGCACCGCCACGATCAGCGGCCAGGTCAAGAACGTCGTCGTCATCAGTGGCTCGGCGATCCTCAACGGCGCCACGCTCGAGAATGTCTTCGTCACCAACGGCACCGTCACCCTCGGTGCCGGAACGACCGTCTCGGGCGACGTCCGAACCATCGACGCAACAGTGACTCAGGATCCGACCGCGGTCGTCAGCGGTTCTGTCCGAGCGGCTGACGCCGACCTGATCGCGTTCGGGGCGGCCATCGTCCCGCTGATCGCGCTGCTCTTCCTCGGCTTCGCGCTCGTGACGATCGTCGCGGGCCTGACGCTTGCCGCCCTCGCCGCTCGGCAGGTCCGCAGCGCCGAGGAGCTCATCAGCCACCAGCCAGCGGAGACGTTCGTCTTCGGCCTTGCCGGTCTGGTCGTCATCCCCCTGGTCGCCATCCTGATGATGGTGACCGTCATCGGCCTGCCACTCGGCCTGGCGATCCTGCTGATGGTCTGGCCCGCTGCGGCCTTTGCCGGTTATCTCGTCGCCGCCATCTGGGTCGGTGAATGGCTGCTCTACCGCGGCGACCGGCCCCGGCCCGAGCGACCCTACCTCGCCTCGGTGGTGGGGCTGATCGCACTGCAGATCGCGGGCCTTGTCCCGTTCGTTGGCCCGATCGCGAGCCTGTTCGGGTTCGGTGCCGTCCTACTGCTCGGCTGGCGGATCTTCCGAACCGAGGGTGCACGGACGATCCCGGCACCGCCCGGTACGCAGCCGATGGGCGTCTGACCTAGTCGGCGCGGCCGGCGCGACCTGGGGGCGCGCCGGCCGTTCGCTGTCGCAGCCACGCCACGATCTCGTCCACGATGGCCGGCCCTTCCGGTTCGTTATGGAGCTCGTGGCGCAGATCGGGGTAGGTCCGTCGCTCGACGAGCGGCGCGTCCGCCAGGATCGCCGAGGCATCGGCCGGGACGAGCCGGTCCGCCTCGCCGTGAAGGACGAGAGTCGGGACCCCGAATCCTCCGGGGGCCGCGGCCCGGACGCGGGCCTGCTCGACCAGCGCCGAGCGCCCCGAACCGGGCGGTGCTGACCTTGATGCACAGCGCGTCGTCGACGGTCCGTCGCTGCGACCGACGGGGTCGCGAGACAGCCACGTGCCGTCGATGCCGTTGGCGATCTCGACGGTCGGGCCGACGCGCGCCAGCACGGGCGCCAGCCGCTTCTTCCAGCCGGGCAGCGCCGAATCGAGCGCCGGCGACGAGAGGACCGCAAGGTCCGGCTTCGGGCGATCGTCGAGGAGATAGCCAGCCGCGATCAGCCCGCCGAGTGAATGTGCGTAGAGGACGACCGGCCGGCCCTTGGCGCCGGCGCGGACATCGGCCAGCCGCGCCTCGAGGTCGTCGTGGTACTGCGACCAGCGTTCGATGTCGCCGCGACGACCGCCCGAGCCGCCCATCCCGCGGTGGTCATATGCCGCGACCTCCAGCCCGGCGCCGGTCAGCTGATCGCCGACGTGCTCGTAGCGTCCGGAGTGTTCGCCGAGGCCGTGGACCAGCAGGACCGAACCCCACGGCGGGCCGGCCCACGCGCCGCCGGCCTCGGCCTCGTCAGCCGGCCAGTGACGGACGAGCAGGTCCGTGCCGTCGACGGCGCGGACGTGGCTGACGATCGAGGGCACGGCCGAAGCGTACGCGAACAGGCCCGGGCGACGATGCCCGGGCCTGCGTCAAGCCGCGCGGTGCGACCGCGCGTCGCCTTATCGATCGATCTCGGCGTACGCCAAGGCGGGTTCGGCGGCCCGCTCGGTGAAGAGCTCGTCGTCCGGACGCCGGGCCATGTTCCGCGCCCCCGCGCGCGCCGGGATGAACAGTGCCGCGATGGCTCCGATCCCGACCACGATCGCGCCGAGCGCGATCGCTGGCTGGAGTCCCGCCACGTACGCGATCGGGTCGTTGTAGCTCCCGTTGGCTGTGAACACCGCGGCGAGGACCGCGACGCCGAACACGCCACCGACCTCGCGGATCGTGTTCGTCGCGCCGGATGCCTTGCCCTCCTGCTCCGGGCGGACCGCCGACAACACCACGTTGGCGATCGGGGCGAAGAACAGGCCCATGCCGACGCCGGCCAGGATGAACGGGACGACCATGTTCTCGTACGGGACCGTCGGCGTGACGACCAGGGCGAGCCATCCGAGCGCGACCGCCTGGAGCGCCATCCCGGTGGCCAGGATCGGGCGGCCGCCGATGCGATCGGCGAGGACCCCCGCGATCGGCGCGACGATGATCGGCATCCCCGTCCATGGCAGCGTCCGCAGGCCGGCCTGGAACGGGCTGTAGCCCTGGACGACCTGGAAGAACTGGGCGAGCAGGAAGACCGAGCCGAACATCCCGAAGTACATGAACAGCGACACGAGGTTCGCGGCAGTGAATGTCCGGCTTCGGAAGAAGCTCAGCGGGAGCATCGGGTAGGCCTGGCGCGATTCCCAGACCACGAAGACCGCGAGCAGGACGAACCCGCCGACGATCGCTGCGACGATCGAGGGGTCGGTCCAGCCGTGGTCGTTGCCGTTGATGACGCCCCACACCAGGGCGAGGAGTCCCGCGCTGATCAGCCCCAGGCCCGGCACGTCGAGCTTGCTTTCGGGGCCGTAGGTCTCGGTGAGACGAGCCGCGGCCAGCGGGATCACGATCAGCCCGATCGGCACGTTGAGCCAGAAGATCCAGTGCCAGTCGAGGCCCTCGGCGATCGCTCCACCGACGAGCGGACCGATGGCGATGGCGAGTCCGGCGATCCCGCCCCAGGCGCCGAGCGCCACCGCTCGCCGTTCCGGCGGGACGGCCGCAGACAGGATGGTCAGCGTCAGCGGCGTCACGATCGCGCCACCGACGCCCTGGATCGCGCGGGCGATGATGAGGACGTTCGTCGACGGCGAGAGAGCCGCCAGCGCCGAACCACCGATGAAGATGCCCATGCCGATGATGAACACGCGCTTGCGCCCGAATCGATCGCCGAGGGCGGCGCCCGTGATGAGCAGGACGGCGAACGTCAGGGTGTAGGCATTGACCATCCACTGGAGGTCTTCCAGCGATGCGCCAAGGTCGCGCTTGATGACCGGGAGCGCTGTCGTCACGACGAGGTTGTCGAGGGCGACCATGAACAGTGCGAGCGAGCTGATGATGAAGGCCCAGCTAGCCTTGGACAGGGGTCTGGTCATGACGGATGCGACTCCCGTTAGTGAGTGGTTACTAAGCCGGCAGGTGAAAAAAGGGGGCGGCGTCGACAGTCCTCAGGAGACACCTCCCGAGTCCACGCTGGGCTTGGCTTCGAGCAGCGTGCTCAGGGACCATTCCTCGGGTGTGCCGGCAAGCTCGAGCGCAGCCGCCACGTTGAGGAGCATCCCCTCGGCAAAGAACCGGTGGATCGCTTCGTTCGAGGCTCCGCTGTCGCGCTTCACCTCGGCATGCAGGGCCGCGAATTCCTCGCGCACGACCTGCCGAACGTCGTCGTCGGAACAGGCGGCATAGGCCTGGAGCTGGACGCGGAGGAGATCGCGATCGGCGAGCAGGCGGCAGTACGCGGTCCCCATCAGGTCGAGGACCGAGCAGAACTGATCGTCGTCAGGACCCCGTCGGGATGCCGTTTCGAAGACGCGCCGCGTCCGCTGGAATCCGTGTCGGACGACGGCCAGGAACAGCTCCCGCTTCGTGCCGAACAGCTGGAACAGGTAGGGCTGCGAGACGCCGACCGCCCGGGCGATCGACTCGGTCGAGGTGCCCGCGTAGCCGCCTTCGGCGAACGCGTGCAGGGCGGCCACGATGATGGCGTCGCGGCGTTCGTCGGCGGTCTGGCGGGTCGTGGTGGGGGTGGTCATCGGCGTAACTTAGTGAGTACTAAGTAACTTGTCAACCCCAAGAAGGCCGCGCGCCGACCGCTACCATCCGTGCATGGACGACTGGGTCGAGCTCGGGGATCGCGTGTTCGCGCGGCGGTACGCCTTCTTCGACCAGAACATCGGCGTGGTCCTGGGCGACGACGCGGCGCTGGTCATCGACACCCGTTCGACCCATGTGCAGGCGCGCGAGATCCTCGCCGATCTGCGCCGTCTGACCCCGTCGCCGGTCACGGTGGTCGTCGACACCCACGGTCATTTCGACCACGCCTACGGCAACCACGTGTTCCGGCCGGCCCCGATCTGGGGTCACGAAGGGTGCGTGGCGTTCATGGGCGCGGACCGGTGAGGCGCGTCGCGCTCGGATCGCGGCGGAGAACCCCGAGATCGCGGCGGATCTCCCCGAGGTCGTCATCGACCCGCCGGACCGGACCTTCTCCGAGACGGCATTCATCGACGTCGGCGGGCGACGGGTCGAGCTGCGTTTCCTGGGGCGCGGCCATACGGATCACGACATCATCGTCGACGTGCGCGATGCGGGCGTCCTGTTCGCCGGCGACCTGCTCGAGAACGGGGCGGTCCCCTCCTTCAGCGACGCCTACCCGCTCGATTGGCCGGAGACGGCCTCCCGTGTTGCAGAGCTGACGGTCGGCGTGGTGGTGCCGGGACACGGCGACCACGGCGGCCGTGCTTTCGCGGACCAGCAGGCAGCGGCCGTCGGAGAGCTGGCATTCCTCGCGCGGCGGGTCCGAGACGGAGAGCTGACGCTCGATGAGGCGGTCGGCCAGACGCCTTTCCCCACCTACCCCGCCGAGGACGTCCGAAGGCCGCTCCAACGCGCCTTGAGCCAGCTACGCGGCGAGCTCTCGTAGCGACCTCTCGTCCAGTGGAGCATCCACTGAACGATTCGGGTCACAGCCTCGCCATACCGTGTGAAGCGCGACCACAATGGCCGTGCCAGCATCGAGGCGAACGTGGACCAGCGAGGACTCGTCGAGCAGGCTCGGAAAGGCGATCATGACGCCTTCACCGCGCTCGTCGACCTGACCCTCGTGCGGCTGGACTCGGTCGCTCGTCTGATCGTCCGGGACCACGAGCTCGCACGCGACGCGGTCCAGGACACGTACATCCGCGCCTGGCGCGATCTCCCGGGCCTGCGCGACCCGGACCGGTTCGACGCCTGGCTGCACCGACTGATCGTCAATTCCTGTCTCGACCAGGTGAGGCGACGTCGACGCCGCGTCATCGAAGTCGAGCTGACACCCATCGACATGCCGGCCGCGACCGACATGGCGGGCGAGCTCGCCGATCGCGACATGCTCGAGGGGGCGCTCGCGCGCCTCGACCCCGGGCATCGCGCGGTCGTCGTCCTGCACTACTTCCTCGGCATGCCGCTACCCGAAGTCGCGGCTGCCATCGGCATCCCGCTGGGCACCGCCAAGTCCCGCCTGCACTACGCGCTGGCGGCGATGAAGGTGGCTGTCCTCCGAGAGCCCGTCAGGACGACGTCGCCAGTGGTGGAAGGACATCCGGCATGACCTCCGAACGACGTTTCGACCAGGACCTGCCGGACCTCCTGGCGCAGGTCGCCCATGCGCCCGCGCCCGACTACCGAGACCTCATCGTCCAGCGGACCGCCCGCACGCGGCAGCGACCCGCCTGGACCTTCCCCGAAAGGTGGCTTCCCATGTCAGCCGTCACATCGCGGACGGCCACGGTCCCGCGCTTCCCATTGCGGATCGTGGCCGCGGTCGCCCTCCTGCTCATCGCCCTTATCGTGGGCGCGGTGCTCTTCGCCGGCTCGCAGCGTCATCTGCCTGCGCCGTTCGGGCCCGCCCGTAACGGCCTGGTGACATATGCAAGCGGTGGCGACATCTATGCAGTCGACCCAGGTACGGGCAGATCGACCGTCATCGTCAGGGGTCCCGGGGATATCAACCCACGCTGGTCAGGCGACGGGACGCGACTTGTCTTCGAGCGACAAGAGGTCGCGTCTGGTCCCGGGCTCCTGTTCGTCACCGGAGCTGACGGTTCCGATCCGATCCAGGTCACGCCCCAGCCCTTGCTCAGCATCGACACCTACTCCTTCTCCCCCAACGGAGCGGAGATCCTGATCACCGCCACCAGCGCCCGGGGGATCCCGGGCGTGTTCATCGCCGAGGCTGATGGCAGCGGGATCCGCCCACTCGACCTGCCGGGACGGGCTACAGACGCTGCCTGGCGGCCACCGGACGGCTCCGAGGTCCTGTTCATGGACAACGGCGAGGACTCGAATGCCACCGACAACAGCATCTACGCGATCAACGTGGCGACCGGCACGGTCCGCACTATCCTGAAAGGCGCGGACGTGACGACAGGGCCTTTCCGAGGGCACCCTGCGTGGTCGCCCGACGGCTCCATGATCTCGTTCGGCGAGTGGTTGGGCATCAACGGGGCCGATGTCCAGACCCACATCATCACGGCGGACGGGGCCCCGGTTCGCATCCTTCCGATCCCGACCGACGCCGTCTGGCAAGCGCCGTATACCTGGTCGAATGACGGCACCCGCCTCCTCGCCATTCGAGGCTATACGGGCGATGCCACGCAGGCTCGGCCCGTCGTGGTCCCCGTCGACGGGAGTGGGCCTGGCCTCGAGATCCCGTACCCAGGCGGGATGGGGACCCCGTCTACATCGGCCTGGGCGTGGTCTCCCGACGACTCGTCGATCTTGGGAACGCCAACCGATGTCTCGGCCACCACCATGCTCGATCAGGTCATCCTGGACCCCGTGACCGGCACGTCCCGGACGCTGCCCTGGACGAGCGTCAGCCAGCCTTCCTGGCAACGCCGCTGAGACCATTCCGCGACGGCCGGCCCTCGGCCGGTCGTCGCCGCGCCTACTCGCCGATCCGGACGATCCAACGCCCACGCGCCTCACCCGACACGATCCCGTCGAGCGCCTCGTCGAGCGTGTCGAGGGTGACCTCCGTGCAGTGGACACCGATGTCGCGCGGGCGCAGGTCGGTCGCCAGCCGGTCCCACAGGTCGCGTCGGTGGGCGATCGGCATGTTGACCGAATCCATCCCGAGCAGCGCGACACCGCGGAGGATGAACGGGAAGACGGTCGTCTCGAGCTTCGCACCGCCGGCGTTTCCTGAGGCTGCCACCGCGCCGCCGGTGCGCAGCGTCCGCAGAACGTACGGCAGGGTGGCCGCCCCGACCGCATCGACCGCGCCCGCCCAGCGTTCCGATTCGAGCGGCCGCCCCTCGCCGGTGACTTCGTCACGCGACAGGATCCCGGCCGCACCCATCGACCGCAGACGGGGCTCCTCGTCGGGCTTGCCGGTGGCGGCCCACACCTCGTAGCCACGTTCGGCGAGGATCGCCAGCGCCGTTCCGCCGACACCACCTGAGGCGCCGGTGACGAGGACCGGGCCGCCTGCCGGCTCGAGGCCGCGCTCCTCGAGCGCGACGACCGACATGGCCGCGGTGAAGCCGGCGGTCCCGATCGACATCGCGTCGCGCGGCGACAGGCCCGGGGCGAGCGGCACCACCCAGCCGGCCGGCACCCGTTCGTACTCGGCATAGCCGCCGTGACGCGACACCCCGAGCTCGTAGCCGTGGGCCAGCACCGACGACCCGACGACGATCGCCGGATCCTCGCTCGCGACGACTTCTCCGGCGAGGTCGATGCCCGGGATGAGCGGGCTGATCCGGGCGACCTTGCCGTCCGCGCGGGTCGCCAGGCCGTCCTTGTAGTTGACGCTCGACCAGAGGACGCGGATCTCGACCTCACCCTCGGGCAGGTCCGCCTCGTCGAACTCGCGGACGCCGCGCTCGACGCGGTCGTCGACCTTCTCGGCGACGTAGGCGCGGAACGTGCCGGGGATCGCGGTCATCTCCACAGCGTATCGGTCGGGCAACGTTGTGTTTCGGTTAGCCGGTTGACGCCGGACGACCACTTGCGCCAAGATGCAAGGACCGTGACTCACCCCCTCGTCTCCAGGAACATGTGTATGCGCTGGCGGCCCCGCCGTGCGGAGGATGGGGTCTGAGGTCACGCGCAACCTGATGTAGGGAGCGGGACCACAGACGAGGTCCCGGGGTCGCAGTTCCGAGAGGAGCTGCGGCTTTTTTGTTTCCTCCGACCGACGCGACGGGTGACCGCCGAACCCCACCGGCCTTCCCAGGGCCCCGGGCCTCGCGCCGCGCCTCACCCTCGAACAAAGCGTCCAGGAGGACCTTTCTGTGACCGACCTCGATCCGACCACATTCCGCCCCGAGACTCGCGCACTCCACTCGGGCCAGAAGCCCGACCCTTCGACGCACGCTCGCGCGGTCCCGATCTACGCGACGACCAGCTACGTCTTCGACGACGCCGCGCACGCGGCACGGCTCTTCGGGCTCGAGGAGTTCGGGAACATCTACACCCGGATCATGAACCCGACGACCGATGTCTTCGAGCAGCGCGTCGCCGCGCTCGAAGGCGGGGTCGCCGCCCTCGGACTCTCGTCGGGCCAGGCCGCCGAGACGCTGTCGATCCTCAACCTCGCGCGGGCGGGCGACAACATCGTGTCGTCCTCGTCGCTCTACGGCGGCACGTACAACCTGTTCACCCACACGCTGCCCAAGATCGGCATCACCACGACCTACGTCGACGGCAGCGATCCGTCGGCCTTCGGCCGGGCGATCAACGACAAGACGAAGGCCGTCTTCCTCGAGCTGATCGGCAACCCCCGGCTGGACGTCCACGACCTCGCCTCGATCGCCGACGTGGCGCACGCGCGGGGTGTTCCGGTCATCGTCGACAACACCTTCGCTCCCCTGCTCGCCCAGCCGATCAGGCATGGCGCCGACATCGTCATCCACTCGGCGACGAAGTGGATCGGCGGGCACGGGACGGCCATCGGCGGCGTCGTCGTGGACGGCGGGACCTTCGACTGGGCGGCGTCGGAGCGGTTCAAGGCCGACTTCGTCGACCCGGATCCGAGCTATCACGGCATCAGCTACACGGGCGCCTTCGGGAACCTCGCGTTCATCCTCAAGCTGCGCGTCCAGGGGCTGCGTGACATCGGCCCGGCGCTGAGCCCTTTCAACTCGTTCCTGTTCCTGCAGGGTCTCGAGACTCTGCCGCTCCGGATCGCCCGCCACAGCGAGAATGCGCTGGCGGTCGCGAAGTGGCTGGAGACGCGGCCCGAAGTGACGTGGGTCAGCTACCCGGGACTCGAGTCCCACCCGTCACACAAGCTCGCCAAGCGTTACCTCACCGGTGGATTCGGCGGAGTCGTGACGTTCGGGGTCAAGGGCGGCGGCAGAGGCCGGCCGGCGGCTCATCGACAACGTCCAGATCTTCTCGCTGCTGGCCAATGTCGGCGACGCCAAGTCGTTGATCATCCACCCGGCCTCGACCACCCACTCCCAGCTGACCGCGGCCGAGCAGCTCGAGACCGGGACGACGGAGGACCTCGTCCGCCTGTCGGTCGGTCTCGAGCATGTCGACGACCTCATCGCCGACCTCGAGCAGGCACTGGCGGCCGCGACCGCCGAGAACCCGGCCGACGGCGAGCTCGTCGGCGTGGCCGGGTGACCCTGAAGGTCCAGGCGACCGCGGTGGCCGGTCTCCCGACCGGCACCGGCCACCTCGAATCGGTCGATCTGGGCGCCTTCGAACTCGACGACGGGACGGTCCTGCCAGGCCTGACCGTCGCATATCGACACGATGGCCCGGCGCCGCGAGCGGCCCCGCAGGTCCTCGTCGTCCACGCACTGACCGGATCCGCCGACGCGGCCGGCGACTGGTGGGAGCCCCTCATCGGGCCCGGGCGGGCGCTCGACACGGATCGCGTCGGCGTGCTGGCGGCCAACCTCCTCGGCGGCCGCTACGGGACGACCGGACCGACCTCGATCGATCCGACGACCCAGCGGCCGTACGGCGCCTCGTTCCCGTCGATGTCCACCCGCGACCAGGCGCGTGCGCAGTGGCGATTGCTCGACGCGCTCGGCCTCGATCGGGTCGAGCTCGTCACGGGTGGCTCGCTGGGCGGGATGGTCGCGCTCGAGGTCGCCCTCGAGCGGCCGGATGCCGTTCGTGAGGTGATGGCGATCGCGGCGCCGGCGGCGACCGGGCCGATGGCGATCGCCTGGAACCATCTCCAGGTCGAGCTCATCGACCGTCTCGGTCTCGACGGCCTCGCGCTCGCGCGAGAGCTGGCGATGACGACCTATCGGAGCGAGAAGGACTTTGACGAGCGCTTCGGCCGTTCGACGGAAGCCGACGGGACCCCTTCGATCGTGAGCTATCTCGACCATCAGGGTCGCAAGCTGGTCGAGCGGTTCGACGGTGCGACGTACCGGATCCTTGCCGGAGCGATGGATCGCCACGACATCGGCGAGCACTGGGGCGGCCTCGATGGGGCATTCGCGCGTCTCGCGACGGGCGGGACGCGGCTGACCGGGGTCGGCATCGAGGACGACATCCTGTATGGCCCGCGACAGGTCCACGAGCTGGTCGAATGGGCGCGGGGTGCCGGCGTCGATGCCCGCTACAGGGAGATCCGCTCGACAAAGGGCCACGACGCATTCCTGGTCGAGTGGGATCAGTTGACGGCGATCCTCGCGGAGGCGCTTGCCGCCTGAGGGCGCCGCCCGGAGCGTGCCGCGTGCCCTCGTCGGCGTGCCGCGAGTGCCGCGAGTACCGCTAGGCCGGTCGGGTGTTGACCCCGGGTCAACGGATCCGGCCGCTCCGTGTCGGTCCTCTCGATCGCCGGCCGCTTGATTGCCCCGAGTCAACGAATCCGGCCGCTCCGTGCCGGTCCGCCGCGATCACGGCTCGCTTGATTGCCCCGGGTCAACGGATCCCGCAGGATGGGGCGTTGGCGATCGAACATCGGCTCGACATGGTGACCGCCGGTCAACGTTCGGATCGTCACCGCCACGGCGCGCCCCCAAACGGCCGGAATCGTTGACCGCCGGTCAACGACCGGTTGGCCAGCGCGATCGAATCAGGCATGCCGGCCCCGGACCAGTCGGCCCGAGACCGGCGCCCTTCCCCCGGCGGCGCCCCCCGCGGCCTGATCGCCCCCAGACGACCAGGCTGCGACGCCATCCGTTTCGGCGGTCGATGTCGACCATCGAGAAGCGAAGGCTGGACTGACCCCGACGGCCACGCTACCGACGGATGTGGATTCGATGGGTCGTCATCCGTCCATCCAGCATCGGCCGAATGTCCTAGATACGGCGCTTACGAGCCCGGACTGGGATCCGCGTCACTGGGATCCGGCGTCGGTGTCGGGGTCGGCGTTGGAGTCGGCGTCGGAGTCGGGGTCGGAGTCGGAGTCGGAGTCGGAGTCGGCGTCGGCGTCGGGGTCGGGGTCGGGGTCGGCGTCGGCGTGGGGGTCGGGGTCGGCGTCGGGGTCGGCGTCGGCGTGGGGGTCGGGGTCGGCGCGGTCTGCTGGTTCCAGAGGTATTCGCGGAGCGTCAGGCCGCTGGCGTGGACCTTCGCCGCGGTCGCGCGACCGACGTACCGGAAGTGCCACGGCTCGTACTGGTAGCAGGTCACGCTCGCCTTGCCCTTCGGGTAGGACATGATGAAGCCGTACTTCCAGGCGTTCTTGCGCATCCACGCGCCGGCCTTGGTGGTGCCCCAGTCGCGATAGTTCCAGGGAGCCGTGCGGCCGTAGCTCTTGAAGTCGAGCGTCGTCCCGAGCTGATGCTCGCTATGGCCGGCGCGGGCACTCCCCTCCAGCGCGGCGGCGTAGCCCGACACGCGGGTCCAGTAGGCGAAGGTCGCCTTCTGGGTCCCGTAGCTGCGGTACGCGGACTGGACGGCCAGGCGGGCCCCCGCGGCGCGCGCCGCCCGTGCCATCGCCTTCAGGTCCGGGATCACGAACGAGCGGACCAGGTGGCCCCCATTGAGGCCGGCGTTCACCGTCGAGCGCAGGTCGTGTGGGACGTAGGTGCTGGGCAGTCGATAGGTCGTGTCGAGCACGCTCGTCGACCATGCGGCCAGGGACCGCTGCGCCGTCGGGACATCGGCGACGCCGCACGACGGCACGGCACCAGCCGATGCGGCGGTCGCGGTGACGCCACTGGCGATGACGGTCGCAAGGAGAAGGACGAGCAGGCGCGCGGTCCTGGCCCTGGGTTTCGGTGCCATGACCTCCATCTTGGCAGGGGCCGCGATCCGATGTCGCTGGCCTGAACGTACCGCCCTCGATGGCTCGCGCGCCGAACGAGACGCCCCGATGCGCTATCATCGCGGCCCCTCACTGGCGAGTGGCCAAGCGGTAAGGCGCCTGACTCTGGATCAGGAGAGCGAAGGTTCGAATCCTTCCTCGCCAGCCAACATCACCCCCGGTGGGCTTGACCGGGTTCAGGCCCCAGATGATGTGGCTTGGCGGGTCCGATGCTGCCAACCCGAAGCATGGCGTGGTCCCGATCCACCTCAGCAGAACGTCGCAATGACCGTGCCGATGCCGTCATGCCCCGGTGCCGTCCCGTAGCCAGGGCCGGTCCTCACGACGACGATGCTGACGATGTCGCCGGAGATCTGGCTGCCTTGCTGGGTGATCGAGCGCGACACGGCCACCCCCATGTAGCTCGGGATGCTGTCGACGGGAGAGGCGCTGTTGCCGGGCGACGTCGTCCAAGTCCCACCACACGTCGGTGGCGTCGTACTTGGCGTGCCGCCGAAACCCTTGAAGCTCGATGGGGCGGACCCGCCGCTGAGCACGTTGTGTTTCGTCCAGGTCGAGCTCCAGAAGGTCGCGTTGGATCCCGCGCTGGCCGATCCATCGCCGAGGACGAAGACGCCGCGCTCCGGGAAGGCGAAGACGATGGCGCTGTCGGTATCCGCGGATGGCAGGTAGAAGGCATCGCCCGCAAAGGCGGCTTTGACCGGCTCGGGTCCCTGGTCGACCGAGACGCTCGCGACCGTGCAACTGCCGGCACCCGATGCATCGGTCGGCGCCGTGATGCAGTCCTGGCTGCCCGCGCCGCTGCCAAGGGTGAGCGTCAGGGTCCGCCCGGCGATCGGCACGGTGCCATCCTCGAGAAGCCGCCCTGAGAGGGTCACGGGGCTGCCCTGGGCGATGACCGTCGGCCCGCTATAGGTCGTCGTCGTTTCTTCCTTCGTGACCTCGAACGACCTGCTGGTGCTGCTCGCGAGGAAATCTCCATCGCCGCCGAACGTCGCGGCCACCGTGAATGGACCGGCCGGCTCGGTGGGAATGATCGCGCAGGCCGCCGTGCCGTGAGTGTCGGTCAGGGCCGAGCAGTGCTCGGACGCCATGGTGAAGTCGACGGTCTTGCCCACGATCGGCGCCCCATCGACGGTTCGGGTCAGTGTCGCCGAGAGGTCGGCGTCGTCGTGGTAGTCGGCACTGGTCACGCCACCGTAGGTGAGGGTCGTGCGCGCCTTGTCGACGGTCTGGGTCAGGCTCCCTGCGCTGTCGTTGAAGTTCGAGCTACTGCTGGCGAAGATCGCATCGATGACGTGGCTGCCCACGCTGAGCGTCGAGGTGGTGATCGTGGCCTGACCGGCACCACCCACGGTCACGGGCGTGCCCATGTCCGTCCCGTTGTCCCGGAACTGCACGGTTCCCGAAATGGTCCCGGCCCCGGGCGAGATTCACCGTCGTTGTCGCGGTAAACGTGACCGCGGCGCCGAACTCGGACGGATCCGTCGAGGACGAGACGATGGTCGTCGTGTCGGCACGGTTCACCAGCTGGCCCGGCAGGGTGAGGCTGGGGAACAGCGTACCCGTGCTCCCGGATACGTCAGGGTCGGAGCTCGTGAAGACCGCCTGGACCTCGTGCAGGCCGACCGACAGGTCGGACTTGGTCATCGATGCGTGGCCACTGCCATCGACCGCCAGAGGTCCGCCGATGTCTGTGCCATCGGAGCGGAACTGGACCGAACCCGCGACACTGCCGCTGCACGAGCTGGAGACGTCGGCCGACAGATCCACCGGCTGGCCGAAGACGGACGGATCGACCGACGACGTCACCTCGGTCGTCGACTCGGCGGCCGTCACCTGCTCCATGAGGGGTTGGCTGACAGCCGGCCCCGGCGTCGAGTCGTAGGCGAAGGTGATCTTGTGGGTGCCTGTTCCCAACGACGTCGAGATCGTCGCCGAGCTGTGGTTCGTCGGGACCGGGACGCCGAGTTCGTGATCGAAGTCCGGAGACAGGACCTCCGCACCCAGCGCCACGTCGCCATCGAAGAAGATCACGCCCCCCAGCGGTGGCGGGATGATCCCGTACACGGTCGCCGAAAACGTCACAGCCGTGCACGCGGGTGCCGGGTTCCGTGAGGACCCGATATCCGTGAGCACCGACGCGGTGGCGGTCGACGGGATCGCCCCGAAAAGGAGCAGGCCGAGGGTCAGCAGGGCGAACGCGGTCGTTGCCGGACGGTGATGGCGATGCACGGTGGATACCTCCCCGGCCGGATGGCGTGGCGTGGACGTCAGGCCTTCGGTCTCCGAGCGCTAGGTCCATGCTGATCGGCGGGCTGGCCCTCGCGCTTCCGGGATATCCCTAGTCCTCGAAAGAAATGCCGGAGTCGCGTGCCGCGAATCCGGGTGGCGGGCTGATTCATGGGAACCTGTGCGAACCAATGCTGATCGGTCGTGACGTCGAGCTGGCGCGCCTTCATCGGTTGCTGGCGGATGCCCGACTCAACTCGAGTGGGTCCTTGGTCCTGCGCGGCGACGCGGGCGTCGGCAAGACGGCGCTGCTCGAGGACACGATCAAGGCGGCCGACGGGTTCCTGGTGCTGCGGGCGGACGGCGTGGCGGCGGAGGTGGATCTTCCATTCGCGGCGCTCGATGCCCTGTTGCGGCCGATCCTGGACCTGCTCGAGACCATCCCGGAGACCCAGTCTCGCGCGCTCCGGGGCGCGCTCGCCCTTGATGAAACGGAACCCAACGGCCTGGCGGCCTATGCGGGAACGCTTGAGCCTGCTATCGGCGGCGGCCGCCGATCGTGGCCCGGTCCTGGTCGCTGTCGACGACGCCCAGTGGCTTGACCAACTGTCAGGCCGAGCCCTGAAGTTTGCCGCGCGCCGCGTCGCCGGCGAGGGCATCGCACTGATCTTTGCGGCACGCTCCGAGGAGGGGGCGCGCTTTGACGCGACGGGGCTCGACGTGCTCGACGTCGCGGACCTCTCGAACCACGACGCCCAGCGACTCCTCCGCGAGCGCTGGGGCGCGGCGCTCGGCCCCGGCGTGGCCCGCCGGATCGTGTCCGGCAGCGGCGGCAATCCGCTGGCCCTCATCGAGATCGGCATGCTGCTCAGTGAGCGGCAACGACGCGGACTCGAGCCGCTCGGCGACGCACTGCCAGTCTCCGAGAGCGTCGAGCGCCGCGTGCGGCAGGACCTTGCGCTCTTCTCCCCGGAGACCCGCGAGGCGTTGTTGGTGGCGGCCGCGGGTGGGGTTACCGCGAGCCTGCCCATGGCGGAACTCGAGCCGGCCGAGCATGCGGGCCTGATTCGGATCCACGACGGAAACGTCCGATTCCGGCACCCGCTCGTCGGCGCGGCTGTCTACCGCCTGGCGACGCCCGAGGACCGGCGACGGGTCCACCGCGAGCTGGCCGCCCGCTCGACGGGCAGCGATGGCATCGATCGCCGAGCCTGGCACCTTGCGGCGGCCGCTGAAGGTCCCGATCGCGCCGCCGCCGAGGCCCTCGAGGAGTTTGCGGCAAGGGCGCAGGGCCGATCCGGCTTCGATGTGCAGGCGCAGGCGCTCCTTCGAGCCGCGGAGTTGACCGCCGACGGAGAGGTACGGGCGCGCCGCCTGCTCGCGGCCGCGACCGCAGCGTACTGGGCGGGCGATTCTGTGCTGGCGGTTCGGCTCGCGGAGCAGGCCCTGCCCCTGACCGCGGAGCCGCTGCTCCATGCGGACGTCGTGCACCGCCTGGCCGTCATCGCCGACTTTGACGGACGCTGGCGAGATCGCGTCATCTCGTCAGAGACGCTCGAGCGCGAAGCCGAGATCGTGGCGCCGCTCGACGCCTCGCGCGCAGTCGGCCTCCTCGGAGTGATCCTGCAACGCCGTTTCCAGGCACTCGAGACGCGCGCGGCTCTCGATCTCGCGGAGCGGCGTGTGGCGATGGTCACCCCGATCGGCGACGAGCGCCATCTGCGGGCGCTCCAGGATCTCGCGCGCGCCACGGGCATGCACGGTGAGGCCGCCCGATGCGGAGCTTTGTGCGATGAGATCCTCGACCTCGAACGCGGCTGGTCGGGCGGCGCGCTCCGATTCGCGACCAACATCGCCGAACCGTTGATGTGGCTCGAGCGCTACGACGTCTGCCGCGCCCTCCTGAGCGAGAGCGCGGTCGAGGCGCGAGCGCAGGACAACGTGGTCCGGCTGATGTTCGAGCTGACGAACCTCGCGCTGCTCGATCTGCGCACCGGCCACTTTGTCCAGGCCCTGGCCGGTGCGTCCGAGGTGGCGGAGCTCGCGACGGAGACGGGCAACGACTATCTCCTCGCCTGCAACCTCGCCGTCCTGACCCGCGTGGCCGGCCTGCGTGGTGACGTCGTGCTGGCCGAACAGCATGCCCGACGCGCGACCGAGATCGCCGACCGCCTGGCCGACGCCCTCATCGCCGCCGAGGTCGAGATGGCTTTGGCGGAATCCGCGCTGGCCGTGGGCAAGGCGGCAGATGCAGTGGCACGACTGGAGCCCTTGCGCGAGCTGGCCAGCATCAACGAGGTGGCGGAGCCGGGCGTCCTGCCGTTCGCGCCCGACCTCGTCGAGGCGTACGCGCGAACCAACCGCCTCGAGGACGCCGAGCGCGAGCTGGACCGACTCGAAGCGGAGGCGCGCGCGGTCGATCGACGGTGGGCGCTGGCCGCGGCCGCCCGGTGCCGTGGTCTCGTTGCTGCCCCGCACGACATCGACGACCACTTCGAAAGGGCACTCATACTCGGCGCCGATGCGCAGTGGTCGCCGTTTCAGATGGCTCGAACCCGGCTTCTCTATGGCGAGCGGTTGAGACGATCGCGGCGGCGCCTCGATGCCCGAGCCGAGCTTCGTTCGGCGATCGAGACCTTCGACCGGATGGGCGCCGTGCCATGGTCGGAGCGCGCCCGGACGGAGCTCGACGCAACCGGCGAGACCGTCCCGCGTCGAGACCCGACCGCGCCTGAGAAACTGACGCCTCAGGAGCTCCAGATCGCGCTACAGGTGGCGGCCGGAAAGTCGAACCGCGAAACCGCGGAGGCGTTGTTCCTCAGTCCGAAAACGGTCGAATTCCACCTGACGCGGGTCTACCGCAAACTTGATCTGAACTCGCGAGCGCAGCTCATCCGGCTGCTCATCCAGGAGGCGCCGACCCCCGGGCAAGCCGGCCGCCAGTCCCTCGAGTGACGACGGCGGGCTGTTCATTCCACCGGTTCAGGTGACCTTTCAAGGCCGTCGTGGAGCGGGGAGGGAGCGGATCGCGAGACACAACGAGCAACGGCATCGGGTGATGCAAGGGTGCCACGCGGCGCAACATACTCAGGGTGGACGAGGTTGTGATCTCTGCGGTCGACTCCTCGAGGCGTTGCGTGGAGCCCTGGCACGCTGTGCACTGCCCCGATTGCGATCGATTCAACCGCGGGCGATGGCGCGCGCGCCAGCTACCTCAGAGGTAGCCCCTCGACGTCGATCACGGCGTCGCTGAACGCGCGTGGCGCTTCCTGGGGCAGGTTGTGACCGATGCCGCCGCTGATCAGCCGGTGGGCGTACGGGCCCACGAACTTCGCCCGGTACGCGGCGGCCTCCGGATGGGGAGCACCGTTCGCGTCGCCTTCGAGGGTGATCGTGGGAACGGTGATGGGCGGGCCGAGGGCCAGCTGCCGCTCCAGGTCATCGTAGCGAGACTCGCCGCCGGCCACGCCGATCCGCCAGCGGTAGTTGTGGACGACGATGTCGACGTGATCCGGGTTCTCCAGGGATGCGGCGCTTCGTTCGAACGTCGCGTCGTCGAAGCCCCACGCTGGCGAGGCGGTCTTCCAGATGAGCTTCGCGAAGTCCCGCCGATACTGCTCGTAGCCGAGACGCCCGCGCTCGGTCGCGAAGTAGAACTGATACCACCAGGCCAGCTCGGCGCTCGGCGGTAACGGCCGCTTGTTGGCCTCCTGGCTGCCGATCAGGTAGCCGCTCACCGAGACGAGGCCCGTGCAGCGCTCCGGCCAGAGGGCCGCCATGATGTCTGCCGTTCGGGCGCCCCAGTCGAAGCCCGCCACGATCGCCTCACGGATCGCGAGCGCGTCCAGGAGGTCGACCGCGTCCACCGCCAGGGCCGCCTGCTGGCCGTTGCGCATCGCGTCAGGCGACCGAAACCGCGTCGTGCCGTACCCGCGGAGGTGCGGCACGATCACCCGGTAGCCGCGCTCGGCCAGGATCGGCGCCACGTCCGCGTAGCCGTGGATGTCATACGGCCATCCGTGCAGGAGCAGGACCGGCCGCCCGCCGCTGGGCCCGATGTCGACGTACCCGATGTCGAGGTCGCCGGCTTCGATCTGCTTCACGGGTCCGAACCCAGGGTTCACGCGAGTGTCCCCGAAGTTGCCCCCACGATGTCCGTGGTGCGGGCGGTGTCTTGGATCCCCGACATGTCGCTCCTCCGCTATGGTCCGGTATCTTGGGACTGGATCCGCGAACGCGCGCGGCGGACGGGCCGCGAACGACCAGAACGCGGTTCACGCACGACCACGGGAGCCACATGTGACGCTACGGGAGATCCAGCAACCCATCAAGGACCGCTATCGCGACGAGCCGGACGCCGCGGAGATCACCCTGCGGGCGGTCGGCACGATCGCGGATGGCGCGATGAGCTGCTCGGTCGACCTTGGGCGAGCGCTGTACGCGGCGGGTGCGCACCCGGGAGTCGGCGGTTCCGGGGCGTCGGCCTGCTCCGGCGACTTGTTGCTCGGCGCGCTCGCGGCATGCGCCCAGATCACCTGCCAGATGGTCGCCGCGAACATGGGACTCGACGACGCGACGATCTCGGTCACGGTCGAAGGCGATCTCGACCTCCGGGGCACGCTCGGGACAGCCGACGTGCCGGTCGGCTTCAAGGCGATCCGTGTCGAGTTCGCGTTCGACGGAGACGTCCCGCCCGACCGGCTCGAGCGTCTGAAGGAGCGCACTGAGCGCTACTGCGTGGTATTCCAGACGCTGCTGACCCCGCCGCCGATCGAGGTGCGCTGGGTGACAGGCTAGAGGACGACCGGGACGTGGGCGACGGACTCGCGGTCGAGCTGCTCGGCCACTTCGGGCTGAGCGTCGGCGGACGACGGATCGAGGGCATCCGCACGCCCAGGCTCGAGTCGCTCGTGGCGTATCTGCTGATGCACTGCGATCGACCCGTCGCGCGCGATCAGCTCGCCTTCACGCTGTGGCCCGAGTCGAGTGACGCCCAGGCGCTGACCAACCTCCGCCGGGAGCTGCACCTGCTACGCCGGGCGCTGCCCGATCCCGACCGCTTCATCGCGCTCGAGCGCCGGACCGTCCAGTGGCGACCCGATGATCCGTTCCGCTTCGATGTCGCCGAGTTCGAGGCCGCCGTCGAGCGCGGACGAGCCGGCGACCCCGCCGCCTTCGAGGAGGCGTTGGGCCTGTACGACGGACCACTCCTGCCGACGTGCTATGACGACTGGATCCAGGCCGACCGCGAGCGGCTCCAGGGGCTCCAGGCTCGAGGCCTCGGAGCGGCTCGTGGCGGATCTCGAGGAGCGGCGTGAGTATCGCCGCGCGATGCAGCTCCTGCGCCGGCTGATCCAGCTCGACCCGATCCAGGAGTCCTCGTATCGGGCGCTGATGCGGATCGCGGCCGCGGCCGGCGATCGGTCGGCGGGGCTGCAGGCGTACCACGCAGCCGTGACGAATCTCCGCCACGAGCTCGGCGTCGAACCCGACGTGGAGACACGCGCGGCGTACGAACGACTCCTGGCACTCGATCCGGCGCCGACCGGCGAACGGCCCGCGGCGCCCACCCGTCCCGCGCCGAGGGGAGCGCCGCGCACCGCTTCCGCCATCCAGCCGCTGATCGGCCGTCGCACCGAGTGGGGATCCCTCCTCGACGCGTGGAAAGGCGTGGCGGACGGGCCCTCGAAGCTGGTCGAGATCCGAGGCGAGGCGGGCATCGGCAAGACTCGCCTGTTCGAAGAGCTCGTCCGCTGGTGCCGTGCCCAGGGGTCGACCGCCGCGTACACCAAGTCGTATGCCGCAGAGGGAGCCCTCGCGTACGCACCCATCGCCGACTGGCTGCGGAACGAATCCGTCCGCGGCGCCATCGACACCCTCGAACCGGTCTGGCAGACCGAGCTCGCTCGGGTGCTGCCGGAGCTGCTGGTGGACCATCCCGGGCTGGCGCGCCCGACCCCGATGACCGAGAGCTGGCAGCGCAAGAGCCTGTTCGAGGCGATCGCCCGGGCCGTCCGCTCGGCACCCGCGCCCGTCCTGCTGGTGCTCGATGACGCCCAATGGACGGACGGTGAGACGCTCGAGTGGCTCCACTACTTCCTGCGCGAGGAATTGTCCTCCGGGATCCTCATCGCGGCGGGCGTCCGGTCCGATGAGGAACGTTCCAGCCGTTCGCTGACGGCGCTCCTCGTCGACCTGCTCGGGCACGACCAGCTGATCGAGGTGGACCTGCCGGCCCTGAACGAGGCCGAGACCGGGCTGCTGGCCAGCCAGCTGCTCGGCGCGGATGCGGGCGACGACCTCCTGACACGAATCTATCGAGAAACGGAGGGCCATCCGCTGTACGTCGTGGAGGTCGCACGCGGCGGGCTGGCCACCCTCGACCGGCCGCCCGACGACGATCCAACGGTCCGCCGGCTGCCGCCGAGGATCCTCGCCGCGATCGGGTCTCGTCTCGACCAGCTGTCCGAGGAAGCCACCGAAGCGCTCGAGATCGCCGCCACCATCGGGCGCGCGTTCACCTTCGACGTGCTCGAACAGGCGAGCGAGCTCGAGGAGGCCGCCCTCGTCCGCGCGCTCGACGAGCTGTGGCAGCGCCACATCGTCCGCGAGCAGGGTCTCAACAGCTACGACTTCGGCCATGACCGCATCCGCGAGGCCGCGTACGCGCGCATCGGCCCCCGCCGGCGGCGGCTGCTCCACCGGCGCGTCGCCCAGGCGCTCGAGCTGCTCCGTGCCGCGGATCTCGATACGGTCAGCGCGCAGATCGCGGCGCACTACGATGCCGCCGGGCTCGCATCGAAGGCGATCGAATGGTTCGAGCGCGCCGCCGCCGTCGCCGACCGGGTGTCCGCGAACGCCGAGGGCGTTCGGTATCTCACCCGGGCGGTCGCCCTCATCGGTCACCTGCCACCCAGCCTGGAGCGGGACCGCGACGAGCTCCGGCTGCAGCTCGAGCTGGCCTCCCCGACCGTCGCCAGTCGCGGCTATGCGACCGGCGACTTCGCGGTCGCGCTCGACCGCGCTCGGATTCTGGCGGCGACCGTCCATGACCGCCGGAGCGAGGCACTCGCCCTCAATGGCCTCAACGCCGCCCAGATCGTGCACGGCGAGATCCGCCGGTCGCTCGAGACCGGACTGGGCGTCGGTCGCGCTGGTCGACGACTATCCCGAGCTGGTCACGGCCTGCGAGATGAACCTCGCGGGCTCGATGACCACGCTCGGGATGCACGACGAGGCGTCCGACCATTTCGAGCGGGCAATTCGTGCCTTTCAGCCCGGGCGTTCGACGATGGCGATCGGGTTCGATCCGGGCGCATTCGCGATGTCCTGGGAGTCGCACGCCCTGTGGCTGTCGGGTGCACCCGGTCGGGCAGTCGAGCGGCATCGGGAGGCGATGGAGCTCGCCGCGACCAGTGGTCCGCATAGCCTGGCTCTCGCGAACGCGTACGGCGCCCTCCTCTACTTCTTCCTGCGTGACGTGGACGCGATGGCGACGCGGGCACGGGCGGCCATCGACCTGTGCGAGCGGTACGGCTTCGCGTACTACGGGGAGTGGGGCCGGATCCTGCTGGCCTGGCGCGACCGTGGCGATCCGGGCTCGAACGGCACCGCGCGGATCGAGACCGCCTTGGAGAGCCTCCGGTCGATCGGGGCGGAGTTCCGCCGGCCGCTCTACCTCGCGATCCTCGCCGAGACGCACCAGGCGGCCGGTGATGTCGACCGCGCGCGGTCGATCCTTGGCGCGGCCCTCGTCACCGCTCTCACGAACGAAGACGTCTTCTGGCTCCCCGAGATCCACCGGCTCATCGCGGAGCTGGGGCCGCCTTCCGGTCGAGAAGCCACGCTCCGGAGCGCGCTCGCCCTGGCCCGCAGCCACGGAAGCCGGTCACTCGAGCTGCGGGCAGCGATGAGCCTGGCCCGCCACACCGATGCGGCCTCAGACGAGCTGCGTGACGCGCTCGACGCCCTGCCGACCGGCGAGCGCTCGGCGGAGGCGACCGAGGCCATGGACCTGCTCGAGCGTTCGGCGGCCGTCTGACCGTTCGCCCGACGAACGCTCGAACGCCCTCCGGGCGAACGATTTCGGAACGGTCCGCGGGCGAACCTGCGGCGGTCACACATCCGACCCAAGGAGAGGGGGAACCATGACCACCGAGACCAGACCACAGCCGCGCATCGACGAGAGCGCGCTCGAGGGCCTCAAGGCGGCATTCCGCGGCGACGTCATCGGCCCGGAAGATCCCGGCTATGACGATGCCCGTCGTGTCCAGAACGGGATGATCGACAAGCGTCCCGCGCTGATCGTCCGCCCGCAAGACGTCGCCGACGTCATCGCGGCCGTCGGCTTCGGCCGCGATCAGGGCCTCGACATCGCGGTCCGCAGCGGCGGGCACAGCGCGCCGGGCTTCGGGACCGTGGACGACGGCCTCGTCATCGACCTGTCGCGGATGCGCGGCGTCCGCGTCGACCCGGTCGAGAAGACCGCACGGGTCGAGGGTGGCGCGCTGCTCGGCGACGTCGACCACGCGACCCACGCGTTCGGCCTGGCCGTCCCGGCCGGGATCATCTCCAACACCGGCGTCGGCGGGCTGACGCTCGGCGGCGGCATGGGTCACCTGACGCGCAAGCTCGGGCTGACCATCGACAACCTCATCGAGGCCGATGTCGTGCTCGCCAGCGGCGAGCTGGTGACGGCCAGCGCGACGTCGAACCCGGATCTGCTGCTGGGCCCTTCGTGGCGGCGGCGGGAACTTCGGGATCGTGACCTCGTTCCTGTTCCGCCTCCATCCGGTGTCGACCGTCGTCGCCGGCCCGACGCTGTACGCGCTGGAGGACGCGCCGGCCGTGCTGCGCTGGTGGCAGGACTTCATCGGCCAGGCGCCCGAGGAGCTCAACGGCTTCTTCGCGTTCCTGATGGTCCCGCCGGCCCCGCCGTTCCCGGAAGATCTCCACATGCGCAAGGTCTGCGCGATCGTCTGGACGTACTCGGGGCCGGCCGACAAGGCCGACGAGGTGTTCGCCCCGATCAAGGCGTTCGGCAACCCGCTGCTGTACGGCGTCCAGCCGCTGCCCTTGCCGGCCTGGCAGGCGGCCTTCGACGGCCTCTATCCGAAGGGCGCCCAGATGTACTGGCGCGCCGAGTTCCTCAACGAGATGTCGGACGAGGCGATCGCCGCGCAGGCCCGCCACGGGGCGGTCCCGACCGTCCAGTCCACGTCGCACATCTACCCGATCGACGGGGCCGTCCATCGCGTGGGTGCGGGCGACACCGCCTGGAGCCAGCGTGACGTCCGCTTCACGCAGGTGGTCCTCGGCGCCGATGGCGATCCGGCCAACGCGTCCATGATCCGGGATTGGGCGGTGGCGTTCTCCGACGACATCCGTCCGTTCTCCACCGGCGGCTCGTACCTCAACTTCATCCAGGACGAGGGCCAGGAGAAGGTCCGCGCGACATACCGGGACAACTACGACCGGTTGGCCCGGATCAAGGCCCGCTACGACCCGAACAACCTGTTCCACGTCAACCAGAACATCCGACCCGCCTGACGACGGCGAGTCTCATCGAGGGCCAGGCGAGCAGCGGGGGCGCTCACCTGGCTCTCTTTCCATGTCCCGCGCGCGGCGCGCACCTACAATGCCGCCCCGTGAGCATGCAGATATCCCGCCCGCCGGAGCGTGGCGACTTCATCCGCGACATCGTCGCCGCCGACCTGGAAACGGGCCGGGCGCAGACCGTCGTGACGCGCTTTCCACCGGAGCCGAACGGCTACCTCCACATCGGGCACGCCAAGTCGATCTGCCTGAACTTCGGGGTCGCGTCGGAGTTCGGCGGGCGGTGCTACCTGCGCTTCGACGACACCAACCCGGTCAAGGAGGAACAGGAGTACATCGACGCCATCCAGGCCGACCTCCGCTGGCTCGGCTTCGACTGGGCCGATGACCTGACCTTCGCCTCCGACTATTTCGAGCAGCTCTACGCGTGGGCGGTCGAGCTGATCCGAGCCGGCCATGCCTATATCGACGACCTGTCCGCAGATGACATCCGAGCCTACCGGGGCACTCTGACCGAGCCCGGCCGCGACAGTCCGTTCCGGGACCGGTCGGTCGACGAGAACCTCGACCTGTTCGACCGGATGCGGCGCGGCGAGTTCCCGAACGGGGCGCGGGTCCTGCGCGCCAGGATCGACATGAGCTCCCCGAACATCAACCTGCGCGACCCGGTCCTCTACCGCATCTCGCATGCCGCGCACCCGCGCACGGGCGACGCCTGGTGCATCTACCCGACGTACGACTTCGCGCACGGCCAGTCCGATGCGATCGAGGGCGTGACGCACTCGCTGTGCACGCTCGAGTTCGAGGCCCACCGGCCGCTCTACGACTGGCTGATCGAGCGCCTGCCGGTGCCGTCGCGCCCTCACCAGTACGAGTTCGCCCGCCTCAACCTGACCCACACCGTGCTGTCCAAGCGCGTCCTGCTGCGACTGGTCAGCGAGGGCCATGTCCGGGGCTGGGACGATCCGCGGATGCCGACCATCTCCGGCCTCCGGCGGCGCGGCTTCCCGGCCGAGGGGATCCGCGAGTTCGTGACGGTCATCGGCGTGTCCAAGGCGGACAGCATCGTGGAGGTCGGCCAGCTCGACCACGCGGTGCGCGATGTCCTGAACCGGACGGCGCCGCGGCGGTTCGCGGTGCTCGACCCGCTCAAGGTCGTCATCGACAACTACCCGGAGGGACAGACCGAGGAGGTCGAGGTCGTCAACAACCCGGAGGATCCGTCGGCCGGGACACGACAGGTGGCGTTCGGACGCGAGCTGTGGATCGAGCGCGACGACTTCATGGAGGAGCCGCCGCCCAAGTTCTTCCGCCTCGCTCCGGGCCGCGAGGTCCGCCTCCGGTCGGCCTACTTCGTCACCTGCACCGACGTCGTCAAGGACGCGGACGGGCAGGTGGTCGAGCTGCGTTGCACGTACGACCCGGCCACGCGCGGCGGCGACGCGCCAGACGGCCGGCGGCCCAAGGCGACGCTCCACTGGGTGAGTGCCGCGCACGCCGTGCCCGCCGAGGTCCGGCTGTACGACCACCTCTTCACCGATCCCTTCCCCGGCGTGGACGGACGCGACCTGTTCGACGACCTCAACCCGGCGTCCGAGACGGTCCTCCGGGAGTGCGTCGTCGAACCCACGCTGGTCGGTTTGGCCGTCGGCGAGACAGTCCAGTTCGAGCGGCTGGGCTACTTCTGTGCGGACCCCGATTCCACCGCGGACCATCCGGTCTTCAACCGGACGGTCACGCTCAAGGACACGTGGGCGAAGGTCCGTACCCAGGGCGGCGCGCCCGCGTAGCATCGGCTGCAGTCATACGATCGCATCTTGTCCCAGCAGACGGTCCGACGGAGGGTGCGGTGCACATCGTGGTCACCGGTGGCAGCGGCAAGGCGGGGCGCTGGGTCGTCCGCCACCTGCGCGAACAGGGTCACGACGTCCTGAATGTCGATGTCGTGCGCGATGCGAGCCCGCAAGGGACTTCCGTGCTCGCCGACCTGACCGACGCAGGGCAGTGTCTCGAGATCTTCGCCGGCGCTGACGCCGTCGTCCATCTCGCCGCGATCCCGGCGCCCGGGATCCGCCCGCCCGCCGAGACGTTCCGGAACAACGCGCTCTCGACGTTCAACGTTTTCGCCGCAGCGGTCGATCGCGGCGTCGACCGCGTCGTGTGGGCGTCTAGCGAGACGGTCCTGGGCCTGCCGTTCGATGCGCCGCCGGCCTACGCGCCGATCGACGAGCGACACCCTCCCCGGCCGGAGTCGTCCTATGCCCTATCGAAGCTCGTGGGCGAGACGATGGCCGACCAGTTCGCCCGCCGATCTGGGATCGCCTTCGTCGGGTTCCGGATCTCCAACATCATGGAGCCGCCCGACTACGTACGGTTCGAGTCGTGGCAGGACGACCCGATGGTCCGGAAGTGGAACCTGTGGGGTTATGTCGACGCTCGCGATGTCGCCCAGGCGGTTGCGCGAGCGCTCGAAGCCGACCTCAGTGGCGCGGAGGTCGCGATCATCGCGGCGGCCGACACCTGCATGCGCCGACCGAGCGCGGATCTCCTCGACGAGGTGTACCCGAACGTTGAGGTCCGCGGCGAGATCGAGGCCCGGCAGACCCTGCTCTCGATCGAACATGCACGATCGATGCTGGGCTACGAGCCGGCCTTCTCATGGACCGATCCGGCCGCCGCGATCGGCTAGGTCAGTCGCGCTGCTGGAGCCAGCGGTCGACGAAGCCATTCCGGAATTTCCCGTTGGGGTCGAGCCGGGCGGCCAACGCCATGAAGTCGTCCATCCGCTCGTAGCGCGCTCGAAGCGCGCCAGGCGCGAGCGTGAACAGCTTGCCCCAATGGGGCCGTGGTTCGAACGGCGCCAGCGACGCCTCCACCAGCCGAAGCATCGAGTCGACTGCGACTTGGTCGGGCCGCCAGGTGAAGTGGAAGCCCACGGAATCCCTCCGATATGCGGGGCTGAGCCACAGCTCGTCCGCCGCGATGGTCCGGATCTCGGATACCAGAACGAGCGGGGCCAGCTCGACGCGCAGCGCCCAGAGAGCTTCGAACGCCGCGATGGCATCCCTCCTGTCGACGAAGTACTCCGTCTGGAGCTCGTCCCCGGCGCTCGGTGTTCGATCGGCGCGGAAGTGCGGTAAGCGCTCGTGCCAGGGCCCCTCCCGCCCGAGTTGCGGCGTGCAGGCGTCGGGCGGAAGGCCGGGGATCGGGTGGAGATCCGTCGTCGCGCGGCGCGCCCCGAGCCACTCGTCCGTGGGATGGATCGACCGATCGGGGTCGATCCGTGACTTCCGCCAGATCTGGTCGATCACGTCGCCGCGCCACGTCGTGAAGCAGCTCACGCTCTCGGCCACTGACACGATCTCGTCGAAGTTCTCGCGGAAGGCCTCGAGGGGCATCGACTCGTACACGTCCTGGCGCAGCGCATATGCGGGCTCGACCGCGAGGGTCATCGCCGTCACGATGCCGAGCGCGCCGAGCGAGACCGCCGCTCCATCCATCGCCGAGTCGCCGGATCGCCGGTCCAAGTGGACGATGTCGGCGTCGCCCCCGACCAGCTCCACGGCGACCAGCGCCGACGACAGGTTCCGGCGGGCAACTCCGGATCCGTGCGTCGCCGTCGCCAACGCTCCGGCGACCGAGAGATGCGGCAATGATGCGAGTGTGTGCAAGGCGAGCCCCGCCGCGTCGAGGCTGCGGCAGAGCTCAGGAAAGCGGATGCCGCCATCGATGGTCACCGTCCGGGCCGCTGCATCGACCTCGACGCGTCGGGGAAGGTGCGCGAGCGACACCAGGTCGCCGTCGCTATCGGCGATGTCGTTGAACGAATGTCGGGTCCCGAGCCCTCGCACATGTCTGGATGAGCGAACGATCGCCTGGACATCGCTTACCGACGTCGGCTCGTGGACCCGGCCGGCGCGGTACGTGACGTTGCCCGCCCAATTGTCCATGCTGTCGGAGGGTCCTCCATCCGATCGCGGCCCAGCATCCGACGCGGCCGCTCCGTATCGTATGTGCCTTGGGAGGCGCATCTCGCCCGTGGACGGAGGCTGACACCGAGCGGTAGACTCATTCCGCCCGTACGGGCATCGCTGGCGCGTGGCCTAACGGTATGGCACCTGACTCTGGATCAGGGGGTTCCAGGTTCGAATCCTGGCGCGCCAGCCAATCCTTTCCGTCCGAAGTGACCTCGACCCGCGCTGCGACACGGCGCTGCGAAGCGGGAACCATGGTCGTAACGTTCCGTTAACGGTGGCGACACCGCTGCGTTCGACCACGAGGGATGGGTCGACGCCGACAGAAAGGACCCCCACATGGCCGACGCGCGAATCAAGCGGATCCCGGGCTTCATCAAGCCATTCCGGGTCGAACCGGGACGACGCGTCCGCCTGCCCCACGACTTCGACTCGGCCGGTACCCGCGAGATCAGCGTCAAGGAGACGAAGGAGATCCTTCGCTTCGGCGTCGGGCTCCTCGCCGACTACCAGACGCGTCTTGCCGCCCAGGACACCTACGGCGTCGTGATGGTCCTCCAGGCGATGGACGCGGCCGGCAAGGACGGCACCATCCGCCACGTCATGAGCGGGGTCAACCCACAGGGCGTCCAGGTCAGCAGCTTCAAGATCCCGTCGAGCGAGGATCTCGACCACGACTACCTGTGGCGCTACCAGAAGAAGCTCCCGGAGCGCGGCAACATCGGCATCTTCAACCGCTCCTACTACGAGGAGGTCCTCGTCGTCCGGGTCCACCCCGAGATCCTGGCCAAGCAGAAGCTGCCGCCGAGACTCAAGGACCGGGGGATCTGGAAGCGGCGCTATCGCGAGATCAACGACTGGGAGCGCTACCTGACCGACCAGGGCTATCGCTTCGTCAAGATCTTCCTCAACGTCGGACACGAAGAGCAGCGACGCCGGTTCCTGACCCGCATCGACGAGGCCGACCGGAACTGGAAGTTCAGCGCGAACGACGCCAAGGAGCGTCTGTTCTGGAACGACTACCAGAAGGCGTTCAGCGAGGTGCTGTCGAACACGAGCACGCCGTGGGCGCCGTGGTACGTGGTCCCGGCCGACGACAAGCCGTTCGCGCGGGTGGCCGCGGCGGCCATCCTGGCCCACACGCTGATGGACATCGACCCGCGCTTCCCGAGGGTGTCGAAGGAAGCCAAGGCCGCGCTCGCGGAGGCGAAGGTGGAGCTCGAGGGCCAGGCGCCCGAGGGCGTCCGCCGCGGATCCGGTGGAAGCCGAGATCGCGGCCGCCGCTGCGGCGAGCAAGAAGTCCAGGAAGGGGAAGAAGTCATGACCGCGGCAGCAGCCCCGGCGGGCGGATCCGCCGCGCCGGCGGCGGCCGCTCCGGACGTCGCCTGGTATGCGCTCCCCCCCGCGGAGGCCGCGAGCCGCCTCGGGGTCGATCCGACAGCCGGTCTGACCTCCGCCGAGGCCGACTCTCGGCGCGCGCAGTACGGGACCAACACCTTCGCCCAGGCGAAGAAGGCGTCCAAGTGGCAGATGTTCGCGCGCCAGTACGCCGACCCGATGCAGATCGTGCTGCTGGTCGCGGGCGTCATCTGCCTGTTCCTGCCCGGCCAGTTCTACACCGGTGTGTTCCTGCTCCTGCTGACGGTCTTCAACGCCTGGATGGCGATGAACCAGGAAGGCAAGGCCGAGGCCAGCGCATCGGCGCTCTCGAGCATGATGGTGGTCAAGGCCAAGGTCCGCCGCAACGGCGATCTGGTCGAGGTCCCGATGGACCAGCTCGTCCCGGGCGACATCGTCAACATCGAAGCCGGCGACCTCGTCCCAGGCGATGCCCGGATCCTGTCCGCGGCGACCCTCGAGATCGACGAGTCGGCGCTGACCGGCGAGAGCGTTCCGTCACCCAAGCAGGTCGACGCCGTCGCCGCCGACGCGGCGCTCGGCGACCGGATCGACATGGCGTTCATGAACTGCCAGGTCACCCGTGGCGCCGGGACGGTGCTCATCACGACCACCGGGATGGCGACCGAGGTCGGCCACATCAGCGGCATGCTGCAGGCCACCGGCATCGAGAAGACCCCGCTGACCAAGCAGCTTGACGCGCTGACAAACCAGATCCTTGTCATCGCCGGCGTCGCGCTCGGCGGTCTCGATCGGTCTCGGCCTGTACCGCGGCGTCCAGGCCCAGGAGCTGTTCCTGAGCGCGGTCGCGTTCGCGGTGGCGGCCATCCCGACCGCCCTGCCGGCGGTCGTCACGGCCATCCTGTCGAAGGGCTCGCAGACGCTCGCCGCGGCCGGCGCGATCATGAAGCGCCTCCGCTCGGTCGAGACGCTCGGCTCGACGTCGGCGCTCAACTCCGACAAGACCGGCACCCTGACGCTCAACCAGATGACGGCCGTCCAGATGGCCATCGTCGGCCGTCGCTACGCGATCAGCGGCGACGGCTACCAGACGACCGGCCAGATCGCCCACACCGGCGGCCAGCCCGACGTTCCGCTCGAGCAATACCTGCTGCCGATGGCGCTGTGCGCCGACGCCGAGGTCCGCAACGGCGAGCTCGTCGGCGACCCGACCGAGGGAGCGCTCGTCGTCCTCGCCGCCAAGGGTGGCGTGGACCCGGCCCTCACCCGCGAGCAGTACCCGCGCGTCGCGACCCTGCCGTTCGACGCGGCCTACAAGATGATGGCGACGTTCCACGCGATGAAGGACGCCAAGGGCCGGGACGTCATCCGCGGCTACATCAAGGGCGCGCCCGACCAGCTCCTGGCACGGGCGGTCACGGCGCACGGCCCCGACGGCACCGAGGTGCCGATCGCCGACATCCGCGACGCCTACCTCGCCGAGAACGAGCGGCTCGGGACGATGGGCCTGCGAGTCATGGCGACCGGCCAGAAGGACTTCGACCCGAAGACCTTCGACGCGAACGCCGACCTGCTGCCGGCCATCGAGGGGCTGACCCTCCTCGCCATCGTCGGCATCGTCGATCCGCCGCGACCGGCGGCGAAGGCGGCCATCGCCGAGGCCAAGGCGGCCGGCATCCAGGTCCGCATGATCACCGGCGACCACGCCGTGACGGCGGAGGCGATCGCCCACCAGCTCGGCATCGAGGGTCGGGCCATCACCGGCGCCGAGTTCCGGGCGATGAGCGACGACGAGGCGATGCGCCAGATCGACGGCATCGGCGTCATCGCCCGCGTGTCGCCCGAGGACAAGGTCCACCTCGTCGACATCCTGCGCAAGAAGGGCCACGTCGTCGGGATGACCGGCGACGGCGTCAACGACGCGCCGGCGCTCAAGAAGGCGGACATCGGCATCGCCATGGGGATCACCGGCACCGAGGTCTCCAAGCAGGCCGCGGTGATGATCCTGACCGACGACAACTACGCGACGATCGTCAAGGCGGTCGGCCTGGGCCGTGCCGTCTACGACAACATGATGCGGTTCATCCGCTTCCAGATGGCCGGCCTGTTCGGGTTCATCGCCACGTTCCTCGGGGCGTCGCTGCTGAACATCCTGGGCGGCATCCCGTTCCTGCCGCTCCAGACGTTGTGGCTGAACTTCACCGTCAACGTCTTCCAGGCGATCGGGCTCGGCTACGGACAGCCGCGCGAGGGCCTGATGGCCGTCCCGCCGCGACCGAAGGAGCAGAAGATCCTGCCCCGCCGCCTGATGACCTGGCTGGTCTTCCTCGGGCTGGTCATCGCGGCCGGCACGCTCGGCGTCCTGGCCTGGGCGGACAACCAGTACGGCGACGTGATCGCCCGCACGATGGGTGTCACGACGTTCTCGCTGTACCGGCTGTTCTCCTCGCTGGAGACGGCCGACGAGAACGAGTCGGTGTTCGGCGGGTCGATCCTCGGGAACCGCCCCCTGCTCATCGGCACGGCGATGTCGATCGTGACGATCATCCTCGCGACCGAGCTGCCGTTCCTGCAGCGGATCCTCGGCACGGTCAGCCTGTCGATCGACCAGTGGGTCGTCTGCCTCGTCGTCCCGCTCTCGCTCATCGTGGTCGAGGAGGGGCGCAAGCTGCTCAAGATCCGGACGGGTGACGAGCCGTTGACGGTGGCGGCCGCGCCTGCACTGGCGGCCTAGCGAGCACACGGGCCGCCAGCGATGGCCATCGCACCGGGCGCCACGACCGGTTCGAGGTTCGGCGCGCTCGAGCACTGGATGCCGGGCGTCCGTGTGCTCCGGACGTACGAACGGGGCTGGCTTCCGCGCGACGTGATCGCGGGCATCGTCCTCGTGACACTGCTCGTGCCGCAGGGGATGGCCTACGCGGAGCTGTCCGGGCTGCCACCGATCACGGGCCTGTACACGACGGTCGTGTGCCTGGTGGCCTACGCCCTGGCCGGCCCCTCGCCGATCCTGGTCCTCGGTCCCGATTCGGCGCTTGGTCCGATGATCGCCGCGACGATCCTGCCACTCGCTGCCGGCGACCAGAACACGGCGATCGCGCTGGCCGGGATGCTCGCCATCCTCGTCGGCCTGGTCTGCCTCGGGGCGGGCATCGGACGCCTCGGGTTCGTCGCCGACTTGCTCTCGAACCCGGTGCGGACCGGCTACCTGGCCGGTCTCGCGGTCGTCATCTTCATCGGCCAGCTGCCGAAGCTGTTCGGCTTCAGCACCGATGCCAGCGGGCTGATCGCAGAGGTCCAGGCCTTCGTCCAGAGCCTCGACATGACGAACCCGTGGGCGCTCGGCATCGGCCTGCTCAGTCTCGGCATCATCCTCGGGCTCAAGCGTGCCTCGCCTCGCACGCCGGGCATCCTGATCGCGGTCGTCGTCGCCATCGTGCTGTCAGTGGTGCTCGACCTGGCGTCTCGCGGGGTGTCGGTCATCGGCGTCCTGCCACAGGGGTTCCCGCTGCCGTCCCTGCCGGCGGCGCATCTGTCGGACATCCCGGTGCTGTTCGCGGCCGCCATCGGGATCTCGCTGGTCGCCATCGGCGACACGATCTCGACCTCGGGCGGGTTCGCGTCACGCGGCGGCTACGAGGTGGACGGAGACCAGGAGCTGGCCGGGATCGGTGCCTCGAACCTGGCTGCCGGCTTCTTCTCCGGCTTCCCGGTCAGCACCAGCGGGTCACGGACGGCCGTCGCCTTCCAATCCGGGGCGAAGACCCAGCTGACCGGGCTCGTCGCCGCGGGACTGGTGCTGGCGATGCTGATCGTCGTGCCCGGTCTGGTCCAGTCGATGCCGCAGCCTGTCCTGGCGGCGGTCGTCATCGCCGCCTCGCTCACCCTGTTCGACGTCGCCGAGCTGCGCCGGCTGTACGAGGTCCGCAAGGCCGAGTTCGGGCTGGCCGTCGCGTGCGCGCTCGGTGTCGCGCTGATCGGCGTGCTCCAGGGGATCGTGCTGGCGGTCGTGCTGTCGGCGGTCTACATCTTCAAGCGCGCCTGGGCCCCCTACTCGGCCGTGCTCGGGACGGCCCCTGGCCTCGCCGGCTATCACGACCTGGCGAACTACCCGGAGGCGCGACCGGTGCCGGGCCTGTTGATCGTCCGCTGGTCGGCCCCGCTCTTCTTCGCCAACGCCAACGAGTTCCGTGATCGGATCAGGGAGCTTGTCCGGACCTCCACTCCCCCGCCCAGCTGGGTCCTCGTCGCCGCCCAGCCGATCACCGACATCGACACGACGGCGGGTTCCATGCTCGTCGACCTCGATCTCGAGCTCAACGCGGCCGGGATCCACCTCGCGTTCGCCGAGCTCCAGACGGCCGTCCGCGAGACGATCGTCCGCTACGGCCTGCTCGAGACGATCGAAGGGGCCCACTTCTACCGATCCGTCGAGGAGGCGGTCGACGCGTTGCAGCGCAGGGCATAGCGACCGCGAGCCTCAGCCCAGGACGCTCCACGGCCCTCGCTGATGTGGCCCGGGCTTGCGGGCCGGCTCCAGGTGAGCTCGATCCCAGCCGGCGAGGTCGGCGCCCGCTGCGTAGGTCGATTCGAGGAAATCGAGGACCGTTGCATCCGGATCGGGGAGATCGCGGACCGCGTCGTACGGCAGCATGAACAGGCCCATCGGCTCGTCCCAGGTGGCCGCGGCCGGGCGCACCGGCACGGCCGCGATGCCCTCGGGCGCCGGGTACGTGTAGGCGTAGAAGGCCGGCCCGGGTGGTTCGAACTGCGCCCACCAGCCCGCGGCGCTCTCCTCGGCCGAATAGGCCTCCTCCATCACCCATTCGGGGCAGTTGACGGCGCTGCCCGTGTAGAGCGGCGCCGGCCGGCCCCTATAGCGGGACGCGGCGAGGTCGAAGCTGCCCCAGAACAGCTGGACGGGGCTTTGCTTGCCGATGAACCCGCTCTGGAATGACTTCATCACGCGGTCGGCCTCGAGGAACGCGCGCCACAGGAGCTCGGCCTGCGAGGCGTCGTACGAGGCATGCTTCTCGTCGACGTCGAAGGGCGTTGCATCGGCGAGCTCGTTCGGCTTGGTCGAGATCCGCACGTCGATCCCGAGACCATGCAGGCCGGCCATCACCTCGCGGTAGAACCGGGCGACCGACATCGGCCCGAGCGGCAGGACGAACGACGCGCCGTCGCTGTCGCCGACGACCAGCTCGTGACCGATGAAGTCGAACCGGATGTCAAAGGCGCGCGGGCCGAGATGGATCGCGCTCGTGGCGAACCCGCGTGGTGTGACCGACAGCGTGCTGTGCCACCAATGGTTGAGCGGCGGCGACAACGCCGTCCGGACCTTGCCCACGACCTGGACCCAGCGGTGCAGCGTCGAGACGGTCGGCTCCCAGTCGCGCCACGGCAGCTCGGGCCAGGCGCCGCGAAGCGCAGGTTCCTCGTCGACGGTCATGGCTCACCCTCGATGCGGCGCGCGACGAGCTCGTCGACCCATTCCCGCAGCCGATCGAGATGCTCGGCGTAGTGATCGCTGCCGGACTTCCGGATCCACCAGGCCGCCTCATCGCTCGGCTGGCCGAGGCTCCACCATTCGGCGATCATCCGGGTCCGGCCGGCCTGTGCCTGGACCCACGCGACATCCCACGGCTGCCCGGCCATGGCCTCGAGGAAGACCGCATTCAACGCGTCGACATCGACGTCGTGGCCCGCGTACGTCCCGGCACCGAGCCGTTCGAGCTGCTCCTCGGCCTCGGCCTGCCAGGTACCGAGGTGGGCGACGACGTCCCGCACTGTCCACGTCGGATCGTCGTAGTAGCCGGGCGCAAGACGCTCCTCGGGGGTCAGCCGGCGGACGAGCTCGGTCAGCTCGTACCAGCCCTCGCGCTCGGCGTCGATCTCGGTCGCGAACGGATGGTCCGGCGGCGTCCGATCGAAGTCGGCGGTCGGCTCGCTCACCCCGCGCTCCCGAAGGCGCCGTCCAGCGGATACCCCGCCTCTTCCCAGTCGAGCAACCCGCCGGAGTAGCGCCGGACGTTCCCGTAGCCGCGCCGGACGAGATCGCGATACAGCGCGACGCTCGACAGGCAATCGACGTGCGAGCAGTAGACGACGACCTCGTCATCGGGATGGACCGCTGCATAGAGCTCGTCCGGGGTGTCGAAATGGAGCGACCCCGGGATGTGCTTGGCGTCGTACGCCCAGCGGTTGAGGGCCATGATCAGCCGGAAGTCGTCCCCCCGGTCGATCTTCGCCTTGAGCTCCTCGCGCCCGATCGTCTCGATCGGGTCGATGCCGAGGGCGGCGCTCGAGCGTGGCTGGTCCATGGTCAGGGCATCATATGGCCGAACGGTCGCAGGAGGTCGCCACCGATGGCATACGTCAAGGACCCGCGCGTCGACGCCTACCTCGACGACCTGCCGACCTGGCAGCGCGAGATCTGCCAACGGGTCCGTGACCTGGTCCACGAGGCGGACCCCGAGGTCAGCGAGACCATCAAGCGGACGGTCCAGCCCTACTTCGTCCTCGACGGCAACATCTGCGCCCTTTTGGCCGCGAGGGACCACGTCAACGTGTTCCTCTATGACGGCGCGATCGTGCCCGATCCGGAGAGGATCATCACCGCCGGCCACGACAACGAGACCGCCCGCACGGTCGGCCTCCATCGCGACGACCTGATCAACGAGCGAGCGCTCCTGGCGATGTTCCGCCAGATCATCGCCAACAACCGAGCTGGCGGCTGGCGCAAGCTCAAGGCCGGCGATGGAGTTCGGGATGGGTAGGCTCATCTATTCGATGTCGGTCTCGCTCGATGGCTTCGTCGCGACCCCGAGCGGATCGCTCGACTGGGTCCAGGTAGACGACGAGCTGCACGCAAGCTTCAACGACGAGGCGCGCGACGTGAGCGCCTTCCTGTATGGCCGGCGGATGTGGGAGCTGATGGCCGATTACTGGCCGACGGCCGACACGGATCCCGAGCCCGTGATGCGCGATTTCGCCGCGATCTGGAAGGTCACGCCGAAGATCGTGTTCTCGAGCACGCTCGAACGGGTCGACCATGGGGCTCGTCTGGTGCGCGACGACGTCGGTGGCCGAAGTCACCCGGCTCAAGGCGCAGCCCGACTACGTAATGGGCGTCGGCGGCCCGACGATCGCCGCGCCGCTGCTCCGGGCGGGGTTGGTCGACGAGGTCCGCGCGTACGTCCAGCCGGTGATCCTCGGAGCCGGTCTCCCGTTCCTCCCGCAGCTCGACGACCGCATCGCCCTCCGGCTGGCCGAGACGCGAACGTTCGGCTCCGGCGTCGTGTATCTCCGTTACACAGCAAGCGCGTCGGTATCCGACCGTTCCGGATGATGCGCGTGGACTGCATCAAGCGTCGATGGGTCGATGCAGGCCACATGCATCACGCGAATGACCTCGTCGCCGACGCGTGTACTCATCGCCGAGGGGCGGATCCGACGGCGGCGGTCCTGCTAGGGTGGACGCGATGGAGCAGGACCAGGCGCCCAAAGGCCGACCCCGCACCGCGAAGACGCCTCCCCCAGTGGCGACCGGCCCGACCGAGGAGGAGCTCTCCCGGATCGCGCGCCAGGCGGTCCGCCAGCCGGCCGATCCGCGGCTCGATAGCGAGCTCGCGCGGATGGGCCTCGGCGGCGAGCCCGTCGACGCGCATCCTTCCCCGCCGCGTCCGCGTTCGGCGACGATCGGACCCGAGCTCGAACGGCTCCACGGGGATGTCCGGCGTCTCGAGAGGGTGACCTGGGGGCTCGCTGCCGCAGTCGTGGTCCTCGCGGTCGCGGTGGTGTACCTGCTGGTGCGCTGACCGATCCGGGCCGCCGGGCGATAACCGATCGCGTTACGCGGCGACCTCGCCGAGATCGATCCGGACGGTCCAGGCGCGGAGCGCCTCCATGAGCTCGACGAGCCTGGTCCGCGTCTCGGGATCGGTCAGGTCGCCGTTGTGGTCGAAGAGGTGCCCGGCCCCGCCGATCAGCAGCTCGGGGAGTGGCATCACGCAGGCGCCCGTGAACACGAACGCGTCGCGCAGCTGGGCCTGCGCGCGGGCAGTCGAGCCCGTGCCCGGCGAGGCACCGGTCACCGCCACCGGCCGGTCCCGGAGAGGGCTGGTCACCCGCGGGCGCGACGCCCAGTCGATGGCGTTCTTGAGCACGCCCGGGATGCCGTGGTTGTACTCGGGTGTCGCCACGAGCAGGGCATCGGCGCGGGCGATCGCCGCCTTGAACGCCACGACCGAGACGGGCTCGCCGGCGTCCTCGACATCCTGGTTGTAGAGCGGGATCTCCGCCAGCTCGAAGACGTCGACGACGATCCCGGTCGGGGCCAGCTCGGCCGCGGCCCGGATGAGACCCCGGTTGTAGGACGCTCGGCGAAGGCTGCCGGCGAACCCGAGGAAGTGCATATCGGCCACGGCACCATCATCCTTTCTGCATTCCGCTTCGTCATGGTGCCTCGCCGCACGGGGCCGACGGGCGTCGCCTAAGGCAGCGGTCGCCAGGCCTGCCCGAGCAGGATCGCGACGGCCACCAGCGTCGCGCCGATCGCCACGAAGACGACGCTCAGCTCGACCACCTCGTGCTTGGTGATCAGGTTGGTCGGCAGGTTGGCGAAGACCGAATCGAGCTGGTCCGCGCTCGAGGCCGGGTAGTACGTCCCGCCGGTCGTGTCCGCGATCGCCTTGAGCGTCGTCTCGTCGATGCCGCGGCTGAACCCGGCTCCGCCTCCGCCACCGAAGCCCCCGCCACCACCGAACCCGCCGCCGCCCGGCTCATTGCCGATGAGCGATTGTCCGCACACCGCGCCCTCGGCGCCCGGATCGTCCGTCCCGAAGCCGATGGTGTAGACACGCAGGCCCCGGGCGGCGGCCTCAGCGGCCGCGTCGGTCGGCAGCGGCCCGGCGTTGTTCGAGCCGTCGGTCAGCAGCACGATGACCGCGGGCGCATAGGCGCCTTGTGGCACGGGCGACGACCCGGGGTCGGGCGAGGCATCGGGCGTCACGCTCTTCGGGACGCTGGGATCGATCTCGGAGATGGCGTCGATCGACTCGAGGATGCCGCTGCCGACCGCCGTCCGCCGCCCGGTCGTCAGGCTGGAGATGGCGTCGAGCAGGACCTCCCTGTCCGTGGTCGGCGCCTGGACGATCTCGGCGAAGCCGGCGAACGCGACGATGCCGATCTGGGTCGTCGATCCCTGGCTCTGGATGAACCGCGACGCGGCGGCCTCGGCGGCCTCGATCCGGCTCGGCGGGATGTCGGTGGAGCACATGCTCCGTGACACGTCGATCGCGAGGATCACCGTGGTCTGGCCGGCCGGCACGCTGACGATGGCAGCCGGGCGGGCCATGGCCAGCACGAGGCTCCCGAGCGCCAGCACGAACAGGGCGAACGGCAGATGGCGACGGATCCGCGACGAGCGCGGCCGCGCGATGTGGACCAGCGACAGGCTCGAGTAGCGCACGCCCGACCGGCGTCGCCGCGACAGCCAGATCCGCGCGCCGATGAGGACCGGCAGGAGGAGCAGGAGGACCAGCGCGAACGGCGACAGGAAGTCCATCAGGGCAGCCGTCCGATCCACGCCAGCGAGGCTGCACCGCCGACCATCAGGACCAGCAGGCCGACCCCGGCGAACAGCGAGGTGACCTCCGTCTCCTCGGGCTTGACCGTCAGCCGCGTGTCGATGCCGGCGTAGATGTCGCTCAGGGTCTGCGCGTCGCTGGCGGAGTAGTAGGTGCCGCCGGTCGTGTCGGCGATCTGCTGGAGGGTCGCCGCATCGAGCTGGCTATGGACCTTGAACCCGTCGATCTGGAGCGTGGACCCGGCCGCGCTGCCGATGCCGACCGTGTAGATCCGGACACCGCGGTCCGCGGCTGCCTGAGCGGCCTGGAGCGGGTCGGGCTGCTGGTTGTTCTCGCCGTCGGTCAGCAGCACGATCGCGGCCGATGTGTACGTGCCCTTCGGGACGGGGGGCAGGTCTGCGCTGGGTGCGGGTGACCGGTTCGTGTAGTAGCCGGCGGCCGGTCCCTCCTGCGCGGTGGCGATGATCGTCAGGGACTCGCTGATGCCGCTCCCGATCGAGGTCCCACGTTCCGGGGTCAAGCGGTCGATCGCCGCGAGGACCTGGGTCGGGTCCTCGGTCGGGAGCTGGACCGAGAAGCCGCTGTCGCTGAACGCGACGACACCGATCTGGACGGTCGCCGGCTGCTTGGCGACGAACGCGCGCGCTGCCGCCTTGGCGGCCTCCATCCGGGTCGGGGCGAGGTCGTCGGCGGCCATGCTCCCCGACACGTCGAAGCCGAGGATGACGATGCCGTCGAAGCGCGGGACGCTGACCACGCTCTGCGGCCGGGCCAGCGCGACGACCAGGATCGCGAAGCCGACCAGCGTGTACGCCGCGACGATCCGGCGACGGAACCTGCCGCGACGGCCCGGCACGCTCGAGGCGACCGCGAGCGGACCATACGCGGTCGCGCGGCGTCGTCGACGTCGCTCCATCGTCAGGTACAGCCCGGCACCCAACGGGATCAGCACGAGCAGCAGCAGCATCGCCGGCCAGATGAACGACATCCGCCTACCTCGCCCGCTTCCGGCGAAGGTTGGCCATGCGCACGATGGCGAGCACGAGATCGTCGTCGGTGGACAGGGCGACGTCGTCGACGCCGGCGTGCACGAAGGCCTCGCGCAGGGTCGTCTCGCGCTGCTCGGCCGCCTCGCGGAACCGCTTCCGGAAGCCCTTGTCGTGAGTGTCGACGTAGAGCTGCTCGCCGGTCTCGGCGTCCTCCATGATCACCGGCCCGACGTCGGGCAGCTCGACCTCACGCCGGTCGAACAGGCGGACCGCCAGCACCTCGTGCCGGCGGGCGAGGAGGTTGAGCGGCCGCTCCCAGCCCGGTGCGCTGATGAAGTCGGAGATGACGAACACGAGTGACCGGCCCTTGATCGAGCGCTGGCCGGCCTCGAGCAGCGGCGACAGGTCCGTCAGCGGTGCGGCGGTCAGGCGCGGCTGGGCCAGCATCTCGTTGATGAGCCGCAGGACCTGGACGCGGCCGCCACGGGCGGGCACCGGCCGCTCGACCTGCTGGCCGTAGAAGATCGCCCCGACCCGGTTGCCGTGGCGGGTGAGCAGCCGTGCCAGCGTCGACACGAAGTCGATCAGGACGCTCCGCTTGAGCCGCTCGGCATCGGTCGTCCCGAAATCGACCGAGGGGCTGAGGTCGAGCAGGAACCACGCCGTGATCTCGCGGTCCTCGAGGTACTCGCGGATGTACGGCGTGTCCATCCGCGCGGTGACGTTCCAGTCGATGTACCGGACGTCGTCGCCGTACTGGTACTCGCGCAGGTCGGCGAAGTCGACGCCGTTGCCCCGGAACAGGCTCCGGTAGTCGCCCTGGAGCAGCCCGTCGAGCCGGCGGATGACCTGCCAGTCGAGGCGCTGGAGGATGCGTTCAGGCGTTGACGTGGACGTTGCGCGCCTCCCGGAGTGGGACGACCGGGCTGGGGATCCGGCCGACAAGGGTCCGCAGCAGGGTGTCGCTGCTGACGTCGTCGGACAGGGCCTCGAACGACAGCACCAGCCGATGACGGAGGACGTCGAGGACCATGTCGAGCACGTCCTCGGGGAGCACGTAGTCGCGGCCGCGGACGAAGGCCAGGGCTCGCGCGGTCAGGATCAGGTTGATCGACGCGCGCGGGCTCGCGCCGAAGGTGATGTAGCGCTTGATCTCGGGCAGGCCGTACCGCTCGGGCGCGCGCGTGGCCGTCGCGATCCTGACCGCGTACTCGTACAGCGCCGGGTCGACGTAGACCCGGTCGGCGGCCCGCTGCATCTCCAGCAGGGCGTCCGTGGTCAGGACCGGCACGACCGTCGGGACGATGCCGGTCATCCGCTCGACGACCACGAACTCCTCGGTCTCGGTCGGGTAGCCGACGAGGACCTTGAGCATGAACCGGTCGATCTGCGCCTCGGGCAGGGCGTACGTGCCCTCGGTCTCGATCGGGTTCTGGGTGGCCAGCACGAGGAACGGGTTCGGGACCTTGTGGCTCTCGCGGCCGATCGTCACCTGTCGCTCCTGCATCACCTCGAGGAGTGCGCTCTGGACCTTGGCCGGTGCCCGGTTGATCTCGTCGGCAAGGAGCAGGTTGGTGAAGACGGGACCGAGCGATGTCGCGAAATCGCCCGTCTTCTGGTTGTAGATCCGGGTGCCGATGAGGTCGGCCGGGACGAGGTCGGGGGTGAACTGGATGCGCTTGAAGTCGCCGCCGATCGCCTCGGCGAGGGTCCGGATGGCCATCGTCTTGGCCAGCCCGGGCACGCCTTCGACGAGGATGTGGCCGCGCGCCAGCAACGCGATGATCAGGCGCTCGAGCAGGTGGTCCTGGCCGACGATGACCTTCTTGACCTCGTACAGGAGCTGCTCCATCGGCGCGGCGTGCCCGTTGTCGGCGGATCGATCCACTGCGTTCCTCCTCAGTACGGCGGCAGGCCGGCGGCGCCGCCGGCGACATCGATGGGGACGGCCAGGCCGATGCCGATGAAGACATCGTCCTTGGTCGGGTTGATGAGCGCGGTGACGATGCCGATGACGTCGCCGTGGCGGTCGACGAGCGGCCCGCCCGAGTTGCCCGGGTTGACGGCGGCATCGATCTGGATCAGGCCGTGCAGGGTGATGGTGCTGCCGGGCAGCGTGAACGAGCGGTCGAGCCCCGACACGATCCCGGCGCTGATCGAGCCGCCGAGCCCGAACGGGCTGCCGAGCGCGTATGCCTCGCTCCCCTGCCGGACCGAAGCCGGGTTGCCGAGCGTCGCCGGAGACAGGCTGGCCGGCAGGTCCGTGGCCTGGATCACCGCGATGTCGTTCTCCGGCTCGCGGGTGACCACCTGTGCCCCCGACTGCGACCCGTCGGCGAAGGTCAGCTTGATATCGGTCGCGCCGGCGACGACGTGCAGCGCGGTCAGGATGTCGCCGGCCGCATCGACGACGACGCCGCTGCCCAGCCCGTTGCCGGAGCCGGTCTCGCCGCTCGCCTTCGGTGCCGTGGTCTCGATGAGGACGACCGACGGTTCGACCGCCCCGAAGACGACCTGCGAATAGGCCGGCGGAGGCGTCACCGAGGCGAGGGCCTTGGCGATCGAGTCGTTCACGTCGCCCTGGGTGAGTGGCGGCGTCCCAGGGGCGAGCACGTCGTAGAGGAGGAGCGCGACGATGACCAGGGCGGCACCAGTGGCGTAAGGCACGAGCCTCCCGAGGCGCGCCCGGGTCCGGTCGGACCGTGGCGGCGCAGCTGGCCCTCCAGCCGGGAAGTCCTCAGCCATCGCAAGCCTCGGCGCGGACGATACCCCCGTCCCGTTCGGCGGGTCCCGGCAGTCTACCGCGGGATGGCTTGGAGGCCTTCTGGACGGCTTCCGCGTCCTGGGTCGCGCTACGGACCCGCCGCGCGACGTGACCGGCTCACGGTCGGTTCAATCGCCGTCTGGCTCCTGTGCCGCTCCGAGGGCGGCCTGGATGGCCTCGTGCAGCCGCACGCCGGTGGGCTGGCCGAGGAGGATTGTCACGCCGTGGGCTCCCTCGCTCTCCTCCCAGCTAAGCGCCAGACCCGGTGACGTCAGCACGATCGGCCTGTCGGGATGAGTCTCGCGGATGTTCTCGATCAGGACCCGGGAGCCATCCGAATCGCCGCTCGCCCACACGTCGTAGACGAGGACGTCCGCCCGCTCGGCGAGATCGCACGGCTGTCCGGTCAGGACCGGGCAGCGGTTCCTGGTGGGTCCAGCGCATTCGGTGACCTCGTAACCGAGACGGCGCAGGAAATCGGTCTCCTGGCCGGCCAGATCGAGATCGTGGTGGACGACGAGCACGCGGGTCATGACACACCTCCGCGCGAAGCGGATCGGCCGATCCGGGTGGACCGGTGTATCGCGGAGTGTGGTCGCCGTCCCTTGCGTGAAGGAGTGTGCAAGGTCATCGATCCACGGGCCGTCCGGCCCATCATCTCCGACCGGCAGGCGCCTATCCGCTCGCGGTCGCAGGCTCGCGTGGGACGATGAGGACCTGGCAGTGGGCCTCGTCCGAGACGCGTGTCGAGACGCTGCCGAGCACCAGACGCCCAAGGCGGCCGCGCTCGTGCGAGCCGAGGACGATGACATCGGCTCCCTCGGATTCCGAGGCGGACAGGATCGTCTCCGCGGGGTCGCCCTCCCAGACCAGGAAGGTCGCCCGGACACCCGCCGCCCGGGCCCGCAGGACGAGCGCCTGCGCCTTCGCCTCGACGTGAGCTCGCTCCTGGTCCATGCGGCGCACGAAGTGACCACCCGGCAGGCGCAGCCGGATGGGATCGACCACGCTGAGCACGATCAGCTCCGCACCCTGTTCGATCGCCAGTGCGATCGCCCGCTCGGCGGCGTGGTCGGACACGGACGTCAGGTCGGTCGCGAGGAGGAGCCGCCGGATCGCTCCGGGGCGGCTGTCCGCCGTTGTGCCGGGCGCCACGCGCTCGTCACGGTGACGCTTGTCCGTCGCCGGCCAGGTCGGGTCCATGCAGCCATCATCGAGAGGCGGCTTCCACCGGGACAGTGACCTCCGGCACGTTGCGACGGGCCGACCAGCCCGAGCCGTGGTCGGGGTCGTACTATCGCTTCGTGGTCCTCGAACCGAATGTAGCGCCCGCATTCAGCACAGGCCCGGTCCATACGGCCCTCGACATCGCTGTCCGTGGGGTGGCCGGTCTGCTGTCGGTCGACGAGGTGCTCCAGGTCATCGTCGACCAGGTCAGGCCGGTCGTCGGGGCGCGCTACGCGGCGCTCGGAATCGTCGATCCCGTCGGCCACATCGAGAAGTTCATCACGAGTGGCATCGACCAGGCGACAAGGGAGCGGATCGGTCCCTTGCCGGAGGGCCGTGGGTTGCTCGGGCTGATCATCCGCGAGAACCGCTCGTTCCGGATCGCGGACATCGCCGCCGACCCACACAGCTCGGGCTTCCCGCCGAACCACCCGCCGATGACCAGCTTCCTGGGCGTCCCGATCACGGTCAAGGGCATGTCCCTGGGCCGGCTGTACCTGACTGACAAGATCGGCGCCCCCGGGTTCAGTGCGGAAGACCAGGCGCTCGTCGAGACCTTCGCGGTCCACGCCGGGATCGCGATGGAGAACGCGCGTCTCCACGAGCAGCTCAATCGCCTCGCCATCGTCGACGAGCGCGACCGCATCTCCAAGGACCTCCACGACGGGATCATCCAGAACCTGTACGGGGTCAGCCTGTCGCTCGAGGACATCCCCGAGCTGATGACGGACGACCCGCAGGAGGCCGCCGATCGCCTCGAGCGGGCGATCGACGCGATCCACTTCGCCATCCAGGACATCCGGAACTTCATCTTCGGTCTGCGACCCGAGCTGCTGGCGGGGAGGTCGCTGGTCGGCGGGCTGGCGTCGCTCGTGGAAGAATACCGGCACAACACGATCATCGATCTCGAGCTTCGCGTCCCCGATGAGTTCGTGCAGCCGCCCGACGAGGTCACCGGCCAGCTTCTCGCGATCGCGGGCGAATCACTCAGCAACGTCGTACGCCATTCGAAGGCCAGCCGAGCATCCGTCGAGCTGATCGCGGACGGTCCAGCCGGCTGGACGCTGGCCATCGAGGACAACGGGGTCGGGATGGACGCGGCTGCCGTGGTCCGGTTCGGCCACCAGGGCCTGGCCAACATGCGCGAACGCGCCGGCCGGATCGGGGCCACGATCAGCATCGAGGGCGAACCCGGTGTCGGGACCCGCATCGAGGTGGTCGTTCCCAGATCGCCCGAGGAGGAGCGCAGATGACAGACGCGGAGACCGGCGCGACACGCCCACTGACGCTGCTCGTCGTCGACGACCACGAGGTCGTCCGGCAGGGGCTGGTCGCTCTCATCGGCCGCCGACCGGAATTCCAGGTCGTCGCCGAGGCCGGCACCGTGGCGGAGGCGATCGCGGTTGCGCAGCGCTTCCGGCCGGACCTCGTCGTCATGGACGTGCGGCTCCCGGACGGCTCGGGGATCGAGGCCTGTCGCGAGATCCGGGCCGAGATGCCCGAGACGCGGGTCGTGATGCTGACCAGCTACCCTGACGAGGACGCGGTCCTGTCGGCCATCATCGCCGGCGCCAGCGGCTACCTGCTCAAGCAGGTCCGCGGGCGCGACCTGATCGCGGCGCTCGAGGCTGTCGGCCGCGGCGAATCACTGCTCGACCCGGCGGTCACCGGCCGCGTCCTCGAGCGAGTCCGCCGGATCGCCACCGCCGACCAGCCCGACGAGCTCGCCCAGCTCACCTCGCAGGAGCGCAAGATCCTGCTGCTCGTGGCCGAAGGCAAGACCAACAAGGAGATCGCGGCCGAGGTCTTCCTATCCGATAAGACCGTCAAGAACTACGTCAGCTCGATCCTTGCCAAGCTCAATCTGGAACGCCGGGCACAGGCGGCCGCGTACATGGCCAAGCTGCACGGCGGGGGCGGCGACGGCTGAGCCGACAGCGACGACGCCGGTGGGCGTCGCCTCCTGCCCCGGGCCTCCAGACTCCGGCCCTCGCCCGGCTCGGCGGGCCGATCGGACCGCTCCAACCTGACCTTCGACACTGCTGCGCGGGAGTCGCCGGGCGCACCCTCGGGTCGGAACGGAGGTCATGCCATGCGAACGCGTCTCACGCGCGAGACGGATCGGACACGGTCGGAAGCTGCGGTCTGGATCGATCACGACATCGCACTCATCGCCGCGGGGCGGCCTGACGGCAGCGAGCGACTGTCGATCCTGGACCGCAGCCTCCTCGAGAGCCACCGCGCGTTCGAGGCCCGCGCGACGGATGCCGTGCTCGATGCGGACCGCGTCCTCGTCTCGGGTCCCGCCGACGTCCGCACCGACTTCGAACGGACCTACGTGGCGATCACCCAGCGGCCCGATCGTCTGTTCGACCTCGAAACGATCGCCTGACGAGGCCCGTGCCCGCGGCTAGCATGGAGCTGATGCGCGCCCTCGTGCTTGACCGCCCGCGACCGACCGCCGAGCACCCGCTCGAGCTGTTGGACCGAGATGACCCGGAGCCCGCCGATGGCGAGCTCGTCCTCCGGGTGACGGCCTGTGCCGTCTGCCGGACCGACCTGCAGATCGTCACGGGCGACCTGCAGCCTCATCGTTCGCCGGTCATCCCCGGCCACCAGGCAGTCGGCGTGGTCACCGCCGTCGGGCCGGGTGTCGAGGGCTGGGCGGTCGGCGAGAGGGCCGGGACGACATGGCTGGCCGGCTTCGATGGGACCTGCCGGTTCTGCCGCTCGGATCGGGAGAATCTCTGCCGATCGGCCTCGTTCACCGGCTGGGATCGCGATGGCGGCTTCGCGACGGCGATGTCCGTTCGCGCCGATGTGGCAGTCCGGATCCCGGCGAACCTCGACGACCTCGCCGCGGCACCGCTCCTGTGCGGCGGGGTGATCGCCTATCGGGCGCTGCGACTGAGCGGCATCGAGCCCGGCGCGCGACTCGGCCTGTACGGGTTCGGCGCGTCCGCGCGGCAGGCCATCCAGGTGGCTCGCCGGTGGGGCTGCGAGGTCCACGTCGCGACGCGCGCAAGACGCGACCTCGATCGGGCAGTGGCGCTGGGAGCATCGTCGGTCGGCGGCTACGACGATCCGCCGCCGGCCCCGCTCGACGCAGCCATCACGTTCGCGCCGGTCGGTTCGGTCGTCATCTCGGCCCTCCGCGCGACCGATCGCGGCGGGACGGTCGTCGTCAACGCGATCCATCTCGATGGCATCCCGGCGTTCTCGTACGACGACCTGTGGTGGGAGCGGTCGATCCGCTCGGTCGCCAATGTCACCCGGGCCGATGCCCGAGAGTTCCTTGAGCTGGCCGCGGCCATCCCGGTCGTGTCCGACATCGAGGTCCACCCCCTGGCGGCGGGCAACGAGGCACTCCGCCGGCTCGAGGCCGGCGAGATCGCCGGGGCCGCCGTCCTCGTGCCGGCGTAGCCGGTCGGCGGAGGTCGCCGACCCGCGAACGGCTCAGCGCACGACGATGACGGTCGCGTCCGAGTGCGTGGCGACGTGCTCGGAGATGCTGCCCTGGAGGAACCGCGACAGCGCGCCAAGGCCCCGCGATCCGATCACCACGACGTCGTAGTCGCCAGCCTCGGCGATGTGCTCGATCATCGCCGCGGGTTCGCCGGCGGGCTCGTAAAGCAGCGGCTCGATGCCGCGCGCGATCAGCAACGCTTTGGCCTCGCCCAGCTCCTCGGTGTGGACCGACCGGTCGTCCCACGGGTCGATCGGCGAACGGCCACCATGGAATGGGACGACGCTGACCACCCCGACCGTCGCGTCGTAGCGCGTGGCGAGGTCCGCCGCCATGTCGAGTGCGCGATGCGCCGGCTCACCGCCGTCGTACGCGACCAGGATCTTCTTCATCGTCCTCTCCTTTCGGAACGCGCCTCAGTAGGCCCGGCGGGCGCAGGCGCCCTCGATGTTGACGATGCGCCGGACGTCCCGGCCCGGCGACGGCCGACAGTCACCTCGCTGCGGGACATTCGGCTCTCGTTGCCGGGGAGGCCGGTCGCGAGGATGAGGGCATGCCGACCGACGAGCTGACGACGATCCTTGGCGCCACCTGGTTCGCGCGAAGCCTCACCCCAAGCGTGCTCGACCACCTTGCTTCGCTGGGCATCCTGACGAACCTCCCTGAAAGTACGACCATCGTCCGCGAGGGCGATGTGTGTCGCTCGATCGGCGTCGTCATCGACGGACGGGTCGCCCTTCGACTTCGCCTCCCGGGCGGTGACGACCGGACGATCCTGACCGTCGACCCGGGTGACGTGTTCGGCTGGTCCGCCGTCCTGCCACCGGCCATCGCCACTGCCAGCGCCGTCGCCATCGTCCCGACGCGGGCCGTGCTGTTCGACGGGGATGCGTTGCGGGCCGCGTTCGAGAGCGACTGCGAGCTCGCCGCAGCCATCTACCAGCGGCTCCTCGTCGGGGTGATGCGCCGTCTCGGCGCCACGAGGACGCAACTGCTCGATCTCTACCGCGCAGGGTCGGAGCCGTGGTGACCACGGGCAACCGGTTCCTGCCGCGAGCGGATCTGGACCGCCTATTCGAGGCCCTGGCCGACGAGGGTCGGCGGGTCGTCGGGCCCACGCTCGTCGACGGAGCGATCGTGTACGACGAGCTCGAAGACGCCGCTCAGCTGCCCTACGGCGTGACCGTCGAGACGGCACCGGGACGCTACCGCGCCGAGACGGCCACGAGCCCGCGCGCATTCGACTACGGCGTCGGCGTCACCGCGTGGAAGCGCTACACCCATCCCTCGTTCGTGCCGCTGACGCGGACACACCGGGACGGCGGGCAGGTCCAGATCGAGGCGGTCGAAACCGACCCGCCGCGGCTCGCCTTCCTCGGCGTCCGGGCCTGCGAGATCGCAGCCTTGCGGATCCAGGAGCGCGCCATGCGCGCCGGCCCGGCCGGCGATGCCGACCATGTCGCCCGCCGCGATGCGGCTCTCGTCGTCGCCGTCGAGTGCGCAGCGGCGACCAGCACCTGCTTCTGCACCTCGATGGGCACCGGGCCAGAGGTGGACGGCGGCGCAGATCTCGTCCTGTCCGAGCTCGACGACGGGTTCGTGATCAGGTCCGGCAGCCCGGCCGGTGCGACCTTCGTCAACCGCCTGGACGCCGGTCCGGCCTCCGCCGACCAGCTCGACCGTGCTGCGACACAGGTCGCGGCCGTGCGGGCCGCGATCGGCGATCCGGTGCCCACGGACGGCCTTCCCGAACGACTGCGCGGCGCGCTCGACCATCCACGGTGGGCGGAGGTGGCCGAGCGCTGCCTGGCCTGCGCCAACTGCACGCTCGTCTGCCCGACCTGCTTCTGCACCAGTGTCGGCGTCGCCTCGGACCTTGACGGCGTCGAGGGATCGACCGATCGACAGTGGGACAGCTGCTTCAGTCTCGGTTTCGGGCGCGTCGCGGGTGACGCGAACTTCCGTCCGAAGGTCGCCGACCGCTATCGCCAGTGGCTCACCCACAAGTTCTCGACCTGGTGGGACCAGTTCGGGTCGAGCGGATGCGTCGGCTGCGGCCGGTGCATCGCCTGGTGCCCGGTCGGGATCGACGTCCGCGAGGAGCTTGCCGCCATCGCACCACCGACCGCTCCGGCCGGTCCGATCCCGTGGCCGCTGTCGCCGGCGGAGGGACGGGCCCCCGCAGCCCTCGCGATCGTCACGCCCCCGACACACGCGACCGCGACCGTCCGCTCGGTCACCACCGAGACCCTCGACACCGCCACGCTCTCGCTGGCCGTCTCCGACCCGGACATCCTCGGGCGCCCGGCCCGGCCAGTTCGTGATGGTCGAGCTGCCGGCGTTCGCCGCGCCACCCATCTCGATCTCGCGGATCCGCCCCGATGGCCTCGACTTGACGATCCGCGCCGCCGGCGCGGCGACAGCCGCCCTGACTGCCCTCGCGACCGGCGCGCAGGTGGCGTTGCGTGGTCCGCTCGGTCGCGGCTGGCCGATCGACGCCGCCACCGGCCGTGATCTCGTGATCGTCGCCGGGGGGATCGGCCTGGCGCCGCTGCGCCCTCTGCTCGACGCAGTCATGGCCGACCGGCCACGCTTCGGGGCGGTGCGCCTGTATCTCGGCGCGCGGACACCACGCGACCGGCTGTTCGTCGACGAGATGAACGTCCTCGCCGGGCGGATGGACATCGAGATGGCCGAGATCGTCGACCGGGCCGGCCCCGAATGGCTTGGCCGGGTCGGCATCGTCACCCAACTGTTCGACCAGGCAGCCTGGGACGGCAGCCGCGTCACCGCGTTCCTGTGCGGCCCGGAACGGATGATGCAGGCGACCACCGCTGCGCTCGAGCGCTTGGGCGTGGAGCCTGCGCGCATCTGGCTCACTCTCGAACGGAACATGGCCTGCGGGGTCGGGACGTGCGGGCACTGCCAGCTCGGACCGTTCTTCGTGTGCCGCGACGGTCCGGTGTTCTCGGTCGCCGAGCTGGGCAGCGCGTTCGGCCGGGAGGGACTGTGATGGACGCGCCCGTCCCGGTGGTCATGGGGCGCCCGAATCCGCGAGCGGCGGCTCCGCGGCGCCCGCACATCGGCGTCGTCAAGTTCGCGTCGTGCGACGGCTGCCAGCTGACCCTGCTCGACCTCGAGGACGAGCTTCTCGCGATCGCCGAGCGAGTGGACGTCGTCGAGTTCGCCGAAGCGACCTCGCGCCGCTCGGCGGGACCATATGACGTCCTCTTCGTCGAGGGCTCGATCAGCACCGAGGAGCAGGCCGAGGAGATCGTCCGCCTGCGGGCGGTCACGCATCGCCTCGTGACCATCGGGGCGTGCGCCACCGCCGGAGGCATCCAGGCGATCCGCAACTGGTTCGACCAGGGCGAGGTCCACGCCACGGTCTACCCGGAGCCGACCTACGTCGCATCCCTGGCGACCACGCGTCCGGTGGCCGATTTCGTCGCGGTCGACGGCGAGCTGCGCGGGTGTCCGATCTCGCCCGGCCAGCTCCGCGAGTTCCTGGTCGCCCTCCTGACCGGCCGACGCGCGCAGCTCCCCGACGAGGCGGTCTGCCTCGAATGCAAGCGGCGCGGCACCGTCTGCGTGGCCGTCGCCACGAGGCATCCCCTGCCTCGGACCAGTGACGCGGACCGGCTGCGGGGCGCTCTGCCCGGCCTACGGTCGCGGCTGCTACGGCTGCTTCGGGCCGAAGGAATCGGCCAACACGGTCTCGCTCGCAAGGTGGCTGTCCGACGAGCGATCGGCACCGGAGGTCGCCCGTCTGTTCGCCGGCTTCACCGCGTGGTCCGGGCCGTTCCGCGCGGCGATCGACGCCGGCGGAGGCCCGCCCGGCCAACGGGACCCGGCCACCGAGGCCGAGGGGGACGCGACGATGCATGACACCGACACGATGACCGAGCAGAGCGACGACCTGACCGTCGACATCGCCGGCCTGACCCGCGTCGAAGGCGAGGGGTCGCTCCGGCTGCGCGTCCGCGGTGGCGTCGTCGAGCAGGCCCACCTCGAGATCTTCGAGGCGCCGCGCTACTTCGAGCGGCTCGTCGTGGGCCGGACGCCGGACGAGGTCATCGACATCGTCGCCCGTATCTGCGGCATCTGCCCGGTCGCCTACCAGATGACCGCGGTCCACGCCTTCGAGGCGGCCTACGGCATCGAGATCGACCCCGCCGTCCGGGCACTTCGCCGCCTGCTCTATTGCGGCGAGTGGATCGAGAGCCACGCGCTCCACGTCTACCTCCTGCACCTGCCCGACTTCCTCGGGCTACGCCAGCGCGCTCGAGCTCGCGGTCGACCACCGCGCGGCCGTCGAGTCAGGGCTCGCCCTCAAGAAGGCGGGCAACCAGCTCGTCGCGCTGATCGGCGGCCGGGCCATCCATCCGGTGTCGGTCCGGGTCGGTGGCTTCTCGCGCTCGTTCCGGCGGAACGAGATCACCGCGCTGCAGCGGGCCGCTGACCGAGGCGCTCGAGATCGCGCTGGCGACGGTCGACCTGGTCGCTGACCTCGACACCCCGTCGTTCGTGCGCGACGGCCGCCTGGTCGCCCTCCGTCACCCGACCGAATACCCGATGAACGAGGGCCGCATCGTCTCGACCGACGGCATCGACATCCCCGCGACCGACTGGCGCTCGGAGTTCGGCGAGCAGCAGGTCGGCTGGTCGAACGCGCTCCAGTCGCGCGGCCGCGACGGGCGCCCGTACCTGCTCGGGCCCGATGGCGCGGGTCACGCTCGACGCCGACCGGCTCCATCCTCTCGCGGCAGCCGCGCTCGCGCGGACCGGTCTGGCCGCCGAGATCGCGATCAACCCCTACCGGAGCATCGTCGGCCCGCGCCGTCGAGCTGGTCGACGCGACGGCCGAGGCGCTCGACATCATCGACGCCTACCAGCCGCCAGACGCGCCGGCGGCCCCGTGGCTGCCGGGACCGGGCAGCGCGGCCTGGGCGACCGAGGCCCCACGCGGGATGATCTTCCACGCCTACGAGCTCGACGACGCAGGGACTCGTCGCGCACGCCCAGATCGTGCCGCCGACCAGTCAGAACCAGGCCGCCATCGAGGCCGACCTCGCCGCCTTCGCGCCGCAGGTCCTCGACCTCCCGCGCGCCGAGGCCACCCTGCGGATCGAGCAGCTGATCCGAAGCTACGACCCGTGCATCAGCTGCGCGACCCACTTCCTCGACCTGACGGTGGAGGAGGTCCGATGACGCGCCAGCCGACTTCTGGTGCCGTCGATCCCGGGCGGGAGCACGTGCTCCCGGTGGAGGTCCTGGTGTGCGGCGCCCCGGACCGCGGGGACGATGGGGCGCCGATGGCAGCCGCCGCCCTGATCGGCCAGCCCGCCGTCGCCGACGTCCGGGTCCAGATCGTCGGCCAGCTCGACATCGACGACCTCCTCGCGGTCCCGGACGGGGCGGGCGTGGTCATCGTCGACGCCGCGATCGGGATCCATGCGGGGCACATCCTGACGCTGCCGCTGAGCGGGCTCATCGGGCGCGAGGACGGGCTGCACCCGCGCTCGTCGCACGCACTCGCCTTTCCCGAGGTGGTCGCGCTCGCAGAGTTCATGCGCGGCCGCCCGTTCTGCGGCCGTGTCGTGGTCATCGGTGGCTGCTCGTTCGGGCTCGGCGCGCCGTACAGCCGGGCCGTGACGATCGCCCTGCCGGCCCTCGGGTCGGCCATCCTCGAGGCGGTCGATGAGGTGCGCTCCGCCGCTGCCTCCGACCGATCGGAAGTCGATGCCCTCGCGATCGCACCCCGGCCCGTCCTGTCGAGGACCTGAGCGATGTGTCTCTCCTATCCCGGACGCGTGAGCGTTATCGACGAGGCCGGCGCCATCGTCGTGACGGATGGTCGCGCCAGGCGGGCGTCGACCCTCTATCTCCCGGATATCGCGGTCGGCGACTGGGTGATCGTCGCGACGGGCACGATCGTCGAGCGGCTCGATCCGGCCGAGGCCGCCGTGATCGAGCGCCTGCTCAGTGCCGCCGTCGAACCCGAAGAGATCAAAGGAGCTATCGATGTCCGCCATGCATGAAGCGCACGTCCGCCGGCCACGCATGCTCGCCATCCCTGTCAGCGTCGACTGGGGGATCGCCCTCGCTGTCGGCGCGGCGCTCATCAGCGGACTGGCGATCTACCTCAACGCCTTCGCGGTGAAGCAGCTTCCGGACGCCGCGGTCTACACGACCCTCAAGAACGCGGTCGCGGCGGTCGTCCTGATCGGGGCGGCGGTCTCGTTGGGAGCGGCACGCGATGTCCGAGGCCTGGATCGTCGGAGCTGGGCCCGCGTGGTCCTCGTTGGCGTCATCGGCGGCAGCATCCCGTTCATCCTGTTCTTCAGTGGGCTTGCCATGGCCAGCGCGCCGAGCGCGGCCTTCATCCAGAAGACCCTGTTCGTGTGGGTCGCGCTGCTGGCGGTCCCGATCCTCGGGGAGCGACTGGGCCTCGCACCGCTCGTGGCGCTCGCCGTCCTGTTCGTCGGCCAGGCCCTGGTCCTGCCACCACAGGGGATCGCCTGGGGCGCGGGCGAGACGATGATCCTGGTCGCGACACTGTTCTGGGCCGTCGAGACGATCCTCGTGAAGCGGCTCCTGACATCGATCCCCACGTCGGTCCTTGCCGCCGCCCGCATGGGGATCGGACTGGTCGTGCTGGTCGGCTACCTCGCGGTCAGCGGCAAGCTCGGCGTCGTCGCCGCGCTGAGCCAGGTCCAGTCGGGCTGGGCGTTGCTGACCGGGCTGGTCCTCGCGGCCTACGTCGCGACGTGGTTCGCGGCACTCCGCCGCGCCCCGGCAACGGTCGTGACCAGCGTGCTGGTCGTCGGTGCCGTGGTCACCGGGGTCCTCAGCACGGCGGCTGGTGGCCGCGCTCCGAGCCCGACCGTCGTCGGCGGCTACATCCTGATCGTCGCGGCGGCGGGCCTGCTCGGCTGGTGGTCGATCCGAACCGCTCGACGGGCCCGCACTCTCATCACCGCGAGCTGACCGTGGACGTCCGGTCGGCGCCGCGCCCGACTGACCGGGCATCTGGCCCCGTCCTGTTCGCCCGGTACGCGTTCGGGCCGAACCGGCTCGGATATTGCGGCTCGGACGCGGTCGACGAGTTGTTCGGCGAGGTGACCGAAGGTCACGACGAACGAGCCTTGCGCGAGCTCGCTCGCTCATTCGAGGGGGCGTGGCCGTATCTCGAGCTGATCGCCCGCGCGAACGGGCTGTCGGACCCGCTCGACCGGCGGGTGGTCGAGGCGTATTGGCTTGGCAACGAGCTGCTCGATGGCGTCCGGCCCGGGATGCTCGGTGATGCGCTGACCACCCGCTTTCGGCCGCGCCTCCGTCCGGACGGCTGGCGCTGGCTGTCGGGCAAGCCCGACGCTGGCGCCGTCCCGGTGCACGCCTTCCACGTGCTCGACGTGTTTCCGCGCGTCGGCCTCATGCGTACGGGCTCGACCGATGGCGCGCTCGCGGTGATGGACTCCTGCCGCATCCGCTGGGGACGTGTCCTCGAGCGGGACGGCGACGCGCTCGTCGTCAACGTGCCGCCGCTCGTGATGCGCGACGGCCGGCTGGCGATCGGGGCGCCCCGTCCCGAGCGGATCCAGGCGTGGCGCGACGGCGTCGGCTTCGTGGACGGGACCGTCCCCGGCGACGTCGTCGCCATCCACTGGTCGTGGGCGTGCGACAGGTTGTCGCCGGACCGGCTGGCGGACCTGATCGACTGGACCGATCACGAGATCAAGGTCGCCAACCTGACCCTCTAGGTCGTCGCCGCCGTCACGGCGTCGACAGGCGGAGGTGACCGGTAGATCGTGACCGACGGCACTGACGCTCCGGGGGCGTCGGGACCAGCCTTGCGATGGGCGAGCGGCGCCCGACCGGATATCGAGGACTGGAACGATGACTGAGATGACGAGGACGTCGACATGGTCCTTCGCTGAGCACGAGCACATGGATCTCGTGCGCGGCATCCAACGGATCCACGACATCGCCTGCCAGGTCGGGGGCATGCCCAGGACCGAACTGTCCGTCGACCTGATCGAGGTCGGCCACTGGATCGACGGCACGCTCGAACCGCACATCGCCTGGGAGGAAACCTGGCTCTACCCCGAGATCGATGCGCGAACCGACAGCCAGTGGGCCACGCGTGCGGCCCGTTTCGATCATCGCCAGATCCGTGGCATCGCCACCGAGATCCGGGCCGACCAGGTCGCGCTCCGCGACAAGGCCGTCAGCGATCACGCCGAGATCCGCTGTCACCTGTTCAGCTTCGTCGCGCTCGTGCGCGCCCACATCGAGCGCGAGGAGCGCTTCCTCATCCCGGTCCTTACCGAGGAGATGGGACCGGCCGAGCGTCACGTCACGCCCACCGAGACCGTGTCGAGCCACTGACCGATGACACCCGTCATCGCCGAACCGGGCACGCCCGCCGCACCGACGCCCGTCGGCGCCCTGCACGCCCTTGCCGATCTCGGCTTCCTGGCGAGCCCGGACCTGCCCGATCGTCCTGGGCCGGCCTCGCTGCTCGTCGCCATCCGCCCGGTACCCACCCTCCGCCACTTCGATCCGGAGGCCCTCGACTACTGGGTCGCCGAGGGAGGGCGCGGCGTTCGCCGGACGCTCGACCATGACACGCCCATGCCGTTCGAAGCAGACCTGTCATGGGGCGAGATCCGGATCATCGACCGCCTCAAGGTGACCAACGAGTATCTGGCGTTCGGCGGGCACCTGACCGCCGCCTCGATCGACGGGGTCATCGTCGTGGTCATCACCTCACCCGCTCCCCTGCTCCGCCGGGGCGGGCATTCGCAACCGTGGGACCTCGGCGCCGAGAGCCTCGGGGCGTTCTTCGGCCGCCTGCTGCTTGCGGTCGATTACACGCCCGGCTTCGAGGCGAAGGCCGCCGCTGCCACGTCGGAGACGCGGTATGCCGCGTTCCTCATCGACGCCGTCAGCCGCCTCAGGGCGAGCGTCGCGTTGCGGACCAGCCAAGCCGATCTGTGGGTCCTTCTTGACGCGGCCGAGCGACATCTCCGGACCCGCGACCAGGTGACTTGGGCGAACGGCAAGGCGCTCCTGTACGAGGCACATATCGATCGTGCCTGAGGACGGTCAGGAGATCGGGACTGCCGTCCCGGACACGCGAACACCGGATTCGCCCGGGACGATCGAGACCGTCAGCAGGCTCGGGCGACCCATCTCGATCCCCTGGACGATCTCGAACGACGCCGGCGCCACGATCTCCTCACGGGCGCGCAGGTAGCCACCGAGGGCGGCCGCGGCGGCGCCGGTCGCGGGATCCTCGACGACGCCACCGACCGGGAACGGGTCGCGGGCGTGGAACCGTTCGGGCGTCTCGCGCCACACCAGCTGGATGGTCGTCAGGTCGTGCGCGAGCATCAGCGCTTTCAGCTCGTCGAACGGGTAGGCCAGGCGTTCCAGTCGGTCGAGATCACGGGCCGCGAGGATGAGGTGCGTCGCGCCGGCGAAGCCGAGGGCGGGTGGGAGCGTCGGATCGAGCTCGTCCGTCCGCCAGCCAAGCAGCTCGAGCGCCAAGGCCGTCAGGGCGGGGTCGGGCTCGCGGACCCGGGTCGCCACCGAGGTGAGGGTCGCCCGGACCAGGCCGTCGGCGTCCGTCCGCACGGCGATCGCGACCGACCCGCCATTGGTCTCGAGCACGATCTCACGCGGACCGCCCTCGATCGCCGGGTATGCCGCGCGCCCATGTTCGCTGAGTGCCATGCCGCTTGCGATCGTCGCGTGCCCGCAGAACGGCACCTCTGCGAGCGGGCTGAAGTAGCGGACCCGAAAGCGCCCCGCGAGACCGGAGCCATCGGGTGCCAGAAAGGCCGTCTCGGAGTAGCCGACCTCGGCCGCGATCCGCTGCATCTCTGCGGCTGGCGGCAGCGCCTCGCCGATCCAGACCCCGGCCGGGTTCCCGCCGCGTGGGTCGGTCGTGAATGCGGCAAGACGCAGCAGCGTGCCGCTTGTCCCTGGCGCGGGCTCGCTCACGACGGGCGCGGGTCGCGGACTCGGTCGGCGTCCTCGGCCAGCAGCTGAAGGGCCGGCGCGAAGTAGACCGCGCCGGTCACCGCCCGCGAGAAGTCGAGCAGGTGGTCGTGGACGCCGTCGGCCTCGAGCCCGAACATCCGCCCGAGCATGCGGTCGAGCCGGGCACGGTCGGCCGAGAACGCCAGAAAATAGAGCCCGGCCTCCTCGACCGTGCCATACGGGACGCTCCGGCGGTAGATCGGCAGCTCGACGCCCGCCTCGTCCTCGATCTCGACCCGGGCGATGTGCGCGGTCGCCGGCTTGACTCCCGGCTCCATCTCGACGCTGTCCCACTTCGTCCGGCCGAAGACACGTTCCTGGTCGGCGATGGGTTGGGCCTCGAAGGCGCGCAGGTCGTGGACCCAGCGCATGACCAGGACGTGGCTACCGGCGGCGCCCGGGCCCTCGGGGACGAGCGCGGCGGCCGGTGCCTCGAGCGTGCTGGGGTTCGCTGTCCCGTCGATGAACCCGGTCAGGTCCCGGCTGTCGCGGTGGACGAACGCAGGCCGGTCGGTGGCGAGGACCGCGACCTCATCGATCGCGCCCGCGGCGGCCCGCGCGTGCTCGAACACGACGTCGCTGGTCGATCCGCTGATCCACAGCCAGAGGTCGTGCTGCGTGGCGGGCGCGTGGTGGCCGCCGACAAGCCCGATCGGCCGGAAGGGCGCGAGGTCGGGCGGGGCCTCGGCCGGCGCCACGGCACGCCACAGGTCGGACCCGAACGCGATCACCAGGTTGACCCCGCCGGCCGACACGGATGGCATCCGCAGCCGACCGAGCACCTCGACGACGCTCGTCAGCCGGACGTCCGGCCGAAGGTCGAATTCGAGGAATTCGTGGGCGCTCGTGCCCAGCGCGAAGATCCCAGGCTGTGGAAGACCGATCATCGAGAATCCCCTCTCCACCCTGCCACCCACCGTACACTCGGAGCATGCCACCTCATCCCGACCCGGTGCCGCGGACCTCTGCGGACCTCCTCGTCGAGTGCCTCGCCGTCGAGGGCTGTCAGTACGTCTTCTCGGTGCCGGGCGAGGAGACGATGGACGTCCTCGACGCGCTCAGCCGCGAGAGCGGCGTCCGCCACATCACGACCCGCCACGAGCAGGGCGCGGCGTTCATGGCCGACGTCCACGGGCGCCTGACAGGCCGGGCGGCGGTCGCCATGGCGACCCTCGGGCCTGGCGCGACGAACCTCGTCACCGGTATCGCGGATGCGTTCCTCGACCACGCGCCGATGGTCGCGATCACCGGCCAGACCGGTCTCGACAAGCTCCACAAGGAGTCGCACCAGTACGTCGACATCGTGCGGATGCTGGAACCGGTGACGAAGTGGAACCAGCGGATCGAACAGGCGGGTGCGGTCCCCGAGATCGTGCGCAAGGCGTTTCGGGTCGCCGAGCTCGAGAAGCCGGGGCCGACCCACATCGAGCTGCCCGAGAACCTCGCGGCAGCACCCGTCGATACCGATCTCCGTCCGATCCGACCGACCCGGACCTACTTCCCCGAACCGACCGACGAGGCCATCGAGCACGCCGCCCGGCTGCTGGCGGCCTCCGCGCGACCGCTCGTGCTCGCCGGCAACGGAGTCCTCCGCCGGAATGCAGCGGACGAGCTGCGGGCGTTCGCCAAGGGTCTCCACGTGCCGGTCGCGGCGACGTTCATGGGCAAGGGCGCGATCGACGATCGGAGCCACCTGTCGCTGATGGCCGTCGGGCTGCAGGCGCGCGACCACGTCCTGTCGGGGTTCGATCGGGCAGACCTCGTGGTGGCCACCGGCTACGACCTCGTCGAGTACGGCCCGGCCCGCTGGAACCCCGACGGCCGCAAGCGGATCATCCACATCGACACGCAGCCGGCCGAGGTCGACGCCTACTACCAGCCCGAGGTCGAGCTGATCGGCGACATCGAGGGCTCGCTCCGCCGCCTGCTGGCGGCGGTCATGCCGTCGGGTGTCGGGGGTCGCACCGCGAGCGAGCGTCATGCCACGCATGAGACGCTCGTCCACCAGGACCTGCGGACCGCGCTGCTCGAGGATCTGCGCGCCTTCGAGCACGACGAGGCCTGGCCGATCAAGCCGCAGAAGGCGATCGTCGATCTGCGCCGGGCTCTCGGACCGGATGACATCGTGGTCAGCGACGTCGGTGCCCACAAGATCTGGGTCGCCCGGCTGTACCAGGCCTACGAGCCCAACACGGTCATCATCTCGAACGGTTTCGCGGCGATGGGGATCTCCGTGCCCGGCGCGATCGCAGCCAAGCTCGTCCACCCCGACCGTCGTGTCGTGGCGCTGTGCGGTGACGGCGGCTTCCTGATGAACTCACAGGAGCTCGAGACCGCCCGGCGGGTCGGGGCGAACATCACCGTCGTGGTCTGGCGTGACGACGGCTACGGCCTCATCGACTGGAAGCAGCGGACCGAGTTCGGGCGGCCGTTCGGGGTCGACTTCGGCAACCCGGACTTCGTCGCCTATGCCGAGTCGTTCGGGATCGCGGGGTTCCGGCCGTCATCGGCAGCCGACCTCTACCCCACCCTGATGCGCGCGCTCGAGCACGACGGCCCGTCGCTCGTCGAGGTGCCGATCGACTATCGCGAGAACCTGCGGCTGACCGAACGCCTGGGGGCGCTCGCCTGGGCGACCTGATCGCGTCGCGTCGGCGCTGGGATCAGACGCTCGGCGCCTTCGGCTTCTTGGGCTTCGGGGGACGCTTGGGAGTCTTGTCGCCCATCTCCATCTCCTCGTCTTGACCAGGTGCCTTCGAGTCGAGCCGGTCAAACCATAGCCGACCGGCTACCATCGCGAGATGACCGAACCATCGACGTCCGCGGCCGAGCCCACGGACGAGACGCCTCCCTGCAGCCACCTCTCGATGATCCACGACGTCAGCCCGTCGGCTGACGGCTGCGAGGACTGTCTCAAGATCGGCGGCTGGTGGGTCCACCTCCGGATGTGTATGACCTGCGGCCACTCCGGATGCTGCGATTCATCGCCAAATCGCCACGCCACCGCGCACGTCCACTCATCCGGCCACCCGATCGTCCGTTCGCTCGAACCGGGCGAGACCTGGATGTGGTGCTACACCGACAAGGTGGTCCTCGAGGCCTGATCGGCCGCCGCCTCAGACCAGCGGGGCGATCTCGCGAGCGAACCGCTCGGCCAGCGCGACCACCTCGGCCGGATCGGTCGTCCCGAAGCCAAGCGCGATGTGCTCGACGCCGAGCGCGGCGAAGGCCCGCACCTCGGCCGCGATGTCCTCGGGTGACCCGTGCATCGCGTACCCCGACTCGCTGTGGTCGCCGAAGCGGACCTGTGCCCGGGCGGACAGCGATGGCGTCGGTCGGCCGGCGGCCTCGGCCGCGGCTCTGACGACGGCCAGTCGCTCGGCATATGCGGCCGGGCTGGCGCTGCTCGACTGGTAGCCATCCGCCGTCCGGCCGGCGCGGCGCAACGCGGGCTCCGCCCGGCCGCCGATCACGATCGGCAGCGGCGACTGGACCGGCAGCGGCCCGAACACGAAGTCCTCGATCGTGTGGAAGCGGCCGTGGAACGGCTCACCCGAACCCGACCAGAGGTGCCGCCACAGCGCGATGCTCTCGTCGAGGTAGGCGCCGCGGGCGTGGAACCGGTCGGCGGCGCCGACGTTGGCAAACTCGCTCTCGTTCCAGCCGATCCCGACCCCCGCCACGACCCGGCCGCCGCTCAGTGAATCGAGCGTGGCAAGGTCCTTGGCCAGGGTGACCGCGTTGCGCATCGGGACGACGATCACGCTCGTCCCGAGTCGCACACCCGGGTGCCGGGCACCGACCCACGCCAGGGTGACGATCGCGTCGTAGATGCGCCCGTAGTCGGTCGTGTCCGCTTGCGGCACCAAGATGTGGTCGGTCGTCCAGACGGTCGACCAGCCGAGCCGCTCAGCGACGTCTGCGGCCGCCTCGATGCCGTCGGGCGAGGCCCCATCGGGGAAGTTCGGGAGGCAGAGTCCGAAGTCCATGCCGCGGATGGTATCGGCCGGCGTGCGACTCAACGCGCCCCCGCGCGGACCTCGGCCAGCGCCGCCGCGACCCCACGCGTCCACGCCTGGCCGTGACCCGGCAGCACGTAACCCGGCCTCGAGTCCGTCGAGCCGCGCCAGCGACGCAAGCGCCTCGACCGGATCGGCCGAGAACGGCGCGATCATCGGGCGGTGGACGCCGGTCGTCACCGCGTAGGTCGCGATCGCGTCGCCGATCAGCAGCGCATCGTGCCCTCCGAAATGGAGCGCCGCGCTGCCGGGCGTATGGCCGGGCAGGAGGATGACGCGGGGCGAGCCAGGGACGTCGAGCGTCGCGCCATCGCCGTAGGTCGAGACCTCGGTGATCCGCGGGATGCGCAGCGCGCCATGCAGCAGCGAATAGACGAAGAAGCTCGTCAGCGGCCCGATCCGGAACGGCCCGAGCCCCTTGGCTGGGTTCGGCACCTCGCCGCGCGCCAGAGCCGCATCGAGCTCGTGGACGAGGATCGGCGTGCCCCGTTCGCGGCGGATCCGCTCGGCGAAGCCGATGTGGTCCGAGTGGCCGTGGGTCAGCACGACCGCGCGCACGTCCTCGATGGTGCGTCCCATCGCCGCGAGCTCGGCTGGCAGGTCGCCGTAGAACGACGGCGCGCCGGCATCGACGATCGTGACCGCGCCGTCGGACTCGACCAGGTACGAGTTCATGATGCCCGTGCCGATCCGACGGATCCGGGGGGTGATCTCCACGGTGCTCCTTGCTGGTCGGGACGTTCCCCGACAGGCTACCGCCCCGCCGCCCGGAGCACCGCCTCGGAGAACGGTGGCCAGGCAGCCAGCGCCCACGGCCCGTACTCCCGGTCGGTCAGGACGACGGTCGCCAGGCCAGCGACCGGATCGACCCAGAAGAACGTCCCGGCACCGCCGAAGTGGCCGAACGTGGCCGGGCTGCTGCCGGGCGCCATCCAGTGCGGATCCTTTCCGTCGTGGAGCTCGAAACCAAGGCCCCAATCGCACGGGTCGAAGCGCCCGACGCCGGGCACGACGCCGACCAGCCCGGGGAACGCCACGGTCGTCGCGGCAGCGAACGTCACGTCTGACACGAGCGTCGGGGCGCAGGCACTCCGCGGCGAACGCGACAAGGTCCCGCAGCGGCCCGTGGAGGCCGTCCGATGGCCGCTCGACGAGCGCCGTGGCGTCCATCCCGAGCGGCTCGAGGATCCAGTCGTGGACGACGTCCCCGAACGGCAGACCTGCCCGCTCGGCCACCAGCGCGCCGAGCCGGTCGAACCCCGTATTCGAGTAGATCCGTCGCGGACCCGGGCGCAGCGAGCGTGGTCTCTCCCTCGAACGCCAGGCCCGAGGCGTGCGCCAGCAGGTGCCGGACCGTCGCGCCGGGTGGTCCGGCCGGCTCGTCGAGCTCGAGCAGCCCGCGCTCGCACCCGACCAGCACCGTCAGCGCCGTCATCGGCTTCGTCACCGACGCCCAACGGTATCTGTGGTCCGGCATCGCCGCGGGTGGCCAGGATCCCGGCCGGACCGAGGACCGCGGCGGCCGCATGGTCCGCACCCCACGTGTCGATCTGGCGCGAGGACGGTCTCGAGCTCGGTCATCGCCGAAGCCTATCGCCGGGCGCGACGAGCGACCCGGACATCCGTCACGGGCACGCCTGGGTCGTCCGGTCGATGACAGGGCTTGCGCGAGGTGGCCATGCTGGGACCGTGTCACCCGCCACGACCCGTCGGACCCGGACGGCCACGCTGCTGGTCATGGCCACGGTCGTGCTGACGCTGCTGACCGCCCCTGTCGCGAACGCGACCGAGTTCCCGCCAGGTCGCACGGGCTATCACAGCTACACCGAGCTGACGACCGAGGTGGCCGCCGTCGCAGCCGCGCATCCCGACATCGTCAAGCTCTTTTCGATCGGCACCAGCTACCAGGGACGCCAGCTGTGGGCGGTCAAGATCTCCGACAACGTCGGGATCGATGAGGCCGAACCCGAGGTCATGTTCGACGGCACCCACCATGCCGACGAGCACATGGCGACCGAGATGACCCTCCACATCCTCCACTGGCTGACCGACGGCTACGGGGTCGACCCGCGGATCACGACCATCGTCAACACCCGCGAGATCTGGATCGTCTTCCTGGTCAACCCCGACGGCGCCGAGTACGACATCTCCGGGCGGGACGTTCCACCACTGGCGCAAGAACCGCCAGCCGACACCGGGCACGACCGCCATCGGGACCGACCTCAACCGCAACTACAGCTATCGCTGGGGAGGTGGAGGCACCCGTACCAGCGCGAACCCGAGGGCCATCACCTACCGAGGTCCGAAACCGTTCTCGACGCCGGAGGACCGCGCGATGCGCGACTTCATGGCCAGTCGGGTCGTCAACGGCCGTCAGCAGATCCGCGCGGCCATCACCTTCCACGAATACGGCCGGCTCGTGATGTGGCCGTACGGCTACACGCGGACCGACGTCCCGTCCGACATGACGACCCAGGATCACGCCGCACTGGCGATCATCGGCAAGCACATGGCGTCCACGGACGGGTACAAGCCCGAACAGGCGAGCGACCTGTATGTCGACTCCGGCACCTCGCGCGACTACGAGTACGGCACCTACCGGATCTTCGCCTACACCATCGAGCTGTCAGCGGTCGACTATCCGGACGATTCGCTCATCGCCTCGGAGACCGGCCGCAACAAGGAGGCCGTGCTGTACCTGATGGAACGGGCGTGGTGCCCGCTGTCGGTGCTGGGCCCAGCGGTCCGCACGGCCCGCTGCGGCGCCTTTGACGACGACCTCGAGGTCGCCCGAGGCTGGACCGTCAACCCCGACGGCACCGATACGGCACCGGCCAGCGGACGGTTCGTCCGGGCGAACCCGGCTGGCACCGCCAGCCACGGGCCGAAGCAGCTGACGACGACCCCCTCTGGCTCGGAGGCGTTCGTGACCGGCGCCGCGGCCGGCTCGTCCTCGACCGCGAACGACCTCGACGGCCGGACGACGATCCGTTCGACGGCCATCACCCTCCCGGCGACGACGGGCCAGCGGCTGACCTTCGCCTACGTGTTCGCCCACAGCGCGGCATCGACGTCTTCCGATTCGCTCCGCGCGATCGTCGAGCGCGCCGACGGCAGCCAGGTCCAGGTCTTCCGCGTCTCGGGCAAACGCGCCGACGTCGACGGTGCGTGGCGGACCGCCTCGATCCCGATGGATGCCTTCGCCGGGACCACCGTCCACCTTCGTTTCGTGGCGACCGACGGCGGTCCGGGCAACCTCGTCGAGGTCGAGCTCGACGACATCAGGGTCACGCGCGGGAGCTGAACGTCACGGCAGCGTCATGGGTCGTCCCTATAGTTGACCCATGAGGTTCTTCACCACCAAGCCCGACACCCTTCCCTCCCCCGCTGAAGCCCTGCCCGGGCGTTCCACCCCGATCATGACCCCGGGAATCCATCGGGTCCTCGGCACACCCATCGCCGGACCGTGGCCCGAGGGCACGAAGACAGCCGTCTTCGGCCTCGGCTGCTTCTGGGGCGACGAGAAGGACTTCTGGCAGGTCCCGGGCGTCGTGACGACAGCCGTCGGCTATGCCGGTGGCCACACGCCGAACCCGACCTACGAGGAGGTCTGCTCCAGCCGCACCGGCCACGCCGAGGTCGTGCTCGTCGCGTACGACCCATCGAAGGTCTCGTACGAGCAGCTGCTCAAGACCTTCTGGGAGAGCCACGACCCGACCCAGGGCATGCGCCAGGGCAATGACCGCGGCTCCAGCTACCGCTCGATCATCCTCGTGGCCGACGACGAGCAGCGCGCGGCCGCCGATGCCTCGAAGGCGATGTTCCAGGAGCGCCTGTCGGCCAAGGGCTACGGCCCCATCACGACCGAGATCGCGGATCGGGCCGCCTTCCCGTTCTACTACGCCGAGGACTACCACCAGCAGTACCTCGACAAGAATCCGCGGGGCTACTGCCCGAACCACTCGACCGGTGTGAAGCTGCCCGACGGCTTCGTGGTCACGCCGCTCCAGTACGTGGACTAGGCCCGCACCGAGCGCAAATCGGACCCACGTCGAGGATGTCCGTCAAGGGAAGCCTCGCCACCGCCACCCTGGAGTACGACGGCGGCCGGGATGTCACGGTGTACGTTCCACAGGAGCCGCCCCAGACGGTCGTCTTCGCCGGTGATGGCCAACTTGTCTCGCAGTGGGGCGGCGTGCTCGAGGCGGCGGGACTACCGTCGACGATGATCGTCGGCGTGCATCGTGCGGCTGATGAGACGTTGCGTCTGCACGAGTACTCGCCGGGCTTCGACCCCGAGCGGTTCGACGCGCACGAGCGATTCTTCGTCGACGACGTGCCCCGATGGGTACGGGAGCGATTCGATGTCGCGCTACCCGCGAATCGCACCGCGGTCTGTGGTGTCTCCGCGAGCGGAGAGCTTGCGCTCGCCCTCGGCCTTCGCCAACCCGACACCTACGCCGCGATCTTCTGCGCTTCTCCGGGAGGCGGCTACCGACCACCGGACGACATGCCGACGAGGATCCCGCGGACGTACCTCGTCGCCGGGACAGACGAGCCGTTCTTCCTCGCAAACGCCGAACGTTGGGCGCGCGCGCTCCATGACGCAGATGCTGACGTCGTGATGCGAGAGCGTCCCGGCTCGCACGGCGGTGTGTTCTGGCAGGAGGAGTTTCCGCTCATGGTGGCTTGGGCGTTTGGCCACTGAATGCCCCGTCGAGGGTCAGTCCTCGAACCCATCGCGGACGTAGCTGTTGACGACGACACCTGAAGCCGACGTCGTCGTCCCGGTCAGCGTGAAGCGCAGCGGCGCCGGCAGGTCGGAGAACATCCGCTTGCCCGAGCCGAGCACGATCGGAAACGTCAACAGGTGCAGCGTGTCGACCAGATCGTGGGCCAGCAAGGTCCGCAAAAGGACGCTGCTGCCGAACACGACAAGGTCGTCGCCCGGGTTCTTCTTCAGCCGCGCGACCGCTGCGGGGACATCACCCGAGAGCACCACCGTGTGCGCCCAGGACGTTTCGGTGAGCGTGGTCGAGGCTACGTACTTCGGGATCCGGTTCATCGCAGCGACCGCCGGCTCGGTCGGGTCGGCGTACGGCCACACGGCGGCGAATGCCTCGTATGTCTTTCGGCCGAGGAGGAGACCGCCGGCCGCGACGGTCTCCCGTTGCATGAAGCCTGCGACGGTCTTGTCGATGTACGGCAGCACCCAGCCGCCGTGGCCGAATCCATCGTCGCGATCTTCGTCGGGGGACAAGACGGACTGGATGACGCCGTCCAGCGATTGGAAGTTGATGACGCTCAGACGGGCCATCGAATTACTGTATCGGTTCGTCCGTGGTTTGATGGCGCCTTAGGACGATGGAGGCTGACCATGCTCGGCACCCAACCGACGCTCACGCTCAACAACGGCGTCGAACTGCCAACGCTTGGGTTCGGGGTCTTTCAGACACCCCCTGACGTCACGCGGGCGGCGACCGAGGACGCGATCCGGATCGGCTACCGGATGGTCGACACGGCGGCCTCCTACCTGAATGAGCGCGAGGTGGGGGCGGCGATCGCCGCCAGCGGCGTCGCGCGGTCTGAGCTGTTCGTCCAGACCAAGCTGTGGGTCAGCGACTACGGGTACGACGAAGCGCTCCACGGCTTCGAGGTCAGTACCCGAAAGCTCGGACTCGATACGGTGGACCTCTACTTGCTCCACCAGCCGCTCCCACAGCATTTCGACAGCACCGTCGAGTCGTACCGCGCCGCGGAGCGCCTGCTCGCGGAAGGTCGCGTTCGAGCCATCGGGGTGTCCAACTTCAGCGCCGGGCATCTTGATCTCCTCCTCCCGCGAGTGACGGTCGTCCCCGCCGTCAACCAGGTCGAGGTTCACCCGTACTACAACCAGCCGGCCCTTCGCGCTCTGCATGAGCGACTCGGCATCCTGACACAGGCGTGGTCGCCGCTCGGTGGGGTGTACGTCTACCGGCCTGGTGAAGCGACGAAGAACGCCCTTGAAGACCCGACCATCACGGCCATCGCCGCGAAGTACGGCAGGTCCCCCGCACAGGTCATCCTCCGCTGGCACCTGGACAGCGGCCGATCGGCCGTTCCGAAGTCGGTCCGACCTGAGCGGATCGCCGAGAACCTGTCGGTGTTCGACTTCGTTCTGACACCAGAGGAGATCGCCTCGATCGACGCGCTCGATACCGGCGTCCGTGGCGGCCCTGATCAGGACGCGATCGACTTCCTGTCGTGGAACCGGACCATCCCCGAATGACGAACGTCATCGTCGTGATCGGCGCTGGGCAGATCGGTCAAGCCATCGCAAGACGCGTCGGAGTCGGCAAGCACATCTGACTGGACCCCGCAGCGAGGGATACCGGCGCGCTGTTGATGGGCCCGGACGGTGGGTTCATCACCGGCAGCGACATCCTCATCGACGGTGGCGTGACCGCGGCGTACTGGTATGGAGACCTTGCCGAAGTCCGGGTCCCGAGGTCCGACCAGGCCGCTGCTCGGCCGATGTCTCACTCGGCGGTGGCCGCCAGCGAATAGAAGCTGATGGCGGCCACGGACAGCTGGATGCACAGGGCGAGCGCATAGACGGTGAGGGACGCGAAGACCAGCGCATTCAGTCCGAACAGGGTCGTCGCTGTGATCCCCGAGGCGACGACGAACCGCGTCCAGGGGACGAAGGGCACATGCGCCTGGATCAGCTGTCGGCTCCGGACGCCGATGACGAAGGCTGCATAGACGAAGACCAGCGCGCTCGAGACGACCATCGTCGTCCGCGCGTCGTCGAGCGCGGGGAAGAGCACCGCCGGCAGCAGGCTCTCGAACGTCACGTTGAAGCTCGTCGACACGATGCCGCGGAGCCTGTAGCGCTGGCCGACCGTCCAGCCGGCCCTGTCCGATGCGAGACCGGGTGCGATCGCGGCGAAACCGGCCACGACGACGGCGATCGTCGCGATCCCGATCAGGAGGGCCTCACCGGGCACGCGTCGCCTCGACCGTCACATGCGCTCGACGACGTACAGACGATTTCCGTCCGGGTCGCGGAAGGTGAACATCGGTGGGACGCCAGGGAGGCGAAGGATGTCTGGGTCCACGTCGGCACCGGCGGCCTGCAGTGCCGCGTGGTCTGCCTCGGCGTCGCCTGTCTCGAATCGGATGCCCGTGTCGACTCCGGGCTTCGCTTCGCCGAGCGGCGGGATCGCGACCGTGGCGCCGCCACCGGGCGGGCTGACCTCGATCCAGCGTTGTCCTGGTCCGAACGGCGCATCAAGGGTCTTCTCGAAACCCAGGACGTCCGTGTAGAACGCGAGGGATCGCTCCTGATCGGCGGCCGGGATGGCGATGGTCCTGACCTGGCTGATCGACGTTGTCCGTGGCGTCATCGCTGTCCTCCCGTCCGAGCGGTCGTCCTGGGTCATGGGCTCCGCGTCCGCTCGTCAGATGGTGCATCAGTCACCCGTCGTTCGTCAGGTCCCGGTCCTGCATCTCCCAGGTGTGGTCGAGCACGTGATACGCCGCGTGCCGGAGCAGGTACGGGATCGTCCAGTTGCCGTTACCGAGCTTCTTGCCCTCCTCGTACCAGGCGCGCATCGCCTCGACGAAGCGGTCGCGGTGTTCGGCGAGCTCGGCCGGCGTGTCCAGGTCGCCCTCGGCCGGCACCCCGACACGCCTCGAGAAGTCGCCACCCTCTTGCCCCAGGACATGCTGGATGATCCGGTCCCGGGAGCGGCCGCCGCCCCGGACGCCCGGCCGGAGTTCCGCCGACACGCGGGCGGCCGTCTCGTCGAACTCGGCCCACGCCGCTCGCAGCAGTCGCGCATTGCGATCGAAGGTCGGCGCATCGAACGGCTCGCGGTCGAGCGGCGACGGCGCGAACGAGATGCCCCAGAAGTCGGTCGAGCCGACTCCCGGATACCGGCCGATGATCTCGACGTCGGTCTGGCCCTCAAGCTCTGAGCCGAGCCGGACCCGCTTCGCGACCGGCAGGTAGCGCGGGACGTAGCGGGCGAGCTTCTCGACCGCTTCGTCCTCTGTCTTGGCGCCCCGTTCGAGACCGGGCCAGTCCGCCGCCACGGCGACCCACCGCTTGCCCTTCGTTGGCTGTTCGACGAGCACCCGAAACTGGGACGTCACCTGCCCATCGTATCCGGCTTCGTCGGCTCCGCGTCCGATCCGCCGGCCACGGTCCCTATCGGAAGGACAGCGATCCGATGACCGGCGCGACGGCCGAAACGAACGTCCCGAGCAGGACGGCCCGTGGCACGTGCGTCGCGACGATGACGGTCCTGTCGCCCACCACGATGGCCGCGAGTCGAGTCGCCTGATCCTCCCGGATCCGCAAGGTCTGATCGTCCGACCCCAGCTTTGCCAGGAACGCGATCCCGCCGCACGACGCAAGCGATCCGACTCCCGGCGAGACGTCCGTCTCAAGACCGGCATGACCGTCGATCGTGACCGGCACGGGAGGGCTGTGCGGTATGCCGCTGCCGTTGTCGATCCAGTCCATGAACTCCTGTGGTCCGTTGGCCGGCGTGACCGGTGTCCACGGTCGCGTCTTGCCGGTATCGCCGGTGGTCAGGCATGTGTCCACGGCCACGTTGTCGAGCGAGGCGATCGTCAGCGTCCCGATGGCGGACGACAACGATCCGGCGATTCGGGACTCGAGTGAGAGCTCCGCGGGCGAATCGGTCACGATCGTCCAGGCGTCCCCGACCGCGACCGCGAGGGCCGGCTGGAATGCCGTCGTGACGTACCGGCACAGACCGACGGACGGCCGCGGCGTCCCCGAAGCCGCGGGGATCGGGCAGATGGCCAGGGCCGCGGGCGACGAGGAAGTCGACGGCGACCCGACCCCGCCGGGCGCGCCGACCGGCGGATTCGTCAGGCCGACGCCGATGATGGCGACTATCAGAACCGCGGCGACGCCGACCGATCCGAGCACCAGGTGGAGCCGTCGTCCGGATGCCGCCGGCCGATCGCTGCGGACCGTCGTCCCGGCGATGACCTTGATCGGCTTGCGCTGGGTCTGCCCGGCGAACGCCGGGGGGTTCGTCGGCACGAGCCGCTCGACGGCGGCAAGGCGGCGTTCGAAGGCGTCGAGGATCGGGTCGCGATCTGATGTGGTCATTGCAGCAACTCCGGATGGCGTCGGAGCGAGGCGATGGCGCGAGCCGTCAGCGACCGGACGCCCGATGCCGTGAGGCCGAGGACCTGCCCGATGTCGTCATCGTCCAGGTCGCGTTCATAGCGGAGGAACAGCACCTCACGTTGTCGTTGGGGAAGCACCTTGGTCACCGAGTCGAGCCAGAGCCAGAACTCACGCACTCGGAAGGCATCGTCGTCGGCCCCGGGGTCGACGCCGGCATCGACATCGCCATCGGAGCCTGGACGCCCGGACCGGACCATCGGCAACCAGCCGATCAGTCGCTGCCGGCGCCAGCGATCGGTCATGATGCGGCGACAGATGAGGAGGAGCCATGGAAGCGGCCGGCCGGCCGGACCGTGGCCGCGCGTCCACGCACTGAGGGCCCTCGCGAACGTATCGGAGACCACGTCCTCGGCGTCGGCGGATCGCCGGGTCGCAAGCAGTGCGTAGCGGTAGACGGCGCCGAAGTTCGCCTCGTAGATCGCCTCGAACGTCTCGATCGCGCTCGTCTCGACCGCGACCAGGGTCGGCGTCAGGGCATCGCCGTCCTCGAGCGCCGCGACGTCCGCCGTGACCGGGCTGGCCGGTATCACCTGGAGACCATCCATGTGACGGTAGACGAAGCCGCGTGCCGATCCGTCCCGCTCGGCCCGAAAGACGATGTGGGCAGGCTCAGGTCTCTGGCGAGCCGAGCTCGACGATGCGACCCCGGACCCGTCCGGCGTCGGCGTAGTCCTCGCCGTGCGCGATCCCGATCTCGGGCACACCGAGACCGGCCGCGGCGGCATCGGTCATGAAGATGTAGGGGCGCGCCCCGATCTGCTCGCGCACCGTGTTCTTGAGCAGGCGATGGGCGACCGTGACGGCCGGCCCGAGCAGGTCGCTGCCCGACCCGACCGACTGACGGACGGCCTGGCCGCGATGGAGGACCACCTTGAGGTCGAGATGCGCGACCGCGGGACACGCGATGCAGAGGTGGTCGTTGGCGGGGATGGCTCGCGTCCGGGCCTCGATGAACGACCGGTAGGTCGTCCGGATCGTGTCGAGGACGCGCTCGCCCTGACCGTCGAGCCCGCTAGCCGGCGCGGCCGCGAAGACGGCGTCGCCTTCGAGCTTGACCAGCGCGAGATCGGGCCTGACGCCTTCGACGACAGCATCGAGCAGGTTCCCCAGGACCGAGTAGGCGGCCGGAATGCCTCCGCTGAAGTCGACGCCGTGCTCCTCCTCGACGCCGGTCATGAAGCCGGTGTAACCGGAGATGTCGGCCAGCAGCAGGTATCGCTCGCCCGCCGCGGCCTCCGCGCCTGTCGCCTCCGATCGGACCGCCTGCGCCATGTTCGCTCCTTTGCCTGTGCTCCCCGTAGTCTAGGGTCAGACGAGCCCGACATCTTCACCGCGAACGAGGTGCCCTGTGACCGACGCAACGACACGACCCGCGATCCCGGCCGGTCTGTCGGCGGGCGGTGTCGTGGCGATCGGCAGGCGCATCGGCTCGGAGGCTGCGCCTGCGGTCGCGGAGGCCCTTGCAACCGGTGGCGTGCTCGCCTTCGAGCTGACCCTCAACGATCCCGAGGCCGACGCGCTCCGCGCGATCGAGATCGGCCGCCGCGGTCGCTGCGCGGCTCGGGCTCGACATCGGCGCCGGGACGGTGCTGTCGGTCGATGCCGCTCGCCGAGCCATCGACGCCGGCGCGACGTTCCTCGTCATGCCGCACCTCGACACCGAGATCGTGTCGTGGGCGGCCGGGCGCGGGATCCCGGTCCTGCCAGGCTGCGCCACCCCGACCGAGGTCCTCGCCGGGTGGCGGGCAGGCGCGGCCGCGATCAAGGTCTTCCCGGCGTCCAGTCTCGGCCCCTCGTTCGTCCGCGAGCTGCGCGGACCGTTCCCGGGGATCCCGGTCGTCCCGACCGGTGGCGTGACGCTCGAGTCGATCCCGGCGTTCATCGCGGCCGGTGCGGTCGCGGTCGGCCTCGGCGGCTGGCTCCTGGGTGACGGACAGCCGGCCGCGATCCGCGAGCGTGCCGCCGCAGCCGTGGCCGCGATCGCGGCCGCTCGCGCTGTTCACGCGCCCGCGTGACGCTTCGGAGCCGGCGGTGGGCCCACGGCGACACATCGAAGCGATGCCGCCCGTCTTCACCACGGCCGCAGACGTCTGTGATGTCGCGCGCCACCGCCGAAACGTCGCGTATCGCGTTCGTCCGGCATCCTAGGGCGGATCACCCGCCCCGTATCGCCAGCCCAGACTCCGGAGTCCGTCCTTCCTGATGTCCGCCGCCCGACCCGCCGCCAGCCCTCGACGCCCGCGCCGCACGAGCCCGACGACCGTCGGCTGGCTCGCCATCATCCTGTTCGCGTTCCTCGCCGGCCTTGGCGCCATCACGGCCGTCGCCGCCATCGGCATCTATCGCTCGCTCGCGACCGACCTGCCCAACCCGAGCCAGTTGGAGAACTACGTCCTTCCCGAGCAGACGATCATCTACGACCGGACCGGCAAGATCGAGCTGGCCCGCTTCGGAGATGCCAAGCGCGAGGCCGTGACCTTCGACGAGATCCCGAAGGTGCTGCTCGACGCGACCACCGCGGTCGAGGACAAGACCTTCTGGGACAATGCCGGCTTCGACCCCGTCGCCATCATCTCGGCGACGCTCGGGCTCGCTCCGCGGCGACAGCCGCGGCGCCTCGACGATCACCCAGCAGCTCGTCCGCGAGCGCCTGCTCGACCCGGCCCTGGTCCAGGACCCGCATCGGACGGCCGAGCGCAAGCTCAAGGAGATCATCCAGTCGATCAGGCTGACCGAGGCGTACCCCGGCGTCGAGGGCAAACAGAAGATCATCACCGCCTATCTCAACCAGAACTACTACGGCAACCAGGCCTATGGCGTGAAGGCCGCGGTCGACTCGTATTTCGGCATCGACATCTCCAAGATCGACCCGGCCCAGGCGGCCATCATCGCCGGGCTGCCGAAGTCGCCCTCGAACTACGACCTCGTGCGCAACCACATCGAGAAGTGCACGACGGTCGTCGCCGAGGGCGACCCGTGCCCCGAGTCGGAATGGGTCGTGCCGTCCACGACCACCGTCGTCCAGCGCCGCAACCAGATCCTCGAGCTGCTGGCCGCCGGAGGACGGACCCCGATGTCGGGCGACCAGTACACGGCGGCGCAGTTCAAGGCCGCCGAGGACGAGCCCGTCGTCCTGTCGAGCCAGACCACCCAGAACTGGATCGCCCCGCACTTCGTCTGGGCGGTCCGTGACGAGCTGACGGCCAAGCTGTGCGGCCCCGACGCCGATACCTGCGACGCCATGCAGCGGGGCGGGCTGCGCGTGATCACGACCCTCGACGTCGGCCTCCAGAAGATCGCCGAGAAATGGGTCAAGGCCGCGGCCATCGTGCCGCACGCCAAGAACCCCACCGCGGCCGCCAAGGCGCTCGGGTTCAAGAAGCTCGAGCCGTGGATGGCGAACCTCAAGAACAAGGACCTCCGGAACAGCGCCCTGGTGGCGCTCGACTACCAGACCGGCGAGCTGGTCGCCTACGTCGGCAGCGCCGACTACTACGCGACCTCGACCAAGCCCGAGTTCCAGCCGCAGTACGACGTCGTCGGCAAGGGCTACCGCCAGCCGGGCTCGGCGTTCAAACCGTTCAATTACGTGACCGCCATCGACGACAAGAAGATCACGGCCGGGACGATGCTGATGGACGTCGGGACCGACTTCGGGAACTACACGCCCAACGACGCCGACAACCTCGAGCGCGGTCCGGTCCGGGTGCGCAACGCTCTGCAGTTCTCGCTGAACATCCCGGCCGTCAAGACCATGGCCATCAACGGCCCCGACCGCGTGTTCGCCAAGGCGCAGCAGTTCGGCATCCAATTCCAGGGCGCGCGGACCGCGCAGCTCGCCCTCGCCCTCGGTGTCCAGGAAGTGCGCCCGGTCGACCTCGTGACCGCATACGGCACCCTCGCCAATGGCGGCAAGGAGATCCCCCACACGACGATCCTCGCGGTCACGGACGCCAGCGGCAAAGAAGCCCCCGGCGTCCCGGCCTACACGCCGCCCGCCGGCACGCAGGCCGTCAGCCCGCAAGCGGCCTACATCGTGACCGACATCCTTGCCGGCAACACGAACCCCAAGGTCAACCCGTTCTGGGGCAAGTTCTCGGTGACCGGCCCCGGTGGTCGCCGGCCGGCCACCCTCAAGACCGGCACCAACACCGACGCCAAGGACCTCAACGCCTATGGCTACATCGCGCCACCGACCGACGCCGGGCGGGCGGCCGGGGCCTACGCCCTGGCGGTCGGGGTGTGGGACGGCAACTCGGATAACAGCCTCGTCTCGACCGCCCGTTCGCCCCTGTTCTCGATCGACGTGGCCACGTATGAGTGGCAGGGCTTCCTCCAGGAGGCCAGCGGGAAGTGGCCGATCACCGACTTCAAGCCACCCGATGGTCTGGTCCGGGTCAAGATCGACCCGTTCACCGGCTTTCCCGCGCCGTCTGCAAAGAACGCGGTCAACGAGTGGTACATCGCAGGGACCGAGCCGCAGGCTCCCCTGGCTCCCGCCACCTGCGGCATCGATGTCGTCGCCGCCGTGCACGTCGAGACTGGCTTCGGGCCGTGGATGCAGGCTGACCAGGACTGGCTGCGACGAGCGGCCCGGGGTCCGGGCGTGGCCGGCGGCCCCAATCACACACGGACGGCCTACTTCTACAACGGCCTGTTCCACCCCTATGGCTCGAGCTGGGGCGTGTTGGTCGGCGGATCGTGCGGCAAACCGAGTCCGTCCCCGACGTGCTTCGTCGTGCCGACCCCGGACGCCAGCGGGGTGACGCCGTCGTTCGCGATCCCGACGCCATCGGGGTCCGAGGTGGCCGCCCTTCCCTGCCCGCCCGCGAGCCCGACTGCGACGCCGTCCGTGGAGCCGTCGGTCGAGCCGTCCGCACCACCGAGCGAGCCGCCACCCACCGAGACTCCGGCGCCGACCGAGAAGCCGAAGCCGACCCCCACGCCGACCCCGACTCCCACCCCCGAACCCACCGCGGAGCCCTCGACCAGCCCGAAGCCTTCGTGACCGAGGCGGCCAGCGACCCGGCGTCCGGCGACGGCCGTCGGCCGGTGGTCGAGGTCCGCGAGCTGATGGTGCGGCGCGCTGGGCGCACGATCCTGGGACCGCTCGACCTGACGATCCGAGACGGCGAGCGCTGGGTCGTGCTCGGACCGAACGGCTCGGGCAAGACCACCCTCCTGTCGTGCATCGGTCTCGAGCTGTGGCCGACGACGGGGAGCGTCGAGGTGCTCGGCGAGCGGTACGGCCGGGTCGATTCGCGCGAGCTGCGCAGGCGCATCGGGTCCGCCGGGAGCGCCATCGAAGGCGGGCTCCGCGCCGACCTGACCCCGGTGACGCTGGTGATGACGGCCCGCCATGCCGCGACCGAGCCCTGGTGGCACGTGTATACCGACGCCGATCGTGAGCGAGCACGCGGCTTGCTTGATGGCCTCGGGCTTGGCGGCGTCGCGGACCATGCATTCGGGACGCTGTCGGCGGGCGAACGCCGGCGGGCCTCGATCGCCCGGGCGCTGATGCCCGATCCCGACCTGCTCCTGCTCGACGAGCCCGCCGCGAGCCTGGACCTCGGCGCGCGGGAGACCCTCCTCGCCGACCTCGCCACCCTGGCCGCCGCCGAGCGCCCGCGTGCCATCGTGCTGGTGTCGCATCACGTCGAGGAGATCCCGTCCGGCTTCACGCATGGCCTCGTCCTCGCCGACGGCCGGGTCGTGGCGGCGGGGCCGCTCGCAGCGGTCCTGCGCGACGACGTCCTGAGCCGGGCCTTCGGCCTGCCGATCCGGGTCGAGCGACGCGACGGACGCGCCTGGGCTCGCATGACATCGCAGCCCGGGACGGAGACAGACGGTTGACATGCGAACGTCACATCGAGCCGCGATGATGCCTGCGTGAGCACCACGGCCAGGACGTCACGCCCGGCACCTCAACCACCTCTCGAAGCCACCAGGCGATTCGATAGTGCCGCGGCCGTCGCGGGTGTCGCCGCGGTCGCTGCGGCGCTCGGCGTGTCCGAGCTGCTGGCAGGCCTCTTGCCCGGGGCGACGTCGCTCGTCGCGGCGGTCGGACAGTGGCTCATCGACCATCAGCCGCCGGGCGCGAAGGACATCGTCGTCTCGCTGTTCGGCACCAACGACAAGCTCGCCTTCGAGCTCATCATCGTCGCGATCTCGCTCGTCATCGGCGCCGGTCTCGGGCTGCTCGCGCGGCGTCGCTTCGAGATCGCGGCGGTCGTCTTCGTGCTCTTCGGTGTCATCGGCTTCTTCGCGTCGCTCGACGATCCGCTGGCCAGCTCGGGCGTCGCTGCGGCCTCGGCGGCGATCTCGGTCGGCGTCGGGCTGTGGGTCCTGTCGTGGCTGCTCGATGGATCGGCCAGGCGCGTGGCGACCGGCCGGCGTGGCGCCACGATGCCCGACTGGTCGCGCCGATCGTTCATGATCCGGGCCGGTTCCGTCGGTGTCGCCGCCGTGGCCGCCGGCTACCTCGGGCGCTCGCTCCTCGATCGCCAGCGCGTCGCTCCTGTCAGCAGCGGTCCCCCCATCCCGCCCGCCTCGGTGACCGTCCCCGCGCTCGACGCGACCGAGGACCTGTCCACGACGATCCCCGATCTGACCCCCATCGTCATGCCCAACGACCGGTTCTACCGGATCGATACGGCGCTGCTGACGCCGGTCGTCGACACCGATGGCTGGACGCTCAAGATCCACGGGCTTGTCGACCGCGAGACGACCCTGACCTGGGAGCAGCTCATCGCCCTGCCGATGTTCGAGCAGTACGTCACGATCTCGTGCGTCAGCAACGAGGTCGGCGGCACCCTCGTCGGCAACGCCAAGTGGACCGGCGTTCGCCTGCGCGACGTCCTCGACATGGCCGGCGTCCAGACCGCGGCGACGCAGCTGGTCGGGAGGTCCGTGGACGGCTTCACCGCCGGGATGCCGACCGCCTGGGTCATGGACACGGCGCGCGAGCCGATGATCGCCCTGAAGATGAACGACGTCCCGCTGCCGCCGAACCACGGCTACCCGGCGCGCCTGATCGTGCCCGGGCTGTACGGCTACGTGTCGGCCACGAAGTGGCTGGCCGAGCTCGAGCTGACGACGCTCGAATCGTTCGACGGATATTGGGTGCCGCTCGGCTGGTCGAAGGAGGCACCCATCCTGACGCAGTCGCGGATCGATACGCCGCGCAGCGGCGCCCATGCCGGCCAGGTCCATATCGCCGGCATCGCCTGGGCACCGGACCGCGGCATCTCCCGGGTCGAGGTGTCGGTCGACGGCCTGTGGCAGGACGCTCGGCTGTCCACCCCGATCTCGAACGCGACCTGGGTCCAGTGGGTGTACGACTGGGCCGCGCAACCGGGCGGCCACAAGATCCAGGTCCGCGCCACCGACGGCACGGGCGCCGTCCAGCCCGAGCAGCCGTCGCCGCCCGCGCCCGATGGTGCACGCGGCTGGCACACCGTCAACGTGTCGGTCAGCTGACCCTTCCCGGCGGCACGGATCCGAGACGCTCCGACCGATCCGGACGCTGGCCGCCGAGACGCCCGGCTCGTCCGCCAGCAGGCCCTCGGCGTACGCGATCGCTCCGTCAACGGAGATCTCCACCACCGAGTCGTCCACGCCACGCAACCGATACAGCGCCCGAAGCTGGACCAACCTCTCGAAGAACTGTCTCCTCTCGTACCGGGTCATCTCGTTCACCGACCTTCGTTCTCGTCCGACCGGCGGGGTTGCGGTCGATATCCGCATGCTGGTCGTCCGGGGGCCCATCGGACATCGAGCGTTCGATGTATTCGACGACGCGGTTGGGCCTTATTTCGGGGGCGAGGAGGCCTTACGGCGGACACGCGCGGAATCGGTATAGAGTCAAGGCATGGCACGACGCCGCTACCTGTTCGACCCGCCCGAGCGTTTCGTGGCCGGAACGGTCGGTCGCCCGGGTGACCGGACCTTCTTCCTCCAGGCGCGCGACGGACCGCGCGTGGTCAGCATCGTGCTCGAGAAGGTCCAGGTCGCGGTCCTCGCCGACCGGCTCGGTGAGCTGCTGTCCGAGCTCGAGCGACGTGGCGTGGCAGGCCGCTGCGGCTGCCGCGAAGGCCGCCGGCGACGACACGGGACCGCTCGACGAGCCGCTCAACGAGGCGTTCCGCGCGGGTTCACTGACCCTCGGCTGGGACGGCGAGGCGGAGCGGGTGCTGGTCGAGGCGCGCGCACAGTCCGAGGACGGTGAGCCGATCGATCCGGACGAGGATGACGACGAGGACGAGGACGGCCCGGACCTGCTCCGCGTCCGGATCACCGCCGACGCCGCCCGGTCGTTCGTGACCCGCGCCTCGCGCGTCATCGCGGCCGGCCGGCCGCCCTGCCCGTTGTGCGGTGCGCCGCTCGACCCCCAGGGCCACATCTGCCCGCGTCGCAACGGCCACTACGTCAACTGACCGCGGCCGGCCGTGATCGACCGCGGGACGGCGCTCGAGGCGCTGCGCGAAGGCGAGATCGAGATCATCGGGCGGATCGTCGCCTCGTCGAACAACGCCATGCTCGTCACGGTGACTCGGATCTGCCCCGATCCGGAGCCCCTCCTCGTGCTCGACGCGATCTACAAGCCGACCCTCGGCGAGCGTCCCCTCGACGACTTTCCCGATGGCACGCTGGCGCGCCGAGAGGTGGCGGCCTGGCACGTGTCGGAGGCGAGCGGCTGGGGGATCGTGCCGCCGACGATCCTGCGCGACGGGCCGTTCGGCGAAGGCATGGTCCAGGCGTTCGTCGAGGCCGACCCGGACGTGGACGTCGTGGCGATGGTGGTCGACGACGACCCCCGCCTTCGCCGGATGGCCGTGCTCGATGCGGTCATGAACAACACCGACCGCAAGGGCGGTCACATCCTGCCCGTCGATGGCGGCCGGCACGTGTACGGCGTCGACCACGGCGTCACCTTCTCGCCCGTCCCGAAGCTGCGGACCGTCCTGTGGGGCTGGCGCGGACGGGCTCTCGAGCAGGACGAGATCGACGGGCTGGAGCGGGTCCGGGCCGGCCTCGACGCGGATCTCGGGGAGACGCTGCGCCAGCTCCTGTCACGCCTCGAGGTCAGGGCCACGACCCGCCGCGTCGATGCTCTCCTGGCCGCCCGACGATTCCCCTACCCGTCCCCGGACTGGCCCGCCATCCCGTGGCCGCCTTTCTGACCGGCGGGCTAGGATTGAGACCTCACCAGTCGGCAGCCAAGGAGTTCGCCCATGCCTGACAGCCAGCCCATCGCGTGGCGTTCGGTCGTCTATGCGACGCCAGTCGTCTCGAGTGACGGCCAGACCGTGGGCGAGGTTCGCGAGATCCTCGGGTCCGACGCCGACGACATCTTCCACGGGCTGCGCGTGGAACTCCACGCCGGACATCGCGAGGTCATGCTCGCGTCGGACGACGTCGAGAGCCTGACCACGACCGAGGTGAGCAGCCGGCTGACGAAGGCCGACCTGGAGTCACTCCCCGCCTACGACGAGACGGCCAGCTATCACGTCGCCTCGGTCGGGACGTTCCGCAAGCATCTCGGCTGGAAGAAGGACTCCGAGAGCGACGAGGAGCCCGGCTGACGGTCGGGGCCTGCACCAGGACCCGACACGGACCCACGCTAGAGGGAGATCCGGCGGATCACGAGTGACCCGCCGGTCGACCGATCAGGCGCGACCGAAGACCGCGCGGATCCCGGGCTGGTTGAGGTAGTAGATGATCCCGCCGTCGATGGCGATGCCGATGATCTGGCTGACGATCGACGACCCGCCGATGATGTTGAGCACTGCCAGCACGATGCCGAACGCGGCACCGGCGATACCGAGCGCCCATGCCCACGGCTGGAGCGTCCACGCGCCGTACGCGAAGGCGATGATCAATGCGGCGTAGGCGAGGAATGCGAGGCCGAGGATCGCGCCGAGTCCACCGAAGAGGACGGTCCCGCCGAGGAAGATGACGAAGCCACCGAGAAGGGCGAACACGCCACCGATCGCCGCCAGGACGGCCAGGATGGTGACCCCGGTCGGGCGCGCAGCCGCGCCAGCGGCAGCCGACGCCGGTGGAGTCCAGCTCGTCGGAGCGGCGGCGGGAGCGGGAGCCGGAGCGGCGGGCAGCCGGCGCGGCCGGGTGCCGGAGGCGGCGCGGCCGCGGGCTCCACCGATGGCGGCGTCGTCGGATCCGGGGGTGTCTGGTCGGTCATGTGACGTGTGCCTCCCTGTGCGGACCTGGAGCGGAACGTCCGCGGCCCTCGGGCCGAGCCCCATCCTAGCGACCGTGACGCGCATGACAAGCCCATTCGGTGCGCGCGAGCCCCGTTCAGCGGACGAGTTCGTCGGACAGGAGATCCATCAGCAGGGCATCGACCCACCGTCCGTCCCGCAGACGCTGGTACTGGCGCATCCGGCCGACGGGCCGGAAGCCGACCTTGGCGTAGGCCGCGATGGCCCGCATGTTGTCGGCCGCCGGGTCGATCGTCAGGCGGTGATGGCCACGCTCGTCGAGGAGGTAGGCGGCCAGCGTCCGGATCGCGTCCGGGCCCAGACCGCGACCCTGGGCGTCCGTCCGCAGGAAGAGGTCGATCCCGGCGCTCCGGAAATCGGGCTCGTTCTCCTCGACGGCCTGGATGTAGCCGATGACCTCGCCGTCGTGCTCGATGACGAACGGGATCTCCTCGGGGTCACCGACGATCAGCTCCGCGACGACACGGTCGAGGTCGAAGTCGCCCCACCAGCGCGCGACCTCGGGCTCGGACAGGATCGCGGCCAAGGCCGGGTGCGTCGTCCGGCGCGGTCGGTCGGAGGGTGACCTGGCGGCCGCGCAGCTCCATCGCCCGAGCCTACCCGAACGCCCTGGATGACCGGCGGTGCAGGCGTCCCGGCTACGATGGGCCGGTGCTGACCGCGGACCCCGATACGCTTCTCGCCGACCTCGATCCGGCGCAACGCGAGGCGGTCGCGATCACGTCCGGTCCGCTGTGCATCCTCGCCGGCGCGGGAAGCGGCAAGACCCGGGTCATCTCGCGACGGGTCGCGTACGCCATCGCCACGGGCGTCGTGCGGCCACGGGACGTGCTGGTCGTCACGTTCACCGACAAGGCCGCGACCGAGATGGTCCGCCGGCTGGCCGTCGCTCGGCGAACCGGGCGTGGCGGCGTCCACGTTCCACGCTGCAGCCCTTCGCCAGCTCCGCCACTTCTGGCCACGCGTCCACGGCACGGAGGCCCCGGCGATCCTCGATTCGAAGGCGCCGATCCTCGCTCCGCTGGCCACCGGCCTGCCCGGCGGCTACCGCTATCTCGCGGTCCGGGACCTGGCGGGCGAGATCGAATGGGCCAAGGCTCGGCGGATCCGGCCGGCCGACTACGAGATGCGCGCCATCGCCGACGGCCGCGATGCGCCGCTCCCGCCCGACCTCATGGCCCGGCTGTATCGCGACTACGAGAGCCGCAAGACCCGCGCCGGACGGATCGACTTCGAGGACATGCTCGAGCTGACGATCGGGCTGATCGAGACCGACGCGACGATCGCCGCCGAGGTGCGCGACCGTTACCGCTGGTTCTCGGTCGACGAGTTCCAGGACACCAACCCGCTCCAGGCCGCTCTCCTCGATGCCTGGCTGGGCGGGCGCGATGACCTGGCCGTGGTCGGCGACGAGGACCAGACGATCTACACCTTCACCGGGGCGACGAGCGACTACCTGATCGGGTTCGCCGACCGATACCCGGGCGCGCGGATCGTCCGGCTCGAGACCAACTACCGCTCGACGCCCGAGGTGCTGGCGCTGGCGAACACGGTCCTCGCCGCGGGACGCGTGGCCGTCGACGAACGGCTGCCGGGGACGGCCCCACGACCGCCCAAGCGGCTGATCGCGAGTCACGCGTCCGGTCCGGCACCCGAGATCGGCGGCTTCGCGACCGACGGCGCGGAGCTCGACGGGATGATCGAGGCGGTCCGGGCGCTGAGCGCGAAACGGCACGCCCGCACGGCTCGATGGCGGTCCTCGTCCGGACCAATGCGCAGCTCCCCGCGCTCGAGGACGCGTTCGGACGGGCGGGGATCGCATTCCATGTCCGCGGCGAGCGGTTCTTCTCTCGACCGGAGGTCCGGCGTGCGGTGCGGATCGCGGCTGGCCTGAGCGAAGCGGCTCGATGAGGAGGGGGCCACCCTATCAGCGCTCGCTGGCCGATGCCTTCGAGCGCGAGCTCGGTGTTCGGCGCGACACCGTCCCCGAGAGCGAGACCGGGGCCGCCCGACACGCCGCGGTCGTCACGCTGCTCGAGCTGGCCGAGGAGCTGGTCCGCACGGATCCGACCGCCGGCATCCCGGCGTTCCTTGCCGAAGTCGAGCGGCGGAGCGCGGTGGAGGCCGGTGGCGAGGCGGCGGGGGTCGAGCTGCTGACGTACCACCGCGCAAAGGGCCTGGAATGGGACGCGGTGTTCTTGCCCGCGCTCGAGGAGGGCACGCTGCCCATCCGCCAGTCGACCGAGCCCGCCGAGCTCGCCGAGGAGCGCCGGCTGCTCTACGTCGGGATCACCCGGGCGCGGCGCTACCTGTGGCTGTCCTGGGCGACGAGCCGGACGGGCACGTCCGGTCGTGAGGGCCGGCGCAGCCGCTCGCGTTTCCTCGATGGGCTCGTGCCGACCCGTGCTCGGCCCCTGCTGGCCGTCGGACCGGGCCACGTTCGACGCGAACGAGCCCCGAAGGTGGACCCGGTCGACCGGTCACCGTTGTCGAATGCGCTCCGTGCCTGGCGCACGGCCCGTGCCCGCGCCGACGCGGTCGCGCCGTTCATCGTCTTCCACGATTCGACCATCGAGGCCATCGCCGCGCGAGCCGGCCACGTCGATCGCCGAGCTCCGGCGCGTGCCCGGGCGTCGGGCCGATGAAGCTCGACCGCTACGGCGAAGAGATCATCGCGGTCGTCCGCGCGAGTGACACGGCGGCGAACCGGGACGCCCAGGCGTGCGTTGCGCCCTCCGTTTCCTCGCTCGACGCACCTTGGGGTGCGCTCGCTCCGGTACTCGGGCGCGCCTTCGCCTGAACGCCCCTGCTCGCGGCGACGCAGTTCACCGACGGAACGTTACGCCCGAACTTCTTGCCGCATGAACGCGACATACGCGAGCGCGAAGCAGGCCACGGTCATCGCGACCAGGACGACCACCTGCGGCCACACGAGCAGCACGCTCTGGTCGAACGCCAGCAATGTCGGGATCTGCTGCTGGGCCTGCTGGGCCTGGCCGAGCGAGCCCGGCAGGGTCGCCTGCGGGTTGTTCGTCGGGTTGAGCAGGACCGAGGTGACCTCGGCATAGAGCTGGCCCGGGAGCAGCCGCGAGATGAACTGCTGGGTCTGCGCCTGGCCGATCAGCTCGCTCGTGGTCGATCCGGTCAGCGGCGACACCGCGTTGCCGATGGCGTCGAGGATGAACGAACCGAACGTCGTGAACAGGAACCAGACGCCGAACCCGATGAGGGCCGACGTGGCCGCCCGCCGGAACAGCACCGACAGCAGCAGCCCGAATGCGAGCCACAGGCCGACGTAGATGAAGGTGACCAGGATCCACGATACGAGGCGGAGGATCTCCTCGGGCGCCGGGACGATCCCGAGCCGGAAGATGCCGAACCCGGCGATGATCCCGATGACCGCCACCAGGACGATCCCGATGACCGCGAGGCCCGCCGCGAACTTGCCGTTGATGACGTCGTCGCGATAGATCGGCTGGGCGAGGAGTCGCGGCAAGGTCCCCTCGGACCGCTCGCCGTTGATGGCGTCGAACGCGAAGGCGAGGCCGAGCAGCGGCGCCACGATCGACACGAACGAGGCGACCTGCAGGAACGTGTAGTCGGGCGACGAGAGGATGAACAGGGCCAGGAAGATCGCCGGGGTGCCGCTCGCGTCGGTGGCGTGGGCACGGATCTGATCGGCCGCGGCGTACAGCGGCACCATCGCCGCCAGGCCGAGCACGATGAGCAGGACGATGAACCGGATGCTCAGGAGGTCGTCGCCGAGCTCCTTGGCCGCGATGACCCGCCAGCCGCCGTGCGGCACGCGCAGCTCGCGGCGCGGCTTCGGTGCCGCCTCGGCCGGGATGGGGGCGTCGCCGGGGACGCTGGTCGCGCTCATTCGGACCTCTTTTCGGCGGCCGGACGGCCGGTCCCTCTGCGCTTGACGCCGGTGCGCTTGGGGATCGGACGCTCGACCGCATGGCGGTAGATCTCATCGAGGGACGGGACGATCGGTCGGATCGCGGTCAGGCGGAGCTCGTGCTCGACGGCGGCGACCAGGATGTCCTGCCGGACGCGCGCCTCAGCGCTCGCCGGCCGGACGTGGACCCGCCACGTGCCGCTGCCCTGGCCACCGGGCTCCACCGAGGCGACCGCTGGGATCGCGCGCAGCGCCGTCGCCGCGCGGTCCACGTCGGCCTGGGTCGGCAGCTCGAGGCCGACCTCGATGACAGCGGTCCCGTCACCGAACTGCCTGGCCAGCTCGTCCACCGTGCCGACGCCGATGAGGCGGCCGGCCGCGAAGATCCCGATCCGGTCGCAGACCGACTGGACCTGGCTGAGCAGGTGGCTCGACAGCATGATCGCCAGGCCACGCTCGTCGACGAGCTTGCGCAGGAGATCGAGGATCTCGATGACGCCGATCGGGTCGATCGAGGTCGTCGGCTCGTCGAGGATCAGCAGATCCGGTGACTTGACCAGCGCGTCGGCGATGCCGAGGCGCTGACGCATGCCACGCGAGTACTGCTCGACCGGGTCGTTCGCCCGGTCGGTCAGCCCGACCTGCGCGAGGACCTCGTCGATGGCCTCCTCGGCCTCGTCGCGCGGCAGCCCGTTGAGGCGGGCCGTGTAGCGCAGGTTCTCCCGGCCGGTCATGTCTTCGTAGAACCCGACCGCGTCGGGGAGGTAGCCGACCCGCCGCTTGACCTCGCGCGGCTCCCAGGCCGGGTCGAGGCCCATCACGTTGGCCTCACCCGATGTCGGCTCGGACAGGCCGAGCAGCATCAGGATGGTCGTCGTCTTGCCGGCGCCGTTCTGCCCGAGCAGACCGAAGATCTCGCCCGGGTAGACCGCCAGGTCGAGCTTGCTGACCGCTGTCAGCTCGCCGTATTTCTTGGTCAGGCGGCGGGTCCGGATGACCGGCTCCGGCCGGCCCGGATCGATCGCCGCCGGCTCGTCGACCGGCGCCGGGGCAGCCGGTCCAGGTTCGGTGGCTGCGACGACCTCGCTCATCGCCGTCCGAAACGTCGGAAGACCAGCCACAGGCCGAGCAGGATGACCAGGATCAGACCGATCCCGATGACGCCCCACAGCGATGACGTCTGGACCGTGACCCGGATATCGGTCTTGGCGGTCGCCAGCGACGAGGTCCCGGTCATGGTCGCCACGTAGTCGCCGGTGATGGCGTCCGACGACGGCGTGACATGGGCAACGACCTGAACGGTCTGGCCGGCAGGTACGTCGACCGGGGTCGGATCGAACGTGACGACCCAGCCGGTCGGGGCGCTCGCGGTCATCGCCACGCCCGGGATGTCGGCCGTGCCGCTGTTGGTCAAGGTCAGCGTCAGGTCGGTCGCCGTGCCGGCGGACCCATTCATGCTCAGGACGCCGCTCGGGGTCGACATCGCGAGGCTGTAGCTACCGGTGATCGTGACCTGGAGGTCGGCGTGGGCCTTTTCGCTGCCGCTGGTCACATCGACGGCGATCGGGTAGTCGCCGGCCGTTGCGCCGGTCGGCGCCTTGGCCGTGACCGACACCGACGAGGTGCTGCCTGCGGTGACCACGACGCTGGCGGCGTTGGCCGTCGAGCCGATCTCGCCGGTGACGGTCCAGCCGTCCGGCCCGGTGGCGGCCACGCTGAACGGCAGGTCGCTCGAGGTGTTGTTGTTGAGGGTCAGCGCGAACGTGAATGTCGTGTCGGTCGAGCCCTTGAGCTGGGGCGTGTCGGTCGTGAGCGTGACCGTGCCGGCCGCGTTGGGCGAGACGCGGATGTTGGTCGTCATGGTCGCCGTCGCGCCGCCCGCGGTCACGCCCCTGACGTCGATCTGCTGCGTGCTGGCGGCTGCGTCGGCCGGGATCGTCACGTTGAGCGTGAGCTTGACCGGGGTCGTGCCGTCCGACTCCACGCCGTCGACGGTGAAGCCGCCGCCGCGCAGGACCGCTGTCCAGCCGTCGGGCACCTTGCCGACCGTCAGGGCGACGCGACCGGGCTTGTCGGTCGTGATCGTGACATCGAAGCTCGGGTTCGCGCCGGGCGCGACCGCGATCGCGGGGAACGGGGTCGTGATCGTCAGCGGTGAGGCCGCCATTGCGGCCGGAGCGGCCGACAGCAGTACCAGCCCCAACATCGACGCCACGAGTCCGAAACGCGCCACGCGGGACCGACGTTCCCCGGTCCTTGACACCACCGACACAAGCCACCTCCTGGGTTATGGATCAGATTGGCGGCTGCTTGGGGACAGCCGGTCGCACGCGCTCCCTCCGCGCGTCAACGGCGCGGAGTCTGACGCGCCGACAGGGTTCGAATCAACCAACGTTCGGTGAAGAGACCGCAATCATCGCCGATAACCGTCTACCCCGGACCATCGGCGATTTGACGGATCGGGCCGCGCGAACGATACTGCACAGGTAACCAGTCCGCTGCGACGACCCGGTTAGAGCGCCAGATACGCGCTCCCGGCCCGGCGCGCAGACACTTCAGACACTCGGCCGCGCAGCCGATCGCCCGAACCGCGATGACGGCGCGCCAGAAAGCACGACACAACAACACCATGATGAATCGTTCCACCACGACGTCCGTCACCGGACGTGCATCGGCGATCCGCCGCATGCGTCGCCGCACGACGGCGGCGAGCGGCACGGGCCGCCTCTTCTGCAGCACCAACGGCTGCCCCAGCTTCCTCGAGATCGATCCCGAGACCGGGCTGGCCACCTGCCAGATCTGCGGGTTCGTCCGCCGGATCCACTGACCCCGACGGCCGCACCAGCCGACCAACCCGCCGCCGAACGCCGGTCCACCCCTCCCGTGGACCGGCGTCGCGGTGTCCCCACGTCGCGTGCCGCGAGATGCACGCGCCGGCGCGTCGCCGAGGCGCCATCCTGACGCGGTGACATCGGCGCCCGCCCCCGCCAGCCTCGACCGCGACCGTCTCGCCCGGCTCATGGCCGATGAGACGTCCCGCTTCGTCGATGAGCATCCGCGTTCCGCGTCGCTTCATGATTCCGGGCGGCAGACGCTCCTCGAGGGCGTGCCGATGCCGTGGATGGTCAAGTGGGCCAGCCCGTTCCCGCCGTACGTCGAAGCAGCGACCGGGGCGCACTTCCGCTGCGTCGACGGCCACGACTACGTCGACCTGTGCCTGGGTGACACCGGCGCGATGGCCGGCCACGGGCCGGCGCCGACGATCGCTGCAGTCGAGCGTCAGATGCGGCACGGGATCACCCACATGCTGCCGACCGAGGACGCCGCCTGGGTCGGCGAGGAGCTGACCCGTCGGTTCGGCGTCGGCGCCTGGCAGTTCGCGCTGTCGGCCAGCGACGCCAACCGCTGGGCGCTCCGGCTCGCGCGGCACATCACCGGGCGTTCCAAGGTCGTGGTCCACGACCACTGCTATCACGGCTCGGTGGACGAGGCGATCGCGATGCTCGGTCCCGACGGGTCCGTGGTGCCCGTCCGCGGCTCGGTCGGGCCGCAGGTCGACGTGGCCGAGACGACCCGCGTGGTCGAGTTCAACGACGTCGACGGGCTGGCTCGGGCGCTGGCCGACGGAGACGTGGCGGCCGTCCTGTTCGAGCCCGCGCTGACGAACGTCGGGATCGTGTTGCCCGAGGCAGGCTATCTCGACGCGGTCCGCGAGCTGACGCGACAGACCGGGACGCTCCTGATCATCGACGAGACGCACACGATCTGCGCCGGTCCGGGCGGAGCGACCGGAGCGTGGCGGCTCGAACCGGACGTGCTCGTCATCGGCAAGACGATCGGTGGCGGGCTGCCGGCCGCGGCCTACGGTTTCAGCCCGGAGGTGGCCGAGCGGATCGCCGGATCGATCGCGGTCGACGACTCCGATGTCGGCGGGATCGGCGGGACGCTGGCCGGCTACGCCCTGTCGATGGCGGCCGTCCGCGCGACACTCGGCGAGGTCCTGACCGACGAGGCCTTCGGTCGGATGATCGCGCTCGCAGAGCTCTGGGAGAGCGGCGTCAACGAGGTGCTCCGGGCGGGCGCCGTCCCGTGGCACGTGACGAGGCTCGGGGCACGCGCCGAATACCATTTCATGGCGATCCCACCGCGGACCGGCGCCGAGCAATGGGCGAACGCGGATCCGGAGCTCGAGCGGTTCCTCCACCTCTGGGCGATGAACCGGCGGGTCTTGATGACACCCTTCCACAACATGGCGCTGATGTCGCCTGCCACCACCGAGGCCGACGTTGACCGCCACACCGCGGTCTTCGCGGCGGCCGTCGAGGCGCTCTTCGGGTGAGCGACTCCGCGCGCGTCCGGCTCCGCGACCTGACCCTCGCCGACGCCGACCTGCTCGATGCCTGGGATCGGGATCCGGTCAACATCGGCGAGTTCAACGACTTCGGACGCGAGCGCGACCCGGTCGATCGCGATGCGCTCGCGCGCGGGCCGCTGCGCAATGAGCACAACGGACAGCTCATGGTCGAGCTGGTCGCCGACGCCCGGCCGATCGGCACCGTCGGCTGGCATCGGGTGGGCTATGGCCCGAACCCGGGATCGAGCGCCTGGAACGTCGGGATCGCGCTGATCCCCGAGGCCCGCGGCCACGGCTACGGCAGCGAGGCCCAGCGTCTCCTCGCCGCATACCTGTTCTCCAACACGCGGGTCAACCGGATCGAGGCCTCGACCGACGCCGAGAACATCGCCGAGCAGCGGTCGCTCGAGAAGGCCGGCTACGTCCGCGAGGGCGTGGCCCGGGGCTCGCAGTTCCGGGCCGGCGCGTACCACGACCTCGTCACGTACTCGCGTCTGCGGGACGACGAGCCCTAGCTCCGAGTCAGGCGTCGGCCCCGAAGGCGGCCTCGAGTCGGGCCGTCTCGGCCGCAGGGTCGAGCGGCCGGCGGTGCTGGCGGTCGGTCGGCGCCTCGCTGTTGACCCGGGCGATGGCCCCGTTCGCCGCCGCGACGAGGTGCGAGAGCTCACGACGCGCGCGGCGCCGACCGAAGCCCGACATCGTCGGCGCCCGCCCGACCAGGTGCTCGATCTCGGCCAACAGCCGGCGCGCCTCCTTGTCGGCCTCGATCCAGGGCGGCGCCGCGCCCGCGCTCTTGAGCATCCGGTGGGCCATCGCCCACTCTCCCGCCGCGCTGTCGTCCTCGATCGGCAGGGGCTCGCCGCGATAGGGCAGGTCGTCGAAGGCGCCCTCCGCCATCGCCTCGCGGATCTGCCGCTCGACGAGGCTCTCCCAGCTCGGTCCGACCTGTCGGCGCCCCTCGGCGTCGCGACGCTGCACGCTCACGAGCGGATGCTATCGCGACGCCGCGACGGGCGAGCTGTCACGGTCCGCTGGTACGGTTGCACGGTGCAGATCGCCCCCGATGGAACCCTGATCGTCAGTGCCACGGACCTCGTCGGCTATCTCGCCTGCGACCACCTCGCCACGCTCGAGCTCGGGCGGGTGGAGGGCCTCTGGGAAAAGCCCATCCGGCGCGATGACCCGACCATCGCCCTCATCCAGGAGAAGGGTGACCTCCACGAGGCGGCCTATCTCGCCTCGCTCGCCGCGGAAGGCCGGTCGATCGTCGAGATCCCCAAGGACGGCCTCAAGACGCCCGCTGACCTCCGTCGCGCCCAGGCCGCGACGCTCGAGGCGATGCGAGCGGGCATCGACGTCATCTTCCAGGCGACGTTCTTCGACGGGCGGTGGCGCGGTCACGCGGACTTCCTGTTCAGGCGGTCCGACCGCCCGAGCCCGGTCCTCGGCGAGTGGAGCTACGACATCGCCGACACGAAGCTCGCCCGGTCGGTCAAGGGCGGCGCGATCCTGCAGATGTGTGTCTACGCCGACCTGCTCCAGGGCCTGCAGGGGATCGCCCCGGAATGGCTCACGGTCATCACCGGCGATCGGGCGCAGCACGCATACCGGACCGACGACTTCTCGGCCTACTTCCGGTTCGTGCGGGACCGCTTCGACGAGCGCATGTCGCGAGGTCTGGTCGACGGCCCGACGGGCACCTACCCCGACCCGGTCGACCACTGCCGCGTGTGCACCTGGTACCCGATGTGCATCCAGCGACGCCGCGACGATGACCACCTGTCGATCGTCGCCGGCATGCGTCGTCTCGACACGGAACGTCTCACCGCGGCGGGCATCTCGACGCTGGCCGGTCTGGCCGCCCTGCCAGCGGGCCACCCGGTCGACGGGATCGCCGCTCCCCAGCTGACGCGCATCCGCGAGCAATCACGGCTGCAGCTCCACGAGCGCGAGACGCACGAGCGTGTCTTCGAGCTGATCCCGCCCGATCCGGACGACGCCGGTCGCGGTCTGCGAGTCCTTCCCGAGCCGTCGCCCTGGGACCTCTTCTTCGACATCGAGGCCGACCCGTGGGCGACCGAGGTCGGGCTCGAATACCTGCTCGGGGTCGTCGAGGACGTCGACGGCGAGCCGAGATACCTCGACATCTGGGCGACCACGCAGGAGGCGGAGAAGGCGGCGTTCGAGCGGTTCATCCACCTCGTCATCGACCGCCTCGACGCGCATCCGGAGATGCACGTCTATCACTACGGCGGGTACGAGGCGGGCGCGATCAAGCGGCTCATGCAGAGACACGGGACGTGCGTCGACGAGGTCGACCGGCTGCTGCGCGGCGACGTCCTGGTGGACCTGCTCAACGCGGTTCGCCAGGGTGTCCGTGCCTCGGTCGAGTCCTACTCGCTCAAGCAGATCGAGAAGTTCTACATGCCGAAGCGAGAGGGACCGGTCACCGAGGCGGGTTTCAGCGTGGTCGCCTTCGAGACGTGGCTGAAGAACGGCGACCAGACGATCCTCGACGGGATCGCCGCGTACAACCGCGACGACTGCGTGTCGACCTGGCTCCTGCACGGCTGGCTCGAGCAGCGCCGCACCGAGGCCGTTCTCCGCTGGCCCGAGCTCGACTGGGCACGGCCGGTGGCAACGGCCCCGACGGAATCGCCGTCGGTCACGGAGTGGATCCAGGCGGTCGAGAGACGGGTCACCGGGCTGACGGCGGATCTTCTCGCGGACGACGACTCCCCCACGGCAGAGGGTCGCCGGCTGCTCGCTGATCTTCTCGATTGGCACCGCCGCGAGGAGAAATCCCAGTGGTGGCGCTGGTTCGAGCTCAGGGACGACCTGACCATCGAACAGCTCGTCCTTGAGCGCGACGCGCTGGCCGGCCTCGTCTTCGTCGATGAGTTCGACGGCCAGGGCGTCATGCTCCATCGCCGCTACCGGTTCGAGCCGCAGGACCACGGCTTCGACCCGGGGGACGAGGTCTTTTCCATTGGGACCGGCAAGGCTGCCGGCACCATCGTGTCGATCGATGACGCAGGCGGGATGATCGAGCTCAAGCGATCGCGCAACGCGGCATGGCCGCATCCGCGCGCCCTCATCGGGTCTGCCCCGCTGACGAGCGGCCCCCAGAAGCAGGCGATGCTCCGCGTCGCCAATTCAGTCATCGCCAGCGGCATCGACGGCGACGGCTCGTACAGGGCAGTGCGGGACATGCTCCTCCGACTCCCGCCGCGCCGAGCCGGTCGTCTGGGCGCGCCGCTCGTCGAGCCGGGCGAGGACGTCGTCCTGGCAGCCCGACGGCTGGCGCTCGAGCTTGCGTCCGGGACCCTGCCGATCCAGGGGCCTCCGGGCACGGGCAAGACGTATGCCGGCGCTCGGATGATCCTCGACCTCGTCGATGCGGGACGCCGGGTCGCGGTCACGGCGCAGTCGCACAAGACCATCAGCAACCTTCTCGAGGAGCTGGTTCGGGCGGCCAACGAGGAGCATGTGACGGTCCGGATCCTCCAGAAGGCGGACGTCGATGTGAGTCCGATCGCGGGTGTGGCCCGGGCGAACGGGAACGATGACGTCAGCGCCGCGCTCGCGGCCGACGCGGTCGACGTCGTGGCCGGGACCGGCTGGCTGTTCGCGCGACCCGAGTTCGACGGCGCCTTCGACGTCCTGTTCGTCGACGAGGCCAGCCAGATGTCGCTCGCGAACGCGGTGGCGATCGGATCGTGCGCACGGTCCATCGTCCTGATCGGCGACCAGAACCAGCTCCCGATGGTGACCCAGGGCGTCCACCCGGGCGATGCCGCCGCGTCGTCGCTCGAGCACCTCGTCGGGGACGCGACGACCATCCCCCGCGAACGCGGGCTGTTCCTCGAGACGTCCCGCCGGATGCACCCGGCCGTCAACGCGTTCATCTCGCCCGCGTTCTATGGGGGCCTGCTCGACACGTATCCGGGCACCGAGCTCCGGCGTGTCGACGGCGAGGACGCCGTCCTGTCCGGGGCCGGGATCCGCTGGCTGCCGACGCCCCATACCGGCAACGGGCCACGCTCGCGCGAGGAGGCCGAGGTCGTCGCGGCAGCCGTCGCTGGCCTGCTCGGCATGACCTGGCAGGACAAGGACGGGCGGCACAGACCGATCACGGTCGACGACGTCATCGTCGTCGCGCCGTACAACGCACAGGTCGCCGAGATCCAGGCGGCCCTCCAGCGGACGATCGGACGGCGTGGCAATGTCGGGACGGTCGACAAGTTCCAGGGGCGCGAGGGCGTCGTGGCGATCTATTCGATGGCGAGCTCGAGTCGCGAGGACGCTCCGCGCGACATGGGCTTCCTCTACTCGCGCAATCGGCTCAACGTCGCGATCTCACGGGCGAAGAGCCTCGCCCTGCTGGTCGCCTCCCCGACCCTCCTCGAGGCGGGCTGCCGGACACCGGAGCAGATGCAGATGGTCGATGCCATGTGCCGGTTCGTCGAGGTCGCCGCCGACCAGGCCGTACCGATCCCGATCGCCTGAACCTCTAGCCGGCGCCGATCTCGCGGATCACCCACGCCGCCAGCACGCGGGCGCACTCCTCGACCTCGGCCAGCGACACGTGCTCGTCCGCACTGTGCGCGACACGCACGTCCCCGGGTCCGAAGATCACGCACGGTGTGACGGCGACGTTGACGAACAGCCGCATGTCGGCGCCATAGGGCTCTCCGAGCATGGCCGGGCGATGGCCGGTGACGGCTTCGATGGTCTCGGCGAGCGACACCGGCAGGGCATGGTCGGACGCGACGCGGGCAGAGCCGAACCGGCCGCCGGTGATCTCGACCGTGGCGGGGTGGTCGCGCAGGAAGTCGTCGGCGGCACATGCCGCGGCGATGACCGTACGCAGCTCGGTCTCGGCCTCGGCGGGCGACTGGCCGAGGCGCACGCCGTAGCGTCCGTCAGCGGTGACCCGGTCGAGCACTGTCGATGCCCACTCCCCGCCCCCGACGATGCCGATGATCGTCGGGTACGGCAGCCCCATGACGGTCATCAGCGGATCGGTTTCGGCGGCGTTGCGTCGCGCCTCGTCGGCCTCGAGCGCCCGGCTGAGCACGAACAGCTTGTCGAGTGCCGAGACACCTTCTCGCCGCTGCGAGGCGTGTGCGGCCCGCCCGGGGACAGTCAGCCGGAAGGTGATCGCACCGGCATGCGCGACGACGACGTCGAGGTTCGAGGGCTCCGTGATGATCGCCATGTCACCGGCGACACCAGCCCGGATCGCGGCCAGTGTCCCCTGCCCGCCGTCCTCCTCGGACGGCACGAGGGCGACGACCAGCTCACCGGCCAGCCGATCCAGGTCGCCGGCCGTCCCGAGCGCCCGGACCGCTGCCAGGATCGAGGCCACGCCGCCCTTCATGTCGCATGCCCCGCGGCCATAGAGGGCTTCGTCCCGGATCTCCGCGCCCCACGGATCGGCCGTCCAGGTCGCCGGGTCGCCGGGCGGGACCACATCGAGATGCCCCGACAGCACGAGCCGCCGCCCGCCCGACCGGCCGGCGCGTCCGATCACGACCGGGAGCGCGGTCCGCGCCATCTCCTCGCCGGGCCAGTCCGCATCCTCGCGGATCGTCACGAGCGACGGCGCAAGGACCTCGACGGCTAACCCGAGCTCCCGCAGCGCGTCCGCGGCCCAGGCCATCACGGCCTCCTCCGAACCGGTGATGCTCGGGATCCGGACGAGCGCCGTCAGATCCGCGACGAGTTGGTCACGGTCGACTGCGGGCGCCCGGGTGTCAGTCACGGAGGATCGGCCGGGTCATGCAGGTCGGCCCGCCCGAGCCGTTGACGCCGATCTCGGTCGCGGGGTACGTGTGGACCTCGCAGCCGGCCGCCGCGAGCGCCGCGGCCGTCCGGGGGTTCCCCTCGGCCACGATCGCGACCCCGGGCCGGACCGCCAGCACGTTGCAGCCGAGGGTCGTGAACTCCTCATCGGGAACCTCGATCAGCCGGATCCCGAGCTCGCCGAGCAGCGCCCACAGCCCGACGGGCAGCAGCGGCAGATACGCGACGGCGAGATCGTCGGCGACCGGAGAGATGACCGACAGCAGGTGGATCAGCTCGGCGGGACCGCGCCAGTACGGGACGTCGAAGATCCGAACGTCGCCGCCGACGAGGGCCGCCAGTTGCAGCGCCCCGGCCTGGTTCGTGCGCAACGTCCGGCCGATGCACAGCAGGTTCGGCCGAAGCCAGAACGTGTCGCCCCCCTCGACCGTCCCCGGTGCGTCGATCCGCCCGACCGTCGGGATCCCGGCGGCGGTCGTCCAGGCCTCGATGGCGGCCGGCTCGGGAGCTCGGTTCGGCTTGCCGGGCCGGAGCGGGATGGCGCCGCGATCGGTCACCAGCAGCGGATCGAACGTGTAGACGAGGTCCGGTGAGGCGATCTCGGTGTCGAGGACATGGACCGTCGGCCCCATCCCGACCAGAAGGTCGACGAAGGCATCGTGCTCACGTCGCGCGATGTCCAGATCGACCGGGTGGAGGAAGCCATGGGCCGGGTCGTCGAACGCCGCGCCGAAGGCGGGACCGGGCCGCTTGACGAGCACCTCGCGCAGTGGCGCGGTCATGCTCTGGGCGCCGAAACGGCGGTCGGTCTTCAGCATCGACGACAGGATAGCGGTCGCCATGGCCGGGTGGTCCGCCTTGCGGGGCGATAGCCCGAGGGCCATCATCGGACGATGCAGACCCGACATCGCCCGCTCCCGCGCCGGCTCGCCGGCGCCCTGACCATCGCGGTCCTCCTGCTGACCCTCGCTCCCGCCGGCGTGACGGGCGCCTCGTCGGTCAAGCTCACCAAAGTCGTCTCAGGGCTTTCCTCGCCGGTCCAGGTGGTCAACGCCGGCGATGGTTCGAACCGGCTGTTCGTCGTCCAGCAGGGCGGCAAGGTCCGTGTGGTCAAGAACGGCGTCCTGCTGCCGACCCCGTTCATCAACATCGCCGACCTGCTGTCGACCGGTGGCGAGCGCGGCCTGCTGGGCATCGCGTTCCACCCGAACTACAAGACCAACGGGCGTTTCTTCCTGTACTTCACGCGACGCGGCGACGGTGCCATCGCGATCAGCGAGTACCACCGCTCCAAGACCAACCCCGACGTTGCGACCCGAGTGGGCGCCAAGCGGATCATCACCATCGCCCACCCATACACCAATCACAACGGCGGCCGGATGGCGTTCGGTCGCGACGGCGACCTGTACATCGGGACGGGCGACGGCGGGGGTTCGGGCGACCCGGGCAACCGCGCGCAGAACCTCAACTCGCTCCTCGGCAAGATGCTGCGCATCAACGTCAACGGTTCGGTCGGCAGCCGGCACTACAAGATCCCGGCATCGAATCCGTACGTCGGGCGGGCTGGGCTCAACGAGATCTGGAGCCGTGGGCTGCGCAATCCGTGGGGCTGGTCGTTCGACAAGGAGACCGGCGACATGTGGATCGGTGACGTCGGACAGGCGAGGTATGAGGAGGTCGATCGGTCGACCGTCTCGACGACGAGCACCAGCGACGGCAGAGGGGTCAACTACGGCTGGCGGATCATGGAGGGCCGGCACTGCTACAAGCCGGCCACGGGCTGCAGCACAGCCCACCTCAAGCTTCCCGTTGTCGAATACAGCCACAGCGATGGGTGCGCGATCACCGGCGGCTATGCCTACCGGGGCACGGCCGTCCATGCGCTGTCCGGCCGTTACGTGTTCGGCGATTACTGCTCGGGGAAGATCTGGACGATCTCGCGCACCGCGGGGTCGCCGGCGAGAAAGACCCTCCTCATGTCGACCGGCTTCAACATCAGTTCGTTCGGCCAGGACGAGCACGGCGAGCTCTACGTGCTCGACCTGGGCGGGACGTTGTACAGGATGGACGCGGCCTGACGATCGGACGCCTCGTCCGGGCGGACGGCGTCAGGCGGCGAGGGCGATCGCCTGCTGGAAGGCGAGGTCGATGTCGAGCGTGATCTGGTCGCCGACCAGCCAGCCGCCAGTCTCGAGAGCGACGTTCCAGTCGAGCCCCCAGTCCTTGCGGTTGATCTTCGCGCGCGCATGGAAGCCGGCTCGACGGGAACCGTCCATCCCGGTGTAGAAACCGAGGAACTCCACCTCGAAGTCGACCGAGCGGGTGACGCCCCTGACGGTCACGTCCGCTGTCACGCGGTAGTCGTCGCCGCCCTTGGGGGTGATCGCGGTCGACATCACCAGGATCTCGGGGTACGTCTCGGCGGCGAAGAAGTCGTTGGACCGCAAGTGCGTGTCGCGGGCCCCGAAGCCGGTGTCGACGCTCGCGACCGCGACGGCGATCTCGGCGTGCGATGCGGTCGGGTCGGCCTCGTTGATCTCGACGGTGCCACGCACGTCGGTGAACTTGCCGCGAACGTTGGTCACCATCAGGTGCTTGGCCGAGAACAGGACGTCGGTGTGCGCTGGGTCGATCGCGTATGTCGCCATGGGATGGGTTCCTCCGGGTGCCGCCGGTCGATACCGGAGGCCGTGTAGTTGACCGCGCAACCATATCGCCATATCGTTGCGTTGTCAACGACTTGGTTCCCGCTTCCCGTCTCGAGGTGGTAGCATCGCTGCCATGGCCATCCACGAACCGACCGCCCGGCGACCGCTGACAGCGCGTGACGCACGGCTCGCCCCCTGGCGAGCGTTCCTGCTCGCGCACGCCCGGGTGTCGCGCCGTCTCGATGAGGAGCTGCGGGCCGAGCACGACGTGTCGTTCGCCGAGTACGACGCCCTGGTGACCATCGCCCAGTCGCCGCAGCGCCGGATCCGGATGGGCCAGCTGGCCGAGGAGGTCCTCCTCAGCAAGAGCGGCGTGACGCGGCTGATCGACCGGCTGGTGAGCGACGGCCTGGTGGAGCGGAGCGCCTGCCTGGCCGACGCCCGTGGCGCCGAGGCGGTCCTGACCGAGCGCGGCCTCGCCCGCCTTCGCGCTGCCTCGCGGACCCATCTGCGCGGGATCAGCGAGCACTTCCTGGCAGTCGTCGATGCCGGCGACCTCGAGACGCTCGAGCGGGCGATGACCGGCGTCGCACGGCAGGCTGGACCGGGCCGTGGGGAAGCGGCTGCCTGCGTCCCCGAGATGGCCGAGGCGCCGAGCTCGACCGCCGACCGCTGACCGATCAGTGCCGGGCCGCCTGTATGCCGGCACGAGCGGGTTCTCCTACCCCGGCTGGGTGCCGCGCTTCTACCCGCACGGCACGGGCGCGTCCGGCTATCCTCGCGCACTACGCCGGTCGGCTCGATGCCGTCGAGCTGAACAACACCTACTACGCATCGCCGACGGGACCGAAGATCGCCGCCTGGGTGGCCGCCACGCCACCCGACTTCCGCTTCTCGGTCAAGGCCCAGCGCGGCGGGTCGTTCCGCTCGCTCCAGGTCGACCCCGCCGAGAGCGTCGCGTGGCTGACCGGTCCGTACCGTGCGTTCGGGGAGCGGCTCGGGACCATCCTGTTCCGAGTCCCCGACGGCGTGAAGCGGGACGACGCCAAGCTCGCCGGCCTGCTCGGTGCGTGGCCGTCCGACCTGCCGCTCACCCTCGAGTTCCAGGATCCGTCGTGGCACGTCGACGAGACGTTCCAGGCACTTACCCGGGTGGGCGCCGCGCTGTGCTCGACCGAGCAGCCCGAGGACGCCGAGCCCCCGACGATCCGGCGAACGGGCTCATTCCTGTACCTGCGTCTTCGACGGAACGACTACACCGGTGCGGAGATCGACGCCTGGGCGTCGCGACTCGAGCCGTTCCTGTCCGCGGGCGACGACGTGTACGCCTTCTTCCGGCACGACGAGTCGGGACGCGGGCCCGAGCTGGCCCTGGCGCTGACCGACGCGGTCGCGCGGATCCGGGACGGCTGACCGGCTCGTGGGCACGGCCGGCGGACGGACGCTCAGTCGGCGGGCCGCGCCCGATCGCCCTCGGCCGGACCGAAGACCACGAGGAGCTCGAGCCGCTGGGCGATGTCGTGGAAGCGATGCGGCATGGTGGCGCCGACGAAGATGACCGAGCCAGGCACGATCGGCCGAACCTCTCCGCCGACCGTGACCATGCCGCGCCCGGCGAGCACGTAGTACAGCTCGTCCTCGGTGTGGGGCGATTGAAGGTCGATCGCGCCGGCCTCGAGCACGTAGATCCCGCCCGACAGGTCCGGGACCCGCAGGAACTCGTGGTACCGCGTGCCGGCGGCGCCCTGCGCAGCGACCAGGTCGGTCGATTCCCAGGCGTTCATGACTCTCCCCTTCCAGCTGTCCATCGGGCGGTGACCGTCCGGCCCGAGTCCAGCCTCACCGAGCAGCTCGGCGGCGGCGCGGTCGCGTTCCGCGTCGGTCTCGAATGACAGCAGGAGCGGGCCGGTCCCCGCCTCGACCCTGATCGCCGGCCGCGGACCGCGAAACGGCACCACCTCGCCGGTCGACAGCGCCGCCAGCTGACCGCGACCGAGCTCGACACCGTGCGGATGGCCGGCCCGCTCGACGACGACGGTCGTGGCAGGTGGCATGTCCGGCGGGATGGACGACGGTCCGTCCGGCGACTCGCCGGCATCGACGGCTTCGGACGAGTCGGACGGATCGTCCGTGCTCGGGGGCGACAGCGGGTGCCTCGGGCACCTGGGCGCGACCTCACGCCCGAGGACGAACCGCACCAATCCGCCTGGCACCTCTCGGACATGGAGCCGGCCGGTCGGCGTCTGGACCATGCCCGTGATCCGAAGCGGGATCCGCTCGCCGGGCGCCAGGGTCGTCAGAGCCGCCGGCAAGGCGGCCGCCGAACGGCGATAGACGAGGTAGCCCCCGGCCAGCCCGATGACGATCACGAGCGCCACGGCAGCGAGCGCCGCGGCCAGCACGAACGCCAACGGGGCCGCACCCGCGCCGGCCGGCTCGTCGAGGACGTATCGGTCGGAGACCTGCAGGTCGAGCGCGCCGAAGTCGAAACCGTCGACCGTCTCGGCGTCATCCACGGTCCGCTCCTCGCGGCGGAGCAGGCCGGTCATCGTCGCATCGACGAATTCGGGCCGGTCTCGCACGAGAACGGGCACCCCACGTTTGGTCGCGCGGTCGTAGACGATGATCTCGAACGCCTTCTGCTCCAGCTCGTCGCACTCCCCGTCGTGGTTCGTGTCGACCGGGCACACACCGAGGTACTCGCTCAGCCGAGATCCCGCCAGCGAGACCGGTCGGCCGGTCGTCGGGATCGGGCCGCCGGGATCGACGGTCGTCACCGGCCCGGCTGCGCCCGCGGACGCATCGATGACGGTGTCCGGAGCGACCGTGATCCCGCTGTGGTCCAACTCATCCTGGAAGGCCGGATAGTCCTCGGTCAGGTAGCCAGGGTCGGTTCGTGCGATGCCGCGTCCCTGCCAGGTCAGCACCTCCGCAGGGGGCCGCGTCGATCGGATGGTCACCCCGGTCCGGTCGGTCGGGTCGACCAGCCAGTAGAACCACGCGACCCCGCTTTCGGAGGTGTCCTCGGTGTCGTTTCCGTTCGCGTCGACGTACGTCTCGACGTAGATCGTGTCGAGCGCCCCGCTGATCGTCGCGTAGGTCCGATCCGGCAGCACACGCCCGGCCGCCACGTCGCGAGCTGCGAGATGGACAGGGACGGACGGATCGGTGGCCTCGATGCCGGCCGCCACCAGCAGCGCGGCCAGGCCGACCAACAGCGCCGCCACGAGGGCGGAGCCCGGTCGGGTCGTTCCGAGCCCGCGGCCCGGTCCGCTCGCGATCGAGCGGACCGACCGGTCGGCGGCGTCGGCGAGAGCCCCCGCTCCGGAGATCAGGCGATCGAGCATCGTGGCCCCTTCCCGAGCGCAGGGTAGCAGCGCCGAAGCGCGTCGGACGCCCGATGGCGATCCCGGCTAGCATCGGCCGATGTCGCGGATGCGCGCCGTCGCCTTCGTGGTCGTCCTCCTGAGCCTGACGGCCTGCTCGCCCACGGCGTCCACGCTCCCGACGCTCACCGGCTCACCACCGATCGAGACGCCCGCGGCGGCGACGGCCGGCGTCTCGACCTCCGCTTCGGCTAACCCCACGACCCCGACCGGCTCGGCCGCCGCCGCGTTCGACCCGAAGGCGGTCAAGGTCACGGTGTCGGTCGCGGTGACCGGTCTGTCGAACCCGGTCGACGTGGCGAACGCGGGCGACGGGAGCGGGCGGCTGTTCGTCGTCGAGCAGGGCGGGAAGATCCGGATCGTGCGGGATGGTGCGCTGGTCGAGCGCCCATTCCTCGACATCGGCGGTCGGATCACGAGCGGGGGCGAGCGAGGGCTGCTCGGCCTCGCCTTCGACCCTGACTACCCCACCGACCCGCGCTTCTTCGTCGATTACACCGACGCGCCGGCAACACGGTCGTGGTCTTCCGGGTCAGCGCGACCGACCCGACGTCGCCGACGCAGGCAGCGAATCGTCGTGCTCCACGTGACCAGCCGTTCGCCAACCACAACGGCGGCGTGCTCGGGTTCGGGCCGGACGGCGACCTCTACGTCGCGCTCGGCGACGGCGGCTCCGAGGGCGACCCCGAGGCAACGGCCAGCGACCTGGACACGCTGCTGGCCAAGATCCTGCGCATCGACGTCGACGGCGGCCGGCACCGGCGCGTACGGCATCCCGGCCGACAACCCGTTCGTCGGGACCAGGCGCGGCGCCCCGCAAGCCCGAGATCTGGCTCTACGGCGTGCGCAACCCGTGGCGCTTCTCGCTTCGACCGCCAGACCGGCGACCTGTTGATCGGCGACGTCGGCCAGGACGCGTGGGAGGAGATCGATGTCGCAGCGGGCCGGTCTCGGGCGGGCTCGACTTCGGCTGGAACGGCATCGAAGGCCTGCACTGCTACGACCCGACAGGGCGTGCGACCAGACCGGACTGACTCCGCCGGTCGCCGAGTACGGCCATGACCAGGGCTGCGCGGTCATCGGCGGCGTCGTCGTCCGTCATCCGGCCGACCGCTCGCTCGACGGCGGCTACCTGTTCGGCGACGACTGCTCGGACCACCTGTGGGTCATCGATCCCGCGGGCGACGGGCGGCGCGAACCGGTCCTGGTGACGAATATGGGCCGGAGCGTGAGCTCCATCGGCGAGGCCGAGGACGGGTCGGTCTACGCCACGAGCCTGCGAAACGGCGAGCTCCTGCGGATCGCCGGGGAGCTGACCGCCCTCGGTCGATCCGCTCACACGTGGATGATGACCTCGATCGAGCCGCGCCGGCCCAGCAGCTCCGCGCTCGTCCGGCCGCGCCAGCGATGGACGAGGAGGTCCACCGAGTCGTCGCCGACCGGCAGCCCCGTGATGGTCAGCTTCCCGAGCCATTCCGGAAGCGTGGGGCGGAGGCAGCCCTCGAGCCGTCGGGCGGCGGCGTTGGCCCTCAGCCCGAGCATCGTGTGCAGCAGATAGAACGGGGCCGCCGCGGACCACGCCTGCGGCGAGGAGGCCACCGGATAGGGTCATGGCGCACCGACATCCTCGCGCGCGAACCCGCAGAACAGCTCGGGCAGACGCAGGTCCGGGAACCACTGCGCCGATTCGATCAGCCGCCCGGCCAGCAGGTTCGCGCTGTCGGCCGCGCCGCTGGCCTTGAGCCCGGCCGCGATGAGCGCGTTGTCATGCGGCCAGATCGACCCGGTGTGGTAGCCGACCGGGTTATAGCCCGCCTGGCCGGCAGCGAACGTGCGGATCCCCCAGCCCGAGAACATGTGGGTGCGAGCAGGCGCTCGGCCACGATCGAAGGGCTGGTTCGGCGGAGACGATGCCGGTCCACAACGCCTGGCCGGGGTTCGACGTGATGCTCGCGACCTGGCGCTTGTCACCGTCGAGGGCCATCGCATAAAAGCCCGCGTCGGGTAGCCAGAAGGCCGCCTCGAACTGGGTCTGCAGCTTCGCGGCGGCGACGTCGAGCCGTTCCGCCAGCGGCGGTCCTGGCGATGGCGGGCGAGGCGCGCCATCGAGCGGTTCGCGGCGAAGACGTAGCCCTGGACCTCGGCCAGGGCGGATCGGTCCGACCGCCGGCCGACCGTCGATGTGCCGCACCGAGTCGCCCGAGTCCTTCCAGCCCTGGTTGAGCAGGCCGAGCTTGGAGCGACGCTGGTATTCGACGAAGCCGTCGCCATCGAGGTCGCCCGACTCCTCGATCCAGCCGAGCGCCGCCAGCGCGTTCGGCCAGAGCCGGTCGAGGAGGGCGTCGTCGCCGGTCCAGGCATGCGTCTCGGCCAGCAGGATGAGCCACAGCGGCGTCGAATCGATGCTCCCGTAGTAGGCGTCTACGGCGTCTCGCCGGCCGCGCCATCTCGCCGGTCCGCATCTCATGGAGGATCTTGCCTGGCTCCGCGTCGTGCCACGGGTCGTTGCGCGTGGCCTGGAGCCTGGCCAGCACCTCGAGCGTGGCGATCGCCAGGCTCGGCATGAACGCGACGGTCTCGAGCGAGGCGATCAGGCTGTCGCGCCCGAACAGCGTCGCGAACCAGGGGATACCGGCCGCCAGGTACGACTCGCCCGGACCCGGGCCGTCGTTGCGGAGCGTGTTCAGGTCGGCCAGCGAGCGGACCAGCGTGCGGTCGAGCAGCTCGTGGTCGGACTCGATCCGTGGGGCGTCGAACGGGCGGTCGGCTCCCTCGGAGGACCGCATCCGGTTCGCCGGCGACGCGGCCTTTCCCCCACCGTGCGCCACCGCCGGCGCCCGGGCAGGCGTCCCATCGTCACCCACGCTGGCCGAGACGTGCCAGCCGACCGTCTGGCGGGCTCCCGGCTCGAGCGACAGGCGCCAGCTGGCGAGGACCGTCGCGGCCGGCCACGTCTCGCCGTCGTCGACCGGCTCGAGCGTCGCACCGCCGGCGACGATGGTGGTCGTCCGGCGCAACCCGTCGACCCGGTCATAGGCGAACGTGGCGCGGTCACCGTCGAGCACGATCGGTAGGAGGGTCCCACGCGCCGCCCGCGGGTAGCCGCGGACCTCGAAGATGTCGGCCATGTCGACGCCGACCCCAAGCTGGATCTCGAGGTGCTCGACGGTGGCCGAGTAGTTGACGACGGTGACCAGCTCGCGCAGGTCGCGCGTCGATGTGGCGCGCCCGGGTCAGGCTGAGGTCGCGGCGGGGCAGGCTCGATTCGACCGCCCTCTTGTCATCCGGGTTGCGGCGCAGCTCGGGGTTGGTCAGCTGGATGATGTCCGCGCCATCCGACTGATGCGGTCCACGCAGGAGCGTCAGCGGCGAGCCGTTGAGGCGCAGGATCGACGTGCACAGGATCCGCGTGTCGAGGTCGTACAGGCCGAGCCCGCGGCCATCGATCCGGATGTCGCCGCGCTGGTCGGTCAGCAGGTAGAGGTTGCCCGCCTTGGCGACCTCGACGTTGCCGAGGTCCGTGGCCGGGACGATGGTCGCGGTCGGCGCCGGGATGGTGCGGGTGGTGGTCCGCACGGACATGAACGACCTCCGTGTGCCGGTGGGACCGTCATCGTCGGCCCGACGCCCGTTGCACGCGCCACGCGGATGCGTGACACGAGACTGCAAGACGGCCGTCATCCCTACGATACGGCGCTTGATGGATCGGGACCGACCATGACGACATGAGGTCCGACCACAGCGTGTCCGTGCGTGCCGGTCGCTCGGCCGTGGGGCGCGATGCCAGCCACATCCACGCCCTCCGGTATGCGGGCCGCGTCGCCGCGCGCCAGACGCCGCGCGGCGGGTTCAGCCGGATCGTGATGTTCATCGTCCTCGGCCTCGGAGCGACAGCCGTCGCCAGTGCGATCGTGGCCCTGCTGGTGTTCAACGCCCTCGTCAGCGTGCTGTCGGTCGGGCTACCCGACCCCGCCCGACTCGAGACCCTGACCTTCGCCGAGCCGACGACGATCTAGGACCGGACCGGCAAGGTCAAGCTCGGGGAGTTCGGCGTCGAGGACCGGCGGGTGGTCGCCTTCGACCAGGTCCCGCGGCTCGTCCTCGATGCGACGACGACCGCCGAGGACCGCACGTTCTGGGAGAACAGCGGGTTCGACGCAGCGGCCATCGCCGCGGCGGCTGCCCAGGACGCCAATGGGGACAGCGAGCGTGGCGCCTCGACCATCACCCAGCAGCTCGTCCGGGCTCGACTGCTCCGTCGGAGCGACCGCACCCGGCGCCGACATCTACTTGCGCAAGGCCAAGGAGATCATCCAGTCATACAAGCTGTCGGAGGCGTTCCCGGGCGAGCGGGCAAGGATCGGATCATCACGGCGTATCTCAACGAGATCTTCTACGGTCACGACGCGTACGGGATCGCGGCCGCGGCGAGGGTCTACTTCGGTCAGCGACCTCGACCAGCTGACGCCCCCCAGGCCGCCCTGCTGGCGGGCCTGCCGAAGTCGCCGACCATGCTCGATCCGTATCGCTACGCCAAGAAGGACAGCAAGGGCCGGCTGGTCGTCCCGGCAAACAGCCCGCCGGTCGTCCGCGCGGACTGGGTCCTCGGTGGCCTGGCCTCGGGCCCCGCTGGACCACGCTGTCGCCGAACCAGCTACAGGCACAGCTCGCGACGCCGTCGTCCTCGCCGGCGACCAGCCGCGGACGCTGCGCGCCGCGCAGTTCACCTGGCAGGTCAAGACGCAGCTCGACGGCATCCTCGGCGACCAGGGCGCGAACGCCGTCGAGACCGGGGGCTACACGGTCATCACGACCCTCGACTGGAAGGCGCAGCAGCTCGCCGAGAAGTGGCTGGCCGCCGCCGCCATCGCTCCCAACCTGTCGCGCGCGAAGGGCGCCGCCCTGCTCAAGAGCCTCAAGATCCCGGCGAGCGACCTGCCGTGGATCCGTGCCCTGCGCGGCAAGGACCTGCACGACGGCGCGCTGGTCGCGATGGATTACACGACCGGCGACGTCCTGGCCTACGCCGGCAGCGCCGGCTACGACCGCGACGACCTCGCCAGCGCGAAGTTCCAGCCCAAGTTCGACGTCGCCGGCGACGGCTCCCGGCAGCCGGGCTCGGCGTGGAAGCCGATCTCTGTACGCCAGCGCGTTCGACAGCCACAAGCTGACACCGGGCAGCCTGCTGCTCGACGTCACGACCAAGTTCGACGCGCGGCAGGACTGGGTGCCGCGCGGACGCCGACCAGCTCGAGCGCGGCCCGGTCCTCGTCCGCAAGGCCCTCCAGTACTCGCTCAACATCCCGGCCATCCGGGCCCTCCAACGGGTCGGCAACAGCCAGGTCGACAAGACGGCCGAGGCACTCGGCATCCGGTTCACCGGCGGCCGGCAGGCGTACCTGCAGGCCGGACTCGCCGGCGCGATCGGGACCGTGGAGGTGCGACCGCTCGACCTCACCTCGGCCTACGGCGGGCTGGCCAACGGCGGCGACCGGCTGCCGCCGCAGATGATCCTCGAGATCAAGGGTCCGGACGGCTCGGTCGTCTGGAAGGCGCCGGATGCGGCCGGCACGCAGGCCGTCTCGCCGCAGGCCGCCTACCAGGTCACCGACATCCTGGCCGGCAACACCGACAAGAAGCAGAACCCGATCTGGGCGGCAAAGCTCGCGCTCCACAACGGCAAGGGCGGCGCCTATCGGCCGGCTGCGGTCAAGACCGGGACGGCGAACGAGGCGCGTGACCTGGCCACGTACGGCTACCTGGCGCCGCCGGCCGACGGCGCTCACCCGGGTCTCGTCGTCGGCATCTGGATGGGCAACAGCGACCACTCGAACCCCCGAGCCAAGACGCCGGCCACCTCGCTCACCGCGGCTGCACCCCTGTGGCGCGCGTTCGTGCGCGACTACACCAGCGGCTGGCCGGTGACCGCGTTCCATCAGCCGCCGGGTCTTGTCCGCGCCACCATCGACGCGTGGACCGGGGGTGCGCCGGGACCGTGGACCAGGGCTCGCACGACGGCCCTGTTCATCGCCGGCACCCAGCCGGGCGCGGCGCACCAGATCGATCCGCCCGGCCTGCTCTACAGCCAGACCTGCGGCGGGTATCGCGTCGACCTGGTCAAGGCCGAGCTCGGGCCCAGCGCGTGGGACGTGGCTGACGCGGACTGGATGCGTCGCGCGCGACGCGGTCCGGGCACGCTCGGGCAGTACGACTCGCGGACGGCCTACTTCTGGGGCCAGTCGTCGTGGGGCGGCTCGATCGCCGGCTCGTGCTCGTCGTCCGTCCATGGGGCAACGCATCACGGTCCCCACCGGCCGGTCAAGGACAAGCACCCGAAGCCGCCGCATCCGCACGGCACTGCCCCCGCCCCGTCGCCGACCGCGGGCGGGTAGGTCGCCGCCATGCGCGCCGATGTGATCCCCTGGACGATCCGCGGCATGGGCCTGGCGGCCGGCGTCGCGCTGGTCGTCGGACTCATCGCCCTCGGGGTCGCCGCTGCCCACGTCCTTTTGCTCCTGTTCATCGCGATCCTCCTCGGATCCGCGCTCGAGCCGTTCGTGGGAGGGATCCGCGACCGGCTGCCGCTCGGGCGCGGGGCGACGATCCTGATCGTCTACCTGACCTTCTTCGTCACGGTCATCGGCCTCGGCCTCATCGTGGTCCCGGCCGCCATCGGCCAGGGCCAGACGGTCATGGCGCGCCTGCCCGCCTTCTTCGATCACACACAGCGAGTGGGCCTCCACCCTGCGGCCCGGTGCGCTGTCGCGGTCGATCATCGCGCTGGTGGACTCGGCCAGGGAGGCGACCGCGGTCAAGCCGCCCGACCCCAACGAGGTCGTCCAGGTCGGGACCATCGCGGCGACCGCGGCCATCACCGTGACCACCCTCCTGACGATCGTCTTCTTCTGGCTCGTCGAGCACGCCCGGCTGCAGCGCTACCTGCTGGCGTACGTGCCGGCCGATAGCCGCGCCGGCGCACGCGAGGCCTGGAACGAGATCGAGTCGCGGCTCGGGCTGTGGGTCCGCGGTCAGCTCATCCTGATGGGCACGATGGGCCTGGCGACCGGCATCGCCTACACCCTCCTCGGGCTGCCCGGGGCGCTGCTGCTCGGCATGATCGCGGCGCTGACCGAAGCCATCCCGATCGTGGGACCGCTGCTCGGCGCCATCCCCGCGATCCTCGTCGCGACCACCGTGTCACCGCAGCTGGCCGTCGTGGTCGCCGGCGTCTATATCGTCCTGCAGCTGCTCGAGGGCAGCGTCCTGGTGCCGGTCGTCATGCGCAACACGATCGGCATCTCACCGCTCCTCGTCCTGCTCAGCCTCCTGGTCGGCGGCGCGGCGGGCGGCCTGGTCGGCGCGTTCCTCGCAGTACCGGTCGCGGCGTCCATCGAGATCGCCCTCAGTCGCCTGCAGGCCCGTGCGGTGCCGGTGGCCCAGGACCCGGCCGCCATCGAGACACCTGACGAGGAGGAGGTCGAGTCCTACGGTGAGTCGCTCCCCGATTCGCGCGATGGCGGCGGCCGGGTCACGCCGGCCCGGCTCAGCCGAGGGCCGTGACCGCGATCCCGTGCTCGGCCACCGCAGGCGAATTGGCTGCGGCGCGCCGCCAGTCGGCCAGGCGGCAGGCGCTCGTCGAAGGCGGCCAGTGGCGTGAGATCGATGAAGGTGGCCGGGTCGGCGGCCTCGATCCGGTGCCCCGGCGGGCCGGCCGGGCAATGGAAGACGTCGCCCGCCGCCACCACCTCGACATCCTGCTCCCACTCGATGGTCATGCTCCCGGAGATGACCAGGCCCCAGTGGGGAGCGTCGCACCAGCCCGAGCGGTAGCCGCTCCGCTCGCCCATCCGGACGCGGGTCATGACGAGGCCCGACATCTGCCACGCCTCGCTCTCGACCGCACCCGCCGGCACGTCGAGCGGCCTGACCGGCGGCACGATGACGCCGCCCGATCGTCGGGCGACCACCGTGAACCCCGAGGCCGTCAGCCGGGTGTCGCTCACGTCGATGGCGGGGTCGACCGGAGCGAAGCCCGCGAGGACCACCCGGCCCGCGGTCTCGAACCGGTGTGACGGGCCGCCGGCCGGCACGTGGAAGGCCTGGCCCGACCGGATGGTCTCACGGCGTCGGCCACGGATGAAGGTCAGCTCACCGTCGATGACGAAGCCCCAATGGGCATCGGTGCACGGTCGCTCGAGCGGCGTCCCCGCCGACCCGCCGGCCTGGGTCTGGGCGAGGACGTACGCCATCGAGTCGAGGATGGTGAATTGGACTTGGAGGCCGCCCTGACTGAGCGTCCTGAGGTGGCCCGGCGCGACGTGCAACGTGCTGGACTCCGCAACGTGGCTTGTCGTTGATCTGGGGGTCCCGAAGTATAGCCACGCCGCCGGATCTGCAGTTGCGATGCGGATGCAAGGCGCTCACGTGCGGCCGCGCACCACGCGTAACGAGGCACCGGGCCACACTGGGTGGGTTCGGCCGGCCTTCGGCGCGCTCGGCGGACGGCCGCCTAGAAGACCCGAGGAGCCGTGCCAGAGTCCACTTCGCCCGCACAGATCGAAGCACCGCCGGTCGGGCGGTCCGCTGGGGGGCCACGTCCCGATCGACTGCCTCATCCCGGGCTGGCCCAGACCATCGTCGATTCGATCGCCGAGGCCATCCTCGTCTTCGATCCCGAGACCGGTTCGATCCATGACGTCAACCGCGGGGCGTGCGAGCTGTTCGAACGCTCGGCCGACGAGCTCGTGGGCCGCCGACTCGACGAGTTCCTCGGGCCGGCCACCGTCGCGCGCCTGAGCCGGCCGGCGGAGTCGATCTCGCCGCCAGAACGGGACGTCCAGACGGTCCTGACCGAGCTCCGGCTCGGCGGCGATCGGTCGACCTCGGTCGAATTCGTCACACGGCCGGTCGAGCTGCCCGACGGCACACGCGGGATCGTCGCCATCGCGCGCGACATCGGCGAGCGGATCGAGGTCCAGGTGCGGCTGCAGCGGCTCGCCCAGGCCGAGCATGCCCGGGCGGCGGAGCTCAATGCCGTCATCAGCGCCATGGGCGAGGCCGTCATCGTGTGCGCGGCCGACGGCACCATCAGTCTCGCCAACCCGGCCGCCCATCGCCTGTTCCCGGAGGTCGATGAGCGGTCGTACGCCGACATCCTCGCCGAGCTCCACGACCCGACCGGCGCTGCGCCCCGCCTCCGGTCCGCCGGCGGACCGGTCGAGCTGCCCACCCGGCGCGACCGGGACCGATGGGTCGAGATCTCGACGTACCCGGTCAATGACTCGCTGGGGCACGCCACGAGCGGCGACGAGACCATCGTGGTGATGCGCGACGTGACCGAGGCGCGTCGCCGCGAGGCGGTCCGCGAGACGTTCATCGGCATCCTGTCGCACGAGCTGCGGACGCCGGTGACGACCATCTTCGGTGGCGCCAAGCTCCTGGCCCGCGAGGGATCGACGCTCGACGACGAGACGAAGCGCGGGATCTTCCAGGACATCCACACCGAGGCCGAACGGCTCCAGCGGCTGGTCGAGGACGTGGTCGCGCTCAACCGTTTCGGGGAGGGGCCTGGTGAGATGGGCCTCGAGCCGGTGCTCTTCCAGCGCTTGGTGCCGCGCGTCGTCGAATCGGAGCAGGGTCGCTGGCCGGGCGTCACGTTCACCCTCGACATCATGCCGGGGCTCCCGACCGTCTCGGCGGACCCGACCTACGTCGAGCAGGTCATCCGCAACCTCCTGTCCAACGCCGCCAAGTACAGCGGCGCCGGCCAGCACAGTGACCGTCTCCGTGGTCGCGCACGAAGACGAGGTCGTCACCCGCGTCCTCGACGATGGTCCCGGTTTTCCCGCCGACGAGGCCGCCCGCCTGTTCGATCTCTTCTATCGCTCGCCCGGCACGGCGGGAACGGCCGGCGGCGCGGGATCGGGCTGTTCGTGTGCGCTCGGCTGATCGCCGCCATGGGCGGCCTGGATCTGGGCGCTCCCCCGGGAGAGCGGCGGGGCCGAGTTCGGCTTCGCCATCCGGATCCTTCACGAGTAGGATCAGAGCCAGCCGCGCCAGCGGGCCGCCAGCAGGATCCCGACGGCCAGCACGACCATCGCCCCGATCACCAGCCAGAAGTTGTCGGGGTTGCTGAAGAAGGGCGGCTGGAAGTTCATCCCCATCACGCCGGCCAGCACGACCGCGGGCAGCAGCATCGCCGACAGCATGGTCAGGACCTTCATGACCTCGTTCGTGTCCTGGGCCGCCCTGCCCATGTGGATGTCGAACGTCCCGAGGAGCAGATCGCGCAGGTTCTCCACGGCGTCGATGGCGCGCTCGAGCCGGTCGGTCAGCGCCGGCCACGGCTCGCCGAGCTCGTCGTGCAGCTCCATCTCGGGCCGAGCGAGGGCCGTGAACGCGATCCGATGCGGGGCGAGGGTCCGCCGGACGAACCCGATGCGACGGCGCAGCCCGACGATCGCGACGAGCAGCTCGGTGCCTCGCGGCCGGCGCAGGGCGCGCTCGTCGAGGGCATCGATCTCCTGCTCCATCGCCTCGACGAGCTCGAGGTAATCGGCCAGGACCTCGTCCGCGATGGCGGCCAGGAAGCCCCCGGCGTCGAGCGCTCCGAGCGTCGTCTCGCCTTCGGTCGTGGCGTCGAACCGGGCGAACGCGCGCACCGGGCCGTCATGGACCGTGACGACCCAGTTCCGGCCGGCGATGACGTCCAGCGGCCGGCGCACGAGCCGCGTCGCGTCGTCATCGTCTGACGCGGGCTCCAGGGCGATGAGGATGAGGTGGACGTGATCCGGCCACGCGGTGAAGTCCGCGCGCTCCGGAGGGTCGGCGAGCCTGGCGACGAGTCGGGGCTCGAGACCGACGATGGTCGCGATCCGATCGAGGTCGGCTCGCTCGTGGCCATCGAGGTCGATCCACACCAGCTGCCGATCGCCGATCCGGTCCGGAGACGCCTTTTCGAGGTCGATCTCGCGGTCCTGGCCATCGGCGTCGTACAGGCGTGCCCGCGGACCGCCGGCCGCCGGCCCGGATCGGACGGGGGGCAGCTGGCTCAGCGGAGGACCGCGAGGATCGCCACGACCACGAGGGCCAGACCGGCCGTCGCGTACTGGAGGACGGACATCGCGCGGTCGTGGCGCGGTCCTTCCGCCGGATCGGCGATCCCGCCCTGGTCGACGCGCGAGATCGGGTTGCGAAGCATCGATAAGGTCCCTTCGTGCTGGCGGGTCTGTCGCCGCGAGCATCGAACGTGGCCCATCCCGCGCGTGCGCGAGCCGTTCCCCCGGTCATCGCAGATTGATTGCAGGTCCGAGCGTGGACGGACCCACGCTGACATCCCATTGATATGGCGCGCGGCGCGAGCGTTGTCCGCCGACCGATCCGGAGAAGCGACAGTTGAGTGCAGGGTCCCGGGTTCCGGGACCGACCCGCTCAACATGGACCCGGACGCGCGGCGGCCGGATCGTCGAGGCGATCGCAATGACCATCATCGCGTGGATCGTCCTCGGCGCCATCGCCGGCTATCTGGCGGGTTTCCTCGTCAAGGGCGACGAAGGACTCGGCGTCATCGGGCACATCGTCCTCGGCATCGTGGGCGCTCTCGTTGGCGGGTTCCTCGCCAGCGCACTGTTCAACGTCAAGCTCGATGGGCCGCTCGACATCACCACGATCGTCGTGGCGGTGATCGGCGCGATCATCGTCGTCGTGCTCGTCAACCTCATCACGACGCGGTCGCGCAGCACCGTCTGACCCTCAGTTCGCTCAACAAGTGCCCTCATCCCGACCGGGATGAGGGCACTTTTCATGTGGCAGGACGCCATGCGACTGCAACGCCAGCGACCGTGACGCCGGTCTGTCCGCGACAGGCGCCCCGGCATGCTTGATCGAGTCGGCCCCCGTGCCACTGGGGGTCCGGGGGCCGACGCTCCACCTCCGTCGAGCGACGCCGAGGGCCGATGCGATGGAAATGCAATGTCCTGGCGAAACATCGTTTCGCTGTTGCACCGGACGCGCATCTACGCTGTCGCTCGACATCACAAGCACTCGTACCCCTGGAGCGCCAGTGACGGGGCGCACCAGGACTCGCACGGACGACCCGGGCCCCCTCCCCGGGTCGTCCGTTGCCGTGTCCGGGCCAGAAACCGCCACCCCATCCCAGGCCACCGAAGGAGACGACCGATGACGACGCCCACATCCGATCGACCCACCCCCGCCAGCCGCACCACCGCCGACGACGGAAGGCGTGCCGCCGTCGCCGAGACCGTCTCCGGCGCCGCCGAGTCGGTCAAGGACACTGCCGCGGATGCCGTCTCGCGGCTCCCCGAGGTGGCCGCCACGACCCGTGCCGCCTTCGAGGACGCGAACCGCCAGATCAGTGCCGGCAGCGACGAGATGCTCGCCGCCGGATCGTTGCTGTCGTTCGGGTTCGCGATGGGCCTCCTTATCGGGGGCGCGAACCGCTTCCTGGTGGGGGCCGCCCTGCTGCCCGCCGCCATGCTCGGGTTCAACCTGCTCGATCGTGTGACGCGAGCCGCCAAGAAGTCGGCGTCCTCCTCTCGCCTGCAAGGCGGTTGATAGCGGGACCCCGACCTCGGGAGACTGCCTGGCACGTCATCGCCCCTACCGTGGCATCACGGGTCGCGCACCGAATGTCGCGACCGAGACCTGGGAGAACCGACCGATGGATGACGTGAAGCGCACCTACCGTGACGTCGAGAAGGACAGCAAGCAGGCCTGGCGCGAGAGCGACGGCAGCGAGGGTCCGGCCGACAAGATCGGCGACGCGGGCGACGAGATCCGCAAGGACCTTGGCAACGCCGGCGACACCGCCCGGGAAGTCGGACAGGACGTCCAGCACGACGTGACCGACCCCCGCTGGTCCCTTCTTCCACGCGGCGAAGCCCCCGGCCTTCTATCCGGGGGCTTCGCCGCGTCCAGGGCGTCGAGCGGCGGCCGGTTAGAGGGTCCTGCAACACTCGCGCCGGTTCCCGAAGTGCTCGTCAGACGACCCTCGACCTAGCCTTGGGTGACCCCACGCACGAGGAGAATCCTGTCATGAGAGCCGTCCTTGCCATGTTGATCGTGGCCACCGCGCTGTTCGTCGGCGCGTGCAATTCGTCGTCCAGCAGCGAGTCCCCGACCATCGCACCGGTCCCGTCGACCGAGTCCAGCCCGGGGACCCCGGTCGACTCCTCGTCACCGGCGGCAAGCCCCTCCTGATCGAGCTCCAGCGAGCAACGAGACGTCCCTTTCGAGGGGCGTCTCGTTTTTGGATACGCGGATCCCGGCGGGGTGGGGCGCCGAACCCGCGTGACATGTCTGTAACGCCCCTGCCGCAGGCGCTGACGGTCAGGGACCCGCCCTGGCCGCACGCTTCAGTCATGCAGCCGCGCGAACGGGTGGCGCGCGTGGTTCGGATCGGACGAGGGGCGTCCGAGATGGCTCGCCACATGACCACAGCACCAGAGGGGGGTTCGCGATGACCGATCAGGGCGACTCGCCCGGAGCCGGCGGTCACGAGGTCTTCCTGGACATCCTGACCCATGAGCTCCGGACCCCGGTGACCACCATCTACGGTGGCGCCCAGCTGCTGGCGACGCGCGACCTGTCCGACACCAGGCGTCGCGCCGTGGCCGCGGACATCCGGTCGGAGGCGGATCGTCTCTATCGCCTGGTCGAGGACCTCGTCGTCCTGGCGCGTTCGGGGCCCGATGGGGTGCGTCCTGTTGGCGAGCCGGTCGCGCTGGGCCATCTCGTCGAACGCGCGATCGAGCAGACCCTCGCGCTCCACCCCGGCGCCCGCGTCCGCCTCTTCGGCACGCGCGACGCGGCCGCGGAGGCCGCCGACGAGGTGCTGGTGATGCACGTCCTGCGCAACCTGCTCGACAACGCCGTGCGGTATGGCGCGCCCGGCGAACCGATCGAGGTCATCGTCAATGGATCGCCGACCGAGGTCGCCGCGCGCATCGTCCATCGCGGTGGACAGCCGACCAGCGACGGCGATCCGTTCGCCCTGTCACCAGACGCGCCCACGACCGAAGCGGGCCGGGCTGGAGCCGGGATCGGGCTGTTCGTGGCGGAGCGCCTGGTGCGGGCGATGGGCGGGCGCATCTGGGCGCTGCCGTCGGGACCCGACCGGGTCGAGTTCGGTTTCGCCCTGCGCTCGGGCGCGCGCCGCGGCGACGCCTGACGCCGGTCTCGGACCTCGGCCGCACGGACGGCCCGGCCGGCCCGGCGAGACATCGGCCGGAGGTGTTCGTCAAGTCGTTTCGCCCAAGCGAAATGGTTCCGCATGATCGAAACCGAACGGAAAAGGCCGTCCTGCGCGGTGCCGACCGGCCCCGTCTAGCGGGACCCACCAGCACGATCGCGCTGTCGGTCCTCTCGCAGTCGTCGCCGGAGCAGCGCCACCACCTCGGCCTCCTCCACCGGATCGGCCAGACCGGCCTGCTCCGCTGGCCCGGCCGCTGCCTCGTCACCACCCCTCGCACCCGCCCCGCGTCGTCGCGGGATCTCGCCCTCGACGTATGCCTCCAGGACGGCCGGATGGACGTAGCTCCGACGGGCGACCGCGGGCGTGTTGCCAAGCCGGTCGGCGGTCTGCCGCACCGCCTCGACGACGGAGCGCTGCCCGGCGCGGCGCCTCGGTGGCACGCGCGGACATCCCGGAGCGCGCGGTAGGCGAGGACCGTGCCGGCCCATGTCCGGAAGTCCTTCGCGCTCACGTCGGCCCCCGAGATCCTGCGCAGGTAGTCGTTCACGTCGTCGGACCCGATGGCGTGCGCCACGCCGTCCGGACCGACGTACTGGAAGAGCTCCTGGCCCGGCAGGTCCTGGCAGCGACGGACCAACGCGGCCAGACGCCGGTCACGCAGGCCGACCTCGGCCTGGCGGCCGGACTTGCCGCGGAACCGGAAGCGGATCGCGGTCCCGGTCACCCTGGCGTGCCGCGATCTGAGGGTCGTCAGCCCGAACGAGCCGGTTGAGCCGCGCGTATTCCTCGTTGCCGACCCGGATGAGGGTCGTCTCGAGAAGCCGGACGACGGCCGCCAGGACCTTCTCGCGCGCGAGCCCCGGGAGGGCGAGGTCACGCTCGACCTGGGCGCGGATGCGGGGCAGGACCCGGGCGAAGTCGATGAGCCGCGCGAACTTGTCGTCGTCGCGGCGGGCGCGCCACAGCTCGTGGTAGCGGTACTGCTTGCGGCCGCGGGCGTCGCGGCCGGTCGCCTGGATGTGGCCGTTCGGCCGCGGGCAGATCCACACGTCGGTCCAGGCCGGCGGGATGGCCAGCGCGCGGATCCGGCCGCAGCGTGACCGCGTCACGGACGATGGAACCGTCCGGGTCCCGATAGGACCACCCGCGACCGGAGCGGCGCCGGGAGATCCCCGGTCGCGCGTCGGTCGCATAGCGGAGCCCGGCGGCCCGCGCTGCGTCGCGCTCGGGTTCGTCAGTCATGCGCTGGGCCCGTGGTCCGACTGCCGCGGTCCGGCTCGTCGGTCGGCGCTCAGGAGGCTCGACCGGCTGCCGTCGCGACCGGGTCGAGCACGCGAGGCCGCTTGTCGGCCGCGCCATTCCCCGATCCGTCGACCGCGGCGTCCGCGAGCATCGCGCGGTAGATCGCCTCGTACTTGTCGGTCATCCGCCCAGCCGAGAAGCGGTCGATGACCGACTCTCGGATCGCCTCCCGGTCGAGGTCGGCGACGCGCTCGACCTGGAACGCCAGCTGCCCGATGTCGTCGCCGAAGAACCCGTCGACGCCGTCGCGGATGATCTCGGGCAGCGCGCCGACCCGGCGGGCGATGATCGGCGTGCCGCACGCCAAGCGCCTCGATCGCGACGAGACCGAACGGCTCCGGCCATGAGCCCGGCATGAGCGACGCGTACGACTCGGCGAACAGCAGGTCGCGCTCCGCCTGTTCGAGCTCGCCGAGGTACTCGACGGAGTCGCCGGCGGCCTTGAGCGCCGGCGTGAACACGTCGCGGAAGTAGTCCTGCTCAGCCGGCATCGGCCCGGTCTTGGCCGCGATCCGTAGCGGGCGCCCGGTCTTGAGCGCGATCTCGATCGCCTCGACGATCCCCTTCTCGGGCGCCATCCGGCCGACGAAGCAGAGCCCGTCCCCGCGCCGGCGATCGAACGGGGCATCGTCCAGCGTGAGGCCGTTGTGGACGATCCCGGCCCACGGCACGTCCGGGTGGGTGGCCGCCTGGTTGGCGCTGATGGCGACCAGCCCGGGCGGAGCGTCGCGGAACGTCTCATCGGCCCATGGCAGGTCGAGGCGGCCGTGGAAGGTCGACACGACCGGGATCGGTGCCACACGCGCCAGGAGGAAGCTGGCCCATTCGAGATGACTGTGGATGATGTCGAACTCGCCGATCCGGTCGAGGACGTCGTGGATCGTGAGGTAGAAATAGGGCGACGGGTCGCCGTCGTAGCCGGCCGGCCGGAGCGCCTGCGGGACGGTCGCGATCAGCCGCCCGGGGACGTCCGAGTCGCCGCTGGCGAAGGTCGTGACCTCATGCCCGCGTCGGTCGAGCTCTCGCACGAGCTCGAAGACGACGCGCTCCGTCCCGCCATAGGCGCGCGGCGGCACCCGCTCCATGGGCGGGACGACGTGGGCGATCCGGAGTGGCTGATCCATCGACATGTGCTCCCTTCGGACAACGATACCGCGGGTCCGCCGAAACAGGCCCGCGGCTGTCGTGTGTGTCGCCGGTCCGTGATCGGCGACGGTCAGACCGTCCCCTCGCGTCTGGTGACGCCGCTCAGCCGCAGGGTATGGAGGGCCGACCCACGCGAGCACCGTACCGGGACGCGGGAGGCGTATCAGACGCGTGACGAGCCTCGGCCAAGCACCGGCCGAGCGCCGGCCCGCCGCCGCCCGCCCGCGTCAGAGCGCCAGCGGATCGGTCTTGGCCGGATCGATCCCGAGCTCCTCGAGCCCCTTGGCCGCCGTGGCCGCCGGCATCGCCCCGCAGCGGACGAGTGCGACCAGCGTCGCCGCCGCGATGTGCGGCGGGTCGATCTCGAACAGCGCCCGGAGCGCCTCACGTGTGTCGCTGCGGCCGAAGCCGTCGGTGCCGAGCGCCAGGTAGTGCGGCGGCAGCCAGCGCGCGACCATGTCCGGCAACGCCTTCATCCAGTCGCTCGCGGCGACGATCGGGCCGCCTTCGTGCGGCAGGACCGTGCTGACGTACGGGACGCGGGCCTTTCGGGCGTCGGGGTGCAGCCGGTTCCAGCGCTCGGTCTCGAGGGCATCGCGGCGGAGCAGCGAGAACGACGGGGCGCTGTAGACCTCGGCCGCCACCCCGAACTTCTCTGCCAGCAGGTCGCGGGCGGCCAGGACCTGGCCGAGGATCGCGCCCGAGCCGACCAGCCGCGCCGGATGCGCCTCGCGCCCCAGGTCCGGGGCCGCGGCGAAGCGGTAGATGCCGCGCAGGATCTGCTCATCCGTGACGCCGTCGGGACGCGGCGGCTGGGCGTAGTTCTCGTTGTAGATCGTGACGTAGTACGAGACGTCCTCCGGCTTCGGGCCGTACATCCGCTCGATCCCGTCGCGGACGACCGCCGCCAGCTCGTAGGCGAAGGCCGGGTCGTAGGCCCGGATGCTCGGCACGGTCGAGGCGAGGATCTGGCTGTGGCCATCGTCGTGCTGCAGGCCCTCGCCGGTCAGCGTCGTGCGACCGGCCGTGGCGCCCATCAGGAAGCCGCGCCCACGTGCGTCGCCGAACGCCCACATCTGGTCGCCGGTCCGCTGGAACCCGAACATCGAATAGAAGATGTAGAACGGGATGGTCGGCAGGCCGTGGGTCGCGTAGGACGTGCCGGCCGCCTGGAGGCTGGCCATCGAGCCCGACTCGGTGATCCCTTCCTCGAGGACCTGGCCGTCGGTCGCCTCGCGGTACGACAGCACGAGGTCCGAGTCGACCGGCGAGTAGCGCTGCCCGAGCGCCGCGTAGATGCCGACCTCCTTGAACAGCGGGTCCATGCCGAACGTCCGCGCCTCGTCCGGGATGATCGGCACGATCCGCGGCCCGAGCTCGGGGTCGCGGATGAGGTTGCGCAGGATCCGGGCGAAGACCATCGTGGTCGAGACCGGCGTCGCGCTCCCGGCTGCGAACTCGGCGTCGACCGCCGCGGCCGGGGCGGGCAACGGCTTCGAGCGCACGATCCGCCGCGGCAGCGGACCGCCCAGCGCGCGGCGGCGCTCGAGGAGGTACTGGACCTCGTCGGAGTCCGGCCCGGGGTGGTAGTACGGGGCGTCCTTGAGGGTCTCGTCGGGGATCGGCAGCTCGAGGCGGTCGCGGAAGATCCGGAGCTCGGCCTCGTTGAGCTTCTTGGCCTGGTGGGTGATGTTGCGGGCCTCGACCCCGGGCCCCAGCGTCCAGCCCTTCACGGTGTGGGCGAGGATGACCGTCGGGGCGCCGGTGTGCTCGGTGGCGGCCTTGTAGGCGGCATACACCTTGCGGTAGTCGTGGCCGCCGCGGCGGAGCTTCGCCAGGTCGTCGTCGGTCAGGTGATCGACGAGCTTGCGCAGCCGCGGGTCCGGCCCGAAGAAGTGCTCGCGGATGTACGCGCCGCCGGCGACCGAGAACTTCTGGAACTCGCCGTCGAGGGTCTCGTTCATCTTCTGGACCAGCAGGCCGTCCACGTCGCGGGCGAGCAGGTCATCCCACTCGCGACCCCAGATGACCTTGACCACGTTCCAGCCGGCGCCGCGGAAGGACGCTTCGAGCTCCTGGATGATCTTGCCGTTGCCGCGCACGGGGCCGTCGAGCCGCTGGAGATTGCAGTTGATGACGAAGGTCAGGTTGTCGAGGCCTTCGCGTGAGGCGACGTGCAGCGCGCCGAGCGATTCGGGCTCGTCGGTCTCGCCGTCGCCGAGGAAGGCCCACACCCGCGAGCTCGAGGTATCGAGCAGGCCGCGGTTCAGGAGATAGCGGTTGTAGCGGGCCTGGTAGACAGCGCTGATGGGACCGAGACCCATCGACACGGTCGGGTACTCCCAGAACTCGGGCATGAGCCGGGGGTGCGGGTACGAGCTGAGGCCGGGCGCGGATCCGGTCTCGCGCCGGAAGTGGTCGAGCTGGTCGACCGACAGCCGGCCCTCGAGGAACGCGCGAGCGTAGATCCCGGGCGCGGCGTGACCCTGGTAGAAGATCTGGTCGCCGCTCCCCTCGCCGTCCTTGCCGCGGAAGAAATGGTTGAAGCCGACCTCGTACAGCGACGCGGCGGACGCATAGGTGGCCAGATGGCCGCCGATCCCGGAGAACTTGTTGTTCGCGCGCAGGACCATCGCCACCGCGTTCCAGCGGATCAGCCGGCGGATGCGGCGCTCCATCTGCTCGTCGCCCGGGAAGTCGGGCTCCTGCTCAGGGCTGATGGTGTTGATGTAGCGCGTCTGGGTCAGCGGCGGCAGCCCGACCTGGAGCTGGCGGGCGCGCTTGAGCAGCTTGTAGATGATGAACCGGGCGCGCGCCTCGCCTTCCTCGGCCACGACCTGGTCGAGGGACGCGATCCAGTCGTCGGTCTCGTCGGGGTCGATGTCGGGCAGCTGGTGCTTGAACTCGTCGAAATACATGGCGGTCAGCTCGGTGTCAGTCGGAGGGTGGTGTCCATGATCGAGGGTTCGAGCATCTCGGGGTAGCCCTCGATGCCGGTGTACTTGCGTGTCAGCGCGTCGTTGGTCCGCCGGATCGACTCCGCGTCGGCCGCCGGCTCGACCGTCGCCGGGAGGGCGTGACCGGCAGCGTGGACGACGACCCGACCATCGGCCGTCGCCTCGCGAAACCAGCGGGCGGACCGGCCACGGACCGAGCGGACGAACGCGTCGTCGCCGTCGACCATGACCCAGATGATCGTCCGGTGCGCGGAGCCGTCGGCGGCCGCGGTCTCGATCTCGATCTCTTCGGTCGCGGCGAGAAGGGCGAGATCGCCGGGTGCGAAGCGCATGGGGTCAGCGTAGCCCATCTCGCCGCCGTTCGACGGTGACGGTATGGTTGCCGCTTCAGACGCGCCCGCTGTAATACCCCTGTAACGGTTCTGTTATGTGCGTCTCCGACGCTCGACAGGCGCGACCATCGATGCTGTGGCGACCGTCACCCCCCAGAGAGGTGCACATCGTGAGCACTCAGCCACTCGTGCTCGTCGCCGACGACGAACCCCGCATCACCAAGCTCGTCTCGATCGCCCTCGGTGAAGAGGGCTTTCGGGTCGTCACCGCACGGCAGCGGCGAGGAAGCCCTGACGAAGGCCGAGGAGGTCCGTCCGGACATCATCCTGCTCGACATCGTCATGCCCGACCTCGATGGCATCGAGGTGATGCGCCAGCTCCGCGAGCGACGCCCCGTCGCCGTGATCCTGCTGACCGCCAAGGGCTCGACCGCCGACAAGGCGAAGGGCCTCGACCTCGGCGCCGACGACTACATCGCCAAGCCGTTCCATCCGGACGAGCTGGCCGCCCGTGTGCGCGCCGTCCTCCGGCGGTCGTCGGGCGCCCAGCCCGGTTCCGGGGTCCTCGCCTTCGACGACGTCGAGATCGACCTCGAACGGCGGATGGTCACCCGCAATGGCGAGCTGGTCCAGCTGTCGCGCACCGAATGGCTGCTCCTGCAGCACCTGGCCGCGAACGCGGGCAAGGTCGTGCTCCATACGGAGCTGCTGACCAAGGTCTGGGGACCGGAGTATCGGGACGACCTGCAGTACCTGCGGGTGTGGATCTCGCGGGTGCGCCGCAAGCTCGGTGCGGAGCCGGGCGAGCCCGGCCGGATCAAGACGTTCCAGGGCATCGGCTACCTGCTCGATGTCGAGCCACCGGCCGCCCCCGCGGCGATCGTGGAAGAGCCGGTCGACGAGCGGTCCGCGCTGATCGGGTGAGGTCGCGGACCCGTCGACCGGGTCCCGTCACCCGACACGACAAGCTCCCGGGTGCCTACGGCGCTGCGCCTAACGGCACCCGTCCGCTCGCCGCGCCGGGCGCCACCCAAGGCCCGGACCCGACGTTGGTGCGGTAGGCTCCGTTCATGCAGCGGTACGGGCCGACGACGGCTCTCCTACGTCGTGGATGTCCAGAACGATTTCGCCGATCCGGGCGGGAGCCTGAGCGTCCGGGGCGGCCGACGCGATCGTGCCGCTGGTCGATGGCGAGGTGCGGATGGCCGAGTCGGCCGGGGCGCTGGTCGTCGCCACCCAGGACTGGCACCCCGAGCACACGCCGCATTTCGCGGTCGATGGCGGCATCTGGCCGGTCCATTGCGTGGCCGGCACCTGGGGCGCCGAGCTCCACCCCTCACTGACGATCCCCGATGCCGCGCCTCGCGTGCGCAAGGGCGCCAACGGCGAGGACGGCTATTCCGGGCTTCACGATGCGCGACCCGGTGAGCGGCGAGACCATCCCGACCGAGCTCGAGGAGCTGCTCCGGGACGCCGACGTGGACCGCGTCGTCGTGGTCGGGCTCGCGACGGACTACTGCGTGAAGGCGACCGCGCTCGACGCGCGACGGCTCGGCTTCGAGACCGCGGTCCTGGCCGACGCGATCGCCGCGGTGGACCTCGAGCCGGGCGACGGTGAGCGGGCGCTCGACGAGATGCGCGAGGCCGGCGTCGCGATCTGGCAGACGGTGCTGCGGTGATCCGCGGGGCCATCCGGCTGGCGCTGGCCGGCGCCGGGATCAGCTACGCCCTCGACCGCATCCTCAAGGAGCAGTCCGGGGGCGCAGAGCCCGAGCCGATCGAGTCGCTGATCGTCATCGATGCGCCGATCGAGCGCGTCTGGGAGGTCGTCGCCGACATCGCGGGTCAACCGCGCTGGATGACGGACATGAAGGCCGTCCGGATGGGCATCGGCGGAGCCGGTCGGCGTCGGGACGACGGGCGAGGCCGACGTCCGGATCCTCGGGCTGACGGTGGTCGACCCGGTGACGGTCACCGAGTTCGAGCCGCCGCACCGGTTCGCCATCAGCCACGACGGCACGTTCAAGGGTCACGGCCTGATCACCCTCGAGGAGGGCGCGGACGGCACGACGACGATCGTCCGCTGGGAGGAGCTGCTGATCCCGCCCGTCCTCCCCTACCTCGCCGCGCTGGCCCTGACGCCGACGCTGGCCGCGGTCTTCCAGGCCGACCTCGAACGCCTCAAGGAGCTCGTCGAGGCGGGTTCCCCGGCCGCCTGAGCCGGCCGCGTGCGGCTCCACCTGGTCGACGCGACCTACGAGCTGTTCCGGGCGCACTACGCGCCACGGCCGCCCGTCCTCGGTCGCGACGGGATCCCGCTGTCGGGCGTGTCCGGGCTCGTCGAGCAGCTGCTGTACCTCCTCCGCGAGGAGGGCGCGACGCACGTCGGCTGCGCCACGGACCGGGTGATCGAATCGTTCCGCAACGACCTGTACGCCGGCTACAAGTCGTCGGCCGGGATGCCGCCCGAGCTGCTCGCCCAGTTCCCGATCGCCGAGGCCGCCGTCGAGGCGCTCGGGATCGTCCTGTGGCCGATGGTCGAGTTCGAGGCCGACGACGCGATCGCGGCGGCGGCGGTCCGGTTCGGGGCCGACGAGCGGGTCGAGCGGATCCTCGTGTGCACGCCGGACAAGGACATGGCCCAGCTCGTCCGCGACGACCGGATCGTGCTGTGGGACCGGCGCCGCGACCTCACCTACGACGACGCCGGCGTGCGCGCCAAGTGGGGCGTGCCGCCGACGTCGATCCCGGACTACCTCGGGCTCGTCGGCGACAGCTCGGACGGATTCCCCGGGCTGCCCGGCTGGGGCTCGAAGTCGGCCGCGGCGGTACTGACCCGCTACGGCCATTACGAGGACGTGCCGCCGAAGGCGTCGGCGTGGGAGGTGCCCGGCCTCGGCGGGTCGCGGGCGATGGCGCTCGCGGCCACGCTGCGCGATCACTGGGACGACGCGCTCCTGTACCGCGACCTCGCCCGGCTCCGGACCGCCGACGATGGCGTCGTCATCCGCCAGCGCGACCCCGAGGAGCTTCGCTGGGACGGAGCGCCGCGCGCGGAGTGGGAGGCGTTCTGCGAGGAATGGGGCCTGCCGCGACTGGCGACCCGGCCGCATCGCTGGCTGGAGGACGCCTAACGGACCATCCCGAGAAGGGTCGCGTGGTGCGCAGCCGGGGCCGCGACGATGCCCATCGTGCGGGTCTTCGCGGCCAGCTCGAACCACGGGCCGCCGCTCATCGAGGTGACCGTCGCGCCACCCCGCTCGGCGATCAGCCCGGCCGCCGCCACGTCCCAGGCTGACAGCCCGCCCTGCTGGATGAACGCGTCGAACCGGCCGTTGGCGACGTACGCCAGCGCCAGCGCGGCCGAGCCCATGTCGCGCGAGATGCGGACCGCCTTGCGCACGGTGCGGGCGCGGCTGGCCGACGTCCGGCCGTGGAGGGACAGGGCGACCACGCAGTCGGTCAGCTTGTCCTTCTCGGAGGCACGGACCGGGCGCCCGGCAAGGGTCGTCGGCCCGTCGGCGGTCGCGGCGAACACGTCGTCACGGGTCGGGTCGACGATGACGCCGACCGTCGGGACGCCATCGACGACCAGCGCGATCGAGACACAGAACACGGGCAGCCCGTTGGCGTAGTTCACGGTGCCGTCGAGGGGATCGACGATCCAGACCCGGCCACGCCCCGAGGTGGGCGCCTCGCCCGCGATCGCCCGATGCTCCCCGGTCTCCTCGGCCAGGATGGCGTCGGCCGGATGACGCGCCCGGATCGCGTCGAGGATGAGGGCCTCGGACAGGTGATCCGCCTCGGTCACCACGTCCCGGGCGCTCTTGTAGTCGATCTGCTCGAGCCGCTCGTAGTGGTCCATCAGCACGGCCCCGGCACGTCTCCCGAGGTCGAGCGCGAAGGCGAGGTCGTCGGCCCAGGCCGACGGCGTGACGTCGGGCGCCGCGACGGCCGCGGGACCCGTCACGGGGCGCTGCAGTCGGCAGTCAATGGGACGACCGTGTCGCCAAGCTCGGTCATGTGCTGGGTGAACGTGACGGTCGCACCCGGCTCGACCTTCGGGCTGAGCACGAACCCGCCGAGGTTGCCGGTCCGATCCGTCGGATCCGAGACACGGCACGTGGTCTGCCCGACGCTCGAGCCCTGGTTGGTCACGGTCAGGGTGACGGCCAGACCGGTGCCATCGGGAACGGCCGTCGCCGTCGCCGTGAACGGTCCGATCCCCGAGATGGCGAACCGGCCGGCGACCGCGAGGATGACGATGAACGCGACGATGCCGGCGATCGCGATCCCGTGGACCTGCGAGCTGGCCGAGTCACGCAGACCGAGCGGGTTGCAGCGCTCGCACAGGCCGACGTCGATGGGGACGGGCGCGCCGCAGCGGACGCAGGCGTGGGTCGGTGTCGTCCGGGCGGGCGGGGCAGATGGGGCGGCTGCCGGAGGTTGGACGGTGCCGGGTGCGGTCACCGCGTGATGGTGCCACGAAACCACCCGGCGGGCGACGACGGGCGACCGTTCCGAGGCGTTACCAGCGGCCGGTGGCCTCGACGAGCGCGTCGACGTCGGCTGTCGTCCGGGCCAGGACGATCACGCCGTCGGCGCCGGCCTCGTGCCAGCGTTGCCAGGTCTCGCGCGGGTCCGTCACCCACGGCGAACCGGCGATGCGACTCCTCGCTCAGCCAGTCGCCCTGGAAGCCGACGATCACGCGCTGGTCCTCGCGTCGCCGACCGGTCGCCGCCAGCGACTCGAGATAGCAGCGGCAGGTGCGCTTCGAAGTTGTCGTCGAAGGCCGACCAGCCGTCGCCGATCCGCCCGGCCAGCCGGGCCCCGGCGGCCGTCTCGCCACCGACGATGATCAGTGGCGGCGGGTCCGGCACGGGGTGCGCGTACGCGTCGCTCAACGGGTAGTACGGCGACTCGCGGTTGACCGGACCGCCGGTCCACAGCGCGCGCATGACGGCCACGGCCTCCTCGAGCCGGGCCACGCGCTCCGGTGTTGGCGGGAAGTCGATGCCGTAGGCTTCGTGCTCCTTCGGCGCCCCGCCGATGCCGACGCCGAGGACCAGGCGCCCACCGCTGGCGATCTGCAGGGTCGACGCCATCCGGGCGACGCAGCGCCGGGTGGCGGTTCATGACGTTGAGCACGAACGGCCCGACGGTCACCCGCTCGGTCGCGGCGGCCGCCATCGCGAGGATCGTCCAGCACTCGACGACCGGGACGGTCAGGTCGCCGCGTCCCATGAAGTGGTCCCAGGTCCACAGGCCGTCATAGCCGGCCGCATCGAGCCGACGGGCGCTGTCGAGCCACCAGCGTGGCTCGCCGCGGATCGAACGAAGGCAGACGCCGATGGGCAGGCGTCCGTCGGTCACAGGCCCGTCTCGAACAGGCGGATGTCCTCGGACGCGATGGCGTGGCCGTCGCCACGGGTCGGGCCGAGGGCGGCGAGCGCACCGAGCGCGTCGAGGTCGGCCGGGAACCGCCCGATGAGGTCGAGCACGACCGACTGGATCCGCTCGGCGTTCTGCTGGAAGACTTCGAGCACGCTCATGGCGTCGACCGCGTGGGTCCCCTCGAGGACGCCGGCGTCGTAGTCGGTGATGAGGCTGATGTTGACGACCGCCATCCCGAGCTCGCGGCACAGCCACGCCTCGGGGTACTGGGTCATGTTGATGACCTCCCAGCCGGCGCTCGTGAACCACGTCGATTCGGACTTGGTCGAGAAGCGCGGGCCGTTGATGACGACGACGGTCCCGGTCTCGTGGACCTCGATGCCGTGGTCGCGGATGGTGTCGATGGCCAGCTGGCGGAGGACCGGGTCGTAGGTCTCGGCCGACGACAGGTGGGTCACGATCGGGCCGTCGTAGAACGTGTCGGCCCGGCCATTCGTGCGGTCGACGAACTGGTCGCAGACCACGAAATCACCGGGCTTGACCGCGAGCTGGAGCGAGCCCGCCGCGCACGGCGAGATGACCGCCTTGACACCGAGCGAGCGCAGCGCCCAGACGTTGGCCCGGTAGTTGATCTTGTGCGGCGGGATCGTGTGGCGCCGGCCGTGACGTGGCAGGAATGCGACGCGACGCCCTGCGACCTCGGCGAGGAAGACCGAGTCCGATGGCGCGCCGTAGGGCGTGTCGACCTTGATCTCGCGCACGTCGTCGAGGAGCGAGTAGAAGCCCGAACCTCCGACGACCCCGATCTCCGCCGTCCCAGAGCCGTGGGTCACCGGTCGCCTCCCTCACTGCTGCGCCCGTCCTCGCGAGCGTCCACCCGCCGGTCGCACCGACGGATCGGCCGATTCTAGGGGACCCGTCTCATGTCCGGGCCGGTTCGCCGTTCGGAGCGGCTCGCCGTGCAAGCTGGCTCGCTGAAAGACATCGCGCAGAAAGACACATCGCTGATGGTTTCGGTCAAGCGGAACGACCGTCGAGGGGTGGGGCCTGGACGCGCCAGGACCTGGCGTTGCCGCCGCGTGTCGCCTGATGGTGCCGTAACCGCGCGTCCACCGATCTGGTGCCAACGACGCGTGTCAGACGCGTGTCATCAGATGGTTCCGCTTGAGTGGAACCATCTCGGAAGGGCACTTGTGGGCGACGTCGTTCGCCCAGCCCTCGCGCGTCCACGTACGATGACGGGCGAACGAAACCTGCGCCCAGGAGAGACGGGATGCTCGGCTCGGACGACACCACCAAGACACCGACCGGCGAGGGACCCGCAGCTCCGCAGCCTGGGGCCACGACACCACCGCCCGCGGCCCCGGCGGCCCCGGCGGCCCCGCCGCCCGCGTGGAGCCCATCGCGAACCGAGCGCGACCGCGGCCCGGCGCTCATCGGCGGCACGATCGTCCTGCTCATCGGGCTGTGGTTCTTCGCGACGACGACCCTCGGGCTCGACCTGCCGCGGATCGACTGGCACCAGTCCTGGCCGGTGATCCTGATCGTGGTCGGGCTCCTGATCCTGCTCCGTGCGTTCCGGCGGGCCCGCTGACGCGATGACCGAGGCGTGGACCCCGGGCGACAGGTCGGCGATCGACCGTGCCTGGCTCGCCGACTGGCGCCGCCAGGTGGCCACCCTCTACGCCGAGGTCCGCGCGATGGCGGCGACGGACCCGGCCATCGCCCTCGGGCACTGGCGTGCGGCGCGCGAGCGGCTCTACCGCCAGCACCCGCAGTCGCCCGTCCCGCCGGAGATGCGCGACGCGTTCCGGTCCTCCCACTTCGAGCACGACCCGCGTCTCCGCTTCGAGGTCACGGTCCAGCCCGCGCCCCCGCCCGCGCCGGGCGCGTTCGCGCTCGAGCTCCCCAACAGCGGCGCCGACACCCTGTCCTTCTCGCGCGTCGGCCGGATCACGATCCCGTTCCCTGAAGGCGAGCGGATGCTGTCGGTGTTCTGGATGGCCGGCTATTCGGGTGGCGTGTTCATCCCGTTCCGTGACGGCACGAACGGCACGCAGACATACGGCGCCGGGCGCTATCTGATCGATGGCGCCAAGAGCGCGGACCTCGGCGGCGACCCGGCCGCCGGCACGCTCATCGCCGACTTCAACTTCGCGTTCCAGCCGTCATGCGCATTCGATCCGCGCTGGGCATGCCCCCTGGCACCACCGGAGAACCGACTCGACATCGCGGTCCGCGCCGGCGAACGCCTCGCGTAGGGCGCCATCGGAACCCGGTACTTAGGGCCCATCGGCTGACGGGACGGTCGGCGGGCACCCGGCACGGACGGGCCGGGTCATGATGGCCCGGTGAGATTCATCTCAACGCCACGGCGTGGCGCCGACGAGCGCCTGCTGTGGTCGCGCGACATCCGGTTCGTGCGCCGCCTCGCGGCGTTCGTCGACGGCGGGCGCCTGGTCGAGCTCGATACGGGCACCGTCCTGGTCGGGCCGGCCGACAACCTGACCGACGGCTTGGCCGCGGCGGTCGCCGAGGCCGCCAATACGCCCGACTACGGGCTGGTCACGGTGGACAGCTCGCTCCCCGAGCGCGATCGCTACCTGATCGCCATGTCGGCCGCGGTCCAGCTGTCCGGGCTGGCCGACCGGATCGGGATGGCCCAGTCGACCCAGGTCGTCCAGACCAAGATGCTCGACTATTTCTTCAGCCTGCGGAAGCTCCACGGGATCGCGTTCCAGCCGATCGTCACGCTGTCGACCGGGGCGCTGCACGAATACGAGTGCCTGTTCCGGCCGAACATGCCGATGCTGCCGCAGTCGATCGGCTCGGTCGTGCAGGCCGCCATCAGCACCGATCGCGGCGTCGAGCTCGACGTCTACATCATCGCGACGATCCTCGAGCGGGTCGGCCGGCTCGAGGTCGCGGCGCGGGCTGACGGGCGTCCGCCTCGCCGGTTCGCCATCAACCTGACGCCGGTCAGCCTGCTCCACCCAGCCTTCGAGGCAGGCGCGCTGGCCACCCAGGTCCGCGAGGTCGGGCTCGATCCCGCACCAGCTGACCATCGAGTGCACCGAGCAGCAATCGGTCTCCGACGTCGTGGCCCTCCAGCGCCAGGTCCGGCTCCTGCGGCGGCTCGGGTTCGGCTTCGCAGTCGACGATGCCGGTGCCGGCTACGCGAGCTTCGCGCTGATCGCGGCCCTGCGACCGAGCGTCATCAAGATCGACCGCGACATCGTCCACGGGATCGGTCACGACGATGCGAAGCAGGCCCTCGTCGAGGCGTTCGTGTCGTTCAGCTCGCGGATCGGCGCGCGGTTGCTCGCGGAAGGGATCGAGCGACGCGCGGATCTGGCTCGCCTGACGGCGCTCGGCGTCGAGCTCGGACAGGGATATCTCCTCGGGAAGCCCGCCGCGGATCCGGCACTGCCACGCCGCGTGGACGGACGAAGCCACACCTCGGCCCGTGCCGCGGTGACCCGGGCCCGGAGCGCCCCCGCCACCGCTCGACATCGCGCTCGGCTACCATCGAGGGCATGACCCAGCCCACTGCCCAGGCGCCCGACACGATCTCGCCCGCCCGTCCCCTCCCCGACCGTGTCCGTGCCTTTCTCGATGCGCTCCGCTTCGCGACGATCTCGACCATCGAACTCGACGGGCGCCCGCGACAGGCCGTCGTCTGGTACGCCGTCGAGGGCGACGAGATCGTCATCAACAGCGCCATCGGCCGGCGCTGGCCGGCGAACCTGGTCCGCGACCCGCGGCTGTCGTTCACGGTCATCGACGCGGTCGACCAATACCGCTGGGTCGGACTGACCGGCACGGTCCGATCGATCACCGACTGGACCACGACCCAGGCCGACATCGCCGCGATGGCCCGCCGCTACCACGCACACGAGCCGGAGGAGGCCGAGCGGCTCATCCGCGAGCGCTTCGAGCGCCAGGATCGGATCACGTTCCGGTTCCGCGCCGCGACGATCCACGACGAGCTCGACGGGTGACGCGCTTCGGGCTCCAGCTCTGGTCGCAGCAGACGAGCTGGCCGGCGTTCCGCGACGCGGCCGCTGGCCGCCGAGGACGCGGGCTGGGACTCGGTCTGGACATGGGATCACCTGATGGCCATCTTCGGGCCGTGGGAGCAGCCGATCTTCGAGGGCTGGAGCGTCCTCGCTGCGCTCGGCCCGCTGACCTCGCGGATGCGGCTCGGGCTCATGGTCGGCGCCAACACCTTCCGCAACCCGGGGCTGACCGCCAAGCTCGCGACGACCCTCGATCACGTCTCGAACGGTCGTGCGGTGCTCGGCATCGGCGGGGCCTGGTTCGAGCGCGAGCACGATGCCTACGGCATCGACTTCGGGGCGAGCGTCGGCGAACGGCTCGACCGGCTCGACGAGGCCGTGATGCTGATGCGCCGGCTGCTCGACGGGGAGCGGTTCAGCCACGAGGGCCGTTTCTACACGCTCCACGACGCGTTGTGCGCCCCACGACCGATCCAGCACAAGCTGCCGATCCTCGTCGGCGGGTCGGGACCCCGCAAGACACTGCGGACCGTCGCGCTGCGGGCGGACGGGTGGAACACGAGCGGCTCGGTCGACGACGTGCGCGCGCGGCTCGAGCTGCTCGCCGAACATTGCGCCGACGTCGGACGTGACCCGGCGACCATCGAGAAGACCCTCAGCTTCCCGATCGTGCTGCGCGACCAACGGGCCGACGCCGAGGCCGCCTACGGCGCGCTGATGGCGAACAACGGGATCGAGCAGATGGAGAACAGCGCAAGCCTCCTCGGCTCGCCGTCGGAGGTGGCCGACGCGCTCCGGCCGTATGCCGAGATGGGCTTCGCGACCGTCATCGTCCGCATGCCTGCGCCGTACGACCACGAGACCATCGAGCGGATGTCGCGCGTCGCCGAGCTGCTCGAGGCGTGACCGGGTGAACGTCGTCGCCCTCGCGGGCGGGACGGGCGGCGCGAAGCTGGCGCATGGCCTCCAGGCGGCCCTCGCCCCGGGCGAGCTGACGGTCGTCGTCAACACCGGCGACGACACCGAGCGACACGGCCTGCTGGTCATGCCCGACCACGACGCGGTCATGTACATGCTCGCCGGCCGGTTCGACGACGAACGCGGCTGGGGGATCGCCGGCGAGACGTGGACCGTGATGGACGCCCTGGCCGACTATGGCGAAGAGGCGTGGTTCCGCCTCGGCGACCGCGACTTCGCGACCCACATCGCCCGGACATCGCGGCTCCGCGCGGGCAGCGACCTGACCGCGGTCGTGCGGTCGCTGCAGACGGCGCTCGGGATCGCGACGCCGATCCTGCCGATGGCCGATGCGCCGGTCCGGACCGAGGTCCGCGTCGACGAGGGCTGGCTCGATTTCCAGGAGTACTTCGTGCATCGCCACCAGGCGCCGGAGGTCCGCGAGGTCCGGTTCCGCGGCGATCTGACGCCGAGTGCCGCCGTCATCGGGGCCATCGCCGCGGCCGACGTCATCGTCATCGGACCGTCGAACCCGATCGTGTCGATCGGGCCGATCCTGGCCGGGCCCATCCGTGATCTGGTCGCGGCACGGGCCGCGGCGGGAGTCCCGGTCGTGGCCGTCAGCCCGATCGTCGGCGGGGCCGCGCTCAAGGGGCCGGCCGACCGGATGCTGGTCTCGCTCGGTCACGAATTCGAGCGCCCGGGGAGTGGCCCGGATCTACCGCGGGCTCGCGACGGCGTTCGTGCTCGACACGGTCGACGCCTCGCTCGAGCCGGACATCGCGGCGCTCGGCTACCGGACGCTCGTCACCGACACCGTCATGGCCGACCACGACGGACGTGCCCGGCTCGCCCGGACCGTCCTCGACTTCGCGGTGGCGGCGACGCCGGCCGCCACGCCATGAGCCGGGTCGCGGCGATCATCCCGGTCGGCACGCTCGAGGGCGCCAAGACGAGGCTCGGCGAGATGCTCGACGCCGAGGAACGGCGGGATCTGGTCGAGAGGCTGCTGGCACGGACCGTCGTGGCCGCCCTGGACGTGACCAGCCTCGGGGACGTGTTGGTGGTCAGCCCTGATCGCGAGGTCCTGCGGCACGCATCGGCGATCGGTGCGCGAACCCTGCTCCAGCGCTCGGACGGGCTCAATCACGGGCTGCGCGAGGCACGGGCCGACGTGGTCGCCGGCGGGGCGACGGCCATCCTGGTCATCCCGGTCGACCTGCCGCTGATCACGACCGAGGCGATCGAGGCGGTCGCGACGCCGCTCACCGATGAACCCGACGCTCAGGGCACGCTCGTCGTCATCGTCTCCGACCGCCACGGGACCGGAACCAACGCGCTCGGGCTCCGACCACCCGACGTCATCGACTTCGCGTTCGGTCGCGGCAGCCGACAGGCCCACCTCGCCGCCGCCGCGACCGCGGGCGCGACCCTGATCGAGCTCGATGGACCTCTGACGGTCGATCTCGACACCCCAGACGACCTCGTCTTCGTCGAGTCCGCCGAAGTCGAGCGGACGGGTGGTCTCGGTGTCCGCTGACAGCCAGGTCCGGGTCCTCGCGCTCGACGGCATCCCGGAGATCCGCGAGGGCGACGACCTCGGGGTGTTCATCGGCAACGCCATCCAGCGGACCCGGGGCGCGCTGCCGCTGACCGCGGACGACGTCATGGTCGTGACCCAGAAGGTCGTGTCCAAGGCCGAGGGAGCGGTGGTCGACCTGACGGCCGTCGAGCCCCGTCCGGAGGCGATCGAGTTCGCCGAGCGCTACGACCGCGACCCGAGACAGATCGAGGTCGTCCTCCGCGAGGCGCGCCGCGTCGTCCGGATGACCAACGGCGTGCTCATCACCGAGACGGCCCACGGGTTCGTGTGCGCCAACGGCGGCATCGACGCGTCGAACGTCGGGCCGGCGACCGGCTCGGTCGTGACGCTCCTGCCGGTGGATCCCGACCGGTCAGCCGCCACGATCCGCCGGGCCATCCTCGCGCGGTTCGGCGTCGACGTGCCGGTGATCGTGTCCGACTCATTCGGCCGGCCGTGGCGCTGGGGCATCGTCGACGTGGCCATCGGGGTGTCGGGCCTGCTGCCGCTCGAGGACCTCCGCGGGTCGCCGGACGCCGATGGCCGGATCATGCACTCGACCGTGCGCGCCGTCGCCGACGAGCTGGCCTCAGCCGCGGAGCTGACTCTCGGCAAGACCGCCGGTCGCCCCGTCGCGCTCGTCCGCGGCGCCGCCTTCACCCGCGGCGACGGCACGATCCGCGACATGGTCATCCCCCGCGAGAACGATCTCTTCCCGTAGCGGCCCCTCGCGCTACACGCCCAAGAGACCTATGCCGGTCATGCATGTGGACTGCATAACCCGGCCAGGCACGGCGGCGCCGATCACCTGGGCTGGCGCACCGTCGCGCCAGCCAGCCCGGTGAGACGCACGGCCGGGCCAGGCGCACCGCGGCGCCAATTCCTTAGATGCATGTCGCCTGCATCCTGCGGTTGCGACCGGTCCTGGTCTCCCGTCCTGATGCAGTCCACGTGCATCGCGAACGGAGGTCGCCGCTGTCATAGTCGGCGCCGTCAGAGTCGGGGCGCGGCGCCGACGGGCCTCGACGCCTGACCTGGACCGGTCCATCGCTCGACGTAGCCGGCACGCATTCGGGCGCCGGGAACGGATCCGCCGTATCCGCCCACGCAGATCCCCGTCGCGGGACCGCGTTCTCGACGTAGCTGATCGGACGTCTCGTCTCCGTCATCGAGCCGCCTCGAGGGACAGACGTCGCGGATCGCCGGGATGACGCACGGTCAGCATGGGCAAGCTCCGGTCGCCCTCGGTGGCATCGTCCAGCGTGATCGAGGCCTGTGGCCGACGATCCGCTACCGGACTGCGTCCCTCTGGCGAAATCTCGGTCGTCCGCACGACGCGCATGGCTCCCGAATCGAGCGATCCGATCGACATGCTCGACCCTCCGTCTTGGCGCCTATCGAAGCCTCCAACTCTCCATCGGTGGCCGATGGGGTACTCCTCCGTGGCACGGCACGATCCGTCAGCGCGGCTGGAACCCGATCTTGTGGACGGCGGTCGTGAACGGGTCCGCGGGCGGCAGGTCGTCGACCAGGATCTCGTCGCCTTCGCCTGGGTCGATGTGGCCGTCGGCGAGAGCGCGCGTCGCGAGGTTGGCGTACGACTGCTCGAACAGCGACCGCGCGTAGCGGGCATTCCCGAAGTTCCCGACGTCCAGGGCAAGCCCGAACAGCTGCTCGAGACGCGCTGCCACGCCCTCCCCGAGGCTCACCTTCGACGCGGCCGCGAAGCCCTCGTAGACCTCGACCAGCTCGTGCGCGGTGTAGTCGGGAAAGTCGATGTAGTGGGTGAACCGGCTGCGCAGCCCCGGGTTCGAGTCGATGAACCGGCGCATCTCCTCGGGGTAGCCGGCCACGATGACGGCCAGGTCGTCGCGGTGGTCCTCCATCAGCTTGACCAGCGTCGCGATGGCCTCCGCACCAAACTCGCCGCTCCCCTCCTCCGCCAGCGAGTACGCCTCGTCGATGAACAGGACGCCACCGAGCGCCCGACCGACGACCTCCTGGACCTTGAGCGCCGTCTGGCCGACGTAGCCCGCGACGAGATCGGCCCGCGAGACCTCGACCAGCTGGCCGCGGCTGACGACGCCGATGCTGCCGTACAGCCGGGCGATGATCCGCGCGATCGTCGTCTTGCCCGTGCCGGGCGCGCCGGTGAACACGACATGGAGGCTCTCGTTGACGGTCGGCAGGCCGGCCGCCTTGCGCTCGGCGTTGAGCACCTGGACCGCGATCAGTCGCCGGACCGCGGCCTTGACCGACACGAGGCCGACGAGCGCGTCGAGCTCGGCCAGGATCGACTCGGTCGTCTCGCCCTTGGGCGGCGGCGAGTCGGACGGTGCCGGCGCAGCGCTCGTCGTCGTGGCGGTGGCGGCCGTGTCGGTGGCGGTGGCCGTCGTTGTCGTCGTGGTCGGGGTGTCGGCCGCAGCCGCCGCCGGTGTCGCCGCCCTGGATCCGCTTCAGGAGCTCGATCGCCTCGGTCTTCGCCGACGCGTCGTCGACGATCGTTGCCAGCGCGGCCTCCGCGGCCGGGGAGACGACCGGCGTCTGGTACGACGTACCGTGCGGCTCGAGGAGGGCCTTGACGGTCCCTGCCGACACCTCGGTCGGTGCCGCTGAGCCCAGTGCCACGACGATCCCCCACAGCACGTGGCGCGGCTCGACGGTCGGGTGCGAGTAGGCCTTGGCGATCGCGATCGCCTCGTCGCGGACGCGGTCGCGGATCACGTCGCGGGCGGGGCCGGCGGGGCCTCTGGCGGCGGGGACGGGTCGGGAGGCGCGGGTGGCGCGGGTGGGGTCGGCGGCGCCGGATCCGACGGATCGGTGTAGCGCTTGCCCCCGAACCGCGAGTGGACCGTCTCGTCGAGGTCGTCGGCGGTGTACAACACGGCCCCGACGGCGGTCGTCAGCTCGGCCGGGTCCAGGTAGTCGGCCAGGATCGTGTAATCGAACTGGAGGAAGCACGTCTTCGCTTCCTTGTTCTCGATGACCGTCACGCCACCGAGGCGGAACTGCTGGCCATCGGTCGCGGCCCAGTGGAACAGCTCGTCGGACGGCGCCACGTCACGCCCGAGCGGCGCCCAGATGTACACGAGCGACCGGGGATCGCCGTTCTTGTCGGGCGTCCAGGCCTGGATCTCGACGAAGGCGGCCGTGCTCCCGACCTCGAGCGCAAAGCCGTCCTTGCGCAGCCGGACGTCGTTGAACGAGTCGACCAGGATGCGCTGGACCTTCTGGGTCGTGTCCTCGACAGTGGCCATCGGTTCCCTTCCCCGCGATGCGTCTGTCCTGCCGCGGGAACCGTAGCAGGACAGCGAATCGCGGGGAGGGCCGTCAGTCGGCCGGGCCCCCTACTCGGACAGACCGACGACGTGGCCTTCGGGATCAGCCACGAGGGCCAGATAGGCGGTGCCGTCCGGGCTGAAGCGCGGCATGATCGTCCGGCCGCCGAGCGACTCGGCCTTGGCCAGCGTCGCGTTGATGTCGGCGACCCGGACATAGCCGGTGACCAGCCCGCCGGAGCCGTCCTGCGTGCCGGCGACGCCGACGACGATGCCGGTCTGGTCGTGGTCGGTCATCCCATAGCCACCCGGGAAGTTCGTGTCGAGCTTCCAGCCGAACAGGTCGCTGTAGTAGCGCTGCAGAGCCTTGCCGTCCTTGCCGGTGACCTCGAAATGGATCACCTGCCCGATGTCTTGTGCCATCGATCGATCTCCTTCTCCCGGGCCGAAGACACGGTCGCCTCGGTCACCCTTCGACAGCACGACGAACGACCCGGGCGTGAATCGACAAGGTACAGTGGGGGCGACCATCAACCGCCGGAGGATCGAACACATGGAACTGCAGCGAGACGCCCAACGCCTTGCCACCATCGCGACCGTCTTCGTGATCGTCGGCTGGGTGGCGGTCATCTACTCCGCGATCGCCGGCGTCCTGTGGTGGATCGACCTCGCCAGCCGCAACAATGTCAACTGGCTCGAGGCGTTCGCGATCTCGTCGGCGGCCATCGGCGGCCCGCTCTTCCTGTCGCTCCTCGTCGCCGGCCTCGGCCACTTCCTCCGTCTGTTCGCCGCATACGTGGCCAGCCACAGCACGTCCAACTAGCGGCCGCGCGATCCGATGATGATCCGACGGTTCCTCGCGCTCGCCGCCGTCGCGGTCGCGCTGTCTGCCTGCTCGTCCGGGAACGCCGCCGACGCGACGGCCGACGGGGGCGGCGGCGAGCTCCAGGCGACGACCTGGGTGCTCGACTCGTACGACGTGAGCGGAGCGCTCACCATCGTCCCGCCCGACCAATACGCGGACGCCGACTTCCGCGCCAACCGCGTCACCGGCTTCGGTGGTTGTAACGACTACGACGCCGTGTACGTCAGCAACGGCCGCAGCATCTTCATCGGGATGCCCAAGACGACGTTGATGTCGTGCGGCGAGACGACCGACGCTTTCGCGACGACGTACATCTCGCTGCTCCAGGCGAGCCGCTATTACAACGTCCGCGGCGACACCCTCACCATCCGCGGGGCAGACCTGTCGATCATCCTCGTGTTCGAATCGGCGCCGAAGAATCCTTTGCTCGGCTCCTGGGTCGTGGACTCGCTGTCGATGGCCCCGGGGAACATGTCGATCCCGGTGGCCGGGACCGAACTGACCGCCGTGTTCCGACTCAAGACCGTATCCGGGTTCGCGGGCTGCAACAGCTACCAGGGCCCGTACACGACGAACGGCACGCTGGCGGGGATCGGGCCGCTGGCGGGAACCCAGATCGCCTGCGCCGAGGACGTGACGGCGCAGGAACAGGCGTTCCTCCAAGACATGCAAGGTGTCGGCAAGGTCGATCGCCGGAACGATCAGCTCATCCTGAGCGACCTCGGTGGCAGAACCCTGGTCATCTTCGTGACGCCAACGGTCGTCGAGGCGTCGCCGAGTCCGAGCGCGTCGGCGGCGGCCACCGCGACCGCGGCCCCGACCGCGAGCCCGAGCGCCAGCGCGAGCCCGAGCGCGAGCCCCAGCGCGTCGCCGACGGCGACGCCGACCGCCTCTCCGACGGCGACCCCCGCCCCGACCGCCGCTCCGACGGCCACCCCGGCCGCCAGCGCCTCGCCGGCACCGACCGTGGTCCCACCCGCATCGTTGCCGCCCACCGCGACATGCCAGCTCGCCATCCCGTCGAGCGTGTCGATCAACGTCGTCTATCCGGCGAACTGGTTCACGACCACCACGCCGGCGAACATCGCCTGCCAGTACTTCGACCCGGCCGCGATCACCGTCCCGGCCGATCCGGCGACGCTCAAGACCGCGGTCATGATCAAAGCTGACCCAGCGACGACATACCAGGCCGCGCTGACGGCCGCGACCAATCCGGCCGATTGGACCGTTCTGACCAACCAGCCGGTCACGATCGGCGGCCTGCCGGCGACTCGCCTCCAGGCGACCGCGACGATCTCCACGCCGGAAGTCTCGGCCGGCGCCACCCGCTACGGCTACCTCATCGATGCCGCCGGAGGACCCCTCTGGATCGAGACCACCGGGACCGTCGGTAATGCCACCTACACCACGAACATGTCCGTCGTGGACCTCATCGCGTCGCAGTCCAAGCTGACACCGACCCCGTGAGCTGAGCCCGGCGCGCGCCGGCACATCGTCGGCGCGCGGACTCCCTGGATCGATGCATGTGGACTGCATATCGAGGGAGGCGGCGGGCTTTCTCGAGCCGTCTCCGGCGCCGCCCGAGCCGTCTCCGGCGCCGCCCGAGCCGTCTCCGGCGCCGCCCGACCCCAGCCCGGCGGAGCCGCTGATGCAGTCCACGTGCATCACACGGATGAGGGCTTCGCCAGTCCGCGCGACCGTATGAACCGCGGCACCGCTACCCTACCGACATGCCCGCTGAATTCATCTACACGACCTACAAGCTCGCCCGGCACTACCCGCCCGACCGGACGGTGCTCGAGAACATCTCGATCTCGTTCTACCCGGGCGCCAAGATCGGCGTCATCGGGCCGAACGGCGCCGGCAAGTCGAGCCTCCTCCGGATCATGGCCGGGCTCGACGACGGGTTCACCGGCGAGGCGCGCCTGACGCCCGGCTTCACCGTCGGCTACCTCACCCAGGAGCCCGAGCTCGACCCGACCAAGGACGTCAAGGGCAACGTCATGGACGGCGTGGCCGAGGTCCAGGCGCTCATCGACGACTACAACGCGGTCATGGCCGCCTGGTCGGACCCGGACGCCGACTACGAGGCGATCGGCGCCAAGCAGGCCGCGCTCGAGGACAAGATCGCCGCGGCCGACGCCTGGAACCTCGAGCGCAACGTCGACATCGCGATGGACGCGCTGCGCTGCCCGCCCGACGACGCCGACGTCAGCACGCTGTCCGGCGGCGAGAAGCGCCGCGTCGCGCTCGCCGGCTGCTGCTCCGGCACCCGGACCTGCTCCTCCTCGACGAGCCGACCAACCACCTCGACGCCGAATCGGTGGAGTGGCTCGAGCGCTTCCTCCAGGAGTACGCCGGCACCGTCGTCGCGATCACCCACGACCGCTACTTCCTCGACAACGTCGCGCAGTGGATCCTCGAGCTCGACCGCGGGCGCGGCATCCCGTTCGAGGGCAACTACTCGAGCTGGCTCGAGCAGAAGCTCGAGCGCCTGGGCCGCGAGGAGCGCTCGAACGACGCGCGCCAGCGGACGCTCGCCCGCGAGCTCGAGTGGGTGCGCCTGGCGCCGAGGGCCCGGCAGGCCAAGGGCAAGGCCCGCCTCGGCGCGTACGAGAAGCTGCTGGCCGAGGCGAACGACGACAAGGACAACACGCGCGAGCTCGAGATCGCGATCCCGTCCGGGCCGCGCCTCGGCGACACCGTCATCGAGGTGAAGGACCTGCGCAAGGGCTACGGCGACACCGTTCTCATCGAGGACCTGACGTTCTCGCTGCCGCGCGCCGGGATCGTCGGCATCATCGGCGCCAACGGCGCCGGCAAGACGACGCTGTTCCGGATGCTCGTCGGCCAGGAGGCGCCGGACCGCGGGACCATCGCGATCGGCGACACCGTCCAGCTGAGCTACGTCGACCAGAGCCGCGACGACCTGGACGCCGACAAGTCGGTCTTCGACGAGATCGCCCAGGGCGCCGAGTTCATCAAGGTCGGCGCCCGCGAGCTGCCGGCCCGCGCCTACGTCTCGAGCTTCAACTTCCGCGGCACGGACCAGCAGAAGACGGTCGGCAAGCTGTCGGGCGGCGAGCGGAACCGCGTCCACCTGGCCAAGCTGCTCCAGTCGGGCGGCAACGTGCTGCTGCTCGACGAGCCGACCAACGACCTCGACGTCGACACGCTCCGGGCGCTCGAGGCCGGCCTCGAGTCGTTCCCGGGCTGCGCCGTCGTGATCAGCCACGATCGCTGGTTCCTCGACCGGATCGCGACCCACGTCCTCGCCTTCGAAGGCGACAGCCAGGTCCGCTGGTTCGAGGGCAACTTCACCGAGTACGAGGAGTTCCGCCACCGGGAGCTCGGGACGGCGGCCGATCAGCCGCACCGCATCCGGTACAAGCGGCTGGCGAGCTGAGGCGTCGGGTGTCGAGCGTCACGAACCGGACCACGATCCAACGGCCGATCGACGAGGTCTTCGCCGTGGTGACCGACGTCGAGAAGACGGGGACGTGGTTCCCGGGCGACGTAGAGGAGCACTGGACCTCGCCGCCCCCGCACGGCCTTGGCTCGACCCGACACGCGGTGGTGACGATGCTCGGCCGACGCCAGGAGAACGACGCGGTGACGACCGTGTTCGAGCCGCCGCACCGCGCGGCGATGCGAGGCACGACACCGAACGCCCCGTTCGTCGTGACGCTCTCGTTCTCGACCGTCCCGGGCGGCACGCGCGTCGATGTCGTCTCGGACATCGCCCTGACCGGCGCCGCGCGCCTGTTCGGGCCGCTCGTGGCTGCTGTCTACGGCCGTATGTGGTCGGGCGGACTCTCGAAGCTCAAGCAGCTGATGGAGTCGGGAGTGCTCTAGTCGGGCGCTCGAGGAACGACCCGTAGGCGTCGGCCGCTGCGGCGAGCTCCTTCGCGAACCCGCGGGGCTGCGGGCCGAAGGGCGTCGGCTCGATCTCGACCCGGCTTCCCCGGTTCACGCGTCGCCAGGTCCCGATGATCTCCCCATCGACGACGATCGTTGGCCGGAAGACGCCGTTGCCGCCTGGGACGATGGCCTGGCTGTGCTCCGGCGCAAGGATCGCGGACCGGTCCTTGTAGCCGAGGACGTATTCGTCGAAGCCGGGCAGGAGATGGACGCGAGCGCGTTGGCTGAGCTCGGTCCCGGCACCTGTCTCGATCTCGGGGTCGAGGTGATAGCTGGTCCCGTCGAGCTCGATCGTGGCCAGCCGGTCTCGGCTGCTGGCGATCCCCGCGCGCACGTCACGCATCGTCAGGCCCGCCCAGCGCGCGAGGTCTGCGGCGGTCGCCGGGCCGTGGCTGCGAAAGAAGCGGAGCGCCAGCTCGGCGAGCGCCTCATCGCGATCGAGCCTCCGCCGGTCCGGCACCCAGTCATCGAGGAGGGCATAGGTCTGCTGGCGTCCCTCGGTCGGACCGAGGACGAGCGTTCCCGTCTGGGCGAGGTACCAGAGCAGGTGGTAGCCGCGCTGGCCGGCCGTGCTGACCCCGCCCGCATCGATCGCGGTGAGCGTTGCGTCGCGCGTCAGCGCCTTGCGGCCCGCAAGGACACGCTGGACCACCTCGCGGGCGCGGGCGGCATCGAGCAGGTCCAGGCCGAGCGCGGCACGACGTTGGGCGGACGAAGCGATCGCGGCGGGCGTCGTCAGGTCCAGCATCCAGCCGAGGTCCTCGCCGGCGACGACGTGCAGCGTGCCGCGCATCGGCCAGGAGCGGACGATGTGGCCGGCGTCGAAGGCCGCCTCCACACCTCGTTCCGTGCCGCCGGCCTCGCGCAACCCGATCGACCACTTCGCCCCCGGCAGGTCCTGTCCCTGGAGGGCGAGCATCCAGCGCACGGTGTCGAGCGGCGTCGCGTGCTCGGGCCCATCGATGCGCTGGGCGCGCAGGCGCAGCGCCGCGAGCCGGCGGCGATCGGACGTGACCAAGGGCATCGCCTGAACCTCGGATCTGCTACGCCCGGCCGTCCTCCGTCTCGGTGAACGCCCATAGGTCGAGGGCGTCGAGGTCGATGGTGTCGATCCCGTTCGTGGCGAGGGCGCCGGCGATCTGGGCGCGGTGCTCGGTCGCGTGGTGGATCGCCTGGGCGACAACGGTCGATCGCGGCCAGACGTCCGCACCCGGCTCGGCGTAGCTGGCCGTTCCCTCGGGCAACGCGGCCTGAGCACGGATCCGGGCGTCGTACCCCGCGCAGCGGGTCTTCAGGTCCGCCAGCTCCGCGACCGAGGTCACCGGTGGCGTCTCGTCCGGCCGCGGTAGACCCTCGAGACGCGCGGCGTACCGCTCGGCCGCGGTGACGAGGTGGGTCAGGATGCGCCCGGCGGACCACTCGTTCCGTGGCGCCGCGAGGGCGAGATCCGCATCGGACCCAGCTGCGAGCGTGTCGAACAGGGCGGCGTTCGCCCAGGCCATGTGGCGAAGCAGCCGGTCGAGGGTCGGGTCGGTGGTCGTCACGTCGAGGCCTCCATCTGATCGCAGGTCCACCCGGTCAGGACGGCGAGTATGGCCGACCGCGTGCGCAGTCCGCACCCTAGACTTCAGCGGATGGTCGCCTGCCCGAACTGCTCGACGCCCAACCCCGACGTCGCGCGCTTCTGCATGACGTGCGGTGCCCCGCTCGCTGCGCCCGAGCACGCACGCGAGGCGCGCAAGGTCGTGACGGTCGTGTTCGCCGACATCACCGGCTCGACCGGCCTGGGCGAGCACCTCGATCCCGAGGCGCTGCGCTCGATCATGGGCCGCTGGTTCGACGCCATGAGCAGCGTCCTCGAGCGGCACGGCGGCTCGGTCGAGAAGTTCATCGGCGACGCGGTCGTGGCGGTCTTTGGCGTCCCGGTCGTGCACGAGGACGACGGACTCCGAGCGGTTCGGGCGGCCGCCGAGATGACGACCGCGCTGGCCGCGCTCAACGCCGGCCTCCGGACCGAGCGCGGTCTCGAGATCGCCATGCGCGTCGGCGTCAACACGGGCACGGTCGTGGTCGGCGACGCGCGAGCCGGCGGCAGCCGCGCGACCGGTGACGCGGTGAACGTGGCCGCCCGTCTCCAAGGGGCCGCGGAGCCCGGGGAGACGCTTCTCGGCGAGTCGACGTGGCGGCTCGTCCGTGAGGCGGTGACCACGGGTGAGCCACGTGACATCTCGGTCAAGGGCCACGAGCACGCCGTGACGGTCCGGCGCCTCATCGCCGTCGACCAGGCCGCGGAAGGGTTCCATCGGCGGGTCGGCGGCCCGATGGTCGGCCGCGACCGCGAGCTCGGCATCCTCCGTGCCGCGTTCGAACGGGCGGTCATCGAGGAGCGCTGCGTCCTGGTGACCGTGCTCGGCTCGGCCGGTGTCGGCAAGAGCCGGCTCGTCCACGAGTTCCTCACGGGCGCCCGGGCGGCTGCGACGGTCCTCCGCGGCCGGTGCCTGCCGTACGGCCAGGGCATCACCTGGTTCCCGGTCGCCGAGCTCCTCCGCTCGGCGGTCGGGCTCGACGAGGAAGCCGAACCGTCCCTGGTCATGGACCGGCTGCGCGGACGCCTCGCAGGTGTCGACGACGCCGACGCGATCCTCGCGCGTCTGGCCGAACCGCTCGGTGTCGCCACCGAGCCGGCGCCGGTCGAGGAGCTCTTCTGGGCGATCCGCCGGTTCCTCGAGCACCTTGCCGATGACGGCCCGGTCGCGGTCGTCCTCGATGACCTGCAATGGGCGGAGCCCGCGATCCTCGACCTCGTCGAGCATCTGTCCGAGTGGGTCCACGGCGTTCCCCTGCTCCTGCTCGCGATGGCCCGACCGGAGCTCCTCGACATCCGGGTCGGCTGGGGCGGTGGCAAGCCCGACGCGACGACCTTCGTGCTCGAACCCCTGCCGGCCGCCGACACCGAGCGCCTCATCGAGTCGCTGCTCGAAGGCGCCACCATCGGACCGCTCGCCCGCGATCGCATCGCCGCGGCCGCCGACGGCAATCCCCTCTATGCCGAGCAGGTCATCGAGATGCTGCTCGACGACGGCCTCGTGCGGCGCGGGCCGGATGGCGCGCTCGTCGTCGGCGATCTCGAGTCGATCTCCGTCCCGCCGACCATCCAGGCACTGCTCGCGGCGCGCCTGGACCGGTTGAGCGACGGCGAGCGCCGGACGATCGAACGGGCCGCTGTCGTCGGCAAGGAGTTCGGCCAGCGCGACGTCTCCGAGCTGACACCGGCCGATGCTCGGGCGGACGTCGCAGGCCAGCTGATGGGCTTGGTGCGCAAGGAGCTGATCCGGCCCGATCGGCGACGGGACACGAGCGGCGAGGCGTACCGCTTCCGGCATCTGCTGATCCGTGACGCCGCGTACGACAGCCTGCCGAAGCTCGAACGCGCCGAGCTGCACGAGCAGTTCGCGGACTGGCTGGAACGGACCGCCGGCGACCGGCTCGCAGAGCTCGACGAGATCACCGGCTATCACCTCGACCAGGCACGGACCTACCGGCTGGCGCTCGGACCGGACGACGACAGGACGCGGGCACTTGCGCTACGAGCCGGTCATCGACTCGCGGCAGGCGGTCGCCGGAGCGCCGACCGGGACGAGGTGCCGACGGCCGTCCGATTGCTGACGCAGGCCGAGGCTCTCCTTGTCGAGGATCCGGCGGCACGGTTCAAGACGCTCAACCTGCTGGTCCACGTCGGGTTCGACGAGGATCTCGTCGTGTCCATGCAGGTCGCGCAGCGGGCCGAGGAGGTCGCGGCCGCCCTCGGTGACCTCAAGCTCCGCCAGGCACGCCTGTGGGTTTCGTACGTTCGCGGCTTTACTGATCCATCCTTCGTGATGACCGACGTCCGAGCCGAGGCCGAGATGTCAGCCTCGGCTTTCGCCGAGGCTGGCGACATCGATGCGCTCATGGATGTGTACGAGCTGATGGTCGCCATCGACCTCAACCTCGCCCACTGGGAAGCGACTGTCAGGTGGTCGCGACTCGGGCTCAAGCTGGCGACGGCGTCGGGCCTCGATCAACGGCGCGAGGACTTCACCAAGTCACTGTCGAATGCCATGGTCTGGGGCGCGTTCGATGCTGTCGGCAGCCTGGCGATCCACGAGGAGCTGCTCGCGTCGACCACTCGCCGGCTGACGCGGAGCTGGCTCCTGTCGGCGACCGCGGTCCTCTGGGCGATCCTCGGCGATCGAGACCGGGCCGAGGAGGCACATGCCACGGCGACCGCGATCGCCGATGAGCTCGGGATCCGCCGGTCCGGGTTCCGCCACGCCTACATGCACTACGTGCTCGACGATCTGCCGGAGGCATTTCGCCTCGCACAGCAGGAGTCCACGGACCTCGAGCACGCGGGCGACACCGGCCGGCGCTCGACGATCGTGGGTCTCGAGGCGTGGATCCTTGTCCTCCTCGGCGACGACGCGGAGGCGGCGCGCGCCGCGGAGGTATCGCGACAGCTCGGCGCTCCCGACGACGCCGTCACTCAGATCTTCTGGAGGTCCGCCATGGGAGTCGTTCTCGCCCGCCGTGGCGAGATCTCCGAAGCCGACCGGATCACGACCGAGCTCATCGAGATCGCCGACGCCACCGACTCGACGGATGCCGGGACGGCCTGGATCGCCCGCGGGCTCGTCCTCTCGATGGCGGGTCGCACCGCAGAAGCGACCGAGGCGGGCCAGCGGGCACGCACGATCTATGCGGCGATGGGGTTCGTCAACGGTCTCCGGCGCGTCGAGGCGCTGTTCGGCGTATGAGGCGCGGCGGATGAGTGTCGTCGTCACCGATGCGCCGGAGCGCGAGCGGTACGAGGCTGATGTCGATGGTGTTCCGGCCGGGATCCTCGAATACAAGGTCAAGCAGGACCGGATCGCGCTCATCCACACTGAGGTGCGGCCCGAGTTCGAGGGTCATGGCGTCGCTGCGGCCATCACTCGGTTCGCGCTCGACGATGCCCGCCGGCGCGGCCTCCGGGTCCTCGCTCTCTGCCCGTACGTGCGCCGATATCTCGAGACGCACCCCGGGGACCTCGACATCGTCGTCCCGCCGGCGTCATCCGACTCGGACTGACGCGGTACGCTCCGTCCTTCAGGTCCTTCTGGAGACGCTGGTGGTCTGCTCGCAACTGCGGCACGGAGAACCGCGCCGGACGAAAGTTCTGCTCCGAGTGCGCCGCTCCATTGGCACTTCCCTGCGCGTCGTGCGGCGCCCTCAACGAACCGGGCGAGAAGTTCTGCGGCGAATGCGCCCAGCCGTTGCCCGCCGGCGGGACTACGACATCGCCGACCAGCGTCGACGCGCGACTCCGATCTCCGAGCGCCGCCTGGTCTCGATCCTGTTCGCCGACCTCGTCGGCTTCACGACGCTGGCCGAAGGCAAGGATGCCGAGGACACCCGCGAGCTGCTGTCGGCGTACTTCGACCTTTCGCGGGACGTCATCGGCCGGTACGGCGGCACGGTCGAGAAGTTCATCGGCGACGCGGTCATGGCCGTCTGGGGCGCGCCGACCGCGCACGAAGACGACGCTGAGCGCGCCGTGCGGGCCGCGCTCGAGCTCGTCGACGCCGTCCGGACGCTCGGACCGACGATCCAGGCTCGTGCCGGCGTCCTGACCGGAGAAGCGGCGGTCACGCTCGGTGCGACGAACCAGGGCATGGTCGCGGGTGACCTCGTCAACACCGCCAGTCGTCTGCAATCGGCGGCAGCTCCCGGGCACGGTCCTGGTCGGCGAAGCGACGCATCGGGCGGCGGCCAACGCCATCGCCTTCGAGGAGGCCGGCGAGCAGACGCTCAAGGGCAAGACGACGCCCGTGCCGGCATGGCACGCCCTCCGCGTCGTCGCCGAGCTCGGCGGTCGCAACCGATCCGAGACACTCGAGGCCCCGTTCGTCGGCCGTGACGACGAGCTGCGCCTGCTGAAGGACCTGTTCCACGCGACCGGCCGCGAGCACAAGGCCCGGCTCGTCTCGGTCGTCGGCCCGGCGGGGATCGGCAAGAGCCGTCTCGGCTGGGAGTTCTCGAAATACACCGATGGCGTCATCGACGCGACCTTCTGGCATGTCGGCCGCAGTCCGGCCTACGGCGACGGGATCAGCTTCTGGGCACTCGGCGAGATGGTCCGCCGACGAGCCGGGCTGTTCGAGACCGACGACGAGACGACCACCCGGCTGAAGATCGCCGAGACGCTCGTCGAATACGTTCCCGACGAGGCCGACCGACGCTGGATCGAGCCCGCGCTCCTGACCCTCCTGGGAGTCGAGACATCCACCGGCGGCTCGGAGCAGCTGTTCGCCGCGTGGCGGACGTTCTTCGAACGGATCGCCGACCAGGGCACGGTGACGATGGTCTTCGAGGATTTCCACTACGCCGATTCGGGCCTGATCGACTTCGTCGACCATCTGCTCGAATGGAGCCGGGGCGTCCCGATCTTCGTCATCACGCTGTCCCGCCCCGAGCTGCTCGAGCGCCGGCCCGAGTGGGGAGCCGCCAAGCGGAACTTCACGTCGCTCTACCTCGAGCCACTCGAACCTGGCGCGATGCGCGAACTCCTCGCCGGGCTCGTGCCCGGTCTACCCGCCGTAGCCGTCGCCGGCATCGTGGCCCGCGCGGACGGCATCCCGCTGTATGCGGTCGAGACCGTCCGGATGCTCGTGGCCGAGGAGCGGCTGACGATCGTCGACGGCGACCTATCGCCCGGTCGGCGACCTGACGAGCCTGGCGGTTCCCGAAACCCTGACCGCATTGATCGCGAGCCGCCTTGACGGCCTCGCCCCGGATGACCGGACGCTTGTGTCCGACGCTGCGGTCCTCGGCCAGAGCTTCTCGCCGGCGGCCCTCGCGGCAGTGTCCGGGATCGACGCCGCCGAGCTGGAGCCGCGATTGTTCGGACTCGTCCGCCGCGAGCTACTGACACTCGAGACCGACCCACGAAGCCCGGAGCGCGGCCAGTACGCCTTCGTCCAGGCGTTGATCCGCGAGGTCGCCTACAACACGCTGGCCAAGACCGACCGGAAGCGCCGCCATCTCGCCGCCGCGCGCTTCTTCGAGAGCATGGAGACCGACGAGATCGCGGGAGCCCTCGCCGGACATTACCTGGCCGCGCACGCGAACGCGACCGAGGGACCCGAAGCCGACGCACTCGCCGGTCAGGCCAAGATCGCACTCGAGGCGGCGGCGTCGCGGGCGGTCGATCTCGGCGCGAATGACCAAGCACTCCGCTTCTTCGAACAGGCCCTCCTCGTGACCGGCGATCCAGCCGAGACGGCCGAGCTGCTGCAGCGAGCTGGGGAGGCCGCATCGGACGCATCGATGGCGGGTCGGCACGAGGTCGCCGAGAGGCACCTCCGTCGTGCGATCGGGATCCGACGCGACCTGGGCGATGGTCCGGCGATCGCGCGCGCCACGGCCGCCCTCGGACAAGCGCTCCTGGAGGCAGGCAAGCCGGCCGAGTCCATCGAGATCCTCGAGAGCGGTGCGAGCGAATTCGCCGATCTCGACGACGATCCTGGGTTCATCGCCCTCGTGGGACAGCTCGCCCGCGCCTATTTCCTGCATGAGGACCCGGCACACGCGATCGAGGTCGCGGACCGGACACTGGCCGCCGCGGAGCGGGCCGACCTCTCCCGAGATCATCGCGGACACGCTGGTCACGAAGGGCAGCGCTCTTTGGCCTACGTCGGGCGTGCCATCGAAGGTCTGGGCGTCCTTGCAGCGGGCCAGGCCCTGGCCGAGTCGAATGATTTCAACGAGACGGTCATGCGGGCGGTCGGCAATCGCGCAAGCATCGTGCGAAGCCGTGATCCGAGGGTCGGCCTGGCTTCTGCACGGATCGGCGTCACCCTCTCGCGCCGGCTGGGTGCCCGGTCTTCGCTCGCCGTCTCCAGCGGGAATGGGGTCGGATGCGCGATCCGGACGGGCGATTGGCCATGGGCGTTGGCCCAGGTCGACTCGACCCTCATCGACGACCTCGATGGGGTCGAACGCCTCTACATGCTGGAAGCCTCGGTGAGCCTCCGCGCCTTGCGCGGCGAACAGGTCGAGGACGTGATCGCAGAGATGGCGTCCATCGTCGGCACGAGCGACGAACCAAGCACCGTCTCCTCGATCTGGCTGGCGCGGGCATTCGACGGCCTTCGCATCTGGACGGCTCCGCGATGCCCGCGAGGCATCACATCGAACCGGCGACCTCGTCGCGGAATACTTGCCCATCGCTCTGGCGGTGGCGGCCCGGGCGGCCCTGTGGATGGGCGACGCTTCCGGAGCAGCGGGCGACCTGGCGGCACTCGATGCATCCGGCGTCCACGGCCCAGCGGTCGATGCGGATCGGAAGACGATCCGGGCCGGGATCGTCGCGCTCGAGGGCCGCCCAGCCGAGGCGATCACGATCTATCGCGAAGCGCTCCGCGCCTGGCGCGACCTTGGCCTGGCCTGGGACGAGGCCTTGTGCGAGCTCGACATGGCGACCCTTCTTGATCCATCCGAGCCGGAGGTCCGTGCCGCTGCCGAGTCTGCTCGCGAGATCCTCGTGCGCCTCGGGGCCAAGCCCTTCATCGCTCGGCTCGACGCGGCAACCTCCCGCGCGCCGGCCGCGACGGTGACGTCGGCCCCACGGGCTGGATCGACCGCCGACACCCCCGCCTGAGGGGCGACTTCCGCCCTCGTCTCAGTCGACGAACACGAGAGGGCCGATCCCGGCAAGCGGGCCGTTCGGGTTGGGCTTGGCGAGCTCCGGTTCAGCGCCGCGGTCCGCGTCGCGCGCCGCGAGCTCGGCGTCAAGCTGCGCGACCAGGCTCGGCACGCCCGACTCCAGCGCAGCCCCATAGGCCGGCCCGATGGCCTTCATCAGCTCCTTCTCGCGGCGCGTCCGGGGGGCCGCGTACCGGAAATGGATGGTCGTGCCGGCCGTCGTCGGCTCGAACTCGACGGTGTGGAGCAGCTTGATCGGCCCGCCGGGCGCCTCGATGACGGTCCGATCGGTCACGTAGTCGAACGGCCGCCAGTCGAGGATCTCCTCGACCACCGCGTCCTTGCCGTGCATGCAATGGTTGGCCGAGCCGGGACCGCGCCGTCCGCCGGTCGCGCCCTCGACGGCCACCGAGGTGACCCACGGCTGCCAGGACATCCGCTGGCCGGGCTTGGTGATGAACTCCCAGGCGACCTGTGGCGGGACGTCGGTCGGCACCGACACGATGAGGGTCGCCTTCTCCGGCTCCACGAAGACGCGCCCTCGCGACTCCTCCTCCTGCCAACGCCGCTCGAGGTCAAGCGCCCACACCTGCACGTCGCCGATCTTCTCGTACGCCTCCGTGTGCTCGCGCATGCCCAGGGCGACGGGGTCGAGGCCGGCGGCATCGATGCACGCCTGGCTGAACAGGGCGTATGCGGGGATGCCGAGCTTCTCGACGACCTCGTTCTTGAGCAGCCGATGAACGACGATCACGTCCGGGCCGACGAGCTCGCGCTGACCGGCGACCTTGTGTTCGATGGCGCTGCCGTGATGGACGACGAACTTGAGGTCGAGATCGGGGATCCGCGAGCAGGCGTTGCACTCGCAGGACGTCGCCTGGCGGACGTCGCGCCGGCGACGCCGGAAGCCGAAATAGCAGCGCTCGATGGTGTCGAGCAGCATCGAGCCGTCGATCGTCTCGGCGGTCATCGCCATGAACGCGGCGTCGCCTTCGAGCTTGGCCAGCCGGAAGTCGGGGCGGAGGGCGCTGACCACGGCGCCGACGAGGTCGGCCAGGATGTCCTGGGCGTGCTCGAGCTCGACGTCGACGAGGTAGCCGGTATAGCCCGAGATGTCGGCGATCAGGAAGCAGGTCGGTTGAGCGGTGGACAGCACGGTCGCCACTATAGGCCGCGCCGGTAGGTGCTCTCCGAGCGACGCGCGACCTTGAGGATCAAGACGAGGTCGTCGGCGTCATCGATGACGTAGACGATCCGAAGGTCGCCGACTCGGAGGCGCCAGAAGTCGGTGCCGGCCAGCTTCCGCGCGCCCGGCGGACGCGGGTCGATCGCCAGGGCGAGGATCGGTCCACGCAGTCGCGCGGCGTCGCCCGGCGGCAGACGTCGAAGCTGGCGTTGGGCAGCAGGCGCGAGCTCGACGCGACGACCGCCCTCGCTCACGCCTCGTCGGGTTCGTAGGTCGCCTTGGTCTCGGCCGCCAGCGAACCGAAGAACGACTCGGCCGATTCGCCGCCGTCGCGCCGGTATTCCGCCAGGGCGTCCGCGGCCGACGCGCGGTCTTCGCGCTCCTCCTCGGCGTCGAGCCACGCCGCCAGCGCCTCGTCGACGATGTCGCGCACGCTTCGGTCGGTCCGGGCAGCCTCCACCTTGATCGCGCGGTAGCGATCGGCATCGAGATCGATGGTGACCTTCATCGCGCCAGCATACCAGCATGCTGGGTTACTGGGCGCCGAACGACACATTCCCGCCCGCTACAGTTGCCGGCGTGAGGCTGTACCGTCCGCCCTTGATGGGGATCGCGCTCGTCGGATCCGTGGTCGCGGGTTGCGCGAGCAGCCCGCCGTCGGTGGCTCCGAGCCCGTCGCCGCCCGCGTCGCCGGCCGCGTCGTCCCTGTCCGGAGTCGGCAGCTTCTTCGCCGTCTCGGTGGCCGACCTCCAGGCGAGCGCGGCCTGGTATGTCGACAAGCTCGGCCTGACGGAGGCCATGCAGCTGCCGCCGGCGAACGGCGCCACCGTGATCCTGCTCAAAGCCGACGGGCTGACCGTGGAGCTGATCCACCAGGACACGGGCATCTCGGTCGGCGACGTCGCGCCCAGCCTCACGGACCGGACGCTCCTTCGCGGCCTCGTCAAGGCCGGCGTCATCGTCGACTTCGATGCCACCGTCGCGTGGCTCCGTGCGCGGAACGTGCCGATCGCGTTCGGCCCGTTCCCCGCCACGACCCAACAGCCGGCGAACCCCATCATCGCCGACAACGAAGGGAACCTGATCCAGTTCATCGGCCGATAGGTCGACCGGCGCGGCTACAGTTCACCGCGTGGACACCTACGATCTCGCCGAAGCGGCCCAGCGGATCGGCGTCAGCACCGAGCAGCTCAGCCAGTACTGCGAACTCGGGATCCTCTCGCCCGATGCCGACGGTCGGTTCACGGCGGGCCACCTCCGTCGCGCCGGGCTCGTGAAGGCGCTCGCGGCATCGGGGATCCCGCTCGAGGGTCTCGGCGAAGCCGTTCGCAGCGGCCAGCTCTGGCTCGGTTTCCTCGATGCGCCCGCGTTCGAGCGGTTCTCCGCTCTCGGTGGCGACACGTTCGCGCAGCTGGCCGAGCGGACCGGCGTCCCGCTCGAGCTCCTGCTGTTCATCCGCGAGGCGGCCGGCTCCGCCGCTCCGGGTCCCGACGATCGCGTCCGCGACGAGGAGCTCCCGTACGTCGACCTCATCGAGGCTCAATTCCGCGCCGGGTTCCGTCCCGCCACGATCCAGCAGAACGTCCGCACCCAGGGCGACAGCCTGCGACGCGTCGCCGAGACCGAGTCCGCCATGTGGGTGTCCGAGGTGATCACGCCGGCGACGGCCGCTGGCAAGCGGCCCGACGAGATGCTGGGTGACGACTTCGGCGATCGGCACGCCGCGCTCGGAGAGCGGGCCATCCTCGCGATGTACCACCTCCAGCAGTCGCGCGCGTGGACGGGCAGCATCGTCGAGGAGATGGAGGGGATGCTGGCGACCGCCGGGTTCCACAGCCGGCTCGAGCAGCCCCCGGCCATGTGCTTCCTCGACATCACGGGCTACACGCGGCTCACCCAGGAGCAGGGCGACGTAGCCGCGGCACGGCTCGCCGAGCATCTCGGGCGGATCGTCCAGCGGACATCGGTCAAGCATGGTGGCCGACCGGTGAAGTGGCTTGGCGACGGCGTGATGCTCCATTTCCCGAACCCGGGAGCAGGGGTGGTCGCCGCGCTCGAGATGGTCGTCGGCATCGCCGATGCCGGCCTGCCGCCCGCGCACGTGGGCCTCCACGCGGGCCCGGTGATCTTCCAGGAGGGCGACTACTACGGCGCGACGGTCAACCTCGCCTCACGCATCGCCGACTACGCCAAGGCCGGGGAGGTGATGGTCAGCCAAGCCGTGGTCGAGAACTCTGCCGGCGCGGCGGTCGCCTTCCGAGAGATCGGGCCGGTCGAGCTCAAGGGCGTCAGCGAGCCGATGACGCTATTCGCGGCCGAGCGGTCCGACTGACCTGATCGGCCGATCGTGTCGGCATCCGGACTGTCAGATGGTGCGTGGAAGCCACACGGAACGCTCGCGTCCAGGGTCCCGAACGTTGTCCAACGGCGTAGACTCCGGCTCGGAACACGGATCCCGAACAGACCCGCCGGCGGGCCCAACCGACGGCCGACCCCTGTCGAGGCCGTGCGACGTGGAAACGTCCCAAGGGGGTCGGTGGAAGCAGAGCGCCTCAGCGAGTCCGCCGAGTCGACGGACCGCAGCCAGCCCATCGTACCGTCGCCGTCGTCGGCTGCCGAGCCGACGGAAGACGTGCAGCGGCGGGCGAACGACCGCGTCTGGTCGGGCGGCCGGCTCGTGGGCGCGTATGCCAACCGGAGACTGCGCCCCGTCGAGGTGGAGATCCTCGTCCACTATCGAGACGCGCTGACCGGCCGCGTGCTGGAGATCGGCTCCGGAGCCGGACGGCTGACGGGCTACCTCGCCTCGATCGCTCGATCGGTCCATGGCATCGACCTGTCCGAGAAGATGGTCGCCTTCAGTCGTGACCGGTACCCGGCCGTATCGTTCGCCCAGGGCGACATGCGGGACCCGGCGATCTTCGGCGACCAGCCGTGGGACGCGATCGTCGCCGCGTTCAACGTCCTCGACGTCCTCGGCGACGCCGACCGCCAGGTACTCCTCGACCGCATCCACCATGCACTGACACCGGGAGGGATCCTGGTGATGTCGTCACACAATCGCGCCGTCGCACCCCATCTCGGCGACCCCCTGCGGTTGAAGGGCATGACGCTGCCGATGGCTGCCCTGGCCTTGCTCCAGATGCCACGATGGTGGCTGAACCGTCGACGCCTCGTCCGGCACGAGCGGCACGAGGCCGCCTACGCGATCCTCAACGACGTGGGGCATGACTACGCGGTCATGCACTACTACAGCACGCGGGACGCGCAGGTCCGCCAGTTCGAGGCGCACGGCTTCGAGGTGCTCGCCTGCATGGACCTCGACGGCGAGCCAGTCGGGCCCGGTCAGGCGGCGCCACACTGCCCGGAGCTCCACTACGTGGTGCGGCGGATCGGTTGATGCGCAGCGTGACCTATTCGATGGGCATCACGCTCGATGGCTACATCGTCGGGCCGGACGGTGGCTTCGCCTGGACGGCGCCCGACGCCGAGGTCTTCCGCTCGTGGATCGACGAGATCCGGGGGGTCGACGTCCACCTCATGGGACGACGGCTCTACGAGACGATGCTGTACTGGGAGACCGCCGACGAGGATCCGTCGCTCGGCGACGCAGAGCGGGAATGGTCCGCGCTCTGGAAGCCGCTCCCAAAGGTGGTCTTCTCCACGACGTTGTCGGCGGTGCAGGGCAACGCCCGCCTGGCCTCGGGCAGCCTCACGGAGGAGATCGAGCGGTTGCGAGCCGAGCCGGGGGAGGGCACCATCGCGATCGGCGGCGCGACCCTGGCCGCCGAGGCGGCCGCGGTGGATCTGATCGACGAGTACCGGGCCAGGGTCTACCCGGTGCTGGTCGGCGGTGGCATCCCGTACTTTCCGCGGCGCGAGCGCCGGGTGGATCTCGAGCTCGTCGAGACCCGCACCTTCAACTCCAGCGTCGTCTACTTCAGCTACCGCGTGGCGCGTTAGCCAGCTCGTCCGCTGGTGCTCCTGCGGGCTCCCTCGTCAACACCGCGACGATCGCGACGACCGCCATCCCGCAGAGCCAGCCGCCGACCACATCGCTCGGGTAGTGGACGCCGAGTGCGATCCGCGACAGCCCGATGAGGACGACCAGGGTTCCCAGGGCGATGGCGACGAGCCGGCGCACCCAGACCGGGAGATCGCTGCGCCACACGAGCAGGGCGATCAGTCCGTACGTGACCGTGCCATTGAGCGTGTGGCCGGACGGGAAGCTGAACCCGGAGGCCTCCACGGCGGCCTCCCCGGGAGGACGCACCCGGCCGATCGAGACCTTGAGGACCTGGGTCGCCAGCGACGCGCCGAGCAGCGCCGCCCCGTAGATGACCGCAGTCCGAACACGACGAAGAGCCAGCAGGGTCACGACGATCGCGATGCCGATCGGGATCAGGATCGGGCCGCCGGCAGCCGTGATCGCGAGCCAGACATCAGTCGAAACCGGGAGACCCTTGACGAAGGCGATGACCGGGTCATCGAAGCCGACCGCGCCCTCTTCGTTGACCACGACGGCCAAGACCACGAACGCGATCGCGCACAGGATCCCGACCCACGTCCACGGATCGTTCCGCAGACGCGGCGCTCGATCGATCACGCGCCGTAGGCTAGCGCAGGCGGAAAAGCCGTAGGCGGCTGAGGCAGCGACCTCAGGGCTGGGCGCCAGTGGCCCGAGGCAGGACGGTGGACTACTTGGTCACTCTCAGGGACGCGCCCTTCGTGTGAGTCAAGCCCCCGCCGAAACCTGTGACCGTCAGAGCGTAGGTCTGCCGCGAAGTCGTCGACAGCGTCTTTATCGTCAGAGTCGAGGTACCGGTCGCCGGGTTGGGGGTGAACGTCGCGGTGGAGCCCGCCGGCTGGCCGCCGAGGCTCAACTGGACGGATGCGTTGAAGCCGTTCGTCGGCACGATCGTAACGGTGTAGGTCGCGGTGCTTCCACGCCTGACCGACTGTGTGGCCGGACTGACCGAGAGCGAGAAGTCCGGTGCCGTCACCGTGAAAGTCGTGGTGCCGCTCACGCTGCCGTCGGTCGCCTTCACCGTGAAGGTCCCGGTCATCGCCCCAGCGGTGAGTACCCCCGAAGTGGGGTCGATCGTGCTGTCACCACCGACCACCGACCAGGTGACCGGTTGCGCGCTGATCGGGTGACCGAACTGGTCCGTGCCCGTCGCGGTGAACGGCTGCGTCGTGCCCGTCTGCACCGAGGCACCCGCGGGCGAGACCGTGATCGAGGTCAGGACAGGCGGTCCCGTCACCGTGAAAGTCGTGGTGCCGCTCACGCTGCCGTCGGTCGCCTTCACCGTGAAGGTCCCGGTCATCGCCCCAGCGGTGAGTACCCCCGAAGTGGGGTCGATCGTGCTGTCACCACCGACCACCGACCAGGTGACCGGTTGCGCGCTGATCGGGTGACCGAACTGGTCCGTGCCCGTCGCGGTGAACGGCTGCGTCGTGCCCGTCTGCACCGAGGCACCCGCGGGCGAGACCGTGATCGAGGTCAGGACAGGCGGTGCGCTCGGGGCTGAGGCGATGCTGCCGCGGCCCGTCGGACCGTCCCAGCCGACCCCGGCGGTGCACAGGACCGACGGGCTGCACGACTTGGTCGTGTTCGTGCCCGAGGTGACGTCGTAGTACGGCGTGCTGGCCGCCCAGGCGTACTGGCCCGCGAGCGTGGACGCGTTGTAGCCGCCCTGCCGCGCGTAGAGGGCCGCGATGATCGGCGAGGACAGGCTCGTGCCGCCGAAGACCCAGTAGCCGTGGATGTTGTTATAGGTCGTGTAGATCGCCAGACCGGAGTTCGGGTCGGCCACAGCCGAGACGTCGGAGATGGCCTTCTTGCCCGCGCACGGGTTGCCCGGGATGCTCTGCCACGCGGGCGCGGCGTTGTACGACGAACAGCCGCTCCCCGTCCCTGCCCAGACCGTCTCCCCGCTCCGGACGCCCGATTCGAGTCGATGGCGAGCGTCGTGCCACCGACGCCGATGACGTTCGTCGCGGACGCCGGGAACAGGGCGCCGTAGCCGCCATCACCGGCCGAGGCCGTGACCGCGATGCCCTTCTTGGCCGCGTTGTCGTAGGCCGGGGCGGCGCTGCCCGGGTAATCACCCGAGATGCCGTAGCTGTTCGAGATCGCCACGACATGCGCGGTGTTCGATGCGGTCGTGACCGCGGCGGCGAGGTTCCCGACCGACGTCGACGTCGCTTCGAGAAGGAGGATGCTGCACATCGGGCAGACGGCCGATGCGGCCTGCAGGTCGAGGTCGATCTCGTTCGACCAGCCGGCGTCGGCGCGCGGGAGCGACGTCCCGCCGGTCTGGTTGGTCTTGGTGAAGCAGGGTGCGCTCGCGGTGCTCTTCAGCGCCGTCAGGGTCGCCAGCGTGCAGCTCTGCAGAGCTGGCACCCCGGGCATGGAGTCGGTCCGGAACTGGGTGACGTTGGCGAACGCGTTCACGTCGTCATAGGCATCGACGATCGCGATCACCAGCGACGGGTCACCAACACCAGTCATGCCGTAGGCGGTCCGGATGCTCGTGCCGTTGAAGTAGATCGACTGGGCCGCCGCGGCGGTCACCTTCAGCGACGCTTTGGTCCGGGTAGCGGACTCCTGCCCGTCGAGGTAGAAGGTGCGAGCGATGGCATTGCAGCGCGCCTGGTCCGGCCCTGGATCAGCGCAGACGTGCGCGTCCTTATGGCTCCAGCTCGGCGGCTTGGCGGCCACGGGCGACGCCCCGACCACCGACAGCAAGAGGAGGGACGTGGCGACCACCGCCGCGAGCCGCTGGCCGAACGAGATCATTCAGGTGCCCTTCCAAGTCGCTCGTCACGGCCCAGAAGGCCGTCGTCCAAGGAGCGAACGCACGGATGATGCGTCCCGGCAGGAACACGGTCAAGGGTCTGGACGTCACCTCACCGACCCCGCGGTGCCGGGGTGTCCCACCAACCGATGACGGCTGGCTTGATCCAATCAATACACCTCGTCGTGAGTGCCGAGCGTCACCAGAAACGCCTCGTCTCCGTTCCAGCGAAACAGGACACGCACATCGTCGTCGACGCTGAACGCCCAATAGGCATCGAGATCGCCCTTCAGCTTATGTGTTCTCAGGAGCGGATCCTGCGGATCGACCGCGAAACGGCGCAATGCCGAGCGGAGCATCGATGCCTGCGGCTCTCGCAGTTTCTTCGCCTTGCGGAGGAACCGGCTGGACGCCGTCAGGCGCAAGTCAGGCCCGGAGTTCGTCGAGGAGCTGCTCGACGTCATCGAACGGATGGGCGTCGCCGGCGCCGTACTCGGCTTCGGCCTCGCGAACCTCAGCGAGGAAGACCGCCCGACGCAGGGCGCTCAGTTCGGCCTGGTCCCGCTCATACCGCTCGGGGTTGACGATGTACGCCGCCTTGCGCGACCTCTGCATGACGACGGTTGGTTCATCGCTCGACTGGACATCGTCGATGACATCGGCCACACGCTGCCGCAAGTCGCTGACCGGGATGCTTTTCACACGTTGAACTGTACGTTCTGACGTACGTTTGTCAAGACGATCAGGGCCCTGCCGTCTCGAGGGTCCACGTTGTCGGCATGCTAACGTCGGTTTTGACTCCGATACCGTAGATTGACGCCGCGCCGGGTTCATGCGAACCGTTGGGCGGTCATCGTGCCCGATCACACAAGGATCCCTTTGAACCGCCTCGGTCCAGTCGCCCGCATCGTCTTCGCTGTCGTCGTCGCCGCCACGCTGGCGAGCAACGGTTTCGTCGCGACCACCCGGGCCGCCGCCCCCGACCGCTCCGACATCGTCCTCGTCCTCGACTTCTCGGCGTCGATCCTCCAGGACAAGGCCAACCGCGACCGGTTCGCGGGCGCGCTCGAGGGGATCGCGAGCCGCGTCGACGAGACGTCGGCCGACCTCGTCCAGGGCGACACGACGGCGAGCATCGTCCAGTTCGCCGCGAAGGCGATCGACACCCCCGGCTGCGTCGACCTCCACCTCCTGAACAGCCCCGAGACCGTCGGCAGGTTCGCCGACTGTCTGCGCGCCGTCGCCGCGGCCTACCGAAAGGGCCTCAACCCGGCCCTGACCAAGAAGATCGGCATCGATACGAACTACGTGGCGGCGATGGAACAGGCCGCCACCCACCTGCCGGCCGACGCCGTCCGACCCGCGATGATCTTGTTCACCGACGGCAAGCACGACGTCAAGGGCGTGCCCGTCAGTCAGGTCCAGCCGACGCGCGACCGGCTGTTCGGGAGCCGCACGCCGTTCGCGCTGCTGCCGGTCGGGATGGGTCTCGACCCGAAGGACCGCGGTCCGCTCGAGGCCGGGCTCCAGAACATGCGGATCACCCGTGACATGCCGCCCTGCGTCAACGGGGCCACGTTCGAATGGCCACAGGTCGTCTTCGACTCCGCCGAGCAGGCGGGCAACGCGGTCGCGGTCGCGCTCCAGGACGCGAGCTGCACGTTCACGGTCGCCGCGACGCCTGCTCCCAAGCCGACGCCGGTGCCCGCCGCCGTTGTCGTGCCGCGGGTCGTGGCCACACCCGGCGACGGCCAGGTCACCGTCGCGTGGACGCCCGTTCGGCCGGTCACGGGCGCCCCACCCGTCACCGACTACCAGGTCCGCTGCCACACGGGTGACGACGCGCCGATCGAATCGACCGAGGGCGTGTCTCTCGACGGGACCACGGTCGTCACCGGCCTGACCAACGGGAGTCCCTACACGTGCGAGGTCGCGGTCGTGAGCGGCACGACGGTCGGGCCGTGGACCGCCGCCGCCTCGGTCACCCCGGTGGGTCCCCCGCCAGCGCCCGGGAAACCGGCGGTCAGCGCGTTGGACCAGGCGCTGAAGGTCAGCGTGCCGCTCATCCCGAGCGTCACGCAGCTCCACTATGAGTGCTCGGACGACAACGGCGCCACGTGGCCGGCGGTCGCCGACGTCGGGTCCAAGGACGACCCGACCGCCCAGATCCGCGGCCTGACCAACGGCACCGACTACGTCTGCCGCGCATTCGCCGCCAACGCGGTCGGGACCAGCGAGGCGTCGCCCATCTCGGATGCGGTGCGGCCGTGCGGGTCGGCGATCGACTGCAACCCCATCCTCGCGCCGATCCTCGGCGTCCTCGGCGCCGCGCTGGCGATCGGGCTCGTCCTCGTCTTCCTGGGCCTGGTACGGACTCGCCGGCGTGGGTACGTCCTGGCCGTGGTCGACGTGTTCTACACCGCCAACCTGGGCTACGGGTCGACCGTCGGGATGGGCTTCGTCCACGACCCGGATTCGAAACGGCTGACGGAGGTCGTCGCCGCCAAGGGCAAGGACGCCGAGATCCACATCCGCCGCATGGGTGGCGGCCGCTTCGAGATCCGCGACCGCCACGGCCGCAGCGTCGCCGAGGATGGCCTGCCGATCCTGGTGACGGACAGCCACGGCGCGCGCCACGAGGTCGTGCTGCGGGCGTTCAACACGAACTCGGCGTCACCGGTGGCGACGCGGCACTGAGGGCGAGGGGCGGGACGCCCTATCCGGCGGCATCCATGAATTGCTCGTAGCGGCGCTCCAACCGTTGGGGATCGGGCGCTTCGACCGCTCGACGCGGCAAGTGGATCAGCTGACCGTGAATCTGCTGCAGGCCAACGACGAGCATCGGGCCATCGCTTTCGGCAAGAATTGATGGCCTGACTTCGACCGTGTAGTCAGGTCTGATGGTGAAGAAGAACCGGTCGAACGCGGCATGATGCAACTTGCACAGCGCGACGCCATTGCTCACAACAGGTTCGCCTGCGAGGTCACTGTCGGGCGTGATGTGAGCGGCGTCGAGGAGCTCCAGGTGCCGCAACTGACACAGCGCGCAACGCTCTGCGTACGCGCGTAGTACGCGCTCGCGGAAGGCCACCTGATGCAAGCGTCGACGGAATGTCGCCGTCACATAGGCGCGCCGAGGCTCCGAGTCTTCCGCGCTCGCGGAACTGTCGAAACCTGGCTGGTCGACCACGCTGACGTCGTCGACCTGCAGGGAGAAGCTCAGTGCTGTTGGATTGTCCGCCACCACGAAGACCGGGTATGCCGCGACGTAACTTCCTGGCTCGACGGCGTGGAAGTACACGAGCGGAACTCGTTCGACCATCGCTTGCCGGAGACCAACGTTGTCTCGATGCGCCGGGTCAATTCCGCGGTACGCGTAGTGGAGCGTCCCCGCATGGCGGTCGAATGAGTCGTCATACGGCCCACCCAACGTCGTCGTGATCGACAGCGGTAGTTCACACGCTGCGGGTTTCCAAATCCCGCTTGGGCCCATCAGAGGGATGCGCCGGCCGTCCAAGCCGAAGTTCATTAGGGCCGTTCGAGGAATTGCCTCACCCGACTGGCTCCGTTGTTGGGTTAGCCAGTCAAAGACACGCGACCTGATCCCAGAGTCCGCGGTCCCAATCACGCACGCAGACTACTGCAAAGGTCCATAGACTCACGCCTCCGACACGATAGCTGGACCGCCAAGAAGGCACCTCCGGATCCAGTTCAATTCCTGCGGATCTCGCACGAGAATCGCGTGACCCACGAAGCTCCGCATATCCACGTCGCATCCGGGGACGGTCGAGCCGTGTTCTGGCTCCAGCCGGTCAGCCTGCGCATCAACCATGGGTACAATCCGACCGAGGTCGAGCGAGTCCGACGCATCGTCGTCGCGAATCGCGAGTTGCTCTTGAGGTCCTGGAATGAGTTCTTCGAAGAACCAGGCGGATAGGTTCCCGTCCGCGGCCGCGGTCGAGATCGACCATGAATGGCTCCGGGTCGACCTTCGGGATGGTCGGCAGTTGTCTGTGCCCGTGGCCTGGTTCGACTGGCTGAAGGGCGCCACCGATTCCGATCTCACCGACTTCGAGATCATCGAGGACGGCCAGGGCATCTGGTGGAACACCATCGACGAAGGGCTATCTGTCCCGGGCCTGTTCGGGCTGCCCCACCGCTGATAGGTCATCGGTCGCCCCAGGACTGCACGAACCGCTCCTGCTCCCGGCTCTCGATCGTCTTGGCGCGGCTCGCGCGAACGAGTGCGACGGCTGCGTCGGGGTCGAGGCCGCCATCGCGGAGGAGGCAGCCGACGACCGTCCCCGTCCGCCCGAGGCCGCCCCGACACGCGACCGCCACGCTCTCCCCCTTCGCCAGGCGCGCCCGGAGGTCGTCGAGGGTTGCCGTGAGCGAGCGGTCATCGACGGGAACGTGACCGTCGCGGATCGGGTACCGGAGAAGGTCGATGCCGTTGGCCGCCATGACCTTGCCGATCGCCTGGACATGGAGGGTCTCGAGCTCGTGATCCTCGACGAGCAGGAGGAACGCATCGATGGCGTACTCCTCGCGCAACCAGCGGACATCCTCCTCGAGGTTTCGACGATGAAGCCCGAGGAACCCCTCGTCCTTGCCGGGCAGGAACGTCATGCCGAGGCGGCCGGGCGAGTCGGCCAGTCCGGGGACTAGTTTGAGATCCACCCAATCGACGCGGATCGGTTCGCCGGCCATCAGTAGCGCAGCAACGTCATGACCGCCCCGACCCGGTTGAACATCCACAGGCCGATCGGCAGCCCGATGAGGATCACGCACAGGCCCCAGGCGACGGACAGGTAGAAGGCGCCGAGCCACCAGCCGACGAGCAGGAACCAGACGGCCCGGATCCAGAGTGGGTGCTGTTCGGGGCTCGCGCCGGTGAAGTCCGTGGACCGCGGTCGAAGGGTCAGGATCACCGGTAGCTGGTTGAAGAGCATGAATGCGAGCGGCAGCCCGATGATGATCGCGCACAGGAAGTACGCCACGGTGATCGTGAGCGCGCTCAGCCACCAGCCGATGAAGATGAACCAGACCGCGCGGATCAGGTAGCCGGGCTCGCCCGCCGGGCGAGTATCGGGGATGGTCGGGATGCGGGCCACCTCTTCGGGAGGCGGGGGCGGCGGGGGGCGGGGCCGCGGGCGGCGCGACCACGACCGGAACCTGTTCCGTCGGATCCTGGCCGTCGGTCACGAGTCTGAGTCCCACTGGCCGTCGAGCTGGCCGTCGGCCGCGTCGATGTCGAAGAACTCGCGCTCGCGCCGGCACTCGCCGCAGATCGGCCGCCCGGCATCGCCCGCCCGTTCCTCGTCGGGGTCGCCGTCGAGCTCGCGGCCACACGTCGCGCAGCGCACCGCCACGTCATCCACGGTCGGGTCCACTCCCCCGTAGTCGGGATCCCGGTCGATCCCTTTGGTCGCGATAGTGTGCACCGGCCGTGCCACCTGTCTGTCACGCCTGGTGTCGTCGCGCACCACTCTCCGAGGTGTCGGCAGGGAATCGAAAACGGGGCGCCTGCCGTCTGGCGAGGCGCCCCGTGGTTGGTCCGTCAGAGACGGTTCAGGTTATCGACGCTTGTTGCGGATCGAAGCCGGCGTCGGGGCGGCGAAGACCACGGCCAGGCCGAGAGCGGCCAGTCCGAGGAGGACGAACAGCATGCTGCCACCCGTCACGCTCGAGTCGCCGCTGGTGCCGGCGACGTCCGTCGGCGGTGCGGTCTCGCCCTGCGGGGGCGGAGCCACGAAGACGTTGCTCGTGTCTTCGACCGGGCTGGTCTCTTCGGAGTCGATCGTGGCGACGTTGGTGAGCGGCTGGGCCAGCTTGGCTGCACCCGCATCGACCTTGGCCTGGTAGGTGACCGAGCCCGACGTGGTCGCCGAGTCCGCGGTCCAGGTCAGCGTCCGGGTCCCGGAGTCGTAGCTGATGAATTCGAACTCCGTGCTGTCGCTGGCGGAGCCCGCGACGTAGGTCACGCCGGCAGGCAGGACGTCCGTGAGGACGCCGTTGGTGACCGGACCATCGGTCACGGTGTAGGCGAGGGTGTAGGTGACGGTGTCACCTTCAGCGACGGTCGGCTCGCCGCCGACCAGGGGCGCGTTGTTGCTCTTGTCGAGGCCGAGGGCCGGGGCCGCATTCTGCTCACTGAGCAGGTTGGTCACGGTGATGTCCGCGGTCTGGTCGGCCACGATCGTTGCCGTGCCGGCGAACAGCGCCCCGCCCCACTGGAAGCCGTCAGGCGGATCGCTTCGACTGGTCTCGATCACGGCGCACAGGGCGCCGGCGGGGAGGCCGTCGACGATGACGAAGCCCGGATCCGGGAAGGCGATCGTGCGATTGATCTGATCGCTGTCCGCGCACGTGACGGCGACGTCGAAGCTGCCCGTGAATGCCTCAGGGACGTTCGGAATGTCTTTGGTGATCTTGAGGCTGCCGGTTCCCGGCGGGACCTCGGTGAGGTGGTTGGTGACCGTGACGTTCGCCGTGCCGTCGGACTCGATCGTCGCCGGGCTGCCGCTGATGTCCGGCTCGCCGAACGTGAAGCCTGTGGGGGCGTCCGGCATGCCGGACTCGGTCACGGTGCACTCGGCGCCGGCCCTGAGGTCACCGATGGTGACGAAGCCGGGATCCGGGAAGGCGATCGTCTTGTCGAAGGTGCCGTCAGTGCCGCAATCGACGTGGACGTCGAAGCTGCCCGTGTAGCCCTCAGGCGCGCCGGTCACGTCCTTGGTGATCGTAAGGCTGCCGTCCGGGATCAGGTGGTTGACATAGTGGACCCAGACGGTGTCCTCGTCCTTGATGGTCGCCGGGTTCTCGGTGACCGTCGGCTCGCCCCAATGGAAACCCGCGGGGGCGGCCGGCATGCTCGTCTCGGTGACGTTGCAGACGGCTCCGGCCGGCGATGTCGTCGATGATCACGGAGCCGACCGATGAGCCGGCATCCGGGAACGTGACGGTCACGTCGAACGTGCCGGCTGCGCCGCAGTCGACGTGGAACCCGAAGTCGCCGCTGAAATCGGCGCCGTCGACTTCCTTCACGATCTTGAGGTAGCCCTCGTCCGGAGCGACAGTCGACGGTCGCCTGGGTCGTCGTCGGTGACCTTCTTCTCGCCGTCATGTCCGGTCGCCGTGGCGACGTTGGTGGTCGTATCGGCGATCGTGGTCGTGCAGGTGAACGTCCAAGCTCTCGGTGAGGTCGAGCAGCTCGTCGTCGTTCGTGTCGCCGCTGACGTAGTCGACGGGCGCGCACTTGTCGTCGGAGACGGACACGTTCGACAGCTCGACGTCGCCGGTGTTGGTCACGGGTAGGTGTAGGTGACCGAACCGCCGTCGATCGGGCAGCGACGTGACCGACGGGGTCTTGACGATGTGGATCTGCGGATCGTGCTGGCTCCTCGGGAACGCTTGCAGCCGTTGTTGTAGATCGCCTGGCCCGCGGTGGTCCAGTTCAGGCCGGCGTACGAGAAATCGCCGTAGGTGTACGGCGGGATGATGTCGCCCCAATCGAAGCCGTCGGCCTTGGCGCCGGGGTACCAGACGCCATCGCGTCCATGGCCCGCGTGCCCGGAGGTGTTGTTCGGATAGCCGGCCGAGGCGATATCGACCGTCGGGCGGACATACGGATTTGTCTCGCTCGAGGTCGCGTGACAGATGGTGACCTTGTGGCCTGTGGGTTGGGTCGCCGACACAGCCCCGACAGCGCCAAAGGTCAGCGCCGCGGCCCCGAACAGTGCAGCCAGCTTCCTGAGTCTCATTCGATTCCTATCTCCCCTGATAGATCGGCCCGTGTGGGCCTTGATAAAACCGTGACCCGAAAGTACCGGGCCACGGCAATGAGTGCGCGTGCATCGTATGCACGGATGACCTGCCGATGGTACTAGGTCAAACCTCTCATTCCCCATTGCAACTATCCGGGACCTCACCGGACCGACCTGTCGAGATCGCGGATTTCGGTGCGTGACGGCACCGGACGGGGCAGGAGAGAAGTACTACCTGGGCACGGAACCTCGAATGGTACGCTACGCAACGAAATGAGGCTCGGACTGCAGATCGCGTCGTTCACGTGGCCGGGCGGCACGCCCGGCATCGGCCCGACCCTCGGCGAGATCGTCCGGAAGGCCGACGAGGTCGGCTTCAATTCGCTCTGGGTCATGGACCACTTCTGGCAGATCCGGAGCGTCGGACCGGTCGACGACCCGATGCTCGAGGGCTGGACGACGCTCGGGTTCATGGCTGCGCAGACCAAGCGCGCCCGGCTCGGGCTGATGGTCGGCGGCATCCACTACCGGAAGCCGGGGCTGTGGGTCAAGGCCGCGACGACGCTCGACGTGCTGTCGGGCGGGCGGGCGTGGCTCGGCATCGGGGCCGCCTGGAACCAGGCCGAGTCCGAGGGCCTCGGCTTCCCGTTCCCGCCGCTCGGCGAGCGATTCGAGATGCTCGAGGAGACGCTCCAGATCGCATACGGGATGTGGGAGGGCGAGCTCGGCAGCCAGGGGGCGTTCGACGGGCGGCTGTTCCATGCCGGGAGGCTGCTCAACTCCCCGCAGTCGCTGTCACGCCCCAGGGTCCCGATCATGATCGGTGGCGGCGGTGAGAAGAAGACCCTGCGCCTCGTGGCGCAATATGCCGACGCCACGAACGTCTTCGGGACGCCCGAGGGGGTCGCCCGCAAGTACGCGATCCTGGCCGAGCACTGCGCCGCGATCGGCCGTGACCCCGACGAGATCGAGCGCTCGACGCTCCAGAACATCCAGGTCATCGAGCGATGGCCGTGGCGGCACCGAGACGCCGGCCCAGGTCGTCGACCGCTTCGGCGACTACGCCGACGCGGGCGCCCAGCACATCGTCGTGGGCATGCGGCAGCTGCCCGATCTCGACGCGCTCGAGCTGGTCGGGCGCGAGGTCATCCCGCAGATCCGCGACCTGTAGCCGCCCGCTGTGGCATACCCCCTGGGAGTATGTGATGCGTGATACGATGCCGGCATGAGCGACTCTTCCAACGGCTCCACGCCGCCCGCCACCAACCCGTTCGGCGGGTTCTCGATCTCTCTCGTCGACGACGGCGGATCGGGTGCGTCGTCGTCGACCGGCGCCCCGTCGATCGTCCGTGAGGCCGGGGGCTCGGTCGAGACGGATCTCGTCATCGTGGGCTCCGGGCCGGCCGGCCTGACCGCCGCGATCTACGCGGCACGGGCCAACCTCGCGCCGGTCGTGCTGGCGGGTTCCGCGCCGGGTGGCCAGCTGATGCTGACGAGCGACGTCGAGAACTACCCGGGGTTCGTGGAGGGCATCCAGGGGCCTGACCTGATGGCCGCGATGCGCGCCCAGGCCGAGCGGTTCGGGGCGCGGCTGTTCGATGTGGACATCGATCGCGTGGACCTCTCGCAGCGGCCGTTCCGGCTGTGGGCGCGGGGCACCGAGTACCGGGCACAGGCCGTGATCGTCGCCACGGGCGCCTCGGCGCTGTGGCTCGGCCTGGACAGCGAGACCCGGCTGCGCGGGCGCGGCGTGTCGGCCTGCGCCACGTGCGACGGCTTCTTCTTCAAGGACCGTGAGATCGCCGTGGTCGGCGGCGGCGACACCGCGTTCGAGGAGGCGACCTACCTCACCCGCTTCGCGACCAAGGTCCACCTGCTCCACCGGCGCGACACGTTCCGGGCGTCGAAGATCATGGTCGACCGGGCGGTCGCCCACGACAAGATCGAGATCCACCCGAACAGCGCGGTCGAGGAGGTCCTCGGCGACACCAAGGTCGAAGGCGTCCGGATGACCGACACCATCACCGGCGAGGAGAAGCGCCTGCCGGTCGATGGCGTGTTCATCGCGATCGGCTATCGGCCCAACACCGACGCGTTCCGCGACTGGCTCGATGTCGACGAGAAGGGCTACCTCGTCGTCCACGACGAGACCGGCTCCAAGATCGAGGGCGTCTTCATCGCCGGCGACGTCCACGACCATCGCTATCGCCAGGCCGTCACCGCCGCCGCCGACGGCTGCAAGGCCGCCATCGACGCCGAGCGCTGGCTCGAATCCGAAGGCATCACCGAGTCGGCGTCCGCCGCTGCCTGGTAGGTGGCGCTGTCGCCGCTGGATTGTCCTCGCGGCCGAGCACCCTCCCCGTTGATGCACTGTGGACGCATCACCTGGACCGCGGGCGTCGGTCGTCGTCCCCGATCGCGCATGACCGCCCACCCAGTTGATGCACGTGGACGGCATCACCTGGACCGCGGGCGTCGGTCGTCGTCCCCGATCGCGCATGACCGCCCACCCAGTTGATGCACGTGGACGGCATCACCTCGGCTGGCGGCTCGGAGTCAGTCGTCGGCGTCGAGGTCGATCGTCCGGGCCTTCGGGCATCGAGGATGGCTCGTATCGCCTCCTGGTCCGGCGGACCGGTGGCGGTCGGCCCGGGCCAGGCGTCCGCCTCTGGCGCCGGGAGACTGACGTCGAGACCGCCGAGGGCTTCGACGATCCGCGCGAAGCGTGCCCAGCGGAGCCCGTACAACTTCCCGTTCTCAAGTCGCGAGATGATGGTCTGATCGACGCCGGACAACGTCTCAAGCTGGCGCTGCGACAGCCCGCGCTGGCCGCGCCTCAGCCTGACGAGGCGCCCGAGCAGCACGAGGCCACGGAGCACCCGTCGGTCGGTCGGCCAATCGCTCGCGAGTCCCAACTCACGTCCCGACCCTAGTGATGATGGATCTACGACGGCTTATCTCGGGCTCGCCGAGCCCGGCGCCGGCCTCTTGATGCAGTCCACGTGCATCGCAGGAAGCGGGTCGCTCGGGCGAGGACGGGGACGGGGGCACTCGCGGGATGCAGTCCACGTGCATCACAGGAAGCGGCGGGTCGCTCGGGGCGAGGACCGGGGCACGCCCGTGATGCAGTCCACGTGCATCACCCGGGAAAGCCCCTTGCGCGCCCGCGGCAACGCGGTCGCCGACCTGGCGGCCTGACCGCCGATTCCGTGGTAGCGTCGAGGCGATGACGAGCACGATTCGAACGAATATCTGATGGCGTTTCCACGAGGACAGACGAGGACGGCGACGGGCGGGGCGACGGGCGGTGGCGGGGCCGGCCGGGGTCGCGGCGGGTTCGGTGGCGGGTCGCGCGACTTCACGCCGATCCCGAAGGAACGCCGGGCGCGAACGGTTCGGCGCATCGCGGTCTTCTTCGAGCCCTACAAGCTCCAGGTCGTGATCGTCCTCGCCGCGATCCTGTCGACCAGCCTGATCGGGCTGATCAACCCGCTCCTGCTCGGCCTGCTGCTCGACCAGGTGATCATCGGCAAGGACTACTCGAAGCTCAACCTGTACGTCGGCCTGATGATCGCCCTGCCGATCATCACCGGTCTGATCGGTGTCGGCCAGAGCTACCTCAACAACGTCATCGGCCAGAACGTCATGCAGGACCTGCGGGGCGCGCTGTACGCCCACCTGCAGTCGATGCCGCTCCGCTTCTTCACGGAGACCCGCACGGGCGAGATCCAGAGCCGCCTGGCGAACGACATCGGCGGGGTCCAGGCCGTGGTGACCGACACGGCCTCCTCGGTGACCAGCAACCTGGCCATCGCGATCAGCACGACCATCGCGATGTTCCTGCTCGACTGGCGGCTGGCCATCCTCTCGCTCGGCCTGACCCCGTTCTTCCTGTACCTCACCTACCGCGTGGGCAGGGTCCGGCGCGAGGTCTCGACCGAGACGCAGAAGTCGCTGGCCGAGATGACCGCCACGACCGAGGAGACGCTCAGCGTGTCGGGGATCCTGCTGTCCAAGACGTTCGGCCAGCAGGCCAACGCGATCGAGAAGTTCCGCGGCCAGAACCGCCGCCTCGCGAAGCTCCAGATCCGCCAGGCGATGGTCGGTCGCTGGTTCTTCATGATCATCGGGACGATCTTCTCGATCATGCCGGCGTTCGTGTACTGGCTGGCCGGCACGCTGGCCGCGAACGGGGCGCCCGGGGCGCCGTCGGCCGGCACGATCGTGGCCTTCACCACGCTCCAGAGCCGCCTCTTCTTCCCGCTCGGCCAGCTGCTCAACATCCAGGTCGAGATCCAGGGCTCGCTCGCCCTGTTCGACCGCATCTTCGAATACCTCGAGATGGATCCCGAGATCGTCGACGCGCCAGATGCCGTGACGATGACCCCGGCCTCCACCCACGGGAAGGTGCGTTTCCGCGACGTGTCGTTCCAGTACCCGACCGCCGCCGTCCCGTCGCATCTCGCGCATGAGGCGGTCGCGCGCGGGCTCGAGGGCGAACCGGAGCTGGAGCTCGAATTCGAGGCGGCGGCCGCCGCCGAGACCCTGCCCGAGTTCGAGCCCGAAACCGACCCCGACGCCGAGCCCGCGATCGCCTTCGGCCTCGAGCACATCGACTTCGAAGCCGAACCGGGACAGCTCGTGGCCCTGGTCGGTCCGTCCGGATCGGGCAAGACGACGACCACCTACCTCGCATCGCGGCTGTACGACGTGGATTCGGGCGCGGTCGAGATCGACGACGTCGACGTCCGCCGGATCAAGCTGGCGTCGCTCGGCGAGATCATCGGTGCCGTGACCCAGGAGACCTACCTGTTCCATGCCTCGGTCCGCGACAACCTCCGCTACGCCAAGCCCGAGGCGACCGAGGACGAGATCATCGCCGCCGCGACGGCCGCGTCGATCCACGAGCGGGTCACCGAGCTCCCCGACGGCTACGACACGATCGTCGGCGAGCGCGGCTACAAGCTCTCGGGCGGCGAGAAGCAGCGGATGGCGATCGCCCGGGTGCTGCTCAAGGACCCGCGCATCCTCATCCTCGACGAGGCGACCTCGGCGCTCGACACCGTCTCGGAACGGCTCATCCAGCGCGCGTTCGAGAGCCTGATGGAGGGCCGCACGACGATCGCCATCGCCCACCGGCTGTCGACGATCCTGCGGGCCGACCAGATCGTGGTCTACGAGCGCGGCCACATCGTCGAGCGCGGGACGCACGCCGAGCTGCTCGCGCATGGCGGGCTGTACGCCCGGCTCTACCGCGAGCAGTTCCTGGCCGACGACCCTGCCTACTGGGCGCCGGTCGACGACGAGCCGACGCCGGTCTCGCTGGCCGGGGTCTGACTCCGATGCCTACCCAGAAGTCGGTCGAGCTCCGTCACGACGGCGGGATGCGCTTCGAGGCGATGCCGAGCAGCGGGCACGAGCTCGCCTTCGACGACCGCAAGTCGAACACGCGGCGGCAGCCCGGTCGAGACCCTGTTGAGCGCGCTGGGCGCCTGCACGGCGATGGACGTCGTGTCGATCGCCGCGAAGAAGCGCCAGCCGATCGACGAGTACCGGATCCACGTCCGGGGCAGCCAGCGCGACGAGTACCCGCAGGTCATGACCGACATCGTGGTCACCCACGAGGTGATCGGCCGCGACATCAGCGAGGTCGCCATCAAGCGCTCGCATCGAGCTGTCGGCGACCAAGTACTGCCCGGTCAGCGCGATGCTGTCCGCGGGCGAGACGGTCGTCCACCACCGCTATCGGATCGTGTCGAGCGGGGCGAAGCCGTACGAGAGCGAGGGCGAGGTCATCGCGACAGGGCCGTATGCGCGGCCCGAGATCCTCGTCGATCAGCGGTAGCCGGCGACGCGGCGGTCAGCGGTAGTTGATCGGCTCGGGCGCGAGGTTCGACAGGTCGAGTCGCGAGCGGCCGCGGGTCCAGATCCGCGTGACGAGGTCCGGGACCCACCAGCGCAGGAAGTAGAGCCGGCAGCCGAGGCAGTAGCCCGTGGTGGCGAGCAGGGTCTGGAGCGCGGCGACCGCCAGAACGAACCCCCAGCCGAGGGTCGTCGCGTCCAGGACGAAAGAGATCAGGGCGAGCGTGAGTGCGACGCTCCCGAGCACCTGCGCGAAGCGCGGCGGGTACTCGTGCTCCGGCTCGACCTTGGGGAGTGCCAGGGTCTTCGCGATGCGGCGCCATACGACGCCATAGATCGAGTACTTCAGGCCGAACGCGGCGCTGACCCGATCGACAGCAGGACGAGCGGGCACGAGCCAGGTCGCGCCGGTCAGGAACGCACCGATCAGGAGGATCGCCGAGACGCCGGCACCGAACCGGTGGCCGCGCGGGTCGATCATGCGCGCCTTCGGGCAGGCGGGCGGTGGCGTCGCTGGGGAGGGCGCTTGGCATCGGGCGATCTCGCTGCAATCGGGTCGACGCGGCGAGGATAGCATAGAAGTCCTAGTGGTTCACTAGGGTATGGCGCGGCGCCTTTTGCCCGCCAGGGGGCGCACAACCTCTGCTGGCTCGCGACGACCTCTGCTCGCTGATGTCACTCGAAAGCATCACGAAAGCTTCAGATCTCGGGGCGTCTGGGCACCCGTTGATGCTCTCGAGTGGCGTCGACTTGGAAGGGTGCCGCTGCTCTAGCCAGGTGGGCGACGCTCGGTTGCATGACTATGCATCGGGCGTGTATAGTCATACGTCCAATGACGACGACCGAGGTCTCCGGGCACGTGGCGGCTGGCGACGCGTCCGCGCGCGTGGTCAGGGTCGGGATCATCGGGGCGACCGGATATGTCGGTGGCGAGCTGGTTCGGCTCCTGGCGCGACATCCGAATGTCGAGCTGGTCGGGCTCGTGGGCCGCGGCCGCGACCGCGATCCGATCGCCGGCGTCCACTCGCATCTGGCCACGCTCGACCTCGACGTCCACTCTGAGCTTCCGCCCGCGGATGCGGTCTTCCTCGCCCTCCCGCACGGCGCCGCGGCGGAGCTCGTCCCGGACCTCGTCGCCGGCGGGCACCACGATCATCGACCACGGCCCCGACTTCCGCCTGCGCGATCCGGCCGACTACCCGCGCTGGTACGGCTTCGAGCACCCGCGTCAGGATCTCCTCGCGCAGGCCGTCTATGGCCTCCCGGAGCTGCATCGCGACGAGCTCGCGGCCCTCGTCGACGCACCGGTCCGCGATCGTCGGCGCCCCCGGCTGCTATCCGACCGCGACGCATCCTCGCGCTGGCGCCGCTGGCGCGTGCCGGGCTCATCGGCGACCTCGTGGTCGACGCCAAGTCCGGCGTCTCGGGCGCGGGACGCGAGGCGAAGACCGGACCTCATGTTCGGCGCAGGTCAACGAGAGCGTGAAGGCGTACGGCATCGGCGGGCATCGCCACGTCGCCGAGATCGAGCAGGAGCTCGCCTGGATCACCGGTGCGCGCAGGGCTCGAGCCGACGCGCGAACCCGGGGACCGTCGCGGTCGACTTCCTGCCCCACCTCATCCCGATGACCCGCGGGATCCTGTCGGCGTGCCACGTGCGTCCGACGCGGGCGGTCAGCCAGGCCGAGCTCGACGCGATGTACGCCGCCACCTATGACGACGAGCCGTTCGTGATGGTGGTCGCTACACCGCCCGCGACCAAGGACGTCACTGGCTCCAACGAGGTCCGGATCCACGTCTCGCTCGACCAGCGGACCGGGACGCATCCTGGCCATCGGCGTCGAGGACAACCTGGTCAAGGGCGCCGCGGGCCAGGCCATCCAGTCGTTCAACATCGTCCACGGCCTGCCCGAGACGGCCGGCCTCGAACAGCTCCCGCTCGCGCCATGACCACCGTGTCGAACCTTCCCGTCCCGACGTCCTCGACGGACCTCCCACCAGTCGAGCGACGACCCGCCATGCCGGCTGGCTTCAAGGCCGGGGGGATGGCGGTCGGGATCAAGGCCTCGGGCCGGCCGGACCTCGCCGTCGTGCTCTCGACGACGGGTCCGGCCGCCGTGGCCGCGGTCTTCACCCCGAACACGTTCGCGGCCGCGCCGGTCCGCCTGTCGAAGGCGCACCTGGCGGCCACCTCGGGCGACCCGCGCGGCGGTTTCGGCTGGGCCGAGGCGGTCATCTCGACCAGTGGCAGCGCGAACGCGGCGACCGGTGCGGCCGGCGACGCCGACCAGGCCGAGATCGCGTCGATGCTCGCGGCGGCGACGGGGGTCGCCGTCGGAGCGGACGCTCCACCTGTCGACCGGGATCATCGGGACGCGCCTTCCGCTCGACAAGGTCAAGGCTGGCCTGACCACGATCCTGCCGACGCTCGCGGCCACCGACGAGGGGTGGCTCCGGATGGCCGAGGCGCTCCGGACGACCAATTCGCGGACCAAGGTCGTGACCGCGACCGTCGAGCTGCCAGACGACGACGGCCGGGCCGTCACGGTGACCGTGTCCGGGATCGCCAAGGGCGTCGGGATGATCCATCCACGGATGGCGACGATGCTGTCGGTCGTGCTGACCGACGCGACGGTCGCCCCCGACGTCCTGTGGGGGCTGCTGCGGCCGGCCGCCGCGCGGACGTGGGACCAGCTCTCCGTGGATGGCGACACGAGCACCAACGACACCGTCTTTGTCCTGGCGTCGGGGGTGGCGGGCAGCGCGCCGGTGGGGGCCGGTTCAGCGGCTGCCGTCGCCCTTGGCGCTGCGATCGAGGCGGTCGCGCGCGACCTGGCACGCCAGCAGGCGGCCGACGGCGAGGGTGCGACGACGCTCATCACGGCCACGGTGACCGGGGCACGGGACGATGCCGAGGCACGGGCCGTGGCCCGGTCGGTGATCGCGTCGAGCCTGGTCAAGGCGGCGGCCCACGGCCGCGACCCGAACTGGGGACGGATCGCGGGCGCGGCCGGCAACGCACGTCTGGCCGATGCGGCCGTGCTCGAGGCGGCCGGTCTGTCGCACGACGAGGCGACGGCCCGTGCCGGCACCCCGGCCGTGCTCGACCCGGCGACGCTCCGGATCGCGATCGCAGGTCATCTCGTGTTCGACGGCGGGCAGGGCGGCCCGGTCGCGTTCGACCGCGAGGCGGCACGTGCCGCGATGGAGGGTCCCGAGCTGGTCCTTGCCCTTGAGCTCGGCCTGGGCAGCGGTCGCGGCGAGGCGTTCGGCTGCGACCTCACCGAGACCTACGTCACAGAAAACTCGGAATACACGACGTGAGCGAGATCCTGGTCGTCAAGCTCGGTGGGACCACGATCGCCGAACAGAGCCAGGTCCTCGCGGAAGTGGCCGCGGTCGCGCGACACCGTCCCGTGGTCCTGGTCCACGGTGGCGGCAAGCGCATCACCGAATGGCTCGAACGGCTCGGCGTGCCGAGCACGTTCGAGGGCGGCCTGCGCGTGACCGACGCCCAGTCGCTCGAGGTGGCCGCGGCAGTCCTCCGTGGAGTCGTCAACAGCGAGCTCGTCTCCGGCCTGCGCGACCTCGGGGTCGATGCCGTCGGGCTGTCCGGCGTCGATGGTGGCCTCCTCATCGCCGAGCGGGTCCCCAACCTCGGTCTCGTCGCCTCGGTCGTCGGCCTGCGCCGGGACCTGCTCGACGCGATCCTCGTCGGCGGCCAGGTCCCGGTCGTCGCGCCGCTGGCCCGCGACCAGGACGGCATCGTCTGCAACGTCAACGCCGACGACGTCGCGGCGGGCATCGCGGCCGGGCTCGGTGCACGCCAGCTCGTCCTGCTGACCGATGTCGACGGCGTCCGGGACGCGGACGGCCAGCGCCTTGACGCACTCACGGTCGGCGAGGCCGAGACGCTCATCGATGCGGGCGTCATCGCGGGCGGGATGGTGCCCAAGGTCCGTGCGGCGCTCGGAGCGCTCGGCTGGGATGGCGCGGAGGCGGTGATCGCCGACTCGTCGGCGCCCGCCGCCCTGGCCCGTGCCCTCAGCGACCCGACGTTCGGGACGCACATCACCGCCGTCCGGCCGGCCCACGCGGGCGCCGCATGATCAGCCAGGGCGCCACCGACCCCAAGGCGCAGCGGCAGCGCGCTATCCGCGAGCTCGTGTCGACGCGGCCGATCGGCAGCCAGCGCGAGGTCGTCGACGCGCTGACCGAGCAGGGTTTCGCCGTCACGCAGGCGACGGTCTCACGCGACATCAGCGAGCTCGGCCTTGTCAAGGCGCCGGGCGCCGGCGGGCACGTGTACGTCACCCCGGATCTTGTCGCCCCCGGCACGAACGGGACCAACGGCACGGCCCCGAGCCGAGGGTCGGACGCCCGACTCGAGCGCATCCTGGGCGACATCCCCGTGACCATCGGGCGGAGCGGGCTGATCCTCGTGCTGACCGGGACGCCCGGCACCGCAAGCGTGATCGCCCAGGCCATCGACGAGTCGAGCCTGCACGAGCAGGAAGGCACGCTGGCGGGCGACAATACGCTCCTCGTCCTGTTCGCCGACGAGTCGCGCCTCGGGCGCTGGCTCGCGCGGTTCGAAGCCATCGCGGCGCGCTCCGGAGGGTCAAGGTCCACGTGAACAAGGTCGTACTCGCCTACTCCGGTGGCCTCGACACCTCGGTCGCGGTCGCCTGGCTCCGTGAGCAGTTCGATGCCGAGGTCGTGACCCTGACGGTCGATCTCGGTGGCGGCTCGCTCCGCCCCGGCGTCGAGAAACGCGCGATGTCGGCCGGGGCGTCACGCGCCTACGTGGTCGACGCGCGCGAGCGGTTCATCACGGACTTCGTGTGGCCGCACCTCCAGGCGAACGCGCTGTACCAGGGCGTCTACCCACTGGCCACCGCGCTCGCCCGGCCGCTGATCGCCCAGCTCCTCGTCGAGGTCGCCAAGCGCGAGGGCGCCGACGCGGTCGCCCACGGCTGCACCGGCAAGGGCAACGACCAGGTCCGGTTCGACATCGCGACCCACGCGCTCGATCCGGGGCTTGAGGTCGTCGCGCCGATGCGGGTCGGGATGGGGTTGACCCGCGACCAGGAGATCGACTACGCGGCCGAGCGCGGGATCGAGATCCCGATCACCAAGGCGTCGCCGTATTCGATCGACGTCAACCTGTGGGGCCGCTCCTGCGAGACGGGCGTCCTCGAGGACCCATGGGTCACACCGCCGGCCGACGCCTACGAGTGGACGGTCGCCGCGGCCGACGCGCCCGAGCCTGTCGAGGTGCGCCTCGATTTCGAGGGCGGCATCCCGGTCGCGCTCGATGGCGAGCGGCTGGGCGCGGTCGAGCTGGTCGAGCGCCTCCACACGCTGGGCGGTGCGCACGGTGTCGGGCGGATCGACCACGTCGAGGACCGGCTGGTCGGGATCAAGAGTCGCGAGATCTACGAGACGCCGGCCGCGACGATCCTGCACACCGCGCATCGCGCGCTCGAGGGGCTGACGCTGTCGCGCGACACGCTCCGCTTCAACCGGATGGTGGCCGACGAGCTGGCCCGCCTGATCTACGACGGGCTGTGGTTCAGCGCCCTGTCGCGCGACCTGCGCGCGTACGTGGCGTCGTCGCAGCGGGTCGTGTCGGGCGAGGTCCGGGTCCGGCTGGACCACGGGTCGGCCGTGGTGGCCGGCCGACGGTCGCCGATGTCGCTGTACGACAAGTCGCTTGCCACGTACGACGAGGGCGATGCGTTCGATCACGCGTCGGCGGTCGGGTTCATCGAGATCTTCGGGCTGCCGCTGCGGGTCGAGGCGGCCCGGCACGGTGCGGTCGGCAAGCACCACGGGGCTGCCTGGACGTGGACGGATCCCTTGCTCGACACGCTGCCGACCACGATCGCGGATCCGGAGCCGGCGGGGGTCTAGCCGTCGGGTTGGCCGCGGGCGGCGGTGCGCGCCCGGTAGGATGTCCGGGTGACCGACCGAACCGCCCTTCGCGCGAGCCTGATCGAGGGTCTCCGCGCCTGCCGTGACACGGAACGTGAGGTCTTCGCGGCCCTCGATCCGGTCGCCCGCGACGCCCCCGGCGCCGACGGTGGCTGGTCGGCCAAGGACAACCTCGCCCACCTCTCGGCCTGGCGCCGGCGCCAGGCAGCCAAGATGGCCGCCATCCGCGCCGGCCAGCCCGAACTCGAGCTGCCGGGCGGCGACGACCTCGACGCCACCAACGCGGTCCTCCACGCGGAACGCGCCGACTGGCCGTGGGCCCGGGTCGACGCGGACGCCGACGCCAGCGCTGACGACCTGATCGCCGAGGTCCAGCAGGCGAGCGACGATGCCTTCGAGGACCAGAAGGTCGTGGGATCGATCATGGGCAACGGCCCGGAGCACGACCTCGGTCATCTCGGACCGATCGCCGCGACCGTCGGGCTGGACGGCAGAGTCCTCGCGCTCGCCGAGCTGACGCAGGCGCTGATCGATCGCGGCGACTGGCCGGACCGCTCGGCCGCGTACGCCCGCTACAACCTGGCCTGCTTCCACGCGCTCGGCGGCCGGCTCGACGAGGCCCGGGCGCTGCTCCACCAGGCGCTTCCCGCCGAGGAGGATCTCCGCAGGCATGCGCCGACCGACGACGACCTGATCGCGCTGCGCGACGAGCTCCCGTCTCTCGCGATCCGGTGAACCCACCGGTCCCGACCGACCCGACCACCCCGGCCGACCAGGTGGACGCGGAGCGGCGGCTCCGCGAGCTGGCGTTCCTCAACGAGATCGCCCAGCTGGCCACGCTCGCGCGCGACTGGGACGAGCTCATGCATTCGATCGTCGACGGGACGACCGCCGCGATGGGTGTCGAGGTCTGCTCGTTCTATCTCGCCGACCACGAGCGGATGCGCCTGACGCTGGCGGCGACCAACGGCCTCGATCGCTCGCAGGTGGGGCGCGTCAGCCTCGATTGGGGGCAGGGCATCACCGGACGTGTCGCCGCCGGCCACACGCCGATCGCGGTCGAGGACGTCACGGTCGACGATCGGTTCGCGTGGGTCCGCGGCTTCGACGTCGGGACCCTCCACGGGATGCTGTCGGTGCCGCTCGAATGGCACGACACGGTGGTCGGCGTGCTCAACGTCCAGACCGACGAGCGGCGCGTCTTCGACGACACGGAGATCGCTTTCCTCCAGACGATCGCGGCGCTCCTCGCCGGGATCGTCGAGAAAGGCCGGCTGACCGCTGAGGTCGAGGCCCGGCTGGCCGAATTGACCGCGCTGGATGCGGCGCGGGCCGAGCTCCTGAGCGTCGTCACCCACGAGCTCCGGACGCCTCTGTCGGTCGTGCGCGTCTACGTGGACCTGCTCGCGGACGCGGCCGGTGCCGGGGTCGGGCGCGACGCATCGGATGGGCAGGCCGCGGAGTGGCGCGACGCCGCGTCCGACCAGCTCGGCCGGCTCGATCGGCAGGTCGATTCGATCCTCGCCTCCGTCCGCGGCGAAGGCCTGACCGGGCTGTCACGGGCGCCGTTCGATGCCGTGCGTGCGGTCGACGACACGGTGGAGATGCTCCGCCTCCTGCTTCGCTCGCACCCGATCCGCTGGGACCGCCCGGCGGAGCCGATGATCGCGATCGGCGACGGGACGCGGTTCCACCAGGTACTCGAGCAGCTCCTCGAGAACGAATCGAAGTACGCCCCGACCGAGGAAGGCGTCAGCATCGGGGTCTGGCGCGTCGGCGACGAGATCCAGGTCTACGTCACCGACGACGGCCCGGGCGTTCCGGTGGAGGACTGGGAGAGCGTGTTCGAGCCGTTCGTCCGGATCGAGGGCCGCGGGGGGAGCCGCGGCTCGGGGATCGGGCTGTTCGCGGCGCGCCGGCTGATGACAGCGATGGGCGGCCGGATCTACCTCGAACCGAACGGGTTCGCGAGCAGCCGTTTCGTGGTCGCCCTGCCCGCCGGCTGACCGGCGGGTGATGGAGCCTGCGCGCCGCCCGTGTGCCGACGGCGCGCAGGCATGGATCCGGACGGCCTACGCGGCCGCCGGCGGTGAATCCGGGATATAGCCGGCAAGGCCCATCTCCGGGATATCGAGGCCCGCCAGTTCGACTTCAGGACTGACCCGCATCTTGACGAAGCGGTCGAGCACCTTGAAGAAGATGTACGAGACGCCGAAGGCCCAGGCGAAGGCGACCGCGGCCCCGACGACCTGGGCGCCGAACTGACCGACGTTGCCGTACAGCAGCCCGGTGACCTGGAACCCGCCGTAGTTAGCGGTCCCGTCCGCGAAGATCCCGACGGCGAGGACCCCCCATAGGCCGTTGATCCCATGGACGGAGATCGCCCCGACCGGGTCGTCGATGTGGATGCGATCGAAGAACGCGACCGACAGGCAGACCAGCACACCGGCGATGAGCCCGATGAGCGACCCGGCGATCGGTCCGACGAAGCCCGACGGCGCCGTGATCGCGACGAGGCCGGCCAGCATGCCATTGGCCATCATGCCTGGGTTCGGCTTGCCCTCGGTCCACCAGGTGTAGACCATCGCCGACGCGGCCCCGAACGCCGACGCGAGCAGAGTGACCACGGCGATGATGCCGATCCGGAGCGCGCCGTTGCCGGACGCCCCGAAGGTCGACCCCGGGTTGAACCCGAACCACCCGAAGGCAAGGATGAACGTGCCGACGATGGCCAGGATCTGGTTGTGGCCGAGGATCGGATTGCTCGAGCCGTCCTTGTTGTACTTCCCGATCCGCGGGCCGAGGACCATCGCGCCGGCCAATGCGCACCAACCACCGATCGAGTGGACGACTCCGGAACCGGCGAAGTCGACGTAGCCGTTCCCGAGCCCGAGTGCTCCCAGCTGCGAGAGGAAGCCACCACCCCACGCCCAGTTCGCGTAGAACGGATAGAGGATCCCCGAGATGAACAGGGCGTAGAGCACGAATGGCTTGAACCTGAAACGCTCGGCCATCGAGCCGGTCGGGATGGTCGCGGCGGTGTCCATGAACACGAGTTGGAACAGGAAGAACGCGATGACCCCGACGTCGTAGCTTGACCCGGTCAGCGCGAACCCGGTCCCGCCCGAGATCCCCCAGGTCGTGCCGCCGATCGTGATGCCGATCTCGCTGCTCAGCGGAGCCAGGCCGCCGAGGTTGCTCACGCCGATGGTCCCGAGCCCGCCGAAGGCGATCCCGAAACCGATGATGAAGAACCCGATCACGCCGATCGCGTAGACCATGAAGTTCATGCTCATCGTGTGCATGGCGTTCTTGGCCCGGGTGAAGCCGGTCTCCACGAGAGCGAAGCCGGCCTGCATGAACATGACCAGGAAGCCAGTGACGAGCAGCCACACGAAGTTCACGCCGAGCCTGTTCTGGTCGATGAGGTCCGACAGCTGGGCGGCGAAAGGCTCCTTGGCCTTCGCCGCGTCGTAGTCCGCCTGGGTGATCGTCCCCGGAGCGAGCCCGACGAGCTGCTCGCCGCTCCCTGTCGTCAGCCCGGATGGGTCGCCTGGTGGTGGGACCTCGATGCCGCTGCTGGAACAGCCCGCGACGACGAACAACGCGATGACCGCCAGGATGAGCGCTGGTGTGATGGATCTCCGGCGGCGCGAGATGCCTCTCCGTGGTTCTGGGCGCGTGGTCACGCTGGGCTCCTTCATCGATATGGATCCACCCCCGTGTCGGTTTCGACGATGCGTTCCGGGCGGGTCAAGGCCCGCCGGCACGGGCCTCCGCTTGGGCGACGGTCGACGACGACTCCTTCGATCGGGCGAACAGCCGATGAAGGCGGGCAGGAAGCACGGCGCGATGCTCGACGGACTTCGCCCTCGATCGTCGGGCGCGAACGAGCGACTCGCCGGCTGCCTTCGCCTCGGGTGTCCCTGGCTCGACCGACCGCAGTGCGACCAGGAAGTGGTCCTCGGCCGCGGCCATGTCGCCGAGCCTGAAGCGCAGCTCACCGGCCTTCAGATTCGGCCAGAAAGCCGAGGGTTGCAGATCCAGAGCCCGGCCGATCGCCTCCTCGGCTGCTTCGGACCGAGCATCGGCGAAGAGCGCGGCGGCCAGGAACGCATGGGCGGCCGCGTCCGTCGGATGGGCCGCGACCGCGGCGTCGAGGGCTCCGATCGCCTCGTCGAGGCGTTCGTGTGACAAGTGTCGGAGACCGAGTGCGAGATCGTCACGGGTGTCGGCGTGATCTGTCATTCGGCCTCCACGCGGACCATCGCGACAGCCGGCGTGGCTGCACCGGACGGCGCGAGCGTCGGCCACTGCATCGACCGGCCGAAGCGGCACCAGGCGGCGATGCCGACCGGAGCGATGATCGTCGTGCCGACGCTGACCAGGACGATCACCGCATAGATCGATTCGTCGATCGCGCCGCTCCTCAGTCCGACCGTCGCGGCGACCAGCGCGACCTCGCCGCGAGCGATCATCCCGATGCCGACCAGGCTGGATTCTCGGACACCCATCCCGGCGAGCGCCGCACCGGCGCCGCTGCCGATCAGCTTGCCGACGACGGCCACCACCAGGAGCGCCACCGCGAGTGGGAAGACCGGACCGACCGTCCGAAGATCCGCGGCCAGGCCGATCGCGACGAAGAAGACAGGCATGCAGAAGGCCTCGCCGGCGCGAAGCATCCCCTCGCGGACCTGCGGGGCAACAGACGATCGGGCGAGCACCAGGCCCGCGACATACGCGCCCGTGATCCCGGCCAGGCCGCCGAACGCCTGGATCGCCCACGACGCGGCTAGAACGAGGCCCACTGTCGCGGCCAGCCCGCCGCCTCGACCGTGCAGGTGCGCCACCACCCGACCGAGATGGTCGGGCGCCCAGCGCAGGACTGCCCATACGACCACGATCGTCCCGGCGATCGGCAGGATCGTGGTCCCGAGCGAGCCACTCGCAGCCGTCTCGGAGACGACGACACCCAGGACGATGAGACCGAGGACGTCGTCGATGACGGCCGCACCGAGGATGGTCATCGCGGCCCGGGTGTCCATGAGCTTGAGTTCCTGGAGGGTTGCGGCCGTGATCCCGACGCTCGTCGCGGTCAGGATCGCTCCGATGAAGACCGCCGACACCGGGCCGAGTCCGAAGAGAAGTGCAACCGCGCTGCCGGCGACGAACGGCACGAGGACGCCGCCGGTCGCCGCGAGGAAGGCGCCGCGCCCGACGGACCGCATCGCGGCGACGTTCGTCTCGAGTCCAGCCACCCCGAGGATCGCCAAGGCGCCGAGTTGGGCGATGCCATCGACCGACCCGTTGACGACGACGATCGATGTGAGTGACGGGCCGAGGATCAGACCCGCCCCGATCTGGCCGACCACGCGGGGGAGACCCAGGACGTTCGCCAGGAGACCACCGGCCTCTGCGGCGAGCAGGATGATCGCCAGGGTCGGGATGAGCTCGTTCAACCTCGGCTCCGCATGCGGGCTGGGCCCCAGGCAACCCACCCCCTGACAGGCGCCTGACGCGAGGCTAGAGCCCCGTCGGCGGCGTGAGGAGTGGGAGCAGGTGGCGGTCGCGTTGCCGGTCGGTAGCGACGCGCGTCACGACTCGGTGACTGGAAGCCGGGCCGCCCGACACGCTTAGACCTCGCGCAGGCGGACTCGATCGGCGGTCAGGTCCGCAACGCACGTGACCCCAAGAAGCTGCATCGTGCGGATCGTCTCGCGCCGGAGGATGTCGAAGGACCGCTGCACGCCCTGCTCCCCGCCGGCCATCAAGCCGTAGAGGTACGCGCGCCCGACCAGGCAGGCGCGAGCGCCCATGGCGACGGCCGCGACGACATCCCCGCCGGTCATGATCCCGCCGTCGAGGTAGACCTCGGCACGGTCGCCGACCGCGGCGACGATCCCGGGCAATTGCTCCAGCGGGATGGGTGCGCGATCGAGCTGGCGGCCGCCGTGGTTCGAGATGACGATCGCGTCCGCTCCCCGATCGACGACCGCGCGGGCGTCGTCGATCGTCTGGATGCCCTTGACGATCAACTGGCGCGGCCAGACCTCGCGAAGCCACGACAGGTCGTCGAGGGTCACCGACGGATCGAAGACCTTGTCGATCAGCTCGGCGACGGTCCCGCCCGAACCCGTCAGCGAGGCGAACGTCAATGGCTCGGTCGTCAGCAGGTTGAACCACCAGCCCGGGTGGAGCGCCATGTCTCCCAGCGTCTTGAGCGTCAGCGTCGGGGGGATCGTCAGCCCGTTGTGGACGTCGCGCAGCCGCATGCCACCCACGGGCGTGTCGACGGTCAACACCAGCGCCGAGTACCCGGCGGCCTCGGCCCGACCGATGAGCTCGCGACTCGGCGTCCGATCGCGCCAGACGTAGAGCTGGAACCAGCGCTCGACGTCGGGCACGGCCTCCGCCAGTGCCTCCGGCGACGTCGTACCGAGGGTCGACAAGGCGTACGGGATCCCCGACCGCGCCGCCACGCGGGCCACGGCCGGCTCACCCTCGTGGTTCATGAACCGGGTGAACCCGGTCGGCGCGAAGACGAGCGGCAGCGACGCCGGGCGACCGAGGATCGTCGTCGACGGATCGATCCGGGAGACATCGCGCAGGACGCTCGGCACGAACTCGACGCGGCTGAACGCATCGCGCGCGCGACGCAGGCTCGTCTCGCTCTCGGCCGCGCCGTCCGTGTAGTCGAACGCCGCACGGGGCGTGTGACGACGGGCGATCCGGCGCAGGTCGGCGATGGTCGCCGCCCCGGCCAGCCGCCGGTCCCTGGATGACCAGGACACGGGCTGCATGCGGAGGTACGGGCGCAGCTCCGACCAACGCGGTCGGCGTCGGGTGGTCCTATGGCGCATGGAAGATCTCGCGAAGCGTCAGCCACCAGGCGCCCGGATCGCGCTGCGGGTAGGGAACCTGCATCGCGTCGGTGATCGACCACCATTCGACCACGGCCGGGTCGGCCGCCATCCGGGCGAAGTCTCCTTCGAGGTCGTCCCCGACGTACTCGAGGTAGGCGAACAGGACGTCGTCGTGACGATAGATCGAGTAGTTGCGGATGTTCGCCGCGGCGATCGCGTCGAGGACAGCGGGCCAGGGATCGGCATGCAGGCGTTCATATGCTTCGACGTCGTCGGGCTTGACCCGGATGACCTGGCCCAGCCGCCTCACGACCAGCTCGATCCGTCCGGATAGCGATACCGAACGAGCGACGCGGGATGCATCTCGCCACTGTAGCCGGGCAGCTCGGGCAGTCGGTAGCGTCCGTCCCGGACGACGACCGGATCGAGGAAGTGCTCGTGGAGATGGTCGACGTACTCGATCATCCGGCCGTCGAGCCGGCCGCTGACCGCGATGTAGTCGAAGGCGGACAGGTGCTGGACCAGCTCGCACAGGCCGACGCCTCCGGCGTGCGGGCAGACCGGTACGCCGAACTTCGCCGCAAGGAGGAGGACCGCGACGACCTCGTTGACGCCACCCAGCCGGCACGCGTCGATCTGGCACACGCTCAGGGCATCGGCGGCCAGGAATTGCTTGAACATGACCCGGTTGTGGACGTGCTCGCCGGTCGCGACGAGGATCGGTGCCACGGCCCGGGCGATGGCCGCATGACCCAGGATGTCGTCGGGGCTGGTCGGTTCCTCGATCCAATAGGGATGGAATGGCGCGAGGAGCGTCATCCACTCGATCGCGGTGCCGACATCCCAGCGTTGGTTGGCATCGACGGCGAGCATCCGGTCCGGTCCGATCTCCTCGCGGATGATCGCCATGCGCCTGAGATCGTCGTCGATGTCCGCGCCGACCTTCATCTTGAACCGCGTCCAGCCGTCGGCCAGCGCCTCGCGACAGAGGCGGCGGATCTTGTCGTCGTCGTAGCCCAGCCAGCCGACCGACGTGGTGTAGGCCGGGTACCCGTCACGAAGCAGCTCGGCTTCGCGGGCGGCTCGTCCGGGCACGGCTCGGTCGAGGATCTGGAGCGCTTCGTCGGGTGTCAGAGCGTCGGTGAGGTAGCGAAAATCGACGAGGCCGACGATCTCGGCCGGCGTCATCGCGCTCAGGAGCTTCCAGACGGGCTGGCCGGCGCGCTTCGCGACGAGGTCCCACACGGCGTTCACGACGGCGGCGGTCGCGAGGTGGATCGCGCCCTTCTCGGGCCCGATCCAGCGCAGCTGGCTGTCACCGACGAGATCGCGCCAGAAGGCCCCGAGGTCATCCTCGAGCGCCTCGACCGACCGCCCGATGACGAGCGGCCGGAGGGCATCGACGGCGGCTACCACGACCTCGGTCCCCCGCCCGATGGTGAATGTCAGACCGTGTCCTTCCAGCCCGTCACCGGCGTCCGTCCGCAGCACGACATAGGCGGCCGAGTAGTCGGGGTCCGGGTTCATCGCGTCCGACCCGTCGAGCGTCCGCGACGTCGGGAAGCGGATATCCGTGACCGCGAGCTCGGTGATGGTCGCCACGATCAGCCCTTGAGGGATCCGACGAGGATGCCCCGGGTGACGTGGCGCTCGGGCGTCAGGATCAGGACCGACATCGCCCACCATTGTGGGCCGCGAATGGCCTTCTGCGCAGCGACACTGGCGTCCTCTCCTTGACCCCGCTGTCATCGTCCCAGCATACTGAACGACTGACGGTAGGTTGAACAGGCGGAGTTTAGAGGGTAACCAGATGGTAACGGACCGCGAGGCGAGCAGCCTGCAGGTCGACGACCACCCGTCGATGGGCGCGCGGGACCCGGAGGCCGACTCGCTGGCTCCGGCCGTGACCCGCGCCGCGCGGATCCTCGAGCTCCTGGCAGAGAGCGGCGGCGAGCCCGTGGGTCCGAGCGAGCTCGCTCGTCGCCTCGGGTTGCCGAAGTCCTCGATCGCGAACATCTGCGGTGCCCTGGCCGACGCCGGACTGGTCCGCCGGATCGCGACCGGGTTCGCCCTTGGTCGGCGCCTCGCAGAGCTCGGCGGGGCCTACCTCGCGAGCGTCGACCAGGTCCAGGAGTTCTACGAAGCGTCGCGACGCCTGCCGGCCGGTTCCGAGGAGACCGTCCAGTTCGCGGTCCTCGACGGGCTCGATGTCACCTACCTCGCCCGCCACGATGGGCGTCAACCCGTCCAGCTGACGTCGGGCATCGGTCGCCGGCTGCCGGCGTTCTCGACGGCGACCGGAAAGGCGGCGCTGGCCTCGCTCCCCGCGGAGGACCTGACCCGTCGCCTGGACGGATTGACGACCCTGCCGCGCGCGACACGCAAGGCCCACGCCACGGTCGACGAGCTCCTGGCCGACCTCGCCGAGATCCGCCGTCGCGGCTATGCCATCGACGACGAGCAGACGATGGAAGGCGTGGTCTGCTATGGCGTCATGGTCCCGAGCCGCCAGCCCGGCGGCGACGGCCCGTGCGCCGCCAGCATGACGCTGCTCAAGGTCCGCGCCACGGCCGAACGCGTGCCGGCCCTCATCGCCGACCTGCATCGGCTGGCGGCCGAGCTATCCGACCCCGTCCGGCGCGACTGACAGTCGGTAGGCACGCTCGGCGGCTCCGCCGAAGATCGCCTCGCGCTCGGGGTTCGACAGCTCGGCGGTGAGCTCCCGGGCAGCCGAGACCACGTCCGCGTACGAGGCGGCGACAAGGCAGACCGGCCAGTCGGACCCGAAGATGAGTCTTGCCGGGCCGAAGGTATCGAGGGCGACGCCGACGTAGGGCGCGAGATCGTCCACTCGCCAGGCCACCGGATCGGCCTCCGTCACGAGCCCGGAAAGCTTGCACCACACGTTCGGAAGGTCGCCGAACGGCCGCATGAGGCTGGCCCACGGCTCGATGGCGCCTGACCGGATCGGTGGCTTGGCGAGGTGGTCGATGACGAAGCGAAGCCCCGGCCGCTCACGGGCGACAGCCAGAGCCGCGGGCAGCTCCCGCGAGCGCACGAGCAGGTCGTAGGTGAGTCCCGCCCGTTCGACGGCATCCAGTCCTCGACCCACATCCGACCGCAGCAGCCAATCCGGATCGGGTTCGTCGTGGACCTGGTGGCGTATCCCGACCAGGCCTTCCCCGCCGGGCGCGGCGCGCCATCCGACGAGCGCCTCTGCCACCGCCGGGTCGGTCAGGTCGACCCACCCCACGACCCCGGCGATGAAACTGACCGTGGCCGCGGTCGCGAGGAACTCGCGGGTCTCGCCAACGCTGGGGATCGTTTGGACGAGGATCGTGCGGTCGACCCCGGCCGCTGCCAGCTCGGGCGCGAGATCCTCCGGCCCGAAGCGCCGGTCGATCGCCGCGTAGTCGGGTGTCAACCACGGGTACTCGGTTCGGGCGGGGTCGAGCAGGTGATGGTGGGCGTCGACGACGGCCGTCATGCCGGTGTGGGTGCGTCGGCGGCGATCAATCCCTCGGCCCGCAGGTCATCCCAGAGGACCGGCGGGATGTCCCACCGCATGAACTCGGGGTATTCCTCGAGATGCTCGACGCGACGAACGCCGGCGATCAGCCCGGCGACAGCGGGATGGGCGAGGGGGAACTGGATCGCAGCGGCGCGGAGCGGGACCCCGCGTCGCTCGCAGGCGAGAGCGAGCCCCCGAGCGCGGTCGAGGACCTCCGGGCCGGCGGGTCCGTAGTCGAAATAGGCCCCCGCACGAGGATCCGCCAGGACCCCGCTGTTCATCACGCCGCCGATGAGCACCGAGATCCCGCGCTGGAGACAAAGCGGCAGGAGCTCCGAGAGCGCCTGCTGGTCGAGCAACGTATACCGACCGGCGACGAGGAAGGCGTCCATGTCGGTCTCCCGGGCGAACCGGGCGAGCATCGCCGACTGGTTCATCCCGGCGCCGATCGCCCGGACGACGCCCTGCTCGCGAAGACGATGCAGGGCCGGATACGCCTCGTCGATGGCGGCTCGCCAGTGGTGGTCGGGATCGTGGATGAGCGCGATGTCGATGCGATCCACCCCGAGCCGCTCGAGGCTCTCCTCGATCGAGCGGGCGACTCCGTCGGAGCTGTAGTCGAACACGATCCGGCGTCCGTCGACATCCGCGTAATAGGCGTCGTCATGACCGTCCAGGGCCTGCCGGTCGATGTCGGCGCCGGGCGCGATGAGCTCCGTCTGCCGGACCAGGCGGCCCACCTTGGTGGACAGGACGTACTGGTCTCGCGGGCGACGGCCCAGCGCGGCCCCGAGCCGACCCTCGGCAGTCCCATAGCCGTACAGGGGCGCGACATCGAAGGAGCGGATCCCGAGGTCCCAGGCACGGTCGATGGTGGCCGCGGCCTCGTCCGGGTCGGCCGACCTGAACAGGCCCCCGATGGACGCGGCGCCAAGACCGAGTCGCGTGACCTCCACCTCGCTTCGCCCAAGACGGACGCGATCGAACGGCTCAAATGGCATCCGGCGTTCACTCCGATCCCGACCACGATTGACGCGATGCCGTCCCGACAGGTATCGTTCAATCCGTCGTCCGCAGGTCAGTATACTGAACGTTGAGGGGACCAAGGTGTCCGTCGAGTCGATCCGGGGGCATCGCAACGGCGGCACTGGCGACGAGCATTTTCTCGTCACCGGAGCTCTCGGGTGCATCGGCGCCTGGACTGTCCGCGCCCTCGTCCGCGAGGGCGCGCAGGTGACCGCCTTCGATCTCGGGCGCGATGCCCGACGACTGCGGCTGATCATGACCGACGAGGAGATCGGGCGCGTCCGGTTCGAGGTCGGCGACATCACCGCTCTCGGCGATGTCGAGCGGGCGATCGATGCGGATGGCGTCACGAACGTGATCCACCTCGCGGCACTCCAGGTTCCGTTCTGCCGTGCCGATCCACCGCGCGGCGCGCTCGTCAACGTCGTCGGCACGGTCAACGTCTTCGAGGCGGCACGACGTCGCGCCGACCGGATGGCGCCGGTCGTCTACACGAGCTCGATGGCGGTCTACACCGCGGACGACGCCGATCCGGTGACCGGCCGGCTCACGGTCGACGCCTACCCCCACCCGCCCAACCACTACGGCGTCTACAAGCAGGCGAACGAGGGGAACGCCCGGATCTACTGGCTCGACAGCGGTCTGTCGAGCGTCGGCCTGCGGCCGATGACGGTCTACGGCATCGGGCGCGACCAGGGGATGACGAGCGGGCCGACCAAGGCGATCGTGGCGGCCGTCCTCGGGCAGCCCTACCGGGTGTCGTTCAGCGGCCCGACGATGTACCAGTACGCCGCCGACGTCGCGCGGACCCTGATCGCGGCAAGCCGCAGCTCGATCCAGGGCGCCCATGTCTTCAACCTGCCAGGTGTGGTCGCCGACGGCCGCGCCCTGGCGGCCGCCATCGAGACGGTCGTGCCGGGAGCCACCGAGCGGATCGAGTTCGAGCCCGGCGATCTGCCCTTCCCGTCCGAGATCGACCACGACGGGATCGACGTGATCGACGGGGCGGCCGCGGTCACGCCGCTCGCCGAGGGCATCGCCGAGACGGTCGAGATCGTGCGTTCGCTGGTCCGTGACGGTCGACTCGACCCGGCCGACCACGGGCTGGAGCCGGTCGGGACGCGCCCGAGCTGACCGATCAGCCGACGACCACCCGGGCCTCTTCGGCACGGAGCCGCGCATAGCCGGGCTTGATCACCTCGTTGATCAGCCGCAGCCGCTCGTCGAACGGTGCGAAGGCACTTTTCAGCGCATTGAGGGTCAGCCACTCCATCTCGCCGAGGCCGATGGAGAACGCCTCCTCGAGCGCCGCGAACTCGCTCGAGAGCGACACGCCGCTCATCAGCCGGTTGTCGGTGTTGACCGTGACGCGGAAGCGGAGGCGGCGGAGCAGGTCGATCGGGTGCTCGCGGACGGACGGCGCCGCGCCTGTGTGGACGTTCGAGGTCGGGCACATCTCGAGCGGGATGCGGCGATCGCGGACGAAGGCCGCCAGCCGTCCGAGCTCGATCGAGCCGTCGTCGCGGACCGTGATGTCGTCCACGATCCGGACGCCATGGCCGAGGCGCTCGGCACCCGCGAACTGGACGGCCTCCCAGATCGACGGCAGCCCGAACGATTCGCCGGCATGGATGGTGATGTGGAAGTTCGCGCGGCGGATGTAGTCGAAGGCATCGAGGTAGCGCGTCGGCGGGAAGCCCTTCTCGGGGCCGGCCACGTCGAACCCGACCACGCCGGCGTCGCGCCAGCGGACGGCGCACTCGGCGACCTCGACGGAACGGGCCGCCTGGCGCATGGCCGTCACCAGCAGCTTCATCACGATCGGGTGGCCGGCCTCGGCGGCGCGGACCGCGCCGATGCGGAACCCATCGAGGATCGCCGCGACCGCCTCGTCGAGCGTCAGGCCCTGCTCGGTGCACAGCTCGGGCGCCATGCGGACCTCGGCGTAGACGACGCCGTCGGCGGCCAGGTCCTCGGCACACTCGGCCGCCACACGTGAGATGGCGTCGGGCCACTGCATGACCCCGAAGGTGTGGGCGAAGGTCTCGAGGTAGAGCTCGAGGCTCTTGCGGTCGGCGCCTCGCCGGAACCATGTGGTCAGCGCGTCGACGTCGGTCGTCGGCAGCGCGTCGTAGCCGTATTCGGCCGCCAGGTCGATGACCGTGGCCGGGCGCAGCCCGCCGTCGAGGTGATCGTGGAGGAGCGCCTTGGGCGCGCGGACGATGGTCGCGAGATCCGTCACGCGCCGATGGTACGCGTCTCAGGCAGGGCCGAGTCGCGCCCGTGCAGCTGCGATCGCAGCGGTCACACGGCCGGGCGCGGTGCCGCCGATGACGTCGCACGACGCGAGCGCCCCGTCGAGCGAGGCCGCGGCCCGGAGGTCGTCACCGAGCGCCGGGTCGGCAGCCAGCTCTGCGGCGCGGGGGTCGGCGCTGGCGCCGATCGCCAGCCCGATCATCCCGTCGGGAACCTCGTCGAGCCCGACGCCGGCCGCCTCGGCCTGGGCGACGAGCGAGCCGACGATGTGGTGGGCCGCACGGAACGCGACTCCCCGCCGGACCAGGGCGTCGGCCACGGCGGTCGCGGTCGTGTAGCCCTCGGCGGCCGCCTCGCGCATCCGGGCTGGGTCCACGGCGAGCGTCTCGACCAGGCCGGCCATCACGCGGAGCGACGTCTCGAACACGCCGACCGCGTCGAACAGCGAGGCCACGCCATCCTGCAGGTCACGCTGGTATGCCAGTGGCAGGCCCTTGATGAGCGTGAGCGCCCCGGTCAGCTCCCCGATGACGCGGGCAGCGCGGCCACGGACCAGCTCGGCGGGGTCCGGGTTCTTCTTGTTGGGCATCATCGAGCTGCCGGTCGAGAAGGCGTCGGCGACACGCACGAACCCGAACCGTGGGTTCGACCACCACGCGACCTCCTCGGCCAGCCGGCTGAGATGGACCATGCCGAGCGCGACGGCCGCCATCGTCTCGATCGCGAAGTCGCGGTCCGAGACCGCGTCGAGCGAGTTCGCGGTCACGCCATCGAAGCCGAGCTCGGCGGCCGTCGTCTCGCGGTCGAGCGGGTAGCCGGCGCCGGCCAGCGCCCCGGCACCCAGCGGCGAGACGTTGACCCGGCGGCGGGCGTCGGCCAACCGGCTCCGGTCGCGCTCGGCCATCTCGACGTAGGCGAGCAGGTGATGACCGAGCAGGACAGGCTGGGCGGGCTGGATATGGGTCGTGCCCGGAAGGACCGCCATCCCCTCGCGCTCGGCCAGGTCGACGAGCGCTCGCTCGAAGTCGAGCAATGCCGCGTCGAGGTCGTCGATGGCGCGCCGCGTCCACAGCCGCAGGTCCGTCGCGACCTGGTCGTTGCGCGACCGGCCGGTGTGAAGGCGACCCGCCAGCGGCCCGACCACTTCGGCCAGCGCCGCCTCGACGTTCATGTGGACGTCCTCGAGCGACGGATCCCACTCGAGCCGGCCCGCCGCGACGTCGCCGGCTAGGACGGCCAGGCCATCGACCAGCGTCGTGACCTCGTCAGGCGCCAGGATCCCCGCCCGGCCGAGGCCGCGGACGTGCGCGATGGAGCCGGCGATGTCATCGGCGGCGAGCTCTGCGTCGATCTCGATCGAACGCGTGAAGTCCGCCACGCGCGCGTCCGTCTCGCCGCTGAACCGCCCGCCCCAGGTCCGCATCGTCCCTCCGTCGTGAGGCGCACATGCTACCCGCGGGGCCGAGCGTCGGCCCGACCCTTCCCGTTGATGCACGTGGACTGCATCAACGCCGCCGGACGTATGCCGTCTACGTGCATCGCGCGATCGGGTCATCGGTGAACGGCGCGATCAGCCGGACATGAACCCAGCGCCCTCGACGGCATCCACCTCGAGGACCATCGGCTGCAACCCGGTCCGCGACGGATAATCATTCTCGACTGCATCACGGAAAGCCCCGACCCGATCGCGCCGGACGAGGTTGACGGTCGACCCGCCGAAGCCCGCTCCCGTCATCCGGGCGGCGACGACGCCGTCGGTCGCGGTGGCGATCTCGACCAGGGCATCGAGCTCGGGCGAGCTGACCTCGAACAAGTCGCGCAGCGAGGCGTGGCTCGCCGCGAAGAGCCGCCCGACCGCCTCCAGGTCCCCGCCAGCGAGAGCGACCTCGGTCTCCAGCACGCGCACGTTCTCGCCGACGACGTGCCGGGCGCGACGCGCCGCGACCGGATCCATCCGGGATTCGGCGCTCGCGAGCAGCGCCGCGTCGACATCTCGGAGCGATCGCACCCGCGGCTCGATGGCTGCGATCTCGGCGACGGCGCGATCGCATTCCGCCCGGCGGGCGTTGTACGCAGACGTGCTGAGCCGTCGAGACGAGCCGCTGTGACACACGACGAGCGCGACGTCAGGCACCGGCAGCGGGACCGCTCGCCACTCCGAGGAGCGAAAGTCGATGCGGATCGCGTGCCCGGCGATGCCAGCAGCCGACGCGATCTGGTCCATCATCCCCGAGGCCACGCCGACGTAATCGTTCTCCGCGCGCTGTCCCGCGAGCGCCCGGTCGAGTGCCGGGACGCCCGCGTCGGGACCGAGCAGCGCGAGGGCGACCGCCATCTCGAGCGCCGCCGAGGACGACAACCCGGCCGCCGTCGGGAGGGTGCTTGCGAGGACACCGCGGAAACCGGTGATCGGTCGGCCGGTCTCGGTCAGCGCCCGGGCGGTGCCGGCCACGTAGTCGATCCATGTTCCGCCCGGCGGACCGATGGCATCGAGTTCGACGCTCCCGGTCTCCCCGGATCCATCGAGAGTGATGGTCGCGCGGCGATCGTCGGTCGCGACGACCGCCATCCGGATCTCGAGCCCGATCGCGGCCGGCATCGCGAAGCCGTCGTTGTAGTCGGTGTGCTCGCCGATCAGGTTCACGCGGCCCGGCGCGCGGATGATCCGCACGGATCCGTCAGACGTTGGGCCCGCGATCGCAGATTCGAGGGCAGCGAGTCGATCTCGCAGACGATCCGGACGGAGGATGTCAGCGTCCACGCAAGCGGCCTGCCGCATCCTCGGCCGTCAGATCGCGTTGGGTCTCCGCGAGGAGCTCGTACCCGACCATGAACTTGCGGACGTTCGCGCGCAGGAGCGGCGGGTAGAAATGGGCGTGGACCTGCCATGCATCGGTGGCGTCATCACCGAACGGGGCCTGATGCCAGCCCATCGAGTACGGGAAGGGTCGCTTGAACAGGCCGTCGTACCGACTGATCAGGGCCTGAAGCACGCGAACCAATGCCTCGCGGGCGATCCCGTCGAGCTCGTCAAGACGGGCCGCGGGCCGCTTCGGGATGACCAGCGTCTCGAACGGCCAGACCGCCCAGAACGGGACGACGACGAGCCAGTCATCGGACTCGTCGACGACCCGCTCACTGCCCGATTCGTGATCGATGTACTCGAGCAGGAGCCGTCGTCCGGATGCGTCAAGGTGTCGCCGCTGTGCAGCATCCTCGCGCGCCGCCTCGCCGGGGAGCGCCGTGCCCGCCCAGATCTGACCATGCGGATGGGGGTTCGATGCCCCCATCGCCTCACCCCGGTTCTCGAAGACCTGGACCCAGCGGTACTCGGTCCCGAGCTCCGAGGTCTGCTCGGCCCAGACGTCGATGACACGGCGGACATCCGCCGGCTCCATCTTCCCGAGGGTCAGATCGTGGCGCGGCGAGAAACAGACGACGCGGCACGAGCCGCGTTCACCCTGGGCCCGCAGGAACCCATCATCGAACTCGGCGATCGACGTGTCCGGCCGGAGGGCCGCGAAGTCGTTCGCGAAGACGTATGTCTCCCGGTAGGCCGGGTTGACGTTCCCGTTCGCGCGCGTATTGCCCGGACACAGGAAGCACTCGGGGTCGAAGGCAGGGCCGGGCTGCTCCTCCTCAGGCTCCTCCGCCCCGAGCCACGGGCGGCGGGTGCGGCCGGCGGAGACGAGGACCCACTCGTCGGTGAGCGGGTTGTACCGCCGATGCGGCTCGCCGGCGAGGCTGGCGAGCGCGAAATGCGTCGAGTTCGGATCAGTGGGCATGGTCGTCACCCGGCTCGAGCACGAACAGCCAGGCCCGCGCGTCGCCCCAGCCGGCCGCCACGTGCCGGTCCGCAACGAGCGACAGGCCGACCGACTGGAGCTCGTCGCCCCCGCGGATGCCGGCGTTGGCGCGCAGGACCGGATCGTCCCGCTCCGGCCAGCCCGAGACGCGGTAGGCGATCCCCGGGTCCAGACCCCGCAGCCGGATCCGATCGGCCGGTCCCGCCGGCGTGTTGCGGGCGCGGACGATCATGACGACCGCGTGCGATCGGTCGGGCGCGACGACCATCCAGGCCGTCGGGTCGCCGTCCGCGTCGAACGGGCTTCGCAGGCGGACGAACCGGCCACGTTGGAACAGCTCGCGATGCTCCTTGTAGAACGCGATCTGGTCGACCACCGTCGCGCGATCCGCGTCGGTCAGCGCGGTCGGGTCCAGCTCGTAGCCGAACACCCCGAAGAACGCGACGGCGGCCCGCGTCTCGATCGGCGTGATCCGACCCGTCTGGTGGTTCGGGACCGCGGAGACATGGGCGCCCATCGAGCTGAGCGGGTAGACCAGCGACGTCCCCCACTGGATCTTGAGGCGCTCGATCGCGTCGGTGTCGTCGCTCGTCCACGCCTGTGGCGCGAAGGCCAGCATGCCCGGGTCGAACCGCCCGCCACCGCCGGCGCACGACTCGAACAGGATGTCCGGGAATGCAGCCGTGAGCCGGGCATAGAGGTCATACACGCCGAGGATGTAGCGGTGGAAGAACTCACCCTGGCGGTCGGCCGGGAGGGCTGTGCTGAACGGCTCCGTGATGGTCCGGTTCATGTCCCACTTGACGTACGAGATCGGGGCGCTCGCCAGGAGGTCGGACAGGACGCTGTGGGTGTGATCCACGATCTCCGGCCGGGACATGTCGAGCACGAGCTGGTTGCGGCTCTCGGTCCGTGGCCGACCGGGGATCCCGACCGCCCAATCCGGGTGGTCCTCGTACAGCCGGCTCCGCGCGCTGACCATCTCCGGCTCGATCCACAGCCCGAAGCGGAGCCCGAGCGCCTCGACCTTGGCTGCGAGCCCGTCGATCCCGCCGGGCAGCTTGCGCCGATCGACGACCCAGTCGCCCAGCGAGCTGTCATCCGAATCCCGGACGCCGAACCACCCGTCATCGAGGACGAACAGCTCGATCCCGAGGTCGCGGGCGGCGGCGGCGATGTCGAGCAGCCGCGTCTCGTCGAAGTCGAAGTAGGCGGCTTCCCAGGTGTTGAGCAGGACCGGCCGTGGCGCGTCGCGCCAGCGCCCGCGTGCGAGCCGCTCGCGATACAGCTCGTGGAACGCATCGCTCATCGCACCGAGTCCGGCGTCCGAATAGGTCAGGACGGCCTCGGGCGTCGCGAACGCGTCGCCGGGCTCGAGCGTCCAGCTGAAGGTGTTCGGGCTGATCCCGAGCCGGACGCGCGCCGTTCCGAACATGCCGACCTCGACCTCCTCGAGGTGGTTGCCCGAATAGACCAGGCTGAAGCCGAAAACCTCGCCATCGGTCTCGGTGGTCGCCGGGCGCTGGAGCGCGATGAACGGGTTGTGCTCGTGGCCCGATGACCCGTGATCGCTACCGATCGACTGGCGGCCCGGACGCAGGTGACGGGTGACCACGTGGTTCTCGCGGGCCCAGCCGCCGCTGAGCTGGAGAAGATCCCAGTCCGCGTCGGGGAGCTCGAGGACGAGGCTCATGGCTCCCGTCAGTGTGACCGCGGCGGCTCCGTCGTTCCGGATCAGCGCGCTGCGAACGACGACGGGCCGGTCGGCGAAGATCGTGTACGCCAGCTCCACCCTCAGGCCACTCGGGCCATCGGCCAGGACGATGGTGAGGGTGTCGGCCTCCTCGTCCGACTCGACATACGTGGCCGGAAGGCGACCTGCGGCTGCACGGTCCGGCTTGCCGAGCACGATCCGGTGCTCGATATACGCCAGGTCGAGGACCGTCGAACCGTCGGCGAGCACCACAGTCACGGCCGGGATCCGATGGTCGCCCGACCCCGTCGTCGGGTACTCCAGGGCGACCGGCTCACCCACGCGGTTCGAGAAACCCGCGAACCGGGCGGATCCGGGCAACGCGGACGAGCGGTCGGCGGCCAGCGGACCACCGACATGGAGGTGGCCCAGCGTGCCGTTGTCGTGGACGCGCATCAGATAGCTGATCCGGTCGTTGTGGAGGTGGAATTCGCGGCGCTCCGCGGACCAGCTGATCGGCATCGGTCAGGCGGGGCCGTGGACGTCGCGCAACGTCCAGGTCCAGCGGTGCGTGCCGGGCCGGATGCGGTATTCAGGGAGGGTGTCCGGACCGCAGCTCGCGGTCCCCAGGCCGCGGTGGGCGGCATCGAGATGGACGATCGTCTCGCCGACGGCCCGGACGTCGACGTCGTGGGTGGCAGCGGCCAGGTCGGCCGCACGCAGGTGGGTGACCGAGACCTGGAGCGGCACGGCCAGGTCGATCCGCAGACCGTCGCCCGAGACGTCGGTGACGTCCAGCCAGCGGACATCGGCGTGGCCGCCGTTCTCCTGCGGACGGATGTAGGGGACGGACTGGTCGGTCACGGTCGATGACCAGACGCCGATGAGCCCGCTGCGCTTGCGGTCCGGGTAGGTCTCGTGCGGCCCGGATCCGAACCAGCGGAGTGCCTCGAGACCCGGGGCGAGCTCGAGCACGGTCCCGACCCGCGCAAGGTCTGAGAGCACCTCGGGGATCTCGGCGGTCTCGGTCACGATGATGCCGCCGTCGGCCAGGGCGCGGTACCGCGCTTCGTGCTGGATCGTCACGCCGCAGGCCGTCACGAACGAGGCGGAGACGACCGTCGTCTCGCCCTCGTGCCTGACGGACTCGAGGTGTCTCGTCAGGCGATCGACACCCCAGTCGGTCCAGCGAGCCGCCATGCCGCCGATCCGGTCGTTGTCGGTCGGGGCGCGCCACAGGCACAGGGTCGGCGAGACGGCGATCAGCGGGTGGATCAGCTGCCCCGCCTCGTCGACTGCGGGCGCTGCCTTCCCTTCCTTCGGCTCGCCGGAGCGTTCGACGTCGGGGGCCGCCCTCCCCTCCCCGGCCGGCAGCTGGAGGACACAGATCTCGAACCCCGCAGGCGCCCACGGCAGCTCGGCCGCTGTCGTGATGACGACCGTCAGGAAGGCCTCGCCCGACGCCGCGAGACCCGAGGTCGGCCAGTTCGGCAGCTCGACCTGGGCCGACTCGCCCGGCCCGAGCGCCGGCAGGTCGAACGATCCTGATGCGAGCTCCACGCCGGCAACGGTCAGCGCATACCGGGCGCGCAACCAGCCGAGATCGGTGAAGTGCTGGTGGTTCGATACCTCGATCCGCCCATGCGCCACCTCCGTGGCCGAGCCTGCGATCCGGACCGGGGCTGCCAGCCGCCTGTGCTCCCACATCGCCGGCTTCGGCCGACGATCCGGCCAGACCATCCCGTCGCACACGAAGTTGCCGTCGTTCGGTGCGTCACCGAAGTCGCCGCCATAGGCCCAGCGCGTCCGGCCGTCGGGCATGGTCTGGACCAGACCGTGATCCCAGAACTCCCAGATGAACCCGCCCTGCAGGCCCGGGTGTCGACTCGATGGCGTCCCAGTAGTCGGCCAGCGTGCCGTTGCTGTTGCCCATCGCGTGCGAGAACTCGCACATGATCAGCGGGTGCCGCTGGAGCCCGGAGCGCGCGTGGCCGACGATGGCCGAGATCGGCGGGTACATCGGACAGGTGATGTCGCTGACCGACTGGTCGCTCGTCCAGTCGTATCGGATCGCGCCCTCGTAGTGGAGTGGCCGGCTCGGGTCGTAGCGACGCAGCCACGCGGCGGCCGCCTCATGGTTCGTCCCGTGGCCGGACTCATTGCCGAGCGACCACAGGATCACCGATACGTGGTTCTTGTCACGCATCGCCATCCGCGACACCCGCTCCACCCACGCCGAGAGGTAGCGCGTGTCGTCACACAGCGTGCTCTGGAACGCGTGCGACTCGATGTCCGCCTCGGCGATCACGTACAGCCCGAGCTCGTCTGTCAGGTCGAGGAACGCCGGGTCATTCGGGTAGTGCGATGTCCGCACGGCGTTGAACCCGAACTGCTTCATCAGCACGAGGTCGGCGCGCATCGTCTCGACCGAGATGACTCGACCGGTGTGCTGGTCGAAGTCGTGGCGGTTGATGCCCCGGATGAAGACGCGGGCGCCGTTGACCAGCAGGTCCAGACCCGCGACCTCGACTCGACGAAACCCGACCTGGAGCGTCACCTCCTCGGCCGAGGGGTGCGCGACGACCGCAGGTACGTCGGGTCGCGACAGGACGACCCGGCAGCGGGTAGTACGACGTCGGCTCGGTCTCCGCCGACGTCGGCCCAGGCGTCGGCGTCGGGGAGCGGCCCGCGGCGACGGTCATGACGTGCCACGTGACGGTCGACGCCGCGGGTCTCGGCGACGCCATCGAGCGATGCCTCGACCGTCCAGCCCCGCGGCAGCTCACGCCCCGGGAAGCCGACCGTGACGGTCAGGTCGAGCGTGCCGGTCGACAGGTCGGCCGCCAGCCCGGCGTCGGCCCGGACATCGGCGAGATGGACGTCGCGCGTGACGTACAGGAAGACCGAGCGGGTGATGCCGCCATGCCACCACTGGTCCTGGTCCTCGATGTAGGTCGCGTCCGACCACTTGACGACGCGCAGGGTCACCGTATTCCGTCCGGGCCGCAGACGGCCGGTCAGGTCGAACTCCGAGGCCAGGTGCGAGTCCTTCCCGACCCCGACGTGCTCGCCGTTGAGGCTGACGATCAGGACGCTCTCGGCGGCCCCGACATGGAGCACGACGCGCTTGTCGGCCCACCCGTCGGGTAGGTCGATCTCGCGCTCGTAGACGCCGGTCGGGTTCCGCTCAGGGATCTCGGGCGGCAGGCCGTCGAACGGCATCTGGACGTTGGTGTAGTGCGGGCGATCCCAGGTGCCAGCCATCGTCCAGACGCCCGGGACGACGGCCTCGCCCCAGTCCGCGCCGGGCTCGTCGTCAGGGCTCGCGAGAAGCTGGAAACGCCAGCGTCCGTCGAGCACGAGACGGTCGTCGTGAGCGACGCTGTGCATCGGGAGCCGTCCGATCCCCGTGACCTCGGGGAGAGTCCACGGTCGCGTCACGGGAGGATTGTGGCACGGCTCGGCCCGACCCTTCCCGTTGATGCACGTGGACTGCATCAACCCCGACAGAGGTATGCGGCCTACATGCATCGCGACGAAGGGTCATCGGCAACGAGGCGCCGCGGGCGCCAGCTGGGCACCAGCGGGGCACCATCAGGCCCGGTCGGTCAGACTTGGCTGATGACCACGCCAGATCCCGTGATGCTCCGGGCCAGCGGCCTCGGACGGCAGTTCGGCTCGCTATGGGCGGTGCGGCACATGGACCTCGAGGTCCTCCGCGGCGAGGTGCTCGGGCTGCTCGGACCCAATGGCGCCGGCAAGACGACCACGGTCCGGCTGCTGACCGCGCTCATCGAGCCGACCGAGGGTCGCGCGTCCGTCGATGGTCTCGACGTGACCGAGCACGCGGAGGCGGTCCGCGCCAAGGTCGGCATCCTGACCGAGACCCCAGGCCTCTACGACAAGCTCTCCGCGCGCGCGAACCTCGACTTCTTCGGCCGGCTGTACGGGCTCGATGCCGCCACGCGCGCGACGCGGATCGAGCGCTATCTGCGGCTCTTCTCGCTGTGGGAGCGTCGCGACGACGTGGCCGGCGCGTTCAGCAAGGGCATGAAGCAGAAGCTCGCGATCGCCCGCGCGCTGCTCCACGATCCGGCGGTCATCTTCCTCGACGAGCCGACGGCCGCCCTCGACCCGGAGGCCGCGTTCGTCGTCCGCGAGGCGATCGAATCGCTCCAGCGATCGGGTCGGACGATCGTCCTGGCGACCCACAACCTCGACGAGGCCGACCGGCTGTGCGACCGGATCGCGTTCGTGCGCGGCGGCCTGCTGCGGATCGATTCGCCGGCCGCGCTGCGCGGCTCGGTCGGCGGCCACGGCGTCGAGGTCGGGCTGTCGACGGCGGAGGGCGGCTCCGGCACCGCACCGGTCTCGATCTCGGGGCTCGCCGCCGCGGCGCGCGCGGTGCCGGGCGTCGCGTCGGTCGAATCGGTCGACCACCGGCTCATCGTCGGGACGTCCGACCCAGCCGCGGTCACGCCGGCCCTCGTCCGGACGCTGGTCGCGGCCGGCGCCGACATCGTCGAGATCCGCGAACGCGCGACCACGCTCGAGCAGGTCTATTTCGAGGTCATGGGCGTGCGACCCGACCACGGCGAGGCCGCCTGATGCGCGACCCGGATCGTGACCACCGTCCTGCGCCGCGAGTGGTCCGAGACCGTTCGCAACCGGCTGCTGATGTCGACCATCCTCATCCCGCCGGTCGTGCTGACGATCGTGCCGCTGGCGCTGGCCGGTGTCGTCGGCGACCGCGCCCTGCCACCCGAGCTGGCGACGCAGGTCCTCGCCCAACGCCCGGAGTGGGCCGGCTTCTCCGCCTCGGAGCTCGCCGGTGCGTTCGCGGTCCAGCAGTTCCTGGCGTTCTTCCTGTTGATGCCGGCCTACATCCCGCTGTCGATCGCGACCTTCTCGATCATCGGCGAGAAGCAGGCGCGGACGCTCGAGCCGGTCCTCGCGGCGCCGATCCGGACGAGCGAGCTGCTGACCGGCAAGGCGGTCGCCGCCCTCGTGCCGGGCGTGCTCGCAGGCTGGCTGACCTACGTGGCGTTCGTCCTGCTCTCGTCGGTCGTCTACGGCCCCAAGCTGTTCGGGGTCGTCACCGACCCGAGCTGGCTGGCCGGCGTGTTCGTGCTCGGTCCGGCAGTCGGGCTCGCGTCGGTCGTGGCCGGCGTCATCGTCAGCTCACGGGTCAACGATCCGCGGGTCGCACAGCAGGTCGGTGGCATCATCATCGTGCCGATCGTGGCGATCACGCTCCTCCAGGCCACCGGCACCCTGCTGGTCGGGGCGACCGGCTACATCCTGCTCGCCGGGATCGTGCTGGTGTTCAGCCTGATCGGACTGCGGGCCGGCGTCGCGCTGTTCGACCGCGAGGCGATCCTGACCCGCTGGCGCTGACCGCACGCGTGCAACGGTTCGGTCCGCAGCGTGGTTCTGGTTGGCATGACGGGACCGCTCGACGGACCAGAACTCGGCTCATTGGCCTACGCGCGTAGGCCAATGGTCGCTATCATCGCCCGATGACGACGGCGCGCACGAACTGGCTCGTCTTCTTCGCTCTCGGGTTCATCTGGGGCTCGAGCTACCTGTTCATCAAGCTCGCCGTCAACGACTACGGGACGTTCACGCTCGTGGCGCTCCGGCTGGTCATCGGCGCCACGCTGCTCTGGACGGTCATCCGCCTGGCCCACCAGCCGCTTCCCCGCGAGCGCCGGATGTACGGCCACCTGATCGTGATGGCGATCATCAACATCACCATCCCGTTCCTGCTCATCACATGGGCCGAGCAGTCGGTCGAGTCGTCGCTGGCGGCGATCCTGACCTCGCCCGTGCCGCTGTTCGCGATCGTCCTGTCGTCGCTGTTCCTGCCCGACGAGCCGATGCGGGTGAACGGCGTGGTCGGGCTGATGGTCGGGTTCATCGGGGTGGTCATCCTCACCAGCCCCGGGTTCACCGGCGCCGGATCGTCGCTCACCGGCGAGCTCGCGCTGCTCGGCGCGGCGTTCAGCTACGCCTGCGGCGCGGTCTATTCGCGACGCAACGTGCGAGGGCTGGCGCCGATGGTCCCGGCCGTGTTCCAGGTGTCGTTCGCGGCGATCATCACGGGCGTCCTCGCGCTCCTGTTCGAGCACCCGTGGACCATCCACCCGAGCGGCGAGGCGATCTTCTCGATCGTGTGGCTCGGGTTGCTCGGTTCCGGTATCGCCTACCTGTTCGTGTTCCGCCTGTTCGCGGCGTGGGGTGCCACCCGGACGACGACCGTGTCCTACATCATCCCGGTGGTCGGGATCGTGCTCGGGTACCTCGTGCTCGCCGAGCCGGTCGACGGCCGGATCGTCTTCGGGACCGCCCTGGTCGTGGCCGGGGTCGGGCTGGTCAACAGCCGGTTCGGGCGGCGGCGATTGTTCGGGCGGGTGCCACCGATCGAGGCGGTCTGAGGGTCCGTACGAGCTGGAGGTGACGATGTCTGATCCACCAGACCTCACGACCATCGTCGGCGCCGCCGCGCAACGACGGGGACTTCGGACTCGCGACGACCTGCACGAGCCCGGCTGGGCGTTCTGGGAGCTCCGGAACCTCAACATGCACCGTGTGGTCGGACTCCTGCGGGCGTATCGCCCGTTCGCAGACGTGGCCGACATCGAGACCGAGGTCCGGGCGACGGTCGCCCGCGATTTCAAGCGGGCGTGGTGGCGTGGGCTGGCCTACGGCGTCGTCGTGGCTGTCGAGCCGACCTCGTGGACCCCGGACGACCTCAAGCTCCTGGTGGACGTCCGCGAGGCTTCCCGCGGCATCTGCCAGTGGGCGATCGTGGTGACGCCGGACGGGCGCCATGCCATCGGCGCGCACACGTGGGAGCTGGCGTTCCTGAGCCCGGTCTATCGCGAGATCCTCGACGGGCTTCGGGCGAATGGCGCCCAGGTCGACACGGCGGTCAAGGGCAAGGACGGGCTGATGAAGATCCTCACGAGCGTCAGCCGCTTCGGCCACCCGTGGTTCCCCGAGTACCACGACGACTCCCCGTCCGCGACGTCGTCGGGGCCGTCCCCCTCGTAGCGGCTGGCGGATCCGTGCCGCGGTCCCCGGGAGGCTCCGTGGCAGGCATGGGCCGCGGATCCGGGCAATATGCCAAGAGGACTGCGTGGCACGAGACTATCCGCCCACCGCCAGCAGTAGGGCGCCCCCGACGATCAGCACCGATGCCCCGATGCGCCGGATCGCCTCGGGACGGTCGCTCGCCTCTCCAAGCCGGACCGAGCCCCAGGCCGCGGCGAAGACCGTCGCAGACTCGCGCAGCGGCGCGACCCCGGACAACGGCGCAACGCTCAACGCCACGAGGATGCACAGGTACGCGGCGAGGGTCAGGTAGCCACCGACGGCCGCGTTGCGCGTGGCCGACGGTCCGTCGCGGAACAGCCCGCCGCCGGCCGCGACCGCGACCCACACGACCAGCACGACCGACCCCGTCACCCACAGGATCGCGGCGTACGGGAACGGGTCGATCAGCCGCGTGCCGGCCCGGTCGATGGCGGTGTAGGTGGCGATCATCACGCCGGTCGCCAGCGCGAACAGGATCGCGCTGTCGGCGGCGGCCCGGCGGGCGTCGGCACCACTGGAGCGCGCGGCCGCGATCGCCCGCCACGGCCGCTGGAGCCACAGGAAGCCGGCCAGCAGCATCACCACCCCGATCGAGCCCGCCACCCCCAGCCGCTCGCCGAAGATGCCGACCCCGATCAGCACAGCGAGCAGCGGCGCCGTCCCGCGCGCGACCGGGTAGACGACGGACAGGTCGCCACGCCGATACGCGGCGGACAGCAGGATGAAGTAGGCCGCCTCCACGAACCCGGACGCAACGCCGAGCGCGACTCCCTCGGGCGGCAACGCGACCCGTCCGCCGGCCCACCACACACCGACGCCGAGCGGCACGATCGCGACCGACGCGGCAAGCAGTCCGAGCGTCGCGGTCCGGAGCGGGTCGCCGGCCGTCTTGAGCCGGACGTTCCAGGCGAGATGCAGGACGGCGGACACGGCGACGAGGCCGACGATGAACGGGGTCACGCCCGGGACGTTACCTGCCGATGTCGCGCCGCGTGAGCCCGAACGCGCAGAGCGCCACGCCACCGACGGCGAGCACGGTCGCAGCGACCAGCCCGGCCGGGTCGAAGATGCCGGCCATCGGCTGGCCGAGGTGCTTGTAGATCGACAGCTGGAGGACCGCGTCGGGCAGCTTGAGCGCGGCCCCGAGGGTGTCGAGCAGGAACGTGGCGATCGCCAGGACCGCGGTCACCCACGCCGCCAGGGAGGCGCGCACCAGCCCGCCGACCGCCAGCCCGACGCCGGCGAACCCGGCCGCTGCGAGCCCCAGCACGCCGATCCCGGCCATCGGCGCGACGACGTCGCCGGCCTGCGACACGATCCCGAGCCCGATCAACACGGCCACGACGGCGGTCATCACGGCGATCGCGGTCATCGCCCCGACCGCGCTCCGGAGCGCCCATCTCCCGCGGGACACCGGGGTCGTCAGGACGACCTCGAGGCGGCGCCGGCCTTCGTCGGTCGCCCAGCCCGCGAGGTACGAAGCGGCACCCAGCGTGAAGATGAACGACCCGAACCCGAAGAACGTCAGCTGCAGGACGCCCGACGGCTGGCTCAGGTCGACGCCGGGATAGACCAGCCGGATGAGCGCGGCGATCTGCGGCAGCGACGCGATGCTGTCGCTGAACGCCTGCGCAGAGGCGACGATGAGGATCCCGTATAGGCCGATCCCGAGACCCCAGGCGATGGCGATGCCAGCCCGGTCGGCCACCTGCCGGCTGAGCGGACCCGTGATGCCGGCCGGCAGCGATGGCAGCCGCAACCAGCCGACGTTGGCGACGCCACCGAGGTCGCGCCGCTCGAACGCCAGCACGCCGATCGCCAGTAGGACGATGTCGACGGCGGCCAGCAACGCCACCGACGCCCAGTCCGACACCCCCGCCATCGGCCGGTGACCGGCGGTCCAGGCGAAGAACGACAGCGGCCGCAGCGCATCGATCACCGGTGACAGGCTGGCGTAGCTGTAGATGAGGTAGCTCGCGAACAGGACGATCAGCCCGAACGCAAGGGCACGAGTCCGCCCGACATACGGCGCGGTCGCGAAGGACAGGCTGCCCGCGGTCAGCATCATCACGCCGTACAGGACGACCTGGCCGAGGGCGGCCGAGACCGGGATCTCGTCGCCCGGCAGCTTGGCGAAGAACGCACCGACGGCCCAGATGATCGCGGCGAGGATGCAGCATCGCCAGCGCGACGGCGGTGACATGCGCGCCGACCTTCTCGAGCGCGATCGTCCGGCGGCTTTGCGGCGTGGCCGCCAGCACGTCCAGGCTGCCCTTGGCGGCCTCGCCGGCCAGGATCCCGGCCAGTGCGATGACCGGCCACAGCCCCAGCAGGACCGGCAGGAAGTTGCCGACGCGCCAGGACAGGAAGCCGCCCAGTGTCTCGAGGTTGATCGGCTCACCGAGCAGGCCGCGGAGCGCGAGCGGCAGGGCCGTCAGGCCGGCGATGAACTGACGCCGCAGCTCGATGGTGCCGAATTCCGGTGCGGCGCCGTACGGCGCGCCGGTCCCGAACATGAACAGGCCCGCCACGCCACCGACCACGATCGCGGCGGCCAGGCTGTCGCGCAGCGTCTTGCCGTAGACCGAGCCGATCCCGAGGACACGGGCGAACGGGCCCGGCCGGTCGAGGACCCTGGGCGCGGCGGTCACTGGACGGCGCCAGCGTCGGCAGGGTGCTCTCCGTACTGGGCGAGGAAGACGTCCTCGAGGTTCGGTTCGCGGCTGACGACGTCGACGATGCCGTGCGCGGCCGCGACCGAGATGACCGCCCCGATCGGGCCGCTCGACCCGCATCGTGATCACGTGCCCTGCGGCCAGGACGTCGCTGACCCCCGCCAGCCCTGCGAACGCGGCCGGATCCACCGGCGCGCGGAACGTCAGCTCGACATGGTGGAAGGCGAGCTCGCGGATGGCCTCGATGCGATCGACCTGGACGAGCCGACCTTCGCGGATGATCGCGACCCGCTCGCAGGTCCGATCGACCTCGTCGATGATGTGGCTCGACAGGAAGATCGTTCGGCCATCGTCGTGCGCCTCGCGGACGAGCGCGAAGAACGTCTGCTGCACGAGCGGGTCGAGCCCGGCCGTCGGCTCGTCGAGGATCAGCAGATCCGGCCGGTGCTGGAGCGCGACGATCAGCCCGACCTTCTGCTTGTTGCCCTTCGAGTACTCCTTGAACCGCCGGCTCGTGTCGAGGTCGAGCGCCTCGACCAGCCGTGGCGACGTAGGCGCGATCGACCCCGCCGCGCAGGTTGCCGAAGTACGAGATGGTGTCGGCGCCGGTCAGCCGGTCGTACAGGTCGAACTCGCCGGGCAGGTAGCCGACGCGTCGGTGGATCGCGACCGGATCGGCCGTCGTCTCGATGCCGAACACCTCGGCTCGACCGCTGGTCGGCCGGATGAGATCGAGCAGGACCCGCATGGTCGTCGTCTTGCCGGCGCCGTTGGGCCCGAGGAAACCGAATGTCTCACCCTCGGCCACCTCGAGGTCGAGATCGATGATCCCGCGGTGGTCGCCGTAGCTCTTGGTCAGGCGCTCGGTCTTGATGACGGCGGTCATGGGCGTCCCTCGCTGCTGGGCGATGACGTGGGAACGACGCGGGTCGGTCGGGGCACGGATCAGGTGACCGGGTTGGATCGCCCGCTGGGCCGCCTCGGCCCGTTCCTTGAGGACGCGCAGATGGCTCTCCACCCGGGTCGCGAGCGACGCCCGACCGAGGCGGACCAGGATGCCTGTCCAGCGGTCGAACGGCTCGAACGTGGCCGCGTGGATGACGCGCGTGCCGCCGGCGACCGGCTCGAGCCGCCAGCTCCATTCGCTCTCGAAGCCGGACGCGGTCACTCGCAGTCGGAAGCGCGAGTCGGGCCGCGCCTCGAGGCTCTCGACGCGGGCATCCTCGCGGAGGAGACCGAGACGGGCGCGCGCGGAGCGGGTCGTCGCCGCTGCGGGCCACGGCGGGGCCGCCGGTCCGAGGCGCAGCTCCGGAAAGAGGATGCTCGTCGCGGCCGGATCGTGGAGCGTCGCCCACACGGTCCGCGGCGTGGCATGGACGAAGACGCGCCGCTCGACCGGTCCGCGGTCCGTCGACTCGACGCGGGCCGCCCGCCGACTCCCTGTTCCGCCCGTCCCGACAGCCATCGTCAGCCGCCGATCGGGTGCCAGACCGTCTTCATCTCGAGGAAGGCGGCGATCCATTCGGGACGCTCGGCGGCAGCGTCATCGAGCCAGTCGAAGCGGGACTCGTTGACCGTCGTCGGGCGGCGGAGCAGGCGCTTGATGTCGTCGGCGGCGAGCGTCTCGACCTCGGTCCGCAGGTCGTCGGGGACGCCCCACGTGTCGAGCGCGTCGACGTCGCCGTGCGCGGCGAGAACGGGCACGAGCTCGGCCTTGCGGCCGGTCAGGACGTTGACGACGCCGCCCGGGACGTCGGACGTGGCGAGCACCTCGGTCAGCGTGATGGCCGGGAGCGGCCGACGTTCGGAGGCGATCAGCACGACCGCGTTGCCGGTCACGAGCGGCGGCGCGAGCCGCGACACGAGACCCAGCAGCGACGACGTCTCGGGCGCGACCACGCCGACCACCCCGGTCGGTTCCGGGATCGTGAAGTTGAAGTACGGCGCGGCGACCGGGTTGGACGAGCCGAGGACCTGGCCGATCTTGTCGGCCCAGCCCGCGTACCAGACCCAGCGGTCGATGGCGCGATCGACGACCGCGCTGGCGGCGGTCGGGCGCAGCCCCTCGGCGGCGGCCACCTCGTCGGCGAACTGCTCGCGGCGGCCCTCCATCAGCTCGGCCACGCGGTAGAGCACCTGGCCGCGGTTCATGGCCGTCTTGGCGGCCCATCCCTCGGCCGCCTTTCGGGCGGCGCGGACCGCCTCGCGGACGTCCTTGCGCGACGCCCGGCAGGCGTTGGCGAGGAGCGTGCCGTCGGCGCGCGGTCACGACATACGAGCGGCCGGATTCCGTCCGCGGGAACGCGCCGCCGATGTACAGCTTGTAGGTCTTGCGGACCTCGACGCGCGCCATCGCGGCCGCGCCGGCCGCGCCTGCGCCCGCGCCGCGACCGCACGCCCCGTCCCGTTCCGGCCCGGCCGACACCGGCTTCCCGCCGCGAGACGCCATCAGCGGTCCTCCAGCCGGACGTAGGCGTGCAGCCCGTGCATCCCGCCCTCGCGCCCGAAGCCGGATTCCTTGTAGCCACCGAACGGCGATGTCGGGTCGAACCGGTTGAACGTGTTGGCCCACACGACGCCGGCCTTCATCCGCGACACCATCTCGAGGATGCGCGAGCCCTTGTCGGTCCAGATCCCGGCCGACAGCCCGTAGATCGTGTTGTTCGCCTTCTCGACCGCCTCGTCCGGCGTTCGGAACGTCAGCACCGAGAGCACCGGCCCGAAGATCTCCTCGCGGGCGATCCGGTGGCTCTGGGCGACGTTCGTGAACAGCGTCGGGCGGAAGAAGTAGCCGCGGTCGGGGAGGTCGCAGGCGGGCTGGTACATGTCGGCGCCCTCGGCCACGCCGGACGCCACGAGCTCGGTGATCTTCTCGAGCTGGCTCTTCGAGTTGATCGCCCCGACGTCGGTGTTCTTGTCGAGCGGGTCGCCGACGCGGATCGTCGACAGGCGGTCCTTGAGCTTCTCGATGAGCGGCTCGACGATCGATTCCTGGGCGAGCAGCCGCGAGCCGGCGCAGCACACCTCGCCCTGGTTGAAGTAGATGCCGTTGACGATGCCCTCGACCGCCTGGTCGAGCGGCGCGTCGTCGAACACGATGTTGGCGGCCTTGCCACCGAGCTCGAGGGTCAGCGCCTTGTCGGTGCCGGCGACGCCCTTGGCGATCCGCTTGCCGATCTCGGTCGAGCCGGTGAACGCGACCTTGTCGACGCCCGGGTGGGTGACCAGCGCCATCCCGATCTCGCCCGGGCCGGTCAGGATGTTGACGACGCCCGGCGGCAGGTCGGCCTGGCGGCAGACATCGGCAAAGAGGAGCGCGGACAGGGGCGTGGTGGACGCGGGCTTGAGGACGACCGTGTTGCCCGCCGCGAGCGCCGGGGCGATCTTCCACGACAGCATCAGCAGCGGGAAGTTCCACGGGATGATCTGGGCGGCGACGCCGAGCGGCCGCGCGACCCGCCCCGGGAATGCGTACTCGAGCTTGTCCGCCCAGCCGGCGTAGTACCAGAAATGGGCCGCCGCGAGCGGGACGTCGACGTCGCGGCTCTCCTTGATCGGCTTGCCCGAGTCCATCGATTCGAGGACGGCGAACTCGCGACTGCGCTCCTGGAGGATCCGCGCGATTCGGAACAGGTACTTGGCGCGTTCCTTGCCCGGGAGCGTGCCCCACGAGCGAGTCTGCGCGCGGCGCGCGGCACGGACCGCGCGATCGACGTCGGCCGGGGTGGCCCTGGCGATCGAGCGCGAGGGGCTCCTCGGTGGCCGGGTTGATGGTCGCGAACGTGCCGCCGTCGCTGGCCGGGACATCGCGGCCGCCGATGAACAGACCGTAGCGCTCCTTGAGCGTGACGATCTCGCGCGATTCGGGCGCCGGCGCGTACTCCCACGGGATCGCCTGGCCGTCGCCGAGGCCCCAGCTCGACGGCGCCCGATCACTCGCCGGGACGAGGGACGTCTTCGTGTCGGTGGCCATGCCGGCCATTATGGCACCGAGGTCGCGAACCTCCCTCGCTCGCGCTCGCGGAACCCGCCAGTCAGCAGCAGTACATCTTCAGCGGGTAGGCGTGCTCGCAGTAGGGTAGCCGGTCGGCAGGGTCGGGGGCGGACTACCCTGCAGCGATGGACCGCCGCACTGACGCCGTCGAGCTGCTCGACGGTCCGCTCGATGACCTGTCGACGCTGGCCGGCAACCTGCGCGACCTGGGACGCATCAATCGACACCTCGGTGGCGTTGACCTGAGCGCGACGGCGATCGACGCGCTCGCGGCGCACGTCGACGCGCTGACGATGCTCGACGTGGGGACCGGCGGCGCGGACATCCCGATGGCGCTCCTCGAGCGGGCGCGGGCGCGCGACCGGCGCCTGGCCATCGTCGGGATCGACAGCCGGCCCGAGGTCCTCGAGGCCGCGGTGCTGGCGACGCCGGCCCTGGCGACGACCGATGGGCTCGAGCTGCATGTCGGGGATGGCACGTCGCTCCCCTACCCCGACCGGTCGTTCGACGTCGCCCATTGCTCGCTGGTGCTGCACCATCTGTCACCCGACGAGGCGGTCGTCCTGCTCGGGGAGATGGCGCGGGTGGCGCGGCTCGGGGTCGTGGTCAACGACCTGGACCGGACCCGGCTCGGGCTCATCGGGGCGGTGCTGATCGGGCACCTGCTGACCGGCAACCGGTTCACGCGGACGGACGCGCCGTTGTCGGTTCGCCGGTCGTATCGGGCGAACGAGGCGGCCGCGTTGCTGCGGAAGGCCGGCCTGACGCCGGTGCGGACGGTACGTGGCGCGTTCGGTCAGCGGTGGGCGATCGCGGCAGTCCCGACGCCGATGACCGACGCGAGCGGGATCCCGGATCCGCATGGCGTCGGGGAATGACCGACGGCGCGAGCGGCACTGCAAGCGAGGACGCGGCCGTCGTGATCGTCGGGGGCGGGCCAGCTGGGGCGGTCCTCGCCGCTCGACTGGCGTCGGCCGGTGTGGGCGTCCTTGTCCTCGAGCGCGCCCCGACGTGGCATTGGCACGCCGGCGGCGTCTTCACCTCGCCCGCGGCCGTCACCGCGCTCCGGCGAGCGGGTCTCGACGACGCGACGCTCGCCGCCGTCGCCCGGCCCATCCCGGCGATGCGGGTCGAGACCGCATCGGGGACGTCGTTCCGGCTGACGTATGGCACCGAGGACGGCAGCGAGCCCGCCGTCGGATTCGATCGATCGCGCCTCGATCCGATCCTGCTGGAATGGGCCGCCACGGCCGGCGCGGAGGTCCGTCGTGGCTGGAACGTGACCGCCGTCGACCTTGCGGGCGGCTCGCTCGAGACGCGGGGTCCCGACGGTCGCTCGGTCGTGATCCGGACGCCGGTCATCGTCGGCGCCGATGGGGCGCATTCGGTCGTCGCACGGGCGGCCGGTGTCGCGCGCCCGGTCCGCCTCGACCAGCGGATCGGGCTGACCTATCACCTCCCCGATCCGGACCCGGCCGGCTGCCGCGACGCGCGGATGCGGGTCCTGCGCGACGGCTACGTCGGCATCGCCCCGGTTGCCGGCGGCCGCATCAATGTCGGGATCGTTCTGGGCCGTTCGTGGCGCCCGACGCTCGCCCGCGACGGTGCCCGCGTGGTCGCCGACGCGATCGTCCACGCCATCCCACCAACGACCGACGATCCGGCCACCTGGCGCGTCGGCGAGCCGACCGACGCGGTCGCCGGCGCCTCGCCGCTCGGCCATCGCGTGACGCGCCGGGCCGGACCGGGCTGGGTGCTGGTCGGCGATGCCGCGGGCTTCCTCGACCCGTTCACCGGCGAAGGCCTCCACCGCGCACTGGTGTCGGCCGAGCTGGCCGCGGCGGCCATCCTCGCGCATCGCCGCGGCCGCTCAGACGCCTTCGATGCGTACGACCGAGCGATGCAGCGACGGTTCCTCGCCAAGGACGCGGTCTCGTGGCTGGTCCAGGCCTTCCTGACACGCCCGACGTTGTTCGACTATGCCGCTCGACGGGTCGCCGCACGGCCATCGGTTCGTGGGACGATGGGCCTCGTGATGGGCGACCTCGTCCCAGCGTCCCGCGCGCTCGATCCGCGCTTCCTCGCGTCGCTCCTCGCGCCATGATCGAGAGCCCGCCGATCGCCCCCGTGAGGGCGTGACGTGTACAGCACGATCGGCATCGACGTCGCCGCGCCGCCCGCGCTCGTGTTCGCCCTCGCCCGCGACACGGAACGCTGGGCCCGGCTGCTCCCCCATTACGCGCGGTCCCGGGCCATCGGCGCGCGCCGGGCGGATGGCTCGTTGGTGGTCGACTTCGTGGCGCGCCGGCCCCTCATCGACGTCGTCGGGCTGGCGCTCCCGGTCACCTGGCGGGCACGTACCTGGGCCGAACCGGCCACGTTCCACCTTCGCTTCGTCCACGTGGCTGGGGCGACCAAGGGGATGGACGTGACCTGGCGGATCGACCCAGTGCCGGGCGGCACCCGCGTCGAGATCGAGCACGACTTCCGACCGGCCGTCCCGCTCTTCGCCGTCGTCGTCGACCGATTCTTCACCCGGCCGATCGCCGGCCGGACGCTCGCCACCTTCCGCGACCTGGCCGAGGCGCTCACGGAGGTGTCGCGCGACGACGCCGACGAGTCCAAGCGATCCGCTGACACGAATCCACGACCATGACCGGCGACAGTGGGCGGCGACGGATCTGGATCACCGGGATCGGCCTGATCACCGCGATCGGGACGGGTCGAGACGCGTTCCGCGCGGGCCTGAGGGAGGGCCGCTCCCCCATCAAGCGCATCGACCGGTTCGATCCCAGCCCCTTCCGCTCGCAGGTCGCGGCGCAGGTCGACGACTTCGACCCGCTGGCCTGGATGCCGCCTAAGACCGCGCGCCAGCTGGACCGCTTCAGTCAGTTCGGGCTCGTCGCGGGTCAGCTCGCGCTCGATGACGCGAGGCTGACACCCGGCGCGAACGGCGGCGCGCATCCGCAGCGGATCGGGATCTACCTCGGATCCGCGCTGGGCGGGATCGCCTACGCCGAGGAGCAGCACGAGCGCTATCTCGCGAAGGGCATCCGGCAGGTCGCGCCCAATCTGGCGCTGGCGGTCTTCGGTGGCGCGGCGCCGGCCAACCTCGGGATCGCGCTCGACGTCCGCGGCCCGATCCTGTCGACCGCCAACTCGTGCGCCTCCGGGGCGGTCGCGCTGGGCGAGGCGATGGGCGACCTGCGCGACGGCCGGATCGACGCCGCGATCGCCGGTGGCGTCGAGATCCCGCTGAGCCCGCTCGCGTTCGGCGCGTTCGACATCATCCGGGCGCTGTCGGCCGGCCACAACGACCAGCCCGGCACGGCCGAGCGGCCGTTCGATCGCGGACGCGACGGGTTCGTGATGGGCGAGGGTGCGGCGCTGCTCGTGCTCGAGGCGGCCGAGGTCGCCGAAGCGCGTGGGGCCGTCCCCTACGCCGAGCTGCTCGGCTACGGCGCCACGTCCGACGCGCACCACATGGTCCAGCCTCGGGCCGACGGCACCGAGGCCGCGCGCGCCGCGACGATCGCGCTCGACGACGCCGGCGTCGACCCGGGCGAGATCGACTACGTCAGCGCGCATGCCTCGTCGACCCCGATCGGCGACGTGGCCGAGGCGCGGGCGATCTCGCTGGCGCTCGGCGAGCGGGCGGCGACCGTGCCGGTCAGCGGGACCAAGGCGCTGTACGGCCATCCGTTGGGGGCCTCCGGCGCGATCGAGGCCGCCATCTGCGCGCTGACCATCCGTGACGGCTGGGCGCCGCCCTCGGTCAACCTGGTCGAGCCCGACCCGGAGATCGCGACGCTGCTGCCCGGGCTGTTGCGGGCGGGCCGCGACGGGCGCTATCGGCGGGTGCTGTCGACGTCGTTCGGGTTCGGCGGGCTCAACGCCTCGCTCGTGTTCGGAGCCGTCGAGGACTAGCGACCGACCCGCGCGCTGGACAGGTCAGCGCGCCCGCGCTCGATCGGGCATCGACCCGGACGCGAGGCCGGCCCCGAGCGGCGCCGCGGGCACCGGCTCTGGCGCCGCGGGTACCAGATCCGGCGACCAGGCCCGCAGGGGCCGACGATCGAGCCCGCGTCGGCGGATCCAGACGAACGACCCGATCCCGACGGCGGCCGACAGGACGCCGCCGATCGCCAACGAGACGGCCACCCCGAACACCGACGCCAGGCCACCCATCACGGGCCCGCCGATCGGGGTCGAGCCGGCGAAGATCGTGGTGTAGACGCTCATCACGCGGCCGCGGAGGCCGTCGGGGACGGCGAGCTGGATGGTCGTGTTGGCCGTGGCCGCCATCAGGATCCCGCCGAACCCGACGACCACCATCAGCAGCAGCGACAGCCCGTAGACCTGCGACGCCCCGAGTGCGACCTCGCCGATGCCGAGCATGACCGCGCCGTAGGCGATGCGCCGGACCTGCGCGCCATCGCCGAAGGCGAGCCACAGCGCAGCCACAAGCGAGCCGAGGCCGGACGCCGCCATCAGGAAGCCGTATCCGGCGGCCCCGCTCTGGAGCACGTCCGTGGCGTAGGCCGGGATGATCACGCTGAAGTTCATCCCGAACGTGGAGACGAGGCCGACGACGAGGACGGCGATCAGCACGAGCGGCGTGATCCGGACGTAGTGCAGACCCTCGCGCAGCTGGGTCATCACGGCCGAGAATGAATCCGGATGGGGGATGGCCGCCGGTGAGTGCAGTTCGCTCTCGCGCATCAGCGCCAGGGCGACGATGACCGCCAGGAAGCTCGCGGCATCGACCGCGAACGCCATCGCGACCCCGACCGCCGCGATGGTCAGACCGGCGATCGCCGGACCGATCACACGTGCCCCGTTGAACATCGCCGAGTTGAGCGCGACAGCGTTGCCGATGTCCTCGCGCCCGACCATCTCGACCGCGAAGGCCTGGCGGACCGGCATGTCGACCGCATTGACCGTGCCGATGATCAGGGCCAGCAGGATCAGCAGCGGGATCGACGCGTAGCCGGTCACGGCGATGACCGCGAGGATGACCGACAGGGCCATCTTGATCGGCCTGCGTGACGAGCAGCGTCTGGCGCTTGGGCAGGTTGTCGGCCAGGACCCCGCGCGAACAGGCCGAAGATCATGACCGGGATGAACTGGGCCGCGGCGACGACACCGAGCCACAGAGGGTCGTGGGTCAGGACGAGGACGAGCCACGACTGCGCGACCTGCTGCATCCACGTGCCGGCCAGCGAGATCGCCTGGCCGACGAAGAACAGCCGATAGTTGCGATGTCGGAAGGCGCTCATCCCGTGCTGCATCTTGGTCATGCGGCCACCGAACCCTGGACGGTGGGCTCGTCCTCGATGACCTGCTTGCCGCCGCGCGAGGCGGAGACGACCGCGCCGAGCAGGCTGGCGACGACGCCGACGGCGAAGGCGATGTGGAGCGCCTGGATGAACGGATCCATGTCGATGCTGCCGCTGCCGATCTGGGTGCCCGAGAAGATGGCGAGCAGGACCTACGGATCCATGACGCTCGACACGAGCCCGATCGACAGCGCGATGCTGATCACGAAGCCCGTCTGGGTGAGCATCATCCGGGCGCCCGAGCCCATCCCGCGCTTCTCCGGCGGGACGACACCCATCACCGCGCTCGTGTTCGGGGAGATGAACAGCCCCGATCCGGCGCCGATGATCAGCTGCCAGAGCGCGAGCTGCCAGTACGGCGTGTCGATGCCGATGGTGCACAGCCCGAGCAGACCGACCGCCGTGATGAGCATCCCGGCCGTGGCCAGTCCGCGCGACCCCATCCGGTCGGCGAGGGCGCCGCTGATCGGCGACAGGACGAGGAGACCGACGGCGAGCGGCGCGAGCGCGAGCCCGGCCGTGACCGGGTCGTAGCCGCGTGCGCCCTGGAAGTAGAAGACGAGCAGGAACAGGACGCCGGTCCGGGCGATGCCGTTGAGCAGCCCGGTCAGGTTGCCGAGCGCGAACAGGCGGTTGCGGAACAGGCCGAGGTCGAGCAGCGGCGCCTCGCGATGCGATTCGACCCACAGGAACGCCGGCGCGGCGACGATGAACGCGGCCAGACCGGCCAGGACCCATGGCGTCGTCCAGCCGTAGATGCCACCGAACGCGAGGGCGGTCACGAGGCCGGTGAGGCCGACCAGGTAGATGGCGCTGCCGGCGAAGTCGAACCTGACGCGCCCTGAGCGATGGCCCTGTTCGACGAGCAGCGTCGCGGCCGCGATCGTGCCGATCAGCCCGATCGGCAGGTTGAACCAGAAGACGGTCTGCCAGCCGAAGGTGGTCAGCCAGCCACCGAGGATCGGACCGATGATCAGACCGGCGCCGACCACCATCGCGTTGATGCCGAGGGCGCGGCCGAGCTCACGGCGCGGGAACGCGTCGGTGACGAGGGCGGCCGAGTTGGCCATCAGGAACGCGCCACCGACGCCCTGGACCAGCCGCGCGGCGACCAGCAGCAGCGCCGACGGGGCGAGCGCGCAGGCCACCGAGGCGACCGTGAACAGCGCGAAGCCGGCGGTGTAGGAGCGCGCCCGGCCGACCTGGTCCGCGAAGCGGCCGGCGTTGAGCACGACCACGGTCGCCGCCAGCGTGTAGCCGACGACGATCCAGAGCAGGGTGAACAGGTCGGTGTGGAGGTCGCGCAGGATCTCGGGCAGGGCGATGACGAGGGTCCCCGAGGTCAGCGACGCGAGCAGCGCCCCGACGCTCGTGACACCGAGCACGACCCAGCGGTAGTTGTCGCCCGTCTCGCCGGCGACGGCGTGGCGGCTGCGGTCCGCGGCGGCGGTCACGACGCGGTCTCCGCGGTCGGCACCTTGGCGGCGAGTGGGGCCGGCTCGGCGGCGTCGAGCTCGGCGAGTCCGGCCTGGATCCGTCCGCGACGCGCCCGGGTCTCATCGATCATCGCGCCCGAGACGGGCCGCCTTGGCCTCGAGCAGGCCGATCTGCCGCTCGACGCGTTCCAGGCCCTCGGTCAGGAAGACCCGGCGCTCGGCGGGATCGGTCGTCTCGCGCAGGCGCTCGCGGTTGCGGGCACGGGCGGCCTCGTCCTCGAGCATCTGGCCGATCTGCGGCGAGGGAGAACCCGGCGTCGTCGCGCAGGCTGCGGATGTACTGGAGGCGGTCGAGGTCGGACGCGTCGTACAGGCGGTAGTCGCCGTCGGAGCGGGCGGCAGGCTCGAGGAGGCCGACCTCCTCGTAATAGCGGATGGTGCGGGTCGTCAGGCCGGTCTCGGCCGCGACCTCGTTGATCTTGAGCAGACGCGGCGTCGGAACGCTCGCGGGGGTTTGGGCATGGGACATCGTCGCCCCATCATAGCACAACCTTCACGTTGACGTAAAGGTTAGTCTGACCGGCCCGAGACCTCGCCGACGTGTTCGTCGCCGTCCGTCAATCCACGGCTTCACGCGTTGTCCTGAGCGGCTCATCACTGGAGGACATTGACCGCCCGGGCGAGAACGAGGCCCACCACCGCGAAGGAGATGAGCGCCTGCGTGCCCATCGCCACCTTCGTCCAGTGGACCATCGGCATCGTATCGGTCGGACTGAAGGCGTTGGCGGTGGTGAAGCCCACGTACAGGTAGTCGATGAACTCGGGTCGCCATCCAGGCGGAGCCAGGTCGGGACTGAGCTGTTGGGGGAACGCGAGCGCCGGATAGCGAGGCATCCCGTGGGCACGCGCAGCCGGTCCACTCGCGTCGAACTCCCAGTAGAGGAACGCGAAGGCGATATTGTTGCCGAGCCAGACCTTCGCCCCGGCGAGGAGGACCTGGTCGGCCTGGCTCGTGAGCGAGGACCCGGACAGGATGTCGTAAACGAGGAGCGCCGTGGCTCCGAGCGTGCTCGCGAGGATGACGACGACCAGGGCGATGGACGTTCGCCGCTGCCACGGCCCGGTCCGGTCGATGCGGCCGGGATCCTCGACGATGAGCGCGAGGAGCAGGAGACCCTCGATGGCGGCAAGGATCCAGCCGGGCAGGATGGTCAGCCGCGGCGGGGCGATGAGCGCCGCGCCCATGAGGACGAGGACCGCGATCGCCATCGGCCAGCGCGATTCGCCAAGCACCGGTGCGGCGAGTGCCGGCTCGTCCGTCGCAGTGTCGTGTTCGTTCGCTTCGATCCCCATGCCGATCTCTCCTTCTTTGATCATCGTGGCCGACCCGGTGCGCGGATTGGCGGACCTGTCCCGGGGGGCCTGGCAGCGTGCCTGGCGAGCCAGTCATACCGACCGGCTGAGTCCTAATGCCGGCGCCGACGAAGGTGGATCAGGGGCAGGGCCAGCGCCACGAACGTCATGACCAGATAGACCGCGACCGCGGCGATCGGCGCAACCAGGGCGAGCGCGATCGCCGCGACGGTCAGGGCGATCACCACCCACCGCTGTCGGACCTTGCCCTCCAGGGTCTCATCGGCGACGCCGTCGACCACCAGCGTTCGCTCACTTGCGATGTAGAACATGAGCAGGCTCAGGGCGAGCGATGCCAGGAGCACGTTGACCCCGTAGATGACGACTGCGGCTTCGACGTCGGGACCCGACAGGTGGGTGACCAGCAGGTTGGTCGAGAACGGAAGGACGCCCACGAAGAGCAGCATCAGGAGGTCGATCCCGTACGCCAACGTGTCGGCGTGCCGCATCAACTTCGTCATCCCGGCGTGGCTCACCCAGATCCCGCCGATGAACGCGAAGCTGATCAGGTACCCGAGAAACTCCTGCCACTGCTCGCCGAGCGCCGGCAACAGGCGCCTGCCGACGGCCGGGACCGACAGTTCGAGGACGAGGAGCGTGATCGCGATCGCAAAGACGCCGTCCGTGAACGCGTTGAAGCGGTCAAGCGGCAGGACATCGGCGACTCGGGATGTACGACGGCCCCTGACTGATCCTCGGACGGGCTGGTCGGTCACCGCCTCATCGTCACGTCGATCAGGTTCCATCGATCGGACTCGTCACGCGGTCGTCTTTACCGACGGGTCGGCCGGAGCTGTCATCGAGGCGGCGTCGACCTCGGCGACAGCGCCGTCATCGAGCTCATGGGTCTCGGCTTGACCGCCGAGGGAGGCGAGTTCGGCGGAGATGGTGGCGGCGCTGGTCTTATCGGTCATCACCCCGAGCGCGGCCTTGCCGCCCTGCAGTTCGCGACCTAGGCGCTCTCGATCTTCCTTCGGGACGATCAGGCTCTTGTGGTGAAGGGCGCCCAGGATCCCGCCACCGATGACCCCGACCGCCATGCCGATCGGGGTGAGCATGGCCAGGATGAGTCCGATGCCGGCGCCTGCACCCATGCTGCGTGGGCCGAGCTTCTCGGTCTTGAGCTTGCCGTTCTCATCGAGGACAAGGACGCCCATCGCCTGGATCTGATGCGAGTCGAGCATCTTGGCCGCGGCTTCCTGTCCGGCCCACCGGTTGAGACCCTCGGCCGCAGCGTCCGCCGACGCCTCGTCGGCGAAGATCGCCAAGACCAACTGTCGGAGCATGATCAGATCCCTCCGCCGATGGGCAGACCGTATCGCCCACTGCGTGGCGGCCCACTTCGGTATCACGCCAGAGTAGGCTCGGCGACGGCGTTCGGCGCATCCTCCTTGACGGATGAGGCCGCCCGAGAGCGAGTGCCGATGTCGGCAAGCCCCCACCGCGGCGACCGAGACGAACGCGAGCTGACAGGACGGTGGATCCTCGCCTAAGCCGTCGCCGACCTGGCTCCGCGGGGTGCGCCGGCGCTGTCGTCCGGGGCTGGCACGCTCACCGGCACCTTCCCTGGCAGGCCCCCCGTGAACGCGAGTGAGACGAGAGCGAGGAGCGCCGCCGCCAGCAGGCCGGCCTTCAGCGACCTGAGCTGCGCATGCTCGTAGTCGTCCACGATCGCGGCGGTCGTGGCGGCGTCGCGCCCGGCCTTCTGAGCGGCAGCCCCGATCGCTGCCGAGGAGACGAAGTCGATCCCCGAGCCCACGTTGGTCCCGACCTGTCCGGCGACCTCCTGGCTGATGCGCGGGTCGGCCTGGATGGTCGATACGAACGTCGTCGTCAGGCCCGTCAGGACGATCGCGCCGATGAGGGCAACCCCGAGGGATGAGCCGAGCTGTTGCCCGGTGAACTGCAGGCCGCCGGCCTCGCCGCGACCGGAGGCATCAACAGACGACTGGATGACCAGGCCGAGCTGCGACGCCATCAGACCCATCCCGGCACCGAGCACGCCCATCGATGCGGCAAAGGCGAGATCGGCGAGGTCGGGTTGGATGGTCGCGAGCAGCATCACGCACGCGATGCCCGAGAGGATGAGGCCCGTCCTCGTGATCGAACGGACCGAGTAGCGGGTCGAGAGGCGCGACCCGGCGGCGGACGCCGCGAACATCGCGATCGAGACCGGGAGCATCTTCAGGCCCGTCTGGAGAGCATCGAGGCCGAGGACGAGCTGGAGATACAGGGGAACGGTGAAGAAGACGCCCATCAGGAGGAGGTTCTGCGTGAAGAGACCGACGAGGCCGGATCGGAGCGGCAGGATCTTGAGGAGGTCGAGGTGGACCAGTGGGTCGCTCCCGATCGCCTCGCGGTGCCGCTGCCAGCCCACGAACGCCCACACGAGGACCGCGCCGGCGGCGATCACAAAGAGGGTCGGAGCAAGGCCGAAGGGCTCGACCGGCGCGTCCTTCGGCTGGATCAGGCCCCAGACGCTGGATTGGAGGGTCCCCAGGACGATCAGCCCGAGGCCCGCGGCCGCCAGGACCGCACCGACTATGTCGAGCCGGGGTTTGGGCCCGCTCCGAAGGGCGTCGGCGACGAAGCGGGTCATGGCAAAGATCCCGATCACGAGGACGACCTCGCCAGCGAAGACCACTCGCCAGGTGAGCACCGTGGTGGCCCAGCCCCCGACGATCGGGCCGACCGCGATGCCGGCGCCGGCCACGCCTCCGATGACGGCGTAGGCGACCTTGCGGTCCTTGCCCTCGAAGTTGCCGGCGATCAGTGCAACCATCGCCGGGAGCACGAGGGAAGCGCCGATGCCCTCGAGAACCGACCAGCCCAGGGTGAGGATCGCCACCGTCGGGGCGAGCGCCGTCATGGCGGAACCGCAGCCATAGATGACGAGGCCGATCTTGAAGGCGCGACGACGCCCGATGATGTCGCCGACCTTGCCGCCCGCGAGCATCAGCATGGCCATCACGAGGCAGTACAGGGTGATGATCGCCTGGATGGTCGTGACGGTCGTGTTGAAGTCGGCCACGAGCTGACTGATCGAGACCCCCATGACCGTCTGGTCGAGGACCATGACGAACTGTGCGCCAGCGAGTGCGATCAGGGCTGACTGTCGCTTCATCGCCTACACGTCAGGCTGGCTACGGGCCGTCACGACCTCCTCAGGCACCGGGCGATCTCCCAGGACAAGGAGCGCGGTCCGCCACGTCGTCGCGAACACGCCGATGAACGGCACGACCAGGAACATCCCGGCGATCCCCGCCAGGGCGGCGCCGGCCGGGATCGCGAGCAGCACGATGGCCGGATGGATGTTGACCGCGCGGCCATAGACGATCGGCGCCACGAAGTTGCCCTGGACCACGTTGAAGACGATGGTGTAGACACCCATGATCGCGGCGTCCTGCGGAGTTCCGAGGGCCAGCGTCACGAAGAACGCCAGAAGTGTGGTGAGGATGCTTCCGATGTATGGGATGAATCCGCCGAAGAAGGACAGCACCGCAAGGGGCAGCGCGAGCGGGATCCCAAGGATCGCCATGATCACGAACTGGCTGACGGCCCCGAAGAGCGCGATCGCGCCGGTCCCGATCATGTAGCCGCCCAGGACCCCGACCGCTCGACCTCCGGCAGCCTCCACCTCGGTGCGACGCCACAGGGCAAGGCGAGACGTCGCGAACGACCAGAACCTGGGGCCGTCACGCATGAAGTCGAAGGTCAGCAGGACGCCGATGACGCTGACGACCGCCAGCCCGACGGATCCGGACACGACCGCCTGGGCAGCCTGCCCGAGGAAGTCGGAAGAGCTGGATACGAGCGGCTGCAGCCAGGCCAGGACCTGGGGGTTCGAGGCGACTGCCTGCCCGGCGCCGGCGCTGGCGGCTTGGACGATCGGGCCCATCTGGGTCGCCAAGCTCACGATGGTGAGGACGACGACGACAGTGGTGATGACGATCGACGCCACGGTCACCGTCCCGGCCGCGCTCGTCGGGCTCCAGCCCCTGGCCCGGAGCAGACGGTAGATCGGCAGGAGCGTCGCCGCGAGGATGATCGCGAGGGTCACCGGGATGAGGACGATCGGGACCTGGACCGCGAGGAGGACTGCCACACCCAGGAAAGCGAGCCCGATCAGGCATCTCCAGCTCCATTGCGCGAGGCGGTCCAGCCACACGGGCACGACCGAGATCGACTCCCCACCAGCTGCCGTCGCGTCCATGCCGATGACGTCGATGAGGGAACCGGCGACGGCGGACCCGAAGGCGACGACCGGGACGGCCAGCAACAGGCCCACGAACCCCGCGATCGCCGCCCCGATCGGGAGGGCGATGAGTACGGCGGGTCGCGGGATCCGAACGGCACCACGGAAGACCTTCGGGGCGATGACGGAGGTCTGGAGGACGTGGACCAGGATGACCCCGACGAAGATGACGCCGGCGGCCGCGAGACCGCCTGAGGCATAGGTCACCACGAGCAGGACGGTCATCAGCAAGATGCCGCCGAGATACGGGATAAAGGCTGTGATGAAGGCCAGGATCGACAGGGCGAGGGCAGCTGGAACACCGAGCACGGACAGGAAGATGAAGACGGTCACAGCATCGATGGCCGCCTGCGTCGCGGTCCCACGGAGCCAGGCCCCGACTCCGTTCAGTGCCTTGTCACCGCTGGACATGATCACTTCACGCCGGCGATCGCCCGTCGCCTGGAGCGCCCAGGCCCAGGCCTTGTCGCCATCCTGAAGGAGGAAGAAGGTCAGGATGCTCCCGAGGATCGTCACGGTCGCGGCGGTCGCCACCCAGGACGCGACGCTCGCGAGGTGGCCGCCGATCCACGCCTCGGCGTTCGATCGAGCCTGACCGATGGCGTCGCCCAGCTGACCACCTTGGCCGCCTGCATTCGCGTCCGCCTGGAGTCTGACCAACCCCGATTGGATCGCCTGGACGATTCCTGGAACGAGCGGCACGACCGCGACCGCGAGGAGGGTGACCATCAGGCCGATCACGAGGATCGCAAGGAGGGTCACGGCGCCGGCGGTCTTCGTTCGGGACCAGCCACGGCTCCGCAACCGCGTCGCAACCGGCGCGAACACGACGGCGACGATCAATGCGAAAACGATCGAGGCGACCACCGTTCCAAGGATCACGGCGAGATCGGCGACGACGGCCATCAATGCGAGAACCACCAGGACTCGCCAGCCGATCGCGGCGGCGTTGCTCAGCCAGGTCGGGATGAGCGACGCACGAGTCACCGGGCGGGGGCCGTATCATTCGGCGACCGCCCGTTTCGATCTCGCCATGGTCAGGCCGTGCAGGACGGTCTCCTGGATTGCCGGAACCTGTGCGTCCGTCGAAGTGTCGGCCTCCATCGGTCGGTTCGTCGTGCCGCCCATCAGTGCGCGGCAGCCTTGAGCTCGGCGGTCGTCGGCAGCATCGACTTGCCCCGCCGGGCCACCTTGAGCAGGATCCAGGCGAGCGGGATCGGCAGGAACCAGTAGTACAGCCGATACAGGAAGACGCCGGCCGTGATCGCGGCGGTGTACTGCTCGCCCGCGATGGCCGTGAAGGCTGAGATGAAGAGCAGTTCCGGCACCCCGGCGCCACCGGGCGACAGCGGGATGATCGTGATGGCCATCACGAGGGCATAGACGCCGAAGATGATGCCCGGGCTCAGGACGTCGGCCGGCACCCCGCACATCCGGAGCGCGACGATGAGGACGATCGTCCACACGAACTGGGAAGCGACCGACGTACCGAGCGCCACCAGGCCGCGCTGGCGGATGACGACACCCAGTTGGTCGCGGAACCGATGGATCGCACCGTCGACGTCGGGCGCGCCCTTGCGTCCGAGGCGCGCCATCAGCCAGGACACCATGCGCTGTGCCGTCCGACCTAGCCAGGCGGCGATCCGTTCCGAACGGACGACCGCGATGATCAGGCCGACGGCGACGATGAACACGACGGCGCTGATGATCGCGATCGTCCACGCCTTGCCCGCGTTGGCGCTCCCGGCCAGGTCGCCGGTGACCGCGATGATGATGATCGCGAAGAGGGGCAGGAACAGGCGGCTCAATTCGTGGACCACACCGTACAGGGCGATGCCCGAAGTGGCTGGGATGTTCGGGATGCCCCAGCCGCGCAAGACGACCCAGAGGACGCCCATGTTCCACGGGCCGAACGGGACGCTCGCGCCGATCCCCGACAGGATCAGCCACGACGTGGGTCCACGGGGCACGGATAGCCCCGGGATCAGCGCGCAGATGACGAGTCCACTGACGAGCCAGCCGACCGCACCCAGAGCCGTGATGACCACCATCTGCTGCGCCGACAGGGCCTTGAAGGCCGCGAACACCTCGCTGTAGTTCACACCGGTCGCCGGCAGGATGATCACGAAGACAATGAAGAGGACGGCGACGATCAGGCCGGAGCGCATGAGCGCCGCACGGCGACTCGGCGGCGCAGCGGCAGATGCCGGGTCCGTCCCCGGGGTCGAGTCGGGCGCGGGCGTCTCGGGACCGCTCATCGGCTCCGCACCGGTTTCGTTACCGACGCCATTTGCCGTCGAGATAGCTGGTCCACACGGTCATGCAACTCCTCATACCGACGCGGTCGCTCGTTCAGCAGGCCTGGAGATCACGGATGCGACGGTTTCTTCGGCCACCTGCTGCCCTACGCAGTGGCTGGCGCGGCGACGGCGAGAACCGGCTCGCCTTGTGTTCCGATTTTCAGGAGCTTCTTTCCCTCCTCGACCACGATCAGCGTCAGTGCAACGCCGATGCAGACGAGCCACTGCTCGCCGGTGAGGTTGGTCATCTGGAGCACGTTCTGGAGGATGTGGAGCTCGGTCGCCAGGATGATCGTGAGGATCGAGAGCCCCGTCGCCTTGAGCAAGGCCGCGTTGCCGAGGATGTAGCCCGTGAAGACCGACCGGGTCTCGTCGGCCGTCTCGAGGGATGACGCGATGCGGAAGAGAGAGAAGGTGGTCACGCCCATCGTGCGTGCCACGACATCGTTGTAGGCGCCGCTCGCCCAGGCGATGACGCCCAGCGTGCCGATGCCCATCACGAGCCCGACGACCAAGAGCCAGATGGTGAGCCGGCGCGGCAGGATCGGCTGATCCTTCGGCCGCGGCCGCTCGTTCATGAGGCCATCTCTCGGCTTCCCGAAGCCGAGACCCATCGCCTGAAAGACGTTGACCGTGAAGTTGAGCCACATGGTCTGGAGCGGCAGGAACGGCACGCCGCCCAGGATGTTGAGGAGCGACGAGCCCAGGAACACCGTGATGTAGCCGTAGCAGGCCGCCATCTGGAAGCGGATGAAGCGCACGAGGTTGTCATAGACATTGCGGCCGATGCTGATCGCCTTGATGATCGTGGCGTAGTTGTCGTCGGCGAGGATCATGTCCGCGGCGGCTTTGGTGACCGCCGTGCCGGTGATCCCCATCGCGATGCCGATGTCGGCCTTCTTGATAGCCGGCGCATCGTTCACGCCGTCGCCGGTCATCGCCACGATGTGGCCCTGTTCCCGCAGGACGTCCACGAGGTGGACCTTGTCCTGGGGCGAGACCCGGCCGATGACCCCGATGTCGTCGACCTCCTTGAGCACGGTGTCGTGGTCCATCGCCTCGAACTCGGCGCCGGTGATCGCCTTGCCGGGGATCCCCAGCTGGTTGGCGACCACGGCGCCCGTGACAGCCGCGTCACCCGTGATCATGCGGACGTGGACGCCGGCGCCATGGGCCTCCGCGATGGCGGCCTTCGCGGCCGCCCGCGGCGGATCGGTGATGCCGACGAGCGCGAGGAGCGTGAGGCCCTCGATGGCCTTCAGGAGGTCGCCGGCCGGGTCGAACGTGGCCGGGTCGAAGTCCTTCCGGCCCGTGGCCATGAGTCGCAGCCCCTCCGTGCCCATCCGGTCGCTCTCGGCGAGGTAGGCATCGCGCAGCTGCGCGATCGGGACCTCGGTCCCGTCGGGGCCATGGGCGGCCGCGGCGCGCTTGAGGAGCTGATCCTGCGCGCCCTTGATGTAGGCCCGGACGACCTTGCGGCCGCTGTCGTCCGTCCAGTCGTGGAAGGTCGCCATGAGCTTGTACGCCGCGTCGAACGGCAAGGTCGCCACGCGCGGGTACTTGGCGCGGGTCAGGTCCGCATCGACACCGCCCTTGGCCGCGAGGACGACCAGCGAGCCCTCGTTCGGGTCGCCGATGAGCTCGCCGTCCTTGATCTCGGCATCCGAGCAGAGGGCCATCGGCAGGAGGTAGGGCTCGAGCTTGAGCTCGGGCTGTCCGGCGGCCTGGGTGATCTTGCCCTCGGTGGAGTAGCCGCTGCCGGAGATCGAGTAGCGCCGCCCGACGATGGCCATCTGGACGGCGGTCATCTGGTTCATCGTGAGGGTGCCTGTCTTGTCGGAGTTGAGCGCCGAGGTCGATCCGAGGGTCTCGACCGAGCGGAGCTGCTTCACGATGGCTCCCGCTGCCGCGAGCATCTGAGAGCCCTTCGACAGGATGGCCGTGTCGATCGCCGGGAGGGCCGTCGGGATGGCGGCGATCATGAACGCGACCGCGGTGAGGAAGAGCTCCTGAAGCGGCACGCCGCGGGCGATTCCCAGGACGAGCGACGCCGTGAGCGCGAAGGCGGCGAGGATCAGGATCTGACGCGTCAGTGTGTTGATCTGCTTCGTCAGCGGCGTCTCCTCGGCCGGGGTCGCCTGGAGCATCCCGCTGATGTGGCCCACCTGGGTGTCCATCCCGGTCGTGACGACGAGGATGACACCCGAGCCCCGGGTGACCTGGGTGTTCATGAACGCCATGTCCGTGCGGTCGCCGAGGGCGGCGTCGGCAGCGACAGCGTCCACCTGCTTGGGGGTGGGCACGCTCTCGCCGGTGAGCGCGGACTCGTCGATCTCGAGCGTGGCCGCGGTAAGGATGCGGGCGTCGGCGGGGACGAGGTCGCCCGCCTGGAGGTCGACGACGTCGCCCGGGACCAGCTGGTCCATGGGGAGATCGACGAGGTTGCCGTCCCGGCGGGTCTTCGCCGTCACGACCAGCGACTGGCTGAGGGCATCAGCTGCCGATGACGCCTTGCTCTCCTGGTTCAGGCCCATCGTCGCGTTGCCCAGGGTGAGCAGGATGAGCATGACGCCGGTGAAGAACTGGCCGGGCAGGAACAGGCAGATGATGCCCGCGACGAGGAGCACGATCTGCATCGGGTCGGCGTACTGGGCCAGGAACTGCTGCGCGCGCGAGGCTTTCTTGGCCGCGGTGAACTTGTTCGGACCGACCTTGGCCCGTCGGGCGTCGGACTCGGCCGAGGTCAGGCCCTTGGCGATCTCGACGCGCTGCTGGCGTAGGGCGTCGTCCGGGCTGAGGGCATACCAGGCGGGGGTGCTCTCTCCCGCAGCGGGGCTCACCGCCGTGGACGAAGTCGCAGTCATGCCTTCTTTCCCTTCTTGCCGGTCCTCTTGTCGCCCGCCTTCTTGTCTGCTTTCGTGGCGACCTCGACCGAAGACGGATCCGGCGCGGCGCCGGCGGGTGCCTGCGCCTCGAGCTCGACCTTGGTGGCCTGGAGGGCATCGCGAGCTTCCTTGGACACGATGGGGTACTTCGGATCGAGCTGGATCAGGGCGTCGGCCAGGACGCCGGCGGCGGCGACCCGCGCAAACGGCTTGTCGTCGGCCGGGATCACGTACCAGGGTGCCCACGGGGTGCTGGTGTTGGACAGGACCTCGGAAAACGCCTTCTGATAGGCGTCCCAGTAGGCCCGCTCCTTGACGTCGTTGGCGCTGAACTTCCAGTTCTTATCAGGCTCGTCGATCCGCGACAGGAACCGGCTACGCTGCTGCTCGTTGCTGAGGTTCAGGAAGAGCTTGACGAAGCGGAAGCCCTGGTCGGTGAGGTAGTGCTCCCAGTCGTTGATCTCGCGGAAGCGGCGGTTCCAGATGCCGCGGTCCTTGAGCTTGGGCGGGATCTTCTGGCCGGCCAGGATCTGGGGGTGGACCCGGACGACCAGGACTTCCTCGTAGTGGGATCGGTTGAAGATGCCGATGTTGCCGCGCTCGGGTAGCTTCTGCTGGTAGCGCCACAGGTAGTCGTGATCGAGTTCGGTGCTGGACGGGATCTTGAAGCCGTTGACCTGGACGCCCTGCGGGTTGACACCACTCATGACGTGACGGATCGTGCCGTCCTTGCCGGCCGCGTCCATCGCCTGCAGGACCAACACAACGCCGTAGGTGTCCTGGGCGGCCAGGCGCATCTGGTACTCGGCCAGATACTCGACGCCCTGGGCGAGTACGGCTCTGGCCTCTTTTGTGTTGATCTGGCGGGTCCCGGCCGGGTCGAAGTCGCGTTCCAGCCTGACGCGCGTGCCGGGTTCGACCTTGAACGGCTTGATGAACTCTGCGATCCGCTTCGGCGTGACGTCAGGCATGAAAGTCCTCCTTTGACAGCGGGGCCGAACGCGACTCAGCCCGGAGTCCACCTCTCGGAGTGGCCCGCCGTCATGTTCCAGTAGCGGGGAAATCGGTCGGTGAGCCTCGTCTCGGTCGCGGACCGGTGCGCTGTCCTGATGCGACACCAATTTCGGGCCTGCCCGACGGTTGGGACATCCTCCCCTTCGGAGGAAACGCGGGATCGCGTCCGTCGTGAATCTGTGGCGGTCTACTGAGGCTGCGGGGTCGACTCGACCGGCCAGAACCGCTCAAGGAGTCCGGCATCGACGGCCAGATCGACGGCGTCGCTGCGGGTCGCCGCGCCGAGCTTCTGGTAGATCGCAATCGCCTGCGACTTGATCGTCGTGTCCTTGACGCCGAGGCGCTGGCCGATCTCCTTGAACGAGAGGTAGTACGGCAAGAGCGCGAGGACGCGGAGCTCGGCGACCGTGAGGCTCGTGGCGCCCCCGCCGCGCACGGGCGGCCGTGCGGCCAACATCGCCTGGACGGCATCGACCTCGGCCGGGAGCACCCCGAGATCGGGACGATCGCGGATGATGTCGTTCGCCTGGGCCACAAGCGCTCGGGCGCCGGCGGGGTCGTCGATGGCGACATGGGCGCGCGCGAACGCGAGAAGAAGCTGGACCGCACCAGCCGGCGCTGCCGCCGTCAGGAGTGGTCGCAGGCCCGTCGCTCGAGCGAGCTCGCGACGCGCACCGGCGATGTCGCCGCGATGGATCATCAGCATGATGCGGGCCGCGCGCGACGGGACGCTCGAGAGGTACCCGTCGATCTGCGGAGCCGGGTCGATCGCGTCGCTCTCGGCGAGCAGTGCGGCCGTCGTGTCCCATGCGCCTTGTTCAGCGGCTACAAGGGCGCGGTGTCCGAGGACGCAGTACAAGACAGCGACGTCGCCGGCCGATCTGGCCGCGATGACCGCGTCGGCCAAGGCTGCGTTCGCGCCCGCCACATCACCGATCGTGAGGTGCGCGAAAGCCAGTTGCCACAACGCGAAGTCTCGCCATAAGCCAAGGCCCCCTTCGAGCTCGACCGCTCGGGTGGCGTTCGCCAGCGCGTCGTCTGCCCCGAACCGAACCATCCCGGCTCGGAGCATCGCCCGGCCGGACTCGAATGAGGCCGTGCCGTCGGGCGGCGTTCGCTCGAACGTCCCCAGCTCGGCGATCTCCGCGAAGCGGACGGCCGCCGCTACATCACCCGCGGCGATCTCCTCCCAGGCTGCCAGCGCGGCCAGCCACGGACTGGCCTCCAGAGCGTCCGAACCCAAACGCCTGGCCCATGCTCGGATCGTCGCACGATGGCCGGACCAGTGGTAGCGGACGAAGCCGTTACCGATCAGCGCGGCGACGAGGTCGGGGTCTTCCGCCGCGAAGGCATGGTCGACGGAGCGCTCGATGGCGTTGTTCGCCTGGTACCAATCGGCGGCTCGCCGGTGGTAGGCGGGCACCTGGTCAGGCTCGCGGACCGCGAGCTCACGCTGAAGGAAGTCGCGCAGGAGCGTGTGGTATCGGTATGACCCGCCGTAGTCGTCCATCAGGAGGGTCGAGCGTGCAAGGTGACGCAGGATCTCGGTCGACTCTTGTTGATCCGCCACGACGTCGCAGAGCGGCCCGGGCAAGTCGTCCAGGATCGACGTGCGGGTCATGAACGTGATCTCGGCCGCTGAACGGCGATCGAGCACCTCGGATCTCAGATAGTCGTCGATGATGTGGTCGGTGGCGGGGTCGATCCGATCAGGTCCCCCAGAGGACGTCCGGGCTCCCATGATCGCGAGTGCCAGCAGAGCCGGCCACCCTTCGGTCTGTCGCGTCAGGCGCGTCGCCGTTTCGGCCGGCAGCGGCAGCCCGAGTTCGCGGCCCAGCCCGACGGCCTCATGCTCGTCCATCGCCAGCTCGGTGGGTCCGATCTCGCTCAGCGAACCCGCGGCACGCCATCGCGCGAATGGGAGGCGCATCCGGACGCGTCCCGCGATCGCGACCTGCGACCCATCCGGGACGTGCTCGACCAGCTCCGACAGGATGTCGAGGCACGCCCGTGAGGTGATCCGGTGGACGTCGTCGATGGCGATCCGGATGGGCTCCGGGCGTCGGGAGATCGCTGCCAGCAACCGCCCGATCACCGTCCGGTGCGACATCGTGTCCGACGCGATCGCGCTGAATAGCTCGACGCCGAGCGGTGTGTGGCGGTCGATCGCGACCGCGAGATCGGTCAGGAAGGCGACCGGGTCGCTGTCGGTGTCGTCGGCCGTCAGCCAGGCGACCGGCCCGGAGCCCTCCGTCGCCCATTGCACGAGGACACTCGACTTGCCGTAGCCGGGGGGCGCGACCATCGAGATGATACGTCGATCCCGGGTTGACCTGAGCTGACGCAACAGCTTCGTCCGGCGCAACGTGCCGACATGCCGGCGCGGCACGGCGAGCCTGGCTTCGAGGAGAGGATCGGGGATGACGCTTGCGCTCTCGCCGCTTGCGAGGCTTCCGATCTCGAACGCTTCGATCTCGACTGAGGACGTGGCAGGGGGCATGTGATCTACCCGGCTGGCGGCACGGTCCAGCGACCGAACCCATTGGTCAAGCACGCATCGTAGCGGAAACGAACAGCGGTCCAGCGGCCCCACGTCATCGGTCAGCGCGGCACCCCGCACGGTTGCCGACGCTCGGCAAGCTTCTTTCCTCCGATGGGGAGGATGCGGCGGGAGACTACGCGACATAGCGTGACAGTGTCCAGATTGCCAGCGTGATGTCGACGTGACCGGGCGCTTCGTCGCAAACGCGGTCGGCGGCTCAGGTCACGTCCATCGCGCTCAGATCGGGTCTCCGATCTGAATGTCGTGCCGTGACCGACGCCTGGCCGCTCTAACTACGCCGACTAAAGGAGATACCGATGTCCAGAAACCTTCGCCCGCTCGCCCCAGTGCTCTTCCTGACGCTCGCCGTCGCCGCATGTGCGGCTTCGTCGTCACCGACACCGGGCACGCCGACAGCTCAAGCCACGACGGAGACATCGGCAGCTCCGACAGCCCAGGCCACGACGGAGACGTCGGCAGCGCCGTCCGCTTCGGATGCGGCCGCGATCTGCGCGGACGCGGCACATTTCCGCGCCTCGGTGACGGCGCTCACCGATATCACGCTCGCCACCGCCGGCGTGAGCGGCGTGACGGCGGCACTCACCGACGTGCAGACGGCTGCTCAGGCCCTCGCCGTGTCAGGGCATGCGCTCGTCGGGCAGCCGGTCAGCGATCTGCTGACCTCGGTCCAGGCACTCCAGACGACGCTGACCGGACTCGGCGCTCAGCCGAGCCTCGGCGCAAAGCTCGTCGCAGTGAAGACGGCGATCGAGCAGATCAAGACGGCAGCCTCAGGTGTCGAGTCCGCGCTCGCGACGACTTGCCCAGCGAACTAACGGACGGGCTGTGACGCGCTGCCCCCGAAGGGTTGCTGAGGCCTACGAGCAGCCCGAATGAGGCTGTCTCCGGCTGCGCCGGGTCACGATGCCGCTCCCGCGTGCGTCGGCCGTCGCTCCCGGCGTCATCGGCCGACGGCGGAGCTGCGGCTCGTCTGCTTCTCCGAGCTCCCAGGTGCCGGTCGGCGCCCTGGCCATTCGCCGACCGTAGAGCGCGCCGATCGGTCCGGCGCTCAGCCCGTGTAGGAAGATCGACCCGAGCACCGTCCACGTCACCACATGGATGAGTGTGAGACTGGCCGGATGAGCCGGACCCATCTGGTCGAAGGCGACTAGCAGGAAGACCACCGATGCCAGACCGCGCGGCCCGAACCAGCCGATGAGCGCGACCGTGTCAGCGCGAAGTGGCGATCTGACCATCGATAGCGCCACCGGGCCAATCCGGACCAGGGTGAGGCTCAGGACCGCGTAGACGAGGACGACCGGGTCAAAGCCTGCCGCGAGGACCGGACCAACGAAGCCAATACCGAACACGAGCCAGACCAGGTAGGACCCCGCCACGCCGATCCAGTCGGCGAACTCGACCGATGGCTCGGCCGCCGCCGTCGCGGTCCGGTAGAAGACCCCGGCCGCGAACGCGGCCACGAACCCGTTGCCTCCGATCGTCGTCGCACCCGCATAGGCGAGGACCGACAATGACACCACCGCGAGTGATTCCGACGCCGTCGAGGCCCAGCCACGTCGACGAGCCTGAGCGATGACGCGCCCGCCAAATCCGCCGGTGATGAGCGCCACCATGATCGCCAGGACGATCTCGAGCGTGGCGTCGACGAGCCAGTGCTGACTCGCGGACGCCTGCTCGGCGACCACGACCGCGAGGAACAAGGTGACGAACGGCGTCGCGATGCCGTCATTCAACCCGCTCTCGATGTTGATGGCCCGCCGGACCCGGACCGGGATCGCCCGATCCATGAGCAGCGGCAGGCTCAGCGCCGCATCAGTCGGCGCCAGGATCGTACCCATCAGGAGGGCGAACCCGAGGCCGAGCGCCGGGAACAGGAGCCAGCCGACGAGCGCCCCGGCTGCGATCGTCAAAGGCAGCCCGATGGCCAAGGAGCCGAGCCGGAACCCAGGCGATGCTGCCCGCCTGTTTGAGGCCGATGGACGAGGCGTCCGAAAACAGCAGCAGCGCCAGCGTCAACTCGGCGAGCAGCTGGACTGACTCCGACGTCGCCGGTGCCGCGAACGTTCCGACCCCTGATGGTCCGAGGACGGCGCCGATCGTCACGAGGATCATCGGGCCGCTGACCGACAGTCGGTCGAGCCGGGCCGCGAGGAGGGTGTAGCCGAGGATCACGAGCGCGACGATGGCGATCTGCGGCACAGGTCCTCCTCGGACTCGCCGTCGTTAGTGCCGGGAGGTGGCCATCGCGATTCGCTCTGGCACGGTCTGACCCGGTCCGATGCGACCCCTTGGGCGCACCGATCGGACTCGAACGCGTCCCTCTATCGGCTCCCGGATCGTGTGACCACGCGGCGGCTCGGCTCAGGCGCCGGCGAGCGTCTTCGCCTTGAGCTGGTCGTACTCCGCCTGGTTGATCGTCCCGGCGTCCTTGAGCTGCTGCAGCTTGGCCAGCTCGTCCGCGGTGGACACGCCGGCGACCGCCTTGTTGGCCGCGTCGGCCTGGGCCATCATCTGGACATCACCGGGCGTCACCTTTGGCCGGGCGATGATGTAGATCAGGCAGCCGAGGAAGGGCAGGATGAAGATCAGGAGGATCCATCCGGCCTTCGCTCCACCATGGATGTCCGTGCGACGCCAGATGTCGCCGAAGATCGCGATGAAGATCCAGATCGCGATGACCAGGAAGAACACCTCGATCGACCAGAGCAGGAAATCGCCTAGGCTATTCATCAGGTACAGCTCCTACTTGCTTGTGACCGACGTCACGTCGGTCTGATCTGAGTGGAACCTGCCGCTCATGGGCGAGGCGACCCGCGTCGTTCTGCACGACGCGGAGTCGCCTCGATCCATGGCTCTTCTCCCGGACGGGCTTCCCGCCGGGCTGCCCGTCAGCTGGCCGCCTTGTCGCCTCCGGCCTTCGCGGCCTGCTTGACCGCAGCGGCATCCTCGTCGCTGATCGGAGCGGACTTGACCACCTTGGCGTCCGGGATCGTCGCCTCGACGGCGTCGACCGCTGTCACGGACACCAGCGCCACGATGCCCGACGTGCCCGGGGTGATGACTCCGGCAAGCTCGTCGGCCACGTCGCTCTTCATGAGCACGTTGCCGGCCTTGCCGACGGCCGCACCCGCGATGCCGACGCCGACGGCGCCGGCGATGATGGTCGGCGGGAAGATCAGGCCGATGACGGCGCCGCCGACGGCGCCCCACAGGAAGCCGTTGCGGGTCTTGTGGTCGGTCATCTTCTGGATGTGGATCTTGCCGTCATAGTCCGCGTTGGCGACCAGGACGCCGTCGATGTCGAGGGCCCGATTGACCTCGGCGTCGACCAAGGCGTTGTAGGCCGCCTTGGCAGAGTCCATGTCCGCGAACTGCGCCACGATAAGCGCCTGGTTGCCCTGCACGGCGATCCCGGCCACGGCTTCGACACCGAGGTCGTCACCGACCGCGGCCACGGCCACGTCGACCGGCTGATCCGGGGTTGCCGTCGCGTTCTGCGTCTTGTCAGTCATCTGAGAACCTCTCCATTCATCTGTGAGTGCCCGTCTCGGGCAATCGAACTCCGGGTCATTTCCGCTCAGCTCACGCCAGCTCCGACCTCCTCGGCGGCGAGGACGGATGCGAGCGCCTCGTCCGCGGCCTCTTGCTCGATCATGTCCGCCGCGACGAGCGCATCGACTGCCTCCTGGGCCGCCTCCCGCTCGATGAGGTTCGCCGCGATGAGCGCGCGCACGGCGCGAAGCCCCGCTGCAGCCTCGATCTCGTCGGCCTCGGCCACGGCTTCCTCGGCTTCCTCCGTCGCCGTCTCCTCGACGTCGAGGGACATCTGCACGACGTTCTCGGCCTCCTCCTTGGCGGACTCCTCGATGAGCGAGGCCGCGAACAGCGTGTCGATGACGTCCTCAGCGGCCGCGTCCTCGACGGCAAGGGCCGTGGCGACGACGTCAGCTGCCTCGGCGATGGCGGCGTCCTCGATCAACTCCGCCTCGACGAGAGTCTGGGCGATCTCCATGGCGGCGGCCATCTTGACCTCCTCGGCCGCCTCGATCGCGTCCTCGGCCTCCATCTTCACGCGGAGCTCGTCGCCGACGATCGCGAGCGCGTCGGGCGAGATCATCGCCTGCATCAGGGTCCGCCCGCCGGCGTCAACGATCGCGTCGCGCAGGTTCGCGGCCCAGTGGTGCTCGATCACCAGGATCGCCGCGGCGCTGCCCGCGGGGATCGAATCGGCGAGATCCTGCATCCGGTCCACGGAGAGGCCGGCGTCGCGTTCAGCGACGGCGAGCGCTCCGACTTCGGCTCCCTCGACCATGCCCTCGACACCACCGGCGTGGAGCCCAAGGAGCGCGCCGGCGATGGATCCGAGACGCATGCGCTCACTCTCGGACAGGTCGGTCAGGTGCATCGAGTTCTCGATGTCGCCCTGCCGGTTCTTCTGGACGAAGATGACGTCCACGAGGCGGATCACGCCGCGCTTCCGCGCCCGGCGCAGCTCGGCCATGATCCGGCCGGTCGCTTCGAACTTGTCGAACCCGATCACGAACACCTGGATCGGGCCAGTCACGTGCTTTTCTGCCATGTCCTGTGTCTCCTTCGACCCTGCTCCCCCGATGTCCGGCGCCGGTCGCACGCCGAACGGGTCCTCCGCACCGCGGACTCAGGCTGCGGTGTCGGCCTCCGACGCTTCGGCGCTCGCGGCCGCCTTGATCGCCCCGGCCGTCTCCTCATCGACCGGGACCGTCTTGACTTGCTCGGCCTTCGGCATCTTCTGCGCGACGGCGTCGGCATCCACCGCCGAGACCAACGCGAGGATCCCCGACGTTCCCGGGGTGACGACGCCGGCAAGCTCCTTCTCGACCTCGACCCGGTGGTGGAGGTTGCGCGCCTTGCCCGCGGCGGCGCCGGCCACGCCAAGCGCGACGGCGCCTGCCACGATCGTGGCCGGCAGGAAGACCGCGGCGACCACGCCGCCGACGATGCCCCACTTGAGGCCCGTGCGGGTGCTGTGATCGGTCATCTTCTGGACGTGGAGGTTGCCCTTCTCGTCCGCTTTGACCACGAGCACGCCGTCGACCTCGAGCAAACCCGCGACCTCAGCATCGATGAGATCGTCATACGCACCCATCGCCAGCGTCGGGTCCGCGAAACGGGCGACGATGAGTGCATGGGGGCCCTGGGTGGCGACGGCGCCCTCGGCGACGACACCGTCCGTCGATTTGGTCTCGGTCGTGTCCGGTCCGGTCACATCGATACCTCGACTGCTCGCGGTCGACGCATCGGTCCGCCCAGCAGCAGACCATTTCTCGTTCGCAAGGGATACGTGGATGCGCTTGCGACGACCGTCCAGGCACGTCGACCACATGCGAGGTCACCCGAACATTCGCACCGTAGGCGGTGTCACCGGCCGGCTACATCCTCCCATTCGGAGGAGGACGGAATCGAGGGACGTCCTCCGAACGGGAGGAGGTCGGACGGGTGGTCGCGGCCCCACTATCGTCGAGCGGTCTCAGCCCGCGTGACGACAACGACGGAGATGAGCGATGACACCAAGCGCGAAGGTCGCGTCTGCAGACGCCACCAGTCAGGCCGACCCCACGCCCCCCCGCGTCCGACGCCGACCCATCGAGGGCGGCACCGCCGCGGAACACCGCGCATCAGGTCGGGCGGGTCGCACGGAGGTGCCGCTCAGTGCCCACGGCGACTGGTCTGTGCCGGCGGATCGACCGGACCCGGTCGCCCTGCTGATCGAGCAGGGCGAGACGCGGGTCGCGGATCTTGTGCCCATCCGCTATGGCCGGATGCTGGTCTCGCCATTCACCTTCCTGCGCGGCGCCGCGCTGGTCATGGCCGCCGATCTGGCGCGCCTGCCCTCGAGCGGCATCTACGTCCAATCCTGCGGCGACGCCCACCTGTCGAACTTCGGTGTCTTCGCGACGCCGGAGCGTCGCCTGAGTTTCGACGTCAACGACTTCGACGAGACGCATCCCGCGCCCTTCGAGTGGGATGTCAAGCGCCTCGCAGCCAGCCTCGTGGTCGCAGGGCTCGGCGCCGGCTATCAGCGAGCCGCGGTCCGCACCGTCACCCGCTCGGCGGTCGGCGCCTACCGGACCGAGATGCGGAGCCTCGCCGCCATGCCGTTCCTGGATGCGTGGTACACGCGGATCGACGTCACGGCGATGCTCGCAGAAGTCGAGCAGCGAGGGTCAGCCCAGACCAAGAAGATCGCGCACCGGGCGGTCGAGAAGGCCTCGACGAGGACGAACCTCGGCACGCTGAGCAGTCTCGCCGAGCACACCGACGCCGGCTGGCGGATCCGGGCAAATCCTCCGCTCATCGTTCGCTACGATGCCACGCCCGAAACCGACGCCGCCCTCCGAGACGCATTCACGGCATACCGCAGGTCGCTGGGCCGGGACATGCAGCCGATCATGGACGCGTACAAGTTCGCCGATTACGCGCGCAAGGTCGTCGGCGTCGGCTCCATCGGGACGGAGGCGTTCGTGGTCCTCAACATCGGGCTGCGCAACGACGACGCACTCTTCCTCCAGGTGAAGGAAGCCCAGCCCTCGGTCCTGGAGCGCTATACCGAGCAAAGCACCATCAAGGAGCAGGGCGAGCGGGTGGTCGCGGGTCAGCGGCTGATGCAGGCCGCGAGCGACCGCTTCCTCGGCTGGCTGCGGATCGGCCGCCTCGGGCGTCCGTACGACTTTTACGTCCGCCAGCTCCGCGACTGGAAGGCTTCCTACGAAGTGGAGAGCGGCCAGGAGCAGCGGCTGGCGACCTATGCGCGCTACTGCGGGATCGCCCTTGCCCGGGCCCATGCCCGCTCCGGCTCGGCGTCGGCCATCGCTGGCTACCTCGGCAAGACCGATGACTTCGATCGCGCGGTCGAGCGATTCGCGGTCGCCTATGCCGAACAGAACGGGCGCGACTACCAGGCGCTTCTCCAGGCCGAGACCGACGGCCGGATCAAGGTCCGCCGTGGCGTCTGATCCGAGTCGATCGAGTCGGAGGCCCGCGCGCCTCGTGCCGCTGCGACGTTCCGTCGACCGCTTCCTGTCGGATCCGGCGTCCCTCCGGAATGCCGCCCGGCTGATGATCGGCGCGACCGTCGTCATCGTCCTGGTCGGCGGTCTTGTCGTCTGGCTCTTCGACAGTCATGAGTTCCCGGACTACGGCAGCGCCCTGTGGTACACGCTCCAGACGGTGACCACCGTCGGCTACGGCGACAAGGTGCCCACGAGCCTGGTCGGACGCCTCACCGGCTCATTCGTGATGATCGTGTCCGTCGCGCTGCTCGCCATCGTGACCGCCTTGATCACATCGACCTTCGTCGAGGCCGCGCAGCGTCGGCGCCACACAGAGGAGGGAGATCCGGCCCGCGCGCTCGATGCGCGGCTCGGCGACATCTCCGCTCGACTCACGACGATCGAGAGGTCGCTCGACGCGCTCGTCGCCAGCCGGGGCGGTGTGCCAGGCGAAGCGACCCTGCCTCCCGATCGGCACGCCACGGAGATCTGATATGGATCGTCACGCCGACCCAGACACAACGGCACCCAGCAGGAGCCAGATCAGATGCGTCGCCTGATCGACTTCTACCGGCTCCAGATCCACGTCATGCGGACGTGGCGTCCGAGTACGGGTTCACGTCTACGCAGGCTTCTGGCGACGATGATCGTCAGCGTCCTGTCCTTCGGCATCGCCGTCTACCTGACGCCCGGCGTGGACTTGACGCCGGGCGCGGGGATCTTCAGCACCGCCCTCCTGGCAGCCATCGTGCTGGGCATCCTCAATGTCGCCATTCGCCCGGTCCTCATCGCGGCCTTCGCCGCGGTGTCGGTGATCGCGGTCACGATCGCGACCCTCATCTTCCAGGTCGTCTCGTTCCTGATCCTGCCGCGTTTCGTCGACACCCTCGTGGTCTCCGGCTGGTTCGCGGCCCTGGTCGCGTCCCTGATCTACGCCGTCGCCACGACGGTCTTCGTCGCGATCTTCTCGATCAGCAGCGACGACTCCTACTTCGCCATCCTGGTGCAGCAGCTGTCAGCTCGCGGAGAGGACGTCCATCGCACGGATGCCCCGGGCCTGGTCGTCGTGCAGATCGACGGTCTGGCGCGCCAGATCCTGACCCGCCAGATCCAGGCCGGTCGTGCGCCGCATCTCTCGAGCTGGGTGCGCTCCGGACGCTACGACCTCGACGGCTGGGAGGCGCTCCTGCCACCCACCACGCCAGCGAGCCAGGCCGGCCTCCTTCACGGGAACAACGATGGCATCCCCGCCTTCCGCTGGTATGAGAAGGACCTCGGGCGGATCATGGTCACCAACCATCCCGTCGACGCAGTCGTCGTCGAGAGCCGGATCTCGAATGGCGAGGGACTGCTGTCGAACGATGGGGCGAGCGTCGGCAACCTCTTTTCGGGTGATGCCGCGCGGTCGTACATCACGATGGCCACCATCAAGGACAAGTCGCAGGGGTTGGGCAAGAGCACGTCGTTCTACTCGTTCTTCGCCAGCCCCTACAACTATCTCGGCACGCTCACCCGGTTCGGCGCCGAGGTCGTGAAGGAGTACTACCAGGCATCACGGCAGGTTCGAGGCGACATCGTCCCGCGGATGCATCGCGGGATGCCGTATCCGTTCGCGCGTGCCACGACGAACGTAGCTCTTCGGGACCTGTCGACCGCTCTGGTGGTCGAGGAGATGTACCGCGGGGCCCCGATCATCTACGTCGACTACACGGACTACGACGAGATCGCCCACCACAGCGGGCCCGAGCGAGGCGAGTCGCTGGACGCGCTGGACGGGATCGACGGCGCCATCGCGACCCTCGAGAAGGCCGCCGGTGCCGCGCCGCGTCCGTACCGCTTCATCGTCCTGTCCGACCATGGCCAGACGCTCGGGGCCACGTTCCTCCAGCGCTACGGGAAGGGCCTCGGCGACGTCGTCCAAGGCCTGATGGGCACCGACGCGACCGTCGAAGAGGACACATCGAGCGGGGAGGAGTTCGGCCAGACGAACGCCTTCCTGTCGGAGTTGACCCAGGTCAAGGGCGTCTCCGGGGGCATCGCCCGGACGGCACTGCGCTCGCAGACGACCGACGGCGTCGTAGACGTCGGCTCGACGGCTGCCGCCGGCGCCGATGCGGGGAAGTCGTCGCCCGCGGACGCGTCCGCCTCGCCGGCACCCGAGGAACGTCCCGACCTGGTCGCGTTGGCGTCGGGCAATCTCGGACTGATCTTCTTCCCGCGCCTGCCCGGTCGAGTGACGCTCGAACAACTCGCGGCGAGCTATCCCCGCCTCGTCGATGGACTGGCCGCGCACCCGGGCGTCGGCGCCCTATTGATCCGGTCGGACGCGCACGGCGCGCTGGTCATCGGGCGATCGGGCATCAACTTCCTGGACGAGGGACGTGTCGAGGGCGTCGATCCCGTCGCCCAGTACGGCGGTCGGTCGCGCGAGGCGCTCATCCGACTCGACACCCTCGAACATTGCCCTGACATCTCCGTCATCAGCCTGTATGACCCGGCATTCGAGGAGGTCGCTGCCTTCGAGGAGCTGATCGGCTCCCACGGCGGACTTGGCGGGATCCAGACCCTGCCGCTCCTCTTGCACCCCTCGGAGTGGACTCTGGACGAGGAGCTCGTCGGAGCACCAGCGGTCCACCGGCAGATCCGCCGATGGGCGGAGCGCTACCTGGACCTCCGTTTTGGCAAGGGCGGGACGGCACAGCCCCTGCCCATGCCTGACCCGCCGCGGACCAGCTGAGGCCCATCCCGATCCGGGACCGCGCGAAAAGGTCACAGGAATGAACGTCGGGTGGAGGCCGCCGACCTTGATCGGCCGCGCACCCAGGAATGTGGTCGCGGCGAATCCGACATATCGGTGCTATATGCCGGCCGGGTCCTCGTCGAGGATGCCCTGGGCGGCTTCCGCACCGGACTTTGTCGGCTTGCCCTTCAGGATGTATTCGAACGCGACCGCGACCATCGCCCCGAGGAGCGGGCCGATGAGATAGATGTAGTAGTTGGTCAGGTCCCCACCGACGAGCATCGGTGCGAGGGAGCGTGCCGGGTTCATCGAGGCGCCCGTGACGGGAGCTCCCCAGACCGACACGAGGCCGATGTAGGCGCCGACGGCGATCGCGCCGTTGATCCCGACATTGCGCGCGCCCGACGCCGTTCCAAGGATCACGCTGACCAGCCCGAGCGTCAGGACGGCCTCAGTCAGGATCGCAACGGCCGGGCTGACCGACGGCGTCGGTTCCGTGGCGCCGTTGAGGATCCCGCCATACATCAAGTTCAGGAAGATCGCCGCCAGGGTGGCGCCGACGACCTCGGCGACGATGTAGCCGGGCACGCGACGCCAGGGGAAGTTGCCACGCACGGCGAATGCAAGCGTCACCGCGGGGTTGAGGTGGGCCCCGGAGATGGTACCCATGAAGAAGATCACGCCCATGACCATCATGCCGGGGGCCAGCGCCTTCATCGGCAGGGTCAGGTCGCCACCGAACGAGGTCGCTCCGATGACGCCACCACCGGCCGCGACCAGCACCAGCAGGAAGGTGCCCCATACCTCGCTGAAGAGGCGCCGGTACTCGAGGCTCGCGTCGTCGAACTCCGTATCCCGGAGGCGCGCCAGTGCCGTCCGTCGACTCAGGTAGGCAAGCAGGGGCTCGCCTTCCCGGGTTGCCGGTGCGGGTGCTGCAGACGTCGTCATGATGTCCTCCCTCGGTCGCCGGGCTTGAGCTCGGCCAGTCAGCGACGTGAGGGTACAACCGGCGCGTCGGACTGATCGACCGATCGGGCGACCCGCCGCGGCCCGGCTGACCCATACTCGGCGGCAACGGCTGGAGGGAACACGATGGACAGGATCGGCGCCGCGGTCTGGTCGACCGGGCGGGCAGGCGGAGAGATCGTCCGGGCCGGCCTCACTCGCCCCTGGCTCGAATTCCGGAGCGGGATCGTCTACAACCCGGCCAAGGAAGGCCTCGATCTGGGTGAGGCGTGCGGGCTCGACGTGCGCGTCGGTGCGACCGTGTCGACGGACGTCGATGCCGTCCTGGCCCGGCCCGACATCGACGTCGTGTTCTACGCGGGCACCGGGACGCCCGCCGAGGTCGCGGCCGCCTGCCTGCGCGCGAACCGCGCGGGGAAGGACGCGATCACCATCTCCGGGCTCGTCCATCCGCGCTCGATCCTGGGCGCTCAGGCCGCCGACGAGCTCGATGCGGCCTCGCGCGCGGCGGGCCAGCGGATCCTGGGCACCGGGTTCTGGGACTTCCTGACGATCACCTTGCCGCTGGCCGCGATCTCGAACGTGTTCGCCTTCGAGGAGTTCCGCCTCGAACGGATCGCCGACACCTCGTTGTGGGGCCACGGGATCCTGCGCGACGAGGGCATCGGCGGCCCGGTCGAAGCTGCCGGCGACGGGTTCATGATGCGCAACTTCCTGATGGAGGCGATGGTCCTCCTCGCCAAATCCTGCGCACTCGACATCGACGAGCCGGTGTTCGAGAGCGTGCCGGTCCTGTCGGACGTCCGCCGCGAGCGTGCCGGGTACGTCGTCGAGCCCGGGACGATCGCCGGTCACGACCGCCAGGTCAGCGCCAACGTGCGCGGCGGCGGGCGGCTGGTGTCGCTCTGGCGCGGCCGGTTCGATCTCGACCCGGAGCGTGACGGGATGGAAGCGTCGGCCAAGGTCGTGGTCGACGGCGACCCGCGGTTCGAGACGATCGTCCGGGGAGACCTGTTCCTCGACACGTATCCACCGACGGGTGTTCGTGCCATGGCTGCAGTCCGCCCGTTGATGGCGCTCGCGGCCGGGCTGCACACGATCGATGAGCTGGGTCTGCGGCCGGTCTATCGCTGAGGCGCGGGCCGCCGAACGGTCAGAGATCCCGGGTGAGCTCGCGCTGCTCGACGGTGAAGCCACGCTCGGCGAGCGCGGCCAGGAACACCGTCGGATCGAACGCTCCCTCGGGCGGGTGGATCCCGACCGGTCCGCCGCGCGAGACGAGGTCGGCGGCGATCGCCGCGATCGTTCCCGTGATGGCCGATGACGCGGATCGCCCCACCTCCTCGACCGCGAAGTCGTAGACGATGGTGACCGGCTTACCGTCGCGCGTGCCCGCGACCTGGACCTGCTTGACGTTGGCGCTGCGGTCGGACGGGCCGATCCCGCGCCGGCCGATGTACGCGGCCGCGAACCGCCGCGGCGAGATCGAGGCGCCATCCAGCTCGAACGGCTCGTCGCGGTCGAAACCGAGCTCGAGAAGGGTCTCGATCCGCCGCGTCTCGTCCGCCGGATAGCCGACCTTGAAGACGACGTCCGCGACGTCGAGGTAGCGCGGCAAGGTGACGGGCTCCGGGTGCGGGACGAGATGGACGGCCTGCGCGCCGTACGGCTCGGGGAAGACGATCTCCTCCTCGCCCGAGAACGAGGGCTGCTCGACGAGCCGGCCGCCCTCTCGCACGAGCGACATCCCGCTGCTGGCGTCGAAGCGGGTCACGACGATCCCGGGCGACGTCCACATCGGATGCGTGATGTAGGAGTAGAGGCGGATCGCGCGGACCGTGTCGAGGCGGTCGGCACCATGGCGGGCGAGGATGTTGGTCAGCCCGGGCGCGACGCCGCAGCCGGGCACGATCCGACAGCCGGCCGCGACGGCGCGCTCGTGCCGCTCGAGCTGCTGGAGCGTTTCCGGGTAGTACGAGCCGAGGTCGACGAGGTGGACGCCTGCCGCGATCGCCGCGTCGGTGACCGGTACGTTGTGACGCATGTAGGTCGCGTTGAGGACGACCTCGGTGTCGGCCAGGGCCGCGGCGAGCGAACCCGGGTCGTCGACGTCCACGCGGACGACCCGCTCCGGGGCGCCGAGCCGGCGAAGGAGAGCGGCCGCGGCGTCCGGTCGGATGTCGCCGATCGTCACCTCGTGGTCGGTGCGCTCGACGAGATCCGCGACGGCCGTCGAGCCCATCTCGCCCGAGCCACCGAGGACCAGGATCCGGCTCATCGGGTCGCGCTCACCAGTGCGTCGGCGCGCCGACCGCGATCGGGTCGAGCGACCGGCCGTAGCGGCACTCGCTGATGTCGAAGTCGGGCTCACGGCCGGCGATCAGCTGGCTGAGAACGCGGCCCGTGACCGGCCCCGACGTGTTCCCGAACGCATGGCCGGCTCCGACGAACAGCCCGGGCAGGACCTCGTCGATGACCGGCGCCTGGTCCGAGGTGAACGGCAGGATGCCGGCCCAGGCTTTGGTGATGGGGACGTTCCGGAGGGCCGGGAAATCGGCCGCAAATCCGGAGGCGATCTGGGCGAGACCGGCCAGGGTCGGGTTCGGGTCGAGCTCGTCGGGATAGTCCGTCGCGCAACCCAGCAGCACCTCTCCGGACGCGCGCTGGACCACCAGCGGCAGGAACGTGAGGCCGTCGTGGTCCTCGCCCTCGGTCGTGAACAGCGCTGGGTCCCACGACGGCAGGTCACTGAACAGCGCGTACTGCTTGGTGGCGTTCGGGCCGTAGACCAGCGGCTCGATCCAGAACTGCCGTTGCGGGACCGTGCTGACCAGCTGGAGTCGCTCCCCACCGATCGGGACGTCGATGCCGTTCGGGGCAAGGAATCTCGTGCTCCATGCGCCAGTCGCGATGACGGTCGCATCGCCGGTGATGCGGCCCGCGTCGGTGTCGACGCCGACGACGCGCCCTCCATCGAGGACGAGGCGCTCGACAGCGACGCCTTCCCGGATGGTCGCACCCTCGGCGCGGGCGCCACGGATCAGCGCGTCCACGACGGTCGAGGTCACGATCTGGGCGTCCTCGCTGCAATAGCTGGCCCCCAGGACGTCCTCGCGGATCGGCGGGACGAGCCGGCGGACCTCGGCGCCGTCGATCAGCTCGATGTCGAGGCCGTCGGCGCGGCGGGCGGCGACGAACGCCTCGAACACGGCGCCCTGGTCGGGGGTCATGAAGTACATCAACCCGCCGCTGGGTCGGAACTCGAAGCCACCCGGCAGCTCGTCGAGGAGCTCCGGGTAGAGCTTGCGGCCGGCGCGCGAGATGTCGAGCGCGAAGCCGGGTGTGCGGCAGTGCAGCCACAGCCAGCCCGGGTTGCGCCCCGAGGCGCCGTAGCCGACGGTCTTGCGCTCGAGCAGCGTGACGCGCATCCCCTCACGGGCGCAGAAGTACGCGGTGGCGCAGCCGACGATCCCGCCGCCGACGACGATGACGTCCATCACTCGACGATACCCGGTCCCTCGGCGACTTGAGTGGCGGCTACGCTGCCGGCATGTACCTCGGCATCGACCACCTCGTCATCGCCGTCGCCGATCCGGACGACGCGGTGGCGGCGTTCGAGCGGGCCGTCGCGCCGGCACCGACCGGAGGGGGGCGCCACGACGCGCTCGGGACATTCAATCGCGTGGTCTGGCTTGGCGATTCGTACCTCGAGTTCATCGGCGTGTTCGATGCGACGCTCGCGGCGACGTCGTGGGTCGGGCTGCCGGCGCTCCGTGCGCTCGAGACCGGCGGTGGGTTCGCCACATGGGCGATCGCGACCGACGATCTGGACGGCGATCTGGCCGCCCTGCGCGGCAGCGGCACGAATCTCGGGGAGGCGCGTTCGGGCGAACGGCGCCGCGATGATGGGGCGGTCGTCCGCTGGCGACTGGCGGCCGCCGATCGACTCGGGCCGAACGAGCCCCCGTTCCTGATCGAGCACGACCTATCAGCCGCCGAGTGGACGCCAGTCGATCGCGCCGCGCGCGCCGCGGAGGCCGAACGCCTGGGCGGACCACTCACCCTGGACGCCCTCGAGCTGCATGTCGACGACCTGAACGATGCCAGCCAGCGCCTCCTGCGCGCTGTCGGGCTGCGGTTCCGGCCGTCACTGGTGGGCGGCGGCGCGCGCGACGCGAACGTGGGCCGTCAGATCGTCCGGCTGCGGCCGCGACGCGGTAGCGGTGCTACCCCGACCATCCGACTCCGCGCAGGCTCAGCGGAGGACCGCTCGATCGAGCTGTTCGGCTGTCGGTGGATGGTCGTCCCGCGTCGTTGACGGTCCGACCCGAAATCAGGGCGTGCTGGCCGCGGGGCTTGGTAGGCCGATCACGCTGGATGACGTGAGCGCGAGAGGGACCGGCAGCTCGCCCGAGCCGATCAGCGCCACGAGCCCATGCGCGAGTGTCGCGTCAAGACCCGTCACGCCGCCGCCGGAGATCTCGATGTTGCCGTCCGGGATCGCGTTCTGGATGACCGGCGCAGACAGGACGTCCCCGTCCATGGTGATCGCGAAATAGGACCCGACGTGGTTCGCGGTGTAGTCGGCGAACAGACGCGTGCCGTCGGGCTTGAGGACGAAGTCGACCGCCGGGGCACCGTTCTGGTCGGCGGCGATGGTCGCCGACGCGATCTGGTCGCCCGCGAAAAGTGGCGGGTTCTTGGTCGGATCGACCGGCTCGCCGACAGGGACCTGGGTGTCGCCGAGCGGAACGAACTCGACCTTGCCCGTATGGCCGAGCATCCGACCGACCGTCTCGACGTCGGCCGGGTCGATGACGCCGGGCAGCTCCGCGACCACGACCAGATCGTGCGTCTCGACGGTCGGATCAGCGACCCCCATGGCATCGACCCGGGAGCGCAGGACCGAGGCGACGTTTGCCATGTCGGCGGGCGTCGGGGCGACTCCATCGACGGTCTGGGCCGTGTATTCGAGATGGAGCCGCGGCACCCCTGCCGCGACCGGCTGGCCTGACGGCAGCGGGGCCACCTGCAACAGGTTACCGCCGGTCGGGTCGAACATGACCCAGCCGAAACCAGGGAAGTAGACCTCGACCCACGCGTGGGCGCTGCTGAACGGGACCGTCTCGATGCCGGTGTGCGGGTCGACCGCGCCCGGCAGGAAGCCCTCGACCATCCGCGTGGGGACCCCCATGTCCCGCATCAACACGGCCATCGTCGGCGCGTAGTACTGGCAGAAGCCCTTCTTGTAGGTCGCGAAGCACTCGACCGTCGAGATCGCTGCGCAATCGAGGTCTCGGACGTCAGTCGCGTAGGTGAAGTTCGCCGGGTTCTGGAGGTCCTTGACCATCGCCTGGGCAAGGTCGTACGGCGCCTGCGAGATAGCCTCTGCCTTGACCCTGGCCTCGAGCGCCTTGGCGTTGTCGCCCATCTGGCCAGGGGCCACCCCGAGATAGAGGTCCGTGATCGATTTCGGGTAGTCGGTCCCTGCAGCTCGGAGCGCTGCCTCGTTCATTTCCCCGGGTTTCGCACCCTCGACCTGGGTCAGCGCGGTCACCGTGTACGACGCCGTGCCGCCACTATCGCGATCGAGACCGGTGAAGTAACCCGGCCCGACCGTCGTCAGGCGGCTATCCTCCTGGACCTCGGTCGGCGTCCCCGGCGAGAAGATCGTCGACCCATGGAAGCCCACGGGCTGCACCGTGAACGTGAACGGATGCAGACCGGTCGGATCGGGGTCTTCGGGCAGCTTGTCGAGGATCGACGAGCCGGCGGGGCGGTCGACCGTTGTGGAATTGCTCGTGCTCCAGCCCTTCAGCCCGATCAGGTCGAACGTTCGTGCCCGCCAGTAATAGATGCCTGTGTCCGTCGGGTCGCGGTGGATGGTCAGCGCGGTCGTGCTGTCGGTGTTCCAGACCTGCTGGACCTGCGTGCCAGACAGCGGCGACGCTTTGGCCGTCGGGCCAGGCTTCGGGGCCGAGCCACCGGTGAGGGCCACCGCGCTCGCCACGAGGAGGACGGCCGCGGCAGCAAAGAGACCGAGGATCGGGCCAGGACCACGACGCCTGCGGAGCCGGACCGGCGCATCCGGCACGCGCTCCAACGCGTCCATCAGGCTCGGCGGGGCCGGCGGGAGCGACCCGGAGTGGAGGGCGTCGTGCAGGCGTGGTTCGAGGTCGTCGTTCATCGACCTGCCTCCTGGGGATCGGCCGCGACGACGTCGCGGAGGCGGTCCAGCGCTCGGTGAAGACGGGATTTGACGGTGCCGAGAGGCCAATCGAGCCGGGCCGCGATGGTCTCGAGCGGGAGATCGGCCCAGTAGCGAAGGACGACCACGATCCGCTCGTCCGGCGTGAGCCGCGTGAGGCCGGCGAGCAGCGCGTCCCGCTCGAGGAAGGTCTGAAAAGGGTCGCGCCCGGCCGGGTCGATGCCGGCGTCCATCGGGATGAAGCGGACGACGTTCCGGCGCCGCATCCGGTCTCGACAACGGTTCACGAGGATCCGGTCGAACCACGCTCCGAACTTGTCGTTTTCACGGAGAGTCCCGTACGACTGCCAGGCGGCGGCGAGCGCGTCCTGGACCGCGTCCTCGGCTTCGGTGGCGTCGGCGAGGAGGAGGCCAGCCAATCGGTATGCGCGATCCAGCGACGGTCGCGCCGCGGCGACGAAGGAAGTGCGGCGCTCTGCGTCGGCTTCGGGTCCCGGGATGTCGGTGGGTCGGGCGTCCATGGGCACGGTCAACAGTCGCATGTCGCCATTCCAGACGAGCGACCGGTGCGAATGGTTCTCGGGGCCGGTGGATCGGCCGCTGCGGCCCGCTCAGTCGAGCGTGAAGTCGTCCGGGTCCTGGTAGCGGCCGCTGCGCTGGAACTCGATCTGCATCAGCACGTCGTTGAGCAGGCTCGAGGCACCGAAGCGGAACCAGTCGGGCGACATCCAGCGCGGCCCGAGGGTCTCGTACAGCACCACCAGGTACTGGATCGCCTCCTTGGCAGTGCGGATCCCGCCGGCCGGCTTCATCCCGATCTGGCGCCCGGTCGAGCGCTCGAAGTCGCGGATGGCCTCGAGCATCACGAGCGTGACCGGGAGCGTCGCTGCCGGCGTGACCTTGCCGGTCGACGTCTTGATGAAGTCGGCGCCGGCGGCCATCGCCAGGACGGACGCGCGCCGGACGTTGTCGTACGTCTCGAGCTCGCCGGTCTCGAGGATGACCTTGAGATGGGCGTCGCTGGCCGCCTCCTTGACCTCGACGATCTCCTCGAACACGGTCAGATAGTCACCCGACAGGAAGGCCCCGCGGTCGATGACCATGTCGACCTCGTCGGCGCCCGCCGCGACCGCGGCCCGCGTCTCGGCGATCTTGATGTCGCGGAACGTCTGGCCCGACGGGAAGCCGGTGGCGACCGAGGCGACCTTGACGGTCGAGCCGCGGAGCGCGTCCTTGGCGTCGGCGATGAGCGCCGGGTAGACGCAGACCGCGGCGACCGACGGGATCGTCGCGTCGCCCGGCTGCGGGCGCATCGCCTTGACGCACATCGCCCGGACCTTGCCGGGCGTGTCCTTTCCCTCGAGTGTCGTCAGGTCCATCATCGAGATGGCGAGGTTGAGCGCCCACAGCTTCGACGCCTTCTTGATCGACCGGCGCTTGAGCGAATCGACCCGCTCCTCGACGCCGACTTGGTCGACCGCGGTGACCCGCCCGAGCAGGCTGCCGAGCGGTCCCGGGCGCCCGTCCCAGGCACGGATCAGCTCGTTCGCACGCTCGCGGGTCGCCGAATCGGGGCGTCTGGTCGCCGTCATGGGACGGTGAGGATACACCTCGGTCCGCGCGTGTCCCGCGGCGGTCAGCGTCCGCCGCGGACCTTGGGGAGCGGCGGCATGCCGCGCTTGCCGTCGACCAGGAAGTGGCGGAACCAGCCCTCGACGATCCGCAGGTTCTCGACCCGCCGAAACGGTGTCCCCGAACGGGTCAGCTCGTGCGTCTCCTCGGGCACGCGCAGCAGGCGGACCGGCCGATGGTATGAGCGCAGGACGGTGAACAGCGCCTCGGCCTGGGCGATCGTCGTCCGGATGTCCTTCTCGGAGTGCTGGATGAGGAGCGGCGTCCGGATCGCGTCGGCGTAGGTGATCGGCGAGATCTCGCGGTAGTACGCCGGGTCCGTCCACGGCGTCGACTCGAACTCGAGCTGCGGCCAGTCGCCACCAGAGATGTCGCCGGTCGCGAACAGGATGTTCATGTCGCTGACGCAGCGGCACGTCATGGCGGCCCGGAACCGCTGGTCGTGCCCGACGATCCAGTTGGTGAGGTAGCCGCCGTATGAGCCACCCGTCACGCCGAGCCGTTCCGGGTCCGCGAGCCCGTCGGCCACGAGCGCGTCAACCCCGGCCAGCACGTCCCGCATCGGGCCGGGTCCCCAGTCGCGGTGGTTCGCGTCGTTGAACGCCTCGCCGTAGCCCTCGGAACCACGCGGGTTGCAGTAGAAAACGCCGATCCCGGCCGCGGCGAGGATCTGGAACTCCAATTCCGGCGCCCAGCCGTACAGCGTGTGCGGCCCGCCGTGGATCTCGACGACGAGCGGCCGCGGGCCATCGCCGCCGGGGATGAGCCAGCCCTGGACGTCGTGGCCGTCCACCTCGCTGTGTCGTTCGACCGGCTGGCGCAGGTCGAGCTCATCGAGCACGGTCTCGTTGAAGCGCGTCAGCCGGCGCGGCTTCGACGCCGCGGAGCCGCCGGTGTCGAGCAGCCACAGGTCGGGCGGCTCGGTCGGTGTCGAGCGCAGGTAGGCGATCCTGGTCCCGCCGCGACCATGGCCGGCGCCGACCGGGACGGCGTGCCAGCCCGAGACGTAGTGCTGGCCCTCGGTGAGCCGCTCGAGATGACCGTCAGCCACGCGGAGGCGCCACAGCTCGTAGGCGCCATCGACGGGCGCGCTGAGGTGGAGCCAGCGCCCGCCCTTCGAGGGGATCACGACCGGCGCTTCCCCGCGCGTCACGTCGCTGCCCATCCCGGACCCGGGCATCAGGTCGTGCGCGGCGGACACGTTGCGACCGCCGGTCGGGGCCGCATCGCTACCGTCGGCGGCGAATATCCACACGTCGTTCCGGCTGCCCGCACCACCTGCCAGCCGGTGGCCGAGCGCCGCGATCGTCCGGCCGTCCGGCAGCCAGGCCGGGGCCATGAACATCGAACGCGGGCCCCGCGTGATCGCGGTCACGGCTCGGCTCGCCACGTCCACGACATGGATGTCGAGGCGCGAGGACAGGATGTCGGCGTCGCGGCGACGGTTCGACGTGAAGGCGATGCGCGTGCCGTCGGGCGACCAGGCCGGTTCGCGGTCGGCCGCCCGGCCGGCGGTCAGCCGGATCGCGGCCCCTGTATCGACATCGACCAGCCAGAGGTGCGGGATCCGGTCGTAGGTGAAGCCGGCCCCGTTGAGCATGTAGTCGAGCCGGTCGATGAACCGATAGTCCGACGGTGGCGGAGTGCCGGGCGTCCGCATCCGCTCGATGCCTCGACGACGATCGTCATCGGCCGCGGTCGCGCCATGCGAGGTGCTGACGACGACCAGCCGCTTGCCGTCGGGCGACCACTCGAGCGCGTCCACGCCGCGCGGCAGGTCGGTCAGCCGGCGCGCCTCGCCGCCATCGAGCGACAGGAGGTGGACCTGCTGGAGGTCCTCGCGGTCCTTCGGCTCACGCTTGGGCCAGAACGTCTCTTCCTCGATCAGCGAGCGTCGGTCCGAGATGAACGCGAGCGTCGTGCCGTCCGGCGAGAAACGCGGATGATGATCGTGCTTCGCGCCGAGGGTCAGCTGCCGCGCTGGCGCCGAACCGTCCGTCGGGACGATCCACAACGCGTCGCGGTACCCGTCGAAGCCGGGCGCAACGGTCTGCAGCGCGACGACGGCGAGACTCCCGTCGGGTGACAGGCGCGGCTCGGCGGCGACACGCAGGCGGTACAGGTCGTCTGGGCGGGGGGGTCGGGGCACGTCGCGGTCCTCCAACGATCGGGACGCCCGAAGTCTAGCGGTCTACCATCGGGCGACGATGGCCGACCAGCTTTCGCTGCGCCTCGAGGCCGACCAGCTGCCCGATCTCCCGGACCTGCGGCCGATGCTTCCGCGCCCGCTACCCGCCGCGTTCGATTCGGACCAGCACCTGTTCGAGCCGTGGTGGGGCGGCGAGCGGGCGCTGGTCATGATCGGGCCTGCCGATCTCGCCGGCGGTGGCGAGGTCCGGATCCTGGACGCTGAAGGACGCGACCTGACGGCATTGCTGCCCGAGCTGGCCGGCCTGGCAGTCCGAGTCGCGGCGCGGTCGGCGATCCTCGACGGGGAGCTCGTCGTCGTCGATGCTGCTGGACGGGCCGATGTCCATGAGCTGGCGCGCCGGCTCGGCGGGACGCCGGGGCGTGCCGCGGCGTTCCTCGCATTCGACCTGTTGCATCTCGACGGTCGGTCGCTGCTGTCGCAGCCGCTGGTGCGGCGCCGCGAGGTGCTCCGGCGAGTCCTGCGGCCGGGCGACGAGGTCGTCGCGGTACCCGCCATCGCGACCGAGGGTGTCGCGCTGTTCGAGGCAGCCGTCGCGCAGGGGATCGCCGGGATCCTCGCCCGGCAGCGATCGAGCCCCTACCTGCCGGGCATCCGCAGCCGGCTGTGGCGGTACGTGGCGGCGCGGCCCGACGCAGCGGCCGGCGGAGAGGAAGAGGCAGATGCCGCCGCCCAGGCCGAGGCAGATGCCGCTGCAGAGCCGCCTGGAACATCGGCCGCGCCGGTCCTGGCGTTGATCAGCCGCCTGCCCTTCGAGGAAGTCTGACAGAGAGGCTCTCGGAGCCTGCGTGGCGGGAACCGGAGTGCGAACCAGCCGAACCGGCTGGCTGGTCAGACCCGCCGGGCCGCCGCCACGAACGCCCGCAACCCGGGCCGCTGCCCGTACAACAGCACGCCCGCGGCGTACATCCGCGTCGCGACGACGGCCACGACCGCGATGGACGCCACCAGCAGTGCCACCGACACGAGAACTTCCCACGGCTCGACTGCCGAGACCATGATCCGCGCCAGCATCACGAACGGGCTGAACGGCGGGACGAACGAGGCGATCACGACCCAGGTCCCGCCGGCGCCCCCGAGCGCCACGATCGCCGTCAGGTAGCCGACCATCGCCACCAGGCTGAGCGGCAGGGACAGCGTCTGGAGGTCATCGGGCCGGCTCACGAACGAGCCCATCGCCGCATAGATCAGGGCAAAGAGAGCGAACCCGAGCAGGAAGAAGACCCCGTACCCGGCGAGCAGCGCCGGGGTCAGCCCGACCAGCTGGCTGCCCGACGCCCAGTCGCTCCCGAGGACGGCCTCGGCGATCCGGTCCTGGAACAGGAGGAGGATGAGAGCCGGCACGGCGATGGCAAGGTACTGCGTCAAGCCGGCCGCGCCGATGCCGACGACCTTGCCCGTCAGCATCTGCCGCGGCGACGCCGCGCTGATCATCAGCTCCATGACGCGGCTGCTCTTCTCCGCCGCGACACCGGTCGCCACCCACATGCCATAGATGACGATGGTGATGAACAGCAGCACCATGAACACGATGCCGAGGAACCCGCGACTGGCGGCCTGCTGCGCGTCGATCGGCTTGTCGCCCTCGATCGCAGTGTTGATCGTGTCGACCCGATAGAGCGGCGTGAAGAACTGGGCGCGCGCCTCGTCGGGTGGCAGCCTCGAGCTCCAGTCGATCACGCCGATCCCGAACGCGGCGACGCTCAGGATCTGGCTCCGGGCGCTGTTCGGGCTCTCGAATGTCTGGAGCGCGACGTCGAGCTGGCCGCTCGCCAGACGTTCGACCTGGAGCACGCCGCCGAGCCGTCCGGCGGTCAGGCGGGCCTGGGCGGCGACCGGATCGGTCGCGACCTCGACCGCGTAGGGATGCTTGAAGTTCGGGTCGGCGACGCCGGACGGAGGGACGTTGAGGACCGAGTCCGCGACGGCCGCGGCCCGGTTCGCCAGGTCCGCATCGCTCGAGACGATCGCGATATGTGTCACCGTCTGGCGGTCGACGGTCCGGATGCCGATCGGGGCGAGGGCGGCCAGCATCGCCAGCCCGGCCAGGATGATCGTCGAGACGACGAACAGCGGACTGCGGGTCCGGTCGCGAAACTCGCGCCGGGCGATGATCCCGGCGTTCGGCAGGATCGGATCGCGGCCGGTCATCAGACGACAGTGCCCGATGCCAGCGCCTGACCCGACATTCCGGGCGCGAGCGTGGCGTCGTCGTCGGACGAGCGGCCGACGTATTCGATGAACAGCGTCTCGAGACTCGGTTCGACGACCTCGAACCGGCTGATCGACGCACCGTGGGCGAGGACCGCAGCGAGGATGGCCGCCGGATCCGCGCTCGGTAGCAGCTCGAGCGCGAGCCCGTCGGCGTCCGACCGCGCCGCACCGACTCCCGGCAGCGATCCGAGCCACGGCGGCGATGCCTCGCCACCGACGCCGATCCTGAGCGTTCGTCGCCCGCTGGCCCGCTTGAGGTCGCGGACAAGGCCACCCGCCACCAGCCGTCCGTGATCGACGATGGCCACCAATTCGCACATCGCCTCGGCAGTCTCCATCTGGTGGGTGGAAAAGATGACTGTCCGACCCCGGTCGCGCAGCTCGGCGAACGCTTCGCGCAGGAGGATCAGGTTGACCGGGTCGAGGCCGGTGAACGGTTCGTCCATCAGCAGGACCTCGGGGTCGTGCAGGACCGCCGCGATGAACTGGACCTTCTGCTGGTTGCCCTTCGACAGCTCCTCCGCGCGCCGCGTCGCGTACTCGGGGATGCGGAAGCGCTCCAGCCAGCCGAGGGCGTCCCGGCGCGCTCGCGATGGCTCCACGCCATACAGCGAGCCGAAGTACACGAGCTGATCGAGGATGGTCATCCGCGGGTAGAGGCCACGCTCCTCGGGCAGATAGCCCCACGTCCGGCGCGGCACCTCGCCGACCGGCCGGCCGTCCCAACGGATCGCTCCGTCGTCGGCGACCACGATCCCGAGGCAGATCCGCATGGTCGTCGTCTTGCCCGCACCGTTGGCGCCGAGGAAGCCGAAGACCTCGCCGCGGCCGACCTCGAAGGTCAGGCCGTCGAGGGCCGTCGTCCTGCCGAAGCGCTTGGTGACGTGGTCGATCTCGAGGCTCACCGGCGGAGGATAGCCGGGTTTCTGTGGACCACGGTCCGGGCGGTGACCGGTCGCACCGCTTCTGTGACGGACGGCGTACGATCGATGCGCATGTCGATCAGCCCCGTCTCCATCCACGCCGATCGAGCAGCCGGCCGTCTCGAGATCGCCTGGGACGATGGCCACGCCACGACCTACGACACGACCACGCTCCGCTGGCTGTGTCCCTGCGCGTTCTGCCGGGGCGAGGCCGGGATGCCGGGCTGGCTCGACAGCGGCCCGACCCTGACCGAGGAGCAGACGCGCCTCGTCGACATCACGATGGTCGGCGGCTACGCCATCGCGCCCGCCTGGGCCGACGGTCACCACACCGGGTATTACACGTTCACGATGCTGCGCGACCGTTGTCCGTGCGATGTGTGCGACGCGCGCCGCGCCACAGCCACTCCCGGATCGCCCGCGCCAGCCACAGCCCGACGCCATGAGGAGCACGCATGATCGTCGTCACGACCCCGTTCCTGTCCGGCCACCGGATCGTCGAGAGCAAGGGCATGGTCTTCGGCCTTGTCGTCCGCAGCCGTGGCCTCGGGGGCAACCTGATGGCCGGCCTGCGCTCGCTCGGCGGCGGCGAGATCCATGAGTACACCAGCCTGCTCGAGGACACCCGGCGCCAGGCTCTCGACCGGCTGGTCTCGAACGCCACGCTGCTCGGCGCCAACGCCGTGCTGTCGATGCGCTTCGACAGCTCCGAGCTGTCGGGCACGATGAGCGAGATCGTCGCGTACGGCACGGCCGTCATCGTCGTGGCCGACGCGTCGGCGACCGCACCCCCGGCCGCCAGCGTCGAATGACCGGCGGCCTCGGTGTCGCACGGATCATCGTCCTCGCCTTCGGCCTGACGCTGTTCGCGGCCGGGCTGGCCACGATCGCGCTCGGTGGCGGCGCGGCGTTCATCGGCGGGTTCTGGCTGGGAGCGACCGGGCTGGTGCTCATCGTCGCGGCGCTCATCGAGCGCATGCGCTATCGCTCGGCGGCCGCGGACCGCACCGGCGACCCGGCCGGCCGAGCCGGCGGCGAACCACCGGGCACCCGCCTCGAGCCACGATTCAGGCGCACCGACGAGGTCTTCGCCGATCCGACATCCGGCCAGCGCATGCGCGTCTGGCTCGATCCGGCGAACGGGGACCGGCGCTACGTGCCGGAGGAATGAGCCCGATGGCATGCTATCCTCGCCCGCCGGGTCTTCTCCGTCGAGCGACCCCGCTGTAGAGGCCTGAATCACCCCCGATGGCCGCGATCGAACCAGGCGCACCCGCACGACCCGCGGTCCTGCCACGCCCGCGACGTGCCGCTCGGCCGAAGGCCCCGACCTACCCGTACCTCAACCGCGAGCTGTCCTGGCTGGAGTTCAACGCGCGCGTGCTCCACGAGGCCCGGGACGAGCGCAACCCGCTGCTCGAGCGGGTGAAGTTCCTGGCCATCTTCGCGGGCAACCTCGACGAGTTCTTCCAGGTCCGGGTCGCGGGGCTCCGCCAGCAGGTCGAGGCCGGCAAGGTCGCCCGCTCGCCCGACGGCCGGACCGCCGACGAGCAGCTGGCGGCCGCGCGTGCGAGCGTCCTCGAGCTGGTGGCCGACCATTCGGCGATCTTCGTGTCGGTCCGCCGCGCGCTCGCCGCGGAAGGCGTCGAGCTGGTCGACTACGCGGCGATCCCAGAGCACCACGAGGCGCTCCGCCAGCGGTTCCTCGATGAGATCTTCCCGGTCCTGACGCCGCTCGCGGTCGACCCGGGCCATCCCTTCCCCTACATCTCGACACTCAGCCTGTCGATCGCGGTCGGCCTGCGCGACCCGGAGACGGGCGAGCGCGGGTTCGCGCGGGTCAAGGTGCCGCAGATCCTGCCGCGCCTGCTCGAGGTCGAGCCGATGCGGTTCATCCTCATCGACCAGATCATCGAGGCCAACCTCGACACGTTGTTCTCGGGGATGGAGGTCGAGGAGCACCACCTCTTCCGGGTCACCCGCAACGCCGACTTCGAGATCGAGGAGGACGAGGCGGACGACCTCCTGCTGGCGATCGAGGAGGAGCTGCGGCGACGACGGTTCGGAGCGGCCGTCCGGCTCGAGGTCGAGCGGTCGATGCCGGCGGCGACCCGCACCTTGCTGTTGCGCGGTCTCGGACTCGGCGAGTCGGACTGCTACGAGATCAGCGGGATGCTCGACCTGACCGGGCTGTACCCGCTGGCCGACCTCGATCGACCGGACCTCAAGCCCGTGCCCTGGTCGCCGGTCACGCCGCTCCGGCTCCTCCCGCCCGACGAGGACGAGCCGGCCGACGTGTTCGCGGCGATCCGGGCCGGCGACATCCTCGTCCACCACCCGTACGAGTCGTTCGCGGCGTCCGTCGAACGGTTCATCACCCAGGCCGCCGACGACCCCGAGGTGCTGACCATCAAGCAGACGCTGTACCGGACGTCGGGCGACTCGCCGATCGTGCAGTCGCTGATCCGTGCCGCCGAGCGCGGCAAGCAGGTCGTCGTGCTGGTCGAGATCAAGGCCCGCTTCGACGAGGAGGCGAACATCGTCTGGGCGCGCAAGCTTGAACGCGCCGGCGCCCACGTCGTGTACGGGCTGGTCGGGCTCAAGACGCACTCGAAGACCGCGCTGGTGGTCCGCCGCGAGGGCTCCGGGCTGCGCCGCTACGTGCATATCGGGACCGGGAACTACAACCCGAAGACCGCCCGGCTGTACGTGGACCTCGGTCTGCTGACCTGCCGGCCGGAGCTCGGCGCCGACGTGACCGACCTGTTCAACAACCTGACCGGGCTGTCGCGCCAGCGCACGTTCCGACGGCTGCTCGTCGCGCCGCACAGCCTCCGCTCGCGGTTCCTCGCGCTGGTCGATCGCGAGGTCGGACATGCCGCGGCCGGGCGCCCGGCACGGATCGTCCTCAAGCTCAACGCCATCGTCGACGTGGCGGTCATCGAGGCGCTCTACCGGGCCGCCAGCGCCGGCGTCGACATCGATCTCATCGTCCGCGGCGCGTGCTCGATCCAGCCGGGTCTGCCCGGCGTGTCGGAGCGGATCCGGGTCCGCTCGATCATCGGCGAGTTCCTCGAGCACTCGCGGATCTGGAGCTTCGACAACGGCGGCGACCGCGAGTTCTTCATCGGCTCGGCGGACCTGATGGACCGCAACCTCGACCGGCGGGTCGAGGCGGTCGCGCCGGTCGAGGACCACGATGCCCAGGCGCGGCTGGCCACGATCATCGATGTCATGCTGGCCGACGACCGCCGGTCATGGCAGCTCCAGCCGGATTCGACCTGGATCCGGACCGAAACGCTCGAGGGCCGGGAGGGCACCATCGACACGTTCGAGGTGATGAAGGAAGACGCGCTCGATCACGGCGGGGTCGTGACAGCACCGCGTCGACCGGGCGCCGGCGCCGGCTCGCTGGACCCACGCGCATGAACCCGACGGTCGGAAATCCGGTCGAGGTCGAGCTCAAGTACCGCGTGGTGGACCTCGCAGCCGCCGAACGCTACCTGGCGGCCGAGGAGATCGGCGCTTTCACCGGGACCGCGGCTCTGCGCTCGACGCAGCTCGAGGACCGCTACGTCGACACCGCCGACGGTGCACTCGGCCGGGCGGGCTTCGCCGTCCGCCTGCGGCAGTCCGGTCGCGGCACGATCGTCTCGGTCAAGGGCACCGAACGGTCCGAGGGAGCCGGCGGAGCGATGCGTCGCCAGGAGCTCGAGGGGCCGGCCGACCGGACGGCCGGACCACTGGACTGGCCGGCCTCGGATGCCCGGTCGCTCGTGCTCGAGCTCGCCGGCGACGCCCCGCTGCTCGAGCTGGTGACCATCCGCCAGCTCCGGCGCAAGCGGATCATCCGCGAAGGGAGCACGCGGGTCGAGCTGAGCCTCGACGAGGTCGATGTCGTGTCGCGATCGCGCGTGATCGACCGGTTCGTGGAGCTCGAGGCAGAGCTCGTCAAGGGCGCCGAGGAGCGGCTGACCGGGTTGGCCGCGGTGTTCGGCGCCGATCCGGCGCTGGCGCCGGCCAACGGCAGCAAGCTCGAGGCGGCGATGGCCGCCGTGCGGGCCGGCGGTCGGCCGCATCCCACCGACGATCAGGACGACGATGCTGAGCCGGAGGTCGAGTCTGAGCGGGTCCGAGGATGCGGCCAGGCCCGGGCCGCGGTCCGGGCGCCCGCTTCGTCGCGGTGCGTCAGCCGAGGCGGCCGCAACCAAACCGGCGGCCGTGTCGCCCGCCGCAGAGACACGCGAGCACATCGAGGTCACGCCGTCCACATCGGACGTCATCAGCGAGGACGTCGACGAAGCGGTCTCCCCGGACCTGCGTCTCGTCGTCGGCCGGACGCCGGGCGTCACGCCGGAGGATCACGTCGCCGAGGCCGGGCGCAAGGTCATGCGCTTCCACCTCGCGCGGATGCTCGCGCGCGAGGCAGGGACGCGGGCCGGGACCGACCCCGAGGAGCTCCACGCCATGCGCGTCGCGACCCGCCGCCAGCGCGCGGCCTGGCGCGTGTTCGGGGCGTCGTTCCGGGCGGGTCGGACGAAGCGATATCGCAACGGCCTGCGCGAGATCGCCTCCCGGCTCGGCGCGGTCCGCGACCTCGACGTCCTGCTCGAGGCGGCCGACATGTATCGCGCCGACCTGCCGGTCTCGGAGCAGAGGGCGCTCGAGCCGCTCCTGTCCGACTGGCGCGAGCACCGCGAGGACGCTCGAGCGCTGCTCATCCGCGAGCTCGACTCGGATGGCTATCGTCGTTGGGTGGATGACTACCGCGACTTCGTCCGGACGGAGGGTGCGTCGGTCGTGCCCGTCGCGCCGACCCAGCCGCACCGCGTCCGCGATACGACCGCGTCACGCATCTGGAGCGCGTACGAGCAGGTCCGGTCCTATGAGCACGTCCTGCGCTGGGCAGACGTCGAGACGCTCCACGAGCTCCGGATCGCCGGCAAGTGGCTGCGCTACACGCTCGAGTTCGTGCGCGAGGCGCTCGGCGACGACGCGGCGCCGCTCATCGCGCGGGTGACGGCGCTCCAGGACCACCTCGGGCTGATGAACGACGCGAACGTGTCTGCGTCGATGGCCCGGACATTCCTGGTCGAGCATGCCGGCGAGCTGTCGCCGCTCGAGGGAGCGGCCATCGGCCGATACCTGGTCAGCCGCGAGCGCGAGGTCGCCCGCCTCCGGCGCACGATCGGGGCGCCGTGGCGGGGCGTCTCCGGGGTCACGTTCCGGCGCACGCTCGGGCGGGTCGTCGCGGGGCTGTAGCGCCCGGATCTGGCTCTCTCGGCCGCCCGGCGACCGAGGACCCCGTTCGCGTGATGCATGTGGACGGCATACGTCCATCGCGTTGATGCAGCCCAGGTGCATCATCGGAGAGGGTCGGGACAGCGATCGGCTGCCCGCCGGTCGCGCCCTCCTCCCCTACCCGCTCCAGCCGTGGGCGAGGTCGGCCAGCCGATCGCGCCAGGCCCCGCCGCCGTGCTCGACAGCGAGGATGGCCCCCTCCCGGATACCGCTCTCGACGACTCGGATCGAGGCTGCGTCGTAGCGCTCGAGGATCGCGTCCATGATCGCCCCGCCCGCTGGCAGGATCCGTGCCCGGAGCGGGTTGATGAGGTGCCGTTCGGCGGCAACGGTCGCCGGCTCCGATGCGAGGATCGCCTGGATCTCGGCGATCCGCTCGCGGGTCAGCATCCGGTCGAGCATCGCGGCGGGCAGGACCTTGATCAGGTTCGAGGCCGTTCCCCCGACCGCGACGATCTCGCCCGGCGTGGCGTCGGGCGCCGCGAGGACCGTGTCGATCACGGCCCGGCGCATCGCGGTGAGCTCGGTCGGCGTCGGCGGATCGTGTCGGACGAAGGCGTCGGTCAGCCGCGCTGATCCGAGACGGAGGCCGACGGCGCGGGGCTGCCGCGACGGGTCGACGAGGCAGAATTCGGAGCTGCCACCACCCACGTCGACGACGAGCGTCTGCTCGGTGACCGGCCGCCCCTCGGTCACGCCGATGATCATGAGCAGCGCCTCTTCCTCGTGCGACAGGACGTGCACCGGCGCGCCCGACGCGACCATGCCCTCATGGACGATATTCGCGGCGTCGGCGGCACGTCGGATGGGCTCGGTGCCCAGGAACGTCACGTCGGTCGCCCCGAGCCGGCGCGCCGAATCGGCATAGCGGACGAGCGTCGCGGTCAGCTCGCCGCGGGCGACCCGACCGAGGTACCCGCGTTCGGCGACCGCCGAGCCGAGCCCGAGGAAGACGGACTCGTCGACGAGCGACTGGAGCCTGTGACCGTCGACGACGGCGACCAGCAGGTGGACCGAGTTGGAACCGAGATCGACCGACGCGCCGACGACCGGGCGAGCCGGCGATGCGCCCTGTGCGGCCGCGACCGAGACGGGGACCGACCTGACGCCGGCCTCAGGCGGGCGAGTCGTCGAGCGCGCCTGCGGTGCCCGGGTGAAGGGACCTCCGTGCTGGGGTCCGCGGCGGGGCCGGCTGGCGGCTGGCGGTCGGCGCGGCCGTCTTGGTCGACGAGGCGCCGGACTTCGTCGTCGTCCGCGTGGCCGTCGGCTTCCGGGTCGCGGCGGGCTTTGCAGTCGCGGCGGACTTCGTGGGCGCGGCGGGATTTGCGCTCGCAGCGGGCTTTGGGCTCGCGGCGGGCTTTGGGCTCGGCGCAGCGGTCGCCGACTTCGCGGCAGCTGGCCGCGTCGTGGTCCGCCGCGTGGTGGCCGACGTCCCCGTTGCAGGCTTCGCCGCAGATGTCGCGTGCGTAGCCGTCGCGCGGGTCGCGGCTGCTGTCGGGGTCTTCGCCGGCGCCTTCGCCGTGGTCGCGGTCGTCTTTGCCGGGGCCTTCGCCGTCGTCCGAGTCGTGGTCCGCGATGCCCGGCGAGTGGTCGTCGTCGTCGGCTTGCGGGTCGCCGGGCGTCGGGCGGTGGACGACGTCGCTGGGCGGCTCGCCGTGGTCCGCGTCGTGGCCGACGATCCAGCGGAAGGCGAGGCGGTCCGTCTCGTGACGGCACCCTTGGCGGCGACACCGGCTGCCTTCGCCGCAGAGCCCGCACTCCGGGCCGCCGACCCGACACCCTTCGCCGCGGCCGATCCCGCACCCTTCGCAGCCGAGCCCACGGTCCGTGTCGCCGATCCGACCGCATCGCCCGCGCCGCTCGCCGCGGTGGCCGCCGTCGCGGCGGTCAAACGAGCGACCTTGGCGGCCAGCGACGCCGCCTCAGTCGCGGCCTCGGTCGCCTGTCGCTGGCGCTTCGCCACGTGCTTGCGCGCCTTCTGCGCCGACGCCAGCTGTCGCAGTCGCTTCGACTCGGTGGCCCGTGCCGCCGCGAGGCGCTTCTCGAGCTTGCGGAGCTCCTTCGCGGCGCTCTCCGGCTTGGCCATCGGATCGACCTCCGTTCAGCGGCGTGCGGTACGCACGCCTTCGTACAGCAGAGTGGGCCGGCCGGTCGACACGGACCGTCGCCAGACCGCAAGCATGCCACGTTCCGCAAGGACTTCGAGGTAGCTCGCGTCGCGCCGGCCGTCGTTGACGAGTGCCCCTGCGCTGGCGACGACGACCGACCCTCGCCCGTCCGAGACCTGCCACGCGTTCGCCCGATGGATATGCCCATGCAGGGCGAGGTCGACGCCGAGGTCCGACAGCAGCGCGAGCACGTCGCCGGAGCGGTGTGACAGGTCGCCGTCGCGCAACTTGCGTCCAGGCACCGGTAGCAACCCGTGGTGGAGGGCGAACACGCGCAGGGCACCAGGGCGGGCCCGCCGCATCTGGCGAGCGGCGACCTCGAGCGCCTCGGACCGCAGTCTCGGTGTCGACGTGACGCCGACGACGTGGACGTCCGTGCCGCGATGGACGGGTGCGAGCGAGCCGAACCGGGTCGTCCAAGCCGCCTCCGGATCGCCCTCGGTCGGGTCTGTCGGCGATGCGTCGTCGCCTGTCGCGTCGTCGAATCCGAGCGTCAGCGCGGGCTCGAGGGCGAGGAAATAGTCGAGATCGGAATCGACCGGCAGCGGCCGCGCCTCACCGGGTGGACCGACGGACGGCTCGAGGTCGCGGTTGCCCGGGATCACGATGCGCGGCACGGTGCCGAACCGGGCCAGCTCCCGGGCCACCTCATCGAGCTCGGCCGGACGTCCGTCCGCCGACAGGTCGCCGGTCACGACGACGAGGTCGGGCTCGCGCGCGATGGCCGCATCGATCAGCGAACGAAGCGCCCGCCGGAGCTCCGGCGAGCCATCGAAATGGAAGTCCGACAGATGGATGATGCGGGTCACCGCCGGCGCCCTCGCTGGCCGCGCGCGGCGGCTCGCGCTGCCAACACGGAATCGGCTACGCGCAGCATCCGTTGGCCGACCTGCTCGACGGGCGCATCGGCGCCGATCGTCGTGAATGCCGCGGGACCCGCGTAACGGTCGAAGCACGCTCGGAGCCGGCCCTGGAACAGCCGGTAGCTCTCGCGCAGATCTGCCGACAGCCCGAGATCGAGGCCAGCTTCGTACGGGTCCGGGTCGTCGGGGCGCCGGGCCAGCGAGGCATCGGGGTCGACGTCGAGGAACAGGACGGCGTCCGGTGCGGGGACGAACCCGAACAGGACGTCGAGCCACGCGCCATCGACGCCGCGTGCTTCCGCGCGGGCCATCGGTGTCCAGCAATAGCGATCCGCGACGACGACCAGACCGGCTCGCAGCGACGGCACGATGACCTGCTCGACGCGTTCGGCCAGGTCCGCCGCGTACAGCAGCGCCGTCTCTGTCGGATCGGCGTGGCGATCGCGTTTCGCGCCGCGGATCAGGTCGCCGCTCAGGAGCGAGCTCGCGAGGGACGTCCGCGTCACGCCCCATCCCGCATAGCGAAGGTGTTCCTCGAGCCGCCGGATGTGCGTCGAGCGCCCGGACCGATCGATCCCTTCGAGCACGAACAGGACGCCGGGCTCGCCGTGGGCACCGGGCCGGGCGGCCGGGATGGCCAGGGGCTCGACCGTTCCGACGCGAGTGGGCGCAAACGCCGCCACGACGACGGGCGTCACGCCAGCAACCGCCCGACCGCCTCGCGAACGGCATCGACTCGGATCCGCGGCGCCGAGCGCGCGTCGAGGATCACCGAGCGTGTGCGCCAGGGGCCGGCCGCGGGCTCACGGAGAAGGCGGTCATAGGCGGCCAGGAGCCGTCCCAGGAACTCCGCGTAGGCTGCCGCCACCGCCTCCGACCCGCCCGGCGACGGTCGGCTGGCAAGCGCCCGGGCCAGCGCGACTGACGGCTCCTGCCGGTGGTAGAGCACGAGATCAGGCGAGGGTGCGAACCGATACAGCGCGGCCACCCATGCTGGATCGAGCCCGCGCGCGACCTCGCGCGCGACGGCGGTCCAGGCGTACCGGTCGGCCAGCACCACGTCGCCGCGGGCGAGTGGCTGGCGGATCTCCGCGGTCAGCCGATCGGCCGCCTCCGATGCCGCGAGCAGGGCTGCGACGCGCGGGGTCAGCGACTGCCGGCCCCGTGGTGCCCGGGCGGCCCGGGCGACCAGCCGCGACGGCTGCCACGTCACGAGATGGACCCGCCGCCCACGCCTCTCCAGCCAGCGGCCCAGGGCGTCGAGCCCGGCTGACTTGCCCGACCCATCGAGACCCTCGGCCGCGATGAGCAGCCCCGGAGGACGGTTCGGACGGGTGGCCGGCACGGCGCGATGCTAGCGCCTGCGCCCACCGTCGGTGCGCCACCCGGCCGCGGGACCCGTCCGATCGCCTGCCCGCGGACTATCCTCCCGCCATGCCGCTCGTCCTCATCGGTCTCGGCGGGTTCGCCGGCGCGATCTCACGCTATCTCGTCGATGGCGTCGTCAGCGACCGGACCGGTGGCGCCTTTCCGTGGGGCACCCTGGCGGTCAACGCCACAGGGTCATTCGTGCTCGGGCTGCTGTTCGCGATGACGACCGAGCGAGCCATCCTCCCGGCCGACATCCGCGGTCCGGTGATGATCGGTTTCATCGGGGCGTACACGACGTTCTCGACGTACATGCTCGAATCGTGGGGTCTCCTCGAGTCCGGGTCGTATGGGGCCGCCATCGCCAACCTCGGCGGATCGCTCGTCGTCGGGCTCGTGGCGGTCGCGGCGGGTCTTGCCATCGGGCGGGCGGTCTGATGCGCATCGATGGACAGGCGCTGCTGGTCCGGATCTACATCGGCGAGGCCGACCACAAGCGACGGGAAGCCGCTCTACCAGGCGATCGTCACGTTCCTGCGAGAACGCGGGATGGCGGGCGCGACGGTCATCCGCGGCATCGAGGGGTTCGGGGCCAACGCCCACCTCCACACGACGCGCATCCTGCGACTGTCCGAGGACCTGCCGATCCTCATCGAGGTCGTCGACCAGGAGGACCGCATCCGGGCGATCCTGCCTGAGCTCGACGAGATGGTCGGCGATGGCCTGATCACGCTCGAGAAGGTCGAGGTCCTCGCCTATCGGGCCGGGCCACCCGGCTGATCGCGCGCGCTGCGGCGCGCCCGACCGCCGCCGGCCCGTTAACAATCGGAAACGGCGTAGGAAACCCCCGTTGACGGCCGGCCACCACGCTCTCCTCGCCACATCCACGGATACGCGTGTCCAAAGGCACGACCGCGGCCCCAGACCGCGGTCACCAGGAGGAACGTCTAGTGATGATCACGACCCCTCGCCGCATCGGCGCGCTTGCCCTGCTGGCAGCCATCGCGTTTGGTGCATGCTCGAGCGGAGCCGCCTCGACCGCGCCGAGCACCGCCCCGACGGCGGCTGCGACCGCGACAGCGGCACCGACCACGGCCGCGAGCGAAGCCCCATCCGCGGCCGCCTCAGCAGCGCCATCTGCCGCCGATATCACCTATCGTTGCACGAAGGCCGATGGCCAGCTCAATGGCGCGGGCTCGACCTTCATCTTCCCGCTGCTCTCGAAGATGGGCGATGTCTACAACGCCAAGTGCGGTGTGAAGCTCAACTACCAGTCGATCGGGTCGGGCGGTGGCGTGAAGCAGTGGACGGAGAACACGGTCGACTTCGGCGCCTCCGACGCCTACCTGGCCGACAGCGAGATCGCGGCGGCAGCGAAGAACGGCGTGCCGGTTGAGATCCCGACGACCTTCGGAGCAGTCGTCGTCGCTTATCACCTCCCGGCGTTGACCGGCGCATTGACGATGACGCCGGACATCATCGCCAACATCTTCCTCGGCAAGATCACCAAGTGGGACGACGCGGCTATCGCGGCGGCGAACCCGGGCGTCACGCTGCCTTCGGCGGACATCAGCACCGTCCATCGATCGGATGGTTCCGGGACGACAAGCATCTTCACCAAGTACCTGTCGGCGGTCAGCCCGGATTGGGTCCAGACGGTCGGCGGCGGTGACCCGTCGAAGTCGGGCGCCAAGACCGTCGAATGGCCGGTCGGCACCGGTGCGAGCGGGAACGAGGGCGTCACGCAGAGCATCACTCAGATTGACGGTGGTGTCGGGTACATCGAGCTGGCGTATGCGCTGAAGAACAGCATCCCGTTCGCGACCGTCATCAACAAGTCTGGGAATCCCATCGTTCCCACCCTCGACTCCGTGAAGGCCGCCGCAGACCTGCCCAGCTACCCGGCCGACCTGCGGTTCGACCTGGTCAATACCGATTCGCCACAGGGTTACCCGATCACCGGGACGACCTGGCTCATCGTCTATCAGGACCTCTCGAAGGTGCTCAAGACGCAGGACCGCGCCACCTCTCTGGTCGACTTCCTGTGGTGGGCGATCCATGAAGGTCAGGCCAATACCGCGCCCTTGTACTATGGGGCGATCCCGGCAAACCTGCTGACCCAGGTGGAAGCTGCGGTCAAGTCGATCAACTGGGCGGGCACCCCGCTCCTCCCCTGACCTGACCATCCCACTAAAGGGGACGCCAACCGGGCCTTGGACCCGGTTGGCGTCCCTCGGCTTTACGGAGGGTCCGTGAGCGCGCTGTCGCCAAGCCGCCGCCTCGCAAGCCTGACCTCGCGTCGCCGGTTCGATCAGGACCGGCTGTTCCGGATCGGTCTTCGGCTGATCGCGGCGTTGGTCGTCGTTCTCATCCTGTGGATGATGTTCGACACGTTCTCCCAGACCATCGTCGGTCTGGCAGGCATTCGGCGTCATCGGCTTCGTCACCGGCACCCGGTGGGCCCCATCGTTCGGGATCTATGGTGCCCTGCCCTTCATCTACGGGACGATCCTCACGTCGGTGATCGCGCTGCTGATCGCGGTCCCGATCTCGGTCCTCATCGCTCTTCTGATCACAGAGATCCTGCCCGCCCGTCTCCGCTCGGGCGTCGCGGTGGCTGTCGACCTCCTCGCGGCCATCCCATCGGTCGTCTACGGCCTGTGGGGCCTTCTGGTGCTCGTCCCATTCCTGCGACCGATCGAGCAATTCATCGCCGGGACCATCGGCCAATACGTCCCGTTCCTGTCCGGTCCGACCCCCGGCCCGAGCTACTTCGCTGCCGGGGTGATCGTCTCGATCATGATCGTCCCGATCATCGCGGCCCTCAGCCGCGAGATCTTCGCCGCGACGCCCAAGTTGCAGCGAGAGGCCGTCAGCGCGCTCGGCGGCACGCGCTGGGATGTCGTGCGGAACGTCGTCCTGCCGATCGGCAAGAGCGGCGTCCTGGCCGCCTTCATCCTCGGCCTGGCACGTGCGATCGGTGAGACCATCGCAGTCACCATGGTCATCGGCAACTCGACCAAGATCGGGACATCGATCTTCAGTCCGGGGTTCACCCTATCGTCCGTGATCGCCAACGAGTTCAACGAAGCCACCGAGCCGCTCCACGCGGAGTCGCTGATCGCTCTTGGATTGGTACTCTTGGTCATCTCGGCTTTGGTCAACGGAGGCGCGATCTGGATCCGGAACCGGTTCGCAGGAGGGGTCGGCCGTGTCGCTTGAACCCTCCGTCTACACGGCGCGTCTGATACGGCCATCCTCGTCGCGGCGTGCAAAGGATCGTGGGCTCGAAGTCCTGGCCTGGTCCGCCCTGGTCATCGCCCTGATCCCGCTCGTCGCCATCACGGCGTTCGTCTTCGTCCAGGGTGTCCGAAGCCTGTCGATCGAATTCCTCACCTCGGATCCGCCGGGCGACCTGAGTCAGACGGGCGGTGGCATCCGGAACGCGCTTGTCGGGACGCTGATGATGACCGGGCTGGCGACCCTCGTGGCCGTCCCGGTCGGCATCGCCCTCGCGATCTTCACCCGTGAAGTCAAGGGGCGGGCCGGCACGGGCGTGCAATTCGTCATCGACGTCCTGGCCGGTCTCCCGTCCATCGTCGTGGGCATCTTCGTCTACTCGCTCGTCGTCCTTGCCACTGGCCACTTCTCGGGCTATGCGGGGGCTCTCGCCTTGGCGGTCATCGAGCTGCCCGTCATCGTCGTTGCGACGGACGAGTTGCTAAGGCTCGCCGACCGCCGCATCGACGAGGGGACCCGCGCTCTTGGGATGATGCGCTGGCGATCATTCGCGGCGGTCTTCATCCCCACGGCTTTGTCGGGCATCATCACCGGCATCCTTCTCGCGGTGTCGCGCGCCATCGGCGAGACGGCGCCTCTTCTGTTCACTTCCCTCGGCAACAACTTCTTCACCCTCGACATGAATGAGCCGATGCAGGCCCTGCCACTCTTGATCTATCGCAACGCACTCAACTCCGCCTTTCCAGCTGCGCGAGATCGTGCGATGGGCGCGGCCCTCGTGCTGATCATCCTCGTCCTCATCTTCAATCTCCTGGGTCGATGGATCGCGAGTCGAACCCGACCGGCAGACCAGCGATGACCCACGAACCCCGGACCGCCGCAAACATCCAGGGAGCCACCGACATGACCGTGACCCCGATCGCGCCCGACCCAGACAGGACGAGCGAGGTGCCGACGATCCACCTCCGACCTTCAGAGCGACCTGGGACCGAGCAGGCCTCCGAGGTCGACGAGATCGCTATTCGGCTCGATGGTGTGGACGCCTACTACGGTTCGCGACGAGCCGTCCGTGACATCACGATGGGCGCCCTGCTCCACCGCATCACCGCGATCATCGGACCGTCCGGGAGCGGCAAATCTACCCTTCTCCGATGCATCGACCGGATGCACGAATTGACTCCCGGTGCGCACGTCGAGGGCAACATCGAATACCACGGCGTCGACCTATACGGGCCGTCGATCGATCCGGTCGCGGTCCGGCGGACGATCGGGATGGTGTTCCAGCAACCCAATCCGTTCCCGACCATGTCGATCCACGACAACGTTGCTGCGCCGGCCAGATTCAACGGACTCGTTCACGGCAAAGCTGCCGAGCAGGAACTCGTCGAGCGATCCCTGCGTCAGGCAGCGCTCTGGGATGAGGTCAAAGACAAGCTGAAGGCCGGTGGCACGTCCCTATCCGGCGGCCAGCAACAGCGCCTGTGCATCGCTCGAGCCCTGGCCCTCCAGCCCGACGTCCTGCTGATGGATGAACCGTGCTCCGCGCTCGACCCGATCGCAACGCTCCAAGTGGAGCAATTGATGCTGGAGCTCAAGCATGAGTACACCATCATCATCGTCACCCACAACATGCAGCAGGCATCGAGGGTGAGCGACCAGACCGCCTTCCTCTCGATGGGAGAGGACCGATCCGGGCTACCTGGTCGAGACCGGAAATACGGTCGACATCTTCACCAACCCGAAGAATCAGTTGACCGAGGACTACGTGTCCGGCCGGTTCGGCTGAGCGGCGGATCGCCCACGATGACGGACCACGAAACGACCGGGGGGACCAACATGGATGCCAAGATCGAGGAGATCATCCGTTCGGTGGCCACCGAGCCGCCGCCGAACGCCGTACCCGCGACTCGCGAGACGCTCGACCGCGAGGAGAGCCTCATCCGCGATTCGGTGTTGCGGATGGGGACGCTGGTCGAGGCCGCGATCCGCCAGGCCAGTCGGGCGCTGCTCGCTCACGACACCGAGGTCGCGCTCGACGTCATCCGCGGCGACGCGATCATCAACGAGGCACAGCGCGGGGTGTCGCGGCTGATCGCCGTGACCATCGCCACCCAGCAGCCGGTCGCGCGCGACCTGCGCTACCTCCTGACCCTCGATCACGTCACCTACGAGCTCGAGCGGATGGGCGATCACGCCGCGTCGGTCGCGAAGGCGGTGATCAAGCTCGCGCCGGAGCCGCCGCTCGATGGCTACCTCCATCTGCCGGAGATGTGCGAGCGCGCTGCCGCGCTCGTCCATGGCGTCCTGCGCGCACTGGTCGACGCTGACGCCATCCGCGCGCGCGAGATCGCCGTCGACGACGACGAGATCGATCGGCTCTACCACGCCACGTTCGATCGGGTCGTCGACCTGATGCGCCAGGACCCGGTCAACGTCGAGCGCGGCACCCGGATCATCATCGCCGCGCACTACATCGAGCGGATCGGCGACCGGGCGACCAACATCGCCGAGGACGTCGTCTATCTGGTGACCGGCGACGTCGAGGACCTGAACCCCTGACGGGACCGCGGATCCGCGTCGTGGAGGAGGAGCGCCTGGCGGCCTTCCGGAAGGTCCTTTCCGGGCTGGACGAGCGGATCGCGGCGTTCGTCCCGCGGGCTCTCGGAACGACTACCCTGTCGGGGACGTGACCGAGCTCCACTTCCTTCGCCACGCCGACGCCGGCGACCCGATGGCCTGGCAGGACGACGACGCCAAGCGGCCGCTCTCCGACAAGGGCCAGAAGCAGGCCGATCGGCTGGGCCGGTTCCTGGCCGGGATCGGCTTCCGGCCGGACGCGGTCATCACCTCGCCCAAGGTCCGGGCGGCACAGACGGCCGAGATCGTGGCGGGCCATCTCAAGATCCCGGTCGCGGTGGACGACCGGCTGGCGGGCGCGCTCGACGCCGGTGCGCTCGACGCCGTCCTGCGCGACGCGGGTTCTCCCGCGCGACCCGTGGTCGTCGGTCACGACCCCGACTTCAGCGAGCTCCTCGCCGAGCTGTGCGGCGCGACCGGCCTGCCGATGCGCAAGGGCGCCCTCGCCAGGGTCGACATCGAGCCGCCTCTCCGACCCGGCAGCGGCACGCTCCGCTGGCTCGTCCCGCCGGACCTGCTCAAGCCCGGGCGCTGACGCTGGCGGTCAGGCTTCGACCGCGATCGGCTGGTCGGTCGAAACAGCCGGCTCCGTGCTCGTGCGCCGCGTGATCAGCAGGACGGCCCCGAGGGTGATGACCACGCCGACCCACTGGCTCGGATCCAGACGCTCAACGAGCAGTACCGACGCACCCGCGACGCCGAAGATGGGGATCAGGTAGAACGAGACCGCCGCCAGCGATGCCGGCACGTGTCGCAGGCCCGACAGGTAGAACCAGTAGGCGAGCGCGTAGTAGAGGATCCCCGACACGATCGCACTCGCCCACCCCGCTGCGGTCACATGGTCGGGCCACGGAGAGCCGCCAAGGATCCACACGCCGATGACGAGGACCAGCGCGAACGCGATGGCATGGGCCTGCTGCGAGACGATGACCTGGGTGGTCGAGTACGCGGTCACCAACCATCGTCGCGTGACGACCGTGTAGCTGGCGCAGCAGACGACCCCGGCGATCGTCAGCAGGACACCGGTGAGGCTCCCCGTGCCGTCCGGACGGCCGATGACCAGGACGAGCCCGCCGAGCGCGACCAGCGACAGCGCCACGAGCGAGGCCCCGATCCGTTCGCGCAGGAACCAGCCGGCCAGGAACAGGATGATGAGCGGCTCGATCGCCCAGATCATCACCGACTGGCTGGCCGTGATCGAGACGAGGCCGAGCAGGCTGAGCGCGTAGGCGAGACCCGGGTTGAGGATGCCCAGCCGACCGAGGATCGGCGAGGCGGACGGGTCCCTGAACGGGAGCCCGCGCCAGCGCATCAGGACGGCCAGGACCGCGAGGCTGACGGCCAACTGGATCGGGAGCAGGGTGAGCGGCGGGATCTCGTCGATCGCGCGCTTGCTGACCACCGTCCCGATCCCCCAGCACGCTGCAGCGAGGGTCAGCGCCAGGACGTTCGTCCGGGACGACGACGCGAACATGGACGGGGTTACCGACCGCTGCATATGGCCATCCGGCGCAGTGCCGACGCTAGGCGTCCGTGCGGCCTGCGACTGCGGCGGTCCCGGTCGCCCGGCGCCCCGCGACGAGGTCGGCGGCAGGGACCAGTCCGCCCGGGAGCAGCGATCCGGCGATCGCGCCGAGGCGTCTGGCCGCGCTGGGATCGAGGCGGTAGAAGATGTTCTGGCCGCGTCGCTCAGAGGTCACGATGCCGGCCTCGCGCAGGACCCGCAGGTGGTGCGACACCGTCGGTTGGGCGACGCCGCAGCAGTCGGTCAGGTCGCATGCGCACGTCTCGGTGCCGGCGAGCTCGCGGACGATCGCTAGGCGGGCGGGATCCGCGAGCGCGGCGAGGAGGCGGATGTCGGGGTCGAGGTCGCGGGTGCGGGCAGGAGTCATGCTCGCACTATATCGGTGGTCATCTATATTGACAAGGGTCGATATGACCAACTATATTGACGAACGTCGATAAGCAGGAGGGGATCCCGAGATGTACGACCTCATCGCATCGTGGATGACGACCGGCGGACCTCTCCAGGAGCTTCGTCGCGACGATCGCGGCCGGACGCCTTCGGTGCGTGCCGCCATCGAACCGGCGACGCAGCCGACCCGGCGCGGCCATCGCCCGAGTCTTGCCTTTGCCCGCGGCCTGCGCGCGACCCGCTCTCCCATGGCCTCGACGTGCATCGACGGCTGCGCCGCCTGTTGACCCGGATCGCCGTACCAGCAAGGAGACCCCGATGACCGATCTGATGGTGACCCCCACGACGGATGACCCGCTCGTCGACGAGGTCCGCGCCCGATACGCGGAAGCAGCTCGTACCGTGCTAGACCGGGCCCCCGAGGGGACCGACGCCGCTGGCTGCTGCGGCCCGAGCGCCGGTGCCGGGTTCGGTGAGGTGCTCTACAGCGAGCTCGACCGCGCCGGGCTCCCCGACGCGGCGATCCTCGCCAGCCTGGGTTGCGGCAACCCCACCGCAGTCGCCGAGCTGCGTGAGGGCGAGGTCGTGCTCGACCTCGGGTCCGGTGGCGGCATCGATGTCCTGTTGTCTGCGCGCCGCGTCGGCCCGACCGGCTTCGCCTACGGCCTCGACATGACCGACGAGATGCTCGAGCTGGCGCGTCGCAACACTGCGGAGGCCGGGGCTGCGAACGTCGAGTTCCGAAAGGGCCGGATCGAGGCGATCCCCCTCCCCGATGCCTCGGTCGATGTCGTCATCAGCAACTGCGTCATCAACCTCTCGACCGACAAGGCGGCCGTCCTGGCCGAGATCGCCCGAGTCCTGCGACCAGGCGGCCGGATGGGTGTCAGCGATGTCGTCTCGGACGACGACCTGACTCCTGCCGAGCGAGCGGTTCGGGGCAGCTTCGCTGGCTGCATCGCCGGAGCACTGTCATTCGCCGAATATCGTGCCGGCCTCGAAGGCGTCGGGCTGACGGACGTGGCCGTCACGCCGACGCACGTGGTCGGCGACGGCCTTCACGGCGCGATCATCCGCGCCACCAAGCCCGCCGGCTGGACGGCCTCCGACATGCGTCCCGTCAGCCTGCCCGCCCCGGTCCGCGGCCTGCCGGTCAGCGCCGAGGGCTCGTGCTGCGGCAGCACCGGCTGCTGCTGAGCGAAGCATCGCGCCTCATCCCGCCAGGGTCATCGCCCGATCGGGTCGGAGGAGGAACGGTGGCAGGTGGGCGGCCAGGTTCGATAGCGGCAGCACGTCCTCGTGCAGCTCGATGCCGAGCGACTCCCGCATGAACCGGCGGCGCGCCTGGATGCGCACCCAGGCGTCAGGGTACGCAGCCGCGAGCTCGGCCCTCAGGGTGGCGTCCGCCAGCGCGATCCCGTCCTCGATGTTGGTTGTGAAGTAGTCGGTGCCTGTCGCCGGGATGACGTCCACCTGGAACGCCATCCCCGATCGGAGCTCGACCGTGGAGCCCGCATGGAACGGCGAGTCGATCCATTCGTCGAGCCCGATGAGGTGACCGGGGTTGAGGAAGATGCCGAAGAACGGGTCGCTCAGACGAGCCATCGCGGCCGCGTACGCATCGCCGCCGGTCGCGCCGACCCGCAGCGTGCCGTACCACGCCGCGATCGCCTCGAAGTAGGGCGTGACGAGCCGCTCGACGTAATCGGCGATCCCGTCCGGCAGCTCGCTGGCATCCTCGACGACGAAGCCCGCCCGGCAGTCCAGCGCGCCCCAGACGCCGAACGCCACTGTCAACGGGTCACCGCGCTCGATCGGTCGGTCGCCGGGGCTGAGCAGTCCGAACCGGGCACGCGGCCCCGCGGTCAGCATCAGGTGGCACGACAGGGGCATGCCGTTCCAGTCGAGCAGCCGGACAGCCTCGCGCTCGGTCATCCCGGGCGCGAGGCCGGCGAGCAGGCGCCGGATCCCCGTCGAGGTCTGGCACGCGGCGTACTCCAGCGCTGCGAGCTGGTCCACCTCGGCCACGGTGCGCAGGCCGCCGTCGGGGTCCATCAGCAGGTCGTTCGCGTTCTCGACGAGGCCGCCGACGCCGGTCAGCGCCCGGATCTCGTCGACGACATAGGCCGGGATCTCGATCCGTGACCGATCTGCGAACGACTTCCAGCCGATCACGCCGACGCGGGCACCCGGACCGATCCCCTCGTCGGCGAGGATCGCGGCGAGCGTCCGGGACCGATCGCGGGGCTGTCCGGGCAGGCTGAGGTCCTGGTATAGCTCGCGACGCATGGGGAGCGGCGCGACCCCGGCCGTGCCGTAACACTCGTTGCCGGCCAGGACCAGCGGCTGGACGCCCGGCCGGACGATCGCGATGGCCTCCTCGAAGCGCGGGTCGAAGCCGGTCAGCCAGGCGAGGTTGGCGCTGTGCTCGCGATCGGCGTAGATCAGCAGGTGCGTGTAGCCGCGCTGGTCGCCACGCTCGCGGAGGCGCTCCAGCCGCGCCGCATGGATCGTCGCCGGGATGGCGGGCTCACGGTCGGGCATGCCGAAGTCGGGCAGGGGGACCTCGGCCAGCCGCGCGGTTCGCGTCCCAGTCGTCATGCCGACATCATGGCCGAGCGGACGGCCACGGCGTCGCCGTGGACGCGCCGCGCGCGACCTCGACGATCTGGTCCGCCGCGACATCGATCCAGGGCCCGACCTCCCCATCTGGCCAGGTGACGCGGACGCGCGCCGTCGTCGCCGTGCCGAGGCCGACGTGGATCGGCAGCGACTGGCCGCCGACGTGCCCGCCACCCACCGTGAGCTCGTGATGCGTCGTCGTGTCGCCGGTCGCGATGTCAAGCCACGCACCGATCGCATCGCGGTTCGGGCCAGGCTGGCTTGCCGTGACGCCGATCCAGTGGCCCATCGGCACGGGCGCCGCAGCCGTTCCCGATCCCACGTTGCGCCAGATCCGAACCGGGTCCTGGAAGTTGGCGACGACCAGGTCGAGCAGGCCGTCGCCATCCAGGTCGGCCAGCGCCGCGCCGCGCGCACGGGCGAAGCTCGCGATCCCGGCTCCCTCGGCATCCGACGTGAACGTCCCGGACGGGCCGCCGATGAACAGGTCCGACGGGTCCATCGTGGCGTAGCCCTCCTGGGTCCCGACGTTGCCCTTCGAGACGAACAGGTCGACGAACCCGTCGTTGTTGACGTCCGCGAACTCCGGATGCCACGAGGTGGACGGGAGCGGGTCGCCGCCGAACGAGGGGCGGGTGGCCTCCACCCCCAGCTTGAGGGCGACGTTCCGGAAGATCGGGTGCGACGGCCCAGAGAGGAGCGTCTGCAGGACATTCGCGCCCTGGCTCGTCAGATACGCGTCCGGGTAGCCGTCGCCGTTCACGTCGTAGCTCGCGATCCCCATGCCGTTGAGCCGGACGGGGACCCATCCGTCGTCGGCGGTGTAGAGCCGGGGCGTCTCCCCGGGCGCGATCCGCCACAGCTGGTCCTGCCCGTCCGACAGGTCGCTGTAGTACTGCCGATCGTTGCTGATCCGGAGGTCGCGTCGTCCCGACCGGTCCCAGTCGCTGAACAGCAGGGACTGGGCGCACCACGACGGGAGGAGAGGGATCGGCGCCCCGTAGTGCGCGCCGTCGGCTGCGGGCCGGACGAGCACGTTGTCGGCGCACAGGTGATCCGGGTCCGGGTTGTCGGCGTTCAGGACGTAGTTGCCGAAGGCGAGCGTCGGTAGCGTCGACGTCCCTTCCCATGTCGCGCTGAACCCCATCGTGACCCGGTTTCCGCCGTCGAACCCGAGCGCCTCGTTGGCGCTCTCGAACCGACAGCCACCGAGCCCCCGCAGCAGCACGTTGCCGCCCATCCGCAGGACCACGAGGTCCGTCAGCCCGTCGCCGTCGATGTCGAGCGGATAGGCGCCGGTCACGTCCGTCAGGTCGGCCGCCTGATCCTTGATGGGCGTGAAGTGCGGGGCGCCACCCGGCGGCGTGTCGTTGCGTTCCAGGACCGCCGGGCCGGCGCCGCCGGCGAGATACAGGTCCGGCCGGCCGTCGCCGTCACAGTCGAGGACGGCCACGCCACCGCCGACGGCGAACGGGTACGGTCCGTCGTAGGTGACGTCGACCCCCGACTGTGTCGTGACGTCGACGAAGTGCGGCGTCCCGAGCGCGGGCGCGGATGTCGCCGCGCGAAGACCGCCGGACACGGCCCAGCCGGCGCCGGCCACGACGATCACCACGATCACGGCGACGGCGACCGCCGCGATGCGCCGGCTGGTCACACGATCACCATCCGGGCCGGTCGGCGGCGGTCGGGATGTCGACCGGGCTCTTGCATCTGGGGTCTATCCGATGCTCCTCTGGGCGCAGCGCGTGACGGCCTGGTCCGCTCCCTCCCGGCGGGAGGATACCCAAGACCGTCAGGAAGCGCCGCCGGAGGCTGCCGCGAAGACACGGTCGATCACCCGCATGTTGGCGACCGCGTCCTCGGGTGGCGTCGGGGTCGGCAGGCCATCGAGGATCGCGGCTGCCAGCCGCTCCGCCTGGACGGTGTACGGGTCGGCCGCCTCGAACGTGATCGTCTCTGTCTCCGGCGCCACCGGCGGGTCGCCGCCGGCCGTCACGAAGATCCGGGTCGGCCGGTCGGGCGGGATGTTGAACGGGATCTCGATCGAGATCCGGCCGTCGGTGCCGTAGACGTGGACCCGCTGATCCGGTTCGAGCCGCGTCGAGACCATGAACGTCGCCGTCCCGGCGTCGAACGCGAGGATCGCGCTGGTCAGGACGTCGGTCCCGCTGCCGGGTTCCCGGACCACCGCTGCGCTCGACGCCGACCGGCTCGGCGCCGAACAGCATCCGCGACAGGTTGATGGTGTAGCAGCCGATGTCGTACAGCGCCCCACCGCCGGCGTCGAGCTGGTTGCGGATGTTCCCTGGGTCGTCGTTCGCATACGAGAACCAGCTCTGCACCGCGAGCAGGCGCCCGATCCGGCCGCCATCCACCAGCCGGCGGACCTCCTCCCAGGACGGGTGGAGGCGGTACATGAAGGCCTCCATCAGCCGGACGCCTTCCGTGGCGCACACATCGAGCATCCGCTCGGCCTCCACGGCGTCCATCGCCAGCGGCTTCTCGCACAGGACGTGCTTCCCGGCACGCGCGGCGGCGATCGTCCATTCGGCATGGAGGTGGTTCGGCAGCGGGATGTAGACGATGTCGACGTTCGGGTCGGCCAGCAGCGCCTCGTACGAGCCGTGGGCCGTCGGGATGCCAAGCTCGTCGGCCACCCGGCGAGCCTGGACGACGTCACGCGACCCGATCGCCACGACCTCGCAGCGCGCGGCCTTCAGGAGGCCGGGCACGACCTTGCGTCGGCCGATATCGGCGGTGGACAGGATGCCCCAGCGCAGGTTCGTCATTCGTGGCCAAACCCCGACGGAGTCTCACGTCGCGCGTGCCTCTTGACACGGACGCCTCGAGAGGTGGAGTGTGTCACAACATTTGAAAGAAAGGAACACAAATCCGGTGACGATGCGGCTGGAGGCGGTCGGTCAGCGCAGCGAGACGGTTCGCCGCTCGAATCTGAGCGCGATCGTCCGTGAGCTCCACCTCGGTGGTCCGGCATCCCGCTCCGAGCTGGTCGCCCGCACCGGCCTGACCCGCAGTGCGATCCGTGGGCTGATCGGCGAGCTCGCCGCGGCCGACCTCGTGATCGAGGAGCGAGCAGCGCCGCAGGGCACGCCCGGTCGGCCCTCTCCGGTCGTCCGGATCGATCCCGACGGCGCCGTCGTCCTGGCCCTCGAGATCGCGGTCGATTCCCTTGCGGCGGCGATCGTCGGCCTCGGTGGCGAGGTGTTCGAGCGGGTCCGCGTCGACCGGCCCGCCGGCCATACCGGGGTCGATGGCATCGCAGCCGACCTCGCAGAGATGGCGTCCGGCCTCCGATCTCGGCGCCCAGCCGGCGAGATCCCGGTCGGTGTCGGCGTGGCGATCGTCGGGGTCGTTCGTCGCAGCGACGGCGTCGTCTCGCTCGCGCCGAACCTCGGCTGGCGCGACGCGCCCCTCGGCGATGCGCTCACGGCCGCGCTCGACCTCGACGCCCCGATCTCGGTGGCCAACGACGCCGACCTTGGCGCGCTCGTGGAGTTCCGACGCGGCGCGGCCATCGGCTACGACGACGTGCTGTTCATCTCGGGCGAGTACGGCGTCGGCGGCGGCATCATCGTCGACGGCCGGCCGCTGACGGGCGCGGCCGGCTACGGCGGCGAGGTCGGCCACATGCCGGTCAACCCGACGGGGGCCACGTGTCGGTGCGGCTCGATCGGCTGCTGGGAGACAGAGGTGGGCGAGTCAGCGCTGCTGCGGATGGCCGGCCGGCCACCGGGCGGCGGGCGCCCGGAGGTCGATGCGATGCTGCGCGACGCGGATGCCGGTGTGCCGGCCGCCCTGAGCGCGCTCGACCACGGCGGACGCTGGCTCGGGATCGGGCTGGCGGGCCTCGTCAACATCTTCAACCCGCGGCTCATCGTGCTCGGCGGGATCTTCGGGCGGACCCTTCCGCTCGTCGGCCCGACGATCGAGCACGAGCTGGATCGACGCGCCCTGGCCGCTCCGCGCCGGCTGGTCCGCATCGTCCCGGCCGTGCTCGGCGAAGATGCTCCGTTGCTCGGAGCCGCCGAGCTCGCCTTCGAGCCGCTTCTGGCCGACCCGGCCGGCTGGCTGGTCCCACGACGGGGCCGGCTCGAGCTGGCGACCGCGTGATGGACCGCAGCCGGAGCGGTCTCATGGAGGACCGGATCGACGCCGACCCGCCCCGCGTGACGACGTCGTTTTTCGAGACAGAAGGGTGGTAGCCTAGCCGGACACCTGCGCCATTTCCGGGAGGGAAGCAAAGGTTCAACAGGAGGAGAGACAGGAATGAATCGACAATTCGGGCTGCTCATAGGCACCGTTGCGATCATCGCAGCGGCCTGTAGCAGCAGTGGGAGCAGTCCCGCGGCAAGTGCCGGGGCGAGCGCCGGGTCATCCGCGGCCGCTGCCGGGTCCGGCGGAGCCGGTTGCACCGTCGGCGTGTCGTGGAACAACTTCCAGCAGCCGCGCTGGGCGGCGCACGACAAGCCGAACATCCAGAAGACGGTCGAGGGCGCCGGCGGCACGTACATCGATGCGGACGCCAACCTGAGCAGCGAGCAGCAGGCGACCGACATCGACACGATGATCTCGAAGGGCGCCAAGGTCCTGATCGTGCTGGCGCAGGACCCCCAGGCGGTCCTTCCGGCGGTGGCGAAGGCCAAGGCTGCGGGCATCCCGGTCATCGGGTATGACCGCCTCATCGAGGACCCGAGCACCCTGTACATCACGTTCGACAACACCGGCGTTGGCAAGGCCGAGGCGGACGCGATCATCAAGAAGGTCCCGAAGGGCAACTACGTCCTGATCAAGGGCGATCCGGCCGACCCGAACGCCAAGACCTTCCTGCCCGCAGGGCTGGGACCAGGCCGGGCTCAAGGACAAGGTCGCCTCCGGCGACATCAAGATCATCGGCCCGGCGGACGGCACCTACACCGACGCCTGGAAGACCGAGAAGGCCCAGTCGAACATGGAAGCGATCATCGACTCGGCGGTCTCCGCTGGGACGAAGATCGATGCGGTCCTCGCTGAGAACGACAGCACGGCGCTCGGCGTCGTCGGCGCGCTCACCGGGAAGTCGTACGGCTATCCGCCCCTCAGCGGTCAGGACGGCGACACCGCCAACCTGAATAACCTCGCGCAGGGCAAGCAGTACGTCGACATCTGGAAGAACGCCAACGAGCTGGGCAAGACCGCCGCTGCGGCCGCGCTCGCGCTGTGCAACGGCGGCCAGATGGCCAGCCTCAAGCTTCCGGACGGCCTGATCGACCCGACGGTCGCCCCGACCGCGGGTCTCACGGCAGTGCCGTTCAAGACACCGGGCGGCAACACTGTCAGCTCGTTCACCCTGCAGCCGACCCCGATCACCGCGGACAACCTCCAGGTGGTCATCGACGGTGGCCAGATCACCAAGGCAGAGCTGTGCAAGGGCGTCGACGCCGCGACGGCGCCGGCGGCCTGCAAGTAACGGCCTCCTCCTAGTCGAGAATCACCCTGCGCCCCCGGGTCCCCCGGGGGCGCAGGGTTCGTTCAGCCCCTGGATAAGGAGGGCTGCCGTGGCGAACGTGGCCGATGTAGCACCGGTCCCAGGTCAGACCCAGGCCCAGCCACCTGCTGGCGTCTCGATACGTCGCCTTTTCGCGCAGACGGAGATCGACCTCCGGCTGTTCGGCATGCTCATCGCCCTCGTCCTCATCCTCGTCACGTTCAACATCCTGAGCGGCGGGACGCTGATCCAGCCGACCAACATGATCACGCTGGCCGTCCAGGCGGCGGGCATCGCGATCATCGCGACCGGCATGGTCCTGGTGATCGTCTCGCGCAACATCGACCTGTCGGTCGGGTCGCTCGTCGGGCTCATCGCGATGAGCTATGCGCTGTGGATGACCGACTGGTTCCCGCGCATCTTCGGGATCGGGCCGGACGTCCCGTTCCAGTGGGTCCTGGCGCTCGCCATGGGCATCGGCCTCGGTGCCGGCGTCGGCGCGATCCAGGGTTTCATCATCGCCTACATCGGCGTGCCGTCCTTCATCGTCACGCTCGGCGGACTGCTGTCGATCCGCGGTCTCGTCTGGTACCAGTCCAACGGCGCGGCCGTGATCGGCCTCGACCCGACGTTCCAGCTCCTCGGTGGCGGGGCCCTCGGCTCTGTCGGTGAGCTCATCACCTGGATCCTCGGCATCGTGGGATGCGTCGCGATCGTCGGCCTGCTCTACAACAGCCGGCGCCAGCGGCGCCGCTACGGCTTCCCGACGCGACCGATGTGGGCGGAGGTGCTCCTCGGAGTCGTCGGGGTCGGGATCGTGCTCGGCCTTGCCTGGTTCGCGAACAATGCGTTCTGGCCGAAGGGTCTCGCCACCCAGTACGCCACCGATCACGGGATCACGCAGCCACCCGGTGGCCTGCAGATCCCCGTCGGCTTCCCGTATCCGATCGTGCTGCTGGTCGTCGTGACGCTGGTCATGACCTTCATCGCCACGCGCCGGCGGTTCGGCCGCTACGTGTACGCCTACGGCGGCAACCCCGACGCGGCCGACCTGGCCGGCATCAACACGCGCTGGACGATCCTCAAGACCTATGTGCTCATGGGCGTCCTGTGTGCGTTCGCTGCGGCGATCGCGGCCGCCCGGCTCAACGGCTCGACGCTCGACATCGGGAGCGGCTACGAGCTGTACGTGATCGCGGCCGCGGTGGTCGGCGGGACGTCGTTCGCGGGCGGTATCGGGACCATCCCGGGTGCCGTGCTCGGCGCCTTCGTGATGCAGTCCCTGGCCTACGGCCTGAGCTTCCTGGGCGTCAACTCACCCGGCCAGAACGTCGTGGCGGGCATCGTGCTGATCCTCGCCGTCGGCCTCGACACCCTGAACCGCCGGCGCGGCTCATGAGCGAGCAGGAAGGCAAGGCCGTGAGCGAGGCTGACCGTACCCCGCTCGTCGAGATGCGGAACATCAGCGTCGCCTTCGGCGGCGTCCATGCCGTGCGCGACGTGAGCATCGACCTGTATCGCCGGCGAGGTCATCGGCCTCGTCGGCGGCAACGGCGCCGGGAAGTCGACGCTGATGCGCGTGCTGTCGGGCGCCCACCCGGCCGACAGCGGCGAGATCCTGGTCGATGGCAAGCCGGTGTCGATCAAGAACCCGCGCGACGCCAAGGCCTACAACATCGAGACGATCTACCAGACCCTCGCCCTCGCCGACAACATCGACGCCCCCGGGAACATGTTCCTCGGCCGCGAGAAGACGACCCGCCTCGGCTCGCTGGACGACTCCAGCATGGAGGCGGAGACGCGCAAGATCATGGGCCGACTCAACCCGAACTTCACGAACTTCGCCCAGCCGGTGAAGTCCCTGTCCGGCGGCCAGCGCCAGGCCGTGGCGATCGCCCGGGCGGTCTATTTCAACGCCAGGATCCTGATCATGGACGAGCCCACGGCTGCGCTCGGCCCGGCCGAGACGGCGCAGGTGCGGAACCTGGTCCGCCAGCTGAAGGACCGACGGGATCGGCATCTTCCTCATCAGCCACGACATCCACGACGTGTTCGACCTGTCCGACCGCGTCAGCGTCATGTACCACGGCCGGATCGTCGACACCGTGAACAAGAACGAGGTCGACGCGGACGCCGTGCTGGGATGATCATCCTCGGCAAGAAGCCGGGCGATGTCACCGAGACGGAGCTGGCCGAGATCGAGCTGCGCGGCTAAGACGCCCGGCACGCCCGAGACCGGTCCGCGCGGAGGGCTCGATTCTGCCAAACGTGCGCCCGATGAGCGTTCGGACCGACCGCTGGCCGCCGGCGACCATCCTCTCCGCATATATCCATGCAGCGCACGGTCTGACACGCCTGGGTCGCGTGGTTGATCCCGCATGACCATGCATCGGCATTGCCCTGCTGGCCGATGGACGAGGCTAGCGTGCACCTGATGGTCGTTTGGCGGAACCGGCGCGGCTGGGCGCGCCCCGCGCCGCCAGGCACCTCGACTCGCCCGGCCCTACAGCCGCGGGAACGTCTCGCGCAGCGCCGGATACAGGTCGCGATAGACGGCGTGACGCTCGGCGTAGATGGCCGAATCCGGACCGGGTGACGCCACCGGCGTGACGCGGACGACCGCCTCGGTCGCCACGTCGACGCTCCCCCACCAGCCGGCACCGACCCCGGCCAGCAGGCCGGCGCCGTAGGCTGCGCCCTCGGTCGTCTCGACCGTGGCGATCTCCGCGCCGAGCACGTCCGCCAGGATCTGCCGCCACAGCGGGCTGGCCGTCCCGCCGCCCGATGCGTGGATCCGCGACGGCGGCGCCATCCCGGCCGCCGTCATCAGGTCGAGGCCGTCGCGCAGCCCGAAGGCGACTCCCTCCAGCACGGCTCGCGTGAGGTGTCGCCGGTCGTGGGCGAGGGTCAGGCCGATGAACGCCCCGCGCGCGAGCGGATCGGGATGCGGACTGCGCTCGCCGGTCAGGTACGGCAGGAAGAACAGGCCGTCGCTCCCCGGCGGGACCGCCTCGGCCATCTGCGACGAGGTCGCCGAACTCGACGCCCGGCGCCAGCGAGTCGCGGAACCAGCGCAGGCTGCCGGCCGCCGACAGCATCACCGACATCATGTGCCAGCGGCCGGGCACGGCATGGCAGAACGCGTGCACGCGGCCGTGGGGCTCGTACAACGGCCGATCCGTCGCGGCGAAGACCACGCCGGACGTCCCGAGCGAGAGGGCCATCGTCCCGGGCGACACGACCCCGACACCGACCGCGTTGGCGGCCTGGTCGCCGCCGCCGGCGACGACCGGCGTCCCGGCACGCAACCCGGTCGCCGCCGCGGCCTTGGCGCTGACGACACCGGTGACCTCGGGTCCCTCGAACGTCGGTGGCAGCCACGACCTCGGGATGTCCAGACGTGCCAGCACCTCCGGCGACCAGTCGCGCGCCGCCAGGTCGAACAGCATCGTGCCCGCGCCGTCGGCCTTGTCGAGCGCGTGCTCGCCGGTGAGCCGCAGCCGGAGGTAGTCCTTGGGCAGCAGGACGTGGGCTGCCCGGGCCCACACCTCGGGCTCGTGGTCGCGGACCCAGACGAGCTTGGGGGCGGTGAAGCCGGTCAGGGCGTCGTTGCCGGTGATCTCGATCAGCCGCTCGGGGCCGACCGCCGCGCGGATCGCGTCGCACTCGGCGGCGGTCCGCTGGTCGTTCCACAGGATCGCCGGCCGCAGGACGCGATCCGACGCGTCGAGCAGCACGAGCCCGTGCATCTGGCCGGTCAGACCGACCGCCACCACGTCCGCCCCGGAGCGACCGGCCGTCGCCAGCACGCCCCCGATCGCCGCGATCGCCCCGTCCCACCACAGGCCGGGATCCTGCTCGCTCCACAGCGGCCGGGGCGTCTCGAACGCGTACTCGGCGCTCGCCACGCCGACGACGACGACCGGCTTCGTCGATCAGGACGGCCTTCGTCGCCGTCGTCGAGACGTCGATCCCGAGGACGAGCCCCACGGTCAGCGGCCGGTGCCCGTCTCGATCGGTTCGCGCTCGGCGGCCCAGATGTGCTGGTTGACGAGGCTCTCGAGCAGCTCCTGGTGGCCCGACACCGGACTCGGGTCGATCTCGCCGGACGCGACCTTCGCCTCGAGCGACGCGAGCGTTTCCCCGCCGTCGAGGATGGCCCGGCCGAGCGGACCGTTCCAGCCCGCGTACCGCTCCTCGAGCGGCCCCGCGAGGGTCCCGCTCTCGAGGAGGTCGGCGGCGACGAGCAGCGCCCGGGCGAGCGTGTCGATGCCGCCGATGTGGGCGTGGAACAGGTCGGTCCGGTCCGTGCTCTGGCGGCGCAGCTTGGCGTCGAAGTTGAACCCGCCGGTCGTGAACCCGCCGCCCTTCAGGATCTCGTAGATCGGCAGGGCCAGGTCCTCGACGGAGTTCGGGAACTGGTCGGTGTCCCAGCCGTTCTGCGGGTCGCCGCGGTTGGCGTCGATGCTGCCGAGCATCCCGTTCGCGACGGCGTAGGCGACCTCGTGGTGGAACGAGTGGCCGGCGAGCGTCGCGTGGTTCGCCTCGATGTTCAGCCGGTACTCGTCCTCGAGACCGTTCCGGACCAGGAAGCCGTGGATCGTCGCCGAGTCGTAGTCGTACTGGTGCTTGGTCGGCTCCATCGGCTTCGGCTCGATCAGGAGGGTGCCCTCGAAGCCGATGCGGTGCTTGTGCTCGGCGACGAGGTGGAGGAAGCGGGCCAGCTGGTCGCCCTCGCGCTTGAGGTCGGTGTTGAGCAGCGTGTCGTAGCCCTCGCGGCCGCCCCACAGGACGTAGTTCGTGCCACCCAGGCGCTTGCGTGACCTCGAGCATGTGCTTGACCTGGGCGGCGGCGTACGCGAAGACCTCGGGGTCGGGGTTGGTGGCCGCGCCGCCCTGGTAGCGCGGGTGGGTGAACAGGTTGGCCGTGCCCCACAGGAGCGTGGCGCCGGTCCGGTCCTGGTAGCCGAGCGGCGTCGTCGGTCAGCGCGTCGAGGTTGTCGCGGAACTCGGCGAACGACGCGCCCTCGGGCGCGACGTCGCGGTCGTGGAAGCAGTAGTAGGGCGTGCCCAGCTTCTCGATGAACTCGAACGCGACGGCCATCTTCTGGCGGGCGGCTGCCATCGGGTCGGCGCTGGGGTCGAGCCACGGCCGGTCGAGCGTCCCGATCCCGAACATGTCGCGGCCGTCCCAGGCGAACGAGTGCCACAGGCAGACGCCGATCCTGAGGTGGTCCGCCATCCGCTTGCCCAGGACGACGCGGTCGGGCTCGTAGACCTTGAACGTCAGCGGGTCCGTGGAGTCGAGGCCACCGAAGCGGATCGGTCCCGTCACCTCGGAGAAGAAGCCATCGACCATCGCCCGAACCCTCCATTGCCTGCTCGGGGCGGATCATCGGCGACAACCCCCGGCTCGTGTCGTGAAATCTATCACCTCGGGTTTGTACGAGAGAAGCACAAATCGCCGATCGGTCTGTTCAGGTGGTCTCCGCTGACGTATCGGGTCCGGCCGCCGAGGCCGGGAACGGGAGGGCGATCGGGTCGGGCGCCAGTCGGCTTCGACCGGCCTCGTCGAACCGGTCCAGGCCGAGCTCGGTGGCGTCGATCAGCGCGGTCTGGCCACGGAGGGCCACGTCCGCCGCGACGCGAGCCACGCCCGGTCCCCACATCATGCCGTGGCCGCCCGCCGAGGCCACCGTGACGCCCGCGATCGGCCGGTCGTGCTCGTCGACGGCCGGCCCGATGATCGGCAGATGGTCGGGGGTGAAGTCGATGGTCGCCGCCCAGATCCGCCGCAGCCCGAGGTCGCGGGTCGCGGGCACCAGGGCGGACAGCCGCGCCCGCATCACGTCGTAGAACGCCCAGTCGATCGCCCTGGCCTCGCCCGGGACTTCGTCGGGGTTGCTCCAGCCGAACAGCAGGCCGCCCTCCTCGAGCCGCCAGTAGAGCCCCGCGCCGATGTCGAAGACCATCGGCATGCGCTCGACGTCGAAGGCCGGGTCCGGCTCGAGGACCGCCACCGTGTGGCGGGCCGCCCCGGCCGGGATCCGGACGCCGGCCAGCGCGGCCGACCGAGCGGAGGGTCGGGCCTCCGGTCAGGATGACCCGGTCGGTGTCGATCGTGCCGTGGTCCGTCTCGACCCCGGTGATCCGCCGGCCGCCATCTGCCGTGGGCGTCGTGCGGAGGGCCCGGAAGGCGGTCCGCTCACGCAGCTCCACGCCCGCGGCCCGCATCGCGAGCGAGTACGCTCGGACGTTCCGTGGCGGGTCGATGGCCCCGTCGCCGGCGGCGTAGCTCCCGCCGCGATGGCCGACGGGCGACAGGGTCACGGCCGTCGTCGCGGCCTCGGCGGCGTCGAGCCAGGCGACATCGAGCCCCGCCGCCTGCTGCATGCGGACCCGCTCACGACCGGCCCGCTCGTCGTCCTCGGTCACCGCCAGGATCAGGTAGCCGAGCTCGCGGAAGCCGGAATCGGTGCCGTACGCGGCCGCCTGGCCGCGATAGAAGTCGATCGACCAGCGACCGAGCGCCACCGTCGCCGGTGTCCCGCCCTGGGCCCGGACGATGCCGGCCGCACGCGACGAGGCACCCATCCCGACCAGGCCACGCTCGAGGACGACCACCCGGCCCGCGCCGTCGGCCGCGGCGAAGACCGACGCCCAGCCGCCGATCGTCCCCGCCCCGACGATCACCAGGTCCGCGCTGTCAGCCACCGATCCCTCCGTGTTGTGTGATGGGCAGGATAGGGCCTGTCGTGGGTCGACCCGGCAGGGTCGCGATCACCCGTCGAGGGCGGCCGCTTCGACGCAGACCGCCACGACCCCGAGCCGCTCGAGGCGGTCGAATGTCGGGCGGCGCCGGACGGTCCACGACGCGACCTCGAGACCGGCCGCCTGAGCCATCGCGACCGACCGCGCATCGAGCGCGCGCCACTGGGCCGCGATGCCCCGGCAACCGAGGCGAAGGGCGGCCGCGATGTCGACCTCGGTCAGCGTGTGGGTGTTCAGCCAGCGCGGCCACGCCGGCGCGAGGTGGGTCGACGCGCTCGAGCGCGACCGCCTCGAACGACGAGATGACGGCGTTCTCGAGGCCGGGGCCACGGCCCGCCGCGAGCACCTCGACGATCGTCGGGCCGGGGTCGCCCTTCAGCTCGATGTCGAGGAACGGCCGCCGTCCGACCGCGCGCAGCACGTCCGCCAGCATCGGCACCCCGATCGCCTCGCACGCGTCGGCCGACAGCGTGTCGACCCGATCGGGCCGACCGTGGGTCCGGAGGAGGGTGTCGTCGTGACAGGTCACGAGGATCCCGTCGGCCGACAGGCGGACGTCGAACTCGAGGCCGTCGCAGGCCGGGACGGCGAGGGCGGCGGCGAACGCCGCAAGGGAGTTCTCGGGGGCGTGACGCCAGTCGCCGCGATGCGCCAGCCGGAGGGTCCGGGTCGCCACGGCCCTACCCGATCTCGAGATGGGCGGCGATGCCCAGGTGGTCGCTCGGGTAGATGGTCGGATCCTCGGGGTCGGGCCGGTCGAAGCGCAGCCGTGCCGACTCCACCCGAACCGCGCCGCGGACCCAGATGTAGTCGAGGCATTCCGGCGGCCCATCGGTGTCCATCGCCGGAGCCTGGAGGCCCGACGGCCAGGTGATGGCCGGCTCGGCACCGTTGGCAGTCTCGTATGCGGATACGAACCCGGCCTCACGCATCCGGGCCGGGGCGGCCTCCGCCGGGTCGGCGTTGAAGTCGCCCATGACGATCGTGGCGTCGGCCCGTGGGGAGTCGGCCAGCCAGGCCAGCAGCGCGGCTGTCTGCTCGTCCCGCAGCACGTCGTCCGGCGTGAGGTGGTGGAGGTGGGTGACGGCGACCAGGACCGAGGCGCCTCCCGGCAGGTCGACCACCGAACGCAGCGCGGACCGGGCGAGCCCGAGATCGAGCCGGTCGGCGTCGCGGGCCACGAGCGGCTCGCGGACCAGCAGGCTGTTGCCGTACTCCGGCCGACCGGCCCAGGCGCGGACGGACCCATAGCGACCCTCGCCCGCAGCGCCGATGAGGCGGTCCTGTTGCATCACGTAGACGACCTCCTGGAGCCCGAGCAGGTCGGGCTGGAGGGTCGCCATGTCGGCGAGCAGGAGCGGCAGGCGCTCGAACCAGCGGTCGGCCAGGTTGCGGATGTTGAGCGTGGCGACGTGGAGGCGATCCATCGGGCTCCTTCGCGGCGTGGGTCGGTCAGGCAGGTCCGGGCGCGGCCGGGAGGGCGAACGAGAACGTGCTGCCGATACCCTCGGTCGATTCGACCCAGATCCGGCCGCCGTGCTGCTCGATGATGTGGCGGGCGATGGCAAGTCCGAGGCCCGGTCCCGCCGGCCTCGCCACGGACGCGGGCCCGGTCCACCTTGTAGAACCGCTCGAAGATGCGGGCCTGGGCGGCCCGCGGGATGCCGACGCCGTGGTCGGCCACGGCCACGACGACCTGGTCGGCGACCGCATCGACCGAGACGCGAACCTCGCCGCCGTCGGGGCTGAACTTCACCGCGTTGTGGAGCAGGTTGATCAGGACCTGTCCGAGCCGGTCCTCGTCCCCGTGGACTGCCGGCAGTGGCGTGCCCACGTCGGTCGCCAGGGTCACCCGCTGGCGCTCGGCGAACAGGCGCAGCCGCCCGACGGACGACGTGGCCAGCGCACCGAGGTCGACCGGCTCGAGCGCTCCCAGCGCTCCCCCACTCTCGATGCGGGACAGGTCGAGCAGCTCGCTGACCATCTGGACGAGATGCCCGGTCTCGACCTCGATGTTGTCGATCCGTTCGCGCATCCGCCGCGGGATGGCATCACCCGCCGCCTCCGCTTCGCGAGTGAGCGTCTCGGCCAGCAGGCTGACGGTGGTGAGCGGGGTGCGGAGCTCGTGCGACAGGTTGTCGATGAACTCGGTCCGGATCTGCTGGAGGCGCCGCAGCTCCGAGACGTCCTCGAGCACGAGCCAGACGGTCCCCGCCGGCATCCGGCGTCCGCGGATCGACAGCTTCGGACCGTCGGCGCCGGCGACGGCCACCTCGCCGGTGGAGGAGCCCGTCGAACGCGCCCCGACCGCGATGGCCTCGACCCCGGTGTCGAGGAAGACCTCGATCAGCGTCCGGCCGACCAGCGTGCCAGGGGCACGGTCGAGGAGGACGTGGGCGGCCGGGTTCGCCTGGGTGATGCGCAGGCCATCGCCGATGACCAGGACTCCCTGCGCGAGGGAGCCGAGGAAGGCATCCCGTTCGACCTCGGCCGCGGCAGCCGACGTCTCGGCCGTGAGCGCCCGGTCACGCAGCCCCGCCACGGCCGACGTCGGGTCTCCACCGGGCGGCACGCCGGCCTCGACGGCGATCCGGTCAAGGCTGCGCCTGGTCCGCAGGGCGATGCCGGCCGCGGCGGCCGTGCCGACGACGGCCACGACGACCACGATCGCGACCAGCCACGGCTCCACGGGACGAGCATCGCACAGGCGCTCGGCACGGTGTGGCCCAGCGCACCGACCGTCAGCCTCGGCCGGGCCGGTGGACCCGCGGCGCAGGACGGTCGTCGGGCAGGAATCGCGGGCGCCACGGGCGCGTGAGCGACGCGAACGTCCGCGGTGCGAACGCATGACGCAGCACCAGCAGGTGCGCGAGCCGGGCGGCAGACCAGCGGGCACGAGCCGTGGTCGCCCGGTCCGCCAGACCGGTCGGGACCGCATCGGCGGCATCGGCCGCGGCCAGCAGCGAGGACACGCGGAGCGCCTCATCGTCATCGGGCGACCGGTCGGGTGGCCACGGGTCGGGCTCCCCGCTGCCGCCCTCGCCGTAGCCGGCACGCCGGGCGGTGGCCGCGAGTGCGGCGACATCGGCCTTGTCGAGCGCCGTGAGGCGGGCCAGCAGCGCGCGGACGGCGTCCCCGTTCGGTCCGTAGCGCGGCTGGCCGACGGCCGCGTCCCAGCCGCGGGTCAGCCGCTCGCGCGCCCGGTCACGGAAGGGCTCCGTCAGGAGGTCGTCGAGGAACGATCCGAGGACGAGCTCGGTGGCATACCCCTCCACGGCGTCCCGCACGCCGGGCCGTGCCGCGGCCTCCGGGTCCAGGCGGGTCGCGACGGCGACTTCGACCGCCTCGAGCGCGGCCAGACGATCCGGCGGCAGGAACCGGGCGATCGTGGCCCCGAACGCGATCGGGGGCGGTTCGGCGCAGGCCAGGCGATCCACCTCGTCGGGCTCGAGCGTCGCGACGCGGTCGAGGAAGACTGCCATCTCCTCGGCCGGGTCGGCCGGCCGGGGCGCGGCGGCGTGGCGGGCCGGTCGCCCCTCGTCGCGGATGGGGCGTCCCTCATCGCGCGGATCGCGGCCGCCGGTCTCGCGCAGCGAGCGTCGCAGCCCGCGTTCGTGGTCGTACCGCGTGCGCAGCTCCGGGTCGCTGAGCCAGTCATGCGCCACGTTGATGCGCTTGGCGCGCTCCAACCCGGACGGCCCGGCGATGTCGGGGTGGTGCTGGCGGAGGAGCGACCGCCAGGCCACCTCGATCGCTTCCGGGCTGGCGTCGATCGTGATCTCGAGGCGGGCGTAGAGGTCGTCGGACGGGAGCGTCGGGCGTGGTGGCACGGGTGAATCCTAGTGGTCGGCGGGGCAGACGCCCGCTATATTCGGCGCATGAGCTTCATCCAACGAGCACGTGAGGCCGCGGAGGCGGCCGCGGAGCAGGCGCGGGCGAAGGCGACCGAGGCCGCTGGCGCCGTCAGCCACACCGCCCAGGACCCGGCCACGCAGGAGAAGCTGGGCCAGCAGGCCCGAGCCGCGATGGGTGCCGCTCGGCGTGGCGTGTCGACCGTCGTCGAGCGGATCGACCCGGGCGTCCTGGCCGACCTGATCATCAAGGCGACCGCGCTCCAGGAGATGACCAACTCATCGCTCCGCGAGAAGCGCTCGCCGTACCGCATCAACGAGATCTCGATCGCGGCGTCCATCCCGCCCGGCGTGAACTTCGCCATCGGGCGGATCGACGTCGAGCAGGAACCGATGACGGGACACGAGGTGTCCTCCGAGGCGCTCCTCGACCAGCAGGGGCCCGGCAGCGACGCGGTGATCGCGCTCGATGGCACGACGCTGACGCAGGATCAGCTGGCCGAGGTCCGCAACGCCATGGCCAACGAGGTCCCCGAGGACCTCAACCGCCTCTGAGCATCGCCTCGACGTCCTCGATGGGCCGGGTCGAACGCTCACCCGTGGCTCGCTCCGTCACCTCGACGCCGCCCGCGGCCAGCGATCGCGGGCTCACGGTCAGGATCCAGGGCATGCCGAGCAGCTCGGCGTCGGTGAACTTGACGCCCGGCAATTCCTCGCGGTCGTCCCACAGGATCTCGCGACCCGCCGTCGCCGCCAAGTCGTGGAGGCTCTCGGCGACCTCGTTGACGCGTGGCTCCTTGGTCCCGCCGATCGACACCAGGTGAGCCGCGTAGGGGGCCACCTCGACCGGCCAGACGATCCCCTTCTCGTCGTGGTGGGCCTCGACGATGCAGGCCACGTTGCGCCCGACGCCGATCCCGTACGAGCCCATGACGATGGGATGAGCCACGCCGTCCTCGCCGAGATAGGTGGCGCCGAACGCGTCGGTGTACTTGGTCCCGAGCTTGAAGATGTTGCCGACCTCGATGCCGTTGCGCAGGATGACCGGCTCGCCGCAGGTCGGGCATGGATCGCCTTCCTGGGCGTTCGTGAGGTCCGTCACGACGTCGGGCGTGAAGTCGCGACCGACGTTCACGTTGCGGTAGTGGAAGCCCTCGCGGTTGGCGCCCGCGACCAGGTTGGCCGACGCGGCGACCAGCTCGTCGACGACGACGACCGTGTCGTGGGCGCCGATCGGCGAGCCGTAGCCGGGCTCCATCCCGGCCGCCTTGATCTCGTCGACGGTCGCCGGCCGGAAGCCGCCGGTCGCCTTCACCGCGTTGACCAGCTTGGTCTCATTGACCTCGTGGTCGCCGCGGACGATCGCCGTCACCAGCCGGCCGTCGCCGGTCGTGAAGAAGGCCGCCTTGGCGGTCCGCTCGGGCCGGATCCCGAGGAACGCCGCGAGCGTGGCGATGGTGGTCGTGCCCGGGGTCGCGACCTCCTCGAGCGGCAGCGGCTCCTCGGTCGGAGGCGCTGCGTGCCGGATGACCGCGACCTGCCGGTTGGCGGCGTACCCGCACGCCTCGCACAGCACGAGGACGTCCTCCCCGGCCGGGTTGAGGACCATGAACTCGTGGGCCTGGCTACCACCCATCATCCCGACGTCGGATGAGACTGCGATGGTGTCGAGGCCGAGGCGCTCGAAGATGCGCACGTAGGCGCCGTGCTGCGCCCAATAGCTCACGTCCAGGCCGGCTTCGTCGCGGTCGCAGCTGTAGGCGTCCTTCATCACGAACTCGCGCACCCGGATGAGGCCGCCCCGGGCACGGGGCTCGTCGCGCCACTTCGTCTGGAAGTGGTAGACCATCATCGGGAGCTGGCGCCATGACCGGACGATGTCGGCCAGCAGCATCGCCACGACTTCTTCGTGGGTCATCGCCAGGACCATGTCGCGGCCGTTGCGGTCCTTGAACCGGCCCAGCTCCGGACCGATGGCGTCGTAGCGCCCGCTCGCCCGCCACACGTCGGCCGGGTGGACGACCGGCATCTCCATCTCCTGCGACCCGATCCGGTCCATCTCTTCGCGGATGACCTGCTCGACACGGTCGTTGACGCGCTTGCCGAGCGGCAGCAGCGAATAGATCCCGGATCCGAGCTGGCGGACGTAGCCCGCCCGCAGCAGCAGGCGGTGCGACGGCATCTCGGCATCGCTCGGGTCGTCGCGCAGGGTCGTGAAGAACAGTCGGGAGAGGCGCATCCGCGAAGGATAGCGGGCGCGGCTCCTCGGGCGTGTCAGCCGCGGCCGGCGACGAGACTTGTCCACGGAGGCCGTTTGATGCCGTCACCGAGCTCGAGCCACCGGATGGCGTACGCGACCGTGGTCGGTCGTCCGGTGGAGGGACGCGAGGTCTCGATCGATGGGCCCATCCGGAACCCTTCGCGGCTGTAGGAATCGGTGAGCGTCTGGCGATTGCGGATCGGGCCGAGCTGGTGACGGATCGCGTCCACCTCCCGCGCGAACGCCGGCTCCCCCCAGGAACCGGCGTCGCGGGGATGGTCGCGGAGGATGCGCAGGACGGCGAGGGCGTCCAGCGCCAGCGCCCGGTGGGGCGCTGGCGCTGGAGCGGCTCGTTCGGCGCCACCCGATGGGAGGAGCACCCCGGGCGGCGGCCTGAGGCCGATCGGCACATCGCTCCCGGTCCGGCCCACCCCCGAGGATCCGGATCGAGATCGGCGAGCGACGCTCGGCATGTCCAGACCATGCGCCGCCGGCGTCAACGCCCGCTTATCGCCCGGTCAACGTGCTGCCTCAGGTCGGTCGGCGGAAGACGTAGCCCACGCCGCGCACGGTGTGGATGAACGCCGGGTTGCCGGGGTCGGTCTCGATCCGGCTGCGCAGCCAGTGGACGTGGACGTCCACCGTGCGCGTCTCGCCGCCGTAGTCGTACCCCCAGACGTGCTCGAGCAGCTGGTCGCGGGTGAAGACCTGGCCCGGGTGACGGATGAGGAAGGCGAGCAGCTCGAACGCCTTGGGCTTGATCGGGACGACCGTGCCGTCGCGCAGCAGCCGGTGCCCGCCGAGGTCCGCCTGGACCGGTCCGAGGTCCACGACAGCCGGGGCCGCCTCCACGGCGACGGCCTGGTCGGCGCGCCGGAAGATCGCCCGGATGCGCGCGGACAGCTCGCGCAGGCTGAACGGCTTGGTCACGTAGTCGTCGGCGCCGAGCTCGAGTCCGACCACCTTGTCGAGCTCCGAATCCTTGGCCGTCAGCATCACGATCGGGACGCCCGATTCGGCGCGGATGATCCGGCACACCTCGATCCCGGACAGCTCGGGGAGCATCAGGTCGAGCAGGACGAGGTCCGGGCGCTCGGCACGGAACCGGAGCAGCGCCTCGCGGCCGTCGGCAGCGGCCACGATCCGGAATCCGTCGGCCTCGAGCGCATCCACGAGCGCCTCGCGCAGGACTGCCTCGTCTTCGACGACCAGGATCGTTCGTGCCATCTCCGCTCAGGATACGGGCGCGTGTTAACGGCCGGTTGGCAGCGGGTTCCGTGGATCGTCGACGGTGGCCCGCGCGTGCCCGCCGCGGCCGACGGTCAGCTGGTCGGACGAAGCTTCTCGGGGAGCTCCATGTAGTACTCGACGAACTCGACGCAGCGGCCATGCGCGTCGAAGCGGAGCGCGAAATGGTTGTGGTAGAGCGTCCGGAACGAGCCGTCGGGGTTCAGGTAGCGGCTCTCGCCGATGGCCGACGCCCGCTCGCCGTCGAACGCCCAGACGTCGTAGTGCGCCGCCCACGATCCCGGCGCGTCCTTGTCAGTGGTCCAGCTGGCGACGATCGCGTCGCGGCCGACGATCGGCTCCGCCCACGGCTGGTAGCGGTACTCCGCCTCGTCGGCGAAGAGCGCTCCGATGGCGGCCGAGTCGTACGAGTCCCACGCCGCGACGTAGCGGTCGAGCCAGTGCTGGACGTCGTCATGAGTCATCGGGGCACACTCCCTTCCTGTAGCGCGGCGATGGCGTGGTCGAGTCGTTCGAGCGTTCGCGCCCGCCCGAGCGCCACCAGCGTGTCGAACAGCGGCGGCGTCGCCGTTCGGCCGGTGACCGCGACGCGGATGGCCATGAACAGGTCGCCGACCTTCCAGCCGCGCGTCTCGGCCAGGGCCCGGAGCGGTGGCTCGAGCTCGTCCGCCTCGAACGCGACCGAGCCCGTGTCGGCGATGACCGCGCGGGCCGCGACCAGTGCGTCGCTCGTCGTTGCGGCATCCCAGCGCTTGGGCACGAGGAGCGCGGGATCGTAGGTCACCTCGCGGACCCACAGGAAGCCCACCAGGTCGCCGATGGACTCGAGCGTGGGCAACCGCTCGGTGATCACCGGCAGCAGCGAGCGCAGCTCCTCGTCCGAGGGCATGATGTCGATCCGGCCGGCGGCCCGATCGGCCTCGACGAACGGGCGCAGCCGATCGACCAGGTCGTCCGGCTCGAGACGCCGGATCCATTGTCCGTTCAGCCACTCCAGCCGGTCACGATCGAACACCGCGCCACCCTTGTGGACGGCCTGGAGGTCGAAACGCTCGACGATCTCGTCGATCGACAGCACCTCCTCCTCGGTCCCGGTCGCCCAACCGAGCAGCGCAAGATAGTTGACCAGCGCCTCGCGCACGAAGCCCTCGGCGATGTAGTCCGAGACGGCGGTCTGGCTCTTGCGCTTGCTCATCTTGGTCCGGTCGGGATTGAGGATGAGCGGCAGGTGCGCAAACAGCGGGACCGGGTAGTCGAGGGCGCGATAGATCAGGATCTGCTTGGGCGTGTTCGAGAGGTGGTCCTCGCCGCGGATGACGTGGCTGATCTGCATCGTCGCGTCGTCGACCACGACCGTGAAGTTGTAGAGCGGCGAGCCGTCGCCCCGGACGATGACGAAGTCGCCACCGAGGTTCGAGACATCGATCTCGACGTGGCCGCGGACGATGTCGTCGAACGCGACGACGCCGGTCCCGACCCGGAACCGGATGGCCGCGGTCCGACCCTCGGCGACGCGGTCGGCCCGCTCCTCCGGCGTGAGGGCAGCGCAGCGTCCGACGTAGCGCGGCGGCTCCTTGGCCGCCTCCTGCGCCTTCCGGTCGGCGTCGAGCTCATCGGCGGTGCAGTAACAGGGATAGGCGCGGTCGGTGGCCAGCAGCCGCTCCGTGGCGACCGCGTAGGACGGCAGCCGGAGCATCTGGCGGTACGGCGCGTACGGCCCGCGGGCGGCCTCCCCGGCGACCTCGGGGCCTTCGTCCCAGTGCAGGCCGAGCCAGTGCAGCCCATCGAGGATGTCCTTTTCGTAGGCCAATGAGCCACGCGCCTGGTCAGTGTCCTCGAGACGCAGGACGAACGTGCCCCCGGTGTGGCGGGCATAGAGAAAGTTGAACAGCGCCGTCCTGGCGGTGCCGATATGGAGCGGGCCGGTCGGGCTCGGCGCGATCCGGACGCGCGGCAGCGCGCTCATCGCAGGAACGGGTTCGGGACCCGGTGGAAGAGAGCCGGGTCGGCTTCGCCGGGAAGCACCCGGACGAGGGCGGCGGGACGGAGGCCGAGTGTCGCACGGCCACGCGGGCCGTCGAGTGTCAGCGAGTCGAGCGACTCGCTGCGGGCGAGGATCGTGACGTGGGCACCGGGTGTCAGGGCGCGGGCCTCGAGGTACGACAGCAGTCCCGCGTCCTCCTCGGCCTCTTCGGTGATCCGGTAGATCGTCGCAGCGGTCCCGGCCTCCATCTCGCTCAGCGCCGTCCCGGCCGGGCGGCGACGGGCGGTCTCGGCGTCGATCGGGTTGCCGTGCGGACATATCTCGGGGTGGCCGAGCATCTCGTCGAGCCGTGCCTCGACCCGTGGCGAGATCGCTCCCTGGAGGCGCATCGCCTCGTCATCCGACTCGGCCCAGCCGAGCCCGATGACCGAGGTCAGCAGCCATTCCAGCAGCGCGTGCCTGCGGAAGATGCCATCGGCGGCGGTCCGACCGGCCTGGGTCAGGTGGAGATCGCGGCCCCCGGCATGGGCGACGAGCCCGTCCGCGACCAACCGGCGGAACATCTCGCTGGCGGCTTGCGTGGTCACACCGAGATGGCGGGCGACCAGGGCGGCGGTCACCCGATCCTCGTCGTTCGAGCCCACCAGCACGCGCAGCGCCAGGAGGTACTGCTGGGCGGCCTCCGACAGGTCGCGCTGGTCGTGGTGACGAGGCATGACCTCAGGATACGGGACGCGTCGGGGCCGGGATGGTGCCCCACCGTCGCCAGATCGCGACCGCGATCCCGACCAGCCAGGCGACCACCAGGACGAATCCGAGCGCCGTCCGACGCGAATCGCCATCCGCCGCGGTACCGGTCGCGGACAGGATCAACGCCGCCAGAACCGAGGCGCCCAGCACGGTCAGCGAGGCCATCGTGGTCAGCGACGCGAGCACGGGGACGGCCAGCAGGACGGCCAGCACGGCCAGCTGGAGCACGAGCCCGATCGGGGCGGCCGAGCCGTCACAGGTGGCCGCGAACCGACTGCAACCCGTCAGCTCGCCGATGAGCCAGCCGAGACCGACCGCGATCGGCAGCCAGCCGATGATGGCGCGGACGACCCGGCCACGCCAACCGCCGAAGTGCGTGTCGGTGAGGGCGCGCCCGATGTCGGCCATCGCTCGTCCGAGATCCGGCGGCGGAGTGGCGACCGATGGGTTCGCGACGGGGTTGCCGGTGGGTCGCGATCGGCCGGCGGCCGGAGCCGGGTCCGGGTCCGGGTCCGCTCCACGGCCGGCGGTCGAGTCCCACCATGATGCCGTGGTGTGCGTGGGGCCGGCTGCCGGCTCGGTGGGCTCGGTGGCTGCGTCGTCTGGTCGTGGGTCGGCGCCGCTGCCGGTGCCGGGGCGCGTCGGTCCGGCCGCCCCCGGGTCGGCCGCGTGCGAGCTCCCGGGCGTGCCCGGGTTCGCGGCTGCGCCGGGTGGCCACGACCGGACCGTCCGCCGAGCACGTGCCTGGTACTCCGGCCCGTGCTTTCGGGGATCGGCGTATTCCTTCGGGTTGAGCGTCCAGTACGTCCCGCTCGTGGTGCCGTACCAGCTGGCGCCACCCCAGTCGGGCTCGAACGGACCGTCCACGCCGTCGTACGAGGTCGAGCCGAGGGTGGCCTTCTTTGACGGTCGGTCGGAACGACGGCGCGATCCGCCTGTGGCGCCGGCGCCGCCCGTCCCACCGCGCCCAGGTCCCGTGGCACCCGGCCCCGGCTTGACCCGCGCCGGCGGCGCCCGAGCTGGCCCTGCCTGCCCCGGTCGAGCCTGGCCCGGCGGTGCCCGAACGACCCTTTCCTGACGTTCGCGTCCGGGTCGACCACGACGCCCGACCGCCCTCGGGCCCGCCCGGCCCGTTGGTCGTTCCTGGCCCGGTCGTCCCGGCCGCACCCGTCCCGGGTGGCCGGCCGCCCGACCCCGAGGGATCCGCACCCGGCGTGCCAGGTCGCGGTCGGCTGCCGTATGCCCGCTTCGTGGCATCTGCCCGCGTCGGATCCGCGTCCCACGGCCGGCGTGGGGCGGCGGACGACGGCCGGCGGCCATTCCCGGACACCTTGCCCTCGGCCAGCTGCTCGTACGCCGCCTGGATCGCGAGGAACCGCGGCAGCGCGGCCGGACCGGCGGCATCCGGATGGTTCGCCTTGGCGAGCCGTCGGTACGCGCGCTTGATCTCGTCGAGGGTGGCGCCACGCGCCAGCCCGAGCGTGCGATACGGGTCCGCTTCGAGCGTCACGACAGACGAGCCTCGCAGCGGTCCGCTGCCGCCACGCCGGGTCCGGGCGCCATCAGCCGATGAGCTCGCCCGTGGGTGCGAGCTCGAACTCGGCGACCGTCTCGGCGCCGATGCGCCCGTGCGGGTCGAGCTGCGCCGGCCGGTGGTAGCGAGCCACGTCTCGGAGGGCGCCGCCGTCGAGCACGCCTGCCTGGCGGAGCGCCTCGACCGTCGCGGCCCACGTGCCCCGTTCGTACCCGTCGCCGTCTTCGACCTTGATGGCTATCCCCGACGCCGTCGCGACGCTCGTGCCGGTCCGGACGCCGGGCAGGATCGCCAAGCCGCGGAGCGCCTCCATCCCGCCTTTGCTGATGATCCGCCCGGGCGCCGCCTTCATCAGCGACGTGTCGATCCGGTCGTGGCGTCCGGCGACCATCTCCGGGTTGTCGAGCATCGCATCGCGGATCGTCGTCAGGGAGGCTGCCAACGCAGAGCGCGGATCGTCGGCCGAGACCGCGCCGGGGTCGGCCAGCATCGCGAACGCGCGGGCCACCTCGCGCAGGCGGAACGCATACGTGTCGACGCCGCAGCCGTCGATCGCCGTCTGGAGCTTGAGCGGCGCGGTCCCGTAGGCCGCCGCGACGGCCGCCCGGTAGGCGATCTGCGACGGATGGCTCGCCTTCCAGTAGTCGGTCGGATCCCAGCCGTTGAGTCGCGACAGCAGGAGGAAGACCGTGTGCTGGCCCGAGCACATGTGGCGGATCGGGCCTGCCTTCTCGCCATCGCGTGCCAGCCGGGCTGCCGTCAGCTCGTCGAGCGGGGCACCCTCGGAGCCGCAGGCGAGGTTGGCCTGGCTGACGCCCGAGCGTCGATAGAGGCCCTGCAGGGTCCGAACGTGGAGATCCTCGCCCGAATGCGAGCTGGCCATGATCGCGATCTCGGCCGGCTCGAGGTCGAACGCCTTGATGCCACCGGCCTCGATCAGCGCCAGGAGGCCGAACGGCTTGACCGTCGAGCGGAGGGTGACCACCCGGTCGGGGTCGCCCAGCTGCCGGATGATCCGCCCGGCGACGTCGGTCTCGACGATGTCGCCGCGATGGACGCTCTCCTCGATCCCGTTGCGCAGGTGCCGGGCCAGGATCGGCGCCACCGTCCGCCCGCGCGACGTGGCGCGGCCCGGCGAACGCCCCGATCGCGGTTTGGCGGGAGCGGCTGGTGCGGGCACGATCCGATCGATCTCCGTGGTCTGCGCCGGTTGCGTGTAACCGGGACCGCGAGGATACCGCGACGATTGCTAGGATGGGCGCCACGATGTCGGTGCCCACCCTCCACGTCTCGCAGCACCCGGCCGTCCTGCACAAGCTCGCCATCCTCCGCGACGAGCGGACCGAGCCGAAGAAGTTCCGCGAGGTCGTGCGCGAGCTGTCGTGGCTGCTCGGCTACGAGGCGCTGGCCGACGTCCGCGTCCGCCCGCTCGAGATCCGCACGCCGCTCGAGCCGATGATCGCCAGCGAGCTCGGGGAGCGGGTCGGGTTCGTGCCGATCCTTCGCGCGGGCCTCGGGATGGTCGACGCCATGCTCGAGCTGATGCCGACAGCCCAGGTCTGGCATCTCGGGCTGTTCCGCGACGAACGCACGCTCCGCCCGGTCGAGTACTACAACAAGCTGCCCGACTCCGCGACCGTGGACCTGTGCCTGATCCTCGATCCGATGCTGGCGACAGGCGGCTCAGCCACGGCCGCTATCGAGGTGCTCAAGAAGTGGGGCGCGGTCAAGCCGGTCCGGATCAAGCTGGTCAACCTGATCGCCGCGCCCGAGGGCGTCGAGGCCGTGTGGACCGCCCACCCCGATGTCGAGATCTACTGCGCCGCGCTCGACCGCTCGCTCAACGAGAAGGGCTACATCCAGCCGGGCCTGGGGGACGCCGGCGACCGCCAGTTCGGGACGGGCCGCACGGACTAAATCGAAGAGCGCGTGGGGGTCCCACGCGCTCTGAGCGACCTCAAGATGGCGTTGTCGTCGGCCCCCGAACGGCCGTCAGGCAGCGCCCGGCGTCGCGAGACCGATGGACGACTGGGTGGTGCTCGATGGGCTCCGCAGGTCGTCCGCTTCGGCGACCTCGATCATCAGCGGAGCGTCCTTGCGGAAACCCTTGAAGGTCATCCACAGACCGATCGACAGCTCCCAGATGAAGATCGGAGCGACCGCGATGGCGTGCCACGCGCTACCGCCGTCGCTGATCCCCAGGATGTAGCCGACGACCCACGACGCGAACAGTGGAGCTCCGATGAGTCCGAGCACGGGGATCGCGCGAGGGACCAGGCGGGATCGGTACATCAGCCAGCCGAGCAGGGCGGCGTTGAGGGCGGGGACGCCGGTCCCCAGCGCGAAGGACCAGTCGCGCACTGAAACGAGCGCGTGCTGGATCGGGACCAGGACGGCTGCCTCGGCTCCGCTTGCACCAGGCTGCTGCAGGGTGACGATCGAGAGGATGCTGACCGTCCCGATCATGAGCACCGCAGCTTCGAAGAGGCGACTGGCGACGAAGCCGATCGCGAGGCCCTGGTGCTGACGCCTCACGACGGCGTAGAGCGCGACCGCGGTCCCGATCGCGGTGAGGCAATTCACGATGTCGAAGAGGGCGCCGAGGCGGACCTGTTCGGCACCGCTGCCACCGATGATGAAGTTCGGGTCGGTCAGGACCGGGCCCAGGAGGAAGACTGCCGGGATCGAGCTGATGAACGTGAGCAGGTAGAGGATGCCCGCGACCAGCGCGGTCTTGCGCATGAAGTCGACGGTGATGCGGTTCGTGACCTTGGGTCGTGCGTTGGCGGTCATGTCGGTTCCTTTCGTTGGCTTTCCGGATCTATCCGGCTCTGTGGCTGGTCGGATCCGCTCGAGGCGGGTCGATGCGTGTGACCGAGACGAGCGGCAGGCCAAGGTCGCGGACTCGCTGGAGCACGCCATGGAGTGCCGCCTGGTCGGCGATCGGGCCGCTGATGACGGTGGTTCCGTCGTTTTCCTGGCTGACGGTCAGTCCATCGAACCAGGCGGCCCAATGCGCGTCGACACGACCCGCGAGCCGGATCTCGTAGCGCCCGGACTCGGGGCGATCGGATATCGGGCTTCGTTGTTCGGTCATTCCGCTCCTCGTGCGTGTTACCAGCCGGAGCTCCGGTCGGCAGCACCGACCTGACTCACTGGGGACACCCTGGCGGCGGATGTGATGAGCGCGCATCACCACATCTGATGAGCGAGCTGGTGGAATCTGTCGACCGGCCGACGTGATCGCCCCGTGCGGTGCGGCGCGGGTTACGCGCCTGGTCGGCCGTAGCGCGGCGCGATGTCGATCAGCTGGCCTCGAGGGCTCGTTCGTCGGCGATCGTGCGGATCCCCGGCAGGGGCGAGAACACCAGGAACAGGATCGAGATCGCCATCCCCGCCCAGCCGATCGCGATCCCGCCGCGCACGCCGATGACGCCGGCGACGGCGGCCGCCACGAGCGCCCCGATCGGATACGCGATCCCATGTGACAGCACGTCGAACGTGGCGTTGACCCGGCCGAGCACGCGGTCCGGGCTGAGGCCCTGGATCAATGACAGCTCGGCGACGCCCTCGATCGTCTGGAGGCCATCGCCGAACAGCTGCGGGATGAACACCATGACCGTGGCCAGGACGAGTGGTCCCTGCGCAAGCGGTGTCAGGATGCCCAGCGCCGAGGCACCGACGGCCGTCCAGATCATGGCCGGTCCGATGCCCAGCCTGCGGATGACGCGCTGGGCGAAGAGCGAGCCGACCAGCGAACCGACCCCGCCGGCCGAGACCACGACACCGAGCAGGAATGGCGACAGGTGCAGGTCGTCGATGAGGTAGATCGTGTACAGGACGCCGTAGAACGACCCGGCCACGTGGGCGACGACCGACCGCATCGCCATCGGAAGGAGGACCCGATGGTGCCGGACGAGCCGCAGGCCTTCGAGAATCTCCTGCCGGATCGCCGTGGACGACGTCCTGGCCGGCCGTGACGGCTCGGGGGTCCGGATGAGCATCAGCGACACCGCTGACACGGCGAACGACACCGCGTCGACGAGGATCGCGAATGGAGCGCTGACCAGCTGCACGAGCGCGCCGGCGAGCCCGGGGCCGCCGATCTCCGCCAGCGATGAGCTCGTGGCGAGCTTGCTGTTCCCGTCGACGACGCGGTCGACGCCGATCAGCGAGGGCACATAGGCGGGATAGGCGGCGTCGAACAGGGCGCCGAGACAGCCCTCGACGAACGTCACGAGGTAGAGCTGCTCCATGCGCAGGACGCCGGCCGCGTAGGCGATCGGGATCGACAGCAGGAGCAGCGACCTGACTGCGTCCGTGCCGATCAGGAGCGGCCTGCGCCTGAGACGGTCGACCCAGGCACCCGCGAACAGCCCGACGAGGAGGATCGCCAGGCTGCCGGCGACCACGAGGTATGCCATATCGGTCGGGCCCGCTCCGAGCACGAGCAGCGCCACGAGCGGGATCGCGGTCCGAGTCACGACCGAGCCAAGCTCGGACACGGTCTGGCCGGTCCACAGCTTCAGGAAATCTGCGTGTCGCCAGAGCGACGAAGCTGTCTCCGCGCCGTCCTGTGTCACCTGGGCGTCAGGGTCAGCCCGAGCTCGTCGAGCGAATCGAGCAGCTCCGCCGCGTCGCGGTAGACGCGGAAGGCGCCGGCGGCGCGCAGCTCATCCTCGCCGTAGCCGCCGGTCAACAGGCCGACGCTGAGCATCCCGGCGCGACGTGCCGCAAGCAGGTCCCAGACCGCGTCGCCGACAACGTAGCAGTCGGCGATGGCGACCCCGAGGCGCTCCTGGCAGGCAAGGAACAGGTCGGGTTCGGGCTTTGCACGAAGCACGTCGCCGCGCTCGACCACGACCATATCGGGCGGCACCCGGAGCGCCGCGAGCGACGCGTCGATCTCCGGCCGCCGGCCGGATGTGGCGATGCCATGGACGATCCCGCTCTCGCGCAGGCTCGCCAGCAGCTCGATGGCGCCGGGGAGCGGCCGTCGGTCGGGCAGGATCTCGCGGAAGATCTCGCCGTGGCGGCGCTGGAGCGTCTCGGTCTCGGCCTCCGTCAGGTTGCGACCGATCTCGCGCGCGACGGCGCGGGCGAACAGGCCGCCGCTCATCCCGATCCGTCGATGGATCCGCCAGCCGTCGACCGGATGGCCGCCTTCGAGCAGCGCCCGCTGCCACGCAAAGACATGGGCGTAGACCGTGTCGACGAGTGTCCCGTCGAGGTCGAAGATCAGGGCGCGCATCTGGCAAGTATCGCCGTCACGCCGTAACGTTTTCCGGACGAGCTTGGCACATCGTGGAGGACACGAACTCCCAATCGTCGCCGCTCTGTTCCAGCCGGTCCGAAGACGCGTGCAGGCGATCGTCGACCACCGGTTCGATCGCGCCGGTGTCGACCGCGATCTGGCGGTCACGCGACTCGGGAACCGGCTTCGGGATGCGGTCGAGTTGGAGGCGATCCGGCACGACGTGCTCGGCACGGTCGACGCGACAATCCGCCCGTCGAACGCGACGCTCTGGCCGCGCCGAGGCTGAACGCCTTTCTTACGCCGACCGCGGCTCAACCGCGGTCGGGACGCCGCCATTCGTGGATCAGGTCAGTGGACGCGTCATACCACACGATGCCAGGGCCTTCCGGAGGCGCCTTGTCCGTCGTGAGCGCCCGCACCCAGGCCCTCGATGACCCCGGAAACGCGGCGGCGGCGATCTCTGGGAAGCGACGCATGATCTCGCGATTGTCCGGAGTGTCCCGGACGATCCAAACCGTCGCGACACGATAGGCGGGGCCGTCATCGATCGTCGCCGCGAGGTCCGAGGCTTCAGCAGCCTTTCGGTGTGTTGCTCGGACGGCGGCGCCGATGTCACCGAACGTGTTCCAGGCCTCTTCGATGAACAGGACACGATGCCGCTGGTCCCTGACGCACACGTCGACGGAGCGGGATGGGTCCGATGGACGTGTCGCTAGTTCGAAGGAGGCCATTCGACCGGTCGCGCGAGCCGATCGGAGGAGCGCCTCCTGCATCTGGAGATGCCCGGCGTCCAGCGGTTGCCGCATAGCGCCCACCGGCCTCGAGAGGGATATGGCCAGCGGTTGGCCGAGAATGACCCCGATCCGAACCCAAAGTGCCAGCGGCACCGAGCCGCCGGAGCCCAGCTCGATGCGGCTCACGCCTGTCTGATGGATCCCTATCCGATCGCCAAGCTGAGCCTGCGTCAGGTGGAGACGCCTTCGGCCGACTCGGACGCCGACGCCGAGCGCGCTGGCGATCGAGCGGGTCAGTCGGGCGGCTTCGCGTTCGGTCTCGGCGGGCCGATGTCGGGTCGGTGGCCTCGAGTTCATGCGTCCCAGTCTTATCTGGGGCGCTTCACTGGCAATTACCGGACTCCGTGTGATCACGGCGAGCTCTGCTGAGCCTGGCGGGGGCGTGGACGAGTGCTGCTCCGGCCGATGTCGGGCTCTATCCGTGGGAGCTAAGCATCCTATGCATATCTGGCGATCGATGGGCGGGCAGGGCATGGAACGCTCGAATTCAAAGGGCCGACCCTCGCGGACCGGCCCTCCGTTGCGTTGACGAGTCGACGTCGACCTAGTTGCCGCCCTCCTTGAGCGTGACCGTCCCCTTCTGGAAGGACGCGCCCTTGGTGTCGACCGACGAGCCCAGCGCGTCGAGCGCCTTCTGGGCGAGGTCCGTGCGGGTCGCGTCAGCGGACGGAGCGGCCTTCAGGACCTTGTAGGTCGTGGCGATCTGGATGGTCTGGTCGTAGAGCGTCTTGTCGAGCAGGCCGATGCCGTTCGGCGACGGCCAGATCAGGGCGTTGATCTCGTTCATCTGCCAGGCCTGGTGGCTGGCACCGAGCTGGGATCCCTTCGACGAGCACGATGTCGACGCACTTCTGGGGGTTGTCGCGGCAGTAGATCCAGCCCTTGAAGCTCGCTTGCAGGAACTTCGTGGCGATGTCGGTGTTGTTGCCGGTCTTGAGCCACTTGTCGCTGGCGAAGATCTGGTCCTGGAGCATCGCGGTCCCGACCGCCGGATCGTTGAAGTCGACGACGTTGAGGTCGGCCGGCGCGTAGAGCGCGCCGGTCGGCCGGGTTCTTCGCCTCGAGGACCTGGGCGTACTCGTTGTAGATCATCGCCTGGGCGACATCGAGATCACCCTTCAGCAGCCCCGACATGTCGAAGTTCTGCTTGATGATGTTCTCCTTGGTCGGATCGAGCCCGGCCTTGGTCAGGCCGGCGAACAGCTCGGGCTCGTTGCCGCCCAGCCAGCTGCCGATCTTCTTGCCGGCCATGGTGGCCGGGCTGGTGATGTTGGCCGCCTTGAACGACGCCATCCGGGTCCCGGAGCGCTGGAAGATCTGGGCGATCGAGACCAGGTCGGTGCCGCCCTCGCGCGACTGGAGCATGTTCGGCAGCCAGGCGGTCCCGATGTCGGCGCCGCCGGTCGCCACGACCTGGACGTTGTTGACGTTCGGGCCGCCGAGCAGCAGCGACGACGTCGAGCCCGGCGTCCCTGTAGTAGCCCTGGTCGATCGCGGCGTAGTACCCCGCGAACTGCGACTGGGCGACCCACTGGAGCTGGAACTTGACGGGCGTCAGGACGGCGAGCGACGCGCCGCCCCCACCCGATGAGCTGCAGGCCGCGACCAGGAGCAGCACGGCTCCCATGGCCAGGGCGGCCACCTTTCGAGACAGTCCCATGTTCATCCCTCCTCGAACACGTCGACCGACGGGCATCGGTCGGGGCTTGATGGTGCCTCCCGGCGTTCGATGGTAGGCCACGACGGGCCACCCTCATCTGGCCATCTCGCGAGCCGCCTGCCACGGGATCACCAGGCGCTCGAGCGCGACCGCGACGAGGTACAGACCGATGCCCATGGCGCAGGCGAGGATGATCGCGGCCCAGGCGGTCGGGTAGCGGCTGTGCGCCGGTCTCGAGCGTGATGTAGATCCCGAGCGAGTAGAGCGGCCCACCGAAGAACTCCCCGACCACGGCGCCGATGACGCTCAACGTGGTCGCGATCGCGCAACGCCGTGAACCAGTACGGCAGGGCATTCGGGCCGCGGAGCTTGACCAGGGTCTGCGTGTCGCTCGCCGCGTACGACGACAGCAGCTCGAGCGCGGCCGGTTCCACGTTGGTCAGGCCGCGGATGGTGTTGACCATCACCGGGAAGAAGACCATCAGGGCGACGATCGTCATCCGCGGCAGGAGGCTCTCCGGGCCGAACCAGTTGAGCGTGATCGGGGCGAAGGCGATGATCGGGATCGCGCTCGCACCGATGGCGACCGGCAGGAGCAGATCGCGCGCGCTCGCCCAGCGAGCGGTCGCGAGCGCCGGCCAGCGTCCCGAGCGAGACCCCGACGATCAGCCCACCGACCGCCTCGGCGCCCGTGAACAGGACGCCCTTGATGAGGGTCGGCCACTCCGTGACCATGCTGCCGGCGATGACGCTCGGGCGCGGGATGAGGAACGACTGGACGCCAAGCGCGAACAGCGAGACCTCCCAGGCGACCAGCACGACCACGAAGACGACGATCGCCGGGGTCCAGTCGCGGACCGCCGAGCGGCTCATCGGCGACCGCCGGGTCACGACAAACCTTCGGCCCGGACGCGCTCGGCGTCCGTCGTGCCGAGGACCTCGTCGGTCGTCTCGTGCTGGCGGAGCGCTTCGCGGACCCGGGTGACGAGCTCGAAATAGCGCTCGGATTCGCGCGTCTCGACCGATCGCTCGGCTCGGCAGGTCGATGTCGATGACCTGCGAGATCCGCCCCGGCCGGGCCGACATGACCACGACCCGGGTCGACAGGAAGACCGCCTCGGGGATGCTGTGGGTGACGAACACGATGGTCGTCCCGCGTCCGCCGCCAGATGCTCATCAGCTCGGCGTTCATCCGCTCGCGGGTCATCTCGTCGAGCGCCCCGAACGGCTCGTCCATGAGCAGCAGCTTCGGATCGAACGACAGCGCCCGCGCGATCGCCACGCGCTGCTGCATCCCGCCCGACAGCTCCCAGGGGTGCCGCTCGGCGAACGCCTCGAGCTCGACCAGGCGGAGCAGGTCGGCGGAGCGCCGCGACCGCTCGTCGGCCGGGAAGCCCATGATCTCGAGCGGCAGCTCGATGTTCTTGGCGATCGTCCGCCAGTCCATGAGGACCGGTGCCTGGAAGACCATCCCGTAGTCGCGGTCCTCGCCGCGCTCGGCCGGGCGGCTTGCCGTTGATCAGGATCGTCGCCCGTGGTCGGCGCCGTCAGGTCGCCGATCAGCCGCAGGAGGGTCGATTTGCCGCAGCCCGAGGGCCCGATCAGCGACACGAACTCGCCCTGGCCGATGGTCAGGTCGATCGACTCGAGCGCGGTGACCTGACGCGGAGGCCGTCCCGAACACCTTGCCGACGCCGGTCGCCTGGACGACGGGCGTCGTCATCGACGCGGGGGCAGTGGCCGGGCCGGCGTCCGAGCCGTGGCGCGGAGGGCTCGGACGTCCGATCGGTGGTCACAGCAGGCCCTCCACCGGCCGGTACCGGCCGCGCATCACGATGGCCTCGGCGATATTGATGGCGCCGAAGAAGAGCAAGCCCAGCGGCCGTGCACATCACGATCGTCGCCCACAGCCGCTCCGGCGCCGAGACGTAGTACTGGTTGTAGTTGAGGATCGCGCTGCCGAGGCCGGACGAGACTCCGGCCGTCTGCTCTCCGATGATGGCGCCGATGATCGACGCGGCGGCGGCCACGCGGAACCCGGCGAACAGGTACGGCACCGACGTCGGCAGGCGAAGCTGCCAGAGGATCTGTCGGCGCGAGGCGGCGTACGAGCGGAACAGCTCGATCGCACGCGGGTCGACCGCCCGCAGGCCGCGCAGCGACGCGATCGTGACCGGGAAGAAGGTCAGGTAGGCCGCGACGGCCATGACCGACAGCCAATCGGCCTTGATGGCCACGACGACCAGCGGCGCGATGGCCAGGATCGGCACGGTCTGCGACGCGACGACGTACGGGACCAGCGCCCGCTCGGCCAGCCGCGAGTGGACGAAGAAGACCCCGAGCCCCAGACCCAGCAGCCCGCCGAGGACGAACCCGGCGAACGCCTCGGCGAGGGTGAAGACCGCCTGGCCGAGCGAGGACGACCGCCAGCGGTGGCCCGCCGCGCTGCGCCGGATCGACGAACGCGCGCGCGATGTCCCAGACGTGCGGCAGCGACAGGTCGTCGGCGATCCGCCAGGCGAACGGCGGGACGTGCTCGTAGTCGATCTGCAGCCCGGCGATGGTGGCGTGGATCCGCCAGGGATCGCCGCCCAGCCACTTGGCGGCCTCCCACAGGACGAGCAGGGCGACGAAGACGACGATCAGGCCGGTGATCCGCTGTCGGCGCGAGCGGGCGGGGCGCGGCGTCGGACGCCGCGATCGGCCGGCCGGACGCCCGGCGCAGGGAGCCGCTGGCGGTCGTCATGGTGGCGCTCGACGGCTCGGCGCCCGGGCTCAGACGACCGCTGCGTCGGCGATCTCGAGCGCGCGATCGATGACCTCGAAGCCCTCGGCCAGCTGGGCGTCGGTGATGCACAGCGGCGGGTTGGTATGGATCGAATTGTTGGCGAGCATCGTGTACAGGTGGTTCTCGCGCAGGAACTTGCCGATCGCCTTCATCTCGTCCGAGGTCCCGTTGAACGGCGTCAGCGGCGTCCACGGGTCGTGCGACCGGACCAGGTCGATGATCCCGAACAGCCCGAGGTTGCGAGTCGCGCCGACGCTCGGGTGCCTGGCCGCGAGCCGGCGATGGTGCTCGCGCATGACCGAGTCGAGCCGGGCGGCGTTCTCGATCAGGCCGTCCTCCTCGTAGACCGAGATCGTGGCCAGCGACGCGGCCAGGCTGACCGGATGGCTGCTGTAGGTCAGTCCGCCGTAGAACATCTGGCTCTCGAACTTCTCGGCGATGCCGTGCCGCATCGCGACCGCGCCGAGCGGCAGGTACGAGCTGGTCAGGCCCTTGGCCATCGTCATCAGGTCCGGCGTGACGCCCCAGTGGTCGATGGCGAACCAGCGGCCCGGTCCGGCCGAAGCCGGCCATGACCTCGTCGGCGACCATCAGGATGTCGTGCCGGTCGCAGATCTCGCGCACGCCCTGGATGTAGCCGTCGGGCGGGATGAGGATGCCGTTCGTGCCGACGATGGTCTCGAGGAAGACCGCGGCGATGCTCTTGGCGCCCTCGTAGCGGATGACGTCCTCGAGGCCCTGCAGGCTCTCGGCCACGGGTCGGGGTTCGGCCTCTCCCCAACGGTGCGTGTCCGGGTAGCGGACGACGCCGACGATGCCCGGCTCGTTCGCCCAGCGGCGCGGGTCGCCGGTCAGGGTCATCGCGCCCATCGTCGCACCGTGATAGGCCCGATAGCGGGCCAGGATCTTGTGCCGGCCGGTCACGTGACGGGCCAGCTTGATGGCGTTCTCGATGGCCTCGGCGCCACCGAGCGTGAAGAAGACCTTGTCCATGTCGCCCGGCAGGATCTCGGCCAGCTTCGCGCCGAGCCGAGCCCGGATCTCGGTCGTGAACGCCGGCTGGACGAACTGGAGCTTGGTCGCCTGGGCGGTGATCGCGTCGACCACGCGCCGATCGCCGTGGCCGATGTTGACCGACATCAGCTGGCTGTTGAAGTCGAGGATCCGGTCGCCTTCGGGCGTGTACAGGTAGACCCCTTCGGCGTGATCGATGGCGATCGGGTCGAGGGCGCCCTGGACCGACCACGAGAAGAACGTGTGCTGCCGCGACAGCGCGACGATCTCCTCGCTGGTCATGGAGCCTGGAGCGGTGGTGATGGCCATCGGTGTACCTCGAGGGGGTGGAGCGAGCGTGTCGGGCGGATGGGTTGTCCGGCTGGATCGGCAGCGACGGCCACCGTCATCGTGTGGTGATTACAGCACAACCGAGACGTCGCGGCGCCGTCCGGGACCGTCAGCGCAGGAAGCGCCGGCGGACCTCGCCCAGGCTGTCGAAGACGAGCAGGACTCCGAGCGCGAGCAGCCCGGCCAGGAACAGCTCGCGCAGGTACTCGATGGCCAGGATGAGCGTCGAGATAAGCGCCAGCACGATGGTGATCCGCAGCACCAGCTCCATGATGTTGCGGTCGAAGAACGATTCGATCACGAGATAGGAGCCGAGCAGCACGACGATCGCGGTCGGCGGAGGCAGGATCCGGAACCAGACGATGACCGCCAGAACGGCGATGAGCAACCCGACGCTGACCGCGGCCCACGCTTCGCCGAAGGCCCGGCGGCGGGCGACCGCCGGCGGCTCGGGCTCCGAGGCGTGATGGAGGTGGAGCCTCGGATCGTCGAGCTGCCCGGCCCGCAGCGCAGCGAGGCGGTCGTGACCGGCGGCGATGGCGGTACCCAACTCGACCGCCTCGGCGCGGATCGCGCCCAGCCGCTCCTCGCCGGTCCGCAGCTCCTCGGCGCGTTCGGTCCGGTAGCCGGTCAACCCTGCCGTCTGGCGCACCGCGCCAAGCTCGGCATCGAGCTCAGGAAGAGAGACGGCAAGGGTGTCCGCCTCGGCCACCAGTGCGGCCCGGGCCGCCGTCAGCTCGGCCAGCCGTGTCTCGAGGACCGCAACCGCTCGTGATGGCGGTGCGACCTTCGCGAGGCCCGCGAACCCCAGTGGGTCGTACCACGACTGCCGGACGGAGCCGGTGCGGGTGTACTTCGGGTCCGGCCGGCGCACGTTCGCCTGCGAACCGGTCGCCGGTGTCGAGCCCCCACAGCCCGCGGTATCGATCGACCCAGCCGACGTCGTCCCCGATGAGGACCGGCGACCAGGCGACGTCGGCGCCGGGGCCGACGGTGAGGCCGTCGCCCCGGGCGTAGTCGACGAACGGGACGCTCAGCGCCCGCTTCGCGTTGGCGGCAAGGTCGCCCGGGTCAGGCTGGGCCAGCGTGTCGCGCCAGAAGTGCCGTACGAGATCGAGCACGCCACGGATCCGTTTCTCGCCGGGAAACGGCAGCAGCATGATGTACTCGCCACGCTCGAGGTAGGTCGCATGCGAGCCGGCGCCCGGGTAAACGATCGGGTGCCCGTCGATCGTCTCCATCCGTGGATCGTCCCACCGCCGCCGCAGGTCATCGCCCTTCTCGTCGTGGGCCGCGGCGCAGAACCACGCGGGGCGCAGACTGCCGTCCTCAAGCGTCTCGCACACGACGAAGCACTGCTCAAGATCGGCCTCGTGATCGTTGGCACCCTCGAACGTCGAACGCCAGTCGTTCATCGCGTAGAAGAACATGTAGTGCAGCACGACCCACGAGCCCACGCGGACGACCCGGCCGTGGTAGACGACCCGCGGGTCCTTCTCGCGGATCCGGTCGTACTTCTCCGAGGCGGCCGCGGCCGTGCCGCCCGGAACCCGGCCGCGCAGCAGCAGAGAGGTGACAAGGCCGGCATCGACGAGCCGGGCCGCCAGGCCGACCCGGGCGAGCCGGCCGGGTGCCGAGAACCGCTGGTGCTCGGGGCGGGATTGCCAGCGCCGGAGCTCGAGCGCGTTGAGCGGATGCGGGACGAAGCGGAGGAACTGCGCCTCGCCCGGGGCCGGGTCGCCAACAGCGGCGAGCCGTTCGAGATCGAGCTCGCCGGCTGGGATGGCCACGCGCGTCTCGCGCAGCGTCGGGCCGGTCAGCAGGTCGCATTCCTCGACATATGGTCCGGTCCCCATCGGGAAGAACAGCTCGCCGTCGGTGAAGCGCAGGATCGGCTCGTGCCGCGCGAGTAGCTCGAGGTCGGCCGCCGACGCGGCGTCGGTTGCATCGTTGATGCCGGTGGCATCGGGCGCGCCTGCCGTGGCGGTCACGGTATGGCCTCGCCATGGAGCGCCATCCGGAGGTCACGCTGGTTCAGGTAGAAGACCGCGATGACGTTGAGCAGCATCGAGAGGTAGCGCGGCTTCGCCGCTCCACCACCAGCCGAGGTCGATGGCGAGGATCACGCCCGACGAGATGATTGCCAGGACCCAGGCCCACTCCTTCCACGCCAGCAGGCCCACGATGGTCGCCAGGCTCGCGATGAGGATGCCGATCAGCACGGCGGTCACCACGACAGCGGCCGTCGTCCCCTCCGGGCTATCGGGCAACGGCGACGGTGTCGCGCAACCACTGGACAACGTCGCCGCCCTCGAACTTCGCGAGCGCGGCGATGATCGACAAGGCGCGGATGGCGCTGAGCACCACGATCACGAGGATCCCGAGCGGGTACCGCGATCGGACCGAGCGGGCGCCCTGGGTCATGTCCACAGGCTAGCAGGCGGCCACGGCGCCGACCTCGCCCCCCGACGCGCTCACCGGGGCACGAGCACGGTGACCGCGCCCGGCACCACCTCGACCTCGAGGGTGCCGGCCCGGTGGTGGTCACCGTCGGTCTCGATCGGCTGCTCCGGATCGGCTTCGATCGTGACCCGGCTGATGGAGCGGCGGATGACGCCGCCCTGGAGCTCGCCGGTCCCGAGCAGCAGCCGGGCAGCGCCCTGCAGGGCGGCGAGTGGGTCCGTCCCACCGAGGACGATGAGCTCGAGCCGGCCGCTCGACGGATCGATCGGCTGTCGCGGCCCGATCCGCCCGGGGACCAGCTGCCCGGCGTTGGCGACCATCGCCAGGTAGCCGTCGATCTCCATCGCGTCGCCATCGGCGTCGATCCGGAACCGCGACGGCACGAGCCGCCCCATCTCGCGGATCGCCGCTCCCACATAGGCACCGAAGCGGAGCCGGCGCTTCCACTCGGTCTCGGCGGCCGCCATGATCCGCGCGTCGAGCCCCATCCCGCAGGCGACGATGAAGATCCGCTCGGCGGCTTTGGAGGCCGCGTCCGAGGCCGAGTCCGTGCCGCCGGCCCCGGCCGCCGGCCCCCAGCGGGCACGACCGAGGTCGAGCCGACGCGGCGGGCCGGATCGGATGGCGTCGAGCGCCGGGCCGATGCCGCGGATGCCGAGGCTTCCCGCCAGGACGTTCCCCGTCCCGGCCGGGACGATCGCCAGGGGCGCCGAGCCGTGCGCCATGGTTTCCGCCGCTTCGCGGACACTGCCGTCACCGCCGATGGCGACGATCAGCGGAGCATCCCCGCCGGCGGCCACGTTCGCCAGTGTCGCGCGCATCGTCGCCAGCGAGCCGGCCTCGATCACTGGGACGCGACCCGTCCGACCGCGGACGGCAGCCGAGACGGCCGAGACGATCCGGTCGCGCCGGGCCGGATCGATCATCCCCGAGGCTCTCGGATTGACCAGGATGAGTGGGTCGCCGGAGGCGATCGGGGTGGGGGTCACGAGCCGATGCTACCGCGCTTCCGCGATGGGAAATGGCGTCGCCGACACGATTCTGGCATCCCGTCTAGACTGGCGCTCGCCAACGACCCCCAGGACACACGGGAACCCGGACAACTCGAAAAGACCGCCCCGCTCGCACGGCTTTTTCCGAGCCCGCACTTTCCGACGATGTCCCAATGCGTCGTTCCTCCCCCCTGAAACCGGCCCAGCCGGTTCGCCATGTCCTTCCGTGCGCGCCCGACAGGGGCGGACACCGCCCGTCGCGCCCCCCAGCGCGACGCCCTGGCAGGAAGGAGCACCATTGCGCACGCTACATCTGGGCGCACGAGCGTTCATCCCGGTCGCCCTCGCGGGGGCCGTCCTCTTCAGCCTTGCACCGTCGACACCGACCGCGGCATCGACCGGAAGCGAGGCGCAGCAGATCATCCGGATCGCCGAGCGAGAGCTGGGCCATCCGTGGCACTACGGCTCGATGGGACCGTCCCGGTTCGATTGCTCAGGACTCGTCATCTATGCCTACCGGAAGGCCGGCGACGGCGCCCGAATCCGAGCCCCCCACCTTCGCTCGGCACGCGCGCTGTACCGCTACTTCAAGGCCCGCGGTCTCGCGAGTCGGACCCACCCGAAGCCCGGTGATCTCGTGATCTGGGGCTACGGCAGCCATGTCGGGATCTACATCGGTCACGGCAAGGCCATCAGCACGCTGATGAACGGGGTCCGGATCCACGGCGTCCACGCGGTCACCGCCCGGTTCACGGCATATCTCCACACGGGGATGTCGACCAAGCCGGCGAGCTGACCCAGCCGCGGCTCGCCAGGCGAGCTGCACGCCGCCTCAGGACCTCGGTCGCCAGCGGGCGGTCGGGGTCCGCGTTCACCCGTCGCGACGGGCGACCTTGTCGAGATAGGCGAGGATGGCGTCTGCCGAACGGTCGATGTCGGCCGGCGTCGTCTGCCAGCCGGACACGGAGATGCGCATCGCCGCCTGACCGGCCCACGTGGTCCCGCCAAGCCAGCACGTTCCGTCACGCTGGACGGCGTCGATGACGGCCCTGGTCCTGGAGTCGCCGCGGGAGCCGTCCGCGTCCTCACCCGGTCCGTCGAAACGGACGAGGACCTGGTTGAGCACGACCTCGTTGAGGATCCTGACGCCGGGTCCCGCGGCGAGCCGATCGGCCATCTGACGGGCCAGCGCGCAGTCGCGCTCGACCAGGTCGATGAGACCCTGGCGCCCCAACGACCGGAGGGCGGCGAGGACCGTGAAGCCACGCGCTCGGCGGGACGATTCCGGGACCCAGTTGTAGGGATCGCGCTCGGCGCCCTCGGTCTCGACGTAATAGGCGGCGCCGAGCGTCATCGCCTGGCGATGCGCGGCAGCGTCGCGAACGAAGACGAGACCGGAGTCGTACGGCACGTTGAGCCACTTGTGGGCGTCGGTCGACCACGAATCCGCGGTCGTCGTGGCCGCGCATGAGGTGGCGCAGCGAGGGGACAGCGGCAGCCCAGATCCCGAACGCCCCGTCGACATGGACCCAGGCGCCGCGCTCGTGGGCGATCGACACGATCTCGTCGAGCGGATCGAATGCACCGGTGTTCACGTTCCCGGCCTGGGCACAGACGATGACCGGCCCGTCGATCCCCGCCAGCTCGGCGCGCAGGGCATCGGGGCGCATCCGGCCCTGCTCGTCGGACGCGATCCGCCGGACGCGGTCGCCCTCGCGGCCGAGACCGAGCATGCCCAGCGAGGCGGCGATCGTGACGTGGCTGCCCGCGTGCGTGATGACGGTGACCAGCGGCGCGCCCTGCAGACCAAGGCGATCGACGTCCCAGCCGGCCCGCGCGAGGACCGCCTGGCGGGCTGCCGCGATGGCCGTGAAGTTGGCCATCGTCGCGCCGGTCAGGAACCCGACGCTCGTCCCGGCGGGCAGGCCGAGCAGGTCGACCAGCCAGCCGGCCGCCACCTCCTCCGCGACCGCGGCGGCCGGCGACGAGACGAACAGCGACGGCGTTCTGGTCCCACGTGCTCGCCAGCCAGTCGGCGGCCAGGGCGGCCGGCAAGCCCGCCGCCGATGACGAACCCGAAGTAGCGCGGACCGGCGCTCGCGACGAGCCCGGGATCGACCGCGGCGGCCAGGTCCTCGATGACCGTCGAGCGGATCGGTCGGCTCGTCCGGGAAGCGGTCCGCCGAGCGCCGCACGAAGCGCAGCCAGGTCCGCCGGACGACCGACCGGACGCGTCGCGAGCGAGGCGCGATAGGCGATGGCGATCTCGGCCGTGCGGTCGAGCAAGCCGCGGTTCGTCGGGTCATGTCGGGCCTCCCCGACGTGGCGGGCGGCCGGGAGCGCGACCGCGATGAGCACCTGATGCTACCGTGACCCTGGGCTCGCGATGAGGAGGCTCCCGATGGACCACGCCGCGTTCCGTTCATGGCTCGATCGCTACGTCGATGCCTGGCGCCTGCTCGACCCGGTTGCCATCGGCGACCTGTTCAGCCCCGACGTCCGCTACGCATTCGATCCGTTCAGCGAGGCCGTCGTCGGGCGGGCGGGCGTCGTCGCAGCCTGGCTCGCCGACCCCGATGAGCCCGGCTCCTGGGAGGCCGACTACGAGGTGCTCGCGGTCGACGGCGACACGTTCGTCGCGCACGGTCGGACGCGCTACCTGACCGACGACCGGTCCGGCATCGATCGCGAGTTCGCCAACATCTTCGTGTGCCGTTTCGACGCCGACGACCGCTGCCGCGAGTTCACCGAGTGGTTCATGCGGAGACGCCCCGAGGCGCTGCCCGACGAATAGCCGCGCGCCGACCGGACGTTCCCTGAGCACACGCGACGGCCGCGCCCGCGGTGTACCCTCGCCCTCCTTCGACCCACGCACGTCCCGATGGAGGTCACGCGCGATATGGCCCGAACCGTCCGTGGCGCGCTCGTCCAGGCGACCTGGACCGGCGACAAGGAATCGATGATCCAGAAGCACGAGGGCTACGCCCACGAGGCTGCCAAGCAGGGCGCCCAGTTCATCCTCTTCCAGGAGCTGTTCTACGGGCCGTACTTCTGCCAGGTCCAGGACGCCCAGTACTACAGCTACACCGAGCTCATCCCGGACGGCCCGACCACCAAGCGGATGCAGGACCTCGCCAGGCAGACCGGCATGGTGATCGTCGCCCCGATGTACGAGGAGGACGACAAGGCCAGCGGGATCTACTACAACACCGCGGCCGTCATCGACCCCGACGGCACGTACCTCGGCAAGTACCGCAAGACGCACATCCCCCACGTCAAGGGCTTCTGGGAGAAGTTCTACTTCCGCCCCGGGAACCTCGGCTATCCCGTCTTCGAGACGGCCGTCGGCAAGATCGGCGTCTACATCTGCTATGACCGGCACTTCCCCGAGGGCGCCCGGGCGCTCGGGCCTCAACGGCGCCGAGATCGTGCTGATCCCGAGCGCGACCTCGCGCGGCCTGTCCGAGTACCTGTGGCGCATCGAGCAGGTCAGCCACGCCGTCGCCAACGGCTACTACGTCGGCACCATCAACCGCGTCGGCATCGAGGCCGACATCGGCGACGACGACTTCTACGGCCAGAGCTACTTCGTCGACCCGCGCGGCCAGTTCGTCGGCGACCTCGGCAGCGCCCACGACGAGGAGCTGCTGGTGCGCGATCTCGATCTCGATCGGATCCTCGAGGTCCGCAACACCTGGCAGTTCTTCCGGGACCGCCGGCCGGACGCGTACGCGGACCTCACGCGACCCTAGGACACGCGCTACCATCCCCCCGGCTCGGCCGTCTGGAGGAGGACGGCCGAGCCGCCTCGATTCGATGGGGCGGGAGGCAAGACCCATGCAGTTCGGCTTCACGCTCAAGCCCGACCACACGCCGGAACGCACGCTGGCGCTGACCCGCCGAGCCGAGGCCGCCGGGTTCGACTACGGCTGGCTGTTCGACTCGCACGTGCTGTGGCGCGACCCCTATCCGCTGCTGACGCTGATGGCCGGCGTGACCGAACGGATGCGGCTCGGGACGTGCGTCACCAACCCCGGTACCCGCGAGCCGACGGTCACGGCGTCGCTGCTCGCCACGCTCGACGAGATCAGCGGCGGACGGATGGACCTCGGCATCGGCCGCGGCGATTCGGCCAGGCGCGTCCTGGGCAAGCCGCCGATCACGATGGCGAACACCGAGGAGGCGATCGGCGTCATCAGGGCCCTCGTCGCCGGCGAGCAGATCACCTACGAGGGGACAGAGCTCGTCTTCCCGTGGACGACCGGGTGGACGCTCCCCGTCTGGGTCGCCGGCTACGGCCCGATGGCGCTGGCGATGACCGGTCGCGTCGCCGACGGCCTGATCCTCCAGCTGGCCGATCCCGACCTCATCCGCTGGTTCGTCGGCCAGGCGCGCGAGGCCGCGACCGCTGCCGGACGCGATCCGGCATCGATCAGGGTCCAGGCCGCGGCGGCCGCGTACGTCGGTCCGCGCGAGCTCGGGCGTGAGCGGGCGCGCTGGTTCCCGGCGCTCGTCTCGAACCACGTCGTGGACCTGGTCAACAAGTACCCGCGCGAGCAGCTCCCGGCCAGCCTGACCGGCTACGTCCGCGACCGCGAGGGCTATGACTACCACCACCACGCCGAGGTCGGCTCCTCGAATGCGGCCTTCGTCGAGGACGAGGTGACCGACCGGTTCTGCGTCCTCGGACCGGCCGAGGAGCACGTCACCAAGCTCCAGGAGCTCGCAGCGGCCGGTGTGGACCAGTTCAACGTCTACCTCATGAACGGCGACGAAGAGGACCAGCTCGATGCGTACGGCCGCGACGTGATCCCGGTCCTGCGCGATGTCGCCGCGACGTCCTAGGCCCAAGGTCAGGCTGGTCAAGCGACCCACACGTCGCGCGATGCTGCCGTTGACGGCGCTGCGGCGCCCGCGACGCGGTCGAGCGCGAGAGACCGCCCAGCCAGGAGGACCGACGATGAGGCTGTTCCGATATGGGCGCGATCCGTTCTGGGATGACGGAGTCGGCGCGCGCCAGGCCCATCATCGGGAACGTATCGAGGGCCTCATCGCCTTCGCCCTCGCCATCGGCGCCTGCGGCCTGACGATCGCGCTCTGGCTGCGGACCCTCGCCATGTCGATCGGGTTCGGGCCGGGCTGACCGATCCGTCGCTCGCGGGCTGACCTCGGGCCGCGAGCACCCCGCATCCCTCCCCGGCCCTGCGCTCGCGACGGCCCATCGCCTACGATGGCCGTCCTGACCGGTTCGTGGCCGACCGCGCGAGGAGGGACCGATGCGCACGCTCATCACCAACGGGACGATCGTCACCGCCGACGGGAGCTACGGCGCCGACGTCCTGATCGACGGCGAGACCATCGCCCTGCTCGGCCGCGACCTGGCCGCGGGTGGCGTGGAGGCCGACGAGACCATCGACGCGTCGGGCAGGTACGTGATCCCCGGCGGCATCGACGTCCACACCCACATGGAGCTGCCGTTCGGCGGCACGTTCGCCAAGGACACCTTCGAGACGGGGACGCGCGCGGCAGCGTTCGGCGGGACGACGTCGATCGTCGACTTCGCGGTCCAGTCGAAGGGCCAGACGCTGCGCCAGGGCCTCGACGCCTGGCACGCCAAGGCCGAGGGCAACGCCGTCACCGACTACGGCTTCCACATGATCATGAGCGACGTCAACGACGGCACGCTGGCCGAGATGGATGGCCTGGTCGCCGAGGGCGTGCCCGACTTCAAGCTGTTCACCGCGTACCCGGGCGTCTTCTACAGCGACGACGGCGCGATCTTCCGGGCGATGCAGCAGACCGCCAGGAACGGCGGGCTGATCATGATGCACGCCGAGAACGGGATGGCCATCGACGTCGTCGCGGCCCAGACCATCGAGGCCGGCATGACCGACCCGATCGGCCATGGGATCGCCCGCAAGCCGATCTTCGAAGGCGAGGCGACCAACCGGGTGATCCGCCTGGCGGAGGCGGCCGAGGCACCGGTCTACATCGTCCACCTCTCGGCGCGGGACGCGCTCGAGACCGTGCGCGACGCCCGCGATCGCGGCGGCCGGGTGTTCGCGGAGACCTGCCCGCAGTACCTGTTCCTGTCGCTCGATGACCTGGGCCACGGGTTCGAGGGCGCCAAGTTCGTGTGCTCGCCACCGTTGCGCACGAAGGACCACTGGGACGAGCTGTGGGCGGGGCTGGTCAAGGACGACCTGCAGGTCGTCTCGACCGACCACTGCCCGTTCGACTTCCACGGCCAGAAGGAGCTCGGCGAGGGCGACTTCCGCAAGATCCCGAACGGTCTTCCCGGCGTCGAGGACCGGCTCGACCTGCTCCACGACGGCGGTGTCGTGGCCGGCCGGATCACGAAGGAGCGCTGGGTGGAGCTCGCGTCGACGGCGCCCGCGAAGCTGTTCGGGATGTATCCGCAGAAGGGCGCCATCGCGATCGGCTCCGACGCCGACCTGGTGATCTACGACCCGAACCGCTCGCACACGATCTCGGCAGCGACCCATCACATGGACGTCGACTATTCGTGCTACGAGGGTCGGGCCGTCCGGGGCGGCAGCGACATCGTCTTCTCGCGCGGCTCGGTGGTCGTGCGCGACGGGCAGTTCACCGGGCGCAAGGGCGCCGGACGGTTCCTCAAGCGCGCTCCGGCCGATTTCGCCCGGATGGCCTGACCGCGGCCGCGCCGATGCGGTCCAACGGCGCCGGATCCGTGGTGGTCCTCGACGGCGGCCTCGCGACCAGAGTCGTGCGTGCGGCATCACCGCCGGTCGAGACCGCGACCGGACTTCGCTTGCAATGACGTGTCACCCGGCGCCACCGTTTCGCAACGGTTCCGGTGCACCCCGGCACCACACGTCGCCCCGGGCGCACATCCTCGAATTGACCTCACCCGGTCGCGGCAGGTACGTTCCATGTATTCCCAGAGGCCGCCCAAGAGCGCCACCCCGACCTTGGCAGCGCTCGGCCTCGACATCGGAGGAGGAGCGCCCGTGAGACGGACCCCCGTCGCCCTTGCCACTCTCTGCCTGTTGCTCGGGCAGACGATCTTCGCCGGAGCCGTGTCCGGTGCAGATCCGTCGAAGTTCACGGCCACCCAGCTGAACCCGGTGTCCACGTTCAGCACGCCCAAGTCAACGTCCGGCGCGATCGCCAAGAGCGACCCCAAGCTGCTCGGTCGCCATGACGCGACGCCGGTCAACGTGGTCATCAAGTACGACTTCGACGCCTCGGCGACCTACACGGGTGGCGTTAATGGCCTCGCGGCGACCAGCCCGCGGGTGACCGGCAAGTCGCTCAAGGCGAACGCGGCCGCGGTCAAGGCATATGACGCCTATACCGCCAAGCTGACCAAGGGCATCACCGCGGCCGCCCAGAAGGCCGCGCCGTCGCTCAAGGTCAACGAGTCCTTCGGGACCGCGTATGGTGGCGTCTCCGGACGCGTCACCGCCAACCAGATCGCCGCCCTGCTCAAGGTGCCCGGCGTCGTGGCGGTCCAGTCGGACACGCTCGAGCAGCCGCTCGACGACAACACCGGGTTCATCGGCGCAACGGCCGTGTGGCCGTCGCTCGGCGGCTCGGCCACGGCCGGCAGCAACGTGATCTTCGGCGACATCGACACCGGTGTCTGGCCCGAGCATCCCATGCTTGCCCCGGGCAGCCTGAGCGCACCCGCGGGTGGGCTGAAGGCGTGCCAGTTCGGCGACGGCACCGACACCGCCGATCTCGGTCCGACCTTCACCTGCAACAACAAGCTCATCGGCGCCTACGCCAAGATGGCCAACTACATGGCCAATACCGGGGCCGGCGCGAACGAGTTCTGCAACAACACCAGCAAGCAGTGCTCCGCCCGCGACCCCGAGGGCCACGGCACCCACACCACCACCACGGCCGCAGGTGACTGCGTCACCACGGCAATGCTGTACGGCGTCGAGCGCGGTCCCGTGTGCGGCATCGCCCCGGGCGCCCACGTCATCGAATATCGCGTCTGCGCCGCGGCAGGCTGCTTCGGCTCCGACTCCGTGTCGGCGGTCAACCAGGCCATCGCCGACGGCGTCAACGTCATCAACTACTCGATCTCCGGTGGCGGCAGCCCGTACACCGACGCAGTCGAGCTCGCGTTCCTCGACGCGGTCCACGCCGGGATCTCGGTCAACGCCTCGGCCGGCAACAGCGGCCCGACCGCCGGCACCTCCGATCATGGCGGCCCGTGGGTGACCACGGTCGGCGCCTCGACCGGCCCGCGCAGCTTCTCCTCGACCCTGCATCTCACCGCCGACGGCGGCGCGACACTGGACATCGCCGGCGTCACGCTGACCAACGGCATCACCACGGCGACACCCGTCGTCATGGCGGCGACCCTCGCCGGTGAGGACGCACTCTGCCAATCGACGCTCGCTGCGGGCACGGCGGCCGGCAAGATCGTCGTCTGCAACCGCGGCGTCAACGGCCGGATCGACAAGGGCCGTCGAGTCGCCGCGGGCGGAGCCGCGGGGATGATCCTCACCAACAACTCGGCCGCGGTCACCGACCTCGAGTCCGACAACCACTACCTGCCGGCGATCCAGGTGCAGTTCAACTCGAACGCCGTGGCCACCTTCGTGACCAGCCACAGCAACGTGATGGCCACATGGGCGCAGGGCACCGCGCAGCCGGCCCAGGCCGACGTCATGGCCTCGTTCTCGTCGCGCGGACCGACCGGCGACTGGATCAAGCCGGACGTGACCGCGCCCGGCGTGCAGGTCCTCGCGGGCACGACGCCGCAGCCTGATCAGACGACGGCGGACAACGGTCCGACCGGCAACCTGTACATGGCCATCGCCGGGACATCGATGTCCAGCCCACACTCGGCCGGCGTGTCGATCCTCGTGAAGGCCGCCCATCCGAGCTGGACCCCGGAGGAGATCAAGTCCGCCCTCATGACGTCGTCGGTCCAGGCGGTCGTCAAGGAGGACGGGGTCACCCCCGCCGACCCGTTCGACATGGGCGCCGGCTCGATCCGGGCCGACCGCGCGGTCGACCCGACCCTGGTGTTCGACGAGAACTTCGCCGACTTCAACGCGGCCGGGGCTGACCCGCTCAACCGGATCAACCTGAACATCCCGAGCATCGATGCGACGACGATGACCGGCGAGGTCACCACGACCCGCACCGCGATCAACGTGTCCGGCAAGGCCCAGGACCTCAAGGTCTCGGTCCAGTCCCCGGACAACACCCAGATCATCGTGTCGGGCCAGAAGCCGAACGGCAAGGGTGTCCTGAGCGCTGACACCAAGCTCCACGCGGACAAGAACAAGCCCCTCACCTTCTGGGTGCGGATCAGCGCTCCGACGGCCGACCCCGGTCAGTACTTCGGCCGGATCACCCTCACCCCGAAGAACGGCACGCCGGTCACCATCCCGGTGGCCTTCGTCAAGAAGCAGGGCGCGGTCGCGTTGACCAACACCTGCGCGCCATCGAGCATCACCGCGAAGACCGGCCTCAGTCACTGCACGGTGACGGCGACCAACTTCGCCCAGACGGCCGCGAACGTGGACGTCAAGGTGGCCAACCTTGACAACGTCAAGGGCCTCAAGTACTCGAACATCGCAGCCCCGGCGACCTCGATCGGACATGGCGATGGCGTCACGTGGAGCGGAGCGCTCTCCGGTGCCATCCCGCCCCAGATCAACGGCTTCACCGCCACCGAGGGACCGGCTGGTGGCTATCTGCCACTGTCCGCCTTGGGAGTCACCCCGGCTCACCGGTATCGGCGATGACACGATGACCAACTTCGGCGTCCCGACGCCGTTCTTCTACGGCGGGGAGTCGTACACATCGATCGGCGTCGGCTCGAACGGCTTCGTCGTTCTTGGCGGTGGTACCGCGGCCGATGCGACCCCCACGCCACAGTCCTTCCCGAACGTCAATCGCCCGAACAACGTGATCGCCCTGTTCTGGACCGATCTGAACCCGGCCGCGGGCGGAGCGATCCGGGTCGCGACCTTGTCCGATGGCCCTCCCGGTCCGACGACGACGAGCTGGCTGGTCGTCGACTACGGGGCGGTCAAGAACTTCAGCAACGCCATCACCCATACCGGCGAGCTCTGGTTCCAACTCGCTTCGGGGGCAGCCGGTACCGATGCCTCGAGTGAGCAGACCACCATGACCTTCGGCGCCGCCAACGCGTCCGCCGGCGATCCTGGTATCCCGGGTGCGTTGAAGGTCAACTGGGGTGCCGAGAACCGCGACGGCACCAGTGGCAAGAACTTTGCATCCGCCCCGGCCGACAACACCGAATGGTCGGTCGACACGTCGCCGCCCGCCCCCGGCGGATCAGCGACTCTGCACTTCGATGTCTCCGCCAACAAGGCCGGCACGTACAGCTCGGTGGCCTCGATGACCTCCGATGTCACGCCCGGCACGACCCAGGTCGTCAAGACGATCACGGTCAGACCCTGACCGTCGTCCCGATCGGGAATCACGAAGGGCCGCCCGCAAGGGCGGCCCTTCCGTTCGTCCGCGTGCCTGTGTCTGCCGGCCGGATGCCGGTCGCCAGGCCCCGGGCTTACCGTGTGCGCGGGAACCCCAGGTCGATCTTGGAGGTCCCCGGATCCGGCCAGCGCGAGGTCACGATCTTGGCCCGCGTGTAGAACTGGACGCCCTCGGGGCCGTACATGTGCAGGTCGCCGAACAGCGAGTTCTTCCAGCCACCGAAGCTGTAATACGCGACCGGGACCGGGATCGGCACGTTGATGCCGACCATCCCGGCGTTGACCTCGAACTGGAACTGCCGGGCGGCACCACCGTCGCGTGTGAAGATGGCCGTCCCGTTGCCGTACGGGTTGTCGTTCACGAGGCGAACCGCCTCGTCGTAGGTCTTGACCCGCATCACGGTCAGGACCGGGCCGAAGATCTCGTCGCGATACGCGTCCATCGCCGGCGTGACGTGGTCGATCAGCGACACGCCGAGGAAGAAGCCGTCCGACTCGTCGTAGAGCGGGTGGTCGCGGCCGTCGGTCACGAGCGTGGCTCCCTGGGCCGGGCCACTGTCGAGGTACGAGGCGACCTTGTCGCGGTGCTGCTTCGTGACGAGTGGCCCCATCTCGGACGACGGGTCGCTGCCGGGTCCGACCGTGATCTTGGGCAGCCGTGCCTTGATCGCCTCGACCAGCGGGTCGGCCACGTCGCCGACCGCCACGACCGTCGCGATCGCCATGCACCGCTCGCCGGCCGAGCCGTAGCCGGCCGACACGGCGGCGTCGGCGGCCATGTCGATGTCGGCGTCGGGCAGCACGATCATGTGGTTCTTCGCGCCGCCGAGCGCCTGTACGCGCTTGCCGGCCTTGGTCCCGGTCTCGTAGATGTAGCGGGCGATCGGCGTCGAGCCCACGAACGAGACGGCCTCGATGTCCGGGTGCTCGAGGATCGCGTCGACCGCCACCTTGTCGCCGTGGACGACGTTGAAGACGCCATCCGGGACGCCCGCGTCGCGCAGGAGCTCGGCCAGGAAGTTGGCCGCCGACGGATCCTTCTCCGAGGGCTTGAGCACGAACGTGTTGCCCGCCGCGATCGCCGTCGCGAACATCCACATCGGCACCATCGCCGGGAAGTTGAACGGGGTGATGCCGGCGACCACGCCGAGCGGCTGGCGGATCTGGTAGACGTCCACGCCGCCCGAGACCTGCTCGGAGAAGCCGCCCTTGAGCAGGCTCGGGATGCCGCACGCGAACTCGAGGTTCTCGAGGCCGCGGGCGATCTCGCCGAGCGCGTCCGACGGGACCTTGCCGTGCTCCGCGGTCAGCAGCGCGGCGATCTCCGTACGATGCGCCTCGACGCCGTTCCGGATGCGGAACATGACGTCGGTCCGCTTCGAGATCGACGTCGCCCGCCAGGCCGGGAAGGCTGCCTTCGCCGCCGCGACCGCCGCATCGACCTCGGCGACCGAGGCGAAGTCCACGTGCCTGGTGAGCTGGCCCGTCGCCGGATCGAACACGGGGCCTTCGCGCCCCGACGTCCCGGCGACCAGATGACCGCCGATCCAGTGGCTGACGCGAGCCGGCGCCGGGCTCTCGGTTCGGGCGTTGGGTTCTGCGACCTGTGTCATCGGATCGACCTCTGCGTGGAGGTCTCACGATACTCGCTCACCGCGAGGGCCGGGGTCGGATGGCTGGTCAATACCGCACGCGCGACTCCGGATCGGGCCATGCGACATCGACGCGCGGGTCGGCCGTGTCGGCCGGATCGACGGGGTCGGCATCGGGCGCCCGGCCGTGGTTGCGGATCGTCAGGACCACGACCGCAACGGCGCAGCCGATGGCGATCCCCACCGAAATGAGCCCCGCCACATTCATGCCCCCGGCAACGACCGGATCGCGCCAGGTGGTCGACACGAGCGCCCGCGCCACGGCCCACAGTCCGATCGCGACATAGAACGCTCGGCCGTCACGGCCCCGGAAGGCACCGGCCATCAGGGCCACGGTCAGGACGGCCAGGATCGAGAGCGTGGCCGCGCCCTCGAGCGCCTGCGACGGGACCGACGGGAGCGCCGGCAGGAGGGACCCCCACGGTCCGGGTCCGAGATACGCTGTGGCCGGGTCGGTGACGCTCGGCACACCCTGTCCTGCGCCGGCCAGCACCATCGTGAGCTTGCCGGCACCAAGCGCGAACAGGACCGGTGCCGCCGCCAGGTGGAGCCAGCGACCCAGTGGCGCTCCGAGGAGGCTGGCCACGTAGCAGCCGGTCACGAGGCCGCCGACGACCGCGAGGCCGAGGTCCATCCCGCCGATCGACGGGTCGAGCAGGCGCTCGGGGGCGGAGCCGTAGTAGGTCGAGTGGACGAGGAAGTAGCCGAGCCGCCCACCGATCACGGCGCCGGGCACGATCCCGACCGCGACGAAGGCCACGTCGTCGGGCCGGACCCCGCCGGCACGAGCCAGGATGCCGGCCAGCACGAGGGACGCGACGATCACGGCGACCAGTGCGATGACCGCCCATCGCACGGTCAGGTCGCCCGGCAGATGGGCGAACGGGTCGAACTGGAAGAACACGACGGCGATCGGCACGGTGGCGTGAGTGTATCGAAGCGCCCCGCTCGACCCTGCCGGTCCGGGAACCACCCGGCGCGACCGCGCGTCGAACGTCCGGCTGGCCCGACATCGCCGGCCTCACGCACGAGGACATCGATCACATGGCCTACCATCGCCCGGACATGCTCGTCCGCATCGCCCTGCTGGCCGCCGCCGTCGTCGTGGCGGGCTGCTCGTCCGCGGCGGCGCCAAGCGCTGCGGCACCGTCGCCGACACCGGCCGGTGCAGCCTTCTCCGCCGCTCCCGTGGGAGACGCGTCCATGAGTCCAGGCACGATCGACCTGTCCGCCTCGGTGATCGATCCCGTGGTCGCCGACATCGCCAAGACCGCCGGCGTCCCGGTCGACCAGGTCGAGGTCATCTCGGCCCAGTCCGTCACGTTTCCAGACGGGAGCCTGGGCTGCCCGCAACCGGGCCTGGCCTACACGCAGATCGTCGTCGACGGCTACCAGATCGTGGCCAAGGCCGGCGGCACCGTGTACGACTACCGCGGGACCGGGTCGACGTTCAAGCGCTGCACGACGGGCGCCAGCTAGGCAGGCACGTCGTTCGACGGTGCCCTGGTGGACGCTCGTCGATGGTCAGTCGCCGGCCGTCCAGGCAGGATCGGTCCATCGAAGAGTCGTGCGCCCCACGCGTTCGCCGGGTGCGCGGCCAGCCCGAATGACAAGGAGCCCGACCGTGTCGCTCACGCCAGGCCTGACCCTGCTGGGTCTGCTGCTCGTCCTCGTCGCCATCCCGCTCGGCCTCGCGTTCGCGCCGCTCGTGATCGGCGCGATCGTCCTCACGTATGCCGCCCGGCGGGCGCATGAGGATCTGGCCGAGAGGCCGGCTGCCGTCTCCCTGTAGGGCGCCCGGCCGCCGGCGTCAGTCGAGCTTGTCGACCAGCTCGCGGACGGCGGCCGCCGATGCCTCGAACGCGGCCTGCTCGTCGTCGGTCAGCGCGATGGTGAAGATCCGCTCCATCCCACCCGCCCCGAGCACGACCGGCACGCCGACGAACAGGCCGTCGATACCGAACTCGCCCTGGAGCTGGACCGCGCACGGCAGGACGCGCTTCCGATCGAGCAGGATGGATTCGACCATCTCAAAGGTCGAGGCGGCCGGCGCATAGAACGCGGACCCGGTCTTGAGCAGGGCCACGATCTCCGCGCCGCCGTTGGCGGTCCGTTCCTCGAGCGCCTTGACACGTTCGGGTGGCAGCAGCTCGGTGATCGGCACGCCGGCGACCGTCGAATAGCGCGACAGCGGGACCATCGTGTCGCCGTGACCGCCGAGCACGAACGCGTGGGTGTCCTCGACCGAAACGCCGAGCTCCTGCGCGATGAACGTCCGGAACCGCGCGGAATCGAGCACGCCGGCCATCCCCAGGACGCGCTCGCGCGGGAAGCCGGAGGCGCGGATGGCGACATGGCACATGGCGTCGAGCGGGTTGGTGACCACGATCAGGATCGCGTCCGGCGAATGCGCCACGGCCGACTCGACGACGCCGCGGACGATCCCTGCGTTCGTCGCCATCAGCTCATCGCGGCTCATGCCGGGCTTGCGGGCGATCCCGGAGGTGACGACGATGATGTCCGAGTCCGCGGTGTCTGCGTAGTCGTTCGTGCCGGTGATCCGGGCGTCATGCCCGACGACCGGAGCCGCCTCGGCAAGGTCGAGGCCCTTGCCCTGCGGCAGCCCTTCGACGATGTCCACCAGGACGACATCGGCCAGTCCCGCCTCGGCGATGCGCTGTGCGGTCGTGGCGCCGACATTGCCGGCGCCGATGACGGTGACCTTGTTGCGGGCCATGTGGAAGGGAGCTCCTTTCGGACGGGGTGGATCAGCCGACGGGGCCGGCCGCCGCAACGTCGGGCTCGACGCCATCGGTGTAGGCCGCGAAATTGTCGCGGAACATCGTCGCGAGCGTCGCCGCGGTCCGGTCATAGGCATCCGGATCCGGCCACGTCGAGCGAGGGTCGAGGAAAGCCGCCGGGACGTCGGGGCAGCTGGTCGGCACCGCCAGCCCGAAGTGCGGATCGATCCTGGTCGGGACATCATCGAGGGCGCCGCCGATGATCGCCCGGACCATCGAACGGGTATGGGCGATGTCCATCCGCTCCCCCACCCCATACCCTCCGCCCGTCCAGCCGGTATTGACGAGCCAGACTGGGACGTCGTCGCGCTCGAGCCGCTCGACCAGCATGGCGGCGTACTCGCCAGGGTGGCGAGGCAGGAACGGCGCCCCGAAGCACGCCGAGAACGTCGCCTTCGGCTCCTTGACGCCGACCTCGGTGCCGGCCAGCTTGGCCGTGTAGCCGCTGATGAAGTGGTAGGCGGCCTGCGCGCGGGTGAGCCTCGAGATCGGCGGCAGGACACCGAACGCGTCGGCGGTCAGGAAGATCACGCTCCGGGGCGTGCCGGCCAGCCCGGTCTCGTCGGCGTTGCCGATGAACTCGAGCGGGTAGGCACCGCGGGTGTTCTCCGTGAACCGCTCGGAATCGAGGTCGAGCGCCCGCGTCCGTGGGTCGAGGTCGACGTTCTCGAGGACCGTCCCGAAGCGCCGCGTCGTCTGGAAGATGTCCGGCTCGTACATCGGCGACAGGCGGATGGTCTTGGCGTAGCAGCCGCCCTCGAAGTTGAACGTCATGCCGTCGCCCCAGCCGTGCTCGTCGTCGCCGATGAGGCTGCGCAGCGGATCGGCCGAGAGGGTCGTCTTGCCGGTCCCCGACAGGCCGAAGAAGACCGCCGTGTCACCGTCCTGCCCGATGTTGATGGCCGAGTGCATCGGCAGGACGCCCTCGTCGGGCATCAGGTAGTTCATGACCGTGAACGCGCTCTTCTTGATCTCGCCCGCGTATTCGGTGCCGACGATGATGATCTCCATCCGGCGCAGGTGGACCAGGATGGCCGTCGCGGTCCGCGTGCCTTCGGTCTCCGGATCCGCCCTGAACGAGGGGACGCAGATGATCGTGAAGTTGGGCGCGAAGCCGGCGAGCTGATCTGCGGTCGGTCGGCGGAACAGGTTCCGGGCGAAGATGCTCGCCCAGGCGGTCTCGGTGTAGACACGCAACGAGCGGCGGTGCGCCTCGGCCGCCCCGATGAAGCAATCCTGGCTGTACAGGTCGCGATCTTCGCAGTAGGCCACCAGACGCGCCCGCAGACGTTCGTAGTGGGCCTCCGAGATCGGCCGGTTGACGGGTCCCCACCAGACCTTCGACTCGCTCGACGGCTCGGCGACGATGAACTTGTCCTCCGGTGAACGGCCGGTGTGCTTGCCGGTCCGGACGACGAGCGGGCCGTCGGCGGCGACCAGACCCTCCCCGTGGCGGATGGCGTCCTCGTACAGCTCGGCGACCGGCAGGTTCGCGCGGACCGTTCGTCCGAGCGCGTGGCGAGTCCGTGGTGTGGCAGTCGTGGCCATCGGTGGTCAGGCTCCTGGTGCGCAGGCGATCACGGTCGATCGACCGGCCGCGCGTGACGCGTCCCTCGAGGAGGGTCGCAGGAGTCGGCTTCCGCAGTCGTTAGTAGGCGGATGCTACCACGTTGCGGGATGGTGTCGAAATGGTTGCCGTGCGGGATCGGAACCCCGTCACCGGCGGCCGCCCAATGGCAGGTCCGGCCCGGACTCGTTGACAGGTCAACCCCGCCGCCCGTAGCATCCGCACACAACCGAAGAGCTCTTATCAAGAGTGGCAGAGGGACCGGCCCGTTGAAGCCACGACAACCTACCGACGAATCGGCAAGGTGCCAAGCCCGGGCAGGTCATCCTGCACGATAAGGGAACCTCCCTTCGGAGCCCCCCTATCCGACCAGACGGTCGCCCGTACCCGGTCCCGAGGCGCACTTTCCCCAGGCCTCCCGGAGACGACCATGGCGATCGAGATCCTTCCGTCAGCCACCCACGCCGACCGCATCGTCGGGCTCCGCTGTCGCAATTGCGGCGCGAGCCAGCCGATCGGCATGTCGTATGTCTGTCCGGCCTGTTTCGGTCCGCTCGACGTCGCCTATGACTACGCCGTCATCGGGGCGACCCTGACCCGCGAGGCGATCGCGTCGCGCGCACCGGGGATCTGGCGCTACGCCGAGCTCCTGCCGGTGGACAAGCCGCCGACGCGCGGGCTGCCGGTCGGGTCGACGCCGCTGCTCGCGGCCGATCGTCTGGCGCCGGTCCTCGGGCTCGATCGGCTGTGGCTGAAGGACGACACGCGGAACCCGTCGCTGTCGTTCAAGGACCGCGCCGTGGCCGTCGCCGCAGCGCGTGCGGTCGAGTTCGGGGTCGAGGCGCTGGCCTGCGCATCGACCGGGAACCTGGCGGGCGCAACAGCTGCCGCTGCGGCCGCGCTGGGGCTGCCGGCCTACGTGTTCATCCCGGCCGACCTCGAGCCGGCCAAGGTCGATCACGCGCTGGCCTACGGCGCGACAGTGGTCCCCATCGAGGGCACGTACGACGACGTCAACCGGTTGTGCCTCGAGGTCGCGGACGAGACGGGCTGGGGCTTCGTCAACATCAACCTGCGGCCGTTCTACGCCGAGGGCTCCAAGACCCTCGCCTACGAGATCGCCGAGTCGCTCGGCTGGCGGTCGCCCGATGTCGTCGTCGCGCCGGTGGCATCCGGTGCGATGTTCACCCACGTCGCGCGCGGGTTCGAGGAGCTCGTCGAGCTCGGATTGATCGCGAGCCGGCCGATCCGGTTCGTCGGCGGCCAGGCCGCCGGCTGCGCACCGATCGCGACCGCGTGGGCGACCGGCAGCGACGTCATCGTCCCGGTCCGCGAACCCGACACGATCGTGCGCTCGCTCGCCATCGGAAGCCCGGCCGACGGCCGCGATTCGGCGGCCCTGGCGAACGCGTCGGGCGGCTCGATCGAGGCGATCGAGGACGCCGTGACGGCGGCTTCGATCCGCGACGTGGCTCGGCTCGAAGGGATCTACCCGGAGACGGCTGGTGGCGTGACTCTCGCAGCGGCCGCCGCCGCCCGACGTCGCGGCGTCATCCGGCCCGGCGACGAGGTCGTGGCACTCCTCACCGGGAACGGGCTCAAGACACCCGACGCGCGGACGCTGGGCGGGGGCGACGGTGTCGCGCGGCCGGGTCAGCCCGGTCTCGCGCCCGTCGATCCGCCCGAGCCTTGCCGCATTCGAGCGCTGGCTGGACGGCGGCGCGTCGTGAGCACGGTCCGCATCCCGCCGACCCTGCGTGTGGCCACCGGCGGCGCCAAGCAGGTCCAGGTCCCGGGCGGGACCGTTCGGGAGGTCGTCACCGGCCTCGTCGCGCTGCATCCCGGACTCGAGGCCCAGCTCATCGCGCCCGATGGCGACCTCAACCGGTTCGTCAACGCGTTCCTCAACGACACGGACGTGCGCCACCTCGAGGACCTCGATACGCCCGTCGGGCGACGGCGACACCCTGGTCCTGCTCCCGGCGATGGCCGGCGGCTGAAGCGGGCTCCACCGGGCGGCGCGGTGCGCCGGCTCAGGCTTCGTCGAGGGCGCGTGCGAGGTCCGCGATGAGGTCGCCCGGGTCCTCGATGCCGACCGACAGGCGGACGAGCGCCGCCGACACCTCGAGCGGCGACCCGGCCACGGACATGTGGGTCATCGCCGCCGGCAGCTCGATGAGCGACTCGACCCCACCCAGCGACTCGGCCAGGGTGAACAGCCGCGTCCCCTCGGCGACGGCGACCGCCCGCTCCGCGGCGCTGCGGCCGTGCCGTCCGCCATCGGTCGGCAGGAACGACACCATCCCGCCCATCGCCCGGGTAGTGGACCTCGGCCACGTCCGGCCGGCCGTCGAGGAAGTCGGACACCATCACGGCGTTCGCGCCGTGCCGTTCCATCCGCAGGTGGAGCGTGCGCAGCCCGCGCAGGACGAGGAAGCAGTCGAGCGGTCCCGGCACGGCGCCCATCGCGTTCTGCAGGAACCGCAGCCGCTCGGCGATCGCCGGATCCGAGGTGACGGCCACGCCCAGGACGGTGTCGGAGTGGCCGGCGAGGTACTTCGTCGCGGAGTGGAAGACGATGTCGGCCCCCTCGCGCAGTGGCCGCTGGAGAGCGGGAGAAGCGAACGTGTTGTCGACGACGACCAGCGGACGGCGGCCGCCTTCCTCGGCGCGGCGGGCGACGGTGGCCACGGTCGCCCCGATGTCGACGACCTTGAGATGCGGGTTCGACGGTGTCTCGAACCAGACGAGCCGGGTCCGCTCTGTGAGCGCCTCCCAGAGCGCGTCCTGGCCGCCGGCGAGATCGATGTAGCGGGCGTCGACGCCGGCGCCCCGCCGGACCCGTTCGAGGTAGCGATACGTGCCGCCGTACACATCGTCGCCGACCACGATCTCGTCACCCGGCGCCGCCAGCTCGGCGATGGCCGCCGTGACCGCCGACCCCGACGCGAACGCGATCCCGTGCTCCGCCGCCTTCGAGCGCAGCGACGGCCCGTTCGAGCCGTTCGCGGGTCGGGTTCTGCGAGCGAGCGTATTCGTACCCGCGTCGCGGCCGACCGACGCCGTCCTGGGCGAACGTCGAGGTCTGGTAGATCGGTGGCGAGACCGCGCCGGTCAGCTCGTCCGGCTCGGCGCCTGCGTGGACGGCCAGCGTGTCGAAGGCGTACGGCTCGGTGACGTCGGGGCGCGGGTCGGGCATCAAGGCCATGGTAGCGGGCCGGTCAGGCGGCGGGCGGCCACCCATCGAGATGGAAGACGAGCTCCTCGCCGTCGATGTCGTCGATCTGGACGCCGACCTGCTCGAAGCCGAGACCGCGGACGATCGCCAGCGAGCCGACGTTGTCGGGCGAGACCGACGCTCGGAAGCGGTCGACGCCCTGCGCGTGCGCCCAATCGAACAGCGCGCGGACGACCTCGGTCGCGACACCTTGGCGGCGGTACTCGGGCTGGACCTTGTAGCCGACCTCGACGCGACCATCGGCGTCGGGCGGAGCATGGAACCCGCACGAGCCGATCGCCCGTCGCGTGCCGTCGTCTTCGGTCAGAACGATCGCCCGGCCGAGCCACGGCTGAGCGGCCGGGTCCTCGGTCAGGTCCGCGATGCGGTACTGGAGGAAGTTGTCGAGGTCGTCCGGAAAGCTCTCCGGGACCGTGGCTCCGAGCTCGGCCTCCGCGGCGACCAGGTGGCGGGCGACCAGGTGGCGCATGAACGGCAGCGACATCGACTCGAGCTCGAAGCGTCGCGTCCGGATGGGCGGCACGGACATGTCCTCAGCCTCGGCCATTCGGTCGATGGGTCAGGTACTCGAGGACATCGAGCTTGGTGACGACGCCCACCGGGCGCCCGGCACGCGTCGCGATGACCGCCGACGCCCCGCCGGCGGTCAACAGGCTGAACGCGTCGTCGAGGCTGTCGGCAAGGTCCACCAGGGGCAACGGCCGGTCCATCACCTCGCCGACGGTCCGGTCCACCGTCGACGGGTCGCGGAAGGCACGGTCGAGCAGGCCCTTCTCCGTGATCGAGCCGACGATGCCCTCGACCGCGTCGCCCTCCGGTTGCTCGGACACCGGGAGCTGGCTGATCCCGAACTCCTGGAAGATCTCGATCGCCTCGCCGACCCGCTGGGTCGTCCGCGCCAGCACGAGGTCGGGTCGCGGTCCGGCGTGACGACGGTCGTCGAGCAGGTCGCCGACGCGAACGATGGCACCGGTCGTCGGGAGCAGCCCGTTGACCCGCATCCACTCGTCGTTATAGACCTTGGACAGGTAGTTCCGGCCGCTGTCGGGCAGAAGGACGACCACCACCGCGGCTGCGCCGCGCTCGGACTGCGTCAGGTCCCGGACGACCTCGCGCGCCGCGACCATGGCCGTGCCGCACGAGCCACCCGACAGGATCCCCTCCTCACGCGTCAACCGCCGCGCCATGGCGAACGCGTCGCGGTCGCTGACCCGGATCCAGCGGTCCACGACGGCCGGGTCGTACGTGCCAGGCAGGAAATCCTCCCCGACGCCCTCGGTCAGGTACGGACGCGCGACGTCGCCCGACAGGACGCTCCCCTCGGGGTCCGCACCGATCACCTGGATCGTCGGGTCGTGGGCCTTCAACGCCCGGGCGGCGCCGCTGATCGTGCCGCCCGTCCCGACACTGGCCACGAAGTGGGTGACCCGCCCGTCGGTCTGCTCCAGGATCTCGGGACCGGTCGTGCGCTCGTGAGCGGCCGGGTTCTCCGGGTTCCAGTACTGGTCGGGCTTGAACGCGCCCGGGATGTCGCGCGCGAGCCGTGCGGCGACCGAGTAGTAGCTCTCGGGCGATTCGGGGGTGACGTTGGTGGGACACAGGACGACCTCCGCGCCATACGCCCGCAGGAGCTGTTGCTTCTCCGCCGACTGCTTGTCGGCCATCACGAAGATGCAGCGGTAGCCCTTGAGCGCCGCAGCGATCGCGAGACCGTGTCCGGTGTTGCCCGATGTCGGCTCGATGATGGTGCCGCCCGGACGCAGGAGCCCGGCCCGTTCGGCAGCCTCGATCATCGGCAGGCCGATCCGATCCTTGACGGAGCCGCCCGGATTGAGCATCTCGAGCTTGGCCAGTAGCAGCGGCTGGCGGTCGGCTGGGCCGAGGTCGCGAGTCAACCTGCTGATCCGAACGAGCGGCGTGCCGCCGACCAGGTCGAGGATCGACTCCGCGTACTGCATCGGCCGGAGCATAGCGTGCGCCGGACGGCCCGGCCCCCGTTCAGCCGTCGCGATCGAGGGGACCGGGGCGCAGCAGCAGGAAGGTCAGCCGTCGCCGCAGGCGACGCGGGCGGCCCGCCGGATCGACGGTCCGCGGATAGAGAGCTTCGACCGCTGGCCCGAGGATGTCGGCCAGTGCGTCGCTCATCCGGTGGGCGATCGCGAGCTCCTCGCGCGTCCCCTCGGGCGGGAAGGCCGCATCGGGCGCCAGGCTCGCCAGGGCACGAGCCGAGGTGGGCGGCAGGACCCGCGAGGCGAGCCGGCGTCCGATGTACAGCTCCTCGGTCCCGGCGATGGCGAGCGGCACGATCGGTGCGTCGGTCCGCATGGCGATGACCGCCCAGCCGGTCCGGAACGCGCCGATGCGGCCTGGCGGCCCGCTCACCGTCCCTTCGGGCATCTGGGCGAACACCGCACCGTTGGCGATGACGGCCCGTGCCGCCGCCACGTGCTGCTCGATCCCGACCCCTCCACGCCAGACCGGCAGCAGGCCGCCGATCCGATGGATGAGCTTCTCGCGCCAGGGCGACGTGAACGTCGAGGGTGCGCTGCCCAGGAACCAGGCGCGCGGCTCGGGTGGGATGGCGTGCATCACCACGAACGGATCCATCCAGCCTCGATGCGCGGCGGCCACCAGCAGGTATCCCCCACGCGGCAGATGCTCCTGGCCCGTGGTCCGGATGCGGAACCGGAAGACCACGAAGATCACGAACCGGGCCACCAGCCGCAGGACCCGATAGAGGACCGAGGCTCGTGCCTCCGGCTGCCGGCCGAGCCAGGCGAGGCCCTCGATGGCGCCACCCCGCTGGGAGGCCAGGGCCTCGGGCGAGATCCGGCCGGGCGGGGGCCGACGTCGGCCGGTGGCCGGACCAGGATCAGGCTGGGCCACGTCAGGCGGGGGGTTCGTCGGCCGCCGATCCGTCGGCCGCGGGTCCATGTCCCGGCTTGCCTACCTCGTCCGCGCCATCGGTGACGGTCGCGCTGTCGGTGACGGTCGCGCTGTCGCCCTCGTCGCCGTCGCCCTCGTCGCCGTCGCCCTCGTCGCCGTCGCCCTCGTCGCCGTCGCTCGTCGCCGTCGTCCACTTCCCCATCCTCGTCCTCGTCGTCTGTCGTCCTCTTCGTCGTCGTCTCGTCCTCTTCGTCGTCGTAGTCGTCATCGTCGTCCTCTTCGTCGTCGAGCTCGGCCTGCCGATCGAGCGCTTCGATCTCCTCATCTGTCAGCGGCCGCCCGATGGCGCCCCAGGTCGCCAGCCTCGGTCGCGTCGCAGGCTCGTCGAGCGGATGGCCGGGCCGGTGCCGCCAGGCCAGGACCACCAGCGATGGGAGGACGATGACCGCCGAGACGATCATCGCCACCGGAACCCCGAAGAACGTCCAGTTGTCCGCGCGCAGGGTCTCCAGCACGAACCGGACGGTGCCATACCAGACGAAGAAGACCAGGATCAGGTCGCCCGTGCGCAGCCGCTTGCGAAGGTGGAAGCCGATCCAGACGAGCGTCAGGGCGCCGAGCACGCCCGAGATGGACTCGTACAGGAACAGTGGGTGGAAGAACTGGCCGAGGGTGTCCGTCGGAGCGGAGCCAGGGGGGCAGACATACGCCGCCACGCGATGCGCGCAGTCGATCGGGATGCCCCACGGCAGGGTCGTCGGCGGGCCGTACAGCTCCTGGTTGAAGAAGTTGCCCCAGCGGGCGATGGCCTCCATCGTGAACAGGCCCGGCGCGACGATGTCGGCCCAGCGCAGGAAATCCTGGCGATTGGCGCGCACGTACAGGTAGGCCGCCGCGGTCCCGAAGATGATCCCGCCGTACACACCGAGTCCCGAGTAGGGCGGCAGGAAGATCTTGATCGGGTCGTCCTTGTACAACGCCCACTGGTCGATGACGTGGTACAGCCGGCCGCCGATGAGCGCCGCGACCGCGACGATGATCATCCCGTTGCCGACGAGATCGGGGTCCTCGCCAGCTCGGCGCGCCAGCCAGACGATGACGAAATAGGCCGCGGCGAGACCCAGTGCGTAGCCGATGCCGTACCAGTAGACGGGGATCGGGCCGAGCTGGATCGCGATCGGGCTGGGCGTGAAGTCGAGCATCCGCGGAAGTGTAACGGCGCGGCTCCCTATACTTCCCGCGGGTGAATGCCGAGTTCAACGTATGGCTGCTCATCGTCGGGCTCGTCCTTGGAGCCGGGCTGGTCTGGCTCGTCGTGATGGACTCGCGCCGGCGCGATGCCGAGATCGACGCGGTGGAGCGGCCACGCGAGGCGGCCTGGCTGTCGGCCGCGCTGCGCGAGGACGGGTACGACGTCAGCCCCGAGGCAGCCGACCGCCTCCTGCTCCTGCACCGTGAGTATCTCGACGCGCCGCCGCCCGACGAGGAGACCGATGTCGTGGCGGCCGAGGAGCGACCGCCGGGGCCGCTGGCTAGCTGAGCGTGCCGACCATGACCGGGTCGGCCGACACCGGGGTTCCGTCGGGCCCGACCAGCGATAGCCCGAAGGTGGCCCCGCTCGGCAGGCTGGACACGGCATCGGTCTCGCCCGCCCAGTAGGCGAGATCATTGCCAAAGAACATCTTCCCGATCCGCTGGCGGGTCCCACCGGATTCCACCCAACAGCGGTACTCGTAGCCCGCAGGAGGCGGCGTCAGCCCGCTGGCGAGCCACACGAGCTCGGTGGTCGACGGGAGAGAAGGCAAGGCTTCCGGCGGCGGTCGGGTCCGACACCCCGGTCAGGGCGACGTGCTGCTCGTCGGGCTGGGCGTTGACCGCCAACGCGGTCGTGCTGACCTCTTCGAGGGCATCGATCGTCTGTTCATGGGCCGCGATCTGCGTGTCCGCCCGATTGCCGACCACCAGCGCGGTCCCGGCGATCGACAGCAGGACCGCCGCGGCGATGGTGGCGACCCAGCCGATGACCGGCACGACCCGTCGCCGGCTGGCGATGGGCGTCGGCGGGGCCATCGGTGTGGCGACGAGCGACGGCTGGGCCAAGACCGTGGTCGTCGGGCTCGCGGTCGCCGCGACACCGGCCGTCGCTGCCACCAGCGGCCGGATCACGCCTTCGGAACGGATCGCCGCCAGGGTCCGGGCCTTCAGGTCCGGCGACGGCATCTCGCGAACGACTGCGCCGATGAGCGGCGCGGCACGCCCCAGTCGAGCGAGCTCGTCCGCGCACGCCGGGCAGCCCGCGACATGAGCGGCGACCGCCTGGGCCGTCGCGGTGTCGCCGGCCATCAGCCGGTCGAGCCCACCCGGCTCGACCGCCGCCAGCTCCAGCTGTTCGCGGGTTTCCTCGTGATCCATCGTCTTCCTTATCGTTCTTCGCCGGCCGGGACCGGCACGTCATCGAATGCGCTCGCCGGCCCGAACTCCCCGCCGAGCCCCTCGCGCAACCGCAGCAGCGCCCGCCGTGTCCGGGTCTTGACCGTGCCGAGCGGCCATCCCAGACGATCGGCGATCTCCGCCTGTGACAGCTCCTCCTGGTAGGCCAGCAGGATGACCGTGCGCTCGACCTCAGGAAGTCCGGCGACCGTCACCCGGATCGCCTCGCGGCGATCCTCGGCGGCGAAGGCGTCCTCCGGGCTGGCCGGCGCCTGTGCCCCGGCGACCACCTGGCCGCCCGACACCAGCCGTTCGAGCGCCTGGGTCGGATCCTCGTCGGATGCCGCCGCCGACGACAACGCGACCAGCGGCGGACGACGGCCTGCCGCCCGCAGCCGATCGATCGCCCGGTTGCGGGCGATCGTGTGCAGCCACGCGGCGAGCGAGCCGGCGTTCTCGTCGTACGACTCTGCCCTGTTCCACAAGGCGAGGAATGTCTCTTGCACGACCTCCTCGGCCGTCCCTCGATCCGATGTCAGCCGGTACGCCGCTGCGAAGATCGCCGGTCCGTATCGGTCATAGATGGTCTCGAGCGCGGCCTCGGACCCCGCGGCCATCCGTCGGACGACCTCGGCGTCGTCGGTCGGACCCCCTCGACCATTCATGCCCCGATACGTCCCGTTGCGCTCATCGGTTTTTGCAGCCCCTCCGGCAGGCCGATAGCCTACCCCGAGAGCCTCCTGGCCGCGATCACCACGATCCCGCGGGGCGGTGACGGACCTCCGCGAGCCTGCCCGCCGGGAGGTGCGCCTCGAGACATGCCACGCCCGACGGGCCGACCACGGCGTCGTGGGTCGTCCCGGCCGGAAGCTCGAGGCGATCGCCGGCGTCAAGGTCGATCATGGCTGAGCTCGCCGGCAGACCGAACCGGATCGATCCGCGCTCGACAGCGATGACCTTGTCGTAGCCGTGGTCGTGGGCGGCGTACCGGTCGCCCGGTCCGTTCGACCAGGGCGTGGCGTCGAGGCCCTCGTCGTGGAGGCGGCGGCCGACATCGTCGGGCATCGTCGATCGCTCAGGCTGCGGTGACGCCGATGATCGACCCGATCGCGAACGTGACCAGGGCGGCCGCGAGGCCGATCCCGAGCTGGCGGAAGCCCGAGAACAGCAACCCACGTCCGGTCAGCAGGCTGACCCCGGCGCCGACCATGAACAACGCGATGAGGCTCAGGCCGAGACTGACCATGAGCGCCGCCGACCCGCCGCCGAACAGCCACGGGATGACGGGGATCGAGGCGCCGATGGCGAATGCGACGAACGAGCCGGCCGCCGCTCCCCAGGGCGACCCGAGCTGGTCGGGGTCGAGGCCGAGCTCTTCGCGGACCAGCATATCGAGGGCGGCGTCGGGATCGGCGAAGATCCGGTGGGCGATCCGCGCCGCTTCATCGGCGGTGAACCCTTTCGCCCGGTACGAGGCGGCAAGCTCGGCCTCCTCCTCGTCGGGCATCGCCTCCATCTCCGCCCGCTCGAGCGCGATCTGACGCTCGAACAGCTCGCGCTGGCTCTGCATCGAGATGTACTCGCCGGCCGCCATGCTGAACGATCCCGCGAGCAGGCCAGCGACACCGGCGAGAAGGATGAAGCTGGGATTGCTCGACGCGGCCCCGGCGACGCCCATCACCAGCGACAGGTTGCTGACCAGGCCGTCACTGACGCCGAAGATGACCGCCCGCAGCGTGCCGGACCGGCCGCCCGCGCGGTGCCAGGTCTCGCGCTGACCGACTTCGGCGGCACTCCGCGCCCGTCGCGCGATGGCGACCCCGTCGCGGGCCGGGTCGCGCATCTCGGCCGATCGCTCACCGGCCGTGAGGCGGTCCCAGATGATGGCGTGCTCACGCTCGTCGGCGGCGATCGAGGCGACCTCGGGCGAGTCCTGGGACTCGTACGCCGCCTCCTCGTCGCCTTCGAGCGCCTTGACCAGCTCCGAGACCGCCGATGTCCCGAGCAGGCGGGCGACGATGATGATCAGCCGCACGCGCAGCCGTGGACCGCCGGCCGGCGGGACGTCCACGCCGAGGTCGCGCAGCTTGCCGGCCCAGATCTCGGCGTGGCGCCGCTCGTTGCCGGCGATGCGGGTGAACGCCTCGGCGCGTCGCGGGTCCTTCTCGATCCCGGCCAGGGCGTCGTACAGGACGATCGCGTCGCGTTCCAGCTTCAGGTTATCGAGGCTCAGCTCGACGTCGATCGGGGACACGACGGCATCGTAGGACATCGACGCCGCGTAGACTCCGGGGTCATGGCGTCAGCCGATCGCCCCCCACTCCGCTACCTCGACGCGGCCGATGTCCTCGCCGCCATGCCGGACCTCGACGACCGCCTGGCCCTGGCCGAGCGGACGCTGACGGCGCTGGTCGCGGATGCCGAGCTGCCGGCCAAGATCGGCGTCCATCCGCGCCCCGCGGGCTCGTTCGCGCATGCCATGCCCGCGTACCTGCGCGGCGCCGACGCGGCCGGCCGCGACGACCGGCTCGGGATGAAATGGGTGGCCGGCTTCGCCGCCAACAACGCGCTGGGGTTGCCGGCGATCCACGCGGTGGTGATCCTGAACGATGCCGAGACCGGCGCACCGGTCGCGTTCCTCGACGGCGGCCCGATCACGGCGCTTCGGACCGCCGCGGTGTCCGGCGTGGCCATCCGCCGGTTCGCACCGGTGGTCACCGGCCGAGCGCCCCGCGCCGCGCTCGTCGGTGCCGGGGTCCAGGGCCGGAGCCACCTGGCCGTGCTCGGCGGGCTGCTCCCCGGGGTGTCGCTGACGCTGTTCGACCGCCACCCGGAGCGGGCCGGTGCCCTGGCCGATGCCGCGCGAGCGACCACGGGCATCGGCGAGGTCGCGGTCGCGCCGGACGCGCGGTCGGCCGTGCGCGACGCGGACGTGGTCGTCACCGCGGCGTCATTCGGCCCGGTCCGCCAGGTGATGACCAGCGACTGGCTCGCTCCGGACGCCCTGGTGGTCCCGGTCGACTACGCGACGTACTGCGCCGCCGAGGTCGCCGCGACCGCCGCCCTGTTCCTCGTCGACGAGCGTGGCCAGTTCCTGGCCAACCGTGACGCCGGGCAATTCGACGGGTATCCCGACCCGACCGCCACGATCGGCGAGGCGATCCTGGATGGCACGGCGCGGCCGGCGGCGGGACGGGTCGTGGCGACCCATCTGGGGGTCGGGCTCGCGGACGTGATCTTCGGCACGGCGATCCTCGCGCGCGCCGAGGCGCTCGGTCTCGGGACCGTCCTGCCGCGCTGAGCCGGCTAGACCGCCGTCGTCCCCGAGAAGTCCTTGAGCATCGTCTTGGGGAAGGGAGTGCGGACCGGGACGTCCGGGAAGAGCGTCGCCGCCTCCGTCGTCGGCGAGATCCAGTCGACGAGCAGCCGGTTGACGATGATCGTCGGGATGTCCCGGGCGACGATCGTGCCGGCGACCTCGTAGGCGATCGTCGCATTGGTCAGCGGGACCATCGGGTCGCGCTGCATGACGCTGGCGACGGCGTCCGCCCCGGGCTTCGCGTGGATCCGGCCGAGGATGAGATACGGCCCGATCGACACATGGAGCCGGCTCGTCTGCAGCGAGACGCGCTGCTTCTCGTTGCCGCGCGGCCCCGTGCCGACGACCGCGAGCAGATCGTTCCGCTCGAGCGACAGGCTGTCGACGGCGGCTCGGTGGCCGTCGGCCAGGCTCTCGCACTCGAGGTGGTGGACGCGGAACCGCTCCTGGCCGTTGAGGAAGTCGGTCAGGCGCTCGCCGAACATGGTCATCTTGCCGGTGACCGTGCAGTCGCCGGCGAACGCCAGGAACTCGATCGGTTGCATGGTGCGGCCACGGTAGGCGGCTGATCCGCGCGCCCGTCATCCACCGTTGGTACCGGTGGGTTGGGACTACTCGTTGACCTCGAGCGGTCCGTCGGGGACCTCGATGAGGATCCGGCCCGCCTCCACGACGACCGGATAGACGGCCAGCGGCAGCTCGGCCGGCGGGTCGAGCGGCTCGCCGCTGTCGAGGTCGAAGCGCGACAGGTGGAGCGCGCAGGTGAGCGTGCCCGCCGTCAGGAACCCCTTGTCGAGCTCGAAATACTCGTGGCTGCAGATGCCCTGGGTCGCGAACAACCGGCCGTTGGTGTTGACCACGAGGACCTGGTCGGTGCCGTCGACCCAGGCCATCTTCATCGTGCCGTCGGGGACCTCGCCGACATCCAGCAGGTCGATCCGTCTCACGCGGCGGCGGCTGCCCCCGCCTCGATACCCGCGTCCCACTTGGCCTCGAGCAGCGCCCGCAGGCGATCTTGCGCGTCGACCAGCGGCACGCGCGCGACGACCGGCTCGAGGAAGCCCATGACGATGAACTTGCGCGCCTCGTCGGGCGGGATGCCGCGGCTCTCGAGGTAGAACAGCTGCGTCTCGTCGATCGGACCGACCGAGCTGGCGTGGGCGGCCCGGCGGCAGTCGGGCTGGTCGATCTCGAGGCTGGGGATGGCGACCGAGCGTGTCGCCTTCGAGAGGTTCATCCCGAACTCACCCAGGAAGCTGTCCGTCCCGACCGCGCTGCGGTCGATGACGATCATCCCCTTCATGAACGAGCGCGCCCGATCGAGCAACGCGCCCTTCGACAGCAGGTTGCCGGTGGTGTCGCGACCGGCGTGGTGCGTGTAGGACGTCAGGTCGAACAGCTGGTCCGTTCCGCCGAACACGATCTCGACCTGCTCGACGGAGCTCCGGTCGCCGATCAGGTGGTTATCCACCCGGCTGCGCACGAGGCGCGAGCCGAGCTGTGCGAGCGCCCAGTGGAGCGTCGCCCCCTCGCCGACCTGGGCAGTCCGATGCTGGAAGGCGACGGCCGTGACCGGCAGCTCCTGGAGGCTCGAGACCTCGAGCCTCGAGCCGCGGCCGAGGTGCACCTCGAGCGTGCCGGCCAGGAACGACTGGGCGGCGTCGGGCGCTGCCGCATCGGACGCGACGAGCTCCTCGAGCACGGTCGCGGACGCGTCGTCCCCCAGCGCGATGACGGTCCGCGACAGGAGCGCGCGGTCGGGGGCGCCGGCCCGCCAACGGACGATGATCGGCCGTGCAAGGCGGACGCCATCGGGGATGTCGAGCACGACCCCCTGCGACCACAGTGCGCGGGTCAGCTGCGCGAATCGGTCGTCGACGGGCAGATGCGCGCCGCCGTCGAGCAGCGCGCGGACGCGGCCCGGCGCGCGGGGTGCGAGATCGGCGATGGTCGTGAGCTCCACCCCGGCCGCGATCGCCTCGGGCGACAGGGCGGCCTCGGTGACGTCACCCTCGTCGACGACCAGCAGGCCATCGGTATCGGGCGGCAGCGCGGTGACGACGCGGGTGGTGCGGGGCCGGCGGACGAGCGCCGCGGTCTCGAGCGCGACCGCGCGCAGGTCGATGTAGGTCGTGTACAGCAGGTTCGACTCGGCCGGCAGCGACTCGAATGCGTCGAAGGCGGCGCGGCGGTCCTCCGCGAGCCAGTCAGCCGTTCCCTCGATCGTCCCGATGTCGTCGAGATCGTCGCGCGTCACCGGGAGGGAGAAGTCGGTGAGCCCCCGTCGAGCAGGGCGCGGCCGCGGTGACGCGACCGTCATCCGAGCGACCCCTCCATCTCGAGCTTGACGAGGCGGTTGAACTCGATGGCGTACTCCATCGGCAGTTCCTTGGTGAAGACCTCGAGGAAGCCCTGGACGATGAGGTTGGTCGCCTCGTTCTCGGTCAGGCCGCGGCTCATCAGGTAGAAGACCTGCTCGGCGCTGACCTTGCCGACCGTCGCCTCGTGGGTCATCGAGGTGTCGTCCTCGCCGATGTCGATGTACGGGTATGTGTCGCTCCGGCTGATGTCGTCGAGCATGAGGGCGTCGCAGCGGACGCTGGCGACGACGTTCGTCGCGCCCGGCGAGACCTTGAGGTGACCGCGGTACGTCGCCCGTCCGCCGTCCTTGCTGACCGACTTGCTCACGATCCGCGAGCGGGTGTTGGGGGCGAGATGGATGGCCTTGGCGCCGGTGTCCTGGTGCTGGCCCTTGCCGGCCACGGCCACGCTGATGATGTCGGCCGTGGCGCCCTCGCCGCGCAGGTAGATGGCCGGGAACTTGACCGTCTTGCGCGAGCCGGTGTTGGCATCGATCCATTCGACGGTCGAGTTCTCGTACGCGTGGGCGCGCTTGGTCACGAGGTTGTAGACGTCGTTCGACCAGTTCTGGATGGTCGTGTAGCGGACCTTCGAGCCGGGCAGCGCCACGACCTCGACGACGGCGACGTGGAGCGACTCCGTGGCGTAGATCGGCGCCGTGCAGCCTTCGATGTAATGGACCTTGGCGCCCTCGTCGACGACGATCAGCGTTCGCTCGAACTGGCCGGTGTTCTCGCCGTTGATGCGGAAGTAGGCCTGCAGCGGGAGCGGGACCTCGACGCCCTTGGGGACGTAGACGAACGAGCCGCCCGACCAGACGGCCGAGTTCAGAGCGGAGAACTTGTTGTCCTCGGCCGGCACGACCGTCCCGAAGTGCTTGCGGAAGATGTCCGGGTACTCGATGAGGGCCTGGTCGGTGCCCATGAACACGACACCGAGCTTGGACAGCTCCTCCTTGACCGAGTGGTAGACGACCTCGCTGTCGTACTGCGCGCCGACGCCGGCCAGGAACTTGCGCTCCGCCTCGGGGATGCCGAGCTTCTCGAACGTCGCCTTGATCTGCTCCGGGACGTCGTCCCAGGACTTCTCCTCGCGCTCGGACGGCTTGCGGTAGTAGACGATCTTGTCGAAGTCGATCTTGTCGAGACCGTCCGTCCAGGTCGGGAGCGGGCGCTTCAGGAAGTGCTCGTAGGCCCGCAGGCGGTACTGGAGCATCCAGTCCGGCTCGTTCTTGAAGGCGCTGATCTCCTCGACCGTGGCGCGCGTCAGGCCGCGCTTCGTCTCCGCGAGGTACGCGATGTCGTCGTGGAACGCGAACTGCTCTCGCTGGTCGGTGACGATCTCGCGGGCTGCGGTCATCTGGTCTCCGGTCGTTCGTGCGGCGCCCGGCGCCGCGGCTGGCCCGTTCGTCGGGCTCGGTCATCTAATTCCGAGTCAGATTATCGGGATTAGCGGCGCGGGCGTCAACGAGGGGCGGAATGATCACCCCAGATGAGCGACGACGCGTCGCGATGGCCCGACAGTAGGACCCCGATGAAATCGGCACGACGGGAGCGCATACTGTCGTTTGGCCCCGGCGATCCCCGCAACTCGCGGGTCCGACGCCCGGGTCCATCCCCAGCCTCGGGATCGGGTCGACATCGTGGAGGACTTGCCCCCCAATTGAGGTGGGTCAAGGTCGTCCAACGAAAGGGGATCACCACGATGATGCGTCGCCGAGGCGGCATCGTCCGCATGGCCGCCACCACCGCCGTCGTTGCCGGTACGGCTGGAGCCGTCAGTCACCATCAGCAACAGAAGTACGCGAACCAGGACGCCCAGCAGCAGGCCGCCGCGGAGCAGGCCGCGGCTCCTGCCGAGGCCGCCCCGGCCGCAGCGGAAGACCCGCAGACCGCGCAGCTCGAGAAGCTCGCCCAGCTGCATGCCCAGGGCATCCTCACCGACGCGGAGTACTCGTCGGCCAAAGCGAAGGCGCTCGGCATCTAGCGCGCTGGCACACTCGAGGCGAGCGTGCCCGAAACTCGGGCGCGGCTTCTAGCCGAGCCCGAGCACAGCCGAGATCATGTCGCGAGACAAGTCGAGTCAGAAGGAGCTTGAAATGCCGCTCAGGAAAGCAGTCGTCGCCGCCGCGGTCGTCAAGCCGGGACCGTCGCCCGTCGCCAAGGCCGCAGTCGTCGGCGCCGCCGTCAAGCCGGGTCCGTCGCCCGTCGCCAAGGCCGCCGTCGTCGGCGCCGCGGTCAAGCCGGGTCCGTCGCCCGTCGCCAAGGCGGCCGTCGTCGGCGCAGTCGTCAGGCCGGGTCGCCGCCGCTAGGCGTCTGCGAGGAGAGTCGGCTCGAGCTGATCAGACGCACCTCTGCCTTGCGGGTGCGTCTGATCCATCGCCGCGCGACCTGTGTTGGCGTGACCCCCGCTGAGTGCCGGGTGTGCGACCCTTCGTCTCGGTAGCGGTCGGCCCCGCCCCGCTCGGTTGAGCCAGGCGCAGCACGCTGGAGGCGACATGGATTTCGAGCAGGGTCTTGACGGGGCGGTGCGACTGTTCGAGGTCGCCGGCGTCGGGATCCTGGTCGCGGGTGGCATCGTCAGTGCCGTTGCCTATGCTCGCCAGCTGACGAGCGGGGTGCCGCGGCAGGCCGCCTACACGGCCTTGCGCCACAACCTCGGCCGGACGATCCTGCTCGGCCTGGAGATCCTGATCGTGGCCGACATCATCCTGACCGTCACGATCGATCAGACGCTCGAAAGCGCCGCGACACTCGGTCTCATCGTCCTCGTCCGGACGTTCCTGAGCTTCTCGCTCGACATCGAGATGGACGGCGTCGTGCCCTGGCGACGCCGCGCCTCGGAGGCCCCGCCAGGGCCGTGACCGACGGGCGCCGTCGGTCGGGCCCAGGCGGTCGCCCGATCAGCTGCCGCTGGGTGTCGTCGCCTCGGCTTCCGTCGCAGCCTCCTTGATCGCGGTCGCCGTCGTCTCGTCGACGGACACCGTCTTGACCTCCTGGGCGTCAGGCATCTTGGCCGTGACGGCCGGCACGTCGGCCGCGGTCACCAGGGCCATGACCCCGGAGGTACCCGGCGTGATGACGCCCTTGAGCTCCTCCTCGACGTCGAGCCGGTGCGACAGGTTGCGCGCCTTGCCGGCGGCAGCCCCGGCCACCCCGAGCGCGACCGCGCCGGCCACGATGGTCGCCGGCAGGAAGACGGCCGCGACCACGCCGCCGACGATCCCCCACTTGAGCCCGGTCCGGGTGCTGTGGTCGGTCATCTTCTCGACGTGGATCCGACCGTCGTCGTCTGCCTTGACCACGAGAACGCTGTCGATGTGGACGGTCCCGTCGATCTCGGCCATCAGCAGGTTCTCGTAGATCGCCCGCGCTGACGTCGTGTCGGCGAACCTGGCCACCACCAGGGCGTGGTCGCCCTGGATCGCGACTGCACCCTCGGCAAGGACCCCTTCCTCGTCGGCCACGGTGCCGCCGACCACCACGATGTCATCGGAGTAGGCGCCGTGCGTGGTCGTGCTGTCTGCGGGCGTCGGCTTGGTCTCATCGGACATGTCGGTCCTCCTTCTTCCCGCTCCCCCGAGCAGGTCCCCGTGTTCGTGCGTCGTCGATCGGTCGAGCGAGAGTGCCCGGGGCGGCGATCGAGCGGCAGCGGAGGTGTCATCGTAGCCCCCGGAGCGCCGGACGTTTTCGTCCGTTGCGGACGAGCCCGCCCGCCTATCCTTGCCGGACAGTGAGGGCTGGACTGGCGGCGACCGAGGGAGGCACACGACGATGAGCCGATTGATCGGCTTCTACGGGACCCAGCTGCGCGTGCTCTGGGAGTGGCGCGGTGGTCCGTGGGCGCTCGTGCGCCGGCTGATCCTGACGTTCGCGGTCGCGATCGTCTCGTTCCTGGTGACCGCCTGGCTGATGCCGCGTTTCACCGTCGACGGCTTCTCGAGCGCCGCGCTGGCCGTCGTCCTTCTCTCGCTGTTCAACGCAGCCGTCCGCCCGGTCGTCCTGGCGCTCGCCGCGCCGGTCTCGCTCATCCTGGTCGGGGTCCTGGTCCTCGTGCTCCAGGTCGTCTCGTTCGTCGTCGTCGTCCAGTGGGCGCCGGGCGTCCACGTCGACGGGTTCGGGACCGCCCTCGTCGCCTCGTTCGTCTACGCCATCGTCAACACGATCCTGACCGCGGTCCTCGGCGTCGACCGCGGCGGCTCGTACTACGGACTCCTCGTCCAGCGATTGCTGGTCCAGCGCTCGCAGGGCCACACCGACAAGCCGGGCCTCGTGATCGTCCAGATCGACGGCCTCGCGCATCCGATCCTGGCCGGTCGGATGCGCGCCGGATCGGTCAACACGATGGCCGGCATGGTCCGCGACGGCAGCCACAAGCTGTCGAAGTGGGAGGCGATCCTGCCGTCGATGACGTCGGGCAGCCAGGCCGGCATCCTCCACGGCAACAACGACGGCATCCCGGCCTTCCGCTGGTACGAACGCGACCGCGAGCACCTGATGGCGTCGAGCAACCCGGCCGACGCGACGCTGATCGTGTCGCGCATCTCGAATGGCGAAGGGCCTGCTGTCGAACAACGGCGCCAGCATCTGCAACCTGCTGACCGGCGACGCGACGCGGTCGTACCTGACGACCGCGGCGATCAAGGCCGAGGGTGGCGGGATCGGCGACAGCCAGGCGTTCATGTCGTTCTTCTTCAGCCCGACCGGCTATCTCCGCTCGTTCACGCTGTTCCTCGGCGAGGTCATCAAGGAGCAGTACCAGGCCTTCCGGACCCGGCGAGCCGGTGTGCGCCCGCAGATGCATCGTGGCCTCAAGTACGCCGGGATGCGGGCAGCCAGCAACGTCATCCTGCGCGACGTCAATGTCGCGCTGATCATCGAGGAGATGTATCGCGGCACGAACGTCATCTACGCCGACTTCACCGACTACGACGAGCTCGCCCATCACTGCGGGCCCGAGCGGGTCGAATCGTTCGAGGCGCTCGACGGCGTCGACAAGGCCATCGCCTCGCTCGTCAAGGCGACCGAAGAGGCGCCCCGACCGTACAGGTTCATCATCCTGTCGGACCACGGCCAGAGCCTCGGCGAGACGTTCCTGCAGCGCTACGGGGTCAGCCTCGGCGAGCTCGTCCGCAGCCTGATGAGCGGGCGAGCGACGCTGATCCAGACCAAGACCAAGGCCGAGGGCTCGGTGTTCGTGAACTCGTTCCTGTCCGAGATCACACGGAGCAAGGGCGTCGGCCCGACGGTCGCGCGGGCGGCCTTCGCCAGCAAGACGACCGACGGCGTGGTCGATCTCGACAGCGACGACGAGCCGGCGGAGGCCGCGGTCGCCGATGCCAGCTCGATCGCGGTCGTCGGCTCCGGCAACCTCGGGCTCGTCTACTTCACCGGCCACGACCATCGCCTGACGGTCGAGGAGCTCGAGACGCTCCACCCCGGGCTCGTCGCGTCGGTCGCGGCCCATCCCGGCGTGGGGCTGCTGATGGTCCGCTCGTCGGAGTTCGGCGCGATCGTGTTCGGGCCGCGGGGGACGCGCTTCCTCGACACCGACAAGGTCGAGGGCGAGGACCCCACGACATTGTTCGGGCCGCACACGGTGATGAGCCTCAAGCGCGAGGACGCGATGACGCACGCTCCGGACCTGCTGCTCCTCAGCCAGTACGACCCGGAGCTCGGCGAGGTGGCGGCGTTCGAGGAGCTGATCGGCTCTCACGGTGGGCTCGGCGGCCCGCAGACCGAGCCGTTCATCCTCCACCCGGTCGAGTGGCAGCTCGACGAGGAGATCCCGCTCGGGGCGCCGGCTATCTATCGCAATATCCGGCGGTGGCTCAGCTCGGCAGGCATCGAGCTCGGCAAGCCGACAGCTGGGGGTACGGTCGCGGCCGGCGCCGCGACACGCACCGCGGACACGGCGGGCACGGAGCCCGCATCGGCCGGCTGAGTCCGTGGCCAAGATCCACTACGAGGCGGATGGCGCGATCCCGGCCGCGCGGTTCATCGCCGCGCTGACCGATTTCGGGCCGCGCCGACCGGAGCTCTGGCCGGGACTCGACACGAAGTTCTACACGGTGCACGAAGTCGGCGACACGTGGGCCGACGTCACCGAGGGGACCGACGTCCTGGGCGGCGTCTGGGCGCGCGAGCACTACGACTGGTCGGAGCCGGGCCTCGTCCGGCTTCGACTGATGGATTCGAACGACTTCCGGTCGGGGACGGTCATCGACTACCACGTGACCGACCGCCAGGGCGGCGGCTGCCACGTGGCGGTCGACTTCCAGCGTGTGGCCACGAGCGCCCGCGGCAAGTTCGTCGGGTTCGCTGTCCAGCTGACCGGCTCCCGCCGGTTTGCCGCTGAGCTGCGCCAGGCGCTCGATCGACTCGCGAAGGCGCCGATCGAACCGCCGGCCGATCCGCCGAGCGCGGGCTAGCGGGACGGCCGACCGATCCTCAGCCCGCGATCAGTCGCGGGCGTGCGCCTCTTCGCGGGCCTGGTTACCGTTCTGGTCGGCGCCCAGTCCGGCGGGATAGCCGGTCGCTTCGATCGGCGTCGCGTCGGTGAACGGCGATGCCTCGATCTCGGCGGTCGGGGCCGCGTCGAACGCGACCGCGTCATCAGGCCCGACGTCGAGCGAGTCGTCGGCCGCAGCCCGCATCGTGGTCACGCGCTCTCGGACGGCTGCCGCGCCGGCGGACAGCCGGGCACGGACGGCCTCGTTGGACAGGACCGCGACCGCGATACCGGCAACGACCAGGCCGCCGATCGCGAGCGGCCAGCGGGGCCGCCTGGCGCGCGGCACCAGGTGGAGCGCGACGGCCGCTGCGGTCGCCAGCCGGCCGAGCGACTGCGTCGCCTGATCGACGTTCGGGCGCTCGATCCTGCTGAGGTCGACCTCCGGCATCTTGACGTCGGGCATCCTGATGTCAGACAGGGCGCGGACGATGTCCTCGCGCTTGATCTCGGGGAGATGGAGCTCCGGCGGGCGGACCTCCTTGACGGGGAGCTCAGGCATCTGACTCCTCCTTCGTGCGGGGTCTGCGTGGACCCCAAGGATACGCCCGGTGTCCGCCCGGGAGACCGGGCGGCGCGTTACAGTATCGGCTCACGACCTTGCGAATACGGGTTTCCGCCACCCGATGTGGTGGCTGCCGAGGGGGCGGCGATCGATGCACCAGACGACGTCCTATGGGGCGGATCCACGATGAGCCGACGACGGACGCTGGCCGTGGGGGCCGGGATCGCGGCCACGACGGCGGCCATGCGCCGGCGCAAGACACGCGTGCCGACCGACCCGTTCGACCCGGACGCGGTCAGGGCCGAGACGGCCGCGGTGCGCACCGCCGAGCTCGTCGCCCGCCCGCAGGTCCGTCGCGCGGACCTGGCCCTCACGTTCGCGCCGGCGATCGCGACCGCGGTCGACCCCCTGCTCCACGGCCATCGCTACTTCCCGCGCATCCTCGAGGACATCGCGTCCGCCAAGGACCACGTCCACCTGCTCATCTATGGCTACAAGCCGGGCGACATCGGGACCACGTTCCTCGAAGCGCTATCGGCCAAGGTGGCGGAGGGCGTCGAGGTCCGGCTGGCGGTCGACGCCATCGGCAGCGAGGTCGACCTCGGCAGCAAGGACCTGTTCCGCCAGCTGCGCGAGGCAGGCATCGAGGTCATCGCTCACGACGGCATCGTGGTACTGCGCAAGGGCGAGCTCGGGGCGCAGCATTTCCAGCCGCATGCCGAGGACCTTCTCCATTTCGACCACCGCAAGATGGTCGTGGTCGACGGCCGGGTCGGCTACGTCGGCGGCAGCGGCATCGAGGACCATTACAACGACGAGCGGTTCTACGACGTCATGTGCCGGGTCGAGGGGCCGATCGTCGCGCAGCTGGCCGCCGTCTTCCTGATCAGCTGGCGCAACAACGGCGGCGCCGCCCCCGGGGACCCGGCGCTCCTGCGCTACTTCCCGCCGGCGATGCTGGCCGTCGCCCCGGACGCCCCGTTCCACGCCCCGACGACGGTCCTGTGGAACGTGCCGGGTACCGGCCACCATCCGATCAGCGACACGATCGAGCGGGCGCTGGAGGATGCCGCCACCGAGATCCACATCGTCAACCCGTACATCTCCAACCGGGCGATCCTCGAACGGATCCTCGAGGCGGCTCTTCGGGGCGTGCGGGTCCGCCTGATCGCCCCGGGCAAACCGACCCCGCCCTACCCTGCCGCGGCCTTCCGGCACTGGTACGGCCGGCTGATGGACGCCGGCGTGGAGATCCTGCTCCACCCCGAGATGGCACACGCCAAGGTGCTGCGCATCGACGAGCAGGTCCTCATCGGGGGCTGCAACCTTGACGACCTGTCGCTCTTCCGCAACGACGAGCTCGACCTGCTGTTCGCGGACCCGGCCGTGGCCGATCTGACCGAACGCCAGATCTTCGATGAGCTCGTCGGGATGTCCACCCCTGCCAGCGCAACGACGGCGGCGCGGCAGCGGGTCTGGAACGCCGCGATGGACCGCGTGTCGCGGTTCCTCTGACCGAGCGTGCAGCACGAACCGTGCAGGCGCATCATGGACGACCGTCAAAGCGAAAGGGAGTCGAAATGACCGTGGGTCCCGTTGATTACATCGCGATCGCGTTTCCGGGAAACAAGTTCTCCGGCGCGATCATCCCCGAGATCAAGCGGCTGCAGGATTCGGGGACGATCCGCATCCTCGACATGGTGATCATCACGAAGGACGGCGACGGGAACGTCGCCGCCGTCGAGATGCAGGATGCCGGTCCGGAAGAAGCCGCCGCGCTGGCATCCCTCGGGATCGAGGGCCAGAACCTGCTCGGCCAGGAGGACTTCGAGGACTTCGGCGAAGCGCTGGATCCGAACTCGACGTGTGGGCTCCTCGTCTGGGAGAACGCCTGGGCGGCTCCCTTCGTCGAGGCGGTCCGTGGTGCCGACGGCATCCTGCTCGCCTCCGGCCGGATCCCGGCGGATGTCATCGAAGACACGATGGCCTCCGCCGTCTCCTGACCCGACCCTCGACACGATCGCTGAGCGAAAGGAGATCACACGATGATGCGACGCAGAGGCGGCCTCGTTCGGATGGCCGCGACCACCGCCGTCGTGGCCGGGACGGCCGGGGCCGTCAGCCACCATCAGCAGCAGAAGTACGCAAATCAGGCGGCTGAGCAGCAGACGGCTGCCGAAGCCGCGGCGCCGCCGCAGTACGCGCGCTCCGGCTCGGCCGCAGCGGAGGACCCGCAGACGGCGCAGCTCGAGAAGCTCGCCCAGCTCCATGCCCAGGGCATCCTGACCGACGACGAATACGCGTCGGCCAAGGCGAAGGCCCTCGGGATCTGACCTTCGCGCCGGGTTTGCCGGCGCCTTCCAGGACCAGTCTGACGACGCGGTCGGGCTCGGCTTCGGCCGGCTCGTCCGCGTCGTTCGGTGTCAGCCTCCGGTCGGCGCCGCGTTCGCGACCAGGTCGGCGGATTCGGCGGCGGGAGGGGTCGGATCGACGATCTCGACCGGCCCCGTGTCAAGGACGCGCAGGACCGTCCGCCAGACCGCCGCGACGACGCCGAGGAACGGGACCACGAGGAACATCCCGATGACCCCGGCGACCTCGTTCCCCGCCGGGATGGCCACCAGGACGACGGCCGGGTGGATGCTCACGACCCGGCTGTAGACGATCGGCGCCACGATGTTGCCCTGGACGATGTTGAACACGATGGTGAAGATCGCCATGATCGCGATGTCCTGCGGCGATCCCGGTCGCGACGGTCACGAGGAACGCCAGGGCGGTCGTGAAGAGCGAGCCGATGTACGGGATGAACCCGCCGAAGACCGCCAGGACCGCGAGCGGCAGGGCGAACGGGATGCCGAGGATGACCATGATCAGGAACTGGGTGGCAGCCCCGAAGATCGAGATGGCCCCGGTCCCCAGCATGTAGCCGCCGAGCACATCGAACGCCCGCTGGCCGGCCACCGCCACATGCGATCGTCGGCCCGGCTCGACACGGCGCGAGGAACGCCTGCCAGAAGGCGCCGCCGTCGCGCATGAAGTAGAACGTCAGGAGCGTCGCCAGGAGCAGGATCACGGCGATCCCCGCCAGCGTCGACAGCACCCCCGCGATGGTGACCAGGACGCCGGTCCCGAACGTCTGGACGAGCGTGACCAGGATCCCGGCCTGGCCGCCCGTGCTGCCGTCGGCTGAGCTGGAGCCGGCGATCGCGCTGTTGATCATGTCGCTGATCGGTGGCGCGAGCGAGACCAGCGTCAGTCCGACGATGACGATGATCCCGACGGCCGCCCCGAGCGTCGCGCCGATGGCGGCTCGATCGTGGCTCCAGCCGCGCCGCTCGAGTGTTTCGGCGAGAGGCGCGAGGGTGGCTGCCAGCACGACCCCGAGGACCACCGGGATGACGACGATCGGCACCTGCACGACGGCGTCGATGAAGACCCCGAGCAGGCCGATCGAGACGAGCAGACGCCAGCTCCACTGGCCGAGCCGATCGAGCCAGACCGGCACCATCGGGTTGCTCGACATCGCCTGCGTCTCAGGTCCGAGACCCAGGACGGACACGAGGGCACCGGCGATGGCGAGCGCGAAGGCGACGACCGGGATGGCCACGAACAGGCCGATGATGCCGGCCAGGGCCGCGCCGGCCGGCAGCGCGATGAGCACGAGCGCCGGATGGATGTGGACGGTCCGGTGGTACACGATCGGCGCAAGGAACTTGCCCTGGATCACGTTCAGGATGGTGATCAGGACGAGCAGCACGATGGCCGCGGTCTGACCGGCGCTGGACAGCGTCGCGAACAGCAGGATGATCGTCGTGACCAGGCCGCCGATGTACGGGATGAACCGGCCGAAGAAGACGATGACGCCGAGCGCCGGAGCATTGGGGACCCCGAGGAGGAACAGGAACAGCGCCTCGAAGAACCCGTCGACGGCGGCGATCACGGCGGTGCCGCGCAGGTAGCCACCGACCCGCTCGAGGGCGACGTCGCCGGCGGTCTCGATCGCTCTCGCGCCGCCAGCTCTTGGCCGAGGACATCACCCAGCCCCACGCCTTGTCCCCGTCCATCATGAAGAAGAACGTCAGGAAGGTGGCCAGGATCGCCACGGTCGCGACCGTGGCGACGGTGCTGGCCAGCCCGGAGATCTCGCTCGGAGATCCAGTCCTGGAGCCCCTTCGTCGCGTGGTCGATGGCGGCGCCGACCTCGGGCGGGAGGTCCAGGCTCGCGAGCACGTCCTTGAGGCGCGCGACGCCGCCGGTGATGCCATCGATGACGCTGGTGATGGCCGGCAGGAAGGCGATCACGATGATCACGATCGTGGCGATGATCACGGCCATGGCCCCGACGAAGACCGCCGCCGCGGCCTTGATCCTCGACCAGCCGCGATCGCGCAGAGCCAGCACGAATGGCGCGAAGGTCGCGGCCACGATGGCCGCCACCAGGACCGACGCCGTCACCGTCCCGAGAAGGACGGCGATGTAGATGAGCACGAGACCCAGCGCGATCGTGGCGAGCAGCCGCCACCCGACGGCGGCGAGTCGCTGCAGCCAGCCGGGGACGAGCCCGTTGTCCCCGGGCATCGCCGGTGAGATCTCGGTCATGTCCCCTCACCGCTCCTGGTGACGCCACCCGGCGGGCGGCGAGAGGAGTCTACCTGACCGGATTGCCGACCTTCGGGGGTCGGGCGCCCGGGATGAGGGGCTGTGCCAGACTCGTCGCGGACACTCGGCGGCGCATATGGGACGATGGGAACCACCCATCCGCACCCCGCCCAGTTCGCCATGGAGGATCCAGATGTCAGCTATCCGACGCGCCGAGGCGGCCTGGTCCGGCCCCCTCACGACCGGGTCCGGCACCGTCAGTGCCGTGTCGTCGGGATCGTTCACGGATCTGCCCGTGTCCTGGGCGGCCCGCACCGAGGCGCCCGGTGGCAAGACGAGCCCCGAGGAGCTCCTGGCGGCCGCCCACGCGGCCTGCTTCGAGATGGCGCTGTCGGGGGCGCTCGGCCGGGCGGGGACCCCGCCGGACCGGCTCGACGTCACGGCCGAGGTGACGTTCGACAAGCTCGACGCCGGCTGGCGCGTCGTGTCGAGCGCGCTCACCGTGCGTGGCGTGGTCCCGGGCATGTCCGCGGCGGACTTCATCGCCGCCGCCGAGGCCAACAAGGACGGCTGCCCGATCAGCGTCGCGCTGGGCGGCAACGTCGCGCTCAGCGTCGAGGCGACGCTCGAAAGCTGACCAGGCCGTCCGTCGCCGGGCGTGGCCCGGCGGCGGAGGTCATGAGGACGGGATGACGCCCACGTTGAACCACCGGTCGTCGCCGAGGACCTGGCGCATGACGAACATCGAGGCGAACGGCGCGTCCTGGCGCGACTGGAGCGCACCGCTCGCGTCGTAGGTCTCCTCGGTCCTGGTGCCCGTCGCCTGGAACGCCATGCCCAGACCCGTCTGCGACTTCAGCAGCTTGACCGTGAGGAAGAGGCTGTCGAAGTGGTAGCGCTCGATCGTCGTCCGGCCGGTCGTCCTGGCCTGGTCGAGGTCGGTCTGCAGCTCCTTGAGCCGATCGCCGTGGTCGATCGCGGGCAGGAGGCTCGCATCGCCGTGCAGGAGCGCTTCGTTCTCGGCGGCCAGGTTGCGCGCGAGGGTGAGCGCCAGCGCAGGCGCCTGCTCGCGAACGCGGTCGGCGTTCCATGACGTGACCGACGGGTCGATCGAGACGGCCGGGATCGAGGCCGCCTCGACCCGGAGTGACGGGTCGAGGTAGACGACGCCCTCCGTCGCGCCGGCGATGGTCCGCGCGGGCGATCCGGCGAGGACGATCCCGGCACCGAACGCGATGAGCACCCCGACGGTGAGGCCGCCCAGAGCCACCTTCCGGAGCGGACTCCCTCCGGTCGCCCCGATCCCCGCGAGGTGACGCGCGTACGGGACCAGCCGGTCGAGCTCGGAGCGAGGGGCCGGCAGGAACCGGTCGAAGACCGGTCGGAGCGCGCACATCGCCACGAGGCTCGCGAGGAGGCCGACCTTGGCCCCGAATTCAGTCGTCTGGGGGGCGATGAACAACGTGCTCGTGATCCCGACCGAGGCCGCGAACAGGATCCGCCCGACGTTCCCGGCCGGGATGGTCTTGGGGTCCGTGAGCATGAAGAACAGGAAGATCAGCACCTCCGGGGAGGTCAGGATCGTCCGCCAGAAATCGGCCCCGCAGACCGGCCCGAACGCCCAGTCCGTGGTCATGCAGTGACCGGAAGCGGCCAGGCCGCCGATCCCGATCGCGAGGGTCAGCCAGTAGGTCGCAGCCATCGCGAGGAGGTGAAGCCGGCGGGTGATGAGCGTCCCGCCGACGATGATGATCGCGTAGGCGAGGACCAGCCAGCCATCGAGCGGACCCCACCAGAAATCGAGCGGCTGCACCCGCTCGACGCCGAGCAGCAGGAACGCGGCGACCAGGCCGAGGTTCGACGGGTTGAACACATGCGAGCCGCGGTACTGGATGACGTACTTGGTGAGCAGCGCTGCCCCGGCGACGATGGCGAAGATGTACAAGTCGTTGGTGCCCCACGGGTCGCCGACCTTCGTGTCGGTCGTTCGGAGGATCAGGGCCACGCCGCTGCCGGTCAGCATCGCGCTCGCCGGCCACACCAACGCCCCCTTCGAGCGCAGGGTGAGCGCGACCTCGATGACCGCGCAGGTCAGGATGGCGGCCAGGATCTGCGGGATCGTGACCCGGAACTGGAGCCCGAGCTGCCCCAGGATGTGGATCGAGATGATGCAGGCTGCGACGTGGAGGCGCGGGTCCCGGATGCTCGGCAGGACGACCGGATACCGCCGCGCGCCGAGCGTGAGCGCCCGGCTCGTCGCAGCGGTCAACGCGGAACGGAGGTGACCGCGGGGGAGCTGTAGCCGAAGTCGGCGATCTCGGCCGCTCGCGGGCGGTAGGCCTCGGCACTCGGCGCGGTCCTGGCCCGGAAGCCATCGACCATCCGGTTGTACATCGAGAATGCCGCGGCGATCAGGACCGCGAGCTGGACGTCGGCGTCGGTCGCACCCGCGTCGAGGGCCGTGTCCACGTCGCCTCGGGTCAGGTCACGAGGCTCTCGCCGGACGGTCCGCGAGATATGCAGCAAGGCCTGCATCTTCGGATCGAAGCCCTCCGACGATCCGATCTTGATCTGGTCGATCAGTGCCAGTCGATCCTGCTCGCCGGTCTTCTCGAGCAGGGCACTCGCGAATGCCCCGTGGGAGTCCATGCAGTAAAAGCAGTCGTTGGCGGCCGACACCGCGGTCGCGAGCATCTCGCGCTCCGCCCGGACGAGCGTGGTCCCGGGGAAGTCGTTGACCAGGAGCTCGTCGGCCAGGCCGCGGAGGTGGACCCCGAGGCCGGGTGTCAGCCGGATCGCGGCAAGGATGCCCGGAACGTCCGGCAGGCTGCCGACGATCGGATCCTCCTGTGAGCGCGAGAGTCGTTCGTCGTCGCGAGCCATGGAGCCCCCTTCAAGGTGTCCGGTGAGTCGGTCGAGGAAGGATGATACGGAGGCCGGCCGGTTCACGCACGTGGCGCCGCTCCGTTGGCCCGCGATGCTACGCGGTCGCGACGCCTCCCGGTACGGCACGGGACGGCGACGGCAACGACGCTGCGCCGAGGAGGAGCTCGACGATCGCCGATGCCCGGCGCTCGAGATCGGCCGGCCGGTAGGCGTCGCCGGCCTCGATCCGCTGGAGCAGGAGTCCGTCCAGGAGCGCCAGGAAGCCCCTGGTCACCGCGTCGACATCGAGCCACGCGGGCAGCTCACCGCTGATCACGCCCTGGCGCAGGAGGAGCTGGCCGGCGCCGGCCAGGCGTTCCCGCCGACCGGCCAGCATCTCGCGGACGCCGGGCTCGCGGTCAGCCTCGGCCCAGGCCTGGACGAGCGAGACCTGGCCCGGGTCGCCGTCGTAGTCGTCGATGGTTTCGACATAGAGACGGATGGCGATGGCCAGCCGCTCGGCGGTGGTGGTCGCGTGCGCGAGCCGGCCGGCCAGCTCGTCGAGACCCCGGGCCGCGATCCCATCACAGGCGAGCCGGATCAGCTCGTCCTTGCCGCTGAAGTAGGTGTAGATGGCGCCCACCGACAGTCCGCTCTCGCGGACGACGTCGGCGATGGTCGAGCTGTGATAGCCCTTCTCGGCGAAGACCCGCGCGGCAGCGGCGAGGATCCGATCGCGAACCTCCTGCTCATGGGCGGCACTGACACGCGGCACGTCGACTCCTAAAACGAATGCTCCTTCTTCGCAATGTATCCCACTCTCGTGCTGTTCGCAACCGTCCTAGCTTGACAAAAAGAATGACCATTCTCTATATTCCCACCCTGAAGACCCGTCCCGAGAGAGGATCCGATGTTCAGCCGCTGGGGTGCATTCGTCTACCGGTTCCGTCGCCCGATCGTCCTCATCGCGATCGTCGCGGCCCTCGCCAGCACGACCCTGGCGTCGCAGGCGTCCTCCGCCCTGTCAGCGGGCGGCTGGCTCGATGCCAACTCGGAATCGGCCGCGGTCGCCAACCGCCTCGACACGGAGTTCGGGGCCGGCAAGAGCTCGATCATCGTGTTGTTCCGATCGGACACGCCCGGCGTGGACGCGACCTCGGCCGAGTTCCAGGCTGCGATCAAGACAGCCACCGCACCCCTTGCCTCGAGCCCTCACGTCGACGGCGTGGTCGGCTATGCCGAGACCGGCGACAAGACCTTCATCAGCACGGCGGGAGACGCTGCTTACGTCGTCGTCCAGCTGAACGTCACTGACGAGGAGTCGGTCGCGATCGTCGACGACATCCGGGCCGCCATGGTCACACCGGCCGGCTACACGACCCAGCTCACGGGCTATGGGCCGATCACCCAGGATTCGGCCGAGCAGTCCGAGAAGGACCTGCAGAAGGCCGAGCTCGTCTCACTGCCCGTCGTCGCGGTCGTCCTCGTCCTCGTCTTCGCGTCGATCGTGGCGGCGGGGATGCCGCTGCTGGTCGCCGGCCTGGCCATCCCGTTCAGCCTGGCCCTCGTCTACATCGTCGCCCAGCAGGTCCAGATGAGCATCTTCGTGCTCAACATCGCGACGATGCTCGGGCTTGCCCTGGCCATCGACTACTCGCTGTTCATCGTCAGCCGCTATCGCGAGGAGCTCCGTCGCGGGCGCACGGTCGCCGAAGCCGTCGAGCGCGCCGTGGCCACCGCCGGCAAGGCCGTCGCCTTCAGCGGTATCGCGGTGGCCATCGGCCTGTCGGGCCTCCTCCTGTTCGCGGCTCCGGCCATCCGCTCGATCGGCATCGCCGGCGCCCTCGTGGTGCTGTCGTCGGTCGTGTTCGCCCTGACATTCCTGCCGGCCCTTCTCGGGATGCTCGGCCACCGCGTCAACGCGCTGTCGATCCGCGGCCTGCGCCACCGGTTCCGCCCCGTCTCGCGACGGCGTCGAGGTGGCGCGCACGAGTCGCTGGGAGCGGGTCGCGAACGCCGTCATGCGCCGACCGATCACGGTCCTCATCCCGACCCTGGCGATCCTGCTCATCGCCGGCATCCCGTTCCTGCACATGGAGCAGGGCGTTCCCGGGGCCGAGATCTACCCGCCCGGCGTCGAGAGCCGCGATGCGTACGTCGCGCTCCAGACCGAGTTCGCGCCCGGCGAGACGACCCCGATCGTGATCCTCGCCGACGTGAACGGCTCGCCGACCGACCTCGCCAACATCCAGGCGCTCGACGCCTACGCCGCTCGGGTCGAGGCACTCGAGGGGATCGACCGGGTCGAGAGCCCGTTCGTCATCCACGACCCGACGACCGGCGCGCTCCTGACGCCCGAACAAGTCGCGGCCCTGTATGCGCTCCCGGCCGACCAGCAGCCGGCAGGACTCGACCAGCTGCTCGCACGCTACGTCCGCGGCTCGACCGTCCGGCTCGACGCCATCAGCCCCATGTCGCCGTCGAAGCCCGAGGCGACCGACCTGATCCCGCAGATCCGCGCCATCTCGGCGGGTCAGGGCATCACAACCCAGGTCGGCGGGAGCGCGGCCAGCGGCCACGACTTCCTGGTCTCCCAGGCGCAGCGCGCGCCGTACGCGGTCGGGCTGACGCTGCTGGCCAGCGGCCTGATCCTGTTCCTGCTGTTCGGCTCCGTGGTGCTGCCGCTCAAGGCCGTCGTCATGACCCTGCTGTCGATCACCGCGTCGTTCGGCGCGATGGTCTGGATCTTCCAGGACGGCAACCTCTCCAACCTGCTCAACTTCGTGCCGCTCGGCTACACCATCGCGGGCAACCCGATCATCATGTTCTCGGTCATCTTCGGGCTGTCGATGGACTACGAGGTCCTGCTGCTGTCGCGGATCCAGGAGTCCTACCGGCGGACCGGCGACAACACCGCGGCGGTCGCCGACGGCCTGTCGAAGACGGCCGGGGTCATCACCGGTGCCGCCGCTGATCATGGTCTCGGTCTTCGCCGCGTTCTCGCTGGCCGACGTCATCACCATCAAGTCGATCGGCGTTGGCATGGCGATCGCGGTCGCGGTCGACGCCACCATCGTCCGGGTCCTGCTCGTGCCGGCCACGATGCGGCTGCATGGGCAAGTGGAACTGGTGGGCGCCGGGCATCCTGGGCCGGTTCGTGGATCGGCTCGGCTTCAGCCACGTCGAGGACGGGGTCGACGAGGCCGGAGACGCCGGCGAGCCCGGGACCAAACCCGCGACCACGCCGGGGCTCGCCGGGTCCTGACCGGCTCGGCGCCGATGCCCTATCGTCGGGCGATGCGCCTCATCCTCGATGCCCGGATCCGACCCGAGACCGTCGACCGCCTGCGGGCGATGGATGGTCTCGAGGTCGTCGACCTCAGCGCCGACGACGGGTTCGATCCACGCGCGCTCGCCGACCCCGAGGTCGAGATCCTCGTCGCCGGCTGGCCGCCCGACGACCTCGTCCGCGTACCGCGGCTGCGCTGGCTGCAGGTGCCGTCGGCCGGCGTGGACCACCTCGCCGCCGACCCTCCGTGGCGCAAGGGGCTGCTCGTCACCAACGCCAAGGGCGTCTATGCCGTCCCGATCGCCGAATACGTGACCGGGATGGTCCTGCGGGTCAACCAGCCGGCCGCGACCTGGAGCGCGGACCAGGCCGCCCATCGCTGGCCCGACGGCACGCCGCAGCTCGTCTCGATGGTCCGGGGCCGGACCGCGGTGGTGGCCGGCTACGGGTCGATCGGGCGCGAGGTGGCGCGACAGCTGGCGGCTCTCGGGATGCGGATCCTGGCCGTCAAGCATCGGCCGGGCGAGCGGGTGGACACCGCGTACCGCGTTCCTGGGACCGGCGATCCTGATGGCACGGTCCCCGAGCGCATCGTGGACGACGCGGCGCTCGCCGAGGTCGCCCGCGAAGCGGACGTGCTGATCGTGACGATGCCGCTGACCGACTCCTCGCGCGGGATCGTCGGGCGCGACGTGCTGGCTGCGCTGCCATCGCGGGCCTGGCTGATCAACATCTCGCGCGGTCCGCTCGTCGACGAACCTGCCCTCCTCGAGGCGCTCCGTGCTGGGCGGCTGGCCGGCGCCGTCCTCGACGTGTTCTGGGAGGAGCCGCTGCCGGCCGACAGCCCGTGGTGGGACGCTCCCAACGTCATCGTCACGCCGCACGCGTCGGGCCATACCCTGCGCTTCTTCGATGAGCTGGTCGTCGAGAACGTCCGCCGCTACATCGCCGGTGAGCCACTCCTGAACCCGGTCGACCCCGAGCGCGGATACTAAGGGCGCAGGAGGCGCGGCGATGGGCGACCAGAAGGAACCGGTGACCCGGCTCGGCCCCGACAGCGGCGGCCGGGCGCCCGGCGAGCCCGCGGTCCGGGTCTACCACTGGGAGTGGGGACCCGACGGCGCGCGCCGGCCGGGTCTGCCGTGGATCGGCATCTTCCTGCTCGTGTTCGGCGCGCTGCTGCTGCTCCAGCAGGCATTCCCGCAGTTCCGCGGCGTGGGCTCGGTGGTGGTCCTCGCGGTCGGGGTCGCGTTCCTGATCAAGTGGGCCATCGATCGCGGCACCGGCTCGCTCTACGCCGGCGCCATCATCACGGCCCTGGCCGTGCCGGGGTTGCTCGACGCGGCCGGCGTCGAAGCCGATGGACTAAGCACGTTCAGCTTCGGGATCGCCTTCCTGTTCATCGCGCTCGTCCGCGCGGCGTCGGGCGGCGGCTGGGGCTGGCAGCTGTGGTTCGGCGGCCTGCTGACGCTCGTCGGGGCGGTCAACATCGCGGGAGGATCGTTCGGCGGGTACGTCCTTCCGCTGCTGCTGGTGGCGCTCGGCGTGCTCCTCATCATGCGCGGCTCGGGGGACCGGTTCGGCGGGACCGGCCGCCGGCCCGGCTGAGGTCCGGGTCCGGCGTCTTCTGCCTAGGGCAGGGCGGGGTCGCGGACCACGGCAACGTCGATCGACTCGGCCAGGACGGTCGCGATCCGCTGGAGCTCGGCGTCGGTGACCACGAACGGCGGTCCGAGCAGGATCGTGTCGCCATCGATGCCGTTGGCGTTGCCCGTTCCCGAGTAGACGAGGACACCGCGGTCACGCGCAGCGGCGACGACCGCCTCGGTCACGCGAGCGGCACGTGGGAACGGCGCCCGGGTCTCGCGGTCCGCGACGAGCTCGACGCCGACCATCAGGCCGCGCCCCCGGATCTCGCCGACGGCCGGGTGGTCGCCGAACGCATCGCGGGCGAGCCCGCGCAGCCGCTCCCCCTTGACCGCACTCGCCTCGATGAGCGATTCGCGCTCGAGGATGGCGAGGACCTCGGACGCGACCGCGGCGGCGACCGGCGAATGCGAATAGGTGAAGCCGTGGACGAAGCCCGCCGACGCGCCGGTGATCGTCGTGTACACCGCGTCCGAGACGGCGACGAACCCGAACGGCCAGTAGCCCGACGTGGCGCCCTTGGCCGCGACCAGCAGGTCCGGCCTGACGTTCCAGTGATCGAGCCCGAACCAGCGGCCCGTCCGCCCGAACCCGGTCATCACCTCGTCGGCGATGAGCAGGACACCGTGACGGGCACAGACCGCGGCGATGGCCGGCCAATAGCCGGCGGGCGGCTCGACGGCCGCGAGGGTCGCGCCGACGATGGGCTCGGCCACGAACGCGGCGACCGTTCGCGGTTCGGCGGCCGAGAAGGCGGCGTCGAGCTCCGCCGCGAGCTCCTCGGCCGAGCCGAGGGCGTTCGCGCCGGGCAGGTCGGCCCGGTACGGGTAGGCAGCCGACACGTGACGGAACCGGCCGAGCCAGCCCTCGTACGGCCGGCGCAGCGGCTTGCGACCGGACAGGTCGAGCGCTCCGAGGGTGTTGCCGTGGTAGCTCCCCCACCGCGAGTAGACGATCCAGCGATCCGGCTCGCCGCGGGCGATGTGGTAGGCACGGGCGAGCTTGAGCGCGGTCTCGATCGCCTCCGACCCGCCGGACACCGGGTAGATCGCCGGGTCGTCGACCGGCAGGTGCGGCGCGACGGCTCGCGCGTAGGCCTCGAGCGGCTCGGTCGTGAACGCGCTGCCGTGCGCGTAGGCGAGGCGGCCGGCCTGGTCGGCCATGACGTCGGCGATCTCGCGCCGGCCGTGCCCGACGTTGACGACGATCGCCCCGCCGGCCGCGTCGAGGTACTCGCGACCCTCGGCATCGCGGATCGTCGAGCCGAACGCCTCCACCGCGACGGGTGGATCGGCGGCGCTCGAGCGGCGGAAGACGCGGCCCCTCTGCATCGCGGCATCGTAGAGCCGCACGCGATGCGCGATGCTACGCGCGTCGCATCTTGCAGCGAGACGATGCCGTGGGCGATCTCCCGAGTCCGGCCCTCATCGCGATCTTCATCGCGGCCGCGGTCGTCACCTGGATCGCGGGGATCCTGCTGTCACGGACGACCGACGCGCTCGACCTTCGTTTGGGCCTGGGCGAGGCGCTCGGCGGGGTCGTCCTGCTGGCGATCTCGGGCAGCCTGCCAGAGCTGGCGATCACCGTATCGGCGGTCCTGCAGGGCCATCTCGACGTGGCCGCCGGCAACCTGATCGGCGGGATCGCGATCCAGACGATGGTCCTCGTGCTGTGCGACCGAGCGGTCGGTGGTGACAAGCCGTTGACCTATCTCGTCGGCTCCCTGATCCCGGTCCTCGAAGGCGCGATGGTCGTGATCATCGTCGCGGTGATGCTGATGGGCACGATCCTGCCCGAGTCGACGGCGATCGGCGGCGTCAGCCCGGCGTCGATCGGCATCGTCGCGACGTGGCTGGTCGGGATCTACCTCATCGACAGGATCCGACGGCACCAGCCGTGGCAGGTGACGATGCCCGGGAGCCAGCGCGGGCGACCCCATCGACGGATAGCGCATCCGACAGCCCCGAAGCCGTTCGACAACGTGAGCACGCTCCAGATCGGCCTCCTTTTCGCGGCGGCAAGCGCCGCCATCCTGGTGGCAGGCGTCGCGCTCGAGACCAGCGGCAGCCTGCTGGCCGATCGATCGGGCATCAACGGCGTCGTGTTCGGTGCGACGTTCCTGGCCGCGGCCAGCGCGCTGCCCGAGATCAGCACCGGGATCGAGGCGGTCCGGCTCGGCGACAACGAGCTGGCGATCGGTGACATCTTCGGCGGCAACGCCTTCCAGCTGTGCCTGTTCGTCCTCGCCGACTTCCTGGCCGGGAAGCCCCTCCTGCCGACGGCCGGTCGCGAGAACGCGTGGCTGGGGGCACTCGGCATCGTCCTGACCGGGATCTACATGACCGCGATCATCGTCCGAGGGGAGCGCCGCCACGCGGGGCTCGGGGTCGATTCGATGACGGCCGTGGTCGTGTTCGCGCTCGGGTTGTGGGGTCTCACGATCATCGCGGGCTCGGGCTAGCTAGCGGAGCGTCGCGCGCGCGATCTCACCCGGCTCCACGCTCGCCTGCGCGACGACCGACCCATCGGCGGCCCAGATCCCGGAGCCGCCGGCCGCCGGGTCGTACTCCCCTCCATTCGGGCCCGCGCCGCTGGCGACCGCGACCCAGATCCCGTGCCCGGTGGCGACCCGCCGGGCGCGCTCGTCTTGGATCTCTGTCTCATCGGGTGACTTGACGCTGCCCGCGACGTAGGCATCGATGCCGAGCGCGGCCGTGTCGGCCCAGTGCTGCGGGACGCCGGCGTCCTTGCAGATCGCGAGACCCAGCCGCCAGCCGTCAAGCTCGAGCACGGCCGGCTCCGTGCCGGCGGTGAAGCGCCCGGTCTCGGTCGAGCCGAGCCACATCTTGCGATACGCGACGCGGGCACCGGTCCCGTCGATGGCCAGCATCGCGATGGTGTCCCCATCCGCGCCGTCCGCGGGCGCGCCCACGAGGGCCACCGAAGACATCTCCCCGCAGGCGTCGATGATCGGCGCCAGACGCGCGTCATCGGGCGGAACCGCGGCAGCGTCGAGCTCGTACCCGGTCAGAGACAGCTCCGGGAAGACCACGAGACGCACGCCGGCGGCACGGATCGTGTCGGCGTGCGCCAGGGCGTTCGCGGCGACGTCACCCGGATGGCAGACGGGCTGGGCCACCGCGATGGTCAGCGGCTCACGCATCGGATCCCTTCCTCCCGTGTCAGCCTCATCACCGGCCGACGACCGATCATACCGGCCGGTCGGCGCGGTGGGGAGGTCCGAGACCCCCGGCCCGGGGAAGGGAGCCGGGTCGAGGGTCCGATGTGGTCCAGGGTCAGACGCGACCCTTCGGCACGGTGTGCCAGTACGTCTTGTTGAAGACGATCTTGCCCAGGTGCCACAGGTGGTTCGGCTTTGGCGGGCGTGGCGGGTGGTCGTAGTCGAACTGGAGGAGAGTCCCCTTCCCGTCGCCGATCTCGAAGAAGCACATCACCCGGCCGTGGTAGTCGACATGCTTGCCGGCCGGGGCGCGACCCTCGACCGCGGCCGCGATCCGCTCGGCCACGACCGGAGCCTCGAAGTGCGCGGTCGAGCCCGCCTTCGAGAGAGGCAGGTCCGTCGCGTCGCCGAGCGCGTAGATGTCGTCGTATCCGGCGACGCGAAGCGTCCGTCGGTCGGTCGGGAGCCAGCCGCCGGGCGCCGGAGCGAGACCGGAGTCCATCAGGAACTGCTGCCCCTTGTGCGGCGGCACCAGGATGAGGAGGTCGTAGCCGAGCTCCTCGCCTTCGAGGCTGAGGACGACCTTCCGCTCCGGGTCGATGGCCTCGACGTTGAAGAAGGTGTGGAGCTCGATGTGCTTTGCCTCGAGGATCGGGGTGGCCATCTCGGACACGCTCTCGATCATGAATGCGCGGCCGATCGGCGAGCAGAAGTCGATCGAGGTGCGGCCGCGCATGTCGCGGTCGCGGAGCTCAGCCTCGAGCAGGAACGCGACCTCGAGCGGGGCCGGCGGGCACTTGTAGGGCATCCCCGCGATGCCGATGAGGATCCGACCGCCGTCGAACCGGTCGAGCGCGGCGCGCAGCCGGCCGGCCGCTTCGGCGGAGTAGAAGTGGTGGGCTTCGGCGTCGAAGTGCTCGATCAATTCGGGCACGATCCGCGACCCCGTCGCCAGCACCAGCTGGTCGTAGCCAAGGGGCAGCCCATCCGTGAGCGTGACGACCCGAGCCGTGGTGTCGACCCGCTCGACCTCGCCGACGATCAGGGTGACCCGCTTGTCGAGCAGCCCGCGCTCCGGACGATGCAGGTTGGCCGCCCGTTCGTGGCCCATGGCGATGTACATGAAGCCCGGCTGGTAGGTGTGCTCGCCGCTGGCATCGACGACGATGATCCCGACCTCGCCACGGTCGATCCGACGGCGCAGCTTCTTGACGAGGAGGTTGGCGGTGAGGGTGCCTCCGACACCGCCGCCGAGGATGAGGATCCGTTGCATGGCCGGCTACCGTCGCTTCTCGACGACGATCTCGTCGTAGCCGTCGCGCGCGTCGAGGGCGACGAGTCGGTGGCCCGCCTTCTCGACCCATTTCGGGATGTCGGTCCTGGAGCCCCGGTCCGAGGAATAGACAGCGATGATGTCCCCGACCCGGCCTTCGCGAATGGCGCGGATGAGCTCCATCAAGGGGCCCGGGCAGAAGCTGCCTCGGGCGTCGACGACGCGGGTGATGGCGATGGCGGTATCGGTCATGGCGGTCACGCCCTTCCTGGGGTCGGCTGTTTCGTCTAGATGAACAGCGGGACCGAGTTCGTCGTCATGAGCTCGATGACGGTCGCGGCTCCCACCGGCTCGCCCATGCCCTCGATCATGTCCTCGGGCTTGAGGCCGAACATGTCCATCGTCATCTGGCACGGCATGAACTCGACGCCCATCGCCTGGGCGATCTCGAGCAGCTCCTTGGGGCTGGACACGCCGTACTGCTTGGCGAGCTTGCGCATCATCCAGGGACCCATGCCGAAGAAGTCCATCTTCGAGAGGTGCCGGTGACTGATGCCCGGACGTTGCATCGTCGACATCATCTTCTGCATCCAGTTCTCGCCGGTGATCCGCTTCGAATCCCTGACGAAGACCGGGAGACCCCAGAACGTCACGAAGACCCGAGTCTTGACACCCATCGCGGCGCTCGTCGAGGCGAGGATCATCGTGGCCCAGACCTTCTCGAGGTCGCCGCTGTAGTCGATGATGAGGAAGTCCTTCGTCGCGACTGCCCCGTCATCCGCCGGAGCCGGGACGGGTTCGGGGGTGGCGGTCGGGTCGCTCGCGTCGGGCCAGCCTTCGACGGCAGCGATCGCCTCGGCAAGTGGATCGAGGGTAGGCACTGTGCCGGTGGTCATGGCGGCCTCACTTCCTGCGGATGACGAAGCGGTACATCGCGCCGTCGGAGGTCTGCTCGATCAGCTCGTTGCCGGTCACGCGACACCACGCCGCAACGTCCTTGATCGAACCCACATCCGTCGCCACGAGCTCGACGACGGCTCCGGACGGAAGGGCTTTGCACGCCTGGGCGGTCTTCACGATGGGCATCGGACACGACAATCCGCGCGCATCGACGGTCTGGCTGATCTCGACGACCGGCATGGTCGGGCTCCTTTCGTTCCTGGTCAGATGAAGACGACCTGCCCCTCGCCGGCGTTGAGGTAGAACGCAGTCACGCCCTCCACCCCATCGACCAACGGGTCGAGATCGCTCGATTCGAGATGGAGAAGGTCCATCGACAGCGAGCACGCCTGGATGTCGACCGACCCGAGATCCTTCGCCTGACGCATGGTCTCGGACCATGGCGCCTGACCGGCGCGAGCGAGCGCGGCGACCGCTGCCTTGCCCTCGGGACCGGCCTCCGGTGCGAGCCCGTGGTCGAGGGCGATGCGGTCTGCCCTGAACGCATCGAGCGCCCAGTACTGCAGGAAGATGTTGACGGGCTTGCCGAGCGCGGCAGCGCCGGCGGCGAGGACCGCGGCGGCCTGGAGCTTGTCGTCGGTGCCGGAGAAGAGGACGAGGTTCAGCGGTTCGTCCATCGGGTCACCTCGCGTGCCAGTCGGCGGGTCATGGCCGAAGCATCGGTCCACCCACATCTGCGCATCAGTGCCGACGGTCACCGACTCGGGGGCCGATCCGCCCCCGACTCGCCGGCCGCGTCGGAGTGCCCAGGGGACGGCGATCCGGCCCGTGCGTCTCGTGACATTCGGCACATGGTCGGGGTGGCTCGACGGTGGCAGGATGGCTTCCACGGTGGACGTCGGTGGGGACGCCCGGCGCCCACCGCGAACCCCTTTCCTCCCTCAGTCGAGATGCAGCGCGCGTACCTCGGCCGCCAGTGCGTCCCGCACGTCCGGGTGGGCGATCCGGATCAGCTCCGCCGCCCGCTCCCGAAGGCTCATGCCGAACAGTTCGGCGACTCCCCACTCGGTGACGACCGTGCGCACGTGCGCGCGCGTGGTCACGACACCCGCACCCTCCCGCAGCGAGGCGACGATCCGCGACGAGCCGTCTCGCGCAGTGGAGGGGAGAGCGATGATGGCGCGCCCCTCTTCGGCCAGGCCGGCTCCCCGGATGAAGTCCATCTGGCCGCCGACTCCGCTGTACAGCCGATGCCCGATCGAGTCGGCCACCACCTGCCCGGACAGGTCGACCTCGATCGCCGAGTTGATAGCGACCATCCGGCTGAACGAGCGGATGACATGCGTGTCGTTGGTGAAGTCGACCGGTCGCATCTCGACCATCGGGTTGTCGTCCACGAAGTCGTACAGCCGCTTGCTTCCCAGCAGGAAGGCTGTCACCAGCTTGCCCCGGTTGCGCTCCTTGCGGGCACCGGTGACGACTCCGGCCTCGACCAGGTCGACGATCGAGTCGGTGAACATCTCGGTGTGCACGCCGAGGTCGCGCTTGTCGCGGAGGGCGAGTGCCGTCGCCGCCGGGATCGCGCCGATGCCAAGCTGGAGGGTCGCCCCGTCAGGGACCAGCTCGGCGACATGCTCGCCGATCCGTCGCTCGATCTCGCCGAACGTCCCGACCGGGCTCTCGTACGGTGGGACATCGCATTCGACGGCGAGGTCGATCTGCGAGACGTGGATGAAGCTGTCGCCGAGCGTTCGCGGCATGGCCGCGTTGAACTGGACGATGACCATGCGTGCGGCGCGGATGGCCGCGTGCATGGCCTCGACCGAGGTCCCGAGCGAGCAGAACCCGTGTCCGTCGGGCGGGGTCGCATTCACGAACACCGCGTCGAGCGGCAGACGGCCGCTCTCGAACAGGCGCGGGACATCGGACAGAAAGGTCGGCACGTAGTCCGCCCGGCCCTCGGCGATGGCCTGGCGTGCGTTCGGACCGATGAACAGCGCCCGGTGCCGGAAATGCGGCGCCATGTCGGGCGCCAGGTGCGGACCGGGCCCCTCGCAATGGAGGTGGACGACGCTGACGTCCGACAGGTCGTCCGCCCGCGCGACGAGCGCGTCGAGCAGGACCGACGGCGTGGCCGCGGCACACTGCAGGTAGAGTTGCTGACCTGAGGCGATCCCGGAGACGGCCTCGGCGGCCGTGACGATGCGCATGGACCGCGAGTCTACGCGGCCGTGCGGATGGGCACCCGGTCCATCTCGCGATGGTGCGCTCTCAGGCGCTTCTCATCGACGGCGGCCACCGTCCACCTCGGCGGACAGCGTGTCCGTCCACCGATCGGAGCGTCCCATGTCCAGATCCCGCCTCCTCATCGCCATCGTCGCCGTGGTCGTGGCGATCGGCATCGGCGGGTACGTCCTGTACGACCAGGTCCTGCGCGGCGACAGCGCGACCGCCCTGGGCCTGCCAGCGGCCTCGAACGACCCGGCCGCCAGCGGGGCCCCGGCCGCGAGCTTCGACGGCACGGTCGCCGGGACCTGGAACGTGGGGAGCGGGAGCGTCGCCGGCTATCGCGTCCGCGAGCAGCTCGCCGGGCTGTCAGCCGAGAGCGACGCCGTCGGTCGCACCGATGCGGTGACCGGCTCGATCACGATCGAGACGTCCGGCGCGACCAACACGCTGACGGCCGGCACGCTGACTGTGGACACCACCTCGATCACGTCGGACAAGCCGCAGCGCGACGACCGTCTCCGCAGCCAGGGCCTGCAGACCGACACCTACCCGACGGCCACGTTCACCCTGACCAAGCCTGTCGAGATCCCCGCCGCGGCCCTGACGGGGACGGCATCGGACGTGACCCTGACCGGTGACTTGACCATCCACGGCGTGAAGAAGTCGGTCGACATCCCGGCCAAGGTCCAGCTCGTGAACGGCACCATCCAGGTCGCGGGCTCGCTGGCCTTCCCGCTGTCCGACTACGGGATGACCGCCCCGAACATCGGCGGGTTCATCATCTCGATCGCCGACAACGGCACGCTCGAGTTCCTGGTGAACTTCACAAAGGCCTGACCGACAGACGCGTCAGCGGGTGTAGGCGCCGTCCGGGTCGAGTTCCTCGCGGATGAGACGCAGCTCAGCGACGGTCGGCGGCGGTGTCGCGGCGAGCTCCGGGGCGATCGATACCTCCCAGCCGATCGAGTCGCGGACCGCTTCGACCGTCGCACCGGGATGGAGCGAATCGAGCCGCATCTCTCCTCGCTCGTCGAAGTGGTAGATGCCGAGATCGGTCACGACGACGCTCGGACCGCGGCCCAGCCAGCCACCCTCACGGCGGATGCGGTCGGCCTCCGCGGCGCCGCCGAGGTTTCCCGGGCTCGTCCGGAAGTCGATCGTCTCGACGAAGCTGCGCGCCGTCTGGCGCATGATCACGAACACCTGCCGGGCGTTGATGGCGATCTCGCACGCGCCACCCGAGCCGGGAAGACGGGTCGTCGGGTGGTCGTACGGCCCGATGACCGTCGTGTTGATGTTGCCGAAGCGGTCGATCTGCGCGGCGCCCAGGAAGCCGACGTCGATCAGGCCACGCTGGAGGTAGTAGCCGAACAGCTCGAGCATGCTGACGACCGCGGTCGAGCCGGTGACGATGGTCGGGTCGCCGATCGACAGCGGCAGGCGCGCCGGGCGGGCACCGAACACGCCCGCCTCGTAGACCAGCTCGAGGTCCGGAGCGACGGTCCGCTGGGCGAGGTTGACCGCGATGTTCGGGAGGCCGACGCCGACGAAGCACACGTGCTGACCGGCCAGCTCGCGGGCCGCGGCGACGATCATCATCTCGGACCTGCTGAAGCCGGTCGGATCCGTCACCGCCGCGCCTCGAACAGCTCGATCGGATTGCCGTCGGGATCGTCGAGGACGATCTGCCGGCCGCCGGGCCCGCTCACGATCTCGTTCCGGAACACGGCACCGGCCGCCTTGAGCGCAGCGACCCGCGCGGCGAGGTCGTCGATCTCGATGACGAAGCGGTTCCAGCCGCCCGGGATCGGCTGCCGGCCATCCGGCATCGGCCGTGCCGCGGAGCTGGCCGGACCGCTCAGCCAGACGCTGAGGTCGCCAAGCCCGACCCGCGCGAATGCTCCGCCCATCTGGTCGACGACCTCGAAGCCGAGCTGGTCGCGGTAGAAGGCGACCGACCGATCCACGTCGGCGACGATGTAGCGGACCGTGGTCGGCATCAGCGGTACGCCCCGTAGTCGACGCTGCCCGACGGCGCCTGACCTGGCTCCAGGTCCGCGAGCCGGTCGGCCCCGAGCTTGTCGACGTAGGCGGCCCTGCCGTCGAGCCCGTAGACCCAGTCGCGCAGCCACGCCTGGGTCGTGGCCTCGTCCCGCGTGATCGCGTCCCAGTCCCGGTAGAACCGGTTGTCGCGGTCGTAGGCGCCCTGCACGTACGACGGATGCGCCCCCCACGGCTCGACGACGACGGCATCGACGATGAGGCCAGGGATGATGGTCCGGTTCGGGTCGGCCCGGATGACCGCCTCGTCGACCAGCTCCTCGACGACCACGATGACCCGGTCGGCGGCGAAGGCCGCCTCCTTCTGGCAGCCGAGCAGGCCCCAGACCTGGGTGTCGCCGCCGGCCGACGCCCGTTGAGCGTGGACGATGGTGACGTCCGGTCGGAGCGGCGGGACGGCGTAGATGGTCTCCCCGCCGTAGGGCGAGGCGATCGGCCGGATGAGCGGGTTGGCGACCGGCAGGTCGGTCTCGAAGTAGCTGCGCAGCGGGAAGAACGGCAGGTTCATGGCGCCCGCCGTATAGCGCCCGACCATCCCGAAGTGGCTGTACTCCTCGACCGCGAGCGGCTGGTCGGGGATCGCGCCCTCGATCCGGCGACGGATGGCCCCGAGACCGCCGACGCCCGGGTTGCCGAGCCACGAGAAGACGAGCTTCGAGGCGACGCCGGCAGCCACCATCTGGTCGTAGACGAGGTCCGGCGTCAGTCGCGCGAGCGTCAGGTCGCGGCGACCCTGGCGGATGATCTCGTGGCCGGCCGAGAACGAGATGAGGTGGGTGAAGCCCTCGATCGCGACGCAATCGCCGTCGCGGACAAGGTCGGCGATGGCGTCGCGCATGGTCGCGACCTTGGAGCTGCCCACCGCGCGATCCTCCCTCCCCTGCCAGGCGGACGTCAGCCGGCCGCCTCGACCTCGTGGAGCGCGCCGGCGTCGGCGACCTCCCTGAGCACCTCCGCGCCATGACCGGCGACCACGGCGACCGCCTCGCCGAAGATCCGCAGGGCGGTCGTCATCTCGTCCTCGCTCACGGTCAGGGCGGGCGACATCCGGACCGACGTCTTGCCGCATTCGAGGACGAGCAGGCCGCGCTCGAAGCAGGCCCACTGGACCTCCTCGGCGTGGTCGCCGGTGTCGAACTCGATGCCGAGCATGAGGCCCTTGCCGCGGACGTCGCGGACGAGGCCGTCGGAGCGGTCGACGAGCGGTCGGAGGCCGGCCAGCGCCTGCTCGCCGCGGGCCGCCGCGTTGTCCACGAGACCGCCCTCGAGCAGCTCGATCGTGGCAAGGGCCGCCGCGCAGGCGACCGGGTTGCCGCCGTAGGTCGAGCCGTGCGCCCCGGGCCCCCACGTCTCGAGCAGCTCCGCGCGGGCGACCATGGCGCCGAGGGTCATCCCCGACGCGATGCCCTTGGCGGTGAGCAGGATGTCTGGCTTGACGCCCCAATGGTCGATCGCCCACATCTTCCCGGTCCGTCCGGCGCCCGACTGGATCTCATCGGCGATGAGCAGGATGCCGTGCTCATCGCAGATGTCGCGCAGTCCCTGGAGGAACCCGTCCTCGGGGACGATGTAGCCGCCCTCGCCCTGGATCGGCTCGACGATGATCGCCGCCACCTCGTCGGCCGGCGCCAGCTTGTCGAACAGGACCTCGTCGAACCAGCGCAGGTCCTCGACCCGGCCGTACGGCGCATGGAAGATGCCCGGCAGGAGCGGCCCGAACCCGGCGTGGTACTTCGCCTTCGACGCGGTCAGCGACACCGAGCCGTAGGTCCGGCCGTGGAACGCACCGAGGAACGCCACGATGTACGGCCGCTTCGTCGCGAAGCGGGCGAGCTTGATCGAGGCCTCGACGACCTCCGTCCCGGAGTTGCCGAGATAGGCGCGGACCCGGCCATCGATCGGGGCGATGCGCGCCAGCTCGCGACAGACCTGCGGATAGATCGGCAGGTAGAAGTCGGACGCCGAGAAGTGGATCAGCTCGGCTGCCTGCTCCTTGATCGCCGCGACGACCTGCGGATGGGAGTGGCCGGTCGAGTTGACCGCGATCCCGGCCGCGAAGTCGAGGAACAGGTTGCCGTCGATGTCCTCGACGGTCAGGCCCTCACCGCGGACGGGCACGATCGGGTAGGCGCGCGGCAGGCTCGGCGACGTCCAGGTCTCGTCGAAGGCGACGTGTGCCCGCGCCTTGGGGCCGGGGAGCTCGGTGACGATGTGCGGGACCGGCCGGTCTCCGGCGATGCGCGACGCGCCCGACGACAAGATGCACCTCTGGCTCGACTGCATAACGAGTATGCAGGTTGGATAATCGTGCCGGAGTATAGCCGAGCGCGTGAGCGCGGAGCGCAGGTCGCAACGCGCGCCACGCCGTCCCGCGCCGCGCTAGTCGACGACGGTACGACTCTGCTCGCGCATGAATTGCGCCACGTAGTACATGCTGAGCCCGGCCTTGCCTGTCGAGCCGCTCCCCTTCCAGCCACCGAACGCCTGGATCCCCGGCCATGCGCCGGTCGTGGCGCCGGCGCGCCGGTTGACGTACAGGACGCCGGCCTCGGCGTGATCGAGGAACTGCTGGATCTCGGCCGGGTCCTCGCTGTAGACCCCGGCCGTCAGCCCCAGGACGTTGTCGTTCGCGAGCGCCAGCGCCTCGTCGAGCGAATCGACCGGGGCGACCGCGGTGAACGGCGCGAACAGCTCGTCGCGGAACAGCCGGTGCGACGGCGGCAGCCCGCCGACCACGGTCGGCTCGACGTAGTAGCCACGCGCCAGATCGCCGTCGGTCAGGTTCTCGCCGCCGGTGAAGACCGTCCCGTCGCGGCGCGCCTCGGAGACCGCGGCCTGGTGCCGGTCCACCGCGCGCTGGTCGACGACGGGTCCCATCCAGTTCGACCGGACGAGCGGATCGCCGATCGCGATCTTCTCGGTCTTCTCGACCAGCAGCCGGACGAGCTCGTCGTGGACCGGTCGCTCGACGTAGACCCGCGAATTCGCCGAGCACTTCTGCCCACCGAAGCCGAAGGCGCTGCGCATGATCCCCTCGGCCGCCTCCTCGAGATCGGCCTTGCGCGACACGATCGCCGGGTTCTTGCCGCCCATCTCGACGATGGTCGGCCGCGGCCACGCCTTCGAGAACGAGTGGTACAGCCGCATCCCGACCTCGTACGAGCCGGTGAACACGATGCCATCGATGCCCGGGTGGTCCTGGAGCGCCTGACCGACCGTGTCGCCCGGCCCCATGACGAAGTTCACGACGCCCTTGGGGATGCCGGCCTCGATGTAGGCCATCATCAGGTTGACCGATGACAGCGGCGACGCGCTCGAGGGCTTGAGGACGACCGTGTTGCCGGCGATGAGCGCGGCGCCCGTCGGTCCCGTCGCGAGCGCCATCGGGAAGTTGAACGGGCTGATGACGGCGAACACGCCGTGCGGGCGGAGCACGGACCGGGTGTGGACGGCCGCATCACCGAGGTTGCCCATCGGGTGGTCGTAGCCGTCGTTGTCCTCCATGGTCTGCGAGTAGTAGCGCAGCAGGTCGGCCGATTCCTCGACCTCGCCGAGCGCCTCGATCCGGTTCTTCCCGACCTCGATCGCCATGTCGGCGGAGTACGGCATCAGATGGTCGCTGATGTACTCGGCCGCGCGGCGGACGATGGCCAGGCGCTCGCGCCACGGGATCGCGGCCCACGCGGGCTGGGCGGCGCGCGCCGCGGCGACCGCCGCATCGACATCCGCGGTCGTTGCGGTCGCGAAGGTCCCGACCAGCAGCTCGCGATCGATCGGCGAGCGCGCCTCGAAGGTGCCGGCCGCCGTCGCGCCACTCGCCGTCGATGTAGTTCTTGTAGTGCCAGCCGAGCTTGGTCTTGGCCTCCGCGACTGCCGCCTCGAACCCGCTGTGGAGGTCCTCGTTGTCGGCGCTCAGGGTCGCGTAGGTGATCTTGATGCGCGGCTTGGATTCGGTGGTCATGGTCGAGGGCCCTCGTGTCAGGTCGGGGTTGCGGGAAGGGTCCGGTCAGTCTAGCGCGGCGACGACATCGGCCAGCGTGTCGGCGATCCCGTCGGGGCCGCGTCCGCGACGAACGGTTCTCTCGAGGTCCGACCGACTGGTCTTGCCCGACAGCACCAGCACCGCGCGGAGCCCGACACGTTGGGCGGCCGTCACGTCGGCGAGCGGGTCATCGCCGACCATCGCGAAGCTGAAGGCAGGGAGTCGTTCGCCAAGATCGGCGCGCAGCCCGGCGATGGCCTGCCGGAAGACCTCGGGCGAGGGCTTGCCGAGGACGCGCGCCTGCCGACCGGTCGCGAACTCGAGCCCCGCGACGAACCCGCCGGCATCGAGCGTCTCGCCCTTGTCGGTGAGCCACCACGGGTTGCGGTGCATCGCGAGCAGCTCGGCGCCGCCGCGGACGAGGCGGAAGGCGACGTCCAGGTTGCGATACGACAGGTCGTCGCCGGCGTCGCCGATCACGGCCGCGGCGACCGTGCCGGCCGGCAGGGTTTCTGCCTCATCGGCCGTCACCCGCCGTTGGCTCTCGAACTCGCGCGCGGCGTCGTCGGCCGCCAGCACGAACAGGGCGCGGCCGGGGTGCGCATCGGCGGTGTAGGCGGCCGTCGCCGACGACGCGGTGATGATCGCGCCGGGGTCGATCGCCAGCCCCGCCTTGGCGAACCAGCCCGCCAGCGTCTCGCGGTGGAGCTGCGAGAAGTTCGTGACGACGCGGAACGGGATGTCCCGCTCCTGCAGCGTCCGGATCGCCTGCACCGATCCCGGCAGCGGGGCGCCCTTGAGGACGATGACGCCGTCGGCGTCGAGCACGAGGCCGCGGACGCCGGCAAGCGCCTCATGGAGTCCATCCCGGGTCATCGGCCGATGGTAGGCTGCCGACCGACGGCACGCGCGGAGGATCGGATGGGACTGCTCGACGGCAAGACGGCACTCATCTTCGGCGTCGCCAACGACCACTCGATCGCGTGGGGCATCGCCCGGGCCCTCCACGACGAGGGAGCCGAAGTCGGGTTCTCGTCGGTCGAGAGCCTCATCGACAGGCGTGTCCGGCCGCTCGCCGATTCGATCGGCTCGACGTTCGTTGAGCCCTGCGATGTGGGTTCGGACGAGCAGGTTCGGGCGGTCTTCGATCGCTGGGGCGCGATCCATGACTCGCTCGACATCCTCGTGCACGCGCTCGCGTTCGCCAGGCGCGAGGAGCTCGAAGGCGCCTACGTCGACACGTCGCGTGACGGGTTCGCGCTGGCGCTCGACATCTCGGCCTACTCGCTGGTCGCGCTCGCGCGTGAGGCGCGGCCGCATCTCCGGCGTGGGTCGTCGATCATCACCCTGACCTATTACGGCGCCGAGAAGGTCGTGGCCAACTACAACGTGATGGGCGTCGCCAAGGCGGCACTCGAGGCGTCGGTCCGCTACCTCGCCGCCGACCTCGGGCCGGACGGGATCCGCGTCAACGCGATCAGCGCCGGGCCGGTGCGGACCCTGGCCGCCGCCGGGATCGCCGGGTTCAAGGGGATGTACCGTGGCTTCGCCGACGTCGCGCCGTTGCGGGCCAACATCACGCCCGAGGACGTCGGGCGGAGCGCGCTCTACCTGGCCTCGGACCTGTCGAGTGCGGTGACGGGCGAGGTCTTGTACGTGGACGGCGGGTTCAACGTGATGGGCGTGCCGACCGCCGATTGAGGCATCGTCCGAGGCTGGCGCTACCAGCCGAAGGAGCCCGGCCCGCCCTTGATCGGCCCGACGATCCGCGACGTCACCCAGCCGCCGTAGAACCGGCCCGGCTGCGGCGTGGCTCGCTCGTCGCCGACCCACGCCTCGTCGACTCGGCCGGCATAGAACGCGAGGTGGTCACGGACGACCTCGTAGCCTGGGGACGGGTTCGGATACGACCAGGCCACGTTGTCGATGCGGCGACCGCCGGGGCCGGCGTAGGTCCAGTACACCGCGGCACCCTTCCACTCGCAGACCGACGTGTGCGGGCTCGCCTCGAGACGATCCATCCGGACGTCGTCACGAGGGAGGTAGTAGACCGGCGCGCCAGCCGTCTCGAGGACCCTGTACCCGCGTGTGGTGTCCGCCACGACCTCGCCGTCGACGACGACCCGCAACCGCTCCGGGACCGCCTCGACCCGCGGCGGTCGCGGGTAGTCCCAGACCGATTCCTGGCCGGGTCCCGGCACGACCCGCTCGGCCGGGCCCGGCCGCGACCCGGCGGCCACGTCGTGGGCTTCGATCTCGCGTGTCATCTGGGGTCCTCATGCAAGAACGGTACGGACGCATATCATCCAGCAGATCCCAATCCCGCGTCGCCGGCTCGTGGATCGGCCGAGACAGCCATCCCCTCAGACCGGAGTCAGCCGCAGATGCCTTCACCCCGTCCTATCCTCGCCCTGGTGATATTCGCGACCGGGGTCCTCGGTGCGTGCCAGCCCGCCGGTTCGAGCCCCACGCCCTCGGCCGGCCGGGTCGATGTCTCGATCATTGACGCCGGCTGTTCGCCATCCGCGATCGCGGTGCCGTCCGGCCCGGTCACCTTCGCGATCAGCAACACCGGCGCGGACACCGGCGCGTTCGAGATCATCGACAACCAGCGGGTGGTCGACGAGGTCGAGGACATCGTCCCGGGCTTGCTCGTCAACATGACGACCCGGCTCGACGGCGGCACGTACCAGCTGCTGTGCGGCAACCGCGAGGCCCCGACCGGGGTCCTGACCGTGACCGGTCGCCCGGCTCCGTCCGTGGCACCCAACGCGGTCGTCGACGAGGCGGAGCTGAATCTCGCGCGCGACACGTACGCCGCCTACGTCAAGAAGCAGGCGGCCGACTTCGTGACCTCGGCAGGTGCATTCACGGCCGCCGTCGAGGCGGGCGACCTGGCCAAAGCCAAGGAGCTCTACGGGCCGGCCCGCGTCCCCGACGAGCGGATGGAGCCGATCGCCGACCTCTTCCCCGACCTCGACAGGGCCATCGACTCTCGCCAGGAGGATTTCGACGGCGGCGTCGACGACCCAGCGTTCAAGGGCTTCCACAGGATCGAGAAGGGCCTCTTCGCGGACGGCTCGACGAACGGCCTCGGCGGGTTGGCCCGTGAGCTGCAGTCCAACGTCGTCGAGCTGAAGGCCCGGATCGATGGCCTGACCATCGAGCCGCGGGAGATGGCCGGCGGCGCGGGCGACCTCATCGAGGGGGTCGCCCAGTCGAAGATGACCGGCGAGGAGGATCGCTACTCGAAGGCCGACCTCTACTCGATCCGGGCGAACGTGGATGGCTCGACAGAGGTCGTCAACGACCTGCGCCCGATCCTGACCACGCTCGACTCGCGATACCTCGCCGAGCTCGACGCGGCCGACAAGGCGGTCGACGAGGTCATCGACGACTACGCACTCAGCAATGGGGGCTTCAAGGGCTTCGACCAGATCAACACCTCCGACCTGAAGCTGCTCCAGGCACGTCTCGCCGGCCTGTCCGAGCTCCTCGCGGAGCTTCCGGGCCGGTTGGGGCTGGCGGCCTGACGGGCCGGAGAGAGGGACCGGACGTGGACGGCAAGGCGAACATCTCCCGACGAGCGTTCCTGGGCGGCTCGGCGGCCGTCGGCGTGGCTGCGGTCGCCGGTGGCATCGGGGGCGTGGCGCTCGCGACGGCCGCCGAGGCCAGGACGCCCAAGCTGGTCGTGCCCGCCTACGTGCCGTTCGACGGCCAGCACCAGGCCGGCATCGTGAACCCTGCCCACCCCCAGGCCTCGGCCATCTTCGTTGCCCTCGATGCGGTCATCGCCAGCAAGGCGGAGCTCACGACGGCCCTTGCCGAGCTCACGCGGCGAGCGAGACTGGAGACGGGCGGCTGGTCGCCCGAGTCGGGTGACGCGCTCTATCCGCCGCCGGACAGCGGGATCGACGGCGCGTCGGTCGGCCCGTCGGACCTGACCATCACGGTCGGCTTCGGGGCGTCGCTGTTCGACGACCGGTTCGGGCTGGCGGGCCAGCGACCGACCCAGCTGACGCGGATGCCCTCGTTCCCGAACGACCGGCTGCAGCCCGCGCTGAGCCACGGCGACCTGATGGTCCAGATCTGCGCGACGGACGAGACCAGTTGCCTCCACGCCCTGCGCTACCTGATGGCCGGGACACGCGGCGATCTCGTGATCCGCTGGATCATCAGAGGCTTCCAGCAGCGGCGGGGCGGGGTCGATGTCGGCGGCCAGCATGCGACGGGCCGCAACCTGCTCGGGTTCAAGGACGGCACCGCCAACCCAAAGACCGCAGACGCGTCCCTGATGGACGAGCTCGTCTGGGTCGGCCCGGGCCAGGGCGAGCCCGGCTGGGCGGTCGGTGGCGACTACATGGTCGTGCGGCCGATCCGGATGTTCGTCGAGCGCTGGGATCGGACCGCGCTCGGCGAGCAGGAAGGCATCATCGGTCGGACCAAGCGGACCGGCGCGCCGTTGGGGACCGACCGCGAGGAGGACGATCCCGCCTACGGGACCGACCCGTCCGGGACACGCATCCCGCTCGATGCCCACATCCGGCTGGCAAACCCGCGGACGCCGCAGACCGAGCCGAACAGGATCGTCCGGCGTGGCTACTCGTACAGCCGCGGCTTCGACGATGCCGGGCTGCTCGACCAGGGCCTTCTGTTCGCATGCTTCCAGCAGGACCTCCACCGCGGCTTCGTGACGGTCCAGAAACGGCTCGATGGAGAGCCCCTATCCGAGTACATCCAGCCGATCGGCGGCGGCTACTTCTTCGCGCCACCGGGGACGACGCCCGACGGCATCATCGGCGGGTCGCTGTTCGCCTGACGTCGGTCAGTCGGCGATCGCGGCACCGCAGGCGGAGCAGCGGCCGGCGATCGAGAGGTGGCTGAGGTCGACCGCGAGCGTCCTGTAGACGGTCGACGGGATCGTCCCGGGTCCACCGCACGGCAGCGTTCGACCAGCTCGGCACCCGTCACGTGCCCGTCCGTATGGGCAAGCACGTCGATCAGGATCCGCCGTTGCGGGGTCCCCCGGAGGCCACGCGCGTGGAGCCGGTCACGGACATCAGCCCAGACGACAGACGTCGGTGCCCCGAGCGATCCAGAAGCGGTCATCGCGCGAAAGGAGAGTCGACGGGTGCACCGACAGACAAATGCAACCCGTTGCGATATCGACGATGGCCGGTACCCTCTGGAGCTCGATCCCCTCGGGGTTCCTGCTCATCGCCGCGGTGGGCGGCGCGATCCGGCCGAAAGCGACCGCCGGGACACCTCAATCGCCGCCGCGGATCTCGAACCGTGCGAGCTTCCAGCTCCCCAGCAGGAACGCCCCGACGAGCACGACGGCGAGGACGAGCACGCTCACCCCGGGCGCGAGCGGGGTACTTCCCGGCACGTCCACACCGAGCGCTGCGGCGAGCCCGAGGGTGGCCTGCCGGATGGACAGGAACTTGGTGCCTTCGAGCAGCCCGGACAGGACGCCTTCCCAGATCAGGACGTAGGCCAGCCCCAGCAGGAGCGCCCGCGAGGTGAACACGCTGAAGGTCAGGAATGCCGCCGCGTACGCGCTCCCACCGACGAGACAGGCGACCGCATAGCCGACGATCGCCGTCGACGGGTCGCTCCCGCTCCCGAGCAGGAGCCCGGTGATGACGATCGACGGGATCACCAGCGCCGCCGTCAGACCGACTGCGACGAGCGTCTTGGAGAGCGCGATCTTCCAGCGCGCGATCGGCTTGACCATCAGGTAGACGGCAGTCCCGTCCTCGATCTCCGTCCCGATCGCGGCCGTGCCGACGATGAGCGCGACGAGTGGCATCACCGTCCGGACGACCAGCGTGTCGAGGACGCGGTCGGCGTCGGGGCGCCCGCCGCTGATGCGGACCAGCAGCCCGACCAGCACCGGCAGCCCGACCAGCAGGATCAGCAGGATCATCCGTCGCCGGCTCAGCAGCCCGCGCAGGGTGACGTCCGCGATCGGGGCGACGACGCTCATCGACGGACCAGGTAGCTGAACACGCTCTCGAGCGAATCGTCGGTCGGGGCGACCTCGAACAGGGTGACGGCGTTCGCCCGCGCGACCTGCGGCAGCGCCCGGGTGAAGCCGTCGTAGTCGGCGGTCCGGATCGCCAGCCGGCCGCCGACCAGCTCGGCGCCGAAGACCGACGGATCCGCGAGCAGCGCGGAGCCCAGGCGCCGATCGTCGGACGAGGCGACCGTGAACGTGTGCGGCCGATCGGTCATCAGCCGGCGGATCGACCGGAAGTCACCGGCCGCGGCGAGCCGTCCCGCATACACGACGAGCACCGAATCGGCGACCCGCTCGACCTCCTCGAGGATGTGCGACGAGAACAGGATCGTCCGGCCCTCGGCGGCCATCGAGCGCAGGAGCGTCATCATGTGCAGCCGCTGCCGCGGGTCGAGACCGTTGAACGGCTCGTCGAGCAGCAGCACGCGCGGGTCGTGGACGAGCGCACCGGCCAGCTTGGCGCGCTGGCGCATCCCCTTCGAGTACGTGCCGATCGGCCGGTTCGCGGCCTCGGTCAGGTCGACCGTCGGCGATCGCCCGGGCAGCCGCCGCATCCGGATCGGCGACGCCCTGGAGCTGGGCGTTGAGTCGCGCGAAGCCCAGCCCGGTCAGGTAGGCGTGGACCGCCTCGCGCTCCGGGACGAGCCCGATCTGGCGGTACATCGCCGGTCGCCGCCAGGCGGGTTCGCCACCGACCAGGACGCGGCCGGCGGACGGCGCGAGGAGGCCGGCCATCAGGTGGAGGAGGGTCGACTTGCCGGCGCCATTCGGGCCGAGCAGGCCGGTCACCCCGGCCCCGAGCGCGAACGAGATGTCGTTGACGGCGACGACGTTGCCGTACCAGCGCGAGACGTGGTCGACCTCGAGGGCCGCCGTCGGGTTCGGCGGCGTCGGCGGGACCGGAAGGGGCACGGCTGCCGGCGGGGCGGTCGGCTCGGTCACGCCGCGATCCGCAGGTAGCGTCGGATGGTCAGCCCGACGGCGATGGCGATCTCGAGCGCGGCCGTCCCGACGTACAGCCAGCCCGGCAGGTCGAGCGACGCCACGACCGAGCTATCGGGGATCGAGCCGAAGATCGCCGCATTCGTGCCGTCGAGCACGTCGGCCGGGCTGAACAGGATGATGGCGCGGGCGAGGTCCTGGTTGGTCAGACCGCCGATCAGGGCCACGATGATCGGCGGGATGATGAAGACGGCGATGATCGACGCGGTCGCGTACGCGCGGCGCGGCGTCCAGGCGGCGATCACGCTCGCCAGCCCGCCCAGGAGCCCGGCCACGAGGGCGGCCTGGAGGAGGAAGCGCGGGACCTGGCCGACCTCGTTGGACAGGCCGGTGACCGGGTCGGCGGCGACCAGCACCCGCCCCACGAAGAGGACGACATAGGGCGTGACCTCGACCACGAAGAGCGCCGCCATCAGGCCGCCGACCTTGGCCAGCGCGTAGTCGGTGCGGGTCAGGACGCGCGAGAAATACAGCGGCAGCACGCCGTAGCGCTGGTCGCGCCCGAACAGCTCGGGGGCCTGGGCCGCGCAGAACAGCATGATCAGGATCGAGACCAGCCCGTGATAGCTCTCGTAGCGGATCGGGGAGGCGTTGGCCAACGCGCCGCCGCCCGCCTGCGCCGACAGCGCCGCGAACCCGACCGCCAGCACGGCCGGCAGGATGGCCAGCGTTGCCAGCGTGAATGGTGCGATCTTGGCGCGCCCACCGCGACCGATCCCGAAGCTCGACCGGACGGTCTGCGCGAACAGGGCGAGAACGGCGCTCCGGCGGCCGAGACGCGGGCCGACGTACGCCTGGTAGCCGAGGTCGTAGATGCTGCCGCCCGGTCCTCGGGCCGATGTCGGGGCGCCGCCCGGCGGCGGTGTCGTCTGGCTCATGGGCCGGTGCTCGCGACCGGTGGCGGGGGCGGGGGCGGACTCCCGGCGGCAGCCACGCCCGCGGTGACCGGTGCGGCGGGCACGTCGTCACGGAACAGGTCCTCGAGGCTCTGCCGTCGCTGCTCGAGTCGGACCAGCCGGAGCGACAGGTCGGCGACCGCGTCGCGGACGATGTCGTACTGGGCGTCCTCGCTGACCGCCAGCAGGACGGTCCGCCCGTCCGCGACGGCCTGGAGCCCGCGCGCCGACAGGGCGGCCGCGAGCTGCGTCTCGCCGTCCTCGACCTCGACCGCCAGGACGCCGGTCCGCTCGGTGAAGGCGCCGAGCGGGGCAGCGCGCAGGAGCCGGCCGGCATCGATCGCGACCAGGAAGTCGCACACCCTCTCGATCTCGCCGAGAAGATGGCTGGCCACGATGACCGCGATGCCGAACTCGGTCCCGGTCCGGCGGACCAGCGCCAGCATCTCGTCGCGGCCGGCGGGGTCGAGGCCGTTGGTCGGCTCGTCGAGCAGCAGCAGCCGCGGGCCGTGGACGAGCGCCTGGGCCAGCTTGACCCGCTGCTTCATCCCGGTCGAGTAGCCGCCCATCGCCCGGTATCGCTCTTCGTACAGGCCGACATGCCGGAGGACCTCGGCCGTTCGCTCGCGAGCGGACGCGCTGGGCAGTCCGGACATGCGCGCCATGTGGCTGACGAAGTCGGTCGCCGAGGTGTCCGGCGGGAGGCAGTCGTACTCGGGCATGTAGCCGACGAACTGGCGGATGGTCGTGCCCTTGGTCCGCACGTCGAGATCCATCACCGACGCATCGCCGGATGTCGGCGGCAGCAGCCCGAGCAGGATCTTGATGAGCGTGCTCTTGCCCGCACCGTTCGCGCCGACGAGCCCGATGATGCCCGGCTCGAGGTCGAGGGTCAGACCGTCGAGGGCGGTGACGCCGCGCGGATAGCGCTTCGTCAGGTTCTGCAGGACGATGAGACTCATGGGCGGGTCAAGCGTACCCGCCGCCGACCCCCCGAGTCAGCCCGGCCGTCGCGTCAGCGGAAATGGACGCTGGTGGCCACGGGCATCGCGATCTTCACGATGGCGGCGGGCTGCCGATCCGGCGCCGCTTCGATGGCGATCACCAGCGGCCCGGCGTCGCCGTCGATGACCACGATCCGGGTCGTCCCGTTCGGTTCGAGGAAGAACGTCTCCGAGCCGCCTCCGAACAGTGCGACGCGATCTCCGCCCGGTCGGCGACAGGTCGATGGTCGTCGCCCGGTGCTTGTCGATCTTCTTGCTTGCCGGCTTGCCGGCGGCCACGCCGTCAGTCTCGATGAAGGCTTCGACCAGGAGACGGCCGGTCGCCGGCGCGTTCGCCGGGTCGTGAGACGGGTAGACGGTCGTGATCCCGCTGGCGAACGTCAGACGGCCCTCGTCCCGCGTCAGGGCAAGCACGTCCGATCGCGAATCCGAGACCGACCAGCCACGCGCCGAGCTTGAATCGGATCGGAGGGACGAAGTGGCTCGGCTCATAGAGACCGGCGTCGAGGCCGCAGGCGACTCCGAAGAACGGATCGCAGGCATCGAGCGTCCCCGGACTGGGTGGCTTCGGGCCCGACGCCTGGATCGGCGTCGAGGCCGGTTTCGCGATCGCCGTCGCCCCGGGGACGGTGGCGCTCGGTCGCGCGCTTGGCCGGGCCGTGGGGCGGGCGGTCGGACGCTGCGTGGCGCGCGGCGTCGGGCTGGCGAAGGCGACACCGGTCGATCCCCCGCCCGGCAGCGCGGCGAGCAGCAACGCCGCCACGACGACCCCGACGACCAGCATCAGGACCATCAGCGGCGCGGCGATGACCGGCGATGCCCGGCGGACGGCGCCGAGGCCGGGCGGCTGCGCGGTGGCGAGACCGACTCGACCCGCTGGGCCGGCGGAGGCTGGACGGAGCGGGGCCACCGAGGCGGGCATCGGCGGGGCGACCCCGACCGACGAGGGCGCGCCGTGCGCGAGGGCCGCTGCGGCGGCTGCCAGGGCTGCTTGGTCGGTCGCGACCGTCGGGCTCGACGGATCCGCATGTGCCACGAGGGACTCGAGCGCGGACGCGAACGCCTGACCGTTCGGGTACCGGCCGGCCGGTTCCGGATCGAGCGCATGGGCGACGATCGAATCGAGCGCCGCCGGTACATCGGGAGACACATCGCGCGGATGGGGCGCCGGGGCGCCGATCCGTGCGGCCGCGAGCTTGGCCGTCGACTCGCCGCTCCACGCCCGGCGGCCGGTCAGCGACTCGTACAGGACGAGCCCGAGGCTGTAGACGTCGGACGCGGCGGTCGTCGTCTCGCCCTTGGCCTGCTCGGGGCTGAAGTAGTGGACCGAGCCCGAGCGTCGTCCCGGGCACCGCCCCCTCGGCGTCGGCGGACAGGCGGGCGATCCCGAAGTCGGTCACCATCGCCCGCCCGTCGCGGGCCAGCAGGATGTTGCCCGGCTTCACGTCGCGATGGACGATCCCGCGGATGTGGGCGACGCCGAGGGCGCGGGCGACATCGAGCCCGATCCGGGTCGCCTCGCCCGCGGAGAGCCGGCCGACTCGACGCAGCCGCGCGGCCAGGTCCTCGCCCTCGATGAGCTCCATCACCAGGAACGGCTGGCCGTCGTCGGTGCCGGTCTCGAGGCAGCCGACGATGTTCGGGTGGCGCAGCACGGTCGCGGCGAGGGCTTCGCGCCGGAAGCGCATCGCGATGTCGGCGTCCTCGACGACCTCGCGCCGAAGCAGCTTGACCGCGACCGTTCGATCGAACCTCGTGTCCGTCGCGCGGTGGACGGTGGCCATCCCGCCGACGCCGATCAGCTCCGCCAGCCGGTAGCGGGCCGCGACCAGCCGGCCGACGTCAGCGGCTGGAGTGGCGGGTTCGCGCGGCTCGCTCACGCCGCGACGATAGACCAGGTACCGAGAACCGGCCGAATGGCGGGTCCTGGCCGCTCGACGGAGTGATCGGAGGACCGTGGGCGATCACCGAACGATGAGGCCGACCTCCGCAAGCCTGTTGATCACGTCGAGGCAGGTTCGCTCGATGGCGTCGTCCCCGCCGGCGTACTTCCCGCCGACGACGGTGATCGTGGTCGTCCAGCGACCAGTCGACCCGACGGCCCCCATAGAAGCTTCGGCCCGCGCCGACCACTTGCCACCCTCGCACGCGATCGCGAGGCCGCCCACGGATCGGTTTCGAAAGAAGTCCTCGAGCCGGCTGTGGGCCGACCCTTGTTCGATCATGTAGGTCCCTCTGGCGTATCGCCCGGCGACGACCCCAAGGTAGGCGGCTCCAAGGTTCGACCGACGCCCCCTGACCGTACCGTGCGGTCGGGACGATAGTCAGCGCCTAGGGGCGCGTCGGTCCAGAGCCTTGCGAGAGCGTCGGACCCCGCTGCGAATCGAGGGATGTGGAGCGGGAGACGAGGTTCGAACTCGCGACATGCAGCTTGGAAGGCTGCCGCTCTGCCAACTGAGCTACTCCCGCCCGAGGCAACGGTGGATCCGGACCCAGACAGGTCAGCCGAGGCACTCGAGCCTCGACATGGACAAGCCTGCAGGTTCCGCGACGCCGTTCAGCGGAGTGTACCAAGCGTTCGTCGATGACCTTGCGCTCGAAGGCTGTACTACTCGTCCGGGCCGCCTGGCTCGCCGACGAGGCATCCCCACGGGAGTGTCCGCGCGTCGAGCGTGACTTCGGCGATCAGCGTGTGCACCGATCTGCCGAACGGCTCTCGCAGAAGCGTCCTTCGGCACTCGCCGCCCGCGATCGGGGAGCCTAGCGTTCGATCGGAGGTAGCCGATGGCGATCGCCGTCCAGCCGATCCGGTCAGATGCGGATGCGCCCGTCTCATTCGAGCCGCTGGACATTGCCGTCGACCGGTGCAAGGGCTGCGGCCTGTGCGTCGCCGGCCTGCCCCAAGCACGTCCTCGAGCTCGACCTGTCGATCGTGAACGAGCTCGGCTACCACCCGATTCGCCTGACTGACGCTGCCGCCTGCACGAGCTGTGCGCTGTGCGCCCGGATCTGCCCCGACGCGGTGTTCGCCGTCTTCGCGCGGCCGAGGCTGACCTGACGTGACCGCCGTCGTCGACGTGCGCGGAGACTCTCGTCCGGCGGATGATCCCGTCCGCCCGGTCCTCATGAAGGGCAACGAGGCCATGGCCGAGGCCGCCATCCAGGCCGGCTGCGACGCCTACTTCGGCTACCCGATCACGCCCCAGGCGGAGTTGCTTGAGTGGATGGCACGGCGGATGCCGGAACTCGGACGGGTGTTCGTGCAGGCGGAGAGCGAGCTCGGGGCGATCAACATGGCCCTCGGCGCGGCCGCAACCGGCGCTCGCGTCCTGGTCTCGTCCTCAAGCCCCGGCATCAGCCTCATGGCCGAGGGGATGAGCTACCTGGCCGGCTCCGAAGCTGCCGATGGTGCTCATCAACGTCATGCGCGGCGGACCGGGGCTCGGGCAGCATCGGACCCTCGCAGTCCGACTACTTCCAGGCGACGAAGGGCCATGGCCACGGCGACTACCGTGTGCCGGTCCTGGCTCCGTCGTCGATCGCCGAGGCAGTCGCGCTGACCGCGGACGCCTTCGAGATCGCCGAGCGCTACCGGACGCCGGTCATGATCCTGGCCGACGGCGTCATGGGCCAGGCGATGGAGCCGGTGGTCCCGGTCTACCGGATGCCCGCCCGGACACCGGCGGCTGGGAGCTGTCGGGGGCCGTCGATCGGCCGCCGCGGGTCGTCCGCTCGCTGCACCTCCGGCCGGAGGACCTCGAGGCACACAACCGGCACCTGCAGGCGAAGTTCGCCTCGATCGCCGAGCGGGAGGTCCGCTGGGCGGGCGAGCGACCTCGATGACGCCGAGGTCGTCATCGTCGCCTACGGCACGTCGGCACGCGTCGCGCGCACGGCGGTCGAGCGAGCCCGCGAGCAGGGGCTGCGCGCCGGTCTCTTCCGCCCGATCAGCCTGTGGCCGTTCCCCGTCGAGCGAGCTGTCGAGCGATCGCCCAGGATCTGCGCGCGATCGTCGTCGTCGAGATGTCGGCGGGGCAGATGGTCGAGGACGTGCGGCTGGCTGTCGAAGGACGAACCCCGGTCTTCTTCCACGGTCGGACCGGCGGCATGGTCCCGACACCGGGCGAGGTCGTCGATGCCGCTCACGCCGAGCGTGGGCACCTGACCGGCCGGCCGCCCGATGCGGAGGCGGTGATCCGATGCAGACGCTGACATCCGACCCGCGCCGCGTCATCTACCGGCGGCCCGAGCTGCTGATCGACACGTCGACGCACTACTGCCCGGGCTGCGGCCACGGCATCATCCACCGCCTCGTCGCAGAGCTGCTCGACGAGATGCACCTGGGCCCGACGACGATCGGCGTCGCGTCGGTCGGCTGCAGCGTCTTCGCCTACGACTACCTGGCCGTCGACTTCGTCGAGTCACCCCACGGCCGCGCGCCGGCGGTCGCGACCGGCGTCCGCCGCGTGCGCCCCGACGCCTTCGTCTTCACCTACCAGGGCGACGGCGACCTCGCGGCCATCGGCACCGCCGAGATCGTCCACGCGGCCGCCCGCGGCGAGCGGATCAGCGTCATCTTCGTCAACAACGGCATCTACGGCATGACCGGCGGCCAGATGGCCCCGACCACGCTGCTCGGGCCAGCGCACCACGTCGAGCCCGGCCGGGCGCGAGGCGCGGCTGGCCGGCTACCCGATCCCGATCACCGAGATGCTGGCGCTGCTGCCGGGCGTGACGTACGCGGCTCGCGGCTCCATCGCCGATCCGCCGCTGATCGGCCGGACCAAGGCGATGCTGCGCCGGGCGTTCGAGGTCCAGCTCGCGGGTGGCGGGCTGTCGATCGTGGAGGTCCTCTCGACCTGCCCCGTCGGCTGGGGCATGACGCCGACCGAGGCGATGGCCCACGTCGCCCGTGACGTCGTCCAGACCTATCCGCTCGGCGTGATGGTGGACCGCGCCGAAGGCCGCCCGCCAGCGCACGGGAGGTCTGACGATGCAGCACGCGACGATCTTCAGCGGGTTCGGCGGCCAGGGGCTGCTGTTCGCCGGGCACGTCCTCGCGCAGGCCGCCGTGATCGAGGGCCGGACGGTGTCGTGGATGCCCTCCTACGGCCCCGAGATGCGCGGCGGGACGGCCTCGTGCACGGTCATCATCGCCGACCGCCCGATCGGCTCGCCGATCGTGGACAGCGGCCGACAGCGTCGTCGCCCTCAACCCGCCGTCGCTCGCGAAGTTCGAGCCGCTGCTCGTCCGCGGCGGCCTGCTCATCGTCAACGCCTCGCTCATCGAGGCCGAGCCGCGGCGGACGGACATCGAGATCGCGGCCATCCCCTGCTCCGCGCTCGCGCGGGCGGCCGGCGACGATCGGTTCGTCAGCATCGTCGCGCTCGGCGCGCTGATCGCCCGGCGGCCGATCGTCGGCCACGAATCGCTTCGGCAGGCCCTCTTCGACGTGCTCGGCACCAAGCGGCCGGAGATGATCGAAGCGAACCTCGCCGCCTTCACCAGCGGCTACCAGGCGGCCGTCGAGGCGGCGGCTCGGTCGGAACCGTCAGGTCGGCCGATGGAGACTCGGTCATCAGCGACGATCGGGGCGCCTTCGACCACCTGATCGCGCGTCCGTGCCGGATCGCGCGTCCGTGCCGGCCGACCGGATCCCTGCAGCTCGCCATAGGCGACCGATCCCGTCCGCCACGCCCTCGTGCCGCGTGGTCGGCGTCGACGTCCGGGTGCGCGGGGTCCACCGCCGCGTCGCCGCGCGGACCTGGGGCCGATCGGCCGCTCACTTCACGACGGCCGGCACATGCGGACACGGCGTGACGGGGTCCATCCTCAGGTTGGATGAATCTCCGTGGGGAGGTGGCTCGCATGTTCCGCCGTCAGCCAATGGTCGCACTCCTGGTCCTTGCCCTCGTCGCAGCGTGCGGCGCTCCCGCCACCAGTCCGAGCCCCGCAGGTTCTGGCACGCCCACGCCCAGCGCCCCCTCGCCGACGGTATCACCGTCCGCGGTGCCGTCCGCGGTGCCGCCGACATCTGCCCCGACACGATCGCCGACGGTCTCTCCGGCGACGAGGAGCCCGGCGGTCCTGCCATCGTCGCCCTCGGCGACGCCCACCACGATGGTCGTTCGCGCGTACTTCCTGCTGCGCGATCCGTTCAGCGGCGGCGAGGTCGTCAATGAACCGACTCTCGTTCCGGTCCTCCGGACGGTGCCCAAGAGCACGGCCACCGCGACTGCCGCGATGAACGCGCTGCTCGCGGGACCATCGGCCAAGGAGCGGGCGGCGGAGCCGGGGATCGTCACGTTGATCCCCGCCGGCTCGAAGCTCCTCGGGATCAAGATCTCGGGACGCCTGGCGACGGTCGACCTGTCTGCCGAGTTCGCCTCGCTCTCCCCTGACGACCAGTGGGATCTCGGCGTGTTCTCGCTCCGCGGACGTCTGGCCCAGGTCGTCTACACGCTGACCCAATTCACGACGGTGGATCGCGTCAACTTCAAGCTCGAGGGTAAGCCGGTCAAGGTGTTCACGTCCGAGGAGATCGTCCTGAACAAGCCTGTCACTCGGGAGACGTACCGCGACCGCTACCTGCCCCTGATCTTCGTCGATCGGCCGGCGTGGGGTGCCTCCCTCCTGAACCCGGGCCGGGTCACGGGGCTCGCCAACGTCTTCGAGGCACAGTTCCGGACCGCCCTGCTCGACAGCAACGACAAGGTGCTGGTCGATGTTCCGGTGGTGGCAAGCTGCGGTACAGGCTGTTGGGGAACGTTCGACGTCACCCTGTCCTACCACGTGTCGAGGGCTCAATGGGGGACGCTGCGGGTCTGGGACATCTCGGAGTACTCCGGCAAGCCGGTCGCCATGCGCGAGTACCCGGTCTACCTCCGGCCGACACCGTGAAACGCAGCCGCGACCCGGCGGTGGCCGGCAACGCCTGCACCGGCAAGACCTGGGCGGACATCGAGCGACAGGGGCGGCCAGCAGGTGGGCGGCACTGCCTGCCTGCCGCTTCCTTCGGTCGGCGGTGGCGTAGCGCCTAGAGATCGCATCAACGACGGATGGAACGGTCCCTCCGGGTCGTTCGTCGTCCATCGGTGCCTCACACGGGCGCGGCGACCATCAGCTGGACGATGGGCATGTCGATCTCGGTCCGGTACTCGCCCGAGGTGGCGCGGCTGCCAGGTCCGCTCAGATATCGCTCCTGGATCGGACCGGCGGGCTCATATCCGTGGTCCGTGATCCAGTCCCACACCGCCGCATAGGCCTCCCCGAGCTTCTCGTAAGGCCCGACGTGGAGCGTCCGTGCGACGGTCATCGCCGGCAGGACGCGACTCTCGACCTTGCCGGTTGCGGCGACGGGCTGGTCGATCGGCACGGACACCTCGGCATCGATGCCATCAGCGCCGAACTCGTGGTAGATGACGAATGGCGGCCCGGACGGGCTGACTCCGAGCACACGCAGCCTTCCAAGGAGGTCCGGAAACGCGCGCTTGATGAATGCCGGCAGATCATCCTGCGGGTGGCGAGCGCGGATCGAGACGATCGCCTGCGCCTCGACATGGCGGGTGGTGATGACGTAGTCCATCTGCCTCCTCCTCGTATATGGACTGCATTGCTGGAATCACAGATCGCGGCGGCGACGTCCATTCGAGCGGCGGAGGTTCGCCCCCTCGGATCGGACCTCCGCCTGGTGTTCGCCACTAGCGTTGGTGCCGTGATGTGGTCAGGAAACCTCGACCTTGACGTGCGTCGGCTTGACTTCCTCGGTCTTCGGGAGAGTCAGCGTGAGCAAGCCGTCCTTGAACTCCGCTTTGGCCGCATCGGCCCTGATGGCCGTCGGCAATGAGAAGCTTCGACTGAACTTGCCCTGACTGAGCTCCTTGTGGATGTAGCCCGCGTCGGTCGTTTCCCTCTCCTCCTTGAAGGCGCCGCTGATCGTGACCACGTCGTCGCCGACCGTCACGTCGACGTCTTCCGGTTTGACCCCGGGCAAGGCGACCTTGGCGATCACCGCCTCGGGCGTTGTGTACACGTCAAGCGCGGGAGCGGCTTGCCGCTCGCCACTGGCGATCCACATCGGCCTGAAGAATCGCTCGTCGAAGAGCCGGTCCATCGCGTCCCGGAACGAGACGAGTTCCGACAGCGGTGCCGGACGCCGGATGAGCGTCATCTGGACACCTCCTTGGGTTTGAGGGCGGATCCATGGCACCAAGCTGATCACGGCGTCGTGCACACCCGTCCAGATGTCCAGTCTCGACCGTCTGCGCGGCGCCGACCAGAGCCAATCGACCCGAAGGCGTCAGGAACTCAGCCCCCGATCAAACTCCCGAGGGTAACGAGGCCGTTGTTGAGCCTTGCCACGCTGACGGGTGGACCTGATCCGCTACCGGACGACCACGACCGTGGCTTCAGCGTGTGTCGCCAGTGGACAGCGCTCGACGCGCGGGGTCGCCGCCGTCGTACGCGACCAGGATCCGCTTCATCTCATCGCTCCTTTCGACATCGTTCACGGTGCGCGCCGTGACGATGATCTGTGCGCAGTGAGCATCCACCAGACATGCGTGCGGAACGACGGCCATCGGTCGCGCCGGGGGAGGCCATTAGACCCGCTGATCCGGGCGCCGGGCGCGGAAACTGCCGCTCTGGCAACTGGACCTACATCCACGCGAGGTGCTCGACGGGTTTGGGTCGAACGTCACGTCAACTTGATGCCGCATGGACGTCGTCGGCCAGCCGACATCGTGCAAGCTTGACTTGCCGGCTGATACCCGACCCGCCAGCGGACTGCTCTGGGTGGCGGCGCGTGCTTCGTCGTCGGCAGTCGAGAGGCTCGAGATGTCCACAACCGCCCTCACCGACAAGCGCGTGGCGCAACACCGGGTGAACCCACTCCACGGCCGGGACTTCCGCCTCCTGTGGACCGGCCAGGCGATCTCATCGCTCGGCGACCAGTTCGCCCTCGTCGCGCTGCCCTGGCTCGCGCTCGTCCTGACCGGCAGCGCCCTGGCGCTCGGCACGGTGCTGGCGATGATGGCCATCCCACGCGCCGCGCTCATGCTGTTCGGCGGCGTGTACGTCGATCGGCTCTCGCCACGCCGCGTGATGATCCTGTCCAATGCGGTGCGACTCGTGACGGTGACCTTGCTGGGCCTGTCCACCGTCACGAGCATCGTCACCATGCCCATGCTCTACGTCTGTGCGGTCATCTTCGGCGTGGCCGATGCCTTCTTCTTCCCGGCCCAGCAGGCGATCATCCCGGCGGTCGTCGAGCCCGACGAGATCCCGGCTGCGAACGCACTGAGCCAGGGGACGACCCAGCTCATGGTCATGGTCGGCCCGGCCACCGCGGGCATGCTTGTCGCCGTGCTCGGCACGACTGGATCGAACCCGTCGCTGACAGGGATCGGTGTCGCGCTGCTCGTCGACGCGCTGAGCTTCGTCGTCTCGCTCGTCACCCTGGCGTTGATGCGACGCGGATCCACTGCTGCGTCGAGTGGCGAGGCCCTGCTCGATGCGCTCAAGACGGGCCTGCGCTTCGTGTGGGCTTGGCCGAGCCTGCGATCCGTGGTCCTCCTCGCGATGGGCATCAACCTGCTTATCGTCGGGCCGCTCAGCGTGGGATTGCCGATGATCGCGTACACCCGGCTTCCCGAGGGAGCGGCCGCATATGGCACGCTCCTGTCGGCCATGGGCGGCGGGGCCCTCCTCGGGATGGTCGCGGTGGCGGCCCTGCCCAAGCCCGGGCCCGGACAGTTCGGGACGTTCGTGCTCCTGATCACGGCGACGATGGGGATCGGCCTCGCGGCGCTCTCGGCTGTCTTCTCCACCGCGGTGGCCTTCCTGTTGACCGCCGTCGTCGGCTTCGCGATGGGCTACGTCAACCTCACCTTCCTCACGTGGGCCCAGCAGCGGGTTCCGAAGGCACTGATGGGCCGGGTGTTCGGCGTCATCCTCCTTGGGTCGGTCGCCCTTGTCCCGGTGTCGCAGGTCGTCGCCGGAGCGTTGGTGGCGGTGAGCCTCTCGGGCATGCTGGTCGTCGCAGGCGTGACGATGACCGTCCTGACGCTCGCCGCGGCCACCTTGCCGGCCGTTCGCAGGATGGGCCTTGAGCCGGTGATCGCCGAGGCCGGTTAACGCGGGTGTCAGCTCGGCCGATCGAGGCTAGAGCGGCACGACGAAGGATCGCCGCGCACGCCCTACCAGCCAGTCGCGCTCCACGGGCATGCCCGTGAGCCTCTCCATCAGGGCGAGGGCGCTGGCGCGTGGAGCGTCGACCCCCCATCGCAAGCCCTTCTCCTCGGGCAAGGCGTCGGCCCCATCGTCGTAGAGCAGCGCGTCGAAGGTGCGAACCAACGCCCCGGTGCGTGCGAGTGAGAAGGTGATGACCGCGTTGACGTTCCAGAAGACGTTGATCGCCGTCCCGCCCGCTGACAGGTGCGCGAGGGTCTCCGGGACGGATGCCGCCCACCCGCAAGGCTCGATGATCACGTCCCAGTCACCGAGCTGGTCGGATTGGGCGAGCACGGAGCCCCAAGCGAAGTCATCCAGGGCGAAGGCCTCGGCCAGGGCCTGCCCGACGGTGAGCCTGGCCGAGATCTCGCGGCGCGGCCGGAGCGCGGCCAGCGCGGATCCGTCGGCAGGCTGGACGAGGGTGATCGAGACCGCCTCCACGAGCGGGTCCCCGTTCTCGGCCCAGGCGTAGCGCCGCAGCAGCGGCTCGCCATCATCCTGCGACTCCACGCCTGTCCCTCCGACTCGCCATGCAGGACCTGCCTGCTTGCCGAAGTGTCGCGCGTTCGGCCACGACCCACCATTGCTGCCGATCCCGCCGGCGACGATCAGCTTCCGCGCGCGGGCGATCGTGCACCCGGCCGGCTCGCTCGATCTCAAGACAATGTCGAAGAAGCTCTCGTCGCTCCTTCCGAAGGATCGACGCGCCGCAACAGTCCTGGAGCTGGTGCCAGGGGACACCTTCCTGACCTACGGGATCGGCGTCTCATTCAAGGCGCCGCGCAGCCCGGGGGAGGTCGCATCCGCCGCGCTATGGATCGTGCGGCGGCAGTCCTTGCGCCGGCACGTCGACGCGCAGATGCTCCCGGCATGGGTCCGATCGAGAACCAGCGACGCGTCACGACGATCAATGATCGTCTCGGGTCTATTCCGGTCTCATGGCCCGTGCTCTTGGTTGCCGGCATCTTTGTCGTCGTCTTGTTGGCATTCTCCGGCGCTTACGGCTTCCACGGCGACGAGATGTACTTCGTCGTCGCCGGTGAGCATCCGGCCTTCGGCTATGTCGACCAGCCGCCCTTGACGCCGCTCCTGTCCGCAGCCTCGGTCGCCCTGCTCGGCGTCTCACCGTTCGCCGTCCGCGTGCTGCCCGCCCTCGAGATGGGCCTGATCGTGGTGCTCACCGCGCTCATCACGCGCGACCTCGGTGGGTCGCGCCGAGCGCAGACCCTGGCCGCGATCACGGCGGCCCTGTCGGGCTACCTGGGCGCAGGTCATCTCGACACCACGACCGATCCCGACCTCCTCGCCTGGGCGGTCATCGTCTGGCTGCTGGTGAAGCTCCTTGCCGGCGGCGATCGGCGCCTCTGGCTGGCGCTGGGTGTCACGACCGGGTTAGGGCTCGAGAACAAGGACACGCTCCTGTTCCTGGGCGCGGGTCTGGCGGTGGGACTCGTCCTCACCCGCCGCTGGGATGTCATCCGCTCGCCCTGGTCGTGGGCGGCCATCGGGATCGCCCTCCTCATCTGGGCCCCGAATCTCGCCTGGCAGGCGACGAACGGCTGGCCGCAACTGACGATGGCGCAAGCCATCAGCGGATATGCGGCCGACAACCGGGCGCAGGTCGTGCCGCTCCTCTGGCTCTTCACCGGACCGCTGCTCTTTCCGGTGAGCGCCGCGGGTCTGGGCTGGGTGCTCTTCTCGAACGCGGCTGCTCCGTGGCGGGCGATCGGGATCGGCGCCCTCGTCGCGCTCGCTCTCGTCTTCGTCAGCGGCGGCAAGGCCTACTACGCCATCGGCAGCGTGCCACTCTTCATGGCGGCCGGGGCCATCGTCATCGACCGCTGGCTGGCCCGTGGTCACGTCCGGATCAAGGCGACAGCCTTCGCCAGCGTCGCGCTGCTCTCGGTCACCCTGATTGCGTTGCTGACCTTGCCGATCCTGCCGGTTGCTGACTACGCGAAGTCAGGGCTCGCGTCGGCTGTCCCCGACACGGCCAACGAGATCGGCTGGCCCGCATTCGTCTCCACGGTGGAGGCAGTCGTTGACTCGCTGCCGGCCGATCAGCGGGGTCACGCCGTGATCCTGACGAACGATTACAGCGAGGCGAGCCCGCTCGTGCTCCTCGGTCATGGTCTGCCAGCGGTCTACTCCGGCCACAACAGCTACTGGTCCTGGGGACCACCGCCTGCCGACAGGACGACCGTGGTCCACGTCGGCGACTGGCGACCCGAGGACTGGAGCCAGTTCTTCGTCGACTGCCGTGATGTCGCGCACATCGACAATGGGCTCGGCATCGACAACGGCGAACAGGGAAAGGCCGTCTCGGTGTGCACCGGGTTGCGCAGACCGTGGTCCGAGATGTGGGCGGACCTTCGGACGATCTCGTGACGGCGATGCTTCGGCACGACGGATCCAAACGGAACCTTCCTCGACTCGATCGACAAGCTCATCCGGATGACCGACCGATCCTGGGTATGAACCGCGGTGTCCTTCTTCGGTAGGCAGCGTAGCCAGGAAACCGTGCCTCGAGCCAGGCTTCCTCGCGGGCGGACTTCAGACGGAAGAACCCCGCGAGTAGCACGGCGAGCGCGACCGCGATGATGGACGCCTGGACGATCGCCCAGCCGAATGCCGCGAGGATGAGCCCGCCGTAGATCGGATGGCGCACCAGTCGGTATGCGCCCGTCTCGATCAGCCCGGCGTCGTCGCGTGGCATCGGGAGCGGCGTCACGGCGGTGCCGAGATCCGCCAGGGCACGAACCACGAGCAGGGCGCCACCGGCGATCAGAAGGATCCCGACGACGATTCCGACGAATCGCGCCGGCCCCGCCCAGTCCGACCCGAGGGCCCAGCCGGCGGTCGCGACGAGAACGAGTAGGACGCCCTGGATGAAGACCCATCCCTCGCCGCGGGGCCCGAGGGCGGGAAGGCGCGTCATGAGGACATCTTCGTCAGGCTGGCGGCGGAGGGATCGGCAGCGCGCGAGGAATCAACTCCGGGATCCGATCGAGGAGTCCCCATAAGGTATCCAGGAACGGGGACGTCGGGCGAGTTCCCGGTCGCTCGACTGCCACGATCCGTCGCCGGATCGTGGCAGTACCAGTCAGCGCGATCTCCCGAAGCGAGCCACCCGACAGGGCGTCGGCGACGGCAGTCCCGGGAAGCAACGCGACACCCAGCCCGCGTTCGACCATCCGCTTGGCCGCTTCGATGTTGTCCACCTCGGTGACGCCACGGGGCACGACGCCGGCGACTCGGAACAACGCGTTCGTGATGTCGTAGTAGCTCGACGTCCGGTCGAAGAGGATGAGCTGGGCGTGATTGATCTCGGACACGTCGACCGCCCCTGCCGCGGCAAACGGGTGGTCGGGCCGGGCGACCAGGACGAGCTCATCCTCGTAGAGTGGACGGCTCCGGACCCGAGCGTCGCGGATCTGTCTGACGATCCCGAGCTCGACCTGGCCATGCGCCACCAAGTCCACGATCTCCTCCGAATGGCCGGTCCGCACAAGGAGGCGGACGTCCGGGTGTCGCTCAGTGAAGCGGACGAGGATCTCCGGTAGCACATAAGCGCTGACCGCCGGAGCGACCGCCAATGCGAGCTCGCCGATCACGCCGTGTTCCAGTTCGCGAACGAGCGAGCGACCGCTGCGAATCGCCTCCATCGCGCGGTCGGCATGCGGAAGAAAGGCGCGACCGGCAGCTGTCAAGACCATACCCGAGTGCGTTCGCCGAAACAGAGCCGCGCCGAGCTCATCCTCGAGCGCCTGGATCCGAGCCGTCAGCGCCGGCTGGCCGATCGAGAGCACGTACGCCGCACGTCGCATGTTCCCTTGCCGGGCGATCTCGATAAACCCTTCGACCTGGGCGAGGAGCATGGCGCATCACCTTGGATCCGTAGTGATCAATGATGTTGATCATAGGCGATAGAACTTTCGATTGGACGGCGGCTCGACCGCATCGTACGGTTGCGGCCCAGGCGAGTCACATGAGGGGGTTCACGATGGATCTCAAGGTCGTTCAACAACAGCCGACTGCAGTCACACTCGGCTCGCTGGAGCCCTCACACCTGTGGGTGCTGGGCCTTGCCCTCGACGACGAGGGCTCCCTTGTCGGTCCCGGTCGTCGCGAGTTCAGCTACTGGGCCGACTGCGAGTGCCCCGACGATTGCCTCCGGGATCACGAGAACGAGTGACCCCGACGATGGCCTCGAACGCTCCCCAGGCAGCGATGAACGAGCTCGAAACGCAGGTCTCTGCCACCCGTCAGTGGTGCGCGACGTCCAGGTTCGATGGCATCGTGCGCCTGCATGGCGCGCGTGAGATCGTCGAGCAGCAGGGGACGATCCAGCCCGACCACACCGTCGCCCGGATGGCCGCGGAGGGGTTCTATGCACGGCTCCGGGAGCTGTTCGAGCAAGGCGGCCAGATCACGACCTTCGGCCCCTATTCGCCGGGTCAGGCAGTCGTCATGAAGCGGATGGGGATCGATGCGATCTACCTCGGCGGCTGGGCCACGTCGGCGAAGGGGTCGGCATCCGAGGACCCCGGTCCGGACCTCGCGAGCTACCCGCTGAGCCAGGTACCGGACGAAGCGGCCGGTCTGGTTCGCGCTCTCCTCACGGCCGACAGGAACCAGCACTTCGCGCGCGCCCGGATGGACGAGGAGAAGCGTCGGACAGCGCCGAACATCGACTTTCGCCCATTCATCATCGCCGACGCCGACACGGGCCATGGCGGTGACGCACACGTTCGAAACCTCATCCGACGATTTGTCGAGGCGGGCGTGCCGGGCTACCACATCGAGGACCAGAAGCCGGGTGCGAAGAAATGCGGTCATCAGGGCGGCAAGGTCCTGGTCGGGCAGGATGAGCAGAACAAGCGACTCAACGCGGCGCGGTTCCAGCTCGACATCATGAGAGTGCCGGGCATCATCGTCGCTCGGACCGACGCCGAGTCGGCGACATTCCTCGACAACCGCACCGACGAGCGAGACCAGCCGTTCATCCTCGGGGCGACGAACACCGACGTGCCGAGCTATCGCGCCGGTTTCCTGACGATCCTGAAGTCGCTGCATGACCTGGGGCTGGATGAGATCCGGGGCCACCTGCTGTTCGCGCTGTCCGACGGCGCGACGCAGCGAGCGGTTGCGTGGCTGACTCGGGTCGGACTCATGTCGCTGATCGAACGCGGCGCCCGGATCGCCCGGGATCCGGCGGACGGAACGGCGGTCCATGACCTGCTCGACGAGATCGAGACCCGGTACGCGGAGATCTGGCAGACGGAAGCCGGCCTGAAGACGTACGGCGAGGCGGTGGCGGAGATCCTCGAGCGCCAGGTCGGCGAGGGCGGGCAAGTCGACATGACGCTCGAGGAGTGGCATGCCTTCGCGAGCCAGGCGTCATTCTCGGAAATCCGCGAGAAGGCCAATTCGCTCGGCATCATCGTCGCCTGGGATCCGGAGCTGCCCAAGACACCCGAGGGCTACTACCAGGTCCGGGGTGGGATCGACTATGCGATCGCCAAGTCCCTTGCTGCCGCTCCGTTCGCCGACTTGCTCTGGATGGAGACGAAGACCGCGAACCTCGACGACGCCCGGCGATTCGCGCTGGCGATCCACGACGAGTATCCGGAGAAGATGCTCGCGTACAACCTGTCGCCATCGTTCAATTGGGATACGACCGGGCTCAGCGACGACGAGATGCGGCAGTTTCCCGAGGAGCTCGGAAGGCTGGGATTCGTGTTCAACTTCATCACGTACGGCGGGCACCAGATCGACGGCCTCGCCGCCGAGGAGTTCGCGACGGCGCTGCGCGACGACGGGATGCTCGCCCTTGCCCGGCTCCAGCGGAAGTTCCGGCTGCTCGAATCGCCCTATCGAACGCCGCAGTCACTCGTCGGTGGGGACCGGCTGGATGCGGCCCTGATGGCAGTTTCCGGGCGGACCGCGGCGACCAAGGCGATGGGCAGCGGATCGACCCAGCACCAGCACCTCGTCCAGACCGAGGTGCCGACGGGCCTACTCGAGGCGTGGCTTGCCGAATGGGCGAAGCACTGGGATCGGCAGGAGAGGCTCCGCGTCGAGCTGCGGCCACATAGCGCGGGTTCAGACCTCCTGGAACTTCGGGTGCGGGACGAATCGGACGATGCGGTGGCAAGCGTGATCTTCGCCACCATGCTGGATCGTCACGGTCTGAGCATCCTTTCGATCCGCGACCAGCAAACGTCACCATCGATCCGCAGGCGACGGCTCATGACGCTCGTCCAGCTATTCCTGATCCACCGCTACCGCGCCGCCTCGCTCCACTACGTCACGCCCACCGAGGACAACCGGTCGCAGACACAGCGGATGCACGAGCTCGGCATCTTCACCGTGGTGCGGACCGAGATCGGACAGATCATCGTGGCGAACGTCGACCGCGCCCGCGTCACCGCGCTCGTCGAGCCCGACGGCGAGCAGCTGGCCGAGCTCATCCGGAAGCCGATCCCGCAGGCGGCATAGGCCCGGGACGCCAGGGTCCTTCGAGTCGGCGCCGCGTCGAGCCGCCAGGGCGGTTTGTCGAAGCGACGGCATGGTCTCCGGATCAGTCGTGGCTGCCGAGCCAGGCGCCGACCCTCGGCCAGAGATTCTGGCTCGCCGTCCGGCCCACGACGATCCCGACGTGGCCGCCCTCGATCACGATCTCTGACGCGTCCTGACTGCTGACGCGATGCGTGATCACACTCGTCGTCGGCCGGGGCGCGATCGCGTCCCGGCTGGCTGCGATGTTGAGGACCGGGCAACGGATATCCGCCAACCGGACCGGCCGGCCATCCATCTCGAGGGTGTCCCTCGCGAGGCGGTTCTCCTGGTAGAACTGGACGATCCACTGGTGGAACGCAGCCCCGGCGAACGGGACGCTCTCATTGACCCAGCGGTACATCGCCTGCCAGCCCCGGACGTCGAAGTTCGGGTCGGCCAGCTTGTCCCAGAGCTGGCGATACGTGCCGACGTAGCTGGCCTTCGGGTCGAGCAACTTCGTGCCGATATCCGGCATCTGCCCCGGCACGATCGGAAACGTGTCGGTCACGCTGTCGACCGGGAAGGTTTCTCGCGCTGTCATCCGACCGAATTGACCGGCATCCGAGAAATCGATCGGCGCGGTGAGCAGGATCAGGTTGCGGGTCATCTCCGGATGGAGAGCGGCGAAACAGGTCGCCAGGGCGCCGCCGATGCAGTAGCCAAGGACGGTCATCTCGTCCTCGCCCGTGACCTTCTGGATCGCCTTCGCGGCGCGTGGCAGGTAGCGGGTGACGAGGGTCGACACGTCAAGCGCCCGGTCCTCGTCGCCAGGTGTGCCCCAGTCGATGAGGAACACGTCGTGGCCCTCACCCAGCAGGAATTCGACGAAGCTCGCACCCGGGCGGAGATCGAGGATGTAGGCCCGGTTGATGAGCGGAAGGACCAGGAAGATCGGCGTTCGGTGAGTGGCTGGCTCAGAACGCGTGTAGCGGTACAGGCGCGCCTTGTTCTTGCGCCAGATGAGCTCCTTCGGCGTCTGACCGACCGGAGCGTCGGCCGAGCCGAGCACGGCTCGGGCCATCTCGAGGGCACGATCGGTCGAGGACCACACGGTCGCCGGGTCCGGCAGCATCGACCACGCTGGGGCTGTCACTCCACGGCCCTTTCGGACCTGGCGCGCGTTGCAGCCTTCGATGGCATCGCGCCGGCCGCCGGCTTGGGAGCCGCCGCGGGTCCCCTGGCACCGACCGGTCCCCTGGCACCGACCGGTCCCTTGGGTCCAGCCGATCCCTTGGGTCCAGCCGATCCCTTCGCTCCGGCCGGTCCCCTGGGTCCGGTCCGCCCGGTGGCCCCGGTCCGGCCGGTGGCGCCGATCGGGCCCGCCGGCCCTGCCGGTCCCGGGGTTCGAACGACGGCTTCGATCGCATCGAACCGATCCGTCAGCTGATCGATCTTCTCCTCCAGCCCGATGACGAGCTCTCCGAGCCGGGCGATGTCTTCGCGCGTCGGGACGTTCATCGTCTCGAGGTAGGTGCGCATGTTGTTGCGGATGGCCTTCTGGGCGGCCAGCATGGTCTCAAGCAGCCTGCCACTGGCCTCGTCGTACTCGGGGCTCCTCATGGCCTCCTCGAGTGCACTGCCCCAGGCCCGCTCGTTGGCGTCGTACATCTCGCGCCAGACCTCGAACGGATCGGTGGACGGGCCCGCTTCTTCGGTCTTCGTCATTCCGTTGCCTCCTTCTGATCGCTCGGGGCGTCGGGCTGCCGGTGTCTTGCGCCGGGGCCGGCGTCGTACAAGCCAAAGAACCTGTTGATCGTTTCGCGATAGGCGTCGAGCATCGCCGCCGAGGTCGCCAACCAGGCGTCGCCGCTTCCGGTGATCGTGTAGACGCGACGGGCAGGCCCGGTCGGGCCGGGTTCCCAGGTCGACTCGAGGAAGCCCTCCTTCTCCATCTGGCGAAGCGTCCGGTAGAGCGTGCTCATCGTGATCCCGAACACGCCGAACCCACGGAGGTAGTCCTCGATCGCGTAGCCGTGCGCCCGTTGGAGCGACACGGCCAGCAGGACGAACGGTTGCAGGAAGTCACGTGGCGGCCAACCGGGGAACGCCTCCCGTTCCTCGGTCGGCTCGGCAGGGCGGTCGGCGTCGGGCGCCGGCTCGTCGGCCGCCCCGTCATCGGCCGCCCGGGCGGCACGCGCACGCTCGTAGTCAGCGGCCTCGGTGTTGGTGCGATCTGTCATTTGGAGGTCCGTGGGGTTCTCGGTTCGATCGGCGACTTGACAAAGACACGACCTATGTGCACAATGCACTTAGAGACGTTGCCAGTAGATGCAACACGATCATAGACCAAGGAGCGGGCCATGTCCACCACCACGAACGAACTACCGGAGTCGGCGGCCGCCGCCGTGACCGAAGCCACCCGCATCGCCGCCCAGGCGGCCCGCACCAGCACCGAGACGGCAAAGGCGTCATTCGAGGCCACGCGCACGTATGTCGGTGAGAGCGCTGTCATCGGCCGCGAGATGCTCGAGGGCTGGTCCACCCAGGGCGAGGTCGTCCTCAAGACGGCATTCGAGGCACAGAACGCGGCGGTCGAGGCCGGACTGCACCTGTTCGACCTGGGCCTCAAGGGCAATCGGAAGGCCGTCGAGCAGTTCTCGACGATCATCAAGCGAACGCAGCAGGCGACGCTCGAGAGCTGGCAGTCCGCCGCCAAGGCGGCCTGGATGGCGACCGAACCCACCAAGCGCTGAACAATAGGCTCACGACCCACCAAGGTGGCCGGCGATCCGCCGGCCACCTCCGTTTGGTCTCGGCCGGATCCAGGATGGTTTGGCATGGCTGATCTGACAGGCAAGTCGTGTTTCGTCACGGGCGGTTCAAGCGGCATCGGCCGGGAGATCGCGCTCGAACTCGGACGACTTGGCGGTACCGTGGCGGTGGGCTATCTCTCCGACGATAAGGGACACGACCTCGAGGCAGAGGGGAGTGAGGTCTCCGCCGAGATTGTCGCTGCCGGGGGCCAGGCGTACGTCATCGGTTGCGACGTCAGCAATCCCGCGTCCGTCGACGCGGCGATCGCCAGCGTCGTCGACCGCTGCGGCACCGTCGACGTCCTCGTCAACAACGCCGGGATCACGCGCGATCGGTCGCTCGCCAAGATGTCGCTCGACGAGTGGGATTCCGTCATCGCGACGAATCTGTCGAGCGTCTTCCACGTGACCGCCCGAGTGCTGCCGCACATGGTCCAGGCGCGCTTCGGCCGCATCGTCAGCATCAGCTCGGTGGTCGGCCTGCACGGCAACTACGGCCAGGCCAACTACGCCGCCGCGAAAGCCGGGATCGTCGGCTTCACCAAGACCGCGGCGATCGAGCTGGCCAGCAAGGGCGTCACGGTCAACGCGATCGCGCCCGGCTTCATCGCGACGCAGATGATCGCGGCCATGCCCGACGATGTCCGCGCGCGGATCCTGGAGAAGATCCCGATGGGCCGGTTCGGACGTCCAGAGGAGATCGCCCAGCTGGTTGCCTTCCTCGTGACGAAGGGCGAATACATCACCGGCCAGGTGATCTCCATCGACGGCGGGCTGTACACATGATCCGCGGTCGGGTCCCGGCCTTGCCGGGAACAAGAATCTGAACGACAAGAGAGGCAAGGAACTGTCATGCCTGAGGTGACCCAGGACGGCCGCAATGGCGGCGTCTATCTCGTGAGCGCGGCCCGCACCCCGATCGGCAAGTTCGGCGGCGCGATGTCCGGCGTGCCGGCGGTCGAGCTCGGCGGCGTCGCCATCCGGGCCGCCATCGAGCGGAGCGGCCTGCCGGCCGACGCTCCGGTCGATGAAGTCATCATGGGCCAGGTCATCCAGGCCGGCACCGGCCAGGCGCCTGCGCGACAGGCCGCTCTCCTCGGCGGGCTCCCCGTCACGACGAGCGCGACGACGATCAACAAGGTCTGCGGTTCCGGCCTGAAGGCGATCATGTTCGGCGCGGCACAGATCAAGGCGGGTGACGCCGACGTGATCGTGGCGGGCGGGATGGAGAGCATGAACGGCGGGCCGTACATGTTGCCCCGTGCCCGTTTCGGCTATCGCCTGGGTGACGGGTCGATCATCGACTCGACCGTGCACGATGCCCTGTGGTGTGCGATCGAGGATTGTCACGTGGGGACGCACGCCGAGCGGACGGCCATCGCCAGGCAGATCAGCCGCGAAGACCAGGACGAGTTCGCGCTGCGAAGTCATATGAACGCGATCGCAGCGATGGACGCCGGACGGTTCGACGCGGAGCTCGCCCCGGTGACGGTGCGCGATGCCAAGGGCCGCGAGACCATCGTCAGCGTTGACGAGGGCCCTCGTCGGGACTCGACGATCGAGGCCCTTGCGCGACTCACGCCCGCCTTTGACCTGCCCCAGGGCGAGGATCGCGGAAACGCGACAAGCGGGACCGCGACGGCCGGCAACGTGCCGGGCATCACTGACGGTGGCGCGGCGACGGTCCTGGTCAGCGAGCGGACCGTCGAGCGATGCGACCTCAAGCCACTTGCGAGGATCGTCGGCTATGCCCAGGCGGACATCGAGCCGAAGTGGTTGTTCCTGGCACCAGTCATCGGTGTCCGCCGACTGCTCGATCGGATCGAGATGCCGATCGAAGCTTTCGATCTCATCGAGATCAACGAGGCGTTCGCTGCCCAGGTCCTGGCCGACGGCCGGGAGCTCGGCTTCGACTGGGACAAGGTGAACGTCAACGGCGGCGCGATCGCCCTAGGTCACCCGGTTGGTGCGTCCGGAGCCCGGATCGTCGCGACACTCCTCCACGAGCTCGCGCGGCGCGAGGGCCGTTACGGCCTCGCAACCCTCTGCCTCGGCGGCGGCGGGTCAGTGGCAATGGCGTTCGAGAGGGTCTGACCGGTCTTCGAAGACGGGGCCGCGCGGCGTCGGCCGCGCGGCGTCGGCCGCGCCGTCTCCGATCAGTTCAGTCGCCCGGGTCGGATGGGACGTATTCAGGCCACCAGATCGCGCGATCGACGGCCGACTCGATGTCCGCATCTGAGTAGGCACGGCCATGACCGCTGTCCCGGGCCTCCCGAACGACGGCGACCGCGATCGCCCGCGCAACCGCCCGCAAGCCGGCAATGGGCGGGTAGAGCGCGCCCGTCTGCAAGCGGTCGCCAGCCGAAACGAGTCGGGACAGTTCATGGGCGGCGACGAGGAACATGTTGTCGGTCACCTCAGGCGTCTCCGCGACGATCGCCCCGAGACCCATCCCCGGGAAGACGAAGACGTTGTTGGCCTGACCGATGACACGGACCCCAGTGGGGCCAGCGACGTCACGGCCGGGCCCGCCAGTGGCGACGAGGGCCCGCCCTCCGGTCCAAGCGAGGATGTCCTCGGGCCGCGCCTCGATGCAGACGCTAGGGTTGGATAGGGGCAGGATGATCGGGACCGCGTCATGGAGCCCGATTTCGTGGACCAGGGCCTCGGTGAAGGCGCCTGCGCAAGCCGATGCACCGATGAGGACCGTCGCCCCTGTCGCTCGGGCGATGGCGACCGGGTCCGCCAGTTCGGACGGCTGGAGCCCGGCCTCGAGCAGGCGAGAAGGATCGACCGCAAACGGCCGCTGGTCATCCGGCAAGCCCGGCCGAGCCGAATGGACCAGGCCGTGGCTGTCGAGCATGACGATGGCCGAGGCGGCGGCGCGAGGATCCATCCCCTCGACCACGAGCTCACGCCGAAGGAGAGACGCGATGCCGATCGCCGCCGCTCCGGCGCCGACGAACATGAACCTCTCGGAGGTCAGACCGCCACGTCCTCGTCGCGCGGCGATCAGGCCGGCGAGAACGACCGCCGCGGTCCCTTGCATGTCATCGTTGAAACTTGGCAGCCGGCGCCGATAGCGTTCCAGGATGCGAACGGCATTGTGCTGCTTGAAGTCCTCCCACTGCACGACGGCGGTGGGGAACACGCGGATGACGGCGTCCACGAATGCCTCGACGACCGCGTCATACGCAGGTCCGCGCAATCTGGGCGCCCGATGGCCCAGATACAGCGGATCCTGAAGGAGGGCCTCGTTATCGGTCCCGACATCCAGCGACACGGGAAGCGTCTGCGCCGGATAGATCCCGGCTGCCGCCGTATAGAGCGCGAGCTTGCCCACCGGGATGGCCATCCCACCGGCCCCCTGGTCGCCCAGACCCAGGATGCGCTCGTTGTCGGTGACGACGATCAGGCGAATGTCGTCGCCGGCACTGCGAAGGATGTCGTCGATCCGACCGAGATCGTCAGGAGCGATCCAAACGCCGCGGGGACGCCGAAAGATGTGGCTGAATTGCTGGCACGCGAGCCCGACCGTCGGTGTGTAGACGATCGGGAGGAACTCCTCGAGGTTCTCCACGAGCAACCGGTAGAAGAGGGTTTCGTTGCGGTCCTGAAGGGCCGCCAATCCGATGTAGCGCTCCAGGTCATCCGCCTTGCGCCGGACGTGCTCCAGTTCGAGCGCGAGCTGCTCATCGATCGTCGCCACTCCGGGCGGCATCAGGCCGTGCAGACCGTAACGATCGCGCTCTCGAGCCGTGAACGCCGCGCCCTTGTTGAGTAGTGGCTGCGCGATCAGATCGCGTCCGCTACGCGCCACGAGATGGCCGGACGCTGGCCGACTTGGAGGTCCGGTCGCCACCGCCGCGGTCACTTGGGGAGTACGCCAGCCTGTTGACTCGGATCTGATCCGATCCGCCCGCCTGAGGCTCCTTGATGAGCGTATCGGTACTCGGCGAGGTGCGCGTGACTCAAGACTCCTACCAGCGCGCCGTTGCGATCGACGACCGGAATGCCTCTGATATAGGTTGAGCGGAGCACAACGTCCGCTTCCGCCAGGGACGCATCGACCTTGACGACGACCGGGTCGACCGACATCACGTCTGCGACCAACAGGTGTTTCGCGTCCATATCCAAGTCCTCTGGGGCTGAACAGCATCATCCCGGCGCACGGTCCGAAATGACAGGGCCAAGTGGACCCTACTCAGCGACCATGGGTCCCGGCGTTCGGTCTCGCGACGCACCCTTCGCCATCCGCTAAGGACAACCTTGGGAAGCCGGTCCGTCGCAACTCTGCTTCCGCGCAACAGGACCCCTGACCATCGCCTCAGTGTTCCTCTCATCGGCCGGCCGCTACAGTGAGACCGCTCACATGGGGTGATGCGAGCCCCCGAGGTCCGTACCCGGACGGCGCAGCATCGGCCAGATTTCGGGACCGAGGTCGACATCACCTCCTGAGCCGGGGCCGGGGAAGATCAATGGATGTCGACGCGCTGAACGAGCAGCTCGAGGCTCGGTTGGATCGCGCCAACCGGCGCGCCGAATCGGCGACACCTGGCAGCCCCGAATGGGACGCGGCACTCGCGAACGTGGACGACATCGAGCATCGTATCCACGCATTGCGGCCAGCGCCGTCAGTCACCGGCGAGCACATCTTCAGCCGACTCGGACCGATGGTCCTCGAGGACGACTGCCTTGTCCATGGGACGATCTCAGCGCTTGGTCCAGCCGGTGAGGCGCTTCGCGTCGAGATCGCCGAGATCCCCGAGCGGGTGCACTCCCGCGTCGAGTTTCTGGCGGCGCTCAAAGGATTGGCCAAAGCTGCGGACTTCGCGCTCGAGGTAGAGGGCAACGAACTCGAGCTCACCTTCTATGCCTGGGACCCCGAGCTTCACGACACCGGAGCGCCGCCGCCTCGGTGAAAGTCGTCGCGGAGACTATGAAGGGGATCTGAATTACCTCGGCGCGATGCGCGGCTCACTCGTGCTCCACACGAACCTGCAAGGTCGCTTCGTCTAGGATTCGTCGGCATGAGCACCATCCCTGAAAGCGTTCGCGAGTTCGTCGCGGGCGGGCTTTGGGCACACGTCCTGACGATGAACCGACACGGCGAGCCCCACGTCAACATGTGCTGGGCCGGCTTCGACGGCGACGAGATCGTCTTCGCGTCGTTCTTCGACGCCAAGCGCGCTGCCCGCCTCAGGCACGACCCGCGCGTCACGCTCTCCTTCCAGGCCAATGAGTACGGCGGCGGCGGACTGTTTCCCTACCTCGTGCTGAACGGCCGCGCCAGCGTCGAGGACGGCGGAGCGCTCGCGGTGATGGACTACCTCGCCGAGTGGTACATCGGCCCGGGCGCCACGTACCCGGCTCGCGACATGCCGTCGGGCTGGACCTTCCGGGTCGTGATCGACAAGTTCTACGGTCAGGGTCCGTGGAACGATCGGTGGGTCGAGATGGATCGTGCGAGCCGCGACTCCCGCGGATAGCGCAACGAGTCAGCCTGCCGCGTCGGACTCCGGCGACGCCTCGTCCCGGGCCTCGTCGCGGATCGTCCGGCGCAGGTCGGCGGCCCGGCCGCGGAGATCGCGGAAGAAGTCGGTGTCGGTGATCTCGGCGACCTGGCGTGCCTGGCGCCCCTGATCGATCTCGATGCGCAGCTCGCGCACCTGCTCGCGCAGCCGGGCCTCGCGGGCGAGGACCTCGCGGGCCATGCTCTCGAACCGCCGTGCCAGCGCACCGAGCGCGTCATCTCGCGCTGCGACGAGCGCGATGTCGCCGAGGTCCTCGCTGCCCGCCTCGAGCGCCGCGGCGGCTCCGGTCACACGCGAGACCTGTTCGAGGTACTCGAGCTCCAGGTCACGGAGCCGCTTTGCGGCCAGGGACGAGTCGAGCCGTGCCTTCAGGATCGCCGGCTGGAAGGGCTTCGTCAGGTAGTCGGTGGCGCCCATCTCGATGCAGCGGACGACGCTGTCCACCTGGTCGACGCCCGAGATGATGATCACCGGCAGGTAGGTCAGGACCGGATCGGCCTTGATGGCGGCGAGCGTCTCGTAGCCGTCCATCACGGGCATGACGATGTCGAGCAGGACGACGTCGACGCCGCCCTCTGCGAGACGATCGAGCGCCTCGCGTCCATCCGCCGCTTCGACGACGACGTGGCCTTCCTTCCCGAGCGCGGCTCGCAGGATGGTCCGGTTGAGTCGCTCGTCGTCCACGACGAGGACCCGGCCCAAGGTCGTCACGAGCCGACCCGAAGGGGGCCAAGGGCGGCGCGGACCTCCTCGAACTCGGCGGTCGCGGCCTCGACGCGAGCCGGCCCGTCGTCGACCTGCCCGGCCCTGGCGTCGGCCTCGAGGGCGCGACAGATGTCTGCCAGCCGCTCGGCGCCCATGCTCGCGCTGTTCGATTTGAGCGAATGCGCGGGTCGGATGACATCTGCCACGTTGCCCGCTGCGACGGAAACGCGCAGGGCCTCGAGCTGCGCCGACCCGTCCTCGATGAAGGTGTCGATCAGCTCGGCCAGGAAGTCCGGGTCGCCGCCGGTCATCTCGAGCAGCCGGTCCAGCGCGGCTGGATCGACCGCGGGACGGGGATCGGTCATCGCGCCTTCCTCCGACTACATTCCGCCACGATCATCGACCGTCGCCGGCCGGGCTCCCGGATGGCGAAGCGAGCAATGCGGCCGCCAGCTCATCGGGTCGGATCGGCTTCGAGAGGTAGTCGTCCATCCCGGCCTCGAGGCAGGTCTCGCGATCGCCCTCCATCGCGTTGGCGGTCATGGCGATGATCCGGATCGGCCGGTCCGGCCATTCGGACCGGATCCGCCGCGTCGCCTCGAGCCCGTCGAGGTCCGGCATCTGGACGTCCATCAGGACGACGTCGTACTCCTTCGCGGTCAGCGCGTCGATCGCCTCCAGCCCGTTGGTCGCGAGATCGGTCGTGTAGCCCATCCGCTGGAGCAGCCGGATCGCGAGCTTCTGGTTCACCGCGTTGTCCTCGGCGAGCAGCAGGCGGAGGGGATGACGCTCGCCCAGTCCCTGGTCGATCGACGGTCGCTCCGTCGTGACGCGCGCAGTGGCCGTCACTGTCGACCCGCCGATGACCTGGCCGATCACGTCGCGAAGGACGGCCGGCTTGACGGGCTTGGTCAGGAAGCCGGCGACGCCGTCAGCGTCACGGTCGCGTTGCCCGAGCGAGGAGAGCACCACGACCGGTGGCGCGCTGCTTCCAAGGGCGTCGCGGATCGCCCTGGCAAGGCCGAGGCCGTCGAGATCCGGCATCCGGAGGTCCGTGACGACGGCAGCGAACGCCGCACCCTCAGCGATCGCAAGGTCGCGAGCCTCGAGCGCGGATCCGGTCGCGGTGACGATCATCCCCAGGCGGGTCAGCTGAGCCGTCAGGATCCGCAGGTTCGTCGCGTTGTCGTCGACGACGAGGACGCGGCGGCCCTCGAGGTCCGAGACTGGCCCGCCCGCGACGGCCTCCTCGTCCGTGGTCGCGGGAAGGTGGACGGCAAGGCGGAACGTGCTGCCCTGCCCGGGGATCCCGGCGCTCTCCGCGACCAGGGAGCCATCCATCAGCTCGGCGAGGCGGCGGCTGATCGCCAGCCCGAGGCCGGTGCCGCCATACCTGCGCGAGATGGACGCGTCGGCCTGGCTGAACGATTGGAACAGCCGCCCGATCCGATCCTCCGGGATGCCGATGCCCGTGTCGTGGATGTCGATGCGCACCTCCCAGCGGCCCGGGTCATCGTCCAGCGGTGCCGCGGCATCGATACGGGCGCCGGTGACCGCGATCTCGACCTCTCCCGTGTCGGTGAACTTGATCGCATTCGACAGCAGGTTGAGGACGATCTGGCGGATCCGGCCGGCGTCGCCGACCAGCGTCCGCGGCAGCTCGGGGTCGATCGAGTACGCGAGCTCCAGCCCCTTCTTGCCGGCGACCGGACCCATGACGTCGAGGGCACCCTCGATCGTCGACGCGAGGAGGAACGGGTGGGCATCGAGCTCGAAACGCCCCGCCTCGATCTTCGAGAAATCGAGGATGTCATTGATGATCGTGAGGAGGGCCTCGCCCGACGTGTGGATCGTCTCGGTGAAGTCACGCTGATCGGTATCGAGTGACGTGTCGAGCAGCAGCCCGCTCATGCCGATCACGGCGTTCATCGGGGTCCGGATCTCGTGGCTCATGGCAGCCAGGAACGCGCTCTTGGCCTGGTTCGCGCCGTCGGCCTCGCGCCGCGCCGCGTTCAACTCGGTGATGTCGTGGTAGATCGCGTAGAAGCCGAGCTGCTCCCCTTCGATCACGAGCGGGACCATGACCACTTCGGCGTCCATGAGGCTGCCGTCCTTGCGCATCCGCTGGCCGATCGCGTGGGCCCGGCCATGTTCCGCCGCCTCACGCGTGAGATCGTGGCCGGCGTCGCGCAGCATGTCCGAGCGAAGGATCAGCTCATCGACATTGCGGCCGACGGCCTCTTCCTCGGTGAACCCGAAGAGGGTGGTGGCAGCCGGGTTCCAGCCCGACACCAGCTCGTCGCGGTCCATCGTGACGATCGCCACCGGGCTGGCCTCCACGAGCGACTCGAAGTACGTCTTCTGTCGATCGAGCTCGGCTGTCCGGTCCTGGACCCGCCGCTCGAGTGTCGCGACGTTGGATCGCAGCTCGGCGGTCATCTCGTCGAACGCGACGGCAAGGGTCCCGACCTCGTCCTCGGATTGGATCCCGGACACGGCATCGAGGTCACCGCCCGTCACCTTGGTGGCCGTGGCCGCGAGCGACAGGATCGGCCGCGTGACGCGCCGTGCGACGAACCAGATGCCGCCGGCCAACAGGACCGCGGACGCGAGGCCGACGACGCCGATGACGACTGCGAGCTCCCGTGCCGCCCCGAACGCCTCGTCCTGACTGAGCTCGGCCATGAGCCCGGCGCCCCGGTCGTCCAGCCAGTGGTAGACGCCGATGACCGGGACACCGCGATCGTCGACGTAGAGGCCTTCGCCGCTCTGGCCTGCGCGGACCTGCCGGACCCCCTCCGAGTCGACCACGGGCGCCTCGACGCCGCTCGCGAGCGTCCCTTCGATGAGCCGGCCGTCGCGGTCGACGAGGTAGGTGCGACCCGATTCGCCGAGCCCCGTCCGCTCCTGGATGATGCGATCGAGGCGCTCGAGGCTCAGGTCCGCGGCCAGGACCGCCACGCGCTGCCCGTTGCCGTTCTGGTCGAACAGCGGCGTCGCGACGGTGATCGTCGATCGCTGCGTCAGCGGCGAGGTGTAGACGTTCTGGACGGTCGTGTGCGAGGAGCCGTCCACGAAGAACGGCTGATCGGCAAGGCTCGTCCCTTCGTGCTGCGCCAGCGTCGACAGCCGGATCTTGCCGTCAAGGTCGAGGATCATGATCTCCTCCGCGTCGGCGGTCTTGGACACGACCGTGGCCAGCTCCGAGCGGAGGCGGGTCTGCGCATCCGCGGCTGAACCCGAGGCCGATCCCTGATCGGGCGACTCGAGGTAGGTCCGCGCGTCGTCGCCGAAGCCGGGGATCGCCCCGACATAGACCACGTTGCGCGTCTGCTCGTCGATCCAGCGCTCGAGCGAATCGGCCTTGACGGAGGCAACGGCATCGAGTCGGTCGTACACGCCGGCCGTGAGGTCGTTCGTCGCGCGCACGTACACGGCGACCCCGACGACCAGCACCGTGACGGTCGAGAGCAGCAGGAAGTAGGCGACGAGCCGGGCCCGAAGGCTCCGGCGCCACGGCCACGGGATCCGGCGCAGTCGCGCCAGCCGCTCGGCCCTCGCCTCCTGGCCCGCCGCCTCGACCGCCATCGCGCGCTACTGCACGGTCTGGTGGAGGCCGGACAGGTCGAACGCCGCGGCCGCCGTCGCGAAATCGGTCCCGAAGAACTTCACGGACGCGTCCTTGAGCTTGCCGTCGGCGAGCAGCTCGTCGAGCGACTTGTTGATGGCGTCGATGAACGGCCCGGCCGCCAGCGTCAGGCTCTTGTCGACGTAGCCGGTCTTGAACGTCGTGAAGGCAGGGGCAGCCAGCATCCGCAGGTCCTCGCCGTCGTTGATCGCCCCGACTCCGACCGGCTGACTGCACAGGAACGCATCGATCTTGCCGTCGGCGACGTCCTGCAGACCGGGAGGCTCATGCGCGTACGTGACGATCTTGGGGTTCGTGACCGCGAACGTGATGTCCTCGGCGGGCAGGGCCAGGGTCTTCTTCAGGTACTGCTCGTGGGTGCAGCCGGAGCACGCCCCGATCTGCTTGCCGGACAGGTCGGCCGGCACCTGGTAGGCCGACTCCTTCTTGACGAAGAAGTTCGCTGGGGTCGTGTAGTAGGGCTGGGTCATGTACAGGGCCTTCATCCGATCCTCGGTGAGGGCACCCGACGCCCACGCGACGTCGAATCGATCGCCCCAGCCACCGGCGATGACCTCGTCGAACGGGACGGCGACGAAGCAGGGCTCGACGCCGAGGGCTGCGGCGACAAGCTTGCCGGTCACCACGTCATACCCGTCCACTTCGGGCGCAGTCATCTGGTTCGGGGCGCACTTCGTGCTGGCGGCCCGGGTCGCGCCCTTCACCGCCATCGATTGCGGTGCGTAGTCGGGATCGACGAACAGGACGAGGGTGCCCCGCGCCTGGACCTGGGCGAGCTTGTCCTTCGTCGGGTCACCGACCGGCGCCGCCGACGTGGCGGCGCCGGCTGCTGAGCCGCCGGGTGAGGCAGGGCTGGCGCCGGCGGTGCCGCCGGAGCAGGCGGCCGCGACGACCGAGAGGCTGGCGATGAGGAGCAGGAACGAACGGGGCAGACTCGGGAACTGCACGCTCACGATGATCCTTTCTGGGCGAAACACCCGGATGCGATGATGTCGACTCCCGAACGAGATCTGTGCGACTGCTGTCCTCCTAGGTGCTGGCTGGCCCCGGTGCCACCGAGATGGTGAGTCGCGCGAGCTCCTCGCCACCTCGCAGCGTCATGGTCGAATGCGTCCGATCGCCGACCTGGAGGCCGACCTCCTCGCCCCCGTCGAGCACCCGGACATCGGCGGGCAGGGTCGCTCGACGTCCCGTCCGGCCCGACGGCGTGCACCCATAGCCGGAGCTCGGGCGCCACGTCGCGCGGCAGGTCGACGGTGAGGGACCGGAGCCGGTTCGGGGCGTTGATGACGAGCTCGCTGGCCGTCTCGCGGCGACGCCCTGTCGTCTCCTCGATGTCCACCGCCGCGGCGATCGGCCGGCCGTCCGTGACGATCGACAGGACCCCGTGGTCAGGCGGACCCATCTCGAGACGGTACTCGACGACGGTCCGCGGCTCGAACGCCCCTCGGCGCCAGCTCGTGATGGCCAGCACAACGATCGTGCCTGCGACCAGCAACGCGGCGGCACGCTCGAGTGGCGCCACCCAGATCCACAGGCCGAAGGACAGCACGCCGAACAAGAACACCCCACCGATGGCCACCGCGACGACCGGCCAGCCGAGCGGACGGATGACGTGGTCCGGGCGACGCTCTCCGCGCCGGCGTGCCGCGACCAGGATGAGCATCGGGAAGACCCCGGCGAGCAGCGGCAGCGTGAGCGTGCCCACGACGTTCAGCGGCTCGGTGAACGAGATCGAGCCGCGGGCCAGGAGGACTTCGACGATGACGAAGATGGCCAGCAGCGGGGCCGCGCGCAGGCTGAAGTCGACGATCCTCGGCTGGCGCTCCATCCGCACGTGCTCCGAGGCGCGCGAGCGGCGTCGACGCGATCAGATCGGCCATCTGGTTGTACAGGCCGAGTCCGACGTGGACGGCGCTCAGCCCGACCGCGAGGACGATATAGATCGTGCCCAGGACCTCGATGATCGGGCCGATCTTCTGGGCGAGCGGCGTCAGTGCCGTGCCCGTGTAGCCCGCCAGCTCGGTCGCGCCGACGGCGCCGGTGACCACCAGCACGAACACGACGTAGATGACCATCGCCGTCAGCATCGCCGCGATGTTCCCGGACAGGAGGTGCCGTCCGCTCGGATCGCGAGCGAGGACGACCTTCGCGGAATGGCCCGCCGACGTGTGCCCGAAATAGGCGACCAGGGCGACGCCGAAGACGAGCTCGAGGACGGACGCGTCGAGGCTGAGGCCCGTGCCGCTCCCGGCGAAGGCGTCGGGCCGCGCGTTCAGGAAAGCGATGGCCGAGATGGCCAGGAGCAGCAGGAGATTGACCGACCCGACGGCCACAGCCACGGCGACCGTCGCGTCGATGGTGCCTCGCCACAGGATCGCGGTGACGACGGCGAACAGGACGGCTGCCCAGAGCACGACGGGCATGCCCGTCACGCCGCCGACGGTGGTCCCGAAGCCGATCAGGGCGACGCTGAAGCCGACCGTCTCGAGCACGAGGAGCGTCGGGACCGCGATGGCCAGCCCGGGTCGCCCCAGGTAGTCGCGGATGAGGCGCCCGATGAACGAGTCGCCGTAGCGCATCGCGCCGTCGCGGGTGATGCTCTCGACCAGCGCAGCGATCGTGAGGGTGTTGAGGATGCCGAACACGATGAGCAGCACGGTCGCTCCGACGGGGCCGAACCCCGCGAACGCGATCGGCAGGGCGAGGACACCGCCGCCGACCGTCTCCGTCAGGGTCAGCGTGAACGCGAGCCAGAACGGCGGCAGCGACTCGAGCCGGCGTGACGCGCCCGCTCGCCACCAGCGGAAGCGCTCTCGGGCCGACAGGGGCGCGGCCTCGGCCGCGCCGAGCGGCTTTCCCGCGCGTTCTGCATAGGCAGCCGCGACCGCCGGATCATCCGCGCCGAGGGCCGCGCGAACACTGGTCGCCTGCGCCGGCAGGCCGTACTTGTCGACGATCCGCCGGAGGATCTCAGCGCGCAACGCCGGTTCGGTGGGGACGAGGCCGGCCCATCGGTCGGCGTGGCGATCGAGCTCCTGGATGGTCGTCACGACCGCGCTGTCGCGACCCTCCGCGAGAGCGCTCAGGAACTCCTGCTCATGCTCGGCGGCCGTGCGCTCGGTCTCGAAGCGAGCCATCGCCCGACGGGCGCGAGCGGACAGCAGCGCGGTCCGCGCCTCGATCGCGTACAGGAGCGTGCTGGCGCGACGGGCCGGCATCCCGCCGAGCACCTCGTCGCGCGAGAAGATCGAGCCGAGGTCAGCGACCATCGGCCAACAGCGCGTCGGCGACCATTCGATACAGCGCGGCGACTTCGTGATCCGGGTATCTCACGGCGAAGATGCCCTCGCTGGCGAGCTGCATCAGCTCGTCGGAATGAGGGATGACCGCGGCGACCTCGCAGCCGTACGCCTCCTCGACGCGCGCCGCCACGGACGCACGATCGAATGTCGCCGGGAGCTTGTTGACGAGGATCCGGATCCGAGGCACCTGGAGCTCGCGGGCGATCCGGGCGGTCACGCCGGTCCCTTCGTAGTCCTGCAGGTCGGGGCGCATGACGATCAGCAGGCTGTCCGACAGGACGAGCGAGAGGAGGGTCTCCTCGTTGAGGCCCGGATGGGTGTCGATCAGCAGGACGTGGAGGTCGAGCGCCGCGATCAGCTGGCGAAATCCCTCGGTCATCCGCTGGGCGTCATAGCCCTCGCGCAGGATGCGGGCGATCTCTCCTGGCTTCATGCTCGAGGGGATCAGGTGGATCCGTCCGGAGACGTCCGCGCCGGCCGCCGCGGTCACGTCCCGTGCGACCTCCTCGATCGCACGACCGTGCCACAGGAAGTCATTGAGCGACGCGTCGACGTCGTCACCCGCCAGTCCGAAGAGGACGTGGATGCCGGGCGACTGGATGTCCGTGTCGATGACGCCGACGCGAAGGCCCCGTTGGGCAAGGATGGCTGCGAGGTTCGCCGTCGTGTTCGACTTGCCCGTTCCACCTCGGAACGAGTGCACGCTGATGACGGTTGCCAAGGATCCCTCGAGGCAGACGAGCAAGCTGGGTTGTTGCGGGGCGACGAGGGACGGCGGGGTTTCCTGGGCAGGCCGTCCTGTAGGCCGATGCTAGGCGTTGGACCCGGACGGACGCAAGCACATTGCCGACACTCGGGCCGAACCGACGGGCGCCTGGTACCTCTGGATGACCTGCCCGGTACGTCTTTCCCGGGATCCGAGTGGGTGAGGACCCGACAAGATGACTGCGGTGCGGTGAGACGGGACCGAGAAGTCCTATCGGGGTCACTGGATCGTTGTCAGGAGGGACAGCAGGGCAACGGCGGCTCGAGAGGTGTGCCCCATCTTCGCCTGAGTCCTGCAGCCGGCTGCGGCCGGTGCCATCGGATCTGTCCCCCATCCGAATATCGGTCGTACACAGGAAGTGCCCCTGATGGACGTCCAACCCCTCGCGATCAGCATCGGTCTGCCCGGGCAGCGAAAGACTCGGACCATCCAACGATCGGCGTCGCGAGCCGCGCCTGTCGATGGCGGTGGTGGGGACGCGGCGACGATCGCCAGCCGGCGGACGTGGCTCGTGGCGTACACGGCGATCTCGATCGTCGCGGGACTGACGGCGCTCGGATGGACGACCACGCTCCGCATCCCGATCAGTCCGACGATCGATCCGAACATGGATGGCTCGGCCATCGCGGGACCGTCGGGCGGGATGCTCCTCTGGATCGCCTTCGGGATGATCGGGTCGCTCCGGATCCTGCCGGCTCCCGGCGGCCACGCCGTCTGGACGTTCCACTTTCCGTTCGTGGCGGCGGCGATGGTCCTCGGCGGGCCGACGGCGGGCGCCTGGGTGGCGTTCGTCTCGACCATCGAGCGGCGTGAGCTCGACAGCGTGCCGTGGTACGGCGCGCTCGCGAACCATGCCGTGATGGCGCTCGCGGCGGTGATGGGCGGCTTGACGGTCGAAGCTCTGCAGGGCTCTCTGCAGATCACCACACTGACGCCGGGCGTCGCGAACCGATCGCGATCGTCGGCGGGATCCTCGTCCTGGTTGCGGTGCTGACGGTCAGGACGGCCGGGACGATCGTGCTCCGGGAAGGCCAGTCCGCCGGGAACCCGTTCGACGTGATGATCGGACCGATCGGGCGGACGACGGTGGCGGAGATCGTGCTCGCTTGGGTCTTCACGATCGCCTACATGGCGGTCGGATGGTGGGCACCGATGGTGATCGCGCTGATCACTCTGCGCTCTCTGGCCGGTGGACGTAGAAGGCCCGGATCCATTGACGGGCCTGGTGAGGGCCGCACGGTTCGATGCGTTCCTGAACGGCGCTGTCGGCCGGACGCGCCGTGGCGTAGGTCGGGGCGGCGTCCTCGTATCGATCGACCTCGACCGCTTCGGCCGGATCAACAAGGATCCCGATCTAGGCTACGCGATCGGAAACGAGGTCCTCGCCGAGATGGGACGACGCCTTCGGACCCAGACACGAACCGGCGACGCGGTCGCGCGCCCGGGCGGCGACGAGTTCGGCTCTACTTCGCCGGCGCTTTCGATGCGGAATCCGCGATCCGCATCGGCGAACGGCTGTTGGAGGCGATCGAGCGACCGGTCGTGACCACGGCGGCGATCGTCGACGTCAGCGCGTCGATCGGACTGGTCATCGTCGAGCTGCGGCCGGACCTGCCAGCCGGGGCCACATTGAAGGACCGGGCCGACATCACCATGCAGACTCAGAAAGCCGAGGGCGGCGGCGTCCGCCTCTGCGAACCTGGCGTGGACCCGGACTGATCCACAGCCGTCGCGGATCGCCATGGTGCTCGGAGGCGCCCCTCCGAACATCGGAGTATCGTTGCGTCCTCAACGACCTGCCCTGAGGACCGCCGTGAAAGCCTATGCCCTGACCGCTCCCGACCAGCCCGCCGCGCTCGTCGATCTGCCCGATCCTGAGGCGCCCGACGGCGGCGTGCTGATCCGCGTTCGCGCCGCGAGCGTCAACGGGATCGATCTCTACGAGGCCAATGGATACCTCGCGCAGGCGATGCCGCACGACTACCCGGTGGTCGTCGGTCGCGACCTCGCCGGGGTCGTCGAGGCCGTCGGCGACGGGCGCACCGACATCGCGGTCGGCGACGAGGTCATCGCCTTCGTCCCGACCACTCCGCCGCTGCACGTCGGCACCTGGGCGGAGCTCGTGCCCGCCGGCCCGGATGTCGTCCTGACGCCGAAGCCGTCGACGGTCTCGTTCGAGGCCGCCTCGGCCATCCCGCTTGCCGGTGCCACCGCCCTCGATGCGGTGAGCGCGGCTGGGGTCGGCGCGGGAGACGTCGTGCTCATCGTCGGCGCGACTGGCGGCGTCGGCTCGTTCGCGGTCCAGACTCGCAGCCCAGCTCGGCGCCACCGTCATCGCGACGGCGGCGGATGGCGACGACGCAGCATTCGTCCGGTCGCTCGGCGCCGCCGAGACCGTCGACTACACGTCCACGGACGTCGTCAGGGAAGTCCGGGCACGCCACCCGGACGGGATCGACGTCCTCCTCGACCTCGTCAATCGCGACGACGCCTTCAACGCGGTCTGCACGCTCGTCAAGGAAGGTGGCCGCATCGCCACGACGATGGGTGCCGCCGACGCGGCGACGCTTGCCGCCGGTGGCGCCACGGGCACCAACGTCAGCGGCAGGCCGACGCCCGAGAAGCTCGCGAGCCTGGCTGCCCGGGTCGCGGACGGGACCCTGCGGATCGAGATCCAGGAGACTTTCCCGCTCGAAGAGGCAGCGGGCGCGCTTGGGCGCCTTCGCGGGTCGGACGATCGGCAAGATCGTCCTGGTCGTCGGGTAGGCCGGTCATGGACCCAACCACGGTCGTGGACCGCGTCGACGACGTCGCGGCGGCGCTTCGCTCCCACAACATCGAGGTCATCGTCGTCGACACGGGCACCGAGGCGAAGGACGTCGTCCTGGGCCTCATCCCGGAAGGGGCAGAGGTCCACTCGGGCAAGTCGAAGACGCTCGAGGACATCGGCGTCTATGCCGAGATCGTCGAATCCGGCCGGTACGTCGCGTTGCGGCCGCAGCTGATGGCGATGGACCGGGCGACACAAGCTGCCGAGATGCGCAAGCTCGTCGCCGCGCCCGACTTCATGCTCGGCAGCGTCGCCGCGATCACGGCCGACGGGACGCTCGTCGCGGCGTCGGCCACCGGCAGCCAGCTCGGTGCCTACGCCTCGGGTGCGGGACGCCTGATCCTCGTCGTCGGCAGCCAGAAGCTCGTCCCTGATCTCGACGCGGCGATGGTCCGCATCCGCGAGGTCGTCTTCCCCTGGGAGAACGAGCGGGTCCGCGAGCGACTCGGCGTCGACACCATCCTCGAGAAGGTCCTCCTCATCCTCGGGGAGTGGGTGCCGGGTCGCACGACGGTCGTGCTCGTCCGCGAGCCGGTCGGCGTCTGATCAAGCGGTCCGAACGGACTCGTCAGGTGCGCCGGGTGTCGCGCCGGAACAGGAACACGGCAGCGCCGGCGAACGCGAGCGTCCATACGATGACGCTCACCAGCCAGGCCGGATCGAAGTCGCCCCCGACGAACGGATAGCGGGCGATCGACGCGACGCCGTAGGTCGGCATGAAGGGCGCGATCTGCTGCATCACGTCGGGCAGCAGGCTGAGCGGCACGAGCAGGCCGCCGAACAGCGCGAAGATCGCCAGGATCGGCCCGATGACCTGCATCACGTTCTCGGACGGCAGCAGGTAGCCCATGAACAGCCCGAAGGACGCAAAGACCAGCGAGGCGCCCCAGGCAAGCAGACCGGTCGCGACCCAGACGACAGGGTCCATCTGGACACTGTTCAGGGCGCCGGCGACGTAGACGACCATCACCGACGTCAGGCCGAGCAGCATGGCCACGATGATCTTGATGGCGACGTACGCCTCGGGGCGCAGCGGGGTGAGCCTGAGCTGGCGGCTCCAGCCCTGGGCGCGTTCGATCGAGACCATGGCACCGCCCGAGGTCGCGGCGAGCATCGCGCCGTACAGGGCGATGCCGATCATCGACGTGACAGCTCCGATGTCGCTCCCCCCGACAGTGACCAACCGCTTGTTCTGCCTGAACAGCAGGAACAGGACGACCGGCACGACCACGGTTATGACCACCGTCCGTCGATTGCGCAGGAGTCGGCGAACCTCGATCGACAGGAATGTCAGGTTGAAACCGCCGAGCGGCGGCGCATGCCGCTCGGCCGCGGGCGTCGCCGACCGGGACCTCCGTGCTCACGCTGCATCTCCCACGATCGCGCTCTCCGTGGGCGCCGAGCCTTGATCGTCCGACGTGAGGGCAAGGAACGCATCCTCGAGGTTGTGGGCCACGATCTCCACGTCGTGTGCCGCGGTCGCGGTCAACAGGTACTTCGCGACGGCATCGGAATCGAGGCGTCTGGATGAGGACGCGATCGCCGCGGATCTCGACCGCGCGGACGCCCGGCAGCCGCGACAACGTCCCCTCGTCTGCCCCGGCCAGGCTGGCCCGGACCGATCGGCCTGTCGACAGGTTGCGGACCTCGGCGGCGGTGCCATCGGCGACGATCCTGCCCTGGCGGAGCAGGATGATCCGGTCGGCGTAGGCGTCCGCCTCTTCGAGGTAGTGGGTCGCGAACAGGACCGTCCGGCCGCGCTCGGCGTCGCGCCGAATGGCGGACCAGAAGTCGCGGCGACCCTCCACATCCATCCCGGCCGTGGGCTCGTCGAGGGCCATCAAGGTGGGATCGGGCACGAGGGCCATGGCGAACCGAAGCCGTTGCTGCTCGCCACCGGAGCATTTCCCGACCAGGCGGTCCGCGAGATGGATGATGCCGGCTCGCTCGAGCACCTCGTCGACAGGTCGCGGCTCAGCGTAGATCGAGGCGGTCAGGCGAACGGTCTCGCGGACCGTGAGGTCCTTGAGCAGGCCGCCCGACTGCAGGACGGCGGACACGAGACCGCGCGAGATCGCCTCGGCGGGCGGCATCCCGAGGACGCTCACGGTCCCTTGGTCGGGCTGTCCGAGGCCCAGGATCATGTCGATGGTGGTCGTCTTGCCTGCGCCGTTCGGGCCGAGCAACGCGGCGATCTCACCGATCTCGAGGTGCAGGTCGATGCCATCCACTGCCCGCACCGCGCCGAAGCTCCGATGCACGTCGCGGAGGTCGATGGCGGCTGTCGATCCGTGCTCGTGAGCCACGTGGGCAGTCTACGACCGGTGGCCGCAGGGCGCCCCTGATCGCATTCGGTGGACGACGGTTGTAACGGGCTTGCAAGGGCTCGTGCGAGCGTGGCTGGTGCAACATGGCACCATGCGTCGGGTAGCGCGGATGGCGAGAGACAGGCGGGGGCCGAGCGTCGATCCGGCCGTCGACGACTGAGTCCCCAGCCGTGCCCGGCCACCCCAGCTCGCCGCGACTGATCACCATCCCCAGCGCCGACAGGCCGTTCGGGTCACACGTCGAGCGCGTCCGGCGCCGGCTCGCGCCCTCCCACCCGGACCAGCTGGAGACCGGCCTTCGCCGGCTGTTCCCGCGTGTGGCCGTCCGCGAGCGGGCGCTGTCGGGCGAGGCCCCGGTCTGGTACGTCTACCGCGACGGTGGCTGGCGACCCTCGCTGACCGGGCCGTGGTGGGAGGCGGCCGGACTGCCGCGCATCGTCATCTCGGCCGACGGATGGATCGAGGAGGCGAGCCCGTCGGCGGCGGATCTGCTCGGCCTGGACGGATCGGAGGTCGCGACTCGGCATGTCACCGATTTCGTCGCGCTCGGCACGATCGACGATGCGATGGCTCTGTTCGCGGTCATCGAGGAGGGCCACGACTTCACCGCGACCGTGCTGTTGCGGCCGTCATCGGGCGACGTCGTCGCGGTCGATCTGCATGCGACCCGCCGCGACGCGCGGATCACCGGCGTCCTGCGCCTGTCCGAGGAACTGCCGGTCAGCACGTCGGCCGAGCCGATCGAGCGGCCCGACGTGACGTGTCGACCCGCGACCGACGCCGCATTCGGGGGCTATGTCGCGCTCGCGCTCGAGCGGATGTCGGAACCGACCCCCGACGGACTCGCGCTCCGGCTGCGCCGCCTGTATCCGCACGCGCGGGTCGAGGTCGACGGCACCGGCTGGATCGCCTGGCGCGATCGAGAAGGCGTGGATCCTGCGGCGGCCGAGTGGTGGCGGGATGCGGCGCTGCCGACCGTCCGCTACGACGCGCAGGCTCTCATCCTCGAGGCCAACGAGGCGGCCCAGGAGCTGCTCGGCAGCACCCTCGTCGGTCACTACTGGCAGGAGTTCGTGACCCCTGGGACGACCGAGCAGGTCTCGTCGATGCTCGCGATCCTGGCCAGTGTCGGCGCCGCAGAATCGCGCTTCCGGATGCCCACCGGCGACGGCTCACTCATCGAGTTCGACTCGTACACGCAGGTCGTGGGCGAGACGTACACGACGATCATGCGGCCGCGGACGACGGGGCGAGGTGCGTCGCCGCCGTGACCGCGTCGCCGGCGGCGCCGAAACGCCGTGGATCAGCCCTGCGGACGACCCGCCTGACGCGCGAGACGCTCACCGGGCATGACGGTCGGGCTCGACGGATGCGGCTGGCCGTAGCCTCCGCCTCGGTCGGGGCGCGGTGCTGAGTGACCGCCGGGCGACCGTGGTCCGGTCCGACCGTCCGAACCGGCGGGGCGTGGTCCGCCGTTGCCGATCCCCTGCCCCGGTCGGCGTGGTCCGGCAAAGCCGGCGCCTCGGTTGCCGGGTCGCGACGGGCCGCCGGGCCGTGGGCCGTTCGGGCGCGGACCCGCTGCGGCCGGACCGGACGCCGGCCGCGGACCGACGGGCGGCTGAGACGCGCGAGCCGGTCGTGGGGCGCCGGCGCCGTAGGCCACGCCACCGACGCGCGGTGCACCCGCATGCCTTGACGCTCCTCCGCCCTGTCGAGGACCGGGCCGCGAACCACCGAGCCCGCCACGCAGGATCGGCTCCGGGCGGATGCGCGGATCGGGCTCGAAGCCCGGGATGGTCTCGCGCGGGATCCCGCGGCCGAGGACGCGCTCGATGTCGTGGAGCAGCTTGAGCTCGTCGACGCAGACGAGCGAGATGGCGTCGCCGTCGACGCCGGCCCGGCCGGTGCGGCCGATGCGGTGGACGTAGTCCTCGGGGACCATCGGCAGCTCGAAGTTGACGACGTGCGGCAGCGCCTCGATGTCGAGGCCGCGCGCGGCGACCTCGGTGGCGACCAGGATCGTGAACCGGCCGGCCTTGAAGTCGTCGAGCGCGCGGACGCGCTGCGGCTGGCTCTTGTTGCCGTGGATCGCGGTCGCGGTGATGCCGTCATGGTCGAGCTGCTCGGCGAGTCGGTTCGCGCCGTGCTTGGTCCGGGTGAAGACCAGCGCCTGGTCGATCCGCCCGGTGCGGATCAGGTGGCTCAGCAGCTCGCGCTTGCGCTCGCGATCGACCGGGATGGACGACGTGGCGTGACGAGCTCGGTCGGCGTGTTGCGCGGCGTGACCTGGACGGACGCCGGGTCGTCGAGCAGGTCGTCGGCGAGCCGTCGGATCTCGTCGGAGAAGGTCGCCGAGAACAGCAGGTTCTGGCGGCTCGACGGCAGCAGGGCGAGGATCTTGCGGATGTCGCGGATGAAGCCCATGTCGAGCATCCGGTCGGCCTCGTCGAGGACGAGGATCTCGACCCGCGACAGGTCGATCGTCCGCTGACCGAGGTGGTCGAGCAGGCGGCCGGGCGTCGCGACGACGATCTCGGGGCCGGCGCGCAGCGCGCGGACCTGCGGGTCGAAGCCGACGCCGCCGTAGATGGTCGTCGAGCGGATGGGGTTCTGGGCACCGTAGGTCCGGACGCTCTCCTCGACCTGGAGCGCGAGCTCGCGGGTCGGGGTGAGGATCAGCGCCCGGATGACGCGCGGGCCGGCCGGCCGCGAGGCGTGGAGCCGCTGCAGGATCGGCAGCACGAAGGCGGCCGTCTTGCCGGTCCCGGTCTGGGCGCCGGCGAGCACGTCGCGGCCGTCCAGGACGAGCGGGATCGCCTGCTGCTGGACGGGGGTGGGCTCGGTGTAGCCCTGCTCGGCGACGGCGCGAAGGAGCTCGGGCGCAGCCCAAGGGTATCGAAGGACATGAAGAGAAGACTCCTGACGAGGCCCTCCCGCTCAGTGGCGGGGCCCGGTCAGGGCGTAGGTGTGGATCGGGGTCGAAACGGTATTGGACCGGGGCGCTGACCGGAGCGCCCATCGAGCACGAAGGCCCGCAGCATAGCCTAGTTCGACGAAGAAGGCTCCGAACCCGGCCGACGCCTCGCGATCAGGCCTTGCGCTCGAGGATCGGGCGCGCCACGTCCGGCTTGTCGACCACGAACGCGAAGGTCGCCCGGTCGCCCCATCGGCCCAGGAACAGGTGGCCGTAGATGTTGACGCCGGCATCTGCCAGCTCGCGCGCCAGCCGGGCCATCCCGCCGGGCCGGTCGTCGACCTCGGCCAGGATCGACTCGCCCTCGATGTACGTGTAGCCGCGCTCGTCGAGGACGGCCTTCGCGGTCTCGTCGTCGGCGGTCGTCATGATCACGTGCCCGCTGTCGCCCATGCTCCCGCCACCGATCGCCCGCAGGTCCACGCCGCGCGCGGCGAGCGACTCGGCGAGGGTCGCCATCGCGCCCGGTTCGTTCTTCAGCTGGACGACGAACTGTCTGGCCATGCGTGCCTCCGCGGGGAGCCTGTCCACTGCATCCTAGCGGGCGCCGCCGGCCGCGTGCGTCCTCGACGACCGTCGCGATCGTGCGCACCCTCAGCCAGCGGTCACAGCGGTCGCGGCGGCCGGCTCGTCCGCTGGGTCGGGAGCCGGCTCGCCGCTTCGCTCCCCCGGCGGGAGCCCAGAGGCACGCCCGAAGAAGTACCTCGTCAGGCGCACCGCGGTCGCGGTGACCGGGACCGACAGGATGATCCCGAGGATGCCGAAGATCGCGCCGCCGACCACCAGCACGAACAGGATCACGGCCGGGTGCAGGTCGTTCGCCTGCCCCTGGATCCGCGGGATGATGACGGCGTTCTCGAGCTGCTGTGCGACGAAGAAGCCGACGCTCACCGCCACGATCCCGATCGGGCCGACCAGCAGCCCGACGAACAGCTGCGGGATGAATGCGATCGTCGGGCCGATGTTCGGGATGAACTCGAAGATGAATGAGATCGTCGCGAGCAGGAGCGCGAAGTCGCGGAAGATCGGATCGACGACGACGCCGAGGATCTGGAACTCGATGAAGGCGAAGATCCCGGCGACGATGCTCGCCTTCAACTGAGCCTGCAGCCAGCGAGCGAACGACGTCCCGACGATCGACATGGCCGCCCGCAGGTCGGGCCGCCATTCCGGCGGGACGCGCTGGTCGAGGCTGCCCCACACCTCCGGCCAGCTGTTCATGACGTAGAACGCCCAGAACGGGATGATCAGGAATGAGAGCGCCGCACCGACCAGGCTGAACCCGGTCGCGATCAGGCCGCCGGTGAGCCCAAGGACGATCGACTCGACGGCCTCGACGATCTTGGTCAGCAGCGAGTGGAGGGAATCCTGCGCATCAGCCGGCAGCCCGACGCCGACCGCGTTGAGGAGATCGCGCAGCCAACCCACACCCTTGATCAGCAGATCCGGCAACGCCGCGACGAATGCCGCCAGCTGGCCGATCAGTGGCCCGGCGATGAACCCGACGAAGAGCACGATGAGCAGGATCGTGAGCGCGTACACGAGCAGGATCGCCACCGCACGGTTGATCCCGCGATGCGCCAGGCTCTGGACCGCCGGATAGACGGCGACCATGTAGAGCGTCCCGACCATGAACGTCCAGAGCTCGGGCGCGGCGATGATCAGCAGCAGCAGGGCGATGCGCGGCAGGGATCAGGAGGACCAGCGCCCGGGCGGTCAGGACCGGCGGGCGCGGGTAGGCGCGCCGCGTCTGCGCGCTGGTCCGCTCCGGGCCGTTCTCGATGTCGTCCATGCCCTCCACCCGATCGCGAGGTTAGCGCGCGCGAGGCCCCAGAACCACCCCGGTAGCGCCTATCGACGGCGGCGGATCCCGACCGCGCGCTTGTACGCCTCGACGTAGCGCGGCGCGGACCCGGTCACCCAGTCGAAGTCCACGGCCATCCCGCGGTCCAGCAGCGCCTCCCAGCGCGGTCCTCCGGCGGCGCGAAGCTTCATCGCCGCGTCGCATGCGCCGAGCAGCCCGACCACGGTCGCGCCCTCGAACGCGAAGCCGGTCCCGGCACCCGGATGGGTCGTCTCGTCCACGACGGTGTCGGCCAGCCCGCCGGTCCGGTTGACGATCGGTGGCGTCCCGTAGCGCAGCGCGATCATCTGGCCCTGGCCGCACGGCTCGAAGCGCGACGGCATCGCGAAGAAGTCGGCGCCGGCGTAGATGCGGCGTGCCATCACCCGGTCGAAGCGCTCGATGAGCGCGACCTGGCGGGGATGCTCGATGGCGATCGCGCGGAACGGATCTGCGAGGCTCGGGTGGCCGCTGCCCTGCACGACCAGGCGCGCACCGCGCGCGAGCAGGGTGGGCGCGGCGTCGGCGAGCAGGTCGAACCCCTTCTGCGGGTCGAGCCGGCCGATCATCCCGATGCACCGCGCCAGGGTCGGCCGCGTCGAACCCGAGCCGGGCCAGACAGGTCCGCGCGACAGACCGCCTTGCCGGTCCGATCCTCGCGCGAATAGGCGGCCGCGAGGTCGGCGTCGGTGGCCGGGTCCCAGACCGTCGTGTCGAGCCCGTTCAGGATCCCGATGAACCGGTCGCCCTTGGCGCGCAACGTGCCGTCGAGCCCCATCCCGAACGCGGGAGTCAGGGCCTCGGCGGCGAACCCGGGCGACACCGTGTTGGACAGCTCGGCCCGCTCGATGCCCTCGAGCAGGAGGTCGATCCCGTCGGCGTCGGCGGGGACCACGCCGTCGCCCGGCGCGAGCCCGAGCTGCCCGAGCGCCGAACGCGGCGTCCAGCCGTGGTAGGCGAGGTTGTGCAGCGTGATCAGGATCGCGGCATCGCCGATGACCGGTTCATCCGCGTAGCGGACGTCGCGGAAGATGGCCGCCGGCCCCGTGTGCCAGTCGTGCAGATGCAGCACGTCGACCGGCTGCCCGTCCGCGATCAACGCCTCGAGGGCCGCCCGGCAGAAGAGCCCGAACCGCCAGGCGTTGTCCGGGTAGTCGCCGTCTGCGTCGCCGTAGAAGCCTTCGCGGTCGAAGGCCGCCGGGTGGTCGACCAGCCGTAGCCGGTAGCCGTCGGCCGGGACGTCGAGGACGGTCACCGCGCTGCGTGCCCGACGGCGATCGAGGGTCGGGTACCCGGACCTCGATCGTCCGCTCGACCGTGGCCGGCTCGGGGACGCCCCGATAGCGCGGCAGGAACACGTCGATCGGGGTCGTCGACCTCGCCGCCGACCATCTGGCCGAGGGCGCGAGCGAGGGCGTCGACCACGTCGGCCAGGCCGCCCGTCTTGGCCCACGGCTCGCATTCGGACGCCAGCATGCACGACGCGCAATCGCCATGCGTCAGCATCGTACGCGGCGGCGTGGCGCCGGACGGCGCCGGCGCCGTCCGCGTCGCCGACGCTAAACCGGTTCAGCCCAACTGGCGACCGGGTATGATGCCGCCTCATGGACCCCGTCCGCGTGCCGTCGATCGCGGCTGCCAGCTTCCCGCTCCCCCCACGACTCGAAGGCCTCCGGCGGCTCGCCTACAACCTCCACTGGACCTGGCACCCGCGCACGCGCGGCCTGTTCAACCTGATCGACCGGACGGCCTGGACCCGCTACCGCAACCCGATCCCGGTCATCAGCGGCCCGACCGAGTGGTCGCGCCTGCTCGACGACGCCGAAGTTCCTGGCCGAGTACCACGACGTGCTGGCCGAGTTCGATGCGTACATGGCCAACGGCTCGGGCCACTGGTTCCAGCGCCGGTACGCCGACCAGCTGACCGGCCCGATCGCCTACTTCTGCGCCGAGTACGGCTTCCACGAATCGCTCGGGATCTACTCGGGCGGCCTGGGCGTGCTTGCCGGCGACCACATGAAGACGGCCAGCGACATGGCGCTCCCGGCCATCGGCGTCGGGCTGCTGTACCGCAAGGGCTACTTCCGCCAGACGATCGACGCCGACGGCCACCAGGAGCACGACTATCCCGACTACGACCTGACCCGCCTGCCGCTCGGGCGGGTGCAGGACGCGTCGGGGCTCCCGCTGACCGTCACCGTCGAGCTGCCCGGTCGCGACCTCGCCGTCGCGGTCTGGCTGGCACAGGTCGGACGGGTCCCGGTCCTGCTGCTCGACACGGACCTGCCCGAGAACGACGACGCGGACCGGCCGATCACCAACATCCTGTACGTCCGCGGCCGCGAGATGCGCCTGCACCAGGAGCTCGTGCTGGGCATCGGCGGCGTCCGGGCGATCCGGGCGCTCGGGCTCGCGCCGGCGGTCTGGCACCTCAACGAGGGCCATTCCGCGTTCCTCCTCGCCGAGCGGGCCCGCGAGTATGTCGCGGCCGGGACGCCGCTCGACGACGCGTTCGCGGCCGTCAAGCGCGACAGCGTGTTCACCATCCACACGCCGGTCTCGGCGGGCAACGAGCGGTTCGAGGCCGATCTCGTCCGGCGCGTCGCCGGGCCGCTGCTCGATGAGGGCGGCGTTCCCGTCGAGCGCGTGCTCGATCTCGGCCTCGGCGTCGACGGCGATCGCGCCGAGTTCGACATGACCGCGTTCTCGCTGCGGCTGACGAACGGCGCGAACGCGGTCAGCCATCTCCACGCCGAGACGGCCAACGCGACCTGGCAGGGCGTCCCCGACAGCCCGATCCTCGGCATCACCAACGGCATCCACGGCCCGACCTGGATCGGGCAGCCGATCGCCGAGCTGCTCGAGGACCTCGGCGCGGACCTCGACGACCTCGACGAGAGCACCAAGGGCGGCCGGTTCTGGGAGCGGCTCGAGCGCATCCCGGGCCGCGAGCTGTGGGACGCGCACCTGCGCCAGAAGCGCGAGCTCGCGCACTTCGCCCGCGGCCGGCTGCGCAGCCAGTTCGCCCGTCACGGCGAATCGCCGGCGGTCCTCGCCGAGCTCGAGAGCGCCCTCGACCCGGACGTCCTGACCGATCGGCTTCGCCCGGCGGTTCGCGACGTACAAGCGCGCCGGCCTGCTGTTCAGCGACATCGACCGACTGGCGCGGATGCTGTTCGACGAGGAACGGCCGATCCAGATCGTGTTCGCCGGCAAGGCCCACCCGGCCGACCGGCCGGGCCAGCGGGTCATCCAGGAGATCTTCCAGCGGTCGCGCTCGCCGCAGCTCCGCGGACGGGTCTACATCCTCGAGAACTACGACATGCGCGTGGCCCGCTTCCTCGTCCAGGGCGTGGACGTCTGGCTCAACAACCCGCGCCGGCCGCTCGAGGCGTCCGGCACGTCGGGGATGAAGGCGGCCCAGAACGGGGTCGCCGAACATGAGCGTCCTCGACGGCTGGTGGGACGAGGGGTACGAGGGCGACAACGGCTGGGCCATCGGCGACCGCGAGACCGATCCCGACGAGGCTGCGCAGGACTGGCGCGATTCGCAGGACCTCTACCGGTTGCTCGAGGAGCAGATCGTGCCGGCCTACTACGACCGCGACGCGACGGGACTGCCGACGCGCTGGCTGACCGTCACCGCCGGTCGATGGCGACCGCGCTCTGGCGCTTCTCGACGACGCGGATGCTCCACGAGTACACCGAACACCTCTACCTGCCGGCTGCGGGCGTCCCGGTCGGCGAGCCTGCGACACGGCCGGCCATGACCGAGGCCGGCTGAACCGGTCGGCGACATGCCCCCACGGATCGCGCTCGCGCTCGCCATCCACAACCACCAGCCGGTCGGCAACTTCGGCTGGGTCTTCGCCGAGGTCTTCGAGCAGGCATACGAGCCGATGGTCGCGGCCCTCGAGCGCCACCCGCGCGTCCGCCTGTCGCTCCACTACTCCGGGCCGCTGCTCGACTGGCTGCGCGCCGAGCGCCCGGAGTTCATCGACCGGCTCGCGTGGTCTCATCGCGCGCGACCAGGTCGAGATCCTCGGCGGCGGCTACTACGAGCCGGTCCTCGCCTCACTCCCCGAGCGTGACCGGATCGGCCAGGCGTCGACGGATGGCCGACGAGGTCGAGAGGACCTTCGGGCGCCGACCGGCCGGGGCGTGGCTGGCCGAGCGCGTCTGGGAGCCGGACGCTCCCGACCTCACTGGTCGCCGCCGGCTACGACTGGACGATCCTCGACGACGCGCACTTCCGCGCCGCCGCCATCGCCGAGGACGACCTGTGGGGCGCCTACACCACCGACGACCAGGGCCAGCGCATCACGGATCTTCGGCACCGAGCAGGGACTCCGCTACCGCATCCCGTTCCGCGAGGTGGACGAGGTCATCGGCTACCTGCGCGAGCACGCCACGCGAGGACGGCGAGCGGATCGGGACGATGGGCGACGACGGCGAGAAGTTCGGGGCGTGGCCCACGACCTGGGACCACTGCTGGGGCACGCGCCGCTGGGTCGACCGGTTCTTCGAGGCGCTCGAGGAGAACGCCGACTGGCTGACGACCATCACGCCGAGCGACTGGCTGGCCGCGCACCCGCCGATCGGGCGCGTCTACGTGCCCGACCGGCTCGTACGCCGAGATGGGCGAGTGGGCGCTGCCGCCCGACGAGAGCCGGGCCTTCGCCGCAGCCCTCCATCACGCGCAGGTCGAGGGGCGACCCGGAGGCGCGCTGGCTGCGCGGCGCCTCGTGGCGCAACTTCCAGGTCCGCTACCGCGAGATCAACGACCTGCACAAGCAGATGCTGCGGACGTCCGACAAGGTGGACGCGCATGCCGACCGGGCCGGAGCGCGAGCGCGCGCGACCGACCACCTCTACCAGGGCCAGTCGAACGACTGCTACTGGCACGGCCTGTTCGGCGGCATCTACATCTCGCACATGCGCCTGGCGACGCTCGCCCACCTGATCGCCGCCGAGGACCTCGCCGACGCCGCGGCTGGCGACCTCCACACCGCGGGGCGGCTCGACCTCGACCTCGACGGGCACGAGGACGTCCGGCTCGCGACCGCCGGGCAGGTCGTCTCGGTCGATCTGGCGGAGGGTGCCGGCATCGGCGGCTGGGACATCCGTGCCCGTTCGGCACGCCCTGTGTGCGGTCATGCGGCGACGACCGGAGGCGTACCACGGGACGCTGCGCGACGAGGAGGCGGCGACGATCGAGGCGGCGACCGGCTCGCGCGGCCAGCCCGCCTCCATCCACGAACGCCTGGCGATGAAGGAAGCCGGGCTCGCGGCCCGATTGCACTACGACGCGTACGAGCGCCGGTCCGGTCTGGTCCGCTTCCTCGCCCCGGCCAGCGATGCCGACGGCTGGGCGACCGCCGAGGCGATCGAGCTCGGCGACGCCGTCGATGGTGCGTTCGAGATCGCTGAGCTCGGGCTCGACCGGCTCGTCGCGACCCGGACCGCGGCCGTGACGACCCCGGCCGGTCCCGTCGCCGTCGATGTCACCAAGACGCTCGCGCTCGGCGGCGACCGGCGGGCGCCGTCGCTGACGTTGACCGTGGTCGTTCGCAACCGCTCGGCGACCTCGATCGACACGAGGATCGGCGTGGAGTGGACGCTGATGCTGCTCGGCGGCGGTGCCAACCCGGCGGCATGGTGGGAGGTCGACGGGGTCCGTGGCCCGCACGACGCGCCGGGCGACGCAGTCGATGTCTCGAGCCTCGCGCAGGGCAACGACCTCGTGGGAATCGCCGTGACGACGAGCGTGTCGCAGCCGGCGACCGCGTGGTGGGCGCCGGTCGAGACCGTCTCGAACAGCGAGGGCGGCTTCGAACGCGTCTACCAGGGGGCTGGACTACTCCTGTCGTGGCCCCTCGCGCTCGCCCCCGACGAAGCCTGGACGGTCACCGTCACCCAGGCCGTCGCGACGGATCGCGACGACGCCGAGGCGGGCGAGTCGATCAGCTGATGCCGACCGGCTGGGCGGGGCTGCGCGGGTCGGTCGACCCGGGCCGGCTGTCGACGCCGTACCGGTCGGACAGGATCGCGAAGATCGCGAGTGCGACGATGAAGAACGACAACCCGAGCATCGGGTACCTACCTTGCTTGCTATAGTTGACTAGGCCAAGGCCCACAGTACGTTGGACTAGCACACTATGTCAATGAACGAACGTCGGACCGGGGCCTCCAGTGGTACCAGCGGCGGCGCGCTCGATGTCGAACGCGACTCCGATGTCCCGATCTCGACCCAGATCTATTGGCAGCTTGCCTACCAGATCGACTCCGGCCGGTTGCTGCCCGGTGCTCGCCTGCCGCCCGTCCGTGAGCTCGGTGCGGCCCTGCGAGTGAACCCCAACACGATCCGTGCGGTCTATCGTCGTTTGTCCGATGCCGGTTACGTCACGAGTCGCCACGGTGCCGGCACCCACGTCTCCGACCGGCCACCCCAGAAGCGTGGGACGGAGGCGCTGGCCGGGATCGTGTCCGAGATGCTGCGTCGCGCTGCCCACGCGGGGTTCACCGCCGACGAGCTGGCCGCGGCGACCTTTGCCGCGGCGACCGAGCGCAAACGACCCGGCCCGCTCGTCCGCGTGCTCTACGCCGAATGCACCAACGCCGATGCCGGCTTCGATGCCGAGCGCCTGGTCGATGAGTTCCCCGGCCTGATCGAAGCCGAGGGCGCGCTGCTCGACGACCTGCCCGAGCGGCTCGAGCGTTTCCACTACGACCTGGTCGCGACGACGACGTTCCACGCCGACGAGGCCCAGGTCCTCGTCGCCGGCCGCGTCCCGGTGGTGGCGATGCTGGTCGGCCCCGGCTATGTCGAGCTCGTCCACGAGATCGCCGGCCTGCCGACCGGATCGAAGGTCGGGCTGGTCTGCGCATCGGATCGCGGCGCCGAGAACATCCGCGAGACGCTCGCCCTGTCGGGGACGAGCGGCGTCGAGATCGTTCCCGCGCTGATCGACGCCTCGGAGGACCTCGGGCTGGTCGAACGGACCGCGGACGTGATCCTGATGTCGCGCGAGGCGCTGGCGGCCGGGCTCGACCAGACCTTCTCCCGACCCGAGCGCATCCGGCCGTGGACGTACGACTTCGACCCATCCGGGCTCGAGCTGCTGCGGCGCGCGATCGACCACGTGGCTTCCACGCGACCAGCCGAGGCCGCCGGCGCCTGACCCGCCCGGTCGCCCGGTGACCCTCCGGCGGCCATGCCATGCTTTCTCGATGCGCGATGTCCGCTGGTTCCATGTGCGGCGCGAGGCCCGCGAGGCCTACGCGATCGATGAGCCGCTGATCGGGGCCGACGGCGACCTCGTCGTGACCGACCGGGCCGCCATCCGCGGCCTCGCGAGCAGGATGAACCAGGCGCGCGCCGTCGGGTCGCCGTCGGTCCAGGCGGGCGACATCGGGGCGCTCGGGTTGCTCCACGAGATCGGCCACCTGCTCATCGCCCGCTACGAGGCGGATCGACGCCCGGGCGCGATGAAGGCCGCGATGGCGGATCTCGACGACCGGCTGGGTCCGGACGCCGGGCGCCTGCTCGACCGTTTCGGGGAGGAGTTCCCAGGACGGGAGCCCGTGCCCGAGCCGCCGCTGCATCGTCTCGAGGAGATGCTGCTGACCCGCATCTCGAACGAGAACCCGGCCGTCGGGCCGCTGCTCGGGGAGCTGATCGACGACGCGAACCTGGTCGAGACCACCCGCTACCGCGATGCCATCGAGCGACTCGAGCTGACGTTCGCCGACGGGCCGCCGATGGAGGACGGCGGCGTGTCGCTCATCGAGCTGATGCGCACGCCGGCCCGGCATTCACCCAACTCGCTGGCAGGCCAGCTGCGCTACATCCGGGCGAACTGGCGCGGCATCCTCGGGGCCGACCTCGACGCGCTCATCCGACGGCTCGACCTGACGATCGGGATCCTGGCGGAGGAGGAACGGGCGCTCCATCTTCGTTTCGGCGGCCCAGGCGGCGGCCCGACGGAGACGCCGTGGTTCGGCGGCGCCGCCGAGGAAGCCGAAGCGTTCTCGTCCGACTCAGCCTGGATGCCGCGGGTCGTCCTGATGGCAAAGAGCACGTACGTCTGGCTCGACCAGCTGTCGCGAGCGTACGAGCGGGACATCCGCACGCTCGACGCCATCCCCGACGAGGAGCTCGAGACGCTCGCCACCTGGGGTGTCACCGGACTCTGGCTGATCGGCCTGTGGGAGCGCTCGAAGGCGTCCGAGCGGATCAAGCGGATGCGCGGCAACAGCGACGCGGTCGCCTCGGCCTACTCGCTCGACGACTACGCCATCGCCGCCGATCTCGGCGGAGAGGTGGCCTACGCGGTTCTGCGCGACCGTGCCTGGGCTCACGGGATCCGGCTCGCGAGCGACATGGTCCCCAACCACATGGGCATCGACTCGCGCTGGGTCCTCGAGCACCCGGAGTGGTTCCTGTCTCTGCCAGAGCCTCCGTTCCCGGCCTACAGCTACACCGGCGCCGACCTGTCGTCGGATCCCCGGGTCGGGATCGTCCTCGAGGACCACTACTGGGACGACAGCGACGCCGCCGTCGTGTTCAAGCGGTTCGACCGCGAGACGGGCGACGAGCGCTACGTCTACCACGGCAACGACGGCACCAGCTTCCCCTGGAACGACACCGCCCAGCTCGACTTCCTGGACCCTGGCGTCCGCGAACAGGTCATCCGGGTCATCGTCGACGTCGCCCGGCGCTTCCCGATCATCCGCTTCGATGCGGCCATGGTCCTCGCCAAGAAGCACATCGAGCGGCTGTGGTGGCCGGAGCCCGGGTCCGCCGGCGGCATCCCGTCGCGCGCGGAGCACGCCATCCCGAAGGCCGAGTTCGACCGGCGCATGCCGTCCGAGTTCTGGCGCGAGGTCGTCGACCGGGTGGCCGTCGAGGTCCCGGACACGCTCCTGCTGGCCGAGGCGTTCTGGCTTCTCGAGGGCTACTTCGTCCGGACGCTCGGCATGCACCGGGTCTACAACAGCGCGTTCATGCACATGCTCCGGGACGAGGACGGGGCCGGCTACCGGAAGGTGATCAAGGAGACCATCGAGTTCGACCCGGAGATCCTCAAGCGCTACGTCAACTTCATGAGCAACCCCGACGAGAAGACCGCGCTCGAGCAGTTCGGCAAGGGCGACAAGTACTTCGGGGCGGCCACCGTCCTGGCGACGCTGCCCGGGCTGCCGATGCTCGGCCACGGCCAGATCCAGGGCTTCGGCGAGAAGTACGGGATGGAGTTCCGCCGCGCGACGCTCGACGAGCGGCCGGACCCCTGGCTGATCGAGCGACACCAGCGCGAGATCTTCCCGTTGCTCCACCGGAGAGCCTGGTTCGCCGAGGCGATCGACTTCCTGCTGTACGACCTCGTGACCCCGAGCGGGAACGTCGACGAAGCGGTGATCGCCTACTCGAACGGGACTGGTCGCGAGCGCTCGCTGGTCATCTATCACACGCGGTTCGCCTCGACCAGCGGGCGTCTCCGCGCATCAGCGAGCTACGCCGTGAAGGCGCCCGATGGCATCAAGCGCCAGGTCCGCCGCTCGCTAGCCGAGGGCCTCGGGCTCCCCCGGGACGACGGCGCGTACGTCATCTTCCGCGAGGCACGCACCGGGCTCGAGTTCATCCGGTCGTGCCGGGTGCTGTGGGATGACGGCCTCGCCGTCACGCTCGATGCCTACGGGACCAAGGTCTTCTGGGAGTTCCGCGAGGTCACCGACGGTGTCGCCGGCCAGTGGGCGCGACTGGCGGCGCGGCTCGACGGCGCAGGCGTCCCGTCGCTCGAGGACGCGCTGCGCGAGCTGCAGCTCGAACCGGTGCATGTGCCGTTCCGGGCGATCTTCGCCGACGGGCTGACGGTCGCGGTGATGGACGGCGTGGCGACGACGGCGCAGCTGGGCGAGCTGGAGCGGCGATTCCTGGTGTTCCTGCGGGCCATCGCCGACGCGACCGGGGTGCACGGAGACCCGGTCCCGATCGCGTCCGAGTTCCGCGACCGTGCCGAGCGGGCGTTCGTCGGGATGGCCGTGTCGGAGGAGGACGCCGACTTCGCTGCCGTCGCCGCGGCGCTCGCGGCCGGGGTCCCGCTCGATCCCGCTGACATCGAGCTGGCACCGGAAGGACGTCATGGGCTGGACCGTCACGACCGGGCGGCGCTGCTGGCTTGGATGGCGCTCAGCCACGCCGGCGCTCTCGCCCCGGGCGCGAACGTCTCGGCGACCAGCCTTGCCTGGTACGACGAGCTCCGGCTGCCGGCCGCGCTGGTCGCCGGACTGCACGACACGGGCTTCGGTGAGGGCGAGGCCTGGGCCGTCACCGACCAGGTCAGGGTGCTCCTCGCGCTGCCGCGCCCGTCGGCCATGCGGGGTTCGGCCGGTGTCGCGACGGCGCGGCTGCTCGACGCCTGGCTGGCACTCGAGATGACACGGGTGGCGATCGGCGTGAATACGTGGGAGGGCGTCGAGTACATCGACCGAGACCGCCTCCGGCAGCTGCTGGCCTGGGCCGTGCGCCTCGACACGATCGACGGTGTGGCCTCGCGGCCACGCGTCTCGAGCGCAGGGATCGCTGCCCGGCTCGCCGAGGCGGCCGAGGAGACGGGCTACCGGGTCGATCGGCTGCGCGCGGCCCTTGCCTCCGCACCGGGAGCCGGTCGCGCGGCGCGGGCGGGGACCACGCGTCCACGCGTCGCGCGCGCCCGCGGAGCTCGACCACCGCGCGACTACCCGAGCAGGATCCGCCGCAGGAGTGAGGTCGGCGGCGCCCCGTGGGCGATCACCGACTCGAGGTGCGGCCGGTAGCTGAAACCGGGCGTCTCGCCGTAATCCCCCACCACGCGTGGGGTCGGGACCGCACCGGCGCCGCGCGGGTCGCCGGACGCGACCGCCGCTCGTCGGCGGACCTCGTCCTCGATCGCCCACATCTCGAGCGAGCCAGCGAAATAGGTCGACAGCTGGGTGGACGACAGTCGCGCCCGGTCGAACTTGGCCCGCGCCTCGGCCTCCTCCTGGAAGCCGCCCTCGACCATCAGGTCGACGGCCTCGGCCTCGGTCATCCCGGCGGTATGGATCCGCGCGTCGATGATGGCGTTGGTGATCGAGCGCAGGTAGAACTTCCAGTGGGTCAGCATCAGCGCCGAGTCGTCCGCGCCGTAGCCGACGTCCATCATCACCTGGGTGACGTAGACGGCCCAGCCCTCCGCGAACAGGCCGCTGGCGAAGACCGCCCGCACGAGCGATGGGCAGCTGTTGGCGTAGACGCCCTGGAGGTAGTGGCCGGGGACCGCCTCGTGGATCGTCAGCAGGCGGAGCATCCGGTCGTTGTCCTCGCGCAGGTTCGACTGGCGTCGCTCCTCGTCCCAGTCGTCGGGCATCGGGGTGATCGCGAAGAACGTCTTCTGTCCCTTGTCGAGCGGCCCGGGCGAGATGAGCATCGCGCCCCCGAACGCGCGGAGGAAGACCGGCGTCCACTGGATCTCGAGCGGCTCCTCGGACAGCCCGATCAGGTCCCGCTCCCGACAGAACGCCTCGATCCGGGCGTTCTCTGCTCGGCAGAAGTCGAGAAGGTCGTGCGCCTCCGGGTGCTGGAACGCGACCGCGTCGAGCACACCGCGGACGAGGGCTCCCTCGTCGTCCGGGGCCGGCTCCTCGCCGCGCCAGGCCGGCCACAGCTCACGGGCGAGGCGGACCATCTCGGCACGGACGACGCCGTAGTCGTGCTCGGCAGCGGCCAGGATCCGCTCCGGGGTGAGCGTCTCGGACCGCATCGTGTGGCGCATCTTGGCAGCGAACATGGTGGCGCCGAGACGGCCCTCACCATCGCTCACAGGCAGGACGACCTCTCGCAGGTGGCGTTCGAACGCGTCGATCGCGGCCCGCGCCACTTCGGCGGCGCCGATCAGGCGGGGAAGGACTCCCGCGACAGCCGGGTCCGTCGGAGCGGCCGCCTCGGCGGCAGACAGGGCCTCGGCGATGAGCTCGTCGATCCCTGGCAGTTGCCGCATCGCGGTCTCGGTCTGGAACCGCCCGACCGGGCGGTCGGGCGTGCCGACCAGGGTCACCCTGGCCGCCTCGAGGACGGCCGGCAGGCCTTCCAGCCGGCCCGCGATAGAGGCCAGGCGCACGGCCAGCGGCGCGAACTCACGGGCATTGAGGGTGAACAGGCCGTCGCCGACCAGGTAGACCCATTCGAGCGGGTTCCAGGCGTCCTCGCGCAGCTCCGTGTCGGCGAAGCGGCTGGCCGCGAGCTCGCCGATCAGCAGGTCGCGGTCGATCGCATCGTCGCCGGTCAGGTCGGTCATCGCGGTGAACTCGGCGAGCCAGCGTTCCGTGGCGGCCAGCCGTTCGGCGCGTCCTGAAGGCGACAAATCCGGCCAGCGGTCATCGTGGCTGTGCTCGCCGATGTTCGTGGCGAAGGTCGGGTTGAGCCGGAACGTCTCGGCGAGGAAGGCGTCGACACGAGAGGCAAGATCGGTCATGGCCGGAGTCTAGGGTCCGCGGCCCGCGAACGCGGGGGCCTGGTGACGCGCGTGACGCGCCCTCGGCCCGAGCCGACCGCGCCGCCCCGCTACCATCGCCGTGATGCCGACGCAGACATGGGTCGAACCGGTCGTCCTCGAGGGGACGCGGGTCCGGCTCGAGCCACTCCGCCGCGAGCACCTGGCCGATCTGCGGCTGGTCGCGTTCGATCCGGCCCTGTGGCGCTGGACGATCATGGGCGATCAGGACGAGCCGGGGCTCGAACGCTGGTTCGAGACGGCGCTGGCCAACGCGGAGGCCGGCACGGAACGGCCGTTCGCCACGATCGACCGGGCCAGCGGTCGCGCCATCGGCAGCAGCCGATACCTGTCGATCGTCCCCGAGCATCGCCGCCTCGAGATCGGCTGGACGTGGGTCGGGATCGCCTACCAGCGGACGGGCGCCAACCGGGAGGCGAAGCTGCTCCAGCTGACCCACGCGTTCGAGGCGCTCGGCGCCAACCGGGTCGAGTTCAAGACCCATGCCCGCAACGAACGGTCGCGCAACGCCCTGGCGGGGATCGGCGCCACATTCGAAGGGGTCTTCCGGAACCACATGATCGTGCCCGACGGATCGATCCGTCACTCGGCCTACTTCAGCATCACGGTCGAGGAGTGGCCCGCCATCAAGGCCGCCCTGGAGCGAGGCCTCGCCCGGTGACCGGCGCGCGCCTTGACCGACACCGCCCCGCTGGACGACCCTCTCCGCAGATCAGCCGCACCGGGATGCACACGATCCCGGCCATGACCGTCGCCCGATCATCGGAGGCAAGACGTTGAGAGGCTTCGCCGTCAGCACGATCGTCACCGCGATCGCGTTCTTCATCCTGACCCAGGTGCTGCCGAAGTACACCGGCTTCGACATGATCACCTACGACGGCGAGCTTCCCGGCCTGCTCGTGCTGGCCGTCATCTTCGGTCTCGTCAACGGCCTCATCGGACCGGTCGTGCGGATGCTCGCGCTGCCGATCTCGTTCATGACCATGGGCCTCATCGGCTTCGTCATCAACGCCGGCCTCCTGCTGCTGACCGCCGTCATCGCCAACACGACCGGGTTCGACCTCACGGTCGGTACCTTCCCGCCGGACCTGCTCACCGCCGACACGATCGTGGCGGCCATCGTCGGGGCGGTCGTGCTGAGCGTCGTCAGTACCGTCGTGCGGCTTGTCATCCCCGACTGACCCCGGCGCCGGTGACACGTCGATCGGCTTGACCGGCACGCCGCCGAGCCCGATCACCACGCCGCCGGTCGCCGACCGTCTCCGCGAGGCCGCCGACCGACACGGCACGCCACTCTTCGTCACCGACCTGGCCGCGCTCGACCGGGCTGCGGCCGCGGTCCGTGACGCCTTCCCCGATCCCTGGATCCGCCAGTACTCGGTCAAGGCGAACGACGTCCCAGAGATCGTGGCCGCGGTCGCAGCCCGCGGGTTCGGGGCGAACGTCGTGTCGCGCGGCGAGTGGGCGATCGCGCGGAAGGCCGGCGTGCCCGATGACCGCATCACCTTCGAGGGCATCGGCAAGACCGACGCGGACCTCCGGGCCGCGGTCCGGGCGACAGCGCCCGGCAGCGTGCCGCTGGCGTGGCTCGCGCTCGAATCCGCGGACGAGGCCGAGGTCGTCACGGCCATGGCTCGCCGGGCGGGCCTCGGGCGACGCGGGCGCCCGGCGCTCGACGTCCTGGTCCGGCTCAACCCGGACGTGACGCCCGAGACGATCCCCGGCCTCGACGTCGGCCACGGCGCCTCGAAGTTCGGGCTGACTGAGACCGAGGCGACCGGGCTCGTCGAGTGGCTGTCGGACCATGCCGGCGGGGCGGTCCGGCCGCGCGGCGTGCACCTCCACGTCGGGTCGCAGCTCCGGGCGGTGGACGCGTGGCGCGACGCGGTCCGGCGGGGCCTGGCGGTCGTGGCACTCCTGCGCGGCGGGCTTCCGGCCTTCGACACGCTCGACGTCGGTGGCGGGCTCCCGGTCCTGCCGCTCGACGAGCCGGCGCCCGGGCCGGAACGCTTCGCGCGCGAGCTGCCCGAACTGCTCGACGGCGTCCCGGAGGACCGGCGACCGAACCGCCTGGCGCTCGAGCCTGGGCGGGCCCTCGTGGCGCGATCGGGATGGCTGGTCGCGAGCGTGTTGCACGTGCGCGACCGAGGCGGGCCACAGGTCGTCATCGACGCCGGGATGACCGAGCTGATCCGCCCGGCGCTGTACGGGGCCCGGCATCCGATCGTGGCGCTCAGCTCGCTCGGCCGCGCCATCGCCGCCGACGAGCCCCGGACGACGACGGCGCCGACACGCGTCGAAGGGCCGATCTGCGAGTCGACCGATGCGCTCGGCATCCACGATCTGCCGCCGCTGCGTCGCGGGGACCTCGTGGCCATCAGCGACGCGGGCGCCTACGCAGCGTCGCTTGGCTCGACCTACAACGGACGGCCGCTGGCGACGCAGGTCATGCTCGAGCCGGACGGCCGTTTTCGTGTCATCCGACGCGCACGGTCCTGACGCGAGCCTCAGGATGAGGACCATGCACCGACGCCGCGCCCCGTTCGCCCTCCTCGCGGCGATGGCCTGGTTGCTGCTGGTGGCCATCGGTCCGGTCGTGGCCGCGTCGCCCCCGCCCGGCCCGCCCTTCCCGCCGCCCGAGAATGACCGGGCCGTGTACGACTACGCGGGCATCCTGTCGGCCGACGCCATCGCCAAGGCCGAGGCGACGATCGACGCCATCGAGGCGCGGACGGGCTCCGAGGTCGTCGTCTATACGCAGGACAGCGGTGAGTACCCGACGACCGACGAGACCGAGGCGAAGGCCCGGGCCCTGATGGACCAGTGGGGCGTCGGGCGGGCCGGGATCAACGATGGGCTCGTCATCTTCTTCGACATGCAGCCGAACCTGCAGCACGGGCAGGTGCAGCTGTACGCGGGCCCCGGCTTCGAAGCGGCCTACCTGTCGAACGAGCAGCGGCAGGCCATCTTCGAGAACGACATGCTCCCCTACCTGGAGAACGCCGACTTCGACGGCGCGCTCGCCGTCGCGCTCGAGAAGGTCGATGCGGCGGCAACGCCAGAGCACGCGGCCGATCTGCAGCGCTCACGTCAGATCAACGCCGTGGTCGGGCTGGTCGGCGGGTCGGTCGTGTTCCTGGGCCTGGCCGGCTGGGCACTGTTCGATTGGCGCCGGTATGGCAAGGACCCCGTCTACCTGGACGACCCGTCGGTGCTGATGCCGGCGCCACCGCCCGACCTGACCGCCGCGTCCGGGGCGATGATCATGGACGGCTCCACGTCGCGCCGGGCACTGACGACCGCCATGCTCGACCTCGCGTCCCGGGGACTGATCGCCTTCCGTCAGGATGACGGTGGCCTGTTCGGCATCGGCGGGCACAAGGTCGGCATCGACACCAGCCCGGCCAAGGGCGACGCCGACATCGAAGCCCAGCGTCAGCGCAATGCCCGACGCCCGATCGGGCCGGCCGAGCAGCTCGCCCTCACGCGGCTCGAGACGCTCGGGGCGGGAGAGGACGGCGCGTTCATCACGCCCGAGGACCTGCCCAAGTTCGGCTCCGAGGTGCCCGATTTCGACAAGGCGCTCGAGACGCACGTCGTCGAGCGCGGCTGGTTCGGCGAGCGGCCGAGCAAGGTCGTCGCCCGCTGGATCGGTCGCGGGGTCCTGGCCATCATCGGCGGCGCCGTCGCGCTCATCCTCGGCCTCAACATCCCGCTCTCCGGGCTGACTTTGCTCGGCGGGGCCGCCATCGCCGGTGGGATCGTCGTCCTCGTCGTGGCTCGGGCCATGCCGGCCGTCACCATGTCGGGCGCGATGATGCGGGCGATGCTCGCGGCCTACAGGCGGACGCTCCAGAAGACGATGGCCCAGGCGCGCTCGATGCAGCAGGTCGTCGACGAGGCCGGTCTCACCTGGCTCGACACCCCCGACCAGGCCGTCGTGTGGGGCACGGCGCTGGGTCTGCAGGGCGACATCGAGGGCGTGCTGTCGCGCAGCCTCGAGGACGTCCAGGCCGGCCGGACGTCGAGCGGCATCGTCCCCTACTTCCCGTACTGGTACCAGACCTCGGGCGGGACGCCGTTCCTCGGCAGTGGTGCCGGTGGCAGCGGCTCGAGCCTCTTCTCCGACTCCGGGATCCCGGACGTCGGCGGGATGATGTCGGCGCTCGGCACCATCGGCAACTCGCCGGCCTCGTCGGGCGGGGGCGGCGGAGGCGGGTTCGGCGGCGGCGGGTCCGGCGGCGGAGGAGGCGGGGCGGGCGGCGGGTTCTAGCGCGGACGGGCGGCTGTGCCGGTCGGCACCGTCAGGCTCCAAACATGTCGCGGCATGCCTCGAGTCCCTCGATGGCCAGGGCCGGTCGCGGCCGTGACCGCCAGGCATCCGCGGTCATCCGGAAATGTTGCGTTTCGCGTGCGACGCCCTCGGGCGCCAGCGATCCGAACCCGTTCGGCTCGTAGCCCAGCTTGCGCGACACGGCGTTGGACGCCGCGTTGTCGAGGAAGGCCGAGCTCTCGGCCACTCGCGCTCCGAGCCCGTCGAAGGCGAAGCCCAGCACCGCCGCCCGCATCTCCGTCCCGAACCCGCGGCCTTGGAACGCCTGGCCGAGCCACGAGCCGGTCAACACCGTTCGGCGGACCGCGAATCCCTCGGCCTCGATGCCCTGCGAGCCGATCGGGTCACCATCGAACAGGGCGACGAGGCTGAGAGACCACTTGGCCGACGACCACAGACCGCGCGTCGACCAGTGGTACTGCATGAAGCTGCGTTCGAAGGCCGGACTCGGGATCGTCGACCAGGCAACCCCGAACGGCATCTCGTCGGGCGGATGGATCCCCGCCCGCGCGAGCGCCATCAGATGGACCAGATGGTCGTCGGTCGGCACGCGCAGGACGAGCCGGTCGGTGCGCAGGCGGAGACCGAACAGCGGCCACGCGTCGGTCAGCGTCGTCCGGGCACCCATGGGCGGCCGACGGTACACTCCGCGGATGGGTGCTGTCGAGACGATGGAAGACTTCTTCGAGAAGCTGAACGGCGGCGATCGCGAGGCCGCGGTCGCGCTGATGGACGAGAAGACCGAGATGCGCGTCCACGTCGGTGACAGCGTGCAGACCCTGCGCGGAGTCGAGCGCGTCGGTGGCTGGTTCCTCCGCGGCGACACGGGCCTGCGGATGATCCCGGGTGAGATCCGCGACACCGGCAACACCTGGGAGGCGGACCTGCTCGTGGTCCGGCCGGGAGCGCAGAGCCAGCACATCGACGCGACGTTCCGCGTCGAGGCCGGCAAGATCACCGCGATCAACATCGCCCCGCGCTAGACGGGCCCGCCGGGTCCGACCGACCCTAAGGCGACGCCGACGCCGACGCGGTCGGAGCCTTCGACGCCCCACCGGAGCCGGGTGGCGGCGTGGGGATGATGATCTGATCGCCGATGGCGATCTTGTTCGGGTTCGTGATCGTGTCCTTGTTGGCGGCCAGCAGGTCCTCGAGGGTCACGTTGAACCTCTTCGCCACCTTCAACAGGTTGTCGCCCTGCTTGATGACGTAGACCAGCGGCGTCGGCTGCGGGCGCACGGTCGGACCGACGCTCGTGGATGCGCGCGGAGCACTGGCGCTCGGACTCGAGCTCGACGTGCCCCCGCCACCGAAGCCCAGCAGGGCCGGCAGCATGAACAGCGCGAGCGCCGCCACCGCCAGTGCGCCGACCAGGACGGCGACCCGCGGCAGTCCCGGTATGCCCCGCCCGGACTTGATCTCCGGATACGCCTCTTGCCGGCGCATCCTCTCCCACGACGGACCCGGGATCGCGTCGCCGCGCGGACGCGTCGAGCTGACGGACGGCCGACCACCGGTCAGCGTCGACGGTGGATAGCTGTCTGTCGCGGGCTTGCTCGAGGCGGTCGCCGCGGCGCCTGCGGCCCCCGCGGCAGCCCCACGGGGCTGGACGAGACCCGCCAGGTCGTCATGCGGCGCTGTCGCCGACGATCCGGCCGCCGAAGCCGACCAGCCGCTGGAAGCAGCGTCCCCGATACCGCCCGCACCAGCGCCTGATGGCGTCGCGGCGCCGGCGATCGCCCCCGCTCCTGCGGCAGCTGCATCGCAGGCCGGCACCCGCGCCGCCGCCCTGCGTTCCGGTCGATTGCGGCGGCGGTCCGCCGGCCAAGCGGTCAGCCGGACTGCCAGCGAGCCCCTGACCCTCTACGGTTCGCGCGGCGAGGAACTCGCTCGCGACATCGGGCGGCGAGGAGGCCCCCGCACGCGCAGCCGCGGCTGTCCCGGTCGCCCACGGGGGAGGCGCCGCCCAGTCGCGCGGCGGGTTCCGGCGAACGGGCGCCTCACCGTCACCGTCCGCAGCCGCGTCCGTTCCCTGTGCCGTTTCTGGTGCCGCGTCGGGAGCGTCGGCGTCGTCGGCGGCACCGAGGGACGCTGCAGCCGCCATCGTCGCTGCGGTTGTCGGGACGGCCGTCGGCGCGGTCTCGGGCCGGTCGCCGCCTCCGCGAGCATGTGCCGCCTCGCGCCGCGCCCAATCCTGGAACACGGGGCAGACGGGGAACGCGCTCGACAGGCAGTAGGCCTCCTGGTGGGCGAGCGCGCGTGGGGCGGGTGGCGACTCGGCGAAGCATCGATGGCGGTGGTCGGGGCTCGTCGATCGGCCGTCGCGGTCGTCTCCGAACGCGACGAACGGACAAGCCGGGGCACCGTCCATGCTGGGCAGCCCTCGCTCAGTCATCCGGCCGATGATACCCGGCCCACCGGGGCCGGAATGTCCTGTTGTCAAGCGTGTCGGCGTGTCCCATGCTCGACGGAGAGCACGCCTGCCCAGGCGTCGCGAGGGAGGACATCCGTGAACTGCATGATCGCCATCTTCGGGTTCATCCTGCCGAGGTTCATCGCGCTCGGCTGGTGGCTGACCGATGCCGCCCGATGGAGCACGGTGTTCGGGCCGAACATGATCCTGCCGCTCCTCGGCTTCCTGTTCCTGCCGTGGACGCTGCTGATGGTCGCCGCGTTCTGGACCCCGACCGGGTTCAGCCTGATCGGCTGGCTGTTCATCTTCTTCGCGTTCATGGGCGACATCGCGACGTACGGCGGTGGCTTCCTCGGCAACCGCGACCGGGTGGAGTCGTACTACAAGTGATCGACGCGTCGTCGGTGTCGGCCCAGCCGAACTGCCAAGAACGGCGCTTGGACCTGCATCACAAGAGAGCCGGAGGGTGTCTCCGGCTCTCTTGTCCGTGATCCACGGTCGCTCACACGAGGCTCCGATCGTGTCCGGATCGGTGGGTCGTCTGGGGCAACGTCACTTTCCCGTTCGGCGGAGCTCGTCGCTCGGGGCAGTCTGGTACACCAATCGGCTGATGCCCTGCTGGACGTCGATCTGCGCGCGGGTGACAGAGGCCGCCGCGACGGGCAGTTGGCTGTCGTCGATCTGGGGGCGGCTGAGCCCGGCGGGCGCGACCGTCTGGCCGAGACTCGCGATCTGTGCGCGACTGAGCCCGGCGGGCGCGACCGTCTGGCCGAGACTCGCGATCTGTGCACGGCTGAGCCCGGCGGGCGCGATGGGCAGCTGGACGTCGTCGATCTGCGGGCGGATGAGACCTGCCTGAGCGACGGGCAGCTGGAGGTCGTCGATCTGCGGGCGGATGAGACCGGCCGGCGCGACGTGGTTGGATCCCAGGATGAACGCGGTTGCCAACACCGCACCCGTGACGACCACGATGACTGGAAGCTTCCAGGAGCCGACGTGCCCGCCGGACGTGGATGACGCTGGCTGCGTGGCGAGGCCTGGCGCGTTACCGACGAATGCCATCTGAGTTTCCTCCGCTTCGTGAGACCTCGTGATCGAGGTCATGTCGGCACGCTACGGGCAGGCACAGGTCCGAGACATCGTGCGAACACACAAAGCTCGGGCGATCAACCGTTCATTTCGTCGCGCCCGGGCCGAGATGACCCTTTACCGACTAGGGGCGAGGTGCGGCGGCGGCGTACCATCGCAACGTGATGGCCCGTGCGACGGACAGCCCGCGCCCCACCCGGCACGGCAATCGCCAGCGGCGCCAACGGCGGACGTTGGACTTGATCCTCCGCCACCCTGGTCGCCATGCATGCGGATGGGAGGAACGGGTATGTCAAGGATCCGTCTGATCCTCATCTCCATCGTCCTTGCCGGATGCACCTCGGCCACTACGACGCCACCATCCGCGCCAACGGCCTCAGCTGCGCCGACGGTGGTCGCGGCATCCAGCACCACGGGGATTCCTGCGTCCTCGCCGAACGGCAGTCCAGCGGCGAGCGGCGCATGCATCGACCCCGCTCAGTCCGGAGACCTCGGCGAATTGATCGTCACCGCCCTCCAGGGAGTGGACACGGCGCTCAAGTCCCAGGACGCGACCCAAGCCCTCGCTGCGGCCACGACGGCTGTGACGGCGTTGGGCGAGTTCGCGGATCTCGCCGCGCCGGTGGAGCCGGCTGCGGCGAAGGAGATCCAGGCCGCTGCGGCTGACCTGGGCAAGGCCAAGGCTCAGTTCCCTGCGGGCCTGGCGTTGGTGACCCAGGCCGAGACGGAATGGACCCAAGGCTGGTCGGACTCACGGGTGGGCAACTGTTCATAGACGAGAGCCCATTTCTCGTATCCCGCCGCACGTTTGACACCTGTCAACGCGGCTCCGACACTTCAATGCACTTCCCGAGACCGTAGGCTCTCGCTCAGGTGCCCAGAGTGCGAAGGAGTCCCTCATGGATCGATTGACCCGATGGCTAGCGCCGACCACGATCGCGCACGCCCACTGCGACCTGCCGTGCGGCGTCTATGACCCCGAGCAGGCACGCATCGAGGCCGAGTCGTGCTTCCGGATCATGGAGAAGTACCAGGCCAACACCGATGAGACCTTCCGCTCTCGCGCGATCGGGATCAAGGAAGAGCGGGCCGAGTTGGTCAAGCACCACCTCGACGTCCTGTGGCACGACTACTTCAAGCCCGAGCACATCGAGAAGGTCCCGAACCTCCACGACCTCTTCTGGCAGGCCGCGAAGGCCGCGTCGAAGGTGAAGGCCTCGACCGATCCCGCCGACGGCCAGAAGCTGCTCGACGCGATCGATGAGATCGATGCCGCCTGGAAGGCCACCGGCGGCGAGGAGAAGACACGGGTGGCCGGCCGACCGGGCTGACAGTAGTACCGGGAGCATGCCCGCGGACCCCTCTCCGAGGCCCGAGCTCGGCGACCCCATCCCGAGGAAGCCCCGTCGCTCGACGGGGCTTCGACGTGTCCGGGGACCGTGGCGGGTCGCGGTGGTCGAGGCGAGCATGGCGCCCGCCATCGAGCCCGGCGACTGGCTGCTCATCGACCCAACGACCGTGCGTTGGCCACGCCGCGGCTCGGTCGTCGTCTTCCGCGAGCCCGACGGCGGCTCGATCGCGGTCAAGCGCGTCGCCGCCGGGCCTGGCGACCGGGTCGCGTTCGCGCAGGGGTATCTCGAGCTGGCCGACGACGAAGCCTGGTTGGTCAGTGACGCGGACCGAGATGCGACGGCCGCGCGCGGGTTCGGCGATCCGATCGACTCGCAGGTGTACGGGCCCGTCCCACTCGAGCTGCTCGTTGGACGGGCGTGGTTCCGCTACGCCCCGTTGCGTCGATTTCGGGTTGATCGGGCGACGGCCGTCCGACTGACGCGTTGACCGGCGGTCAACGATTTCGGTGGTTACGGCTATTCCTCGCCATGATTCGGGCCCCCCGTTGACTCGCGGTCGACGATCCGAGACCTTGGAGCCGTCTCGATCGCCCGCGATGCCGACTCGGTGACCCTCGGTCAACATTGACGCGGGCGGGTCGTCTCTGCGAGCCCAACGGTTCGGAAATCGTTGACCCGCGGTCATCACACGCTCGATCGGGAGGCCTCCAGGAGTACTTCGGGTCAGGATCGTTGACCCAAGGTCACCCCAGGACGCGAATGGACAGAGGCGCGGTGTCGCGTGGCACGGACCATCCGTCCGGTTCCGACCACCGGCGCCTATCCTCGGGGCACGTCCCGCAGGAGCTGCCATGTCCGCACCGTCAACCTTCGACCCGACCGTACCGCTCCCCGGCTCGCCCGATCCGTGGGAGGCCGCGCCGACCCCGAGCGTGCGCCCAGGGCCACCCTTCCACATGACCGACATGATCGCCGCGGAGCCGGCGATGGCCGGACGGATGCTTCGACGCCTCGCGCGCAGCGGGACGGCGGCTGCCGATCTCGCTGGAGCCATCCAAGCGACGATCGAAGCCGGCGATCCGGTCGTGGTCACCGGTTGTGGGACCTCGGAGCACGGGGCGCTCGCGGTCGCCGAGATCGTCCGCGAGGCGGCGCGGGCCGCGGGCCTCCTGGATGCAGATGTCGGCGCGGCGCAGGCGTTCGAGCTGTCCCTGGATCCGCCTCGGCGCGGACTGGTCATCGCCGTCTCGCACGATGGCGGGACCGCAGCCACGAACGCCGCCATCGAGGCAGCCCGCGCCGCCGGGCGTTCGACTGCCGTCATCACGGTGAGCGGCCGGTCGCCGGCCGGGACGCTGGCAGACCTCGTGGTCGAGACCGGCGAGCTCGACCAGGGCTGGTGCCACACGGTCGGCTACCTGAGCCCGATCCTGGCCGGTGCGGCCGTCGGATCGCAGCTCTCGGGGCGCTCGCTCGATGCCGACGCCGTGACGGCGCTCATCGGCGCCGGCGCGCGCGACGAGGCCGGCGCGGAACGGATCGCCGCCGCGCTGGCCGATGTCGCGCACCTCGTCGTGATCGCATCGGGCGCGGATCGGCCCGCCGGACGCGAGCTGACGCTCAAGGTCGAGGAGGCGTCGTGGCTGCCGTCGGCCTACCGCGACCTCGAGACCTTCCTTCATGGCCACCTCCCGGCCACCGACTCGTCGACCGGCCTCGTCCTGGTCCTCGCCGACCGCGATCACGGCCGCGACCGACTCGAGCGCGCGGGTCAGGCGCTGGCGGCGGCGCGCGCGATCGGAGTGCGGACGGCCGCGATCCTCTCGGCCGCGGCCGATGCCGGACTGGACGCGGACCTGACACCCGCCGGCCGGCTCGTCGTGCCCGAGGCCGACGCGCTCCCGGCTCCCGTCGCCGCCCTGCTCGCGACGGCGACCCCGCTCCAGCTCCTCACCGAGCGCCTGGCCCGGGCGCGCGGCACGAACCCGGACCTGATCCGCCGGGACGACCCCGCCTATCTCGCCGCCGCGACCGAGGCCGAGGGCTGACGTCAGCCGGCCGTCGGCGTCAGTCCATCGAGGAGGAGCGCGGCGATCTGGCTTCGAGCTCGCTTGCGGGGCCACAGATGTCGCTTGCGGAGGTGCACGTAGCCCCAGCAGGCGGTGTTGAAGATCACGTCGGCGGCCTCCTCGGTCCGGCCGACGTGCGTGAGCGAGCCGTCAACTGCGCCGAGCTCCAGGGCGCCGACGAACGGCCACAGGAACCCCTTCGACCCGCTCGGGAAGACGCAGCGTTCGGTCGCCCAATGGAAGACCTCGTCGGAGACGGCCAGCAGGTCGAGATGGCGGTCCGCGATCTCGAACAGGACGTCGAGCGAGGCCGCCAGGCGCTGCCGACCCGAGCCTCGTCCTCTGACGACCGGCAGGTACGCGTCGCGAAAGTCATCGGATAAGCGCTGGAGGAGTCCCGTGACGAGAGTCTCCTTCGTGACGCCCTGACGCCACAGCGTCACGCGCGACCGGCCCGCCCGGACGGCGACCCGTTCGAGCGAGACCCCGTCGATGCCACGTTCGATCAGCAGCGCCTCCGTCGCATCGAGCAGCGTGTCATCCGGCCGCGTCACGTCCATCGCTTGCAGCATACCAGTTGCGAAGATGCAACATGTATGTTTCACTTGGCGCCGTAGCGCGAAGGAGGCCACATGAACCGTGGACATCGCGAACTGTGCGCCAGCAAACGCTGGGGTACGTACATCCGGGAGACGCTCGTGCCATGGGTCATCGGTGACCGGCCACTCGGCGGCAGCGTCCTCGAGATCGGCCCAGGCCCGGGATTGACGACCGACGTGATCCGCGCGAGGACCCGGAGAGTGACCGCCGTCGAAGCGGATATCGCCGCGGCCACGAGCCTGGACCGACGGCTGGCCGGCACCAATGTGACCGTCGTCAACGCCGACGCCACCGCGATGCCGTTCCGCAGCGGCCGGTTCAGCGCGGCGATCGCCTTGACGATGCTTCACCACGTCCCGAGCGCCGAGGCGCAGGACGCACTCCTCGGCGAGGCATGCCGGGTGCTGCGCCCCGGCGCCTGGCTGCTGGGCGTCGATTCACTCGACAGTCCGGGCTTCCGCGGCTTCCATCGTGGGGACATCTGCGTTCCGGTCGACCCCGCGACGCTCGGCCGGCGGCTGTCTGACGCCGGTTTCGTGGATGTCGACGTCGACGTCGATCCCGAAGAAGAAGCCGTGCGCTTTGCCGCACGCCGCCCACCCGTCGCCGGTCGGACACGCGAAGACAGGAGGAACTGACATGACGTTCCCGTACCAAGAGCCGCTGGTCCCGCGCAGACCGGGCGAGCGGATCATCCCGGAGCCCCCGCGACGTGGCGAGCCGGGCGGCGACCCCTGTGGGATCTGCGCCGGCGAGTCGGCGCCCCCAGTCTGGTCGAGCGAGCTGTGGACCCTCCATCCCGCGGTCGACGGCAGCCTCCCGGGGACGGTCTGGCTCGCCAGCCGCGACCACGTGGACTCCTTCTCGGACCTGTCCGAGGCGGCCGCAGTCGACTTCGGCAGGGTGGCGGCTCGTGTCGAACGGGCGATCCTGAGCCTCGGCGATGTTGGCCGGGTGCACCTCTATCGGTTCGGGGACGGTGGAGCCCACTTCCACGTCTGGTTCATCCCACGGCCGCTCGGCATGATGGAGGCCAGGGGCGCGATGCTGCCGCTCTGGGAGGATGTCCTGCCGTCGATCCCCGACGAGGAGATGGCAGCTGCCGCGCGTCGAGTGGCTGCCGCGATGGACGGCTAGACCTGCCCGACCAGGACCTCGCCCATGACGTCGATCATGTCGAGGTCCCATGGCAGGAAGTCCTGGAGCATGATCCGCTCGACGCCGGCCGCGGCGAACCGGCGGACGGCCGCACGTGCCTCGTCCGGCGTGCCCGCGATCCAGCGGGTCAGGCGCTCCTCGAGCCACGCGTCGGCATCGTCGGCCACGACGGCGCGCGCGACCGCGGCGAGGCGCGTCGTCCATCTCGGCATCGTCTCGCCCGAGCAGCACGCCGGCCATCGTCGAACGCGCCACCGTGGCCGGGTCGCGACCGATCGCGACGCATGCGGCGTCGAGCGCCGCGAACGCCTCGACGGCCGTATCGGGCGCCGATGAGCTCAGGTTGAACTCGTCGGCATAGCGCGCCGCGAGCCGGAACGAGCGAGGTGAGCCCTGTCCGCCGACGAGCAGTCGCGGCCGGGCGCCGCCGATCGGCGGTCCGCGGTCGGCCCGGCACGTCGACCGGCTTGGGATGGAACTGGGCGTCGCGGACGACGACCTGGTGACCGTCGTACGACCAGCCGTCCGGCTCACCCCACAGCCCGTGGAGGATCGCCAGCTGGTCCTCCATCGAGATCGGCGCGTTCGGTGATCGGCGGAAAGGGCAGTCCGAGCTGGCTGTGGTCGAACTCGTTCCAGCCGGCGCCGACGCCGACCTCGATGCGACCGCCGCTCATCTCGTCCACGGTCGTCACGACCTTGGCGAAGCTGCCCGGGTGACGGAACGTGACCGGCGACACGAGGACACCGAGCCCGATCCGGTCGGTCTCTCGGGCCAGCCCGGCCAGCACCGTCCAGGCATCGGTCGTCGGCTGGCCGGCCGGACCCGGGAAGCTCCGGTAGTGGTCCGAGCGGAACAGTGCCTCGAGACCGTTGGCCTCGGCCCGTTTGGCGATGGCCACGTGGTCGCCGTAGCTGAGTCCCTGCTGTGCCTCGAGCATCAGGGCGAATCGCATCCCGGCCCTCCGTTCTCGAAGATCTTCGCGGTTGACTTGATGATTCGTATGTGTATGATAGTTCGCATGGTACGAAGCATGGTCACCGACCTGCAACCCACGAAGGCCCGCGTCATCGCGGACCTCCGCGCGTCGTTCGGCGAGGTCAAGTGCATCGGCAGCGAGCGTCTCGTCCGGCTGGGCATCAGCATGACCCAATTGCACGTCCTGAACCTGCTCGATCGCCACGGGGAGATGGCGATGAGCCGGCTGGCCGAGATGCTCGATGTCTCGATGTCCGCGGCCACGGGGCTCGTCGATCGGGTGGAGGAACACGGCTACGTCGAACGGATCCGTGTCCCGAGCGACCGACGGATCGTGCTGGCACGCATCACCGACGCCGGACGGCAGTTGCTCGAAGACATCGACTCGGTGCAGACCGAGATCCTCGATCGGATCCTCGACGGACTCGACGAGACGCAGTTGACCCGACTAGCCGCGGCGATGGTGGATCTTCGGACCGCCGTCGACGCGATCGTCTCTGACCACGCGTCGGGGGGTTATCACACACATATGCCCCAAAGGAGGGAGTAGCGTCTCATGGAAGCGTTCCCGTCCGCGCAGGACGGCGAGGAGTACATCCCATCTCTCGAGGAGGATCCGGCCCTTGGCCTGAGCCACCGCGCGAAGATGGAGATCCTCTTCGCGGTCATGCTCGGTCTGTTCCTCGGCGCGCTGGACCAGACGATCGTCGGTCCGGCCCTGCCGACCATCGTCACCCAGCTGAGTGGCAACGACTACTACGTCTGGGCCATCACGATCTACCTGCTGACCAGCACGATCAGCGTCCCGTTCTGGGGCAAGCTGTCTGACGTCTACGGTCGCAAGCCGATCTACATGATCGGCATCGTGATCTTCCTGATCGGCTCGGCGCTGTCGGGCCTCAGCCAGAACATGGCCATGCTGATCGTGTTCCGAGGCTTCCAGGGTATCGGCGCAGGTGCGCTGTTCCCCGTGGCGCTCGCGATCATCGGCGACCTGTTCACCCCGAAGGAACGCGGCAAGTACCAGGGCCTGTTCGGGGCCGTCTTCGGTATCGCGTTCGTCGCCGGCCCGCTCATCGGCGGCTGGCTGACCGAGAATCTCAGCTGGCACTGGATCTTCTACGTCAACATCCCGATCGGGATCGTCGCCCTGGTCGTCATCCAGCGGCTGCTGCCGACGGTCAAGACGGCGACTGCGTCGCGCAACTTCGACCTTGTCGGCGGTGCGATCTTCACGATCTCCATGATCTTCCTGCTGGTCGGCCTGACCTTCAAACAGACCAACGACTGGACGGACTTCTCACGTCGGCGGGTTCATCATCATCGGCCTCGTCGGGAACGCTGTTGTTCATCTTCGCTGAGTCGCGCGCCACGGAACCGATCGTGCCACTCGGTCTGTGGAAGAGCCGGACCTACTCGGCCACCATGGTCTCGGTCTTCTTCGCCGCCTTCGCGTTCTTCGGTGCCATCGTCTTCCTGCCGCGCTGGTTCCAGGTCGTCGAGGGCTTCACACCGACCAACTCGGGCCTGGCGCTTCTGCCGCTCATGGTCGGCCTGATCGGCAGCTCGATCGTCTCGGGCCTGCTCGTGTCGAGGACCGGCCACTACAAGTGGCTGATCGTCGGCTCGGTCGCGCTGATGGGCTTTGGCGTCCTGCTGATGACCCAGCTGACGAAGGACACGCCGGTGCCGATCGTCTGGCTCTGGATGTTCATCGCCGGTCTCGGCGTCGGGACGACGTTCTCGGTGCCGACGATCGTCATCCAGAACGCGGTCCCGTTCAAAGAGCTCGGCGTGGCCACATCGAACCTGACGTTCTTCCGCCAGATCGGCGGGACGATCGCGCTCGCATTCGTCGGCACGATCTTCGCGACGTCGTTCCAGGACAATCTCATCCCGCAGATGTCCGCGGCGGGCGTGCCGCAACAGGTCATCGCCGGGTTCCAGCAGGCGAGCGGCAGTGGTTCGTTCGACTTCAGCTCGCTGACCGGCGTCGGTGACATGGGCGCCGCGATCCTGGCGGCCATCCCACCGCAGTTCCAGGCGGCTGTCCAGCCGTTCATCGGGGCCATGGTCCAGGGAGTCTACGGGGCGTTCAGCCTCGCGACCGCCCAGGCCTTCTGGCTCGGCGTGGTCGGCTCGGTCCTGGCCCTGGTCGCCGCGCTCGCCATCAAGGAGATCCCGCTCCGGACGACCAACGAGGCGCCCGTCCCGACCCCTGCGGTCGCCGGCGGTGTCGCTCCGTCGACCAAGCAGGAGCCGGTGACGGCCAGCACGGCCATCCGCGACTGACCCTTCGCTCCTCCTCACGCACGACGACCCCGGCGGTCCCCGCCGGGGTCGTCGCATGTCCGCGACGGTCGCGCTTCGTCGGCCCCGGGTAGGATTCGGCGATGGAACCTCGAGCCGCGGCGTTCCCGATGCAGCTCCGCGCGATCGGCACGACCGATGCGCCCTTCCAGGCCGTTGCCGACGTCGCCGACCTGCCGTCCGGTACGCTCCGCCGGGTCAGCCGCGGCGAGCTCGACATCCTCCTGGCCCACACACCCGACGGCATCGTCGCCACCGACGACCGCTGCCCGCACATGAGCGCTCCCCTGTCGATCGGCGAGCTCGACGGGTGCGTCGTCGCCTGCCCGCTCCACGAGGGTCGCTTCGACCTGCGCACGGGTGAGACCGTCCAGATGCCGACGACCGGCGGCCTCGATGCCGACAGCACGTATCACCCGACGTGGTCACCGGCCGGTCGCGATCCCAAGACCGACCCACCCGGCAAGAAGGCCGAGGCGCGACGGCTCACGCGCGTCCGACGGCTGCGCTACTACCCGGTCCGGATCGTGGACGGGCGGATCGAGGTGGCGCTGCCGCACGAGTGACCCCGCGGCGGGGCCGTCCGTCCGATCGATGCACGTGGACTGCATCAACAGGGCGTTGGTTGGCACATCCGGTGGGGCCTCGATGCAGCCCACATGCATCACACCGAGAAGTGGACCGCACGGCCGTCCCTCAGGCGACGTCGCCCTCGGCGCGGTGGGTCCGGATGAGCTCGACGACCTCGTCTGCGTCGTCGGTCACGTGGAAGAGATCGAGGTCCGTGGCCGCGATGGTGCCCCTCTCGAGCATCGTGTGCCGCATCCAGTCGAGCAGGCCCGCCCAGTAGTCTCGCCCGACCAGCACCACCGGGAAGTGGCGGATCTTGCCGGTCTGGATGAGCGTCAGCGACTCGAACAGCTCGTCGAGCGTGCCCGAGGCCGCCGGGCAGGATCACGAACCCGTCGGCGTACTTGACGAACATCACCTTGCGCACGAAGAAGTAGCGGAACTCGACCCCGAGGTCGACGTACGGGTTCATCCCCTGCTCGTGCGGCAGCTCGATGTTGCAGCCGACCGACAGCCCGCCACCCTCGCGGCAGCCGCGGTTGGCCGCCTCCATCGCGCCCGGCCCGCCACCGGTGATGACCGCGTAGCCGGTCTCGGCGAGGCGTCGCCCGATGGTCCGTGCCAACGCGTACATCGGGTCCGCTTCGCCGGTCCGCGCGGAGCCGAAGACCGTGACGGCCGCGCCGACCTTGGCCATCGCATCGAAGCCCTCGACGAACTCGGCCTGGATCCGCAGCGTCCGCCAGGGGTCCGTCTCGAGCCAGGCGGTGCTCGGCGTGCGCTCGAGGAGCTTCTCGTCCTCGGTCGAGCCGGGCGCCCCGACCGAACCCTCGAGCATGCCCTCGGCCTTGCGGGTCACCCACATCCGGCCCGCCCGACGCGGCGGCGGCGACATCTCGTCCATCGGGCTAGCATGCCATCCAGGAGGTATCGATGCGGACTCGCTGGATCATCGCCGGGGTGTTGCTGCTCGTCGGCCTGGGGTGGATGCTCCAGGGCCTCGGGATCCTTCCCGGCAACGGTTTCATGGATAACGACACGCGCTGGGCGGTCATCGGTGCCGTGATCGCGGTGGCCGGGGCCTTCGTGGCCTGGACGGCGTTCAGGATGCGCCGGGCGACCTGATCCAGGTCGTCCAGGCAGCCTCGTCCGGCCCGACCGTCACATCGTTCCCGTGGCGGCCGAGCGGCAGGCGAAGCAGACGCGGATCCGCCCGCAGCCGGGCGACGATGCCGGCGTCGTCGAGGCTCAGGTAGGCAAGGCCCTGGTCGCGGTACGGTCGTGAGCTCGGATCGAGCAGCGCCGCGGCGCCCAGCCGCCTGACGAACCGGTCGAGCTCGCCCGGCGCGATGGGGCGCTTCTTGAGGTCGACATAGTGGACGACCACGCGGCGTTCGCGGAAGAAGCGCAGCGCCGCCCGCGTCGCGGCCGAATCGTCGCGGCCGAACAGCTGGATGTCGGGCATCCGCTTGGTGGGGGTCGTGCCGAGCGGGGCGGGCATGGCCGGGAGGGTACCGCGTCGGCGGGACCCTCCGTCGGAACGGGCGCGGGGTACCATCGAAGCCACAGCAGGAGGTGCTCCGTGACGGTCTGGTTCACGGTCAAGCTCGACGATCGGCCCGGCTCGCTCGCCCGGGTGGCGAGCGCCCTCGGCGATCGCGGCGTCAACATCACCGGGATCGTCGGCGTGGCCGAGGACACCGACGGCGCGCTCATGCTGACGACCTCCGACGCCGCCGCGACACGCGAGGCCTTCGCCGGTCTCGGGCTCCCGTTCGAGGAGCACGACCCGACCGGCGGCGTCGAGCCCGATGCGATGTCGGTGAACGACCTCCGGCCCGGCGCAGCCGGCCGCGGCTCGCTGGGCTGATGCCCCGGCGGCAACCGGTCGAGACCGCCGCGATCCGGTTCGACGTCGTCGACGATGCCTCGGCGATGTCGGCGGTCATCGATGCCGTCGCCTCGATCGATGGACGGATCAGGACGCTCGCGACCGTCCGGCGCGGCGAGGGCGACCCGCCGCTGACACGGATCGAGCTCGAGGTCGAAGGGGTCACCGACGAGGCGCTCGTCGGCGCCGTCGAGGCGCTCGGCGACGTCCGGGAGCGTCCACCTGACGCGCGCCCTCGACCGCGTGTTCGGCAAGCGGATCATCGTCGTCGGCGGCGGGGCGCAGGTCGCCCAGGTCGCCCTCGGCGCGGTCAGCGAGGCGGACCGGCACAACCTGCGCGGCGAACGGATCAGCGTGGACACGATCCCGCTGGTCGGCGAGGAGGCGATCGCGGCGGCCGTCCGTGCCGTCGCCGACCTGCCCCGTGCGCGGCTCCTCGTCCTGGCCGGATCGATCATGGGCGGTGACATCAGCGTCGCCGCCGAGGAGCTCCGCGCGATCGGCATCCCGATCATCGCGCTCAACATGGTCGGCTCGATCACCGAGCACGTCGACCTGGTCGTGTCGGACCCGGTCCAGGCCGGGACGATGGCCGTCATGGCCGTCGCCGACACGGCGACGTTCGATCTCGGCGCGCCAGCGCGGCCGGCGCTACTGAGTCGCGCCGACGCCCATCTCGTCCGGGAGCCAGAACCAGCGCAGGGACTCGAAGTCGATGCCGACCTCGAGCTGCTCAGGGTCCGGAGGCGGCCCGAGGACCCCGGTCGGATCGGCGAGGATCGTCGTCGCCTCTGCCAGATAGTCGGCCAACCGCGTCTCGGGTTCGCGATGTCGATGCGCCGGGTAGCGCAGGCCGTCCTTGTCGTAGTGGATGTCGTGGAGTGACAGCGGCGCCTCGGGCGAACCGGCGCTGTGCCGCCACATCCCCGTCGCCGCGTCGAAGCGGTACCACGGCAGCAGCCGCCAGCCGTCGCGAGCCACGAGCTCCACGGCCTGGACGATGAAGTCGAACACGGCCTCGCTGATGAAGTAGTTGAAGTTCACCCGGACCCAGCCCGGCTTGATGCCCTCGCAGCCACGGGAGATCTCACGCTCGAAGGCGTGCGACGTCTCGATGTCGATGCCGAGCAGCCGATGACCGTACGGGCCGGCGCACGAGCAGCCGCCACGCGACTGGATCCCGAAGAGATCGTTGAGCAGCGCGACCACGTAGTTGTGGTGGAGATACCGTCCCGCGTGGCGGATCGTGAACGAGACGATCGACAGGCGCGGCAATGCCGGGTTCCCGAGCAGCCCGATGTCCGGCTCGGCGCCCCAGGCCGCCATGGCGCGGTCGATGAAGTCCTCCTCCAGCGCGCGGATCCGCTCGTCGCCCACCCGCGCCTTGAGCTGGAATGCCAGACCGGCCCGGATCAATTCGATGATGGCCGGCGTGCCGCCCTCCTCGCGGTGTTCCGGGTCTGAGAGATAGACGTGCTCCGTCGGGTTCACGTAGACGACCGTCCCACCGCCCGGTGCGGCCGGGACGCGGTTCCTGAAGAGCTCGCGTCGCGCCACGAGCACGCCTGGCGTCCCGGGTCCCCCGATGAACTTGTGCGGGCTCAGGACGATGGCGTCCTTGTAGTCGAGATCGGCATCGGGACCCGGCCGGTGGGGCGACATGTCGATGTCGACGTACGGCCCGGCGGCCGCGAAGTCCCAGAACGACAGTGCGCCGTGGCGATGGAGCTGGATGGAGATCGCCCGGGTGTCGGACAGGATCCCGGTCACGTTCGATGCGGCGGAGAACGACCCGATCCGGACCGGGCGGTCCTCGGTCGACTCGAGCACACGCTCCAGCATCGCCAGATCGATCCGGCCGTCGGCGTCCTCGCCGATGGTCACGACGTCGCCGATCGATTCGCGCCACGGCAGCTCGTTGCTGTGGTGCTCGTACGGGCCGATGAAGATGAGCGGGCGCTCATTCGCCGGGATGTGCGATCGCAGGGCGTATCGGTCGTCGAGGTCGTTCGGGATCCGCAGGTTGAGCACGTCGACCAGCTTGTTGACGGCCGCGGTCATGCCCGACCCGCAGAAGATCACGGCGTGGTCGTCCGAGCCGCCGACCGCGTCGCGGATGATCCGGCGAGCTTCCTCTCGGAATCGCGTCGTCTGCAGGCCTGTCCCTGACGATTCGGTGTGCGTGTTGGCGTAGAGCGGCAGGACGGCGTCGCGGATGTAGTCCTCGATGAAGGCGAGGGCCCTGCCCGACGCCGTGTAATCGGCATACGTGACGCGGCGGACGCCGAACGGCCCGGCGACGGCTTCGTCGTCGCCGATCACCGACGCGCGGATCAACTCGACGAGATCGTCGTCGTCCGTGGAAGGGATGCCCACGCGATGCATCGTACCCGTCGGGGCGTCACGCGGCGCCCGAGGGCGGGCGAACGGGTACCCTCGGTGGATGCGCATCGCGACCTGGAACGTGAACTCGCTCAAGGCCCGCCAGGACGCGGTCGAGGCATGGCTGACCCGCGCCGCGCCGGACATCCTGCTGATGCAGGAGACGAAGCTGACCGACGCCGACGCCCCGGTCATGGCGTTCGGGATGGCCGGCTACCAGCTCGTCCATCACGGCGAGGGGCGTTGGAACGGCGTGGCGATCGCTGCCCGGACGGGGCTGGACGTCTCGGACGTCGTGACGAACTTCGGCGACGGGCCCGTGCGCAATTCCGGGCCGGGCGGGGCCGGGGCCGATGTGACCGGCGAGGACGACTTCGACCCGTTCGACGAGGCGCGGATGATCGCAGCGACCGTGGCCGGGCTGCGGGTCGTGAGCCTGTACGCGCCCAATGGCCGGGTCGTCGATTCGCCGTTCTACACCGGCAAGCTGGCCTGGTTCGAGCGGCTCGCGCGCTGGATCCGCGAGACGACGTCGCCCGCCGACGCGGTCGTCTTGGGCGGCGACCTCAATGTCGCGCCGACTGAGGCCGACGTATGGGATGCAGCCGCGGTCCACGGCGGGACCCACGTCTCGGAACGAGAGAGGGCGGCATTCCAGGCCCTGCTCGACGCCGGCCTGTCCGACGCGTATCGCTCCCGGCACGACGAACCGGGACGTTTCTCGTGGTGGGACTACCGGGCCGGGATGTTCCACAAGAACCTTGGGATGCGGATCGATCACCTGCTGGTCTCGCCGTCGGTGGCCGCGCGGGTCGTCGATGCCGAGATCGACCGCGAGGCACGCAAGGGCCCGCCCATCCCGTCGGATCACGCGCCGTTGCTCATCGACCTCGACGAACCGGGCCGCCCGATCGATCCGGATTGGGAGGGTGCCCTCGCCCGGATCAAAGCCCGCACGAAGCCACCGCGCCGCTGAGGCACGCGGTCGCCGGGGACGCGCACCGGACCGCGGAACCGAGAACCGTGGCGCCGGACGGTGCCGGCGAAGGCGCGACCGAGGACCGAAAGCGAGCGCACCTCAAGGTGCGTGAGCGTGGAGCGCAGGTCGCAACGAACGCCCGCGCCGTCCCGCGCCACGCCGAAGTACCCGCCCCTCCCTAGACGATGGCCGCTCTATGGATCCAGCCGGTCGTTCCATCCGGGACACGGACGTTGAGGAACCCCTCGAACGAGCCCACGATCTCGACCTCGTCCCCGCGGTCGAGACGACCAAGCTCGACGGACCGAAGGTCGTCCGGCTCGGCGTTGAAACGGACGAGGCGCGATCGGACTGTGGCGCGTTCCACGCCCTTGCCGGGCGGCTTCGGGAACGTCCTCGCGACCGTTGGCTCGGCGACGGCCGCCTTGGTGGCCGCGTAGGCCGCTGACGTCGCGGCGAGAGGCGCGTCGTCCGACACCTCCCACGATGTGGCCGTGGCGACATCGACGGCGTCATCTGGTGCCGGCGCATCCGCGGTCGTCGCAGCAGGAGCCGGATCCGACGCAGCGTCACCCGTGGCCGCTGCCGCCACGACGCCCGCGCCGCGGCAGCCTTGGGTGCCTTGGCGCGGGGAGTCCGCTTCGTCTTTCCCGCGGCCTTGCCAGCCGCCACCGATGCCGCGGCGGCTCCCGATGCGGCGGACGCGGTCGCCACCGATGCCGCGGCCGAGGGCGGCATCATCGATCCCATCGATGCCGATGCTCCGACCGAGGCGCCGGCCGGGACCAGTCCTGCGGCCCCGAACGGCCGGGCGTCGCCATCCTGGCCGCGGCGGCGACGGAACAGGAAGAGCAGTCCACCGATCCCGATCATGACGAGGAGGATGAGGGGGCCAGGGAAACCCGCTGGACTTCCGCTCGGACCACCTGGCGTGTTCCCGGGGGCGATCACGGCGATCGGAGCGACGACCGCGTCCGAGGGGGAAGGCGTCGGACTCGAGGCTGCGTCCGAGGCCGTCTCCGAGGCCGCCGGCGACGCACCGGGAGTGGCTGGCTGTCCGGCGCCAGGGACGGCGGTGGGCTTTGGCGTTGTCTTCGGTTTGGCGGTGCCGGGTCGGCGCCTTCGTCGCGGCCGTCGTCGCCTGTGGCGTGGGCGTCGGTTGCGGAGTCGGAGTCGGGGTGGGGGTGGGCTTTGGCGTGGGTTTGGGCGTCGGCTTGGGTGTCGGCGTCGGGTGGGCTTCGGGGTCGGCGTCGGCGTGGGCTTGGGGGTCGGCGTCGGCGTGGGCTTCGGGGTCGGCGTCGGCGTGGGCGTCGGTGTCGGGGTGGGCGTCGGAGCGGTCACCGTGATCGCAGGATGACTGCCGAACGGCTCCGAGCAGGTCCCCGAGCTGTTCGTGACACGGAAGCGATAGGTATGCGAACCCGCGGTCATGGTCGTCGACCACGTGTAGGTGCCGCCGCCGGCCGGAGCCATCGCGTGCCAGATCCCATTCAGCCGCGTCTCGGAACGCGCCCGTCGGAGGCGGACCTCCGGTCACGGTGACCGTGAACTGGAACGTCGTCGCCGTCGTGCCGCTCGTCGGCGACACGGAGCCGGTGTAAGACGGTCGGTTCCGCACGCGAACGCGGCGGCAGTTGCCGGGCGCGATGAACAGGCCGAACAGCACGACGCTGATGACCAGGGTCGCGATGCCGTGAAGCTCGAAATGGATGATTCCGTCGCCGAGGCAAGTCTTCTCCCATGACTGGGTGTCCCGACCGTAGGCCATCGCGGGGCCGCCCGACCCTCGGCCCGATGGCGCAAGCCCGGAGTACTTTCGTCCGGCGGCGCGAGGCGGAAGCTCCGGCTCGATGCCGGTCTCGCGGGCCAGTTGCGTCGCCCGGGACGCTCGCCAGCACGGAAACGCCACAACCGCTAGCCTCCGCATCGCGATGACGACGTCCCAGCCGGTCACGCCCTCCCCCGAGATCCAGCTGCTCGACCTGGAGAAGCGATTCCGAGAGGTCCGGGCGGTCGATGGCGTCACGCTCGAGGTGGGGACCGGCGAGTTCTTCTCGCTGCTCGGCCCGTCCGGCTGCGGCAAGACCACGACCCTGCGCATGATCGGCGGGTTCGAGCTCCCGACCGGCGGCCGGATCCTGCTGCGCGGGCGGGACATCACCTACGACCCGCCCGACAAGCGCCCGGTCAACATGGTCTTCCAGAATTACGCCCTGTTCCCGCACCTCGATGTCGGTGACAACATCGCCTTCGGGCTCAAGCGGAAGAGCGTGGCCAAGCCCGAGATCGAGCGACGGGTCGGCGAGGCCCTGGAGCTGGTCCATCTCGAGGGCTACGCGCGTCGGAAGCCCAACCAGCTGTCCGGCGGCCAGCAGCAGCGCGTCGCGCTCGCCCGGGCACTCGTGAACCGGCCGAATGTGCTCCTTCTCGACGAGCCGCTCGGGGCGCTCGACCTCAAGCTCCGCAAGCGGCTCCAGATCGAGCTCAAGCGCATCCAGATCGAGGTCGGGATCACGTTCGTGTACGTCACCCACGACCAGGAGGAGGCGCTGACCATGAGCGACCGGATCGCGGTGATGAACCGCGGAAAGGTCGAGCAGCTGGGCACGCCCGAGGCGCTCTACGAGCGGCCGGCGACCCGGTTCGTGGCCGACTTCATCGGTACGACCAACCTGCTGCGTGGCGAGGTGGTGTCGACCGAGGCCGATCGCGCCGTCGTCCGGCTCGACTCCGGCGAGACGTGCCCCGTCGGGCGTTCCGGGCGGACGATCGGTGACGCGGTCGACATCAGCCTGCGTCCGGAGGCGATCTCGCTCCTCGAGCACGACGCGGCGGCCATCGCGGGCGGTCTCCCGACGGCGTCCGGGGGCTGGTCGATGTCGGCCGTGATCGAGCAGGCCGCCTACCTGGGCGCCTCGGTCCAATATCAGGTCCGCACCGATGGCGGATCCGCGATGACCGTCCTGGCTCCGAAGGTCGGTGCCAGGCTCCCTGTGGGAAGTCCCGTGGCGCTGTCCTGGCCGCCCGACGAGGCGCTCGTCCTCGGCGATCGGCCGGCAGCGATGGAGGAGATGACGTGACGCACGGACACGATGGCTCGTCGGTCGACCTCGAGCGCCGGCTGGTCCAGGTGATGGCGGAGAACAGGCTGACCCGACGCCAGCTCCTCGAGCGGATGGGGGCGCTGGGCATCGCCGCCGCACTGGCCCCGATCGTGGCCGCCTGCGCGCAGGCCGGGCTGACGTCGCCGTCGCCGTCTTCGTCGGCGGCCGGTGTCGTCCCGACCACGAGCGCGACGGCGGTCCCGAGCGCGTCGGCCGTGGCGAGCGCGAGCGCGTCGGCGGCCGCGAGCGTCCCGGCCGCCTCGCCACCCACCCCCGAGAAGGACCTCATCGTCTACAACTGGGACTCGTACATCGGCGAGAACACGGTCCAGGAGTTCGAGGACAAGTACGGCATCAAGGTCAAGTACGTCCGCTTCACCGATGCCGTGACCCAGATGGCGAGCCTGCGCAAGGACGGCAAGGGTGGCGGCTACGACGTCAGCTATCCGGCCTCGACCGAGATCCCAGGGCTGGTCCGCGACGGTGTCATCCAGCCGCTCCACCAGGAGTGGATCCCGAACCTCGCCAACCTCGGGCCGGACTGGCAGAACCCGAGCTACGACCCGAACAACAAGAACTCGGTGCCGAACTACTGGTGGACGACGGGGTTCACCTGGGACCCGGCCAAGATCCCGGCCGACCTCACCAGCTGGAACGCGCTGTGGGATCCGACCTACAGCGGCCACATCGGGATGCTCGACGACGTCCAGGAGTGCTTCGCGGCCGCGTCGTTCAAGCTCGGCCTGCCGATCAACTCGACCGACGACGCCGATGCTCGACCAGGCGCTGGCGGCGCTCGAGCAGCAGAAGCCGCTGCTCCGCAAGTACACCGACGACGACATCGGCGACATGACCGGCGGCCAGCTCTGGATCAGCCACGCCTGGTCGGGCGACTGGGTCCAGATGACCTACGACAAGCCGAACATCAAGTACGTCATCCCGTCCGAGGGCGCGATCCGCGGCTCGGACACGATGGTCGTCACCGTCGGGTGCCCCGCATCCGATCGCGGCAAACCTGTGGATCAACTTCAACCTCGACGCGCGGATCAGCGCGGCGAACTCGAACTACACCGGCTACCTCGGGCCCGAATGCCGCGGCGATGACCACCATCGACCCGTCGCTCCTCGCCAACCCGAACCTCAACCCGTCGGCCGAGATGTACGCCAAGCTGATCGAGCTCATCCAGCTCGAGGGCGCCGACCTCGACAAGTACACCCAGCGCTGGAACGCGCTCCGAGCGTAGGCCGATGGCCGAGGTGCCCCTGGGCGAGCGGACGGTCGACGCGCGAGGCGCCGCCGCGGGCACGCGTCCGCCGCGCGGTCCTCGACGCCTCCAGCTCGGTGGCGCGTTCTTCGTCCTGCCCGGGGTCGTCTGGCTCGGTGCCTTCTTCCTCGTCCCGCTGGTGGCGATCCTGATCGTCAGCCTGGGCACCAACGATGCGACCGGCCACATCGACCTGTCGGTCCTGAGCCTCCAGAACTACGTCCAGGCGATCCGCCCCGAGTACGTGCCGGCGTTCATCAACTCGATGCGCTACGCGGTGCTGACGACGGTCCTGTCGATCCTCATCGGCTACCCGATCGCCTACTGGATCTCGCGCTACGGCGGCCGGCGCAAGGTGCTCCTGCTGATCCTCGTGATGCTGCCGTTCTGGACGAGCTATCTCATCCGGACCTACGCCTGGATGATCATCCTGCGCGACAACGGCGTCCTCAATTCCCTGCTCCAGGCCGTCGGCCTGACGAGCGAGCCGATCCCCCTGCTCAACACCGATTTCTCGGTCGTGCTCGGGATGACGTACGGCTTCCTGCCGTTCGCGATCCTGCCGCTGTACGTCTCGATCGACCGGCTCGACGAGAACCTCGTCCACGCCGCGCGCGACCTGTATGCCAGCGGCCGATCCGCCTTCCTCCACGTCACGCTGCCGCTGACGATGCCGGGCATCATCGCCGCGACCCTGCTCACGTTCATCCCGGCGATCGGTGACTACGTCACGCCGGACCTCCTCGGCGGCGCTCAGACGACGACCATCGCCAAGGTCGTCCAGGTCATCTTCACCAGCGGCCGCGACTGGCCGTACGGCTCGGCGCTCGGCTTCCTGCTGATGGTGATCACGCTCGGGGGCACGCTGCTCGCGCTGCGCAGCCTGCGGCGGGAGACGTTCGCGGCATGAGGACCGGGCGCAACCGCTGGCTGACCGGGTTCGCCGTCGTGACCTACGCGTTCCTGTTCGCGCCGATCGTCATCCTCATCATCTTCAGCTTCAACGTCTCGCGCCGGAACTTCGTCTGGCTCGGGTTCACCACCGACTGGTATCCGAAGCTGTTCGCCAACCAGGACCTGCTCGATGCGCTCGGGGTCACGATGCAGGTCGCGATCATCGCGGTGATCGGCTCGACGATCCTCGGTTCGCTGCTCGGTCTCGGGCTTGCCCGGCTCCACTTCCGCGGCAGCGGCGCCACCGAGACCCTGCTGCTGCTGCCGATGGTGACCCCCGAGATCATCATGGGCATCAGCCTCCTCATCTTCTTCAGCCAGATCTTCGCCCAGGACGGGTCGCTGGCCCAGATCTCGATCGCCCACGTGACGTTCTGCATCTCGTACGTGGCGGTCACGGTCCGGGCGCGCGCGGTCAACCTCGATCCGCGGCTGGAGGAGGCCGCCCGCGACCTCGGGGCGTCCGCGCGGGGCGCCTTCTGGCACGTGACGCTGCCGCTGATCGCGCCCGCGGTGGCCGCCGGCGCGATGCTCGCCTTCGCGCTGTCGTTCGACGACCTGGTCATCACCTCGTTCAACGCCGGGGTCGACTCGACGACGCTGCCGATCTTCATCTACAGCTCGCTCAAGTTCGGCGTGACACCGCAGATCAACGCGATCTCCACGATCATCGTGGCGGTCGTCGCGGTCGTCCTGGTCATCGCCTGGCGCCTGGGCGCGTTCCGCGGCGCCGACACCCGGGTGGTCGCCGAGCCCGAAGCCGGCTGACGCGGATCCGGGACGGCATCGGGCCCACGGCGCCGACGGCGTCGGCTCCGGCCCGCCGGCCCCGGGTACCATCCCTCGATGGACGCCTCCACGACGCCCATCCTCGAGATCGGCCTGATCCTGCTGGCGGCCGTGGCCGGCGGCTTCGTGGCGCGCCGCGTCGGCCTGCCGGCGATCGTCGGCTACCTGGCCGTCGGGCTGGCGTTCTCGCCGTTCACGCCCGGCTACGTCGCCGACCACGACCAGCTCGAGCTGCTGGCCGATGTCGGGGTGGTGCTGCTCCTGTTCGAGGTCGGCATCGAGGTCGACCTGGCGCGGCTGCGACGCGACCACGGGCCGATCCTGTGGGCCGCTCCCGCGCAGGTCGTGCTGACGACGGCGATCGCCGGTCTTGTCTTCCTCGCGGCCGGTCTCGCGCCGGTCACGGCGGCGCTCGTCGGCCTGTGCGTCGCGCTGTCCTCGTCGGTCGTGATCGTCAACATCACCGTCAGCCGCCGGCGCACCACAGACCGTCCGACCGAGGTCGCGCTGCTCGGCTGGAGCGTCGTCCAGGACCTCGTCGGCGTGGCGCTGGCCGCGATCCTGCTGGCCGCGATCGATCCGGGCCGGCGCTCGCTCCCGGAGGCGGCGCTCGGGCTCGGCGGGTTCGGGCTGGTGTCGATCGCCGTCGCGTGGCTGCTGCCGCGCGCACTGCGGCGGTTGCGCGACGACCACGACCTGTTCCTGATCGCCTCGGTCGGGTCGGGCCTGGCGCTGGCCGGGCTGGGCGCGGCCGTCTTCGGTGTCCCACTCGCGCTCGCCGCGTTCGTCGGCGGGCTGGCCGTGACCGAGAGCCACGAGGCGGCCGAGGCACGCCGCCGGTTGCGGCCGTTCCGCGACGTCTTCGCCGTGCTCTTCTTCGTCGCCATCGGGACGCTCATCGACCCGAGCCGGCTCGGGGCCGCGGCGCCGTGGATCGTCCTGCTGCTCGGGCTGGTGGTCGTCGCCAAGGTCGGTGTCGCGTGGGCGCTCGCGCGGGTCGCGCGACTCGAGGTCCGACCGGCGCAGCTCGCCGTCGGTCTCGGTCAGGTCGGGGAGTTCAGCTTCGTGCTGGCGTCAGCCGCGGCGACCGTCGCCGCCATCGACCAGACGCTGTTCACCGCGATCATCGCCGCGGTCGCGATCAGCATCGCGGTCAGCTCGACCGCCGTCCGGCGGATCGGGGCGCCGCACGACCCGGGACCGCCACAGGACGCCGCGGTCGGCGCGACGAGCTGAGGCTCCGCCGGCCGCGGCCGGCGCCTGAGGCTGCTCAGCCGAGCGGCACCGTCTTCTTCGGGTCGAGGAACGGGATCGCCGCGGTCGTCGCCGGCCAGATGCCGCCGTCGGGGGCGACGATCTCGAGCGCGTTGCCCGGTCCGGCCAGGGCGATCGGCACCCAGACGTAGCCGATGTTCTTCTCGAGCCGCGGCGACCAGATGAGGTCGGTGACGGTCCCGACCGGCTTGCCCGTCCGACAGCGCGTCGCACTTGCGCGACAGCTCGAACGGGAGGGCATCGCCGGCGACCTCGATGCCGACCAGCTTGCGATCGACGCCCGCGACCCGGATCTCCTCGAGCGCTGCCTTGCCGATGTAGTCGGCGTCCTGCGTCTCGACCAGGCGCTCCAGCCCCATCACGTGGAACGGCGTGTCCCGGATCGTCATGTCCGAGCCGTAGTTGAAGATGCCGGCCTCGATCCGGCGCGCCTCGCACGGCGCGATCGGGCGGATGGCGTGCGGGCGGCCGGCCTCCATGATCCGGTCCCACAGGTCGCCACCGCGCGACGGGTCGCGCAGGTAGACCTCGTAGCCGACCTCGCCGGTCCAGCCGGTCCGGCTGATGACGACCGGGATGCCGTCGACCTCGGTGGTCAGCGTCCAGTAGTACTTGATGTCGTCGATGGCCGGCCCGAACACGGTCCGCATCGTGTCCCTGGACTTCGGCCCCTGGACCTGGATCGGGTAGACCTCGGGTTCGCGGACGGTGACGTCCAGCCCGCTATGGATCGCGACGCCGCGCGCCCACAGGCCGGCGTCGGAGTCGGCCAGCGCCATCCACCAGCGGTCCTCCTCGATGCGCAGGAGCACCGGGTCGTTCACGATGCCGCCGTCCTCGGCGGTCACGATCATGTACTTGCCCTGCCCGACCGCGCATTTCGTCAGGTCGCGGCAGGTGAGGCTGTTCGTGAACGCCGACGCGTCCGGGCCGGTGATCTCGACGATGCGTTCGACCGACACGTCCCACACGGTCACGTCGTTGAGCAGCGCCCAGTACTCCTCGACCGGGTCCGCGTAGTAGCCCGGCAGGTACATGTGGTTGTAGATGTCGTAGGCGCTGCAGCCGGCCGCCAGCGTCTTCTCGAAGAACGGCGAGCGCCGATACCACGGCCCGAAGTAGAGGGTCGACGAATCGGTCGTCGCGGGGACGGCCATGGGACTGGTCATGATGCGGGGTCCTCCTCGATCGTTGGGTGGCTGGCGAGCTCTCGACGGCGGTTGTGGCGGCGTTCCCCTGCCCCACCGGCCACCGTGACCGGTTCAGGGGCGACAGGTATCTCGGGCAGGGCTCGGTCGGGATCGCGCATCCCCGACCGGATGATGCGGCGCAGCTCGGCGTCGGCGACCGGGTCCGTCTCCAGCTGGCGGTACGCCGCCAGCCGCCGGTCGACCTCGTCGCAGGCGCGCTGGTAGGCGTCCTTGCCGCCGGCCCGCAGCCAGGCCTCGCGGTTGTCGCGGTCGACGACCGCGCTCGGCAGGTACAGCTCGGTCGGCCAGTGGGCGGTGGTGTGGGCGGCCATGATCAGGTGCTGGTCGGCCATGCAGCTGGTCGACGAGGTCGCCGATCGGCAGGTCGTCGAGCGGGCGTGACGTCGCGGACGAAGTGGAGCGCCTGGCCGCACATCTCGTCGTCGAAGACGAGCTTCGGCAGGCTGAACACGAGCAGGAAGTCGAGCATCCCCGGGCCCGGACACCGAGTTGACCCCGGCCAGCGCGGCGATCAGCGCGCTGCCGAACGTCTCGGCGCCGGCCTGCGCGTCGAGGATCGTTGCGTCCGACAGCGCCATGTACGCCTGCGTCGGCAGGCCGAGCGACTTGGCCACCGCCGACATACGCGGCGTCGAGCTGGAGCGCCTCGATGGCCGCCATCGGCGAGCTGGCGATCTTCATGTGGAAGGTCGCCGGCGCGCCGCCGAACAGGACCGGGCGTCCCGGCCGGATGAGCTGGGCCATGGTGATGCCGGCCAGCACGTCCACGGTGTGGAAGACGGTCGCGCCGACCACCGTCACCGGAGCGATCAGGCCCATCAGCGTGACCGGCACGATCTCGACCGCGATCGCCGGCCTCGACGCAGTCGATGAGGTTCTGGCAGGAGTCCTCGCTGTACCGGAAGTTGCCGGTCGCGGTGATCGTGAAGATCGACATCGGGCGGGCGATGAGGTCCGCCCGGTCGCGCCGGAAGAGCTGCATCATCTCGACCATCCGCGGCGACGCCGTGCTCGGTGAACGCGCCCGAGACGACCGGCTTGCGCGAGTTGGTGAGGGCCATGTACAGCCGCCACGCGTCGGAGACGCTGGGCCTCGATGTCGGCGTTCGTCGAGAAGGCCGTGGCGAGATACGGCGATGTTCGGCAGGCCGTCGGCGAGCCGGACGTACTCGACGAAGTCGGTCGAGTTCGCCAGGCGCGTCTCGCCGGTCCGGTGGTCGAGGACCTTGAGGCCGCTGACGAGCCGGGCACGAAGTGGACGCGGTCGCCGCCGAGGTCGGCGTGTGGCGCGCCGTCGCGGTCGTACAGCAGGAACGAGCGACGGCGCGGTCGCGATCGCCGCCTCGACGACGTCGCGCGGGAACAGGATCCGCGTCGCCGCTCGCGTCGAGCGGCAGGCCGTGATCGAGGAGCCGCCGCGCGCATCTCCGCGCCCGCGGATCTCCATGCCGACCTCGGCGAGGACCCGCTTCGCCTCGTCGACGATCCGCGTCGATGAGCTCGTCGTCGAGGATGGTCAGGCTCGGCCGCATCAACGCCCTTCGAGTCGGTGCCGCGATGGAGGCCATCAGCGTACCTGCCGGCAGCGGGCGGGCGCGATCGGATCGGTCGGTCGAGACATCGCCGGGATGGTCCGGCATGGGATTCCTATTGCCTCTCGCGTCCCACCAGACGCGCCTCCGGGTCGCGTCAGCCGCGACGACGCCGGTCGCAGTCCTGCGCTCTAGCCGATCGACCTGGCGAAACGGTCGCGCTCGGCCTCGCTGTCGAAGGCGAGGACGAGGTCGGCCGCGGGCGCGTGCAGGTCGAGCGCGTGGCGCACCCCGGACGTCCAGCACAGCCGGATGCGGCGCTTGGGCGAGGCGCGTCGATGCGGCACGGTCCGGACGCCGTCGGCGTCGGTGATGGTCATCGAACAGACATCCGAGTCGCACGCGACCTCGACCTCGCACGCCGCCATGGCATCGAGACTGATGGGCCTCGTTCGAGATCCAGCCACCCCAGGTCGCCGGCAATCGCTCGCCCGGGTGGAGCTGGTCCACGGCCGCGGTCGACCCGCCCTCGCGGCGCTTGACCGGGTAGCCGCGCACCCTGCCGACGAGGATGACGATGGCGATGACCGCCGGGATGGCGAACAGCAGCCACGGGTCGTGGCGAACGGGCTCGGTCGGGACATCGGCCTGGATCGACAGGAACGTCCCGCGCTGCGACGGGCCGTCCTGGCGGCCGGTGATCTCGATCTGGCCGGTCGGCAGCGGCACGGCGGAGACGACCGTGACCGCCCGCGCATCGTCGGTCAGGTCGTGGAGCGTGTAGGTGTACGGGCTGGCGGAGGGCACGTCGCGCAGGTCGCCCTGGAGCCGGAACCACGTGGCGCCTGCTGGCAGGTTCTCCAACTCGAGGTCCGTGAGCGTGACGTCGTTCGGCTGCTTCGTGGAGCCGACGATCAGGGTCGGGATCAGCGACAGCAGGACCAGGGCCACCACCGTGACCGTGGGCAGCCAGCGGGCGCGGCGGTGCAGTGCGGCGTAGGTCCGGCCGGCGCCGGCCAGGGCAAGATCGAGTGGCGTCATCGCGCGGAGATGCTACCGCCCCTCAGTCGAGGGCGACCCGCTCGTGCCAGTGCGGGACGTGGGTGGCGAAGCCCAGGTCGCCGCACCTTCGGCTCGAGGGCGACCTGCGCCTCGGGGTCGCCGTGGACGAGGAAGACGCGCCGCGGATAGCCCGGATCGCCGGGCTTGCTTGCCCGTCGCGAAATGGCCGAGCCAGTCCAGCAGCTCGTGCTCGTCGGCATGCGCCGAGAAGCCGCTGATCGAGCGCGATCTTGCAGCGGACCTGCCGCTCCTGACCGTCGAGCTTGACCATCGTGGCGCCCGCCTGGAGGTGCGCCCCGAGCGTCCCCTCTCCCTGGTAGCCGACGAACAGGATCGTGGCGTTCGGGTCGTCGATGAGGTTGCGCAGGTGGCCGACCACGCGGCCGCCCGTCAGCATCCCGTTCGAGGCGACGATCATGTACGGCCGCGGCGCCGTGCTCGATCGCCTGCGACGCCTTGACGTCATTGGTGATCGTCTGGTTCGGGTAGTCGAGCGGCGACGCGCCGTCGCGCAGGAGCTTCGCCGTCTCCTCGTCGTAGTAGTCGGGATGGTGGCGATAGATGTCCGACGCCTTCGACGCCATCGGCGAGTCGAGGTACAGCGGCAGCAACGGGATCTCGCCGCGCTCGATGAGCCGATCGAGCTCCCAGACCACCTCCTGCGTCCGCCCGATGGCGAACGACGGGACGAGCAGGACGCCGCCCGCGTCGGACACCATCCGGATGGTCTCGGCCAGGACGCGGATGGCCTCGGCCTCGGGCTCGTGCTCGCGGCCGCCGTAGGTCGATTCGATGAGGACGTAGTCGGCGTCGGTCATGACCGTCGGATCGCGCAGGATCGGCGTGTCGGGACGGCCGAGGTCGCCCGAGCAGACGATGATCCGCTCCTCGCCACCCTCGTGCTCCTGGACCCGCAGCCGGATGATCGCCGAGCCGAGGATGTGCCCGGCGTCGACGAACGTCGCGTGGACACCCGGCGCGACTTCGACCTCCTCGCCGTAGTGACACGGCCTTGAACGACGGCCAGCGACGCCTCGCGCGTCCTTGGCGGTGTACAGCGGAGCGTCGAGGTCGATCTGGAGGTCGGGCGGCTGCGCCCGCAGCTGCGCCTCTGGGTCGCTCGGCCACGCCGGTCGGCGGGTTCCCGGGGATCGGGCTCGACGGTCGTCGCGACCCGGTGGCTCGGTCGGTCCGGTACGTCGGGCTCGGTCGGTCGGCGCGTCGCTCCGGCGTCACCGGCCGCGGCCAGCTCGACGGCCGCCTCGTACTGGTCGGCTTCCTTCCGGTCGTCGGCGGCGACCTTGTCCGGGTGGCGCTTCTCCCAGCGGGCCTCGCGCTTGGCGAACTCCTCGTGGAGCTTGCCCGAGTCGAGCAGGACCAGTCCGGCCAGCTCGATCGTCCCGGCCGTCGCGTGGATCGGGCCGCGGTAGCCGTCCTTGACGAGCAGCGGCAGGAGACCGCAGTGGTCGAGGTGGGCGTGGGTCAGCAGGACGGCGTCGAGCTCCTTCGGGTCGTAGGCGAACGGGATCCGGTTCCGGATCGACTCGTTCGGGCTGCCCTGGAACATCCCGCAGTCGATGAGGACCTTCGCGCGTTCGGTGATGAGCAGGTGCTGCGAGCCGGTGACGGTCGTCGCGCCACCGAGGAAGTGGATCTGCATGCGCGCATGGTGACAGCGCGCGGCCGACGGCGCGGACCGTTCAGACCGGGATGACCACCAGCGCGTCGATGGCGACCGCGAGGAAGAGCAGGCTGAGGTAGCTGATCGAGTACTTGTAGAGCCGGATCGCCCCGGCGGTCGAGGCTTCCTCGGACGAGCCGCGGCGCCACAGGCCGTACGCCTGCCACAGGAAGATCGCGCCGAGCACGACCGCGGCGACGAGGTAGATGAGCCCCATCCGGCCGACGGCGAACAGGACCAGCGAGATCGCGACCATCAGGATCGTGTACAGCCCGATCTGGCGGGTGGTCTCCGGGATCCCCCTGACGACGGGGAGCATCGGCACGCCGGCCGCGGCGTAGTCCCGGCGGATCCGCAGCGACAGCGCCCAGAAGTGCGGCGGCGTCCAGTAGAAGACGAGCAGGAAGAGCACGATCGCGGGGAGGCCGACGTTGCCGGTGACGGCTGCCCAGCCGATGACCGGAGGCAGCGCTCCCGCGGCGCCACCGATGACGATGTTCTGCGGCGTCGAGCGCTTGAGCAGCAGCGTGTAGACGATGACGTAGAAGCCGATCGCCAGGAGCGTCAGGAAGGCCGCGGTCAGGTTGACGAAGTAGACCATCACCAGGAACGACAAGACCCCGAGGGCGAGCCCGAACACGACGGCGCGCTCCGGCTCGACCTGGTGGGCGGGCAGTGGCCGGCGGCGGGTGCGTGTCATCAGCAGGTCGATGTCGCGATCGAGATAGCAGTTGATGGCGTTGGCGCTGCCGGCGGCGAGCGTGCCACCGATCATCGTCCAGAAGACCAGCGCGCCCCAGTCGCCCCAGTCCACGCCGGCGGCGGCGCCCGGCAGGTCGCGCGTGGCGAGGACCATGGCCGGCACGGTGGTGACCAGCAGGAGCTCGATGATGCGCGGCTTGGTCAGGGCGATGTAGGCGCGGACCGTGTCGCCGGTCGTCCGCTGCCCGGTCGTGCCGTCCGGACCCAGACCGGCGATCTCGCCGACGTTGGAGCCGGCGCTGACCCGGGCGGTGTAGTAGCTCGTGACGGTCAGCCCGCGTCAGCATCGCCCAGATCACGGCCCCGAGCGCGAGGTGGAGCGTGACGCGTCCAGCCGGCGAGCTGGGTGAGGACCTGCAGGCCGCCGATCACGACCTGGACCGCGTACAGCACGGCCGTCCCAAGGGCCAGGCGGAGGAGCGTCGGGTGGTCGCGCTGCGTCCGCCAGGCGACGACCGCGAGGGCGATCACGACGAGCCCGACGATCCCGGCGACCCAGCGGTGCAGGGCCATCGGCGTGGTCGCGTCGGTCAGCGGCGGCACGAGCGACCCGCCCATCAGCGGCCAGTCGGGAAAGACCAGCGCCGTCGAGGTCGCGGTGACGTGCGACCCGAACAGCAGGAGCGCGAAGGTCAGGGCCGTCGTGAAGGCCGCCAGCAGCGTGAACCGCTGGCTGCCGCCCCGGCCGCCGATCCGGGCGGGGTAGCCGGCCCGGACCGTCACGTAGACGAGGAGCGCGACCAGGCTCAGCGCGGTGGCCAGGTGAGCCGTCACCGACTCGCCCGCTGTTGCCGAGACGGACGGTCTCGCGCCCGAGCCAGGCCTGGAACCCGACCAAGGCGACCGCGGCGAGGGATGGCCACAGGATCGAGCGCCGGTCGCGGTAGTCGCGGATGGCGAGGACCGCGAGCCCGAGGATCTCGAAGCCGATGACGACCGCGACGGTCCGGTGGATCCACTCGATCCAGGCCTTCGAGTCGCCCAGGGCCGGGATCAGCTGGCCGTTGCAGAGCGGCCAGTCGGGGCAGCCCAGCCCGGAATCGGTGGCACGCACGATGACCCCGATCGTGACCAGCCCGAGAGCGGTCGCGAGGGTGAGCGCGGCGAGCTTCTGGAAGCGGTTCACGAGGCGGCCATTCTACCCCGACGGCACGTTCCGACCGAACTCGATACCCTGTCGGCGATGGGTCCCCGACGACTGCTGCCGCTCCTGTCCGCGCTCGCCCTGCTGGCCGTCGCGTGCAGCTCGACAGGCGGGTCCGCGACGTCAGCGGCTCCCGCCCTCGTCGGCGACGGCGACGTGCGCCACAGCCCCTGACGTGACGACTGCGCCAGATGGATGGGGGCAACCGGCGACGACCCCGACGCTCGTCCCGTTCCTCGTCAGCAATGCGATCTCGTGCGGCAAGGCGCGCATCCTGTTCCTCTTCCTCGATAGCGCGAACAACGTCGCCAGCGCCCCGGACCGGACGGCCAAGGTCGCGTTCTACGACCTCGCGCGCGACTCCACCAAGCCGGTCGTCACGGTCGACGGCGAGTTCGTGTGGACGATCCAGGATCAGCGCGGCATGTACGTCGTCAACGCGGACCTGCCCGAGGCCGGCACGTGGGGCGCCGAGTTCACGACCGAGGCACCCGGATCCCGCGCCGCGACGACCCGGCTCACGTTCACCGTCCTCGACTCCCCGACGGCGATCGCCATCGGCCAGAAGGCGCCCGCCTCGAAGACGCCGACCGCTGCCGACGTCGGCGGCGACCTCGCGAAGCTCTCGACCGACGCGAAGCCCGACCCGGCCTTCTACCAGACGTCGGTCGCCGACGCCCTCGCCGCGCACAAGCCGTTCATGCTGATCTTCGCGACGCCGAAGTTCTGCACCAGCCAGCAGTGCGGGCCGACGCTCGACCACTTCAAGCCGATCGCCGCCGCGAACCCCGCGGTCACGTTCATCAACGTCGAGCCGTACAGGCTCGTCTTCACGGACGGCGTGCTCCAGCCGGAGCTCGACGCGAAGGGCCAGCTCCAGGCGACCGACATCACCGACCAGTGGGGTCTCCGCTCCGAGCCGTGGATCTTCGCGGTCGACCGGAACGGCGTCGTCCAGGGCTCGTACGAGGTGACGATCACGCCGGCCGAGCTCGAACGCCATCCTGCCGGTCATCAGCGCCGGCGGCTGACCGGTCGAGGCTAGGGCGCGTCCTCCAGCCGGATCGCGACATTCGCGCCGCCGTCGGTCTGGTACCAGACGCGGACCGGCTGGGCGCTGGCCTGGTGCTCGACGAGATGCCCCGGCGGGAACTGCGCCCCGTTCTCGAGCACCCCGATCCGGAACGCGAGCGAGCCCTGGTCGGTCGTCCGCAGGGTGAACCCGTTGACCTTGTCGAGCCCCGCCGAGTCCACCCCGACGATGACCCCGGTGGCGGTCAGCGCGTCGGCCGGCGGCCCGGGGTCGGTCTTGCTCCCACCGAGCAGCAGCGCCGTCGCCGCGGTGACGACGATGACCGCCCCGAAGACGAGCGCGAACAGGTTCCTGGTCCGCCGGTCCACCGCTCGGGGTCAGTGCGCGCGCGGCGCCGGCCGTGCCCGTCCCGGTGCTGCCCGGCGCGTAGAGGGGCGTGCCATCGGCGCACAGTGGGCAGGTCGCGGGACCGGCCTCGTAGGTCGGCAGGTCGAGCTGCCAGAGCGAGCGCAGCGGATAGACATGGCCGGTCGTCGGTGAGGTCAGCGTGGCCGTTCGCCGAACCGCTCCGATCGACCAGCACGACGCATTCGACGATCTCGCCGCCCATCGCCTCGACCGCCGGGAGCATCGCGAGCAGCGAGCCGCCGGTCGTCAGGATGTCGTCGACGAGCAGGACCCGCTCGCCCGGCTCGATCCGGAAGCCGCGCCGGAACTCGCGGTGGGTCGTCCCGTCGTCGCCGCGGACCTCCTCGGCGAACAGGCTCCGGACGCCGAGCTGGCGGGCGGTCTCGAAGGCCAGGATGATCCCGCCGGTGGTCGGGCCGGCCACGAGGTCGACCATCGCCGTCCCGTCGGTCCCGCGACCGTGCTGCGCGAAGAAGCCGCACAGCTCGCTCGTCGCGGCCGGATCCTGGAGGACCTGGAACTTCTCGACGTACGCGTCGCCGTGGCGGCCGCTCTTGAGCAGGAAGTGGCCGTCACGCAGTGCGCCGGAGCTCCGGAACAGCGCCTCGGTGCGGAGGGCGATGGTGTGGCGCAGCGCCTCGTCGAGCGCGCTTCGGACGGTGGTCATGCGGTGGAGTCTACGCGGGCAGCGGCGCGAGGTCCGCCGGGTCAGATCAGGGTCGGTATTCGACGCCCTTCGACGAGGGCTGGCCGGCCTTCTTGGGCAGCGCGGTCCCGATCAGGTCGCGGTACGAGGTCAGGCCGCGTCGGCCGCACTCCGCAGCGAGCTCGTCCACGAGCCGGACCGGCAGCCCCGGGTCGGCGAAGATCGCGGTCCCGACCTGGACGGCGACGGCGCCCACGGCCAGGAAGTCGAGGACGTCGTCGAGGTTCGTCACGCCGCCGATGGCCACGACCGGGATCTGGACGACCTGCGCGACCTCGTAGACGACCCGCAGCGCGACGGGCTTGACCGCCGGGCCGGACAGCCCGCCGTAGATGTTGCCGAGCAGCGGCCGGCCGCGGCTCGGGGCGATGGCGATGCCCGACAGCGTGTTGATCGCGGTCAGGGCGTCGGCGCCGGCGTCGGCGATCGCGCGCGCGATCGGCCGGATGTCGGCGACGTTCGGCGACAGCTTGACCAGCAGCGGCAGCGTCGGTCACCCGCCGGACCGCCGCGGTGACCTCGCCGGCCGCGCCCGCGTCGATCGCGAACTGGAGGCCGCCGGCGCCGACGTTCGGGCAGCGAGATGTTGAGCTCGATGCCGGCGACGCCCGGGACGCCGTCGAGCCGCCGGGCGACCTCGACGTAGTCGTGCGACCGATTCGCCGGCGACGTTGACGATCACCGGCATCTTCCACGTCGCCCACGTCTCGGCGTACTTGTCGATGACCGCGTCGACGCCCGGGTTCTGGAGGCCGATCGAGTTGAGCATCCCGGCCGGCGTCTCGGTCACCCGCGGCGTCGGGTTGCCGATCCGCGGCCTGAGCGTCGTGCCCTTGCAGCAGATCGCGCCGAGCCGGTCGACGTCGACGACGTCGCCGTACTCGATCCCGTAGCCGAACGTCCCCGACGCGACGAGGACCGGGTTCGGCAGCACCAGGCCGCGCCCGAGATCGACCGTCAGGTCCACGGCGCCCGGCGGCACGGGTGACGGCGCGCGCGGCCGGGGACGAGGCCGGCGGCGGCGCGGCGCCGATGACGACGCGGGCCGGCGGGCGCTTCGGTGCCGACGGGTACTTCTGCTCCGCGACCCGCGGCGAGGCGGTCACCGCCCGGCGCTTGGCCTTCACCGCGCGCGACCCGGTCACGACCACGCGCCGTCCCACGCGATCTCCTCGGCGGCGAAGACCGGACCTTCGCGGCAGACCCGCTGCGGCGTGCCCGACGTGCTCATGACGACACAGCCGAGGCACGCGCCGACGGCGCAGCCCATGTTCTGCTCCATCGACACCTGGAGGAAGGCCTTGCGGCGGGCTGCCGGCGAGCCGACCGCATCCGACCGACCGGCGCCGCGCTTCCGGCCGAGCTTGGCGACGCCGAGCCGGGCCCGCCGGCCCGCCGCCAGCCGCGCGAGCGCCGCGAGCATCGGCTGCGGGCCGCAGGCGAAGGCCTGGTCGGCCCAGGCCTCGTAGTCCGCCACGAGCTCGGTGACGAAGCCGTGGTGGCCGAGGCTCCCGTCGTCGGTCGCCACGACGTACTCGACCTCGTCGGGCAGCAGGCTCGACGGGTAGACCTCGCGCGCCGACGCGGCCCCGAACAGCAGCGTCACCTGGCGGCCGTCGCGGATCGCCTCGTCGGCCAGCATCCGGACGCCGGCCATGCCGAGCCCGCCCGCGACGAGCAGCAGGTGGCGGCTGCGCGGGTCGACCTCGAACGGCCGCCCGAGCGGACCGAGCATGTCGATCGCGTCGCCCGGCCGGAGCCGGGTGAAGCCAGTCGGTCCCCCGCCCGATGACCCGGAAGTGGATGGTGACGATGCCGGTCGACGGGTCGGCCGTGTTGAGCGAGAACGGCCGCCGCAGGACCAGCCCGGAGAAGTCACCGGGCCGGACATGGACGAACTGGCCGGCACGCGAACCGGTCGCCAGGCCGGGGGCGTGATACGCCTGGAGCCACTGGCCCGGCAGGATCTCCCGACTCTCGACCAGCTCGGCCGCGGCGAGCCGCATCGTCACGCGGTCGGCTCGTCCTCGGCGTCGTCGTCGGCGTCGTCGGCCTCGGCGGCTTCGTCGCCGGACGGCTCACCCCCAGCGGCGTCCGCGCCACCGTCCCCGTTGGCCGACACGCCGCCCAGCTCGGGCGCGACGGCCGGGAACGCCTCGGCGAGGGCGTCGGCCAGGTCGCCGAAGACGTCGGTCGGGTCGTAGAACTCGACCAGCTCGCCCGAGCCGGTGAGCGTCCGCCACTCGTCCTCGGCGTCCTCGGGGATGACCTCGGCGTGGAAGCCCTTGGGCGTCAGCGACAGCCGCTCGTCCTCGTCGTCGACGATGATCAGGTCGCCGATGATCGTGACCATGCTCTCCGAGGCACCCTCGAACTGGTCGAGCAGGCGCGCCTCGCTGCGCTGGCTGCGCTCCTGGAACTCGAGCGCGAGGTCGTACAGCCGGCGGGCGGCCGACTCGTCGTCGTCCTCGCTGAGCGAGATCGGCTGGCCGGCTGCCCACGAGTCGGCGGCCGCTGCATACGGGTCCTCGCCCTGCGAGACGCCTTCCTCGGGCGAGATCCCGGCGACCTCGAGCAGGTCGCCCTCGGCGGTCGGCTCGGCCGGCATCCCGGCCGCCTCGCGGGCAGCCTCGGCGAACGCGGCGAAGATGTCGGCCGGGTTGTACAGCTCGACCAGCTCGGATGCGGACTCGATGACCTCGGTCTCGCTGATCCACTCGCCGGTCACGTCGTCGAGGTAGCGGCTCCGGCTGCGGAAGCTCAGGTCGGGGGCGATCGACAGGTAGTCGGGGTCGTCGTCGATGAGGGTCAGGCCGCCGAGGACCGCGATCCGCTCCTTGTGGCGATCGAGGAACTTGCGCAGCTGCTCGGTCGACTGGACGATGAAGTCGGAGCGTTCGAGGGCGGCATCGGCCGCGAGCTCACCGAGCAGGTCGTTGTGGCCCGTGTCCATGGTTCGCCTCCCGTTCGGTTCGTCGCCTTGTGGTCGTGCGTCGCGTCGCATGCTCATGGGTCAGGGATGGTATTCGAGGTCGGGGCCCATGCGCTCGCGCAGGAACATCGAGTGGTGGCGCTCGAAGATCCATTCGCCGGCTCGGTGACCGAGGGCACGGGTCGCCTCGTCGGCCTCGAGCTTGTCGAGGGTGGCGTAGTCGGGCAGGTCGAGCAGGATCACGTTGTCGAAATCCCAGCCGTGGGCGACGTTGTACCAGCCGATGAAGCGGATGCCGAACTTCTCCTCGTAGTCCTTCACCTGCTTCGGGAAGATCGTGCGCATGAAGAACTTGAAGAACGGGTCGCGGCCGCGGCGGACGTTGAAGTAGGTCGCGAGCACGGGCACCGGTGCGTCCTCCCAGGGCGAACGATCGGGCGCCCGCGGCGGTCGCCCGGCGGCTATTGTCGCACGGGGCTCTCGGGCGGGAGCGCGTCGTCGTCGGTCGGTGCCGCCTCGTCGTCCGGGGTGGCGGTGGCGGGCGCGGCCGTCGCGTCCTCGAGCTCGCCGACCGTCTTCGAGCCGCTGGCCAGCGGTCGACGGCGACCGCGCCGGTCCGCCGCCACGAGCCGGAGCAGGAAGATGATCGTCTGGCCGGTCACCAGCAGCAGCAGGATGACCGCGAACAGGAGCGCGGTGCTGATCGCCGGCGGCCAGTTCCACACGACGGTCAGCGGCGTCAGGATGATGAACGCGATCAAGACCACGACCTGGATCCGGAAGCAGCCGAGACCCGGGCCGCGCGCGGGTTCGAGGTCCGCTCCCTTGTACTGGACCGGGCCCGTCTGACGTGGTCGCCGCGGCGGCGTCGGGTCGGCGCGGGGATCGCGCGGCGGGGCCGGTGCCGGCAGCCCGTCTGTCGGCGGAACAGACGTCGGCTCGGCAGGGTTCGAGTCGGGGGGTTCGTTGGTCACGAGGCGGAACGATACGGGAGGCGGCGTCAGGGCGCTGCCGACGCCAGAAGGGACCTAGTCGAGCCGGTAGATCCCCTCGCGGAACCCGTCCGCATCCGTCTCGCCGACCCGGGCGAAGCCGCAATGCTCGAGCACCCGCTGTGAGCCGATGTTGTGGTCCGCGGCGCGCGCGTGCATCGGTCGATCGCGGATGAGCTCGAGCAGGAGCCGGAGCGCGGCCGTCGCGTAGCCCCGACCCCACGCCTCCCGGGCGATCCAATAGCCGACCTCGTGCCGGCCGTCCTCGACCCAGCTGACGATGTCGCCGACGACCACGCCGTCGGCGGTGATCGTACGGGCGATGCCCGCCGGGTCGGCCAGGATCTCCGCCCAGTGCACGTAGAACGCGTCGGGTTCCCGGGTCGGGAAGGCGGCCATCGCCGCCGCGACCGGGTCGTCCTGGTGGGCGAGGAAGACCGGCAGGTCCGACTGCTCGACCGGGCGCAGGCGGACGTCGACCGGGAGCGTCACCACCGTCACGGGGTGGCCGGCGGCGGCTCGTTGGCAAGGCCGTCGACGACCTCGGCGCCGGTCACGGCCCGCAGGAGGGCGGGGGTGGCGATGACCTTCCATGACCGCGACCCGCCACCGAGGACGATCCGGTCGCGGGCCATCACCCGGGCGTCGATCCAGACCGGCAGCTCGGCCGGCAACCCGAACACAGTCACCCCGCCGATCTGCATCCCGGTCAGCGAGGCCGTGTCCTCGGCCGGCGCGAACGACGCCTTGCGCGTGCCCAGCCGGTCGCGGACCGTGCGGTTCACGTCGAGCCGGTAGGGAGCCAGCGTCACGCAGGCGGCGTAGCGCGCGGGGTCCGACTTGCCGATGACCACGATCGTGTTGGCCGAATCCTCGGGCGAGAACCCATACGCGGCGCAGAAGGCGGCGGTGTCGGCCAGCGCCGGGTCGCAGGCGAACAGCTGGTACGGGACACCGAGGGGGTCGAGATGCTCGATCAGCCAGGCGCGGCCCGCAGGGTCGTGGTCGTCCATGGCGCTAGCGTACGACGCGGGCCGCTACCATCGCGGTCCATGACCGACCACCCCGACGACCGCTTCGCCTGGCACCCCGAACCCGAGCTGATCGGCTACGGCGAGCCCGCCTCGCGTCCCGCGATGGAACGGCTCGGCACCGACACGTGGGCAGCAGCGCTGGACTTCCTGTACGACCAGGCCGCCCGCCGCGCGATGGGCGACCCGGCGCCATACGCGGAGCTGCGCGCGCGGTTCTTCGGCGCCAGCGGCGGTCCGGTGCCGGCCCCGACCGGGCCAGCCCCGATCGCCGACGTCCTCGACGAGTTCCGGCGGCGGCTGGCCGGCGGCCAGATGGCGGCCCAGCATCCACGCCAGTTCGGGTACTTCACGCCGCCACCGCTGCCCGCCTCGATGATGGGCGAGCTGCTCGCGCAGATGACCAATCAGGGCGTCGATGTCTGGCACGCCGGCCCGCTCGCGACGTTCGTCGAGGAGGAGGTCGTCCGCTGGCTGTGCGACATGGTCGGCTACGGCGCCGGGTCGTTCGGGCTGCTGACGTCGGGCGGCGTGATGGCCAACTTCATCGGGATGGCGCTCGCCCGTGACATCCACCTCGGACGGCTGCTCGGGGCGGGCCGGGCGCCGCGCGGCGGTCTGCTCGACGGCGTCCGCGTCTACACCTCGGACCAGACGCATTTCTCGATCGGCCGGGCGCTCGACCTGCTCGGCTTCCCACCCGAGACGCTCGTCGGTCATCCCGTCCGACGAGCGGTTCCGGCTGCGCGGCGCGCCGGTCGCCGAGGCGGTCGCGCGAGATCGGGCCGCCGGACTGACCCCGTTCGCGATCGCAGGCGTCGTCGGTTCGACGAACACCGGATCGGTCGACGCCACGGGCGAGCTGGCCGACGTCGCCGCGGCCGAGGACCTCTGGCTCCACATCGACGCGGCCTACGGGGGCGCGGCGCGGCTGTCCGCCCGCGACGCGGGGCGGGTGCCGGACCTCGAGCGCGCCGATTCGGTCACCGTCGACCCGCACAAGTGGTTCTTCCAGGCCTACGACATCGGCGGGCTGCTGGTCCGCCGCGGCGAGCACCTCGGGCAGGTCTTCGGCGGCCGGGCGCCCGAGTACTACCGCGGCGGGGAGACGCCGATCGACGATCCCCACGACGACCACGCCGGTCAGCTCAACTTCTACAAGCTCAGCTTCGAGGGCACCCGACGCTGGCGCGCCCTCAAGCTCTGGATGTCATGGAAGCATCTCGGCAGCGACGGCTTCGCCCGTCTCATCGAGGCCAACGACGACCACGCGGCGCTGCTCACCCGCCTCTGCGCCGACGCCGACGACTTCGAGGCCGCCATCGACCCGCCGGACCTGTCGGTCGTCTGCTTCCGCCATCTGCCCGGTGGCCGAGAGGCCGCCGCGGCGTTGCCACCGGCCGAGCTCGACGCCCACCAGGATCGACTCCAGCGCGCGCTCGAGGTCTCGGGCGAGGGCTGGCTGACGACCACCCGACTCCGCGGCGCCACGTGGCTCCGGGCCGGGATCGTCAACTACCTGACCACCGACGCCGACATCGATGGCCTGCTCGAGACCCTCCGGCGCCTCGCCGCCGAGGCGTGACCCGCGCCGCCAGGCACGTCTCAGCCGAACGCGTCCCGGATGGGTGCCGCGACCTCGGTCGCGAGACGGCGGATCCCCTCGGCGCCCTCGCGTGCCGGCGTCGTGAGCAGCAGCTCCTGCGCGCCCTCGCGGCCGTACGCGATCGCCCGTTCCGTGGCCGCGCGCCGGGCCACCGGCTCGCCCGGGATGATGATCTGGGCCGACAACGTCAGCTCTCCCGGGTCCCGCCCGATGACCTCGCAGGCACGCAGGAGCGCGTCCCGCCGATCCGCGAACCCGGACGCGGACCCGTCGAGGTTCGAGGCGAAGTTCCAGCCGTCCGCGTACCGGGCCGCGATCCGGAGACCGCGCGGTCCCTGTCCGCCCAGCCACAGCGGCGGCCCGCCCGGCACGATCGTCGCCGGCTCCATGGTCGCCCCGGACAAACGCCACGGCGGCGCGTCCAACGTGACGCCCGGCTGCGGCCAGAGCCGCCTCGCTGAAGAGGGCCTTGATCACTCGGATCGCGCTCTCGTAGCGGTCGAACCGCTCGCGGACCGGCGGCAGGTCGATCCCGAACGCCTCGTGCTCACCGAGGTGCCAGCCGGCTCCGAGGCACAGGATGAACCGGCCGCCGGTGATGTGGTCGAGCGTCTGCGCCGACTTGGCCAGCACCGACGGATGCCGGAACGTCGCGGCAAGCACGGTCTGCCCGACCCGCTTTCCGGGCACGTGGTGCGCGAGCGCGGCCAGCGCCGCCACCGACTCGAAGCTCTGTCCGCCGCGCTCGAGCCCAGGCTCGGTGAGATGGTCGTTGAGCCAGCCCGAGTCGAAGACGTCGTGCCGGCCGGCCTCGGCCCAGGCAGACTCGAGACTCGCCCAATCGGTGTCCTGCGGAGAGGTCCGGAAGCCGATCCTCACCGGGAACGCGACCGGGCCGAGCGACGGTCCATCAATCGATACCACTCGCCGACGAGCGGCAGGAACCACGGCCGCCCCTCGTACGGTGCCGGCACGAGCGGGAATCGGAGCCCGGTGAGGACCGGCGGCTCGCCGCCTGCCAGCCACTCCCCGACCTTCGTGCCGACGTGCGTCATCAGTGCGACGCCCGTCCCGCAGCAGCCCAGCGCGTAGGTCACGCCCTCCTTCGTGCGCCCGACGTGGGGCATCCGGTCGAACGTGAAGCCGACATTGCCGCCCCACGCGTAGGCGACCCGCCGGCCGGCGAGCTGCGGGTGGACCCGCAGAAGCCCCTTGTAGAGGATCCCCGCGGTCCGCTCGATCGAGGTCGGCAGCATGCTGGCCCGGCCACCGAAGACCATCCGCCGGTCGGCCGAGATGTGCCAGTAGTACAGGAAGTTCTTGGTGTCGAAGAACGCGCGGCCCTTGGGTGACAGCTCCGCGATCAGGTCGTCGGGGAGCGGCTCGGTCGCGATGATGTAGCTCCCGATCGGGATGATCCGGCGGCGGAGGGACGGTGCGACCCCGTCCGTGTAGCCGTTCGTGGCGACGAACACGTCGCGCGCCCGGATGAGCGCCGCGCTCGGTGTCCACGACGAACGCGACCGTCCGCTCCGCGCGTGATCGACCGTGCGCGCACGCCCTCGTGCAGGTCCGCGCCGGCACGATCGGCCGCGGCCGCCAGACCTGCGAAATAGCGACCCGGGTGGATCAGCCCGCTGCCCGGGACGAGCAGACCGCCGTGATACGCGGTCGGTGCCGATCTCCTCGTGCACCCGCTCGCGCGGGACCATCATCGATTCGACGCCGATCGCGGCGAGGCTGTCGCGCTGCTGCTCGAGGTGGATCATGTGCTCGCCGGCCCAGGCGAGCTCGAAATAGCCGCATTCGCGGAACTCGCAGTCGATCGACTCCTCGGCGATCAGGCGCTTGACGGTCTCGTAGCCATCGAGCGTGTCCTGGTAGAGCGCCGCCCCGAGCTCCTGGCCGTTGCGCTTGATGAGCTGGCGCGGACCGTACTTGTAGCCGGGATGGACGATCCCGCCGTTGCGCGTCGAGGCTCCCCAACCGAGTGTGTGCGCCTCGAGCAGGGTGACCGCCACACCGCGACGCGCGAGCTCCCGGGCGGCGTTGATGCCGGCATACCCGCCACCGACCACGACCACGTCCGCCTCGGTCGGCAGGTCGCGGCCGGAGCGATCCGGAAGCGCCGGCATCGTGGCCTGCCACAACGAACGCAGCTCGAAGTCGGTGTTGAGCGCGGGCGACGGCATCGCCGAAGCGTACCGGGTGGATGCCGGGATTGACAGGTGTCGCATGTGTGCTACGGTCGTCGCATGACCGACGTCGCGTCACGTGAGCTCCGAAACAACACCCGGGCCCTGCTCGACCGTGTCGAGGCGGGCGAGACGATCACGATCACGGTCGACGGCCGGCCGGTCGCGGCGCTCGTCCCGACCGGATCGCGGCCACGGTTCATGAGCCGGGAACGGTTCATTCGCGAGGTATTCTCTCGCCGCGCAGATCCCGGCCTTCTGAGGGACATCCGATCGCTCGTGCCCGATTCGACCGATGACATCCCGATCCGGTGACAACCGGCCTGGGCGATACGACGGTCTTCGTCGCGATCGAAACGGGACGCGCGGCCAGGCTTGACCTGCTCCCCGACCGTCTCGGGGTTTCAGTCATCACGATCGGCGAATTGCGAGCCGGAGTCCTTGCCGCGACAGACACGGCCACCCGAGACCGACGCCTTGCGACCTTGACGTCCGCTTTGGCGCTCGAACCCATCCCCGTCGACCAGGCCGTCGCCGAAACGTGGGCGCGTCTCCGTGTGTCGCTTCGCGATTTCGGGCTCCGGATGCCCGCGAACGACTCGTGGATCGCCGCGACCGCGATGACGCTCGGGATCCCGGTCGTGACCCAGGACGACGACTATGTGCACGCCCCGGGTCTTGAGGTCATCCACATCTAGGTCGGCCACTCGGCGTTACCCTTGTCGAATGGCGAACGTGATCGACTACATCGAGCTGGCCGTCGACGATCTGGTCCGAGCCAAGGACTTCTATGGCATGGCGCTCGGATGGACGTTCACCGACTACGGCCCTGACTACGCGGGTATCCAGGATCCCCGGACCCCCGGCCACGAGTTCGGCGGGCTGTCGCCGCACACGCCGGCGTCCCGCGGCGAAGGCGTCCTGGCGCTGGTGCGCACGGAGAACGCCGATGACACCCTGGCGAGCGTGCTGGGCGCCGGAGGCCGTGTCCAGGTGGCGATGCACGAGTACCCCGGCGGACGGCGGTTCACCTTCGCCGACCCATTCGGGAACGTCCTCGGCGTGTACGAGTCGCACGAGTAGGCAGTCGCCTCAGAAGTCGGGCGCCTCGTAGGCGATCCGGCCGCCGGCCAGCGTCACCAGGACGCGGCCGCTGAGCTCCATCCCGAGCAGCGGCGAGTTCTTGCCACGCGACAGGAGCGCATCGGGTGTGACCGTCCAGCGGTCCGAGCGGTCGAACACGACGAGGTCGGCGGGGGCGCCTTCGATCGAGCCCGACCGAGCCGGCCCGGGCCGTCCGATCGCCCAGGACGCGGGCCGGGCCCGTCGTCAGCGCCTCGATCGCGCGCGCGAGCGGCAGGCAGCCGGCGTCGACCGCCGCGAGCAGGAGGCCGAGCGCGGTCTCGATGCCGCTGATCCCGTTGGCCGCCGCTCCGAACTCGACCTCCTTGTCGACCTCGGTGTGCGGGCGCGTGGTCGGTGGCGATCGCGTCGGCCGTGCCGTCGAGGAGTGCGGCCAGGCAGGCGGCCGCGTCGTCCGGGCTGCGCAGCGGCGGGTTGACCCGGACCGACGACGCGTACGGCGCGGTCTCGATCGCATCGTCCGTCCACGGATCGCCGGCTGGCCTCCCAGGCCCAGCGACGCGCCCCGGCCACCCACTCGTCGGTCAGCGCCAGGTGATGCGGCGTGACGTCGCAGGTGACCGGCAGACCGGCCGCCTTGGCGCGCCGGACGAGCTCGAGGGCACCGGCCGTCGACACGTGCGTCAGGTGCAGCCGGGCGTCGGGCACGTCGCGGAGCACGTCGGCGAGGATGGCCAGATCGCGCGCGACCGCCATCTCCTCGGCCGCGGCCGGCCAGCCGCGAAGCCCGAGGACCGTCGCGACGAGACCGTCGTTCGCCTCGGCGCCGTCGGTCAGGGTCGCCTCCTCGGGGTGGTCGACGATCGGCAGTCCCAGCGTGCCCGCGTAGGCCAGACGCCGCCCGCAGGATCGTCGCCGAGCGGACCGGCGCGCCGTCGTCCGAGAAGCCGACCACGCCCGCGTCGGCGAGCTCGCCGAGCGCCGCCAGCGTCTCCCCGGCCCGCCCGATCGTCACTGCGCCGTACGCGAGCAGCTCGACCGGCGACCCGGAGGCGACGGCAGCGCCACGGACCCCGGCCAGGACCCCGGGCTCGTCGAGCGCGGGCGTCGTGTTCGGCATCGCGCACACCGTCGTGAACCCGCCGTGCGCCGCGGCCGCGAGGCCGGTCGCGATCGTCTCGGCGTCCTCGTTGCCGGGCTCGCGCAGGTGCGCATGCAGGTCGATGAAGCCGGGCGCGACGACCACGCCGTCGCGCGTCGATGCCGTCGGCGTCCGCGTCGGCGAGCCAGGTGACAGCCTCGAGGATCCCGTCCCGGACGACGATCTCGCCGGGGCCTTCGCGCCCGGCCGCCGGATCGACCAGCCAGGCGCGGCTGATCTCGAGGTCAGGGCCAGAACCGCTCACGCGGCGCCGGCCCCGCCCGGATGCGTCCCGGCGAGCAGGTACAGCACCGCCATCCGGACCGCCACGCCGTTGGTGACCTGCTCGGTGATCACGGACTGGGCTCCGGTCGCCACGTCGGCGGCGATCTCGACGCCCTCGTTCATCGGGCCGGGATGCATCACCAGGGCCCCGGGTCGCGCGAGCGCGAGCCGCTCGCGGGTCAGCCCGTAGCGCGCCGCGTACTCGCGCAGCGACGGCAGCAGGCCCGAGGCCATCCGCTCGCGCTGGATCCGCAGCGCCATGACCACGTCCGCATCGCGCAGTGCCTCGTCGACCGACGTCGTGACGTGGAACCGGCGGCCCGCGGCCGCTCCCCGGCCCGCCCACGCCTCGAAGCCGCGCAGGAGCGTGGCCGGACCGCACAGCCAGAGGTCGGCGCCGGCGGCGGTCAGCGTCCAGATGTTCGAGCGCGCGACCCGCGAGTGGAGCAGGTCGCCGAGGATCACGACCTTGCGGCCGGCCAGCGAGCCGCCCGGCAGGTGCTCGCGCATCGTGTACAGGTCGAGCAGGGCCTGGGTCGGGTGGGCGTGCCAGCCGTCGCCGCCGTTGAGCACCGAGCCGCCGAAGACCTCGGCGGCGAGGTACGGCGCGCCCGACGTCGCGTGGCGCATGACCAGCATCCGCGCACCGAGCGCCTCGACCGTCCGCACCGTGTCGACCAGCGATTCGCCCTTCGAGACCGACGAGCTGGCGGCGGCGATGTTGACGACGTCGGCCGACAGGTTCTTGGCGGCGACCTCGAACGACACGCGTGTCCGGGTCGAGGCCTCGTAGAACAGGATCGTGACCTGGCTGCCGCGCAGCGCCGGGACCCTGGCGATCGGGCGGGTCAGCACCTCGCGCATCGCGTCGGTCGTGCGCATGACGAGGTCGATGTCCGCCGCCGACAGGCCGTCGACGTCGAGCAGGTGGCGATGGCGCCAGGCGACAGCCTGGCTCTCGGGCGCGGCGTCGACCTGGGGGACGGCCGAGATGGCGCCGACCTCGGGCACGACCTCGGTCGGGGCACCGTCGGGCTCGATCCGGACGCTCACGCGACCGGCTCGGCGGCCGGCTCGAGGACGATCCGCTCGATCTCGACGCCGTCCTCGCCGTCGATCTCCTCGACGTGGACCCGGACGATCTCCTCGCGCGACGTCGGGACGTTCTTGCCGACGTGATCGGCGCGGATCGGCAGCTCGCGGTGGCCGCGATCGACGAGGACGGCCAGGCGGATCGCCTGCGGCCGCCCGAAGTCCACCAGCGCGTCCATCGCGGCGCGGATCGTCCGGCCCGTGTACAGGACGTCGTCGACGAGGACGACCGTCCGGCCGTCGATCTCGGATGGGAGCGCCGTGCCCTTGACCACGGGCTGCTGGGCGACCATCGACAGGTCGTCGCGGTAGAACGTGATGTCGAGCGCACCGACCGGGACCTCGACGCCCTCGTGCTCGAGGATCGAGGCCGCGATCCGATGGGCGAGCGGCACGCCGCGGCGCTGGATGCCGATCAGGAGCAGGCCTTCGGTGCCCGGCCTGCTTCTCGACGATCTCGTGGGAGAGGCGGATCGTCGCGCGGCGGATCTCGTCCGCGGTCATGATCTGACGGCCGCTCATCGCTCCTTCCTGGGCCTCACCGGGCCTCCCTGGCGGCCTCACGGGGCCGTTGCTGAAGGGACGCGAGAAGGATACCGCGCCGGCGTGCGGCCGCGGTCAGGCGACGTCAGTAGACGTAGACCGTCACGTGCGTGGTGCCGGCATACGACGGGCAGCCGCAGATCCGGAAGAAGTCGGGCCGGTACAGGTCGACGACGCGACTCTTCTTCTGGGGGCCGTAGTCGTTGACGACGCGGACGATGCAGCCGCCCGGCCCGCAGATCTTGACGACCGTCCCGCGAGGCAGGCGCATCGCGGTCGTGCCGTTGTCATAGAACGTGGCGCCGCCCGTGAGGGTGTACTTCGGGGAGCCATGGATCGTCCCGGCCCGCGCACCGGGCGGAGCCTTGCGACTCGAGGAGGCCGACGCCGCCGGCTGGGCGACTCCCTCGCGACCCGGCGTGGCGCCTGCGAGTTCCGAGCCGCGCTCCAGGATCTGGGCGTTGGCGTCGACGGTCGCCGCCGAGAGGTGGGCAGCGTCAAGAGCCCCGATCGAAAACATCGATCGCGATTCATCCGCGGGGATCGTGAGTTGCTGGAATGCGCTTGCCGGGATGGGTTCGATCGGGCTGGGGGCCCGGGAACCGACGAGACCCGGTAAAGCGACCAGGGCGAGGGCAGCGGTGAGCACAGACCCTACGACCAACCGATTGGGTCGCACGAGACCGAGACCTTACCCCGGATCCACCGCCGCTGCACGCCATGGTGCGCACCACGCACCCGACCACCCGGCGCGCGGCCCACAGCAGCGATAGGAACCGAGAATCGTGGAGCCGGACGGTGCCGGCGAAGGCGCGACCGAGCACCGCAAGCGAGCGCACCTCAGGGTGCGTGAGTGCGGAGCGCAGGTCGCAACGCGCGCCCGCGCCGTCCCGCTCCACGCCGACGTGGCCGCCAAGTTCGGTCAGTGGACGACGACGACCCCTTCGACCGGGTTGCTCTCCACCGCGCCGACCGTGTCGTCGGTCCAGGCGACGATCTGGACGCGGCTGCCCTCGCCGCCCTGGCCGGGCGGGGTCGCCCAGGCGAGGCGCTTGTCGGCGATGGAAAAGCCCGGCAGCGCGGTGACATCCTCGGGGGCGCCGTGCGGCCGGTCGAGCTCGCCGGTGGCCGCGTCGAGGTGGAGCAGGCTCAACCGCCCGATCGTCGGATCGGTCGGATCGGCGATCCAGACGGCGAGCCAGCTGCCGGTCTCGTCCCAGCGGACGTCGAACTCGGAGATCGGGCCGTCGGCCACCACGGTGTTCGCGCCGTCGGTCGGCTCTGCGCCGCCATCCTTGTCGAACGACCGCAGGACCAGCGATCCGGTGGCCGGGACGGCGGTCAACCCGTCGACACCCAGCTTGACGGTCCCGACCCAGGCCACCGCCCGGTCCCCGGTCGGGTCCACGATCGGTCGCCAGGCGGGCGTGCTCAGGGCCGTTTCCTTGGCGGTCGCCGGATCGAGCAGGAACGATCGCGCCTCGACCTCGGCCGAACCAGCGGCAGCGGGGCGGCTGCCGACCACCAGGCCGCCGACCCACGATGCGAACACGCTGTGGTGATCGCTCGTCACCGGGCGCGCGACATCGTCGCCGACATGCCAGACGTAGATGTCCGGACCGACCGAGTCATCGGATGGGCGGGCCGTGAACGCGAACCAGGCACCGTCCGTCGAGAACGCGGCGGATTCCCCGACCACGTTGACATCAGACGCGATGGCCAGGGTCCGGGCGACCGTCGGCTCAGGGGTCGCGGTCGCGCTGGGCGGCGGCGTGACAGCGGGTGTGACGACCGGCGTCGGCTCGGCCGTCGCCTTCGGCGTCGGGGTCTGGGTCGTCGTCGCGCCGGCTGACGTCGACGGTTCGGTCGTCGGGGAGGCCGGCGCCGCGGTCTCGCTCGGACTCGGGCTCGGGGCGACCGATGGCGCGACGGTCGCGGTCGGAGTCGAGGACGGCTCCGCGGTCGGCAGGGCGATGACGAGGACAGAGTCGTCGCCCTTCGCGTCGGTCCCGACCACCACCGCCTGGTTGCGGACGGGCGACTGCGAGATCGACTTCGGGCGGATGTCCATGTGGACGGCCCTCGACCGGTTGTCGGTGACGGGTGCGCAATCGGGCTGGCGGTCGGACGGACAGACCTGGCTCACCGGCGTGACGTTGTAGGCGAGATCGCCATCGGGCGAGGTGCCGACCCAGCCGACCGATCCGGCACCGACCGTGATCGGCGTCGGGCCCGGGACGATCGCGGAAGCGATCGCGACCGGCGGCGTGCTGGCGCCGGGGACGTCGGCCGTCGTCGGGACCCGGACGAATGCGCCGGACAGCGCGCTGACCCCGATCACGAGGGCGATCACCGCGACACCCGAGGCGACCCCGAGCAGCGGTCCGGACCGCCATGATCGAGCGGTCGCCGGGCGGCGCCCGGCGCTGCCGGCGGCCGCCGATTCGCGCTCGAGCGCAGCCGCGGTGCGAGCCCACAGGTCGCGCGGTGCCTCGGGCTGGTGGTCGCGCAGGCCGCGCAGTGCGAGCCGGTCAGCCTCGTACGCGGAGGCGATCGCGCGGCATGGCTCACAGTCGGCGAGGTGTAGGTCGAGCCATCTGTCGTCGACTTCGCTCAGCGGGCTGCCCAGGCGGTCGGCGGCGAGCTGGCGAGCGTGGGCGTGGCCGGCGGCGGACGCACTCGTGTGCCGGCGGCCCAGGCGATGCATGCGGCTCATCGGCGGCTCTCGGGCGACTGCGAGCCGGCTCGGTTCGCCTCGGTCTCGGCCTCCGCCGCACGTTCGGCGGCGAGCGCCTGGCGCAGGCTCTCGCGCGCCCGGGTCAGGAGAGCCCGCGCCGCGACGTGGCTGACACCGAGCGCGGCGGCCAGCTCGACCCCGGTCAGGTCATGGAGCTCCGCCAGAAGCAACGCCGCCCGCTGGCGTTCCGGGATCCGAGCCAGTGCACGCTGCATGTCGCTCGACAGGTGGACATCCATGACCAGGTGCTCGGCCGACGGCGCCGACCCGCGCGATTCGCCGGTCCACGGGAAGAACCGGATGATCTTGCGTCGGCGGATCTCGTCGAGGGCCACGCGGTGGGCGATCTGGTACAGCCAGGCGCGTGCATTCTCGGGCTTCTCGAGCGTCTCGTAGTTCTTGTACGCCTTGATGAACGCGTCCTGGGTCAGGTCGGCCGCCAGCTCGGGCTCCCGGAGCATGCGCAACAGGTAGGCATAGATCTCGTTGTGGTGCTTGGCGAACAGGGCCTCGACGAAGACGCCCGCGTCCTCGTGGTCCCACATGCCGCTCATCGCACCGGCTCGCGATCCGAGCGTGGCATGGCCGTCGAATGTACCGCGAAGTCTGGCGATGGCGGGATCGACGACCACAGGTTCTCCGTGCGGGATGGTTCACGAAGCGCGGTCAAAGGGCAGCGCGCGCTCGTCGGCCCAATGACGGCGGACCTCCCCCCGGTGTGACGCCCCTGCCGTGCCGGGCCGACCCCGGTCAACCGGTACCGTCCGCGGCCAGCTCGGCCCGACCGAGGAGCTCCTCGACCGCGTCCTCGGGCGACACCGGGTTGACCGGGAGGCCCGTCCCGAGCTCGAGGCCGGCGATCTCGCGCAGGCGCGGGTGGATCTCCCAGTGCCAGTGATACGTCGCATCGACCTGCTCGCGCAGTGGCGCCGTGTGGAGGACGAGGTTGTAGGGTGGACCGTCGAGGCTCGCCGCAAGCTTGGCGAGGACCTGGCGGAGGGCCTCGGCGCTGGCCGCCACGTCGGGCGGCGGTCGCGCGTCCGAAGTCGGCTTCGTGACGACGCGGGACGATCCAGACCTCGAACGGCGAGCGTGAGGCGAACGGCGCGAACGCGACGCTCGCATGGTCCTCCCAGACGAGCCGCGTGGGATGCATCGCTTCGTCGCGCACGAGGCGGCAGAACGGGCACTCGCCCTCGCGGATGACGAACCGGGCGGCACCGCCCATCTCCTCGGCGACCCGATGCGGGATCTGGGGCAGGTCATAGAGGTCGAGGCACAGGTGGTTCGTCCGGGCGCCGGCCTGCGCGCCCCAGTTCTGCACGACCTGCAGGTAGTCGGTCTGGCCGGTGGTACGGGCCTCGGCGAGGGCCGTCCGTGCCGCACCGACGAGCGCCTCGATCATCTCGTTGCCGACCGCGTGGAGGGGACGGTGCTCCCCGGGTGGCGCGACGATCGTCCGCCAGCTGCCCGTCGCGCGGGCCTGCGCAAGCGCGACCTGGCCGAGCCCGCGATCGAGCTCGCGAGCGTCCTCGCCGGTGCCGATGACGTGGAAGGCGAAGTCCTTGAGCATCCGGACGCGGATCCCGTCGCCCTCGGGGGTCGTGCAGTTGGCGCAGCCGAACAGGCGGTCGTCGACCGGCTCCGCCGCACGCGCGAAGCGGTCAAGGTGGAACGCGCGATCGACGACGGTCGCGACCCACCAGCCGGTGATCGGGTCCTTGCGCAGCTCGAACAGGCCGGCCGCCACGGTCAGACCCAGTCCAGCGATGTATCCAACGCCGCGGCCAGGGCGTCGCCGAAGATCCGGGCGGCCGCTTCGACCGAGGCGGTGGTCGGCGGGCCGTCCGCATCGCCGCGCTCGGCGGCGACCGAGGTCGAGCTGACGCCGGGCATCCCGCACGGGTCGATCAGCTCGAAATCGTCGAGATCGACGCTCACGTTGAGGGCGATCCCGTGGTAGCTGACGCCGCGCTCGATGCGCAGCCCGAGGGCGCCGATCTTGCGCGGATCGGGTCCGTCCGGGTCCACCCAGCAGCCCGGGTGCCCGTCGCGGCGCCCGGCCCCGACGCCGAGCGCGGCGCAGGTCGCGATCAATGCGGCCTCGAGCGCCCGGACGAATGGCCGCACCAGCAGTCCACGCTGCGCCAACGCAACGATCGGATAGGCGACCAGCTGACCTGGGCCGTGATAGGTCACCTCGCCACCTCGCTCGACCCGGACGACCTCGATCCGGCGCGCTGCCAGCAGCGCGGGCGTCGCCAGGACGTGAGACGGATCGGCACCACGCCCGAGGGTCAGGACCGGCGGATGCTCGAGCAGCAACAGGCGGTCGCCGATCGCACCCGCCGCCCGCTCGGCGACGAGGCGCTTCTGGAGCGACAGGGCATCGTGATAATCGACGCGCCCCAGCCATGTCGCGGCGATCGGCCCCGGCTCGGGGGTCGACCCGCTCCGCTCGGGGGCCAGCGTCTCGATCGCCACCGGCCCACGATAGCAGGACGCACTCGGCGGACCCGCCGGCGTCTCGGTGTCAGCGTCGCCCGCGAGCGACCCGGGCGCCCGGTGTCAGGACGGGGCGAGCTGCGGCGAGAACCCCCTCGGCGGTTCCGGCTCGAGGCTCGGCTCGGCGCCGATCGCGTCGTAGGGCTCGAACGTGAAGCCGCCTTCGGCGAACCGGCGGACGCGATAGAACTCGAGGGTGTACTCGGCGTAGGCCTCGTGGGTCAGTGCCGCAGCTTCCCTGTGGGCCGGACGTCCGGATGCTTCGCGCGCTTCGGCGCGGCTGTCCCACAGGCAGAACGACATGCATCGGCCGTCGGCCGTGGTCGGACCCTTGAAGTAGTGGACGAAGCCCGGGGCGGTCGTCGCCTCGGTGTGGGCCCAATCGTCGTAGGCGGTCAGGCGCGCCTCGTCGGCGCCCGCTCGGCGGATCGAGCGGAACGCGACCATGTACCACTCACCGGGATCGACGGCGTCGAGACACGCGTCCCAGGTGAATGCGTCGGCGACCGACAGGCTCGCGTAGCGGTCGGAGACCGGGGCCAAACGATCGAAGTGACGGCGCGATCGATGACTCATGGTGGTGCAGCATAGCGAATACCTCAGCGGATTGCCACAACATGAGACAACGGTCTGCCATGATGCGAGATAGAAGTACCAGCCTAGGGCGTCCGGTCCTCCGCGAGCGCTGCGTTGACCGCCCGACACGCCTCCTGGAGAAGCCGGCCGGTCCGCGTCCGCCATGCCTCGCCGCAGCGGAAGGCCGGCCCGATGACGGCGATCGCCCCGACGATCCCGTCCTCGCGGAAGACCGGGGAGGCCATCGCCACCGAGCCCTCGATCAGCTCGCCTTCGCTGGTCGCCATCCCGGTCATGACGATCCCGCCGAGACCGTCACGCAGCTCATCCTCGGTCGGCGTGAAGTCGGTGATGCGGACGAGATCCTGGGCGAGCACCTCGTCGAGCACCTCGGCCGGCGCGAACGCGAGGAGGACCCGGCCCGGAGCGCCCGCGTACAGCGGCGACATCTCGCCCGGCTCGAGGGTCACCCGCAGTTGCGCATCGCTCTCGATCTGGTGCAGGCAGATCGATGACAGCCCGATCCGGCGGACGACGACCGCGGTCTCACCGGTCTCATGCGCGAGCATCCGCAATGGCGCGTCGGCATGGCGGATCAGTCGCTCGCTGCTGACGTTGGCGCCGGTGCCGATGAGGAGCTTGGGGCCGATCCGGAACGTGCCGCCATGGCGGTCGACGAACCCGAAGTCGGCCAGGGTCCGCAGGTAGCGGTAGACGGTCGATGGCGGCATCTCGAGGAGCGAGCTGAGCTCGTCAGCCCGGATCTCTCCCCGGTCGGCGACCATCAGCAGCAGGCGCAGGCCGCGCGCGAAGGACGTGTCCTCCGCGGCCTCCTCGGGCGGTCGGTCGCGCGCGGTCGTCGGCGATGGCGTTCTCACGATGCGGGAATCCCCCGGGCGAGCGGCGATGGTAGCACCCGCGTCACGACGTCGACGTCCATCGCTTTCAGAGCGGCGAACGACGAATGTGACAGTCGGCTCTCGTTGCCGACTCCCGGACGTGCCACCATCGAATGGGGATGCTGCCGCAGGACGCGGCGAAGGGAGGCGCTTCGATGGACGACCGACTCTTTCGATCGGAGGACGACCGCGTCCTCGCCGGAGTCGCGGGCGGCCTGGCCGAGCGGTGGGACTCGGATCCGGCGCTGGTCCGTCTCCTCTGGGTGTTGCTTGCCATCTTCACCGGCGGGATGGCGCTCATCGTCTACGTGATCATGGCGATCGTGGTGCCCGACGAGTCGGTCGTCTATCCGGGCGGCCGGCCGGCGGCTTCGACGGTCGCCGCCCCGGTCGCGCCGGATGGGGCCCCGGTCCCGCTCACGCGGCGGGAGGCGCGGCGAGCCCGTCGCGCCGCAAGACGCGCCGCACGCAACGGACGAGACGCACGGCCCGTACTGGCCGTGAGCGGGAGCGTGCTCATCATCCTCGGGGCATGGTTCCTGCTACGCGAATGGATCCCGGCGATCGACTTCGACTGGGTCTGGCCGGCGATCCTGATCGCGACTGGCGTCCTGATCGTCGTTTTCGCGCTCGATCGACGGTCGGAGGGGCCCGGAGGGACCGCGTGACCGAGGCCCGCTCGGGGCCGCTGATCCTGGCCAGCGCCCTCATCGGGTTCGGCGTCGTCTTCCTCGTCCAGCGCGTCGCTGATCTGTCCTGGGGCCGGGCGTGGCCGCTCGTTCGTGATCCTGGTCGGCGCAGTCGCGTTGGTGTCGGCAGTGGTCCACGGCCGGTTCGAGATGAGCGGCGCCTGGGCGTTCACCTGGCCCGTCGTGTGGATCGTGGTCGGCGTCCTCCTGCTCCTCAGCACGACCGGCCGGCTCGATCAGGGTCCGGGCGAACTCATCGCCACGTACTGGCCCTGGGCTCTGGTGGCCCTGGGCATCTGGTTCGTCGTCGGTGCCTTCATCCCCAGCGGTCAGGGGCTGACAGAGACGCTCGCTCTGCCGCTCGCCGGCGCCAGCGAAGGGCACGTCTGGATCCGCTTCGGTGCCGGCACGCTCGCGACCCACGTCGCAGCCCCGGGCCGGTTGGTCGATGGCAGCTTCACGGGCGGCGTCGTCCACCGGCTCCGCGGTCCGGGCCGGCTCGAGCTCGATCAGGACACGCGCTACGGCCTGCCGTGGCTCGACCGGCGCTCGGACTGGGACGTGGGGCTGACCGACGCGGTGCCGCTCGATCTGAAGGTCGCCGCCGGCGCGAGCAAGGCCGTGCTTGACCTCGGCGAGCTTCGCATCCGGAGTCTCGAGCTGCAGACCGGCGCCAGCGAGGCACGCGTCCGCCTCCCACGCGCCGCCGGTGCGACCACCGTCCGTGCGCAGGCCGGCGCAGCGTCCCTCACGATCGAAGTGCCGACGGGAGTCGCCGCGCGGATCAGGACGCGGATGGCACTCGGCAGCGCCCAGATCGACCAGACCCGCTTTCCGGCGACCGCCGCCGGATATGAATCGCCGGACTATGCGATGTCGTCGAACCGAGTCGACATCGATGTCGGTGGCGGCGTCGGTTCGTTGCGGATCGTCGGAGTCGCCTAGCGGCTCGCGGTCGGGCGTGGAGCATGTGCTGTCGGGATGTCGAAGAGGGCCGCCTGCGATACCGTTCGCGCAAGAGTCACCGGTGCGCTATCAAGGAGGCGCTCGTCATGCCCGATGTCGCAGTCTTCGATTACATCAACGCCCTGTCGGCCGAGGAAGAGGCGCTGTTCGCCCAGGCGAGCGACGGAAGCGGTCTGAGTACGCAGGCGTCGGAGCGGCTGGCCGAGATCAAGATCGAGCTCGACCGCTGCTACGACCTGCTCCACCAGCGCGAGGCGCGGCGCGCGGCGGGCCTCGACCCGGACGACGCCGAGCTGCGACCCGGCGAGGTGGTCGAGCGCTACCAGCAGTAGCCGGGCGGCCGCGTCGCGGCCGTGGTCGGCCGGCGAACCCTAATGCGGCTTCACGGTCGGGAGCCCGGGGATCGGGATCGGGGACGCCGTTCGGGAATGGCAGCCCGGCCGGGATCAGATTCTGTGACGTCCTTCGGCAGCAACGGCCCAAGGATCGCCAGGACGAACGGGACCGTCGTGTTGCGCAGGATCTGCCCGGTCGTGGAGTCACCGATGGCGATGGCAAGCTGCTTGAAGATGCCGAGGCCCGGGTCGCCACCGAACTGACCCTTCGGGCCGAAATAGGTGTCGAGGATGACGATCACGATCGACAGGATGAGGATCGCCTCGACGCCGCCGAAGACGGCGCCCAGGGCCCGATCCAGCTCCTTGGACACACCGCTCACCGCGACCTTCGAGAGGATCGGTCCGGTGACGATGTTGGCGACGATGGTGAGGGCCGCGACCGCGACCGAGTAGCCGACCATCTCGAGGTACGGCTGCGGCACGCCGGTGAAGATGCCGCTCAGGAGCGCCCCGATCGGTTCGCGCAGGTAGGCGCCCAGCACGAATGAAGCGGCCAGGTATCCGAGACCGGCAAGCCGGCGCAGGAATCCGGTCCGAAAGCCCGCGTAGATGTAGCCGCCGATGAAGCCGACCATCAGGACGTCCATCGAGCGCAGTGTGCAAGCGCCGGGGTCCGGTGTCTACGGGTTTGTCGCAGCTCTTTCGATTCAAGAAACCCACATCAACGCGCCACTCGATTCGCAACCTCTGCGAGCCATCATCGGCTCGATGACACCACCGCCTGCCGGATCGTGGATCCGGCTGCACCCGGCCGAGGCCAGCCGGCCATCCGATCGCTGGCACTTGTTCACCGGCGACATGATCTGGCGACCGGCCTGGGCCGAGCCGTCGCTCGAGGCCGCCTGCGGCTACAACACGGGCGTGCTGACCGGCACCGCGACGCTCCACGTCATCGACGCGGAGCCCGATGAGCCGTGCCTGCTCTGTCTCGCGCGGGCTCCGCTGCGTCCCCTCCCCTAGTCGCGCGCCGCTGACGGCGGCTGTGGCACGCTGCGCGGATGCGCAAGGATGCGACCAGGGTCGCGCTCATCACGGGCGCGGGCTCCGGGATCGGTCGAGCGGCGGCGGTCGGGCTGGCCGGTGCAGGCTTCGCCGTCGTGCTGGTCGGTCGACGGCGCGCGCCCCTCGACGAGACGGCCCAGGCCTGTGTCGCCACCGGCGTGGAGGCGGTCGCGATCCCGGCTGACATCACCGACGAAGCGGCGGTCGACGCCCTGTTCGCGCTCGTCGAGGAACGCTTCGGGCGACTCGATCTCCTGTTCAACAACGCCGGGCTCAACGCGCCGCCGACGCCGATCGACGAGCTCGCCCTCGAGACATGGCAGGCGCTCGTGGACACCAATCTGACCGGCGCATTCCTGATGACCCGCGGCGCGTTCCGGCTGATGAAGGCGCAGGTCCCGCGCGGCGGCCGGATCATCAACAACGGCTCGGTGTCGGCGCACGTGCCGAGACCCCGGTTGGCGGCCTACACCGCGACCAAGCACGCGATCACCGGGCTGACCAAGGCGACCGCGCTCGACGGCCGCGCGTATGACATCGCCTGCGGTCAGATCGACATCGGGAACGCGGCGACCGACATGGCCGGGCCGATGATCGAGGGCACGCTCCAGGCGGACGGCTCGATCGCCACCGAGCCGACGCTCGATCTCGACAGCGTCGCCCGGGCGATCGTCTACATGGCCAGCCTGCCGCTCGAGGCGAACGTCCAGTTCCTGACGGTCATCGCCACGAAGATGCCGTACATCGGGCGCGGCTAGGAGCCTCGTGGACGAAGACCCTGGGATCACCCTGGAGATCGATGAGCTCCTGTTGCGACCGTGGCGCGAGACGGACGCGCCGGCCCTGCTGGCCGCCTGCCAGGACCCGGAGATCGCACGCTGGGTGACGATCCCGCAGCCCTACGGCCCGGACGATGCGGACGCGTTCATCGCGGTCTCGCGGACGATGTGGCGGGATGGCACCGGGGCGCCGTTCGCCATCGTCGAGACGGCCACGGACCGCCTGCTGGGGGCGGTGACGCTGTTCGGGCCGGAGGGCCATCAGGCCACCGTCGGCCTGTGGCTGGCGCCCGAGGGGCGCGGTCGCGGTGTGGGCACGCGGGCGCTCCGACGACTGGCCGACTGGACCTTCGAGACCACGGCGGTCTTCCGCCTCGACTGCTTCATCATGGTCGGCAACGAGCCGTCCGAGCGGATGGTCGAGCGGGCCGGCTTCCAGCGCGAGGGCGTCCTCCGCGGCTGGGACCTCCACCACGGCGGCGTGCCCGTCGACTGCGTCGCGTACTCGCGCCTGCGGACGGACTAGGCGTCAGGCGATCCATCTCTGCGGCCGGCTCTGCGGCCGGAGGGTGGGGGGTGTCGGATGCCGATGACCCACGCCCCGGCCTTCTCGTCAGAGCGATATTCACGGCCGCGATAGACTCTGCACCGCTCTCAAGCGGGCCAAACCGCGGCGACCCGCCGGCCGATGACCGCGCCGGCGAACGGGACGCCAGACTGACCGACCGAAGGCGGCGAACCCGCTGGGCGTGCGCCTCGACCCGACGGGGTCGGGCGAAAGGATGACGAGCCTTGGGCATCGATAGGTCCATCCCGAGTGTGGACCTCTATGGCGAGCTCGGGATCGATGCCGGGGCGAGCACCGAGGCCATCGAAGCCGCCTATCGGGCGTTGATGAAGCGGCACCATCCGGACCGCGCCGGACCGGGTGGCCTTGCTCGCGCAAAGCGGCTCAACCTGGCTCGCGATTGGCTGGTCGATCCCGAACGCCGGGCTCGCTACGACGCCGCAGTCCGAAGCCGTCGGATGCGTGCGCTCCGTCCGGCGACCCGAACGCCCACCGGGGCCGCTCCTGCGAATTGGGCCTACCCACCATGGATGCGCGGTGCGTGGCCCATCGGGACCGCGGCCACCATCGCACTTGGGACCGTGGTCATCGTCACAGTCGTCGCCGCGTGGCTGGCCTTCGGATCGAGATCGCCGGCCGCCGCCGGGATCGGATCGGCGCCACCCGGAGTGCTCGGGGTCGCGACGGTAACACCGACTCTCGAACCGACGCTTGCCCCGACCCAGACGCCGACGCCGACGCGCAGCCCCATGGCCAGCCCATCGCCGACACCGGTCCCGACACTCGCGGCCACGCTAGGGTCGACGGCGGCTCCAACGTCCGTTCCTGCCGGACATGCCGACATCCGCTTCAGCGGCGGGTATGTTGCGGACTACGACGCGACCCTCGGCGGTACGAGCGCCTGCACCACGACCACGGAGCCCGGGAGATCGGTGCCGACACTGGCCGGTTTCGAGATCGATCCCGGTGCCCGATCCAAGTCGCGATGGCAGCTCACGCTGTCCGACCTGACCGTCTCCTGGTCGATGGATATCTTCTTCGAGCAGACGGCCGACAGCCTGTGGTGGAACTCCGGCGTGGGCGTGGGCTCGGTGACCAGGACGGCCGACGGCTACGCCTTCGATGTGGTCATGACCGACGCCGGCGCGTCGATCCGGGCAAAGGGAACGGTCACCTGCAAATAGGTGCAGCGTCTCACGAGATTCTCAGACGTCCGATCGATGGTCACGGCATGGCAGACGACGGAGCCGTGCGATCTACGGCGACACCTACTTCGCTCGAAGCGACGGACCCCGCCGGGGGGTGGGTCGATGACTTCGACATCGATCGATCCATCGAGGCGCCGGTCGGTCGCCGTCGATGGCGACGCTGGCTGATCGTCCCTGTCGTCGCATTGGCTGTCGCCCTCGTGGCGGTCTGGCTCACGAACCCATTCGGTACCACCACGGTCGCCCTCACCACCGCGCAATCCACCACGGGGACCGTGGTCAGCAGCGTCAGCGTCTCGGGATCGGTCGCGTCGTCGAAGGTCGATGAGCTGACATTCGGCTCGTCCGGGACCGTCACGGCCGTCAACGTCGCTCCCGGTGACACCGTGACCCAGGGTCAAGTCCTGGCGACCATCGACGACTCGGCCCAGAAGGTCCAGCTCGCGAGCGCCCAGGCGAACCTCGAATCCGCCCAGGCGAAGCTCGCGACCGATCAGGCAGGCCCGACGAGCGTGACCAAGGCATCGGCGCAGGATTCGGTCAAGCAGGCCGAGTTGCAGCTCGCCACGGCAAGGCAGTCACTCAGCGACACGATCGCATCGAACAACCTGTCGATCTCGCAGGCGAACGCGGCCGTCAGCGCGGCCAAGGCCCAGCTGGCCGCCGACAAGGCAGCCAGCCCGCCGGTCCCGGCGAACATCGCCAAGGACCAGGCCGCCGTCACGAGCGCCAAGGCTGGCGTGACCTCGGCGAGGCTCAAGGCGACGCTGGCCCTTCATCAGGCCCAGAACCAGGTCAACTCGGCAAGTCTCGGGGTGACGAGCGCGAAGCACGGATACGCTCTCAAGATCATCCCGACCACGGCCGCCCAGATCGCCGCCGACAAGGCCGGCGTCGCCTCGGCCCAACAGGCACTCACGACGCTCCAGCAGAACGGCACGACCATCGTCGCGCCGATGGCCGGCACGGTGACCGCCGTGAACATCACGGTCGGACAGACCGTCTCGAGCTCGACCGGCTCCGCTGCAAGCTCCTCGACGAGCACGACGGGCCAGATCGAGGTCATGGACCTGACCAAGCTGCAGATCGCCGGCGAGGCGTCGGAGACCGACGTGCCGAAGCTCAAGATGGGCCAGCCGGCGACCATCACCGCGACTGCCCTCGGCAGCCAGACGGCTGTCGGCAAGGTCTGTGAGCTGAGCGTCGTCGGGACGCAGATCTCCGGCGTGACAAGCTTCGGCGTCACTGTCTGCCTCGACGGCTCGAATGCGCCGCTGCTGGTCGGGATGAGCGCGACCGCGGCGGTGGTGACGGACCGCGCCGACGACGCCGTCCTGGTGCCCAGCCTGGCGGTCAAGACGGTCGGCGGCCAGCAGGTCGTCGCCGTCCTGGGCGCCGATGGCAAGACCCAGACCAACGTGCCGGTCACGGTCGGGATCAGCAACGGCTCGCAGACCCAGATCCTGTCGGGACTCGACCAGGGCGCGACAGTCGTGGAGTCGATCCAGACCACCACGACCACGAACCGCGCCGGCGGTGGACGCGGCTTCCCAGGGGTCGGGGGCGGCTTCGGTGGCGGCTGACGCACCACGAACGGATCTGGCGACCGGGCGCGCGCCCCTAGCCGGCGTGGGTCCCCTCGTGTCGATGCGGGGCATCGTCAAGCGCTACGGGACGGCTGACGGATCGCTCGGCGCCGCCGGTTCGACGGCGGTCTACGCCCTGCGCGGCGTGGACCTGCGGATCGACCAGGGCGAGTTCGTTGCCATCGTCGGGCCATCCGGTTCGGGCAAGAGCACGCTGATGAACATCCTCGGCTGTCTCGACGTCCCGGACCAAGGCGAGTACGTCCTGGCCGGGGTCGACGTATCGCGCCTCGGTGACGATGCCCTGGCCAACATCCGGAACCGGCACGTCGGCTTCGTCTTCCAGCAGTGGAACCTTCTGGCCCGGACGGCCGCCGTCGACAACGTCGCGCTGCCGCTGGCCTACCGCGGAGACCGCACACGGCATACCAAGGCGCTTGCCGCCCTCAAGTCGGTCGGCCTTGCCGCTCGAGCGGGCCATCGGCCGAACCAGCTGTCTGGCGGCGAGCAGCAGCGAGTCGCGATCGCCCGGGCGCTGGTCACCCGGCCAGCGATCCTGCTCGCCGACGAGCCCACGGGGAGCCTGGATTCGGCGACCGGTGCCGGGATCATGCGCCTGTTCGGGCGGTTGCACGAGTCTGGTCGGACCGTGATCGTCGTCACCCATGATCCGGGGGTCGCCGACCTCGCCCACCGGCAGGTCCACCTTCTCGACGGGCGGATCGTGCTCGACGCGTTGACCCATCAGATCCGACCCCAGGTCGCTAGCGAAGGCCCCGAGATCTGGGCGCGCCCGGCGGCTGGCACGGCTGACTGACGTGCCGATCTACGAGACCCTGCGCACCGCGTTCGTGGCGACGGCGGCCAACAAGCTCCGGGCCGCCCTGACGATCCTCGGCATCATGGTCGGCGTCGCCGCGGTGATCGGGATGGTGTCGGTCGGGGAAGGTGCACAGGCATCGATCTCGAGCACACTCGCGGGCCTCGGCACGAACCTCGTGCTCGTTTCGCCGGGCGGCGTCTCCACCGGCCTCGTCCGTGGCGCCGGCGGGGGGGCCACCACGTTGACCCTCGACGACGTCACGGCCCTCCAAGCAACCGGTGCCGTTCCTGATGCCGCCGCCATCGAGCCGGAGCTGACCGGTCGCGCCCAGGTGATCGTCGGCGGCTCGAACACCAACACACAGATCACGGGCACCACGCCGGAGTACCTGACCGTCCGCAACTGGACAGTGTCCGATGGTGCCTTCTTTAGCCAGAACGACGTCTCGTCAGCGTCCCCCGTCGCGGTGATCGGGGCCACCACCGCCGCCGACCTGTTCAACGGGGGTGAGCCGGTCGGTCAGTACATCAACCTCAATTTCACGGCCGGACGTAACGAGCCGGTTCGGACCGTCCGCCTCCAGGTGGTCGGAGTGTTCGCGGCCAAGGGGACCGCGGGCGGCTTCTTCAACCAGGACGACCAGGTCGTGGTGCCGGTGACGACAGCGGCGCAGCGGGTCTTCGGCCGCACCAACGTCAACACGATCGCGATCAGCGCCACGAGTCAGGGATCGATGGCCAACGCCCAGATCGAGGCGACCCAGGTCCTGCTCGGGACCCACCGCATCGGAGACCCGACGCAGGCCGACTTCACCGTCCAGACCCAGCAGGACCTCCTGTCCGCTGCCACCTCGTCGGCATCGACGTTCACGGTCCTGCTGGCGGCGATCGGCTCGATCAGCCTGCTCGTCGGTGGGATCGGGATCATGAACATCATGCTCGTCTCGGTGACCGAGCGGACGCGCGAGATCGGACTGCGCAAGGCGCTCGGCGCCCGTCGCAAGGACATCCTCGGACAGTTCCTCGTCGAAGCGGTCTTTCTCACGACACTCGGCGGCATCGCGGGCGCCCTGATCGGGATCCTTGTCTCGATGGCCATCGCCAACCTCACCACGGTCCAGGCGACCGTGACCCCCGTGTCGCTGATCATCGCCGTCGGCGTCAGCGCAGCGGTGGGCCTGATCTTCGGACTCTATCCGGCACGGCGTGCAGCTCGCCTCCAACCGATCGTCGCACTGCGGACCGAGTAGGCCAGCCGTCGCGAATGTCATACCCCAATCGGCCCCAGAGCCCGTCCCGAATCCCGGGGCGTGAATCACAGGAGATCCTCGAATGACCACCCCGTCCTACGGCCAACCCGAACCCTTCGCCCCGGCGAGCCCAGCGGTCCAGGCGCCTCGGCCGCCCGCTCGTGGAAAGCGGCCGCTCGTGCCGATCGTCGCCGCCCTCGCCATTGCGGTCGTCGCCTTCGCCGGCGGTTTCGCCGTCGCCAACGCGACCGCCACGAAAGCCCCTGCGAGCGCCGGCGTCAACGGCGGCGGCTTCCAGGGCGTTCCGAACGCCTCAGGCCGACCCCGGAACGGCGGCTTCGGAGGCGGTGCGAGCGGCGCGAACGCCGGCTTCGGCGGCGGCGCCTCGGGTACCGTCGGCAGTGTGTCGTCCGACCAGATGACGATCACCACGGCCGCCGGGGGTTCGAGGATCGTGCTGCTGACCCCGACGACCAACGTGACCGAGGTCACGTCGGCACCCAAGACCCCCGCCGACATCACCAGTGGCAAGACCGTGACCGTCATCGGAACGTCTAATCCGGACGGCAGCGTCACTGCGACCCAGGTGATCATCGGCGATGCCGGCATCTTCGGTCGGGGAGCGGGCGGCCGCGGAGCCAACGGATCGCCGGCGCCAAGCACCACCCCCTAAAGCGGGTCGCCAGGGTTCCACGTCGGGGGGTCGCCGGCGAGTATCACGCGACCGCCTACAGCGTGATCATCGAGCTGATCTCGAACATCGCATCGTCGTCCATCACGAACTTCACGAAGCGCTTCCCCGTCCCGCCCACGGCCGTTTCGGGGGTCGGCGACCAGGCCTACTCCTTCTCGCAGTCGCTCGGCGCGGGGAAGGTCAACGAGGGCGTCGTCGCGACGAAGGGTTCGACGCTCGTATCGATGCAGCTTCGACACCCAGGCGCCTTCGGAAATCTTGGCCACGAATCAAGCCACCTGTTGCCGGACAGATGACGCCGCGATACCGCCGACGCGCTACGATTCCGCGCGACGATGCTGCCCACCGGCGTTCCATCGATCACGCTGCCCGGATGTCCGACGGACACCCAGCACGTCGGGGTGGTCTTCGTCCACGGTATCGGATCGCAGGCCCAAGGCGAGATCCTGCACGACTGGGGCGGCGCCATCGCCCACGTCCTGTTCGACTTCCGGGTGGACGCCGACCAGAACGGGGATCCGGTCGTTCAGTCCCAGCTCGATGCGGACAGCGGCCTTCCCCTCTTTGTCGAGCTCCAGGTCGCGGCGCCTGATCCGCCACGCGTCGAGCCACCCATCCACTGGGTCCTGACCGAGGCGTGGTGGGCACACGAGATCACGCCCCCGTCGTTCGGCCAGATGGCGCAATGGCTCGGTCCGGACGGCGCGGTGCCGCGGATCGTGAAGACGATCCTGCCGCGTGATTCACGGGACGACCCTCGAGCACGACCGGCATCGAAGGAACCCGACGGGACACCGCTGCCGGAGGAGCCCCGCGTCTTCGAGACTGCCGCGGAGCGGATGGACAGATTTCGCCGCCGACCCGGAAGTGTGCTCGGCCGGGCCTTCAATGCCGCCGGTGCCTGGGTGTACCTCCAGGCGCTGTCGGCCCTGCTGCTGCTGCTGTACGGAACACTCCGCTCGGTCGAGTCCCTGCTCCCGATCGGGCCCCTTGCCAACGGGGCCCTGACCCGCCCGATCGATCGGTTCGTGCTCGAGTGGTTCGGCGACGTCTTCGTCCTGCTCTCCGAGCCGACACAGGCGTCGAGTGTCCGCCACCGCCTGTCAGAGGCCATCAGGCAACTCAAGACTGCCGGCTGCGATGAGATCGTGGTCATCGCCCATTCGGGTGGGGCGATCGTCGCCTGGACCACGCTGGTCGCGGAGGGCGCGCCTGGTTCGGGTGTCAACGCGGACGCCGGCCAGGGCATCGACGCCGAACCGCTCGACGTCCATACCCTGATCACGATCGGCGAGGGTCTCAACCTTGGCTGGAACATCACGTCGGGTGATACCAGCGGCCATTCGGGCGGTGGGAGCGATCCCATCGAGCAGGCGCGCCATCGGTTCCAGTTGCTCTACGAGCCCCTCGCTGCGGCGCAACCCCGTCTCGATTGGATCGACTACTGGGGATCGCGGGACCCGGCGCCGACAGGCCCGCTCGACGCGCCGGCTGCGGACCTCGTCCCGCCTCCCGAGCGCTTCACGAACATGGCGATCTGGAATCTGCTCTCCTCCAGCGAAGACCACGGCGCGTACTGGGACAACGACGAGGAGTTCGTGATCCCCCTGCTGCGGCGGCTCGAGGGTATCGGCAAGTCCAGCGACACGCCGTCGTTCTTCGGTTCGACAGAGGCGCACGAACTCCGCTCCAACTGGCGGCGGCGGCGAGTGTCTGTCCTGTCCCTTTGGAAACAGCTCTGCCTGATGGCGCCGACTGCGGCCGTCATCACGTCCTTTGCCATCGGCAACGGTGTCATCCCCGCCATCGGCGATGCCCTTGCCACAGCCTGGAGCGCCATCCCCGGCAGCGACCTGGTCACGAAGCCGGTCGACTTCATCCGGGACCTGAACCTCCAGGGATTCGGGCCGACGGATACGCTCGCCGAGGTCGGCGTCTGGGTCGTCGCCGCGCTGATCGCCAGCGTCGCGTGGTTCGCCCTCATCGCACCGACCGAGCGTTCGGCGCCGTGGGTCGGCGCTCAACGGACGTCGACGCGGGTGATCGGCTTCCTCGTCGGATCGGGTCCCTTGCTCGCGGCCACACCGCTCGCCATCGGGATCGGCATCGCCGCCGTGAAGTTCATCGGTGGTGCCACGCCCGCCGGTGATGCGGCTGTGGTCTCTGCGTTGCCGTGGATCCTCATCGCGATCGGGGTCGGGATCGCGGTCGCGGCGCTGACGAGGAGATATCCGGAGCGGTGGCCGACGCTCCGCATCTTCGCCACGGCCATCGTCCTGTTCCTGTCGTCGTACGTGATCCTCGCCCCGCTCGCCGCGATCCTGATCTTCCCGGCGGTCGGACGGATGGTTCTCGGGACGGTCGGCGTGATCCTCGGCTTCGGGATCGTGGCCAGGATCGGCACCTGGCGCTGGACGGCGTGGGATACGCGCGATCGACGGATCGGCCACGCCAGGGATCCTGTCTATCCGACCGTGAGGCTGGTCGCCATGCAGGCGATCATCTTCCTCGTGAGCCTCGGCCTGCTGTATGTCGCGGTGGGCTTCGCGTTTTGGGTCGCGGCGGTCGTCGCGGTCGTCCTCCTGGTTGTCGCCGTGTTCGTCGGGATCGCCATCGACGTCAACCAGCAGCCTGCATCGCACCGGCGTCGGACCCCGTTGGAGAACTTTGTGGCGACAGGCAAGCGGTAAGGCTCGGGTCCCCCGGGTGCGATCCCCGGACGCTATGGCGCGTAGATGACCACCCGCCACGACGTGTCGCCCGTCGCCTCGACCGTGATCGGGCCCGCTCCGTTGAGATTTCCGCTGACGCCGCCGGTGGCGAGGCAGGAACTGGTGAGCGCGTTGGATGGCCATCTGACCGTCGCGCTCGAAGGGCCGATGCATTGCAGGAAGGCTCCGGCAGCACCACTGGGGTCGAGGTCCACGACGTAGGAATGGACGGCGGTATCGCCCGGCACCGCGTCATGGGAGCCCTTGCCAAGCACCGCCGTGCCGGAGGCCTCGAACGTGCCGTCGGAGATCAGAGCGTCGAGACCCGGCAGCGTGTAGGCGCGACCTGTCGTCGGCATCGACTCCGGAGGCGCCGTGTATCGGCCATCGGCGGGCGTGGCGAGATCCGACGCATGCACGAAGCCCACGAACGCCCCGTGATGGAGTGTCGGAGGGCTGCCATCGAGCGGCGCGATGACCGACAGGAAGTGGTCATCCGCACGTTCGGTATAGGCCACGACCGCTGAATGGTCGGGGACCTCGCTGAACACGCCGATCGACCGCCAGGAGGCATCACGATCCACGGTCGCGGTCAGATCCGGGGTCGTGCCCCCGATCCGGGTCAGCACGACCTGCGTGCCGTGATCGTGGTCCAGCGTCAGCCAGTAGCCGCCACCGGTCGCGAAACTCGCGGCCAGTGCGTGGTCGCCGCCGACGGGTCGCCAGATCGTCTGCGTACCGTCGGTGTCGACGAGATCGACGCGGCCATCGTCACCGGTCGTGGGTGACGATCCAGAGGGTGTCGTCGGGCCTGGGCAACCCTCTCCATCGCCACACACCTCGAGGGTCGCCATGCCCGGGCCGAACTGGCCGCCCACGCCTCGGCTGAAGTCCCTGTACGGAGTCAGGTCGACACCGGGTACAGGTTTGCTCCCGTCAAGAGGGACCGTCACATACTGTCCCGCGTCGGTCGCGCTGACGAATCCACGCCCGTCCGCCGCCCAGATGATGGACGCTCCGTCGGGGCTGGACGGGATGCCCTGCATGCTGACTCGACGCACCGTATGGGCGTCCGGATCGACGACGACGAGGTCTGAACCGTCCGTCGTCGCGGCCAGGAGGCCGGTCGGGCCCCACGAAGGTGCTGCCCCATCGACCGTTGCCCCGTCGACGACCCACGGTGGCGATGCCAGGTCACGCAGGTCCACGAGGATCACCGAGGATGGGGCGTTGTCTCCGCTGATCGCACTGAGCGCGAGCCAGCCAGACTCCGAGACGCTGCTGGCCAAGCCCAGCATGAGCCGGTGTCCCTGGATCGGATCGGGCAGGTTCCTCACCACAAGCTCGTCACCGCCGGGACGCACCGCGACGACATCGACGCCCCCCGCGCTGCGCCGCAGGTAGATCGCGTCGTACCCGGACGTCGCCGCCACCTTCCCGGTCGGTCGCACGATGCTCGCGTCGTCGGAAGGTCGGACCAGGTCGTTCGTCGTTGGCGCCGGGAACAGCCGGGTCAGGCCGCCCAAGGCGGCGACCGGGACCAACAGGGCCGCGGCCAACCCGAACAACAACAGGTGACGCGACCTGGGGGCGTGCCTGGCACGCGACCAGAGAATTCGTCGGCCGCATCGCCGCATTTGCGATCTCCGAGGCTGGCTTCGGGTCGATGGCACCGTCGACGTAGCGATCCATCTGGTCCGCGAAGCGTCGCTCGAACGGGGTCAGGTCGTTTCGGTCAGTCATCCCCAAGGTCCTCGCGGAGTCGAGCCATGAGTCGGGACAAGCGGGTCCGGACGCCGGACGCGGACATCCCGCAGGCCGACACCGATCTCGTCGGCCGTCAGGCCACCGAGATAGCGCATCGCCAGGAGCTGGCGATCGGCCGGACGCAGGCGCTCGAGCGCCTCACTGAGGTCGAGCCGACCCGCTGAGGTGGCGATGATCGAGGCAGACTCGCCCTCAGGATCGACCGGCGTGAGCTCTCGCATCTGCCGTCGTCGCCGCACGCGTACGAGTTGACGGGCCTCGTTCGTGGCGATCGCGATCACCCACGCACGAAAGCGATCCGGCTCGCGCACGGTCGGCAGTCGCTGCCATGCCTTGATCCAGGCGATCTGCGCCGCATCGCGGGCGGCGTCGATGTCTCCGGTGACCGCAAAGGCCATCCGAACGAGCTCGGGGTGGTGCCGCTCGACAAGCTCGGTGAACGCCGCGCGGTCCCCGCCCCTCGCTCGAACGAGCAGATCTTCCGCTCCGGATGGGATCGTCTCAGCTAGCACATTCACATCAGGTAGATGCCGGTCGGGCGTCGAACGTCCCACGGCTCGTGCGTCGACCGGCATCTTAGGGTCGGTCGACGTCAGACTGCCAGGCCAGGATCACTGCGGCGAGATCCGGACCACGTACGGCTGACCGTCCGCCGTGACCCAGACCGCGCCACCCGCCACGACGACGTTGCCGCAATCGCCACCGAGATCGAGGCGCCCGACGATGCGTCCCGTCACAGGGTCGATCCGCGTCAATCCGCCGGTGGTGACCCAGACGGATCCGAGGCCGACGGCCAGGCCGCATTCGCCGGGGTCCTGCTCGAGGTCGACCGCGGTGATGACCTTGCCCGAGTCCGGATCGATGCGGAGGGCCTGCGCCAGCCCGTCGGTCCCCGCGTCGTCGGCGATCCAGACCTGCTCGCCGTCGCTGGCAACCCAGCCATTCAGCGGCACCACCAGCCCGACCTTGTTCGTCGCGGCATCGATCCGCACCACCGAGCCCATGTTGTCGACATCCACCCAGACAGCCCCCCGGTCCCGCCGTCATGATCTGCGGCCCGGCGGAGTCGGGCGAGTTGATCGGGATCGTCGCGACAACCTTGTTGGTCGCGGGATCGATGCGCGTGACCGAGCCGCTGTGCTCGTTGGCCACCCACACCGAGCCCGCGGTCACGACGACGCCCAGCGGTTGCAACCCGACCGGGATCTTCGCGAGGACCTTGCCGCTGGCCGGATCGATCCTCAGGACGGCGTTGTGCTCGTAGTCCGTCTGCCAGACGGAACCTGCTCCGGTCGCCGCATAGCCGTACTCCATCGGCCCGTGTCGACCTGTCCTGTGACGGCGGACGTCGCCAGGTCGACGCGCACCAGGCTCGTGGGCTCGTGGACCCAGAGCGACGTGTCGTCGGCAGCGAACCAGCGCGGCGCGACGGGCTCGCCGACCTGGATCCGGCCGTCGATCTTCGCCCCGGCCGGGAATGACGGAGACGACGACGGATCCGCACCCGTCGATGCCGCTGGCGACTCCACGATGGCGGCCGAGCTCGTGGCTGACACGCTCGCGGAGGCCGCCGGCGTGGTCGCACGGAACGAAGGACTCGTCGGCGTCGCCGCGCAGCCTCCGACGGAGATCGCGACCAAGGCGGCGACGCTCGCCCTCACGGCCACCGACAGATATCGCATCGAACGGCTCCTCATGGGATGGCCTCAGCTGGCGCATTCACATCGAGTAGATGCCGGTCGAGCGTCGAACGTCCCAACGGCTTGTGCGTCGACTCGGGAGCCTACTCCCTACTTGCCCGGCCGCTGCCCTTCGTGGCTTCGCGCGCGCCTCAGCACGTCATCATGGATTACGCCCAACGGGGGGTGTCGCGGCAACTCACGACCCGGCCGACCTAGCTAGGAACCAGCAGATGGCCAAAGGCGGGACAGCAGCACCCATACCTGCCGGCGTGCTCGAGGCATACGACCGTCTGATCGCGACGCAGCAGGGGGTGGCGCGCAAGGGCGCCACGATGCCGTACACCTCGGTAAACGGGCACATGTTCAGCTACCTTTCCGGCCCCGGGACGCTCGCTCTGCGGTTGCCACCGGCTGAACGGGCGGAGTTCCTGGAGCGCCATTCCGCGACCCTCCATGAGGCCCACGGCATCGTGCAGCAGGAGTACGTCACCGTCCCCTACGGGCTGCTGGCGGACACCGAGCAGCTGAGCCCGTACTTTCGCGCCAGCTACGCCTATGTCTCAGCCCTGAAGCCGAAGCCGACCACGCGAGCAAAACCGAACCGGGGTTGATGCGCGGCCGGGACCCTTATCCTCGCGCCGCGGGGTGCCCGTGAACGCCGCCGACGGCTTCGGCACCGAGGACGAGTACGAATGTCGTCACTGCCGCCACCAGGACGAGTCGAACCAACTCGGTGAGGCCGGCAGTGGCGTCTGTGGCACCCACGAGCCACCACAGCCACGAGCGGAAACCGAGGGCGATCGGGACCGAGGCGGCTGCGAGGACCGCGGCGTCGGCGAGGCGACGGTGCGTGCCAACGAGCGGCTGCGTCCTGCTGATAAGGCCGAGGTATGCACCGCCCGCGGCGAGGAAGGCGAACATCCCGCAAGTGGCGACCGCGAACACCAGCCCGAGCAATGGCGCGACGCCTTCCTCTCGCGCCGCGACAAGGCCGATCGACACGCCGAACGTCGCCGAACCCAGCGCCGCCGTCGTGAGAGGGTACCGGCGAATGGTTGGCGCGATGTGCGCCTCGAGCCCACGTATCATCGCTGCGGCTGGCCATCTCAATGGCCCGAGGCGTGCGCCCCACCGCCTGCCGAGCGTCAACACATCGGCAAGGGCGTCCGGACCCGGCGCAGACTCCCACCCGTCCGTTGCGGTTCCCGCGCCATGAACGAGGGCAGCCGCGTGGACGGCAATCAGGCTCGTGACGGCAAGGCTGACGACGAGGATCGCGGTCTCCCAGGCCCAGCTCGCTTGGTCGGCCCGAAGGATCACGCTCAGCCAGTCGGCCGCCAGGGTCACCCACACGGCGCCGAGCACGACCCGCGACGCGCGCAGAACGCCGACAAGGCGGGCCATCGGGAGCGGCGAGTCCCGTTGGCAGAGTGATGCGCGGAGTAGGAGCGGAATGAGCGCGAGTGGGACGAAGAACAGCGTGAACGACACGACGGCGTCGTAGGGGTCGTTCTGCCACGGGGCGCGGTCGCTCAGGAACGGCAGTTCCTTGCTGGTCCAGGCGAAGGCAACGAACGTCAGCGCACACAGGAGCGTTGCCACGAAGGCGCGCCCTATAGCCGGTCGGCGGAGGTCACCGACGACGAGCGCCTGGACGGAATGGATCTCGGGATCGGCGATCAACATTGGCCGCACTGTCCTCAGGAGTTGACGCAACTAGCCAGATCGCGGCCTGTCGGGAACGCCCAGGCCTGGGCTCACCGTCGAGCGGGAGACCGACATCATGTTCGTTCTGCTCGGTCCGCTTGACTGCGAGGAGTTCGTGACGCGCCGAGGTTGCTTTGCCACAGACCGGGGCGCATGGGTCGCAGGGCCGCTCGCCCTCATGCTATTCGACGGTGAGCACGGGGCGGGACCGGAATGAGCGAGCGCGGCGATCCCGTCCTCGGCTTGCGGGTCAAGGCGACGCCAACCGTTCCTACCGAAGTCGGCGGTGTCCGGCTGGGAGACGTCCACCGGACTAGCCTCGAGGAGGTCGACTGTGTTTGGCTCGATCGCAATGAACCCTGAACGCTCTCCGCGACCCGGATCGTCGCGCGTTGGCGAGTCTTCAGCAGGTCTCTGAACACGATGACCGTCCGTGGAGTCGAGGTGCGGCGGCGCCCGGATGGCGGAAGATAACCATGATCGTGGAAAGACCCGTCCCGTTCCGCGTCGCGAGAGCAGAGGCACTGGCGAGCCGCCTCGGCTTCGCGCAATCCTGCGAGCGCGCCGTTGGCGAGCTACTTGCGGTCTTGGCCGCCGGCGTCGGAACTGGTGGTCGGATCCTTGAGATCGGCACCGGTGTCGGGTACGGCACCGCATGGCTCGTTGAGGGCGTGGAACAAGGCGCCAACCTTGAGCTCGTGTCGATCGAGATCGATGTCGCACGACATGCAGCGCTCACGGGCCAGCAGTGGCCGCCGTTCGTCCGATTCGTTCTCGGCGACGTCCTCGACGAATTCGACCAGCTCGGGGCCTTTAGCTTGATCTTCGCGGACGCCCAGGGCGGCAAATGGGACGGACTCGATCGGACGATCGCCGCCTTGGAGCCTGGCGGCCTGCTGGTCGTCGACGATATGCACCACCCGACCGTTCGGATCGTTCAGGACCAGGCCGAGAGGACGGCGCGGGTGCGCACGACGCTCCTCTCAGATCCGCGACTCCGCACGGTCGAACTCGACTGGTCCAGCGGGTTGATCCTCGCCAGACGCCGCGGGGCGGATTGAAGTCGTCCCTATCGGCGCAAGCGCACTAAGACGGTCTGAACCAGTCCACCCGCCGGCGGCGGCTACGCCAGAATTCGCGATCTGGACCTTGATCGGAACGGTCGAGCCGCTGTTGTTCGGTCTCGTCTGGTTGGAGAGGACCTCGACCCCGTAGGCCACGCCCTGGCTCACTGTCGTGGCACTGCCTTGGTAGTTCGCAGGGCTCAGCTGGATGCGCCGAGCAACTCCCTCGCCTGGCTCAGATCCCGAGTCGCGAAGGCCTCGGTGAACCTGTCGTAGACGGCGCGCAGCGCGGCCCCGTCGTCGGGCTCGCCACGACCCCGACGGAGCCGGCACAACCGCACTTCGGCCTGAAGCTGGACCATCATCCCGCCCATGAGCTGCGCCATCTCGAGGCTGCGCCGGTACGACTCCTCCGCCGCGCCCGGGTCGCCGACTGCCAGGAGCAGGTCTCCCTTCATCAAGTTGAAGATGGCAGCCGGCGAAAGGTCCCCCGTGATCGCCAGGATGTCGTCGAGCACTGCCAGGGCATCCGTCACCTGACCTGCTCCGGCAAGGCAGGCCGCCTGCATGAAGCGAAGGAATGGCCAGAAGACCGGGGGCGAGCGCATGCCCTGGTATTGATGCATCCCTTCGCCGATCTGCACCAGGCCCTCGGCCGGGTGTCCGAGGAGCGAGGTCGCAGCACCTGCGAGGCACGTGCCCAAGGCGCGCCAGATCGGGAAGTCATGATCGGCGAGAAGCTCGAGCAACTCGGTGGCTCGCTCTTCGACGAGGTGCGGTTCGGAGCGCAACAGGTGCAGGAACCCTGAATGGAACAGGCCGTAGGCGTGTGAATAGGGATCGAGTTCGGCGCCGAGGGCGACGCCGCGGTTCGCCCGCACCACGGCGCTGTCCGGGTACCCGACGAACCACAGCACCACGCCCGACGCGGCGAGGCAGGATACACGCGGGTCGGTGCCCGCGTGGAACCGGCGCGCCTTGTAGCGCGGTGACTCGAACGACTTGATGCCGAGGTTCAGTTGCTCGAGTGCGTCGCCGAGTGCGCCGATGTTCATGAGGGAATTGGCGACCATCAGGTGCCCGTCGAGACGCATCCCCGCATCGTCCTGGCTGTCGGCAAGCCGCAGGATCTCCTGGCCGATGCGTGCCGCTTCCTCGAAATCGGCACCGTACATGTAGAAGCGTGCGAGATCTCGGAGAACCGGGAAGATCTGGGGACGGTCGCGCTGTCCCTCGAAAAGCCCCAACGCACGAGCGTAGGCCTCCTCGACCTCCCCCGTGTAGCCCTTGATCGCCATCAGCGTTCGGGCATGACTGGTGCGTAGCGTGATCTCCCGCTGCACTCGGTCAGGGCTATCCGGAGCAGTCTCGAGTACGTCGAGCAGCTCCGTCGTGATCTCATCGGCGGACTGGTAGCGGCCCACCGTGTAGTACACAAGGCACAGGCACTCGACCAGGTGATCGAGCTGCTCCAGGTCCCGCGAGGCAACCCAGTAGCGCCAGGCGGCACGGATGTTCTCGATCTCGACGGCCATCGCAGCCACCGCCGACTCCCCTCGCTGGCCAGTGGCATCGACCAGCATGCGCTCGGCAAAGAGAGTGAAGTAGCCCGCGTGCGCGCGTCGGCCGGCCCGCTCAAGCTCGGGATGTTCGGCCAGACGCTCCGCGGCGTACTCGCGAATCGTTTCAAGCATCGCGAACTCGACGATGCCGTCGCTCCTGTCGGCCGGTCGGAGGAGACTCTTGTCAAGGAGGGACTCGAGCGCCGTGAGCGGTGCGAGGCCGGTTTCCTCGGACAGGCCGACGTCGTCCGCCACGCGCTCGACTGCCTCGATCCCGATCCCGGCGAAGACCGAGAGGAGCTCGAACAGTCGCTGCTCTCCCGGCTCCAACAGGCGGTAGCTCCAATCGATCGTGGCGCGAAGCGTCTGCTGACGCGCCGGCAGGTCTCGGGCCCCGCTATCGAGCGTCCCCAGACGGCTGGCGAGCCGATCCCGGAGGGCCTCAGGCGAGAAGAGGTTGATCCGCGCGGTGGCGAGCTCGATCGCCAACGGCAGACCATCGAGCCGCCGGCAGATCTCCACGATGGCAGCCGCGTTGTCGTCGGTGAGGCCGAAACCAGGGCGCGCGGCTCGAGCCCGCTCGACGAACAGCTGGATCGCCCCGAAGCGGCTGATGTCGCCCGCAGATCCACGGCCTTCGGTGGCGGTGGGCACGGACAGGGGCGGTACGGGAACGAGATGCTCGCCTCGAATGTGGAGGGCTTCACGACTTGTGATGAGCAGCTTGAGTCGTGGACAAGCCTCGAGGAGCTCCGCTATCGCCCCCACGGCATGCGTCAGCTGCTCGAAGTTGTCGAGGAGCAGGAGCACGGGCTCGTGGCGAAGTCGGATCTTCAGGGTCTCGAGGAGCGGCTGCTCGCGGGTCTGGGTCACGCCAATGACCTGGCCGATGGCGGCAAGCGCCGATTCCATCTGAGTGACGGGAGCCAGGTCGACGAAGAACACGCCGTCGAGGACGCGTTCAAGATGGGCGGCTGCGGCACGGAGCGCCAGGCGCGTCTTGCCGGTCCCACCTGGGCCGGTCAGCGTGATCAAACGGGCCGTGTCGGCCGTGAGCAGCCTGCCGATCTCCTCAAGCTGCTGTTCTCGACCAACGAACGCCGATGCCGGCATCGGGAGGTTGCTCGGGCGGTAATCGAGCGTCCGAAGTGGGGGGAAATCCGCAACCAGGTCCGGATGTGCGAGCTGGAACAATCGCTCGATGTCGTCGAGGTCTCGCAGACGATATTCGCCGAGATCGACGAGGTTTGCCCCCTCGGGAAGTTGATCCTGGGCCATAGCTGACGCCGATGCCGACAGGAGGATCTGACCGCCGTGCCCGGCGGACATGACTCGCGCAGCGCGATGGACCTCGATGCCGACGTAGCCGCGTCCCGCCACCTCGGCGACACCCGTATGGATCGCCATGCGCACGCGCACCCGCGTCCCGTGGGGCCAGTCGTGGGCCTCCAGGGCTCGCTGCGCGTCGAATGCGCAGGCGACGGCGTCGGACGTTCTTGCGAAGGCGACGAAGAAGGAGTCGCCCTGCGTATCGACCTCGACTCCCCGCCAGCGCTCGAAGCTGGTCCGCAGGATCGCGCGATGGTCAAGCAGGAGCCGCGTATAGGTATCGCCCAGTTGATTGAGGAGACGTGTCGATCCTTCGACATCCGTGAATAAGAACGTCACTGTTCCCCGCGGGAGCTCGGGCGTCCCTGCCACGACAGACGACGTGCGGTGATCAATGCTTGGCATGTTCGGTCGTCATGACCTTCTCGGCGAGGCCCGGCAATGGACGGTTGCCGGATGACCTCGACGTCGCCGCAGTGGAGGGAGCACGACGAGCAGCAAATCGACGATGCGCTGGAGCGTGCTCCTGACCTTCGGAAGTATAGGCGTCGGTCAAAGCGCTCCTTCGGCCCGAGTGGAGGGCGCTGCGGCTCTCGCGACCTCGATTCCCATAGCTGACGGATCCAGGAGCTAGCGGCGGGAGGGGCATCACGGCGTCGGCTGCCAGCGTGCGTAGTAGGAGTAGCCCGTCGTGTCTGACACGAGGTCCATGCTGCCGGGGCCGACCCGTGCCTGGTTGGAGCCGTCCGCGTCCATCAGCCACAGGGCGGCGTCGTCGTAATAGAGGATCCGACCGTCGGATGTCCAGCTCGGGGCGCCGGAGCTGGCGTCAAAGGTCAGCCGCTTTACGCCCGTGCCATCTGGATGGATCGTGAAGAGGTCCGGGTGGTCCGCCTCGCCTACGTCATTCCATTGGTGGATCGGTTCGGTGCTGAAGACGATCAACGAGCCATCAGGGGACCAGCGTGGATCGCCGACGGCCAGGCCGGGCGTACTCAGCGGGCGGCGGCCCGAGCCGTCGGCGTTGACGATGAATAGCTGGCTGCCGCCGGTGGGCTTCCCCTCGCTATCCTTGGGCAGCTGGAAGTAGACGAGGTGTTTGCCGTCCGGCGACCACGAGGGGCTACCGAGCTCGAGGTTGGGCGGGCCTTGACGCGTCGATTCGAGAAGCGTCACCTTCCCGCTCGCGAGATCGCGGACCCCGAGCACGCCTGACGGCGGTTTCTCGACGAGCCGGATGAACGCGATCCTCTTGCCGTCCGGCGAGTACGACGGGAAGAATTCGAGGCAGGTGTCTGGAGTACCCGCGCAATCGGTCGAGATCAGTCGCGGCACCGCGCCATCGAGGTCCGTCTCGTATATCAGGACGCGATCCGTCGAGCTCGAGAAGACGATATGGCGACTGTCCGGTGACCAATCCGCTGAGCCCTTGTCCAAGACGACCTTGTCTTGGACCGGCAGACCCGGCGCGAGCTCATGCAGGTCAGTGCCGTCAGCTTTCACCAGCCACAGATGGCGTCGATCCGGTTCGGCGACCTTCGTCCCATCCGCCGCGTTGCCGAAGTGCTCTAGGAGGAGGTACCCGGACGGCAAGGCGGCGGCCGAAGGGGGACCTGGGCTCGGGATGGTGGAGGCAGCGCCGCTGGCGGTTGGCGTCGCGGACGGGGATGCCACCAGCCCCACGGTCGCCGATGCTGGTAACGATGCTCCGCCGCAGGCTACCGAAACAAAGGAAATCGTTGCGACGACGGCGGTGACACGCAAGGCGGTGAACATCGGTTTCACCTCTGGTTCGGTGGCACTATCGTGCCCAGATAACCGGGGTCAGGCCCGCGGGTGCGGCGAGTCCGCGGCGGCCTGATCCGTCCGAGTTCGCCAGCTCGATCAGGCCGTCGCCGGGGCCGCCGCCCGGAGTGGAGTGAGCGAGGACGAGGAAGCGCCCGTCCGGCGACCAAGCCGGGGATGTCGCGTCATCGATCGCGATGGTCGGGGAGCCGTCGGTACCGATGAGGTAGACGCGGTTGGTTTGGGGTGCCGGCGGCGTCATGTCCGTGTAGGTCTCGAGCGCGAGAGTCGACGCACCGGGTGCCCAATCGACGCGCAGGACTGTCTCATTGAGGCCAAGACCGAACCATCGGCGTGCACCGCCATCGGCTGGCACGAGCCAGAGTCCGTGATTCGCTCCGACGGCGATCCATCGGCCATCGGGTGACCAGCTGACCATCGTCGCGCCGCCGAGCGGGAGCGCCGTCACGTTGTGGAGGTCAGTGCCATCGCGGTTTGCCGTCCAGGCATTGCCGTCGCGGAGGAATGCGAACCGCGAACCGTCGGGAGACCACGAGATCGTGGACGGGAACGACCCGACCGTGTGGAGGTCGGAACCGTCTGGTCCGCCGACGAGCAACTGACCATCGGGCCTGGTGACGCCGAGCGTTCGACCGTCAGGCGACCACGTGGGGTCGCCTGGGATCTGCCGGAGACCACTACCGTCCGGCCGCAGGACGTAGTCGCGCGTGCCATCGACACCGAGCCACTTCTCGTCAGGCGACCAGAAGATCCCGCGCAGACCCGTGATCTTGTCGACCTGCCTGTCGATGTGGCCATCGCGACGGACCAGCGTCAGTGGTCCGTTCTCGTCGATGATCGCGGCATAGAACGAACCCGACGGCGACCAACCGTAGGTCGATACCGTGAAGGCGCCGCAGACATCGGCGATGGTCGCGACCGCCCCGGTGCCGCTTGCGACGGTCATCGGCTTGCATCCGTCTTCGCTCTCGGACACTAGGGTGGGCCATGTGCCGCCCGGGTCCGCGGGATCCGCCGCCGCGGGTGTGACGACCGCAAGTGCGGCAGGTGATGCGAGCGCAGCCACGGTCGGCAGTCCCGGCACGACGCGACCGGCATCGAGCGACTGCCAACCGAACTGGGTCCCAGTGCGCTCGAACAGGTTCGGTGCAGGTCCGATCTGGGCATCGACGGTCTGCACGGCGCCATCGAGCGAGGCCTCTTTGATCATCTGTGCTGACTGTTGGCCAGTACCACTGATGAACCGCAGTTGGTCGCTTTCGGGACCCCACGCAAACCCTTCGACGCCGTCGGCCGCGATCGTTCGCTCGCCGGTGCCGTCGGGATGGGCGATCACGATGCCTGTCGCTGTGGCCTCGATGGTTCCGAGGGTCCCGCTCTGTCGCGCGACTCTGTCGACCCGACGAAATGCGAGCCACCGCCCGTCGGGCGACCAGCTCGGCTGATCCGCTTTGCCTGACTCCTTGTTGAGTCGGATCGCTTGCGAACCGTCCGCATTCGCGACGATGACGTCCGTCTCACATAGAGGGTCTCCGTGACAGCCCGAGAGGCTGTCCGATCTCCATCGGATGAACGCGATGTGGAGGGAATCGGGCGACCAGGCAGGCTCGCGTTCCGCGTCGAGCATCCCGGATGGGCCGTCGAGCTCGGCAATGTCGCCTGTCGTGACATCGATCCGGACCAGGGAGTTGCTCTCGTCGCCGTTCGTCCCACCCGTGGCGGCGATCCAGCGCCCGTTCGGTGACCAGGCGAGCCCACCGATCGCCGGAAACGGCAGCGTGCGAACGGTCGAATCGGTCGCCGCGTCCACGATGCGAAGGTGGGCGCCATCCGCCGCCGCGCTACCGGGTGAAGGGTCCAGGACGGCAAGCTGTCGACCGTCGGGTGACCAGACCGGGTTCGTGCCTCCGATCCAGGTCGCGGCGCCGCTGGCCGAATCGATGATGACAGCACCTGACTCGCCATCGATGGCAAGGCGACGGCCGTCTGGTGACCAGGCCACGGTCAGGAAGGCGACGCCGTCCTGGTGGAGGACGATCTCGGCGTTCGAGCCGTCCGGCCTCGCTAGATAGACGTCGCCGCCACGGACATAGGCGAGCAAGCCGGTGCGAAACGGGGTCGGCGGTTGCTGCCCGATGAGCGCCAGCCCGAGGACCACTCCGAGGAGCGCGGCAAGGACCGCGACGGCAACCCATGTGGACCGTGACGACGCTCGCGGCCGGAGGCTGGCGAGGCGGAGGTCCCAGCCGGAACGTTGTCGCGTCGACGCGGTCGCGGCCAGGATGTCCCGGCCCAGCCCGTCCGCGGCCGCCCGCCCCGCTCGCCGCTCGAACGCGGCCCCGATCAGTTCGTCGATCAACGGTTCGGATCGGTTCATCGTCGCTCCACCTCGAGCGCGCGTTCGAGCGAGCGCCGCGCACTGAAGAGTCGGGATTTGACGGTCTTCGTCGGCACGCCCAACCGCATCCCGATGTCCTCGAGCGAGAGATGCTCGAAGTGATGTAGCGCGAGGAGCGTCCGGTCGGCCACCGATAGCCGGTCGAGGGCATGGTCGAGGAGGTCCAGATCGGCAGACCGGGCATCGTGCTCGCCCGCCGGGGAGACGAGTTGGGCGCCCTCGTCGGGCAGGGCCCCGACCGAGATCTCCCGTACGATCCGCCGCCGACGACCACGCATCGCGGTCCGGCAAGTGTTGACGACGATCCGCCCGAACCACGCCCCGAACCGGTCCGGGTCACGAAGCTCAGGCAGGTTTCGCCATGCCCTCAGGAAGATGTCCTGGGTCGCGTCCCGAGCGTCCGCCTCGTTCCCGAGGATGGCGAGGGCGGTCCGGAACGTGCTCGTCAGCCGCGCGTCGACCAGCTCCGCGAAGGCCCCGTGGTCACCCCGCCGGGCACGTTCCACGAGGGCCGACTCGCCCGCATGGATCGCCGAAGTCGGGATGATGGTGTCCACGCTCGTCTGGATGCCTCGCTCTGCCGTGTACAGAGGATGACTCCGGCCGGGTAGCTATGGTTGGTTCGCGGTTTTCGCACATGCTGCCGAACGCTCGGCCCATGCCTCTACGGAACCGTTGGGACTGTCGAAGCGCGAGCGCGAGGTGCTGCCCCTCGTCGCGAAGGGTTACACGAACCGGCGCATCGCCGAGACCCTGTTCATCAGCGAGAGCACAGCCGACGTCCACGTCTCGCACATCCTCGGGAAGCTGGGCGTCGAGTCTCGTACCGAAACAGCCGCGGTCGCAAGCGAGTGTCAGGCGAGGCGGCCCCACCCCAGCGCCGGGTCGTACCCTCCGGTTCAGGAGGCCGGCGGCGTCATGCCGACGAGCTGCGCGAGATCGGGCCTCGTGAACGGGTCGTCTTCGACGATCTTGCCTTCGGCGAGACGGTAGTAGGTCAGGCCTTGGGCTGTGACCTTCTCTCCACCAGGACGCGTGACCTCGCTGGTGAAGCGAGCGACCACCGCATCTCCGTCGGCCAAGAGATCCTGGATCGTGAACCGCATACCGCCCGCGGCAGCAATCCCGGTCAAGATCGCCTTATCGCCTTAAAGCCTGCCCGGTCGGCGCCGCCCATGGCCGGGTTGACGTAGTTCGGGGCCAGCACCTCCTCGAGCACGTCGAGGTTGCCTCCCTGCAGGACCTCGGTCATGAACCGGCTGACGACGGCCTTGTTCTGCTCGGTTGACATGGACTCTCCTTGCGGGAAGCGGCTGGGTGGCAAGTACGGAGGGGGTGACATGTGGAACAAGATGGCGTCATGGGCTGGCCAATACCACTGAGTGAACGTCAAACCCAGGTGATCACGTTCTGAAGCCGGGCTTCGCTTGCCGCCGTCGAGGAGAAACGGAGTAGCCTTCCTGCGTCGAGGACCGCCGATCAACGCCGCTTCGGCGGACCCGGTGTGCGACCTGCTCGGATGGAGGCGTGTGCCGTGTCCTTGAGAAGCTCGGGCTGGCTGGCGCCAGCCGCCCTCTTCCTGAGTCTGGCCCTGGCTGCCTGCGGCAGCTCGAGCAGTGCACCACCCGCGCCCAGCTCGGCGACGACCCCGGTCGCAAGCGCCGCGGCTGCGTCCGCCGCGAGCGTGACCACCGCCCCGGCGGCGAGCGCCGCGCCCATCTCCACCCCGACGACGACCACCGCTGCGGCGACCTGCCCGACCGCGGCCACCGTCGATGCCGCCCTCGGGACGTCGTTGCCGGCACCCGTCGGAATCACCACTGGCAGCACACAGCTACCAGCCGGAGCTACGGGGGTCGCCTGCGAGTATCACGCGAGCGCCTACAACGTGATCATCGAGCTGATCTCGAATACCGCACCGTCGTCCATCACGAACTTCACGAAGCACTTCCCCGTCCCGCCCACGGCCGTTTCGGGGGTCGGCGACCAGGCCTACACCTTCTCGCAGTCGCTCGGCGCGGGGAAGGTCAACGAGGGCGTCGTCGCGACGAAGGGTTCGACGCTCGTATCGATCGGCGCCACGTACACGCCGGCGACGCTGGCGCAAGTCGAGGCGCTGGTGAATAGCCTCCTCTAGACCGGATCCATCAGGGCGGCGCTGGCCTCATCGGGCCGGAGGTCCGGTGTGGTGGGTGAGTACGACCAGGTCGAATCCAGTCGCTTCGAAGTCCTCGTATCCGGCCGACCTCATCCGGTGAACCCTGGCATTTTGGTTCCATTTGCGTCTAGCTGAGTCCACACGATGCCGCCATGGTGGTGGTCGATCGTGTTGACCCGTTTGGCGGTCCGACTCGTTCTATACCAGTGAGATGACCAACAGCGACTCGACCCGGGCGATGGACGTCGATCGTACGGACGCGGGCTCCCGCGACCTGGTCGACGCATCCCTGGAAGAGTTCGTGGTCGAGCACTACGACCGACTCGTCCGTCTGGCCCGCCTGATCTGCCGTGACGGGTCGGATGCCGCGGACGCCGTCCAAGTGGCGCTCGAGCAGGCGTGGCGGCGACGGTCGAGTCTCCGCGACGATGAGCGCCTCCGCCCGTGGCTCGACCGGATCGTCGTCCGAGAAGCCATTCGGATCGGCCGTTCCCGGACGTCCCTGCTTACGCGCATCTTCGGGTTCGGGTCCGACGTCGGCTGGATCGAACCGGCCGACGCAGGGAACGAACCGTCGCCAGACGTCAGCGCCCTCCGATCGGCGTTCGCGAGCCTATCGGCAGAACAACGGGCCGTCGTCGCCCTCCACCTGTATGCGGGCTACACGGTCGCCGAGACTGCCGACCTCGTCGGCGCCCCGATCGAGACGGTCCGCTCGCGCCTTCGCCTGGCCAAGGAACGGCTGCGCGACGAACTCGGGGAGAGCGAGTCATGACCAACGACGAGCAGATGGACGAGCGACTCCGGCGCTTCCTCGCCTGGCAGGCCGGCCAACTCAATGGAACACCGGGCGCGCACGCCATGGCGCTCCGCGTGGCTCGGCGCTCGGGCAGCCGAACGGCGGATCGACCACGCCTCGTCTGGACGATCGTCGCGGTCGCGCTGACCATCGCTCTTGCCGCTGCTGCGGCCCTGGTTGGAAGCCGCCTGATCGAGCGTCCGCCGGCAGGTGGCCTGCTCGTCTACAAGCTGGGCGACGACATCTACCTGGCAGACGAGGACGGAGCGCACCCGAGGAAGGTGACCGCCGGCGTGCCGTGGGCCAACGACACAGGCGGAGGCCCGTCGTATCTGCTCGGGGATGCCGGACCCGCCTGGGCACCGGACGGTCGTCACCTTCTCTTCTTCGACATACGGGGGGCCGGGGCCTCCATCCAGACGACGGGACACATCGCGGATGCCAGCGGCAATGTCGTCGCCACGATCCCGAACATCTGGGTCGATGCCACGTGGTCGCCCGACTCGACCCGCATCAAGGCCTGGACCGGTGGCTTGGATGGGATCGGCTCAACGCAGCTGAGCATCTTCGGGATCGATGGCGCCGTGCGGGGCTCTGTCCCCCTGCCCCACGGCGCCGTGCGGTACAACGAGTACGCCGGCTTCTGGGCCCCGGACGGCCGATCGGTCTACGCCCGTCTTGGACCAACGGCCGAATGGTGGCGGGTGCCGCTCGATGGTTCGCCGCCCCGCTACCTCACCGCAGCAGACCCACTCGCGAACGATCATTCGTTCACGCATGACGGCAATCGGCTGGCCTTTGTGGACAACCCTGCAGGGTCTCCCACGCTGTTCGTGGCGAACGCCGACGGGACCGATCCTCGTGCCCTGGTGGTCGGGCAAAGTTCCGCCTCGACTTTCGACGCAAGCCATACAACCACCGTCGAGGCTGATGGTCCGACGTGGTCGCCAGACGACAAGTCGATCGCGTACGACTGGGTCCGCTTTGTGGGTGGAACGCCAGTTGATCACGAACTCCGGATCGTGGACGTCGCGAGCGGCTCAGTTCACACCGTGGTTGCAGATGAGCCGGACAACATCACTCCCATCGGGTGGTCGCCAGGTGGCGACAAGCTCCTCTACTTGACGTGGGACCAGGGAGGCGACAGCTCTCTCTGGATGGTCAACGTCGATGGGACGCATCAGACCGCCATCAAAGACGCCGACGACGGATACTGGCAGCCGGTCCTGAGGAGCCCGTGAGTCAGCTCGACGCACCACCACACCAGGTCGGGGTGGTGCCGCTCGACAAGCTCGGTGAACGCCGCGCGGTCCCCGCCCCTCGCTCGAACGAGCAGATCTTCCGCTCCGGATGGGATCGTCTCAGCTAGCACATTCACATCAGGTAGATGCCGGTCGGGCGTCGAACGTCCCACGCCTCGTGCGTCGACCGGCAGCCGTTGAGCCCGCCCCAGAACCTGCGCTAGACTTCGGCATCTCCCGAGCGGGAGTAACTCAGTTGGCAGAGTGTCAGCTTCCCAAGCAGACCGTTTTCGCCTTGAGGCCCTCCCGCCGTTCGCCGATGGCACGATGGCCACCGATCGATTTCAACACTTTCAACACTCGCTTCCACCTTCACCCGGGTCGCACCTTCCGAGTGGCCTCGGGGACTCGCAGCCGGCAAGGCTGAATGTCTCGCGCGTGGCACAGGCTCGAGCCAAGGGATTCGACCACGCGCCAGCGAGACCGAGTTCCACACCGGCTGGTTCGTCGAGTCGCTCGCCACCCAGGTGCTCGTCATCTTCGCGATCCGGATGAGGCGCAGTCCGTTCTGGCACAGTCGACCCAGCCGTCTGCTCGTCGTCGCCGCGGTCAGCGCAGTGACAGTCGCGATCCTGCTGCCGGTCTCGCCGCTGGCCTCGTTGCTCGGCTTCAGCGCCTTGCCGCTCCAGTTCTGGGCCGCCCTTGCAACCTTCGTCGTGGCCTACCTGGTGATCGTCGAGATCGTGAAGCGTCGGCTTTGGCACCGGGTCGTGCCATCCCGCAACGCATGAAATGTCAGGCCGACGGGCGCGACCCAGGAGGTTCGATCCGAAAGACGGGGTGGTCGCCGGGGTCCGGGAGGGCGGCGAAGAACTGCCGGGCGCGCCGACCCATCCGCTCCCGGTACGCGATCACGACTCGGTCACGGTCGCCACCGGCCAGCTCGACCGCCCGGAACGCCTCGCCATGTCGGCCGCGCCGGAGTTCGCCCTCGCCCGCGGCCCGGAGGTTCCGGACCCATTGGGTCTCACCACCGCCCGACACCAGGTATCGCGAACCATCGAGCTCGAACAGCGGCACCGCCGCACGAATGGGACGGCCGCTTCGTCGACCACGGACCACGAGCGTCGGCCCTCCAAGCCAGATGGTGATCGGGTTGACCAGGTGGCTCATCACGAAGCTGGAGTGGACGTACGGCCGCTTCGTCGGATCGGGTGCAGACATCGTCACTCGTCACTCCGCGAGTAGGATTAGCGCGCGGTGATGGGCGGCGTGCCGGACGGGTCGCATCGCTCGGCTCAACGCTGCGGCTGTGGTGAGCGGGACCCCGCCGGGTCCCCGTCCGGCACACGGAGCCCGCGGTCGGGTCCGAGGTAGATCCGGAACCGGTAGGTGTGCAGGCCGAAGAGCAGGCCCACGGCGAACCGCCTCGCGGCCTCAAGAGCGCCGGCGCGCGATGGTTCCACGCCCTGGGCTGGCCGGGCGATGGCTGCGAGGCCCGCCAGGGCGGCGAGGGCAGCGGCGCCGAGCTCGAGCCGGAGCAGCCGTCTCGGCAAGGGTTGCAGGCGATCCGACAGACCCGTTCGGACGACGGCTACATCGCGAACAAGCAGGCCGACGGCGACACCCTCGGCGACGACCGCGCCGCGTCGCCCGCCCCGCGCGATGACCGCCTGCGTGAGCGGGAACCCGAGGCCGCTCACGAACAGAACGATCCGGCCGAGCACGTAAGGGCCCGGGTGGCGCGATCCGGTCACGACGCGGGAACCCCGCTCTCGAGCCGATACTGCCGCCGGAACAGGACGGCCAGGAGCGTTCCGCCGACGGCGAGGCCGAGGTAGTCGACCGAGATGGCCGCGACCTCATAGCGGACGTCGAGGTCTGTCCCGAACAGCGCCGCCAGGACGACCAGGCCGCCGACGGCGAGGGCACCGGCCACGAGGAAGACCCAGCGGATCACCTGCTCGAGCCGACCAGCGCGTGCGATGGTGGCGGCGGTCGCCAGGAAGGCGAGCCCGATCGTGAAGTAGCCGGCGTTCTCGAGCGCGATGAATACGCCGTGCGGGTTGTACATCGAGAAGACCACGACCAGGTCGCCCTCGCCCTTCGCGAGGCTCGGCACCACGACCATGAAGTGGACGGCATAGTCGCCGATCAGGAGGGCCGCGGCGAGCGTGGAGAGAGCCAGTGCGATGAGCCCGGCGAGGCGTCCACCGGGTCGCGCGAGCTCATAGAGGCTGGCGGTGACGAGGACGAAGCCGAGAGTCATCACGATCGCCGGGAAGATCCAGATCGAATTGCCCGCCACGAACCGCGCGGCGCTCGTGTACGGCGGGGCGATGCAGCCGGACGTGCAGAGGATCCCGCCGCGCGGCGGGGTGAGGACGCCGATCCCGAGCGCCAGTGCCGCTGCGAACGCGGTGACCACCGACGCCGCGGTCGCGAACCGTCGCGCGTCCGTCATCGGGCGTAGTTCTGCGAGCTTGCGGTCATGGTCGCGGTGCCGACCCCACGGGAGGGCTCGGCGTTCACCGGGATGCCCTTGAACAGCAGCCATGACCCGATGGTCAGTTCGAACGGAAGGATCGGAACGTAGACGAGGATCGGGATGTCGTACCCGAGGAGCTGAGCGATGATCCCGGCCGATCCCACGGCGACCGCGATCAGGCCGAAGAGGGAGATGGCGCGCGGGATCAACCTGGACCTGAAGAACAGGTAGTACCAGACGAGGCCGCCCGCGCAGTAGAAGAACATGTGGGTCGTGCTGCCCAATTGCTGATCGAGCCCGTGATAGAGGAACGCGCCCATCGTCTGATAGGAAGAGTCGGCCGGTGTTCCAGCCTTGACGAAGTCGAGGCCCACCTGGATCAGCGCCGCGTCCCCGATCCTGGCCACGGCGAGCACGATCGCCTCGGCGAGCCACCAGCCCAGCGCGACCAGCGCGACGATCCTGCCCTGCCCACCCAGGACGACGTAAAGGAGGACCGCCAGGACGACGATCCCGAGGCTGGTCGCGAGGCCGGCCACCACGCCGAGGCGGAGCAGGGTCTCCGAGCTGGAAACGCTGATGAGCATGTCGGACGTGCTGCCGGTACCGATTGCCGACAGGATCAGGGCGCCGCTGGCAAGGCTGGTCGCGACGACGACCAGGAACGCCGCTCCCAAGAGCCTTGGGGCGCGGACCTCGTCGACCGCCGTTTCTGAGGCGTCGAGTTCCATCATGCCGGAGCAGTCCGCCGCGGAATGTACGAGAGCCAGGCGATCGCCCACTTGGCCACCATCACCGCGCCGACGCCGACGATCGCGGCTCGCACCAGCGACACGGACTCCGGGCCACCGAGCGCAGCGACGATCGGGCGAAGGAGCAGCGGCCAGCCGAAGAGGCCCGACAGGACAAGCGCGGTCGCGAGGAGGCCGAGAGGCATGCCCGGGATGTTGGCTCGGGCGATGCCGAACCGCTCGCGCATGGCGCTGATCCCAAGAGCGCACATCGCGCTGCCGAGGATCCACAGCGCCACCAGCGCGGCGGCGCCATCACCGACGAGCGGCGCACTCGCCCCGTTCGCCGCCGCGAGGACGATCGCGGCCGCCGGGATGCCGACGACCGTTGCCACGACGGGCTTGAGCCTGGATGGAGTCGCCACGTTCGCTTGCATGGGCAGGCCGTCAGCGATCGTGCTGTCCGGGCCGCTCGTTCGTCGCGCGGCGTCGCCTGCCGCGACGAGGTCGTGCGCGATCTGGTCGGCCCATGCGTCGATCGCCGGCCAGTCGCGGAAATCGCCCTTGGGGAGCGCGTCCTTGGCGGCGGGCATGAGCGAGACGAAGCGCTCGGCGAAGCCGACGGGCTTCGCGGCGGGGAACCATGGCCCCGAAGAACACCTTCTCGCCGCGAGGGTGGATCGCGTCGCGCAGCTCGGCGAACTCCTTCGGAATGTGTCGTCTCGAGGACGTCCCGGCCCTGCTTGTCGACGGTGTCCGTGCCGACCGGGCCGCTGCTGAACAGCCACGTGGGCCGCACCGCGAGCAGCGCCCGGTTGCGCTTCGCGAACGTCGTGGCGTCCTTGAGCCAGTGGAACATGTAGGCGGCGGCGCCGACCACGAATGCGTCATACCGCGCCGCGTCGCGGATGCCGGCTGCAGGGCGCACCTCCGCGTCGAGGCCGTTCGTCCGGAGCCGCTCCGCGATCCGATCAGCGATGCCGCGTGTCGAGCCATGGCGACTGGCGCAGGCGACGAGGATCGACATCGGGCGACCTCCTCTGCCGTGCGGCGGGACGACCTGAAGAGCATGTCCGACGCGGAGGCGGACTCCTAGGGCCGGATGGGCGTCAACGGCACCTGCCGGACGGCCCGTCCTTCGGTGGTTCGCCGCGCGTGCCGGACCGATCGCGGCCAGAATGCCGGGAACGACAGCATCAGCAGGATCTTCGGCGGCACACAGGCCAGAGGGCTCCGAATGACCGACCTGACCATCGAGACGCCTAGCATCCGTCTGCCGGCTTACCTCGCCTGCCCAGTCGGCCAAGGACCGTGGCCAGGCGTCGTCGTCATCCACGATGCCGGCGGCATGAGCAAGGATGTCCGCCGCCAAACCGACTGGCTCGCCGAGGCGGGATACCTCGCCGTCGCGCCGAACCTGTTCTGGCGCGGGAACCTGTACCGCTGCCTGTTTACGACGATCGGCGATCTTCGCGCTGGAAGGGGACGATCGTTCGACGATGTCGAGGCGTCCCGCGCCTGGTTGGCGGAACGGCCCGACTGCACGGCGAGGGTCGGCGTTATCGGGTTCTGCGTGGGCGGCGGATTCGCCCTTGCGCTGGCGCCCGGGCACGGGTTCGCCGCGGCCAGCGTCAACTACGGAGCGATCCCGGCCGAACCATTGACGACGTTGCGCGATGCCTGCCCGATCGTGGCGAGTTAAGGCGCAAAGGACCGCTCGCTCAAAGACGCCGCGGCGCGGCTCGACGAGATCCTGACAACCCTTGACATCGAACATGACGCGAAGGAGTACTCGGACGCCGGGCACTCGTTCATGAACGATCATCGCGACGAGAAGACGCCGTGGCTGTTCGCGCTGATGGGCCGGTTCACCGGAGGCGTCGAGTTCGTCGAGCCGGCCGCCCTCGACGCTCGGCGCCGGATCGAGGCGTTCTTCGCCCACCACCTGGGAGACGGCAGCTGAGCCATTCGGCGCCGATCTGCCCGGTAGGGGCGGCCCGACCCCGCGCGAACGTGAGGTGCCGGCATCATCAATTCCCTGGGGCGCCTGCACCGTGCCCACCGAGAACGAGCCGAGCGCCGAGCGTCATGAGAGCCGAGGCAGACTGAGATGCTCGTGCGGGATCGAGGCTCAACCCGGGGTCTGGAGGTCGCAAGCGGCCGTGCCTGTCGGCGAGAAGTGCGTCGCCAGAGAACAGCACCCGATCCTCCCTGCGTAACGCGATGCTCCCAGCGGTGTGGCCCGGTGCGTGGATGACCTCCAGGCCGCCGATCACGTCGCCGGCTCGGAGGGTCAGGTCGGCGATGAGCGGGGAGACCCTGAACGCCCGGAAAAGGAGGCCCATCACCCGCCGCCCCTTGGCCGGTCGTTGACCCCCGGCGAGGACCGGGGCGTCCAGTTCGTGGATCGCGATCCTGGCCCCGGTCAGACGTCGCAGCTCGGCGGCGTTCCCCATGTGGTCAGGATGCCAGTGGGTCAGGACGATGTACCGGATCTCGTTCGGATGATGGCCCAGGCCAGTGAGCGCGGCGAGCACTCGGCTCGTGCCGCCCGGAATGCCGGTGTCGACGAGGACCACACCGTCATCAGTCTCGATGAGGTAGGCGTTGCCGATCCGCAGCCCCTCGACTCGTTCGATGCCGTCTGCGACCCGCACGTCGAACAGTATCGTCGAGGATGCGCGGGCGCCTGAGGCCGGTCCCGGCCGACCGCGCATCATCAGCGGATGAACCGCCGCCGGGGCTTGCGCGTCGCCATGAAGCGCCTGGCCTATGGCGGGATCGGGGGTGGGCGCGAGGGCGAACGCGTCGTGGCCTGGCTCTCGCTGCGTGCGGGCATGTGGATCGCGGACATCGGATCCGGGTTCGGGGACTTCGCTGTGCGGTTCGCGGGCGCCGTCGGTCACGACGGGATCGTCTATGCAGTCGACACGGACGACGACTTGCGGCGGGAGGTCGGGGAGTCCGCCCGGCGGCGCGGGCTTCCGCAGTTGGTGCCAATCGCCGCATCGCCCGATGATCCGGGCATCCTGGAGCCCGTCGACCTGGCCTTCCTCTCGTCGAGCTTCCACCACCTGCCCGACCGGCGCCGCTACCTGGAGTGCCTCCGAGGGCGCCTTCGCGACGGCGGCACCGTCGCGATCCTCGAGCCACGGCCCAGTCTCCTCACCGGCTGGTACGGCCATGCGACCGCGCCTGAGGATGTCCGTTCCACGCTCGAGGGCGCCGGCTTCAGATTGGTCGGCAGCGCCGACTTCGTGGCGCGGCACTCCCTCCAGCGCTTCGCGCCCGATGACGAAGGCGGCGAAGATCGCGTTTCGGGGTCCGTCCGGCTCTAGGCCGCAGCAGCGGCGGCGGCCATGATTGCGGCCGAGACCCGACGCGCAGAGGGTGCTGGAATGACCGACGGAGACCGGGGGGTGGACCACACCGGATCGGTCGGCGCCGACCGATCGCCCGGGTTAGGTGTTCAGCGGCTCGCGGTCGTCTTCGTCGTGCTCGGCGGCATCATCTGGGTTGCCAGCGCCATCGCATATAGCGCGGTCGTCGTGTCGTGCTTCTCTTGCGGCTCGGCCGTCGTCGCGCCGGGCATCGACACGTCCGACTACCCGGCAGGCGCGATCAGCACACTGGCTTGGGACGCGTTGTACGCGAATTTATACGTCGCGACCGTGGGCACGCTCGCAGTGCTCGTCGGACTCACTGGGTTTCGACGCGGCGAGCGATGGGCATGGGTCGCGATGGTTGTCTTCGCTGTCGCGGGGATCGGTACTGCAATGCTCGACGAGCTCGCCTGGGGCGGCTGGTACACGTTCATCTTCCTGGGTCTCCTGCCACTCCTCGGCGTCGTGATCGCGGCACCGAGTGTGCTCGGGCAACGGAGCGTGGGTCCGTTATGACCGACCCGCCCAGGCACCACGCCGCCGCCGTCCCGGTCGAGATCGCGCCTGACGTCTTCTGCATCGGACCGACGGGTCGGACGCAGACCAATGTCTACCTCGTCCGCGCCGAATCCGTGTGGATGCTCGTCGACGCGGGCTGGGCGCAGGACCTCTCTCAGATCCAGACAGCGACTCGGACGCTCCTCGGTCCAGATGCGACTCCGGCGGCGATCCTCCTGACCCATGTCCATCCCGACCATGCGGGCTCGGCCCGCGCGCTCGCCGAGGCGTGGCGCTGCCCGATCCTCCTGCATCCCGTCGAGATGCCGATCGCTGCGGGCGACTTCGGGACCATGGAGCGGTGCGCCGGTCCGCTCGATCGGTGCGTGATCCTCCCGGTGATGCGGCTGATGGGCCAGCGTCGTCGTGAGAAGGTCCTCGCGCGCGGGCGCTTCGTCGAGCTGACGACCTGTCTACCAGCGGACGGAACGATCCCTGGGCTCGACGGATGGGAATGGGTCGCCACGCCCGGGCACACGCCTGGGCACGTGTCGTTCGTCCGACGAGCCGATCGAGTCGTGCTGACCGGCGATGCACTCGTGACCCTGCTCGTGAACTCGCCGGCTGGCGTGCTTTTCCGTCGCCAGGGGCTCTCTGGGCCGCCTTGGTATACGACGTGGGACCGGCGTGCGAGCGCTGCCTCGATCCGAGTCCTCGCGGCTCTTGAGCGACCGTCGTCGGAGGTGGTCACGGCCGATCGCTTTTCGGGCCGGGGACGGCAGGAGCGGTGAGCCTGTTCGCAGCGGCGACATAGCATTTGGGAAGACCAGCACGAGCCCACCGAGCGAGGCGCCTGCTCTGACTGCCGGGCTCCGCCGCCGCTCGTACTGAGCACCGGCGCGATCTCCTCCCGCCGGGCTCCTGCCTCGGGGCGGGACGACGGATTCGGCAGCCGCTCCACGCTGGGGCGATGCCGGCTGTAACGCGAAGGCCTTGCGCCGATGGATACCCGATCCGGGTTGCGATACCATCAAGGCCGCTTCCGAGCGGGAGTAACTCAGTTGGCAGAGTGTCAGCTTCCCAAGCCGACTGTCTGATCGCCTCGCTCGACCCTCGTCGACCTCATCCCTGGTACTGGCTGCCCGTCGATTTCGATAGTTTTGAGAGCCACCGGGGAGCCGACCTACCCAGACCGGCCCCTGGCAATCGACTCGAACGTGCGTTCGATTTGTGACCTCGGCTTGGTCGGGCCGCGGCTACTCGTAATCGCCGATCTTGACCCGGAATGTGTGGGTCTCTTACTCCGGCGAGACGACACCGCACGAGCTTCTCGACGAGCGCATCGGGGATCTGTCGCCCGACATGATCGAGCCGAGCGAGATGATCAATCCAGGCATCGAGCACCTGGTCGGCGACATGCGCACGCTACGGCTCGGTCGCACTTTCGACGCGG
>CAVZTK010000007.1:0-302714 GCA_963778155.1 uncultured Chloroflexia bacterium
TGCGGGTCGTACAGGGCTAGATCCATGAACCGGGCGAACGACAGCGGGCCATCGCGCTCGATCTCGGCGCGCATGCGGTCGACGAGCTCGTCGTCCTGGCCGACGGCGTCAAGATCGGGGAGCGGGTCGCGCCTCAGTCCGGGTGTCAGGTCCATCGCGCGCCGCGGGGCGGGCCATCGACGACGAGCCGGACGCCCGGTCCGACCAGCGTGTGACCGCCGAGCAGGATCGGGATCGGGGCCGCGACGGCGGAGGCCGTGAGCTCGCGCAGCCACGGGTCCGCGACCGCGTCCGCGAGCAGAAGGTCCGAGGCGAAGCGATCCTCGGCGGACGGCCAGTGGGCCTCGTCGCCACCGAGCCGATGCGCAAGGAGCACGCGCGAGTCGATGATCGCGGCGTCCGCGAACCGGGCCAGCTGCTCGCCCAGCGAGCCCGGGCCGTCGCGGTCGAGGGCGAGCCCCAGCAGGGAGACGGGCGCGCGGCCGGGGGGGCGCGGCCGGCGTGGGCGCGGTCCCCGTCGGGGGTGCCGCCGATCTGAGCGAGGCGCGACGATGCCCGGAGCCCGCGTTCCTCGACCCAGGCCCGGACCCGCGCCGCGGCATGGCGCTCGAGCCAGCCCAGCGTCGCGGCCGAGGTCCGACCGGCGACCAGCAGCTCCGCGCGGCGGTCGGCCGCGATCGCACGGACGGCCGCGAGGCGGTCCACCACCACCGTGTCCCGTGGGTCGGCCGCGCCTCCCGGCCCGGCTGCAGACCGATCGAGCAGCACCAGGTCGAGCGGACCGTCGAGGTCGTACGACAGCCGCCAGCGTCGCCGCAGGTCGTCCACGCGATAGCCGGCGACCTCCTCGAGCCAGCGCGGCAGGGCGTTGTCGCCGGGCAGGTCGGGGATCGCGGGCAGTGACCCGGCACCGCGATCGCGACGACATCGGCCGAATATCGGTTGTTGGCGAGGGCGGTCGGTCGTCACTCGCGGCGACCGCCACGAACGCCCGACGATCGGCTGCGGTGGCCAGCGGGATGGCTCCCGAGCCCAGGACGATGAGGCCCCCCGGCGTGCCGGTCCGTTCGACGAGCCGGCGCAGGCGGTCACCGAACGAGCGGTCGTCGGGCGGCCCCGACTCGATCGCGACATCGGCCGCGCCCGCTGCGAGGAACCCGCGTCGATGGCGCTCGGCGACCCGCGACCGCGCGTCGGCCAGACGGCGGGTCAACGGGCCCGCGCCGGTTCCGGGTTCGGGGTGCAGGATCCGCACCGAGACAGGGGCCATCACGACCGAGTCTAGCGGCCGTCCGTGCGGCGACTGCTCGCCGCCACACCGATACTGGGGCGGTGGCAGGGCAGACGGGTCCGCGCGTACATCGGCCTCGGGGCGAACGTCGGCGGCGCCGAGGCGACGATGGCAAGGGCTGTCCACGCTTGGCCGATCTTCCGGGCGCACGAGTGGGGGCCGTGTCGCGGCTGTACGCGACGGAGCCCGTCGGCTTCACAGATCAGCCGGAGTTCCGCAACGCCGTCGCCCGACTCGACGTCGCGGTCGACGCGACGGGGCGGGCCTGGTCGACACCACGGCCGGCGCGCTGGCGCTGCTCGCCTCGCTCAAGGCACTCGAGCGCGCGTTCGGCCGCGTCGCCCGCGAGCGCTGGGGTCCGCGCGAGCTCGACCTCGACCTCCTGATCTACGGGCGCGCGCTCGTGTCCGTCGATCCGCCGCCTGCGGCTCGCTCCAACGACTCGGCGATCGACCCGGTGAAGGCCACGAAGCTGCTCGTCGTCCCGCATCCGGCCGCGGCGGCACGGCTGTTCGTCCTCGCGCCGCTGGCCGACCTGGCGCCGCGACTCGTGCCACCGGGCTGGGACGTCACGGTCGAGACGGCTCGACGCCGCCAGCTGGCGGTCGAGGGCCCGGACGCCGTGCGCCCGATCGGTACCTGGGACCCCGTCGCTCGGCGGCTGGCGTCCGGATCAGCCCAGGTAGCGAGCCGGCAGCACGGTCTCGACGGCATCGCCGGCTGGTCCACGTTCCACCCGGTAGGCGCGGGCCTCACGACGCGACGTGACCACCTCCGCGAGCTCGGTGCCGTGGAAGACGAGCGCGGCGCTGTCGTCGGCTGCGTAGCCGGCCGGCAGGGCGCCTTCGGCGACGAGCCGCTGGTAGTGGCCGCGTCGGGTCGGCTCGCCGTCGTAGTGGGGGGCATGGCTGCCGGGCAGCAAGCCGAGCCCACCGGACAGGACGGCCAGCCCGGCCCCGAACGAATTGGTCGTCCCGGTCTCGAACCAGCACAACGACCCGGCGGACAGGCCGGCCATCACGATGCCCGATCCCCAGGCCCGCCGGAGCGCCCGGTCGACCCCGTGGACGCGCCAGACGGCCATCATGTTCTCGGTGTTGCCGCCGCCGACGTAGATGACGTCCTGGCGGAGCAGCATGCCGTCGATGTCGTCCACGGTCCGCTTGAACAGCGCCAGATGGCTTGCCTCGGTCCGGCGGGCGAAGGCGGCGTAGAAGTCGGCGATGTAGCCGGGGCTGTCGCCGCTCGCGGTCGCGATGAAGCAGATGCGCGGCCGACGACGCCCGCGCGACGCCCGGGCGAGCTCGAGGACGTGGTCGTCGAGGAGCGGGTTGTCGGGCTCCATCGAGAACCCGCCGCCGCCCATCGCGACGACGATCCGGTCGGTCATGGGGTGACCACCCGGAAGCCGATGTGGTGGTCCTGGTAGGTCGGCGGGTCCTCGTAGTGGCGGTAGGCCGAGCGGGCGACGAACTCATTGCTCCCCCACCAGCCGCCCTTCTCGACCTTGATCGTGCCGGTCGCCGGGCCGGTCGGATCATCGGCCGGGCTCGTGGCGTACCAGTCGGGGTCGAGCCAGTCGGCGACCCATTCCATGGCATTGCCGGACATGTCGAGGGCGCCGACCCAGCTCGCTCCGGCCGGGTATCCGCCGACCGGCACCGGGCCGACGGCGTCGACGACGTTCGCCTTGGCGGCGTCGAACGTCATCGCCCCACGGATAGACGTGCGAATCCGGGCCTCGGGCGGCGAACTCCCACTCGGCTTCGGTCGGGAGCCGGGCGCCCCGCCACGTCGCGTACGCCTCGGCCTCGAACCAGGTGACGCACAGGCGCGGCAGGGTCGGTTCGTCACCGACGCAGGTCAGCGGCAGGTTGCCGACGATCCGGTGACTGAGCCAGGTCCAGCCGGCGTCCGACCAGAGCGCCCGGTTCGTGTAGCCGCCGGCCGTCTTGAACGCGGCGAACGAGGCGTTCGTCACCTCGTCCGTGTCGATCCAGTAGCCGTGGGTCAGGGTCACGTCGTGGGCCGGCTGCTCGCTGGGGAACTCCTCGAGGACCCACGGCGGCGGACTCGCGGCCGTCAGGGCAGCGATCGCCGCCGCGTCGGTGCCCATCGTGAAGGTCCCGGCCGGGACCCAGACCTGGGCGATCCCCGACGGGTCGGTCCGGGCCTGGCCGGGGCTGGATCCCGGTTCGGACGACGCGACCGAAGCGGCGCTCGGGCTCGGGCTCGGGCTCGGCGAGGCCGTTGCCGCGGAGGACGCCGCACCGGGTGACGTGGGCGCGGACGCGACCGACCGCCCCCACAGCCGGCGAGGACCAAGGCCAGGAGGGACACCGCGGCGCGGCGCATCGATGGAGCCCCCGGATCGTGCATGAGTGGATGCTACCCTCGGCCGGCCGGACCCCACCAGCAGCGGAGCCGTCAGATGACCGGACCGTACCCCGACGCCGAAGCGGCCGAAGCTGAAGCGATCGCCCGCGACGATGCCGATCCGCTGACGGTCCTCCGCGACCGGTTCCTGCTCCCGACCGGACCCGACGGGACCGCGGCCGTCTACTACGCGGGCCAGTCGCTCGGGCTCCAGCCACGGACGGTCCGCGCCGCGATCGAGACCGAGCTCGATGCATGGGCGCGTCTCGGCGTCGACGCCTGGTTCGCGCCCGATCGACCGTGGTTCACGATGGACGACGCCCTTCGCGGGCCGATGGCCCGGATCGTCGGCGCACGACCCGCCGAGATCGGCCTGATGCTCGGCCTGACCGCGAACATCCACCTGCTGCTGACGTCGTTCTTCCGGCCGGCCGGCAGACGCCGGCGGATCCTGACCGATGGCCCGCTCTTCCCGTCGGACCACCACGCGCTGACCAGCCACCTGGCGGCCCGCGGTCTCGATCCGGACGCGGACCTGGTCGTCGTCGAGCCGCGATCCGGCGAGGCGACCGTCCGGACGGACGACCTCGAGGCCGCCATCGGCGAGCACGGTCCGTCGCTCGCGGTCGTCTTCCTCGCCGGCGTCAACTTCGCGACGGGGCAGGCGCACGACATCGAGCGCCTGACCGCCGCCGGGCACGCGGCCGGGGTGCCGGTGGGCTGGGACCTCGCCCACGCAGCCGGCAACGTCGAACTCGCGCTCCACGACTGGGACGTGGACTTCGCCGCGTGGTGCACGTACAAGTACCTCAACGGCGGCCCCGGCTCGGTCGCCTCGATCTTCGTCCACGAGCGCCACGGCCGCGACCGCTCTCTGCCGCGGCTCGGCGGCTGGTGGGGGATCGACCCCGACCACCGCTTCGACATGGACGGCTCGTTCGTCCCGGCCGACGGTGCCGCGGGCTGGTCCACATCGACCTCGTCGATCCTGTCGCTCGCCGCGCTCGCGGCCTCGCTCGCGATCTTCGACGAGGTCGGGATGCCCGTCCTGCTGGCGCCGGTCGGTGGCCCTCACCGGCGACCTGGAGGCGCGGCTGCAGGCGATCGGCGCCGACATCCTGACGCCGGCCGATCCGACCGCCCGGGGAGCGCAACTATCGGTCCGGGTCGCCGACCCCGAGGCCGTCCTGGCGGGTCTGGCCGCCCGTGGCGTCATCGCCGACATCCGCGCCCCGGACATCGTCCGCCTCGCCCCGATGCCCCTCTACAACACGTTCCACGACGGCTGGCGAGCCGCCGATCCTCGCGATCCTCGGGCCGCCGGACGTGCCAGCCGGCCCGGCCGCCAAGCGCGAAGCGCGGCGCGGCAGCGCGCGGCAGGATCAGCTCGCCGTAGCGGGCGATGGCAGCTTCCTGGTCCTCGCCCGGGAAGTGGAAGACGAGGTGCTCGAACCCGTAGCCGATGTACGTCGCGATCTGCTCGACGTGCTCCTCGGGGTCGTCCGAGACGAGCCAGCGCTTGTGGGCGATGTCCTCGACCCCCTTCGCCAGCTCCTCCATCTCGCGCGGGTCCTCGACCCCCATCTTCTCCTCGCCCGACAGCGCCAGCGCCGACCAGACCTTGGTGTCCTCCATCGCCCGGGCTCGATCGGTGTCGAAGCTGACCTTCATCTCGATCATCCGGTCGATCGTGTCGGGATCACGATCGACCCGCAGGCAGGCCTCCTGGAGCGCCGGGATGAGGGTTTCGGTGTACAGCTCCTCGCCCTTGCCCGAGGTGCAGATGAACCCGTCGCCGATCCGGCCGGCGAGCCGCGCGGCGGCCGGCCCCGAGGCGGCGATGTAGACCGGGACCTCCTTGTCCGGCTTGTCGTAGATCGTCGCGTTGTGGGTGCGGTAGTACTCGCCCTCGAAGGTGACGAACTCCTCCTCGAACAGCTGGTGGATGAGGGTCACCGCCTCGCGCAGGCGGGCGAAACGCTCCTTCTGGTCGGGCCACTCGACACCGACCGGTTTCTCGTTCATCGATTCACCGGTCCCGACACCGAGGATCACCCGCCCCGGGGCGAGGCAGCCGAGCGTCGCGAAGGCCTGGGCGACGACGGCTGGGTTGTAGCGGAAGGTCGGGGTCAGGACGCTGGTGCCGAGCACGACGCGCTCGGTCGCCTGCGCGGCCGCGCCCAGCCAGACGAGCGCGTTGGGGGCATGTCCGCCGGTGTGCCGCCAGGGCTGGAAATGGTCGCTCGTCCAGACCGACTCGAACCCGGCCCGTTCCGCGGCGACCGCGAGGTCGAGCAGCCGGCGTGGAGGGAATTGTTCGGCCGAGGCCTTGTAGCCGTAGCGCACGGGTCGCTTCTCCTAGAGCCGGACGCGCGGCGGGCTGTCGCGGTCGAACATGTGGACGGTGTCGACGAAGCGGACCTGCTTGGCCTGGTAGGCCATCACCAGCGAGTGCGTCCGCGCACCGCCGCCGAAGAAGCGGACTCCCTGGAGCAGGTCGCCGCTGGTGACCCCGGTCGCGGCGAAGACCAGGTTGTCACCTGGCGCCAGGTCCTCGGTCCGGTAGACCCGCGTCTCGTCGCCATGCCCCATCCGGGCCCCGCGTTCGCGCTCGTCGTCGCTGCGATAGCGGAAGCGCGCCTGGATCTCGCCACCGAGACAGCGGAGGGCGGCCGCCGTGATGACACCCTCCGGCGCACCGCCGGTGCCCATGACTGCGTGGACGCCGGTCCCCGACACCGCGCACGAGATCGCCGCCGACAGGTCGCCGTCGCCGATCAGCTTGATCCGTGCTCCGGCCGCCCGGACCTCGGCGATCAGATGCGTCGTGTCGCGGCCGCTCGAGGATGACGACGGTGATGTCCGATACCCGCCGGCCGAGCGCCTGCGGCGATCCGCCCCAGGTTCTCGGTCGGCGTCTCGCGGATGTCCACCTTGCCGGCCGCCACCGGCCCGACGCACAGCTTCTCCATGTACGTGTCGGGGGCGTGGGTCAGCCCGTGGGCCTCCGATGCGGCGAGCACCGTGATCGCGCCCGCCTGGCCGTGGGCGACGAGGTTCGTGCCCTCGAGCGGGTCGACCGCGATGTCGATCCGGGGGACGTCGTCGCGGTCGGCACCGGTCCGACCGACGCGCTCGCCGATGTACAGCATCGGCGCCTCGTCGCGCTCCCCTTCGCCGATGACGATCCGGCCGGCGAAGTCGATCTCGTCCATCGTCGCCCGCATCGCCTCGGTCGCCGCGGCGTCGGCTGCGTCCTTCTCGCCCCGTCCCATGAACCGCGCCGACTCGATGGCGGCGGCCTCCGTCACCCGGATCATCTCGAGGGCGAGGAGCTGCTCCATCGGATCTCGCTCAGTGACGGAAATGTCGACGCCCCGTGAAGACCATCGCGAGGTGATGGCGGTCGGCGACCTCGATGGCCATCTCGTCGCGGATCGAGCCGCCCGGCTGGATGATCGCGGTGACGCCCGCGCTGGCGGCCGCCTGGATCCCGTCCGGGAACGGGAAGTAGGCATCCGAGGCCAGCACCGACAGCTTCGCCCGATCGCCCGCCCGCCGGACCGCGATCTCGACCGAGACCTGGCGGCTGGCCTGCCCCGCGCCGATCCCGACCGTGGCGCCGTTGCGGGCCAGGACGATGGCGTTCGAGCGGACGTGCCGGACTGCGCGCCAGGCGAACAGCATGTCGGTCAGCTCTTCGAGCGTCGGGCGTCGCTTGGTCACGACCTGGAGCCGGCCGCGGTCGAGACCGAGGTCGTCGACGCTCTCGACCAGCAGGCCGCCGGCGACCCGCTTGAAGTCGAGGCTGGCGATGCCGTAGTCGCGCATCCCCTCGGTCGGGTCCGGCGGGATGGCCAGCAGCTCGAGACCGGGCTTGCCGCGCAGGATCCCGACGGCGGCCTGGCTGAAGCCGGGTGCGACGACCGCCTCGTACGAGTTGGCCGCGATCTCGCGCGCGGTCGCCCCGTCGAGCTCGCGGTTGACCCCGACGATGCCGCCGAAGGCCGCCACCGGGTCGGTCTCGAGGGCGTGCCGGTAGGCCTCGACGAGCTCGTCGTTCGAGGCGAGCCCGACCGGGTCGGTGTGCTTGACGATGGCGACGCTCGGCGCCGTGTAGTCGCGGGCGATGCGGTAGGCGGCATCGAGGTCGAGCAGGTTGTTGAACGACGGCATCTCGCCCTGCAGCCGCGTCGCGTCGGCGAGCGTCCCGCTGCGGTGGGTCGTCTCGCGGTAGAAGGCGGCCCGCTGGTGCGGGTTCTCGCCGTAGCGCAGGTCGTCCACCTTCTCGAGCACGAGCGCGAGGTGGCGCGGGAACGTGTTCCCCGAGATCTGGTTGAGGTAGGCGGCGATCTCGGCGTGGTACGCGGCGACCGTGCTGAACGCCTCGGCCGCCAGCTTGGCCCGCATCTCCGGGCTGACCGTCCCGAGCTCACGGATCTCGGCGATCACCCGCTGGTAGTGCGCCGGGTCGGCGACCGAGGCGACCCCCGCGGCATTCCGGGCGGCCGCGCCCAGCAGCGCCGCGCCGCCGACGTCGATCATCTCGATCGCCTCGTCGAGACCGACCAGCTTCACGCCGATGGCCGGCGCGAACGGCTTGACGTTGACGACGACGATGTCGATCAGCCCGATCCCCTGCGCACGCAGCTCCTCGAGCTGGGCGGGGACATCGCGGCGGGCCAGGATGCCGGCATACACCGCGTGATGGAACGTCTTGACCTGGCCGCCGACGTCGGGCTCGCCCTGGGTCAGCTCGGTCACCGAATGGACCTCGACGCCCTCGGCCGCCAGGTGGTCGCGGGTGCCCTCGGTCGCGTAGACCTCGATGTCCAGCGCGAGGAGGTCGCGCGCGAGCACTGCGATGCCGTCTCGGTTCGCGACTGACAGCAGGGCTCGCACCCGGGGCGTTCCTCCGATTCCCATGGGCCTGCGAAGCGTCAGCGGGGCGGGCCGTGGGATCCCCGGACGGTCGCGGTGCGCCGCACCATTCGGGCCGAGTATACCGCCTGACATGGCATACTCCGAACGCCGACAAACGCGACTACGAGGTCATCGGTGACGCTCGCTCCCTGGGACTATCTCTTCGCCTCGTTCAACAGCCACAACTTCCCGGACATCTTCCATCCCACCTGGATCTCCGCCCTCATCCTGCTGGCGATCCTGACCGTGCTGTACAACGTCCGGACGCGGGCGCTCCATCGCCACGCCATCTACCTCGAGATGTGGGAGTGGCTGTGGTGGACCGGGCTGATCACGTTCAGCCTGCTGATCATCGAGTCGCTCTTCATCTTCGACTTCTTCATCGTCCTCACGACCGAGGTCGTCGGCATCGGCACGATGGTCTGGATCCGCTTCTTCCGCTTCCCGCCGATGTTCGCGGCCTACGAGCAGAAGATGGCGCGCGAGCGCTACTTCACGCGCCAGAAGTATTCCGATCCCGAGGCGACCATCAAGAAGCGCCCATCCGGCGGCCGGCGGAGCCAGCGCCAGCAGCGCCGCCGCCGCTAGCCGGTCGATCGCCGATGCCGATCGAGATCCGCCGGTTCGGGGTCGGTCACCGTCGCCCGGACGGTCCGATCGGCTCGGTCGGCCTGTCCGGCCAGATCCTCCACAGCGATGGGCGCGGGGTCGTGTCCGAGCTGGCCTTCGCCCGCGGGGCGCGGATCGAGCCGCACGCGAACCCGAACACGTCCCTGTTCATCGTCGTCGAGGGCGGCGGCTGGGTCGGCGTCGGCGACGAGTACACCCGCATCGCTGCCGGGGAGGCGGCCGTCTGGCCGGCCGACATCCCGCACGCCGCCTGGACCGAGCATTCCGAGATGCGCGCCATCGTCGTCGAGCTCGCCGGAGCCGACGATCGCGACACGCTCGAGGGCCGGACGCGCGACGCGCCGGCGCCGACTCGGATGACCCGTCGGCCGAGCGCGGCGTCGGCCAGCTCGCCGCCCGGGCCGGGCCGCCGGTCTCCGGGCACAGCGGACGAGGGCGAGCCCGCGTAGATCGCGGGTGTGCGGACCGCCAGTGGGATCACCAGAGGCCGAGCCGCCGCCGGACGACCTTGCGCGAGCGCCGTTCCAGGAGCGTCGCGCGATGCCGAGCGCGGTCGAACGCCGACGGCTGCCGCGCCCGGACGGGTGGTGGAAACCTGACCGCGGCGAGCCGCGCGTCGAACAGTGACGGATCCTCGCCGGGCTGGAAGACGTGCGGCAGGCCGTGGCTCTCGAGGTAGGTCGTGAACGTCCGGAAGCGCCGGGCATGGCCGCTCATCAGCGGTCCGAAGTCGGCCTCGTCGTAGAGGTCTGCCGCATCCACGTCGGACGGCACATCGCCGGAGGCCCCGGTGCGGGAGCTCGAAGTAGCGGGCGAGCTCGAGCGTCCGGGCGTCGTGCGCGAACAGGAGGCTGGGCGTCCCCGCGAGGACCGCCGCGATGCTGCCATGGATCCGCGTCCCGAACACGAAGTCGGTCCGACGCATGTGGTCGATCCACGGCCACGGGTCGACGAAGAAGACCGACTTGTCGTCGCGGACCAGCGGGTGCGCGGGGTAGCTCGGCAGCAGACCCGTGCCGTCGTCGTCGGGAGGGCTCTCGCCCCACAGCAGGAGGCGGAGCGCCTCGATGTCCTGGCCGATGTATTCGAAGTTCGGGTAGCGCTCGAGATGATGGCTGACGATCGGACCGAGCCGCGCGATCCGCGGGGTGATGCCCATCCCGATCCGGGCATCGCGGTCGAGGCTCGGCCGCTTGGTGACCACCAGCCGGTCGCCGTGCAGGAACATCGACGGGCAGCCGATGACCTCGACGTCGCGGAACCCGAGCTCCTTGAGGTAGGCCTCGGTCGATCTCGCCCCGGACGCCGATCGACGGCGAACGGTCGAGGACGGCCCGCACGAACGCCTTGACCGAGTCGTCGAACGGGCGGATCGCGCCCGGCGCGTGCGACTTCGCGGTCTGGACCCCGACACCCAGCACCACCACCGGGATCGTCAGCTTCTCGATGACCGCGGTCAGACGGACGAGGGTCTCCTCGAAGCTCGCCCGGAAGGCGTTCGCGAGCGGGATGACGTAGACGTCGAAGCGCTCGTTGATCTCGTCCGCGCCGAGGCGGTGCGCGACCAGCCGGTCCGGGATGACCTCCGCGTCACGCGTGCTCAGGACCTTGAACGCCGTCTCGAGGAACAGCAGGTTGCCGCTGTTGTTCGCGATCAGGTTGTCGTCGAGGACGCGCTCCGCCGGAACGGCATCGAGGGGGCTCTTGGTCCCCCGGATGAGGATGCGTGTCATCCCCCGCAGGATACGGGGGCGCGGACGGCTCGTCCGATGCCCACAGGGACCGGGGAGGCGTCAGGCGTCGAGGATCGCGCCGAGCTGGCTCAGGATCCGGGCGGTCGCACCCCAGACCGACAGCCCGTCGACGTCGTAGGCGCCGTAGCGGAGCGGCCACGCGCCGATCGTCCGCTCGACGATGGCGATCGGCGCACCCGGCAGGAACCGGGCGACCGGCGGCTCGACGATGCTGGCGACCTCGTCGGGCGCCGCGACCAGGACGGGCGGCGCGTGGCGACGGCCACGACCGGCGTCACCTCGAAGTCGCTGACCGGGATCCAGAACCGCTCGAGCAGGCCGACCACACGCACACCGGCCGCCGCCGCGTCGAGGGCCACCTCCTCGGTCGCCTCGCGCAAGGCGGTCGCCACGAGATCGGCGTCGTGCGGCTCGGCCTTGCCGCCCGGGAAGCTGACCTCGCCGCTGTGGTGTCCGTCGCGTGTGACGCGCTCGGTCAGGACGACCCGGGCTTCGCCGTCGTCGCCCGGGTGGATCAGCACGAGCACCCCCGCCGGCCGGCCGGCGCGGCCCGTCGGCGGGATCCGCGACGGGCCGCCGTCAGCATCGCCGAGGAAGACGGGCATCAGTGCCGCCGCGGGCGGCGGAAGCACATCGGGGAGGGTCGCGAGGCGCTCGAGGACGGCCTCGAACCTCACCGTCGAGCGCGGCCCGTCAATTGACGAGCTCGCCGTCGGGACGTTTCGCGTCGGTCGCCGGCAGGTCGAGCGGACTTGGCTGGCGCGCGGCTGCAGCCTGCGTCTTCCGTGCATCCCGCCGGGTCGCCGGCGTCCGTGACGACGGTCGCTCCCTCGCTCGAGAACACGAAGCGTCCCGGTGCCGAGGTCTGCGTCTGCCGTCACCCGATCGCCGGGCCGGAACTCGCCCGATACGATGCGCTCGCGCCAGCGGATTCTCGACGAGCCGCTGGATCGTCCGCTTGAGCGGCCGTGCTCCGTAGGCCGGGTCGGTCCCCTCGCGGACGAGGAGCGCGCGCGCCGACGGAGTCAGCTCGATCACGATCTCCTGCTGTGCCAGTCGCAGCTGGAGATCGGCCAGCAGCAGCTCGACGATCTGTTCGAGGTCGGCCTCGGTCAGGGCGTGGAACACGATGACCTCGTCGACCCGGTTGAGGAACTCCGGCCGGAAGTGCGAGCTGAGCGCCTCGGTCACCTCGCGCTTCATCGCCTCGTAGCCCGACATCGCCGTCGCGCGCGCCGCTGGCCGCGATCGCCGCGCTGCCGATGTTGCTGGTCATGATGATGACCGTGTTCTTGAAGTCCACGGTCCGGCCCTGGCTGTCGGTCAGCCGGCCGTCGTCGAGGACCTGGAGCAGGACGTTGAACACGTCCGGGTGCGCCTTCTCGATCTCGTCGAGCAGCACGACCTGGTACGGCCGGCGGCGGACGGCCTCGGTCAGCTGGCCGCCCTCGTCGTAGCCGACGTAGCCGGGCGGGGCGCCGACCAGCCGCGACACCGAGAACTTCTCCATGTACTCGCTCATGTCGATGCGGACCAGCGCGTTCTCGTCGTCGAACAGGAACTCGGCCAGTGCCCGCGCGAGCTCGGTCTTGCCGACACCGGTCGGTCCCAGGAACAGGAACGAGCCGATCGGCCGTCGCGGATCCTTGAGCCCGGCCCGGGCGCGACGGACCGCGTCGGACACGGCCTGGATGGCCTCGTCCTGGCCGATCACGCGCTGGTGGAGCCGATCCTCCATCTCGATCAGCTTGGCCGTCTCGCCCTCGAGCAGGCGGTTGACCGGGATGCCGGTCCAGACCGCCACGATCTCGGCGATGTCGTCGGCGGTGACCTCCTCCTTGAGCAGCGAGCCCGGGCCCTGGAGCGTGGCCAGGGTCGCCTCCTGCTCCCTGAGCTGCGCCTGCAGCTCCGGCAGGCGGCCGTACTTGAGCTCGGCGGCCTTGGCCAGGTCGGCCTCGCGCTCGGCCTGCTCGATGCGCGTCTGGAGCGCCTCGAGCTCGGACTTGGTCGCGCGCATGGCCGCGATGGCGGCCTTCTCGGCCTCCCAGCGCTGCTTCATGGCGCCCGCCTGCTCCTCGATGTCGGCGAGCTCCTTCTCGAGCGCGTCGAGCCGCGCCTTCGACGCGTCGTCGGTCTCCTTGCGCAGTGCCTCGCGCTCGATCTCGAGCTGGATCCGGCGGCGTTCGTGCTCGTCGAGCTCGATCGGCATCGAGTCGATCTGCATGCGCAGCCGCGACGCCGCCTCGTCGACGAGGTCGATGGCCTTGTCGGGCAGGAACCGTTCGGTGATGTAGCGGTCGGACAGCGTCGCGGCCGCGACGAGCGCCGAATCGGTGATCCGGACGCCGTGGTGGACCTCGTAGCGCTCGCGCAGGCCGCGCAGGATGCTGATCGTCTCCTCGACCGTCGGCTGATCGACCAGCACCGGCTGGAAGCGCCGCTCGAGCGCGGCGTCCTTCTCGATGTGCTTGCGGTACTCGTCGAGCGTCGTCGCGCCGATGGTGTGGAGCTCGCCGCGGGCGAGCATCGGCTTGAGCAGGTTGGACGCGTCCATGGCGCCCTCGGCCGCGCCCGCCCCGACGACCGTGTGGAGCTCGTCGATGAACAGGATGACCTGGCCCTCGGCGTCCTTGATCTCCTTGAGCACGGCCTTGAGGCGCTCCTCGAACTCGCCGCGGAACTTGGCGCCGGCGATGAGCGCGCCGAGGTCGAGCGAGACCACGCGCTTGTCCTTGAGCCCCTCGGGCACGTCGCCGCGGACGATCCGCTGGGCGAGCCCTTCGGCGATGGCCGTCTTGCCGACACCGGGCTCGCCGATGAGGACCGGGTTGTTCTTGGTCCGTCGCGACAGCACCTGGATGACCCGGCGGATCTCGTCGTCGCGGCCGATGACCGGGTCGAGCTTGCCGGCACGGGCCTCGGCGGTCAGGTCGCGGCCGTACTTCTCGAGCGCCGCGTAGGTGCCCTCGGGGTTCTGCGAGGTGACGCGCTGGCCGCCCCGGACGCTCTGGAGGGCCTGCAGGATGGCCTCGCGGCCGGCGGCGTGGCGCTCGAGCAGCTGCTGGGCCTCGCCACCGGCCTCGGCGACGCCGAGGAGCAGATGCTCGGTCGAGACATACTCGTCGCCCAGACGTCGCGCCTCGGCCTCGGCGGACTCGATGACGCGTCGGGCGCGCGGGTCCATCGACATCGAGCCGCCGGCGACACGCGCGCGGCGGGCGAGGATGGCGGCGAGCTCGCCGCGGAAGCCGGGCAGGTCGACGCCGAGCCGGCGCAGCGTCTCGGCCGGGATGCCGTCGTCGGGCTCGAGCAGCGCGGACAGGATGTGCTCCGCGTCGAGGATCGGGCTGTCCAGCCGCTGGGCGGTCGCCTGCGCGGCGACGATCGCCTCCTGGGCCTTCTGGGTGAAGCGATCGAGTTGCATGTTTCCGGTCTCAAACAGGGGGTGAGGGAAGGGATTTGCCTGGACGAAGCCGCGACGCGAAGTCATGCGCCTCTGGCAAACCCTGACAACATTGTTGTCAGGGTTGCTATCAATGTCAAGCCCTAGTGCATCAGCCTGGCCCGCACGTCGGCTGATACGGACGCCCCGGCAGGTACTGGTCCCATTCGGTCTGAGTGAGCGTTCGCCCGGCCAGGGTACAGGCGTGCGTCTTGAGCGAATCGAGCGAGATGTCCCAGACGTAACCGAGGCCCGTGTCTTCATAGTCGACGAAGACGCGGTCATCGGGGCCCACGGCGGCGATGCTGTCACTCACGCCGCCCGGTAGCGATGCCCCCAGCTGCTGGCGTTCGACTGGATCGATCAGCCGGACGGTTCCGTCCGTACCTGCGGCGACGAGGACACTGTCATCCGCCGTGAAGGCCAGTGTGCTCACCCAGCCGGCGTTCCCGAAGACGGGCCGTCCGATCTTGGCCCCAGTCGCAGCGTCCCAAAAACGGATCTCGCCGATGCCACCGCCGGTCGCCAGCAGCTTCCCGTCATGGCTGAATGTCGCCGCGAATGGTGAGCCGTAATCATCGTCAACGGATACCTCGTAGCGCAAGGTGCCGTCGGGCAGCGACCATACGGCTGCCTTACCGGCGGATGGGTCGGTCGCGCTGTACGTGACCGCGAGGCTCTTCGAGTCACCGCTGAAGGCCAGGTCGAAGACGGCCCCGAGGACGTTCAGCGTCTTCGCCAGATGTCCGCTGTGTGGGTCCCAAAGGGAGATCTGGCCATCCGCAGATCCGCTCGCGAGCAGCCCTCCGTCCGGCGCCCACGCAACCGACGTTACGCCATCGGGCGCAGGCGGCGATCCTGAGGAAGCGCCGGGAGATGGCGATGGAGTCGGAACCGTGAACGCGGGTCCGGTAGACGTCCACGAAGCCGTGTCCCACGTCGCGATCGACTGATCGCCTTGGCCGCCGACCGCGAGGGTCTTGCTGTCCGGCGAGAATGCGAGGGTCGTCGCGATCGCGTCAGGTGGCAATGCCTGGAGCTGCTTGACCGTGACCAGCGTCTTGGCATCTTCCACGGTGACCCTCCCGCCGTCTGTCGTGGCTGCCACGAACCGGCCGTCGGGGCTGACCGCGATCGTCTGGACCGCCAATCCGTCGCGCATGGCGGCAGCTCCGACCGACAGCGGCCGGTCGATCCGTCGATCGCCGGTCAGGTCCCACTCGATCAGCTGGTCGTCGAGGGCGATGGACCAGGCGGTCAGATGGCCGCCCGCGTCGGAGATCGCCGGACCGAACACTCGTCCTGCGTGCCCGGCGAACGTGTCACGCAACTGCCCAGTGTCTGCGTCCCAGACGTCCAGCAACCTATCGTCGCCGCTCGTGACGAGAGTTCGTCCGTCCGGCGTGAATGTCATGCCGACGACGCTGTGGTGATCCAGCGTGAGCTTGTGCCGTTGGCCGGTTGCCAGGTCGTAGATGGCCACGGTGTCGCTGCTCTCAGGCAAGGCGATCTTCGTCGTGTCCGGATCGATCGCCCAGACACCGTCGGCGCCGCCGGTGGAGGGAATTGCCGTCGTGGGCTTGCTGGCACCCGGCGGCCACCATTCCAACTGGACGGGACCATCGTAGGCGGCCTGCAGGTCTGCCTTGCTGGTGATCGATCCGTCGTGAACCACGCCGAGCACGCCATTGCCGTACTGCCAGACATCAAGCAACGTCGTGTTCGGCAGGGCGTCGATGTGACCGGACGTGGCCAGGGTCGCGGTGTCGGTGAGGGTGATGCCGTGCATATCGTCGTCGATCGTGGCCATCGTCATCGCGTCCGGTGAGACGGAGAAATTGTTCCCTGATCTGATGGGGATCGTCAGACGAGGCGCCGCGTCGCCGATCCTCTCGACGGTCACCAAGCCCGAGCCAGGAGGACCCGACGCCTGGACGATCGAACCATCGGGGGCGAACCACGCTGCCCACCCGGAACCAAGGTCGCGGATCACGGCTTCCTGTCGCAGAGTCGATGAGGCACGACGTCGTCCTGGTTGTTCCTGACAAGCAGCTCGCTTCCCGTCCGGGCTGACCGAGATACCCGTGGTCGACCCGATATCGGGAGGCGCCAGGCGCCGATTGCGGCCGGGCTGCGAACGATCGCCGCCAGCAGGTCCGTGCGTGTCGCGCTGTCATCGTCGAGCGCCACGCCTTCGCGGGCAAGGAGCAGTGACACATCGAGATTTGGCTCGATAAGCGCCTTGGCCCCGATTCGTTGCGCGTCAGCGACGGTTGCCGAGTGTGTGGCTGCCTGAGCCTGGAGGAATGCAAGCGCTCCTGCCCCCAGGGCTATGACGAGCGCGAGGCCGGCAACCGCGAGAAGACCCCGAAGACGGCGATTCGTTCTGCGCTGTCGCTCGCTCTCAGCCGTCGTGGCCTGCCGGCTCTCGTTCAGGAACGACCGTTCTGTCTCCGTCAGCTCGAGGGTGTGCTCCGTCGTCCAGTCGATCGCGGTCGACGAACCGCGTGCCGCGATAGAGCTCGGCCGGGTCGTGGTCTCGAGCCTGCCATTCACGCGCGGTGGAGGTCAGGTGCTCCCGAAGCTGACGGCCGGATCGGTCGTCCTCGAGCCACTCGGCAAGCCGCGGCCACTCGCGCAACAACGCCTCGTGCGCCACCTCGATCGAACCGTCGCCGACGGTCAGCAACCGCGCCTGCGGTCAGGCACGGATCACGGTCGCGACCTGAGGGTTCTCGACGGCGTCGAGCTCGGCGAGCGAGACGCGCCGGCGGACCACCGTGTCGCCCTCGCCGGACGCCAGGCGGAGAAAGAGTCCACGGGCGATCTGTTGCTGCTCGATGTCCAGGCCGCCATACGTGGCCTCGGCCAACCGCGCGACGGCACCGCGGACGCCGCCGGTCGCGGCATACGCAGAGAGCCTGATCGCGCGTCCCTCGCGTCGTTCCCAGAGCTCGACGAGCGCCGTCGAAAGGAGTGGCAAGGCGCCCGGCTGCTCGACGACCTCATCGACAAGAGCGTCGACAAGGGCGCTATCCATGGCGAGCGATGCGCGCCGAGCGGGTCCCTCGATGGCGCGCCGATACTCGGCGCTGGACATCGCGCCGACGAGGACGTGACCCGCGCTGAGCAGCTCGGCCAAGACAGGATAGTCGGCACAGCGGCCATAGAAATCGGCGCGGATCGCGGCAACCACCGTCGCGTGTCCTTCGCGCGCGGCACGTTCGATAGCCTCGACGAACCGGTCGCGTTCGGCCTGATCTGTCGTCGTGAAGATCTCTTCGAATTGGTCGATGACGAGAAGTGGGCGCGCGCTGATCGGCAGGAGGGCGGCTGCCGCGGACAGAGGGTCATGTGCCTCTTCTCCGGTGACCGCGGCCGAATATCTCTCCCGCAGGTCAGCCGGCAATGCCGCGTACAGCACACGATCCAGCTCCGCGATCGGATGGGCGCCGGGTCGAATGACGGCCCGGGTCCACGTCCCAGTCCCCGGTAGCGCACCGAACGAAAGCGCAGGGATCAGGCCTGCGCGCACGGCCGACGACTTCCCGCTCCCCGACGGGCCGATGACGCCGAGGAACGATGAACCGGCAAGGCGACCGATCATCTCGGCAACGAGCCGCTCGCGCCCGAAGAACAGGTCCGCGTCTCCAACGTCAAACGCGACGAGACCCATGAACGGACACCGATCTGCCTCGGTTCCCTTGCCTCGCGCAGTCAGGTTGAGTCTCGTTCGCGCCAGCTGCAGGTCGACCACGCTCGACGCGACCTGTGACTCAAGACGTCTCAGATCCCGCCGCCCGGATACGGTGCGCTCGACCGCGTCACCGAGGCGCCGCCCCGCCTCCTGCCGGGCCCACGAGGCGGCGAGTTCGTGAACCACGGCTGGCCGACCCGCCGAGGCTTCGGCGATCGCCCAGACCGGTGCCGAGTCACGGGCGTCCGGGGCATAGGTCGCGACGATCTCGGCGACGGCGTCCTGACCGATCGGCCCGAGACGGATCGCGGCGCGGTCCTCGGCGATCGGCCGAAGGACGGTGGCGACGGCCGCTCGAGCGTCGTCTGTCGCGGCGACGACCAGGAGGAACGGGTTCCGTGCGACCCGTGCCGCTGCCTCACGTACCGCGTTCAGGTCGTCGTCGCTCGCGGACTCCAGATCGTCGATGACGACGACTGTGGCGACCGCGGAGGCCTCGGGCAGCTGAGCAAGCGCCGCGCTCACACCGCCGCCCAGCGCGCTGCCGTAGGCGATCACTCCGCCGTTCCGGGACGCGACGACGATCGGTTCCGCCGCGAGCCGCGTCTTGCCGATGCCGGTGGGTCCGGTGATGGCGACCGCCGACCCACGGCCCGCCCGGGCCTGACGCCATGCCCAGCGCAATCGACGGGCATCAGTGTCGCGACCGAAGAGTGGCGTCATGGGGTCGAGCTCGACGGGCACGATGGACCCGGCTGCCGGTCGTGTGACCACGCGTTCGACCACTGGGTGCGCTGCACGGACACGAGCGGCCCGAACCGGCGTGTCGATCCCTTTGAGCACAAGTGCGTCGACGGGTTCGATGGACACACCGTCCATCTCACCGACGACTTGGCGCATGCCGTCGCTGATCAGGATCTGGCCGCCTGCGGCGACGCCGCACAATCGGGCGGCAAAATTCAGGGCATCGCCGCGATAACCACCCTCGACTGGTACGGCCTCGCCGATGTCGAGCCCGATCCCGACCTGGAGAGGCAGATCGTCCAGGATGGATTCATCGGCGAGCACCGCCTGGAGGTCGACGGCCGCTCGAAGGGCCTGACGTGGCGACAAGAACCTGGCAAGGACTTCATCGCCACGCAACTCGATGACGGCCCCGTCATATGCCTCGACGGCTTCTCGAGCAAGCTCGGCAAATGTCGCTGCGAGATGCGCGGCAGCCTCATCGCCGTGCGCTCGCGTAAAGCTGGTGTAGCCGCGGATGTCGGCGATCAAGAACGCCAGCACAGACGAACCGGGACGGTTTCCTGCCTGGCTCACCTGCTGTCGACCTCCGACGCAACGCGACGGCCCGCTGATGTCTACAAGGTCAGCCTGGGGTGCTCGCTACCTTGTCGACTTCCTCGAGAAACACGAGGAAGGGTACTGCGGCGACCCATGTCTCACCAGTCGGATCTTTTGCGAGCGACGACCCTGATCCTCGCTGGTCGGTCAGCGCGGGTCGGGTTGCTTGACGAGCGCGAGGAACGCCTTTGCCGCAGCCTTGGCCTCGTCGGACAGGTTGGTCGGCAGGACGACCTTTGCCTTGACGAACAGGTCGCCGTGGCCGGTGGCCTTGAAGCGCGGCATGCCCTGGCCGCGGAGTCGGAACGTCCGCCCGGGCTGGGTCCCGGGCGGGATGGTCAGCAGGACACCGCCCTTCAGCGTCCCGACCCTGACCTCGCCGCCGAGCAGCGCCTCCTCGAGGGTCAGCGGGAGCTCGCGCTCGAGGTCGGCGCCGCGCCGGGTGAAGGTCGCGTCCGGGGTCAGCCTGGTGACGACGATCAGGTCGCCGCCGCCGGGTCCGCGACCCGTGAGCTTGATGCGTGAGCCGGTGTCGGCGCCTGGCGGGATGGTGATCTCGAGGCGCTTGCCGTCGACGTCGACCAGCCGGGTCGTGCCGTGGTAGGCCTCCTCAAGGGTGATCTCGGCGGTCGCTTCGTGGATGGCGGCCGGTGCAGGCCGGGGTGGCGGGTTGCCCACGGACCGGCCGTCGATGCCCATCCCGGCCAGGATGTCCTCGAAGCCGAGTCCGCCGGTCGGGCGCGAGCCGCGTCCTCCGGATGCCGGCGATGCTCCCTGTGCCTCGTCGCCGAAGAACATGCGGAAGAAGTCGGAGAACTCGCCGGGATCGGACGCCGTGTGGAACTCGTAGCGAACATTGCCGCCACCGCCCGCACCGCCGAAGCCCCCGAACCCGCCGAACGGGCTGGCGCCGCCGGCCGACCCGGCTCCGGCCGATCGGGCGCGGCTGATCGCCTCCCAGTTCGCCCCGAGCTCGTCGTACTGCTTGCGCTTGGCCGGATCGCTGAGGACCTCGTTGGCCTCGTTGATCTCCTTGAACTTGCGCTCGGCGGCGTCGTTGTCGGGATTGCTGTCGGGATGATGCTGACGGGCGAGCTTGCGGAAGGCTTTCTTGATGTCAGCAGGTGACGCGGTCTTGGGCACGCCCAAGACCGCGTAGTAATCCTTGTAGTCGAGACCCGCGGGACCGGCCACAGGCGAACCTCGGTGCTGGCTACGACCCTCGAACGACCACAGGGGGCTGGTCGGTCGGCGGGAAGTTGGTGCGGCGGACGGTGGGCTGCTTGCCCGGCTCGGGGTCGAGCGGGTCGGTGCCCTTGATGACCTTCGGCGGCTCGGCGACGAGCGCCTTCGGCTTGCGCCGGAGGGCCGCCTCGAGGACCTGGTCCATGTTGTCCACCAGGACGAGCTTGATCGACTTCCGGATCTCCTCCGGGATGTCGCGCAGGTCCTTCTCGTTCTTGCGCGGCAGGATCACGATCTTGGCGCCCGCGAGGTGGGCCGCCAGGATCTTGCTCTTCAGCCCGCCGATCGGGAGCACCCGACCGCGCAGCGTGATCTCGCCGGTCATCGCCACGTCCTTGCGGATGGGGATCCCGGTCAATGCGCTGACGATCGCGGTGGCCATCGTGATCCCGGCGGACGGACCGTCCTTCGGGATGCCGCCGGCCGGCACGTGGATGTGCAGGGTGTTCGTCTCGAAGACCTCGCGATGGATCCCGAGCTCCGCCGCGTGGGCACGGGTCCACGACAGGCCGGCTCGTGCGGACTCGCGCATGACCTCGCCCAGCTGGCCGGTCAGGATGAAGTCCTCGCGACCTTCCATGCGGGTGACCTCGATGGCGACGACGTCGCCGCCGACCTCGGTCACGACGAGGCCGATCGCCGAACCCGTCTGGTCCTCGGACTCGAGCTCGCCGTATTCGAAGCGCTGCGGGCCGAGCATGTCGGCCAGCTTCTTGACGTCGATGACGGTCTTGCGCTTGCGGCCCTCGGCGACCTGCCGGGCGACCTTGCGCATGACGTTGGCGATCTCGCGCTCGAGGTTCCGGACGCCGGCCTCGTGCGTGTACGAGCGGACCAGCTCGGTCATCGCCTCATCGGTGATCTGGATGTTGCTCGCCTTGAGGCCGTGGTTCTTCATCTGCTTGGGGATGAGGAACCGCTTGCCGATCTCGATCTTCTCCTGCTCGGTGTAGCCGGGCAGCTGGACGATCTCCATCCGGTCGCGGAGGGCCGGCGGGATCGGGTCGAGGAGGTTGGCGGTGGCGACGAACAGCACCTTGGACAGGTCGAACGGCACCTCGAGGTAGTTGTCCTGGAAGGTGTTGTTCTGCTCGGGATCGAGGACCTCGAGCAGGGCCGACGACGGGTCGCCACGGAAGTCCATGCCGATCTTGTCGACCTCGTCGAGCATGAACACCGGGTTGTTGGTGCCGGCCGTCTTGACGCTCTGGATGATCCGGCCGGGGAGCGCGCCGATGTACGTCCGGCGGTGTCCGCGGATCTCGGCCTCGTCGTGGATGCCGCCGAGGCTCATCCGCACGAACTTGCGGCCCATCGCCCGGGCGATGCTCTTGCCCAGGCTGGTCTTGCCGACGCCGGGCGGTCCGACGAAGGCGAGGATCGGGCTGCGGATCTCGTCGGCGAGCGTGCGCACGGCGAGGTACTCGAGGATCCGCTCCTTGATCTTCTCGAGGCCGTAGTGGTCCTCGTCGAGGATCCGTGCGGCTTCCTTGATGTCGAGCTGGTCGTCGGTCGAGACGTTCCACGGCAGGCCGACCAGCCAGTCGACGTAGGTGCGGATGACCCCGACCTCCGGCGACGCGGAGGGGATCCGGCTCATCCGGTCCACTTCCTTGATCGCGCGGGCCTTGATCTCGTCGGGCATCCCTGCCGACTCGACCTTGTCGCGCAGCTCGTTGATCTCCGCCTGCTGCGGATCGTCCTCACCCAGCTCGCGCTGGATGGCCTTGAGCTGCTCGCGGAGGATGTACTCGCGCTGGGTCTTGTCCATCTCGGACTTGACCTCGGACTGGATCCGGCCCTTGAGCTCGAGGATCTCGATCTGGTGCGCGAGGAAGTTGGAGACGAGCTTGAGGCGCTCGGTGACGTCGATGGTCTCGAGCATCTCCTGGCGCTGTTCGGTCGACATGTCCGGGCTGTAGGCGACCATGTCGGCCAGCAATCCGGGCTCGCTGATGTTGCGGGCGGCGACGGCGGCCTCCGGAGGGACCGGGGCGCCGTTGGCGACGTACTGCTCGATCTGGGCCTGGACCGTGCGCATCAGCGCCTGGACCTCGAGGCCGTCGGGGCTCTCGTCGGGGAGCTCCTCGATGATCGCCCGGAGGAACGGCTCGGTCGCCGAGAAGCCGACGACGCGCAGGCGCCCCTGGCCCTGGACGATCGCGCGGACCGTCCCGTCCTGGAGCTGCACGACCTGGGCGATCTTGGCCAGCGTGCCGATCGAGTAGAGCTCGGAGGGATCCTCGATGTCTTCCTGCTCGGCCTGGCGCTGGGTGACGAGCGCGATCGGCCCGCCCTCGAGGACGGCGGCATTGAGCGCGTTGACGCTCTTCTCGCGGCCGACCTGGAGCGGAACGATCATCTCGGGAAAGATGACCGTCTCGCGGAGGGCGACGAGCGGGAGGTCGCGGGTGCCGGTGGACGTGGTGGACGGGGCGGGCTGCTCGTCGACCGGGGACGACGGTCGCTTGGCCATGAGGATCTCCTAGGTGTCTGCTGGGGTCGACCGGGTGGAGGCGGGGGCGGACGCGTCGGGCGTCTCCCGGTCCGCGGTCCCCTCGGCGTAGAGGGCTTCGAGGATCCGAGCGCCGAGGCGCTCTTCGAGCTCGAACAGGATCCGGATGCCGGCAAGGTTGACGCCGCGGTCACGGGTCAGGTGCCGGATCCAAGTGAGACGACGGATGTCGTTCTCGCTGTAGAGGCGGATGTTGGTGGGGGTCCGGGCCGGACAGAGCAGGCCCTCGTCCTCGTAGATCCGGAGTGTCCGCGGATGCGCGCTGACGAGCGTCGCGGCCACGCTGATGACGTAGACCGGCCGTTCGGGATCGTGCTCTGGGCGGACCTGGGACATATCCGGATGCTAGAACCCTGACAATGACGTTGTCAAGAGTGTTGCGCGTTCTTCATCTTGAGATTTGTCGCTGGACGCCCGGCCGGCCGGATCGCCGCGAGCACTCCGTCCGGCGTCCGGCCCACTTCCTGCCAAACGCTCGCCAGGCGAGCGTTGGTCACCGGATCCGTTGACAGATGCATCATCAAGCGAGCATCTGGCAGGGATGGCGCGCTGTTGTGCCGCCATCCACGCTCGGATCCCACAGGCCACCGTTGGCTGCCCATGACGAGTGCTCGCGTGGCGTGCGTCTGTCACAGACGCGTGCGACCGGTCGGATGGCTCGCGTCCCGGCCCGCGTCCGGCCCGAGGCGCCCAGTGGTGTCGCTGCCTATCGGCTCGGCGTCTCGATGACGTCCGGGTCGCCGATGAGCTGGTCGTGCAGGAGGCCCTGGCACTCCTGCTTGCCGATGGCGATGACCTTGTCGCCCTCGAGCATCACCGTGTCCGGCCGGAGCGGCGTGGCGATGCCGTCGCGGATGACGGCGAACAGCGAACAGCCGTCCGGGATGGACAGGTCCTTGGGCGCCCGGCCGATGGCCGGCGAGCCCGCCTGGAGATGCGCCTCGATCAGCTCGAGCTCGCCCTCGCCGAGCGCCGCCAGGTGGAGCAGCTCGTGGACGGGGATGTCCTGCTCGATCGAGCCCAGGATCATCCGGGTCGGGCTGATCAGCTCGTCGACACCGAGGTGGCGGAACAGCGCCTCGTTCTTCGGGTTGTTGACCCGGGCGATGGTCCGCGGGACATCGAAATGGTGCTTCGCCATCTGGCAGATGACGAGGTTGTCCTCGTCGTCGCCGGTGACAGCCGCGACGACGTCCGCCCGGTTGCAGCCGGCCTCGGCGAGGTACTTGCCCTCGCAGCCGTCGTGGGCGATGACGATCGAGCCGATCTCGTCGGCGATCTCCCTGGCGCGCCGCTGGTCCTTCTCCATGAGCGCGACCTCGTGGCCTGATTCGATCAGCTCCTTGGCGAGGTAGTAGCCGACCTTCCCCCCGCCGACGACGAGCACGAACATCGGTTCAGACCTCCCTGGTCGCGCTGGGAACGGCGACCGGGCCAAAGGCCCCGCCCCGCTCGTGCTGGTCGTGGTGGCCGGACGGCGCCAGCATCCCGGGCAGGGCGGACAGTGGCAGGCCGAGATAGCGGTCGACCGCGTCGACCATCAGGCCGGTCCGGCACAGCGTCGCGATCCCGAGCTCGGCGTACGCCTTGGCGCGCAACGGGTCGTTGATCTTGGCGATGACCTTCTCGATCCCGAGCGCCTCGTACGCGAGCTGGGCGGCCATCACGTTCCGATTGTCCCCCTCGGTCAGGGCCAGGAACACATCGGCCCCGGCGGCGCCGGCACGTTCGAGGACGTCCTCGTCGGTCCCGTCGCCCCGGATGGCCGTCCCGCCGAATGTCGACGGCAGGCGATCGAACGCGGATGTGAGGCTGTCGATGACGAGCACCTGGTGGCCGCTTCGGTCGTAGGCCTCGGCCATCGATGCGCCGACCCGGCCGCAGCCGATGATGACGATCTTCACGCTGGCTCCTCGCTGATGGGATCGCGCACGACCCAGACCGCGCACGGCGCGTTCTGGAGGATGTACGGGATGGTCCGGCCGATGGCGAACTCGCCACCGAACCGCTTTCGATAGGGCAGGCCGACGACGAGCAGGTCTGCGCCGCGTTCCGTCGCCTCGTCGACGATCGCGGCACCGACGTCGCGGGCCTGGAGCAGGACGGGCTCGAGGATGAGGCGGTAGTGCTCGGCGACCGACTCGGCCGTGTCGAGGACCCGCTGGACCTCCTCCGAACGACCGGCGATGTCCGCATCGAGGGGGAGCGTCCAGTCGATCTCGACGACGTGGACAGCGACCAGCTCGGCCTTGGTAGCGCGGGCGTAGTCGGCGACCAGCCGCACGATCCTCGCGTCGCTCGATCCACCGTTGAGCGCGATGACCGCTCGGCGGAAGGCCGGGGCGTGGGCGTCTGACATGGCCCGTCACGATACCACCGGGTGGGCGCGAGGTCAGGGCGGGGCACTCAGCCCGGGGCATGTCATCCCCTCCGCAGGTACCCTTGAGCCGACCGAGTCGGAAGACCGCGGGCCGTGATCGTCCGATCCGCCGGCCCACTGACAGCGCAGATGTCCATCCTTTCTTCCAGCCGCGACGAGATCGTCGGCCGATGCCGGCCAGTCCTCTCTCATCGGGACGGTCCTCGTCCGGATGTGCCGCGCCGGGGCCTGCATCCCGACGCATCGGTGGGCACTGAGACGGCCCGTCTCCGGTCGAGGAACGACCGCGTCGTCCGGCGCTCCCTGGCCGCCTACCTGGTGCTGGTCGTAGTGCTCGCGCTGTCGGACGGGGTGCAGCTGACCCCGGATGTCGTGGTCATCGGGTCCGCTCTGGCGGTGACGATGATCGGCTGGCGGCTGGCCGGCCCCGGCGGCCGGCATCCGGTCCGGGACTGGCTGCCGCTGGTCGTGGTCGCGCTCGCCTATGAGCTGATCCGCGCGTTCGTCCCGGTCCTGCTTCGGACCGTCCATCTCGACGGGGGCGCGATGATCGACCGGGCATTCCTGAACGGCGCGATCGCCACGGACGTCCTGCAGCGGGCGCTGCGGCCACTGGGTTCCTTCGATGCCCTGGCTCTGGCGGCGACCGGCATCTACGTCCTCCATACGTTCCTCCCGCTGGGCGTGGGAGCGTATCTGTGGGTGCGCCATCGTCACGTCTTCTACGATTTCGTGGCAGCACTCGTCGTCCTGTCGATCGCGGCCTTTGCGACGTACCTCCTGCTGCCGGCGGCGCCGCCATGGTGGACGGCCGCGTCCGGTCACCTGACAACCGTCGGCGGACAGCCGAGGCTCGGACACCTCGAAGGGGGTGCGATCGATGGTCTCGTGGGCTTCCTGGGCATCCAGGGCAGCCTGGTGGCGTCATTGGCGTTCGGCGGCATCAGCCCGGATCCGGTGGCCGCTTTCCCGTCGCTCCACGCTGCCTACCCGTTCCTCGCCTACCTCTGCCTTCGACAGGTTCCCGGTCGTGGCAGGTGGGTGATGCTCGCCTACACGGGCATCGCCTGGTTCTCGATCGTCTACCTCGGCGACCACTACCTCGTGGACATCGCGGGCGGGATCGCGTACGCCGTCGTCGCCTGGGTGGTCGTCAGGCGCTCACAGAGCATGCCCGACAGGGTCCCCGTGCGCGGGTTGTAGATCCACTCCCGTTCGGGAGGGTCGGGGCGGTCAGCGGAGCGGTGGCGACGGCGGCGTTGGCGGGGTCGGCGGCGGCCCGCCTGGCGTCGTCGGCGGGGTCGGCGGGGTCGGCGGGCTCGGCGGACCGTCGTGGTCGGGGCGCTCCGGCCGTTCGCCGCCGAGGGCCGCCTCGAACAACGCCGGGTCCTCACGTCGGTACGGGACCGCGACGACGACCGTGTGCGGTCGTCCGAGGAGCACGCTGCGCAGGCGCTTGGCCGACTGGTTGTACAGGATGCGCTCCCACCAGCTCCGGGCCACGTACTCCGGGATGACCACGAACGTGATCGGCTCCGCCTTGCCGGGCGGCCACGCCGAGTCGAGCACGTCGAGATAGGCGAGCAGCGGTCCCGACCAGCGTGCGATACGGCGACTCGACGACGACCAGCGGGACGCCGGGCACCTGCCGCTCGAAGTCGAGGCGCAGCCGGGCGCCGTCGTCGGGGTCGTCGGTGATGTACACCGCCCGGACGTCATCGCTGACCGAGCGAGCGACGTTGATCGCCTGGACGACCGCCCGGTTCAGGCCGGGGATCGGCACGACCGCTCGCTCCTCGCGATACGGAGCCTGCATCACCATGTCCGGCGAAACGGCCACTTCGCGCGACGAGCGTGCGTATTGCCGATTGATGAACAGCATCATCATGACCAGGAGCGGGACGAGGATGACGACGAGGTACGCCCCGTCGCGGAACTTCTCGGAGACCACGACCACGAGGACGACCGCAGTCAGGACTGCGCCCGCGGCGTTGACGGTGGCTCGCCATCGCCAGCCCGGCTCCTGGACCTCGCGCCAGTGCTTGACCATGCCGATCTGGCTGAGGGTGAAGCACACGAACACGCCGACCGAGTAGAGCGGGATCAGGGCGTGCGTGTCGCCGCCGAAGGCCCACAGCAGCCCGAACGCCACGGCCGCCAGCAGGACGATGCCCCACGAGTAGGCCAGGCGATCGCCGCGGAACGAGAACTGGCGGGGCATGTAGCCGTCCTCGGCCAGGATGGCCGCCAGCCGCGGGAACGCGTTGAAGCTCGTGTTCGCGGCGAGGAACAGGATGAGCGCCGTGCTCGCCGCGAACGTGACGAACAGCACGGAGCCGCTCCCGAAGGCGGCCTCGGCGGCGAGCGCGACGATCGAGGCGCCTCCGGGGTTCGTCGGGCGCAGGCCGTACTGGACGGCGAACACGGTGAGCCCGATGAACAGGATCGCCGAGCAGGATCGACATCGCCGTCATCGTGTTGGCGGCGTTCTTCGCTTCGGGCGGCTTGAACGCGGGCACGCCGTTGGCGATCGCCTCGACGCCCGTCAGCGCCACGGACCCACCCGCGAACGCCTTGAGGAGCAGGAGGATGGTGATCGGCTCGAGCGGGTTCGGGTATGGCTGGGCGTCCGGCTGGGGTGGCGGGACGACCGTCCCGCCGATGATGTTGACCAGGCCGATGGTGATGATGCCGAGGGCGAGGAACACGAACAGATAGGTCGGGACCGCGAAGATGTTCCCGGACTCGCGCAGGCCGCGCAGGTTGGCGATGGTGATCAGCGAGATGGACACGAACGCGATCTCGATCCGGAAGTCGTAGGCGGCCGGGATGACCGACTGGATCTGGGCGATCGCCGCTGCGGTCGAGACCGCGACCGTCATCACGTAGTCGATCAGCAGGGCGGCTGCCGCGATCAGCCCGAAGATCGGCGCCAGGTTGGTCTTGGCCACGATGTAGGCGCCGCCGCCGTTCGGGTAGGCGCGACAGACCTGCCGGTACGAGATCGACACGACCGTCAGCAGGATCGTGATGGCGACCGCGACCTGGAGCGACAGGACCAGCGCGCTGGCGCCGGCCACCAGCAGCACGCGCAGGATCTCCTCGGTCGCATAGGCCGACGAGCTGATCGCGTCCGAGCTGAAGATGGCCAGGGCCTTGGTCTTGGACAGCCGTTCGCCGATCTCCTCCTCGGTCGACAGCGGGCGGCCGAAGACCACCGCGCGCACCCGGTTGACCAGCCGTCCGCCCGGTGTCAGGGCGACGTTGGCCGCGGGCTTGGCGACCAGCGTGTTGGGGCCCATGTACCGGAAATAGGGGGCGTGGGGGCGTTCGACCCGGACGCGCCGGTCCGCCGGCTTGCGACCCCGCAGGGGCCGCCTCCCACCGATCACATGAGGACTCCGCTACGACTTGGGCGCGGGATGAAGAACGATAGCGATGGCTGCCCCGTTAGGGTACGTCCCGCGATGGTCACCGAGCGCTGTCAGACGCCGACGCGGAGGCGATCGGCAAGACGTTCCGGAAGGCCGGCCGACCGCATCGCCGCGCCGACCCCGTCGACGTCGTAGGCGACCCGACCCCAGGTCGCGGTCCCGGCGTCCACGTCGAGGACCATGTAGCTGGCCCGCGGATCGTGGTCGCGCGGCTGGCCGACCGACCCCGGGTTGAGGAGCATCCGACCCTCGCCGAGGGCGACCATGTTGCCCGCCCGCGGCGCCAGCGTGCGCATCCGGCCGTCGACCATCGTGAACGCGATCGGGACGTGGGTGTGGCCGTGGAGGCCGTGCTCGGTGGAGATCGCCGACAGGCCGGCCCGTGCCAGGGCAGCGGACGTCACGTACTCCCAGATCGGGTCGCGCGGGCTGCCGTGGACCATCGTGAACGAGGTCTCCATCCGGCGCAGCGGGAGCGCTGCGAGCCAGTCCCGGGTCGCCGCCGAGATGGCCTCGCGGGTCCACTCCATGGCCGCCTTCGCGTCCGCGTTGAACCAGTCGATCTCGGAGCCGCCGGCGGCGGCAGCGTCGTGGTTGCCGCGGACGCCGATGGCGCCGATCTCGGTCAGCCGGGCGACGACGCGCATCGGGCTCCGGGCCGTAGCCGACCACGTCACCGAGGTGCCAGACGGCGTCGACCGCGCCGGCCGCCGCGAGGACCGCATCGAGGGCAACGAGGTTGCTGTGGATGTCGGAGAGGACCGCGATCCGCACGCGGACCAATCTAGCAGCGCGCCGGTCACCACGGCCGGCGTCGGCGCACGCCGGGGTCGCGCGGATAGGCGGGCGGGACGCGTCCGCGAGCGGTCGCGACCACGAGGCGATGGCCGTCGAGCCCGGCCACGTCCACGGGCCGGACGACCAGCGAGCCGCCACCGAGCGCGGCGATCGCCCGGTCCGCGGCCGCCAGCTCCGCGGCGATGTCGCCGCGCTTCCAGGCGATCAGGCAGCCGCCGGGCGCCAGCAGCGGGAACGCGAGCTCGACGAGCTCGGCAAGGCCGCCCACGGCCCGCGCCGTCACGGCCGGCCAGCGGCCGCGGTGACGCGGATCGGCGGCGAGCGCCTCGGCCCGGACCGCGGCGGCCTCGACCGCCGGCTCGAGGCCGGTCGCCGCAGCCACCGTCGACAGGAACGCGGCCTTCTTCGCGATCGGTTCGATGAGGAGCGCGCGCTCGGCCGGGACGGCCGCCGCGAGCGGGAAGCCCGGGTAGCCGCCGCCCGACCCGAGGTCGACGAACCGGCTGATGCCGCGCTCTCGCATCAGGCGCGACCGCGGTCAGGCTGTCGACGACGTGCGCGACGCGCGACCGCGGCCGGGTCCCGGATGGCGGTCAGATTGATGGCGGTCGTCCAGGCCAGCAGCAGGCGGGCGTGGCCGTCGATCGCCGCGCGCGTCGCGGGATCCAGGGACAGCGACAACGCAGCGAGGCCGGCGTCGAGGGCGGCGTCATACGCGCGCGGCAGGTCCGGGGTGGACTCCACGCGCGTCGGGAGCGGCTCGCGTGGTCGGTCCACGACACGCCTCCTGTGGATCCGCGTGCCATGCCGCCTCGCGGCGCCGCTCCCGGCGGCGGGATCTTCTCGCACCGCAGGCTCGGCTTCGGTCTTCCGCCGTCCATCCGGTTCGTGGCCGGGTCTCCCCGGGCCCCTCGTGGACCGCGTTACCCTTGCATCGGCCCCAGTGCGGATGCCGGACGGTAGAGGGCCGGGGCCGCTCGCGTCAACGGGTTTTTCCACGAAACGACGCGGCCGCGCGCGATTCGTGGACAACCGGGCCGTGGACGGCGTGTCGTCGACGGTGGTCGGTCAGGCGGAGCGACCTGACGTGCGGACGGGGCGCCCGAGGGTCCGGCGGACGACGTCGATGACCTCGTCGACATACTCGTCGGCCTTGCCCTGCTCGGCCGCGGTCCGGACGCACCCGCCGACGTGGTCCTCGAGGACCATGATCGACAGCGAATCGACGGCGGCCCGCAGCGCGGCGGTCTGCTGCAGGATGTCGACGCAGTACTCCTCCCGCTCGATCATCCGGGCGATGCCGCGGACCTGCCCCTCCATCCGGGACAGGCGTCGAACGAGCTGGGCCTTGTCCTTGGAGTAGCTGTGGCGGAAGTGGCTCGGGTCGGGTGGGGGCGTCGTGCGTCGCCCTTCGGTCGGGCTCATCGGCGGTCGGGATCCTCGGCTCGTCGGCGCCTGGTCGGCGTCGCTGCCGACATGATACCCCCTGGGGGTATCGCCGACCTCCCGCCGACCCGCGTGCGGCCGCGCTCCGCTAGACTGGCCGCCGATGGGCCCCAGCGATCGTCCTCGTCCGCTCCCCGACGGCGCCGCGTGCACCGCGTGCGGGGCGCCCGTCCCGACCGGACGGATCCGGATCCTGGCCCGCCGCGACGATCTCGCCTTCGTCGAGCTCGCCTGTCCCGGCTGCGGGAGCGCGGCGCTCGGTCTGCTCCTCCCGGCCGGGTCGGCCGATGACGGCCCGGTCCTCGATGTGGCTGCGGAGCCGCCCGTCGGCGACCGCCGGACCCCGCGACGCACGATCCGGCCGATCAGCGACGCCGACGTCGCGGCCGTCCGGGCCGACCTCGCCGCGTGGGACGGCGACCTCGTCGGCTGGCTCGGGCGTCTCGATCGCGGCGGCTCGATGGTGGATCGGTGAGCGTCCCGTTCGCGCACGCGAGCGAGGCCGAGATGTCCCGCATCCTCGACTTCTACGCGGTCCGCTGGGAGTACGAGCCACACACCTTCCCGATCCTGTGGAACCTCGACGGGGACGTGGTCGAGAGCTTCTCGCCGGACTTCTACCTGCCCGATCTCGACCTCTATCTCGAGATGACGACGCTCCGCCAGAAGCTCGTCCGCAAGAAGAACCGCAAGCTGCGCCGCCTTCGCGAGCTCTACCCGGAGCTCAACGTCAAGCTGTTCTACGCCCGCGACTTCCGTGCCCTGATGCTCAAGTACGGCAAGCTCGCCCTGGCCGCCGGGCTGTCGGGGACATCCGGCCAGGTCGCCGAACCGTATGCCCTGGCGCCCGACGTCGAGGCCATCGCTCTGACGCTCGGATCCGAGGGCGGTGACGTCGCCGCCGCGACCGACGACGCGCTCCCTGTCCGGACAGAGCCGGCGGCCGGTCGCCAGCCGGCGCGTCGTCGTCGCTCAGCCCCGGCAGCCGACACCGCCCTGAAAGGACCTGCCACACCCGCATGAGCGACCAGACGAGCTTTCACGACGACGTCGCCGAGATCCTGCTGACCGAGGCCGAGATCGCCGCCAAGGTCAACGAGCTCGGCGCCCGGATCAGCGCCGACTATGGCGGCCGGCCGCTGACCCTCGTGTCGCGTGCTCAAGGGCTCGCTGCCGTTCATGGCCGACCTCATGCGCGCGATCGAGATCCCGATCCGGATCGACCTCATGGAGGTCAGCTCGTACGGCGGCACGACGACCGAATCGTCGGGCCTCGTGCGCATCCTCAAGGACCTGTCGGCCAGCATCGCCGACGAGGACGTCCTGATCGTCGAGGACATCATCGACACCGGGCTGACCCTCAACTACCTGATCCGCTACCTGCGCGGCAAGGGCCCGGCGTCGCTGCGGATCTGCACGCTGCTCGACAAGCCGGCCCGCCGCCTGGTCGAGATCCCGGTCGACTACACCGGCTTCACGATCCCCGACCAGTTCGTGGTCGGCTACGGACTCGATTACGGCGAGCACTATCGCAACCTGCGGTACGTGGGAGTCCTCAAGCCGGAGGTCTATTCCGGCGTCCCCGGCGAATGACCCTCCATCGCCGGCCGCTGGGCCGGGGTCGGACGCTGGCAGCGGTCGGCGGGGCGCTGATGGTCGTCGGCTGCGTGCTGCCCTGGTGGAAGGTCGGGGGGACGCCGGGCATCACGCCGATCTCGGGCGATGGCATGGCCGGGACGGGGATCGTGGTCTTCCTGGTCGGGATCGCCACGCTAGCGCTGGTGGCCCTGCCGTACGCGGCGGGCGATCGGCCCGTCGGGCTCGATCGGTGGCTGTCGTTCGCGATCCTCGCGGTCGCCGGCTGGATCGGCTTCGTGGCGCGCGTCGTCGAGCTGGCGATCGACGGCGCATTCCAGTTCGACTCGCCATCCCAGGTGCTCACCAATGGTCCGGGATTGTGGCTGGCCGCCATCGGCCTGATCGTGCTGTCGCGGGCGACCTGGACGATGACCCGCGAGCCGACCTACCGCTGACGGGCCACGACTGCGACGCCCAGACCTACGGCAGGGCGCGGATCATCCCGCCGTCGACCGGCACGATCGCCCCGGTGACGTAGGAGGCGGCCGGCGAGAGCAGGAACGCCGCCACCCGCCCGAGCTCGAGCGGATCGCCGTAGCGCCCGAGTGGGATCCGGCCCAGGTTGTAGCGCTCGACCTCCTCGACGGGCACGCCTCTCGAGCGTGAGATCGCGGCGTCGATCTGGGCGATGCGGTCGGTCGCGAGCCGACCCGGCGCGATGCCGTTGATCCGGACCGGGACGATCTCCTCGACCAGCGACTTGATCAGGCCGGCCAGGCCGGGCCGCAGCAGGTTCGAGGTGGTCAGCCCGGGGATCGGCTCGCGCGCCGAGCTCGACAGGATGACCAGGATGGCGGGGTCGTGCCCCTCGCGGAGGTGCGGCAGCGCGGCGCGCAGCAGACGGATCGCGCTCCATAGGGTCCCGTCGATGGCGGCCTGCCAGGCGGCCTCGTCGACCTCGTCGAACCGGCCCGGCGGAGGTCCGCCCGAGTTCACGACCAGCAGGTCCAGGCCGCCGAACGCCTTGACGGCCGCCGCCACGGCCGCCGCCGGACCGTCGGGCGTGGACAGGTCGGCGGGGACGGCGGTCGCGCCGAGGCGTGTCGCCGCGTCGTCGAGCCGGGCGCTCGGCCGGGCGGCCAGCCCGACCTGCGCGCCTTCCTCACGGAGGACCTCCGCGATCGCGCCGCCGAGGCCGCCGCTGCCACCCCCGACCAGGGCGCGGGCGTTGGTCAGTCCGAGGTCCATCGACACATGCTACGACCGCGGGACCTGGCCGACCGACCGCGCGGTCGAGCGCCTGGTCAGGGTGCCGGTTCGAGCGCTGCCGTTGAGGGCACGGGGCTGGCTGCCGGAATCGCCGACGGTCCCGTCGACGGCGCTGCCGAGCTTCCCGGCGCAGGACCGTCGATCACGATCTCAACGGTCCGGGCGACCCCGCCCGGGTCGATGCTGAGGCCGAGCCGGTAGGTGCCGGCCGGCCACGGCTGCATCGCGTCAGGCCCGTCCTCCGATCCATAGCCGATGATCGTGAAGTGGTCGGGCCACGGGGACGTTCCGAGGACGGCATGCACCGGGGTCACGCTGCCATCCTGGTCGGTCCGTCGCAGTGAGACGACCTGGACCACGTATCCGAGTGGGGTGTTGATGCCGATCAGGTCGAGCTTGCTCCCGACCGGGATGCGGACGGTCGGCCACGCATCCGGGATCGTCCCGGGCAGGCTGCCCGCGCCGGACGAGCCGACCGGGATCGGCGTAGTCGCGGGTGTCGGGTTCGCGCTCGCACGGTCGCTCGCCGCCGGGCTTGCCGACACCGCTGGCTGGAGGTCGATGCGCATGGCGAACGAGAACGAGGCGAGGTTGCCGGCCGGCCACATCTCCCAACCCGGCGGCGGCTGGTTCGTCCCGAACGACAGGAAGTCGTAGAGACGCGGCCGCACGCTCGCCGACGGGGTCGCGACAGGGCTTGGCGACGAGCTGGCAGCCGCGACCGGAACCGGGGCCGGTCGGACGACCGCTCCCCATGGCTTCACGATCGGCGACCAGGATAGCGATGACGACCACCGCGATCAGGCGCCCGACGTGCCGTCCGAACGGTGAGGATGGACCGGTGACCTTGCGGAGCTCGGTCATGGGCGGTCCGAGTCAGTCGCCCCCGAGGTAGGCCGCGCGCACGGCCGGGTTCTTGGCCAGCGCCGCGGCGTCGTCCGACAGGACGATCTCGCCGGTCTGCAGGATGTAGCCGCGGTTCGCGATGGCGAGCGCCATCAGCGCGTTCTGTTCGACCAGGAGGACGGTCGTCCCCTGGGCGTTGATCTCCTTGATGATGTCGAAGATCTGTTCGACCAGGATCGGGGCGAGTCCCATCGAGGGCTCGTCGAGAAGCAGCAGCTTCGGTTCGGCCATGAGAGCGCGGCCGATCGCCAGCATCTGCTGCTCGCCGCCCGACAGCGTGCCGGCCTTCTGCGCTTGGCGCTCCTTGAGCCGCGGAAAGAGCTCGTAGACGCGGACGAAGTCGGCCTCGATGGCGGCCTTGTCCTTGCGCGAGAAGGCTCCCATCTCGAGGTTCTCGTGGACCGACATCCGGCTGAACACGCGTCGTCCCTCGGGCGACTGGCAGACACCGAGCTCGACGATCTCGTGCGGCCGCCGGTGGTCGATCCGATCACCGCGCAGCTTGATCGATCCCTGCCGCAGCCGGAGCTGGCCGGAGATGGTCCGCAGGGTAGTGGACTTGCCGGCCCCGTTCGAGCCGATCAGCGTGACGATCTCACCCTCTTCAACGGACAGCGACACTCCTCGCAAGGCATGGATCGCGCCGTAGTAGGTGTGGACGTCGTCGAGTTCGAGCAAAGCCATCGGTCAGGCCTCCGCCGCGCCGCGGCCAAGATACGCCTCGATGACCTTTGGGTTCGCCCGGACCTCGGCGGGCGCGCCTTCGGCGATGACCTCGCCGTGGTCGAGGACGGTGACCCGGTCGCTGATGCCCATGACGACCCGCATGTCGTGCTCGATGAGCAGGACGGTCAGGCCGAGCTCGCCTCTGAGGCGCTGGATGAAGTCGGTCATCTGGCGCGTCTCGCTGCTGTTCATCCCGGCCGTCGGCTCGTCGAGCAGGAGGAGCTTGGGGCGCGTCGCGAGCGCCCGGGCGATCTCCAGGCGGCGCTGGTCGCCGTAGGGCAGGTTGCGCGCCCAGGTCTCGGCGCGCTTGTCGAGCTCGACCAGCTTGAGCAGGGCCATGCACTCCTCGATCGTCTTCTTCTCCTCGCGGAGCATCGACGGTGTGCGCACGACCGAATCCCACCAGTGGCTCTTGAGGTGGACGTTGATCCCGACCTTCACGTTGTCGAGGGCCGACATCGTGCCGAACAGGCGGATGTTCTGGAACGTCCGGCCGATCCCGAGCGCCGTCACCTCGTGTGGCTTGAGCGATCTGGCCTTCTTGCCCTTCATGGTCACGATCCGGTGGCCGTCGAAGATGATGTCGCCGCTCGTCGGCACGTAGTAGCCGGTGATCATGTTGAAGAAGGTGGTCTTGCCGGCGCCGTTGGGTCCGATCAGCGACACGATCGAGCCACGCGGGATGTCGAAGTCGACGTTGTTGACCGCCAGCAGGCCACCGAACCGCTTGGTCACCGCGCGTGACTTGACCAGCAGCGCCGAGTCGTGCATCGCCCCGGTGTCGAGGTCGGCCGGCAGCTCGAGCATGCTCATTCGCGCCTGGCCTCGTCCGGGGTCTCGGCGTCGCGGGCGCCCTGGCCGACCTCGCTCTGACCGTGGGGCGCGACGCTGATGTTGTCGACGTCGTCGGTCGGCAGCCCCAGCTGAGCCTCAGCATCCTGGAGGCCCGCCACCGTGAGCTCCGCCTCGCGCTGTCTCGACGGCAGGAATCCCTGCGGCCGGAACCGCATCATCACCACCAGGATCACACCGAAGATCAGGAAGTTGTACTGAGCCGGATTGGGCAGCGACGGCGCGACGTCGCCGATGCGCTGGCCGATGTACGGCAGCAGGGTCTTGTCCACGTACGTCAGGGCGAAGGCGCCGAACACGGCCCCCCAGATGTTCCCGATGCCGCCAAGGATGACCATGATCAGGACCAGGATCGAGATGGAGAACGAGAAGAAGTCGGACGTCGAGGCGCCGAGGTAGGACGCCTGGAACGATCCGGCGACACCGGCGAAGCTGGCGCCGAGGGCGAATGCGAGCAGCTTGGTCCGGACGGTGTTGACGCCCATCATCTCGGCAGCCGTCTCGTCTTCACGGAGCGCGCCCCATGCGCGTCCGATGCGCGAGTGCTCGAGGTTGCGCGCGACAAGGATCGCGATCGCGAGCATGAACAGCCCAAGGTAGACCGCGAGAGCTCCCGAGCGCGCGTCGAAGACGATGTCGAAACCGGGTAGGAACGGTGGGTCGATCGGATTGATGCCCTGGACGCCCCCGGTCCAGTTCTGGTTCTGGAGCTGGATGTTGATCGGCCCGATGTTCAGCGACCAGGTGACGCTCGAGAGGTTCTTGAAGAACAGCGGCACGATCTCGCCGAAACCCAGAGTCACGATCGCGAGGTAGTCGCCGCGGAGGCGGAGGGTCGGTGCCCCGAGGAGCGCCCCGAACGTGGCGACCACCGCGACCGCGACGATCACGACGATCCAGTACGGCAGGTGGATCCCGGCGGCCCCCGGACCGACGTGGCCGAGGAACGTCAGGTTGATCCCGAGCTGGCCGAAGTGTGGGGAGGCCAGGAAAGCCGCCGTGTATGCGCCGATCGCGTAGAACGCGACGTAGCCGAGGTCGAGCAGCCCGGCGAACCCGGCGACGATGTTCAGCCCGATGGCCATGATCGCGAAGATCGTCATGAACGTGGCGACCGTGTCGTCCGGGTACGGCAGCGGGAACACGTTCCGGCTGAAGTCGGCCAGGAGGTAGTGCCCGATGACCGGGTAGAGGACGACCGCGAGGAAGATGATGGTCAGGCTGATCGTCCTGCCCCGCCGATGTCGGAAGGCCGCGCGGTACTGCCCGGGCATGGCAGCCAGCGTGCCGCCGACGAAGCCGAGCCAGCCGCCGACGCCGGTGCCGACCGTGTCCGCCGCCGCGTTCATGCCCGGTCCGCCAGCTGCTGGCCGAGGAGGCCTGTCGGACGGAAGACAAGGATCGCGATCAGGACGCCGAAGACGATGGCTTGGGTCCAGTTGGGCGACAGGTAGAAGTCACTCAGGGCATTCACCTCGCCGATCACGAGCGCCCCCAGGACCGCCCCCTGGAGGTTGCCGATCCCGCCGAGGACGGCCGCGGTGAACGAGTTGAGGCCGAAGCGGAAGCCGAGGGTGTAGACCGTGTAGTTGTTATACAGCAGCTGGGCGACACCGGCCGCGCCGGCGAGGCCGCCACCGATCATGAATGTGATCGCGATCGTGCGGTTGACGTCGACGCCCATCAGCCCTGCCGTGTCGGGGTCCTGCGCGGTGGCCCGCATCGCCCGCCCCTGGCGGGTCCGGTTGACGAAGAGGGTCAGCGCGATCAGAAGCGGGATCGTCATGACGGCGACGAACAGCTGCGCCGGGGTGATCACGATCGCGGTGATCCCGAACGGTGCGAGCATGTTGGTCGCCGGGAAGACGCTGTCGATGGTGCGCTGATAGGCGCCACCCCAGACCAGCCCGATGTTCTGGAGGACATAGCTCATGCCGATGGCCGAGATGAGCGGCGCCAGCTTGGGCGCGTTCCGGAGGGGCCGGTAGGCGACCCGCTCGATGGACACGTTGAGCAGCGCGGTCATGGCCATGCAGATCGCGAGCACGATCAGGATCTCGACGACCTTGATCGGGAAGGCCATGCTCTCGTCGATCGGAAAGATGGCCCAACCGCCGCTCGATGCCGGGGCGACAAGGAAGAACGCCAGCATCGAACCCAGCATGAACACGTCGCCGTGGGCGAAGTTGATGAGCTCGATGATGCCGTAGACCAGGGTGTAGCCGAGCGCGACGAGCGCGAAGATCAGGCCGTTGGCGAGCCCGATGATCAGAACCTGGATCAGTTGGTCCATGCGGCTGGGGGGTCCTCAGAGTGACGACACGAGGAACGGGTGCGCGGATGGGCCAGATGTGCGTCGGGGCGGGCCGGTGGCCCGCCCCGAACGCTGCCGCCTGCGGATCAGGCGGACTGCACTACTTGTTCTGGGTGATGACGCCCAGGAACTTGGGCGGCCAGCTGGTGATGACCTGGTAGCTCGAGATGACGCCGCCCTTGGCGTCGCCATTCGCGTCGAAGGCCATCGCGCCGACGACGGTGTCGAGCGCGCTGGTGCCCATGACCGCCTTGAGGACCGCGAGGCGGTCATTGGTGGCGGCCGTGGTCAGCGCGGCCAGGGTCACCTGGGCGGCCGCCTTGGCGTACGTGGCGTAGAACGGCGGCTGGGTCCCGTTGTGCGCGGTCGCGTAGTCGGCGGCCCACTGCTTGCCGGTGCCCTGCAGCTGGCTGATGTCGACCCCACCGAAGGTGAGGTAGGTGCCATTGCCCGCGGCGCCGGTGCCGTCGTACCAGGACTTCTCGTTGACGCCGTCCGGGCCGAACATCTGGATGTTCGGGACAGCTGCCTTGATGTCCTTCCAGAGCTTGGGCGTGCCCTGACCGGTGATCGCACCGACGAACATGACATCTGCGCCGGAGTCCTTGACCTTCTGGGCCAGAGCGGCGAAGTCGGTCGCCTTCGGGTCATAGCTCTCGGACGAGCCGTTCGCGCTGACCACGGTGCCGCCGATCTTGCCGAAGTGGAGCGCCCATGCGCGGCCGATGCCCTGACCGTAGGTCTGGCCGTCGTCCACGACGTACGCCTTCTTGAACCCGAGCGAAAGCGCCCATTCGGAGGACGCGCCACCCTGGTTGTCGTCGGTGTTGATGACGCGGGCGTAGTTGCGATAGCCGCCCGGGTAGTAGGAATCGGGCTCACCCTGGGCGGTCACGCCGGCGACCGCGTGGGTCAGGCCCGGATAGCTGTTGGCCGGGCTGAGCATGACCAGGCAGGCTGCGTTGAGGATCGGGATGGACAGCTTCGCGGCACCCGAGTTGTAGGTGCCGATGTAGACCATCGCGTCCGGATCGTTGGCCGCCGTGTTGGCGTTCGAGGTCTCGACGGTGCCGTCCCAGTCGCCATTGTTGGCGGCCGAGGAGTCATCGAGGCTCGTGTACTTGATCGTGAAGTTGCCGACCTTCTGCCCGTCGAGAGTGGCCTTGATCTGCTCGACCATGGCCGTCGTCTGGGGTGTGTTGGTGCCACCGAGCGGGAGGCTCGAATAGACGTGGATCTCAGTCGAGCTGCTGCCCTTCTTGTTCGCGCAGGCGGCGGCGCTGGCGGGGTCGCCCTGCGTCCCACCTGCGGCGGCGCTGCCGCCAGCGCTGGCGGCCGCACTCGGAGCCGTCGAGGCTCCACCACTGGAGCTGCACGCCGCGAATGCCAAGACGCTGATGGCCGCGAGCGCGCTGACCTTGTGCAGTTTCATTCAGTCTCCTCCAAACCACCGGTCGAAACCCCCTGGCTCGATCCGGGCCGGACCCGCCAGGTCCCTCGCTGCCCCCCGAACCCTGGTCGTCCACCCTCCCCAGGTGACGGTCCTCGGACGGCGATGCATGAACGAGCGGCGATGACGGGATCCCGCATCCGGGCGGCGCGCAGGTGGCCGCCGAAGCGATGCCGTATATTACCCACCGGCGACCTGAATGCAATACCGGTCGGCCGCACCCTGCAGCGCGTCGCGAACGTCCCGTCGTTCGCAGCCGCGAGCGGATCGCGGGCCCCGGTACCAGCCTCGGTCGAACCCGATCGTGGGCCTTGGTCGCCGAACCCTGCGAGGTTGGACCCGTCGGCGTGGAATACCTGGTCCGAGTGGCGCGCGTCACGGACATCGATCGGATCGTCGCCCTGGGCGACGACGCCGTTCAGATGAACCGCGGCGAGAGCCCGCTCGGCGTGGCCGATCTGATGCGCCAGCTCGTCTATCTCCCGCAGGCGAGCATCGTCGTCGCGGAAGCGCAACGCGTCGTCGTCGGGGGCGCGATCCTCGCGCTCCGTCCATCCGTTCGCGCCGGCGGTTACGTCGGCACGATCGACCTCCTCGTCGTCGACCCGGAGTACGACGCCGATCGGATCACCGAGTCGCTTCTCGAGGAACTGCTCAGGTCGGCCAGCAACAAGGGTTGCACCATCGTCGAGGCCGCTCGGCCCGATGACGACGCGGCGTTCGATCGCTGGCAGCGGATGGGTTTCGGTGAAGCCAGTCCGCATCTCTTCAAGACCGTGGCCGCGGCGGGTTCCGCCACGCGCCGCACGATATGAGCGCCCGCACCGTGCTGCGTCACCGCGCCGGCCGGGCGAACCCCTAACCCAAGGAGTCACAGTGGGCAAGAACGTCGCCGTCTTCGTTGACGTCGCGAACATCTTCTATGCGGCCAAGGCCGCGGGCGTGGACATCGATTACGTCACGCTCCTCAAGGCGGCCTCCGCAGGCCGCGATCTGGTGCGCGCCTACGCGTACACGGGCCTCGACCCGGACAACGAGAACCAGCGCAACTTCCACGACTTCCTGCGCCGGAGCAACTACAAGGTCGTCAGCAAGGACATCCGCAAGTACGGCGACGGCAAGGTCAAGGCCAACCTCGACATCGAGCTGGTCGTCGACATGATGAAGACGGCTCGCAACCTCGACATCGCCATCGTCGTCTCGGGCGACGGCGATTTCGCGCCCGCCATCCGGGCGGTCCAGGAGCAGGGCGTCCGCGTCGAGGTCATCAGCTTCCGCGGCAACACCAGCTCAGACCTGATCGAGGTCGCCGACCAGTTCACCGACATCGTCCAGCTGGCGCGCGTCGAGAAGGGCACGCGTTCAGGCAGGCGTGTCGCCGAGGGCGACGACGCGGACCTGTCGATGACGGAGGTGCCGGACAAGCAGACCGAGGGCACCGGCGCGGGCCGTGGTCGAGGACGCGGACGGGGCCGCGGTCGCGAGGCCGAGCCGGTGGCCGCCGTCGGCCCCCGTGGCCGGCGCCCGGCCCGCAGCGGCGCGGCCGAGCCTGTGGCCGCAGCCCGGGCGGACGGCGCCGGGCTTGTCGCCCTGCCGGGCGAGCGGCTGTCGCGCGTCGCGGGATCCCTGACCGAGGCCGATCTCGCCCGCGCCGAGGTGTTCACCCTCGACGACCTCGATGACGCCGCGACCGATGCCGCCGCTGAGGCGGCCGGTGGGGACGAGTCCGTCGACGAGACCGGTGAGCCGCGACGCCGACGGCGGCGCGGTGGTCGTGGTCGTGGTCGTGGACGCGGTCGGGCCGACGAGATCGGAGCCGAGGACGGCGCCGACGACGCGGCGCCGCCGGCGCCGGCAGCAGCAGCAGCACGTTCGTCCCGTCCGATTCCGTCCGACATCGACGAGGACGAGGAGACCGACATCGCCCCCGCGCCCCGCGGGCCGCGGACGACGCCGTTCGGCTCGGTCTGGGACTCCCAGCTCGGGACCCCGGCAGCGTCGACCGCGGCGTCGCGTGTCCCGCTGGACGACGAGGACTTCGATGAGCCCGAGATCCCCGAGTACCTGATCGCCGAGCGACGTGGCAACAGCGGTCGCGGTCAGGGTGGCGGGCGCGGTGCCCGCGGCGGTCGTGGCGCGTACCAGTCGGCGATGGAGCGCGAGCGCTACGGCGGTCGAGGCGGTTCCGGCGGCGTGGGCGGCGGCGGTGGCGGCATCAACCGCTACCCCGATGTCAGCGGCCGGACCCGATCGAGCCTCCCGCCGCGCGAGGACCGCGCCCCGACCCGACGGGACGACCGACCGGCCCCGGTCCGCAGCTCGAACGAGCCGTGGAGCGACGTGCCGCCCGAGCTCGAGGCCCTGCTCCGCGCCCAGGTGGCGTCCAAGCCGGTTTCGAGCCGGACGACCGAAGGGGCTCCGGCCACTTCGACCACGTCCGCCGACCAGGCCGACACGGCCGATGTCGGGACGACGGCGGAAACGCCGGCTGCCAGCGGGCACCGGTCCGAAGCCGCGCGCGACCCGCAAGACCGCCGCATCCGCGACGGGCGAGAAGGCCGCCGCCAAGCCGCGTGCCAGCCGGAAGCCGGCATCGGCAGCGACCGAGGACGTCCTTCCGGAGGCCGGATCGTCGGCGACCGAGGCGGAGGCCGGACCGGCAGCGAAGGCCGCCGCGAAGCCGCGTGCCACCCGGAAGCCGGCCGCGGCCAAGGCGGCCACGGCCACCTCGGCTCCGGTCGAGGCGGACGCCGCCGCGGGCACAGGCGCCGAGCCGGCGGTCGCCCCGAAGCGACGCACGACCCGCAAGACGGCCACGACCGAACCCGCCTGAGCCTCCGCCATGGACGGTGCCCGGACCCGGGGGCAGGCGGCAGCGCTCGACGCTGTCGCCGCGATGGTCCGGGGTCCGGCGCCGCAGGCCGTCCTGTTCGTCGGCCCCGACGGGGTCGGCAAGACGACGCTGGCGCTCGACCTCGCCGCCGGCCTGCTGTGCACGGCCGCGCCCGCCGAACGGCCGTGCCGGGTCTGCCGGGCATGCCGGCTCGTCGACCACGGCGACCACCCGGACCTCCATCGGCTCGGCCCGGTCGGGCCCGGCCGGCAGGTCGTGATCGGCGGCCCGGACGCGCGCTTTCGGGGCGTGAAGGACCTCATCGGCGAGCTGTCGCTGATGCCCGTCGAAGGCGGCGCCCGCGTGGCGATCATCGAGGGCGCCGACCGGATGAACGAGGATGCCCAGTCGGCCCTGCTCAAGACGCTCGAGGAGCCCCCGCTCGGGGGTGACGATCGCGCTCTGCGCCGACCAGGAGGCGCGCCTCCTGCCGACCGTCCGCTCGCGGTGCTTCCGCGTCCGCCTGGGTCTCGTCGGCGCCCGCGACATCGAGCGCATCGTCGCGGACCACGACCTGGCCGACCCGCCGACCGCCGCCCGGCTCGGCCGGTTGGCGGCGGGTCGCCCCGGCCTGGCGCTCGCCTATGCGCGGGCGCCCGAGGCCGTCCTCATCCGGGCCGAGCTCACCCGGGTCCTGCTCGACCTCACCGCAGCGCGCCCGTCGGCGCGGCTGGCGACCGCCCGGGCGGTCGTCCCGCGCGCACTCACGCTGTCGGGCCTGCTGACCGCCGACCCGGTCGCGGCAGCCGGGCCGGGCCGGACGAATCGCCGGCGCGGTGCCGCTCCGACCCCGAGCCCGACCGTCCCGGTGGCCCCGGCCGACGAGGTCACCGACGGCGAGATGGCCGACGACGCCGACGGCGGCGCGGTCGCAGCGCCGAAGACCCCGGCCACCGACCGACGTCGCGCCGTCGAGACGATCGTGGGCCTGTGGGCCGACGTGGCACGCGACCTCGCGCTGATCGAGGAGCGGAGGCGCGCGGTCCGTGCGCGACACGGTCCTGCTCGAGGAGCTGGGAGCCATCGCCGGCGCCATCGCTCCTGGTGCCGCCGTCGCGTTCCTCGAGCGGACGGCGCGGGCCGCCGAGCTGCTCGCCTCGAATGTCTCGCCCGAGCTCGTCCTGGATACCCTCGTGCTCGCATGGCCCGCCGGGCGCAAGGCGGCCTGAGCGGATCGTGACGCCAGGCGAAGAGACGGCCCGCCTCGATGCCACGGTCATCGGGCGGGTGCAGGGCGTCGGCTTCCGCTACTTCGTGCTCCGCGAGGCGATGAGCCTCGGCCTCGACGGCTGGGTCGCGAACGGGTCGGACGGCTCGGTCCGCTGCGTCGCCGAAGGCCCGCGCGACCGGCTCGAGCGCCTCCTCGCGCGCCTCGACGAAGGGCCGGCGGCGGCGTCGGTCGATCGCGTCAGCGCCGCCTGGATGCCGGCCACCGGGACGCTCGGACGGTTTGCCATCCGCAGCGGCGGGCATCCGGGCGACTGACCCACTGGTCCGAACGGACCGGTCGTTCGGGACCGCTGGGCTATTCCCCTCGCGCGCGTCCGAGCGTCATCCTCGCGACGATGGAGCCGACCTCTGCCGCCGAGGAATTGCCTGGGCTCTATCGGGTCGTCCTCGACCTCGTCGGCCAGCTCGAGGCCGCCGGTCATCGCCAGCTGGCCAACCGCGTCCGGGCCGACGCCATCAGGATCTATTCGCGGGCGTGGGACGATCGGGCCCGGCGCGAGCTGACCGCTCTCCTCCGGCGCAACATGCTCGATCCGATCGACGCGACGGATGTCGAGCGGTCCGCCCGGCGCCGGACCATCCACGCCGCCTGACCGTCGCTCCGCGCCCCTCGCGGGGTAGGCTTGCGGTATGTCCGACGAGACCATCCGTGACGCGATCGACCGCGCCCTTGCCGCGTACGTCGTGCTGGAGGAGCTCGGCGAGCAGATCGAGGACGAGTGGTCGTACGTCGCCGACCTGACCGACGCCTGGCGCACGCGCTTCGACGAGGTGACCGCCCACCGAGGCGACGACGACCTGTCCGACGAGGCCAGCGCCGCCGTGGACATGGCCGTCGACGAGATCGCCCGGATCGAGGACCCGCATCGCGCCATCGACTGGCTGTCCACCTTCCCGCAGGTCGTCCTGCTGTCGCTCGGCGAGCGGCCGTGAGGTTCCAGGACGCTGCCCGTGACGCCCGCGCGGTCGTCTACGCCGGGATCCAGGCGGACCCGCAGGTCGCCCGGACCGCAGCCCTGCTCGCCGACGCGACGCCCGGCCAGCGGGTCCTCGCCCGGGCGGTGATGAACGGCGAGACGACCGATCCGGAGATCTGGCGCGCGATGTTCCCGACGCTGTTCGGCGCGGCGGCCGGGGCCGACGCGGCCGGGCTCGGCCGGTCCGAGGCGATCCTGACCGCCTCGCTCGAGGTCGCCGATCGCGGCGAGCAGGTCCGCAGCCAGGTCCGCGGCGCGCTCGTCGAGGAGCTCACCGCGCAGCTGCTCGCCCGCCGGGTCGGCCCGGAGCCCGTCCGTCGCGAACGGCGCGTGCTGTTCGATGGCGTCCGTGCCGAGATCCATCCATATGACGTCACCGTCGAACGCGACGGCGCGGCCGAGGCGTACGACTGCAAGTGGGGCGCGCGCGGGATCAACGCCGACGTGCTCCACCAGCTCGACGACGCGCGGTCGCACGCTGCGGACGAGGACGAGGCGCTCGATGTCGCGCTCGTGGTCTTCGACGCACGGCGATCGTGCGAGATCCGCCTCGCGCGGCAGACCGCACCCCACGAACGGACGGAGCTGGTCAGCCTCGAGACGCTCGATTCGCTCGCCGGGCCGCGGGCGGCCGCCCGGACATGACGGGCTCATGACCGGGGCGGCGACGCCGACCGACCCGGACACCTGCTCGTCGACATATCGCGTCCGGTTCGACGAGGCCGCACCCGATGGCCACATCCGCACCTCGGTCCTCCTCCGCTACACGCAGGACCTGGCAGGCCTCCATTCGTCCGCCCGCGGCTTCGGGCGGGACTGGTACGCCGAGCGCGGCCTGACCTGGCTGGTCCGCGCCGCCGAGGTCGAGGTCCTGGCACCGATCGAGGTCGGCGCAGAGCTCGTCGGGACCACGCGGGTCGTCGGCTGGCGTCGCGTCTGGGCCCGTCGGCGGACCGACTTCGTCGACGAGACCGGGGTGCTCGCCGCATCCGTCCTCATCGACTGGGTGCTGCTGGACGCCCGCGGCTCGCCGACCCGCATCCCGTCGGAGTTCGACGCGGTCTTCGGGGCGCCGGCCGCGACGTTCGGGCTGGCACGCGTCGATCCTGGCGAGCCGGCCGCCGACGCGACACGGACATCCCTGGACGTCAGGCCACAGGAGCTCGACCCGCTGGATCATGTCAACAACGCGGTCTACGCCGACTGGCTCGACGAGGCGGTGCTCGACGCCGGCGGCGAGGCGGCCGTCCGCGCGATCCCACGGCTCGCCCGGCTCGAATACGTCCGGGCCGTCGAGCCCGGGACGCACCCCGAGATCACCGTCTGGCCCGAGGCCGGTGGCTGGTCGTGCCGCGTCGCAGGAGTGGACGGCAGCGCGCGGCCCGACCTTCTCCGCGCACGCCTGGAGCCGCGCGCGGCCGGCTGACGGATGGGCCATCATCGGGCCGACGGACGACTACGGAGAGACGCGCGGAGGGCGCCATGGACCAGACCATCGACCCGGTCGGCACGCCCGACGCCTACCGCGCCTCGCTCCTGGCGGCACTCGGCGACGACGACCCGGCCGTCGTCCAGGCGGACACGCCAGCCGCGCTGCGCGCGCTCGTCACCGAGGCGGGCGACCTCCTCCGCGTCCGGCCCGAGCCGGGCGAATGGTCCGTCCTCGAGTGCATCGGCCATATCACGGACGCGCGAGCTGGTCGTGGCGGCCGCGAGCGCTGGATCCTGGCCGAGGACGGCCGGACATCGTCGGGTACGACCAGGCCCTCTGGGTGGACCGGCTCGAGCACGATGCCGACGACCCGGCGCTCCTGATCGAGCTGTTCACGGCGCTCCGCCGCTCGAATCTCGATCTCTGGGCGCGCCGTCCGGCCGCGGATCGCGACCGGGTCGGTCGGCACCGCGAGCGCGGCGACGAGAGCTACGGTCTGACGTTCCGCCTGGCGGCCGGCCACGACCGCGTCCATCTCGCGCAGGCACGCCGTGCGCTTGTCGCCGTCGAGGGGTCGCGAACGCGCTGACCCTCGCGGCCACGAAAAGCGACACGAAAGGGCGGGAGCGGTCGCCCGCTCCCGCCTGATCGAACGCGAGTCGTCTGCCCTGGCTCAGCAGACCTGGGCGATGACCTTCCCGGACCCGGCGTGACCCGGATCGGGCGCATAGCCCGGGTCGGTCTTGATCACGGTGATATGGAGGATGTTGCCCGTGATCGCCGAGCCCGACTTGGCGTAGGTGCTCGTGACGATCACGCCCATGTAGGTCGGTAGCGGTCCGTTCGGTGGCGGCGCACTGTTGCCCGGATCCGTGCTCCATGGCGTTGCGCCGCAACTCGGCGTCACGGGCTTCAGGGCGAAGCCCTTGAAGGCCGCCACGCTGCTGCCACTCGACGTCGGATCGCTCTTCGACCACTGGGATCCCCAGAACGTGTCCTGCCGGCCCACGATGTTCTCCTGGTCACCGATGGTGAACGAGCCGCCGCCGGGCGCGAAGGCGAACACGAGGACGTTGGTGCAGGTCGCAGTCGTCGTACTCCCGCCGTCGTCCGCGATGGCGGTCTTCACCGTGAAGAAGCCCGTCGACGCGTAGGTGTGGCTGCCGCTGACCGTGTACGGCGCCGTGCCTGGACCGCCGCTGATCGCGCCGGCCGAGCTGGTGCCATCCCCCCAGTCGATCGTCGCCGAGAAGTCACTCAACAGACCGGTGGTCGCGGCGTCGTGGAAGGTGGCCGTCGCTCCCGCGAACGCCTGCAGCGTGAAGGCCGGCATCGCGCACTCCGAGGTGAGCGGTGCGTCGGCGACGTTGACGCTGAACGTCGTCGAGGCCGTCAAGCCGGTCGTGTCCGTCGCGGTCAGGGTGCCCGTGTAGGTCCCTTCCTCGGCGAAGGTGTGGAAGGGCTTCGGACCCGTCGCCGTCCCGCCGTCGGAGAAGGTCCAGCTGAGCGCCGGGAAGCCGCAGATCGAGCTGCTCCCCGTCCCGTCGAACTGGACCGGGATCCCCTCGACCGCCGAGTACGGCGTCGGACCCGCATCCGCGATCGGCGGGATGAGGTTCGGCGCGAGGGTTCCGAGGTTCACCGATGCGTCGGGGGCGTCCATCTCGAAGGAGACGTCTGCCTCGGGAGCCGTCTTCGACGCGAAGGTCCCGAGCGAGAAGATGTCGAAGTCCGGACCGACCGCCGGGCTGCCGACGACCTTGGCCGTCAGCCCGGTCGTCGTCGCGAGCCTGTCGGTCGGGCTATAGGCGTTGTTCGTGAATGCGTAGCCGACGGCGGCCCCGGCCGGTTCGGAGCACGACAGAGGCGCCGAATCGGAGACGGTCGACGGCGAGGACCCAAGCCAGGTCAGCGGGGCGGTCTGCGGACCGGTCCCGCCGCTGACCTCGATCTTGCGCAAGGTGGGGATGCCATCGCTGCTGACGTCGAGGTCGAGGCTGACAGCGACGCTGAAGTCGATATTGATGGAGATCGGGTCGAGGAATGGCACGACGAAGATCGTGAAGCTGGCGATGTCGAACGACTGGCTGCCCGAGCTGCATGCCCGTGGGCTCTCGCCGGGCAGCGGGATGGTGCAGTTGAAGTCCCAGGTCGCCGCCTTCGAGATGCCGCTCTGGCCGCCATACGGAACGAAGTCGACCCCGCCGCTCGGGTCGTTGTACAGACCGTAGCTGCCGCCGATGCTGCCCGTGGCGTGGATATGGCCGATGCCGGGTGTCAGGACGTCGGACAGGCCGAGCGTCTGGCCCTGGCGTAGGGACGCGTCGTCGTAGTGAACGACGACGCCGGCCGTATTGGTCCAGTCAAGGTGATCCACCTTCGTCGTCGCGGCAGCGCCGAACGCAAAGCTGCCCGGGTCGCCAGTGAACACCTGGGCGAAGAAATCCGGGATGCAATCGTCGCAGGTGCCGGTGACCGAGCTTGTCAGGGAAGGGTTGGTCGATCCCGAGTAGGTCAGGGTCGTCGAGCGTGTCTGGGGCGCGGCCAGGACTGGCGCGACGCCAAGCAGGAGCGCGGCCAGAAGGGCCGCGCTCACGGACCATGCCGATGTCCGACGAACGTGGTGGGCGTGGCGATCTCGCACGACCGGATGGGTCACGTGATCCTCCTCCACCGGCGGCGGGACGCCGTGCCCCCGCGACCTCGGTCTGGCCCGCATCGGTGCTAGAGGAAACCTACGCTCCTTTCTGGCGCATCGACCATGGCCAGGGCCATCATTCGGTACCCGTCCGAACGTCTGATGGTTCCGCTCAGCCGTCTAGGCTGCCGATGGCCGCCTAGCGTGCTCCTGGATCTCGCTCGTACAGGCGCTTGGCCCACAGGTACCCGACGATCGAGATCCCGACGCACCAGCCGACGGCGAGCAGGCCACTGTTCCCGATCGGGGTCCCGAGCAGGAGACTCCGGACCGTCTCGATGATCGGCGTGAAGGGCTGGTTCTGGGCGAACCAGCTGAGACCGTCCGGCATCGTGTCCGTCGGGACGAAGGCGCTGCTCAGGAAGGGCAGGAGGACCAGGAAGATCGGGAGGTTGCTTGCCGTCTCGACGTCCTTTGGCCACATGCCCAGGGCGATCGAGAACCACGAGATGGCCAGCGCGGCGAGCGCCAGGATACCCACTGCCGCGACCCACTCGGCTGGACCCGTGGTCGGCCGGAAGCCGATCAGCACCGCCACGATCATCACGATGGCGAGGGCCAAGAGGGTCTGGATCGTGCTCCCGATCACGTGACCGGTCAGGACCGACGTCCGCCCGATGGCCATCGTCCGGAATCGGTCGATGATCCCCTCGGTCATGTCCATCGCCATGGAGAGCGCCGTCCCCTGGGCGGCGCCGGCCACGGTGACCAGGAGGATCCCCGGCAGGACGTAGGCGGTGTATTCGGCTCGCCCACCGGTCGCGCCGCCCAGGCCTGCCCCGAGCGTTCCGCCCAGGACGAACACGAAGAGCAGCAGGAAGACGACCGGGATGCCGGCGATGAAGAAGGTCAGCGACGGGTAGCGGCGCATCCGGCGCAGGTTGCGCCGCAGCATCGTCGCGGAATCGACCAGGACCAGCGGATACGTGTTCATCGGACAGCCGCTTTCTCATGGGTGGGGTCGCCGGTCAGCGACAGGAAGACGTCGTCGAGATCGGGCGTCTCGACCGTCAGGCCCGCGACCACGATCGAGTCCGCGTCGAGCCTGTCGAGGAGGGCCCGCAGGGAGCCGACCCCGCCGTCGCTCGGGATCTGCAGGGTCAGAGCCTCGCTATCGCGGGACGCTCCGTCAAAGGTCCGCGCGGCCCGATCGAGCTCGGCCACGTCGGTGAACGAGAGGCGGATGTGGCCGCCCGACACCAGCCGCTTCAGCTCATCGGCGGTTCCCTGGGCGACCAGGACGCCGTGGTCGAGGACGGCGATCCGGTGGGCGAGCTGGTCGGCCTCGGCGAGGTCCTGCGTCGTCAGGAAGATCGTCACGCCGCCTGCGACGAGGTCTCGCACGGTCTGCCACATCACACGGCGGCTGCGCGGATCGAGGCCGGCCGTCGGCTCGTCGAGGAAGATGATCCGCGGCTCGCCGATGAGGGTCATCGCGAGGTCGAGACGCCGCTTCATGCCACCGGAATAGGTCGCGACGGGCTTCCCGGCCGCCTCGACCAGGTCGAAGCGTCGGAGCAGCTCATCGACTCGACGACGGCCCTCAGCCTTGCCGAGGTGCCGCAAGTCGGCCATCAGCTGGAGGTTCTCCTCGCCGGTGAAGAGCTTGTCGACGGCCGAGAACTGGCCGGTGACTCCGATCTCGGCTCGAACCGCGTCCGGCGCGCGGCCGATGTCGTGCCCGGCGACCGACACCTCGCCGCCATCTGCGGCGAGCAGGGTCGACAGGATCCGGACCATGGTCGTCTTGCCGGCGCCGTTCGGCCCGAGGAGGGCGAAGACCGTCCCTTCGGCGACGTCGAGATCGATGCCGTCGAGGACGACGTGTTCGCCGTAGGCCTTGCGCAACCCGGAGACGTGGATCGCGACGTTGGAGCCGATGGCCGTCATGCCACACCTCCCTGGAGGTCAGCGTGGCGGCGAAGATCAGATGTCGAGGTCTTCGACGGTCGGCTGCTGGGTGGACGGGATGACCATGTCGTACAGCTGTGGCGGGATCTTCGCGCGAAGCTCGTCGAGGGACGCGATGACCTCGAGTGTGGACTCAGCCGGCGCGGACCCGTAGCTGATGTTGCCGATCCCGAGATACCCGCGCCAGCCTGCCGGCTTGCCCTCGGCGTCGACCATCGTGAAGTCGGGACTGCGTTCGATGTGGAGGACGAATTTGCCGGTCCGGCCGCGGTAGACCCGGAATGTCTCGACCCGGCTGTAGGACGAGTTGACCCATTCGCCGAGGAGGATACCGACGAACCGGACCTTGCGGCCCTTGTCGAGCCCGACCCGGACGATGATCTCGTCGAAGCCCTCGCGCCGACCTTCCTCGACATCGACATAACGGCGGAGGGCAGCGGAGATCGCCGCCGAGAGGTTGCCGCCGGCGAGCTCCTGCGCGCGCTGGTACAGCTTGAGGTCTCCATCGGAGACGTAGATGGTCTTGTTCGGCACGGCTCACATCGTAACTCCTGACGCGTGACATAGGTCTACGTAGGAGTATACGTATATAACGAGATGACGCAAGTGCCTGTCTAGCCGGTCATTGCCTGTCTAGCGGGTCGGCGCGGGTGGCGCGCTCGTCAGTGCTGGACGACCTTCGGGAGCTTGGCCGCCTCCGCCACCCATTCCGCGACCTCGGTCTCGGTCGGGACCCTGCGAACGATGCCGGGCCGCGCGGCGACGACTTCCTGGATCGTCGTCGCGAGGTTTGCCGGGTTGCGCTGGGCGAGTTCGGCGGGCGAGTCGACGCCGGCGGCCTCCAACAGGTCGCTGTACTGCGGGCCGACCCCGGGGACGCGCATCAGGTCGACCTTGTCGACCCAATCCCGGATCAGCTTGCCACTGATGCCGGTGACCTCGGCGATGTTCTCGCGAGCGTCGTGTGTCGCCCCGGCCCTGAGCAGGTCGTCAGTCGTGGCGATGCCGACCGATGCGAGCTTCTGGGCCTGGGCGGGCCCGATTCCCTCGACGTCCTCGACATTCATGTGATGGGTGGCCGTGTCGCCGGCGACGGGCGTGGCCGGCGCAGGTGCCGGTGCTGCCGCCGCAGCAGCTGCCACTGCCACTGCTGGCGCCGCGGGTACCGGCGCCGGAGCCGCCGGCGCTGCCGCAGCGATCGGTGCTGCGACAGCGGCTGCCGTCACGGCCGGTGCCGCGGCTGCGGGCGCGGCGACCGGAGCAGGCTCGCCCTCGGCGAACGCCGCCTTGACCTCGGAGGAGTTCAGATACCAGAGCAGCAGGGCAGGCAGGATCGCCATCGACAGGCCGACACCCGTGCCCGGGAACTGCAAGAACGCGAGGACCGCCTCGAACAACGCGAAACCGGCCATGAACAGTGCGAAGAAGCGCGCCCACGGCTGCAGCGCCCAGAGGCCCAGCGCCGCGAGGATCCACACGATCCCTGTGGCGATCGCGAGCCAGCCCCACAACCCGACGTGGTCGAACGCCGGCAGATCGCCGAGCGCCCCGAACCAGTCGAATCCGACCATGCGCAAGCCGACGAACAGGAAGGCGAAGCCTGCCAGTCCCGCGAAGAAGCCGATGATGGCGATCAGGATGGGCGGGTTCTTCATGTCTTGTCCCTCAGCGGTGCGATCGTGTTGCCGGGGCAGGGGATGAGCGGGCGTGACGGCCCTCTCCCCGCGAACGGTACAGCGTGGGAGGACCGGTTCGTCAGCCAGAACCGCTTTCCCCGAAACGATCGTCCGCCCGAGCGTCGGCCAGGCCGCCGAGGCGCTCGGTGTACCAGCCCACGCGCACGTCCCGGCGCTCATCGAATGCGGGCACATAAGGCTTGATATCGAGGAGCGGCGTCCCGTCGGCCATGTCGACGTCCTCGATCTCGATCGTCGAGCCGGAGATGGCGACGAGCCGCACGGTCGACAGGCCGATCGCGTTCGGCCGGGTCGGTGCGCGCGTGGCGAAGATCCCGTGCGCACGGTCGTCGAGGAACGGCGTCACGGTCAGCCGTGCGGACCCGACGAGGTGGAGGTAGTAGATCAACGTCAGGTGACTGAAGCCGTCGAGGTCTGCGAGACCCTCGACCAGGTCCGGGTCGAGCTCGATCCGGCCACGCAGGCCGACCGCCGCGGCGGCCTGGATCGGCATGCCCTCGGTCTGGCCGAAGGTCGTGCGGATGACGCCGATCGGCCGGAGCAGGATCGGCTCAGTCATCGATGGCGAGCATCACCTCGGTCGACTTGATGACCGCGACGACGCGCTTGCCTGGGCCAGCCCAAGCCGGCGGACGGATTCGGCCGTGATCGCCGACACGATCTCGTGGCCACCGTCGATGGCGACGACGACCTCGGCCATCACGGCACCCTCGGTCACCGACGTGACCGTGCCCGGCAGCTGGTTGCGCGCGCTGATCTTCATGATCCGGCTCCTTCCTGCGGATATCCGTCGATGCGGTCGAGCCGCCACGCCGTCTCGTGGTCGTCCTCGAGGAGCGAGACACCGGGCGGGCAGCCGTGCTCATCGCTGATGATCGACATCCAGCGTAGACACGCGTGCGGCGGGCTGCTCATCAGGGGACCCCCCGGACGTCCAGGAAGCGGCCCCAGTGGAAGAACCTGACCGCCACGAGCACGCCGAACGCGGCGATGACGAGGATGGCCGCGGCGGCGATCGACTGGTCCAGGTCGCCACCCTGGAACTCGCTGTAGACGACGAGCGGGAGCGTCTGGGTCTTCCCTTCGACGTTGCCCGCGAACATGATCGTCGCCCCGAACTCGCCGAGGGCACGCGCCCAGCTCATGACCAGGCCGGCCGCCAGCGCCGCGCCGGCGAGCGGGATGGTGATCGAGCGGAACAGCTGCCGCTCGGTCGCGCCGTCCACCCGGGCCGCGTCCTCGAGGTCGCGGTCCACGCCGGCGATCCCGGTCCGCGCCGAGCGCACGAAGAACGGTGCCGCCACGAAGATCTGGGCCATGATCACGGCCACCGTCGTGAACGGCACGGAGAAGCCGAGGAGGTCGAACGGCGCTGCCAGCAGCCCGCGCCGGCCGAACACGAGGAGCAGCGCGAGGCCGGCCACCGACGGCGGCAGGACGATCGGCAGGTCGACGACCGCCTCGATCCAGCCCTTGCCTCGGAACTGCCGACGGGCGAGGACGACCGCGAGCGGCAGACCGAGCGCCACGGTCACGACGAGGCTGATGGCGGTCGTGTACAGGCTCAGCCAGAGCGCCTCGAGGACGACCGGCGAGGTCAGCGCGACCTGGAGCGACCCGACGACGATCGACCGGCCGACGAGGGCGAGCACCGGTAGCCCGAGGAACAGCGAAAACAGGAGCGCGAGCGCCGCGACCGAGCGCTCGCCCCATGGACCCGACCGGTGCGTGGCAGGCCGCGAACGACCTGCCACGTCCCCAGTCCCGGTCGGTCCCCCCGTGGCGCTTTCGATCACGACGCCGGTGGCAGGAACCCGAGGTCCTTGAGGATGGCCTGGCCATCGGGACCGGCGAACCAGTCGAGGAAGGCCTTGGCCGCCACCGGGTTCTGCGAGGCCTTGACGACGACCCCGTCATAGGCCGCGGGCACGTTCGCCGAGTCGGGGATGTCGATCGTCGTGACCTTGTCGGACCCCTTGGCATCGGTCACGTACACGATGCCGGCGTCTCCCTCGCCGAGCGCGATCTTGGCGAGGAGTGCGGCGACGTTGTCCTCCTTGGACGCGATGTTCGCCGTGTACTTGGCGACGAAGTCCGGCGGGATAGCCGGCCACCTTGGCGAGGTTCGCCACGAGCTGGGTCGCGTACTTCGTGATCGGAACGGCGTCACCGGCGGCGATCACCTTGACCCCGGGCTTGGCGAGATCCATCGGGGAGGTGATGCCCGCCGGGTTGGCGGTGGGCACGACGATGGTGAGCTTGTTGCCTGCGAACGGGACCAGGTCGCCGGCGGCAAGCCCCTTGTCGACGAGCTTCTGCGGGTTCGTCGTGTCGGCGGACAGGAAGACATCGGCCGGAGCACCCTGCTCGATCTGCGTCTCCAGGGCGGATGAGGCATCGGTCGAGACCGTGAGGGTCGTGCCCGGGTTCGCTGTCTCGTACGCGGTCTTCGCCTTGGTGAGCGCGGCCTTCAGCGACGAGGCGCCGTAGACCGTGAGCGCGGCTCCCGACGCGCCCGACGGAGCGGTCGACGCGGCTGCCGTCGGAGCCGCTGTCGCCGCGGCGCTGGCCGACGGCGACGATCCGGAGCTCGAGCAGGCGGCCAGGACGAGGGCGAGGATCGCCACGACCGGGACGAGGCGGGGCTTCATGCGCGTGGTTCCTTTGCGGTCGGGATCTCGACGATCACGTTCGTGGCCTTGACGACGCAGACCGCCTCGTCACCGACCTTGAGGCCCAGCTCCTCGACCGCCTCCGCGGTCATGAGGCTGACCATCCGATGCGGTCCGGCGATGACCTCGACGACCGCGGCGACGCGATCCTTCTCGATGCGGGTGACGATGCCGGGGAAACGGTTGCGCGCGGATTGGGCGACGATCGGTCGATCGGTCGATGCCTTGCGGCGCTCGTCGAGAAGCCGGCTGACCTCGTCGATCTGGACGAGGCGCTGGCCGCCGGTCGAACGCTCCATCCGAAGGCGTCCTTCGGTCTCCCAGCGCCGCAGAGTCTCGACCGACACGCCGAGCATCTCGGCTGCCTGGCCCACCCGAAGGCGAGCGCTCGTGTGCTCGTACGTTTGCGTCATACCGCTGAGTATCAACGGTTATCCCGAAACGTGTCTAGGGGTTTTCCAGTCTGCACACAGGAACGGCTTCGCGACGACAACGCATTGTCGAGGTTGGCCTGTGTCGGCTTGACGATGCTGGCATCCTGCCGCCATGGGCACCCTGTACGAATCGGCCGGGGGCGACGCGGGGCTGCTGCGCCTGGCTGCCGCCTGGCACGAGCGAGTGATGGCCGATCCGGTCGTGAGTCACGCGTTCCGGCACGGCTTCCAGCCCGACCATACCCAGCGGCTGGCCGCCTATTGGGCGGAGGCCCTCGGCGGACCGCCGGCCTACTCGGCCGCGTTCGGTGACGAGAGCTCCGTCGTGCGCATCCACAGTGGGAACGGCGAGCACGAGGATATGGACAGGCGGGCGATCGCCTGCTTCGACCAGGCCCTGGAGGACGCCGGCCTGGCCGGAGACGACGCGCTCCGGGAGGCTCTCCACGACTACTTCGCCTGGGCGACCACGAGCAGCATGGCGCGCTATCACGAGTCGGCAGACGACGTGCCGGAGGGTCTCCGGATCCCGCGCTGGTCGTGGGAGGGGCTCGAGAGTGGCTAGCCGAAGGCCACGCCCTCGACGGCCGCCGACGGCACGATGTCCGGCTGCTTCGCCATCCGGAAGGACGCGACCAGGCCAAGGAGGCCGGCGATGAGAGGCACGAGGAGCGCCACTTGGAGCGCGACCGGCCTGACCTCGGTGTTGATCCGGATGATCTCGGCCTTGACCTCCGGCGACTGACCGACGAGCTGTTCGTCGAGCTGCGCGTTCGTCATCAGCTCGGCGTCATCGGTCAGGGCCTGGGCGACCTGCTGTTGCTCGGCCGGGCTGAGGACGGTGCTCGCCTCGGCAGCCGCGGTGAACGCGAAAGCGAGGGTCGCGAGCATGACGCCGCCCGCCATCGCCAGCCCGAACGACAGGCCGAACGACCCGGCGGCGGAGTTCACTCCGGCCGCCTCGCTGATGCGTTCCTCGGAGATCGGCGCCAACGTGTAGTTGTTGAGCTGGGACACGAGCAGCCCCAGGCCCGACCCGGCCACGATCAGCGGGATCGCGAGCCACAGGCCCGAATTCGCTCGCGGGACCAGCGGCAGCATCACCACGATGCCGATGGACAGGAGCGCGAAGCCCACCTGGATGACGCTGCTCGAACGGCGATGGGTGGACCGGCGACCCGCCAGGATCGCCACCGCGAACATCGACAGGGACAGCGGCGCGATCGACAGGCCAGTCTGGAGCGCGTTGTAGCCGAGGACCATCTGCAGGAAGATCGGGAGAGCGATCATCATCCCGCCGAGCGCGATGTTCTGGAGCATCTGGCCGCTGATACCGAGACGGAAGATCGCCGCGCGGAGCAGGTCCGGGTCCAGCAACGTGACCTTGCCCTGCGCCTTCCGGCTTGTGAGCCACCGCCACAGCAGGCCGAGCGCGATGATGCCGACCAGGATCAGGATCCCGACCGCCTCCGCGCCTTCCTGCCAAGCGAGGATGCCCAGCACGATGCCGCCCATCCCCAGGACGGACAGGAGCGCGCCGACCGGATCGAGGTGCCGGTCGCCGGTGTACGGGACGTCGCGCACCAGACGGATCCCCGCCAGGACGATGCCGATGACGACGAGCTCCAGGGCGAAGCCGACCCGCCAGGACAGGAACGTCGTCACGAAGCCGCCCAACAGCGGACCCACCGCGGCCGCGATCGCTGCCGAGGCGCCGACGAGCGCGTACACGCGCTTCTGGGCGGCGCCCTCGAAGTTCCCGTGGATGAGCGACTGCATCGCGGGCAGCAGCAGCGAGGCACCGAGCCCGCCCAGGATCGCCCAGAAGATGACGACCGGCAGGATCGTTTGCGCGAGCACCATCGCCAGGGCACCGACGGCATAGCCGAGCAGACCCAGGACGTACGCCCGGCGACGCCCGATGAGGTCGCCGATCTTGCTGCTGATCAGGATGAACGCCGCCGATACGAGCGCCTCGAGCGCGATGGCCGACTGCACGCTGCTGACGGTCGTCCCCAGGTCGTGGACGACGGCGGAGATCGAGACGTTCATGAGCGACGTGTCGACCACGAGGACGAACATCGCCATGGCCAGGAGCAGGGCGAGCCGCGGGTTCCAGCCGCCCTCAGGGCTGTCCGGGACGGGCGCCGCTGCAGCGCTCGCGGATTCCGCCATGGTGTTCCCCCTTGTAGCGGGAGCCGTGCTGGGTCTCGATCATAGACGTCGGCGATAGGTCGAGCAGCTTTGGAGAAGCGGACCACCAGCCAAGTCGCTAGGGTCTGAGTCGATCCATCGAGACGATGTCCACCATCACGCCGCTCGGCGGCGGGCGAGCGAAAGGACGAACCGGCATGGCCGACACGAAGACATCCACGAAGCCAAAGAGCTCGGCGAAGAAGTCCGAGAACGTCTGGAGCGAGGAGGAGCGCGCCGCGATGCAAGCGAGCGCGCGAGAGCGCAAGAAGAGCGCACGTCTCAGCCCCGAGGAAGAACGTGCCGCGGGTGAGGCCGACGTCCAGGCCGCCATCGCCGCGATGCCCGAGGATGATCGGGTCATGGCGGCGCGCGTCCACGAGATCGTCCGCGCGACCGCGCCGGAGCTCGTGCCCCGGACGTATTACGGGATGCCTGGGTTCGCCAGGGACGGCAAGGTGATCTGCTTCTTCCAGTCGAAGTCGAAGTTCAAGGTCCGCTACTGCACCTTGGGCTTCCAGCCGAGACGCACGGCTCGACGACGGGGAGATGTGGCCGGTCGCCTACGCCCTGACCAGCCTGACGGCGGCGGACGAGAAACGGATCGCAGCGCTGGTCAAGAAGGCCGTCGGCTGAGGCCGTCGTCGGTCGCCCGCGCGCATCGCGGGCGGTGTGGCGAGTCGGACTCAGAGGTTGACTGGAGCCGCGGCGGAAGCCGGTCGTTCGGTCGGCGCGATGCTGTCGCCGATCGTCAGGTACAGGTCCTCCTCCTGGGCCTGGTGCAGGCGCAGGATCGCTTCGAGGCCGTAGAGGAGGCGCTGGAGGTCGGTCCGGTCATCGCCGCTCGGGCCGTCGGCGGGCAGGTCGTGGACGAGGCGATCGAGCAGCCGCGCGAGCCGAAGATCTCCTGGTGCGTCCGGTGCATCGAGGCGGTCGCGTCGTCGGAGCCCATCGCCGCGGCGAGCATCGGGTAGATCGTCCGGTCCTCCAGCTCCTCGTGCGGCAGGAGGTCGTCCGACACGAACCGGCGGATCTCCTCGAGAGCGCGTCGAGGGCGGCCGCGGCCGACATGCCGTCGAGGCCATCGGCCGTGGCGCGGATCCGGGCGATCGGACGGTTCGAGCTCGAGGTGCTCGGCGCGCAGCCGCGCGCTCGTCTCGGTCCAGCCGGGGACCCGGATCGGCGCCTCGACGCCGCCGCGGAGCGCGCGCAGCGCGTTGAGGATCACGACGACATCGATGGCCTCCTGGAGGATCGCGCCGGCGACGACCGGCAGGAACCCGAGCGCCGCGGCGACCATCGCGACGATCGACATCCCCATCCCGAGCGACGACGCTCTGGACCGCGATCGAGCGCGCTCGCCGGGCGATCTGGACGGCCTCGGTCAGCCGGTCGAGTCGGTCCACCGTGATGACGATGTCGGCCGCCTCGGAGGACGCGCTCGCGCCCCGGGCGCCCATCGCCACGCCGACGTCGGCCAGGGCGAGGGCGGGCGCGTCGTTGAGCCCGTCGCCGACCATCACGATCGGCCCGGAGCGCGTCCGACCGCTCGGCCTGGACGGCATCGACCTTCTCGGCCGGCACCCGGTCGGCGAGGACGGCGTCGACCCCGATGGCGGAGCCGACGATGTCGGCGACCGCCGCGTTGTCGCCGGTGACCATCACGATCCGGGTGAACCCGATCCGCCGCAGCGAGCGGATGGCCCGCGGGGTCTCGGGGCGAAGCGGGTCGTCGAGGACGAGGGCGCCGCGGACGACGTCGTCGATGCCGCACGAAGGCGCACGTCGAACCCTCGATCGCGGCCCGGCGCCGGACGTCGCGTGCCCAGCGCGGCAGCCCACCGTCGCCGGCGCAGAAGTCCGCCGTCCCGACCGCGACCCGCCGCCCGTCGACGAGTCCGCGTCACGCCGGCGCCGGGCGTCTCGACGACGTCGTCCGGCATCGACAGCTCGAGCCCGCGATCGCGCGCGCCATGGACGATCGAGCCGGCGAGCACGTGCGGCGACAGCTGCTCGACCGAGGCCGCCAGGCGGAGGACCTCGCCCTGATCGAGGGCCGCCGCGTCCGTCGGCCGGGCCGACGTCGATGGCGGCGAGCCGCGGCCGGCCGGCGGTGAGCGTCCCGGTCTTGTCGAACAGGATGACGCGAGCCCGGGCCAGCGTCTCGAGCGGACCGCCGCCCTTGACGATGACGCCACGTCGCGCCGCGCGGGAGATCCCGGCGACGATCGCGATCGGGGCGGCGAGCAGCAGCGGGCACGGCGTCGCGACGACGAGGACGGCCAGGCCGCGGACCGGGTCGCCCGACACGAGCCAGGCCGCCGCCGAGATGGCCGAGGGTGAACGGGACGAAGATGAGCGCATACCGGTCGGCGAGGCGGACGAACGGCGCCTTGCTGTGCTGCGCCTCCTGGACGAGCCGGACGATGCCCGGCATAGGAGCTCTCGGCGGCGGTCGCGACGGCCCGGAGGTCGAACGACGAGCCGGCGTTGACCGTCCCTGAGGACACCGGGTCGCCTTCGCTCGCGGGTCATCGAGGCGGGACTCGCCGGTGAGCGCGGATTCGTCGAGCACCGCCGGGCTCGCCGACGACCATGCCGTCGACCGGCACGACCTCGCCGGGCCGGATCGCAAGCAGGTCGCCCGACGCGATGGCCTCGATCGGGCGTCGTCTCGAGACGGCCGTCGACGTATCGCTGGACGTCGCGTGGCGCCCGCCCGAGGAGGGCCGTCAGCTCGCGGTGAGCGCGACCCTGCGCGTAGCGCTCCAGCGCCTCGCCGGTCGCCAGCATGACCCCGATGACCGCGGCCGCGAACGGCTCGCCGAGCAGAAGCGCGCCGACGATGGCCAGGATCGCGATGAGGTCGACGCCGAGCTCGCCGTGCACGAGGTCGCGCACGATCGCCCAGGCGAGCCGGACCGCGACGACGACGGCAGGGATCGTCCACGCGACGTCGGCCGCCTCGGGTCTTCCGGCCCATGTCAGCACCAGCCCGGCCACGAGCCCGATGACGGTCATCGGCAGGATGGCGCGTTCGACCAGGTCGCGCACCATGTCTCGCGGCGTCCGAGATGCGTCGGTCGCCCCAGACGCGGGCGCGGCTAAATGCGGAGCGTCGCCGATGATCCTCATCGCTCGAGTCTAGGGCGAGGTCGGGGCTGCGCATCCTGGCTGGACCGCCCATTCGGCATGAGCCAGAGGGCACGACGCGGGCCGCACCGACCTGTGGAGGCCCCCGCGCCTAGAGCGGCGTTTGGTCTCTTGGGTTCAGGTAGCGATACACGAGAGCGGCGACGATCGCGCCGATCGGCGGCGCGACCAGGTAGATCCACAGGTCCGATAGGTCACCGCTGACGATCGCCGGGCCGATGGAACGAGCCGGGTTCATCGACGCGCCGCTGATCGGTCCACCAACGAGGGAACCGAGGGCGACGGCCCCGCCGATGGCGATCGCCGCACCCTGGCCGACAGCCCGCGTGTCGGTCGCGACGGCGACGATGACCAGCATCAGGAAGAAGGTGAGGACCACTTCCCAGACCAGCGATTGGACGTCGCTACCGGACGGGTGGGTCACGCCGAGCGACACATCGCCGAGGGTTGCCCGCAGGAGCGCGGCGCCGGCGACAGCACCTCCGACCTGCGCCGCCCAGTAGGGCAGGACCCGGCTCATCGGGAAGTGCCGGCCGACCGCGAACGCCGCCGTCACGGCCGGGTTGAAGTGGGCGCCCGAGACGTGGCCGAGGGCGTAGATCATGACCATGATCACCAGGCCGAACGCGGCGGCGACGCCCGCCGGGCCGAGCGCGCCGACCGCGATCGCGCCGCATCCGGCGAACACCAGGACGAACGTCCCGATCGCCTCCGCGACCAGGGCCGGTCCGAGCGGGAGCGATCTCAACGGGCGGCTGATGTCGCGGTCTGAAGCCCGCGCGCTTCACGGACTTCGGTCGCGAACTCATCGGGGAGCTCGCTCGCGATGATCGCCTGCGCTGTCTGCTCCACGTCGTATGCCACGCGCCGGAATTCGACCGTACGGGCGGCGGCGTCCACCAAGACCCAACCGGCCCTCGGGTCGCCGTCCTTCGGTTTGCCCGTCGACCCGTCGTTGACGAACCACGTCCCGGCGACGGTCTTGTCGTAGGGTCGATGGGTGTGGCCGCAGACGATCACGTCGGCATCGGCGCCTGCCGCGATGCGGGCGAACGTGCCGTCCGGCTTGTCTTCGTAGAGGTACTCGTTGATCCGGCGGGGCGACCCATGGACGAGGAGGAAGCGGAGACCGTCTGCCTCGAAGCGGATCTCTCGCGCGAGCGACCGGAGCCAGGCCTTGTTGGGTGCACTGGTGTGGGCCTTCGTCCAGGCGAAGGATTGATCGCCGAGGGCCTTCTCAACGGGGTTCGTGTAGGCGCACCCGCATTCCGCCATCTCGAACCCCGTGCCCTCGTCGTAGTTGCCCATGACGCCCGGGATGCCCTCGGCCTCGAGCCGGTCGATCACCTCGTTCGGCCATGGCGCATACCCGACCAGGTCGCCGAGCGCATATCGTGCGTCGACCCCTGCAGCGGCGATGTCATCGAGCACGGCCTCGAGCGCGGGCAGGTTGCTGTGGACGTCCGACAGGAACGCGACTCTCATCGGTCACGCCGTCTGCCGGGGCTCGACGCCGAGCTCGGCCATCAGGCCGCGCACGCGCTGTTCGATGTCATCCCGGATGGGGCGGACCTCCTCGATCGACTTGCCAGCTGGATCCTCGAGCTCCCAGTCGATGTACCGGTTGCCCGGGAAGACCGGACAGGCATCCCCGCAGCCCATCGTCACGACGACGTTGGCGGCGCGAACGATCTCGTCGGCCCACGGCTGGGGAAGCTCCCTGCTGATGTCGATGCCCTTCTCAGCCATCGCCGCGACGGCGGCCTGGTTGAGCTCGGCGGCTGGCTCGGAGCCGCCGGAGAAGACGTCGACCTTGTCGCCGGCGAGGTGGCGCATCCAGCCGGCGGCCATCTGCGATCGCCCGGCGTTGTGGACGCACAGGAAGAGGACGCTCGGATTGAGGTCCGTCCGATCCGACTCGAGCCGAACGAGGGCGCGCAGCCGATCATTGGTCAATCGCTCGACGAGGACCGGCACGAATGTCCGAAACTTGGCGTTGGGCAAGATCATGTCGAGCGACTCGGCCATGAACCGCTCGATCGTCTCGACGTTCATCTGGCCCTTCCAGCGGCGCTCGAGTGCCGCCGCCGAGTGGCGGATGGTGATCCATTCGGCCGGCGTCAGATCGGCAGGTGGCGCCCAGGTCCTGGTGGTCGGCGTGCTCATCGGTGCGGCCTCCGTAGATGCGACGAGATCGTGCGTGCCCATCCCGTGACCGTCACGCCGGGCCACTCGATGCGACTGCGAGCCGGTCGACCCGGTGGGCCAGGGTGCTGAACGCCAAGCGGAACGCCTCGGGGGTACCGACGAGCACCGGATCGGGTATGGACCAGTGAAGGAGTCGTGCCTTGAACGGTGGCCCTTTCTCGTGCGCGCGATCGCAGACCGACACGACGAGGTCCGGTCGGTGTCCAACGGCGTCGTAGCCCTTCGGCGTCGCACCGGAGAGGTCGAGCCCGAAGTCCGCCGCGGCGCGGATCGCGAGGGGGTCGATCCGCTCGGCAGGCTCGCTCCCCGCGCTGTCGGCGGCTCGACCAGTCCGGCTGCGCCAGAGGGCAGCGGCGAATTGGGAACGGGCCGAATTGTGGGTACAGACGAAGAGCACGAACCCCGGATCGATCTCCGGCGTGATCGCGAGGCCGTCGAGCCGGTCGCGCCGCAGCGTCAGGTAGCGGCGCCGATGATCGCCCTCCGACACTCGTCGCTCGATCAGACCCGCCGACTCGAGCACCGCGATGTGATGGGCCGCGGCGTTGGTGGGCAGGGCGGCGACGTCGGCCAGCTCCCGAAAGGTCCGGTCGCCGAGGAGGAGCTCGTCGACGACTCGGAGCCGATGGGGATCGCCGAGCGCGGCGTGGATATGCGCGCGATCGTCGATGTACATGAGTCAGATGTATATTGACTCAATCAACCATGAGTCAATCGTCAGACGTGGTCGGCGCCGACTAGCTGTGGTCCGGCCCAAACATCCTACTGAGATGTGGCGTTCGTTCCCGACGTCATTCGAGCCGCGGGCATCGCCAAGAAAAGGAGCGTTGCAAGGCCGCCCATCGCGGACGAATATCAGCCAGGTGACCGATCCCCGACTACGACTATCACGGTTTGATCGCGTCGACGTGGGATCTCTGGCGGGACGATACCGCCGACTGGAGTGATCGCCGCTTCTACCTCGATGTCATCCGGCGATACGGTCAGCCGGCGCTCGATATCGGCTGCGGGACCGGTCGGCTCGTCCTCGACTACGCGCAGGCCGGCATCGACATCGATGGCGTCGACAACTCGCCCGAGATGCTCGCGATCTGCCGCGCCAAGGCAGCCGACTTGAACGTCTCGCCGACGCTCTTCGAGCAGGACATGCGGGCGCTCGATCTGCCACGCCGGTATCGCACGATCGTCGGCTCGTCGAGCGTGTTGCAGCTGCTGGCGGATGTCGACGCGGCGCGCGAGATGCTCCGGCGGTGCTTTGCCCACCTCGAGCCGGGCGGAGCGTTCGTGACGCCGTTCTTCTTCGATTGGCGGGAGGGCGAACCACTCGATACGGGCTGGGAGCTCCTGTTCACGAAGACTCGGCCGGAAGACGGCGCCATCGTCAGGAGCTGGGTGCGCGAATGGCGCGAGCCCGCCAGGCAGTGGTGGCACACGGAGCAGCGGTTCGAGGTCGAGGTCGACGGCGAGATCGTCGAGCGTGAAGAGCAGCAGCGATCGCCGGAAGGCCGGTGGTACAGCCAGGAGGAAGTCATCGAGCTGTACGGCGACGTCGGGTTCATCGACGTCCAGCTGTTCCGGGAGTTCGAGCTGACGCCTGCCACCGCCGAGGATCGCCAGTTCAGTGCGCTCGGCGTGAAACCCTAGCTTCGAGCCTCGTTGGCGGGCGCGACAGGCTCCGCGAGAACGTCGGTGGCGCGCCCGGTGTTGCCCAGCCGCTCCGCGATCCGGACGAGCGCCAGCAGATCCTCGCGGGGCGTGTCGAGCAGCTCGGGTGGAGGGGTCGCGAACATCACCTCCAGGCGCCGAAAGGTCTCGCGGCCGGCCTCGGTCACTTCGAGGATCTTGACCCGCCGGTCGGTCGGGGAGGGCCTTCGGACGATCTCGCCGCGCGCCTCCAGCCGATCGACGATGTCGGTGACCCACGCCGGGTCGACCCCGAAGCGGGTCGCGAGCTGGTTCGTGGGACCGGGTGGCGATTGACAGATAGCCCCGAGGAACTGGGCCATGACCCTGCTCAGACCCATGTCCTCGATCTCGTGACTCACGGCCTCCAGGCGACTGCGCCCGTGCTCCATCAGAAGCCGCCACGCACGCCGCGCGAGCTCCTGCCGATCGTCCTGGTGATCCATGACCATAGGTTAACAGTACACTATCGTTGACGTAGAACAACGATTGGCATTACACTCGCGCTTCGATCCTTGGCATACGAGCCGGTTCGCAAGCGGCTCAGCCTCCGAGTGTTCGAATGCCTCGGACACGTCGACGCGGCACGCCGCACGAACCACATCGTGAAGTCCCCAGGAGAGATCGGTTGAGCAGCTTCTTCGTCAGCCTCGGGCGATTCACCGTCCGCTTCAGGTTCCTGATCGTGGTGGCCTGGATCGTCGTCACGATCCTCGCCGTCCGGCTCCTTCCTTCACTGAGCGACGTGGCCAAGGACACGACGAGTGGATTCCTTCCGGCCAACACCCCGAGCATGCAGGCGGCCGCGATGGCGGCGCCGTTCCAGGACGTGTCCCTGGCCGCCGCGACCCTGGTGGCCGCGCGCGACGGCGGGTTGACGGCCGAGGACAACGCGGCGATCGATGCGATCGAGCAGCAGATCCGCGGCATCGACAAGGTGAAGGTCGTCACGGACCTGGGCGTTTCGCAGGATGGACAGGCACGCCAGGCGCTCGTCCAGGCTGCGGTCATCGCGTTCACCGGCGGTCCCGAGGCGCAGGGCGTCGTCGACGCGATCCGCGGGACGTTCACCGGGCCCGGCGTCCCGGCTGGTCTCGATGTCCACCTGACCGGCCAGTTGGCGACCCAGGTCGACACGGTCGCCGCATCGGGATCCTCGGAGTCCACGACCTCGCTGCTCTCGCTGGTCTTCATCATCGTGCTGCTGCTGCTCGCCTTCCGCGCGGCACTTGCACCGCTCGTGACGCTCCTGCCGGCGGCATTCGTGCTGGTCCTCGCCGGCCCGGTCATCGCCGAATTCCACGAAGATCGGCGTCCAGGTCTCGTCGATCACCCAGCTCCTGCTCATCGTGCTCATCCTGGGCGCCGGGACGGACTACGGCGTCTTCCTGGTGTTCCGCGTCCGCGAAGAGCTCCGACGAGGCCTGACCCCTCACGAGGCGGTCGTCCAATCGGTCAGCCGCGTCGGCGAGTCGATCAGCTTCTCCTCCTTCACGGTGATCGCGGCGCTGCTCAGCCTGGTCCTCGCGGAGTTCGCGTTCTACCAGAGCCTCGGGCCTGCCCTCGCGATCGGCATCGCGCTCATGCTGCTCGCGGGCCTCACGCTCCTGCCCGCGCTGCTCGCGATCCTCGGACGTGCCGTGTTCTGGCCCACGGGTGCGGAACCGCGGACCCACGACCGCCACGGCCTCTGGGATCGGGTCGGTGTCTTCGTGACCCGTCACCCGGCCCCGACACTCCTGGTGGGCCTGATCTTCTTCGGCGGTCTTGCGTTGACCCTCACCACCACCAGCGTGGCCGGGTTCGGTGATGTCGCGTCGAGTCCGAGCGGCACCGATTCGGCCGCCGGCTCGGCCCTGATCGAGCAGCACTTCCCGTCGTCCAACGCCGGCCGGAGTGCGGTCCTGATGCAGTTCCCGCAATCGGTCTGGGATGATCCGTCGGTCCTCGAGCCGACCCAGACGGGCCTCGCGGCGGTGCCGGAGTTCAGTGGGCTCGTCGGCCCGCTCAACCCCAACGGCGTCCCCTTGACCACCGAGCAGCTGACGCAGCTCCACCAGACGCTCGGCCCGGCCCGGGAGCTGCCGCCCGTGCCGACCACGGATGCCGTCCCGGCGGAGCTCTACAACGCCTACCGCGCGACCGGCCAGCTGATCTCGCCCGACGGCCACACCGTCCAGTACTCGGTCGAATTCGGCAACGGCGACGCCTCCACACCGGCCGTGCTCGAGACCGTCCCCGCGATGCGGGCGAACGTCGATCAGGTCGCGCAGGCGGCAGGAGCATCGGCCAATGGTGTCTTCGGCCAGATCGCGTTCGCCTACGACATCAGCCACATCTCCGGGTCCGACCTCGCCCGGATCGTGCCGATCGTCGCGATCCTGATCGGCATCCTCCTGGCGATCGTGCTCCGCAGCCTCGTGGCGCCGATCTACCTCGTCGCCAGCATCGTCCTGTCGTACCTGGCCGCGCTCGGGCTGGTCGGGATCATCTTCGTGCACTTCGGCGGCCAGGACGGGATCAACTTCATCCTGCCGTTCCTGATGTTCGTCTTCCTGATGGCGCTCGGCTCGGACTACAACATCCTGATCATGAGCCGCATCCGGGAGGAGGCCCATACCCTCCCGCTGCGCGATGCCGTGGCGCGGGCGGTCGGTCGGACCGGGAGCACGATCACCACGGCCGGGGTCATCCTCGCTGGCACCTTCGCGGTCCTGGCCGTCGCCGGCGGCTCGTCCGGTGGGGGTCAGATCCAGCAGATCGGCTACGGCGTTGCGTTGGGCGTCCTGATGGACACGTTCCTCGTCCGCTCGCTGCTCGTCCCCTCGATCGTCGTCCTTCTCGGGCGGTGGAACTGGTGGCCGTCGACGCTCGCAAAGGATGAGATGCCGTCGGAGCGCGACGGCGATGTGACCCCCGCCGAGGTGCCGGCCTGACGATCCCTGGTGGCGGCTCGGGGTAGCGTTGCCGAAGTGCGCAACAGGCACTGACCCGGCCACCAAGGAGGGCGCCAGCCGTGTTCGTCTTCGGGGTCCACCCACTCGAGCTTGTCGCCCGGACGGTCATCGTCTACGTGGTCTTCGTCGCGGTCCTTCGCGTCTTCGGCAAACGAGAGCTCGGACAGTTCACGATCTTCGACCTTGCCCTCCTCCTGCTCGCGGCGAACGCCCTGCAGCCGGCGATGACCGGACCCGACAATTCCGTGCTTGGCGGCCTGGTCATCGTGGCGACGATCTTCGCGCTCAATTGGCTCACGGCAATGGTGCGAGAGCGAGTGCCCTGGGTCCGTCGCGTGCTCGAACCCGAACCGACCGTGCTGGCCCGTGACGGCGTCTGGGTCGACAAGTCCGTCAAAGCCGAGGACCTCGACCCCGAGGATCTCGCGGCGGCGCTGCGAGAGCACGGCCTGGATAAGATCGAGGACGCACGGCTCGTCGTGCTCGAACAGGACGGCTCGATCAGCGTCGTTCCGAAGGAAAGCGACAGCGAGGCACTCCGCCGACGCCGCCTTCGGACGCGTCGCGTCTAGTCCATGACGTCCCATTGGACAGTGGCAGCCGGTCCCGTGAAGAGGTGATCAGTTCGACGTACGACGACACGATGAACCATCGTGCTGTCGGCTGTCCCATCTCCAGAGATGTCAGACCCCGCCGATCGGCATTCAGCCGACCCGGTAGGCGACCGTCACTGAGACGCCCAGCACCTGCGGACTCACAACGGCCTTGCCCGGCGCCGGGACCGCGCCGTTTGGAGCCGAGTCCGGGGTAGCGACCATCGGCATCGCGATGCCGTAGGGCGAGACCGAGTCGCTGACGGACAGGACGCCGGTGATCGTGAGCCCGGTCGCCGAGGCGATGGCATCGGCCTGGGTCTTCGCGTCCGCGAGTGCGGCGGCGAGGGCGGTCTTCTCGGCGGCGGCCCGGTTCGAGCCATCGTTCTTCATGTCAGCCTGGCCGACGCCGCTCACCACGATGGTGTGGTCGGGCGCGATGCCGGGCGTGCCACCGAAGTACGGGTATGCAATGGCGGCCCCGGCGACCGCGGGACCGGCGCTACCGGCGGACGTGCCCGCGCTCGTGGCCATGCCGCCAGCGGGGGTCGTGTCGGTTGTGGACGGCACGATGACGGGAGGACCACCCGTGACGGCCGAGGGGACCGGAGATGGCGCCTTCGACGGCGTGCTGGTACCCGAGGCGAGCACGGCACCGGCGCCGATGACGAGACCCAAGACGAGGGCCACGGTGGTCGTACCGAGGACGAGGAAGCGAGGATGCGACGACATCGGTCGAGCTCCTGTGGTCAAGGCGCTGTCACCCCCGAGGTTGGTGGGATGACTCGGACCCGTGAGCCCGAGGACGCCAACAGCGGCATGGCGGTTCCGCGGACTACCGATGCGCGTCTGCGACCGGTCGAAGCAAGGTTGGTCCGCCACCCACCTCAGCACGTCTCGGTCGCACAATCGCCCTATGACCGACCGCGAAGCCGTCAGCGAGTCGCCCGTGGGCGCTTTCGCCAGGCAGAACGCCTCGCCCTAATCGGCGTCGAACCAGTAGGCGAGGAACTGCACCCCGAACTCGGTCCCCATCTCGAGGTCGGCCATATGCGCCTGGGCGACCTGTTCGGCAGTCACTGCCGGCACTTCGTGGCGATCCATGAACAGCGGCATTCCGATCCCTTCGCGCAGGGGTGGTCGTAGCCGTTTGCCGTCATGATCGCGACGGGCGGTGCGACCCGATCTCTAGCCGGCGCGCGTCAACGTCGCGTAGACGAACCGCTGCTTAGTGCCGCCAGGCGTTGTGTGGGTATGCCGCTCGATGGCATCCAAGCGGAACATCGGTCCCAAGGCATCCGCGAGCTGGCCGCCGTCATAGCGGCAGACCGGCAGCCCGCTGCATCGCTCGGGTCCGTCCGGGGCGAAGGTGGCGATGATCAGCGTCCCCCCCGGGACCAGCGTCCTCTGGGCAAGGAGGACGTAGGCCGCCCGGTCCTCCGGCTGGACCAGGAAGTGGAAGACGGCACGGTCGTGCCAGACGTCGAAGTGTCCCACGTCGCCAACGCTCGTCACATCACCGACGACCCACTCCACGCGACCGGCCTGATCACCAAGCCGCTGCCTCGAGACCTCGAGTCCGGCCTCCGAGACGTCGAGCACGGCGACGCGCTGAAGGTCGAGGTCCAGCAGGTGGTCCACGAGGGACGAGGCCCCGCCGCCGATGTCGATCACGCTGCTAGCGCCGGCGCGCACCGCCGCCGCGACCAGGCGCCGGGACACCACCGGGTCTGGCTCGTACCAGCCGACCCTATCGATCGGCCGCGTCAGGTAGACGTTCTGCCAGTAGTCTCCGCTCTCCACGGTCCCAGCATATTCGCGCATCAGACGGTCCGCCGACCGGGAGGCTGAGGGTGGCGCCCGTGCCGACCGTCCGCTGACCGAGGGTCCCGGCGTCCGCCCTACGTCCCTTCGCTCGACTCAGTCGACAGGGCGTCGGTCGACGGTGCGAAGTGGTCAGACGGCTCCTACGGTCGCGAAGCGGTCGGTGCCTGACGACTGGTCCCCGCTCGCCTGCGATGCGTACTTGGCGAACCGAGTCAGTCCCAGCCATGTCGGGAAGGCACGCACCAGGGCAGGCGGTCCATCGAACCGGATGTCGCCACGCTCGACGGCATCCGCGAACCGCAGGCGACCGAGCAGAACGCCGCCCAGTGCCTGCTCATCGGCGGTGACCGTGAGTTCCGCCTCCCGACCCGGGTCGTAGAAGCACAGTTCGGGCTGCTCGCCGCCGAGGACCAGCCAATAGATCTTCGGGTGTTCGGTGAATTCGAAGCGCACGGTCAGCGGCGTGCGCGGCAGCCGATCGAGACGCAGCACCGCGTGGACGGTCTGCATGAGGTAGGCCGGGTCGCAGTCCTCCTGGCGCAACTCGAGCCAATGCTGCGCCCAGATGCCGAGCTCGTTGAGGACGGTCTCGAGCTCACGTCCGGCTCGCGTCGGGTGGTACTCCCAGCCGCGGCCAAGGCGATTCGGGCGACGCTCGATGACGCCTGCAGCTTCGAGCGTTCGAAGCCGCGCCGAGAGCAGGCTCTGCGAGATCCGTCCGACGCCGTGCTGGATCTCGCTGAAGTGGTGGCGGTCGAACAGGACGATCTCACGCAGGATGAGGGGCGTCCATCGCTCAGCGATCACTTCGCTCGCGAGCGACACCGGACAGATCTGCTGATAGCGCACGACCTCAGTTTCGTCCCGCTTCGGGCTGACGCAAGTGCAGATTTCGCACCAGCAACTCCATTCGTGGTACTGGCACCCCAGTCGCACCTTGTCGATGCTCGATTCGAGGGTCCCGGCGATGGGACTGTACAGACGGATCGGAGAGATCGACATGCAGGGAACGACTGAGGAAATGCTCCGCGGTGGGTCGCGGGTCGAGGCGACTAGCCAGGGCACGAGCGTCGGTGCGGTGGCCCTCATCGTCCGGACGCTCAAGTGGCCGGTCGTGAGCCTGCTGATCACCGGCGCCACGCACTTCACGCTCGAGGCGATCTGGCCGGACCTGCGGAACACGTTCGTGCCGTCGGTCCTCGCCCCGATCCTCCTGTCGTATGGAGCGTGGGTCGGTTATCGAGCCATCGGCGCCGGAGGAACGTATCTCCACGCGATCGTGGCGGCTGCGATCCTGGGCATCTTGCCGATCATGCTGGACATCATCGGTTTCGGCGTGGTCCTGGGTCTTGGGACGGATGCTGGCGTCATGGCAGGTGTGTTCGGCTTCGCGGTGATCGTGTTCGGTTCGCTGATCGGCTCCGGCTTCGCTCTGAGCGGGCAGGAGGGCTCGCAGGGCTAGCACATCCCGCGACATCGTTCAGCAGGCGTAGCACCGGAAGCGAATAGACCACGCGAGCCAGCCTATCGACGATCATCGGGTGAAGCTCTGCACGGTCTGTGGTGTCGTCACCAGCCGCGCGGGCAGCCGCTGCAGCGGCCACGCGCGGCAGTCCAGCTGCGCGCCCTCGGCGAGTCGCTCCAGGCCCCGGAGAAGTCGAAGGAGAAGGCAGACCTGATCTACGCGCCGAAGACGTGGTCCACGGTGTGTGGCTCGTTGACGAGACTCGCCGTTCCGTGGTCCTAATCAGCCGGGCGGCAGCCCGCGGAGCTTGTGGGGATCGGCAATGAGGTCGATCTCGACAATTCGGCCCTTGGCCACGGTGAAGACACCAAGGAGCGACCGGGTCGGGAACCGGACAAGCAGCCCCGGTGCGCCGTTCACGATGACGGGCACAAGCCTTGCCCCGACATCCCGGAAGCTACTCGCTTCGCCTGCAACCGCCGCGGCACCAACGACCGGTCGCCGCGAGAACAGTCGTGGCGCATCCGGTCCACCGTCCACCCGAAGGACGACGTTCGGGTCGAGCACTCGCAGGAGCGCCTCGAAATCGCCGTCGCGAGCGGCAGCAAGGAACGCGTCCACCACCGGCCATTGGACAGCGAGGTCGGCATCGGGCTCCGGCGCCTGCGCCCGGACCCGTCGCCGCGCCCGGCTCGCGAGTTGCCGCGTCGCGTCCGACGACCGCTCGACCACCGGTGCGATCTCGTCGAAGGGGACGCCGAAGACGTCGTGCAGCACGAACGCGGTCCGCTCAGCCGGCGTGAGCGTCTCGAGGACCACAAGCAATGCCAGACCGACCGAGTCCGCCATGAGCATGTCGCCCTCCGGCGCGGCTTCATTCGCTCCCCGGATGATCGGCTCCGGCAGCCAGGAACCGGCGAGCTGTTCGTTGCGCACCTTTCGGGTGCGCAGGGCATCGAGGCAGATCCGGCCGACCACCACCGTCAGCCAGCCCCGGAAGTCATCGCGCCCGCCTGGGTCGCTGCGGTCGAGCCTGAGCCAGGCCTCCTGGACGGCATCATCCGCCTCGGAGACCGATCCGAGCATCCGGTAGCCGACCGCGCGCAGGTGACCGCGGTGGCGCTCGAACTCATGTGCGAGCCAGTCGCGTCGGGTCAGGTCATCGTCTTGGTGGGGGGTCGTCACGGGAGGAACACGGATCGTGACCCCCAAACGTGACACCCGCCCGGTTGTTCATCGATGGTCACATCCGGGGACGCCGTTTCGTAGTCAGTGGGACAAGGATCGATCAGCTTCACGAGGTACGACATCATGACCGCTGATCATGGCGCGCCAGCCAAGCTCAGTCTTCGAAACCGGTTGGCCGGCCTGTGGCTTCGCTCCATCAACCCCTTTGCCCGCCGAATGATCCCGGCCGGGATACCGACGGGCGCCCCGAACGTGCTCCTGACCGTGCCCGGCCGGCGCACAGGCATGCCTCGAACCGTCCCGCTGGGCATCGTCCTCCTCGACGATCGTACATTCGTCCAGGCGTCCTTTGGTGAGGCTGGCTGGGTCGCCAATGTGCGGGCGGGCGGCGAGGCGACGGTCACCTATCCCGGCGGCGATTCTCGACCGGTTGAAGCGATCGAGCTCCCTCCGGAGGAGGGCGGAGCCGTTCTTCGGCGTGTGCTCGAGCCTTACCATCGCTCGCGGTTGCTTGGTGCCCTGCTCGGGCGCCAGTTCAGGCCCCCGATCGGTGTGCTTTGGCGGATCCACCTCCGGATCGATGAAACCGCCGAGGAGTACGTTGCCGAGGCTCGGCGCCATCCGCTCTTCGAGCTCCGAGCATTGACCGAGGCCTCCGATGGCGGGCCTATCACATCGAACGCCGGTGACTAGGGGGATGGCTGACGCCTTGGGGTTGATCTGACCCCACTTAACGACGGTCGATCATCACGTCGAGCTCTACGTGGGCCGTCGTGCTGTAGGTCGTTCAAGGCCGCGTGGGTCACGGGCAGTACTCGAAACCAATCGTCGGGCTCGAAGCGTTGGCTCAGTCGGGCTCAAGTCTGGATGGCAAGGGCGAGGAGGGTATCGACCGCAGTCTCGAACGGCCGGGTACTCCGTTGCACCTGGGCGAGTAGAAGCCCTCCTTGGAGCGTTGCGAGCAGGGTAGTGGCGAGGTCGTCCGGGTCGATTCCGGACGGGAGCTTGCCGTCGACATGTCGGGATCTCAGTCCATCGCTGATGGCGGCTGCCCACTGATCGAACCCGGCCGCGATGAGCGACCGCGCCTCGGGGTCGCTCTCCGCCAGTTGACCACCGAGCGAACCGAGTGGGCAGCCGCCCTTTCCTTCGGTGCGCTGCGCTTCGCTGATCACGAAGTCCCGCCAGGCTTCGACTCCGTTTGCGCCGGCGAGCGCGTGCCGCTGCTGAGTGACGATGGTCTCGGCCTGGTAGTCGATGACCGCCTGCACGAGTTCGTTCTTGTCGGGGAAGTAGTGGTACATCTGAGAGCCGCTGACTGCCGCCGCCACCTTGACGTCTTCCAAGGTGGTTCCCGCCACCCCGCGCTCATGGATCAGGGCGGCTGCGGCCTCCACTATCCGTGCCCGGGTGCGCGCTCCCTTGGAGGTGAGCTTCGGCCGGTCGCTCGTCTCGTTGACCATGCACCGAATGTTAGCAGGATTTTGGGTTTGACAACCCAGTGCCGTCCCTGTCAGAGTGGGTCGCACAACCCATTCGCGTGCGAGAGGACGATATGAGCGCGTACGTAATTGTCGAGTTCACGGTCAAGGATCCGGATGTTTACCGTGACCGATACAGCGCCATGGCTGGGCGGACGGCCAAAGAGCACGGAGGCGAGGTAATCGCCGCCGGTAAGTGGGAAGTCCTGCACGGCGATGGCTCGCTCACTTCAGGGGCGCTCGTGCGGTTTACCGACCGTGAGACGGCGGTCCGTTGGTACAACTCGCCTGAATATCAGCAATTGATCGATGCCCGAAGTGTCGCGATGGATGCCCGCTTCAGCCTGCTCGACGGCCTCCCTGTCTGATCGCGGCGGCTTGGCGTCTCGCATGTCGCCATCCCAAGAAGTAACTCGTCGGCGGATCCGCCCAAGTCCCCTTGCTGCGCTTGGAATCTGACGTCCAAGGTCAGGGCAGCAGTGGCACCAAAGCCCGTGACCAAGAAGGCCCGCGTGACTCGGCAACGGAGCACCGCCCCTCGCGACGCAGCGAGAGCCGTCCAACCTCCTAAGCCCACTGAAGACGAGATGAATTACCAATGAGCACACTTCCAGGAAAGACGGTACTCATTACGGGCGCCAACTCCGGCATCGGCAAGGACGTGGCCCGGCAACTGGCGTTGCGTCCCGAGATGGCGCGGATCTACTTGGCGGCCCGGAACCGAGATCGCGCGACAACGGCAAAGGCCGAGCTCGAAACGGCGACCGGCCGGTCCATCTTCGACATCGTTCTCATGGACGTCGCCGATCAGGGTTCGGTCCGCGCGGGCATGGCGGCCATCGACGGATCCCTCGACGCGCTGGTCATGTGCGCCGGCGTCATTGGCCCGAAGACGATGGACTTGACCGCTGACGGGGTCACCACCGTGTTCGCGACGAGCGTCCTTGGCCACGTCGTCCTCCTCGAAGGGATCCTGGCCGATGACCGGCTTGGCGAGGTTGCGGTCCTCGCCGGAAGTGAAGCAGTCCGCGGAGTTCCGAAGTTGCGGATGAAAGGGCCATCCTTCGTCTCAACCTCAGCCGATGAACTCGCTACCGTCATCGACGGCAGTTATTTCGCCGGCAGAAAAGCTGACTTCAACCTGGCGTTCGGCCAGGCCAAGTACATCGGGGCCCTCTGGATGGCCTACCTGGCCCGCCAACACCCCGACCGCCGCTTCATCACAGTGAGCCCCGGCAACACCACCGGCACCGCAGCCCCCAACGACCTTCCCCTACCGATGCGGGTAGCCGCCAAGTACGTCATGCCCGCCCTAGGTCTCGCCCACAAACTCGACGTGGGAGCAAAGCGGCTCGTCGACGGCGTCACCGACCCGACCCTGTCCAGCGGCGTGTTCTACGCCAGCGCGGCCAACACGCTCACCGGTCCCTTGGTGAACCAAGCGGACCTCTTGCCCGACCTGGCGAACCCGTCGTATCAGGACAACGCCAACGAGGCCATCCACCGCTTCATTTCATGACGGCTCCTCGGCCGAGGGACGTTTTCCACCTTCGATCCGGATCGATGGTTGGCTCGATCGAGCGTCGGTAGCGCCGGCAGTAGGTTGGACGCGCAGCCAACTCGAGACGCACATGCGCGACGACTCCCACGAGAAGGGATCCTCGAAATCCAGCGCTGGTGCGACGAGGCGGCCGTACCTGCGGAGGAGGCCGACCTGCTCCACGCCATCTACGATCGAATCACCGTCGCAGGGAGAAGCATCGTGTCCGTCAGGCTCACTCCGTCGGCGCACGCCCGCGGATTCGCGCTCGCGCTACCCGAAAAGGTTGCAGTGGCGCGCCCGACAGGACTCGAACCTGCGACCTTTGGGTCCGGAACCCAACGCTCTATCCACTGAGCTACAGGCGCGCGAGCGCCCATCATACGAGGTCAGGCTCGGGTCATCCCCCGGCGGAGGCCGACCCAGGCGAGCAGCAGCGACACCGCGCCGATCACCCCGAGGGCCACGAATTCCCACGGCTCGCTGACGCTGCCGCGCAGCATGATGTCCTGGGTGAGCTGGATGCCGTGGGTGACCGGCAGCAGGTAGGCAAGCAACCGGACCGGGTCGCTGAACTGCGAGATCGCGATCACGAAGCCGCTGAAGAAGACCCCTGCGAGCAGCAGCAGCAGCGACAGCTGGACCGCCTGCCGCTCCGAGTCCGACAGGACCGCGATCAGCAGGCCCAGCCCCAGCGAGGCGAGCAGCAGCAGCCCGATCGTGACGGCCAGCGCCGCCGGGTCGCCGAGCATCGGGACGTGGAACACGCCGACGAGCAGCGCGACAGTCACGACCGCGATGCCGCCGCCGATCAGGAGATACGAGAAGACCTTGCCGGCGATGACCTCCCAGGCATTGACCGGCGCGACCCGGAACAGCTCGATGACGCCGCTGGTCCGTTCGCGAACGAGCGACAGCGCGACGAGCGTCACCGCGAGGTGCTGGAGGATGAGCGCCAGCACGGCCGGGCCGTAGAAGGCCAGGACGGCCGGCTCGGACGGTGCCTCGTTCGTGATCTGGGCGTGGGTCGGCGCGGCGATGACCTCGGGTGGCACGGGCTTTGCGTCCTGAGCATTCGCCAGCACGTAGCCCTCGCTGGAGGCGACCGCCTTGCTGATGATCGCCTGGTTGACCGCGTTCGACAGGTTCGCCGCGAGGAAGCCGGCGTAATCGGCGCGGACGGGGTCGACGGTGTTGACGAGGACCTGGATGGTGGACTGCTCGCCGGCCTTGAACCGGGCGGCCGAGTCGGCCGGCGCGACGACCACGACGTCGGTACTCCCGTCGGCGAACCCCGCCTGGGCCTGGCCCGCGTCGGGCACGACCGCCGCGATGTGCAGGCCGTTGCCGGCGAGGTCCTGGTACGTCTTCGGGTCGGTGGGCAGGCCCGAGCCCGGCGGCACGACGACGACCGTCTGGAGCGGCTTGAACTGGCCGTTGTAGCCGATGCCGAAGAGCCCCAGGATGAGGAATGGCCCGAGCACCAGGCTCGCCAGCGCACCCGGCCGGCGCAGGACCTCGACGAGCTCCTTGCCGACGAGGGCGAGCAACCGCAGGATCATCGTCGCGATGCCCCTCACCCGACGGGCTCCTCGTGCGCGCGCTGGACCAGGATCGCGAACACCTCGTCGAACGTCGGCCGATCCTCACGTGCGCTGACCACCTCACTGTGGGTGCGGATGGCCTCGACGACGTCGGGCGTGGCCGTGCCCGCGTCATCGACGATGACCGTCAGGGTCTGCGGCCCATCCTGGCGGACGCGGCGCACGAACGGCAGGGAGCGGAGGGCATCGCCATCGAACGGCGTCGCCGTCTCGATCGCGACCACGTCGCCACCCATCGCCTGGCGGCGGAGATCGTCGGGTGTCGCGAGGGCCACGAGCCGTCCCGCGGCGATGAGGGCGACCTGATCGCACGCCTCGGCCTCGTCGATGTGCTGGGTGGTGACGATGAGCGTTCGTCCCCGGTCGCGCAGCCGGTGCAGCTCCTCCCAGACGCGGGCTCGCAGGAGCGGGTCGATCCCCGCGGTCGGCTCGTCGAGGAACAGGAGCGCCGGGTCGTGGACCAGCGCGCAGGCCAGCTCGAGCCGCCGCTGCATCCCGCCGGACAGCCGGCCGGCGCGTCGGCCGCGAACCTCCCACAGGTCGAGCAGCTCGAGGACCTCGCGGGTCCGCCGACCACGCGATCGGAACAGCATCCCGAACAGCGAGCCCACGAAGTCGACGTTCTCGCGGACGGTCAGGTCCGGGAAGAGGGTGAACGACTGAGGCATGTAGCCGATGCGCTCGCGCGTCTGCCGTCGGAATGCGCGGGGTTCCTCGCCGAGGACCGTCACGGTCCCGGAGGTCGGCACAAGGGCACCAGTCAGCAGGCGGATGGTCGTCGTCTTGCCGGCCCCCGACGGACCGATGAGCACCAAGGATGGAGCCGGCCGGGACGACGAGCGAGATGTCGTCGACGGCGAGCTCGTCGGGGAACCGCATGCTGACACCATCGATGGTGACCGCGGCGGGTCCGCTCCGCGTGTCTGCCGTCGGCGCGTCGACCGACGCGATGCGCGGTGTGGTCGCGACAGGGAACGGGATCGCTGGCGGGGCTGGCTGGGTCTCCACGGCGACCCGATCGTGCCGTGCGACCGATTGCGCCGCGACCCTCGCAGGGTCGCTCCCCATCCCAGTCGCATCGCAGCTTCGCGTCGCGAATGAAGGCGCGCCGGGCGCGAAATAGTGAAACGTCACGATGCGCCCTGACGTCCGTTAGCGCGAGTCTCGGACCAGACGCCGCGGAACCAGCGGGGGAACACGAAGGGACAGGTCGAGATGTACGGCTATCACCACATGGAGGTCTACGCGGACCAGGTCCATCGGCAGCGGATCGAGGATGCGGAGCGTTCCTGGCTGCTCAAGGAAGCTCGGCGTGACGGCAGCCATCGGCGACGGTGGAAGGACCTGCTGGCGTCCGTCGCCGGTCGTCGAGCGGCGCCGGCGCGCGGGCGCGTCGATCGGGGCCCCTCGAGCGTGCGCGGCTGAGGCGTGATAATCAAGGGCGTGGCGCCTCGCGTCTCCAGCCCCGTCCTCATCGGTCGTTCGAGCGAGCTCGAGCGGTTGCGGGCCGCCCTCGAGCGCACAACCAGGGGTCAGAGCAGCACGACGCTCATCGCCGGCGAGGCCGGCGTCGGAAAGACACGGCTCATCACGGCCGTCGCCGAGGCCGCCCGCGCAGACGGGTTCGTCGTCCTCACTGGCGGCTGCATCGACCTCGGTGACGGCTCGCTCCCGTACGCACCGGTGATCGAGGCGCTGCGCGGCTACGTCCGGCACGCCGATCCCGACGAGGTCGACGCCGTTGTCGGCCACGGCCGTCCCGAGCTGGCGCGCCTCATGCCGGATCTCGGTCCGGTCGCGGCGGATGGCGGCGGTGAGTCCGGGCTGAGCGTCGGCTCGGCACAGGGCCGGCTGTTCGAGCTGGTCCTGGCCGTCCTGACCCGGATCGCCGAACGGCAGCCGCTGCTGTTCGTCGTCGAGGACCTGCACTGGTCGGACCGATCCACGCGCGACCTGCTCGGCTTCCTCGTCCGCAACCTGCGCGACAGCGCCGTCATGATCCTGCAGTCGTATCGCTCGGACGAGCTCCACCGGCGCCACCCGCTGCTGCCGTTCATCGCCGAGCTGGAGCGGACCGGCAAGGTCGAACGCGTCGAGCTGCACCCGTTCGACAGACTCGAGTCGGGGGCTCAGCTCGAGGCGATCGCCGGGCGGGAGCTCGATGCCGCGCTGCTGGAGTCGATCCATGCCCGCTCCGGCGGCAACGCCTTCTTCGCCGAGGAGCTCCTCGTGGCGGCCGGCGACGACGGCACGACCGAGCTGCCGTCCACGCTGCGCGACGTCCTCCTCGCGCGCATCGCCGACCTCGGGGAGGAGAGCCAGGAGTTCCTGCGGGTCGCGTCGGCGGCCGGGCAGCGGGTCGATCCGGAGCTGCTCGCCGAGGCCGCCGGGCTCGAGGCGACCGCCGTATACGAGGCGCTCCGAGAGTGCGTCGCCCGGCAGGTGCTCGTGCCCGATCCGACGGCCGGCATCGAGCGCTATGTCTTCCGCCACGCTCTCCTCCAGGAAGCCGTGTACGACGACCTTCTGCCGGGCGAACGGACCCGGCTGCACGCCGCCTTCGCGCGGACTCTCGAGGCGCGAACGGGCGGTGATGCCTCGGGCGCGGCCGAGCTCGCCTACCACTGGTACGCCGCGCACGACCTGCCGCGGGCGCTCGAGTCCGCGGTCGTGGCCGCTCAGCAGGCCGAGGCAGGCTATGCGTTCCCCGAGGCGCTCTACCAGTTCGAGCGGGCCATCGCCCTGTGGGACCAAGTCCCCGACGCGGAGGCTCGCGCGGGTCGTGACCTCGTGGACCTCCTCGCGGCTGCTGCTGGCGTCGCCCGGTTCCACGAGCCGGCTCGCGCCGTGCAGCAGCTGCGCACGGCGATCGGCCTGGTGGACGCGACGGCCGATCCCGTTCGGGCCGGACTGCTCAACGAGCGGCTCGGTCGCTGCGCGTGGATCGCCGGCCAGGGCGGCCTGGCCAACGAGGCATATCGGAGGGCGATGGACCTGATCCCCGTCGAGCCGCCGTCCGAGGCGCGCGCCCGGGTCATGGCCGGCCTGGCCCAGATCCTGATGCTCGGCGGGCGCTTCGCAGAGTCGCTCTCCGTGGCGCAGGACGCACTCGGCCTCGCCCGTGCGGTCGGGGCGCGGGATACCGAGGGCAACGCGCTCAACACCGTCGGGGTGGACCGCGGCGTCCTCGGCGACATGGACGCGGCGCTGGCCGACCTCGACGTCGCTCTCGCCATCGCCGAGGCGGCCGGCAACGTGGACGACATCGGCCGGGCCTACGCCAACCGGGCGTGGCTGCTCGAATTCTGCCGGGCGGCTCGAGGAGGCCATCGTGGTCTGCGCGACGGGGATCGCGCAGTCGCAACGACTCATGCTGATGCGCTTCTTCGGCACGCACCTGCTGTGCAACACGGCCGACGAGACGTTTCGGCTCGGGCGCTGGGACGAGACCGAGCAGGCCCTGCAGCGAGCCGAGGCGGTGGGGCCACTCGGGATCAACGAGATCCTCGTCGCCGAGATGCAGGCGCGGTTGGCGCTGTCGCGCGGCAGGTTCGACGAGGCCGCCGAGCGCCTGCGTCCCCTCGCCCGCCTCGCCGAACGTGCGACCGACATCCAGTTCGTCGTTCCGGTCCAGGCGAGCCTGGTCGAGCTCGCCCTGTGGCAGCGCCGGCCGGAAGACGCGGCGGTCCAGGTCGAGGCGGCCATCCGCCTGATCGATTTCACCCCCGAGGTCCGTATCGCCGAGGTCTACGCCCTCGGTGTCCGGGCGCAAGCGGATGTCGCCGAGGTGGCGCGCGCCCGGCGGTCGTCCGCCGCAGCCGACGAAGCCGTCGCCGCCGGGCGGTCCCTGATCGAGGCGATGCGCCGCCGGCACGCGGACGTCGTGGCGACCCGGCCGGCGTACGAGGAGCTGTCCCTGGCGTGGCTGCTGCTGTGCGAGGCCGAGGCGACGCGACTCGAGCGGCGCCCGGATCCGGATGCGTGGGTCCGCTCGATCGAGGCGTGGAGCCGGCTCGGGCGAGAATATGTAGCCGCGTATGGCCGCTGGCGCGAAGCCGAGGCCCGGCTCGCGGTCCGCGGCGATCGCACCCTGGTCGCGGCCGCCCTGCGGGCCGCACTCGCGGTGGCCGAGCGACTCGGGGCCGAACCACTGCGGGCCGAAGTGCTGGGGCTCGCCAGGCGCGCTCGACTGGACCTCGAGCCCGGAGATCCGGAGCAGGCGGCGGCGGCCGCGACCACGGCCACGGCGTCGGAGCCCGACGACGTGCTGCGCCTCGGGCTGACCGCGCGCGAACGGGAGGTCCTCGCCCTTGTCGCACTCGGTCGGACGAACCGGCAGATCGCCGAGGAGCTGTTCATCAGCGAGAACACGGCCGGCGTCCACGTGTCGAATATCCTTGGCAAGCTCGGCGTCGCCGGCCGCGGCGAGGCGGCGGCGGTGGCCTACCGATTGGGTCTTGTCGAGCCGGCTCGCGAAGCACGCTGAGTCGCAGATACGCCGAAGCGGCTCCCGAAGGAGCCGCTTCGAAGCTGTCCCGGTGAAGGAGTTCGCCAAGGCGAACGCTTCTGCCACGCGTCAAGGGCATCTATCACGTCGGCTGCACCGACTACCCTGACCCTACCTACCCATGACCTTGCCGCTGGGGCAGCGCTGACTGAGCAGCACCCATAGCCTACCCGGTCGCGGGTCCTTTTCCAAGGGTTTTGACACAGGTGAGGATGTAAATTCCTTAACCTTCGTCTGCGCGATGGTCACCGACGTCATGGCGACCGGGTCGTTCGGCAGGTCCTTTGCCGTCGCGCGGCGCCCCGACGATCTTGTCGACGACGTCCATCCCGCGGGTCACCTGACCGAACAGCGTGTAGTTCTTCGGCAGCTTCCCGGTCAGGTCCTGGTGGCAGATGAAGAACTGCGAGCCGTTGGTGTTCGGGCCCGCGTTCGCCATCGCCAGCGCACCGCGGACGTAGTCGCCCTTGACCGGCTCGTCCTCGAACTTGTAGCCCGGACCGCCGGTGCCCGACCCGCCCCTTCTGGAGCGACGCCTTCTTGCCGTACTCGCCGTCGCCGGCCTGGGCGACGAAGCCCGGGATGACCCGGTGGAAGACGACATCGTCGTAGAAACCCTGCTTGGCGAGCTTGACGAAGTTGGCCGTCGCCTTGGGGGCGCTCTCGTCGAACAGCTCGACCTCGATGTCGCCGAGGTCGGTGGCGATGGTGGCGCGGGTCATGGGCGGACTCCTCGTTCGGTGCGCTGGCTCATGGGTTGGCGACCGTCGCGGTCGTGATCGGGATGGGGTTCGCGGGCGTTTCGACGCCACCCGAGGCGGCGAAGATCGCGTCGGCGGTCTCCATCCCCTGGGTGACGTTGCCGATGATCTGGTAGGTGTTGTACCCGCGCCGAGCACGTCGCGGTCCTTGTCGTCGAGGACGATGAAGAACTGCGAGCCGACGGAGTTCGGCTGGCGAGGACCGGGCCATCGCCACGGTGCCGCGCTGGTACGTCGTCGTGACCGGCTCGTCCTGGATCGTATAGGGGCCCAGGCCCATCGCCGTTCTGCGCCGCCCTGGATGACGAAAGGCGTGCCGTCGGGGAGCGCGGCCGTCCGATGGAACGGTGTCCCGTTGTAGAAGCCGCACGACGCGAGGGCGACGAAGTTGCCGGCCGCGATCGGGGAGAGATTCGCCTCGACCTTGATGACGATCGTCCCCTTGGGGGTGTCCAGGGTCACCGTGCGCGTTTGTCCGGCCGGCAGCGCGTCGGGCTGGCTCGTCGGACAGGCACCCGCGGCCGCGGAGCCGGCCGGTGTGCCGGGCGAGGCGCTCGCACCTGGCGCGGCGCCGGCCGTGCCCGGCCCTGACTGCAGGATGACGACGACCGCGACGACCGCGATGATGGCGATCACGCCGGCGGCCAGCCACCAGGTCCCGGGCATCCGGCTCGAGACCGTCCCGCCACCGACCGGCGACGTCTTCGGTCTCGACTTGGATTGCGCCCCGACCCGATCGGCGCGACGTTGCATCTGGGTCCCGCGGCGACGCTTGCCCCGGCTCGGCTCAGGCACGGGCGTGCTCCAGGTGCGGGGTCGTGGTGATCGGCGAGGGCGGGTTCACGCGGCGGCCTCCAGGGCGGCGGGATAGTCGATCGCCCCGGACAGGAGGACCTCACCGAGGATGACACCGGCGACGCCGGTGTCGCGCAGCCGGCTGAGTCCATCGAGATCGTGGACCCCGCCCGCGACGAGGATCTCGGCATCGTACGACCGAACGAGATCGCGGGTGCGCGACAGGTCCGGCTCGTTGCCGCCGTGGCTCAGCACGAAGCGCCCGACCCCGGCCGCGACCAGCTCGCCGACCAGGCCCGACACGGTCGGCGGTGTCGCGCGCCGCCACGGGAAGGCCGCCAGCCGCTCCGGCCGCGGGTCGAGCCCGACGGCCAGCCAGTCGCCCGCGACGGCCAGGCATGCCCGCAGGTCGTCCGGCCGGTCGGCGATCGCCGTGGTCAGCACGACCCGCGTCGCCCCGGCCGCGAAGGCGAGCCGGACGGCATCCTCGGATTCGACGCCGCCGGCCAGCTGGAGCGGGATGGCGATCCGGGCCGCGACCGCGCCGACGGCCTCCAGGTTGACCGGCGCCCCGGCCCGTGCCCCGTCGAAGTCGACCAGGTGGAGGAGCCGGCGCACCCTGGGCCACGAACCGCTCGGCGATCCGGTCGGGTCGGTCGGTCGGCGCGCCGATCCCGGCCGCTCGCGCCGGGCCAGTAGACGATCCGCGAGCGGCCGCGCTCGAGGTCGATCGCCGGGATGACCTGCACGCGCGCGTCAGGCCTCGGCCGCGAGCAGCCGGCGGTGGAAGCTGATCGGCAGCGACCCGTTGCGCAGCAGCGCGTCGTGGAAGCCCTTCAGGCTGAACCGGTCGCCGAGGCGGCGCTGCTCGTCGGCTCGCAACCCGAGCAGCAGCGTCCGCCCGAGCAGGTACGACAGCGGATAGGTCGGGCGGTAGGTGTACCACTGGACCTCGGCGTGGGCGTTCGGTCGCTCGAAGCGGGTGTGCTCGACGAGGAAGTCGGTGGCCTCGTCGACGGTCAGCTCGCCGCGATGCATCCGGACGTCGAGGATGATCCGGCAGGCGCGCCAGATCGCGTCGGTGTGCATGACCAGCCGGAAGCGAGGGTCGTCGTCGAAGCCGTGCTCGCGCATCATCAGCTCCGAGTACATCCCCCAGCCCTCGACGAACTCGGGGGCGTCGGTCAGCAGGCGGGTCAGCGACCGGTTCCGGCGAGCGGTGTCGAGCTGAAGATGGTGGCCCGGGTAGGCCTCGTGGATGCTGGTGTTGCTGATCGACGCGTAGTTGTGCTCGCGCATCGCGTTCGGGTCGTGGTCGACTGACGAGGTGACGATGTAGATGCCCTTCGGGTCGGGATCGAATGCGGCGGGCTCGAAGTAGGCCGCGAACGGGACCACGTTGCGCAGGTACTGCGGGGTCTCGACGATGTCGATCCGCTCGTCGGACGGGACCGTCACGAGGTCGTGGTCGATGAGGTGCGCGCGCGCTCGGAGCATCGCGTCGCGATAGGCATCGAGGGCCTCGCCGAACGAGCCCGGCTGGTCGCTCTTGATCCGCTCGATGGCGCTCGTCTCGTCGCCGTCGGGATCGACCTCGCGCGCGGCCGCGGCCCGGAGTGCATGCTCCTCGCGCAGCCGCTCCCAGCCGAGCTCGAGGATGCCGTCGGCATCGAGCCCGTCGAACGCGCGGAGGCCGACCATCGCGTCGTGGCGCTCCCGGCCGATCGCCCATTCGTCCGTGCCGTCGGGCAGGGTGCCCTCGAGCCAGGCCGTGTACAGCTCGACCGCCAGCTTGGCCGACTCGCTCGCCCGCACCAGGCGCCGCTGCTCGACCGGCGGCAGGTGGTCCTGGCCTGCGGCCACGAGCTCGTCGAAGAAGGTCGGCAGCTCGGCGGCGGTCTCGATCTCGATCTGCTGCCAGCGCCGGACCTGCGGGACCGTCGCGCGCGTCTTGGCCTCCTCGAGATAGGTGGCCGTCGCCTCCAGCCGGCCGGCGATCGCATCGAGCCGCTCGGGGAGTGGCGCGTGGTCGCGGGCGAACAGCAGGAACAGGCCGTCGCCGAGCGTGTCGAGCGCGAACGACCGGCGTTCCCAGATGCGCAGGACATCGGCGTCGAAGATGGCGCGCCGGACGTTGTGGATCTCGAGGTCGCGTTCGAACGCCGCCGCCGGTGACAGCCCGGCGGCGTCGAGGGCCTCGATGCTGGCGAGATGTGACTGGTCGGCGGCCAGCTCCGCCATGACCGCCTCGCGACTGCCGTCGCCGAGCAGGTCGTCGTCCTGGTGCAGACCGATCGCCGTGGCCAGGACCGGGTTGTCGCGGATCGAGCCGGACGAAACGCGATTCGACGAGATCGTAGAACGTGCCGTCGAGCGGGCCGGGCTCCGTCGCGGGGAGGGGACGCGGCAGCGGCGGGGCGGGGCGGTGGTCGGTCAACTCTGGGCTACCTCCGGCACGCCCTGCTGGGCGGCGATGGACGGATGGATGATCTCGCGGCGGACCGGTGTCGCGCGGGTCCGGTTCGGACTTGCGGCCCGGCCGGTGACCGGCGGGTCAGGCGGTGGCGGGCTCGGCGACCGGTCTGGTCTCGGCGAGCGCCGCGCGCGTCGCGTCGATGACGATGTCGATGTCGGCTCGGGTCACCCCATAGTGGGTCACGGCGCGCACCTGCCCGTGGGGATATTCCACCATCTCGACGCCACGCGCACGAACGGCGGCCAGGAAGGCTGCCCGGTCGCGCTCGACCTTGAACAGGACGAAGTTCGTGCGGACGCGGGCGGGGTCCAGCGGGCCGGGCGTCGGCTGCGCCGTCCCGCCGGCTGCGACGATGCCATCCATCCCGGACAGCGCCTCGGCCAGTCGCCGGGCGTTGGCGTGGTCCTCGGCGATCCGCTCGATCGTGCCGTCGGGGCCGCTCGACAGCGCGACCAGGCCGGCTGCCGCCAGGACCCCCGCCTGGCGCATCCCGCCACCGACCATCTTGCGGGCACGGCGGGCGCGCCAGATGAAGTCGCGCGGCCCGACGACCACCGAGCCGACGGGGCAGGCGAGCGCCTTCGACAGGCAGAACGTGACGGAGTCGGCGGGGCCGGCGAGGTCGGTCGGCTGGACGCCCTGGGCGACGACCGCGTTCCAGAACCGGGCTCCGTCGATGTGGAGCGGGACGCCGTGCTCCTGGGCGATGTCCGCGACGGCCCGGGTGTACTCGGGCGTGAGCGGCTGGCCCATCGAGTGCGCGTGCGTGTTCTCGATGGTGACCAGGCCGCTGATCGGCTCATGCGGGTCGTTCGGGTCGCGGAAGGCGGCGTCGATCTCGGCGAGGTCCATGGTGCCGTCCGGCCGGTCCTCGAGGGCGCGGACGCTGGCGCCGACGATGACCGCATGCCCGGCGGCCTCGTCGATGACGAGGTGGTGTTCGCGGCCGGCGATGGTCTCCTGGCCGCGCGCGAGATGGGCCATCTGGGCGACGAGGTTGCCCATCGTGCCACTCGCCACGAACAGGCCGGCTTCCTTGCCGAGGAGTTCCGCGGCCCGTTCCTCGAGGGCGTTGACGGTCGGGTCGTCACCGAACACGTCGTCTCCGACCTCGGCCTCGGCCATCGCGCGGCGCATGGCCGGCGTCGGGTGCGTGACGGTGTCGCTGCGCAGGTCGATCCGTGGCATGGGCGGCGAGTATAGGTCGGGTCGGGTCACCCCGGCCCGATGGCGACAACCCCGACGCCCTCTGCTATGCTCCGCCCTCGCCGCAACTGGACCCGTGGTGTAGCGGCCCAACATGCCAGCCTGTCACGCTGGAGATCGCCGGTTCGAATCCGGTCGGGTCCGCCATCACTCCGCATTTCCCTACGCCCCGTCCGCCCGCCCGGACGGGGCGTTCTCCTGTCCCGGGCCGTCGGCGGCGGCGGTCGGAGGCCCCTCGTCGGCCCGTCGAGCCGACCTCTGTCACACTCCGGCCGGTGAAAGGGCGCCCGTTCCCGGTCCTGCTCGGCCTGCTGCTCGTCGCCCTCGTGACGGTGCTTGCCGTCGTCCAGCTCGGCATCATCGGCGGGGCCTCGGGCTCAGCCCCCAGCCCGAGCGAAGGCTCGCGGGTCGTCGGCGGATCCGCACCTCCTGCCTCTGTCGATGGCGCCTCGCCGAACCCGGCCCCGAGCGAGGGCGCCGAGGACACGCCGCTACCGTCCAGCCCGGCTCCCGCCACGCCCGGTCCGATCGCCGACGTCCTCATCGTCCCGGTCACGAATTTCCGGGCAGCCCCCACCGCGACGACCCGCGCCGAGCTCGAGGACGTGCTGGCGGGCAGGAGCACCCGCTACGCGGCGCTCGAACTCGTCTCCGGCGAGGCCGACGCGATCCTCGCGGCGCTCAAGGTCGATCGCCCGAGCGACACGGACCGCCTCGTCCTCGCTCCGGATGAGACGGCACTCGCCGCGGACCTCACCAAGAACGGCAAGCGGCTCGCGTTCCTGCGCGCCGACGAGGTCGGTCCCGAGGTCCGTGCACTCGGCGTGGGGCGACAAGGCGCTGTTCGGCGTCGACCGCGTCAAGGCGACGAAGGACTGGCCGCTGACCGGCGCGACTCCCCGCTCCGGCCCCGGCCGCGGCCTATGACCCGGCCACCACCTGGACCCTGTTCGCGGGTGGCGACATCATGCTCGACCGCGGTGTCTACCAGACGCTCGCGCTCAAGGGCAAGGGCGCCGACTTCCCGTTCGACGGCGGGACGGCCGACATCACCAGTCGGGTCTGCTGCTCATCGTTCGGCTGGGAGGTGCCCCGGACGCAGCGGACCGGTGACGCCGGCGCGGTCCGGGCGCTCATCAAGGGCGCCGACATCGCTGTCGCCAACTTCGAGAACCCCGCGCCGGACAAGCCCAAGTACCACACCTCGGGCACCGTCTTCTCCGCCGACCCGAGGTTCATCGCCGGGCTGGCCGACGCCGGCATCGACTACGTCTCGCTGGCCAACAACCACATCCGCGACGCGGGCGGGGCCGGACTCCTGCAGACCATCAAGAACGTGAAGAGATACGGGATCGCGGTCTCCGGGGCGGGCAAGGACCTGGCGGCGGCGCGCAAGCCGGCCATCCTCGAGGCCGGCGGCGTCAAGGTCGCGATCCTCGGCTACGACGCGATCGCCAGCTCGTATCACGCCACCGCGACCAAGATCGGCAGCGCGCCCCTGTCGGCCAGGAACGTCAAGGCGGACGTCGCCGCGGCCCGAGCGGCCGGCGCCGACCTCGTCATCGTCTACCCGCACTGGGGCACCGAATACGACGACACGCCCTTCCCGCAGCAGACGCGGCTGGCCCGGATGATCATCGACAACGGCGCCGACATGGTCATCGGCAACCACGCCCACTGGGCGGCCGCCATGGAGATCTACAAGGGCAAGCCGATCTGGTACGCGCTCGGCAACTTCGTGTTCGACCAGACCTGGTCGGAGCCGACGATGGAGGGGATCACCCTCGAGCTGACGTTCCGCGGGACGAAGCTCGTCCAGGTCCACATCCACCCGCACATCATCCTGGACAAGGCCCAGCCCAACTTCCTCGACCCGGCAGGGGATGGCCGCATCGTCATGGGCCAGGTGTTCTCGGCGTCGAAGGGCCTGCTGCCCTGGTGACGGCGCGCGTCAGGCGAGGCGAAGCTCGAGGAAGTCGTCCGATCGGAGGACCGCGAGGGCCAGGCCGACGATCCGCGGGACGGCGCGATGAGCCGGATCGTGGAACAGCCTCGGCTCGACGAGGTGGATCGCCCGCCCGCGCACGACGAGATCGCAGGATCCCGCGGCCATCACGTTCCTGACCCAGTCGGTCTCGGTCCCGTAGGTCAGCGCGAAGACCAATCGGTCGCCGCGTCGGAACGAGAGAACGGGCGTCCGGTACTCGCGGCCCGACCGCCGACCGTGGTGGACGAGGATCCCGAAGCCCGGCAGCCGGACGACGATCGGCCCGAGGATGGGATTGGTGACTCGGCGATTGAGCCGCGCGATCCGGCGCGGGATCGGCATCGACCGGTCAGGCGATGCCGGCGAACAGGTCCGTTTCGGGCAGGGCCGTCTCGACCCGCGACTCCTGCAGGATGTACGCCTCGTTGGCCCACCCGTCACGCCAGCCCTCGAAGCCCATCAGCATGAACCCGCTCTGGTCGCTGATCTGCGTGACGTGCTCGTGGATGGCGTCCCACTTGGCCTTGAGGGGCGCCCCCGACACGTCGATCCAGGTGGTGATCTGGTCGTCGGGCACCAGCATCTTGGCCGCGAACTCCTCCATCTCGGCGATCTGCTCGGGCGTGGCGTCGTCGGCCGGCGCCCACCACGGCTTCTGGCCAGCCTCCTTCATCCGCGCATTGATCTTCTCGCGGACCGACGCCGGGATCGCCTGGATGTACAGCTTCGACGGCGCCCACGGCTCCAGCCCCGGCTCCTCGAACTGCTCCGGGTACCACTCGCGGTCGCCGGCGCGGGCGAACGCCCGGACCGCGACGTCATGTGTCCGGATGTGGTCGGGATGACCGTACCCGCCGAACTCGTTGTAGGTGGTCATGACGTCGGGCGCGATAGAGCCTGACCAGCCAGGTCAGCCGTCGGGCGGCCTCGTCGAGGTCGGCCATCCAGTAGCTGCGGGGGTCGCGGTTGCCGTCGGTGCCCATCATCCCGGAGTCGCGGTAGCCGAGGTTCTCCCACTCGGTCACGCCGAGGATTCCCATCGCCCGCTCGAGCTCGCCCGCCCGGATCTCGCCGAGGCGGCGATGGTTGTCGGGCGTGTCCATGTCCGGGACGACGATCTCGCCCAGCTCACCGCGCGTGCCCGTGACGAGGACCACCCGATGGCCGGCCTCGACGGCTTTCGCCATCGCACCGCCCGTCCCGATCGTCTCGTCGTCCGGGTGCGCATGGACGGTCATCAGTGTCGGACGATGCGGTTCGGCGGGGTTCGTCATGGTCCGGATGCTAGCGCACCCGGGACGTTCGGGGCATGTCCGGTCCGCCGGGCGGCGGTGACGATGACGCCATGCTCGATCGGATTCCGCGTCGACTCCTGGTCGCGTTCACCCGGTCCGGTCACGCGACCGAAACGCAGGATCCGGCGGCGACGGCCGCGCTCGGCGACGAGGTCGATTTCTTCGCCTACGGTGAGGACTGCATCCTGTCCGGCCGCACCATCCTCGATGGCGACCGACTGACCGACATGCTCAACGAGCATGACGAGTACGCCCTGATGGGCGTCATGGTCGAACGGCTCGACGGTGGTCAGCCGATGGAGGTCGCCGAGCTCGTCGTTCCGCGCGATGAGGTCTGGATGGTCCATGCGAGCGGTCCCCGCGGCGACTCCGCGCGGCGTCATCGCACCCTGCAGCAGCACCTGGCGATCAAGATGGGTCCGTACCAGGTGCGCGGCTTCTACCACGCGCTCCCCGGCACAGATCCGGTCGCGGCCATCCGGCGACGCAAGGCGATGGTGCCGCTGACGGCCGCCCGGATCGGGTTCACGGCCGGAGGCGAGAAGCGGGACGTCCGCGTCGATACCGTGATCGTGAACCGCGACCTGATGGAGTGGGTCGAGGCGGTCGATTCCGACCGGATCGACTTCCCGGTCCGCGCGACGCGGGTCGCACCGAACCGGTCCTAGCGACCGCCGCTACCATCGGGCGACGATGGCCGCCCGCCCAGACTCCGCCCGTTCCGACCCCGCACCCGGCCCGCTCGCGGGACTGCGCGTCATCGATTGCTCGACGGTCCTGGCCGGGCCGTACTGCACGATGCTCCTCGGCGACCTGGGCGCGGAGGTCGTCAAGATCGAGCCTCCCGAGGGTGACGCGACCCGGGGCTGGGGCCCGCCCTGGGTCGGCCCGGCTGACGGCGAGGGGCGACGGACGGCCGCCTATTACCTGGCCGTCAACCGCAACAAGCGCGGGATGCGCCTGGACCTCAAGGCGCCCGAGGGCGTGGCGATCCTGCGCCGGCTCCTCGCCGACGGCGACGTCCTGGTCGAGAACGCACGAGTCGGGGGGTTCGCCCGGCTCGGGTTCGATGACGCGACGCTCGAGGCCATCAACCCGCGGCTCGTCCACCTGGCGATCTCGGGCTATGGGACGACCGGCCCGGCCGCGACCCGGCCCGGCTACGACTTCGTGGTCCAGGCGGCCAGCGGCCTGATGTCGATCACCGGGGCGCCCGACGACGAGGGCGGTGGTCCGACGAAGGTCGGCGTCGCGATCAGCGACGTCGTGTCGGGGATGCTCGGCGCGGTCAGCGTCCTGGCCGCGCTCGTCGGGCGCGAGCGGGACGCTGGTCCGGTGCCGGGTCGTGGCCAGCGGATCGACATCTCGCTGCTCGGCGCCACGATGGCCAGCCTCGTGAACCAGGCGCAGAACGCGTTCGTCAGCGGCGTGGCGCCCGGCCGGCTCGGCAACGCCCACCCCAATATCGTGCCGTACGAGACCTTTGCCACGGCCGACGGTGCGATCGCGATCGCGGTCGGGTCGGCACGCCAGTGGCCACGGCTGTGCGCCGCCCTCGGGCTGGACGGCCTGGCGCGGGATCCGCGGTTCGCCACGAACGGCGACCGGGTCGAGCGGCGTGCCGAGCTTCGCCCGATCCTCGCCGAGCGCTTCGCGAGAGCGCTCGACTGCGGACTGGCTGACGGCGCTCGACGCTGCCGAGATCCCGTGCGGGCCGATCAACGACATCGTCACCGCGTTCGCCTCGCCCGAAGCGGTCGAGCTCGGGATGACGGTCGAGCAGCAGCATCCCGCCTGGGGCGTGATCCGCCAGGTCGGCATCCCGTTCCAGCTCGCCGCGACGCCGGCCACGATCCGGACACCGCCCCCGACGCTGGGACAGGACACCGACGCGATCCTCGCCGAGCTGGGCTACGACCCGGCGGAGATCGCGGGGGTGCGGGCGCGCGGGGTCGTCTGACCGTCCAGCCCGACAGCCGACGCGCGGCCGAAGCGCTACAGCTCCTGGCGCCCGAACGACCAGGCGGCGCCGCCGATGGCCAGGGCGATGAGCACGACCGTCGCGATGACCGGGGTGAGCACGTCGCCCGCATCGACCGGGACACCCGTCGCGAGCGCGATCGCCGGGGCGGCGAGGCCGCCGGGCAGGAAGCGGCCGACGTTCGGGATCGCCGAGGCGATCGACAGCACGAGCAGCGCCCCGAACCCGATCCCGGCCGCCGCCGCCGTCGAGCCCGTGACGGTGCTGCCGAGGAAGGTCAGCGCGGCCCAGGCCGCGAGGCCGAGCCAGGCGAGGATCGCCATCGCGATCCAGCCGCCGACGGGCAACGGCTCGAACAGGATCGCCGCGTAGATCCAGGCCACCGCGACCGCCAGCACGGTACAGATCGCCAGGATCGCCCCGATCGCCGCGACCTTGGCCGCGATGAATGCGCCGCGCGACACGGTCTTGGACAGCACGAACGCGGCCGTGCCGCGATCCCGTTCCGTGGACACGGCACCCATCGCCAGGACGATCGCCGCGAACGCCCCGAACTGGGCGAGGTTCTTCCAGGTCTGTGTCACCGCGTCGGCGGCGACGGGGGTCGGCACGGGGATCGACAGCGCCTGGTCGCCGGCCGCGGCCTTGACGATCTCGGGCAGGTACTTGGCGAGCAGCGGCGAGGTCAGCCCGACCAGCAGGAACAGACCGCCCACGATCGGCAGGCGCATCGTCCGCCACGACTCGAGCAGCTCCTTGCGCAGCAGGACCAGGCCGCCGGTCATGCCGCGGCCCGGCCGTTCGGCGTGGCGTCGGGTTCGCGACCGACGAGGCGCAGGAAGACGTCCTCGAGCGAGGGGCGCGCGCGTTCGAATGTCGCGAGGCGAACCCCGGCGGCAACGACCAGCGGAAGCAATCCCGCCGAGGCGGCCGCCTCGTCGGTGACCGACACCGTCAGCCGGCCGTCATGCTCGGTCACGCCGTCGATCCAGGCCGTCGAGCGAAGCGTGACCGCGAGTGCACCCAAAGCCGCGTCCTGCCCGGGCTCAGGATCGATCCGGTAGAGCGGCAGGGCGAATCGGGCGAGGAGGGCCTCGAGGGTCCCCTCGGTCACAAGCCGACCGTGGTCGAGGATCGCGACCCGGTCGCAGATCCGCTCGACGTCGGCGAGGACGTGGGTCGAGAAGATGACGGTCGCGCTCGCGCGGACCGCGGCGATCAATGCCAGCAGGTCGCGCCGGCCCTCCGGGTCGAGCGAGCTGACCGGCTCGTCGAGGACCAGCAGCCGTGGCCGCGCGACGAGCGCCTGGGCGATGCCGAGGCGCTGGCGCATGCCACCCGAATAGCCGGCGATCCGGCGTGCCTTCACGTCGCCCAGACCGACCAGCTCGAGCGTCTCGTCGGCGCGGCTCGCGGCCTCGCGCGGCACGAGCCCCTGCAGCCGCCCGGCGAACATCACGAGCTCGCGCCCGCTCATCCAGCCGTAGTAGCGCGGGTCCTGGTCCAGCACCCCGATGCCGCGACGGGCGTCGAGGCCGGCGCGACCCGCGGTGACGGGCACGTCGTCGATGGTGACCACGCCGGCGGTCGAGTGTGCCAGCCCGGTGATCAGCCGCAGGGTCGTGGTCTTTCCCGCGCCGTTCGGTCCGAGCAGTCCGAAGACCGAGCCGGCCGGCACCTCGAGGTCGAGCGCATCGACGGCCAGGATCCCCGCATCACCGCCGAACCGCTTGACCAGCCCGCGACAGGTCACCGCCGCCGGGGTCGGTTCGGTCATGCCTCTTCGCGCCCCGCGGCGAGATAGATGATCGGTCCGAGCAGGCTGATGAAGATGATCACGATCCCCCACAACAGCTTGCTGTTGCCGCGGACGTGACGCTCGGGCTGGAGCAGATCGTGCAAGGCGAAGAGGATCAGCACGAGCTCGATCACGAGGATCGGGGTGATGAGGAGCAGGAGCTCGTTCATGTCGTGCGCCTCCCTGGGTCCGTCTTCCAGACCCGGTACGAATAGCCGAAGAGGATGACCAGCATGAGCACGATCCCTCCGATCACGACGCCGATGAGCAGTCCGGCCGCCGGCCGGACCAGGCCGATGACGATGAATGCGATCCCTTCGAGGACGAACAGCCGCCCACCGACCCGGTGGGTGCGATCCCACGACAGGTCGCTGGTCAGCGTCCACGGCGTGCGGATGCCGACCATGTAGTTGGGGCGGACCTTGGGCAGGTAGTTGCCGATGACGATGAACAGCACCCCGAGCGCCACGAAGACGACGAGGGTGATGTCGAAGGTCGCGCCGAGCGCCGCGGCGGTCGTCACGAGGTCGATGGCTGCCAGCAACAGGACGGTGCCCACCCAGATCGCCTGGTACGCCTTGGCCGACTTCAGGATGTTGGCGCGGCGCGGCTCGATCACCGGGATCGCCCAGAACAGGGCCACCACGCCGACGGTGATGAGCGGCAGCAGGAAGAGGCCGACCGTCTTGGGCGCGTAGCCGTTGGGCTGGCCGTCGGCGCCCCAATGGATGGGGATCTGCGCGTCGGCCGGGAGCTGGAACCACGCCCAGATGCCGAGGACGGTCATGGCGATGACGACGATCGCGCTGAAGATCACGAGGTTGCGGCGTTCCATCACGAGCCCTTCGGCTCGATCTTGAACGCCTCGAGGAGCGCCGCCATCGCCTCCTCGAGCACGGACAGGTTGAGGTGATAGGTGATCGTCGTGCCGACCTTGTCGGCCGCGATCAGGTCCGCCTCGCGCAGCACCGTGAAATGCCCGGACATCGTCGGCCACGACAGGTCGAAGCTGGCGGCGAGTTCGCCGGCCGTCATGTCGCGCTCCCGAAGCAGCGCCAGGACGCGGCGCCGGGTGGGATCGGCGAGGGCCTTGTAGACACGGTTCGTGTGGGGCACTCCCTTGTTTAGGCAAACGACAAAATATGACGGCCTATAGCCATGCGTCAAGAGCCATCGGTTGCATTCCTGCATCCACGGCGCCCGGAGCGTGCTCGGGCCGCTGCTAGACTCGGCGAGTCCGCCCATCGACACCTGGAGGCACCCGAATGACCGATGACCGCGAGCGCTGGGCGCTGATCCTCGGCGGCTCATCGGGGATGGGCGAAGCGACCGCGATCACGCTCGCGAAGGCCGGCTACAACATCTGCGGCATCCACCTCGATTTCCGCGCGGCCATCGCCCACGTCGACGAGGTCAAGGCAGCCATCGAGGCCGAGGGCGTCGAGGCCCTGTACATCAACATGAACGCGGCCGACGACGAGAAGCGGGGGACCGCGCTCGCGACCCTCCGCGGGCGGTTCGACGCCTCGCGGTCGGCCGGCCGCGAGCCCTACGTCCGGGTCGTGATGCACTCGCTCGCGTTCGGATCGCTGGTGCCGTTCCTGACGGAGGACCCCAAGGCCGGTGTCGACCGCAAGAAGATGCAGATGACCCAGGACGTGATGGCCAACAGCCTCGTCTACTGGGTCCAGGACCTGTGGCGCGGTGGCTTCCTCGGCCAGGGCTCCAAGATCTATGCCATGACCTCGGAGGGCTCGACCCGGGTCGTGCCATCGTACGGCGTGGTGTCGTCGGCCAAGGCGGCGCTCGAATCCCACGTTCGCCAGCTTGCGATGGAGCTCGCGCGGCAGGGCACCGGCGCGACCGCGAACTGCATCAGGGCGGGCGTCACGATCACTCCGGCGCTGCTCAAGATCCCCGAGTCGCAGACCATGATCGACATCACCATGAAGCGGAACCCGACCGGCCGGATGACGACCCCGCAGGACGTCGCGAACGCGATCCTCGCCCTGTCCGGCGACGGCACGGAGTTCATCAACGGCGACATCATCAGCGTCGACGGCGGCGAGTTCATCACGGGCTCATAGGACGGATGGACGCGATGGCCGAGGCGACGCTCCCGCGAGCCGGCGGCCTGAGGTCCGGCCGGGTCATCGTCGTCGGATCGGTCAACGTCGACCTTGTCGTCACGACCGAACGCCTGCCCCTGCCCGGCGAGACGGTCATCGGCGGCCACTTCGCCCGGCACCACGGTGGCAAGGGCGGGAACCAGGCCGTCGCGGCGGCCCGGCTCGGCGCGGCCGTGATGTTCGTCGGCGCGGTCGGCGGCGACACGTTCGGGGAGGAGGCGCGGTCCGCGCTCGAGGCCGAGGGCATCGATGTCGGCGGCCTCCTGACCCTGCCCGACGAGCCGACCGGCGTGGCCCTCATCCTCGTCGACGAGACCGGGGAGAACAGCATCGCGGTCGCCGGCGGCGCGAACGCGGCACTGACCTCGGTCCAGGTCCGCGCGGCCCTGAAGCGGCTCGACCTCGCCATCGACGACGTCGTGTTGGTCGGCCACGAGATCCGGACCGGAGCCACGCACGAGGCCATCCGTCTCGCCCGACTCGCCGGCGCGACCGCGATCCTCAATCCGGCACCGGCGGCGGGCCTTGGCCGGTCGACCCTCGACCTCGCGACCATGCTGACCCCGAACGATGGCGAGCTGGCCGATCTCGTCGGTGGGGAGGGCAGTCCATCGGCCCGCGCGAAGCGGCTGCTCGGACCGGAGCCAGCCGGTCGCGCCGTCCTCGTCAGCCTCGGGTCACGCGGCGCGCTGCTCCTGGCCGGCCGCCAGGCGCGTGCGATCGCGTCGCCACGGGTCGAGGCCGTCGATACGGTCGGTGCCGGGGACACGCTCAACGGGGCGCTCGCGGCGGGTCTCGCGGCCGGGTTCGACCTGGCCGAAGCTTCGAGGCGGGCCGTGGTGGCGGCGTCGCTGGCGACTACTCGAACCGGCGCACGCCAGGGGATGCCCACGACGACCGAACTCGAGGAGGCGCTCGCGAAGGGCGGTCGCACCTCCTAGGCCACACCGGCCGCACCAGCAGCATTCTCCGCGGCAACCCAGTTCGTCATCGCGCGAGCCGCGGGGGTCATCTCGAATGCCCCGTCGTCCGTCACCCACCAGGCCGCCAAGCCGCGGGCCCGCGCCTCGCTCGCGATGGTCCCGAGGCCGCCGATGAACAGGACCTTGGACCAGACCTCAGCCCAGGCCGGATCGGGACCGGCGACCGTCACCGCGACGAGTCCGGTGTTCGCGGGTTGGCCGGTCCGCGGGTCGAGCAGGTGGTGGACCACCCGGCCGTCGGCCAGCCAGCGGTTGACGCGGATGGATGAGGTCGCGATCGCGCGATCGGCGAGCACGACGACCGCGAGGTCGTCGGCACTGGCCGGATCCTCGATGCCGACGTGCCAGCGGTCGCCGTCGCGATCGTGGCCGCGCGCCACGAGGTCGCCGCCAGCCTCGAGCAGGAATTCGTCGGCGCCCGTGCGCTCGAGGCGGTCCACGGCCCAGCGGAGCGTGAGCCCTTTGCCGATCCCGCCGAGGTCGATCGGGCACCCGATCGTCAGGCCGCCACGGCCGAGCGGCTCCACCACGCGACCCGACGCGCGGGCGCGCGCCGGGTACCGCGTACCTGCGCCGGTGACAGCAGCGCCGCGATAGCCCAGCCGGTCGAGATCATCGAGAACGCGCGGGTCGAACCGGCCGCCGGTCATCCGCCGCGCCCGATCCGATCCGACGAGCGCCACGCGCAGCCGGCGAGACGGGTGCACGGCGATGCCCGCTCCCGCCGATCGGTTGGCGATCGTCACCTCGCTCGTGTCGCGAAAGCGCGACATGGCCGCCTCGGCCTGCTCGAACTCGTCCACGACCGCGCGCCAGGCGTCGGCCGCCTTGTGCGGATCGACCGGGCCGCGACCGAACGTGAGCCGCAATGGCGATCCCATGGCGCGGCCCTCGAACCGGATCGACCCCGCATGGTCGGAGGGTCCCATGCTCAACCGCCCGATGCGCCGGTGCTCCCGCTGGTCTTCGGCTTCGCACTCGTCGTCCGGATCACCGTCCGGCTGATGGGCGGCATGGTGACGTGCCCGGGCAAAGCCAGTGCCGCGCCGCCGATCGCCTGGACCCGTCCTGCGAGCTGATCGAGGGCCGTCTCCGCTTCCTGAAGGCGCGGCGCCAGTGCGTCGTACCGCCCGGCCGCCTGGTCGTAGGCGTCGGCCGCGCGCCCGATGGTGGCGTCAAGCCGGTCGTGGCCGACGCTCAGCCGCGTCACGGCGTCCGCCGCGGGCGCCTGTCGCTCCGTCAGTGTGCGGTCATCGTACGATTGGAATGCCGTGACGGCGGCCAGGGTTGCGGCATAGACGGCCGTCGACGCACCGACCAGGACCACGAGATGTAGTGGCCGACGAACGTCAGTCATCGCCGACCTCGCCCCCGTCGTGTGACCCCGAGCCACCCGATCCGTTCGGACTGCTGCTTGCCACGGTGACCGTTCGGGTCTGTGCGGCCGCTGCCTGCTTGATCGACGCCTGGAGCGTCTTGAGCTTCGCCTTGGCCGCCGCCAGGTCCTTGGTCAGCTGGTCGGCATGCTGGGCGTCGGCGGCGATCTGGTCCCGGGCGCCCTGGAGCGCCCCGGCCATCTCGTCGGTCTGGCCGCTGATCGCGGCAAGTCGCTGCTCGAGATCCGCAGAACGTGTTTGTTCGTCGGCGAGCTTCGATTCGATCGACCTGGCCGACGCGGGGCTTGCCACCAGCGGGGCAGCCTCGGCGGTCCAGGCGGAGGCCGCACGGATCGCGGCGAACCCGAGTAGCAGAGTGGCGATCGCAACGACCACCGTGGTGGCTCGGCGGATGGGCATCGATGTCACGCTCATGGGGCGTCAACCTCCGGTCGCGATGTGGTGAATGTGGGTCGCCGCGAGCGCGACGCCCAGTAGCGATATGCACCCGACCCCACGATGGCCAGCCCGGTCCCGACGTACAGCGCGGCGAGCTCGCCGGAATCCGTTCCAGCGAGCACCGCGTGAAGCCAGGCGAACACCCAGACCAGCAGAGACAGCCGGTGGATCTTCAGCCACAGACCGGTCGGGAGCAGCTTGGTGTACCGCGCCGTGATCGCGGTCACGAGGAAGGCGTAGAGGGCCATCGTCCCGACCGCGACCGGGACGCTGCGGTACTCGGACAGGCCCGGGATGAGCGCCCCGACGACGGTGACCCTGGCGAACGGATCGAGCACGATGCTGACGATGTGGACGAGCAGGAACGCCATGACGAACACCCACAGGTGCTCGTGCCACGGGAAGATGCGCTTGGAGAGCTTCCAGGTCGACTTGTTGGTCGGGTGGCTCAGGATCAGCCCCAGGCAGACCTGGAAGGTCAGCAGGAGGAACGTGACGATCCCGGCCGCTCGGGCAGCCAGCCAGATCCGCAGCTGCGCCTGCCGATCGGATGTCGCCGGCACGATCTGGTCAGTGGCGTAGATGGCCACGATCGCGAGAAGCGTCAGCAGGATGAGCGTGCCGCGACCAGAGAGCCGGAGCGGACCTGGAGCGCGGCGAGCGACTGGTGGGGCAGGGTGTGCCTGGAGCTTGACGGACATACGCTCTCCCGGGTGATCGGCACGGGACGCCTACCACCCTGAGACACGCGATCGCGAAAAGGTTTCACGAGCCCACATCGGCTGGCGGATCCGCGGTCGGGGCGGTCAGGTCCCCTCGGTCGTGACGATGGCCGGGGCCGGCCGACCGCGTCGCCGCCGCTGAAAGATCCAGCCCGCCTTGGGCGAGAACAGCAGTGCGAGCGTGAAGAACAGGGTCTCCACCAGCACGATCGAGGCGCCCGACGCCACGTTGAGATAGAAGCTCACATAGAGCCCGGTCACGGCCGACACGACCGCGACCGCGATGGCGACCCGGACCAGGTCCCAGAACTTGTCGACGAGCAGCTGGCCGGTCGCGGCCGGAGTCACCAGCATGGCCACCACCATGATGATCCCGACCGCCTGGATGCTGACCACGATCGTGACGCCGATGAGCCCGAGCAGGAGGTAGTCCAGCATCACGACCGGCAGCCCCGACGCCGCCGCCCCCGCCGGATCGAACGACGCGTACAGCAGCTCCTTGCGCAGCACGGCCACGATCAGCAGGACTATCGCGCCGAGAACGGCGATCTGGACGATGTCAGCGGTCGTGATGCCCAGGACGTTGCCGAGGAGGTAGCTGAACAGGTCGGTGACGTAGCCCTGGATCGTGCTGAACAGGACGATGCCGAAGGCGAACATCCCGGCGAACAGCACCCCGACCGCGGTATCGAAGCGGAGTGCTCCACGCCGCGCGACCGCGCCGATGGCGAGGGCCGTCCCGACCGCCGCGATCGCGCCGCCGACGTAGAGCGGGATCCCGAGGATGAACGCGATGACGAGGCCTGGAAAGGCCGCGTGGCTGACGGCGTCGCCGATGAAGGCGAGACCGCGGAGCACGACGAACGCACCCATGACCGCGCAGACGATGCCGACCAGGATGGCGGCGACGAGGCCGCGTTGCATGAAGCCGAACGCCATCGGCTCGAGCAGGAAGTCGAGCACGTCAGCCGGCCCCGTCGTGGAAGTGGCGCTCGCCGGCCGGCGCCTGGTCGTGGTGATGGGCGTCATCGATGATCGTCCGGTCGCCGGCCGGCAGGACGATCACGTGGCCCCCATACGTTTCGGCGAGCAGCGCGGGATCGAGCACGAGATCCGCCGCACCGAAGGCGACGATCCGCCCGTTGATGAAGGCCGCCTGGTGGAAGTGGTTGGCTGCGCTCGCCAGGTCGTGGGTGGTTGCGACGACGGTCCGCCCGGCATCCAATTCGGCCTCGAGGATCCGCATCAGGTCCTCCTGGGTCGTGACATCGACCCCGGTCACCGGCTCGTCGAGGAGGTACAGGTCCGGCCGTGCCGCCAGCGCCTTGGCCAGGAAGACCCGGCGGCGCTGCCCGCCCGACAGCGCTCCGATCTGGCGGTCGCGGTCATCCGCCATCCGGACCGTCACGAGGGCGGCTTCCACGGCCTCGCGGTCCTCGCGGCCAGGTGAGCGACCAAAGCCGATGAGGGGCACGCGCCCCATCATCGCCACGTCGCCGACCGTCACCGGAAAGCCCCAATCAACGAGCTCGGCCTGCGGCACGTAGGCGATCCGCTTGGCGACGGCCCTGGCGGGGCCGCCGAAGACCTCGACCGAGCCTTCGAACGGGGGCAGCAACCCGGCGATGGTCTTGAGCAGGGTGCTCTTGCCCGAGCCGTTCGGGCCGATGACGGCGAGGAGCGAGCCGGTCGGGATCTCGAGATCGACGTCGGCCAGCGCCACTCTGTCGCCGTAGCCCGCCGTCACGTGCCGAAGCCTGACCGCGGCCGGCGCGGCGTCCGTCACTTGAGTGATAGGACGATCTGGTCGACGTTCCACGCCATCATCTTGAGGTATGTGTCGTTCGGGGGCGGGCCGACCGTGTCGTTGTAGAGAGTCGTGACGACGGAAGTGATACCGGCTTCCTGGGCCAGCGTCTGGGCGAGCTTGGGGCTGAACTGGGCCTCCGAGAAGACCGCCTTGACGCCCGCCGCCTTGACCTTCTGGACGAGCGCGGCCAGATCCGCAGCGCTCGGTTCCTGCCCGACGTTGGCAAGGATCACGCCGATCACCTCGAACCCGTAGTGGGCGGCGAAGTACGGGAACGCGTCGTGGAAGGTGACGAGCTTGCGGTTCGCCGCTGGGATCGTCTCGATCTGTGCCTTGTTCGCCGCATCGAGCGCCTGGAGCTGGGTCGTGTAGGCGGCAGCGTTCGCCTGGTAGACGGGACCACCAGCCGGGTCGATCTTCGTCAGCGCGGCTGCGATGGCCGGGACGTAATGACCAGAAACGAGGCTCGGGTCCAGCCAGAAGTGCGGGTTCGCCGCGCCGTCGACCATGATCGTCGGGATGCCATCGCCAAGGACGAGCCGGGTCGCGGTGCCTTCACCTGCAGCACTGACCAACTTGTCGAGGAAGTCGTCGAGACCGACGCCGTTCGAGACGATCAGGTCGGCGCCGAGCAGCTTCTTTGCGTCATCCGGCTTGGGCTCGTAGTCCTCGGGACCGACACCGGCCGGGATGATCGAGACCACGGTCGCACGGTCGCCCGCGACGTTCCGGATGATGTCGGCGAAGACGGTGGTCGTCGCCACGATATCGAGGGGAGCGGCACCTGTACCAGGCGACGACCCGGCCGTCGACCCCGGCGGAGTCAGAGATCCGCCATTCGTGCCGCAGCCGGCGGCGATGATCGCGACAAGGGCGATCGCGGTCATAGTGAGACTGAGTCTCGCTCGCTGTCGCGGGATCATCATGGGTTGCCTCCGATCGTGGGAATCGAGTCAGGCGGTGATGCTGGTCGGTCGGGGTCGGGCAGCCAGGCAGGCCGGGCATAGCCCGAACAGCTCCAGGCGGTGGTCGTCCACCCGGTAACCGGTCTGTCGGGCGACCTCACGCATGATCGGCCGCAGGCCGGCATCGGCGATCTCGGTGGCGCGACCGCACTGCGAACAGACCACGTGGTGGTGATGCGCGGGCTCGCAACCGACGTAAGCGTGCTCACCCGACGGGAGGTCGAGTCGCTCGACGGCTCCGAGCTCCTCGAGGACCTCGAGCGTCCGGAAGACCGTTGCGCGTCCGATGCCGAGCCGGCGTTCGCGAGCCGACGTCGACCAGCTCGGCCGCGGTGAAGTGGCCCGTCTGCTCGGCGATCAGCCCCGCGAGCGCGAGCCGCGGCTCGGTCAGGCGGTAGCCGGCGTTGTCGAGTGCTGTCACGATCGGGGCGGCGTCAGGCATCCGCTGATGCTATCACAGGTGAGACACGGTCTCAACTGACGCTGCCGCCGACCGGGCCTGACGGCACGGTTCGAATGGGCGAGACGGCTCTGACTCCGTCGCTCGATCCAACCGATGCTGAGTTCCCTTCGCGGGAGGGTTTCAGCATCGCGCCCGCATGAGTCGACCGACGTGGTCGAGACCGAGGAGTCCTCCGGTGAGCACCAGGACCACGAACCCGACGCCGGCCAGCCGACGCGAGCGCCGTGCCGCCGAACGGGCGTCTGCCAGCGCCAGTCGCGTCGCACGACATCGGCGACGCAGCTCGCCGATCCTGGTGATCACGATGCTGGTCGGCGCCATCGGCATCCTGCTGATCGCCGGTCTCCTGCTGCTCCAGCGCGGCGGGACGACGACCGGTGTGAATGGGACCACGTTGCAGCCGCCGTCGTCGCCTGCCCAGACCGCGCTCGCCGCGGACCGCACACTCGGCAAGTCGACGGCACCGGTGACGCTCGAGGTCTGGTCGGATTTCCAGTGCCCGGTCTGCGGGCAATTCGCGCGGACCGTGGAACCGGCCCTCATCGCCAAGTACGTGACCCCCGGCACGCTCCGGATCGTCCACCACGACGCGGCATTCCAGGGCGCCAAGAGCCAGGCCACCTACGATGAATCGGTCGAGTCGGCCGCCGGAGCCCGGTGCGCCGCGACCCAGGGCCTCTACTGGCCCTTCCAGGATTGGACGTTCGCCAATCAGATCGGCGAGAACCAGGGTGCCTTCTCGGCAGATCGACTCAAGGCCATCGCGGCGGCGGCCGGGCTGGATGTCGCCGCGTGGCAGGCGTGCGTCGCGACCGGTGACGAGCAGAAGGCCGTTCGCGCCGAGACGAGCCAGGCTCTGGCCGACGGGGTCAACGCGACACCGACCATGAACCTCAACGGCCAGGTCATCGTCGGGCTCAAGAGCCTGCCGGAGCTGAGCGCCATCATCGACGCAGCCGCAGGCGGATGACGGACTCGACCCGATCACGCGGCCGGCTCGGCGGCGCGATGACCGTTCTCGCATTGGTCGGAACCGCCGTCGCGACCTACCTGCTGGCCGTCCGCGTCCTCGGTGAGGCGCCGAGCTGTGGTCCGATCAAGGGCTGCGAGACGGTAGCGTCGAGTCCGTATGCGACCGTCTTCGGCATCCCGGTCGCCCTGTTCGGAGTCGGCTTTTCGATCCTTCTCAGCGCTGTCGCCCTGGGCTGGTGGCGGCGCGCGGATCGGCGCGCCCTGTATGCGGCCTATGGGCAGGGCCTGGCCGGGATCCTCGCCGTGGCCTACCTGACGTACCTCGAGGTGTTCGTCATCGGGGCGATCTGCGTCTGGTGCGTCACGTACGCGGTCACGATCGTGGCAGGTTGGGTGATCGCCGGGGCCGCGGCCTGGTTGACAGCGGACACGCCGTCGCGAGTCGCCTGAATACGGTGTGCTCAAGGCGGCGGCGACCCCTCGCCGCCGACAGTACCGCTACCCGGGCGGGACCATCGGCCCGGGGTGCACCGGTGGTCGGCCGCGGCACACTCACCAGGCGAGCGGATCGTGCCGACGCGGCACGCCCGAGCGCGCCTTTTCGGGATCGTCGGAGGGTATTCCTCACACATGACCGCGAACATGCTGCGGGGCAAGAAGGCCAAGGGGGCGACCCCGGACCCGAAGCCGGCAGCCAAGCCGATCGCCATCGGCGAAGTGGATGCCCACGTCTTCAACTGTCCGTCGTGCGCGCGCCCGCTGTCCGACGGGACCTGGCGTTGCGACAACTGTGGCGCCCTGCTCATCCTGGGCGTCACCGCCAAGCGAGCCTCCGCCATCCTCGGCCTCGGGCTCGTCGTCGGCGTCCTGCTGGGCGGTGTCGTCACCGCCGCCGCCATCACCCTGTCCTTGCACGACAAGCCGGTCGAGGCGCCAGCGGCCGCCGTCGCGACCCCGGCGCCGGTCGCGACCGCCATCCCGAACGTCGTCACGGCGCCGGTCGGGGCCCCACAGGCCGCTGTCACGGCGCTGAGCGGGACCGCGGTGGTCAATGGCCGGATCTCAGCCGACACGACCACGCTGGCCGCGACCCTGGCCGACTCCCACGCGACGACGATCGACCTCGCCCGAGGGCTGCGCTCCTTGTCCGCCGACGCGGCGCTGGGCACGGACCTGGTCGCCCGGCTGGCGCAATGGCGCGACGCGGATGCGGCTGCTGGTCCGCTCGGCGATTTCTATCGGAAGATGTCGACGACGGCGACGCTGGCCCTTCGCGATTCTCTCAACGACGCGTCCGGCTACCGCAGCTCCGCGAGCGAGATGCTGGACGTCCTGAAGGGCCTGTCCGCGGTTGATGCGGCGTCGCGCGCGCTCGCCGCAACAGTCGATCTCGAGCTGCCGCCCGTCGTCATGCCCGACCACGCACTGAGGCCGGACCGGACGTCGCGCCGGTCGGCGTCTCAGGGTGACGTCGTCGGTGTCGACGACGACGGCGACGACGGCGCGTACCCGGTCAGCTCGACATAGGCCTCGCCGCCCAGCGGTGTCCCGCCCCGCGTCGCGTGGACGACCTGCGAGCCTTCCCAATAGATGACCCCGGTCGTCGCCCGCGTGTCGAGCTCCTGGTCTGCGACGGTCGGCCGCAGGTCGATGACGAGGTCGTCGCCCGGGATGCGGATCGTCCAGCCGGCCGGATAGGTCGCGCCGGTCGCCGGGCTGGTCCAGTGCCCGGTGACGTCGACCGTGAAGGCATCGCGCTCGAGGTGACGGACGCTCCCGTCCGCGGCCACGACCGTCCCGTAGATCAGCGGGTAGGTGCCGTCGGCGTCGCGCACGAGCGACAGCGTCAGGTCCGTCCCATCGGCGAGGTTGACGGCGAACCAGTCCCAGCCGCCGCCGCCGACCGAGATGAAGTCGCCCCACTGGTGGTCGAACCAGGCCGAGCCGTCCACCGTCAGCGTCCGACCGTCGACCGTCAGCGTGCCGGTCGCGTCCATCGCGGTCCGCGAGTAGTAGTACGAGCTGCCGGCCGGGCCGAAGTCGATCCAGCCATCGCTGCCATGGAGGGCCGGCGGCTTGGTCGCGTCGAGCCGGAGGTCGAGCCCGAGACCACCGGGCACGCCGGCCGCGGCTGCCTCGGCCGGCGCCAGGGTGGCCGCAAGATGGTCGTGGCCATCGGTCCCCGCCATCGCCCACGGCGGCTGGCCCTGTGTCTCGGGTCGGGACGGGTCGGCGCCCGTCAGCGACAGGTCGAACCCGGTCGGCTGGCCGTCCGGCCCGCGCGGCGAGCGGTCGACCTGTGGGCCGATCTCCAGTCGCTGGCTGTAGGCGAACCGGTCACCCGTTCTCGTCGGTCACCGCCAGGTGCGAGACCCACGACGTCGGGAAGGAGCCGCGTTCGGCGCGGAAGACCACGAACTCGAAGCCGAACCGGTCACCGGCCGCGTCGTGGAGGTGCCCGGTGTAGTACCACCACTCGGTCAGGCGGTCGTGCGGACCGTCGTCGCGTGGCAGGACCACGGGGAGCGGATCCGCGGGGGCCGTCGGGCGCGCGGAGGGCGGCGCGGGCGTCGGCAGGAACGGGGTCGGGTTGGCCAGGATCGGGGCGCCGGCGGCGGAGCCCGTGCAGCCCACGAGGACAAGCGCGAGGAACAGGACGAGGAAGGCTGGCAGCGGGCGGCTCGTTCGCGTCATCGGATGGCGGCCTCCACCTCGGCCTCCGACGCGGGCAGCCGGCCGGCCAGCAGGCGTGCCAGCCGTTCGGGCAGCCACCAGTTCCAGCGACCGAGCAGGCGCATCGTGGCCGGCACGAGCAGCGCACGGATGACGGTCGCATCGAGGGCCACCGCGATCGCCATCCCGACGCCGAGCGCCTTGATCAGCACGATGTCGGCGAAGGCGAACGAGCCGGCCACCACGACCACGATGAGCGCGGCCGAGGTCACGATCCGACCGCTGCGCTCCATCCCGCCGGCGACCGCCTCGATGTTGTCGCCGGTGCGGTCCCAGATCTCCTTCATCCGGGTCAGCAGGAAGACCTCGTAGTCCATCGACAGGCCGAACAGGACACAGAACAGGATCACCGGCTGGGTGGTCTCGACGAAGCCGAGCGGCGCGAACCCGAAGAGCGCCGACAGGTTGCCGTCCTGGAAGATCCAGACCAGCGCCCCGAAGCTGGCCACGATCGACAGCGTGTTCATGACCAGCGCCTTGGCCGGAAGCACGACCGAGCGCAGCAGGACGAACAGGACGAGGTAGGTCGTCACGATGATGAACAGCAGGGTCCGCGGGAAGTCGGCGCGGACGCGGGCGACCACGTCGGCGACGTCGGCCGCGCCACCGCCGACCAGGACGGTCATCCCGGCCGGCGGCGCGAGCGGGCTGCCCGGTGTCCGCAGGTCGGTCACCAGCGCCTTGCCCGCGTCGTCATTGCCACCGTACGGGGTGTAGACGGTGAAGGCGGTCACGTCGCCCTTCGTCGTCGCGGCCAGGGCCGTCTGGACGTAGCGGTCGCGCGGCCCGTTCGGGTCGCCATACAGCAGCGTGTACTGGGCCAGCGTCATCCGCGGGTCGACGTCGACGAGGCTGTCGACGCGGGTGATCCGCGGGTCGGCCGTCGAGCCGCCGCGAGTAGTCGTACAGGCGCGGCCAGGTTGGTCGGCGACGTCGCCGGACCGTCGGTCCGGATGGCGATCACGAGCGGCGCGAACTCGCCCTGCCCCGAAGTCGGCCTGCGAGGCGGTCGAAGGCGGCCCGCGACGGCACCTCCGGCGGCAGGATCGTGCGCGTCCGGGGCGTTGAACCGGACGTGCAGGAACGGCGACCCGAGCAGGAGCAGGAGCGGCGAGGGTCGGGATGATGACCAGCGACGGGATGGCGCATGACGCGACGTGCGAGCCGCGACCACGGCCCCTCCGTGCCGGGCGTCCGGGTGACCGTCCGGACGGCGAAGCGATCGACCCGTGCCCCGAGGATGGTCAGGATCGCGGGCAGCAGCGTCAGCGCGGAGGCGACCGCGAGCGCGACGACGATGGCGCCGGCGATCCCGACCGAGCGCAGGATCATGAACTCGAACAGGACCAGGCCGAGCAGGCCGAGCAGCACGGTCAGCCCGCTGAAGAACACGGCGCGGCCGGCGGTGGCGACGGTGATCGCGGACCGCCTCGGCCGACCCGGTCCGGGCCGTCCGGGCGGCGCGCCAGCTCCTCGCGGAACCGGCTCGTCATCAGCAGCGAGTAGTCGACGCCGAGCCCGAGCCCGAGCAGCGTCGCGAGGTTGAGCACGAAGATGCTCATCGGGGTCAGCGAGGCGACGACGAAGATCCCCGCCAGGGCGACGATGACGGCCGCGCCGCCGACCAGGCAGCGGCACGCCCGCGGCGACCAGCGATCCGAACACGAGGAGCAGCGCGAGCGCCGCCAAGCGGCAGCGAGATGAGCTCGCTGCGGCGCAGGTCGCGTCTCGGAGACCGTCTGGACGTCGCCGTAGAAGGCCGGCCCGCCGGCCAGCTCGACGGTCAGCCCGGGCGCGTCGTGGAGCCGCTCGCGCAGGACCGGGCAGGGCCTTCGGCGAGTCGTCGGGCGACAGGTCGAGGAAGACGATGTCGTAGGCCGTGTGGCCGTCGGCCGAGACCTGGCGCGGGCGCCAGCAGGTGGGACACGACGCGGGCGACGTGGGGCGCGGCCGGGACGTCGCGGATGGCGTCGGCGGCGGCGGTCTCGAAGGCCGGCGTGCCGGCCTCGAGGGTCGGGCTCGAGAAGACGATGACGAGCGCCGACGGCGGCGCCCCGAGCGTCGTCTCGAGGAGCGCCTTGGCCCGGGCGGATTCGAGGTCGTCGAGGATGAACCCGCCGGCGCTCAGCTTGCCCGGCACCTGGGGGGCGAACGGGATGGCCACGACGAGCAGCGCGAGCCACGCCGCGACCACCCACCAGGCGCGGCGCACGACGAAACGCCCGAGTCGATCGAATGGGGTCACGTGGCTGGTTCGCCTCGTTCACGACGCTGGTTGGCGGACCGTCCAATCGTACCCGCGACTGCCGTTCCGGGCGTCCGGGCGGTCTGCTAGCATCGCCCCGTGCAGCTGTTCCTTGTCGCCTTCCAGCAGCCGGTCCCGTTCGGGATCTCCGCGATCATCGTCATCACGATGATCGGGATCATGCTCAAGGCCGCGATGTCCGCCGAGGGCGGCGCGCGCTGGGTCCGCAAGATCACCAACCCGAACGCGAAGTTCCTGTTCCTGTTCCTGTTCATCGCGTGGGCGCTGTTCTTCGGGATCGGGCTCCAGCTCGTCCCGCACGAGGGCGCGAACTCCCCGTACGGCGGGATCGGCCTGATCGCGCTGTTCAGCGGCTTCTTCATCATGATGGGCTTCCTCTGGGCGGTGATCGGCGAGTAGCCGTCCGGTCATGGCGCTGCCCCGCGGGACCATGGACGCGGTGCTCCTGCTCGGGCATGGCGGCCCCGAGATGCTCGAGTACCGGCGCGACGTCCCGACCCCCGAACCGGGACCCGACGACGTCCTGATCGCCGTTCGCGCCGCCGGCGTCAACAACACCGACATCAACACCCGGATCGGCTGGTATGCGGGCGGCAGCTGGGCCGGAGACGCGGTGACGTTCCCGCGCATCCAGGGCGCCGACGTGTGCGGCGAGATCGTGGCGGTCGGCGACGGCGTGCCGACGACGCGGATCGGCGAACGGGTGATCGTCCAGGGCTGCCTTCGCTCGCTGCGTCGTGACGGCCGCGATCCGTGGCTCGGATCCGAGATCGACGGCGGCTTCGCGCAGTTCGTCCGCGTCCCGTCGGCCGACACGTATCGGATCGAGTGCGACCTGTCGGACGCGCAGCTGGCCGCGGTGCCGTGCTCGTACGGGACGGCCGAGAACCTGCTCCATCGGTCACGGGTCGCCGCCGGCGAGCGGGTCCTGGTCACCGGCGCCTCGGGTGGCGTCGGGTCTGCGGCGGTGATGCTCGCGCGGCGTCGCGGCGCGGAGGTCATCGCGGTCGCCGGCGGGGACAAGGCCGCGGCCGTCCGCGCGCTCGGAGCCGGGACCGGTCGTCCCGCGCGACGCGGACCTGGTGTCCGCGCTCGGCCGAGACTCGGTCGACGTCGTCATCGACCTCGTCGGCGGACCGGCGTGGGCCGAGCTGCTGGAGGTGCTCCGGCCGGGCGGCCGCTACGCGATCTCGGGCGCGATCGGCGGCCCGATGGTCGAGCTCGACCTGCGGACGCTCTACCTCAAGGACCTGACGCTCCTCGGCTGCACGTCGCAGGATGCCGAGGTGTTCGGCAACCTCATCGGCTACCTCGAGCGCGGTGAGATCGTCCCGCTCGTGGCGCGGACGTATCCGCTGGAGCGGATCGGCGAGGCACAGGCCGACTTCGTGGCGAAACGACACGTCGGCAAGCTCGTCCTCATGGTGCCGCCGGTCGCGTAGCGCGGCGTCGTCCGACGACTCGTCCGCGTGATGCATGTAGACGGCATATCGAGCCGCCGCAACCCGGTTGATGCAGTCCACATGCATCACAGGAAGGGACGGGATCATCACGGAGGGTCGGCGGCCCTCCTTGCGCACGGGGTCGCGTGGCCGGGCGGTGGACCCACCCCGGACCATCGCGCTATCATCCGTGGACTTGCAGACTGCATAGACTTTATGCGTCGTAGCACCGGAGGCTCGCCGCGTGGACGCCCAGGAGATCAGGACCGCCGTCGCGCACCAGGATGCCGCACGTGCCGCCGCCGAGGTCCCGTTCGTCAACCTCGCGCGATCCGGCCCGCGCGCTCGGTCCGGACGGGCGTCCGGCCGTCAGCCGCCGTGCCCCGCGCTGGGAGGACGTCCCGGACGCGCAGTGGAACGACTGGCGCTGGCAGCTCAGCAACCGGGTCAACGATCTCGAGGAGATCGAGCAGATCCTCAAGCTGACCGACGACGAGCGCGACGGCCTGTCCGCGCCCGACAAGTTCCGGGTCGACATCACGCCGTACTTCATCAGCCTGATCGACCCGAACGACCCGAACGACCCGATCCGCCTCCAGGTCATCCCGACCGCGCGCGAGCACGGCGCCTTCACCGGGATGATGGAGGACTCGCTGGCCGAGGACCGCCACTCGCCGGTCCCGGGCCTCGTCCATCGCTACCCGGACCGCGTCCTGATGCTGGTCACGACCCAGTGCGCGAGCTATTGCCGCTACTGCACGCGGTCGCGGATCGTCGGCGACCCGACCCAGAACTTCAACCGCCGCGACCACGAGGCGCAGCTCGACTACCTGCGCCGGACGCCGCAGGTCCGCGACGTCCTGATCTCGGGCGGCGACGGGCTGACCCTCGCGCCGAAGCTGTTCGAGTCGATCCTCAGGGGGCTCCGCGAGATCCCGCATATCGAGATCATCCGGATCGGCATCGCGCGTGCCGGTCTTCCTGCCGCAGCGGATCGACGACGAGCTGTGCGAGATGCTCGAGAAGTACCACCCGCTCTGGATCAACCTCCACTTCAACCATCCGAACGAGATCACGCCCGAGGTCTCGCGCGCGGTCGACAAGCTGACCCGGGCCGGCCTGCCGGTCGGCAACCAGAGCGTGCTGCTCGCCGGCGTCAACGACTGCGTCCACATCCAGCGCGCGCTCGTCCACCGGCTCGTCGAGAACCGGATCCGGCCGTACTACCTCTACCAGTGCGACCTGGTCGAGGGCTCCGGGCCACTTCCGGACGCCGGTCGGCAAGGGCCTCGAGATCATGGAGGGCCTGCGCGGCCACACCTCGGGCTACGCGGTGCCGACCTACGTCATCGACGCGCCCGGCGGCGGCGGCAAGATCCCGGTCATGCCCAACTACCTGATCAGCTACAGCGACCACAAGGTCGTGCTTCGCAACTACGAGGGCTACATCACGACCTACGAGGAGCCCGAGACCTACCAGAAGCACGACCAGCTCGCCTGCGCCTACTGCCAGCACGAGCGCGCCGAGCCCGGCCAGTCGGGCGTCCTCGGCCTGCTCGAGGGCGAGCGGATGTGGATCGAGCCGAAGGGCTTCTCCGAGATCCACACCCGCGGCAACACCGAGGCGCACCGGCTCCAGGACCCGTCGAAGTGGGTGCCGTTCGGGGTCGGCGCGATCGAGGGGACCGCGTCGCGCCGCCCTGCCGGTGCTCGAGTCGGGCGAGGTCGTACGGTCCCGGCGAGGAGCCGCGGCCCCGCGAAGGCGAGCCGACCGGGTCAGCCCACGGGGAGCTGCTCTAGGCTCGAGCCTCAGCGAGACGCGTATCGGGCGTAGTAGTCGCCGGCCGCCGCCTCGGGCGCCTCGTCGGGCGCGAACCGGTCAGGGTCGAAGGCGGCGAGGCGGGCCGGCGCGATGCCCGTGACGAATTGTTCGGCGAGGAGCTCCGCGAGGTACGGGCCGAGGAGCATGCCGCGGCCGCTCCAGCCGTTGGCCTGCCACCAGCCGTCGAGCTGGCGGGTCGGGCCGACGAGTGGCTGGTGATCCGGGCTGATGTCGTACATCCCCGCCCACTGGCGGATGACCGTGACATCGGCGAGCGCCGGCGCCTTGCGCGTCATCAGCGCCGCGGTCCGTCGCAGGAAGTCCCACGACGAGCCCTGGTCCACGCCGGGCTGCTCGTCGGGATCGACGACGCCCATGACCACCTCGCCGCGGAGGGTCTGGTTGAACCAGCCCTCGTTCGGCCGGTAGAAGGTGACGGCGGCCTCGATCGTCCGACGCAGCGGGGCCGTGACCAGGACCTCGCGGCGGAGCGGCCGGTTGGGGGCCGCCACGCCCGCCATCGCGTTGAGCTCGCTCGACCAGCCGCCGGCGCCGTTGAGGACGGCACGCGTCGCGATCCGTCCGCGCGTCGTCTCGAGGCCCTCGACGCCGTGCATCCCCGCGAATGACCGCGGTGACCGAGGTGTTCGGCACGATCCGGACGCCCGGCAGGCCGGCAAGATGCTCCAGGTGCGCCCACACAACGGCGTCGTGATGGACGATCGCGTCGCTGTCGTTGAGGACGGCCCCCGCGACCGGGTCGCCGCCACGCAGGACCGGCAGGTGGCGAAGCGTCTCGTCCGGCGACAGGAAGCGGCTGCCGACCCCGATCCGGTGATGCATCTCGACGATCGCGCGCATCCGCTCGACCTCGTCGGCCTCGTACAGCACCCAGGCGTAGCCGAGCCTGTAGAACAGGACGTTGAACCCGAGCTCCTCGCCCATCCGGTCGTATTTCGCCTGGCAGGCGATGGCGACGTGGGTGAGCTCCTCGGTCAGCTGCATCGCCCGGATGCGCGCGACGTTCCGGCCGGTGGCGCCACCGCCCGGATAGCCACACTCGACGATGACGATGTCGTGGATGCCGCGGGCCGCCAGCTCGCGCGCGAAGGCCAGCCCCGCGATCCCGGCACCGACGATGACGACCTCGGCGCTGGTGGGGAGATCGGCGGTCAGGAGCGCGGCGAGACCGTGCCTCATGGCGGCGGGACGAGGTCGCCGAGGCGGACCGGTCGGAGCGGCGGCCGGGCGGTCGGGACGTTGTCCGAGCCGGTCAGGCAGGCGAACGCCTGAAGGCACTGCTTGCCCTGGCACGGGCCGGTCAGCGCCCCCGTGCGGCGCTTGACGAGCTCGGGGTCGCGGAAGCCGGCGGCCATCTCGGCTCGGACCTCGTGGACGCGGACGTCCTCGCAGAAACAGACCATCGCATCGGGGTGCGCGGCGTCTGGGGCCGGGTGTGTCGCGTGGGCAGGGCCCGGTCGACCCGTCGCCGAGCCGACGACCGACAGCGTCGGGACCGTCGTCCGACCGTCTTCGTCGAGGACCGGGACGAGCGTGTCGCCTTGCCGCTCGACGGCCGCACCGGCGGCCAGCACGACATCGAGATTTCGGGCTGCGATCGCCGAAGACGACGAGGTCGACCGACAGGCGTCGTCGCTTGTCGTCGACCATCACATCGGCGCCCGACACGCGGCGTCGGCCTCGGATCGAGACGAGCGAGGCGGTCGGGATGGGGCCGTGCAGCTTCGACGCGCCGGCCCGCCGGAGGTGGCCCGCTGCAGCCGCCAGCTCCGCGCCTTCTCCGACGAGCAGGACGTGGCGGCCGGGCATGACGCCGTGGCGATCGACCAGGTCTGCAACCAGCCGCGCGGCCATGACACCGGGCCGGTCAGCGCCCGGGACGAGCGGCACCCGGTCATACGATCCGGTGGCGGCCACCATGGAGCGTGCCGTGATCTCGTACGCGGCATCGTCTCCCAATGCCGAGACCATGCCGTCATACCAGCCGATGGCCACGACCCCGGCCAGCACCTGGACCCCCGGCAGAGCGGGCACCGACCGATCCGGGTCGAGCAGGACGACCGTCGCCCCGGAGTCCGCGGCCTTCGTCGCCGCGGCGACCCCGGACGATCCCGCCCCCACGACCAGCACGTCCGCCTCGAGCCGTTGGCTCGGACGAGGCGCGTGCCCCGCCGCCCGTCGGCCATCGAGCGTGAGCCGCCCCCGCCCGCCGAACCAGCGCAGGACGTCGAGGTACCGCTTGCGCAACCGGCGCGGCCGCAGGAATCGGTGGTGATAGAAGGTCGGCGGGATCCAGCGCGAGAAGACGCCGACCGCCGACAGGATGTCGCGCTCCACCGACGGCCAGGCGTGCTCGCCACGCGCGACGAGCCCGCCGCGGACGGGGACCCGGCACGACCGGACGCTCGGCTCGCCATCGACCTCGCACTCGCACCAGCCACACTGGCCGGTCGAGCACATCAGCCCACGAGGCCGGTGGAACCTGAAGCTCCGCGACAGCACGACGCGGTCGGCGGCGAGCAGTGCGACCGCGAGCGGCTCCCCTTCGATGCCGTCGTACGCCCGTCCGTCGAAGCGTGAACCGGACCGTCCGCCCAGCGGCCCCGGCGGCGATACGACGCGCCGTCACCTCAGCGGATGTGGAAGGTCGGCGAGCTGTCGATGCAGACCCGCTTCGATTCGAGATAGGCGTCGAGGCCTTCCATCCCGAGCTCGCGTCCGATGCCGCTCTGCTTGACGCCGCCGAACGGGCTCTCGGCCAGTCGAACGTAGTGGGTGTTGACCCAGACATCGCCGACCCGCAGCCGGCGAGCGACCCGGATCGCCCGGTCCAGGTCTGCCGTCCACACCGCGCTGCCAAGCCCGAAATCGTTGTCGTTGGCGATCGCCAGCGCCTCGTCCTCGGTGTCGAACGTCATCACCGACAGGACCGGCCCGAAGATCTCCTCGCGCGCGATCGCCATCGAGGGCGCCACGTCGTCGAAGATCGTCGGCGCCATGTACTGGCCGGTCGCCCAGTCGCCCCCGAGCCGCTCGCCGCCGAGGACGAGCCGCGCACCGTCGGCCCGGCCGCGTTCGACGTAGCCGAGCACCCGGTCGAGCTGGCGTGGCGAGACCATCGGCCCGAGCTGGGTGTCCTCGTCGAGAGGCGAGCCGACCCGAAGCGCCTCCGCGCGCTCGATGAGCCCGTCGAGGAACCGGTCGTGGATCGACCGCTCGAGGAGCAGCCGCGAGCCTGCGGTGCATGACTGCCCGGCGTACAGGAAGATCCCGACCGCGACGGCATCCATCGCCTTGTCGAGGTTGGCGTCCGGGAAGACGATGACCGGCGCCTTGCCGCCGGCCTCGATCGAGACGCGCTTGAACGTCCGGGCGCCGAGCTCGAGCAGCAGCCGCCCGACCTCGCTGCTGCCGGTGAAGCTGATCTTGTCCACGCGAGGATCGCTGGCGAGTGCCTCGCCGATGAGCGCGCCGTCGCCGACGACCCCGTTGGCCACGCCGTGCGGCAGCGTCTCGATCCGGTCGAGCAGCTCGAAGATGGCCATCGATGACGCCGGCGCGTCGCTGGCGGGCTTGAGCACGAACGTGCAGCCGGTGGCGATGGCCGCGCCGATCTTGCGCAGCGGCAGGTCGACCGGGTCGTTCCACGGCGTGATCAGTCCGCAGACGCCGACCGGCTCCTTGAGGATGAAGTTGAGCAGGTGGTCCGGCGCGGATGACGTCACCTCGCCGCGGATCATCCGGGCGGCGCTCGCGTAGAACAGGATCCGGTCGATGGCGGGCTCGATCTCGCGCTCGCGCACGTACCGGATGGGCTTGCCCATCTCGACCGCGACCAGGCGCGACAGCGGCTCGATCTCTTCCCGAAGCAGGCGGGCGAGCTCGAGCAGGATCGCAGCGCGCTGGCGACCGGCGGTCGCCGGCCAGGCACCGGCGTCGAACGTCGCCCGGGCGGCGGCGATCGCCCGGCCCACGTCGGCGAGGCCCGAGCGCGGAGCGACCGCCACCAGGTCGCCGGTCGCGGGATCGCGGCTCTCGAGCGTCTCCCCGGACTCGGCCTGCGACCACTGGCCGTCGATGTAGTTGGCCACGCCTCGGACGGCGGTCAGCGTCCCGGTCCCGGTCATCGGCTCCCCTTGATGGCGTCGACGGTCACCTCGACCGCGACGTCGAGGATCCGCTCGTCGATGGTGAGTGGCGGACAGATCTTGAGGACGTGGTCGGCATGGCCGCCGACGCCGACGACGACGCCGCGCTCGAAGGCGGCGGCCCTGATCGCCGCGGTCCGACGCGGATCGGCTTCGCGCGACTCCCGATCGGCCACGATCTCGATCCCGAGGAACAGCCCCAGCCCGCGGATGTCGCCCACGTGCGGCTCGTCAGCGAGCACCCCGCGGAGCCAGTCCAGCAGCCGAGCGCCGACCGTCGCCGAGCGCTCCGCCAGGCGCTCGTCACGGAAGACGCCGATGGCCGCCCTGCCGGCGGCCAGGTTGACGGCATTGCCCATGAACGTCGAGGTGTGGGTCCCGGGCCGCCAATGGCGCATGAACGCCTCGCGTCCGACGACCGCGGAGACGGCCATCCCGCCACCGATCCCCTTGCCGACCGTCATCAGGTCGGGGATGACGGACCAGTGATCGGCGGCCCAGGCTCGGCCGGTCCGCCCGAAGCCCGACTGGATCTCGTCGAAGATCAAGACCGCGCCGTGACGGTCGCACAGCTCGCGCAGCCCGGCCAGGAAACCGTCGGGCGGGATCACGACGCCGGCATTGCCCTGGACCGGTTCGACGATGACCGCCGCGACCGGGCCGACGCCCGAGGCCGGGTTCTCGAGCGCATGACGCGCCAGGGCAAGCGCCTGGCGACCGGCCTCCTCACCCGTCCCCAACGGCCAGCGATACGGACTCGGATAGGGCAGGAACTGGGCGCCGGCGTCCACGCCGGCCGCCACCCGCATGGCCGCCTTGCCGTTGATCCCGATGACCCCGCTCGACCGGCCGAAGTAGCCGCCCGAGAAGGCGAGCACCCCGCGCCGGCCGGTCAACGTCCGGGCCAGCTTGAGCGCGGTGTCGTTGGCATCGGAGCCGCTGAGCCCGAGCAGCACCCGGTCGAGGCCGGCCGGGGCGATCCCGACGAGCGCCTCCTCGAACCCGACCCGCGCGTCGCTGACCGACGCCGACGACACGTGGCTCAGGCCGCCTGCCTGCTCGCGGATGGCCGCCACCACCGCCGGGTGGGCGTGCCCCACGTTGGCCGCCGCGAAGCTCCCGGCGAGATCGATGAACCGGTTGCCGTCCGGGTCGACCAGCGTCGAGCCCGACGCCGAATCCACGACCAGCGGCGGCGCCTCGCCACCCGTTCGCGGGCCGGTCCCCTCGACCGCGCGCATCCGCTCGATGATCGCCCGGGCGCGCGGGCCTGGATAAGCCGTGACGATGAGCGGACCGGCGGCTTCCTCGACGGTCATGGCTCGACCTCGTAGACGTGGCGGCCCGCGACGACGACGGGCACACCGTCGAACTCGATCGTCGGCTCCAGGACGAGCCCGTCGAGGTGGACATCGCATTCGACCAGGCCACCGTACTCGTTGGCCGAATCGCCGAGGGCGATATGCACCGTCCCGAAGGCCTTCTTGGCCTCGGTGATCTCGTCGCCGATACGCGCCGCCGGGTTGAGCCCGATGCCGATCTCGCCGATGTTGTCGGCATCGACCACCGAGGCCGACGATCGCGCGCAGACGGTCGGCCGAGGCGCCGCCCGCGATCCCGGTCGCCCGCCCTGCCCGGACCGTGATGGTCACCGGAGCCTCCAGCGCGCCCAGGTCCGAGGCGACCCGTTCCCACACGACGGTCCCCTCGGACGTGCCCTCCAGCGGCGGCAGCGAGACCTCGCCACCGGGCAATGCGGACACCTCGCCCGGGTTGCGGCAGATCCCGGTCAGCCAGGCCATCGGCTCGCGGCCCTCGACGGTCGCCCGCAGGTCCGTGCCGGCGGGGGACGTGATGCGGACCTCCCGCGTCCGCCGCCACAGCGCGGCCAGCCGCTCGGCACGGACCCGGATGGCCGTGAAGTCCGCGGTCATGGCGCCGTTCCGCCAGGCGTCGGCTCGATACGGGGCGTTGAAGTCGCCGCGCGTACCCGCCCGCTGCGCCGCCGCCTTGGCCGTCGTGTGGTAGAGGGACGTGCTGGCGGCGCACAGGACGACATCGGCGGCGGCCATCGCCGCGGCGGCCGAGGCCGGTGGTTCCGCGCCGCTCCGTGCTCGTGGCGGGAACGACACGACGACGGGGTCGGCGCCCAGGGTCTGCGCGGCCCGCGCGAGCTCGCGGGGGATCTCGGCGTCGGTCCGGTCGTCGACGATGATCGCGAACCGCTCCCCGGGTCGCAGCCCGAGATAGTCGCGCGTCACCCGCTCGGTGATGTTCGCGACCGTGAACGCCGCGGCGACGTCGACCGTCACCGCGCCGTCTCGACCGTCATCTGTCGGCCTCGACCGCGCCCCGGTCGACGAGGTGGTAGCGCCGCCGCACCTCCTCGGCCTCGGCCGGATCGTGCTGTTCGTGGCGCTGGTAGAACCCGACCCGGGAGATCGTGTACTTGCCCATCCGGTGGAGGTCGGCCAGCGTCTCGGCCGCCTTGAGCGCAAGCAGGTTCGGGTTGAGGATCGGCAGCTCGCGATGCCGGCCCGTGGTCATGATCTCGCGCTCGAGGCAGCCGCCGATGATCGTGCAGCCGAGGATGACGACCTCGGCCTGGTCCTCGGCCAATGCCGTGAGACAGGCGGCCGCCGCGTCGTCGGCGACCGCGGTCGTGTCCTCGATCATGTCGGTGACGTACCAGTCGATGAAGCGGACGCCACGGCAGTTGCCCTGGCCCGCGAGGCGGACGATGTCCTCGAGCCACGGCCGGGCCTTGGCGTGGTCCGTCACCACCGTGAACGAGTGTCCGAAGTACGAGGCATGGTTCATCGCCGCCTCGAGCGGTCCGACGACCGGGATGTCGACCAGCTCGCGGGCGACGCGGACACCCGGGTCGTAGCAGCACCCGACGACGACCGCGTCGTAGCCCCGCTCCTCGAGCCGGCGGACCTCGTCGAAGATCGCCAGCTCCATCAGGTGCTTCGGGTAGTAGTAGTCGATGTTGGCCGGGACGCCCTCGAGGTGGATCACATCCACGGACGTCCCCGGAGCAGCGTAGGGGACCAGCGTCTCCTCGATGATGGCGTCGAAGGCGGCCGTCCCGAACGGGTTGATGAAGGCGATCCGACGGTCGGTGGCTGGCGTCATGACGGGCTCCATCGTCACCAGGTGCTCCCCGGTTCGACCGGCACGAGCGTCGGCCGGATCGCACGGAACGGCGTCATGTCCATCGCCGGTTCTGTGCCGCACACGAGGTCGGCCACGAGGCGGCCGGTCGCCGGCCCGGCGCCGTTCCCGAACACGTGTCCGGCCGCGATGATCAGCTCGTCGAAGCCGGGCGCGTGGTCGATCACCGGCAGGCTGTCGGAGGTCATCGGCAGCACACCGGCCCACGCTCGGGCGAACTTGGCGCCCTTCAGTGCGGGGATCGCGGTCGCCATCCCCTCGGCGACCAGCGAGATCCCGGCCAGGTCCGGCTTCCAGTCGAAGCCGGGGAAGTCCATCGCGATCCCCAGCAGGTACGAGCCGTCGGCGGTCTGGCACGCGGACTCGAGCAGGGCCAGGCCGAGCCGGTCCTCGAGCGCGGTCGCGAACGCCTCCTGCCGGTACGAGGGCAGGTCGCGGAAGAGGGCGTACTGCTTGACCGCCGCGGGCCCGTACATCACGACATCGAGGCTGGGCGGCTGCGGCTCGGTCTGGACGATCTGGAGGCGCATCGGGTGGATCGGCAGGTCGATCCCGAGCTGCGCCGCGAGGTACGGGCTCCAGGCGCCGCCCGCGAGGACGACGTGGCCCGCCGAGATCGGGCCGATGTCGGTCTGCACGCGGGTGATCCGACCGCCGTCGGTCTCGAACGTCCGGGCGGTCGCGCCCTCGACGACCCGGGCGCCCGCTCGCTGGGCAGCGGCCCCGAACGCGCGCACGTAGCGGGTCGGATCGACCTGGGCGTCGAGCGGGCAGTACGAGGCACCCAGCACCGTGTCGGGCAGGATCGGCGCCATGGCCCGGGCCTCGTCGCCATCGAGCAGGCGCATCGGGACGCCATCGGCCGTGCGACGCTCGACGAACTCGCGCATCACCGCGCCCTGGGCCTCGGTGTTGAAGTAGAAGAGGCCGCCGTTGGTCCGGAGCCCGAAATCGGCGCCGAGCTCCTCGGGCAGGCCCTCCAGCTCATTGCGGGTCGCCATGACCAGCTCGAGCTCCGGTCCGGCGCGGCGGGTGTGGAGCCAGATGAAGCCGAGGTTGCGGCCCGTTGCGCCGGACGCCAGGCGGTCCTGTTCCAACAGCGTCACCGACGCACCGCGCCGGGCAAGGTGGTAGGCCGAGGCCGCGCCGACGATCCCGCCGCCGATGACGAGGACATCCGGGGATCCGGCCAAGGGTTTCGCCTCCACGAGGACAGATGGTTCGGTCCGGAAACGGTAGCAGCCGGACGGTCGTGGGGCACGGGCGTCGCATGCTCCGGCGCGGACGGGCGGATGCCCCCGCTAGACTGCCGAGGTGACCAAGAAGAAGGGCCAGTCCGTCGGCCAGTCGATCGGCGGGATGCTCGTCGGCTTCGACCAGCAGATCTTCCGGACGACCCCGCCGACCAACGAGCTGGTCGCCAAGGGGAACCCGCTGGCGCCGGTCGCGGCGTCCGGCGGCGGGACGATGCGGGTCGGGCTCCCCGGCGACGACGTCGGAGCGGGGGACGGCGGCACCACCACCGACGAGCCTGACACCCTCCGTCTGTCGGCGCCGGGCGTCGAGGTAGTCGTCGATCTCGTCGCAGGCGGCCGCCTTGCCTCGTTCTCGATCGGCGGGATCGAGCTGCTCAGGGCACCTCGCGACGACGTGCTGCGATGGGGCTCCTACCCGATGGCGCCATGGGCCGGCCGCACCCGCGACGCCAGGTTCACGTTCGCGGGTCGGCAGCGTCGACTGCCGGTCCGCATGCCGCCCCACGCGATCCATGGGACGGTCTTCGATCGCCACTGGCGGCGGTTGGACGAGCGCACGATCGAGATCGATCTCGGGCCTGACTGGCCGTTCGCGGGCTCGGTCGTCCAGCGGTTCGACCTCGCAGCCGACCACATGACGTGCCGGATCGAGCTACGCGCCGAGGTGCCGATGCCCGCCTCGATCGGCTGGCACCCCTGGTTCGTGCGTCGGCCCGCGGGTATCGACGGCGAGCTCGAGCTCGAGCTCGACGCCGGCTCGATGCTCCCGCGAGACGCCGCGGAGATCGCGACCCGTCCCATCGTCTCGCCGCCGCCACCCGGCCCGTGGGACGACACCTTCACCGATCTGCGAAGGCCGCCTGTCCTGCGCTGGCCGGGTTTCGTCGAGCTGACGATCGAATTCGGCGTGCGAGTACTGGGTGGTCTACACCGAACCGGAGGACGCGCTCTGCGTCGAGCCGCAGACCGCGCCGCCCGATGCCCTCAACACCGGCCCGACGGTCGTCGAGCCGGGCCGGCCGCTGGTCGCCGAGATGACCTGGCGCTGGCGCCCGCTAGCCGGCTGACCGCGTGACCGACTGACCGATCAGCCGCCGGTCGACGGGATCGCGGCCACGACTGACAGCGCGCGAGCGAGCTGTGGGTCGTTGATCTTGGCGACCTGCGCCACGGTCATCTTCGAGACCGCGTCCGGGTCGAGCGGCGCGACATCGCTGGGGCGTTCGACCGTGACATCCGGGGTGATCCCGTTGTGCCAGATCTGGCGGCCGTCCGGGGTCAGCCATTCGACCGTTCCGATCCGCAGTGCCGAGCCGTCCGACAGCGGGAACTCGCCGAGGACCGTCCCGGTCCCGAACGTCTTGATGCCGACGATCTGGCCACGCCCGGCATCCTGGATCGCGCCGGTCACGATCTCCGACGAGCTCGCCGTGCCGCTATCGACCAGGACGACGAGCGGCACGTCGGTGGCGAGTCCGCCCGGCGTCACCGGATGGGTGGTCTCGTGGCCGTCGGCCGCTCGCTCGATGTAGACGGTGCCGTCCTTGAGGAACTGGCTGGCGACCGCCTCGGCCTCGTTGACGTAACCCCCCGGATTGCCACGCAGATCGAAGATGATCCGGTCCGCCCCGGCCTTCTTGACATCTCCCAGGACGCCCTTGAGGTCGTCGGCCGCGCCGGTCGAGAACTCCTCTAGCCGGACGAGCGCGGTCTTGGTGCCGGGCACGAGCGTCCAGCTGACGGGCTGGACCGCGACGTCGGCGCGAACCATCGACAGCTTGCGCTCCGGGCCGTTGGCGCCGGTCTTGACGGTGACATCGACGCTCGTACCGGCCTGGCCACGGACCCACCCGACGACGTCGTCGACGGTATGTCCGGTGGCGACGTTCCCGTCGACCGCGACGATCTCGTCGCCGACGACGACCCCGGCCTTGGCCGCCGGGCTGCCGTCGAACACGCCGACGACGAGGGGCAGGCCGTCGCTCGCGGTATCGATGCGGACGCCGATCCCGACGTACTTGCCCGACAGGTCGTTCGAGCGCTGGACCCGTTCCTCGGGTGTGAGGAAGGAGGTGTGGCCGGTGTCGCCGACGGCCTCGGTCATGCCGTTGATCGCGCCGTAGATCAGGTCGGTGTCGTTGAGGTCGGCGGCGCCGACGTACTTGCTATGCAGCGTGTCCCAGGCTTCCTTGATGAGGCCGAACGTCGTCGCCGACGAGGAGGAGGGAGCCGGGGTCGTCGTTCCGAAGCTGTCCAATGCAGGCAGATCCAGGCGGCCGACCCCGATCCCGACGCTGAACGCCAGAACCAGGCCGAGGGCGATAGCCGCGCGACGGATCGTCGGACCGCGTCCGCGACCGGCCGCCGGTGACGCCGAGGCCAGGGAGGGGCCGGTCACGACAGGAATTGCAGCCGGTGGCTCGGTGTCGGTGGTCGGTTCGGTCGGGATCGGTTCGGGGTCCATCGTCGCCATCTAGCTCGTCAGGGAGTGACATTCGACGGGCCGCACTGCGCAGGCCGCCCCCGGGCGCTCCGCCCGGTCGGACCAGCATGACGCAAAACCGTGGGGATGCGATATCGGGTTGATGAAGGTTCGTTCGCCGGGCGGCGACCCGGTGGCGATCCAAGTGCGCGTTCCCGGCGGCCGCGGACGGCTGGTGTCCTCCGCCATCCGGTGCTAGATTCCACAATCCCGAGTGAACCAGTCGGAGATGACCGACCGCATGACCGACCCTCGCACCCAGACCGCTGTCGCCACGATCGGGCTCGGCCCGTTGCGGGCGGCCCCCGACGGCCTGCCCGACCCCTCGATCGTGCCGCCGACGATCGCCGAGAGCGGCGACCCGTTCACGACGATCCGCGTCATCGATCTCCTGGCGCGCCTCGAACGCGGGGTCCCGATCCGGCTCGCCGACGTGGTCGATCGGCTCAACGCGACATACCTTGACTGGCTGTTCGGCGTCCCGGTCGTCGCCGACGTGGCGCTCCAACTGCAGGCGAACTGGATGGCCGACTACCGCAACAGCTCGGGGATCGTGATCGAGGACGGCCCGCTCGGCCCGACGATCGAGATCGAGGATTCGAGCCGGGTCGATCCGTGGATCGTGCGCCAGGCGCGTCGCGAGGCCGCGTCGTGTACCGAGCGGCTGGCCGAATTCAGCCGCCGCGACCGACCGGTGTCGGGCGGCTGAGCGGGAGCCGCGAACCCAAGACGCACCGATCCTGGACCGCAACTTGACCGAACAGCCGATGCACGAGGAGGAACCGAACCCATGAGTCACCACACCTACGCCACCGAGAACGCGCTCGTTGACAGCGACTGGGCGCTCGCCCATCTCGACGACCCGAACGTCCGCTTCGTCGAGGTCGACGTCGACACCGCCGCCTACGAGCAGAGTCACATCCCGGGCGCGGTCGGATGGGACTGGACGAGCCAGCTGGCCGACGGCATCCGCCGCGACATCGCCGGCCGCGAGGACTTCAGCGCGCTCCTGTCGGAGTCGGGGATCGGTCCCGATACGACGGTCGTGCTGTATGGCGACAACAACAACTGGTTCGCGGCGTGGGCGTACTGGCAGCTCAAGCTGTACGGTCACCGCGACGTCCGGATCCTCAACGGCGGCCGCAAGTTCTGGCTGGACAAGGGCCTCGCGCTGAGCGTCGACCCGCCCGCCTACGCCCCGACCGGCTACCAGCTCCCGGAGCCCGACTTCAGCCTACGCGCCTTCCGCGACGACATCCTGCCGCGGCTGGGCGACTCCGACCTTGCCCTCGTGGACGTCCGCTCGCCGGCCGAGTACAACGGCGAGATCATCGCGCCGCCCGGCATGAGCGAGACGGCCCAGCGGGCCGGCCATATCCCGGGCGCAGCGTCGATCCCGTGGGCACAGACGGTCAAGGAAGACGGCACGTTCAAGAGCGCCGAGGACCTCGCCACGCTGTACGAGGCAAAGGGCGTCACGCCCGACAAGGACGTCATCGCCTACTGCCGGATCGGCGAGCGGTCGAGCCACTCGTGGTTCGTCCTCCACGAGCTCCTGGGCTATAACCGGGTCCGCAACTACGACGGCTCGTGGACCGAGTACGGCAGCATGATCGGCGTCCCGATCGAGAAGCCGGCGCCGGTCCCCGCAGCCTGAGGGTTCGGTCGGGGGGAGCGGCGCGCTGCTCCGTTCCCTCGCCCGCCCCAGTCGGCCCTTCGCCCGTTCGTCGCCACGCCGCTCGTCGAGCCGGCCGGTTTCGGCCGCCGTTTCTGTCAGATGCACACCACGCGGGCGTTGGTCAGACGATTCCTGCCAAACCGTGCGCGTGGTGAGCAGGTGACAGCGGATCACGGTCTGCTGGCGTGCTCTTGCGCGTGGGACGCCGGCCGTTCGCGGCGCCCGATCTGACGAACGCTCGCCTGAGGAGCATCTGTCAGAAACGGGCGCGACGAACCGGAAATCACGGCTCCAGGCGATTCATCGGTCGTTTGCCGGATGGCAGCCACGAGATCCAGTCCTACCTTCAGATCGTTACATCCTGTGTTGATCATCGAAGGGGGGCCCAGCCATGAATCCCACAGCCTTGCTCTACATGACGCCCGAAGAGCGCGACAACCTCGCCAAGCTCGAAGCCCGTGAGCTCGAGCATCGGCGGGTGATGGTCGACGCCAAGCATGAAGCGCGCGAAGCGCGGCGACTGGCGAAGGCACAGGCCGCGCCACCAGGATCGGTCGGTCGCGTCGGTTGGCGCGCCTTCCTGCGACGGCTCTTCGAGCCGACGCCGCCGTGCCCGGACATCGCGACCGAATAGCTCGCGTTCGCGTCCAGTCACGACCGCAACCACGCGTGGCCGCTCGGGCTGAGGACGGCTTTATCATCGACCGATGATCCCGACCTCGCGCTCGAGCGCCCCGCTCCGGCTGCGCCGGCTGTCCGACCGGATCGCGGCGGCGCGCGCCATCGACGTCGCCGAGTCCTTCCGTGACCTGCCGGGGCTCGTCCTGCTCGAGAGCGCACGACCCGGGCGGAACGCGCGCTGGACGTACCTGACGGCCGATCCGGTCGCCGTCCTCGAGACGCCCGCCGCCGGGCCGGATCCGTTCGCCGTCGCGCGCCGCCTCGTCGCAAGGCTCGACCGGACCATCGTCGTCCCGGCGGATGCCCCGCCATTCCTCGGCGGCCTGGTCGGCTTCCTCGGCTACGACCTCGGCGCTACCCTCGAACACCTGCCGGCGATCGCCCCGGCCGACCAGGACCTGCCACCATTGCGTCTCGCGCTCCATGACTGGGTCGTGGCCTGGGATCGGCGGACGGGCCACGCGTGGCTCGCGGGCCGGGCGCTCGACGGCGACGGCCGTCGCCTCGCCCGGCGACTCGACGACGTCCATGCCCGGCTCGTCGCCCAGGCGCGTCCGCGCCCCGAGCCCGCCGTTCCCGGCCCGATCGCCTTCCGGTCCGGGCTCGACCGCCGCGCCTACGAGGCCGGCGTCGAGCGCATCCGCCGCCACATCGCCGACGGCGACATCTACCAGGCGAACCTCACCCGCCGGCTCGAAGCGCCGTTCGAGGGCGACCCATGGGACCTCTACCGACGACTGCGCACCGGAGATCCGTCGCTGTTCTCCGCCTATCTCGATCTCGGTCCGGGCCAGCTGACGGGCCACCCGCGGGCGCTCCTGTCCGCGTCGCCGGAGCCGTTCCTGTCGGTCGATGCCGAGGGCCACGTCACGGCGGACCCGATCAAGGGCACCCGGCCCCGCGGCCGGGACGCGGCGACCGACCGCGCGCTCGCGCGCGAGCTGCTGTCGAGCGACAAGGACCGCGCCGAGAACGTGATGATCGTCGACGTCCTGCGAAACGACCTGGGCCGGGTCTGCCGGCCGGGCAGCGTGCGCGTCCCGCGCCTGTGCCGCCTTGAGCGGACCGCCGCCGTCCAGCACCTCGTCTCGACGGTCACTGGCGTGCTGGCCGAGGGGCGCGACGCCTTCGACCTGCTGGCCGCCTCGTTCCCCGGCGGCTCGATCACCGGTGCGCCCAAGATCCGCGCGATGGAGATCCTCGAGGGCCTCGAGCCGGTCCGTCGCGGGCCGTACACCGGCGCCATCGGCTGGATCGGCCCCGATGGCGCGATGCAGACGAGCATCGTCATCCGGACGTTCGTGGCCGACGGTCGGCGGCTCACCCTCCACGTCGGCGGCGGCATCACCTGGAAGAGCGATCCGGCCGCCGAATGGGAGGAGACGGTGACCAAGGCGCGCGGCCCGCTCGGGGCGATCGGCGCCGTGGAGATCGCGTGACGGACGGCCCTCGCGGCGGTCCCCCCGAGGACGACGCCGGCCGCGCCGACCGGCACGTCTGGGTGGACGGGCGGCTCCTCGATGCCGGTGGTCCCCACCTGTCGGTGTTCGACCGCGGCTTCCAGCTCGGCGACGGGATCTTCGAGACCCTGCGGGTGCGGGGCGGTCATCCGACCGAGCTGACCGAGCACACGGCGCGTCTCCGCAACTCGGCAGCGGGCCTGGACATCCCGCTCCCCGACGATATCGCCGAGCTGCTGGCGACCGGCATCGCCACCCTGCTCGCCGCCGACGGCCTCGATGGCGCGACCGGCGACGCATCCGTCCGCATCACGGTCTCGCGCGGCGCGTTCCGCGGACGCGGCCTTCTCCCGCCCGACGAGGTCGTCGCGCCGACCATCGCGATCCAGGCCTGGCCGGTCGTGCCGGCACCGGCCGAGCACCTCGAGCGTGGCCTGCACCTCATCGCCTCGTCGGTGCGCCGCGACCCCGCCAGCCCGCTGGCCACGCTCAAGACCACATCGCGGGCGGACTTCGTCTACGCCCGGCTCGAGGCGCGGCGCGCCGGTGCCGACGACGCGATCTTCCTGACCATCGACGACGAGTTGTCCGAAGGCACGACCGCCAACATCTTCCTCGTCCGCCGGGCGCCCGACGGCGTCGAGGAGCTCGCGACCCCGTCGCTCGCGTGCGCGATCCTGCCCGGGACGACCCGTTCGTGGCTTCTCGGCTGGGGCGAGCGGGTCGGGCTCCGCGCGGTCGAGGCGCGACTGACGCGCGACGACCTGGCCGCGGCCGACGAGGCGTTCCTGTCGTCGAGCGTCGCGGGCGTCCTGCCGGTGACGCGTTTCCACGGCGTCCCGATCGGCAGCGGGTCGCCCGGACCGTGGACGCGGCGGGCGCGGGCGGATCGCGAGGCGCTGATCCGCGGGGCCGGAGCCGGCGCCGCCGCCGCGCCAACCGGCCCCGCCGCCGCCGCGCCACACCAGACCCTGGACGGTCCGCGATGACCCGCGACGAGCTGATCGCCGGCACGCGCCAGCTCATCGACGAGGGTGACCGGCTGCGCGCGAACCCCTCGCTGCCCTCGATGCAGATGTGGCTCAAGCGCTCCGACGACCTGCTCTCGACCGCGTGGGGGAGCATGGACCGCTACCACCTGGCCTGGCTGATGGTCGGCAAGCCCAAGGCGATCGTCCGCGGTCGGGCGATGACCGCCGACGAAGAGGCCGACTACGTCCGCGAGGTCACCGAGCAGAAGACCGCCGCGCTGCGGATGAGCCTCGACGCTGTCGAGCGTGGCGGGATGCCGTTCGTCGGCGAGACCGGCGGCGTCGGATCGGCCTCGCCTGAGCGAGCCCCGGACCGCGCTCCCGACCGTGCCGGGCTCCCGACCGACCCTGCCCTCGCCGAGCGTCTTGCGGAAGCCCGACGCCAGGCCGACGCCCACATCGACCACGACGCGCCCCGGGCACCGCGGCCCGAGAAGATGCAGCGGTGACGTCGACCGACGTCCGCGTCCCGGCCGTCGGCGGCCGGCGGAGCGTCCCCCAGCCCGATCCCGTCGCCCGCGACTACATCCTGCTCGGGCTCCGTCTCGATCAGCTCATCCCGGGACTCGTCGACGGCTACTTCGGGCCTGCCGCGCTGAAGGCACAGGTCGACACCGAGCAGCAGCGCCCTGCGGCCCGTCTCCGCGACGATGCCGCGGCTCTCCGCGCCCGGCTGCCGACCGAGGTGGCCGAGCCCGACCGTCGTGGCTGGCTCGACGTCCAGCTGATCGCGCTCGAGACGCAGGCGGCGGCCCTTTCCGGCGACGGGCTGCCGTATCTCGACCACGTGACCCGCTGCTTCGACCACCGGCCGACGTGGATCCCGGACGCGCGGTTCGACGACGCCGCGGCGCAGATCGACGGGCTCCTCCCCGGCGACGGTCCGCTCGAAGACCGACTGGCAGCGTGGGATGCCGGCCTCGAGGTCCCGGTCGAGCGCCTGCCCGCCGTCCTCGACTGGCTCGTCGATCGCTTCCGGGGCGTGGCGGCCGAGCGGTTCGGGCTCCCCGACGGCGAGGACCTGCGCGTCGGGCTCGTTCGGGACCAGCCGTGGGCCGCCTACAACTGGTTCGATGGCGGTCGGCGCTCGCGGATCGATCTCAACACGGACCTCCCCACGCGCGCACCCAGCCTCCCCGGCACGATGGCCCACGAGGCCTACCCCGGCCACCACCTCGAGCATGCGACGAAGGAGGCCGATCTGGTCGATCGCCAGGGCCGCCTCGAGACATCGATCCTGCTCATCAACACCCCGGAGTGCCTCATCAGCGAAGGCCTGGCCGACCTCGGCGAGCGGTTCGTGGCACCCGCGACCGAGCGCATCGATCTCCTCGTCGAGCTGTTCGAGCGCGCGGGCCTGGCATCCGCGGACCCGGCTGGGACCCGCGCCACCGCCGAGCGTGCCGCCGCCATCGAGACCCATCGCACGACGCTCGCCACGATCGGCGGCAACGCCGCGCTCCTCCGTCACGTCGAGGGCCGGTCCCACGACGACGTCGTGGCCTACCTGCGGGATGTCGGTCGCGTGTCCCCGGCCCGTGCGGAGAAGCAGCTCGGGTTCATCGATCACCCGCTGTGGCGGACCTACGTCTTCGTCTACGCCGAGGGCGAGGCGCTGCTCGAGCGCTGGGTGGACGCTGCGCCGGAGGCGGAACGGGCCGCCCGGTTCGGGCGCCTGCTGCGGGAGCAGCTCACGCCGGCGGCGGTCAGATCTCCCGGCTGAAGACGACCCGGTCCTCGCCATCGGCGTCGTAGTCGGGATAGGCCGGGGTGCCGTACAGGTTCTGGGTCCCCGCTCCGTCGGCCGGCACGAAACCCATCGCCCGGTGGAACCCGACCGACACGCGGTTGCCCGGCCAGGTGACCGCGGTCACGCGGCGGACGCCACGCGCGCGCGCGTCTGCGAAGAACTGCTCGTACAGCCGCCGGCCGAGGCCCGCCCGCCGATGGTTCGGGTTTGTCGCGACCATGTGGATGTAGGCCTCGTCCGGCCGGTCGGGGCTGATGAACCCGACGAGGAAGCCGACCGTTCGACCCTCCGCGTCCTCGGCGATCCACGACGTCGCGCAGAAATGCTGGAGCCAGAGACGCGGGAAGAGCTGGTGGACCGCGCGTCCGCCCCACCACTCATCGACCTTGCCGACCAGGGGCCGGTGGTCGGCCTCGACCGGGCGCCGGAAGCGGATGTCGCCGGTCATCGGGCGGCGAACCAGGCGACGACGACGGCCACGGCGGCCTGGATCGGGACGAGCGGCCCGAAGACCTCGCCGAGGTACTCGACCAAGGGCAGGACACCGCCCTCGCGCAGGGCGTACTGCCACAGCCCGATCTGGGCGAGGATGACCGCGGCGAGCGCCACGACGACCGCGAGGACGACCCGCCGCCGCGTCGCGAGCAGGTCACCCGCTCCGAAGCGGAGAGCAGCCCCGACCGCCCATCCCGTGGCAGCCGCGACGACGACGAGACCCGCCGAGACGGCGGCGACCCCGCCGAGCAGGACGATCGCGATCGCACCCACGATCCCGGCCACCACCGCGAGCACGACCCCGCGCACGACCGAGGCGCCCGAGTCCGTCGTAGCTACGTCGTCCGTGACTGGCTCGCTCGTCCGGTAGCGGTCGGAAGGTGCGTGCGCAAGCCGTCGCTCCCCGGGTGTCGGCGCGGGCGCCGGCGTCGGCGAGAGCGCCGCTCCGTCGGTCGCGGTCGTGTCGGGCTCGCTCATGGGGTTCATCGTAGTCGGCGATGCGGGAGAGGGCGCCGAGGCTCGTCGTGCTGGGCGCGCCTCGTCGTGGCCCCATCTCGCCCGGGTAGACCCATTCTCGCGCCAGGTGCACCTAAGGGCGCCATGGTGCGGCCATCGGCCCCATTCGTGCGCCACACGCCCGCATGGCCAACGAATCTGGCCGAAGCGGCCGGGATCGGTGTTCCGCTGCGTCAAGAGGCCGCGCGAATGTGCATGTGGCGCACGTACGGCAGGTTGGGGCCGAACGCGCAGGCCCCCGGCCGTGGCGGCGGCCCACGCTCCACGCTAGACTCGCCTTCGTGAGCCACCCGAGCCTCGGCCTGCCGCCCCGCGACCGCACCGCCGGCTATCCGGCCGCCGCCGCTCGCATCCGCGGCGATGTCGCCCGACTCGCAGGTCGCGCGCTGCGCGTCGCGATCGATGCCGATCCGACGATCCGCACCCGCTACGACGACGCGGGCCAGCGTCTCCTCCTCCATGACGCCGAGCTGCTGGCCGAACGCGTCGCGCTCTGTCTCGAGACCGACACGCCGTCCCTCGCCCACGAGTACGCCGAATGGACCGCGCCGGTCTATCGCCGCCGAGGGACGCCGATGAACGACCTCATCGGCCTGTGCGAGGGCCTCCGCGCGTCGCTCCCGAGCACCCTCGGGCCGGACGAGCTCGCCTCGGCTGGCGAGGCCCTGGACGCCGCGATCGCGGCATACAGCTGGCACCGCCGCATCGCCGGCGACCACAAGCGCAACCCGATCCTCCAGCTCCTGTACAAGGGCGCCTGACCGGTGACCATCAAGTGGGTCCAGCAGGATCCGCTGGTGATGAACGGGGAGCCGTTCTGCTACGGATCGCGGCTGACCGTCCGCCAGCTCCTCGAGCTCCGGGCCAACGGGTACGACCTCTCCCACATCCTCAATGACCATCCCGAGCTGCGCGTGCTGGGCATCGCCGCTGCGTACGTCTACGCCGCCGGCCAGCGCGACCGCTACGCCGATTTCGTCGAGCCCGATGGCTCGCTCACCGGTCCCGGCTACACCGACGCCGAGGCGGCCGGGCTGCCGGCCCAGTACCGCGTCCCCGGCGTGGTCATCAAACCGGCCGCATCCGCCGCCTGAAACCCCGGATCACGCTCAGAAGCGTTTTGGCGGACGGATGGTACGCTCATGGGACACACCCGGAGATCCCATGACCGACAGCACCACGACGACCCCGATCGAGGACCCGACGAGCGCCGGCAGCGAGCCGACCGACGCCGCCGCGTTCGACACGACCCGGCGTGCCACCGAGCTCGCCATCCTCGACGCCCTGCGCGGCGTCGTCGACCCGGAGATCGGGATGAACGTGGTCGAGCTGGCTCTCATCAAGCAGATCATCCTCGGTCCCGATTCGACCGAGATCAAGATGATCCTGACCACCCCGTTCTGCCCCTACGCCGGTTCGATGATCGCGCAGGTCAAGGAGCAGACCGAATCGGTGGTGGAGCACGACGTGACCGTGACATTGCTGGCAGAGCGGTGGGACCCACGCGACGCCGGCCTGATGTGGTGATCAAGAGCCAGGAGGGCGCCGACCGATGAGTCAGGACCAGTATCCGTACCGCAATCCGTACACGACCGAACGGCCGGTGCCGCTGACGCCGGGCCTGCCGGCCGCCCCCGGTGCGACCGTCGGCGCGACGACACCGTCGGCGCTCGGGGTCATCCCCGATCCGCGCCTGGCCAATGCGTTCCTGACGCACGCCTTCGTCTGGATGTTCGCCGGGCTCCTGCTGTCGGCCGGTGTGGCCACCGTCGTGCAGAGCAACGCGCGCCTGCTCGACTTCGCCGAGGGCAACTTCTTCCTCCTGTTCATCGCCCAGATCGCGATCGTGATGGCCATCGCCGGCGCGATCAACCGGATCAGCGCCACGACGGCGCTCGCCCTCTTCTTCGTCTACGCCGCGTCGCTCGGCGTGACGATCGGGCTGATCGTGTCCAGCTACACCGAGGCGTCGGTCGTCAGCGCGTTCCTGAGCGCGTCGGCGATGTTCGGCGCGGCGGCCGTCTACGGGACGGTCACCAAGCGCTCGCTCGCGGCGATGGGCGGGATCCTGTTCATGGCCCTCATCGGGCTGTTGGCGGCGATGCTGATCAACCTGTTCCTGCAGAGCAGCACCGTCACATGGATCGTGTCGCTCGTCGGCGTGGTGCTGTTCACCGCGCTGACCGCCTACGACGTCCAGCGGATCCGCGCCGGCGATCTCGCCGCGCAGACCGGCTCGATGGAGAAGGCCGCCGTCATCGGCGCGCTCAAGCTCTACCTCGACTTCATCAACCTGTTCCTGTTCATGCTCCGGCTGATGGGGGGCCGAAGCTAGACGTCCTCAGCCGGGACGCCGCCGGGTGAGGCTGGCGGCGCCCCGCGGACGCGTCCGGACGGTCCTCGGTCGAGAGGGCGCGCGCCGGGCGAGACTGTTCTTGGCCGGCGGTGAGCCGGCGCGGGTCGACGCGCCCCACCGGCTCGGCGACAGGAGTCGCCCGGCGTCGACCGCCGCCATCGGTCGGGCGAACAGGTAGCCCTGGCCGACGTCGCAGCCCATGGCGCGCAGGGTCTCGAACTGGTCCTCGGTCTCGATCCCCTCGGCGACGACGCTGATCCGCAGGCCGTGGGCCAGGCTGATGACCGCCTCGACGATCGAGCGGTCGGCCTGCCCGTCGAGCCCGGCCACGAAGGTCTGGTCGATCTTGATCGTGTCGAGCGGCAGGTGGCGCAGGTACGACAGCGACGAGTAGCCGGTCCCGAAGTCGTCGAGCACGAGCCGGACGCCCATGTCGCGCAGCCGGTTCAGCGTCCGGATCCCGGCCTCCGACTGGTCCATGACCACGCTCTCGGTGATCTCGAGCTCGAGCAAGGTCGGATCCATCCCGGTCTCGGTCAGGATCGCGTCGACCTGGTCGACGAGGTCGGGCTGGTCGAACTGGCGCGCCGACAGGTTGACCGACATCAGCAACCGCGGGCGCCCCTGCCGGGCCGCGTGCCAGCGGACCGCCTGGCGGCACGCCGTCTCGAGGACCCAGCGACCGAGCGGGACGATCAGACCGGTCTCCTCGGCCAACGGGATGAAGGCCAGCGGCGGGACGAGCCCGCGGACGGGGTGCTGCCAGCGGACGAGCGCCTCGAACCCGACGATCCGGTCGCTGGCGAGGTCGACCAGCGGCTGGTAGTGGACCCGCAGCTCACCGCGCTCGAGGGCGCGGCGCAGGTCGTTCTCCATGTCGATGCGGTCCATCGTCTGATCGGACATCGATGGCTCGAACAGGGCGTATCGCCGCGACGGATCGCTCTTGGCCCGGACCATCGCGATCTCGGCCTCCCGGAGGAGCTCCCCGGCGGTCTCCCGGCCGGCCCGGCCGAGCGCGATCCCGAGCGAGGCGCTGATGAACCATTCGCGACCACCCATGGGGAACGGGGCACGCAGGTCGTTGCCGATCCGCTCGGCGATGCGCCGGGCGTCGTCGGCATCCTGGACCGGGTCGAGGACGATCCCGAACTCGTCGCCACCGAAGCGGGCCACCGTGTCGCTCGGACGCAGCGAGCCGACCAGGCGCTGGCCGACGGCGGCCAGCAGCCGGTCGCCGACCGCGTGGCCGACGCTCTCGTTGATGACCTTGAAGCGGTCGAGATCGAGCAGGATCACCGCGACCCCGGCGCCGTCGGCGGGTGTCGCGGCGAGCGCGTCGGCGATCCGGCCGGTCAGCAGCTCGCGGTTGGGGAGGCCGGTCGTCGGGTCGTGGAGCGCGCCGCGCTGCGCGGCGTCGAACAGGCGCGAGTTGTCGAGCGCGATCGAGGCCAGCTGGGCGAACCGGACGAGCGCGTGGGTCTCGCGCGGCCCGAACGCGCGATCGGTCGTCGCGGACGCGAGCCCGATGACCCCGACCGACTTGCCACCCGCAGCCAGCGGGACGCCCATCATCGACCCGAAGCGCGCCACAGGCATGGCCGGCGAGCGGCCCGGGAACGAGTCGTAGTCGGCGACGGCCAGCGGGGTCCCGGTCCGGAAGATCTGGCCATCGAGGCCCTCGTCGATCGCCATCCGGTGACCGATGAAGTCCGCGAACATGCCGCTGCCGTGGCTGACGACGAGCGACGCCTCATCGGGCTCGGCCAGGTTGATGTAGCCGTGCGCGGTCCCGAGCAGGGCGGTCGCGTGGGTCAGGATCGTCTCGAGCAGGACCGTCGGAGTCGTGGCGGTCGAGCAGGGCGAGAGCGGTCTCGTCGAGGGCCCGCAGGTACGGATCGGCGGGCGACTGCGCCCCGACGGCCGTCCGGCCCTCCGGCTTGGCCAGGTACAGGGCCCGGTCGGCCATGTCCACCAGGGCGTCCTTCGTCCGGCCGTCGTCCGGGTAGCAGGCCGCGCCGACGCTGATGGTCACGCCCGGGCCCCCGGTCGTCCCGGACAGGTCGGCCACGGCCCGGCGGATGCGGACCGCGACCTCGTGGGCGACGACCCGGTCCGCTCCCGGCAGGATGACCACGAACTCGTCACCGCCGTACCGATAGACGCGATCGTCGCGGCGCGTCGCTTCGCCGAGGACCGTGGCGACCGCGCCAAGGAGCGCGTCGCCGGCCGGATGCCCGCACGCGTCGTTGAAGGCCTTGAACCCGTCGAGGTCGAGCATCAGGACGGCGAACGGCGCCGCCTCCGACCCGACGTCGATCGCCTCCCCGAGCTCGCGCTGGAAGGAGCCGTGATTGCGCAGGCCTGTCAATGCATCGAGGTCGGCGCGGACCCGGACGGCGCCGTGCGTCTCGGCGTTCTGGAGGGCGATCGACGCCTGCGCCGCGAACAGCTGGGTGAGCTCGAACTCGTTCGCGCTGAACGCGGTCTCGTCGTCGCCCATCCGCCCGATGTTGAGCGTGCCGATCGTCTGGCCGTTGACGAACAGCGGGACGATGATCATCGCCTCGGGCTCGAACGGGGTGCCGGGGACCTGGATGGAGCGTGGATCGAGGTGGGCCCGGTTGGCGAGGACGGCCTCGCCGTGATCGATGACCCAGCCGGTCAGCCCGGTCCCGAGCGGGATCTCGTGGGCGAGGATCAGCTCTGCGAACGTGTCGCGGGCGACCACCGCGCGGCGACTGGCGGCAGCCCGATCGACGCGGTAGATCGTCAGCGAGTCGTACGGCACGATCGCCCGCAGCGAATCGGCGATCAGCTCGAGGACGCCGGCCGGTTCGAGCGTGGACAGCAGACGCTCGTTGACCTCGAGCAGGCGGCGCTGGCCCTCGAGCTGGAGCTCGAGCTCGCTCCGCTGATGGCGCAGTCGCTCCATGTTCGAGCCGTTGACGAGGGCCTGGGCCGCGTAGCCGGCGAAGATCGCCACGGTCGTCTCGTCGTCGTCATCGAAGCGGTCGAGCCCGTCCTTCGACAGGACGATGACGCCGTGGACGATCCCGTCGAAGGTCATCGGCACGATGAGCATCGATTCCGGGCCCTCGGTCGAGCGGACGACGAGCGTCCGCTGGTCGCCCGCGGCGTCGCCCAGCCGGACCGTCTCGCCGTGCTTCGCCACCCAGCCCGTGAGCCCGGTGCCGATCGGCACCCTGAGGAGGGAGGGGTCGGGGTCCTCGACGTCCATGAACGTGCCCTGGAAGGCGATGGGCTCGCACATCCCGGTCTCGTGATCGACCCGGTAGACCCGGATCGTGTCGTGGTCGAGCAGGGTCCGCGCCTCCGCCACGATGGCGTGACCGATGCCGGCGAGGTCCTGCAGGCGGTTGAGCCTGGCGGCCAGCTCCGAGATCGCCCTGAGGCGGCCGGTCATCGTGCGGGACGAATTGGCCAGGCGGGCACTCCCGATGGCGCTCGCCATCTGATCGGCGAAGGCCCGGGCGAGCTCGGACTCGTCGGGCGTCCAGTCGTGGTCGGACCGGTGATACAGGACGAGAAGGCCGAGCGGTGCGTCGCGGAACACGATCGGGACGAAGCAGATCGTCCGGACGCCGGCCCGTCGATAGGCGGCTCGGACCGCCGGCACGGTCGTCTCCAGCCTGCCCCCGAGGACGCGGACCTCGCGCTCGCGGAGCGCGTCCATCCCGGCCGTCCGGGCGTCGCGCGGGAGCGTGGCGATGATCTCGAGGATCTCCGGCGAGAGGCCGCGCTGGGCGACCAGGCTCAGCGGGGTCGGGCCGTCGTCGTAGGTCCACAGCCCGGCCTGGTCGACGCCGAACAGCGTGAATGCCTCGTCGATGACGTCACGGAACAGCCCATCGAGATCATGGCGGCCGCTGACCTCGGCCGCGATCCGGCGGAGCGCAGCCGTCCGTGTGGGGAGGTCGGCGATCGGCGTCACGGCCGGATCCTGGGCGGGTCGCGGGCGGGCGACGACCATCGGTGCGACGGGCCCTCATGGACGGTTCGGGTCGGCCCACGCCAGATGGTGGGATGGCTCCACGGTACGGGGCCGGGCACGCTCGCGGCGATAGCCCATCGGTACCAGACCCGAGGGCGGACGCTCCGCCCGCCGGCCCGCCCGTCAGGCGTCCTGCAGGCTCGCCACGGAGTCGAGGACGAGGTCGGCCAGGGGTCCAGGTCGGCGTGGCTCCCGACACCGGTCAGGACACCGATCGTCATGCCCGCCCCGGCGCTGCGTCCCATGCGCATGTCCGCCGGCGAGTCGCCGACGACGGCGGTGCGGCCGGCGGGGATGCCGGTCTCATCACACAGGCGGTGGACCATGTCCGGCGCGGGCTTGACCGGCACGCCGTCGTCGGCGCAGACGAGCGCATCCACACCGGCGGCGATCCCCAGCGCGGCGAGCGTCCGGACGGTCGGGTCACGGTCGTCGCTGGTGGCCAGCGCGACCTTCCGCCCATCCTCATGGAGTCGGCTGAAGAGCGCCGCGAGATCGGTGAGCGGGGTGGCCAGGGCTTCAGGGTCCGGCGCGTGCCAGGCACTCGCCAGCGCCGTGTCCGCCTCGGCGGCCGTGATCCCCGCCGCGAGCAACACCTCCCGGGTGCGGTCGCGCAGGCGGGACATGGGTGTCGCCGCCAGCCCGCCGTGCGGCAGGACGGTCGCGGTGGCCTCGTCGTAGCCGAGCATCTCGAACAGGGGCCCTGCGATCGGACGCCCCGTGGCGCGGTGCAGGTCCGCGGCGAGCGTGACGGCCCAGCCACCCCACATCGCGTGGAACTCGATGAGCGTGCCGTCCTTGTCGAAGATGACGAGGTCGATCCCGTCGAGCGGGACGGTCACACCTCGGCGCCGGCCTCCGCGGTCAGGACGGCGGCGCCGCGCGTGGCACCGAGCACGAAGGCAGCCTCGGGCGGGAACGAGATCGTCACGTCCTCACCGACGTCGGGCACCTTGAGGTGCGGCTCGTTGAACGAGTCGAGGGCGATGACCGACGGTGGCTCGCCGTCGCTGCCGGCGCCCAGCCTGACCCGGATGCGCACGATCGAGCCGAGGAAGTTGATGTCCTCGACCGCGCCAGGGAGCCTGGTTCGAGTCGGCATCCCCCTGGCCGAGCGAGATCCCCTCGGGCCGGAGCGCGAGCGTCACCTTCCCGTCGCTGGAGGTGTCGGTCGTGACCTTGCTCGCCCGGATCTCCTGTCCGTCGAGCGACAACCGGCCGGCCGACGCATCGATCACCCTCGCGCTCACGAGGTTGAGGGTGCCCACGAAGGACGCCACGAACGCCGTCGCCGGGAAGTTGTAGATCTCCGACGGCGTGCCGATCTGCTCGATCCGGCCGTCGCTCATGACCACGACGCGATCGGACAGCGAGAGCGCCTCCTCCTGGTCGTGGGTCACGTACACGGTCGTGATCCCGAGCTGGCGCTGGATGGCCCGGATCTCCTTGCGCAGGACGATCCGGATCTTGGCGTCGAGCGCGGACAACGGCTCGTCAAGGAGCAGGACCTGCGGCTCGATGGCGAGCGCCCGGGCGAGGGCGATGCGCTGCTGCTGGCCGCCGGACAGCTGCCACGGGTAGCGCCCCCCGCGATCCTCGAGGTGGATGAGCCCGAGCAGCTCGGCGACCCGCTTGTCGATGTCGGCCTTCGGCTTCTTGCGGACCTTCAATCCGAAGCCGATGTTGTCGGCGACGGTCATGTTCGGGAACAGCGCGTACGACTGGAAGACCATCCCGACGTCGCGCTGGTTCGGCGGCTTGTTGGTGATGTCCTTGTCGCCGACCGTGATCGTGCCGGAGGTCGGTCGCTCGAAGCCCGGCGATCATCCGGAGGGTCGTGGTCTTGCCGCAGCCCGATGGGCCGAGGAAGGACACGAACTCGCCGCGGGCGACGTCGAGGTTGAAGTCCTGGACGGCGGCGGCGCCACCGCCCGGGAACGTCTTCCGCACGCTGGTCAGGGTCAGGAACGCCATGGTGTCTGCCGAACCTCCTAGCGTGCGCCCGTGACGGCGACGCGCGTGCGCCCGCCCCGGCCGATGAACGCGATCATGATCATGGCCAGCCAGGTCAAACCGAAGCTGATGATGGTGACCGCGGCGGGCTCGTAGGCCGCGTTCGTGCCGAGCAGCTGCAGGTATGGGCCGAACGCCGGCCGGGCCAGGAACGAGGCGATGGTGAACTCGCCGATGACGATGGCGAGGGTCAGGAATGCGCCGCTCAGCAGCGCCACTCGCAGGTTCGGCAGGATGACCCGCAGGATGATCCGGGTCCAGCCGGCACCCAGGCTCTGGGCGGCCTCGGTCAGGCTTCGGATGTCGGTCGCCTGGAGGCCCGTGTCGACCGCGCGATACATGTACGGGAACGACAGGACCGTGTACGCCGCGACCAGCAGGACGTTGCTGCCCATGTCCGTGTGGGTCAGCGGCAGCGGGCCGTGGCTGAACGTCTGGATCAGCCCGAACACGAGGATGATCGGCGGGATGACGAACGGCAGGAGCGTGATGAACTCGATGAGCGGTCGCGCGCGCGGGACCTTCAGCCGGACCCAGTAGGCGGTCGGCATCAGCAGCCCGATGCTCACGATGATGGTGATGATGCCGATGATGAACGAGTAGCCCAGGCTCTCCCAGAAGTTCGAGCTGCCGAGGACGGTGCCGTAGTAGCTGAACGACGGCGGCGGTGCGCCCGGGCCGATGGGATTGCCGAGCGAGAAGACGAACGTGGCGATCAGCGGCACGAAGAAGTAGATCGCGCCGATGAAGAAGACGAGCCACCAGGCCAGCCGCGTCCCCCTCATCGCTGCCACCGCGCCGCGCGCCGCTGGAGCCACAGGTAGGCGATGATCGTGATCCCCATCACGCCGACCATCCCCATCGCCACGGCGTAGCCCAGGTTGATGTTGTTGAGCACGTCGCCGTTGATCTGACGGGTGATGAGCAGGGTCACGATGTTGATCTCGCCGGTCAGCGTGTACGCCGTGGCCTGTGCCCCGAAGGCATTCCCGAACAGCAGGATCATCGTCCCGAGCAGCGTCGGCGTCAGGATCGGCAGGGCGATATGGCGCCAGTACTGGAACGTGCTGGCGCCCATGTTCTCGGACGCCTCGCGCCATTCGGTCTTCAGGCCCGCGATGGCCGGGGCCATGATCAGGACCATGAGCGGGAACTGGAAGTAGAGGTAGGCGATCTCGAGGCCGAGCTTCGAGAAGATCGTGAAGTCGCTCTTGGTGATGTCGATCCCGATCCCCTGGAGCATGACCGTGATCAGCCCCGTCGCGCCCAGCGTGAACGTGAAGGCGAGCGCGAGCGGGACGCCGGCGAAGTTCGAGGCAACGCCCGAGAACGTCATCAGGGCGGCGCCGCAGGATCCCGGGCAGGCCGCCCCGGATCACGGCGTAGGCGAGCAGGAAGCCGAATACACCGCCGATGACCGCGGTGACCAGGCTGATCTCGATGCTGGCGCGGAACGCCTCGAGGATCATCGGCTGGCTCAGGTCAGAGTAGTTCTGGAGAGTGAACTCCCCGGACTCGGTGTGGAACGAGCCGTTGACCAGATAGAAGGTCGGGATGATGAGGAAGGCCGCGGCGAAGATGAGGAAGGGCAGGAGCCCGAGCCACGACCAGGAGATGCGGCGGCCAGGACGCGCCGATGGCGCGTCCTGGCTGATCGTGGGCAGAGCGACGTCTGTCATCGCCCTACCGTTCGTTCGGCGTCGACGGAGTCGGCGCTACTTGACCGTGACGCCGACCACGGTGGGCCAGCCCGCGGTGATCGCCGCCGAGGCGGCTGTGATCTGGGCGAGGGTCGGCAGACTGCGTCCCCTTGGACTCGGGCAGCTTCGCGTTCGCGGCCGGGTCGAGGGTGTTCTTCGCCGCCATGTCGTCATAGCGGATCGGGTTGCAGTAGCCGGCCAGCCAGAGGTTCTGGCCTTCGTCGGAGTAGAGGTACTCCTCCCACAGCTTGGCAGCGTTCGGATGGGGCGCGTAGGCGCTGATCGCCTGGACGTACATGCCACCGAAGCGGCCGGACGTCGGGACGACGACGGAGATCGGCGGGTTGCCCGCGAGCTTGTCCTTGTCGGCGAGGCCGTTGTACGTCCAGCCGAGGCGGATCGGGGTGTTGCCGCTGGCGACTGTCGCCGTGCTGGCGATGACCGGCACGAAGTTGCCGGCGTCGTTGAGCTGCTTGAAGAAGTCGAGGCCTTCCTTGACGCTGTCGAGGTTGCCGCCGTTCGACGACAGGCCGGCCGCCCAGACGGCGGACTGGGCCTGGTTCGAGGCAAGCGGGTCACCGAACAGCGCGACGCTCTTCTTGTAGTCGGGCTTCAGCAGGTCGGGCCAGTCCTTCGGGACATTCGTCACGACCTTGGTGTTGACCTCGAACGACATGACGCCGAAGTAGTCGCCATACCACATCCCGTCGGCCGACTTGGCCGAGTCCGGGATGGTGTCCCAGGTCGCGACCTTGTACGGCTGGAAGAGCTTCTGGTCGACGCCCTGGGGGCCGAAGGCGAGGCCGACGTCGACGACGTCAGGAGCCGCCGGTCCGGGGTTGTCCTTGTTGGCGGTGATCGCGGCCAGCTCGTCCTTCGAGCCACCACCGGGGTTCAGGCCGGTGACCTTGATCCCGTACTTCGCGGAGAAGCCGTCGATGGCGGCCCCGTAGTTGCACCAGTCGCGCGGGAGCGCGATCGTGGTCAGGGCGCCTTCGGCCTTGGCCGCGGCGATGAGCGCGGTCATGTCCGCCGCCGCCGCCGGCAGCAGCCGACGAACCGGCCGACGCCGCGCTTGATGGGGCGGTCGATCCGCCCGACGATGAGCACGCCGCGAGCGCGATGGCTGCGACGGCGAGGAAACCCGCGAATCGGGTCGCTGAGCGCTGACTAGACAACATCCATCCTCCGTGAACTTTCCGTGGATCTCACACTCGATCTGCCGGGGACCTCCTCTTCCCCACGGGCGTTCCCCGATCCCGTCCTGGTACCGCCCGCGCCACAGTGTGGCGGACGAGCGGAGCCATCGTGCAGACTCCCGACGCATTGGACAGCCCGGGGCCCGGCGGGCGTCAAGAGGGTTGCCAACGTTTTGTTAACGGCTGGTGGTCGTCGGGGCAACGACCGAAGCACCTGCGGTCCTATACTCGCTGACCATCAGGCGTCGGACGGTTGCCGGCGCAAATGTCCCCCCGGCTGGATGGACGGATGACCGCTGGCCCCGGCGAACCCGACCCGGCGCGTACGCTCCAGGATCCCCTGGCGGAGGCCCTGCGCGTGGTCGACCTCGCCGACAAGCGGGGACTCCTCGTCCGGCTGATGGGCGGGATGGCGATCCGGGCCCACGCCCCCGACTGGCCGGCCCGCACGCGGCGCGTCGAGGTCGACCTCGACTTCGCGACCCGGGGCAAGGATCGCGGCGCCTTCTACGCACTCCTGTCGTCCGAGGGCTACACGCCGGACAAGCGCCACAACGCCCTGTTCGGCGGCAAGCAGGCGTACTTCGTCGACGTGCCGCGCAGCCGCCCGGTCGACGTGCTGGTGGACAGCCTCGAGATGTGCCATCGCTTCGAGTTCGCCGACCGGCTGTCGAAGTCGACGCCGACGCTGCCGCTCGCCGAGCTCCTGCTGTCCAAGCTCCAGATCGTCAGGATCAACCGCAAGGACGTGCTCGACGCGCTGGTCCTGCTCGCGGAGCACCCGCTCGCCCAGGACGACGGCGCCGTCGGACGCGCGCGCTCGGCCAGGGCGCCATCAACGTGCCCCGGATCCTGTCGTTCACCTCGAACGACTGGGGCTGGTGGCGGACGGTGACCGGCAGCCTCGAGACGCTCGACAGGTACCTCGCCACGGAGCTGACGCCGGAGGACCTCGACCTCAACAACGGCCGGGCGGTGCTGTTCGACCCGGCGGCCCAGATCGCCGGCCTTGCGCAAGGCGATCGACGAGGCGCCCGAAATCGACCCGCTGGAAGCTTCGATCGCGGGTCGGCGAGCGCCAGGCCTGGTACAACGATCCCGAGGAGATGGGGCACAACTGATGCGCATCTTCTTCGCCACCGACGTCCACGGCTCCGAGGTGTGCTGGCGCAAGTTCCTCAACGCGGGGACGTTCCACAAGGCCGATGTCCTCGTCATGGGCGGCGACATGACCGGCAAGGCGATGGTCCCGATCGTCAGCCGCAACGGCGGCTGGAACCTCCGGCTCCAGGACCAGGACTACGTCCTCTCGACCGAGGACGAGGTCAAGGCGATGGAGAAGCGGATCGCCGATCGCGGCTACTACCCGATCCGGCTCACGGACGACGAGGTCGCCGCGTGGGAGGGCGACCCGGGGCTCGTCGACGCCCGGTTCAAGGCCGAGATGGTCGGCATGGTCGAGCGCTGGATGGCGCTCGCCGATGAGCGCCTCAAGGGCAAGGGCATCCGCTGCGTCGTCTCGCCGGCCAACGACGACATCTTCGAGCTCGACCCGATCATCGCGGCCGCCGAGCTCGTCGACCTCGGCGAGCAGAACACGATCGAGCTCGACGGCTTCACGATGGTGTCGACCGGCTGGGCCAATCCGACGCCGTGGAACACGTTCCGCGAGCTTCCGGAGGACCAGCTCCGGACGCGGATCGATGAGCTCCTCGCTGACGTCCCGGACAAGCGCCGGGCGATCTTCAACTTCCACGCGCCGCCGTACGGGTCCAACCTCGACAACGCCCCCAAGCTCGATGCCGACATGCGCTACGTGTCCGGTGGTCAGGCGCTCGTCCCGGTCGGATCCCATGCCGTGCGCGATGCGATCGTCGAGTACGGCCCCGTCCTGTCGCTCCACGGCCACATCCACGAGGGTCGCGGCGCGGTCAAGATCGGACGGACATTGGCGGTCAATCCCGGCAGCACCTATGAGGACGGGGTCCTCCAGGCGGCCATCGTCGACCTGGACTCGAAGAAAGGCGAGGTGAAGCGCTACCTGCTCATCAATGGCTGATTCGGGTCAGGCAGATGGAGGAGAGGAGTAGATGACAACACCCGAAGTGGCGAAAGCCCCGGCATTGTTCCTTCGGAACGCGACCGGCCTCGTCAAGGGCTGGTCGGCGTTCGACGCTTTCGGCTATTCATTCTTCTCGGTGAACCTCGTCACCCTGGGGATGTTCTACAGCCTCGCGATCTTCGCGTTCGTCCCGGACGGATCCGTCCTGTCGGCCCTGGTCCTGTCCGGGGTCACGATGACGTTCCTGTGCATCGTCTACGCCGGGCTGATCGCGGTCATGCCGCGGGCCGGCGGCGACTACGTCTGGCAGACGCGGATCTTCGACGGGGTCCCCGGCGCGATCGTCGCGGCGGTGGTCGGCGGACTCACCGGCTACCTCGCTGCGAACGCGTTCGGCGCTGGCGACACCATCGCGATCATCGCCGGCGTCGCCGGCGTCGTGATCGGCCTGGTCCTCGGCATGCGGCGCGGCGGGATCGGCTTCGTCCTGTCCAGCACGGGCTGGTGGTTCATCCTCGCGCTCTGGGCGCCGATCTACGGCTACATCCTCAACATCGAGTTCCTGCAGCCGCTCGCGGCGATCGCGGGCGCCAGCGACCTGCTCACCTTCCTCGGGTCGCAGGCCGGGACGTTCACCGTCTCGATCATCACGATCGTCATCGCCTCGGGCGCAGTCGCCCTGGGCATGGCCGGCTACGCCCGGATCCAGCGGGTGAGCCTCTACATCGGCCTCGTCGCCCTGGCCGTGATGTTCATCCTCATGATCGTCTCGTCACAGGACACGTTCAAGGCCGCCTTCGATCGCGAAGGCCAGAGCCTGTTCGGTGTCTCGAACGCCTACCAGGGGACGATCGACAACGCGGTCGCCAACGACGCGTTCGTGCCCGGCGGGTCGCCGCTCGACTTCGGGCTCGGGACCGGAACGTGGCTGCTCCTGCCGTTCATGATGTTCTGGATCCTGTACCCGAACTGGGGCGCGACGCTGTATGGCGAGGTCCGTGGGGCCGGCGACTTCCGGAAGGTCCTCAACGGGATGCTCGGCGGTCTGTGGGTCACGATCATCCTGGCCATCGCCTTCGTCCTGCTCGCGTCGAAGACGTTCGGCTGGGACTTCTTCAACGCCACGAACGTCAACTTCATCAACTACGCGTACGGCTACGTGACCGTCGCACCCACGATACCGATCTGGGGCTATCCGCCGATGCTGGCGGCGTTCCTGATCGACAACCACATCATCCAGATGGTCATCGTGATCATCTTCGGCGTGTGGTTCCTCGGCTGGGCCGGGACCCTCTGGCTGTCGTCGACGCGGATGATCTTCGCGGCGGCGTTCGACCGGGTCCTGCCTGAGTGGGCCGGTCGCGTCTCGGACCGCGGCGTGCCGTGGTATGCGCTGCTCCTGATCATGATCCCGGGGGTGATCGTGTCGTACCTCTATTCGTTCGTGACGGGCTTCTCGAAGCTCACCCTCGACGCGTCGCTCGTCATCGCCGTCACGTTCTTCGGGACAGCGATCGCCGCGACGATCCTGCCCTGGTGGAAGAAGGACATCTACCAGAAGTCGCCGATCGCCCGGTACGCGATCGCCGGGCTGCCGGTCATCAGCCTCGCCGGGGCGATCACGGCGATCTTCCTCGGCTGGGTCATCTACGAGTGGCTGTCGAACCCGCTGTACGGGATCGGTGTCAGCAACACCCAGTCGATCCAGTTCCTCGCCGCGATCTACGTGATCGCCGCGGTCGTCTACGTCGTGGCCCGCCTCGTCCGTCGCCAGCAGGGCATCGACCTCGACGCCATCCACGCGGAGATCCCGGCCGAGTAGGCCTGCGGCTCCGACACGCGACGAAGGCCGGCGGGACCCCGCCGGCCTTCTCGATTCAGCCGCCGAACCAGCCGCTCGGGCCGGGTGCGGTGCTCTCCCAGATGTGCTTGGCCTCGCGGTACTCATCGAGGCCGCTCGGGCCGAGCTCGCGGCCGATCCCGGACTGCTTGTAGCCGCCCCATTCGGCCTGCGGCACGTAGACGTTGTAGGTGTTGATCCAGATCGTCCCGTGGCGGAGGCGCGCCGCGACGCGCTGGGCCCGCCCGGCATCGGCGGTCCAGACCGCGCCGGCCAGGCCGTACGTCGTGTCGTTGCCGAGGGCGACCGCCTCGTCCTCGGTCGCGAAGCGCTCGATGGTCAGGACCGGACCGAAGACTTCCTCCTGGACGATGCGCATCGTGCTCGTCACGTCGGCGAAGACGGTCGGCCGGTAGTAGAAGCCGGCCTGCAGCTCGGGTTCGGCCGGTCGCCGGCCGCCCGCGACCAGCCGCGCTCCCTCGGCGATCGCGCGGGCGACGTGTGCCTCGACCTTGGCCCGGTGCTCGGCCGAGATGAGCGCCCCGGCCTCCGTCGCGTCGTCGGTCCCGTGGCCCAGCCGGATCCGCTCGGCGCGCGCGGCGACCTCCGTGACGAAACGGTCGTAGATCGTGTCCTGGACGATCGCCCGCGTTCCCGCCGAGCAGACCTGGCCCGAGTGTGTGAAGGCTGCGGTCAGCGCGTTGTCCACCGCGGTCTCGAAGTCGGCGTCGTCGAACACGATGTTCGGGCTCTTGCCGCCCATCTCGAGCGCGACCTTCTTGAAGTTGACCGCCGCGCCACGCAACAGGGCCCGGCCGGCATCGTGCCCGCCGGTCAGCGAGATGAGGTCCACGTCGGGGCTGTCCGCCAGCGCCTGGCCGACCCGTTCGCCCGGACCGAGGACGAGGTTGACGACCCCTGCCGGGACGCCGGCCTCATCGAACAGCCGGGTCAGCGCGATGGTCGTCAGCGGCGTGACCTGCGCCGGCTTCATGACAGCGGTGTTGCCGGCGGCCAGTGCCGGCGCGATCTTCCAGCTCATCTGGAGGAGCGGGTAGTTCCACGGTCCGATCAGCGCGCACACGCCGACCGGCTCGTAGACGATCCGGCTCACGGCGTCCGGGTCCCCTGTCTCGACGACGCGGCCGGCGTCCGTGGCGGCGAGCTCGGCGTAATAGCGGAACACGCGAGCGACGTCGGCCATGTCCCAGCGGCTCTCGCGCATCGCCTTGCCGGTGTCGAGCGTCTCGAGCCGGGCCATCTCCTCGAGATCTCGGTCGAGGAGGTCGGCGACGCGATCGAGCAGCGCGGCACGCTCGGTCGCGGGGCGGCGTGGCCAGTCGGTCGTGTCGAACGCACGGCGGGCCGCCGCGATGGCCGCCTGGACCTGCGCGTCGGTGGCGACGTCGACCTCGGTGACGATTGTCGCGTCCGAGGGATTGACGACCGCGCTGCAGGTCCCGTCCGCGGAGGCGACCCACTCGCCGTCGATGTAGAGGCTGGGCACGGCTCCCCTCGCTCCCAAACCGCTGCGCCATGCAGGCCGGTTCTGCTGGCGGAGGATGCGGCGCTGCCGAAGACGTCGTCAAGGGCCGGTCGCATGGCTCGCGCCGACCTTCTGCCAGATGCACATCAGGCGAGCGTTGGTCAGGCTCTGGGCCAGGGTCTCCGCGGCCCCACGCTCGCATTGGCGCGCGATCCCCGGCAGATGTGTCACGAGGTGGGCATCTGACCGAAAGCTCCTGACGAACGCCCGCGTGGCGTGCATCTGTCAGAGATCGGGGGGCGCTGACCCTGCCTCGGACCGGATCTGTACCGGACACGGGAAGGCCGCGGGCGCTCGGGGGAAGCGCCCGCGGCCAGTGGCGTGCGATGGATCAGGCGGTGGCCTTGACGATCCAGCCCGGCTCCGGGTCGCCGAACTTCGAGAGGAGGTAGTCACGCGAGGCCTCGACGGCCTTACGCGGCGCGCCGAGATCGGCCTTGAGCCGGAAGTCCTCCTTGAGGATCTCGCCGGCGACCATGACCGTCTTGACGTTCGACACGTCGGCGGCGCAGACGACCGCGCCGACCGGGTCGATGATCGGGGCCACGTTCACGGCCGACCCGTCGATGATCACGATGTCGGCCTGCTTGCCCGGGGTCAACGAGCCGGTCCGATCGGCGATCCCCGCGACCTCGGCCCCGCCGATGCGTCGCCCAGCCCAGGACCTGGCGCGCCGTGATGAGTCCCGGCGACGCCTCGAGCCCGTCGAGGTCGGCCTCCCAGGCTTCCTGATGCTTCCGTCCGCGCTCCGAGCCGAAGATCGAGCGCATCTGGGTGAACTGGTCGGACGGGGCGGTCGTCGCCACGTCGGACGACAGGCCGATCGGGATGCCGTACTCCAGGGCGGTCACCGCGGGAGCCCAGCCGTGACCCATCTGGACCTCGATCTGGGGTGCGAACGAGACGTTCCCACCGGAGTCGCGGGCGAGCGCCCACTCCTCGGGGGTGAAATGCGATGCGTGGACGTAGGTCGTGTTCGGGTACAGCAGGTCCATGTCCCGAAGCATGGTCACCTGCATCTTGGTGTAGCCGAACCGGTCCATCGCGACGTGGACCGTGATGTTGAGCCCGAGCTCCTTGGCGAGGTGCCAATCGTGCTGGACGACGTCGGGCTTGCAGAAGTTCGGCCCGCGGGTGGCGAGCGCCATCGTGATGCGCCCGTCGTCGGAGTTGAAGTACTGCTTCCGGATCCGGCGAGCGTCGGGGCCGTCGGAGGTCAGGACGCTGCCCGCGTAGTCCGGCCCGAACCACCAGTCGACGAGCGAGGTGTTGCCGAACCCGTAGGCGTAGACCGAGCGGATCTTCGACTCCTGCAACCCGCGGATCCCGGCGTCGGCATGCTCGGGCGTATTGATGATGTGCGACCAGTCGACGAGCGTCGTGATGCCCGCGTTGATGCACTCGAGCGAGCCCCACAGGTTGCCGGCGTAGACGTCGTCCGGTCGGTAGTGCGGCGCGAACTTGTCGAGGATCTGCCCGAAATATGTGATCAGCGCGAAGTCCGGCGCGCTGGTCCGGATCGAGGTCTCCCAGGTGTGGCGATGCGTGTCGATGAAGCCCGGGATGACGATGTCGCCGGTCGCATCGATCGTGCGCGCCCCGTCCGCCGACAGTCCGTGGCCGATGGAGACGATCTTGCCGTCCTCGATCAGCACATCGGCATCGGGCATCTCGCCGAGTGCCGGGTCCTGGGTGAGCACGATCCCACCCTTGATGAGCATGCGGTCCGTCATCGATCGTTCCTCGTGCGTTGATTCAGTCGGATCACGTGACTGTCTGACGATCCCCTGGCTGATGCCCTCCTCATGGCCGATCGGTCATCGCCGGCCCTCCTGACGCAGGTGACTGGCGACCAGCGCGAAGTCGAGGTCCTCTCCCATCGACCGCTCGGCCGCCTGGATCGTGTCGAGGTTGACGGTGGCCTGTGGCATCGCGGTATCCGATGTCTCGGCGAGCTCGCGGATGAGCCGCAGGTCCTTGTCGGCGAGCGCCAGCGAGAACGCGACCGGGGTCGTGTCGGGTTCCACGAAGTTCGCCCGCTTGTAGGCGACCATCGGCGCGCCGGCCGCGCTCGAGGCGAGGACCTCGTAGGCGAGCGCCCGATCGATACCGTTGCGCTCGGCCAGGACGAGGCCCTCCGCGACGGCGCCGTTGAGCCCGAAGATGAGCGTGTTGACCGCCAGCTTCATCACCGCGCCGGTCCCGAGCGGCCCGAGGTGGAAGACGCGGCGCGCGAGACGGTCGAGGATGGGTCGGGCGCGCTCTAGGTCGTCTACCCCGCCGCCGACCATGATCGTCAGCTCGCCGGCGAGGGCCGACGACACGCTGCCCGACACCGGACCGTCGAGGATCCCCGCGCCGAGCGCGCGGACGGCCGGCGCGACCGACCGGATGGTGTCGGGCAGGACGGTGCTCATGTCCACCGCGACCGTGCCGGGTCGCAGGCCGGCCGTGATGCCGTCCGATGCCTCGAACAGGTCGCGCACGGCGGCGTCGTCGGCGACCATGGTGATGACGACGTCCGCACGCGACGCGGCCTCGGCCGGGGTGGTCGCCACGTGCGCGCCGATCCTCGCGGCCAGTGATGCCGCCCGGTCGGGCGACCGGTTGTAGACCACCACCTCGACGCCCTGGCCGGCCAGCCGCTCGGCCATCGCCGACCCCATCCGGCCGGTGCCCAGGACGGCTGCGGTCGGGGCGGTCATCGACACCGGCACCCGGTGCTCATGCGGCGTCGTCCATCCGCCGCCGCACGGTCTCGACGATGCGCTCGACGGACGGCACGGCGAGGTCCTCGAGCGCCGCGGCCGACGGCAGCGGGATGTGCGGGGTGGTGATCCGGACGATCGGCGCATCGAGGCTGTAGAACCCCTCGTCGGCCACGATCGAGGCGATCTCCGCGCCCCAGCCGCACAGCCGCGGGTTCTCCTCGACGGTGAACAGCCGGCTGGTCTTCGCCACCGAGGCGAGGATGGCCACGGTGTCGAGCGGGACGAGCGAGCGCAGGTCGATGACCTCGGCGTCCACGCCATGCTCGGCGGCGAGGAGGTCGGCGGCCGCGATCGCCTTGGGGACCATCGCCGCGAGCGCGACGATGGTGGCATCCGAGCCCGGCCGGACGACGCGTGCCGTTCCGAGCGTGTCGACGATCTCGCCGTCGGGGACCTCGCCCTTCTCGGCGAACAGCGCCTTGTGCTCGCAGACGATGACCGGGTCGTCGTCGCGGATCGCCGCCGCCATCAGCCCGACCATGTCGGCGGGCGTCGCGGGCGCGACGACCTTCAGGCCCGGGATGGCCATCGCCCAGTTCTCGATGCTCTGGCTGTGCTGGGCGCCGAACCGCAGGCCCGCGCCGTTGGCCGTCCGGATCACGAGCGGCAGCGACACCTGGCCGTCGGTCATGTAGCGCGTCTTGGCGATCTGGTTGATGACCATGTCCCAGGTCACGGCGAAGAAGTCCGAGAACATCAGCTCGGCGATCGGGCGCAGACCGGTCATCGCGGCGCCCATCGCGGCGCCGATGATCGCCTGCTCGCTGATCGGCGTATCACGGACGCGGTCGGCCCCGAACTCGGCGAACAGGCCCTCGGTCAGCTTGAACACGCCACCGGCCGCCCCGACGTCCTCGCCGATCAGCACCACGTTCGGATCGCGCCGCATCTCCTGGGCGATGGCTCTCGCGATGGCCGCGCGATAGGTCAGTTCCGCCACGACGAGCCTCCGTCGGCCCAGAGCTGGGTCAGCAGCACGTCCTCCGACGGCTCGGGTGCGGCCCGCGCCTCGGTCTCGGCGGCGGCCACCGCCTCGTGCGCCTCGGTCTCGATCGCGTCGAGCGTGGCCGCCGCGACGCCGGCGTCCTCGAGTCGGGCACGGTAGGCGCGGGATCGGGTCCCGCGCCTTCCACGCCGCCACCTCGTCGTCGGGACGGTACTTGCCCGGATCGGCACGCGAGTGGCCCCCGTGCCGGTAGGTCACAGCCTCGATGAGCGATGGCCCGTCGCCCGCGCGCGCCCGGTCGACCGCCGCCCGGGCGACCTCGTACACCGCGTCGACGTCGTTCCCGTCCACCAGGATCGACGCCAGGCCGTAGGCGGACGCCCGGTCCGCGGCCGGGTGCTCGACCGCGGTGACCGCGCCGATCGGCGTGTACTCCATGTACTGGTTGTTCTCGCACACGAACACGACCGGGGCCTTCCACACGGCCGCCATGTTGAGTGCCTCGTGGAACGCCCCGATGTTGGTCGTCCCGTCGCCGAAGAAGCAGACCGCGACCTGGCCCGACCCGCGGTACTGCGCCGACCAGGCGGCCCCGAGCGCGATCGGCAGGTGGGCACCGACGATGGCGTACGAGCCCATCGCGCCGTGCTCCACGGACGTCAGGTGCATCGAGCCGCCCTTGCCGCCGAGGAGCCCCGTCCCGCGCCCGAACAGCTCGGCGAAGATCGGCGCCATCGGCACGCCCCGGGCGAGCGTGTGGTTGTGCCCGCGGTAGGTGCAGAACGTGTAGTCGTCCACGCGCATCGCGGCAGCCACTCCAGCTGCGACCGCCTCCTGGCCGATGCCCAGGTGGGTCGTCCCCCGGACGAGCCCCTCGAAGAACAGCTCCTGGGCCCTGACCTCGAAGGAGCGGCAGTCGACCATCGTCCGGTACATCCGGAGGCGGGTGTCGCGGTCGATGTCGGGGGCGGCGGTCGCCATGGGGGCCTCCTGGGTCGCGCGATCAGTACGCGTTGGCGACGAACAGCTCGGCGGACGGGAAGCGGGTGATGATCTGCGGTCCGTCGGCGGTGATGACGACCTCTTCCTCGATGCGGGCTGCCGAGACGCCGTCCTTGGCCGGGCAGTAGGTCTCGAGGGCGATGACCATCCCCTCCTTGAGCTCGACCGGGTGCTCGAGCGAGTTGAGCCGGCTGATGATCGGGCGCTCGTGGAGGAAGAGGCCGACGCTGTGGCCGAACTGGAGCCCGAAGCACTCCATCTCGTTGTCGAAGCCGAAGTCCTGCGCCTTCGGCCAGACGCTCGCCACCTGGTCGGTGGTCACGCCCGGTCGCATCAGCTCGATCGAGGCGTCGATCCACTCGCGCGCCCGCTTGTACGCGTCGCGCTGCGCGTCGGTGCCCTTGCCGACCACGAACGTCCGGTAGTAGCAGGTCTTGTAGCCGATGAACGTGTGGATGATGTCGAAGAACGCCTGGTCCCCGGGCCGGATGATCCGGTCGCTGAAGACATGCGGGTGCGGGCTGCAGCGCTCGCCCGACACCGCGTTGATGTTGTCGACGTGCTCCGAGCCGAGATCGAACAGGTAGTGGGTGACGTTGGCCACCAGATCGCTCTCGCGGACACCCGGCTTGAGCTGTTCGGCCAGCAGCTGGTAGGCGCCGTCGACCATCGAGCAGGCGACGTTGAGGAGCGTGATCTCGTCCTTCGACTTGACCTCGCGGGCGTCGAGCAGGACCTGCTGGCCGTCACGGACCGTGACGCCTTCCTCGGCCAGCGCGGCGAGCATCGGCGGCTCGACGATGTCGACCCCGAGCGGCATGTCGGCCACGCCCTCGGCGCGCAGGATCGCGGCGATCTCGCGGGCGGCCGACCGGAACAGGCCGGCATCCGGCGCGACCGCGCCGCGCAGGCCGACCATCCCGGCGTGGATGTTCTCCGGGCGCATCCACGGGCAGTTGAGCCGGTGGTGCTTGGCCGCCGAGCCGAAGTCCCAGATGTGCGGGTCGCCGCCACGGGTCAGCAGCGCGTAGCGGGTCATCTTGTCGCGGGCCCATTCGCCGATGTGGGTGCTCGTGACGTAGCGGATGTTGTTGAAGTCGAACAGCAGGACGGCGCCCAGGTCCGAGGCGGCCAGCGCGTCGCGTGCGCGGGTCGTGCGGTAGGTGCGCAGCCGATCGACGTTCCAGCGCTCCTCCCAGTCGACGTTCATCGAGCCGGGCGAGGCGAGTGGTGACATCACGACAGGATCCCCAATGCAGGTCCGTCCATGGTGGGTCGTGCCCGAGGCGGGATGGTGCGTTCACCCATGCTACACAGCAACAAAACCCGCGCAAGTCGTGCGTGGACGCTCGTTGCGCGCTGCCGAACACCCTTGACTCGTGTTCAGTCCCTATACACACTTTCCGCTACGACGAGGCGCCCCCCGAGCCGCAGCCGACCCGTCCAACCCTTCGCTAGCGAGCCGCCAGATGCACTCCGTCGGTCACATCGACTGGTCGTTCATCGACCATCCCACAGCCGCCTCTGCGACGTCGTCGGGGCTCGCGCGCCTGCGCATCGTCGGGCCCGAGCAGGGCGCCATCCACACCGACCTGGCCGCCATCGGGCTCCAACCCGGCGGCTGGCTGGCGCCGCACGTCCACTCGTTCGAGGAGGCGCTCTACATCCTGTCGGGCGAGCTCCTCGTCGACCTGGGAGGGCGCGTCCACCGGCTCGTCGGCGGCGACTTCGCCCTGATCCCGACGGGCCTCCGGCACGCGCTCGGGAATACGGCGGCCGAGGCGGCTCGCTTCCTGTCGCTCAGCAGCCCGCAGCGGCTCGACCCGTCGGCGCCGCGGCGGGACACGTTCTTCGAGCCGGCCCAGGACCTGGCGCGGATGGACGCCGATGCCACTCGCCCGCCGTTCGGCGACCCGACGCTCCGGCTCGTCGGCCACTACGAGGGCACGGGGCCGCAGATCGAGGCGCTCCGGGTGAAGGATCCGGCCCGCGGCCGCGCTCCCGCGGGTGCCGATACCGCGATCCTTGCCTACAGCGGGATCTCCGTGAAGATGATGGTCGACCGGAACTTCGGGGCCGACCACGTCACGCTGTTCACGGTCGACTACGAGTCGGGCGGCGCCGCCCAGGCGCACGACCACCCGTTCGAGGAGGCGTACGTCTTCCTCGCCGGCGAGGTCGAGTGCGAGATGGACGGCCAGCACTACACGTTCGGTCCGGGCGACGTCGCGTTCGCCGGCGTCGGCTCGGTCCACGGCTTCTACAACACGGGCACCGAGCGCGTCCGCTGGATCGAGACGCAGGCGCCCCAACCGCCGGCCCGGCACGCCTATCGGTGGGTCGACCAATGGCGCCGGTTCGAGGAGGGCTGACATGTCGGATGACGGCTGCATCGTGGTGGTCGGCGGGACCGAGGGCATCGGCCGGGAGCTGGCGCGCTTCTATGCCGGGACGGGGCGCGAGACGGTCCTGACCGGGCGCGACCGGGCGCGGGCGGAGGCGGTCGCGGCCGACATCGGCGGCTCGGCGCGCGGTCTCGCGCTCGACCTCGCCAAGCCCAAGACGATCCGCGACGCTCTCGCGTCGGTCGGCCCCGTCCGCTACCTCGCGATCGTGGCCATCCAGCGCGACGACAACACGATCCGCGACTTCGACATCGACCGGGCGCTCGAGCTCGTCACGCTCAAGCTCGTCGGCTTCGCCGAGGTCGTCCACGTCCTGCTCGACCGGTTGGCGCCCGACAGCTCGATCGTCCTGTTCGGCGGCCAGGCCAAGGATCGGCCGTACCCGGGATCGACGACGGTCTCCACCGTCAACGGCGGCGTCTCCGGGCTGGCCCGGACGCTGGCCTGGGAGCTGGCGCCCATCCGGGTCAACGCGATCCATCCGGGAATCACCGGGGACAGCCCGTACTGGCACGGCAAGCCGCCGGCCATCCTCGAGGGCCACACGTCGAGGACCATCACCAAGAAACTTGCGGCAATGGACGATATCGTCGACGGCACGCGTTTCCTTCTCGAGAATCCGTCCGTCGAGGGCATCGACCTCGTCGTCGACAACGGCCGGATGATGTTCTGACCATCCGGATGAGGACAGCCACCGTGACCAGCCCCAGCGCCACACGCTCCGGACGCCCGGACTACCCGGAGATGGGCGAGCGGCTGCGGGAGGCACGGCGGGCGCGGAGCCTGAGCCTCCGGACGCTGGCCGAACGGCTCGGCGTGTCGCCGAGCCTCATCTCGCAGATCGAGACCGGCCGCGCCAACCCGTCGGTCAGCACGCTCTACGCGATCGCGGCCGAGCTCGACGTGTCCCTCGACGAGCTGCTGTTCAACGACCGGCGGCCGGCCGAGCCCGCGGCTCCGGCACGTGCCGAGGTGCCGTCGGGCGGCACGATGGTGCCGGCACCGCCGGTCCAGCGCGCCGCGGACCGGCATTCGATCCGGCTCGCGTCCGGCGTCAACTGGGAGCGGCTGACGACCCTGTCCGAACCCGGCATCGAGTTCCTGCACGTGACCTACGAGGTCGGCGGGGCATCCAGTCCACCCGACGCCTTCCAGCGGCACCCCGGGCACGAATGGGGCTACGTGCTGAGCGGGCGTCTCCAGGTCCGCATCGGCTTCGACGAGTACGTCCTCGAGCCGGGCGACGCGATCTCGATCAACTCGTCCGTCCCGCACCGCCTGGCGACGCTCGGCGACGAGCCTGTCCACGCCATCTGGTTCGTGCTCGGACGCGCGCAGTTCGACGCCCAGACGCTGATCGACGAGCACGTCACGGGCAGGGACGGATCGCGATGACCCGCGTCCGCGTCGTGCATCCCGCGGACATGCCCCTCCCGGCGGTCACGACACCCGGGATGGACCGGCGCGAGGCGTTCGACCACGACGGGGTGTGGGCCGGCACGCTCCGGACGACGGCCGGGGTGCTGACCGGCTGGCACGTCCACACGGGCCACGACACGTACATCTATGTGGTGGCCGGATCGGCGACCGTGGAGTCCGGTCCGGGCGGACGTGTCCGCGCGGAAGCGGGCGCCGGCGATTTCGTGCTCATCCCGCGGGGGCTCATCCATCGCGAGGGGACCGCCGAGGGTTCGCAGGGCGTCGAGGCGGTCCTGATCCGCGTCGGCGAGGGCGAGCCGGTCACGAACGTGGACGGCCCCGAGCCTGGCTGACACCGACGCTCGGACGATCCGCTCGCTCGCCCGCCCACTGGTCGCACTGCTCGCCGTCGCGCTGGTCTTCCGGCCGCAGGTCATCGTCATCGGCCCGCTGCTGCCGAGCATCCAGAGCGGGCTGGGCATCTCGCACGCGGTCGGCCGGTGCGCTCAGCTCGATCCCGGTCCTGTGCATGGGGATCTTCGCCCCGCTCGCGCCCGGGGTCGCGCGGCGGCTCGGGGCCAGGTGGGCGATCGCCGCCTGCGCGACGCTCGTCATCGTCTTCGGGCTGCTTCGTCTCGCGGTCCCCGGCCCGTTGCCGGTGCTGGTGCTGACGTTCGGGATCGGCCTCGGGATGGGTCTCGCCGGTCCCATCTTCCCGTTGATCGTGCGACACGAGATGCCGGCGCGACCGGCACTCGGGACGGGGGCTTACGCGATCGGCCTGGTGCTCGGCGGAACGCTTGGCGCCGTGGCCGTGGTCCCGCTCGCGGGCGACAGCGGCGATTGGCGGCTGGCGCTCGGCGTCGTGACCCTGGCCGGGCTGGCGTCGCTCGCGATCTGGCTCGGGCTGGCGCCGCCCGACGAGATCAGGGACGAGACGCTCGCGCCGCCGCGCATCCCGTGGCGCAGCCCGGTCGCGTGGCTGCTCGGGACGCTGTTTGGGCTCCAGTCCCTGCTCTACTACGGTGTCGTCACCTGGCTGGCGGCCGTCTACGTCGATCGCGGCTGGTCGGAACCATCGTCGGCCAGCCTGGTCGCGCTGTTCGGAGCGGTGACCCTGGTCGCCACCACCGTGATGCCGCTCGGGGCCGATCGGATCGGCAGCCGGCGGAGTCAGCTGGTCGCGTCGGCGCTGCTCATCCTCGCCGGCCTGATCGGCGTCGCCGTCGTGCCGGACCCGGCGGTTGCGTGGGCGGTCGTCCTCGGTGCCGGGATGGGCGCGATCTTCCCGATCGTGCTGACCCTTCCCGTCGACGTCGGCGGACGCCCATCCGACGTCGCGGCCACGGCCGCGATGATGCTGCTCGTCGGCTACATCCTGTCGGCCGTCGGGCCGCTCGCGTTCGGGGTCACCCGCGACGTGACCGGCGGCTTCGCGCTGGGCCTGTGGCTGTTGATCGCGCTCGGTGTGGTCCTGGTGGTGCTGTGCGCCGCGCTCACGCCCGCGCGGCTGCATCGGATCGGGGCGGCAGGGGAGTAGTGCCGTGGCGGCCACCGACCCCTGTTCCCGTCGCGCCGCCGGCCCCCGGCCGGCGGCCGCCGGCCCTCGGCGCCAGGCGTCCGTTCCGTCTTACCGCCGATATGCACCGGAGTCTTATCTGCCGGGCACGGGCCTCAGGATGGAGCTCGGATCACGCGGCTCCAGGCTCGAACGTGTCGTCCGCGAGCGCGACCCAGCGGACGCGACCGGCGTTGCGCCCAGCCATGCGCCATGGATAAGACTGGGGCGCATATCCGCGCGGGCAAGGGCGCGGCCAGCCGTCCACGCGCCAGCGCCCGGGGCACCCGCCCGGCCCCCGCCAGGCGCAGATGCGCGACGGGTGAGCGTGGACGACCCCAGGTTTCGACCGGATCTGTCGTAACTGACGTGCGGTCTCGCTCGGCCGTGGCCGGATCCGCGCCTCCGATGCGCGCTGCCGGCTCTCGCCGCGAGCTTGACCGTCAGCGGATCGGTTCGAGCGGCTCCCGCCGGCCATACGTGGGCGCCTCGCCCGTCGTGGCGCCGGCCCAGCGCACCGCGTTGGCGATGACCCGCTGCACGAGCGGATGGTGGTACGTCGGGTGCGTCTCGTGGCCGGGCTGGAAGTAGAAGATGCGCCCGCGGCCGCGCTGGTAGCAGCAACCGCTCCGGAAGACCTCGCCGCCCTGGAACCAGCCGACCAGCACGAGCCGGTCTGGCGCCGGGATGTCGAAGTGCTCGCCGTACATCTCCTCGTGCTCGATGTCGAACGACTCGCCGAGGCCGGCCGCGATCGGATGGCCCGGGTCCACCACCCACACCCGTTCCCGCTCGCCCGCCTCGCGCCATTTCAGGGCGCAGGTCGTGCCCATCAGGCGCCGGAAGATCCTCGAGTAGTGGCCGGAGTGAAGGACCACGAGACCCATCCCGTCGAGCACGCGGGCGTGGACGCGGTCCACCACCGCGTCGGCCACCTCGTCGTGCGCCTGGTGACCCCACCATGTGAGGACGTCGGTCGCGTCCAGGACGGCGTCGCTCAAGCCCTGCTCCGGGTCGTCCAGCGTCGCTGTCCGGACCTCGAGATCGGCGCCGCGGATCCCGTCGGCGATGGCCCCGTGGATCCCGGCCGGGTAGATCGCCGCGATCGCGGGATCCGACCGTTCCTGGCGGTACTCGTTCCAGACCGTGACCCGGATCGTCATGCCGGCACTCCCGGCCGGACCACGGCGCCGCCACGCGCCGACGATTCGCGGATCGCGTCCCACAGCCGGGCCATCCGGAGGCCGACCTCCGGTGGGCTCGGGTTCGGCTCTCGCCCGCTGCGGACCGCGAGGAACTGCTCCCAGACGGGCCGCGACTTGACCGACCGGATCGGCGACAACCGCATGGCGCCACGCCGCTGCACTTCGAGTCGTTCGCCCCAGACCCCTGTCCGCAGGGTGGCCCGCTCACAGAACAGGCGGATGTCCGACCCCAGCGAGGACGCGCGCCCGCACCCGTTCATCGTCACAAGGGCGCCCGATGCGAGCCTGGCGATGACGACCCCGCGGATGTCGACCGGGCTGCCGTCGTCGACCATCCATGCGGCGACCTCGACGACGTCGGCGCCGGCGATGTCGGTGACGGTGTTGAGCATGTGCGCGCCGGTGTCGAACAGGAACCCACCGCCGGACATCGCGGGGACCTGGCGCCACGTCCCATTGGTGCGCGTCTGCCAGTCCTGCCACACGACCGCGTCGACGTTGAGCAGCTCGCCCAGCTTCCCGCTGGCGATCATCCGCGCCGCGGTTCGGACCTGTGGTGAAAGGCTGCCCGTGAACGCCACCACCAGCAGCCGTCCGGTCCGGTCACGGGTGGCGATGAGCGCCTCCGCCTCGGCCGCGTCCATGACCATCGGCTTCTCGAGCAGCACGTCGAGCCCCGCCTCGAGGCAGACCGTCGCCTGTGCCGAGTGGAAGACGTGGGGCGTGATGATCGCCACCGCGTCGAGGTGGGGGACGAACCGCTCCACGAACCGCTCCCAGTCGGGTTCGTTCGGTGGCACCGCGAGGCCGCGCTCGGTGAACGCCCTCGCCGCGATCCCGAAGTTCGCCTCCGATGGTTCGCACATCGCCGCGACCTCGGTGTCCTCCCGCTCGAGCATGTCGCCCAGGTGGTGGCGCGCCATGAGGCCGGCCCCGATCAGCCCGACCCGCACCGGATGTGTCGTTGGCATGGCCCGAATCTATCGCTCGGAGCGGCGCCGCGCATGCCGTGGACCGAGCGCCCTACCCGGCCTGGCGCAGGCTCTCGGTGATCCGGGCCGCCGCCGCGACCACCAGGTCGGCCAACGGGCGTTCCGCCCCCGGCGCCGGGAACCGGTACGACGGCCCGTGGACATGGACCACCGCCACGATCTCACCCGATGCGTCGGCGACCGGCGCCGCGACGGACGAGATGCCTTCGTCGAACTCCTCGAGCGCCCATGTGTAACCGTCGCGCCGGATCGCGCGCATGCGCTCGAGCAGCGCATCGGCGGTGACGAGGGTGCGCTGGGTGAAGGGCTCCATCGGCCGGCCGAGGTAGCGCTGGACGAAGGTCGTCGGCGCGTAGGCCAGTAGGACCTGGCCCGATGACACGGCGTGGAGGGGGATCCGCGATCCGGTCCAGTCGCGGACGGACACCGGGTTGGGGCTGCCGACCTGGTCGATGTAGTGGGCCGCGTCGCCGTCGCGAACGCTAAGGCCGGCCGCCTCACCCGCCGTGCCGACCAGCTCCTCGAGAGACGGTCGTGCCAGCCCGGAGAGCGTGCGCACTGGCCGGATCCGCGCAGCCAGCGTCACCAGTCGCGGCCCCAGGCGATATCGGCTGTCGCCGGGGACCTGTTCGACGACGCCCTCCCGGGCCAGCGAGGCCAGCAGGCGGGCGGCCGTGGATTTGGGCAGGTCGACCCGGTCGGCGACCTCGGTGACGCCGATCGGACCGTCGGCGAGGGCACCGAGCACAGCGAACGCTCGCTCGATGGACTGGACTCTGGACATCAGGACCTTTGTGGACTAGATTCCCATCCGAGGGAGTTCCATCATACGGCACGGTTCCACGATGTGGAACCCCCAAACGCATCGACCAGGAGACGAAACCCGCATGGCGCCTGACGAGTACGCGGAGATCGACCTCGCGGCGCTCTCCGACGATGAGCTCACCGAGCAGATGCACAACGACCTGTACGACGGGATGGCTCCCGAGGTCGTCGAGGGGACGAACATCCTGCTCGGTCGCGGCTGGTCCGCGACGCGCGTCCTCGACGATGCGCTGGTCGCCGGCATGAAGATCGTCGGCATCGACTTCCGCGACGGGATCCTGTTCGTCCCGGAGGTCCTCCTTGCGGCGAACGCGATGAAGGCCGGGATGGCCATCCTCCGCCCGCTGCTCGCCGAGACCGGTGCCGAGCCGGTCGGCAAGGTCGTCATCGGGACGGTCAAGGGCGATATCCACGACATCGGCAAGAACCTGGTCGGGATGATGCTCGAGGGCGCCGGCTTCGAGGTGTTCGACCTCGGCATCAACACCGATGCCGAGAAGTTCATGAATGCCCTCGAGCTGCACAAGCCGGACATCCTGGGCATGTCGGCGCTGCTGACCACGACCATGCCGTACATGAAGGTCGTCATCCAGACGCTCAAGGACCGCGGCATCCGGCAGGACTACATCGTGCTCGTCGGCGGGGCACCGCTGAACGAGGAGTTCGGGGCCGCGGTCGGTGCCGACGCCTATTGCCGTGACGCCGGTGTCGCCGCCGAGACCGCCCGCCGGCTCATCGACGAGCGCCGCGCCAGTGCCGCCTGAGGCGATCCCGACACCTGAGGCGATCCCGACCCGGATCGTCATCGTCGGCTGCGGGGCGCTCGCTCGCGAGCTGCTTGCCCTGACCGCGGGGATCCCGGGCGTGCGCGTCGAGGGCGTCGATGCCACGGCTCCACATGCGACCGTCCCTGATCGCCGATGCGGTGGCCGCCAAGGTCGACAAGGTCCGCGCGCGCCATGGACGCGACGTCCGGATCTTCGTCGCCTACGCCGACTGCGGCACGGCCGGCGTGCTCGACGCGTATCTCGACCGCGAGGGCCTCGACCGCATCGAGGGCGCCCACTGCTACGAGTTCTACGCCGGAGCCGCGGCCTTCGAGGCCCTCCAGGAGGAGGAGGTCGGGACGTTCTACCTGACCGACTTCCTGGCCCGCCAGTTCGACTCGATCATCTGGACGGGCCTCGGCCTCGACCGGCACCCCGAGCTCCTGCCCGACTACTTCGGCGCGTACCGCCGGCTCGTCTTCCTGGCCCAGTCCGATGACGCGGACCTGACCGCGCGCGCCGAGGCAGCCGCCGGGCGGCTGGGCCTCGCCTTCGAGCGTCGCCTCACCGGGTTCGGCGACCTCGCTCCATCGATCCAGCACGCCGTAGCAGGAGCCGCCTGACATGGCCCCGATGCTTTCGATCATCTGGTGGCGCGACATCCCGGCCCAGGTCGTCGCCAAGGACGCCCGTCGGTCGAGCAAGGTCGTCCTCCATCCGCGCTTCCAGGTCGCCATCGACAAGGCGGCCAACCGAGCCGGGATGCGCGAGTACAACTCCTACATCGGGGAGTGGCGCAAGACGTTCGAGCCATGTGGCGACGACCTCGAGGCCGTGGTCAAGGCCGAGGCCGACCGGCTCGAGACCGAATACACGAAGCACCATCTCGCGGAGCTCATCCAGACCGGCGGCATCGCCGACGGACCGATCCTTCCGCCCGCCACGACATCGGAGATCTCCGCGACATGACCGACACCGTCATCAGCTCCTACGCGCGCGAAACCGTCATCGGCTTCGATCGCCCGTTCGTCATCATCGGCGAGCGCATCAATCCGACCGGTCGCAAGCTCCTGGCCGAGGAGATGAAGGCCGGCGACTTCAGCCGCGTCGAGCGCGACGTGATCGCCCAGGTCGAGGCCGGCGCGCAGATGCTCGACATCAACGCCGGGATCCCGCTGGCCGACGAGCCGGCGATCCTGGCCAGGACCATCCAGCTCGTCCAGAGCCTGACCGACCTGCCGCTGTCGATCGACTCGTCGATCGTCGAGGCGCTCGAGGCCGGCCTCGCCGTCTATCGGGGCAAGCCGCTGCTCAACTCGGTGACCGGGGAGGAGGAGCGCCTCGAGCGCGTCCTGCCGCTGGTCCGCAAGTACGGCGCCGCGGTCGTCGCCATCAGCAACGACGACACCGGGATCAGCATGGACCCGGATGTCCGGTTCGCGGTCGCGAAGCGGATCGTCGAGCGGGCCGCCGACCACGGGATCCCGCGCTCGGACATCATCGTCGACCCGCTGGTGATGCCGATCGGGGCGCTGGCGCAGGCCGGCCAGCAGGTGTTCGCCCTCGTCCGCCGGCTCCGCGAGGAGCTCGGCGTCAACACGACGTGCGGCGCCAGCAACGTCAGCTTCGGGCTGCCGAACCGCGAGGGCATCAACGCGGCGTTCCTGCCGATGGCGATCGCCGCCGGGATGACGTCGGCCATCACCAACCCGCTGATGCCCGAGGTCAAGGCCAGCGTGATGGCCGCCGACGTGCTGATGGGTCACGACCCCGACTGCGGTCGCTGGATCGTCGCCCATCGCGAGCCGACCCCCGAGGGCGAGATCTCCCGACGCCGCGTCAACCGCCGCGCCGTCGCGGTCGCCTGACGGCCCCACCGCTCGTGGCCGACGACGCGCTCGTCATCTTCACGCCGTCCGGCCGTCGCGGACGGTTCGCCGAGGGGACGACGGTCCTCGATGCGGCGCGCGCGCTCGGCGTCGACATCGACTCCGTCTGCGGCGGGCGCGGGATCTGCGGCCGCTGCCAGGTGACCCAGGGCCTCGGCGCGTTCCCCAAGCACGGCATCGTCTCGGAGCCGGGGCACCTGTCGGCATTCGCCGCCCTCGAGGCCGCGTACCGTGACGACAAGGGCCTGGCCGCGGACCGGCGGCTGTCGTGCACCGCGCAGGTCTGCGGCGACGTCCTGATCGACGTCCCGCCCGAGAGCCAGGTCCATCGCCAGGTCGTCCGCAAGGGACTCGACGTCCGGACGTTCACGGTCGACCCGGTCGTCCGCCTCCACTACGTCGAGGTGACGCCGCCCGAGCTCGCGTCGCCGACGGGCGACCTCGCCCGGCTGTTCGAGGCGCTCGAACGCGAGTGGCAGCTGACCGGCCTCGAGGCCGACCTCGAGGTCATCCGGGCGCTCCAGCCCGCGCTCGAGAAGGGCTCGTACGGCGTCACGGTCGCGGTGCACGGCGGCCGGCAGGTCATCGGGATCTGGCCCGGCCTCCACGAGAAGGCCTACGGCGTGGCCATCGACATCGGCTCGACGACGATCGCCGGCCATCTCGCGGACCTGGCGGACGGGTCGGTCCTTGCCAGCAACGGCGTGATGAACCCGCAGATCCGGTTCGGCGAGGACCTGATGAGCCGCGTCTCGTACGCGATGATGCATCCCGAGGGCGCCGGCGAGATGACCGCGGCCGTGCGCAAGGCACTCGACGGGCTGATCGCATCGTTGGCGATGCGGGCCGGCATCAAGCGGGTCGACATCCTCGAGCTGGCGATCGTCGGCAACCCGATCATGCACCACCTGCTCCTCGGCATCGACCCGACGCCGCTCGGCGGCGCGCCGTTCGCGCTGGCGACCGACCGGGCGGTCAACACCACCGCCGCCGAGCTCGGCCTGCTCGTCCACCCGGGTGCGCGGGTGTACGTGCTGCCGTGCATCGCCGGCCACGTCGGGGCGGACACGGCCGGCGTGATCCTGGCCGAGGAGCCGCACCTGGCCGAGCGCATGACGCTCGTCGTGGACGTCGGCACCAACGCGGAGATCGTGCTGGGTGACCGCCGCCGGCTGCTCGCCGCATCGAGCCCGACCGGCCCCGCCTTCGAGGGCGCCCAGATCTCCGGCGGCCAGCGCGCCGCTCCCGGCGCGATCGAGCGCGTCCGGATCGACCGCGAGACGCTCGAGCCGCGGTTCCGGGTCATCGGCGTCGACGCCTGGTCGGACGAGCCGGACTTCGCGACGGGGATCGCCGACACCGGCATCAGCGGGATCTGCGGCTCGGGGATCATCGAGGTCGTCGCCGAGATGTTCCTGGCCGGGATCGTCAGCGAGGACGGCGTCATCGACGGCGGACTGGCGGCCCGCACCCCGCGGATCGTGCCCGACGGCCGGACGTTCAGCTACGTCCTCCATGCCGGCGACGGGTCCGGGACATCGCCGCGGATCGCCATCACCCAGAACGATGTCCGTGCCATCCAGCTGGCGAAGGCCGCGCTCTACGCCGGAGTCCGGCTGCTGATGGACCAGCTCGCCATCGACGAGGTCGACGAGGTCCGGCTGGCGGGCGCGTTCGGCAGCCAGATCGACCCGCTCCACGCGATGATCCTCGGGCTCATCCCGGACTGCGATCTCGCCCACGTCCGGTCGGCCGGCAACGCCGCCGGGACCGGCGCGCTCATCGCGCTGCTGTCGGGCGCGGCCCGCGACCGAGATCGAGGGAGTCGTCCGCCGGGTCGAGAAGATCGAGACCGCCGTCGAGCCGCGTTTCCAGCAGCACTTCGTCGAGGCGATGGCGTTCCCGCACAAGACCGCCTCGTTCCCGCATCTCGCGGCCGTGGTCGACCTGCCGGAACGCGCGCCGGCCGACCCCGCCGCGGCCCAGGACGCCCGGAACGAGCGCCGCCGCCGCCGAAGCGTGGCGATCGGCACCAGAGAGGACACCTGATGGACGACCCGAATCGACGACGCAGCGGTGGCCGCGCGGCGCGCCAGGCGCTGCGCCTCGCGGCCCACGCGGAGCACATCCCGTTCCTGACCCGCACGCTCGCGCCATTCGAGGTGCTCGGCGAGGAGGGCCTCGCGCTCATCGAGCACAACGCCGACACGATCCTCGAGGAGGTCGGGGTCGAGTTCCGCGGCGACCCCGAGGCGCTCAGGGTCCTGCGCGAGGGCGGCGCCGACGTCGATGGCGAGCGCGTCCGCTTCCCGCGCGGGATGTGCCGGACGATCGTCCAGGCCACCGCGCCCCGCCAGTACACCCAGTACGCGCGCAACCCGGAACGCAACGTCGAGATCGGCGGGATGCACACGGTCTTCGCCCCGAACTACGGCTCGCCGTTCGTGCGCGACCTCGACAACGGCCGGCGCTACGGCACGCTCGAGGACTTCCGCAACCTCGTCAAGCTGACGTACGTGTCGCCGTACCTGCATCACTCGGGCGGGACGGTCTGCGAGCCGGTCGACGTCCCGGTCAACAAGCGCCACCTCGACATGGTCTACAGCGCACATCCGCTACAGCGACAAGCCGTTCATGGGCTCGGTCACGGCGCCCGGAGCGCGCGCGCGACACGGTCGAGATGGCGCGCCTGACGTTCGGGGCGGACTACCTCGAGGACCACACCGTGATCACCTCGCTCATCAACGCCAACTCGCCGCTGGTCTGGGACTCGGCGATGCTCGGTGCCGCCCGTGCCTACGCCGAGGCCAACCAGGCGACGCTCCTCACGCCGTTCATCCTGGCCGGCGCGATGGCCCCGGTCACCGCGGCCGGCGTGTGTGCCCAGACCCTGGCCGAGGCGTTGGCCGGGATGACCTTCGTCCAGCTCGACGCGGCCGGGCGCGCCGGTCATCCTCGGCTCGTTCGCGTCGTCGATGTCGATGCAGTCGGGCGCGCCGACGTTCGGCACGCCGGAGCCCGCGCTCGTCCTGTACGTCATGGCCGCCCTGGCCCGCCGGCTCGGCGTCCCGTTCCGGAGCGGCGGCTCGCTGTGCGCCTCGAAGATCGCCGACGCCCAGGCCGCCTACGAGAGCGCCGCCACCCTTCAGCCGACGGTGCTCGGTGGCGTCAACTTCGTGCTCCACGCGGCCGGCTGGCTCGAGGGCGGGCTGACCATCGGCTACGAGAAGTTCATCCTCGACGCCGACCAGTGCGGGATGATGGCCGTCTTCGTCAACGGCGTCGACATGTCCGAGAACGGCCAGGCGCTCGACGCGATCCGGAGAACGAGCCCGGGCACGCACTTACCTCGGCAGCGCCCACACGCTGGCCAACTTCGAGACCGCCTTCTACCGCTCCGACGTGACCGACAACAACAGCTTCGAGCAGTGGCAGGAGGACGGCTCGCTCGATGCCGCGCAGCGCGCCAACCGCATCTGGAAGAAGATGCTGGCCGAGTACGAGGCGCCGCCGATCGATCCCGCCGTCGACGAGGCGCTGCTCGACTTCATCGCCCGGCGCAAGGCGTCGATGCCCGACTCGGAGGTCTGATGGCGCCGCTGCTCACGCGTCGTCGCGGTCTTGACGACACGGCTCGGGCGGCGGTCGCGGCGGTCCTCGCCGACCCGATCTTCGAGCTGCTCCCGCTCAAGAGCCTGCCCGACCAGGTCCCGCACCTGCCGGCCGGGGCGCGCGTGTCGGTCACCGCGTCGCCCGCCAAGGGCATCGACGCGACGCTCGACTGGGCGGCCCGTCTCCAGGCCGACGGCTTCCGCGCGATCCCGCACCTGTCGGCCCGGATGATCGCCGACCGGTCGGACCTCGCCGGCTTGCTCGGCCGTGCCCGCGACGCCGGCCTCGACGCACGCCTTCGTGGTCGGCGGCGACGCCGAGGAGCCGGGCGAGTACCTCGATGGCTTGTCGCTGCTGCGGGCGATGACCGAGCTCGGCCATCCGTTCACGACGATCGGCTGCCCGGCGTATCCGCAGGGCCATCCCGACATCCCGGACGCCGCCCTGGCGCAGGCGCTCGTCGACAAGGCGCCGTACGTCGCCCACATGACGACCCAGATGTACTTCGATCCGAAGGCCGTGGCCGGCTGGGTGCGCGCCCGGCGCGCCGAGGGGTTCGTCCCGGACGTCGTCATCGGCGTCCCGGGCGTCGCCGACCCGCAGAAGCTGCTGTCGATCGCGGCCCGGATCGGGGTCAAGGACACCAGCGGTTCCTGCTCAAGAACGTCCGGTTCGTGACCCGCCTGATCCGCTCCGGCGGGTTCTACAGCCCGGACGGGCTTCTCGAGGACCTCGCCCCGCTCGTCGCCGAGCCGGCCCGGTCATCGACCTCCACCTGTACACGTTCAATGCGGTTGACTGACGGAACGGTGGCGGGTCGCGTACCTCGAACGGTTGCGGGTGGCGTCAACCGCCTGACGTGGCCGCCTTGCTCATCTCGGCTCGGTGCGGCACCATGACGCCACAACCGAAGAGATGCTTATCAAGAGTGGCGGAGGGACCGGCCCGTTGAAGCCACGACAACCTACCGGCATCGAGCCGGCAAGGTGCCAAGTCCGGGCAGGTGCTCCTGCACGATAAGGGAACTCCCTTCGAGACCCTTCCGCGCAGGAAGGGTCTTGTCGTTTCCGGTCCCGTCGCCCGATCGACCCATTCGATAGGGGAGCGATGACCCACGCTGCGCCGCTCGGCTCGCCGCGCCAACGTTTTCGTAGCCGTGTCGCCGACCGTCCGCTCCTGGTCGACGGCGGACTCGGGACGCTGTTGTTCAGCCGTGGCGTGCCGCAACGGACCTGTCTGGAAGAACTCGTGACCACCCATCCGGAGGTGGTCGGGGCAGCTCATCGCGAATATCTCCAGGCAGGCGCCGAGCTGATCGAGACGGTGACCTTCGGCGCCAACCGCCAGCGGCTCGCCGCATTGGGCCTCGAGGGCCGGGTGAACGGACTCAATCGACGCGCGGCCCAGCTCGCTCGCGAGGCGCGCGAGGTCAGCGGGCGCGACGCGCTGGTGGGCGGCTCGGTCGGGCCGCTCGGATCGCCCATGCGGGGTGGACAGGACCTCCCGGAAGACGCTGCTCGGGCTGCGTTCCGCGAGCAGATCGACGGGCCTGCTCGAGGGTGGCGGCGGATGTGATCGTCCTGGAGACGTTCTCGGACCTCGACCAGATGCTGCTCGCGGTCGATGAGGCCCGGCGGGCCTCCGACGTCCCGGTCGATCGCCTCGATGACGTTCGGCGAGGAACGTGGCGCTCGCCGATGGCACAAGCGCCACGGGCCGTTGCGCGCGCCCTGGCCGCGGCCGGCGTCGACGCGATCGGGGTCAACTGCGGTGCCGGGCCTGCGGCGTGTCTCGATGCGCTCGAAGCGATGGGCGCCCCGGTCGACGGCGACCCCGCCCGATCGATCATGCCGAACGCGGGACTGCTCGCAGCGGCTCGACGGACGCTTCATCTACGCCGCCGAGCCGCCGAGTACTTCGGCGCGGTCACGCCGCGCCTCCTGGCTGCCGGGGCACGGATCGTCGGCGGCTGCTGCGGGACGACACCCGGGCACATCGCCGCGATGCGGGCCGCGCTCGACGCAACCGGCCGAAGCGCCGGTGGCTGCGACCGACACGGGCCGAGCCCGACCCTCGACCGCCGCTCGTGGAACGCTCGCCGGCCGCGCCCACGACGCCGACGACGCTCCGCCGCCGACCGCGTCTCGGCCGAGGCGCTCGACGCCGGCCGGTTCGTCATCTCGGTCGAGATCGATCCGCCGCGGAGCATCCGGATCGAGCGGACCATCGAGGCCGCGCGCCTCCTGCGCGATCGTCGGCGTCGACCTCGTCAACGTCTCGCGACTCGGCGATGGCGCGAGTTCGGATGAGCGCGCTGTCGGTCGCATTCGGCGATCCAGCACGACCTCGACCTCGAGTGTCTCGTCCACTGCACGACGCGCGACCGGAACCTGATGGCGCTCGAATCGGAGCTGCTCGGCGCGCACGCGCTCGGGGTCCGCAACATCATCGCCCTGACCGGCGACCCGCCGCGGATCGGCGATTACCCGACCGGGACAGGGATCTGGGACATCGATTCGATCGGGCTGATCGAGATGCTGACGCGGCTCAATCGCGCCGAGGACCCGACCGGCCGCTCGATCGGCCAGCGTGCCGGGTTCACCATCGCCTGTGCGCTCGATTCGACCGCCGCCGACGCGACGACCGAGTGGGACCGGCTCGAACGCAAGCTCGCGGCTGGGGCGCACGTGGTGATGACCCAGCCGCTCTACTCGCATCGACCAGGTCGAGTCGATGCTCGCGGAGGCGCGCCGCCGCTTCGGCCCGGGCGGCATCCCGGTCCCGCGTCCTGCTCGGTGTTCTGCCGCTGGTCTCCTCCCGCCACGCCGAGTTCCTCCACAACGAAGTCCCCGGCATCACGATCCCGGACGAGGCGCGCGAGGCCATGCGCGCAGCGGGCGAGCGGGGCTCGGAGGTCGGCGTCGCGATGGCCGATGCCCTGCTGAGCGCCATGGAGGGCGCGGTCGCCGGGACCTACATCATGCCGAGCTTCGGGCGGTACGAGCAGAGCGCCGAGCTCGTCCGCCGGATCCGGGCGCGGCATCCCGTGGCGGTGCTGGCGTGACGACCTTCGATCGAGCCTCGCGGCTCGCGCTCCTGCCCGGCCTCCTGCGCGAGCGGATCCTTGTCCTCGATGGAGCGATGGGCACGATGCTCCAGGCGCACAGGTTCACCGAGGCCGACTTCCGCGGCGACCGCTTCCGCGACCACCCGCGCGACCTGCGCGGCAACAGCGACCTGCTCTGCCTGACCCAGCCGGCGGCCGTCGCAGCGATCCACGCTGCGTACCTCGACGCCGGCTCGGACATCCTGAGCACCAACTCGTTCACCGCGACCCGGATCGCCCAGGCCGACTACGGCTTCGATGCCGAGACCGTCCGCGATCTCAACGTTGCGGCCGCGCGCCTGGCTCGGGATGCCGCCGATGTCGCCGAAGCGGCGGAGCTCGGCCGCCCCCGTTTCGTGGCGGGCTCACTGGGACCCACGAACCGAACCGCCTCGATGAGCTCGGACGTCGGCGATCCGGCGGCCCGCAGCGTCACGTGGGAAGAGCTCGAGGTCGCCTATCGCGAATCGGCTGCCGGTCTGCTCGACGGCGGCGCGGACATCCTGCTGATCGAGACGATCTTCGACACGCTCAACGCGAAGGCCGCGATCGCCGCGGTCCAGTCACTCTTCGACGAGACCGGCGTGCGCGTGCCGCTGATCATCTCGGGCACGATCGTCGACGCCTCGGGGCGGACGTTGTCGGGCCAGACGGTCGAGGCGTTCTGGCACAGCATCCGCCACGCCGACCCGTTGATCGTCGGGCTCAACTGCGCGCTCGGCCCGAAGCAGCTCCGCGAGCATCTGGATGTCCTGTCGCGCGTCGCCGACCGGCCGATCTCGGCCTACCCGAACGCAGGCCTCCCCAACGAGCTCGGCGGCTACGACGAGACACCGGAGGAGATGGCCGATGCGCTCGGCGAATGGGCGCGGCACGGGCTGCTCAACGTCGCGGGCAGCTGCTGTGGGTCCACGCCCGAGCACGTTGCCGCCATCGCCGCCGCGGTCAACGGCCTGCCGCCGCGCGAGATCCCGGAACCCACCGGGACGACACGCTTGTCCGGTCTCGAACCGCTCATCATCCCGCCGCCCGGCAACGCCTTCGTCAACGTCGGTGAGCGGACGAACGTCACCGGCTCGCGCAAGTTTGCCCGTCTGGTCGCCGACGGTGCCGAGGACGAGGCCGTCGACATCGCCCGCGAGCAGGTCACCAACGGCGCGCAGATGATCGACGTGAACATGGACGAGGCGATGCTCGACGGCGTCGCCGCGATGACCCGCTTCCTGCGCCGGATCGCGGCGGAGCCTGACATCGCCACCGTCCCAGTGATGGTCGACAGCTCGAAGTGGTCGGTCATCGAAGCCGGGCTCCAGCAGCTCCAGGGCAAGGGCGTCGTCAACTCGATCTCGCTCAAGGAGGGCGAGGAGGAGTTCCTGCGCCAGGCGCGCCACTGTCGCCGCTACGGCGCCGCCGTCGTCGTCATGGCCTTCGACGAACAGGGCCAGGCCGAGTCGGTCGAGCGGCGCGTCGCCGTCCTGCGGCGAGGCTACGACCTGCTGACGGGTGAGGTCGGGTACAAGCCCGAGGACATCATCCTCGACGCCAACATCTTCGCGATCGCGACCGGGATGGAGGAGCACAACGCCTACGCCGTCTCGTTCATCGAAGCCGTCCGGCGGCTGAAGACCGAGTTCCCGGGGACGCGCACATCGGGCGGCGTGTCGAACGTCTCGTTCGCCTTCCGCGGGAACGACCGCGTGCGCGAGGCGATCCACTCGGTCTTCCTGTATCACGCCATCGCCGCCGGCCTCGACATGGCGATCGTCAACGCGGGCGTCCTGCCGATCTACGACGACATCGAGCCCGAGCTGCGCGAGCGGGTCGAGGACGTCGTCCTCGACCGCCGGCCCGATGCCACGGAACGCTTGCTCGACCTGGCCGCCCAGTATGCCGGCGGGGCCGGGATGGAGCGCGCGGCGGAGGACCGTGCCTGGCGCCAGGGTCCGGTCGACGAGCGCCTCACGCACGCGCTCGTGGCCGGCATCGACGCCTATATCGTCGAGGACACCGAGGAGGCGCGACTCGCCGCGGCGCGACCGCTCGACGTCATCGAGGGGCCTTTGATGGCCGGGATGAACGTCGTCGGCGACCTGTTCGGTGCGGGCCGGATGTTCCTGCCCCAGGTCGTCAAGAGCGCTCGTGTCATGAAGAAGGCCGTCGCGGTCCTGATCCCGTATCTCGAGGCGCAACGCGAGGGGACGGGCCGGCGAGCCGGGACCATCGTGACCGCCACGGTCAAGGGCGACGTCCACGACATCGGCAAGAACATCGTCGGCGTCGTGCTTGGCTGCAACGACTACGAGGTGGTCGATCTCGGGGTGATGGTGCCGGCCGCCCGCATCCTCGAGAAGGCGATCGAGATCAACGCCGACCTGATCGGCCTGTCGGGGCTCATCACGCCGTCCCTCGACGAGATGACCCACGTCGCATCCGAGATGGAGCGCCAGGGCTTCACGATCCCGCTGCTCATCGGCGGCGCGACCACGTCCCGGACCCATACCGCGGTCAAGATCGCGCCCACCTATTCGGGGCCGGTCGTCCACGTCATCGACGCGTCGCGCGCGGTCGGGGTCGCCGGCGCGCTCATCCAGCCCGATCGGCGCGACGCATTCGTGGCCGGTATCCGCGACGAGTATGAGACAGTCCGGCGCGAGCGCGCGGGGAGTCGTGCCAAGGAGAAGCGATTGACGGTCGCCGAGGCCCGCGCCAATCACGTGCCGATCGACTGGTCCACGGTGACGCCACCCGAGCCCACGTTCCTCGGCCCGCACACCTTCGCCGATTACCCGCTCGCCGAGCTCGTCGACTTCATCGACTGGACGCCGTTCTTCACGACCTGGGAGATGCGCGGCGCCTACCCCGCGATCCTCGACGATCCGCGGCTGGGACCGGCCGCCCGCGACCTCCATCGCGACGCACTGGCACTTCTGGAGCGCCTCGTCGGCGACGGGCGGCTGACCGCCAACGCGGCCGTCGGGTTCTGGCCGGCGAACAGCGATATCGATGACGTCACCGTCTGGTGCGACGACGAGCGGCAGGAGGCGCGCGCGGTCTTCCGGACCCTCCGCCAGCAGATGGCCAAGCCCGACGGCCGGCCGAACGTGGCCCTGTCCGACTTCGTCGCTCCTGCGGGGTCGGGCGTCGCCGACTACATCGGCGCATTCGCTGTCACGACGGGAGTCGGCCTCGACGAGATCGTCGCCGAGTTCGAGGCAGCCAATGACGACTACTCGGCGATCCTTGCCAAGGCCCTGGCCGATCGTCTCGCCGAGGCCTTCGCCGAGCGCCTCCACCAGCGCGTCCGTCGTGAGCTGTGGGGTTACGCGCCCGACGAGGCGCTCACGAACACAGACCTGATCGCCGAGCGGTACCAGGGCATCCGGCCAGCCCCCGGCTATCCGGCATGCCCGGATCACACGGAGAAGGCGACCCTCTTCGATCTGCTCGAGGCGGAGTCGAGAGCCGGCATCCGGTTGACCGAATTGTTCGCGATGTGGCCAGGCGCGTCCGTCTCCGGGTATTACCTGTGGAACCCCGCCAGCGCCTACTTCGGCGTGGGCCGGATCGGTCGTGACCAGCTGGCCGATTACGCCGTGCGAAAGGGCATCACGCTCGCCGATGCGGAGCGCTGGCTGGCCCCGAACCTGGCCGATGACGACTGATCGCGGCACGGAACGTGCCAAGCTGCTGGAGACGTTCGCCGGGTTCCCGGCACGGCTCGCGGCCGCCGCCAAGGTCCGCGTCGCCGAGTGGCGTCCGATCCCCGATGGCGAATGGGACCCGACCGAGACCGTCCGTCACCTCATCGCGGTCGAGGACGAGGTCCATCGGGCACGCCTGGCCCAGGTCGCCAGGCAGGACGACCCGCACTGGACCTGGACCGAGCCCGGGCTCGCTCCCGGCTTCGAAGAGGCGACGCTGCTCACGGTCCTGACGGTGTTCGCCCGGCGGCGGGCGAAGACGGTCGCCACGGTCCGGGCGCTCGACGAGGCAGGCTGGGCCCGCTTCGGGACCCATGCGACGTACGGCCGCCTCGACGTCGCCGGTCTCCTGCGACTCGCCTCGAACCACGACGAGGAGCATCTCGCCAGCCTCGTCGACACCGAGGAGCCCTGACCCGCTCCAGCGCCACCAGGACCCTCGTCCTGGTACTCGCCGTGCACCGACGCACCATCTTTTGTCGCGGGGCCTGTCCGGTCCGGATGCGTCCGATCGGGGTGCGGGTGGGTCCAGTGTGGTCGACCGGACGGACGATGGTACTAGTCGAAGTCCTATCTGGAGCGCATGATGGCGCCCGGCCACGGGGAGCCGATCCTGTCGACACCCCGAGTGGCCGGACATCCATCCATTCGGGGGAGGTCACATCGATGGTTCGGGGCAATCGACACCACCATCTGCTCGCGCGACTCGCGAGCCTGGGCGGGACCGCACTCATCATCTCGTCGTTGCTGCTGACGATCGGCGCGACCGCCGCCCTGGCGCTCGACAGCGGGGCCAAGTTCGCGAGCAACGACTCAGGCCCCGAACGGCATGGGCGAATGCGGCCAACGCGTTCGGAAGACGATGGCAACGTACGTGACCGTCCGCCACCAATGGCAACCAGCAGGGCTTCGGGACGTTCGGCCTGGGTATCCCGGACGGTTCGATCATCGACGGCATCACCGTGTCGGTGAGCGCCCTGTCGACCGACTCCCGGGCTGTCGGATCGAGGTCGCGCTGTCCGGCGCGGCCGGCGCGAACCTCACGAGCGCCCAGAACGATCGAGCCTCACCAGCACCCAGCAGACGTTCACGCTTCGGTGGCGCGACCAACACCTGGGGCCGCGTGTGGGATCCGACCGAGACTCACGACGGGCAATTTCCGGGTCGTGGTCACCATCGACGACGGCCCGGCTGCGGCCTGCGACAACGGCGACCACCTCGGTCGACTTCGTTCACCGTCCTCGTCACGTACCGGACGATCGACGCGGGCACGAGCCAACCCGGACCTCAGCGGGGTCGTCTGCAAGGCCGGTGACTTCTACTTCGTCATCGACATGTCCGGCTCGATCGGTGCCCAGGGCAACCTGCCGTCCAACCTCCAGCAGCTCAAGGACGGCATCATCGGCTTCGTCAACGCCTTCCAGGGCGACGGCGGCGATGGCCTGCTACGCCGGGACCCGGTTCAGCGGCAGCACGGCCACGAACATCACCAGCGGCTTCAAGTCGTCAGCGACGTTCCTGACCGCGGTCAACGCACTGAGCGGGCCGTCGGGCCTGACGCCGACCGCGGACGGGATCACGACCGCCGAGGCCAACAACGCCGGCGACCGGGCCGGCGTACCGAACGTCATGTTCGTCCTGACCGACGGCTCGCCCAACAAGCCGAACACGCACGGCGATGACCTCAACAACCCCGAGACCTGGCTGCAGGGCGCGAACGGCGCCATCGGAGCCGCCAACGGCGCACGCACGTCGGGCTTCGTGGTCGAGGCCGTCTACCTGAGCACGCCACAGGACCCGGGCGACACCAGCCTGCCGTTCAGCGACGCCGGCGATCTCGCCTGGGCCGACGTCGGTCATGGACCACATCGGTGGCGGCAGCCACTTCGACTCCGACTTCACGAGCTTCGTCGACGATCTGTTCAACGCCATCAACTGCCCGCCGCCGCCGCCGGCCCATCTGACGATCGCCAAGACCGCCAACCCGGCCGGCCCGGTCGCTGTCGGCAGCCCGATCGGCTTCGACATCACCGTCGCCAACACCGGTCAGGGCGCGGCCACGCAGGTCCACGTCTCCGACGTCCTGCCGGCCGGCAACGCCCTGAACTGGTCGCTCAGCCCGGCGTTCCCCGATTGCTCGATCAGCGGAGCGGTCGGGAGCCAGACCCTCGATTGTGCGTTCGCCGCCCTCGCCGCCGGCGCGACCAAGGGTCCGATACACGTCGTCAGCAATACCGCCAAGGGCGAGTGCGGGACGATCGCCAACCTTGCCAGGGTCGATGCGACGAATGCTGACCCGGCCTCGAACGGGGCCTCCGTGGTCGTGAACTGCCCGGACATCTCCGTGGCCAAGACACCCGACAACGGCTCGGTCAACGCCGGTGCCAACGCCGTGTTCACGATCGTGGCCAGCAACAGCGGGACGACGGCCGCGACCTCGGTGGTCGTGACCGACAACCTGCCCACGGGCTACACCTGGACCGTCGGCGGACCCGACGGCTCCGCCTGCTCGATCAACACGGCACCGGACCCCGACGTGCTCACCTGCAACTACGCGTCGATCGCGGCCGGGGCCAGCAAGACCATCACCCTGACGGCTCCCGACCAGCGGTCAGGACTGCGCAGTCATCCCGAACACGGCGTCGGCCACGGCGTCCAACGAGGTCGCCGGCAGCAACAACACCGACTCCGGCGTCGATCAACGTCCTGTGCGCGAACGTCGGCATCGTCAAGACGGCGAACCCGGTCGGACCGGTCAGCGCCGGCGCCGACATCGGCTTCGACATCACCGTCAGCAACACGGGCGATGGAGCGGCAACGGCCGTCCACGTCGCCGACACCCTCCCGACCGGGATCGCCTGGACCGCCGACCCGACGACCGGTAGCGCGACGGCCACCTGCGCGATCGCTGCCGGTGCCCTGACCTGCGACGCGACGACCATGGCCGCCGGCACGAACTTCAAGGTCCACATCCATGGCACGACCGATGCCGCGGACTGCGGCACGGTCTCGAATACCGCGACCGCCACCTCGGGCAACGACGGCGGGAATTCGTCCACGGCCTCGGTCGTGGTCCAGTGCCCGGACATCCAGGTCACCAAGACTCCCGATGGCGGCATCGTCAATGCCGGTGATCCGATCACCTGGACCATCAAGGTCGAGAACATCGGTCAGGGCATCGCGAAGGGCGTGGTCCTGACGGATCCGCTTCCGACCGGCATCGCCTGGGTCACGAACGACGCTGGCTGCTCCATCACCGCCGGATCGCTGACGTGCACCGTCGGCGACCTCGCGGCCGGCGCCTCCAAGACCTATACCGTCAGCGGTCCCTCGAGCAAGAGCGACTGCGGCGGCCCGACGAACAACACGGCGTCCGCGACAGCGAGCAACGAGCCGGCCGACAAGCTCGGCAACAACAGCGACGGCGGTTCGGTGACCGTCCAGTGCGCCGATATCCGGATCGTCAAGACGGCCGTCCCGTCCGGTCCGGTCAGTGCCGGCACCCCGATCGGCTTCGACATCACGGTCTCGAACGCCGGCCTCGGCACCGGGACCAACGTGACCGTCCATGACCCGCTCCCCGCGGGCGGCGGGCTCGACTGGTCGCTCGAGCCCGGCCTTCACCGGTTGCGCCGTCAGCGGCGCCGGTCGGCAGCCAGGCCCTCGACTGCACGTTCGCCAGCCTCGCGCCGGCGGCCAGCGTCGGCCCGATCCACCTTGTCAGCAAGACGTCGGGACTCGACTGCGGGACCGTGAGCAACACGGCCACCGCGGCCTCGGGCAACGACGGCGGTGCCGAGGCGACGGCGTCCGTCGACGTCCAGTGCCCGAGCCTGTCGATCGTCAAGACAGCGGTCAACGACTCGATCTCGGCCGGCGAGGTCGCCAGCTTCAAGATCGTGGTCAGCAACGCGGGTCCGGGTGCGGCCAGCGATGTGGTGATCAGCGACACGCTCCCGACCGGGATCGACTGGGCGGTCGATGACACGACCGACTGCTCGATCAGCGCGGGCGTTCTCACCTGCACCTTCGACACCATCGCCGCCGGCGATGACGCGACCGTCACCATCTCGGGCGAGACCGAGGCCGCGGATTGCGGCACGATCGAGAACACCGCCACGGTCACGGCCTCGAACGAGGGCGCCCCGCAGGTCCTGGCCGCGGCCGACCTGGCCACCGACCACACCAGCAGCGCGACCATCACGGTCAACTGCCCGACCGTCGTCATCACCAAGACCGCCGATGAGCCGACGGTCGTCGCCGGCGACCAGATCGGCTTCACCATCACGATCACCAACACCGGGGCCGGGACCGCGTTCGGCGTGACCGCCTCGGATCCAACGCCGGTCGGCCTGACCTGGGCGATCAGCCCGGCGAGCTCCGGCTGGTCCATCGACACAACAGGCGTCCTCACCTTCGGCCCGGCGCCTCTCGGCCCCAACGGCGGGACGACGTCGGTGCACATCGTGGCCACGACCGGCGCCGCTGATTGCGGCACCGTCTCGAACACCGTCTCACTGACCTACATCGGCGGCCAGGGTTCCGACCACTCGGACGTCACCGTCCGGTGCCCGTCGGTGGGTCTCGACAAGACCTCCAACGACGCCGATGGCCTGGTCGAACCGAACCAGACCGTGACCTACGGGATCACTGTCGCGGTGACGGACGGCCCGGTCACCGACGCGGTCGTGACCGACACCCTGCCCGTCGGGCAGACATATGTCGCGGCCAGCCAGACCTCGACGCCCGCGGCGACCTCGTTCGTCCTCTCCGCGGACGGACGGACGCTGACGTGGACGTTCGCGAGCCTGCCGACCGACGCTGTCGCCGCCACGATCGGCTACGACGCGACGATCGACGCTGACGCCTCGACCGATCCGCAGACCAACGTCGCCCAGGTGTGCGTCGCCGAACAGTTCGTCGACTGCGCCTCGGACAGCGTCCAGGTGATCCCGCAGAAGCCGGCGATCTCGATCGTCAAGACGGCCGGCGATGCCGCCGATGGCGCGGTCTTCATGACCGAGCCGGGCGCGGTCACCTATAGCTACGTCATCACGAACAGCGGACCCCTCGACCTGTCGGGCATCGTCGTCACCGACGACAACGGGACACCCGGGGTGCCGGGCGACGACTTCGCGGCCTCCTGCCCGGGGACGACGCTCGCAGCCGGCGCCTCGATGACCTGCACGTCGACCGTGGACGTCACCAAGAACACGACCAACGTGGCCGTCGTCCACGGCGTGACAGCCGAGGGCAACAGCGCCAGCGACCAGGACGACGCCGTCGTCACGGTCCTGACCCACGGCCTCACCATCGACAAGTCGAACGACGCGCCGATCATCGGTGGCCTGCCCACGGCTTCCGAGGGGTCGACCGTCACCTACACCTTGGCCTATACCTTCACCGGTGACCCGGTCGACAACGGCGTGATCCATGACGTGCTGCCGGCCGGTGTCAGCTATGTCATCGACTCCGCGACCGGCAGCGATGAATTCACCTTCGTCACCTATGACGCTCCCACCCGGACGCTGTCATGGTCCGCCGAGGAAGTCACGAAGTCCGGCTCGGTCGGATACATGGTCACCGTCGATACGGACGCGGCCAAACTGAGCCAGCCGCTCACCAACACCGCGACCATCCAGTCCGATCAGACCGGGCCGGACTCGGATACGTCCGATGTCTTCGTCCCGGCCGCCCCGGGCGGCGAGACCCACGTGCCGACGCCGCCACCGACCGACACGCTGGCCTCGACCGGGCCGAGCGACCCAGGCAGCAGCCTGACGCTCGTCCTGGCGGCGCTCGGCGCCTTGATCCTCGTCCTCGGCATCGTCACCCCGGTCCCGGCCGTCGTCCGGCGCCGGAACCGTCGCTAGGCGACGGAGTCCATCCGCCTCCCCCATTCATACGCCGTGCCCCGAGCGGCGTCCGGCCGGGGCGCTCCACCGATGGTGGGGTGCCCCGGCCTCGTCACGTCCTGATCGCGGGAGTGACCCGGAGGCTCGTCGCCGCTCAGCTGACCGCCAGCGCGACGGCCTCGTCCATCGACAGCAGCTCGCCCTCGGCCAGCAACGGCTCGGCGCGCGGCCCCAGGCGGTCGCGGACCGTCTCGACCGGGTCGGCCATGTGGAGCACCTCGATCATCGCGTTCGTGATCTCCGCCCGACGCGCGACCGCTGCCGTTGCGCCGGCCAGCCGGGCACCTGTCTCGAGCTGACCACGCGCCAGGGCGATGTGGGCAGCCACGCCGAGCGCGCCGACGACCGGCACGGTCGCCCCCCGCGGACCCACGATCGAGAGGGCCTCGCGGATGTGGCGGTCCGCCGCCTCGACGTCGCCGTCGTCGATCTCGATCGAACCCAGGAGGGTGAGGCTGTCCGCGGTCCGGTACCAGGATCCGCTTCGGCGGAAGGCCTCCAGGTTCACTTCCTCCAGCCGATGCGCCGCCTCGCGGTCCCCGCCGAGGAAGGCGCCGACGACCAGCGCCTGTCGGGCGCGCACGGCGGCCTCCTCGTCACCGAGCGCCTCGTACAGCTCGAGTGCGCGACGCTCATACGCCTCATGTCGTGCCGGATCCTTGCTCGACCACGTAGCGAAAGCCCATGTCGTAAGTTCGCGTCGGCGATCAGTCGCGGATCGTCGAGCCGTTCGGCGGCCGCAAGCGCCTCGCCATATGCCTCCCAGGCGACCGCGAAGTCATTGGACCAGTACGCGAGCCCGCCCGACGCCGACAGGGCGTGGACACGCGCCGTCGAGTCGGCGCGGGCGGCGGGGTGCGCCAACAGTTCGGCCAGCCAGGCACGTCCCTCGCGTAGCTCGGCCCTCTGGTGCCAGAAGCGCCAGATCGCCCAGGCGATCCGCAGCCCGACCTCGGGCTCGCCGACGTTCAGTCGACCAGCGCATGGCGGTCCGCAGGTTGTGCCGTTCGTGCTCGACCACGTCGAGCCAGGTCACGCTGTCCTCGGCCATCAGGTGGGGCTCGGCCGCCTCCGCGAGCGCGACGTAGAACATCGCGTGCCGGCGCTCGCACAGGTCGCGTTCGCCGGCTCCGGCCGAGGAGCTCGGACGCGTACTCGCGGATGTAGGCGTGACGGTTGAACCGCGGCTCGCCGTGGTCCGTCGGAGACGATCCGCACGAGGCTCTTGTCGGCGAGCGACTCGAGACTGCTGAGCGCATCGATCTCGGCCGCGTCCGGGATCGGCGACCTCCTGGGCTGCGTCGGCCGTCCAGCCGCCGCTGAAGACCGCCAGTCGCCGGAACAGGGCCTGCTCCGCATCGTCGAGCAGGTCCACGCTCCAGGCGATCGCTCCGCGGAGCGTGCGCTGCCGCTCGGGCAGGTCTCGGGCTCCGTCGCCGAGCAGGTCCAGCGTCCGTCCGAGTCGTTCGAGGATGCGCGACGGCGGGAGGATCCGGATGCGCGCCGCGGCGAGCTCGACGGCGAGCGGCAGGCCTTCGAGCGTGGCGACGATCGCCTGCACGTCCGGTTCGGTGGCCGGTGTCAGCGCGAAGTCCGGGCGGACCAGCCGCGCTCGTTGCACGAAGAGCTCGACCGCGTCCCGGTCGTCGAGTGGAGCGACGGGGTATTCCTGTTCGCCGGTGATCCGCAGGACCTCGCGGCTCGTGATGAGCACCCGCAGCCCCGGCGCGTTGCGAACCAGGTCCGCGACGAGCGTCCCGGCGGCGGGCAGTAGCTGTTCGAGATTGTCGAGGACCAGGAGGAGCGATCGCTCACGGAGATGGTCGTGCAGGATCTCGATGATCGGACGGTCGGGGAGCTCGTGGACGCCGAGGACGGAGGCGATCGAGGACGGGATGAGGTCCGGGTCTCGCACCGGGGCGAGCTCGATGAACCACGCGCCGTCGGGGAATCGGTCGCGGATGGCCCCTGCCGCCCCGATCGCGAGCCGCGTCTTGCCGGTCCCACCGGGCCCTGTCAGGGTCAGGATCCTGGCCGTGGCGAGCAGCGCGGCCACCTCGCCCAGCTCGACATCGCGGCCGACGAAGGTCGTGACGGGCTCCGGCAGATTGGTCGGGACCCGCAACGAGCGGAGCGGACGCGGGTCGTCGGCGGCACCCGGCACGACCAGGCGATGGAGCCGGCGGGGCGTGTCGAAGTCGCGCAACGGATGAAAGCCCTCGTCCTCGATCCGGGTGTCGTCGGGAGCGGTCGGTCGAGCGCGTCGAGCACGGTGTCCGAGAGGAGGATCTGGCCGCCGTTGGCCGCCGCCGCGACCCGCGCCGCGTAGTGGACGTCGATGCCGACGTAGTCCGACCCGTCCGGTATCGTTCGGCCGTCGCCGGTGTGCAGGCCGATCCGGATCCGCACCGGCCGACCGGCGAATCGAGGCCAGGCGGCGAGCGCCCGGCTCGATCCCGGCCGCTGCGGACAACGCCGCGGCCGGTCCGGCGAAAGCCGCGAACGCTCCGTCGCCCTCGTGCTTGACGACGACACCGCCGACCGCCGCGACGGCGGCGTCGATCACGAGCGTCGTGGTCCCGCAGGACCGTCGCCCAGTCGATCGGCCCGAGGTCTGGGCGAGCCGGGTCGATCCCTCGATGTCGGAGAACAGGAAGGTGACGCGATCGCCACGGGGCAGGACGCCGCTCCGATCGTTCACCCGCTGATGCTCCGGGCCGCGCGTCGGCGATGTCAAGAGTGGTGCCTCAGCTCGAGTCCGTCTCCACCCGTCGCCGCTCGAGGCCGTCGAGGATGAGGTCGAGCCCGAACGCGAACTCGTAGTCGTCGTCACACCCACCGAGCCCATCCTCGTGGCTCGCTGCCGCGGCGATCGCGGCCACGTTCGGATACGCACCGGCCAGCTGGGCGGCGAAGCTCGCGGCTGCGGCAGGATCGGGGACGCCCGGATCGTCGTACAGATCCTGGTTGAACCCAAAGACGCGGCTGCCCAGGACGTGCATCGCGTGATGCGTCAGGTCGATGGTGAAGCCGCCATCGCGCACGATGCCGGTCGCCGCCTCCATGTAGGCAAGGGTCGCCAGACCGGGTGCGCTCCGTGTCTCGATGACGCGGGCGGCCCACCGGTGGCGGAGCATCACCGCCCGAGCGCCGAGGATCGTCCGTCGGAGCGTCGTCCGCCAGTCGGGACCGGTGGGATCGACCGAGATCTCGGCCACGACCGTGTCGACCATGCCGTCGAGAAGGTCCTCCTTGCCGCGAACATGGGTGTAGAGCGACATCGCCTCGACGCGCAGCTCCTGGCCGAGCCGCCGCATGCTGACCGCATCGATGCCCTCGCGATCGGCCAGCTCGACGGCGGCCTGGAGCACCCGGCCCCGGGTCAGTGGCGCCCGTCGCGCCTCGCTCTCGTCGCTTGACCGGATGCTCTCCAAGAAGTCGCCCCTTGACACCTTACGCCGTACGGTCTACCTTACGGCGTACGGACGAAGCCTTACGGCGTACGGACGACCGGAGCCTACCATACGACGAGGAGATCGAGATGACGAGCAGGCCGACCGATGGCGCCACCTCCCCGACCCCGATCGAAGATGCCGATCGGTCTCCGTTCATGCCGCCTCGCTGGTTTGTCCGGACGGCCTGGGTCGCCCATCGCGCCCTGTACCGGGTCACCGGCGGACGACGCGGCCTCTGGCCGCCGAAGCCGGGCAAGTGGGGGACGATGCGCCTGGTCACCGTCGGGCGCCGGTCCGGCAAGTCCCGCGAGGCCATCGTCGCCTACTACGAGGACGGCCCGAACATCGTGACCATGGCGATGAACGGCTGGGGCGAGGGCGAACCGGCCTGGTGGCTCAACCTCCTCGGACACCCCGACGCCGAGATCGAGCTGAAGGGCGAGAGCCGGACGCGAGCGGTCCGCGGACGCGCCGCCGAGGGCGACGAGCGCGACCGCCTGTGGGACATCTGGCGCGGTTATACCCCTCACCTCGACGGCTACGCGACCAGGCGCTCGACCGACACCGCGATCGTCGTCCTCGAGCCGCGTCCCGTCTGACGCGTCGGACTACTCCGTGGAGGCCTCGGCCGCCAGCTCATCGGTGGCCGTGCCGTTGCCCCCGGACTTGCCGCGGACCTCGGCGATCTTGTCTCCGGCCTGGGCGACGCTCGCCTGGACCTGGGCCTGGGCCTGCGCGACGCTGGCCTGGACCTGCGCCTGGGCCTGCGTGACGTTCGTCTGGACCTCCTGGCCGAACTGCTCCAGGTCGACGCTGTCCACGTTCTTGCGGACGTCGGCGTACACCTCGCGGAGGTCCTTCCCGGTCTGACCGGAATACACGATCGAACTGGCCACGCCGATCCCGAAGCCGACGATGACCCCGACGATGAATTTCACGACTCGCTCCTTCTCCCGGGAGTCAGGACGCGTGACGGACGCAGCCACGTGTCGGTATGCCCCGTGGGCTGGCCATTGTCGCACTGTGTGGCGGTGTCCCACGGGCCTTGATATCTCGTCATGTGGGAGCCATCCTGCAGGCGGATCGGAGGCACCTCGATGACTGCTGGCGTGGTTCGACCGATGGGCGTGACGGTGATGGCGGTCGTGGCCGTCGTCGCCGGCATCCTGGACATCCTGGCCGGTCTCGGCGATATCGGCATCGGCGGCGGATTCCTGACGAAGATCGGGTTCGGGACGACCCTCGACGGGATCATGACGATCGTCGGGCTCTTCCTCGTGGCCGTCGGCGTTCTGGGGCTTGTCAGCGGCTTCGGCCTCTGGGGCGAACGCCACTGGGCCTGGCTCATCGCGAGGCTGTGGGCCAGTCTGTGCGTCATCGTCGGCCTCGTGAGTGCCGGGCTGTCGTTGTTCGGCACCACCCTCACGAGCGAGATCATCGCCGCGATCGGTGCGTCGCTCGTACCCGCCATCGCCGGCGTCGTAGTGCTCTGGTACCTGTACCAGCCCCAGGTCAAGGCGGCGTTCCGGCGAACGTAGTGCAGACGCCCGACGCCTCCGACGCGGAGGAGATGTATTTCCAGCGCGTCGTCGAGGATTGCGAACGGCTGCTCGGGTCCGGGATCGAGCTGCGCGGCCTCGAGCTCGATGCCAACGGGGACGTCGTCCTGCGACTGAGGTACAGCCTGGGGAAGCGGATCGGACGAGCGAGGGTCGCGGCGAGACGGTCGTCGCCGCCCACGCAGCGCTCCGCGATCAGCTCGTGCTTGATCGTCTCCGGCTTGGCGTTCGAGCCATGTATCTGGCGACGCGGTAGCGAACCCTAGGGGCCCGGGGCACCCGTCGCTTCGGGATCGGGCGCCGTCTCGTCGACGCTATCCGCGTCGGGCACAGGTGCCGTGGCCGGAGGCCCTTCAGTCCTGTTTCCGGATCCGGCGGGCGGTGGCCCGCCCGTCCCATCTCGGCCTCGATACAGGAGATAAAGCACCGCGGCAAGCCCGATGGCGAGGATGATGACCAGGAGGATCAACCAGGGCGACACCGCGCCCGTCGACTCGCCCGGACCGGGACCAGGGCTCGCGGAGGGCGCAGGGGTCGCCACACTCGGAGTCGGACTTGGCGAGGTCGTCGGGGTCGCGGTCGGACTCGGCGTTGCAGTCGGGGTGGCTGTCGCTGTCGGCGCCGCAGTCGGGGTGGGCGTCGCCGTCGGCGAGGGGGTCGGTGTCGGCGGCGCCGTAGGCGTGGGGGTCGGCGTTGGAGTTGCGGTCGGGGTCGGCGTCGGTGACGCCGTCCGAGTCGGGGTCGGCGTAGCAGTGGGAGTCGGCGACGCCGTGGGCGCGGGGGTCGGCGACGCCGTGGGCGGCGGCGTCGCTGTGGCGGCCGGGAGCGATGGGCGCGCCGGCAGCGACGGGATACCGGACACGGACGGGAGCGGGGGCAGCGACGGGAGAACCGGCAGAGACGGCAGGGCCGGGAGGGACGGCAACGACGGTGTCACGCCACCGCAGCCGGCCACGATCATCGCAAGACCGATCAGCGCGACGACCGCTCCAGAGGACCCGACGCGGCGCCGTGACCGCCTTCCGTTCGAAGGTCGGACCGGATCGAGGCTGGGGCTGGTGCGGAACATCCCCACCGACGATACCACCCGGGCAGCGTCATCCCGGATGGGGGCTGGGTCAGGAAGCGTTGCGCCGACGCAGCGTCCTCACCACCCAGAACACGAGCCCCACGAGCAGGGCCAGCGCGAGAAGGAAAAGGGCGAGGAAGAAAAGCACCGTCTGTCCGGCGTCCCCCGTGCATGTGGTCGCCTGGCTCGGACACACGTTGCCGTTGGTGAGATGCAGGACAAGCAGGCTCATCGCCACGAACCAGGCGATGACCGGCGGGACGATCGTTCGGGGACGGGAGCCTTCGCTGCCTTGCCAGGCAGCATGACGATCCGTCCATTGGAGGGCCGCGAGACACCACATCATCGCGAGCACCGCGAGGAGCCCGACGATGCCACCGAAGAGAGCGCCGCACACGCCCGCCACCCAGATGATCAGCCACGCGCGCGAGCGAGACCGCAACGGCCGCACCAGGATCGAGACCCAGCCAGGAGTGGTGACGCCGGCATCCTCCTCGCTGGTCATGGGCTCTCCTCCGTGAACAGGCTCCAGGGTGGTGGCGGGGAATCTACTCCCCCGTCCGCCGATTGACGCTCCCCGGCGGCGCCGCGTAGACTCATATCCGACGAAATCACTCGGATATCGAGGCCACGACACTGACGACCGCCGCATCCCCCGCCCCTGCCCCCGCCGTCACGACCCACCGCCTCGCCTATCACGGCAGCGGCGCCGTCGCCTTCTCGACGAAGGGCGAGTACGGCGTCCGGCTGATGGTCCAGCTCGGGCGGCACTACGGGACCGGTCCGGCGTCGCTGGCGGAGATCGCGACCGACGAGGATCTGCCGCGCGCCTACCTCGAGCAGCTCGTCGTCAGCCTGCGCGACGCCGGCCTCGTGACCAGCACGCGCGGCGCGCACGGCGGCTACGAGCTCGCGCGTGCGCCCGAGAGCATCTCGATGGGCGATGTCCTGCGGGCTCTCGAAGGCCCGATCGCGCCGATGCTCTGCGCGAGCGACGACCCCGAGCACGCGAACCTGTGCGATCGCTCGGCCCGCTGCACCGTCAACGTCCTGTGGGTCCGCGTCCGCGACGCGGTCACCGGCGCGCTCGACGTCGATGACCCTCGCGGACCTCGTCCCGCCGCGCGCCGATCCCGGCGCCGCGACCACGACCACGACCGCCGCCTCCGCCCCCATCCAGCCGACACCCCTCCAGGGAGCCTGACCGACCCGTGACGACCGATACCGCCGACGACCAGCAGCTCGTCATCCGCGGCCTGCGCGTCGCGCCCGTCGCCGCGCCCGACCACGAGATCCTCCAGGGGATCGACCTGACGGTCGGCAAGGGCGAGGTCCACGCGATCATGGGCCCCAACGGCTCGGGCAAGACGACCCTCGCCTACGCGCTGATGGGCCACCCCGCCTACGTCGTCAAGGGCGGCGAGGTCCATTGGAAGGGCCGCGACATCCTCAAGCTGTCGCCCGACAAGCGCGCCCGGCTCGGGCTGTTCCTCGCCTTCCAGTACCCGACCGCGATCCCCGGCCGTCGCGTCGCGAGCTTCATCCGCTCGCGCGCTCAACGCGAAGCTCCAGGGCATCGACAAGAACCCCGACGTCGACCCGACCGACTCGGTCAAGGGCGGCGTCTCGATGCGCGACTTCCGCAACAAGATGCGCGAGAAGATGGCGCTGCTGCAAGATGGACGAGGGCTTCGCCAGCGCGGTACGTCAACGACGGCTTCTCCGGTGGCGAGAAGAAGCGGCTCGAGATGCTCCAGATGGCCGTCCTCGAGCCCGAGATGGCGATCCTCGACGAGACCGACTCCGGCCTCGACATCGACGCGCTGCGGATCGTCGCCGAGGGCGTCAACGCGATGCTCAACCCGAACCTCGGCGTGCTGCTGATCACCCACTACCAGCGCCTGCTCAACTACATCACGCCCGACTTCGTCCACGTCCTGGCGCAGGGCCGGATCATCACGTCGGGCGGCAAGGACCTGGCGCTCCGTCTCGAGGACGAGGGCTACGGCCCGGTCCTCCGCGAGAACGGCTACGAGACCGAACGTCCCCGACGAGGCGCTGCTCGTCCCCAAGGCGCCGGCCGGCGAGGAGCTCGAAGCCGTGGAGACCGCCCGCTACGCGGGCGACGCGCCGATGACCATCACGACCGCAGCCGACCCGACGGCCGCCGCTCGACGCCGCGGCGCTCCGGGCCGACTTCCCGATCCTCGCCCAGCAGGTCAACGGCCACCCGCTCGTCTACCTCGACTCGGCGTCGACGAGCCAGAAGCCGAAGGTCGTCATCGACGCGCGTCGACGACTTACTACCGCGAGTACAACGCGAACGTCCACCGCGGCATCTACACGATCGGCGAGAAGGCGACCGCGGCGTACGAGGCGGCGCGGGTCAAGGTGGCGCGGTTCATCAACGCCCCCGACAGCCACGAGGTCGTCTTCACCCGCAACGCGACCGAGGCGATCAACCTCGTCGCCTACTCGTGGGGCCGGCGGAACATCGACCGCGGCGACGCGATCGTGCTGACCGAGATGGAGCACCACGCCAACCTCGTCCCGTGGCAGCTCCTCGTCCAGGAGCGCGACGGCGACCTCGAGTTCATCCCGATCACCGACGACGGGATCCTCCGCCTCGACGTCTTCGAGGTGCTGCTCCGGCTCAAGCCCAAGCTCGTCGCGTTCACCCACGTGTCGAACACGCTCGGGACGATCAACCCGGTCCGCGAGATGGTCGAGATGGCCCACGCGGCCGGCGCGCTCGTGCTGATCGACGGCGCCCAGGCCGTGCCGCACGTGCCGGTCGACGTCCAGGCGCTCGGCGCCGACTTCTACGCGTTCAGCGGCCACAAGATGCTCGGCCCGACGGGCTCGGGCGCGCTGTGGGGGCGGCGCGAGCTGCTCGAGGCGATGCCGCCGTTCCTGTCGGGTGGCGAGATGATCCGCGAGGTCCACCTCCGGCGGAGCGACTTCAACGACATCCCCTGGAAGTTCGAGGCGGGCACACCGGCCATCGGCGACGCGATCGGGCTCGGCGTGGCGGCCGACTACCTGACGGCGCTCGGCATGGACGCCGTCCGCGAGCACGAGCGCGACCTCGTGGCGTACGCGCTCGAGACGCTGCCGCGCGAGGTCCCGGACATCGCCCTCTACGGCCCGATGGATCCCGAGCTGCGCGGCGGCGTGGTCCCGTTCAACCTGCCCGGCATCCACCCGCACGACGTCGCCCAGGTGCTCGACCGGTTCGGGGTCGCGTCCGCGCCGGCCACCACTGCACGATGCCGCTCCACGAGCGCCTCGATCTGGCGGCCACCGCCCGCGCGAGCTTCAACGTCTACTCGACCCGCGAGGACATCGACGCCCTCGCCGCCGGTCTCCGGGAAGTCCAGCGGGTCTTCAACGGCTGACCATGGTCGCGCTCGTCAACGTCGTGCTCGCCCTGGCCTTGGTCACCATCGTCGGGTCGTTGATCGGCTACAGCATCCGGAAGGGGCAGGACGTCATCGATGGCATCTTCGGCCTGCCCGGACCCGATCGCCACGAGCCTCGCGGGGTCCAGGAAGAGGATCCTCCGCCCGCCTGGAGGGTCGACCGCCGCCGTCGCTGACTTGACGACCGGGTACGAGATTCCTACCATTCCGGTATGAAAACAACGGTCAGCGAGAAGGGCCAGATCACGATCCCGAAGCGCCTGCGGGACCGCTTGGGACTGCGCCCCGGGACAGTCCTCGACTTCGAGGAGGCGGATGGCCGGCTCGTCGGCCGGAAACTCGTGCCGGCCGACCATCTCGACGGGCTGGTCGGCATCTTGCCGCCGATCCCGGGCGGCACCGACGCGTTCATCCGCGAGATCCGCGGTCCGGGTCCGGACGACCCTCACAGGTGATCACGGCTGTCGACACCAATGTGCTGATCGACATCCTGACGGCCGACCCCGCGTTTCGCGACGACTCACTCTTCGCGATGCGACGCTGTCTCGCTGAAGGGCCAGTCGTCGCCTGCGACGTCGTCTGGGCTGAAGTCGCTGCCGCCTTCCCCGATGAGTCCGCCGCCGACGCGGCCCTCCGCGGGTTCCCTGTCGCCTTCGAGCCGATCGGCGTCAAGGCGGCTTCTCGCGCCGGTACAGCCTGGCGCGTGTATCGCGATCGAGGCGGTCCGCGCGAGCGACTCGTCACCGACTTCCTCGTTGGCGCCCACGCGCTTGAGCACGCGGACCGCCTGCTCGCCCGTGACCGCGGGTTCCACCGCACCGCGTTCGCTGGACTGACCATCATCGATCCGTCGGCCTGATCGCGGACCGGACCCAGCGCACTCGAGCTCGGATCGTTAGCGCTGACTCCCGGATACATCCTCGGGTCCGCGTCCGAGGTCGCGCATCGCTCCCGACACTCCTCGCTCGCCGGTCGCCTCGAGGCCCTCGATCGCGCCTTCGATGTCGGCGTCCGAGCGGTTCTGGCTGAGCTTCCACTTGCCTTCGACGCGGTCGATGACGATCTCGACCCCGACGATGGCTCGGAGCTGGCCCTCGACGTAGGGCCGCGGCGCGTCGTCGACGGACCACGGTTCCGCGCGCGCACGCTCGTGGAGCGCGGTCAGCCGCCGGACGTTGGCCTCGACCCAGGCCGGATCGTCATGGACGACCAGGCGGCCGTGGACGTGGGCGATGATGTAGTTCCAGGTCGGGACGACCCGGCCGTGCTCGCGCTTGGTCGCGTACCAGGCCGGCGAGATGTAGGCGTCGGGTCCCTGCACGATGACCAGCGCCTCGCCAACGGCTTCGACCTGCCACTGGCGATTGTTCCGTGCCACATGACCCATCAACGCGCCCCACGGTCCGAGCCCGGGCCGGCTCCCACCCTCGTCGAACGCGAGCGGCAGCATCGTGGCCAGCAGCCCCTCTGCGGTCGCGGTGATAAGGTTCGCCGCGCCCGGGTGCCGGAGCAGCTCACGGACCTCGTCGTCGTCGGGTCGGAAGTGGGCGGGGATGTACATCGGGTCGATTATCGCCGGGTCGGCAGACCGCGAGTGCCGATCCGCCGAACAGGGCCTTGACGAGCGCGCCGCGCGAGGGACGATATCCAGGTATGAGCGGGGACTCTCGGCACGCTCGGCTGTCTCGGCTGGACCCGGTCAATTGGCCGCCCGGCATCGGGATCGTCCTGTTCGTCGCCTGGCTGGCCTACGCCGTCGCGAGCACCCTCTGGGTGCACCTGGCTCTCTGGACGGTCCTTCCACTGGGATTGGCCCTCTATCTCCTCACGGAACGCTACCCATGGCGGGTGATCCTGCTCATCGTGGCACCCCTCACGCTCATCACCGTCGTCTCACAGGTGGTCGCCGCGTTGCCCGACACCGCGACCTGGACGGCGTTCGCGATCTATCTGGTCGGCTGCGGCTACTTCTCACTCGTGGTGTGCTCGCCGAACCGCGATCGCCTGGTCGCCGATCTGCCCCGCTGGGTGCTTGGCGAGTCGTTCGCAGCACGACTGGCCTGGACCAGGTTCGAAGAGTCCGTGATGGCGACCAACGCCGTCGTCCGCAAGATCAACGCCGGCGGTGGCGACGACGCCGGTCGCCAGGCGATCGGGCGGCTGGCGGCCGACGCGCGACGGGAATCGGGCCGTGCCGGTACATGGTCGGAGGCCTGGGCCGCACACGCCGCCTGGCTTGACGGGCTTGCAGAGCTGGTGGGGACCACACCGACGGCGGACGAGCTCCGACGCGTGAACGATCTTCTCGACGCATCGAACGGCGCGCAGCAGGTCGCCATCGATCGAACAGACGACCCTGAGGCCGAGGCGCTCATATCCGACTGATATGGTCGGAATTGCAGGTTCGCGCTACACTCGGACGAGCATGGACGATCTGTACCGCGATTACATCCTCGAGCACTACCGGCGACCCCACAACTTCGGGGTGATCGAGGACGCCGACGCGTCCTACGAAGGCGCCAACCCGCTGTGCGGCGACCGGATCACGCTGATGCTCGGCGTCCACGACGGTGTCGTGGACCGCGTCGCCTTCACCGGCCGCGGCTGCGCGATCAGCCAGGCGAGCGCCAGCCTCCTGACCGACGAGATCAAGGGCAAGCCGATCGAGGAGGTCGCGGCCTTCCGCGCCGACGACCTGCTCGACCTGCTCGGCATCGAGATCAGCCCGGCCCGCCTCAAGTGCGCGATGCTCAGCCACGACAGCCTCCAGCACGTGCTGGGCGACCTGGGCGCGAGCGATCCGACCAACACGACGCCGAGCCCGGCCGAGGCCGGCGCATGACCGCCCGGATCGAGCGCCGCTGCAGGTGTCTGCCGCCGGCCTGACGCCGGCTCGTCCACGCGGACCCGACCCGCGACCCATCCCTACCGCCCTGGCATCGGAACCGCTGCCAGCCCGTCGACCATCGGAGCCCCTCACCCCATGCCGAAGTCCTACGCCGACCTCCTCCGCGAGGCCCGCGCGCAGATCAAAGAAGTCACACCACAGCAGGTCGATGAGCTGCCCGTGGGCGCCGCCACCATCGTCGATGTCCGCGAGGACTCCGAGTGGGAGCAGGGCCACCTGCCCGGCGCTCAGCACGTGTCCAAGTCCTACATCGAGCAGCAGATCGAGGGCGTCGCGCCCGACCGCGACGCGCCCGTGATCCTGTATTGCGCCGGCGGCGTTCGCTCGCTGTTCGCCGCCCAGACCCTCGCCGAGATGGGCTATACCGACGTCGCCTCGATGTCGAGCGGCTTCCAGGGCTGGAAGAGCGCCGGTCTCGAGTTCGTGACGCCGATCGTCCTGACCGCCGAGCAGAAGCAGCGCTACAGCCGCCACCTGCTGATCCCCGAGGTCGGCGTCGAGGGGCAGGCACGCCTGCTCGGCTCGAAGGCGCTGTTCATCGGCGCCGGCGGGCTCGGCTCGCCGGCCCTGCTCTATCTCGCCGCCGCCGGCGTCGGGACGATCGGCATCGTCGACTTCGACATCGTCGATGTCAGCAACCTCCAGCGCCAGATCGTCCACACGACCGACCGGGTGGGGGAGCGCAAGGTCGAATCCGCGAGGAAGTCGATCAACGCGCTCAACCCGGAGGTCAAGGTCGTCCTCCACGAGGAGATGCTCGTGGCGGCCAACGTCGAGCGGATCATCGCCGGCTACGACGTGATCCTCGACGGCACCGACACGTTCGAGACGCGCTACATCCTCAACGACGCCGCGGTCGCCGCGAACATCCCCGTCGTCCACGCCAGCGTGTTCCGGTTCGAAGGCCAGCTGACCACGTTCGTCCCGTTCGAGGGGCCGTGCTATCGCTGCCTGTACCCGACCCCGCCGCCGCCCGAGCTCGCCCCGGGCTGCTCCGTGGCCGGCGTGCTCGGCATCGTGCCCGGGCATCCTCGGCATGCTCCAGGCCAACGAGGCGCTCAAGGTCCTGCTCGGGATCGGCACCACGCTGGCCGGCCGACTCGTCCTGTTCGATGCCCTCGAGACCGAGTTCACCGAGCTCAAGCTCCGCCGCGACCCGAACTGCCCGGTCTGCTCCGACGCCGCGGTCGCGGCCCGGAAGGCCGGCGTGCCGTTCCAGGTCGATGGCGTGAATGTCGAGGCGCCGTTCCTGCTGACCGGCTCGTTCGGAGGCCAGGCGTGAGCACGGTGTTCATCCCGGCGGTCCTCCGCGCCGAACGTCGGCGGCGCCAAGTCGCTCGAGCTCGACGGCGGATTCGATCCGCGACGTCGTCGACGCGCTCGTCGAGCAGCACCCGTCGCTCGGCTCGCAGCTCCTGACCGACGACGGCGACCTCAACCGGTTCGTCAACGTCTACGTCAACGGCCAGGACGTGCGCTACCTGGCGGGTCTCGACACGCCGGTCGCCCCGGCCGACGAGGTTCGCCTGCTCCCGGCGATGGCCGGGGGCTGACGCTCGATGGGGCACATCCACGAGGAGCTGCCCCGACACGGTGGCCGCTTCGACAGCATCCTCGACGCGATCGGCTTCACGCCGCTCGTCGAGATCGCGCGCATGTCGCCGAAGCCGTCGGTGCGCATCCTGGCCAAGCTCGAGATGCTCAACCCGACCGGCTCGGTGAAGGATCGCGTCGCCAAGTACCTGGTCGACGACCTCGAGACGCGCGGGCTGCTCCGCGATGACTCGATCATCCTCGAGCCGACCTCGGGCAACACCGGGATCGCGCTGGCGATGATCGGCCGGCGGAAGGGCTACCGGGTCGCGCTGGTGATGCCCGACAACGTCACCAACGAGCGGCGCCAGATGGCGGCGCTGTTCGGCGCCGAGGTGATCGACTCGCCGGGCGCGCTCGGGTCGAACGGGGCGATCGCCCTGGCCAAGCACCTCGTCAGCAAGGACGAGCGGTTCGTGATGCCGTACCAGTACGGCAATCCCGCCAACCCGCTCGCCCATTTCGAGACGACCGGCCCCGAGATCCTGGCCGACTGCCCGGAGATCGACGTGTTCGTGGCGGGGCTCGGCACGGCCGGCACGCTGATGGGCGTCTCGCGCTACCTGCGCGAGCACAAGCCCGGCGTCCGGATCGTCGCCGCGGAGCCGCTCCCCGGCGAGTACGTCCAGGGTCTGCGCTCGCTCGACGACGGGTTCATCCCCGAGATCCTCGACCCCTCGCTGATCGACACCAAGTACCTCGTGTCGAACCGCGACGCGATCGCCGCGCTGCGCGAGCTCGTCTTCCGCGAGGGCATCTTCGCCGGGCCGTCGTGCGGGGCCGTGCTGGTCGCGGCCGCCCGGGCCGCCGCCGAGATGGAGTCGGGGACGATCGTGGCGCTCCTCCCCGACGGCGGCTGGAAGTACCTGTCGGCCGGCACGTTCTCGACCAACCTCGATGACATGGAGGAGGCGCTCGAAGGTGGCGTGAACTGGTGGTGAACGAGTCGTGACGACAACGGCGGCCCCGGCGCGCGATCCTCGGCGGATCGTGGCCGACGGCTACGACGCGGTCGCGGAGCGCTACTTCGCATGGAGCGACGCACATCCGTCGGCGCCACGGCTGGCCTGGTTGTCCCGCGCCCTCGACCGGATCCCGCGCGACACGGACGTCCTCGACCTCGGGTGCGGCGCAGGGGTCCCGATGACCCGAGCCCTGGCCGACGGCCGTCGGGTCACAGGGGTCGATCTCTCGGCGCGCCAGATCGAGCTCGCTCGCGCCGCCGTGCCCGAGGCACGCTTCATCCAGGCAGACATGACCGAGCTGGACCTGCCGCCGGCCAGTCTCGATGCGGTCGTCGCCTTCTACTCGCTGACGCATGTCCCGCGAGTCGATCTCCCGGTCCTCCTCGAAGCCATCCATCGCTGGCTGCGGCCCGGTGGTGTGCTCGTCGCGACGATGGGTGCCCAGGATTCGCCCGACGAGGTCGAGGCCGACTGGCTTGGCGCGCCCATGTTCTTCAGCCACTACGGGGCGAAGAAGAACCGCGCGCTGGTCCGGCGAGCGGGCTTCGACGTCGAGATGGCCGTCGTCGACGAGGAGCCCGAGGACCGGCACGCCGCCCTGTTCCTGTGGGTGATCGCCCGGAAGCCGGCCGAGCCGAACACCGATGCCTGACGCCGCCGGCGATCACCCGGGGCCGAGCGCCGTTTCGCTGCCGGCGGCCATCCGCCAGGCGATCGTCGCCCAGGCGACGGGCCGAATACCCGAACGAGGCGTGCGGGCTCATCGTCGGCGACGCGCCGGCGGCCGACGGGGGGAGTGCGCTCCACTACGTCCCGACGCGGAACAAGGCCGCCTCGCCGTTCCGCTACGAGATCGAGCCGCAGGACCTGCTCCGGCTCACGATCGAGACGGACGACGCGGGCGAGGTCTTCTGGGCGATCGTCCACTCGCACACGCATTCGCCGGCGGTGCCCTCGCCAACCGATCTCGCGCTTGCCTTCTATCCCGATTCGCTCTACCTGCTGGTGTCGCTGGACCCCGACGAGGCCGATCCCTCGACCGGCGAACCCGGGCTGCGCGCCTGGCGGATCGTCGACGGCGCCAGCCACGAGGTGGCACTGCGCTGAGCCGCGCGCAGCAGGATCGGTGGACCGAACGTGTACCGTGACGTGATCGTGAGTCCTCGACTCGCCGCCATCGGCGCCCTGGTCCTGGGCGGGCTCGCCGTCGTCGCCGCCACCGCGGTCGGCTCGAACGGAGCGACGCTCGACGCGATCGTCCGGCCACCGATCCCGATCCGGGCCGCGCTCGCCGGCGTCTCCGCCGCCCTCGCCGTGGTGCTCCTGTCAGGCGGCCTCACGCGGCTCGCCGGTGGCGCCGACGACGTGGCCGGGCTCGTCCGCGGCGTTCGGCTGGTGTTCCTCGCCGTCGCGGCCGGGGCGGCCTGCGCGGGCTGGGCGCTCGGCGACGCGCTGCCGCTCGTCCTCGCCCTCGTCATCGGCGGGATCGACGTCGTCGAGACGTCCTTCCTGCTGATCGTCGTGGTGTCAGGCGGCGTCAACCGAAGGGACTGACGAGTTCGGGTGTCTCGCGTGGAGCAGGGTCCGGACTCGACACGTGCGGTCCGCCGCGCACGACCAGCACCGAGCACGGCGCATGGAGCAGGACCTTGCGCGCGACGCTGCCCAGGATCAATCGGCGCAGGCCGGTCTGTCCGCGGGTCCCGACGACGACCAGCCCGGCCCCGTGGTGTCGGGCGCTCAGCACGATCTCGTGGGCCGGATCGCCCTCGCGCACCTCGGCTTCGGCCTGCATGCCCGCCTCACGGAGGCGGATCGCGGCCGCCTCGCAGTCGGCCTCGGTCGCGCGACGCTGGGCCGCAGTCCCGTAGGCGTACGCGTCCATCGCCTCGGAATAGACGAGCGGCGGGACCGATGGCGAGTACGGGAAGCCGTCCTCGTCGACCGTCACGACCGTGACCGGCAGACCCTCGAAGAGTGGCCAGTCAGTCATGAACGCCTCGGCCGCGCGGGCGTGCTCCGAGCGGTCGTCGGCCAGGATGATCGGCCCGATGCGCTCGTCGCGCGCGACGAGGACCGGGCACGGGGCGTGATCGACGACCTCGGCCGACACCGACCCGAGGAGGATCGATTCCCACCGACCATGACCGCGATGACCGATGACCACCAGGTCGGCCGGCATCGAACGGGCCTCCTCGACGATCCGGCTCGCTGGGCGACCGCGCACGAGCACGGTCTCGATGACGAGGTCGGACCGGGCAGAACGGATCTCGCGCTCGGCTGCGTCGAGCGCGTCGCGATGGGTCCGGAGTGCACTCTCGTCGACGGGCGCGGCCTCATGCTCGTAGACCGGCGCCCATGCGATCCCGACCGGGTCGCTCATCAGCGGGACCACGCTGACGATGCGGACGCGGCCACCCTCGTCCGCAGGCAGGGCGGCAACGAGGTCCCGTGCACGATCGGATGAACGAGAACCATCGACGGCCAGCAGGATGCGCATCGCGAGACCTCCTTCGCTAGAAGCCTGCGCGGCGCGGCGTCCGGCCGGCGAGGGTCCAACGGCCCGAAACAGCGGGCCATTGGGGCGTGATCTCGCGAGTCAGGCCCGCAGTCGCGCCAAGGCCTCGATCAGTCCGATGGCCGCCAGGAGCCGCTCCGCGTCGGGCGGCACGATGCCCAGGCCGATCCGAGCCGCGATCCGCGCCGCGGGGGGCGGCGTCAACCCGGTCGACCCAAGGAGGTCGTGGTTGGCCGGCGCAAAGACGGCTTCCGGCGGCCCGTCGGCGACGACGACCCCCTCGCGCATGACGACGATCCGCCCGAAGCGCGATGCCGCGAATTCCATGTCGTGGGTGATGGCGATGACAGACCGGCCCGCCGCGCGCATGGCCTCGACGACCGTGCCGACGCGCACGATGCCCTCCGCATCCTGGCCGGTCGTCGGCTCGTCGAGGACGAGGACGGCGGGATCCATGGCCAGGATGCCGGCCAGGGCGACGAGCTTGCGCTGCGACAGGTCGAGGTCGTATGGGTTGGTCGCACGTTGGGCGGTCAGGCCGACGGCCTCGAGGCTCCCCGCGACCCGTGAGGCGATCTCGGCAGGCCGGACCTTGAGGTTGCGTGGCCCGAACGACACCTCGCGTTCGACGGAGCGTTCGAACAGCTGCTCGTCGGGGTTCTGGAAGACGAACCCGACGATCGCCGCGAGCTCGGCGATCGACCGGGCGTCGGTGGGCTGTCCGTCGAGGAGGACGCGACCCGATGCCGGCCGCAGCAGCCCGTTGAGGTGCTTGACGAGGGTCGTCTTGCCCGACCCATTCTGGCCGAGGATCGCGACGGCCTCGCCGGGCTCGATGGCCAGCGAGACGCCGCGGACAGCCTCGATGCCGCTCGGATAACGGTGGGAGAGGTCGTCGAACTCGACCCTGACGGGCGTCCGGTCGCCCGATGGCGTCCAGGCCGACGTCGATGCAGCCGTCGTGTCCGAGGCCGCGCCGGCGGTGGGCCGAGGCCCCGTCTCCGGTACCGCGTGCGCCGCGTTGCCCAAGGCGGTGGCGATGGCCGCCTCGTCGAACGCGTGGGACGGCGATAGCCCGGCAGCCTGCGCGAGCCGGACGAGCGTCGGCGCCGGCGGGCCGCCGGCCGTCTCGGCCGTGGCCAGCGCGCCACCCGGGACATCGAGAGCGATCACCTTCCCGCGGTCGAGCACGAGGCAGCGGTCCATCCGGCCAAGCACGCTCGGGTCGTGCTCGGCGCACAGGATCGCGGACCCGGCACGCGCCAGCTCATCAAGGAGCTCGGCGACCGACACCGTGCCGGCCGGGTCGAGCTGCGCGGTCGGTTCGTCGAGGACGAGCACGGTCGTGCCCATCGCCACGATGCTCGCGATGGCGACACGCTGCTGCTCGCCGCCGGACAGGGCGAACGGTTCGCGGTCGGCGAGATGGCCGATCGCCAGCCGAGCGAGTGTCGCGTCGATCCGTGCGTCCATCTCGTCACGGGGGACGCCCAGGTTCTCGAGCCCGAAGGCGAGCTCCTCCCGGACCGTCAGCTTCGACGCGGACAGCTGGTTGGCCGGCGTCGCGAAGACGATCCCCACTCGCCCGAGGAGCGCGCCGGCGGGTGCCGTGACAGCATCCTGCCCCTCGACGACGACCCGGCCGCCGACCTTCGCCTTGACCACGCGCGGGATGAACCCGGCCGCCGCAAGGGCCAGGGTGGACTTGCCCGCGCCCGTCCTGCCCGCGACGCCGACCCGTACTCCGGCTGCCACGGTCACGCCGACCCCTTCGACGCTCGGCTCGCGCCGTCCGGGGTAGCGGATCGTCAGGTCCTCCACCAGCAGGGGCGGACCATCTTGGCCGACGGCCGCGTCGGCCGTCATCGCCCCAGCACCCCGAGCGCCACGAGCACGATCGCGACGGCCGCGACGAGGATCGCCACGCGCAGCCAGCGATCGACCGGTGGGTCGGCAACGACCCGGTAGGCGGTCCGCCCGGGCCGCGCCCCGAACCCGCGGGCCTCCAGCGCGAAGGTGCGCTCGCGCGCATCGACGAGCGCGCCGAGCAGGACAGGTCCGATGAGCGGGACGAGCGACCGGATGCGCCGCACGAACGAGCCCTCGAGCGACAGCCCGCGGGCCTGCTGCGCCTCGAGGATCGCGCCGGCCCGCGACCGCATCCGCGGGACGAGCTGGACCGCCGACAGCACGACGAATGCGATCCGGTAGCTCGCGCCGCGCGTGATGAGCGTCTCGAGAAGGTCGTCGGCGAGCGTGGTGAACAGGAACGTCACCGAGGCGAGGAACGCGACGAGGACCCGGCCTGCGGAGATGAGCCCGAACGTCACGCCCTCGCGCGTGATCGCGAGCGGGCCGAGCGACGCGAGGATGTCCCTGGCCGCCGGGAAGAACAGGCTGTTGACGACCAGGATCGAGAACAGGAGCAGGGCCGGGATGCGCATCGCCCGGAGAAGCGGACGCAGCAGGCCGGCCGTCCACGCCGCGGCGAGGATCGCGACTGCCAGGACCGGCAGGACGACCGGCGGCAAGAGGAACGCCGCGAGCAGGATGAGTCCGAGGGTGAGGAGCTTGGTCAGGGGGTTGCGGCGATGAAGCCAGCTCGACCCCGCGACGAAATACCCGCTTGTCGCAGACATCCCTCGTCGTCAGCCGGCCGTGGCGGTGGGGATCACTCCGCGACCGTGGCCTCACCGCGGCTGTACATCGTCCGGACGGTCACCGGCAGGGCGCCCAGGATCAGGAAGACGATCGTGTAGCTGATGGTCTTGTCGAGCGGGTCGCTGGTCAGCCCCTGGGCGAACGCCGATTGGAAGACGCCCAGACCGAGCGTCCGGAAGAGCGCGACGAGCGCGTCCGTCCCACCGCCGGTCACGCCGCCGAAGACACCAGCGGCGATCGGCGCCGAGATGGCGGCCGCGACGAGGCCGGTCGTGAGGCCGCCGATCCAGACCGGGAAGAGGCGAGCGTTCTCGCCGCGCCGAGCCCACGACCAGGCTCCGAACGCCACGAGGACGGCCACGACCGCGGTCCCGATGAACCCGAGCGGGTCGGACAGCGCGAGACCGGTCAGGTTCGCCCCACCGAGGAAGGTGTCGGGCGTCCCGTCTGCCTTGACCCCGGTGATCGTCGAGAAGTAGCCGCTCGGGCTGAACAGCAGCCGCAGCACGGCGAAGACCAGGGCGAACGCGGCGATGGTCGTCGCGCCGATCAGGTACTGGCGGATGATCGGATCGGGGCCCTTGAACGCAAAGACCGTCCGGCTGGCGATCCAGCCGACGACGACGCCGACCGCGATCGACCCGATCGCGATGGCCAGGAACATCCACTGGTTCTGGGTCAGGGTGTCGGGATCTGTCACGCCGAGGTCCGGGATGCCGATCGTCGCCTGGACGACCAGGAACGCGACGAACGTTCCGACGATCCCGGCCGCGAGCGCCAGGAAGCCGCCGACCCGGACGTCGTCCGGCCGGAGCTGGAAGACGCCGCGGCTCGCCCAGAAGCCGGCCATCAGGCCGATGACCCCGGCCACCGGCGCGAAGAAGGCGGCCGTCGGGCCGGCGCCTCCGGGCACCGGCAGGATCGACCAGATCAGGTTCGACAGGATGCCGGTCAGCGCGCCCGCCCACGGTCCCGCCAGGGCGCCGACGAGCACGGTCCCGATCGAATCGAGATAGATCGGCAGACGGAGCGCGATGGCGATCGAACCGACCGCGATGTTGATGGCGATGGCGACCGGCATCAGCGTCAGGACGGCGGTCGTCAGGTCGCGCGACCGACGCGCGACGACCGCGAACAGGATCGCGCCGGCGATCAGGGCGACGAGATAAAGGAGCTGGATCGTCGGGATGCAGCCATCGGTCTGGCCTTCGGCGCAGATCGTCAGCCAGTTGAGATCCATCGGGTCCTCCTCATCCCTCCTGGTGCGGTGCCAGGGCGAGCACGCACCGCCCCTAGCGTGACATGTCCATCCGGTCCGCCGCCAGCCCTCCGACACGTTCGACCAGGCGATCGAGGAACGTCGCCACGTCGGCGGTCACCGCGACGTCGAGGTTCGGGGGCCTGCCGGTGAGTCGCCGCCGGTCCGCGACGGTCATCCCGGCCGTGAGCTCGCCACGCGTCTCGACGTCCACGTACAGCGCCTCGGTCGTGACCAGCGACCGGTCGAGCGCCGCCGCGACGGCCAGCGGGTCGTGGATGAACGCGCCGTAGAAGCCGTCGTACGTGGCGTGGAACTCCATGTAGAAGCGCAGGGCGTCGGCGACATAGCGGACGACCGGGTTGCTCGCCACCGACCGGGTCGCCTGCATCGGGTCCTCGCCGCGTGACAGCGCGATCGAATCGTCGGGCGTGCTGCCGGCCCTGCGCGCGAGGCGGACGACGTCGTCGGGCACGATGCGTGCCTTCTCGGTGACGTCGAGACCGAGCGCCAGCGGCCGCGCGATGGTCGGGTCGGCGGCGCACGCCTCGCCCCAGGCGCGGAACACGATCTTCGCCGCCTCGGGGTCGCAGTGGATGTTCCACTCGGTGGTCGGGGTCGTGTTGCCCGACGTGCCGAACGCCCCGCCCATCAGCGTGTAACCGCGGAGCAGGCGAGGGAGGGCGGGCTCGCGCAGGACCGCGATGGCCAGGTTCGTCAGCGGACCGAGCGTGACGAGGGTGATCTCGCCGGGTCGGCGGCGGGCCTCCTCGAGGATGACATCGACCCCGTGCCGGTCGGACAGCGGGCGCGTCGGTGGCGGGAGCTCGGCATGGCCCAGCCCCTGCGGCCCGTGCGTCTCGGGCGTCGTCTCGAGCGCCCGCACGAGCGGCGTCTCGCGCCCGAGCGCGACCTCGACGTCGGTCCGGCCGGCGAGCTCGAGGACCGCCCGCGTGTTGATCGCGACCTGCCTGGCGTCGATGTTGCCCGACACGCAGGTCGCGGCGACGAACTCGGCGTCGGGCGAGGCGGCCGCGTAGAGGAGCGCGAGGCTGTCGTCGATCCCCGTGTCGACGTCGAGGATCAGGGCCATCCGCTCGGTCATGGCCCGATGCTAGCGGACGATCTCCATCGCCTGCGCGACCAGCTCGGCGGGGGTGTGACCGTCGACGTCGAGGACGTGCGCACCGATCTCGGACAGCAGCGGCTCGCGATGCGCTGCCTGATCGGCGAGGAACCGTTCGGGGTCGTCGCCGTACGCCGGTCGGTGCTCGTCGGCTGAGTCGAAACGCCGGGCGAGGAGCTCGGGCGACGCGTGCAGCCAGATGGCGACGACCCCAGGCCGGCGAAGGGCAGCGCGAGTGGCCGCGTGGTCCATGACACTTGCCGCGGCGCTGATGACGTTCGGCTCGGGCGACCGGAGAGCATCGAGCAGCTGCGCGGCTTCGCGCTCATGCATCTTCTCGACGCCTTCGTGGTCACGCAGGGCTCGGACCGTGGAGCCGGTCGTGGCCTCGATGTCGACGTCGGAGTCGCGCCATGTCCAGCCGAGGCGCTGCGCCAGGAGCTGCCCCACGGTGGTCTTGCCGGAGGCCATCAACCCGGTGACGACCACGTGATCGACGGCGCCCATCGTCACAGGGTAGCCGCCCGTACACTCGCGCGATGCGCACCCCACCGCCCATCGAGCCGCCGGCCGTCATCGGCATCCTCGGCGGCGGCCAGCTCGGACGCATGCTCGGGCTCGCGGCGCGGGCCATGGGCTACCGCGTCGCCGTCCTCGACCCGGACACCGACTGCCCGGCCGCGGCCGTCGCGGATCGTCTGGTCATCGGCTCGTACGACGACGTCGGCGCGGCGCTGCGGCTGGCCGACCTGAGCGCGGTCGTCACCTACGAGCTCGAGCACGTCGCCGCCGACGTGGTCGAGACGCTGGCGGCGGTCGTCCCGGTCCGGCCTGGTCTCGGGCCGCTGATCGTCACCCAGGATCGCCTGGCCGAGCGGCGGTTCGTCGAGGGCGCCGGGGTCGCCGTGGCGCCGTGGCGCGACGTCCGGTCCGTGACCGAAGCGACCGCCGCCGCCCGGGAGCTCGGCCTGCCGCTCCGGCTCAAGCTGCCGATCGGCGGCTATGACGGGCGAGGCCAGCTCCGGATCGCCGACGCGGACGGAGCTCGCCGACGCCTGGGAGCGGCTGGGTCGGCCGGCCGGATCCGCGCTGCTCGCCGAGAAGGAGCTCGATTTCGAGGCGGAGCTGTCGATCGTCGTCGCTCGCGGGCTCGATGGGGCGGTCGCCGTCTTCCCGGTCGCCCGGAACACCCACGACGCCGGGATCCTCGTCGAGTCGGTCGCGCCGGCGCCCATCGCGCCCGACGTGGCCGCGCGTGCGATCGCCATCGGAACGACGCCTGGCCGCGCGCGATGGACCTGTGCGGGACGCTCACCGCCGAGCTGTTCCTGCTCCGTGACGGCTCGTTGGTCGTCAACGAGCTGGCGCCGCGCGTCCACAACTCGGGCCACTGGACGATCGAGGGCGCCGCGACCTCGCAGTTCGAGCAGCACATCCGGGCGATCTGCGGGCTGGGGCTGGGGTCGCCCGAGGCGCTCACGGCGACCGCGATGGTCAACCTGCTCGGCAGCGGCCGGCTCCGGGACGCGCGTCTCGTCGGCGTCCCATCTGCGCTGGCGGATCCGACCGTGCATCTGCATCTGTACGACAAGCGTCGCGTGTTCGAACGTCGCAAGATGGGGCACCTGACGGCGACCGCGGCCGACGTCGACGGGGCGCTCGACCGGGCGCGACAGGCGCTGGCGCTGCTCAGCTGGGCCGACGACACGATGGAGGGCGACCGATGACCGAGCCAGCCGCGACGCCGATCGTCGGCATCGTCGGTGGCAGCCGCTCCGATTTCCCGACGCTGGAAGCGGCCGTCGCCGTCCTCGACGAGCTCGGCATCCCGTCGGAGTTGAAGGTGGTGTCGGCACACCGGACCCCGGATCGGCTGTTCCGCTACGCGGAGGAGGCCGCCGGACGCGGGATCAAGGTCATCATCGCGGGCGCCGGCGGGGCCGCCCACCTGCCCGGGATGCTCGCCGCGAAGACGGCGCTGCCGGTCATCGGTGTCCCGATCCCGACGCAGCACCTCGGTGGCCTGGATTCGCTGCTGTCGATCGTCCAGATGCCGCGCGGCGTGCCGGTCGCGACGGTCGCCATCGGCAACGCCACCAACGCCGGCCTGCTCGCCGCGGCCATCCTCGCGCTGTCGGATCCGGCCCTCGCCGAGCGTCTCGGCGCGTGGCGAGCCCGCCAGACCCAGGCCGTCCTCGACGACGCGGGCTGAGCTCTAGCCCGGGGCGCCGACCCAGGGCGTGACGGCCCCACGGATCCCGACCGCGATCGACCACAGGGTCGACGTCGCGGTGATGTACAGCCGCCGGCCGTCCGGGCCGCCGAACTGGCAGTTGCTGGCCTCCTCCGGCAGGATGATCCGGCCCAGCTCGATCCCTCTCGCGTCCAGGACGTGGATGCCGTCGCCGGCCGAGGTCCAGACGTTCCCCTCGACGTCGACCCGCAAGCCGTCCGAGACGCCGGGCTCCATGACGAGGAAGACCCGCGGCGCCTCGAGTCGCCGCCCGTCGACGACGTCGAAGGCGAGGATGTGGTGGTTGCCGCCCTCGATCCGCGCGACCGAGGTGTCCGACACGTACATCGTCCGTTCGTCGGGCGAGAACGCCAGCCCATTCGGATGGATGAGATCGCGACTCGCGATCGTCAGCTCGCCGGTCGAGCCGTCCAGGCGGTAGACGAAGCAGCCGTCCAGCTCGGAATCGGCCTTGTAGCCCTCGGTATCGTCGAGGATCCCGTACGGCGGGTCGGTGAACCAGATCGCGCCATCGGAGGCGACGACGACGTCGTTGGGTGAGTTGAACCGCGCGCCACCCACCCGGTCCACCAGCGTCGTCCGCGTGCCATCGCGCTCGTAGCGCGCGATCCGGCGTCGCCCGTGCTCGCAGGCCAGGACCGTGCCGTCGTGGTCGAGCGTGTGGCCGTTGGCGAAGTCGGACGGTTGGTAGAGGACGCTGTCGCCGTCTGCGTCCGACCAGCGGCGGACTGCGTTGCGTCGAACGTCGCTCCACAGGACCGCGTCCTCGTCGGGGACGTAGACGGGTCCCTCCGCCCAGAGCGCGCCGCCCGCGTGAGGCATGATCGGCGTCCCGTCGGGGACGAGGCGTTCGAAGCGCGGGTCGGACACGACGCGCGTGACGGGCTCGGGTGTGCCGAGGGTCGGTGTCACCGGGCGATCTCGGGACCGGGTCCGGGAGCGGCCAGCTCGATCGGGGTCGCAGGTTCTCGGTGCTCGGCGAGATGGAGGCCGAGATCGAGCGCCGTCTTGAGCAGCACCAGGACCAGGACCGCCGCGGCCGGCGCGCCCGTGAAGGCGATGGCCATGCCGCCCAGGATGATCGTGACGTGGAGGATGACGAGACGGCCGTAGGGCGCCACCATCTGCCGGGCGACGCTCGTCCGCAGGTACTCGCCGCGACCGATGTAGTTGAGCTGGTACGAGATCCCGTGGCTGATGAACAGGCCGATGAGCACGAACGCGATGGCGCCCGGGTCCGACATGATCCCGGCGCCACCGTCGGAGGGCGCTCCGCCGTCGAAGAAGCCGCCGCCGCCGAATGCCACGAACATCGGCAGGGTCAGGATGAAGATGCCGTGGACGAGCCAGAAGATCCCGTAGTGGACGACGAAGAACGGGATCAGGACGGCCTTCGCTGACCCGGCGATGGGCCGCCCGTTGACCGTCGCGGTCATGCCGGACCCGACCGGATCGGTCCCCGCCGCCTTCGACATCTTGAGCACGTTGAAGAACCCGACGACGCCGTTCTCGAGCCAGTAGATGGTCAGGATCGTCCAGACATTCCAGCCGAGGAACAGGACGCCGAACAGAGGGATCGCGTTGGCGACGACGAGCGCGACGATCGCGCCCCACGACGAGCCGACCCGATACCAGGCGACGAGGCGCTCCATGCGCCCGATGCTAGCCGGTCAGCCGGCCGGCGGCGAGACCCTAGGAGGCGAGCTCGACGGGTCGGATCGAGATGGAGCGGGGTTCGCCGGCACGCTCGAAACGAAGGTCGATCGAGCGCCCGATGGCGTCGCCGACGAGGCGGCGCTGGAGATCGCCGACGCCCTCGATCGGGATGCCGTCGAGCTCGACCACGATGTCGCCGACGCGCAGGCCGGCAGCCGCGGCCGGGCCCGGCTCGAGGAGCTGGACGATCTCGAGACCGCGGTTCCGGCCGAGCCGCGCCGCGACGGCCTCGCCCAGCGGTCGCGTCCCACCGACGATGCCGAGGAACGCGCGCCGGACCCGGCCGTGGACGATCAGGCTGTCGATGATCGCGCGCGTGGCGGCGTCGATCGGGACGGCCAGCCCGAGACCGACCCCCGCCACCGCGGTGTTGATGCCGACGACGCGGCCGCGCGAGTCAGCGAGCGCGCCACCGGAGTTGCCGGGGTTGAGCGCCGCGTCGGTCTGGATGACGTTCTCGACGAGCCGGCTGGCACGCCCGTCGCGGGTCGCCAATGAGCGCCCGAGCGCGCTGACCACGCCGGCCGTCACCGTGCCTGCGAATCCGAGCGGGTTGCCGATGGCGACGACCAGCTGGCCGACGCGCAACCGCTCGGCGTGACCGAGCGGGGCCGGACGCGGGCTCCCGCCGGTCGTTCGGACGACGGCCAGGTCCGACAGCGGGTCGCGCCCGACGACGTCGAATGCGAGCTCGGCGCCGTCCACGAACGTCGCCGTCCCGCGGTCCGACCCCGCGACGACGTGGGCCGACGTGACGAGATGTCCGACCGGTTCGATGGCCACGGCCGACCCTGCCCCGGTCCCGCTCCAGCCACCGACCTGGCGGGTCACGCGCAGGCTGGCGACCGACGGGATCAGGCGCTCGGCCGCCGTCGAGACGGCAGCCGAGTACGCATCGAGGATCTCGTCATCCGAGTCGTCATCCGGCTCGGGGACGACGACCGGTCGTGGAGCGGGGGCGATGGCCACGCTCAGGCCTCGCCGGTCGCCTTGGTGGCGCCACCGACCTGGACGGTCCGCTCATCGGTGCCGCGGACCAGCTTGACCTCGAACGGGAGCTCGAGCGTGGACAGCGCGGTGTGCAGGTCGTCCGCGTCGGTGATGGGCGTGCCGCCGGCCTCGACGATGAGGTCGCCGGCCTGGATCCCGGCCGCCTCGGCCAGGCTGCCGTCCTCGACCCCGCGGACGAGGATGCCGTCACGCTCCGGGAGGCCGACCGAGCGGCGCATCCGACGGGCGACGTGGTTCGGCGCGACGGCCACCCCGAGTCGTGGTCGCTCGGGTGACTCGCCGCGTCCCAGCGCGTCGATCCGGGTCCGCAGGGCGGCGTCCACGGGGAGCGCCAGGTAGAAGCCTTCGCCGATGCGGTTCGTGTTGAGTCCGACGATCCGGCCGTCCCCATCGAGCAGCGCACCACCCGACGATCCGGGGGCGAGGGGAGCGGTGTGCTCGACGCTGCCGTCGATGCGCCGGCCGCCCGGGCCGCGGAACGCCCGCGCGATGGCGGACACGAGCCCGAACGTCACGCGCGTTCCGCCACCATGGCTGGCCCCGGCGCCGAAGACCGCGGTCCCGACGCTGAGGGCCTCGCCGTCGCCCCACTCGAGGGCGGTCGCGCCGGTCGTGTCGACGTCGATGACGGCGAGGTCGCCGTCGCCGTCCCAGCCGGCGACCGTGCCGCGGGTCTGGCGGCCATCGGCGAAGGTCACGGTGACCTCGTCGCCGCGGAGGTTGTGGGCATTGGTCAGGACCTTGCCGTCGGCGACGACGACGCCGGAGCCGCGGGTGCCGCGCCCGATCCCGACGATCGATGGGCCGACGCGCTCGGCAAGGGTGGAGACGGCGGTCTGGAGCTCTTCGATGGCGGTCATGTTCGTGGTGTTCTCCGGGTGTCTGCGTGGGTGCGATAGACTTGTGACTTGCAATCTACTACTGAGTGGCAATCGTGACAAGCCCCGAACCCGCACCTACCATCGATGCCATGCGCGAGCCCTCACCCCTCGAAGCCGCCCTCGAGCGGGTCGGCGACCGCTGGAGCCTGCTTCTCGTCGAGGCGCTGCTGGGCGGTCCGCGCCGGTTCAACGAGCTGGCCGAGGCCGTCCCCGGGATCGCACCGAACATCCTGGCCGACCGGCTTCGCCGTCTCGAGCGCGAGCGGATTGTCGTCGCGACGCCGTACCAGGAGCGGCCGCCGCGGATGTCGTATTCCCTGACCGCCGACGGACACGACCTCGCCTCGGCACTGCGTCTGCTCGCCGACTGGGGCGCGCGACGCCTTGGCGACCAGCACGAGCCCATCCGCCACGGCCGATGTGGGACCCCGCTCGAGACGCGCTGGTACTGCCCGACGTGCGATCTGGCCGTGGACGAACCCGAGGCGGAGGCGTCGACGAGCTTCTAGGTCCCCTCACGAGGCGCTGGTGCGTGGTCGTCAAAGCCTTTCACGAGCGCAACGGGCGGGCGACCAGGCTCTTCGTCATCCTGACGGCCGAGCTCGCGTCCGGGGCGTAACCGTCGGCGCCGACGTCGACCCTGAAGTCGTCGTCGATCGGCGCCCCGCCGACGATGATCCAGACGTCGTCGCGCAGGCCGGCATCTCGGATGGTCGCGATGGTCCGGCCGATCTGTGGCATCGTGGTGGTGAGGAACGCGCTCATCCCGACGACCGCCGGGTGATGCTCCCGGATGGCGTCCACAAAGCGAGCCGCGGGCACGTTCACGCCCAGGTCGACGATCCGGAAGCCGGCCCCCTCCAGCATGATCTCGACCATGTCCTTGCCGATGTCGTGGATATCGCCGGCGACCGTGCCCATGACGATGGTCCCGAGCGACGGGGCATCGGTCGGGGACATGGCCGGCCGCAGGATCTCCATCGCGGCCCGCATCGCACGCGCTGAGATGAGCATCTCGGGCAGGAAGTACTCGCCGGACTCGAACCGGTTGCCGACCTCCTCGAGGGCCGGGATCATCGCTTCGAAGAGAAGGACGCTCGGCCGGACGCCCGCGGCGAGGCCGGCTTCGACCTCCGCGACCGATGGCCCGGCTTCCCCCTGGAGGATATGGCGATAGAGCTCGTCGAGGACGTCGGCCTCCGTCCGCCCGGTCATCCGGCCGCCACCGGGTAGGTCCCATACGCCTCGACCGCATCGACCATGGCGAGGATGTTCGCCGCCGGCACATCGTTCATGATCGTGTGCACCGACGAGAGCAGGTAGCCGCCGCCCGATGCGAGTTCGCCGATGACCCTGCGAACCTCGGCCCGGACCTCGTCGGGCGTCCCGTGGGGCAGGATCCGTTGTGTGTCGATCGCGCCACAGAAGGTCAACGCGTCGCCGTATCGGCGCTTCAGGGTCGCGAGGTCGGCCATCTTGCCGGCCGAGGTCTGGATCGGATTGAGGATGTCCACGCCGATCTCGACGAGATCGTCGAGCAGCGGAAAGACATCGCCGTCGGTGTGGAAGAAGATCCTGGCGACCGTCCGCCGCCGGATGGACGCGATGAGCTCGGCATGGATGGGCTTGAGCATCGAGCGATACGTGGCGGGCGACATGAGCAGGCTCTGCTGGGTGCCGAGGTCGTCGCCGATCTTGACGATGTCGACATTCGAGCCTACCGCGTCGAGGACATGGCCCATGAGCCGCTCGCACAGACCGGCGATCCGGCGCAGGAGCGCCTCGGCGAAGTCCGGCTCGAGGGCCGTGTTCATGAGGAACCGGTCCATCCCTTGCATCGCAAAGGCGCGCTCAAGAGGGAACAGAAGCCATGGGGCGACCATGATCGCGTACTCGTTGTCCGCCGCAAGCCGGGCTGCCTCGGCGGTCATGTGGGCCACGCGCGACGGGTCGTCCATGTCCGGCCACGGGAAGCGCTCGATCGCGTCGAGGGTCGTGGCCTCCGCAAGCGGCTCGACCATCGGAAACCACTCGCCAGGGGCGATCTCGACCGCCCCCGACCCCCATGAGTTGACGTAATCGCTGTGTGGCTCGCGGGTCCGGTTGCGCTCGAGCACGTCGGCGGGTTCGCGGTCGAGGACGCCGCGGACATCACCGTGCAGGCGGCGAAGGGTGGCCTCGTCGAGGCTGGCGGTCCCGAGCTCCGGCCAGACGTACAGGTACTCGTCGGGCGCAGTCACGCCGATCAGGCTCTTGAGCTCACGGTACGTGCCCATCTTGATGCCGGTCGCGTTGCTGACCCCGATGACGATCGGGACACGGTCCGGCTCTTCGTGGGCGAGGGCCATCAGGACCCGCTCGCGTGACGTGGTCACATCGGCCATCGTACGCCGGGCACCCGCGAGGCACCGGTCTCGTCGACGCGGGGCCGGACCGTCGGCGGGGGATACACTCGTGACCCATGGACGACGAGCGCTGGGAGCCCGGGATGCCGGTCCTCGACCGGCAGGCGGTGCCGAGGCCGACATCGACCCTGCCGCCGAGCCTCCAGGGCCTGCCGCCGCGGTCCGTCCCGGAGGTCGCCCCGACCCCGCTCCAGCCGTACTACATCAACCTGAGCGTGATCGTGCTCATCTGCGGCGCGATCGCGATCTCCGCACTCGAGCTCGGTGCCGGGTTCGGTAGCCCGCTGGTCAAGCTGTGCGTGCTCATCGCGGCACCGCTGCTGGTCGTGACGACCGCCGACGCGATCCTGCGCATCTGGCGCTCGGCCTGGGCGTGGATGCCGGTCGACCGGACCAAGGGTCTGTTTCGTCTCGCGTGGGTCATCGTGAGCGTGATCGGCCTGACCGCTCTGGTCCTGGCCGCGCTGCTGGTCATCGTGGCGTGATGCGTCTGGCCTCGTCGGCGCTCCGGTGATGGACGAACGCTTCGAGCGCGGTCCGGACGGGCGCTCGACCGATCTGCCGTCGGGTCGCGGCGTGCCGGCCTGGCTCGCCGAATCGCTCAAGTTCTGCTCGCGCTGCGGTTCGCCGCTGGTCTTCGGTGCGATCGAAGGCGAGGACCGCGACCGACTCCAGTGCCCGACCTGCGGGCACATCGCCTACGTCAACCCGCGCCTCGTGGTCACGACCTTCCCGATCACCGACGCGGGCGAGATCGTCCTCATCCGGCGCGGCATCGAACCAGGGTTGGGCTCGTGGGCGCAGCCGGGCGGCTTCCTCGAGGTCGACGAGACGGTCCACCAGGCGGCCATCCGCGAGACGTTCGAGGAGACCGGCCTGCTCGTCGCGCCGGGCGACATCATCGGGCTCTACTCGCGGCTCGAGGCGAGCGTCGTGACGATCGCGTTCGAGGCCCGGATCGTCGGCGGGACCGCTGCCCCGACGCCCGAGGCGACCGAGATCACCGCCTTCGCGCCGGAGGACATCCCGTGGTCGGAGATCGCCTTCCGGACCACGATGTTCGCCCTGCGTGACTGGCTCGAGCGGCGACGTCCCGACGTGTCGTGGCCCGATGTCGTGATCGGGCACTGAGACGCGGTTCGTGTCAGATGCACGCCACGCGAGCGTTCGTCAGCCGAGGGCGGGCCCGACCCGCTGGATCCGAGCGTGGCCGCGCTCGGCATGGCACCGACGACCGGCAGATGCCCAGCGGGTGACACATCTGGCACGGATCCGCTGACCGACGCTCGCGTGAGGAGCGTTTGACAGAAACGCGGGTTCGCGCGCCGGCGGCTGAGCGCGGCGTGCCTGCCGACTCCTCGTCAGGTCGATGAAGACGTTCTTCGTCTCGGTGTAGAGCTCGAGCGCGGACATCCCGAGCTCGCGGCCGATCCCCGACATCTTGTAGCCCCCGAACGGCGCCTCGGTGTGGACCGACGAGTTCGAGTTGACGCTGATGACCCCCGCCTGGAGCGCCTTCGCGGCGCGCAGCGCCTTGCCGATGTCGCGGCTCCAGATCGAGCCCGACAGCCCGTACGGCGACGCGTTGGCCAGCCGCAGCGCCTCCTCCTCGGTGTCGAACGCGATGATCGACACGACCGGCCCGAAGATCTCCTCGCGCGCGATGCGCATGTCGTTCGACACGCCGTCGAACACCGTCGGCATCAGGTAGGCGCCGCCTGCCAGCGCCGCATCCTCGGGTGCGTCGCCACCAACGACGATCGTCGCCCCCTCGCCGAGCCCGATCTCGATGTAGTCGCGGACGCGGTCGCGCTGCTTGAAGCTGACCAGCGTCCCGACCTCGGTCGCGTCGTCGCTCGGGTCGCCGACCTTGACGTTACGGGTCGCGGCGGCGAACAGCTCGACGACCTCGTCATGCGCGCTCCGCTCGACGAAGATCCGGCTCCGCGCGCAGCAGTCCTGGCCGCAGTTGTCGAACACGGAGTACGGCGACTCGCGGGCGAACTTCTCGAGGTCGGCGTCGGCGAAGACGATGTTCGGGCTCTTGCCGCCGAGCTCCAGCGAGATCTTCTTCACGTTGCCGGCGGCCAGCCGCATGATCTCCTGGCCGGTCGTCGTCTCACCGGTGAACGCCACCTTGCCGATGCCCGGATGGGCCGCGATCGACGCGCCGGCCGAGCCGCCCGGCCCGGTGACGACGTTGAGGACGCCGGCCGGGATGCCGGCCTCCAGCGCGAGCTCGCCGAGCCGGATCGCCGTCAACGGGGAGTAGCTGGCGGGCTTCAGGATGGCCGTGTTGCCAGCCGCCAGGGCCGGCGCGACCTTCCAGGAGGCCATCAGCAGCGGGAAGTTCCACGGCACGATCAACCCGACCACGCCGATCGGCTCGCGCAGGGTGAGGTCGAGCCCCGGCTTCGAGACCGGGATCGTCTGGCCGAAGACCTTGTTGGCGGCGCCGGCGTAGTAGTCGAACACGAGGCTGGCGCCGATGACCTCGCCGCGGGCGCCGGTGATCGGCTTGCCGACGTTGTGGCTCTCGAGCTGGGCGAGCTCCTCGGCATGGTCCTTGACGAGAGCGGCCAGCTTGGCCAGCGAGCGTCCTCGCTTGCCGGCCGCCCAGTTCGCCCAGCCCTTGCGGTCGTCGAACGCGCGGCGGGCGGCCTCGACCGCGCGATCCACGTCGGCCGGTCCGCCCAGGGGTGCGGTGGCGACGACCTTGCCGGTCGCCGGGTCGGTGATGTCGAACGTCTGGCCGTCGGCAGCGTCGACGGACTGCGCCGCCGATGACCATCTGCGTGGCGCGCACGTCGGCGCGGGTGTCGGTCGTCATGGAAGGGACCTCGCGTGGTGTGTGGGAGCCGGTCTGAAGTGGCTCGATGATACGCCCGGTCCCAGGCGACCCGGCCCGAGCACGTCGCGTGTCAGCCGGTCTCAGTCGCCCCCGATGCGACGCCAGAGGGCGGGGTCGGGGAGAGGTCGGACACCTCGGACGCCGTCACATCGGCCACCGGCGTCGGCGCGGGCGCGGGTGCAGTCACTGGTGGTGGGGGCGTCTCGGCCGCGACGATCGCCGCCCCGATGATCCCTGCGTCGTTGCGCAGCAGGGCGGGGACGACCGTGGTCCGGACGGTCAGCCGGGGCACGTACTTGTCCGCGCTCTTGCTCACCCCGCCGCCGAGGATCATCAGGTTCGGCCACATCAGCTCGTGGATCCGATCGAGGTGCTCGTCGAGGTCGGCCGCCCATGCCTTCCACGACAGCCCGCGCCGGATACGCGCGGCCGCCGCGGAGCGCTTCTCTGCCGCCCGTCCGCGGATCTCCATCTGGCCGAACTCGGTGTTCGGGACGAGCACGCCGTCGTTGAACAGGCCCGAGCCGACACCCGTCCCGAGGGTCAGGAAGATGACCACGCCCGGCTGGTCCTTGCCGACCCCGAAGCGCATCTCGGCGATGCCCGCGGCGTCGGCGTCGTTGATGATGAAGACCGGGCGCTTCAGGACGCGGGTCAGACGATCGACGACCGGGAAGTCGACCCAGGCAGGGTCGATGTTGGCGGCAGTCTTGAGCACGCCATCGATGGCGACCCCGGGCAGGCCGATCCCGACCGGCGTGCCCTCACCGAGCCCGCTCGACTTGACCAGCCGGCGGACGAGCCGGGTGATCGAGGCGATCACGGCTTCCGGGGTCGATGGCGTCGGGGTCGGGACCCGCAGGCGATCGGAGCGGAGCCGTCCGGCCTCGACGTCCACCACGGCGGCCTTGATCCCGCTACCACCGACGTCGATGCCGATCGCGATCCGCCCGCTGGCCACCTCGGTCGTCTCCTCCGTCATCGATGCCTCCGCAACGTCGATCAGAAGTAGTTGACGGTGATCCCGCCGTCGACCACGAGCGAAGCGCCGTTCGTCCAGCGCGACTCGTCCGAGGCGAGGTAGACCGCCATGTGGACGATCTCCTCGGGCTTGCCGAACCGTCCCGTCGGGTTGCGTGCCAGCCGCAGCTGCTTGGCGGCCTCGTCCTTGACCAGCCAGTCCATGAGCAACGGCGTCTCGACCGGGCCGGGGCAGATGGCGTTCGTGCGGATGCCCTTCGGTCCGAACTGGACGGCAAGGCTTCGGGTGAGCGACAGGACGGCGCCCTTGGACGCGGTGTAGGCGTCCTGCGGGACGCTGCAGCCGAGCAGCGCCACGAAGCTGGCGATGTTGATGATCGACCCGCCGCCGCCCTCGATCATGGCCGGGATGGCGTACTTGCAGCCGAGGAAGACGCCGCGGACGTTGACGGCCATCACCGAATCCCAGGTCGCGACGTCGGTGTCGGTGACCGAGTGGTCCGCCTCGGGCATGATCCCGGCGTTGTTGTACAGGCAGTCGAGCCGTCCGTAGGTCGAGACGGCGTGGTCGACCATCGCTTTCGCGTCGGCTTCCTTGGAGACGTCGGCCTTCACGAACGTGGCCTCGCCCCCGGCCGCCCGGACGAGCTCGACGGTCTCCGCGCCGGCCGCCTCGCCGTACTCGGCCACGACGACCTTGGCGCCCTGCGCCGCGAACAGCTGCGCGGCCACGCGGCCCATCCCGCCGCCGCCCCCGGTGATGATCGAGACCTTGCCCTCGAGTCGCATCGTTCTCCCTCTCGACGTTCGTCGCGGTCAGAGTATCGCCCGGCACGTGCCCTCGCGTGGCACGATGTGACACCACGACACGGAGGCTCGGGCGATGACCAGCCCGGAACAGGATCTGCTCGACGCGGTCAGCGCCGATGACGCCGTGCGCGTCGCCGAGCTGGTGGCCACCGACCCGTTCCTGGCCACCGTCCGGGACCGGGACGGCGTGTCGGCGATCATGCGCTCGCGTTATCGGTTCGATCGCGGGACCACCGACGCCCTGCTGGCGGCCGACCCCGAGCTCGATGTCTTCGAGGCGACCGCACTCGGCTACATCGACCGGCTCCGGGAGCGGCTCGACGAGGATCCGGCGCGGGCCGTTGTCTATTCGACCGACGGGTTCACGGCGCTCCATTTCGCCGCCTTCTTCGGCAAGGCCGAGGCCGCGCGACTGCTGTTGGGCGAGGGCGCGGACGTCGGCGCGGTGTCGCGCAACGAGATGGTCGTCCAGCCGCTCCACTCGGCCGCGGCCGGTCTCCATCACGAGGTCTGCCGCGTCCTGATCGCGGCGGGCGCCGACGTCAACGCGACGCAGCGGAACGGGTTCACGCCGCTCCACGCGGCGGCCCAGCACGGGGACGACGAGCTGGTCGAGCTGCTGCTGTCCGCTGGCGCAGACCCGGCAGCCCTGACGGACGCAGGCGACACGCCCGCCGACACGGCCGAGGCGTCAGGTCATATCGATATCGCGCGACGGATCCGGCAGGTGCGGGAGCGGCGACCCGGCTGAGGGCCAGACCTGGCGAGAGCGAGCGACCGGATGCACGTCGGCACGCGACGGCGTCAAGTCGCCTGGTGTGTCGAGATCGTCGCCGCGGGAGATGTGGAGCGCGAGGCCGGCGATCGCCATCGCGACCCAGGCGGACCGTAGCCCGAATGGGAACGGCCACGGGCCGAATGCGAGGAAGAACCACAACAGCTCCGGCCCGAGGCTGAAGGCGCCGGCCAGGAGCGGTGAGAGCCCATGGATGTAGAGCGTCGGCGAGCCGACGATCGACGCCAGACCGAACCGCGCCAGGGAGTTCCGACCGCGCCGGAGGAACGCGAACCCGAGCGCGAAGACCGTGACCGCCAGTGCGACTGCCTGCCCATGCCAGCGCACGAGGGAGAGCCCCTGCAGGCTCGGATATGCGACGAAGCTGTCCTGGAATTCGCGCAGACCGGCCGGCCAATCGAGCCACGTTCGGACCCCGACGATCGGCAGCGAGATGAGCGCCAGGACCGCGACGAGAGCGACCCCTGCCGCGAGCTCCCGCCAGCGCCGTTCGAGCACCAGCCACAGGGATGGGATGGTCGATTGGATCTTGAACGCGCCGCTGAGCACGAGTGCGGCACCGACCCTGAACCCGACGACGAAGAGCAGGAACGTGAACGACGCAACGTTGCCGACCGCGATCCCGACGCTGAAGGCGGGCCACGCGAGCAACACGAGGAGCCATCGTCCCCGCACGCCGAGCATCCACAAGCCGGCGACCACGGCGGCGATGGAGCCGGCCTCCCACAGGCCGACGGCGACCGGTCTCGCCATGCTGGCGAGGATCTCGAACAGCGGGATGGTGAACGGCGGGTAGACGAAGGGCAGATGGGTCAGGCTCGTGCCGGGCAGCACCGGCGCCGTGATGTACGGCGACGCGCCACGCAGCGCCGTGGCGCCGGCCTGGAGATAGAGGTCGAAGTCGCGAAGCGGCTGGATCGGGAGTCGACCGAGGTCGTAGGTCACCCAGGATGTCGTGGTGGCGATCGTCACCAGGGCCGCGATGCTCCTGCGGCCGTCGGTCGTGCCGCGGATGAGCGCGCCCATCGCGACCGACACGACGAGGGTGGCCAGGACGAGGACCCACACTCCAGGCTCACGCTGTCCCACGACGAGCGCGGCATGCGCGATGCCGGCCGCGATCCATAGGGCCACGATGGCGGTCGATGCGATCGCGGCGCGGTAGGCCACGAGCCGGTCGAGGGCGACCCAACCGGCCGCCATCCCGACGAACGTCACGAGCATGACCTCGGGTACCGAGAGCCCCCGGTAGAAATCGCCCGTCCCGCTCGCGAGCGGCATCACCAGCACGATCGTCGCCAGGACGACGGAGGTGATCCTCCACCGAGAGACGACCGACAGACGGTCGAGGACGGTGTCCGCGCGCGCCCGGAAACGCGCGTTCATCAGACTCGATCGGGCGGCGGGATCATCGCCGGATCAGACGGGACGGCAGACCTTGCGGGTGACGGACACACGGCTTGGTATCGCCGCCGCACATGAGCGCGCGATGAGCAGGATCCCGAGGATGAGCCAGCTTCGAGAAGTGATCAGCCGCGTTCGAGGTAGCGCTCGCGCTCCCAGGGGTGCACGACCGAGTCGTAAGTCTCCTGCTCGACCCGCGCCGCGTTGAGATAGTGGTCCACGACGTCCTGGCCGAAGATCTCGACGGCGGCTTCGGATCGCTCCAGCTCGGCGATCGCCTCGTACAGCGCCCGCGGCATCCGCTGCACGCCGGTGGCCAGGTAGCCGTTGCCCTTGAACTCGGGATCGAGCGGGAGCTTGTGCTCGATGCCGTACAGGCCGGCGCCGATCATCGCCGCGTAGGTCAGGTAGGCGTTCATGTCGCCGCCCGGGAAGCGGTCCTCGACGTGCAGGCCCGGCCCGCGGCCCACGAGGCGGAAGCCGGTCGTCCGGTTGTCGCGGCCCCACACGACGTTGACCGGCGCCCACGACAGCGAGGCGTAGCGCTTGTACGAGTTGATGAACGGCGCGATGAAGACGGCCAGCTCGCGCGACAGCTTCATCATCCCGGCCATGAACTGCTGGCCGACCTCGGACAGGCCATACGGACCGGCTGGCGCGCCCTCTGCGGCGTGCATCAGCGGCACGTCCTTGACGACGTCCCACAGGCTCATGTGGAGATGGCCCGATGAGCCGGTCCAGCGATGGTCGGGCTTGGCCATGAACGTGATGCCCCAGCCGTTGAGGTAGGCGATCTCCTTCGCGCCGTGCTTGAAGACGACGCTCCGGTCGGCCGACTCGAGGACGTGGTCGTAGCGGATGTTGACCTCGTGCTGGCCGTTGGCGGCCTCGCCCTTGCTGAACTCGATGGGCACGTCGGCGGCCGTCATCTGGTTGCGGAGCAGGCGGTGGAGCGGCTCGGCCTTGGTCGCCTGGAGGAGGTGGTAGTCCTCGTTGTAGTGCCCGAACGTCCGCGGGACGGGCCAGCCCTGTTCTGCAAGCTCCTCCCAGGAATCCTTGAGCACGTAGAACTCGAACTCGGAGCCGGCCTTCAGCGCGAAGCCGGCCCCTGCCGCGCGCTCGACCTGGCGCTTCAGGATGGTCCGTGGCGCGATCGGGATCTCCAGCCCGGTCTCCTCGTCGACCGCGTCGGCGAGGACCATCGCCGTGCCGGGCAGCCAGGGCAGGACGCGGAGCTGGTCCCAGATCGGCTCCGCGATCCAGTCGCCATAGCCGGTCTCCCAGTTCATCAGCTTGAACCCTTCGGGGGTGTTCATCTCCATGTCCGTGCCCAACAGGTACGTGCAGAAGTGGGCGCCGTGCGAGATGACCCCGTCGAGGAACGCCTGGCCCTGGACGCGCTTGCCCATCAGCCGGCCCTGCATGTCGGTGATGGCGACCACGATCGTGTCGATCTGCCCGTCGCGGACCATCTCCTCGAGCTCGACGAGCCGATGGTGCTTCGCGTGGGCCTGGTCGTGATCGCTCATGGTCGGGTCTCCGATGTACGGGTCGGGCTCGATGGTGAGGGCCGGCCGGTCTCGAGCCGGGCCGGCCCTCGGTTCGCTGGATGTGTCAGCTCAGGCGGGCGCGGGCCCTCCCAGCTCCTCGGCCGCGTGCTCGAACTCGCGCTCGAGCTCGGTCAGCTCCGCGTCGGCGCCCATCACCTTCGGGCCCTGGAAGCGCTTGCGCGCCCAGCCGTAGTAGTAGATGAGCAGCAGGACGACGATGCCGACCATGAACGGCCACGAGATGTTGCCCGACGTCGGGAAGGAGAAGAGCACCATCAGGACGACGACCCAGAAGACCGCCACGTACGCCACCGGCTTGGACCACCGTCCTAGGCTCCAGACCCGATGCTCCCGCCATCCGCCCGTCGTCGCGCCGAGGTAGATGACGAGGCCGTAGGCGGCATACAGGAAGATCGTGCTGATGGCGGTGACGATCACGATGGCCGTTCCCGTGCCGACGATGAAGGCGGCGACGGTGAAGAGCCACGCAACGACGGCCACCGCGGCGAGTGAGTTCGCCGGGGTCCGGTAGCGCCGGCTGACGCGCTTGAGCCAGCCCGACCCCGGGATCCCATCGTCGCGGCTGAACGCGAACAACATCCGACCGGCGGCCGCCAGCGAAGCCAGGCCGCAGAACCACATCGCGATCGCGATGCCGGCGGCGAGGAGGTCGCCCAGGTTGGCGAGGTTGTATTCCAGGATCGCGATGACCGCGACGCCGCTCCCGAAGTAGTACTGGCTCGACGGTGGGGTCGTCGTTGCATCTAGCGTCGCCGGGAAGAGCGTCGAGAGGTTCGGGAGATGGGTGGTGAGTGCCACCAGGAAGATGTAGCCGACGACGGCGCTCACGGCCACCGACAGGAAGACGCCCCATGCGCTGGCCATCCGGGCGCCGACCGTCTCCTCAGCCACGTGGGCGGACGCGTCGTAGCCCGTGTACGTCCAGTTCGCGAGCAGGAGCGAGAAGAAGAAGGCCACGATGACCGGATAGCTCGTCGCAGGACCGTATTGCAGGTTGAAGAGCCCGAGGTTGTTGTTCCAGCTGCCGGCCTGATCCAAAGGCTGGATCTGGCCCAGCGTCAGGCCTGATTGATCGGGCTTGCCGGTCGCAAAGACGAAGATGACCACGATCGCCACGATGCCGATGTGCCACCAGACGCTGACCTGGTTCAACAGGGCGACCAGGTTGATGCCGCCGATGTTGAGCGCCAATTGGATCGCAAGGATCACGCCCATCGTCACCAGCTGTCCGTTGAGGACGCCATGGATGAATTCGGTCGTGTTGAACGTGCCGCCGGTGATCTTGTCGACGATCGTGGCGTTGAGGAAGCCGGCCGCGGCATAGTCGATCCCGGCCACGATCGCGAACTGGCCGATGAGGTTGAGCCAGGCAGTCCACCAGCCCCAGTTCTTGTTCTTCATCTTCGAGGCCCAGTAGTAGAGCCCGCCGGCCGTCGGGTAGGCGGACGCGAGCTCGGCCATCGACGCGGCGATGGCAAGGACGAAGACGGTGACCAGGGGCCAGCCGATCATGACCGCGGCCGTGCCCGCCCAGGCCAGGCCGTAGTCGTAGAGGATGACCGCGCCGGTCAGGATGCTGATGATGCTGAAGCTGATCGCGAAGTTGCTGAACCCGCCCATCGAGCGGAAGAGCTCCTGCGCGTAGCCCAATCCGTGCAGGTCGGCGACATCCTGTTTGATCTTCTCGTCGCGCGTCTGGGTCATCGGGTTGTCTCCCTCACTCGGACCGGATCGGCGGCCGCAACCCAGGGGTGGGGCGCCGCACACGAACGCGGGGTTCGCGAGTGTCGCGTGGGTAGGAGGGCGGCCTCGGCCGGCCGCGGTGCGCTGCGCCGGCAGCGCGTGGGTCCCTCGCCTGGCCCTCCTTTCCGAACATCGAGATGTCGGGAACGAGCGGACTATACGCGCGCCATCCGATGCTCCGGAAGGCCCCGGACTCAGTAGAGCATCGTCGTCCCGGTGGGGAAGACGAAGTTGAAGGCCGCGGGCGGCAGCGGGACATCGGGCGACAGCTCGACCACCTCGGCGTCGCGAGTGACGGCCCCACCGATCGATTCGACCAGTCGCAGGATGACGCCGGTGTCGCGGTCGACCGCGATCGAGATGTGGAAGTCGGGCCTGTCGCCGGCGAGCTCGGTCGTGCGTGGGTGGTCGCATTCGAGCAGGACGACCTCACGGCCGATCACGACGTCGGTCCCGGTGATCGCGCAGCGGCCGGTCGCGAGCGTGTTCTGGCAGTAGCCGGCCGGGTGGACGAAGGTCTCGGGCAGCGTCTCAGAGGGAAGCGAGGTCACCGGCTCGTAGACCCGCGCCGTCCCCGGAAAATCGGGGTCGTTGAGCCCCCGGGGCCAGTTGCGGATCGGTCGCTGCGTCCCAAGGTGATGGGCGCTGGCATAGGTCCGGACGATCTCGCCGTCCGAGATCCAGACCTCGTACTCGGAGCGCGCCGTGCCATTCGGCCGGGTCGTCGTGACCTTGGCGTCGCCCGGGTGCCGGAGGACCGCGTCCATGAGCGTCAGCTCTTCGCCACGCGAGGTGTGGGCTCGCTCCTCGATGCGGAGGCGCAGCGTCGCGAACCGGAGCTCGGCGTCGCGCATGAAGTCGAAGAGCTGGCCGACCGTCGGGAGCTCGGTCGCGAGGGCCGCGACCTCGGGCAGCCGGACCCCGTCCGTCCGGGCTGGCAGTGCGGCGGCGCGGTCCCACAGGCGCGTCTCGGTCATCGCGCGGATTGTAGCGGTCGAGGTCGGCGCGCGGCCGCCCGGTGCGCGGGCGCGCTCGTGTGGTGCCGCTGGCGCCCTCGCCCGACGACATCGCGCAGGAAGGCCCCTTTCAGATGGTTCCGATCAAGCGGAACCAGTCTCGGGAGGCGGCGGCCGCGCGTCTCGCGCCGCGCCGCCTCGCGCTCGATGTCGTTCCGCTTGCTTGGAACTATCCGCAGATGGTGATCCTGGGCGATGTCATGGCGGCGGGGCGGCGCTCCAGCCTTCGGGATGCCGGCTGGTCGGGGTCAGCCGCCCGCGGGTCCGCCCCCCAGTCCGGGCTCGGTCATCCCGGCAGGATCGAGCAGGCGGTCGAGCTCGGTGGCGTCCATCCCGCGCTCGAGGGCAAGCTCGCGGATGGTCCGGCCGGATTTGAGCGCCTCCTTGGCCAGCTTGGCCGCGTCGTCGTAGCCGATGACCGGCGCCAGCGCGGTCGCGAGCATCAGTCCCTGCTCGACGAGCTGCGGTCCGCGCTCGGTCGCCTGCAGTCCCTCGACCAGGCGAACGCTCAGGTTCTCGGCTGCCGCGGCGAGCAGCGAGATCGATTCGAGCAATGCCGCCGCGGTCACCGGCAGCATCACGTTGAGCTCGAGCAGGCTGCCGGTCTGGGCGAAGCCGATGGTCGCGTCGTTCCCGACGACCCGGGCGACGACCATCGTCAGGCTCTCGACGATGACCGGGTTCACCTTGCCCGGCATGATGCTCGAGCCCGGCTGGGTCTCGGGCAGGGCCAGCTCGGCGAGCCCGGCGCGCGGGCCCATCCCCATCAACCGGATGTCGGAGGCGATCTTCCACAGGCTGAGGGCGATGGTCCGGATCGAGCCGTGGGCGGCGATCGCGGCATCGAGCGTCGCCTGGGCGTGGAAGTGATTGCCGGTCTCGCGGACGGTCAGCCCGGTCAGGGCCGACAGCCGGGCGCATGTCCGGAACGCGAACTCCGGGTGGGCATTGATCCCGGTCCCTACCGCCGTCCCTCCGAGGGGCACCTCGAGCAGCTCGGCCTGGGCCACCCGCGCGCGACGGAGCGACTCCTCGACCTGGCCGGCGTAGCCTCGGAACTCCTGTCCGAGCCGGATCGGGGTCGCGTCCTGAAGATGCGTCCGGCCCGTCTTGACGATGGGCCAGAACTCCTGCTCCTTCGCGGCCAGCCCGGTGTGCAGCCGTTCGAGGGCGGGCAACAGCTGCTCCTCGATCGCCATCGCCGCCGACAGCTGGAGCGCGGTCGGGATCGTGTCGTTCGAGCTCTGGCAGCGGTTGACGTCGTCGTTCGGGTGGACCGTGCGACCGTCAAGCCGGGCGCGCGCGAGGTGGGCGACGACCTCGTTCATGTTGGTGTTGGTCGAGGTCGCCGAGCCCGTCTGGTAGATGTCGATGGGGAACTGGTCGTCGTGGTCGCCGTCGGCGACCGATGCCGCCGCGGCGGCGATGGCCCCGGCGACGTCGGCGTCGAGCAGGCCGAGCTGGCCGTTCGTCTCGGCCGCCGCGAGCTTGATCAGGGCCAGGGCACGGAGGAAGCGGGGCGGCATCCGCTGACCGGAGATCGGGAAGTTCTCGACGGCCCGCTGGGTGGAGGCGCCGTACAGCGCGTCCGAGGGGACCTGCATCTCGCCCATCGAATCGCGCTCGGTGCGGGTCGCGGCCGCCGGTGTCTCGGGCATGGCCCGATTGTAGGGCGGAGCGCGTCGGGCGGGCCGGGTCGCACGTCGAGGGCGGGCCGGAGCGGTAGCATCGCGAGCGATGCCCACGATCCGTGCCAATGGCCTCGGGATCGCCTACGAGACGATCGGCTCCGGCCCGCCGCTCGTCCTCCTGCACGGCGCGTCGACCTCGGGTCGCGCGTCGTTCGCGAGCCAGATCCCGGCGCTCGCCGAGCGCTTCACGCTGTATCTCCCCGACGCGCGGGGCCACGGCGGGACACGCTGGGACGCCGCCGACGGGTTCGAGGCGGGCTGGCTGGTCGACGACCTCGAGGCGTTCGTCGACGCACTCGAGCTCGCGACATTCCACCTGGCCGGCCATTCGATGGGAGCGATGACCGGTCTCGGTCTTGCGGTCCGTGCGCCCGATCGCGTGGTCACCCTCGTCGCCGCCGGCATCGCGACGCCACGCGAGCCGCGAGCGAGCGTCGGGTCTCGGCTGATGGACCCGGCCCGCATCCGCCGTGACGATCCGGCCTGGGCGGCGGAGATGGACCGGACGATCGACCGCACGCAGGGCTATGGCGCCTGGGAGCGGCTGCTGCCCGCGATCGCCGCCGACATCGCCGTCCAGCCCCTGCTCAGCCCGGCCGAGCTGCGCACGATCGCGGGCCCGACCCTGGTCGTCTGCGGGGATCGTGATCCGCTGGTGCCCATCGGACAGGCCTGGGAGCTGTCCCGCCAGGTCCGCCGCGGCTCGCTGTTCGTCGCCCCGGACTGCGGCCATGATGTGCTGAACCGGCGCCCGGCCCTCGCGCTCGAGGCGATACGGGTCTTCTATCGCTCGGCCGAGGCGTCGATCGGCGCCGTGGCGGAGGGACCGACGGAGGTGCGCCCATGACCACGCTGCTCGCCCTGTTCCGACGCCCGGATGGCGGTCCCGACGCGCTGGCGACCTTCGAGCGCCGGTACGCCACCGAGCACCTGCCCCTCGTCGCCCGAACGCCCGGGCTCCGCGAGGCCCGCGTCAGGCGCGTCGCAGATGCGCTCGGCGGCGAGACCGACCTCGTCATCGTGACGACGATGACGCTTCGACGATCGGGCCGCGCTCGATGCCGGGCTGGCCTCCGACGCGATGCGCGCGGCGGGCCGCAACCTCCGCGAGATCGCACCTGGCCTGTCGACCCTGCTCGTGCTCGAGGATGCGCCGGAAATGGACGCCGCGGCTTCCCCGGCTGTGGATACTGTCTGAACGAAGCGCCAAGGAGCCCAGGTGACCGACACCGCGCCGCCGAACGATCGGCTCGGGCAGACACGCGAGGCGGCCGACGCCGCGCTCATTCGCGTCGACTACCCGGCCCCGGCTCCCCGCTCGGCCGCCCCGGCCTCGTCGCTGCCTGGCGTCGCTCTCGTGACGCTGGACGCGCCCGAAGGCGCTCAACGCGCTCAGCTTCGACCTCCTCGACCAGCTCGGCATCGGCGCTCGAGACGCTCGACGCGGACCCTGCCTGCCGGGCGATCGTGGTGACCGGCGCAGGCGACCGGGCGTTCGCGGCCGGCGCGGACATCCGGGAGCTCGCCGGCCAGACGTCCGCTTCGCTGGTCGAGGGCGGCCGGTTCGGGGCGTGGGACCGGATCGATGCCGTCGGGCTGCCGCTGATCGCCGCGGTCCGCGGGTTCGCCCTCGGCGGCGGCTGTGAGCTGGCGATGGCCTGCGACATGATCGTGGCTGCCGACGACGCCACGTTCGGCCAGCCGGAGATCCTGATCGGGGTCATGCCCGGTGCGGGCGGCACGCAGCGCCTCACCCGGGCGATCGGCAAGGCGCGAGCGATGGAGCTGATCCTGACCGGTCGCTCGCTGTCGGCCCGTGAGGCCGAAGCCCGCGGCCTCGTGACTCGCGTCGTCCCGGCCGAGGCGACGGTCGACGCCGCGCTCGAGCTGGCAGCGTCGGTCGCGACGATGCCACCCCGCGCGGCGCGCGCCGCGAAGGCCGCGGTCGTCGATGCGACGGAGCACAGTCTGAGCGAGGGTCTCGCGCGCGAGCGTGATGCATTCTTCGGTCTGTTCGACACCGATGACCAGGCCGAAGGGATGGCCGCCTTCACCGAGAAACGCCCGCCCGTCTGGTCGGGACACTGACCTCGACGAGCAGGAGGAGGGACGCGCATGGAGCGAGAGCCCGATGGCGGGTCTGACGTCGGTCGCGACTTCGAACGCGAGCTCGGGGACGACCCGCCGGCGTCCATCCGAGACAGCGCGCCCGACTACCTGGCGCCGATCGACGACTCCGCCCCGGTGAGCGGCCACTCGCCGGCCCCGGAATCCAGCGCTGTCGCCCGCCGACAGCCCCGAGCAGGACTGGGCGCACGCTCGCGACATCATCTATCCGGCCTTCCGACCGGTCGGGACGCAGGGTCTGTCGCTCGAGTCGATCGATCGCGAGGTGCTCGCCGCCCATTCCGCCCAGAGCCACGCGCAGCCGCTGCTCGACGTCGGGCCGGCCGAGCTGCCGGTCGTCTACACCATCGATGCCGGGGCATACGACATCGTCGTCAACGGCGACCACCTGCTGTCGTGGGGCGTCGAGCCGGCGGAGGTCCAGGACGCCGCGTTGCGCAACCTCGCGCCGCTGGTCGTCGACGGCGCCATGGACGGACGAGGTGTCAGGCGATCGGCGGCTGATCAGCTCCGACACCGGCAATGGCTGGGATGCCGCCCGGATCATGCTGCCCGACGTGGTCGCCCACCTGGTCGCCGAGCTCGGGACCGCCGGGCGGATCCTCATCGGCCTCCCGGAGCGCCACCTGATGACCGCCGGCTCGCTGCGACCCGGCGACGACGACTTCGCGACGCTGTTCGCCGAATTCATCGTCGAGCAGTCCGGGGGTGCGGATGAGCCGATCGACCGGCGCGTGTTCGAGCTCGTCGACGGTCGGCTGGTCGAGTTCAGCGGGGTCTGACCCGCGCCGATGGCAGGCGATCCGCAGGCGGCTGCCTTCAGCGCGCTCCGCTACGAGGTCGCCGACGCGATCGCGACGATCACGCTCGACCGGCCGGCGGCCCTCAACGCGCTGACCATCCCGCTCAAGCAGGAGCTCCTGGCCGCCCTCCGGATCGATCGAGCGCGATCGGACGATCCGGGCGGTCGTGCTGACGGGCGCGGGTCGTGCGTTCTGCGCAGGCCAGGACCTCAAGGAACGCCTCGAGCCGGACGCCGACCCCGCTCGAGGTCGAGGTGCGCGAGCGGTACAACCCGATCATCGCCGCGATGCGGCGGCTCGACCAGCCGATCGTCGGAGCGATCAACGGGGTCGCGGCCGGGGCCGGCGCCTCGCTCGCCTTCGCGTGCGACCTGCGCATCGCCGCCGAGGGTGCCAGCTTCGTGCTCGCATTCGGGCGGATCGGACTCGTGCCGGACAGCGGCGCGACCTGGTTCCTGCCACGGCTCGTCGGCCCGGCCAAGGCGGCGGAGCTCGCGCTCCTCGGTGAACCGCTGAGTGCGGCCGACGCAGAACGGTTCGGCCTCGTCGCGCGGGTCGTGCCCGCCGAGGCGCTGGCTGCCGAGGCGAGATCGATGGCTCTCCGGCTGGCCGGCCTGGCGCCGCGGGCCGTCGCCCTGACCAAGCAAGCCCTCGAGCGGAGCTGGTCGGTCGAGCCTGGACGCGGCGCTCGAGGACGAGGCGTACCGGCAGGGGATCGCCGGGCGCCACGGCCGACCACGCCGAGGGCCTGGCAGCGTTCGTGGACAAGCGGCCACCGCGGTTCACCGGGGAGTAGCGGCTCGCCTTGACGGTGGCGACCATTCGCGGATAGGCTGCCCTAACAAGCGTTAGTTAGGGGCTCCCAACGCCATGGTCGAGACGACGCGCCGGCAGGCGATCGAGGACGCCGCCAGCGTTCTCTTCCACAAGCACGGCTACGACGGCACCAGCGTGCGCGACATCGCCCGTGCCGTCGACATCCAGGGTGCCAGCCTGTACGCGCACGTGTCCTCGAAGCAGGATGTCCTGTGGTCGATCGTCGAGAACACGGCGTCGCGCTTCGAAGCCGCCGCGGACACGGTCGAGGCCGGCGATCCGGGAGCGGTCGTGTTCGGGCCCGGGGTCCAGCTGATCTCGCTGGTCCGCGCTCACGTCGCCGTCGTGACCGAGGACATCGAGCGGGCGAGCGTGTTCGTCCACGAATGGCGCGCGCTCGATCGGGCCCATCGCGACGAGATGGCCCGCCGGCGGGACGCCTACGAGGCCCGCTTCCGCGCGACGATCGCGCTCGGGGTGCAGACCGGGGCGTTCGCCTCGGTGGACCCGGCCGTGACCGCGGCATACATCCTGTCGGCGATCAACGGCCTGGTCGCCTGGTACCGGCCGAGCGGCCGGGTCACCCCCCAGGCAGTCGCCGAGGCGTACGCCGACCTGTCGCTGCGGGCCGTCCAGGCGCAGCGGGCCAGGCCATGACCGATCCGCTCGCCCTCGACCCGATCCTCGGCCCGCTCGAGCGCGGCCGTCCGGCGTTCAACGACGACCTGCCGCACGACGAGCGGTTCGCCCTGTTCGAGGCCCACGTCGCCGCCGGCGGCAAGGTCGAGGCCACCGACTGGATGCCCGACGAGTACCGGACCGCCGTCCTGCGCTTCGTCGAGATGCACGCCAACAGCGAGCTGATGGGCGTCCTGCCCGAGCGCGAGTGGCTGATGCGGGCGCCGACCCTCCGCCGCAAGCTCGCCCTGACGGCCAAGGTCCAGGACGAGGTCGGCCACGCCCAGCTGCTGTACCGCGTGGCCGAGGACCTCGGCAAGCCGCGCGAGGCGATGTTCGACGACCTGCTCGCCGGCAAGACCAAGTTCCACAACGTCTTCCACTACCCGACGGACGGCTGGGCGCGACGTCGGGATCATCGCCTGGCTGGTCGACGCGGCGGCGATCGTCGCCCAGCAGGCGCTGCGCGACTCGTCCTACGCGCCGTACGCCCGGACGATGCGCAAGATCTGCTGGGAGGAATCGGTCCACATCATGCACGGCCGCGACGTGGTCGTGACCATGGTCAACGGGACCGTGGCGCAGCGCGCCGCTGGTCCAGGAGGCGCTCGACCGGTGGTGGGGACCGCTGATGCAGATGCACGGCCCGCGCTCGCCACGCGAGAAGGACCGCGACCTGTACTGGCGGATCAAGGCCAAGACGTCCGAGGAGCTGCGCCAGGAGTTCCTGACCATCTACGTGCCCCGGATCCGCGAGCTCGGGCTGGTGATCCCCGATCCGGAGCTGCGGTTCGACGAGACGCCGAGGAGTGGCGCTACACCGAGCCGGACTGGGACGAGCTGCGCACCGTGGTCACCAACCACGGGCCGCGGTCGCAGGCGCGGCTCGAGTTCCGGCGGCTCAACCGCGAGGAGACGCGCTGGGTCCGCGAGACGATCCTGGGCATCCCGCGAGCGGCATGAGCGACGACGCCGACGCGGACCGCCCCCGAGCTGGAGCCGTGGGAGGTCTTCCGGCAGGAGAAGGACGGCGACCCGATGCGCCACGGCGGCAGCGTCATGGCCCCGGACGCGGAGCTGGCGGTCCACTACGCGCGCGAGATGTACGGGCGCCGCCAGGAGAGCGTCCGGCTGTGGGTCGTCCGCCGCACCGACATCGTCGACCTCGACGACCCGGACCTGCTCCAGCCGCCGCTCGACCGCTCGTTCAAGAAGCCGGGCGGCTACGTCATGCGCGAGAAGCTGGCCGCAGCGCGGGCGCAGGCCGGCCAGCCGAAGCCGAAGGCACGCTCCTCGTGAGCACCGTGGCGGCACCCCCCGCGACGGCGGCCGCGCTGGTCGAGCTGCTGTGCTCGATGGCCGACGACGAGTTCGTCATCGGCTTCTCCGACTCGGAGTGGACCGGGATCGCGCCGCTCCTCGAGGAGGACGTCGCGATGAGCTCGCTCGCCCAGGACGAGCTGGGCCACGCGGCGGCGCTCTACGGGCTGCTGGCCGACCTGACCGGCAGCGATGCCGACGCCCTCGCCTACGATCGGGAGCCTCCCGACTACCGCCACTGCCGCCTGCTCGACCACGGCCGCGGTGACTGGGCGATCACGATCGCCCGGCGCTTCCTGTACGACACCGCCGACGTCGTCCGGCTCGAGGCGCTGGCAGATGGATCGTGGGCTCCGCTGGCCGAGCTCGTCGGCAAGCTCCTGCGCGAGGAGCGCTACCACCGGATGCATGCCGGCGCGTGGCTCGACCGGCTGGGCCGGAGCGGTGGCGAGGCGCGCGACCGGTTGCTGGCCGCGCTCGGTCAGCTGGGTCCGGACGCGGCCACGGTCTTCACGCCACTCCCCGGGGAGGCGGCCCTCATCGAGGCCGGGATCCTGGCCGCCCCGATGACCGAGCTCGAGACACGCTGGCGCGGCACGATCCGTCCGACCTTCGCCAACCTCGACCTGCCCATGCCGCCGCCGGCCCGCGACCACGAGCGTGGCCGGCTCGACCACGGCGAGGCGTTCCGCTGGCTGTGGGGCGAGTTCACCTCCGTCCGGCGATCCGATCCGGGGGCGACCTGGTGAGCGAGATGGGTATCCAGGTCGGCGTCGCGCGGATTCGCGCGGGCGTCGTCACAGGTGCCGGCACGCCCGCCTCACGCGTCGACGAAGCAGCCGTCCGCGCCGCTCTCGCCGAGGTCATGGACCCCGAGCTGCCGATGCTCTCGATCGTCGACCTGGGGATCATCCACAGCGTCGAGGTCGGTGCGGGCGGCCCGATCCGGGTCGAGATCCTGCCGACCTTCGTGGGCTGCCCCGCGCTCGAGCTGATCAAGCGGTCGATCGCGGAGAGGCTCGCCACCTTCGGGCGGCCGATCGAGGTCGAGGCCACGTTCGAGGTCACCGTGGACATCGGAGCGCATCAGCGAGGCCGGTCGGGCCGCCCTGAGCGCGGCAGGGATCGCGCCGCCCGGCCCGGATTCCGCCGCTTCGGCAGGCGGCGGTCTCATCGACCTCGAGCCACGCGTCCCGTGCCCGCATTGCGGCTCGCGCCGGACCCGCCTCGAGAACCTGTTCGGCCCGACGGCCTGCCGGACGATCCGCTTCTGCGCCGACTGCCGCCAGCCGTTCGAAGCGATCAAGCCCGTCTGACGTGACCGGGGTGGTGGACTCGGTCGGAGCCGTGGGCGTCATCGGTGCCGGGACGATGGGTGCCGGGATCGCCCAGCTCGCGCTCGAGGCCGGCCACGACGTGCGCGTCCACGACGTCGATGCGGCCGCCATCGAGCGCGGTCGTGCGCGCATCCGCACCGGGCTGGAGCGACGTGCCGCCCGGCTCGACCTCGACCCCGACTCGGCCGACGCCTGGGTCGACGGCCGGCTCGACCGGCTGACCGACGCACCGACGCTCGCCGACGTCGCCGCGGCCGATCCCGGTCTCGTCATCGAAGCCGCCATCGAGGACCTCGACCTCAAGCGCGCGATCTTCCGCGAGCTCGGGGATCTGCTTCCGGGCCGGACGATCCTCGCCACGAACACGAGCGCCCTGTCGGTCGCCGACATCGCCGCGTGCGACCGTGGACCGTACGCGCGTGCTCGGGCTGCACTTCTTCAATCCGGCACCCGTCATGCCGCTCGTCGAGGTCATCGCCGCGCCGGCCACGGATCGCGGCCGTCCTGGATCGGGCCGGCGCCCTGATGACGGCCTGGGGCAAGGTCCCGGTCCGGTGCGCGGACACGCCCGGGCTTCATCGTGAACCGGGTGAACCGGCCGTTCACGCTCGAGGCGCTGGCGATGCTCGAGAGCGGGCGACGGCTCGGTCGAGGCCATCGACGCCGCCGTCCGTGGCGACGGCTTCCCGCTCGGACCCTTCGAGCTGATGGACCTGACCGGGATCGACATCAGCCTCGCCGCGGCGCTCGGGCATCTTCGAGCGGTCGCGCGCCGCCGGCGACCCGCTCGCGGAGCGCTTCCGGCCCTCGCAGATCCAGGAGCGGCTGGTGGCCGAGGGCCGGCTCGGCCGCAAGACCGGCGGCGGGTTCTACCGCTACGACGACGCCGGCCGCTGCGACGTGGGCCCGCGCCCGAGTTCGCCGCGGATCCACGCGCCCGCCGAGCGACGATGCCGACCCGCGCATCGTCGAACGGATCGTCCTCGCCATCGTCAACGAGGCGTACCGGGCGGCCGGCGATGGCGTCGCCACGCCGGCCGACATCGACCTCGCGCTGCGGCTCGGCGCGTCACATCCGAGCGGCCCGTTCGAGCGCGTCACGCCGCTCGGCGGCCCGCATGCCGTGCTGGCGAACCTGGAAACGTTCACCTTCGCCGGTCCGCGGTTCGATCCAGCGCCGTCGCTCGCGGCCGCCGGCTGACCGGCGAGACCGACGTACGATACCGATCATGACCCGAGATACCCGCCGCCCGCTCCGCGAGGCCTGGATCGTCGAGGCCGTGCGCACCCCGATCGGCCGCTACGGCGGCGCGCTGGCCGCCGTCCGACCGGACGATCTCGCCGCAGCCGTCCTGCGGGCCGTGGTCGATCGTGCGGGCATCGACCCAGCGCTGGTCGAGGACGTCATCCTCGGCTGCGCGAACCAGGCCGGCGAGGACAACCGCAACGTCGCCCGGATGGCGCTGCTGATCGCGGGCTTCCCGGTCGAGGTCGGCGGGCAGACCGTCAACCGGCTGTGCGGCTCCGGGCTCCAGGCGATCAACACGGCGGCACACGCGATCGCCGTCGGTGACGGCGACGTGTTCATCGGCGGCGGCGTCGAGTCGATGACCCGCGCGCCGTACGTGCAGCTCAAGCCCGAGGCCGCCTGGGATCGCGGCAACCGCGAAGCGGTCGACACCACGCTCGGCTGGCGGTTCGTCAACCCGCGGCTGGCCGAGCAGTACTACCCGTACTCGATGGGCGAGACCGCCGAGAACGTCGCCGAGCGATGGGGCGTCTCGCGCGAGCGTCAGGACGCGTTCGCGCTCGACAGCCAGTGCCGGGCCGTGGCCGCCATCGAGGCCGGCCGGTTCGACGACCAGATCGTCCCGATCACGGTCCCGCAGCGCAAGGGCGACGCGGTCGTCGTGACGCGCGACGAGCATCCCCGCGCCGACTCGTCGATCGAGGCGCTCGCGCGGCTGCGGCCGGTGTTCCAGCCCGACGGCGGGACCGTGACCGCCGGCAACGCCTCGGGGATCAACGATGGCGCGTCGGCGGTGCTGCTCGTGGAGGCGGAGCGTGCACGCGCCCTCGGCCTGCGCCCGCTGGCGCGCGTCCTGTCGACCGCGGTCGCCGGCGTGGACCCGGCCGTCATGGGCATCGGGCCGGTCCCGGCGACCCGCAAGGCGCTCGATCGGGCGGGGATCGCGCATCGCCGACCTCGATCTCGTCGAGCTCAACGAGGCGTTCGCGTCGCAGGCGGTGGCCTGCATCGATGAGCTCGGTCTCGACCCGGCCAAGGTCAACGTCAACGGCGGCGCGATCGCGCTCGGCCACCCGCTCGGGATGAGCGGCGGCCGCCTGATCACGATGCTGACCCACGAGCTGCGGCGGACCGGCGGCCGCTACGGCCTGGCCACGATGTGCATCGGGGTCGGCCAGGGGATCGCGACGGTCGTCGAGCGTCTGGACGAGACCACCTGATCGTCAGGACCGAGCGACAAGCCCATCGAAGGTCGCCTCACCAAGACTGGCGAGCAGCGCCTCCTGGGCCGCGAAGAAGGCCGCATGGACGTCGCACACCCCGTCGACCCGACATGGCCCGCCGCGCAGGACGCACGTCCGCCGATGCGGGTCGCCCTCGACCGCCGCGATGACGTCCAGGATCGAGATCGCCGAGCTCGGCCGCGCGAGCTCGTAGCCGCCCGACCGCCCGGAGACCGAGGTCACCAAGCCCGCCCGCGTGAGGTCGAGCATGATCCGCGGCAGAAACTGGCCGGGGATGGCCTCGCTCTCGGCGATCTGCCGAGTGCTCAGCCGGTGGCCCTCACCCGCGCGGGCGAGGGCCAGGGTCGCGCGGATCGCGTAGTCGGCGCGCTTCGTGAGGTCGAGGCGCATCAGTTCTTGGGGTCTCCATCGCCGGCCATGAACATGCCGATCGCGCCCTTTCCGACGAAGTTGAAGGCGTGGGTCACCATCGGGTACATCCCGTCTTCCTGCGGGCTGAACTCGATGATCGCGCCCTGGGCGGGCGACAGGTCCACCGCCTGGCTACCCCAACCACCCGCGTTGCCCTTCACAAGCTGGACGCCTTCCTTCGTCACCGTGTCGAAGATCGTGCCCACGACGTGGAACGAGCTGTCGATGTTCGGCCCGACGTCGAGGACGAAGACCCGGACACGTCCCTTGGTCGGGACTGCGATCGGGTTGTCCTTGTACTGGTTGGCGACGCCGTTGAAGGTGACGAAGTCGGGGGCCGGCGCGGCCGCGTTGGCCTTGGCGTAGTCGGCCGGCTGCTTCTGCGCCCCCAGGTACCACTCGTTCTGGACGATCGCGACCTCCTTGTCGACCTTGGGCAGACCGCCCTTCGGCTCGACGATGACCATCCCGAACATCCCATCTGCGATGTGCTCGAGCGCGGGCGCCGTGCCGCAGTGGTACATCCACACGCCGGCGTAGTCGGCCTTGAAGGTATACGTGAAGGTCGCCCCAGGCTTGATCTCGACCATCTGGTCATTCATGGCCGTCTGGCTGGCGTGGAAGTCGATCGAGTGGCTCATCGGGGTCTGGTTCGTCAGGTGGATGTTGACCGTATCACCGAGATGCACCCGGATCGTCGGCCCGGGGACCTGGCCTGCGAACGTCCAGACATGGACGACGAACCCGTCGGCCACGGTCATGTCCTTGTCGATGATCGGGAACGAGATGTCATGGACCGTGCCCGGCAGGACGGCCGGGGCGGTCGCGTCGAAGAGCGTGTACTTGGGTGCGCTGGGATCGGCGACCGGGGTGGTCGCGGCGTCCGCCGCCGGCGAGCTGGCCGGCGCCATCGACATCCCGGGCATGTCACTCGAGGCCATCACGGCGATCGAGCCGGTCATCCCCGCCGCGGCGTGTCCGGGGATCGAGCACAGGAACGAGAGTCCGGCTGCCGGCACCGTGACGGTACCGGTGGTGGTCTTGCCGGGTCGACGACCACGTCCCGTCCGCGAGCCAGTTGGGACCCCCGTCGTTGACGAAGGTGACCGTGATCGACGGATGAGCCACGCGACCTGGCCGTCGCCGAGGTCGAAGGCGTGGTCTCGCGGCGGACGTCTGGCCGTCGTGAGGCGGCAGGCCGGGGACCAGGCGGACGTGCCGGGCCCGACGGCGCGGCGGCCACAGGCCGGAAGGTCCATCGGGCGGCGGTGGCGCAACCGGCTATCGAGTCCGTTGCGGGACGGCCAGTCAAGTTCGATCTATCGTTCCGGGACAGCCGTCGCCGTCGCGATGCGATGGAAGATGGAACGAGTCGCTTGCTTCTCGACTCATGATGGGTGAGCGCGGCCACCGGGGGCCGCCACGAGCCGGATGTCAGATGCAGCGAGACCTCGTCCTTCGCGCGACGAATGGCGACCACGACGCGTTCACGGCACTCGCCGCGGACGCCATCGACCGGCTCCACCGAACCGCGCGGCTGATCCTGCGAAGCGATGACCTGGCGGCCGATGCCGTCCAGGAGGCGCTCTTGGCCGCATGGCTGCACATCCGCGCCGTTCGAGACCCCGACCGCTTCGACGCCTGGCTCCATCGGCTGCTCGTTCACGCCTGCTATCGGGAGGCACGGCGCGGCAGCAAGCGCAGGGTCGTCGAGATCCACCTGACCACCACGCTCGATGCGCCCGGGGACGGTGACGCCCAGGACCGGACCGCCATACGCGACCTGTTGGAGCGCGGCTTTCGTCGCCTGACTCCCGAGCAGCGCGCGGTCCTTGTCGTTCATCACTACCTGGGCATGCCGGATGCCGAGGCGGCGATCGTCCTCGATCTCGCGCTCGGCACCTTCAAATCCCGGCTCAACCGCGCCTCCACCGCGCTGCGCGCCGCGATCGATGCCGAAGAACGGACCCCGACGATCGCCAAGGAGTCCATCGCATGACCGCCAACGACGACTTCGACCGAGCGCTTGCCAGCTGGTTCGAGGCGGATGCCCTGGTCCCTGCGCCACCCGGTGGTCTCGATCGGGTCATCGACGCCACGCACCATCGCACGCCCCTGCCGGCGTGGCTGGCGGGTCCCGGCAGCCGGTGGGTCGGAGGGGCGCCCGACGCCGGTTCGCGTACCGATGCGCGCCCACACCCGTTCGCGGGCACGCGATGGTCGATCGCGATCATCCTGCTGGTGGCGGCCTTGGCGATCGTCGGTGGGGCCATCCTCGCCGGTGCCCTCCTGTTCCACCCCTCGCCGCTCCCGACCGGCCGCCTCGGCCACCTTGCGTACGGCCTTGACGGCGACATCTACGTGGCCGATTGGGATGGCGGGAACCCGGTCCGGATCGCCGATGGCGTTCTCGGCGGCGGCCCGGCCGGCTGCGGCAGCTTCTGGGGGGAGGGACCGATGTGGTCGCCCGACGGGCGCTACCTTGCTTATCGGTCGGCCTGGGATGACAGCTGTGACGCGACCTCAGGCGAGGGCAAGGTCTACATCAGCGATCCGGCAGGTCATGTGGTCGCGTCCGTCCCCGGCACCGGCTGGCTCGTCTCCTGGTCGCCGGACTCCACGCGCTTCGCCACGTCGGTCGAGCAGGGGCATACGTTCGGCATCTACGCTCCGGACGGTGTGCGCCAGGCGCTGCTCAGCGTGCCACCCGGGTACGGGCTTCATGGCGATTACGACCCGGTATGGTCGCCCGACGGGAGGTCGCTCCTGATGCCGATCGCGTCGAACTCGTCGCCGGGTCCATCGGCGATCTGGGAGTTCCCCATCGATGGCGGAGCACCGAGCCGCGTGCCGAGCGCGGACCCACGATCGAATCGCGAGGCCGCGTACTCGAGCGACGGGGCTCGCGTCGCGTTCATCGACGATCCCACCTCGTACTCGCTCGTGATCGCCAAGGCCGACGGCACCGAGCTGCGGGTCCTGCCCGGAGCCGTGAACGGGCCGAATGGACCGGGGAAGGGCGCCGCGTATGACGACCTCGTCCTGTCGCCGACGGGTGATCAGGTCGCCTTCATGTGGAGGCCGGCGGCAGACGATTCGACCTTGAACAACTCCGAACTCCGGGTCATCGACGTCGCCAGCGGCACCGTGACGACGCTGGCCCGTGAGACCGAGGAAGTCTCGATCGGCACGATCAGGTTCTCACCCGAGGGTGACCGGATCCTCTACTCGACATCGGACGTCAACAACGTGGGGACGTCTCTCGACAGCGTCCATGTCGACGGCTCCGACCCCCAGGTGCTCGTGACGGGGACCGGCTGGGGCGATTGGCAAACGTTGCTGGCCCGTCCGTAAGGAGCCGTCGGTCCCCTGGTACGAGAGTTTCGGCGCGGGTGCTTGTCGAAACCTGTTGCCGTGCGTACGATGTGCACAGCACGAATGCCCTCATCTCGAAACCGACCCACGCACTCCTCTCGGAGGGATCCGCTCGATGATCGAACAGCAGCCGATGACCGTGGTCTCGCTCACCGACGCCGCAGTCGGCAAGCTCACCGAGCTCACGAAGGAAGAGACCAATCCGGCGATCGGTCTGCGCGTCTACGTCTATTCCGGCGGGTGCTCCGGCTTCCGCTACGGGATGATGCTCGAAGACGCACCGACCCCCGAGGATCGCGTCCTGGACGTGAGCGGGATCAAGGTCTACGTCGACGGCCAGAGCGTGGACCTGCTGAAGGGCTCCCAGATCGACTACGTCGACACGCTGATGGGTGCCGGCTTCACGGTCAACAACCCGAACGCGGTCGCCGCCTGCGGCTGCGGCTCGAGCTTCCGGACCGCCGACGACGGTGGCGCGCCGAAGGGCTGCTCGCACTGACCCACCGCCGGCCCCGCGGCCGGCATCATGACCACCGACCTACCAAGCCGCCGGGCGACCGGCGGCTTCGTCGTGTCATGCCATGGGACCTCTGGTCGACCGCGGCGCGGCCTGGACCAGTCTAGACTCGGGGCGGACGGCGTTCCGCGTCGCCCGAGGCCTCGGAACCCTCGAGGGGTTGGTCGATGCAGATCCCGCTCTTCCCGCTGCATACGGTCCTCTGCCCAGGCATCGTGCTGCCGCTCCACATCTTCGAGGACCGCTATCGGGCGCTGACCCGCCACTGCCTCGACAACGGCGCACCGTTCGGGGTCGTGCTCATCCGCGAGGGCCGGGAGGTGGGGGATGGCCGCTCGCTCGCGCTGGCCGGCGTTGGCGCCCTGGTCGAGATCCGTGAGGCGGGGCGGTACCCCGATGGCCGGTACGACCTGCTGGCTGCCGCGACCGGCCGCTTCGCGATCGACGCGGTTGATCCGGAACGCGAGCCCTACCTGGTCGCGGACGTCACGCCGCTCGAGGACGAGGTCGGTGACGAGGCACGCGCCGAGCGGCTCGCGGCCTCGGCCATCCGCCGGTTCGTCCGCTACCTCGAGCTCATGCGCGCACGCGACGGCGAGACGACCGAAGCCCTCGACATCCGGGTCGAGGTGGATGCCGGCGGGTCGACCGATGACGACGCGTCCGATGACGACGCGGACGACGCGCTGATCGACGTCTTCGGTGACGCCGAGGTCGAGGGGCACCCGGGCGCTCTGGAGATCGAGGAGGTCGGCGATCCGCCCGCCGCGGACCGGCGGACCGATCTCGTCATCCCCGACGATCCGACGGTGCTGTCCTATCTGCTGTCGGGGATCGTCCAGATCGAGCTGCCGCGGCGGCAGGCCCTGCTCGAGGCGGCCACGACGGTCGAGCGCCTGGCCGCGCTCATCCGCCTCCTCGATCGCGAGGTGCTGCTGCTGGGCAGCCGGCTCCGGCTGTTCGCGCCGGACCCGCGGCTGATGCGCGGCCCGCGCCGCAGCTAGCGTCTTGGGCGCTCAGCGGGCCTCGAAGGACCGCTTCGAGAGTCCGTAGAAGTAGCCCTCGATGGCGAAGTCAGGGGCGTCGTCGGGCTTGGCGACCGCCCCGAGGGTCACGAACAGCGGCGCGAAGTGCTCGACCGTCGGGTGGGCATAGGGCATCCCCGGCGCCTTGTCGCGGAACGCGAACAGCTCGTCGAGGTCGCCGCGGACGAGCGCCTCGGTCGCCCACTGGTCGAAGTCGATCGACCACTGCGGCGCGCCCGGCTTGCCCATGAAGTACTCGTGGACGAACGGCAGGCCGTGGGTCATGAAGCCGCTGCCGACGATCAGCACGCCCTCGTCGCGCAGTGGCGCAAGCCGGCGGCCGACCTCGAACAGGTGCTGCGGGTCGAGGTCCGGCATCGACATCTGGAGGACCGGGATGTCGGCGTCCGGGTACATCGCCTTGAGCGGGACCCACGCCCCGTGGTCGAGCCCGCGGGTCTCGCGCTCGAGGACCGGCTCGTTGGACGGCATCAGCCCGCGGATCCTGGCGGCCAGGTCGGGCGCGCACGGGCGCGTCGTAGGTCATGTCGTAGTAGTGCTGCGGGAACCCGTAGAAGTCGTAGACGAGCGGGACGGGGTGTGTCGCGCTCAGCGCCATCGGCGCGGTCTGCCAATGCGCGCTGACGATCAGGATCGAGCTCGGGCGCGGGAGGGATCCGGCCCATGCGCCCAGCTCGCCCATCCACTCGGCGTCCTCGAGCAGCGGCGGGGCGCCGTGGCCGAGATAGATGGCGGGCATCGGCCTCGCGTCATCGGTCATTCGCTGAAGCGCTCTTCCTTCCACGGGTCCGCGTCGTTGTTGTAGCCGTAGCGTTCCCAGAAACCGAGCTGGTCGTGGTCGAGGAACTCGAGGCCGCGGATCCACTTGCTGCTCTTCCAGAAATAGCGCTTGGGGATGACCAGGCGGAGCGGATAGCCGTGCTCCAATTCGAGCGGCTCGCCACCGAAGGTGTCGGCCAGGATGACGTCGTCGTCATCGAGCACGGACAGCGGGACGTTCGCCGTGTAGCCCTGCTCGGCGTGCGAGACGACGTGCGTGGCGGTCGGGCGGACGCCGGCCATCTCCAGGATGGTCTGGATGGCGACGCCCTGCCACGTGGTGTCGAGCTTCGTCCAGCGCGTGACGCAGTGGATGTCCGTCTCGATCGTCTTGCGCGGCAGGTCCTTGAACTGCTGCCAGGTCAGGGTGAACGGCGCGTCGACCTCGCCCCAGACCTTGAAGTCCCAGGTGGCAAGGTCGACGTGCGGCACGGAGCCGTAGTGGAGGACCGGGAACTTGTCCGTCTTGTACTGGCCGGGCGGGATGCGCCCCGCGATGGCTGGATCCTGGTCGCGGGTGCCGAAGAGTCGTTCGAACATGGGCTGGGCGTTCCTCGAAACGGTGGGCTGCTGACGAAATCCTCTCACATGCGTACGACGGTCCCGTGACCGGGATCGGCCGGTGCTGCGGTACCCTTCGCGCGATGCCCACGTCCGAGGCCACCGCCAGCCCGCGGCTCATCATCGTGATGCCCGCCTACAACGCCGCCCGGACGCTCGAGCGGACGTATGCGGACATCCCGCACGACATCGTCGACAAGATCATCCTGGTCGATGACGTGTCGCGCGACGACACGGTCGAGATCGCCCGGCAGCTCGGTCTCGACGTCATCATCCACAGCCAGAACCGGGGCTATGGCGGCAACCAGAAGACGTGCTACGACGCGGCGCTCGCGGCAGGCGCCGATATCGTCGTGATGCTCCACCCCGACTACCAGTACGACGCGACCCGCATCCCGGCGCTCATCGCCCCCATCTCGGCCGGCAAGCGCGACCTGATGCTCGGCAGCCGCTTCCTCGGTGACCCGCTGGCCGGCGGGATGCCGCGCTGGAAGTACGTCAGCAACCGCTTCCTGACCGGGCTCGAGAACGTCGCGTTCGGGCTCCACCTGTCCGAGTACCACACGGGCCTGCGCGCCTACAGCCGGCACCTGCTCGAGACCGTCCCCTACGCCCTCAACAGCGACGACTTCGTGTTCGACCAGGAGCTCATCGCCCAGGTCGTGGCGGCCGGGATGGCTGCCCGGATCGGCGAGATCGCCGTCCCGACCCGCTACTTCGACGAGGCCTCGTCGGTGGGCTTCCGGCGGAGCGTGGTGTACGGGCTGTCCACGCTGCGGGTGGTCGCCCGGTTCGTCCTGCACCGGATGCGGGTCCGCCGGTCACCCAAGCTGTCCGCCCGTCGTCGTCGCCCGGACTGAGTCGATGCGGATCAGCCGGAACGCGTTGCTACGCGGGACCATCGGGATCGCCATCAGCGTCGCCTCGATCTGGATCCTCATCCACTCGGTCGATCTCAACGCGGCGTTCGCGGTCCTGCGCACCGCGTCGCTTGCGTGGATCCTGGTCATGCTGGTGACGACGACCCTCGACATCGGCGCGCGCGGCGCTCGCTGGCGGACCCTGCTCGCTCCGATCGCCCCGCTCCGCTACCGCCGTGTCCTCGGCTACACCTACATCGGCTACCTGGCCAACAACGTCCTGCCGGCTCGACTCGGGGAGCTGTACCGCAGCCACGCGCTCGGTGAGGGTGAAGGCATCAGCCGGACGACGGTCCTGGGCACGGTCGTCGTCGAGCGCGTGGTCGACACCGTCATGGTCGTGGCCATCGCCTCGGTCGCCGTGCTGGTCCTGAGCGTCCGCGGCGCCATGAGCAGCGCGGTCCTGCTCGGGCTGGCATTCATCTCGTTGGTCGTCATCGTGCTCGGCCTCGGGATCGCGGCGCACCGCCTGCCTGGGGCGGCGCGCGCGACCGAGATCATCGCCCGCCGCCCGCGCCTGCTCGAGCTCCTGCGACGACTGCGCGAAGGCCTGGCTGTCGCCGGCCGGCCGAGCGTGGTGATCGGGGCCATCGCGTTCAGCGCGCTGGCCTGGGCGGCTTCGACGGCGACCTTCCTCGCCGCCGGCCAGGCGGTCGGCGTCCAGCTGACCGTCGCGCAGGCGGCACTGATGACCAGCGGCGTGGCGCTCGTCTCGATCGTCCCGGCCGGCCCGGGCTTCGTCGGGACGTTCGAGCTGACGGTGGTCGCGATCGCCGACAGCCTCGGCATCCCGCGCGACTCGGCGTTCGCGCTCGGGCTGTTGGTCCACCTCGCGATCCTCGGGACGACCTCGCTCGGTGGCGTCATCGCGCTCGTGGCCCTCCGCCGGAGGGAGGCGGCGGCGACGCGAACGACCGAGATCGCGGCTCCGTGACCGGGACGGCGGCGGAACCCCCGGCGCCGGATCCCAGCGCGGCTCGACCGCCCGGGCCCTTTCCGCATGTCTTCGAGCCTCTGACGCTGCGGCATCGGACGCTGCGCAGCCGGATCACGTTCGGGGCGCACACCGCGAACATGGCCGAGGGCGGCTTGCCGGGCGAACGCCACATCGGCTACTACCGGGAGCGGGCGCTCGGCGGCGCCGGGATGATCGTGGTCGAGCCGGTCCCGATCCACCGCACTGGTGTCCTGACCCGGGGCAACTTCCGCCACGACGACGACGCGATCATCCCGGCCTTCCGGCGCGTGACCGCCGCCTGTCGCGAGGCGAACCCTGACGTCGTGCTGATCCACCAGCTGTATCACGTCGGCCAGCACGGCGACGCCGACAACTCGTTCGCCCCGAACTGGTCGCCGTCGGGATTGCCGTCGTACCACGACGCCGACGGCAGCCACGCGATGACGGCCGACGAGATCGAGACGCTGATCGAGGGGTTCGTGGCGGCCGCCGGCCGGGCGAAGGCGAGCGGCTTCGACGGGATCGAGGTCTTCGCCGCCTACCATGCGGTCGTCGACCAGTTCTGGGGGTCCTGGTCGAACCGGCGGACCGACGGATGGGGCGGCTCGTTCGAGGGCCGGATGCGCTTCTCGTCGGAGATCCTGCGCCGGATCCGCGAGCGCTGTGGCGAGGACTTCATCGTCGGGCTCGCGGTCAGCGCCGACCCGGGCTCACCGGCCATGCCGTCCGTCGAGGAGCTGGCCGAGATCGTGGCGTGGCACGACGAGCGCCGGCTGATGGACTACGTGACCTGTGGAACGGGCTCCTACTTCGACTTCTACCAGATCATCCCGCCGTCGCTCTACGACCAGCGGCTCGGCGAGCCGTTCGCGGCGGCGCTCAAGGCGGTCGTCCGGAACGCGCGCGTCCAGGCGGAGAGCCACATCCGGACGCCCGAGGCCGCCGAGGCGGTCCTCGCCGCCGGCCATGCCGACATGGTCAGCATCGTCCGCGGCCAGATCGCCGACCCGCACCTGGTCGCCAAGGCCCGAGCCGGCCGCGCCGACGAGGTCCGCCCGTGCATCTCGTGCAACCAGCTGTGCTGGGGCCGTCGCTCGCGCGACTACTGGATCTCGTGTCTGGTCAACCCGTCGGCCGGGCGCGAGTGGGAGTGGGACGGCGACCGGTTCGAGCCCGCCGCGACGTCCCGGCGGGTGCTGGTCGTCGGCGGCGGACCGGCCGGGCTGGAGGCGGCCCGAGTCGCCGCGGAGCGGGGCCACGACGTCACATTGATGGAGCGCGGCGACGCTCTCGGCGGGCAGTTCCGCCTCGCGGGGCTCCAGCCGTCACGCAGCCAGATCCTCGACCTTCTCGCCTGGTTCGGCCGGCGGCTCGATACGCTCGGGGTGGATGTCCGGCTCGGCGTCGAGGCCGGTCCCGACGAGGTCGCCGCGGCCGAGGCCGATGTCGTCATCGTGGCCACCGGCTCGCGACCGCCGCGGACGGGTTTCCAGCGCGCGCTCCCGCTCGTGGACCTGCTCCCCGGGGTGGACGCGAGCGACGTCTTCGCGATCCAGGACGTGCTGGACGGCACGGCCGCTCCCGGGCACCAGGTCGTCGTGCTCGACGACCTCGGCGACTGGCGCGGTCTCGGAACTGCCGTTTACCTCGCCGAGGCCGGACACGACGTGACGATCGTGACCGCTGCGCCCGTCGTGGCGGGCGGCCTCTTCCACAGCGCCGCCGACGGTCCCCTTCGCAGGCGGTATGCGCTCGCCGGAGGCCGGTCGATCACATCGGCCTGCATCACGGGCTGGCGGGCTGGGATCGCGACGGTCCGCTCGACCCAGACGGGCGATCTGTCCGAGCTGCCTGCCGACGCCCTGGTCATCGCCGAGACCCCCGTTGCGGTGACAGCCCTCGCCGACACCCTGGCTGCCCGCGGCATGGCGTTCGACCAGGTCGGCGACTGCATCGCGCCCCGGCGTGCCAGCCTTGCCTTCTACGAGGGCCGGGAGCTGGCGCTGCGTCTCTGAAACCGGACGCCTACCATGTCGGGGCACCCCATCACCGCCCGCGCCGAACCCGAGGAGGCCAGATGACTGCCCAGGATCTCGAACATCCGGCGGTCCGTCGCGGTCGGGCCGCGCGCCAGACCGAGCGCCTGGCACGGCACATGGACACCCTGCCATTCCTGACCCGCACGCTGCCGCCGGTCGAGGTCATCGGGGTCGGCGGGTTGGAGCAGATCGAATCCAACGCCGACACGCTCCTCGAGCAGGTCGGCATCGAGATCGTCAACTTCCCCGACGCGGTGGAGATCTTCCGCGGGGCCGGCGCCGACGTCACCGGCACGCGGGTCCGTTTCCCGCGCGGGATGTGCCGGTCGCTCGTCCAGGCCACCGCTCCGGTGCTGTTCACGCAGCGCGCGCGAAACCCGGCCCGCAGCGTCGAGATCGGCGACCCGTACATGGTCCTGGTGCCGACCTACGGCTCACCGTTCATCCACAACCTCGACGAGGGCCGGCGCTACGCCACGATCGAGGACTTCCGCAACTTCGTGAAGCTGACCTACACGAGCCGGACGCTCCACCACGGCGGCGGGACGCTGTGCGAGCCGGTCGACCTGCCGGTCAACAAGCGCCACTTCGAGATGGTCTACAGCCACATCCGCTACTCGGACCGGGCGTTCATGGGCTCGGTCACGCATCCGAGCCGAGCCCAGGATTCGGTCGACATGGCGCGCATCGTGTTCGGCGCCGAGACCATGGAGCGCGAGCACGTGATCATGGGTCTGGCCAACGCCAACTCGCCCATGTCGTGGGACTTCAACATGCTCGGCTCGGCCAAGGTCTACGCCGAGAACAACCAGATCATGCTCATCACGCCGTTCATCCTCGGCGGCGCGATGGCCCCGGTGACGGTCGCGGCGCAGGCGACCCAGACGCTCGCCGAAGCCCTTGCCGGGATGGCGTTCTGCCAGATCGTGCGGCCCGGTGCGCCGGTCATCTTCGGGTCGTTCGCGTCATCGATGTCGATGCAGTCGGGCGCGCCGACCTTCGGAACCCCGGAGCCGCAGCTCGTCCTGTTCGTGCTGGCGGCGCTCGCCCGTCGGCTCGGCGTCCCGTTCCGGAGCGGCGGCAACTTCACGGCGTCCAAGCTGCCCGACTACCAGGCGGCTTACGAGAGCGCGATCAGTTATCTGACGACCATCCAGGCGGGCGTCAACTTCAACCTCCACACCGCGGGCTGGCTGGAGGGTGGCCTGGCCATCGGCTACGAGAAGTTCATCCTCGACGAGGACCAGGCCTCGATGACCGAGGCCTACATCAAGGGCGTCGACCAGACCGACAACGGCTACGCGCTCGACGCCATGCTGGCGGGCGGCCCGGGCCAGCACTTCCTGGGCTCCCCGCATACGCTGGCCAACTTCGAGAACGCGTTCTGGCGCTCCGAGCTGTCGAACAACGACAGCTTCGAGCAGTGGGAGATCGACGGCGGGCTCGATGCCGCCCAGCGGGCGAACCTGCGCTGGAAGCGCCGTCTGGCCGAGTACGAGATGCCGCCGCTCGACGATGCGATCCACGAGGAGCTCCTCGACTGGCTCACCCGCCGCCGGGCGAGCTTCCCCGATTCGGACGTCTGACTCGTCGCCGCGACGATCGATGACCGCCACGGACCCGCTCCTCCAACCATTCCAGCTCCGTCACCTGACGCTCCGCAACCGGATCATGAGCCCCAGCCATGAGCCGGCCTACGCGGAAGACGGCAAGCCGAAGCTCCGCTACCAGCTGTACCACGAGGAGAAGGCGAAGGGTGGCGTCGCGCTGACGATGTTCGGCGGGTCGACCAACGTCGCGCCGGACTCGCCGCCCGTGTTCGGCCAGCTGTACGCCGGCGACGACGACATCATCCCGTGGTTCCGGCAGATGGCCGACCGGATGCACGCCCACGGCACCGCGACCATGGTCCAGCTCACCCACCTCGGGCGGAGGACGGTCGCCGACGACGGCGACTGGCTGCCGACGATCTCGGCGTCATCGGTCCGCGAGCCTGCTCATCGGAGCTTCCCCAAGGAGATGGAGGAGGCCGACATCCGGCGGGTCATCCGGGCCTTCGGCGACGCCGCTCGACGGTGCAAGGAGGGCGGCCTCGACGGGATCGAGCTCGAGGCCTACGGGCACCTGATCGACCAGTTCTGGTCGCCGCTCGTCAACCGGCGGTCGGACCGCTACGGCGGATCGCTCGAGAACCGGATGCGCTTCGCGATCGAGGTTCTCGAGGCCATCCGAGGCGAGGTCGGCGACGCGTTCATCGTCGGCATCCGGATGAGCGGCGCCGAGGACGTGCCGGGCGGCCTGACCGAGTCGGACTGCCTGGCCATCGCCACGACGTTGTCGCGGACAGGGATGATCGACTTCGTCAACGTCGTCAAGGGCTCGATCGCGACCGACGAGGCGCTGTCCCACGTCATCCCGGGGCTCGGGACGCCGCTCGGGCCGGGGCTCGAGCTGGCCGGACGGTTCCGGGAGCGGCTGTCCCTGCCGGTCTTCCACGCGGCGCGGATCGCCGATGTCGCCACCGCCCGGTACGCCGTCGCCGAAGGCCTGGTCGACATGGTCGGGATGATGCGGGCCCACATGGCCGACCCCCACATCGTCCGCAAGCTCGAGGCGGGCCAGGTGGACCGGATCCGGCCGTGCGTCGGGATCTCGTACTGCCTCAACCGCATCTACGTCGGCCTTGACGGGCTGTGCATCCACAACCCCGCGACCGGTCGCGAAGAGACGATCCCGCAGCTCACGGTCCCGAGCAACGGCCCGCGCCGGACGGTCGTCGTCGTGGGGGCGGGGCCGGGCGGCCTCGAGGCCGCCCGGGTCGCCGCCGAGCGAGGCCACCGCGTCGTCCTGTTCGAGGCGGCCTCCGAGCCGGGCGGACAGATCCGCCTGGCGGCGCGCGCGACGCCTCGCCACGCGGATCTGATCGGCATCGTCGACTGGCTCGTCGCCGAGTGCCGTCACGCGGGCGTCGAGTTCCGCTTCGACACCGTCGCGGACTGTGCCGACATCACGGCCCTGGGGCCGGACGTGGTGGTCGTCGCCACCGGCGGAGCACCGCGATTGCCGGCCCTGACCGAGGGCGGGGACCTGGTCGTGACCACCTGGGACGTGATCGGCGGGGCGGTCACGCCGTCACGCGGTGCGGTCCTCGTGTTCGACGACCACGGCGCCGAGGCCGCCCTGTCGTGCGCCGAGCGAATGGCCACCGCGGGCTCGACGGTCGAGATCGTCACGCCCGATCGCCATGTCGGGCTCGAGGTGCTCGGCACCGACTACCCGGCCTACCTGGCGGCGTTCTACGCGGCGGACGTTCGGATGACGCCCGACCACCGGGTGGTCGCGGTCCGGCGGACGGCGGATCGACGGCTCGAGGTCGACCTCGAGAGCGATTACAGGTCCGGGACGACCCATCGCGTCGTCGACCAGGTCGTCGTCGAGCACGGGACGATCCCGAACGGCGAGCTCTATCTCGATCTCCGCCCCGGGTCGTCGAACGACGGCGAGGTGGACCTCGACGCCTATCTCGCGGGCCGGCCGCAAGCGGTCGACGTCAACGCGGATGGGACCTACCAGCTGTTCCGGATCGGCGACGCGGTCGCGAGCCGCAACATCCACGCCGCGATGTACGAGGCCCGCCGGATCGCCATGGTGCTCTAGAGACCCGCCTGACGAGGATGGACATGAAGAGAGCGCCCGTCGCCCGACGGACGCTCTCCCAGTCTCGGCCTGCGCCTGGTCTGGCAGGCGGGCCAGTGGGCTAGCAGGCGGGCCAGCCGCGCCCCGCTCGGCGGACCGCCTTGGCCGTCGCAGCGGCGAACGCTCCGGACGCCGTTGCGCTGATGGTTCGCCACTTGTTCCAGTCGACCGGCCCCTTGGGCCCGACGATGACATCCGACGCGGTGTTCGCCCAGGAGGTCTCATCGAAGGTGGGCGAGAACACGCCGACGATCGGCGTCGCCGGCAGGCGGCGGCTCTGCAGCGTCCACGTCACGGTCAGGTTCTGGTTCTGATCGATGGTCTCGTTCGCCCAGTCCACGCGGAGGATCATCACGTTCTGCGAGTCGACGCATGCGCTCGCGACGAACGACGATGCCTTGCCGGCGTGCTTGGACGGCGCTGCCGATGCAGTGCCGGCCAGGATGGTCACCAGGACGCCAGCCGAGACCAGCGCTCCGAACGTTCGCCTCATCCCTCGGGTCCCTTCCGTCCAGCACCGATCCCTCGTGACCATCGTGACGCGGTGCAGGCGGCGGCACGATGCATTCGTTGGACCGCGAATGATGTGGCTCGATCGACCGGACGGCGACAGCCCATCCGTCCCACGACGTGCAAACGGATTCGTGGCGTCCCCACGCACCGGGGAGTGCCGAGCCTACGGGCGTCGACTCACCAGGATCGTGATCGCTCCCAGGATGATCAGCGGGATGAGGATCAGTCCGAAACCACCCGGCGCGACCGTCTGGAACCAGTTCAGGATGCCGTGGAACGCGTTGCCGACGTCCAATGTCTCTACCCGGCTGTCGAGGCTTCCGGATCCGGCGGCCCCTCGGAGTCGTCGCTCTGCGCATCGGCCTCGGCGGTGACCGTTCCGGCCGCTTCCGCCTCCTGGACCGCCTCCGCCAGCTCCTCGACAGACTGACCAGTGGTCTCGGCGGCCTTGGTCACCGCGGCCTCGACGTCGCCGGCGCCCTCGGTGGTCCGCCGGAGCTGGAGCGTCCGCAGCTCCTCGAGCGGGATGTGGCAGGCCATCATGTGGCCCGGCTCGACCTCGATGAGCGGTGGCTCGGTCACCTCGCACAGCCCCGCGATCGCCCGGTGGCAGCGGGTGTGGAAGACGCAGCCAGATGGCGGGTTGGCAGGGCTCGGGATCTCGCCCTCGAGCAGGATCCGGGCGCGGACCTCGCCGTCGACGTTCGGGACGGCCGACAGCAACGCCTCGGTGTACGGGTGGTTCGGGCCCTTGAACACCTGCTCGGAGCCACCGACCTCCATGATCCGGCCGAGGTACATGACCGCGATCCGGTCGGCCAGGTAGCGCACCACGCCCAGGTCGTGCGAGATCAGCAGGTAGCTGGTCCGGCTCTTGAGCTGCAGGTCGGACAGCAGGTTGAGGATGGCCGCCTGGACCGAGACGTCGAGGGCGCTCGTCGGCTCGTCGGCGACGACGATCCGGGGGTCGCCGGCGAACGCGCGAGCGATCGCGACGCGTTGCTTGAGCCCGCCCGACAGCTGCCGCGGCTTGAGATCGAGGTGGCGCTGGGTGAGCCGCAGGTCCGAGGCCAGCTTGTCCACCCGCTCGTTGACCGCCTTGCCCTTGAGCCCGGTCAGCTTGCTGACCGATCGCTGGAGGATGTGGCGGGAGGTCCAGCCGCGGTTGAGTGCCGAGTCCGGGTTCTGGAAGACCATCTGGATCGAGCGTTTGTCCTCGGTCGGTCGGCTGGTGGACCGGGCGGCGAGGGCGTGCTCGTCGAGCTCGAGGTTGCTGCCCGTGTCGGGGCTCTCGATGCCGAGGATGGTCTTGGCCAGCGTCGACTTGCCCGAGCCAGACTCGCCGACGAGGCCCAGCGTCTCGCCATCGAACAGCTGGAGGTTCACCGCGACCAGAGCCGGAACGTCGTGGCCACTCTGGTGGAACGTCTTCGAGACGTGCTCGATGGACAGGGCGCGATCGCCGTGGACGGTATCCGTGCCGACGACCGCCGGCGGCTCGGTCAGCGTCGGGATCCGGTCGCGATGGTGGCAACGCGTCCAGCGACCGTCGTCGAGCGTCACGATCGGCGGCTCGACGGTTCGGCACAGCTCGTCGGCCAGCGGACAGCGGTCCACGAACACGCAGGTCGGCAGGTCGGTGCCGATCTGGGGCAGGTTGCCCGGGATCGTGGACAGCGCACGCTCGGTCTTGCGGATGCCGTGCCGCGGGAGCGAGCGGAGGAGCCCGAGCGTGTACGGGTGCTCCGGGTGCTCGAAGACCTCAGCCGCGTTCCCTTCCTCGACGATCTTGCCGGCGTACATCACCCCGACCCGGTCGCACATCGTCCGGATGACGCCCAGGTTGTGGGCGATCAGCAGGACCGCGGCGTTGGTCTCCGCCTGGAGCGAGCGGACCAGGTCGAGCACGCTCGCCTCGACGGTGGCGTCGAGCCCGGTGGTCGGCTCGTCGAGCACGAGCAGCTTGGGGTTCGACGCGAGCGCGATGGCGATGACGACGCGCTGCTGCATCCCGCCCGACAGCTGGTGCGGGTAGCGCTGGGCGACGTCCTCGGGGTCGGCGATCTGGACGCGGCGCAGCGCCTTGAGCGCGTTCTCCTTCGCCTGATCGCCGCTCTGGCCAAGCACGGTGAACGCCTCGGCGACCTGCGGCCCGATCTTGGTCGTCGGATTCAACGCGGCACCCGGGTCCTGATAGACCATCGAAGCGCGGTGGATCCGGAACTGGCGAACCTCCTCGTCGCTCATGCGTGTGATGTCATCGCCCTCGACGAGGATCCGGCCACCGGTGATGATCCCGTTGCGCGGCAGGTAACGCACGGCGGCGTAGGCGGTCGTGGACTTGCCGCAGCCGGATTCACCGACGAGCCCGTACGACTCGCCGGGCCGGACCTCGAACGACACGCCACGCAGGACCGGGCGGGGGATCCCACGGACCACGTAGGCGAGCGACAGGTCCTCGACCTTGAGGGCGGCGGGCGGGGTCGGGGCGGGTGTCGCGGGCGGAGGCGGTGCGAGCTCGGCGGTCATTCGCTGAGGACCGACTGGAGCGAGTCGGCGATGAGGTTGACGGCGATGACCGTGCTGGCGATGGCGAGCGCGGGGAAGAGCGTCGGCCACCAGAACCCCGAGATCATGTTGTTGTACTCCTCGGCGACCGTCAGGCCCCAGTCCGGCGACGGCGGCTGCAGACCCACGCCGAGGAACGACAGCGTCGCGACGGTGAAGATCGCGTAGCCGAAGCGGACCGTCATCTCGACCACGGTCGGACCGAGCACGTTCGGAAAGATCTCGCGCGACAGGATGAACAGCCCGGACTCACCGCGGAGCTTGGCCGCGGTCACGTAGTCGAGCTGGCGCTCGGACAGCACTGCCGAGCGCACGGTCCGGGCGACGATCGGCGTGAAGAGGATGCCGACCACGCAGACGACGACCAGCGGCGACGTCCCGAGCACGACCAGGGTCAGCAGGGCGACGAGGACGACCGGCAGGGCGAGGAAGGCCTCGACGATCCGGCTCAGCACGTCGTCGATGGCGCCGCGGTAGTAGCCCATGACCAGCCCGAGGAAGGTCCCGGCCACGACCCCGAGGAGGGCCGCGAGCGGGGCGATGATCAGCACGTCGCGCGACCCGACCATGACCCGCGACAGCACGTCGCGCCCGAGTCGATCGGTGCCCATGAGGTGCTCCGGGCTCGGCGGCAGGCTCCCGCCAGGGGCGAAGTAGTTGAACGGGTCGTACGGCGTGATCCGCTGGCCGAGGACGGCGCAGATGATCCAGCCGATGATGATGATGTTGCCGATGATGAACGCCGGGCGACGGATGAGCAGCCGCAGCGTTTCGCGACGGGCCTGGGACCGCTCGGAGACGGGACCCGCGGCGATCGGGGCCGACCGGCTGGGGCGTGACCATGACGTCAACCATCAGCGTTCGGCGTCCAGGCGGATCCGGGGGTTCATCCAGGCGATCGTCATGTCGGCCGCCAGTGTCGCGAGCATGTACACGATGCCGATGATGATCGCGCCGGCGGTCAGCATCGGGATGTCCTTCTGCTGTGCCGCGAACAGCATCGTCTGGCCCATCCCGTTGTAGTTGAAGATCTTCTCGACCGCGATGATGCCGCCGAACAGGTAGCCGATCTGGACGGCGATGACCGCCACGGTCGGGATGAGCGCGTTGCGCAGGACGTGGCGGCGCATCGTCTGGCCCGTGGTCAGGCCCTTCATCGCGGCGGTCCGCGCGTAGTCGGACTGGAGGACCTCGATCGTGCCGGCGCGGGTCATCCTCGCGATATAGCCGAAGTAGACGATCGCCATCGCGGTCGCCGGCATCAGCAGGTAGCGGATCTGGGTCAGGATGTCGGCGTTGGGCGGCGGCGTCGCGAGCACCGGCAGCAGCTTGAGCTGGACGCCCACCACGACGACCAGGATCGTCCCCGTCACGAACTCGGGGATCGACGACGACGTCACGCCGAGGAGGACGATCGCCCGGTCGCTCGGGCGGTCACGCCGCAGGGCTGCGAACAGCCCGGCGATGATCGCCAGCGGGATGGTCAGCAGCAGGGCCAGCCCGGCCAGCTTGGCGGAGCGACCGATCGCGGCGGCCAACGTCGGCAGCACCGGCTGGCCGGTCACGTACGAGTCGCCGTAGTTGAAGGTGATGACGGACTTCATCGCATTGACGTACTGGACCAGGATCGGCTGGTCCGTGCCCAGTCGCTTGTTGAGCGCGTCGACGCTCTCCTGCGGGGCGAACGGCCCGAGGATCGTCCGCCCGACGTCATTCGGCAGGACGTTCGCGATGACGAACACGATCGTGGCGAGGAGCCAGAGCGTGACCAGGGCGAGCAGCAGGCGGCGCGAGATGAACCGGGCCATCGGTTACCTCAGCCCGTCATGGCGATGGGTGGCGTGAGGACGACGGGTCGATCCTTCGTCCTCACGCCCGAGCGACTGTCAGGCGACCTTGCTGGCCGCCGAGAAGACCATCTGCCCGAGCGCGCTCGAGTAGACGCCGTTGAAGTTCTTGGAGGTGCCGGCCAGGTAGTTGTAGAAGTACGGCAGCCCGATCGGCGTGTCGTCGTTGAGGATGGTCTCGATCTTGGTGCAGGCCGCCTTCTGGGCGTCGACACCGACCGCGGTCTGGAACTCCTTGAACGCGGCATCGAACGCGGGCGATGAGTACTGGGACGAGTTCCAGATGCCCTTCGTCTTGAGCGCGGCGTTGAGGTAGACGTCCGGCGTCGCCCGATGGCCGTAGTCGACGATGCCGAGCTCGGCCGCGCCGGAGCACGGCGGGTCGGCCGGCTTGGACGGGCACCACTGCGCGCCGTAGAACGTGGTGAGGCTCTCGACGGCGACGTTCAGCGTGATACCGGCCTGGCTGGCCTGGCTCTTGAGCAGCGTCGCCAGGTCCGGGATCTCGAGCAGCTGGCCGCAATGGAGTGTCGCCGTCAGGTTCGTCACGCCGGCCGCCGCGAGCAGCGACTTGGCCTTGTCGATGTCCTGGGCCCGTTGGGTGACGGACGGGTCGAAGTACGGATAGCCCTGCCAGATGACGTGGTCGTTGCCGAGCTGCGCCTTGCCCTGGAACAGCTGCTGGACGAGCGCCGGTCGGTCGAACGTGTAGGCGAGCGCCTGGCGGACTTCCTTTTTGGCGAACTGGCCCGTGTCGCAGCGCATCCAGATCTGCCGATGCAGCGCCGCCTCTGTGGCGATGAGGTTGAAGTTGGGATCACTCAGGAGCGACTGGCCGGACAGGACGTCGAACTGCACGATGGCGTCGACCTGTTGGCCCTGGTACGCGGTGACCATCGGTCCGGTCGCGTCGAAGAAGATCCACTGGGTGCCGTCGAGCGGCGTCTTGCCACCCCACCAGGCGTCGTTGCGAGTGAACGTCGCGCCGGTCTGCGCGTCGTATGTCGCGAGCTTCCAGGCGCCGGTCCCGTTGGGATCCTTGTCGAGGGTGGTCCCCGCGACGTACGCCTTCGGGGTGATCAGCGTCTGGGCATTGAACACCGACACGAGGTACGGGAAGTTGCCGTTCCCGCCCGCGAGGGTGAATGTCACCGTGTTCGGGTCGGTGGCGACCGCACCGCCCGACTCGAGCACGCCCTTGAGCCCCGAGTTGCCTGCCGTGACGAGTCGCTCCATCGTGGCCACGACGTCATCGGCGGTGAACGGCGAACCGTCCTTCTGCCACGTGACGCCGGTCCGGAGCTTGAACGTCCAGACGGTGCCGTCGGCATTCGGCGTCCATGAGAGCGCCAGCCCCGGCGCGATGTCCTTGCCGTTCGGATCGAGGGCGCACAGGAACTCGAAGCACTGAGCCGTGATCCCGTAGCCACCGAGATCCTGCATCGCGACGGGGTCGACCGAGACGGGCTTCTGGCTGGCCACCTTGATGGTGCCACCGGCCGCAGCTGAAGCCGCAGCCGACGCCGACGCGACTACGCTGGCGGCCGCAGTCGGAGCGGCCGTCGCAGCTGCGCTGCCGGCCGCGGACGGGGACGGGCTCGCCGATGAGCTGCAGGCGGCGATGATCGCGGTCATCGACGCCATCGACAGGCCGATCACCGAGCCGCGGGTGATGAACTCGCGACGGCTCAGGCGGCCGCCCATGAACGATTCGACGATGTCGAGCTGTAGTGGGGTGGAAGATCGTCGGACCTTGTCGACTTCGGAATAGTCCATCGTCCTGGTTCCTCCTCGGGCGAGACCACCTGATGGCGAGCACCTGCGCGGAACGCATCGATCGCGAGTCCATCGCGCCGCCCGGACACCGAATCCTCCAGCCGAGTGACGGATGTGTCGGAACGGTACTGGCGGCCCACCCGACTGTCAACGAACCGCGAGGGTTGCGCGTGAGTGATACTCAATCCGTGCGCATCACCGGCATCCGACTCGATCGCCTCGTCATGCCGCTGGACCCCGCCTTCCCCGCCGCCTGGGACCCGGTCCCGCGCCGATCGTTCGCTGCCACGATCGTTCGAGTCGAGACGCGACGAGGGCGTCGTCGGGATCGGATCGGGCGATTCGATGGACGGCTTCGAGGCCTACCGGCACCTCTTCGTCGGCGGCGACCCGCTCGCGATCGCCCGGCACGTCCGGACGCTCGAGACGATCGACTTCCACGCCGGCCGCTACTGGCCGCTCGAGGTCGCCCTGTGGGACATCGTCGGTCAGGTCGCCGGTCTGCCGGTCGCGACGCTGTTCGGCGGTGCGAGCGAGGGCATCCCGGCGTATGCGTCGTGCGGCACGCTGCTGGCACCGGCCGCGCGTGCCGAATCCGCGCTCCAGCTCCGCGACGAGGGGTTCGGCGCGCTCAAGATCCGGGTCGACCCGAACCGGCTGGAGGAGGGGATGGCCGCAGTCGCGGCGACCCGCGACGCCGTCGGCGACTCGATGGCGATCATGGTCGACCTCAACCAGGGTTGGCGCATGGCCGGCGACACGTCCCGCTCGCTCGACCCGGTCGCCGCCCGCGAGATCGCCGTGCGGCTGGCGGACCTGGGCGTCGTGTGGGTCGAGGAGCCGCTGGCCGGCACCGACCTGCGCGGCCTCGCCGCGCTCCGGGCGTCGGCGCCCGGCGTCCGTGTCGCGGGCGGGGAGATGACCCGGACGTTCGCGGAGCTGGTCGCTGCCATCGAGGCCGACGCGTTCGACGTCTTCCAGCCCGATGTCGTGCTCGCCGCGGGGATGCTCCGCGGCCGGACGATCGCCGAGCTCGCGCTGGCGCGCAACCGCTGGTACACGCCGCACACGTGGACGAACGGGATCGGGCTGATGGCCAACCTGCACGTCGCGGCCGGCGTCGGCGGCGGGCCGTACATCGAGTACCCGTACGACCCACCCGCATGGACCCCGGAACGGCGCGATTTCATGCTCGCCGAGCCGATCCGGCCGGGCCCCGACGGGATCCTGCGCGTGCCGCCCACCCCGGGACTCGGGTTCGCTCTCGACGAGGCCGCGCTGCGGCGGTTCGCCGCGTGACGACGGACGCACCCGACGGCGCAGGCAGCGCCACGGCCAAGCCCACCCTCGACGACTGGCTCGCCCGCGCAGCCGCGATCGAGCCGCGGACCGAGCTGTTCATCGATGGCCGCTATGGCCCGGCGGCCTCGGGCCGGACGTTCGACGACATCGCCGGGCGCGACGGCTCGCGCATCGCGCAGGTCGCCGAGGGCGACCTCGAGGACGTCGACCGCGCCGTGACCGCGGCGCGCCGGTCGTTCGACGACCGGCGCTGGAGCGACCAGCCGCCGATGGCCCGCAAGCGGGTCCTGCTGCGACTCGCCGAGCTCATCCGCGAGAACCTCGACGAGCTGGCGCTGCTCGAGTCGCTCGACGTCGGCAAACCGATCCGCGACACGCTCAAGGTCGACATCCCATCGGCCGCGACGACCATGCAGTGGTATGCCGAGACCATCGACAAGGCGTACGGCGAGATCGGCCCGACCGGTCCCGACGCGCTGTCGCTGGTGACCCGTGAGCCGATCGGCGTCGTGGCCGCGATCGTGCCGTGGAACTACCCGATGATCATCACCGCCTGGAAGCTCGGCGCGGCGCTGGCCACCGGCAACTCGGTCGTGCTCAAGCCCGCCAGCCAGTCGCCGCTGACCGCGCTGCGACTGGCCGAGCTGGCCGCCGAGGCCGGGCTCCCGGACGGGGTCCTCAACGTCGTCGCCGGACCCGGGGCGGTCATCGGTCACGCGCTGGCGGTCCATCCGGGCGTGGACAAGATCGCATTCACGGGCTCCACCGAGGTCGGCAAGTCGCTGCTCCGGGCGGTCGGCGAGTCCGACGTCAAGGCGATCTCGCTCGAGCTCGGCGGCAAGAGCCCGCAGGTCGTGCTCGCGGACGTGGGCGACCTCGAGGCGGCCGCGTCCGCGATCGGCTGGGGGATCTTCTACAACAGCGGCCAGACCTGCAACGCCGGGTCGCGGCTCATCGTCCATCGCTCGGTCCGCGAGGAGCTGGTCGAGCGGGTGGCGGCCCTCGGGCGGAAGCTCGCCCCCGGCGAGCCGCTCGATCCGCGGACCCGGCTCGGCTCGATCGTGGACGACCGCCAGCTGGCCAAGGTGCTGGGCTACGTGGACCTCGGTCGCGCGGAGGGCGCGCGGGTCGTGTCGGGCGGCGAGCGGGTGCGCGAAGACAGCGGCGGCTACTTCGTCGAGCCGACGATCCTCGATGGCGTCGCCAACGGCATGCGGGTCGCGCGCGAGGAGATCTTCGGGCCCGTCCTGACCGTGACCGAATTCGACGACGAAGACGAAGGGCTGGCGATCGCCAACGACACTCCCTACGGGCTGGCCGCCGGTCTGTGGACCCGCGATGTCAACCGCGCCCACCGGCTGGCCCGCCGGATCCGCGCCGGGATCGTCTACGTCAACACATTCGACACGGCCGACATCACCGTGCCGTTCGGCGGCTACAAGCAGTCGGGCTTCGGACGCGACAAGAGCCTCCACGCCCTCGACGGCTATACCCAGCTCAAGACGACCTGGTTCGACCTCAGCGGCGAATGACCGGATACCCGATCCCCGTTCCGCTGCTCGACCGGAGCGGTACACTCCCTGTTCGCAGCGACGACGTGTCACCGCGCACAGACGCAGGGTGGTTGTCATGACTGATTCGACGGGGACGGCGTCCACGATCGCCGGGATCGATGAGGCGGCCGGCGGCGAGCCGACGCAGGCCGAGATCGAGGCATGGGCCGCCGCCGAGCGAGCGCGCCGCGAGGAATGGCTGAAGGGGCCGACCGCGGAGGAACGCGAGGCCTACGCCCTGCGGCTCCGCCAGCGCCGCCTGGCGGACACGTTCGACGAAGGCGAGGCGATCCTGGCGGACAGCGTCCGACGCGGCATGCGTCTCGGGCGCGAGGGTCAGCTCGCTGCCGAGGGGGCGGTCGCCCTCATGTACCGCTTCTCACGACGAACGCTCGCCGAGCTGGTCAAGGCCGGTCGCGAATGGGAGGAGGAGACTTCCCTGCCCACGCGACGCCGGCGCGTCTCCATGGATGACGAGGGATCCTGAGGGCTCCAGCTCCGGGCAGTGGCTCCGGGTAGCGCTCGAGTCTCGGCCCCGCGACCGACGGTGCGCCATCGCCGCTGACCGCGACGACACGACATGAGAACGCTGTTCAGGCACCCACGCCGGGTCTGGCGCGTCCTCTCCGTCTTCTTCCTCTTCTTCCTCGCACCCGCCCTTCACCTGCCGGGGGGCGATCCTCGCCCCGGCCCGGTCCGGATGCGCCTGGCCTTCGAGCGGTTGGGCGGCGCCTGGATCAAGTTGGGGCAGATGCTCGCCCTTCGCTTCGACCTGCTGCCGGCGGCGTACTGCGACGAGCTGTTCAAGCTCCTCAACCAGGTCGAGCCGTTCTCGTACGACGATGTCCGCGCGATCATCACCGAGGAGCTGGGCGCCGACCCCGAGACGGTGTTCCGCTCGTTCAGCCACGCCTCGTTCGCGGCGGCATCGATCGGCCAGGTCCATCGGGCTGTCCTGCATAGCGGCGAGCCGGTCGCGGTCAAGGTCCAGCGACCGGGCATCCGGACGACCCTGGCGGCAGACATCGCACTGATGTATTCGACCACCCGGATCCTCGACTGGACCCACGTCTTCGGCGCCACCCGCAGTCGCGAGGTCATCGACGAGTTCGCGCGCTGGACGGCGGACGAGCTGGACTACCTGGTCGAGGCGAGGCAGGCGGTCGTGCTCTACCAGAACGCGCAAGGTGACAAGGTCGAGCGGATCGCCCGCGTCCACCGCGACTACACGACGTCGCGCGTCCTGACCACCGAGTTGATCGTCGGCATCCCGCTCATCGAGATCATGGTCGCCAAGCGGGAGGGGAACACCGCCTACCTCGAGGCGCTTGCCGCCCGCGGCCACGACCTGGACCGGATCGTCCGCAACCTCGACTGGAACATGCTCAACCAGGTCTACGTGTTCGGCTACTTCCATGCCGACCTCCACCCGGCCAACCTGTTCGTCCTGCCGGGGGACGCGATCGGCTACGTCGACTTCGGGATCGTCGGCCAGCTGCCCGATCGCGTCCGCGACTCATTGACCCGGTACAGCTGGCTGTTGTTCCGAGGCGAGGTCGAGTCGGCCGTCCTGGAGCTCATGCGCTGGCTGGCGCCGGGTCCCGAGACGGATATCGCGACCACGCGCTGGCAGCTCATCCGCATCCATCAGGCGTTCCTGTACGACACGGTCACGGACAGGCTGCGGACGACGGAGGAGGCTCCCGGTCCCGCACGCCACGCGGAGAACCCCTACTCGAAGCTCGCCGTCGACATCCTCGAGACGATCCGGGTCCAGCAGCTGACGATGTCGCCCAGCATCGTCGGCTACCTCAAGATGCTGGTCACGCTCGGGACCCTGCGTCACTCGCTGGCGGTGGACTACGACCTGCAGGACAACGTCCGGCGCTTCGTCCGGCGCCTGGCCCGCCAGCAGGGGATCGCCCTGCTCGATCCCCGCCGCACGTTCGACCGCCTGTATGCGGGCACCGGCCGCATCCAGCGAGCCCTCCAGTTCCTCGAGTTCATCGAGGCACAGGAGCCGGTCATCACCGAGGCGACGACCATGCTGTTCGGCTACCGGAACCGGATCCGACGGGTCAAGCGGCGGCTCATCGGCTTCGGGACGGCTGTCCTGGTGGTCGGCGCGCTGCTGTACATGGTGCTCGTCTTCCCCGACGACACGCGGCGGATCCTGCCCAAGGAGATGGATTACACGTGGTTCCAGCTAGGCCTCCTGGCAGTTCTCCTGGTGCTCATCGTCACCCTGGTCAGGAACATGCGCAGCATGGGCGGTCTCGGGGCCGACGATTAGGCCTGCTTCCGTCCGGCCGGGCCCACGGCCGAGGTTCCGGCTAGAGTTGGCTCGGTGACGACGCACGCCGGAACGGCGGGTACAGGCATGACGTGCAGGAGGCCTGCGTGACGGACATGGACACGACCGCGGGCGAGGGACTCCGGCGTCGTCGGGGCGGCGGTCGTGAGGGCCATGCGCGGAACGCCGCGCCACAGCAGCCACCCTGGGCGCAACCGCGGATGCGCTATCAGCCGACCGAGGTCGTGTCGGCCGACGAGCTCGAGTCGATCCACCTCGGCTCGCTCCGGGTGCTGTCCGAGATCGGGATGGACTTCCTCGACGCCGACGCGCGCGAGGTCCTGCGCGTGGCCGGCGCCCAGCTCACGCCTGATTCGCAGCGCGTCCGGTTCGACCCCGCGATGGTCACCGAGCTGATCAAGACGGCACCGGCGCAGTTCACGCTCCACGCCCGAAACCCCGAGCGCAACGTCGAGCTCGGCGGCGACTGGGTCGCGTTCGGGACCGTCGGCAGCCCGCCCAACGTGTCGGATCTCGACCGCGGCCGGCGGATCGGGAACCGCGTCGACTACCAGAACCTGCTTCGGCTGGGGCAGTCGCTGAACGCGGTCCACTTCCTGTCGGGCTATCCGGTCGAGCCGGTGGACCTGCACCATGGCGTCCGCCACCTGTACGCCTCGTACGACGCGCTGACCCTGATGGACAAGGCGGTCCACTGCTACAGCCTCGGTCGCCAGCGGAACATCGATGTCCTCGAGATGGTCCGCATCGCCCGCGGCGTGGACGCGGCGACGATCGAGCGCGAGCCGTCCGTGTTCACGGTCGTCAACTCGAGCTCGCCGCTCCGGCTCGATGCGCCGATGCTCCAGGGCATCATGGAGTTCGCGGCCCACAACCAGATCGTGTGCATCACGCCGTTCACGCTGGCCGGCGCGATGGCGCCGGTGACCCTGGCGGGGGCCCTGGCCGAACAGAACGCCGAGGCCCTGGCCGGGATGGTCCTGACCCAGGCGGTCAACCCGGGTGCCCCGGTCATCTACGGCGGGTTCACCTCGAACGTGGACATGCAGTCGGGCGCGCCTGCCTTCGGGACGCCGGAGGGGATGCGGACCTCGATGATCGGCGGCCAGCTGGCACGGCGTTACGGCGTGCCGTACCGCTCGTCCAACGTCAACGCCTCCAACGCCCTCGACGCGCAGGCGGCCTACGAGTCGGTCTTCTCGCTGTGGGGCGCGATCATGGGCGGTGTCAACCTGCTGATGCACGGCGCCGGCTGGATGGAGGGCGGCCTCCACGCCAGCTACGAGAAGATGATCCTCGACGCCGAGCTGCTCGGGATGGTCGCCGCGTTCCTCGACCCGGTCGTCGTCGACGACGACACGCTCGCCTTCGATGCGATGCGGGAGGTCGGCCCGGGCGGCCACTTCTTCGGCGCCGAGCACACCCAGTCGCGCTATCGGACCGCGTTCCACAAGCCGATGCTCAGCGACTGGCGAAACTACGAGACCTGGCAGGAGGCGGGCTCGCCCGAGCTGCCCTCGAAGGCGAACCGCATCTGGAAGGAGCTGCTGGAGGCCTACGAGCCGCCGCCGATGGACCCGGCCATCCACGAGGAGCTCGAGGCATTCGTCGCCCGCCGCGTCGCCGAAGGCGGCGTCCCGACCGACTATTGAACCGGCCAGAGAGACCACTTCGGTCGAGGGGGATGTCCAGATGAAGTCGTCGGCGCAGGTCGTCGTCATCGGTGGGGGCGTGGTCGGCGCCAGCGTGCTGTATCACCTGACGAAGGCGGGCTGGACCGACGTCATGCTGCTCGAGCGGCGTGAGCTGACGGCCGGCTCGACGTGGCACGCGGCCGGCGGGATGCACACGCTCAACGGCGACCCGAACGTCTCGAAGCTGCAGCAGTACACGATCCAGCTGTACGAGGAGATCCAGCGGATCAGCGGCCAGGACTGCTCGATCCATCTGCCGGGCGGGCTGATGCTGGCCGACACGGAGGTCCGGATGGACTTCCTGCGGATGGCCGTGGCCCGCGGTCGCTATCTCGGCATGGATCTCGAGCTCATCTCCTCGAAGGAGGCTGCCGATTTCTTCCCGCTGCTCGACCCGCAGTACTTCGTCGGGGCGCTGTACGACCCGGTCGAGGGTCACGTGGACCCGACCGGCGTCACCCGCGCGTACGTCAAGAGCGCGCAGATCGCCGGCGCCGAGGTCCACCAGCACACGCCGGTCGTCGGCCTGTCGCAACGCCCGGACGGGACGTGGGACGTCCGTGTCGAGAGCGGCGACGTCATCCATGCCGAGCATGTCGTCAATGCCGGCGGCCTGTGGGCGCGCGAGGTCGGGCGGATGGTCGGGATCGAGCTGCCGGTCCTCGCCATGGAGCACATCTATCTCATCACCCAGGACATGCCCGAGGTCGCCGACCACGTCGCCAGGACGGGCCACGAGATGCCGATGGCGCTCGACTTCGGCGGCGAGATCTACATCCGCCAGGAGGGCGGCGCGATGCTGCTCGGGACGTACGAGCAGGCATGCGTCCCGTGGTCGCCGCGCGAGACGCCGTGGGACTTCGGCTCGCAACTGCTCAAGCCCGACCTCGACCGGATCACGCCCGAGCTCCAGGTCGCGTTCAAGCACTACCCGGCGATGGGCACGACCGGGATCCGGCGCGTCGTCAACGGGCCATTTACATTCTCACCCGATGGGAATCCGCTGGTCGGGCCGATCCGCGGCCTGCGCGGCTTCTGGGTCGCCTGCGGGGTGATGGCCGGTCTGTCGCAGGGCGGCGGGGTGGGGCTGGCGCTGGCGACCTGGATGACCGCCGGCGACCATGGCGACTCCGGGATGGATATCTGGGCGATGGATGTGGCCCGCTACGGCGACTACGCGACGCTGGCCTATACCAACGCCAAGGTCCAGGAGAACTACCGCCGTCGGTTCCGGATCACCTTCCCGAACGAGGAGCTTCCGGGCGCGCGGCCGCTGCTGACAACGCCGATCTACGACCGGCTGACGGCCGCAAATGCGGTGTGGGGCGCGACCTTCGGCCTGGAGCACGCGCTGTGGTTCCAGGAGCCGGGTCTCGAGCCGAAGGAGGAGGTCACCTTCCGGCGCTCGAACGCCTGGTCGCAGGTCGCCGCCGAGGTCGCCGCCGTGCGCGAGCGGGTCGGCATGACCGAGATCTCCAACTACGCCAAGTACCGGGTGACGGGCGTCGGCGCCGAGGCATGGCTGTCGTCGCTGCTCACCGCGCGGATGCCGGCCCCGGGCCGGATCACCCTCAGCGCGATGCTCAACGACGCGGGCCGGATCGTCGGGGAGTTCACCGTCGCGCGCGCGAGCGAGGCCGACGAGTTCTTCCTGTTCGGGTCGTTGCCGGCCGAGGTCCACCACTCGCGCTGGTTCCGCCACCACCTGCCGGCCGACGGGTCCGTCCGGTTCGAGGTGCTTGGGCTGGGCCTGGTCGGACTGTCGGTCGCCGGGCCGCATGCGCGCGACGTGCTGGGCGCCGTCGCGCCCGATCTGGACCTGTCGACCGAGGCGTTCCCGTTCATGACCTTCCGGCAGGTCGACCTGGGGATGACGCCCGTCCACCTCGCGCGGATCAACTACGCCGGGCGATCTCGGCTACGAGCTGTGGGTCGCGCCGCAGTACCAGCGCGAGCTGTTCGACCGGATCGTGGCGGCCGGGGAGCCGTACGGCCTGCGGCTGTTCGGGATGCGTGCGCTGATGTCGCTGCGTCTCGAGAAGAGCTACGGGACGTGGTTCCGCGAGTACCGGCCCATCTACACGCCGCTCGAGGGCGGGATCCCGCGCTATCTCAAGCTCGATCACGAGTTCATCGGACGGGCGGCGCACGAAGCCGAGGCGGCCGCCGGCGGCCCGAAGCGCCGCCTCGTGGCGTTCGTCGTCGACCCCGATCCGGACGACCCGGCCGACGTCATCGGCGACGAGCCGATCTGGCACGACGGGGCGGTCGTCGGCTGGGTGACATCGGGCGGGTATGGGCATCACGTCGAGAAGTCGATCGCGCTCGGGTATGTGCCGACCGAGCTGGCGACACCGGACGGGCCTGGCGGCCCGGGTGGTGGCCGTTTCGAGATCGAGATCATCGGGCGGCGGCGGCCGGCGCGGCTGCAGCCCGAGCCGCTGTTCGACCCGCAGGGTCTCCGGATGCGCCAGTGACCGACCCCGCGGCGGCCGGCGGCGGCCGGATCGTCGTCGACGGACGGCCGGTCGCGTTCGAGAGGGGCGACTCGGTCGCGCTCGCGATCCTGCGCGGCGGGGAGGTGCCGGGGCGCGGCGGGACGCTGTGCCTCGCCGGCGACTGCGGCAACTGCCTGGCCGAGGTGGATGGCACGGCCTATGTCCGGACCTGCCAGACGCCGGCACGGCCGGGGTTGCGTGTCGCGCGGCATCCGACCGGTGCGAACCCGCCACTCCCCGTGGTGGCCGCCGCGGACCTGACCGCGACGCCGCTCCCGGCGACGGTCGCTCTCCATCATCTCGAGGTGGACGTGGCGGTCATCGGCGGCGGGTCGTCCGGGCTGGCCGCGGCCGGCGAGGCGGAACGTGCCGGCAGGTCGGTCCGCGTCCTCGACGCGCACGCCGGCGACGAGGTCGTCGCGATCTACCCCGGGCCGATGATCGTCGTGCGGACCTCACACGGGATGCTCCACGTCCACCCGCACGAGATCGTCGTCGCGACCGGCGCCGCCGAGATCCACCCGGTCTGCCCGGGCAACCGGCTGGCCGGGATCGTGACCAAGCGCGCCGCCGAGACACTCGTTGCCGCCGGCGTGGACATGGGCCGCGTCGTCACGGTCGACGCCAACCCCGTCCGCTTCGAGGGCGAGGCCGGACGCGTGACCGCCGTCGTGACCACCGACCCGGCGACGGGCGCCGAGACGACGACGCCAGCCGACACCGTCGTCGTCGACCTGGGTCTCGCTCCGCGCGACCTGCTCGCGCGGATGGCCGGGTCCGTGCCCGTCACCGTCGTCGGCGACGCTGCCACCGACCAGTCCCTCCCGCCGCCACCGACCGATGGCGTCGTCTGTGGCTGCATGGGCACGACCGTCGGGGATCTCGCCGACGCGTGGGCCCGCGGCTTCACCGAGCTCGAGCTGCTCAAGCGCGCCAGCCAGGCCTGTCTCGGGCCGTGCCAGGGCGGTGCCTGCCTGCCGAACGTCCGGTCGTGGATCGCGGCCCGGACCGGCGACGTCCCCGCGCCGTTCACCGCGCGCCCCGCCACCCGCCAGATCACCCTCGCCGAGGCAGCCGCCGACGGCTACGTCGACGCCTTCCGCAAGACGCCGCTCCACGACGAGCACCTCGCGGCCGGAGCGCGGATGGATCGGTTCGGTGGCTGGTGGCGACCGTGGCACTACGGCGACGCGGTCGCGGAGTACTGGGCTGTCCGCGAGGGCGTGTCGATCGGTGACGTGTCGACGCTCGGCAAGCTGGTCGTCTCCGGGCCGGACGTCGTCGAGCTCCTCGAGCGCCTCTACCCGTGCCACGTCGCGGACATCAAGCCCGGCCGCTCGCGCTACGCGCTGCTGCTCAACGAGCGCGGCCACGTCATGGACGACGGGATGATCCTGCGCGAGTCGGAGACCCGGTTCGTGCTGTCGTTCACGTCCGGCGGCGCGGCCAATGCCGAGATGTGGGTTCGCGACTGGATCGACGAATGGAGCCTCGACGTCCACGTTCTCGACCGGACGATGTCGCTGGCCGCGATCAACGTCACGGGTCCGCTGGCCGCCGACCTCCTGCGTCGGGCCGGGCTGGCCGACCCGCCCCGCTTCCTCGGCCACGTCCACGCCGACATCGCCGGGGTCCCGTGCCACGTCATGCGGCTGTCCTTCACCGGCGAGGCCGCCTTCGAGCTCCACCACCCGATCGACCGGTCGGTCGAGCTGTGGCGGGCGCTGCTCGATCTCGGTGCCGACATGGGCATCCGGCCGCACGGCCTCCAGGCGCTGTTCGGGCTCCGCCTCGAGAAGGGCCACGTCATCGTCGGGATGGACACCGAGCTCGACACGACGCCGCGCCGGCTCGGGATGGACTGGGCGGCGCGGATGGACAAGCCCCGATTCATCGGCCGGGCCGCGCTCGAGCGGACGGCCAAGCTCCCCGACGAGCGGCGCTGGCTTGGCTTCACGATGCCGGGCGCCGCGCCCGACGAGGGAGCCCCGATCTGGGCGGACGGCGAGGTCGTCGGCAACGTGACCGGGAGCTGGACGTCGCCGCTTCTCGGCAAGGCGCTGATGCTCGGCTGGCTGCGCCGGACGCCGTTCCCCGAGACGGTCGAGATCGACGGCCGCGAGGCGGTCGTCACACCGACGCCGTTCTACGACCCGGAGGGCCATCGTGCGCGCGCTTGAGCCGCTGACTGGGCTGCGCGTCGTCGCCGACCCGGCGGCGCTCGACACCGCCCGCTGGCAGGGCGACGACGTGACCGTCCTGCGCTTCGCGCCCGATGACGCGTTCGCGATCGGCGCCGACGGCGTCGAGGTCGACGACGAGCACGCCATCGTCGAGCCCGAGGCGGGCTTCTCCGGCGCCCGGGTCTCCATCGACGACGTGGCCCACCATCTCGAGTGGGCGTTGCCGGACGAGCGGCCGGCGCTCGCCCAGGGCTCGATCGCCGGCGTCCCCGCGAAGCTGTGGCTCGCCGACGACGACACCGTCATGCTGCTGACCGCAACGGCCTATGCCGACGAGCTCGCGGGCAGGCTGCGATGAGCGCCTACACCGACACGCTCCCCGAGATCCGCTGGCCGGACGGCCCGCCGAAGAAGGCCTACGACGTCGTGATCATCGGTGGCGGCGGGCACGGCCTGTCCACGGCGTACTACCTCGCGACCCGCCACGGCATCACCAACGTGGCCGTGCTGGAGGCCGACTACATCGCGTCGGGCAACACCGGGCGCAACACGACGATCATCCGCGCCAACTACGGCATCCCCGAGGCGATCCGCTTCTACCAGCATTCCCTCGACCTGTACCAGGGCCTCGAGGCGGAGACCGGCGCCGACATCCTGTTCCAGACCAAGGGCATCTTCTGGATCGCCCACACCGAGATGGCGATGCGGACCGAGCGCGCGCGGGCACAGATGAACACGGCCTGCGGCGCGAAGACGTTCATGCGCACCCCGGCCGAGCTCAAGGAGCTGGTCCCGCAGGTCGACCTGACCGGCGGCGGTCGCTACCCGGTCCTGGGCGCGTCGCACCACGTCGAGGGTGCCACGGCCCGCCACGACCGGGTCGCGTGGGCGTTCGCCTCGGGCGCGTCGCGGCGCGGGGTCGAGATCCACCAGCACACGCCGGTCACCGGGCTGCTCCGCGACGGCGACGGCGGGCGGGTGGTCGGGGTGGAGACCGCCGACGGACCCATCGCGGCGGGCGTCGTGCTGTCCGCGGTGGGTGGCCGCGTGACCGCGATGGCGGCCAAGGCAGGCGTCCGGCTGCCGATCCGGACCCACCCGCTCCACGCCTTCGTCACGGACGACTACGCGCAGGGTTTCGGGCCGATCCTCGCCAGCACCGAGCTCGCCTGCTACGTCTCGCAGACCGAGCGCGGCCAGATGCTCATCGGCGCGGAATTCGATTCGCAGCCGTCGTACTCGCGCCAGTCGTCGTTCGCCGCGCTGCGGAGCTACTCGTACAAGATCACCCGGCTGCTGCCGTTCCTGCGCGAGCTGCGCATCCTGCGGTCATGGGCGGGCATCTGCGACATCTCGGCCGATTACTCGCCGATCATGGGCGCCACCGGCGTCGACGGCTTCCTGGTCACGACCGGCTGGGGAACGTGGGGGTTCAAGGCGATGCCGGCGGGCGGCGAGGGGATGGCCGAGCTGATCGCCACGGGCCGGCCGTCGCCGTTCATCGCGCCGTTCACGCTCGACCGCTTCCGGCGCGACCACGTGCTGGCCGACCAGGGCTCGGCGGGGACGCGCTGATGCTGTGGCTCGACTGCCCGCGCTGCGGCCGCCGTCCGCTCGATGAGTTCACGTTCGGGGGCGAGCGCCGCCACGTGCCCGACTGGATCACCGACCCCGACGAGCGCGACTTCGACGACGTCTGGATCCTCGAGAACCCCGACGGCGTGACGACCGAGCGCTGGTTCCATGCCGCCGGCTGCCGCCGCTGGCTGACGGTCCGGCGCGACACCTCGACCGACACCATCGTGGAGGTCGTCGTATGACCCGCCTGGCCGATCGCCAGATCGAGATCGTCCTTCGCAACCGCGTGTTCTTCGGGGTCGGCGCCATCGAGCGGCTCCCCGATGTGGTCGCCTCGGCCGGCGGCTCGCGGGTGTTCGTGGTGACCGACCCGGGCGTCCGACGTTCAGGCGCGGTCGATCGCGTCCTCGGGGTCCTCGAGGCGGGCGGGTTCGAGACCGGCGTGTTCGGCGACTGCGAGCCGAACCCGGGCGCCTCGACCGTCGAGATCGGCGCCGCGGCGCTGCGCGACTTCGGGCTGGGCGGCACGGTCGTCGTGCCGGTCGGCGGCGGCTCGTCGATGGATACGGCCAAGGCGCTCGACCTGCGGGCGACCAACGACCTCCCGGTCTGGGAGCTCGAATACGACGGTCCGGGCCTGGCCCCCGGCCGGCCGCTGGTCGCGGTCCCGACCACCGCCGGGACCGGCGCCGAGACCAACTCGTTCGCCGTCATCACCGACGAGGCCGCCGGGCGCAAGGGTTACATCGGCCACCCGTCGCTGCTCCCGGTGGCGACCATCCTCGACCCGGTACTGACCGTCGGCCTGCCGCCGGCCGCCACCGCCGCGACCGGCATCGACGCGATGACTCATTCGCTCGAGTCGCTGCTGTCGGCCAACCCGAACCCGTTCGCCGAGATGACGGCCCTCGGCGTGATCCGGACCGTGGGGGAGTGGCTGCGGGCAGCGGTCGCCGACGGCGCGGACATCGAGGCGCGCTCGCAGATGCTGGTCGCCTCGCACTTGGCGGGCGTCGGGCAGGCGAGCGGGACCGGGGTGGGGCTCGTCCATGCGCTGGGCCACTCGATCGGGACGCGCGGCCGGGTCGCCCACGGGACCGCGCTGGCGACCGTCCTCCCCGAAGTCCTGCGCTTCTACCTCGGCACGCGCGACCGCGAGCTCGCGCTCGTTGGGATCGCGCTCGGCGTCGCGTCTGCCGCCGAAGCCGATTCGACGGCTGCCGTCGTCGCCATCGGCGCGATCGAGCAGCTTCTGCGGGATGTCGACCAGCGCCCGACCCTGCGCCGACTCGGCCTTGCCGACGACGCCGCCATCGACCAGCTCGTCAGCGACACCATCGACGACGCCGCCATCCGCAACTCCCCACGCCTCCCCACAGCGTCCGAGGCCCGCGAGATCCTGGTCTCCGTCTCAGGCTGACGCCATCGCCACGTCGACCCGACTGGCCGCCGGCGGCGAACATCACGCCGTGATGCCTATGGATTGCATCAACCCCGTGGCGCGAACCCACCGTGATGCAGTCCACGTGCATCAGCCGGGAAAGCTGGCGCCGGGAAAGCTGGCGCCGGGCCAGCCGGAGCCGGGAGAGCCGTCGCCGGGACGGCCGACGGCGAACAGCCGTCGCCTCAGATGAGCGGGACGACCTCGCCGATCAGGCGCTCGAGCGTTTCGGTGTCGTACGGTGCCGGCTGCTCGGAGATCACGGTCTTGAAGCCGAGCTCGACATAGGGCCGCAGGCGATCGGCCAGCTGCTCCGCGGTGCCGTTCCAGAACGTGAAGTCGTTCTCGACTCTGGCGAGTGGTGTCTTGTTGTGGGCCATCGCGGCCTTCCAGACCTGGATCGCCTCGGCCTCAGTGTCCCGGATGGTGGCCTTGATCCCGAGCGTCAGCTCGATCTCGGCGATGTCGCGTCCGACGGCCGCGCAGTGCTCGCGAAGGACGTCGAGCTTGTGGGTCATCACGTCGAGCGGACCCATGCCATTCCACATGTCGGCGTAGCGGGCGACCGTCCGAAGGGTCTTCTTCTCGCCGCCGCCGCCGATCATGATCGGCAGGTGCTTCTGGACGGGCAGCGGGCTCTGGCGGAGGTCATCGAAGGCGTAGCGGCCGCCGGGCTCGGACGTCACCGACTCGCCATCGAGCATCCGCCGCATCGCCCCGACCAATTCGTCGAGCCAGTCGAGGCGCTGACCGAAGCCGGTCCCGAACTCGATGCCGTGGGCGATGTGCTCGGGCTCCATCCATGCCCCGCCGATGCCCAGGATGGCCCGCCCACCGCTGGCATGGTCCAGCGTGGTCGCCGTCTTGGCGACGACGCCCGGGTTGCGGAAGGTGTTCGCGCCGACCAGCAGGCCGAGTCGCGTCTGCTCGGTCTCGCGCGCCCAGGCGTTGAGCAGCGACCATCCCTCGAAGATCGGCTGGTACGGGTCGCCGAAGATGGCGTAGAGGTGGTCCCACGTCCAAAGGTGGGCGTAGCCGAGGCGGTCGACGAGCTTCGCGCCGTCGAGCATCTCGTCCCAGGACGCCGCCTGGCTCCAGAGCAGGATCCCGAGCTTGACATCAGACATGGGCTGGGCCTCCGAGGTGGTCAGTGAGACCCCGAGTGTACGGGTTAGGCGTTATCCAGCTCGCGGTCGATGGCCCGCAGGATGAACCGGGCGGCCTCGGCGCTCTTTCCACCGAGCTTCTGATCGTCGTCCTGCTCGAGGGCGAGCATCAGGTCGCCGAGGTACTGGTCCATCGCCGCGGTGCGGACCAGGTCGCCGGCAGCGAACGCCGCGTCCAGTCGCGCCACCGCCGCCCGGGCGTTGTCGACGGTGTGGCCCTTGGCCGCGATCAGCTCGCGGACGTCGGCACGTGCCGCGTCGGCCGCGGCTCCCTGGGTCGTCATCGCCACCTCCCGAGTGTCCGCCGCAGCCGATCCGACGGCGCGGCCGCGACCTCTGCGACCGACCCCACATCCGCGATCGTGGCGACCGCTTCGCCGCCCGCAGTGGTGATGCCGGCGTCGCGTTTGGCCCGCCAATCCAATTCGAGGACGCTCATGGCCAGCTCATCCCACCAGCGGTCGTCGCGCCAGATCGACTCGCGCGAGCGGCCCTCGACCGAGAACCCGCAGCGGCGGTAGGCGCGGATGGCGCGCTCGTTGAACTCGAAAACGTACAGCGCGATCCGGTGCAGCCCGAGCGTGCCGAACGCGTGATCGAGCATCAGCTGCGTCGCCTCGGTGCCGAACCCGCGACTCCAGACGTCGGACTCGCCGATCGTGATGTGGTACAGCGCGGACCCGTTCTCGCCGTCGAGCTGGCTGAACGCGCAGGTTCCGACCAGGCGATCGGTCGCCTTCTCGTGGACGGCCATCGCCAGGGCGTCCGGCCCGACGACCCGGGCCGCGAAGAATCGCTCGATCTCCTCGGGACGCATCGGGGTGGCCTGGTAGCGCGCCAGCCGGGCGATCTCCGGGTCGGCGTACCAGCGCTGGAAGGCGCTGATGTTCTCCGGGACGTGGCGCCGCAGGACGACCCGGGTGCCGGTCAGGGTCTCCGGGAACCACGTCCGCTGCACCATCTCCGGCACGGTATACCATCGTCCGATGCGTCGCTGGAGCGAGCTCGCCGAGCGCCTCGCGGCGACCACCCGGACGTCCGAGAAGACGGCGATCCTCGCCGACTACCTGCGCGACCTGTCACCCGTCGAGCTGCCGATCGCCGCCGTCTTCCTCACCGGCAGACCATTCGCCGAGGCCGACCAGCGGGCGGCGGGTCTCGGCTGGGCGGCCATCGCCACGACCGTGACCTCGCTCGGCAACGTCCCGCGCGCGGCGCTCGGCGAGGCGTATGACCGCTCGTCCGACCTCGGCATCGCCGTGGCCGACGTCCTGCGCGAGGCGGGCCACGCCCCGCCGCCCGAGACGAGCCCGACGCTGCCCGAGGTGGCCGAGGCGTTCGCCGCGATCGAGCAGGCGTCCGGCCCGGCTCGCAAGTCGGCCATCCTGCGCGAGCTGCTCGAACGGGCGGACCCGCTCACCGCCAAGTACATCGTCAAGGTGCTCGGTGGCGACCTGCGGATCGGGCTGCGCGAGGGGCTGGTCGAGGCCGCCATCGCGCGCGCCTTCGACCGGCCGCTCGACGACGTCAAGTGGGCCGGGATGCTGGTCGGAGACGTCGGGCAGCTGGCTGCGCTGGCTCGCGATGACGCCCTCGCGAGCGCCTCGCTCGCGCTCTTCCACCCGCTCAAGTTCATGCTCGCGTCGCCCGCCGAGGACGCTGCGGAGATCGTGGCCCGGCTCGGCCCGGAGGTCTGGCTCGAGGACAAGTACGACGGCATCCGGGCGCAGCTCCACAAGCGCGGTCGCGAGGTCCGTCTCTACTCGCGCGACCTGCACGACGTCAGCTCGGGTTACCCCGAGATCGTCGAGGCAGCAGAGGCGCTGCCGTGGGACGGGATCCTCGACGGCGAGATCCTCGGCTGGCGCGACGGGATGGTCCTGCCGTTCATCGCGCTCCAGGCGCGCCTCGGGCGGAAGGCGCCCTCGGCCGCGATCCAGGCCGAGGTCCCGGTCATCTTCGTCACCTTCGACGCGCTCGCGGTGGGCGCCGGCGGCGATGACCCGGTCGAGCCGCTCCTGCGCGAGCCCTTGACCGAACGCCGGGCAAGGCTCGACGCCCTGGACCTTCCGCTCGCCTCGGACGGAGGCCGTTTCGCGCGCTCACACCTGACGACCGCGGTCGACACCGAGGCGGTCGAGGCGGCCTTCGCGGACTCCCGCGCACGGCGCAACGAGGGGCTGATGGTCAAGGATCCGCACAGCATCTACGCCCCGGGCCGGCGCGGCCTGGGCTGGCTCAAGATGAAGAAGGCGCTGGCGACCATCGACTGCGTCGTGGTCGGCGTCGAGGTCGGGCACGGCAAGCGCCATGGCGTGCTGTCCGACTACACGTTCGCGGTCCGCGACACCGAGCACGACAAGCTGGTCAACATCGGCAAGGCGTACAGCGGCCTGACCGACGCCGAGATCGCCGAGATGACACGCTGGTTCGAGGCCCACACGATCGCCCGCTACGGGCGCTACCACCAGGTCGAGCCGACGATCGTCGTCGAGATCGCCTTCGATGTGATCGTCCGCTCGAACCGCCACGGATCGGGCTTCTCGCTGCGCTTCCCGCGGATCGTGGCATTGCGCCCCGACAAGTCGGTCGACGAGATCGACACGGTCGAGACGGTGACGGCGTTGTACGAGGGGTTGCAGCACGGGTCGGAACTGCTGGTCACCGCGGGGTCGCGCTCGCGGTCGGGGTCGTCCGCGCCGGGGTGATCGGCCGTGCCCTGCGGGGCTGCCGGCGGGAGTCGCCTCGCCCGGACTACCCCGGCCCTCGCCCGGACTACCCCGGCCCTCGCCCGGACCACGCCCGGACCAGCCCGGCCCACGCCCGGACCTCGCCCGGACCCTGCACGCCCGGACCGCAGGCGCCCGGACCTCGCCCGGACCAGCCCGGATCTCGCCCAGACCACCCCGGCCCTCGCCCGGACCAGCCCGGCCCACGCCCGGACCACGTCCGGACCAGCCCGGCCGACGCCCGGACCAGCCGGCCCGCCCGGACCAGCCGGCCCGCCCGCCCTCGCCCGGACCTCGCCGGGACCGCCGGACCTTGCCCGTACCGCCGGCCCTCGCCAGGGCCCGTTTGTGACAGACGCACGCCAGGCGAGCGCAAGCCACCTCGCTTCGGTCAAATGCATGCCAGGTGAGGGATCTGTCACCAACCGACGGGTCAGGTGCCGGTTCGTGAGCGTGGCGCGGATCCGCGATGCCTCGCGAGTCCTGACCAACGCCCGCCTGAGGAGCATTTGACAGTTTCGCCGCCGCTCGCCCCGCCGCGCCCCGCTCGCCCCGCCGCGCTCCGCCGCCCCGTCCCGCGCGCCCCGCCGCGCCCGCTCGCCCCATCCGCCCGTCCGACCTCGCGGGCGCGCCCGCGCCCCAAGCCCCCCGATCCGGCCGACCTACCGATCGACCGGCAGGTCGAGTCGGTTGCCCCAGTCGGCCCAGCCGCCGTCGTACACCGACACGTCGTCATGACCGAGCAGGGTGAGCACGAAGGCGAGCTTGGCAGCCGCGATGCCAGAGCCGTCGTAGCAGACCATCCGCCGGCCACGAACGACATTGGCCCGGTGGAGCTGGTCGCGTAGCTCGGCGCCGTCGCGGAGGCGCTGGCCGCCGGGCTCGCTGGTCGACCCGACCGGAACATTGACCGCACCCGGGATATGACCGAGCCGCTTCGTGTTGCCCTCGTAGCCGTGATACTCGGCCGGCGCGCGCGCATCGAGGAGCGTGACATCGGGCGAGCCGAGGAGGCCGCGCACGTCGGGCGTGGTCAGACGCATCCGGTTCGGGCCACGGACGGTGAATGCCGGGCCGCCTGGAACTGGCTGGGCGTTGGAGACCTCGCGACCCTCGGCAGCCCAGACTGGAAAGCCGCCGTCGAGGACGCGCACCGATTCGAGACCGTACGCGAGGAAGCTCCACCACGCGCGGGACGCGAAGAGGCCCTGGCTGTCGTCATAGACCACCACGGTCGTGCCGTCGGCGATCCCGACCTGTGCCGCCAGGGCCGCCATCCGGTCGGGTCCTACGAGCATGATCGTCTCGCCGTGGTCGTCGTCCTCGACCAGATCGGTCCGCCAGTCGACGAGGGCAGCGCCCGGGATGTGGCCGCCCGCGTGGACCGCCGGCGCGCTCCCGTCGGGTCGCCAGCGGAGGTCGAGGACCCGGATCTCGGGCCGGTCGATGTTGTCGGCCAGCCACTCGGTGGTGGCCAGGAACTCCGGTCGGGACAGGCCACTCATGCTCGGTATCATACGGCCGTGGTCGGCCCCTTCACCCCCGACGCGGAGAAGCTGGCGACCGTCCGGGCGGCGCTCCCGGCTCTCGCTGCGGGCATCTACCTCAACACCGGATCGGTCGGTCCGCTGCCCGCCGAGACCGCCGCCGCGATGGCCGACATGGAGGCCCGCGAGCGCGATGTCGGACGGGCACACGCCGACGACTTCGACGACTTCCTGCAGCGGATGGCGGAGGCCCGCGCCGGCGTCGCGGCGGTGCTCGGGACAGACGTCGCCTCGGTCGCCCTGACACATGCCACGACCGACGGGATGAACGCCGCCACGTTGCTGCCCGACTGGCGGGCCGGCGGCCGCGCCGTGACCACCGCTTACGAGCACGCCGGCGGGCTCGGCGCTCTCTTCGCCCTGCGCGACCGGACGGGCGTCGAGCTCACCTTCGTGGACGCCGGTGACGACGGCGACGACGACCGCACGCTTGCCGCGTTCGAGGCTGCGATCACGCCCGACACGCGCCTGGTCTCGATCTCCCACGTCCTGTGGACGACCGGCGCGGTCATGCCGGTCGCCGGGATCGCGGCGCTGGCCCACGCTCAGGGGGCTCTCGTCGTGGTCGATGGAGCGCAGGCCGCCGGCGCCATCCCGGTCCGATTCGAAGAGCTCGGCGCCGACCTGTACGCCGTCTCTGCCCAGAAGTGGCTGCTGGGGCCCGAGGGGATGGGCGCGCTCGTGGTCGACCCGGCGCGGATCGTGTCGCTCGTTCCGGCGCTCGGCGGTGCGTTCAGCTTCGAGCGGAACGACGGACGCGGCGACGCGGTCTGGTGGCCGGACGCGCGGCGGTTCGAGGCCAGCGGTTACCACCGCCCGTCCGTGGCCGGCATGGCCCGGTCGATCGGCTGGCTGTCGATGTACGTCGGGCTCGACTACATCCACCGACGCGGGACCACGACGGCGGCCGCGGCGGCTTCCCGCCTGGCGGGGATCCCCGGGGTGACCGTCCTGACCCCGTCCCACGCGATGGCGACCCTGGTGACGTTCCGGATCGCCGGCTGGTCTGCTCAGGCCGCCCTCGACGAGCTCGGATCGCGGGTGTTCGCGATCGCCCGGACGATCGATGCGCTCGACGCGCTGCGGATCAGCGTCGGCTTCTTCACCTCCGACGACGAGATCGAGCGCTTTGCCGAAGCGGTCGCGCTGCTGGCCGCGCATACCCCCGACACGCTGCCGCCGCGCCGCGTCCTGACCATCCTGGGCGAGGGATGACCGGCCGGCGCGATCCCGCAGCACTCCCGCCGCGGCGCTCGTGGCTGGAGATCCGCTGGCGACAGTTCCGCAACGCGCCGCGACCGGTCGTCCGGGCGGTGGCCGCGAGCCTCAGCGTCGCGACCGTGCTGGCGCTGGCATACCTCGCCTACGACGTGGCGCTGAGCCGCGGCGCCGTCCTGCCCGGCGGCGATCTGCGTACGCTCGCGGTGGCGGTCTACGTCGTGCTGGTCCTGCTCATCGGCACCGTGGTCACCTACCTGATCGTCCCGCAGCCGACCGGCTCCGGCTCGGTGGCACGACGAAGCGCCTGGAGCGCGGCGCTCGGGTTCTTCGCCGCGGTCCCGATCGCGTATCTCGTGCTTGTGGTCGTGGTCCAGGTCATCCGTCCGCTGCTCGGCTGACCGCACCGGCACCGAGAACGGTGACGAGATGCACCACAACGCGGGTCGGGCGGCAGAACGGCTGGCAAACCGGTGTCGATTCGCGGTACGCTCCGCGCGCACTCTTTCCGCGGCCGGCACGGGTATCCGATCCCGACCGCCCTTCGTTCGAGGGAATCGCGCGTGTCCACCGACGAGCAGCACGTCGCCCTGCCCCAGCTCTATGGCGCACCGGCCTATGCCCGGCCGCCGGCCGTCGTCCCTGGTGTCGAGCGCCCGTTCGACCCGGATGAGCTTCCGATCGAGGCGTTGCGGACCGACGAGGAGCGCGAGTTCACCGCGACCCTCCCGGCCCGCGCCTACGCTCCGGGTGGGATCACGCTCGGCCAGCAGAAGCAGACCACCACGACGGATGCAGGCGGCCGGTCGCGATCGCGGTCGTTCGGTCTGAAGGCCATCACCGGGCGGATCCTCGGCGGGAGCTGACGACCCGGGGCGCCGGTGGACCGGGTGTAGCATCGTCCGGCGGGGGAGTAGCTCAATCGGTTAGAGCGGCGGGCTTATATCCCGCTGGTTCCAGGTTCGAGTCCTGGCTCCCCTACCACCGTTCCCCGACGCGGGCGTTCCGCCAGATCAGTGGCGTTCGCGCGCGGTGGCCTCGTGGATCCGGGCGAGCAGATGGGTGCGCCGCCCCGCGGTCAGGCTTCGCTGCCGCGGCAGTGCCTCGAACCAGGCCGGGATCTGATCCTCGCTGATCACCGCGCACACCGGTGACCGCTGGATCCCGCGATCGGTCGTGACCAGGGCGGCGTAGACGCGGACCACGAAGTCCAGGTCGCCGCTGGTCAGCCAATGCCGGACGCGTTCCGCGTCGCGGTTGACGCGATCGATGGGATATTCGGTCGGGATCCAGCCCTGTTGCGTCCGCTTCTCCCAGCCGCTCCCGACCGGACGGATCATCTCGCGGGCAGCCAGCTCGTGGACGACCGCGACGCCGAACGGCCCGACGACCAGCTCGGGGATGGGCCGGCCGTCGTCCGGCTTGATATCGGTGACGACGATGACCTCGTCAGGAAGCTGGGACTGCATCCTCGTGACCGGCGGGCGGGCTCCGACCCGCATCTTGACCATGGCCAGGGTCGCCGCCAGGCGGTTGGTCCCGGCGATCGACAGGCCCGCGACGGCGACCAGGGCGAGCGCCCAGATGAACACCGCGCCGGCGAGCTCGACCGTCCCGGCGCCTTGGGCTGGGACGAGACGCGACACCAGCGGTGTCTGGATGGCAAGGAAGGCGAACCCGAGTCCGGCCGCGACCAGCGTGGCCCCGAACAGCGTCCCTCCGACGATGGAGCCGAGTCGATGGGCCGGCCCGGGAGCGGAGACGGTCTGCATGGCAACCATGCTGTGGCCTCCGGCGATCCAGGCCAATGACCATTCCGGGTCACCCGTGACCGACGGTCGGACCAGTCCCCCGACCAGACCGCACCGCACCCGCCAGCCCCGGTGGCAGGACGCACCGGAACGTCGAACCGCTACCTGACGGCTGGGTCCACCCGGACCCACGTACCATTGCCCGCCGTCTCATGCCCCGACATCCTCGACCTCGGCGTCGGGCGACCGCCCGTGCCCGGGAGGTTGAGCTTGCTGGTCTGGGACCAACGAAAGAGGACCCGCGAGGCGTGGGCGTGGATCGGGGCTGTCGCCGCGGCCATGCTCTTGCTGGCCGCCCTCGCGACGCCCATGGCGGCCGCCGCCCCGAGCAAGACCACGCTGTCCAACGCCGTCGTCTCGCCACGAACCGGGACGACGGCGACCACCATCGCGATCTCCGTGGTGTTCCGGAACTCCGACGGATCGCGCGCTGATGGGGTGACCGCCACCGTCGGCGCGGCGCCGCACGCGATGACCGCTGCTCCGGGCGGCTCGTGGGGGAAGGGCGTGACCTTCAGCTGGTCCGGCAAGCTCCCGACCGGGACACACCCGATCGTCATCACCGCTCAGGCGAAGCATCACGAAGACGCGACCCTCGCGGCGGGCGATGTCACCATCGGGACCGTCCCCCAGACGACACCGAAGCCGACGCCGACACCCACACCGAAGCCGACACCCACGCCGAAGCCGACGCCGACACCCACGCCGAAGCCGACGCCGACACCTACACCGAAGCCGATCGTGAATCCCACCCCGACGCCGACGCCGACACCGACGGTGGCGCCGCGCCGGATCGTCCCGCCCACCCCGAGGCCGACCCCGACCGTCGTGATCGTCGTGACCTCGGTCCCGACGCCGACGCCGAGCCCGACTGCAACCCCCTCCAGCGACGGCATCGCCAGTCCGACGGCGGTGACTCCGCCAGCCTTCCTGGAGCCTTCCGGCACACCGACCGCGACCCCGTCTCTCGTCATCGCCACGGTCGCCGGCGGCGCCGGCCCGGACGGATCCGGTGGCGGTGCGGAGACGCGAGGCACATCGGGCGGCCCCGGCAGTCACCATCCGGCCGCGTGGAGCCCTGTCGCCGGGCTGTTCGCCATCGTCGGCCTTCCCGCCCCCACCTTTCCGTCGTTCAGCCTCGCCCCGACGCTCGTGACGACGACCGGCGCGGTGACGGCCGCCATGGCGTTCGGCCTGTTCGGCCGCCGCCGCCGCGACGACGACGAGCCGTCCGATGACGTGCTGGCGGCCGCTGCGGCGCGCGGCGTCGAGGTCGCCCCGGCGGCTCTCGTCGGCGCCGCTGCGGGGGCACACATGAACGGTGGCCCGGCGATGCCGAGCGGGGACATCGCCGCCGCCGACCTCGAGGCGCTGATGCCGCGGTGGCGTCGCCCGTCGCTGATCCAGGCGCGCAAGGCGGACCCGATCCGCGACAACACCCCGGCGCCCCGCCTCACCTTCGACCAGGGCCTCGTCGGCAAGCTCGATGGTCGCGAGCGGCGGGTCGTCCGCTACCGCCTCGTCCGGCTGCTTGATTCACCCGACGAGCTGCGCGGCGCCGAGATCGGCTATCTCGACCAGGGCGACGAGGTGCAGCTCCTCGAGAAGTACGGTGCCTACTGGCTGGTGCTCTGCCCGGACGGTCGCCAGGGCTGGGTCCACAAGATGACCCTCGGCTCGGTGATCGACGAGGAGGGCCCGGCCGAGGGGCCGGTCGCGACGATGCCGACCGTCGCTGACACGTGGACCATGGGCGAAGAGGATCTCGACAGCGACGTCCTTGCCGCCTACCTCGAATCGCGGCGGCGACGCGACAGCTGACGGACCGGTTCGCGGCGCAGCACCAGGATGTGCTGGTGGACGATGTTGGGGACGAACGCGTGCGGGTAGCCGTAGGGTCGTAGCCGCGTCCCGGCCTGGTACCAGATGAGGTCACCCTTGGGCACGAGCCCGACGGTGGCGGCCCGCGCGGCCAGGTCGGAGCCGGTGAACACGTACCGCCCGTCCTGGTACGCGTCGCGCACGATGACGACCGCGTAGCCGGCCGGCCGCAGGACGCGTTCGATCTCGGCGAAGACGCTCTCCATCCGGTCGAGGAAGGTCGGGTAGTCGGCGGCGTTGGCGAAGTCGTCGGCCGAGTCGGTGACCATCGCGTAGCCGGTCCGGCGATTGGCGTGCGTCTCGGCGAGCGGGCCGCCGGCCATGGTCATCGGCAGCTGGAGGTTGTAGGGCGGGTCCGTCGCGACCAGGTCGATCGAGCCGGCCGCGATCGCCGGCAGGAGGGCGAGGGCGTCCCCGACGCGCATCTCCAGGCCACCCGGATCGAACGGCCGGGGACCGCCGGGATCGGCCGACCCGAGGTCGGCGAGCTCCGGTCCGGCGCCGTCTCGCTCGTTGGCCAGGTCGCCGACGACCCGCTCGAAGACCGCCGCCCAGCGCGGATCGAGCTCGATGCCGATGGCACGCCGCGGCCCGCGAGAGATGGCCGCTCCGAGAAGCGTCCCGCCGACGCCCGCGAACGGATCGAGCACGAGCTCGCCGCTCCGGCTGAAGAACTCGATCAGTCGTGCCATCAGCCGCGGCGGCTTGTTCGCCCCGTGGATGCGCCGCGCGGCATGTCCGAGCTCGGACGGGTAGGCCGTCGTCAGGAGTGACTTCGTGAAGTAGAGCCACTCTTCCCCGGTCAGCTCGTTGAGCGTGTTGGCGGGGTGGGGCGCCGGGCGGCCGTCATCGGTCATCGCTGCCAGCCTAGCCGACGCGACCGCCACCGGCGCAGTCGGGGATCGGGTGCCACGCGGGCGCCCTAGAATGAGCCATGCCCGTCAGGTACGCGAGCACGCGGTTCGTGGGGCGCGAGGCAGCGTTCGCACGACTTGCCACCGGCCTCGACGACGCCGCGCACGGACGGACGACGACGCTCCTGCTCGAGGGGACGGCCGGCATCGGCGTCAGCCGCTTCCTCGACGAGGCGATCGCCCGGATCGACGCCCTGCACGACCCGATGACCGTCCTGCGCGCGGCTGCCTGGCCCGCCCACGCGGACGAGCCCTACGGCCCGATCATCCGCGCCGTCGGCCCGACGCTGCTCGCTCTGCCCGATGACACCCTGCCGGACCTGCTGGGTCCCGCGACCTCCGAGGTCGTCCGGCTCCTGCCCGAGCTCGGTCCGCGACTCGCGACGATCGGCGCGAAGACCGACGACGGTGGCCAGACCGCCCCCGAGCGCCGGCAGGCGCGGACCCTCGAGGGCATCCTCGGGCTCCTCGGGCGGATGGGGGAGCGGCATCCGGTCGTCCTCGTGCTCGAGGACCTGCACCTCGCCGATGCCGCGACGCGGGCGCTGGTCACCTTCCTCGCCAGGGTCTCGCGCGATCAGCGGCTGGCCATCATCGGCACGCACCAGCCGGACGTCGTCGTGCGCGACGACTCGTGGACCACGGATCTCGCCGCCATCCTGGCCGGCTCGCGACCCGACCGGGTGGTGCTGCCGCCGCTCGATCGCGACGAGCTGGCGCTCCTGATCGAGGGGATCGAGGGCGAGCGCGCCTCGGCCAGCCTGCTGCTGCTGGTCGCCGAGCGGTCCGGGGGGCTGCCACTGGTGGCCGAGGAGCTGCTGGCGGCGCGCCGGGAGCTCCCGAGCGGGTCGTTGACCGGATCGTTCGAGGAGCTGGTGATCGCGCGCATGGCCGTCCGCTCGCAAGAATGCCGGCGCGTGCTCCGCCTCCTGGCCCTTGCCGAACGCCCGCTGACCTCGGTCGAGCTGGCGGCCGTCGCCGCCGCCTTCGAGCTCGATACCAGCCGGTCCGCGCCGCGCTCGGTCACCGGGCCACGGGTCGGTGCGGGCGCCCTCGACCCGGATCTGTGGGCGGGCCGCACCGAGGCGCTCGCCAACGGCTTCCTGGTCGAGCGCGACGACGCGGTCGGGTTCCGGCACGACTCGATCGGCAAGGCCGTCGCCTGGGATCTGCTGCCGGTCGCCAGGACGCGCTACCACGCCGCGCTGGCGATGAGCCTGGGGGGACCGCCGTCCGCGATCGCGGCGCACTGGCTGGCCGCGTTCGATCCGCCCGCGGCGCGGGCGGCCGCGATCGACGCCGCGGCGGCCGCCGCGGCTCGCTACGCGGCGGCGGACGAGCTGGCCGCCCTCGAGCTGGCCCTCTCGCTCCCCGAGCGTTCCCCGACCTCTGCTGCCGCCCGCCGGCGTCCACCGACCGGCCCGAACCAGGTCGACCTCCAGGAGCGTGCCTCGGAGGCGGCATTCGCGGTCGGCCGGATGTCGCGCGCGACCGCCTACCTCGAGGCGGCGATCGGCGGTCTCGACGGTCGGCGGGACCGCGTCCGGCTCGGGCTGCTCCACGAGCGGCTGGCCCACATCCGGCGCGCGGCCGGCGACCCGGCCGGGGCGATGCACGCGGCCCGACGCGCCGTCGAGCTGGTCCCGCGCGAGCCGAGCCCCGAACGGGCGACGGTGCTGGCCGCCCTCGCCCAGCTCCAGATGCTCGACGGGATCTTCTCCGATGCGCAGCGGCTGGCCAGGGAGGCGATGAAGGTCGCCCGCGCCTGCGACCCGGTCGCGCGGACGCAGGAGGTCCACGCCCTGACGACGCTGGCCGTGGCGCTGGCGTGGGGCAGCGATCCAGCCGCCTCGGTCGAGCTCCTCCGCGAGGCCGAGGCCGGCGCCCGCGAGCTCGACGATCCCGACGCGCTGTTCCGTGTCCGCGCCAACCTGACCACGGTCCTCGACCTGATGAGCCGGCGCACGGAGGCGGTCGAGGTCGCCTACGAAGGGATCGAGGATGCCCGACGGGCCGGTCTCGAGGCCGTCTACGGCAACTTCCTGGCGGGCAACGTGGCCGACACCCTGTTCCTGCTCGGACGCTGGTCCGAGGCCCGCGAGGTGAGCGCACGGGCCATGCGCTGGCTGCCGGTCGGCGTGGTCTATCTCGCCTCGGTGCTCCAGCTGGCGATCGTCGAGATCGAGACCGACGCCGGCGAGGAGGCGTCACGCCTGCTCGGCCAGACGATCCTCGAGTTCGACGCGGTGCGCGAACCGCAGCTGGCCGGGCCGTATTACCTCGCGGCCGCGTCGTTCGCTCTGTGGCGCGGGGACATCGCCGACGCGAGCCGTTCCGTCGAGCGAGGCTGGGCGAGCGTCAGGGCGACCGAGGAGTGGCTGCTCGTGGCGCGGATGGCCTCGATGGTGGCCCAGGTCGACGCGGCCGCGGCCGTGGACGCTCGGGAGCATCGGCAGCTCGCGCCGCTGGCCGCCGCCCGGCAGCGGACGGCCGAGGTCCTCGACACGGCGACCGCGCTCGTCAAGGCGTCCGGAGCGCCGCCGTCGGCCGGATCGCGCCGGGTGGCCGACGCGTCACTCGCCACTGGTCGCGCATTCCAGCGACGGATCGAGGGTGAGGACGACCCAGCGAGCTGGCGCGATGTGGCTCGTGGCTGGGCAGCCCTCGAGGCGCCGTACGACGCCGCCCTCGCGCGCTGGCGGGAGGCCGAGGCGATGCTCGGGTCCGGTGCCGGACGGAGCGGTCGGACCGACGCCCGCGTGCCGTTGCTCGAGGCGGTCGAGCGCGGACTGCGTCTCGGTGCGAAGCCTCTGTTGCGCGAGCTCCGGGAGCTGGCGGGCCGTGCCCGGATCGTCCTGCCCCCCGAGGTCGACGAGCTGCTCGACGCACGGCCGGCACCGCCACTGGTCCCGGTCATGGCCGGCGCCGGTCCGGAGGATCGGTCCAACGGCCACTCCGAGCTGGTCCGGGTGATCGCCGGCGATCCGACCGCGGCGTCGCGCCGGACCGACACGTTCGGGTTGAGCGGGCGGGAACGCGAGGTCCTCGCCCTCGTCGCTCAGGGCCGGACGAACCGGGAGATCGGCGAGCGTCTGTTCATCAGCCAGAAGACGGTCGGTGTCCACGTCGGGAACATCCTGGCGAAGCTGGAGGTCTCCGGCCGGGTCGAGGCGGCCGCGGTCGCGATCCGGCTCGGGCTCACCGAAAAGTCGTGAGACACCGAGAGACCCGGAGGGAGGTCTCCGGGTCTCGGTCGGATCGCGATATGCCCCGCCGGATGGGCACCGGCAGGACGGCGAGGATGCGACTAGGGGATCAGCGCCACTTGAGGCCGGCGGCCAGGCTGAGAGCGATGGCCGCAAGGGGGCCGACGGTGGCGACGATGCGCCAGGTTCGATGGATGGCGAGTGTGAACATGAGGGCAGGCTCCGCGAGATGGATATCGGATGAACCGGTCTGACGATCGAGCCGGGGTGGTCGAGACTAGGCGAGGGTCCGGGCGCTCACAACCGGCCCATTAGTCCTGTGGCGGTGTGGTACTCGAGGGGTAGTACCCACCCCTGACCGCACCGGACGGCCCCGGACGCATCTCGCGACACGACGCCCGCCGGCGCGGTAGATTCCATCTGGCACCCACGGAAGCGGCCCAGGGGCCGTTTCGGACCGTCCGCCACCCGTCCCTCGAGAGGCCCAGCACGATGCGTGTCGCGCGCTCCCTGTCCGTCGCCCTCCTGTCGGTCGTCGTCGTGGCAGGCTGCGCGACCGCGAGCGCCGGCTGGACGTACGCTCCGGCACCCTCGGTCACCCCGCCGCCGGCACCGAGCGGTTCCGCGACGGCTTCAGGGCCGGGCCCGAGCGGCTCGGCCGCGGCACCGAGCGGCTCCGCCCCGGCCCCCAGCGGCTCGGGCAACCTGGTCGTCGTCCAGATCAGCGCCCTGAACATCAAGTACGAGCAGACCGCCCTGACGGCGCCGGCCAACACGCCCTTCCAGATCTCGTTCGAGAACAAGGACGCCGGCGTCCCGCACAACGTCACCCTCCACCTCGGTGACACCAATGGCGCCGAGCTGTTCAAGGGCGAGATCTTCAACGGCGTCGCGACCCGCGTCTACGATGTCCCGGCGCTGGACGCCGGCTCGTACGCCTTCGTGTGCAGCGTCCACCCCACGATGATCGGGACCCTCACCGTCCAGTGATCGGCTCGCGCCCGTGACGCCGGCCGGCGAGCAGCTCTGCTACACGGACGCCTACGCCCGCGAGGTCGAGGCCCGCATCGCCTCGGTCGCCGGCAGCGGCGACGAGCCGACCCTCGTCGTCCTCGACCGGACGGTCTTCTACCCGGGCGGCGGCGGCCAGCCATCGGATCGCGGCCTGCTGCTGCGCACGGCCGACGGGCGGTCGTGGACGGTCCGGGCGGCCCGCAAGGACGGCGGCGAGATCGTCCATGAGCTCGAGCCCGGGGAGGACGCCCCGCCGTCCGTCGGAGACGTCGTTCGGGTGGATCTCGACTGGGCGCGCCGGCTAGCGCTGATGCGCACCCACACGGCGCTGCACGCGCTGTGCGGAGTCGTCTGGCGCGACTATGGCGCGCTCGTGACGGGCGGCAACATGGAGCCGGGCGCGGGACGGATGGACTTCGAGTTCGAGCGGATGTCGGGCGACCTCGTCGACGCCATCGAGGCGACCGTCAACGCCGAGCTGGCCGCCGCGCGCGACGTCCGGGTCAACGTCCTCCCGCGCGCCGAGGCGTTCGCCATCCCGGACCTCATCCGGACCAAGGTCAACCTGCTGCCCGCAGGGATCGAGGAGATCCGGACCATCGAGATCGTCGGGCTCGACCTGCAGGCCGACGGCGGGACCCATGTGGCGAACACCCGCGAGGTCGGGTCGATCCGGGTCACCGGCTACGAGAGCAAGGGCCGGATCAACAAGCGCATCCGCATCTCGATCGAGGATCCGGCAGACTCAGGAGGCCTGACCATCGACTCGACGACTCCGGCGATCGAGGCCATCAGGGCGACCGGCATCCCGTACCGCGTCGTCCGCACGGAGCGTGCCGGCAGCGCCGAGGAGAGCGCCCGTTTCCAGGGCATCCCGCTCGGCGCGCTGCTACGGACGATCGTCGTCCGCCGCGGCGAGGACGACTACCTGTTCGTGCTCGTCCCGGCCGGCCGGCGGTTCGATTGGCCGAAGCTGCGCGCTCACCTGGGCGTCTCCCGCCTGTCGCTGCCCGACGCCGACGAGGCACACGCCGTGACCGGCTACGTCCGCTACACGATCACGCCGTTCGCGTCGAGCCGTGCCTGGCCGGTCATCGCCGACGCTTCGATCGAGGGGTTCGAGACGGTCGCCATCGGTGGCGGCGCCCCGGGTGTGAACCTCCACCTGGCGCCCGGTGACCTCGTCGCCGCCCTCCGCGCGGATGTCGTGGACGTGACGGTCGCAGAGGCGCCCCCGCCCGACTGAGACCGGCGGGCGCCCCTTTCGTCGGATTGCCTCGGTGTGGCACGATCGGTGCCATGCCGAAGATGGCCCTCCCGGTCCTGACCAGCCCGATCATCCGCCGCGTCGCGTGGCATGTCCGGCGCGTCGCCGGCCAGGTCGACCGCCGCTTCTTCATCTCGCTCGGGGAGGGGATCCTCGCCATCGTCGCGATCGCGGCGGTCCTGATCACCCTGCTCGAGAAGCCACCGACCATCGAGTCCTTCTTCGACTCGTTCAACTGGGGGATCGCCACCGTCCTCGGCCAGGGCAACGCGGACTACGTGACATCGCCGGGGGGCCGGGTCGTCGGCTGGTTGCTTATCCTGTTCGGCGTCGCCATGCTCGGGATGATCACCGGCGCGCTCGTCGCGATGGTCATCGATTTCCTGCTCAAGGAGGGCCAGGGTTTGGGCGCATCCGGCCATCGGGACCACATCGTCGTGTGCGGCTGGAATAGCACCGCCCGTGACCTGATCGACGAGCTCCGGGGCGACGACTACAAGCAGAAGATCGTCGTCCTCGCCGATCTCGACAAGAACCCGGCGGGCGCGGGCGTCTATTTCGTGCGCGGCGATGCGACCGACACCGGCGACCTCGAGCGGGCGGGGATGATCGAGGCGTCGGCGGCGCTCGTCTTCCCGGTCGACGGCTCGGACGAGGCGGACATGCACTCGATCCTGGCGATCATGGCCATCAAGTCGATCGCGCCGGGCGTGCGGACGGTGTCCGAGGTCAACAACCCGCGCCACGAACCGCATTTCCACCGCGCCGAGGTGGACGAGCTGTTGGTGACGTCCAAGGTCGCGTCACACCTGCTCGCGCGGTCGGCGCTCTACCCGGGCCTGACGGGCCTCGTGACCGACATCGTGTCGGGCGGCGAGGGCTCCGAGCTCTACCGCGTCACGCTGCCCGACGAGTACCTCGGGCTGTCCATCGACACCGTGTCGGCCCGCCTGCGCGACGAGCACGAGGCCACCCTGCTGTCGGTCAACCGCGGCGGGCGCGCGTTCGTGAATCCGAGGTCCGACTTCGTCCTCGAGCCCGGCGACGACGCGATCGTGATCGCAGAGTCGCTCGGAACGCTCGCACCGCTGAAGCTGCACGACCTGAACACGATCCCACGGACCGCCGCGGTCGTGCCCTCCGCCTAGGCCGCCCGAGCGCCCCGCCCGGTCGGACCTAGAGAGCCTTGACCGCCGCCGTCAGTGCCGCCAGCCCGTCCTTTGCGTCGGCGAACAGCATCCCGGTCTTCGGGTCGTTGTAGAGCTCGTTGTCGATGCCGGCGTAGCCCTTGCCCATCGAGCGCTTGATGACGACGATCGACTTGGCGTGGTCGACGTCGAGGATCGGCATCCCCGAGACGGGCGAGCCGGGCCGGCGCGCCGCCGGGTTCGTCACGTCGTTGGCGCCGATCACGAGCGCGACATCCGCGCGCTCGAACTCCGGGTTGATCTCGTCCATCTCCTTGAGCTGCGGGTAGGGCACGTTCGCCTCGGCCAGCAGGACGTTCATGTGACCCGGCATCCGGCCGGCGACGGGGTGGATGGCGTACTTGACGTCCACGCCGCGGGATTCGAGCAGCTCGGCCAGCTCGCGGACGGCGTGCTGCGCCTGGGCGACGGCGAGGCCGTAGCCCGGGACGATGATCACGTGACTGGCGTACGCGAGCTGGATCGCGACGTCGTCGGCCCCGATCTCGCGGACCGTGCCACCGGCAGCCGGCCACGGCGCCGGTCGCTTCGTCACCGCCACCGAAGCCGCCGACCATGATGTTCACGATCGATCGGTTCATGGCGTCGGCCATCAGCTTCGTCAGGATCGCGCCCGACGCACCGACGAGGGCGCCGGCGATGATGAGGACCGGGTTCCCGAGCACGAAGCCGGCCATCGCGGCGGCCGTGCCGGTGAACGAGTTGAGCAGGCTGATGACGACGGGCATGTCCGCGCCGCCGATCGGCAGGACCATCGTGATGCCGAAGATGAGCCCGGCCAGCACGACGATGCCGAGCAGCGCGAGCGTGGTCGTGCTGTCGAGCGTCAAGGTCCCGGCAGACCCGAGGATGAGCGCCGCGGTGCCGAGGATCGCCACGACCGCCAGGGCGATCGTCACGATCTGGCCGCCCGGCACGTAGATCGGCTTGCCGGGGAGGACCCCCTGGAGCTTGCCACCGGCGATGAGCGATCCGGTGAAGGTCACCGATCCGATCAGCGCGCCGAGCACGACGAAGATCGTCGTGTCGACCGGGGCGCCGGAGCCGAGCCGGCCGGAGTTGAGCCGGACGAAGTCATCGATCGCGACCAGCGCGGCCGCGCCGCCGCCGACCGCGTTGAACAGCGACACCAGCTGCGGCATCGCGGTCATCTTCACGGTCCGGGCCGTGTACAGGCCGGCCCCGCCGCCGATCAGGAAGCCGACGACGATGATGGCCAGGGCAGTCGCGCTCAGGCCACCTTCCCGGCTGAACAGGTAGAGCAGGGTCGCGACGACGGCGATGACCATGCCGGTCGCGCTCAGCTGGTTGCCGTTCCGCCCTGTGGCGGGCGAGTTCATCCGGTGGAGGCCCAGCACGAAGCAGGCGGCCCCCGCCAGCCAGGCGAGGTAGACGATCGTGTAGATCCACTCTTGTGACATCGCCGCGCTCCTCGACTACGCGCCGGGGGCGCTGTCCGCGCCCTCGGTGGTGGCCTTCGGGGCCGTCGGCTTCTTGCGGAACATCTGGAGCATCCGGTCGGTGACGACGTAGCCGCCGACCACGTTCATCGACCCGAACACCATCGCCACGAAGGCGAGGACGTAGCTCAACGGGTTGTCCGCCTCGGCGGCGATGAACATCGCGCCGACGAGGACGATGCCGTGGATCGAGTTGGCGCCCGACATCAGCGGCGTGTGGAGGGTCGCCGGGACCTTGCTGATGACCTCGAAGCCGACGAGGATCGCCAGCACGAAGATCGCCAGCGAGGTGAGGAGTTCTTGGCTCACGCGGGGCCTCCAGCCGCCGGCGCGGCCGGCTCGAGCAGCTTGCTGACGGCCTCGGACGTGATCGCGCCGTCGTGGGTGATGACCGTCGCCTTCGTGACCTCGTCCTCGAAGTCGAGGTTCAGCGCGCCGTCCTTGACCATCCCGAGCAGCAGCGCCGAGATGTTGCGGGCGTAGAAGGCCGAGGCGCCGGCCGGCATCGAGGCCGGCAGGTTGTCGGGGGCGATGATCGTCACGCCGTTGGGCGATTCGACCGTCTCGCCGGCCTGCGACAGCTCCACGTTGCCGCCGAGCGCCGAGGCGGCCATGTCGACGATGACCGAGCCCGACTTCATCAGCCCGACCGCGGCGGCGGTCACGAGGACCGGGGGCTTGCGGCCCGGGACCTGGGCCGTCGTGATCACGATGTCCATCCCGCCGATGACCTCGTTGAGCTCGGCCTGCTGGGCGGCCCGCTCCTCGGCGGTCAGCTCGCGGGCGTAGCCGCCGGCGCCGGTGGCATCGATGGTCGGTCTTGAGCTTGACGAACTGGGCGCCGAGGCTCTCGGCCTGCTCGCGCGTCTCGGGCCGCACGTCGTACGCCTTGACGACGGCGCCGAGCCGCCGCGCGGTGCCGATCGCCTGGAGACCGGCCACGCCGATGCCGAGGATCAGGACGTTGGCGGGCTTGGCCGTGCCGGCCGCCGTCGTCAGCAGCGGGAAGTAGCGGCCGTAGGCGTTGGCGGCGATGAGGACCGCCTTGTAGCCGCCGACGTTGGCCTGCGACGAGAGGGCGTCCATCGTCTGCGCCCGGCGACAGCGTCCGCGGGATGGCGTCGAGGCTGATCGCGGTGACGCCCGGCGTCGGCCAGGGACCGCATCAGCGCCGGGTCGAGCAGCGGCTGGAGCAGCCCGACGACCGCCTGGCCCTTGCGCAGCACGCTGACCTCGGAGGCCGACGGCTTCTGGACGCGCAGCACGACGTCCGACTGGCCGTACAGGTCGACCGTCGAGACGATCGTCGCGCCGGCCTCCGCGTACGCGGCATCGGGATGGCGGCGCCGGCGCCGGCGCCGTGCTCGACGAGGACGTCGAGTCCGGCGGCCGTGAGCTTGCCGAGCACCTCGGGTACCAGGGCGACGCGCCGCTCTCCGGGCGCGGTCTCCTTGGCGACACCGACCTTCATGGGAACCACCTGACTTGACGATGACGGTCGCGAGGGTTTGGGGGACTCGCGGGCGACGCGTGCGGTCGAGCGCACAGGATAGCGTGTCCGCCGACTCGGTTCCGTCTGCCGCGCGTTCGAGGTCGCGACTGCCGCCCGGCTCCCGACCCCGTCAGGCCTTGTCGAGAAGCGTCACGATCAGGATGCGCCCCTCCTCGTCACCGATGACCTCGGCGTCATGGGGGATCGACCCGTCCCAGCGAAGATAGTCGCCGGGGCCGAGCTCGACGACATGGTCGCCCTGCGACATCCGCCACCGTCCGGCAAGGATGAGGTGGTGCTCGTCACCGGCATGGGCGTGCAGTCCCGCCCGGCCGCCGGCCGACGTCACCCCTTCGATGATCGAGACGTCGCGCGTGTCGCCGCCATCCACGCGCTCGATGCGGCCGAACCCGTCACGTGCGACCGTCGGTCGATCCGCGGCGTGGACGACGCGTGGCGGTGGAACCTCGTCGACGAAGAACCAGGCGATCGGGACATCCAGTGCGTCGCTGATCGACGCCAGGCAGGCAAGGGACGGGGACGCCTTGTCGTTCTCGATCTGTGAGAGGTAGCCGATATTGAGCCCGGATCGCTCTGCGACGTTGGCGAGGGTCAGGCTTCGTTCGGAGCGCCAGCGTTTGACCTGCGCGCCGACGGCCGGCCGCCGCCGTCCTTCGAGCGTCATCTTTTGTTCTCTCCAAAATAATATTGACAACGGCGAACTTCGGGACTATGTTGTGTCTACAACAAAGTCTGCTTGATGTAGGCCAACTCGTCAAGCCAACCGGAGGTTCATCACCGTGGATATCGCCATCATCGGTGCCGGCAACGTCGGCCGCTCGCTTGCCACGTCATTCGCGCGCGCCGGCCATGCCGTCGTCATCGCATCGCGCGACCCGGAGGACGCCGGCTCGGTCGCCGCTGCCACAGGTGTGCGGGTCGCCGCGTCGAACCTCGCCGCCGCGACCGAGGCAGGGATCGTCGTCATCGCCGCCCCGTTCTCGAGCGTCGAGGCGATCGCCGCGGAGATCCGCAGCGCGGTCGTCGGCACGGTGGTCGTCGATGCCACGAACCGGATGTCGTTCGGCGCGGAAGGTCCGGACATCGACACCTCGACCTCGAACGCCGAAGAGCTTGCCGGGCTCTTGCCGGGCGCTCACGTCGTCAAGGCCTTCAATACGCTCTTCGCGTCGCACCAGGCCGACCCGTTCGCCGATGGCGTCCAACTCGACGGCTATGTCGCCGGCGATGACGCCACCTCCAAGACGACGGTCCTCGACCTCGTGTCGTCGATCGGGCTCAACCCGGTCGACGTCGGACCGCTCAGCCGTGCCCGCCAGCTCGAGGGCCTCGCCTTCCTCAACATCGCCCTGAATATCGCGAACGCCGGCACCTGGCAGTCGGGCTGGAAGCTCGTCGGCGCACCGTCGCCGCTCCTCGCCGCGGCGTGAGCCTGGGCGGGCCGGCGTCATGCGCGCTGTCCCGCAACCGCGTCCACGGCGACCGGGTGCGGCCTGGCGGTCTGCATCTCGAGGGACTACGCTGCCGTCCATGGCCACCTCGTTCCCCGCCGAGGGGATGGAGCTCACCCACATCCTCGTCGTCGCCGACCTCGACCGGGCTCGGACGTTCTATCGCGACGTCCTGGGTGCCGAGGTCTACCGCGAGTACGGCGGCTCGTCGTGCGTCCTGCGCGCGTTCGGGACGTGGCTGCTGCTGGTGACCGGCGGCGGCCCGACCGCCGACAAGCCGACCGTCACGTTCGCTCCGCTCGGCGGATCCGGACACCGTCAGCCACTCGATGACGATCCGCGTCCCGGACTGTCGGGCGAGCGCACGCGCTGCTCGCGGAGCGTGGCGCCGCATTCCTCACGTCGCCGGTCGAATCCGAGTGGGAGATCCGGGCGTTCTTCCGCGACCCCGACGGGCATCTGCTCGAGATCAGCGAGGCGAAGGTCCGCGGCTAGGGCGCCGCGAGGTCGGGTGATTCGGGGGCGTCGAGCGCCTCGGGGGCTCGGCGCAGCATCGTGGCGCCGCTCGCCAGCGCCATGCCGGCGAGGATGAGCCCGGCGCCGACCAGCCCCGCCGTCGTCAGCCGATCGTCGAGGACGACCGCCGCGATGAGCGCCGAGGCGACGGGCGTGAGGAGCAGGGCCCCGGACGCCCGGGCCGCCGGGATGCGCCGCACCGACGCCATCAGCAGCAGGTTGCCCGACGCGCTGGACCCGACCGCGATGGTCAGCAGGGCCACGATGGCGGCCGGATCCGGGGTCGCCGGGACGACCCGGCCCGGGTCGATCAGGAAAGCCGCGGCGAGCAGGATCGGCCCGCGACCGATGAGGTTGGCGATCGTCACGAGCGTGCCGTCCAGGCGGTACGGCCCGCCCCAGCGACGGGCCAGGACGACGTACAGGCCGAACATGGCAGCGGCGACGAGGGCGAGGACGACGCCGCCCGCCGGCGCCCCGGCCGGCACGGCACCCGCGAGCAGGGCGGTCCCGGCGAACGCGAGCACGAACGCGGCGATCGTCGCCGGATGGATCCGCTCGCCGAGAAGAGGGACCGCGAACAGCGTGCCGAACACCGCGTACAGCGGCGCGACGAAGCCGGTGATGGTCGGCCCGGCGATCGCCACCGCGATGTTGACGCCGACGATGAACAGGATGCCGCCAAGGAGCGCGAGGGTGACGAGCCGGATCAGCCTCGGCCGCGTCATCGAGCCGACCGACGGCGCCGGGAGCACGCCGGCCAGCGCGAGACCGACGACGATGACGAGCGCCAGGGTGCACGACAGTCCGGCGACCGCCAGGGGTGAGAAGGACCGGATCGCCACAGCGGTCGCCGGATAGGCGGCCCCATAGATGATCGCTGCCGCGATCGCGGCTGCCACCCCGACACGCGCCTCAGAGGCACGAGGAGCGGCGGCGCTCGTTGCGCTGAGGGAGGCGGTCGGTCGCACCGCGTGAGGGTAACGTCGGACGGCGGCGCCGGATGGCGCCGCCGTCCGGTCTCCTCGGGGCTTAGTTGATCTCGAAGACCACCGTGACCGTGGCGGACAGGTCCTGCGTCCCGGGCTGGACCGGGGTCGGGACACCGGCGGCCGCTGGGGCCGCCGCCTTCAACGAGTCCATGCCGTAGAAGATCGGCGACGGCTGGGTCGCGTCGGTCATCGACACGACCGTGCCGAGGCTCACGTTGCCGGCGCCGGCCATCGCCTGGGCGCTGGCGCGGGCCGCGGCCACCGCGGCTGCCCGCGCGTCGTTCTGGGCCTTGACCGGGTCGGCGACTTCGAACGAGATCCCGTTCACGTCGGTCGCGCCCTTGGCCGTGGCGGCGTCGATGACGTCACCCGCCTTGTCGAGGTCGCGGACGGTGATCTCGACCTGCTCGCTGATCTGGTAGCCGACGACCTTGGGCGTGCTGCCATTGCCGTACTGGGGGTTCAGGCTCACGTTCGTCGTCTGGATGTCCTTCTCGTCGACGCCCAGCGCCTTGACCGCGGCGATGATGTCGGTCATCGCCTGGGCACCGGCGTCACGGACGGCCTTGACCGTCGGACGGTTCGCCGTCACGCCGAGATAGACGCGGGCGACGTCGGGCACGACCGTCGTCTTGCCGGTCGCCGTGATCGTGATGGTGTGGGTCGCGGGATCCGTGGTCGCCGGGGCACCCGACACGGGACCACCCCTGACCGACAGGGCCGCCACCGCGACGATGAACGCACCGAGTGCGAGGGCACCGAGCGTACGGACTGGCTGCGACATCGGGTTCACCTTCGTCTGGCTGCCGCCCCAAGCAGGCGGTCGTGTGCCGGAGACGACGCGCGTGGCCGTTCGGTTCCCGCGGGGTGCCGCGAGTGGTCCGTCAGCCCGCCTGAAGTGGGGTCGTGGCGTTCGCGCCGACAGGCTCGCGGCGGGTCCGTTCCGGCGTCTCCGGCGGCTCGGGTGACTCGGGCGGCTCGTGTGCGTCGACGGTGTCGGTCCCGGGGACAGGCTTCCGCGCGGGCGGCGCTTCCGTGCCGGCACCGGCCGGCCGGTCGTCGGAGAGTGCGACCCCGTTCTGCAGGGCGTCGAGCCACAGGCGCAGCTGGGCGTGGACCGCCGGAGCCCCGACGAGCGGTTCGTCACCGACGGGCAAGTCGGATGGGTGGAGCACGAACGGCTCGCCTTGCCAGCCGCCGAGACCGCCGTGTGACCCGACCAGGTCCTCGTACGACACGACCTCGCCGGTCGCCGGGTCATACGGCCCGATGACGATGAGGTCGCCCGTGTTGGAGAACCCGTTGAGCCGGCGAAGGCCATCCGCCGCGCGCGGTCCGAAGACCGCCACCGGGTCGTCGCCGACGATCAGCCCGGATGCAAGGTGCTGCTCCCCGTCACGTCCGAGGGCCACCGGCCCGAATCGGTCGGAATGGACCACGACGAGGCCCACCCCCGGATGCGCCAGGAGGCCCGGGATCAGGTCGGGGTATCGGCGGTCGATCTCCTCACGTGCCACCCGGTCGTCGGAGCAGGTGAGGTAAAGGAGCGCGAGGTTGCCCGAGGCGCAGGCCACCAGCTCGCCGGTCTCGCCGTCGCCGGCCCCGGCGATCCGCCGCCGGGAGGCGCGTCGGGCGAGGGCGGACCGGACCCCGGGCCCGCGTCCGATCTCGCCCAGGATCATACCGGAGGTGCCGTGGTACTCCAACGCATCTCGCAGCGTCGGCCGCTCCGTCGTGTCGCCGATCAGTTTCTTGGCCGCGTCCTCGAGCAGCTCGCCGTACAGCTCCGAGAACGGCGTCCCGAGGCACTGCCCGTGATCGGACAGCACGACCATCTTGTACGGCCGGTGTGTCTCGCGCGCCACGCGCCGCAGTGTGCCGAGCGTCCGGTCGAGACCATCGAGCGCATCGACCGCCTCGTCGCGTTCGGGACCGACATGGTGGGCGAGCGCGTCGTACCCGGTGTAGTCGACGTAGATCGCCGGCGCCTCGTCGAACATCTCCTGGATGACGAGGGCGGTGGTCAGGTTGCGCAACGCGACGTTGGTCAGCGCCCGTTCGAGCGCGTAGTGGAGATCACGGTGGATCCGCGGCTCGATGCCGCGTGACCGCTGCCGCTCGCGCTGGTACCACTCCTTGGCGACCTCGCCGAGGGTCAGCACCAGGAGCCGGATGTAGTTGACCTGGCGCACGAACACGCCCCGCACCTTGGGGTCGTCGACGCTGGGCAGGTCGTCCTCGATCGTCGCCATCGTCAGATAGGTCCGCGCGGCGTCGCCGGTCACGAGGTTTCCGATGCTCGCGCCATCGTCGGCCAGCAATCCGCGGCCGTTCGACCGACGGCGCTCGATCTCGGAGGCGCCATCGGGCGTGTTGGCGACGATCAGCGTCTTCGATCGCTTCTCGAACCAGCGGAAGCCCGGCATCTCGTCGTTGTTGCCGTGCAGGATCCCCGCCTGGCTGACCGGCGTGACAGGTGGCAGCAGCGCATACCACGGGTCGATCTTCGCTTCGCCGTGGCGGACCAGCCGGTCCAGGCCGGGCATCCGTCCCGCGCGCATCTGCTCGCGCAGGACCGGCAGGCTCAGTCCGTCGAGCTGGACCATGAGCAGTCCGGGGGTCTCGGTCCGCGGCTTCCCGAAGTCGCGTGCCGCCAGCCGGCGGACCTGGCTGCCGTGGTACGAGTCGTCGTCGGACGCCCGAAGGATCTCGGCGAACAGCGCGTTGAGGATCGTCAGCGCCACCGCGTCCCAGATGGCCGCGCCCATGTTCGCGACGCCGACCCCGGGCACGAACCGGCCGATGGCGAGCACGATCACGATCTCGACAAGGAGCTCCGCGACCTGGACGGTGAACGCAGGCAGGGGAGACAGGGCCAGCAGCAGCAACGGTCGTGCCAGCAGGTTCAGGACGGCCAGCGCCAGTGCCGCCACCACGAGCGAGACCGGTCCGTCGAGGGTCAGGTTCGAAGAGACCGTGGCCACGATCAGGAGCGCCAGGCCCGCTGCGATCCACGACAGCAGGACCCGCCGGACGAGGGCAAGGCGCGTCGCGCGCCACTGCCAGTACAGCCGCGTCTGTTCACGGTAGAAGCCGGGCAGGTCCATCACGATGATCCCGTGCCTCCTGCCGCCCGACGGAGCCAGGGCCGCTTCGCCCATGTCCGCGGGATCGCCTCGAACGCGACGACCACGACGAACAGCCAGCCGAGACCCGCCGCGAACCCGCCGATGACGTCGCTCAGGTAGTGGTAGCCGAGGTAGATGCGGCTGAAGCCGACCGCGATGGCGATCAACAGCGCGAGCGGCACCGCGATCGAGCCGGCCCGCTTTCCATAGAGCGCCCGGATGATCAATGCGATCGCGAGGTAGAAGACGAGCGAGTTCATCGAGTGGCCGCTCGGGAAGCTGTAGTCCGGGAGGACGTGCGCCCACGGGAGCGCCGGGCGTGGCCGGTGGACGAACACCTTCATCAGGCTGTTGAGCAGGACGGCGCCGCCGATCGCCGCGCTGAGGAAGAGCGCCTCTGACCGGTACCCGTGATAGACGAAGAAGATCACCGAACCGACGAACAGCGCGGCGACGAACGGGACGGACCCGAGCGTGGTGATGCCGTTCATGATCAGGTCCATCGCCGGCGACGAGATCGAATGGAGGAACGGGTTCGCGAGGGCGTCCAGGACGAACGCCTCCTGGTTGTAGATCTGGTCGGCCAGGACCGCGAACACGAGCATCGCGATGAGCGCCATCAGGAACCCGACGAACAGCTGGGTGACACCGAGCTTGTCGGGCGTCTCCGGCTTCTTGATCGGTGGAGTCTCGATCTTCGGGGCGGCCATCGCGGTCGTGGAGCGATCCATGGCCGTCAGCGCCTCGGAACCATGACGGTCAGCGCCATCGGGCGGATGGAGGCCGTGAACGGGGTTCGCCCGACCACGCTCCCGTCGGTCTCGACGCGGCGCTTGGGCGACGTCTCGACGCGCACCTTGCGGGCCCTGGCACGGAAGACCCGGCCACCGTCGGTCCCCCCGTCCCCGGTGGTCCGGAGCGCCTCCCAGCCGGCCAGCAACGCCGGCAGAGGCCCCGACGCCCGGACGATGAAGACGTCGAGCAGCCCGTCATCGGCGCGCACGCCGCGCACCTTCAGGCCCGCCGGCACACGACCGAAGTTGGCGATCAGGACCTGGGCCGCTTCGGTCGTGCTGCGGACGCCGTCGAGGGTGATCCTGTGGGCCACGTTGTGGATGTTGCCGCCCTCGAGGAGCGCGCTGGCGAGGTACGCGAACCTGCCCCAGCGGCCCTTCTCCTCGCTGTCGGTGCGCTCCATCACGTCGGCATCGAAGCCGGCGCCGCAGGCGACCGTGAAGGCACGGCGCTTGCCGCCCACGCTCAGCCGCCCGACGTCGATGCGACGCGGCCGTCCGGTCAGCGCGGTGTGGACGGCCTCGGCCGGCTCCTTCGGGATGCCGAGGTTGCCGGCCAGCAGGTTGCCCGTCCCGGTCGGCACGATCGCCAGCGCGACCTGGGTCCCCGCCAGGGCCGTCGCGACCTGCAGGACCGTGCCGTCACCGCCGACCGCGAGGACGACGTCGCAGCCGACCTTGGCCGCCTTCTTGGTCAGCCGGCGGACGTCGCGCTTGCGCTGGACCACGGCGACGTCCGTGACGGTCGCGCCGTCCGCCACCAACAGCTGCTGGACTTCCGCGACCGATTCGCCGATCGGCTTCCCCGGGCGGTCGCGCCCGATCACGAACGCGCGGGTCGGCCGTGCGCCATCGCCGTGCCCATCCTTCTGGTCCGTCACGTCTGGGCCGTCAGGACGCGGACGAGGCGGTCGACGGCTTCGCCGACGACGAGGTCGACGTCGCCTTCGATGCGGCGCGTCGTCGCGCCAGCTTGCCGGTGACGATGGCGAACAGCGCGAGGCAGCCGATCCCGGCGAGGAAGCCCGCCAGGACGTCGCTCGGGAAGTGGGCGCTCACGGCAACTCGGGCGATGGCCACGAAGACGATCAGCACCGAGAACAGGATCGGCAGAGCGACCCGGATCACGGTCGGCAGCGAGCTCCGCCAGAGGAGCACCGCGATGATCCCGTAGATGGTCACCGCCTCGAGCACGTGGCCCGACGGGTAGCTGTACACGACGCCGGCGGCGTCGTTGGTGAAGCCCGGCGGCCGCGGCCTGGCGACGAGCTGCTTGACCGCCTCGCTGCCCGCCGTGGCGGCCGCCAGCACGGCGATGACGACGAATGCCTCTCCCCGTTGTTTGGTGAAGAGCAGGAAGGCGACGATCGCGACGCCGATGACGATCAGCGGGATGTTGGCGGAGTCGGACAGGTCGCGCCACGCGACCATGTATTGCCCCAGGCCCGAGGCCGCATCCTGGAGCGGCTGGTCGAAGGGGAACACGATCTTGCTGGCGACCATCCACGTCATCAACGCGAACCCGCCCAGGCCGATCGTCGCGAGGAATGGCCAGCCCCAGCCGGTGCCGGTCGTCTCGTCCGTGCGGGCATCCGACCGCGGCCGATCATCGGTGGCGGCGTTCACGGTCGGTGAGGAGCGGTCCATCCGGGTCTCGGATCCCTGGGCAGCCATCGCGAAAGGCCCTCTCTACGGCAAGGTGTCGGTCCGCTGACCGTAGATGGGCGGGGCTTGGCGGGGCGCTGCTGAGAAAGGCCGGTGGCATTGCACGCGTACGACAGCTTTCCGGCGAGACGACGGTACGATCGACTCGTGGACGCCGAGCTGGAGCGCTTCGTCGACGCCCAGCGGGACGTCTACGCGGGCGTCCTCGCCGAGCTCCGCCGCGGCCACAAGACCGGCCACTGGATCTGGTTCATCTTCCCGCAGGTCGCCGGCCTGGGACGGAGCGCGACGTCGCAGGCGTTCGCGATGCGCTCACTCGAGGAAGCGCGCGCCTACCTCGCCCACCCGATCCTGGGTGCGCGCCTGCGCGAGTGCGCCTCGATCGTGGCCGCGCTCGAAGGACGGGACGCGGTGGAGATCTTCGGTCCACTCGACGCGATGAAGGTCCGCTCGTCGATGACGCTGTTCCGGCGGGCGGCGCCCGACGAAGCGATCTTCGCGCTGGTCCTCGATCGCTTCTACGACGGACTCCCGGACGAGGCGACCGACGCGCTGTTGGGATGACACGGCCGCCTGATCATCCAGTCGGCTGGGCGGCCTTGCGCTGCATCCCCCGATCGGCTGAGGCCGGCGAACCCTTTCCCTCGCTCGCGAGCGCGTCGAGCCGTTCGACGAGCGAGTGGGCGTCGAGGCCGACGAGGATCTCACGACCTTCGGGGATGGCAGCCCGGACCGCGGGCTCGTCAGGTCCGATGAGGGCGGCCATGTCGAGGACCGTCAGCGCGACATCGAACCGGCAGCCGGCGTCGCGATAGCCGGCAAGAGCCGAGCGATACAGCCCGAGCGCCTCGGCCGAGCGACCCTGGAGCGCGGCCATCCCAGCCCGCACGTTCGACTTGTCGTGGTCGAGGACGCCGCCGAACACGTCTGTCACGAGCTCGAGGACGTGCTCGGCGATGTCGGCGCGACCGGCGTGCAGGGCGAACCGCGCGATCATCACGAAGTCGCCGCGGTGGCCGCCTTCCGGGGCGTGGCGGATGAACGGCTCGGCGTGCCGGATGGCCTCATCCGGCCGCCCTGCGGCGAACGCGCAGCGGGCGAGCCAGCCGGTCACGTTGAGCTCGGTCTGGTAGTCGCTCTCGGCCAGGGCACCCGCGAGCAGTCGCTCGGCACGCTCGAAGTCGGGGTCGCCGGTCCACGCGGTGAAGGCGTCACGATTGGCCGCGAGCCACTCCACGTCGAGCCGATCGGGATCGTTCTCGATGAGCTCGTCGATCGCCTGCCGCGTCCACGCCCACTCGCCCAACCGTTCGGCCGCCCCGACCGCGTTGCCGGCGTAGTACGAATCGAAGCCGCTCAACCCGAGCCGACGGGTCAGAGCCATGCCCTCACGTGTCCGCTCGAGGGATCCGCGCGGATCGTTGTCAACGGTCGCTGACGCCAGGTTGTTCAGGCCCCGCAACGCCGCGGTATGTTCGCCGTGCGCCCGCGCGTCGAGCACGGCGCCCTCGAGCAGCGCCAAACCCTCGCGCCGATGACCACTGAACACGAGCGCGGACGCCTTGGTCACCAGCGACATCGCGACGATCTCGTCGAAGCGCAACGGTTCGGCGAGAGCAAGCGCCCGATCAGACAGGCGGACGGCCTCGGCCATGTCCTGGTTGCGGAATGCCGTTCGCCCGAGGGCCTCGATGAAAAGGGCCGCAGCCTCGTCCGACGTCGCGGCATCCGATCCGGGAGCGGGTGGTCCGCCGTGCTCCCTCGAGGCCATCGACTCGGCGGTCTCACGGAAAGGTCGGGCGACCTCCATCGCCGTGGCGATCTGGCCGCTGGACAGATAGAGCTGGATCTGACGACCGACGGCTCGGATGATCCCGACCTGGTCGCCGAGCGCCGTGTACGCCTCGACTGCCGCCGCGAGGCTTCGGTGCCCTTCGTCATAGCGCGACCGGTAGCCCTGCAGCGTGCCGATCCGTTCCTCGAGGCGGGCGTGGTCGGACGGCTCGCGCGTCACCTCGAGCGCCGAGGTCAAGGCGTCGATCGCCTGGCCAAGCGCCCCGAGCGCCTCGGCCCGATCGGCGGTGGCCAGCAGCGACACCCGCGCCTGGGCAGCGACCGCTTCGCCGGCGGGCCCATCGGGGGCGGCCCGATAGGCGGCGACGAAGTGACTCGCCACGACCCCGGCCAGCTCCTCGTCGCCGAGGGATTCGAGGTGGCGGGCGGCGGCCAGGTGACGGGCCCGGCGATCGCGCTTTGACAGCGTCCCATAGGCGACCTCGCGGACGAGTGCCTGGACGAAGGCGTGCTGGCCCCGGGTCGGCGCACGCGGATCGGTCTCGACGGTCAGGATCTCCTGGCGGACCAGCGTGTCGAGACGCGGCTCGAGTGCGTCGGCCGTCTCTCCCGAGATCGCGGCGAGCGCTTCGACGGTGAACGTCTGCCCGAGCACGGCGGCGTCCTGCAGGATCGACCGGTCGGTGGCCGACAACCGGTCGAGCCTGGCCGCGACGAGGGCATGCAGGGTGGGCGGCACCTCGAGGGCGCCCGGCTCGTCGGGGTCGAGCGTTCGGCTGGTCATCACCACTCGGCCGCCCTCCTGGGCCAGCCGTCCGGTGGCGATCATCATCCGGATCGTCTCGACGGCATACAACGGCAGGCCGTCCGCCCGCTCGAGGATCCGGGTGACGACCTTGGCCGGGAGGTCGGGGGCGATGCCATCGAGCAGCTCGCGCATGGCGGCATCGGTCAGCGGATCGAGCCGCATCGCCATGGCACCCCGCCGATCCGTCCCCCAGCCGGCCCGGCGTTCGAGCAGCTCGGGTCGGGCAAGGGTCAGGACGAAGATCGGGCTCGATCGGCCCCAGTCGAGGAGGTGCTCGAGGAAGTCCAGCAGGCCATCGTCCGACCACTGGAGATCCTCGACGACGAATGCGACGGTGCCGGTCTCCGCCAGTCGCTCGAAGAACGTTCGCCACGCGGCAAACAGATCGTTGCGGCCGCCGGCGGGCGTCTCGCCGATGCCCAGCAGGACGAGCATCCGCGGCTCGATCCAGGCGCGCTCGGTTTCGTCGGTGATGTGCTCCTCGACCATCGCCGCGATCGCCGCGCGGGTGGCCTCCTCGTCATCGCGCTCGGTCAGGTTCGCCCGCCGCCGGATCATCTCGCCGAGCGCCCAGAACGTGACACCCTCGCCGTACGACGGTGAGCGACCGCGGTGCCACCAGACCTGCTCGACGACCCCGTCGAGGTACTTCTCCAGCTCCCAGGCGAGCCGGCTCTTGCCGATCCCGGCCTGCCCGACGAGCGAGACGAGCCGGGCACGCTGCTCGCGGCCGGTCGCGTGGAACTGCTCCTTGAGGAAGCGCAGCTCGTCGGTCCGCCCGACGAACGGCGGCTCGAGGGCGTCGGGCCGCCGTGCACCGCCGCGCTCGCCGACGACCCGGACCGCCAGCCAGGCGGGGACGGGGGCGGCCTTGCCCTTGAGGTCCTGCTCGCCCGCCGGCACGAACTCGATGGCGGGCTCGGCGGCGATCCGGGTGGCTTCACCGACCAGGACCGTGCCAGATGCCGCCACCGACTGGAGCCGGGACGCCGTGTTGACCATGTCGCCGGTGACCATCCCCTGGCCTTCGGCGCCGACGTTGACGGCCGCCGGCCCTGTCAGCACGCCGGCCCTGATGGCGAGATCCACGCC
>CAVZTK010000008.1:0-20211 GCA_963778155.1 uncultured Chloroflexia bacterium
ATGGCGTCCACCGCACCCTTGAGGACGAGCGCTCCGGCCGTGGTGCGGACACCGCTCGTCCGCGTCTCGGCCTTGAAGGCAAGCTCCTCGGCGATCGTCGCGTTGAGGGCGGCCAGGCCGGCGTCGTCACCGACCCCGGCCGGCGAGTTGAGCTCGGCGAGCCGCTTTCGGGCGAGCTCGACGATCGAGCGGCCCTCTGGGGTCTCGTCCTGGATCGAGGTGAGGAGGGCGGTCGTGATTGCTTCTACCTCGCTGACGCCGGGGGCGGGCGTGATCGAGGCGGCGAGGCGATTGCCGTAGGTGATGGTGCCCGTCTTGTCGAGGAGGATGACGTCGACGTCACCCGACGCCTCGACGGCCCGGCCGCTCATCGCCAGGACGTTGAAGCGTGCGACCCGGTCCATGCCGGCGATGCCGATGGCCGACAGGAGACCACCGATCGTGGTCGGAATGAGGCACACCAGCAGGGCCACGAGCGCCACGGTGTCGACGACGGTCCCGGCGAACAATCCGAATGGTCGGAGGGTCACGACGGCCATCAGGAAGATGATCGTCAAGCCGGCGAGCAGGATCGCGAGCGCGATCTCGTTCGGTGTCCGCTGGCGCTTGGCGCCCTCGACGAGGGCGATCATCCGGTCTAGGAATGTCTCGCCCGGGTCCGCGGTCACGCGGATGGCGAGGCGGTCGCTGACGAGCGTCGTGCCGCCGGTGACCGAGCTGCGAATGTCGGTGCCCGGCTCCTTGAGGACCGGCGCCGACTCGCCCGTGATCGCCGCCTCGTTGACGAAGCCGACGCCCTCGATCACATCACCGTCCCCGGCGATCGTCTCGCCCTCCTCGACGACGATGATGTCGCCGCGGCGGAGCTCGGACGATCCGACGTTCTCCATGGTGCCGTTGGGCAACCGGCGGTGGGCGGTCGTCTCGGAGCGGGTCTTCCGGAGGGTCGCCGCCTGTGCGCGGCCGCGCGCCTCGGCGACGGCTTCGGCGTAGGTCGCGAACAGGACGGTGAACCAGAGCCAGACCGCGATCTGGACCTGGAAGCCAAGGCCCGCGGCGCCCGCTGTCGTCTGGATGCCCGTCCCGTTGGCAATCGCGATCACGGTGACGAGCACCGCAGTGATCTCGACGACGAACATCACCGGGTTCTTGATCAGCTGGCGCGGGTCGAGCTTCCGGAACGCCTGCGGCAGTGCTGCCTTGAGCAGATCCGGATCGAGGACGCCCCGCGGCCGCGGCGGCTCACCCCCACTGGGCTTGGACCCGCCCAGGGTCACGAAGCGCTGGAAGCGGCGGGTGCCGCGACCGAGGTCAACCGAGAGGTTGGTCATGATCCGAGCACCTTTCCGGCATTCTGGATGAGCTGTTCGACGATCGGGCCGAGCGCGAGCGCCGGGAAGAACGTCAGGGCTCCGACGATGACGACGACACCGATCAGCAGGACGGTCCACAGGACGCCCGTCGTCGGGAATGTGCCGAGCGATGGCGCGACCCGCCGCTTGACGGCCATGGAGCCGGCCAGGGCGAGGATCGGCACGATCATCCCGTACCGCCCGATGAGCATCGCGAAGGCGCCCGTGACGTTGTAGAAGGGCGTGTTGCCGGTCAGCCCGGCGAAGGCGGATCCGTTGTTGCCGGTCTGGCTGGAGTAGGCGTAGAGAATCTCGCTGAAGCCGTGCGGCCCTGAGTTCAGCGGACCCTTGAGGCCGTCGGGCAGGACGCTGGCCAGGGCGGTGAAGCCCAGGATGCTGGCGCCAAGCACGAGGGCGGTGATCATCGCCATCTTGATCTCATAGCTCTCGACCTTCTTGCCGAGGAACTCCGGGCGTACGCCCGACCATGAGGCCGGCGATGAAGACGGCGAGGATCGCGCCGATGACGAGCATCCCGTACATGCCTGCGCCGATGCCACCCGGCGTGATCTCGCCGAGCTCCATGTTGAAGAGCGGGACGAGTCCAGCGATCGGCTGGGCGCTGTCGTGCCAGGAGTTGATCGCACCGGTGCTCGTGCCGGTCGTCGCGGCCATGAACAGGCCGCCAACCCCAGCGCCGAACCGGCTCTCCTTGCCTTCCATGCTGCCCATCGCGGTCTGATCGACGCTTGCCGGGAACAGCGGATTGCCGGTTGCTTCGATGTGCATTGCGAAGACGGCCCCGACCAGGAGGATCGCCGCCATCGCGCCGAAGATCGTCCAGCCCTGGCGCCGGTTGCCCGCGTACTTGCCGAACGTGTAGGTCAGCGAGAAGGACGAGGCGAGCAGGGCGAAGATCTCGAGCCAGTTCGTCAGCCCGGTCGGGTTCTCGAACGGATGGGACGAGTTGGCGTTGAAGAAGCCGCCACCGTTGTTGCCCATCTCCTTGATCCACTCCTGGGAGGCGATCGGGCCGAGGGCGATGTTCTGAATCGCGCCCTGCAAGCGTGGTCACGATCTGCGTCGGGTTCCAGGTCTGCGGGACTCCCTGCCAGACGAGGACGAGCGCGCCGACGACGGAGATCGGCAGCAGGATGTAGAGGACGCCGCGGGTCAGGTCGACCCAGTAGTTGCCGAGCGTCTTCGTGCTGCGGCGGGTCAGCCCGCGGATGAGGGCGATCGCCACGGCGAGGCCCGTCGCGGCCGAGGTGAAGTTGCGGACGGCCAGGACCGCCGCCTGGGTCAGGTAGGTGGCGCCGCGTCTCACCCGAGTAGTTCTGCCAGTTGGTGTTCGTCTCGAAGCTGACGGACGTGTTGAACGCGAGGTCCGGCGTCATCGGCGGGATGCCGCCCTGGTTGAGCGGCAGCACGTCCTGCAGGCGGAAGACGATGTAGCCGGCGACGATGGCCACGACGGCCATCACGAGGACCGAGACGGTATAGCCCTTCCAGTCCTGCTCGACGGTCTCGTCGATCCCGCAGACGCGGTAGACGCGCGCGCTCGACCGGCCGAAGGATCGGGCTCAGGAAGGTCCGCTCGCCCTCCATCACCCGGTAGATGTAGCGGCCGAGGAAGGGCGTGATGACCAGGATCGCGAGCGCGATCGCCGCGAGGGTCAGGAAATCGGACGTGCACGATCAGAAGTCCTCAGGGCGCAGCAGCGCCCACAGGAGGTAGACGAAGACGAGTGCGGCCACGATCCCGGCCAGTGCCTCGAGCGACGTCATCGCCGACCCACTCGCACAGGAGCAGGTAGCCCCAGACCATCGCGGTACAGACGATGCCGATCAGCACGATCTGCAGGTCGGTCATGACTCCCTTTCCTCTTCCTCTGAGTACAGCAGACGGTCGATAGTCGTCCCGAGAGTGTCCATGGCGAATGGCTTCGGGAGATACCCTGCTACCCCGAATTCACGCAGGCGTGCGGGGCTGACGGACATGGCGCTGGCCACCACCACGGGCGGCCTGCCGGCCGCTTCGAACGCCTGGCTCCTGAGGACCGACCAGCCCGTCTCGCCGGGTAGATTGATGTCGAGCAGCACGATGTCCGGGCGCAGGCCTTCTGCCATGCGGTCCGTCGCGCTCTCGGCTGTCGGGGCGACCGTCACCTGATAGCCGCGTGCCCGCAGGTGCGCCGATAGCAGGCCACCCAAGGTCTCGTCGTCCTCGACGAGCAGCACGCGCCATGCGGTCGGGGTCACGGGGCCGCGACCTCGCGGTAGACGCGCACATCCGTGGTGTCCTCATCAGCGCTCCAAAGCGGCTGGACGACGACCCCGCGGTCTGTCGCGATCGGTCTGACGATCTCGACGACCGCATCGGTGAGTCGGAGACCCACGACCATGGCCGACGGCGCGCCTCCGCTCGCGACGAGGTTCACCGCGGACAGCACGAGCTCGACCTCGCGGTCGATCGCGTGGCGGACGTAGGCGGATTCGGACTCCGGGTCTTTCACAAGCCGACGTTCTCACCCGGACCCAAGAGGGCCCGGGCTCAGTCGTCGGGCGGATCGCTCAAGAAGCGCTCAAGGAACGGCGATCCTGTACCCCACCCCGGGTTCGGCCACGATCAGATCGGCGAGCGTGCCCTCGTCGTCGGCAGCTTCGAGCTTGCGCCGGATCTGGCTCACGTAGACGTGGACGTAGTGCGCCTCGTCGCTGTAGGCCGTGCCCCACACGGCCCGCAATAGACGGCCGTGGGTGACCAGGCGACCGGCGTGCATGACCAGGACCTTGAGGACCTCGTACTCACGCGGCGTGAGGTGGACGGGTCGATCGCCGACGAGGACCGCGCGCCGCCCGACATCGAGGGTCAGGTCCCCGAGCCGGACGATCCCGCTCGCATCGGCCGCCGGACCCGCCGCCCGGCGCAGGAGCGCGTCGATCCGAGCCCGAAGCTCGGCCATCCCGAACGGCTTCGTCACGTAGTCATCGGCGCCGAGATCGAGGGCCGCGACCTTGTCCGCCTCGCGGTCGCGGGCGGACAGGACGAGGATCGGGGTGGTCGCCTCGCGACGGACCGATCGGATGACCGTCAGGCCATCCATATCCGGAAGCCCGAGGTCGAGCACGATGAGATCGGGCCGCTTGGCCGCCCAGGCGTCGAGCGCCGTCGCGGCGTCCCCGGCCTGAACGACGTCGTGGGCGTGCCCACCGAGATATGTCGCGATGGCGTGACGGGTGGCGGCATCGTCCTCGACCAGCAGGATCGATGCGACATCGTGTGTGACGCTCATCGAGGACCGCCCGTCGGGCTTCCGTCAGTCGGGCCTGTCCCTTCGGGAGCGACGCTGGGAACGGTGATATCGACGGCGAGACCTCCGAGGTCGCTGCGGCGGGCCGTCACCTCGCCATCCATCGACTCGACGAGTCCCTGCACGACCGCGAGCCCGATCCCTGTGCCGCGCCGCGAGCCCTCCCCCTTCCGCGGCACTCGGTAGAACTTCTCGAACAGGCGCGGCAGCGCTTCAGGAGGCACGCCCGGGCCACCGTCCTCGACCGTGATCCGGACCCGACCCTCGCCCGACTTGCAGGCGGAGATGCGGATGGGTGAGTCCGAACCGGCGTACTTGGCGGCATTGTCGAGGGTGTTGTTGAGGACCTGGCCGATGAACACTTCGTCGACGAGGATCGGCGGCAGGTCCGGATCCACCTGGACGTCCACCGTCCGCCCGCCGAGGCTGGCAGCCGCCCGACGCACCGCCTCGGACACGACGTCGCTCACGGCCAGGACAAGGAGGCTCGGGTGGAGCTCGCCCGCTTCGACCCGGCTCATGTCGAGCAGGTTCGTGACCAGCCGATTGAGCCAGTCGGCCTCGCGGTCGATCGACGCCGCGATCGCTCGTCGCTCGTCCGCCGGCCAATCGATGACCGGATCCATGAGCGTCCCCGCGGCGGCCCTGATGGATGCGAGTGGCGTGCGCAGGTCGTGTGAGACCGAGTCGAGCAGGGCCGACTTCAGCGCCTCGCTCCGCCGCGACACCTCGGCCGAGGTGGCATCGCGGGTGAGCCGATCGCGCTCGAGCGACCCGCCGAGCTGGTCCGCTGCTGCCGCGAAGACCCTCGTCTCACCCGGATCGGGGTCGCCCAGCGCCCGCGGTCGGCGGCCCCACAGCGACCCGAACTTCCGGTCCCCTGCGGCGATGGCGACCCGATAGGCAACCATCTCACGGTCACCGCCGCTCGCCTGGGCAAGCCCCGGCGCGTGGACGCGGACCCACTCGGCGGGTTCGTCCCCGGGGCGGCGGCGGAGCACGATGTGGACCACAGGCGCTGTCGCGGACCTGGATCCGGCATCCGTGTCGGCGGCCACGGTCTCGCCGAGGACGATCCAGACGCGTGACATCCGCGTCTCGTCGCGGACGGTCGCCGCGACCGCGCGAAGAGCGTCCGGAGCGTCGCGCCGGGTGGCGATGGCAAAGCTGATGTCGAACAACGCGCGTGCCTCGCGCTCGCGGGCCAGCGCCCGCGTGGCACGCTCGCGCTGCTCACCGGCGAGCCGACCGACGACCGTCCCGAGGACCAGCAGCAGGAGCAGGTTCAGCCACTCGGTCGGGTCACGGACAGTGAAGGTGTAGAAGGGCTCGATGAACAAGAAGTCGTACAGGAGGAAGGACCCGATGGCCGTCACGATCGCCGGTGTCGTGCCGGCCACCACGGCGACGAGCACGACTGCGAGGAGGTAGGTCGCCGACGCGTTCGGGATCCCACCCGGTCCCTCGAGAAGGGCGACCACGACGGACACGCCGGCGAGCGCGACCACGATCGTGACGAGCACGAATGCGATCCGACGCGAGTCGACCCTCGGGCGGCGGTCCATGTCCGTGATGGTAGGCGGTCAGCGGCCGCGCACGATCCGCCGGGCGTCGCGGCTGACCCGCACGAAGCCCCTCAGATGGGCGACCGGCCGGATATGACTGGGCTCGCCGGCATAGATGGTCCGGATCGGCACCTCGGTCATAAGCAAGCCGAGCGCGATGCAGCGGGCGATCATCTCGACCTCGAAGGCGAAGCCGGCATCGGTGCTGTCGAGCATCGCGGTCATCAGGCGCCGGCCGATGAGCCTGTAGCCCGACTGGTTGTCCCCGACGTGCCGGCCGACCGCGGCCGAGAAGATCCAGCCACCGAGCGTGTTCGAGATCCGCCGGACCGGCGGCATGTCGCCAAAGTCGCGCCGCCCGATGACGAGCTCCGGACGCCCGTGTGCGAAGGCCTCGAGGAACAACGGGATCTCGGCGGGATCGTGCTGGCCATCAGCGTCGAGGGTGACCACGGCCGCTGCTTCGTGCTCGAGCGCGTGGCGGAAGCCGGCGCGGAGCGCTGCACCCTTGCCGGCGTTCGGCCGCTGGACGAGGACGGTCGCGCCGGCGGCTTCGGCCTGGGCCGCGGTGTCGTCGGTCGAGCCATCGTCGACGACGACGACCGGGAGGAAGGCCCGCGCCGCCCCGACCACCGCACCGATGCGCGGCCCCTCCTGGTAGCCCGGGACGAGCGCGAGGATGGTGTCCACGCGCGAACCGTACAGGGTCGGTCAGGCCCCGGTCGCGCGACTCAGAGCCACGGCGGCCGGTCGCCCAGGGCGACCGGCATGCCTCTCGACTAGTTCGAGTCGGTGTGATCCGATGAGCTGTTCGGCCAGCGCAGCCACGATCCGGCACCCGATGCGCGCGGCATCACGACCCGGGCCTCGGCGAGCGCCCCCACCGGCTCCTGCGATCCCTCCGCTGCCTCGGACGAGCCGGAGGATTCCGTCGACACGGCGGATGCGGTCGTGTCCGTGGTCGCTCCGCCCTCGTGGGCGGCAACGGCGACGGCCTCGGCGACCGGTTGGGCCTCCGTCTCGGCTGCCGGCTCGGCCTGCTCCGCCTGTGCGACCGGCTCGGCCTCGGCGACCGGCTGCTCCTCGGATGCGGGCTCGGCCTCGGCGACCGGCTGCTCCTCTGCGACCGGCTCGGCGGCCGGCGTCCCCGTCCACGGGTCGACCGGCGCATCGGTCTGCGCATCAGGATCCATGACACCGACCATCGAGCCAGTGGCAGGGGCCTGGTCCTGGTCAGGGGGCGGTGCCTCATCCTGGGCGACGGGCTCCTCCGCCGGCGTGGTCTCGGTGGCGACGACCGGACTGGCCGCCGCGGCATAGGTCGAGATCTGCGGCGCGTCGTCCGGACCGATCTGATCGAGCTCCGGGAAAGCCGGCCGGTTGCCGGCGTACCTGGCGATGGCGACCGGGTCAGTCTCGCCCTCGAGGCGTCGGAAGTATTCGTCGATCTCGGCGCGGTAGGACGCCACCGCGGACTCGACCGCGTCGACCTCGCGTCCGACGACCGTGCGATGCTCTTCCAGCCGGATCTGGAGCTGCTCACGGCGGGCCGCGATGCGTCGCTCGCGCTCGAGCTTGACCCGCTTGATCTCGCCATCGGACCAGGCGTCGATGCCTTTCACGTCCTCCTTGGCGAGCTCGCGGAGATCCTCGGCCTCGAGGGCCTCGCGCGCGCGGATCGCGTCGACGTGGGCCTGGCGTCGCTGCTCGGTGGTCTCAGCGTTGCGGGACTGCTCGGCGGCGGCCGTCGACTGCATCGCCTTGGCAAGATCGGCGAGGAAGGTCGCGCCGTCTTCGGTCTGGCCGCTCGCGTCGTACGCGGTCGCGACCGAGGGCCCGCCGGGATCGCTGCCGTTCTTGCTGAACGACGCGCTCGCCTCCGTCTCGGCCCCTGTCGGGCTGACCTCAGACTCGTGATCGGACATGTCGCGCTCTCCGCGATCCCTCGGCCGGTCGCTCCCGGTACCTCCGCCGCGTGCCGTCGGGCCTGCGATGGTACGTCGGCAGCTCGATCTGGGCAATGGGTCAGTGCCATTCGACGCGTGTTTGAGACGGCGGCAGCCTCGTCATCGGCAAACACTGAAGCGAAAGTGCACGTCATTGACCTGTCCCTGGCGGCCACCGCGCCGTCAGGGACGGACGTCGGCACCGAGGTCTGAGGCCGGCTCAGCCGCTGACGCCGGTCTCGACCGCCAGCGACTGGCTGGTGATCGGGCGTACCTCGAGGGGTCGCAGGCGCGATGAATGGAAACCCGGGATCGGGTGGTGGGCCCGCGCCTGGAAGGTCATCGCCACCTCCCGACCATCCGATGCCACTAGGCGAAACTGCCCGTCCTGGCGGCCGTCGGACAGAAAGCGCTGCCAGGCCGCCGGCGTCCCCGGGACAAGGTCGGGAGCGGCGATATCCTCGATCCGCCGTCCGAGCAGGTCCGCGGACCTGTAGCCGAGGGCGGACTCGACGCCTTCGCTGACCGCGACGTAGCGGTGCTCGTCGTCGGTCACCAGGACGAACGATCCAGACTCGTCGCCTGCGAACTCCTGATATCGAAGCCAGGCCGAGACGACCGCGATCGCGTTGGCCCGGTAATCGGCAGCGGCCGGGTCGGTCGGCTCCCATCGCCGCTCGGCCTCTCGCCACGCGTTGAGCGCTTCGATGACCGATGCCGTCGCCACGATGTTCACCTGTGAATCCGATCCCCAGTCGGCCGACAGCATGCGCCTTCCACGGCCATTCACCAAATCGGCCATGGAGACTGGGGCTCGTAGCTAGCGCGTGGAGCCTCGGACATTCGGCGGCCTGTCGCCGGAGCGGCCGAGGACACGGCGTGAGAGCCGAGTGGCAGCCCATCCGACGGCGAGGTAGCGGCCTGGCAGGAGGACGTAGCCGACGTTCGCCAGCTCCCTGGTCGCCGGATGCAGCAAGGCGCTCCGGAACAGCCGGAACGTCTTCGTCGGACGGGCCAGATCACGGAGGAGACCGGACCGATCCGAGCGAGCCCGGTAGGCGACGTCCCGCAGTGCCTCCGATCGGGAAGCAGCGACGATCGCGCGCCGCGTCTCAGGCAGGGTGGCAAGGCGGATGAGCTTCGTCACCGATGGCATCTCGAGGGTTCCTCCGATTTGGGATCCGGGACGAGTCGTTAGGGCTGCGACTCGTCGAGGAATGTCTCGGCCGGAGAGGCCGTCAGGCCGGGTTCGATGACCGAACCGGCCCGCGTGTCGGCCCATGCCTCAGTCCCGGCATCGCCCGGGGTCGTGTCCGGACTTGCATAGGGATGGCCCGCGACATCGTCCGCACCGGCGGCCCTCGTGTCGGCGGGGTCGCGCCGGAGGTCGGTCGCGATCTCCCGGCCCTTGTCCGCGACACGGTCCCCGAAACCCTCGGTCATCTCGGCGGCCCTGTGGGCCATCGGGCCGGCGGCTTCGCCCGCCTTGGCAGCCAGTTCGGCTGCTCTCGCCGCGATCTCCCGGAGGACGGGCGTGGCGTACGTGGTGAGGTTCTCGATCACCACTTCGAGTTGTCTGACTGGGCGATCCTGCGGCTGGTCGGTCATGTGGGCATCCTGCTTTCGGTCACCGTGCCATTCGATGGATACAGCGACCTTAGCCAGCCCGGCGACGCGTTGACCACGTGGCCTGCTTCGCGGCGTTGCAGACCCGTGGCAATCCGGATCGGAACGTTGGCGCCCCCGGCAGGATTTCGAACCTGCGACCTTCCGCTTAGAAGGCGGCTGCTCTGTCCGCTGAGCTACGGGGACGTGGCCGAGTCTAGCGCGGGACGAGGCCGCCGCCGCAGTTACGATGGAGCCCCTGACAAGGTCGGCCAGTCGCGCAGCCACGTTCTGAATCGGATGGGCGCAAACCTCGAGGCCGCGTATGCCACGGTGATCAGGAGGATCCCGGCCCACGAGCCTCGGCTGGTGTGGGTCGCGATCAGGCACGCTGCCACGAGGGCGATCTCGAGCCGGATCATCAGCATCCCGGGGATCAGAAACAGCAATCCGAACTGGTGAAGCGAGAGGGCACCAACGGTCGAGAGGATGCCCACCCACGGAGCGCCGTCCCGACGCGGGACGAACCACACCGCCACGACGCATGCTAGAGCCACGATGAAGGCGACGAGCGGGGGCAAGTACCGCGACATCGCGAAACCGCCGGCGGCCCACGCCGGGTTGCCCGCCCGCCGCAGCTGGTCGGTCCAGTCGAACCAGAGCTGGGTCCCGGTGAACGGCAGGGTCAGGATCACGACCGCGGCGACGGCGAGCGCGCCGATGGCCGCCGCACGCCATCGGTAGTGGAGGACGAAGAGCCAGGCGTGGGGCTGCGAGACCTTGACGGCTCCGATGAAGGTCGCCAGCGCGCCGATCTCGACCTCGGGTTCGTCCGGTCTCGACACGTCACGTGGATCCGCTCGCCACGGCGATCCCGACCGTCGATAGAACAGGATGACGAACGCGAGGAAGGTCAGGATCGTGAGGTTCGCATGGACGATGCCTTCGAGGAATGGCCGGTACAGCAGGACGAGCGGGATCCAGACCCACGGGATGCGCAATCGCCGCGACGCCACGACCGCCGCGGCCAGCATGACCGCGACGAACGCCCACAGCAGCGGCGTCCGCGGCAGCCATGACAGGATCGCGAACACGGGCAGGACGGCCGGCGGATACAGGAACGGCAGGGTCGCACCGGAGCCTGTGACGAAGGCCTGGGGGAGGTACGGCTGACCGCCCGCGAGCCAGCGGTCTGCCGCCCGCAGCGGGATCTCGATGTCGACCCCGAGATGCGGCGTGCGAATCAGGGCAAGGTCGTACCGGATCGTGAGGATGACCAGCAGCACGACCAGGCCCGCCACGACGATGCGCCGCGCAACGCTCACCCGGTCTGGCTCTGCGACCAGCCCGCCGTGGTCGCCTCGTGGCCGACACACCAGGAGGCCTCGGGGTTGGTCATGTCGCCATTGTGCGGCTCCGGGTCTGAGGTGCGAATCGGGCGTGCTACACTCCGCGCCCCATCGCGCCGACCGGGATCGGTGCCGGGTGACACAGGAGGTTCGGGACCGCCATGGCGGCACGGCCTGGACGCACCACAGCGGGTCAGCTGGCGCTCGAGCTTCCGCTCGTGCTGCCGGCGATCGCGCTCGCTCCCGAGTGGAAGGATCAACAGCGCCTGTGGGGCCATTCCTTCCACCCGATGTGCTCGTACCTGGCGAGCTTTCCGGCCGCGCTCACCCACGCCTTTATCGCCCGCTATTCGCGACCGGGCGACGTCGTCCTCGATCCGTTCTCGGGTCGCGGCACGACACCGCTCCAGGCGTGCGCAGAGGGGCGGATCGGGGTCGGCAACGACCTCAACCCGTTCGCTCACCTGCTGACCGCGGCCAAGATCGAGCCGGCGACGCGCGCGCAGGCGACGACAAGGCTCGCCCAGCTCCGTCTGGCCTGGAATGCGAGCTCGCGCGACTGGCTGGCACTGGGCGCACGCGTGGCGGCCGATCCGCTCGATCCGGCTGCCTTCGTGCCGCTCGCCGGTTCGCGGGCGTCAGCCACGGATGGCGTCGAGTCCGTCCCGGTCGAGGTCGCTCTGGCGTTCCACCCGCGCACGCTCGGTCAGCTGCTGTTCGTTCGGACGGCGCTCGACCTCGACGACCGGACCGACCGGTTCCTGGCCGCCGCCATCACCGGCATCCTCCACGGCAAGAGCGCGAGCTACCTGTCCGAGCTGATGCCCAACACGTTCTCGATGGCGCCCCGCTACGTGCGCGACTTCGCCGCTCGGACCGACTTCGCGTCGCCCGATCGCGACGTCTTCGACGGGCTGGGCAAGAAGCTCGATCGGCTGTTCCGCCAGCCGCCGCCTTCGATCGAGGGGATCGCCCTGTTGGGTGACGCGCGCGAGGTCGCACCGCGCGCCCGGGCGGCCCTGCGAGCGCGTGGCCGCGCGGACCGCGCGCGCCTCGTCGTCACCTCGCCGCCCTATCTCCGGGTCGTCAAGTACGGCTACTACAACTGGCTGCGGACGTGGTTCCTGGGGTTCGATGCGCGGGCCATCGACGCGACCCTCGATGACGCCCACCACCGCGAGCCGTACCTCCTGTTCCTGCGCGACGTGCTCGCCGGGCTGCGCCCCGTCCTGGCCGACGACGCGGTGATCGTCCTGGTCATCGGCGACGTCGAGACCGACCGGGGGCGCGCGATCCGGGGCGGCATCGGTCTGGCCGAGAGGGTCTGGGCAGCTGCCGCCGAGCCGGAGGGCTACCGCCTGGCCGGCGTGGCCCTCGACGACGTGGCCGCGGTCAAGAAGATGACGAAGCTGTGGGGCGACGAGGCGGGCCGGGCGACCAAGACCGACCGGATCCTGGTCCTCGGTGCCACCGAGTCGGGGCGCCGCCGGGCGCTCGCCGCGGCGCCGCTGGACGTGGACTGGACGTGGCCGCAAAGGAGCCTGCGCGCCATCTGACCTGCACGCATCCCTGACAGATGCACATCACACGAGCGTTGGTCACCCGCGGCGTCGGTCTGGGCCGTGGAGCATGGCCCATTCGAGCGTGGCCGATGAGGCCCACAGCCGGGATCGCTGTCAAATGCACCTGTGGTGACCGGTCTGTCAGGCCTGAGCTGACGTGCGCTCGGGTGGCGGGCATCTGCCGGAAATTGGTCGGCCGCCGCCCGATCGCGCGGCCAACGGCCCCCTAGAATGACGGCATGCAGCAGATGTACCACCCGTCGGACCTGGCGGCGATGGACCCGCTGGTCCTGATGAAGAACCTCGACCACGTGCGGATGACCAGCCGACGCCTGTCGTACATCCTCCAGCAGCAGGTCCACCTCTACACGCCCGAAGCCAACCAGCTGCGCGAGCAGATAGACCGCTACGTCGAGGCCGAGCGCCAGATCGAGGGTGAGATGTCGAGGCGCCGCATCCGCGCCTGATGCCCGCAAGATCGATCCGCCCAGGAATCGATCGACCCCCGGTTGGGGGGACCGGGGGCCGAACGTCCGCCGTTACGACGGGAGATGAGCTCGGGGTCGGTCAGGCGCCGGACGGCACCATGGCCAGGTGGATCACGGTGTCGAAGGTTCGCTCGGGTTCGGGATCGGACACCGGATCGGGCTTGATCATGACCGCGACAGGTCGCCGGAGCGCCTGCTCCTCGGCCACGATCCGTGAGGCCAGGACGGCGAGCGCGGGCATGTCGAATAGGCTGAACCCGATACCCAGCCCGGCGAGGTCGTCCGCGTCGTATCCGTGGAAGAGGCCTCGCCCCGCCACGGCGCACATCTCGTCATAAAGCTCCGGCCAGCTGACCCGTCGGCGGCGATAGCAGAACCGCACGAACTCGACGGCTTCCGGGTCGGTGATCCCCGTGACCGCGTTGCGAGGATCCATCGATGGCCTGCCTCCCTTCCGCTCCGGCGCAATCAGTCGACCTGCGCCGGGCAATGCGAAGCCGGTGCCCAGCGGTCGATGGGACAGCCCGACCGGCGGGCGTTGGCAATAGATCCCTCCGGCGGCACCTCCCTGGGGGGCCCTCGGGCTGCCGGTGGGCGACCATCGTAGGACCGGTGGCCGTCGGCCGGAAGGGGGCTTGTCCACGACTTCGTCCACCAAGTTATCCACACGAACGGGCGTTCGCCGAACGCCAGTGCGGTCCGAGCGTGAACCCGTCAGGTGCCGGCTCGGACGCGGCGGGTCAGCCCGAGACCGGGTCGGTCGGTCAGCCGCCAGCGGTGGTCGGCGTCGAGGTCCAGGCCCTCGAACGGATCGTCGGCGAGGAGGAGGCACCCATCCAGGTCGACCCAGTCCGCCAGCGACGCGACGACCGCGGACCCGGCGATCCCGACCGACGTCTCCTCCATGCAGCCGAGGAATGTCCGGAACCCGAGCTCGCGGGCGCGCTCGAGCATCCGCTTGGCGGGTCCGATCCCGCCGCACTTGGCGAGTTTGACGTTGACGCCGGCGACGACCCCGACCAGGCGGTCGAGGTCCTCGGGCAGGACGCAGCTCTCGTCGGCGACGATCGGCAGGGACGAGCGCTCCTGGAGCCAGCGGAGCTGGTCGAGACGGCCGGCCGGAAACGGCTGCTCGATGAGCTCGACGCCGAGGCGCTCGAGGTCGGGCAGCAGGTCGACGGCCTCCTCCGGGACCCAGCCCGTGTTGGCGTCGACGCGGATCGGCCCGCCGAAGACGGCGCGCACGGCCTCGAGCGTCGCGAGGTCCTCCGGTCCGCCGCACTTGATCTTGAGCGCCGGGAAGTCGGCAGCCCGGGCGGCGCGCTGGGCGACCACGCCTGGTTCGTCGATGCCGATCGTGAAATCGGTCGGCGGGAGGTGGGCCGAGAGGCCGCGCAGCTCATGGGCAGGCCGGCCGGTGACCTTGCCGACGAGGTCGTGGAGGGCGATGTCGACGGCGCAGCGCGCCGCGCCGTGACCACGGATCGCCGCCTCCATGGCGAGGTCGGCGGCTGCCAATCCAGCCTCGCTCGGCTCGACGTCGCCGACCGCCGCCAGCAGCAGCGGGAAGACGACGGCCATCGTCGCCGGGCGTCTCGCCGTAGAAGCGATCCGGATAGCCCTCCCCCACCCCGACGATGCCATCGAACCGGTCGTCACGGGCCTCGACCACGACGGTCGTCACGCTGTCGCCCGAGTCGTGGTCCTCGCGGGCGATGTGGAACGGGTCGCGGAGAGCCAGGTGCAGGGTCTCGTGGTCCAGCCGCAGGGTCACCCGGCATCCACCCACGGCAGAGCCTCCACCGCGTCGTGGACCGCCGGCCACAGCCGATCGGCGCCGAACCGGAACGGGTCATCACTCGGCAGCCCGGTCTCGGCCGCGACCTGCTCGATGATCCGGCGAGCCTCGTCGTCGTCGCTGTAGAGCGAGGTGTTGAGCGCGACCGCGACGACCTTCGAGGGCGCGACCAGCCCGGCCACCCGCTCGTGGAGCTCGATGAACCCTGGCAGCGAGGCGATCGGGAACGACGCCTCGGGCAGATGGTCGAAGTCGTGCTCGGCGAGGCCCGGCTTGTGGACCATGATCATCGCCTGGGGCGTGGCGCCGTGGATGAGCGCCAGCGTCACCGACGAGTAGGCCGGGTGGTCGAGCGAGCCCTGGCCCTCGACGATGACCCAGTCGCCGAGCTGTTCGCCCTCCTCGACAAGCCATTCGACCGTGCCCTGCGAGAAGTCGCTGATGAGCCGGTCCACCGCGACGCCCCAGCCCTCGATCATCATCCCGGTCTGGCCCGTGGGCACGAACACCGCCTTGTCGCCGGCCGCCAGAGCAGCCCGTCGCAGCTCCAGCGCGACCGACATCTTGCCGATGGCGCAGTCGCTGCCGACCGTCAGGATCACGCGCTTGCCCGGGCCATGCCGCCTTCCGACGGCGGTCTCCATGCGGTCCGGGGCGCGACGGTAGTCGATGATCGTCGTCCCGTGGGCGGCGGCCGCCGAGGCGAATTCCGGATCGTCCCCGAGGAACGTGTGGAGGCCCGACAGCACGTCAAGACCCGACCCGATCGCCTCGAGGATGACTGCCCGCCACGCCGGGGGCAGCTTGCCACCGGTCGGCGCGATGCCGATCAGCAGTGCGTCCGGCGGGGTCGGCAGCGCCAGCGCGTCGTCGAGGCTGGCGAGGATCGGCACGTGGCTGCCGGGCAGGAACTCGGCCACGTCCCGGCCGGCGTTGGTCGAATCGAGGAGCGCGACCACGTCGTCACGGCCATAGCGGATGACGCCGTAGGCGGTCTTGCCGTTGTGAGGTTGGAACTCGCCCTCGGCGAGGATGGCCAGGCGGCGGAGGTCGGACGGTCGCATCCGCCGAGTCTACGGAAAACCGACGCGTCGATATTCCCGCTGGCTGCAGTGGAGCGGATCAGCCCTGCTGCCGACTCCGTTCGAACCGGGCCTGCTCCTCGACGGTCCGTTCCGCGAGAGGCTCGGCCTCGAGGCGTTCGTCGGGGATGCGCGCACCGCTTTCGACCGAGAGGCCGAAGCTGCCGTCCGCGATGCGCGCCTCGGCGCGAACGACGGCTGCGAGCTCGCTCCGCAGACCGTCTGCCACAGCCCGGTCGACCATCTCATGCTGGAGGTCCGAACCGGCCTCCGCCGACTCCCCGGTCTGGTCGAACTGGGACGTATCGTCGGCGCGTTCGGCGCCCGCCAGCTCGGCAAGGGCAGCCTCGATGCGACGCCGTTCCCGCTCTACCAGTGCTCGCGCATGCTGATCATCCATCACGCTCTCCGGCTCCGGGACGTGGTCCTGCCGAGCATCGCTCAGCCGGGAGATGGGTTGGTACCGCATACCGGATTCGAACCGGTGATCTCCGCCTTGAGAGGGCGGTGTCCTGGGCCTCTAGACGAATGCGGCCCCGTCGGCGCCGGCGGGTCCGCCGCGCCGGTCGGCATGATACCAGAGGCCCGTCGGCGGCCCGCCTACAGCCGGTTCGCCTCGAGGAACATGCGGATCGAGTCGGCGACCTGCTGGAAGCTGTTCTCGCCGATCACCAGCCCGTAGTGGGAGTGGGCGGCGAAGGGCTCATAGCCGGCATCGAGCCAGTCGGCCAGGCGCTCCGAATCGGCCAGCGGGATACCGCGGTCGAGGCCGGCCCCGACCACGAGGCGTGGCGTCTCCAGCAGGACGCGCCTGTCGATCGGCACGCCGGCAAGCATCTGGCGACGCGCCGCCCCAGCCTCGTGCGGCTTCTGGCCGAGGAGGTGGCCGATGCGCAGTACGTCGGCCAGGGTCAGGTCGCGATCGTCCCGGAGCAGGCGCTCGGGGAGCGTCTCCCAGCCGATCATCGCCTTGCCGTAGACCTCCGGGATCTCGCGCAGCTCATGCGGCCGCGCCGGGATACGCAGCTCGCGCGGCAGCTCGGAGCTGAGCAGGACGAGGCCGGCCATCGGCATCCGCTCCGCCGCCTTGAGCGCGAGCAGGCCGCCCATCCCGTGGCCGACGACGACGACCCCCGGACCGAACCGGTCCAGTGTGGCGACGACGTCCTCGGTGTACGTGTCGAACGACAGCGTCGCCGGGTCGGCGGTCTGCGACCAGAAATGGTTGCGCAGGTTCAGGGCATGGCCTTCCCAGCCGCGCGCCGCGAAGTAGCCAAGGTAGCGCTCCCACAACCATGAGCCGGCCAGCTCGCCGTGGAGGAACAGCAGCGGCTTCCGCCGCGACCGTCGCTCCGGCAGCCACGATTCGACGTACAGGCCGCGCTCGTCGAGCTCGATCTCGTCCTTGCGGACCGGGCGGCCGTTGGTCGGAGGGACCTGCGCGCGGGCGAGGATCTGCTCAGGTGTCGTGTCGGTCATTCGGCTTCACCACTCGAGAGGGTTGATGACGAGGCCGGTCAGGGCCTTCGGATAGAAGTAGGTCGATTTCTGCGGCATGACGTCGCCGTCGACGGCCACCGCTTCGACAGAGGCGACCGGTGTCGGCTCGAGGAGGAACGCGGCGTCCGCGCCCGCGAGACCGATGTCGACGCGGTCGATCGCGTCATCGGCCGACTTCGTATAGGCGACCGCGCCGGCCGCGACCGCCTCGGCGTCGATCCCGGCCAACCGATCGAGCGCGACACCGAGCAGCGTGACATCGAGCCCACGGAGGGCCTCGCCGCCGTCGGGCAGGAACGGCTCGAACGCGGCGCGGCGCGCGGTCAGCACGGCACCGCCGGCACGTGTCCACAGCCCGAATCGGCCCTCGCCGCCGTGCGCCTGGCCGGCCGCACCGAACCGGTCCCGTAGCTCGTCCGCGGAGACGTCGCGGCGGACCGAGAAGAGCGCATCGAGACCGGCCAGCAACCGCTCGACCCCGGCGTCATCGAGGCCGCCGACGATCCGGTGCGTCGGCAGGACGGTCAGTGGCTCACCGACGGCGTCGAGGAACAGCATCAGCATGTAGTCGAACGCCGGATCTTCCTCGCACGAGCGCGACATCCGGCGCTCGTCCCGGTAGCGCAGCGCCGTCTCGTAGCGGTGGTGGCCGTCGGCGATCGTCACCGGCCGGTCGGACGCGACGGCGATGAGCGGGGCGACGACGGCAGCAGCGTCGCCGTCGGCGGCGACCGCCCACAGTCGGTGGCAGGTCCCGTCGTCGTCTGTCACCTCGGCGTCGGGCACACGGCGTGTCAGCTCGTCGAGGACGGCGCGGCCGCGACCGTCGGGGTCCTCGTACAGACCCACCACGGGGCTGGTGTTGACGCCGGTCGCCCGGAGCAGCTTGTAGCGGTCCTCGCGGGGCGCCGACATCGTGTGCTCGTGCGGCAGGACCCCCGAATCCGGCCCGTACGGCTCGAGTCGGATCCGGGCGAAGAAGCCACGCTGGGTCCGCATGACGTCCGTGCCGGGAACGCGATACGCCTGCTCGTAGACGTAGATCGACGGGTGCGGGTCCTTATGCAGCGTCCCGTCCGAGCGCCACGCCGCGAGGATCCGGGCCGTCCGCCGGTAGCGGTCATCGGGTGCGTCACCGAGCTCCTCGGCCGGCAGGTCGAGCCGCACGACGTTGGCCGGATGCCGGGCCACGAGCCGCTCACGCTCGGCGGCGTCGATGACGTCGTACGGCGGGGCGACGACGAGCGACAGGTCGGGTATGGATGCCGGGTCGTAGCGGAGCGCACGGAACGCGCGGATGTCGGGCACAGGACCTCGCGAGGACGGCAGGCTGCTCGTCGGCTATCGGGACCGTCGCATCGTACGATAGCCGCCGCCCCAACGCCCGGAACAGGCCTGACCTGGCGCGCAGCGGCGGGCCTCCGCCGCCGGTGGTAGCCTCGGCCCGATGTCCCTCCCCCGTCGCCTCGTCCCGGGCCTTGCCGCGCTCCTCGTCACGCTCGTCGTCGCGGGCTGCAACTACGTCGAGACCGTGCCTCCATCGCCGAGCCCGGCGGACTTCCAGGGCGTCGCCACGGAGCTCGCCAAGCGCGGCGTCAAGATCGACCATGTCGTCTCGGGCGACGCCGGCTGCACCGACAAGGTCCTCGCCCCAACCGCGCGCTCGTTTGACGCGTCCGGCCTCGACCAGGCATCGATCGTCCACATCTATCTCTACATGTTCGCCGACCGAAAGACATACGAGCGCCTCCTCCCGACGGTCGACGACTGCGCCCACTCGTTCGTCACCGATCCGGAAACCTACGAGTCGGTCGAGCAGTCACCGTTCGCGCTGGTCGGGCAGGGACCGTGGGCCACCGCCTTCGAGGCGGCCCTCCGCGCGGGGCTGTTGGTCGCCGCCGGGTCGGGCGACAACTCGGGGTCAGACTACCCGTAGGCCCAGGATCCGCCGGGCGATGACCAGCCGCTGGACCTGGCTGGTCCCCTCCCCGATCTCGGTCAGCTTGGCGTCGCGCAGGTAGCGTTCGACCGGGTACTCGGTCACGTATCCGTAGCCGCCGTGGATCTGGATCGCGTTGTTGGTCACCCGCGAGCTGACCTCGGAGGCGAACAGCTTCGCCTGCGCCGCCACCAGCCCGAAGTCGCGGCCCTGGTCCTTGAGCCACGCCGCTCGCCAGACGAGTCCGCGCGCCGCCTCGATCTCGGTCGCCATGTCGGCGACCATGAAGGCGACGCCCTGGAACGAGCCGATCGGGCGGCCGAACTGCTCGCGCGTCTGGGCGTACGGGATCGAGGCGTCGAGCGCGCCCTGTGCGATGCCGACGGCCAGCGCGCCGATCGAGATGCGACCACCGTCGAGGATCCGCAGGAACAGCTTGAAGCCACTCCCCTGCTCGCCGAGCAGGTTCGCCGCCGGGACGCGGGCGCCGTCGAACAGCAGCTCGCCCGTCGCGGACGCATGCAGCCCGAGCTTGTCCTCGAGCCGACCGACCGAGAAGCCGGGTGTGTCGGCGGGGACGATGAATGCACTGATCTCGGCCGACCCGTCGTCGCGCGTCCCGGTCCGGGCGGTCACCACGTACGTCCCCGCCTGGCCCGCGTTCGTGATGAACCGCTTGGCCCCGTCGAGCACCCACCAGCCGCCGTCGGC
>CAVZTK010000009.1:0-14718 GCA_963778155.1 uncultured Chloroflexia bacterium
CTCGGCGGGCTTGGGCGGCGGCGTCGCCGGGACGTCGTTGTAGGATGCAACGTACCCCACAGGAGTCCCGCCCGATGACCGTCGCCGCCGGCACCAAGCCCCATCCGATCTTCCTTGCCGGCCGCTGGGTCGAGTCGCCCGATGTCCTGGTGGTCGACAACCCGGCCGACCCGTCGACGCCGGCCGGGACGACCTACAGACGCGAGACCGAGGCGCAGTACGAGGAAGCCGTCGAGGCGGCAGTGGCTGCCTTCGAGGTCACCCGCACGCTGCCCGCCTACGAGCGCGGCCGGCATCCTGCGCGACATCAGCGCGGGGCTGCGCGGGCGGCGCGAGGAGATCGGCCGGCTCATCGCCCTCGAGGCCGGCAAGCCGATCCGCGACGCGCTGGTCGAGGTGGACCGCGCGGTCCTGACCTTCCGGCTCGGCGCCGAGGAGGCGGAGCGGATGACCGGCGAGGTCATCCCGCTCGACCTGCTGCCGTCGTCGAAGGACCGGATCGGGATCACGCGGCGCTTCCCGATCGGGCCGATCGCCGGGATCAGCCCGTTCAACTTCCCGCTCAACCTGGCGGCGCCACAAGGTCGCCCCGGCGATCGCGTCGGGCAACACGATCGTGCTCAAGCCGCCGTCCAAAGACCCGCTGACGATGCTGGCCGTGGCCGAGATCATCGAGGCGGCCGGCGCGCCCGCAGGCTCGGTCTCGATCCTGCCGATGACCCGTGAGCTGGGCGACCGGATGGTCGCCGACGACCGCTTCAAGCTCCTGACGTTCACCGGCTCGCCGTCGGTCGGCTGGCGGATGAAGGAGCGGGCGGGCAAGAAGCGGGTCGTGCTCGAGCTCGGCGGCAACGCCGGGGTCATCGTCGACAAGACCGCCGACCTCGACTGGGCTGTCAAGCGCTGCCTCGTCGGAGCCTTCACGTATGCCGGCCAGGTGTGCATCAGCGTCCAGCGGATGTTCATCCACGAGGAGATCTGGGACGCGTTCATGGACCGGTTCGTGGACGGCGCCCGGGCGCTCAAGCTCGGCGATCCGCTCGACCCGACGACGGATGTCGGCCCGATGGTCGACTCGACGGCAGCCGGCCGGACGCAGCGCTGGGTCGACGAGGCGCTCGCGCTCGGTGGCAAGGCTGCTCCTCGGGGGCAAGGCCGATGGCACGTTCTTCCCGCCGACGATCCTGACCGACGTGCCCGTGAGCGCCCAGGTCTGCTCGAACGAGGCGTTCGCGCCGCTGGTCGTGGCCTTCCCGTTCCGCGCGTTCGACGACGCCATCGCGGCCGTCAACGACTCGATGTTCGGGCTGCAGACCGGCGTCTTCACCAACGACCTGGCGGGCGCGTGGCGCGCGTTCGGCGAGCTCGAGGTCGGTGGCGTGATCGTCAACGACGTGCCGACGTACCGGATCGACCACATGCCCTACGGCGGCGTCAAGGACTCGGGTCTCGGGCGCGAGGGCCTGCGCTACGCGATGGACGACATGACCGAGATCCGGATCATGGTGCTCGCGCAGCCGTCCTAGACACCTCCCGAGACGGCGCCGGCGCCGGCGAGCGGATCTGCCTCGACCGGCCTCCGCGGCCGGCGAGTCGATCCGAACGAACCCGCGATCACCATCGCGACCACGATGCTCGCTGCCAGACCGCCCGCGATCACCGGCTGGTGGACGAAGGCGATGAGGCTGCCGAGACCCGGCACCAGCAGCCAGGCCTTGCCCTCGATGTCGCCGATCCGCGGAGTCCATGGGTCCGGCGCGCCGTTGTTGTCGCCCCGGACGGCGAAACCGGCCGTCGGATCGCCGCCGACGATGCGGTGCACGACCACGTGGCCCTCGCCGATCTCGCCGGCCGGCACGCGGTAGGCGACGATATCGCCGACGCTGTACCCAGAGGCCGACTCGACGATCACGAGATCGCCTGTGTGGTACGTCGGCTCCATCGAGTTCCCGCGGACCACGATATAGGTGGCGCTGCCTCCGAGCACCTGTGGTCGAAGCGTGACGGCCCAGAGCGCCAGGATGGCCGCGGCCGCACCGAAATCTCAGCAGGCGACGGGCATCGAGCCTCATGGCACCACGACGTAGGTGATCACGAGCTGAGGTTCCCGGGCGACAGTGCCGAGCTCCTTCGCCGCGAAGGTCGTGGTGCGTGTCGTCGCGGAGCCTTCCGTGTCGTCCCGGATCATCCAGCCGAGGTTGGTCGAACCGCCGGACACGAAGCTGGCGACGTCGGTCGTGACCGTCGCGCCCGTGACGTACGCGCCGGTCGCCTGGTTCTGGCAGCCCGCCGGGGTGCCCACGTTGAAGGTGCCGGTGCGGGAGCCGGTCGCCGGGTTGTTGATCGTCGTCCCGAACGGCTGGTTGTTCCAGGTGATCGCGGCCTCGGTCCAGGCGACCGTCGCCGGATAGATGTCGAGGGTCCGGCACGCGGCCGGGACCGCGGTCATGTACAGGCGGAGCGTGGCCAGGCGCACGATCGCGGACGCGGGGATGACCGGGCTGCAGGAGGTGAGACTGAACTTGAGGTAGATCCGTTGGTTGGCGCCGCTGGCGGACGAGACGGTGATCGTCGTGAGGGTGCCGAAGTTGGTCGCCGCCGACCCCTGCCGGACCGTGCTGTCGACGACGACCGTGGTCGTCGTGGGAGTCGCGGTCAGCGTACAGGTGCGATACGGCGTGAATTTCTGCGAGGTCAGGCTCACGCTCGCAGCTGAACCCACGGACAGGCTGGCCCCCGCCAGAAGGCCGACGGCGATCGCCGTGAGGAGCAGGATGCGACGGATCATGGCCCGACCATGACGAAGTCGATCTGGTCAGCCACCGCGACCGCGGGAGCGCTGCCGAGGGTCACGGTCACCGAGCCGCCACCGGCCGGCACGGTGGCGGAACCGCTGGCGTTCGCGGCCCCCGTGTTCAACGTCGCCTGGAGCGTCGCCCCGGCGCAGGCCGCCGGGATGCCACCGACCGTGACGCTGATGACGGTCGCGCCCGAGAGGTTCTGGAACACAGTCAGCCCTGCGGCGGTGCATCGCGGCGTCGAGGTCGTCGCGGCGCCCAGCGTGTTCGAGGAGAAGCTGACCGATGCCGCTGCGCCGAGGACCGCGCTGATCGCGCCGATGAGCACGATCCCGGTGATCCGACGCCACATGTGATCGGTCCGCCGCGGGTCTTCACGGTCGCCGGCGGCCAGGCGGCCGCCGGCGCTGAGGAGGATCAGCTACCCGCTGATGACGACGTTGACGCCCGTGATCGAGGTCGCGGACAGCGCCGGAGCGAACGTGGCCGCGAAGCTCGTGCCGGCGGCGGGCGTCGTGCCCGTCGCCTCGCCGAGTGACACATTGGCCGCGCCGGAGAGCGTGATCTTGTAGGCCTTGCTGTAGCAGGTGGACGCCAGGCCGGTGACCGTGACCGTGCCGACCGTGTAGCCCGGCGCAGCGGCGGAGTACGTCGACGTGTAGGTGGCGTTCAGCGTTCCGGCCTGGCAGGCGGCAACCACCGCGGTCCCGGAGCCGAGGCTGTCGGAGGTGAGGTTCAGGCTGGCTGCCAGACCGTAGACCGCACCGAAGGTGAGAACCCCGGCAAAGAGCGCGGCGAGGACACGTTTCATCGTTCGATTCCCCTCAGTTGAGTTTCAGGTGCCACGCGACGGAGTGGTCGGAACGTGGCGGGATACGTCCTGCGTATGAAACGTGGCGCAAGGACCAAAGCGTCACGGGACCTACGGACCAGACGGTGGGGTACCTTGGTTCCCGTCGGGACCCACTCGGGGCGCCGAACCACCCGGTCGTCCCGCGTCCCGCGACCCCGGCGGCGCGTCCGTCTCCTGCTGGTGCATCCTTGCCCGCGATGGACCTCACCCTGACCGCCGCCCAGCTCGAGTTGCAGGCACGCGCGCGGGCGTTCGTGCGCGACGTGCTCCAGCCGCGCGAGGTCGAGTTCGAGCGTGCCGGCGGGCGCGTCCCGCGTGATTGGGGGAACCCCATCCGGGCGGCCGCCCGCGACGCCCGGCTCCAGGGCGGCCCGCTCCCGGTCGAGGTCGGTGGTCAGGGGTGGTCGGTGGTCGAGCAGGTCCTCGTCCATGAGCAGTTCGGGCAGGCGACCGGTGGTCTCTGGTCGTACGTCCCGGGCGCCTACAACGTCCTGATCCACGCCGACGCCGAGCAGCGCCGACGGTATCTCGACCCATCGTTGCGTGGCGAGCGCTCGGGGAGCTACGCCATCACCGAGGACGGTGCAGGCTCCGACGCCCGGACGCTCCGTGCGACCGCGATCCGCGATGCCGCCACCGGGGAGTACGTCCTGAACGGCGAGAAGTGGTTCGTGACCGGTCCCGACGACACCGACTTCATGATCTTCCATTGCGCGGTGGTCGACGCCGAGCGGCTGCTGCCCACGCTGTTCCTGGTCGACTACGACACGCCCGGCGTCGTGATGCGACACGACCCCGACTACACCCACACCTTTGCCGACCGGCACCCGCAGTACGTCTTGCAGGAGGTGCGAGTCCCGGAATCGGCCGTGCTGGGCGGCATCGGGCGGGCCGACGAGCTGACCAACGAGTGGTTCGTCGAGGAGCGCATCCACATCGCGGCGCGCTGCGCCGGCGCCATGGAGCGACTGCTCGGCCTCGCCGTCGACTGGGCGACCGGGCGGCACGCGTTCGGCGAGCGGATCTACGACTTTCAGGGCGTCAGCTTTCCCCTGGCCGATTCCGCCGCGGACGCGTCTGCGGCACGCCTGCTCGCGCGCGAATGCGCCTGGCTGGCCGACAGCGGCGCGGACGCCAAGGTCGTCCATGCCAAAGCGTCACTCGCCAAGCTGTTCGCGTCCGAGGCGGCGTGGCGCTGTGCCGACAGGGTCGTCCAGGTCTACGGCGGCCGCGGGTATATGCGCGAGTTCGCGGCCGAGCGGTTCCTGCGCGAGCTGCGCGTGGACCGCATCTGGGAAGGGACCTCGGAGATCCAGCGGATGATCGTCGCTCGCGCGCTCGAGAAGCGGGGCGTGAGCCGGGTGGTCGGATGAGCGCAGAGGCCGGCTCAGGCGTCATCGACCTGCGGCCGCTCTTCGCGCCGGCGAGCATCGCGGTCGTCGGGGCCTCGCCACGCTCCTGGATCGCCGAGACGGTCCGCGACAACCTGCGGGTCATGGGCAGCGCGACCCGCTGCCACTTCGTCAACCCGAAGTACGACGAGCTGCACGGTCAGCCCTGCTACCCGTCGTTGGAGGCCCTCCCCGAGACGCCCGACATCGCGGTCGTGGCGCTCAACCCGTTGCGTGCCGCATCGGTCACCGAGGCTGCCGCGGCCGCCGGCGTGCCCGCGGTCGTCATCCCGGGCGGCGGCGTGGTCGAGGGCGGGGAGGCGGCCGCTGCGATGCAGCTCGAGGTCGCGGCCATCGCGCGCGAGCACGGGCTGGCGCTGCTCGGGCCGAACTGCATGGGCGTCATCGATCTCGTCAGCAACAGCGCGACCTATATCGGCGACGTGTCGCCGTACCTGCCACGGGGCGGCGTGGCCGGGATCGCCCAGTCGGGCTCGGTCAGCGACGCCTTCGTCCATTCGGGGAACCGGATCGGGTTCTCGCGGATCATCAGCTGCGGTTCGGAGGTCGTCCTCGACGTCTGCGACTACCTCGCCTACTGCCTGGACGACCCCGAGACGAGCTCGGTCATCCTCTTCCTCGAGGGGTTCAAGCGGCCCGAGCGGTTCCTCGCCCTGGCCGACCGGGCGCTCGAGCTGGGCAAGCCCATCATGGCCGTCAAGGTCGGTCACAGCGATCAGGCGCAGGCCGCGGCCGTCGCACACACCGGCTCGCTGGCCGGCGAGACGCGCGTGACCGACGCCGCGCTCGAGGCGGCCGGGGTCATCCGCTGCCGCGACCTCGACGAGCTGCTCGAGACGGCCGAGCTGGTCGAAGGCGTCCGCCGCACCGGCCGCCGCGTCGGGCGTGGCCGCACCGGGGTCGTGACGGTGTCGACCGGCGAGGCGTCGCTCATCGCCGACCTCGTCCCGGCGACCGGGCTCGACCTGCCGCCGATCACCGGCACCGCCCGGAGGGCCATCCTCGAGGCGCTGCCGACGATGGGCTATATCGGCAATCCGCTCGATCCGTGGGGCGCGGCGGACCCGTCGGTGGCCTATGGCGCCGCGTTCGAGGCGATGGCCGCCTCCGGCGCGTATGACGTCCTGGTCCTCGTCCACGACTTCCCGTACCGCTCGCTGCCGTCCGAGGTCAACACCGCCAACGAAGTCGCGTCCGAGCTCCTGGCCGCGACCGCCGATCGACCCGGGATCCTGCCGATCTACGTCTCGTTGACATCGGGCGAGCCGCCGCCCGAGACGAAAACGCTGCTCGACACCGTCGGCGGGGGTGCGCCGCTGCTCCGCGGCGCCGTGCCGGCGTTCCGGGCCATCGCCGAGGTCGCCGCCTGGGAGGGGCGGCACGACCGCCGCGTGGACGACGGGCCGTGGCGGGACGCGTGGCCGGCCCTCGCCGCAGACCGGACCTCGTACGGCGCCGACGCGGCGGCCTCGACCGCCGCCCGTCGCGCCTCGCCCACCGGTCACGTTGTCCGAGCCCGAGAGCCTGGCGTTCATCGGGCGGGCCGGCATCGCGGTCAGCCAGGTGATCGCCGTGTCCGACGCGGCGGCCGCCGTCCAGGCCGCGCGCACGGTCGGCGGCCCGGTCGCCCTCAAGCTCGACGCGGCCGGGCTGGCGCACAAGAGCGACATCGGTGGCGTGGCGCTCGGCCTGCGCGGGGACGACGCCGTGTACGGGGCCGCGCTGACGCTGCTCGAGATCGGCCGCCGCCGCGGCCTGACCGTGCGCGGCCTGCTGATCGAACCGATGGCACCGCACGGTGTCGAGCTCATCCTGGGCTTCCGGCGGGATCCGCAATTCGGGCCGGCCGTGCTGGTGGGGATCGGCGGGATCCTGACCGAGGTGCTCGATGACGTCGCGGTCCGCCTCGCGCCCGTCGACCACGCGGCAGCCGATGCGATGCTCGACGACTTGCGCGGCAGCCGGATCCTCGGCGCCGTGCGTGGCCGCCCCGCGGTCGACCGGGGGACGGTCGTCGGGATGCTCGTCGCGCTCAGCACGCTCGGCGTCGAGCGTCCCGACGTGCTCGAGGTGGACCTCAACCCGGTGATCGCGTCGGCCGGCGGGGCGATCGCGGTGGACGCGCTGGTCGTGCTCGAAGGGCCGCCCGATGCCTGACGACATCGCCGACACACCGCCGGCCGAACCCGTCCTCCTCCGCCGCCGGACGCCGTGGGGCATCCGTCTGACGCTCAACCGACCCGCCAAGCTCAACGCGCTGTCCGGCGAGCTCGTCGAAGCCCTGGTCGCAGCGATCGACCACGCGACCGCCGACGACGACGTGCGGGTCATCGTGCTCGAGGGCGCCGGCCGCGCGTTCTCGGCGGGCTACGACCTGACCGAGGAAGCCGAGGGCGAGGCGCTCGGCCCGGTCGGCTGGCGCGAGCTGCTGGCGGCCGACGTGGCGGCCACCCTCCACGTCCTCGATTGCCCCAAGCCGGTCATCGCGCAGGTCCACGGGTACGCGCTGGCGGGCGGGCTCGAGCTGGCGATGGCATGCGACCTCATCATCGCGGCCGAGGGCGCCAGGCTCGGGGAGCCCGAGATTCGCTACGGGTCGGCCCCGGTCGCACTGCTGATGCCATACCTGATCGGCCAGAAGAAGACCCGCGAGCTGCTGCTGACCGGCGACCTCATCGACGCGACCGAGGCCGAGCGGATCGGGCTCATCAACCGGGTCGTCCCGGCCGATCGGCTCGCGGCCGAGGTCGACGCCCTGGCCGATCGACTGGCACGGACACCGCCCGAGGTGATGGCCCCGACCAAGTGGATGCTCAACCGCGCCATGGATGCGGCCGGGTTCCGGCTGGCGGTGGAGGCCGGCATCGACCTCGGCGCCATCATCAACGCGGCGGACACGCCGGAGCAGCGCGAATGGGACGAGATCGTCCGGCGGGACGGGCTGAAGGCGGCCCTGGCCTGGCGCGACAGGCGCTACGACGAGAGGCTGGCGGGAACAGGCGCCGAACCGCCAGCTGATGCCGCCGACCCGGATCCGGACTGACCCATCGCGGTCCCCGGTGCAGGGGTCAGGAGCTCACGGATCCCGCGATCGAGAGTGAAGGCCGGCCTCCAGCCGAGTGCCCTCAGCCGGGCTGCAGAGACCGCCGAGTCACGGACGTCTCCGGCTCGGACCGGCCGATGGACGCGGCCCAGTCGCACGCCCGCCGCGCGTTCGACGGTGTCCGCCAGCGCCGCGATCGACGTCCGCCGACCCGCCGCGACGTTCCATGTCCCGCTCGGTGCGACCGGATCGGCGAGACGGACGAGGGCGTCCACCACGTCCGTGACGTGGACGAAGTCGCGCGTCTGGCCACCGTCACCGTCGATGGTCAGGGCCTGCCCGGCGAGCGCCAGGGCGACGAACGAGGCCACGACGGCGCCTTCGAGCCCGCTCGCCTGGCGCGGACCGTAGATGTTCGATGGCCGGGCGATCGCGTACGGCAGGCCGGCCAGCGCCACGTGGCCCTCGGCCGCCAGCTTGTGGATGCCGTAGTAGGAGCTCGGGGCGGCGCGCGCCGTCTCGGTGGCCGGGCGATGCGTCTCGCCGTAGATGGCTCCGCCGGACGAGACGAAGACGAGACGCTCCGTGCCCGCCAGACGCGCCGCGGTCGCCACCCGGTTGGTCCCGACGACGTTGACGGCGAGATCGTGCAGCGGCGACTCGATCGACCTGGGCACGCTCGCCTGGGCGGCGAGGTGGAAGACCACGCCTCGGGTGCCACGCACGGACGGGCCCGTCGAGGTCGTCGCTCGATACGTCAAGGCGCTCGAGCCGGACGTCGTCCGCGAGGTTCGCGGCGCGTCCGGTCGACAGGTCGTCGATGACGAGGACCGACCAGCCGTCGGCCGCCAATCGGTCGACCAGATGGCCTCCGACGAATCCGGCACCGCCCGTGACGACGACCCGCGGGTGGCTCAATCGAGATGTTCCGACCGTTCGGCGGTTGACTCGAGCTGGCTGTACGAACCGCCGTGGTAGAGGAGCGGCGGCGCCTCGATCGGATTGACCCAGGCTCGGTGGATGAGTCCAAGGAAGACCGTGTGGGAGTACACCTCGAACGATGTGGCGACCTCGCACTCGAGATGGGCCAGCGATCCGAGGAGGCGGGGTGTCGCACCCTCGGGCGCGTCCGGCGCGAGCCAGTCGTCCTTCAGCTGCTTGTCGCCACCGATCCGGCTGCAGTGGAGTGCTACGCTCTGCTGCCCGACTGACAGGAGATTCACGCCGTATCGGCCCCGATCCGTGATCTCGGCGTGGGCGCGCGACGAACGGTTGATGCAGACCAGGAGAGACGGTGGGGACGGCGACAGTGAGCACATCGACGTGGCCGTCATGCCGCTTGGCCGCCCGTCGGCATCGAAGTACGTGACGATGACGACCGTCGTCGCGTATCGCCTGAATGCCTGGCGGAATAGGTCCGTGTCGGCTACCCAGTCGAGATCGGCCGGGTTCACCGGCATCTCGGGTCTGTCCATCGAGGTCGCGCGTCTCCGATCAGCGTTCGTCCATTGTGCATCGGTCGACGATGGAGGACCGCGCTGAACACGCCGATCGCGAACACGGGCCGTCGGCCACTCTCGCTCGTCCATCGCGTTCGACGAGCGAGCGCGGAGACAGCGGACCCGCACCCACCGATGCTCGTCCTGCTACACGGCGTGGGCAGCAATGAGCTGGCGATGGCGGCGCTCATGGATTGGTTCGACCCTCGCTTCATCGTGGTCAGCGCCCGCGCCCCGATCGAGCTCGAGCCGTTCGCGTTCGCCTGGCTTCACGTCACGTTCACCCCGGACGGACCGATCATCGAAGGCGATGAGGCGGTCGCCGCGTGCCGTGACGCCGCGGCATTCATCGACGAGGCGGTGGCCGCCTACGGCGCCGACTCCGGTCGTGTCTACGTGGCCGGGTTCAGCCAGGGTGGGATCGTCGGTCTGGGGACGCTGCTGACTGCACCCGAGAAGATCGCCGGCGTGGTGTGCATGAGCGGCCGCCTGCCGCCGGAGCTGTTGCCGCATGTCGCGTCCCGGGACCGCCTGCGCGACAGATCGGTGCTGCTCGTCCACGGGGTCCACGATCAGACCCTGGGGATCGGGTACGCGCGAAGCGCGAGGGCGACCCTTGAGACCCTGCCGGTGGAGCTGGACTATCGCGAGTTCGACATGGGTCACACGACCACCGACGAAAGCATGGCGGTCGTCGCCGCCTGGCTGACAGCGCACCTCGGGCCCTGATTCAGCTGCGGCCGGTGTCCGTCAACCGGGCCAGCTCGCCTTCCAGCAGCTCATGGTAGGCGCGCTGGGCGACCATCGGCCGCAGGGTGTGGTCCCGACCCGGCAAATGGGCGAGGACGACGTTGGGCCAGCGGGCGAGGCGCGCCAGCACGCCGTCCGCCTCGAGCTCGTCGCGGACCGGCTCGTCATCCGCGAACGCCAGGATCACCCGGGTCCCGTGCTCGCGCAGGGCGTCGAGGAGCCCCTCCACCTGGGAGACCGTCGACAGAACCGGTTGGTCGGTCCCGATCCGCCGCAGCCTCGTCGTCGCGGCGCTCGTCGCCGTCCGCACCATCGCCCGGGAGATGTCCACCATCCGCGTCGCCTGGACCTGGCCGTGAAGGACGCGGTCCCAGAGGGCCGGCTCGATCAGGCGTCGGACTGCCTTGGCCTCGCGACGCGACAGCAGGTCCGGGTCCCAGATCATCGCGCGCGGATTCAGGATGATGGCTTCGACCACCCGCGGATCGCTTGCGCCCGTGTGGAAGGCCCAGTAGCCGCCGGCGCACAGCCCGATGAGCACGAACCGCGGGCCGAAGCCGCGGCGCTGGAGCTCGTCGACGACCGAATCCACCTGGAGACCGACCTCGGGCGTGTAGAAATTGCCGACGTCGCGGTAGCGGCCCGGATCCCCATCGGCATCACCGATCCCCTCGAGGTCCACTCGGATCGTCGCGATCCCACGCGCGTTCCAGCGCCGCGATGTCTCGACCCACAGTCGGTTGGGGCCGATCCGGCGCACGGCGCCGGCGTTCAGGAAGACGGCCGTGACACCCGAGGCCGGTTCGTCGACCGGCTCGCCGAGCACCCCGAACAGCCGACCGAACGGCTGCTCGATGAGGATCGGCGACTCCCGGATCCGGACCCCGTCCTCGAGCATGTCCGATCTCTCGACGACCGCCGGCGTCGCGACCTGGGTCCTCGGGACACGGCTCGGCGGCGCCGTGGCCAGCCAGGCCGTCACCTGGCCGAAGACTCCCACGGGCGGGTCGTATCGCTCCGGGTGAAAGACCAGACCCGTCCAGCCCGGCCCGGGCGCCGTCGTCACGTCGACGCCGGCGGCCCGGAGCTGTGCCTCGAGGGCGCCATCGTTGGCGACGCCATCACGCACGAGGAGCAACGCTCGGTGGAGGCCCTCGAAGGCCATCGTCGACATGTCGAGCGATCCGAGATCGGCGATCGTCTGGGCTGACAGCACGAACCCAGCGCTCTCCAGCCAGCCCTCCGGTAGCCCGTCCGTCTCCGGTTCGCCCGCCGCCGCGAGTCGGGTGTCCTGGAGGGCCGAGAATGCACGCTGCTCGCGCAGGAAGGTCCTCCCTCGAGGAGGCGCCGACCACAGGACGAGGTCATCGATCGGGGCTCCGTCGGCGATGGCCGCGGCCGTCAGCAGCCCGCCCAGGCCGAGCCCGATGGCACCGACCCGGGACACTCCCGGGACGGCCGCCAGTGACGCGGCGGCGGCGCTGATCGCATCGCGCCAGGCCGCCACGAGACCAGGGTCAGCCGACGTGCCGGCACTCTCACCCGTTCCGGGCAGATCGATCCGGAGAGTCGGGTGACCGGCCTCGGCGAGGTGATCCGCCCACGCTCGCCGGCCGGTGTAGGAGGCCGTCTCGTCCCAGCCCCACGGCGGCACGATGAGGACCGCGGTCCCGGGTGGATCCACGCCCTCGCGCGGTGGGTGGAACATGCCGAAGACCGGGCCCGCTGGTCCCAGGAGGTAGAGCGGCCTGGCTGATACGGTCGCCACGGTCATGCGCCGGTCATGCGTCGTTCTTGGGCCCCCGGATGACGACGGGCCCGGCAAGGTTGAGCGCCGTCAGCATGCCCCCATCGAAGCGCGCGCCGGGCTGGATCGGCGCGAGGGTCACCGTCCGAACGCCCGACGGCTCGACCGAGAAGGCGTCGTCGGACGGGGCGAAACCCGCGGCGTGGATCCGGACGCCGTACGCCAGCCGGCGGCTGGCGATCTCGACCCGGACCGTACCGTCCACGGCGGTCGAGGACGTCGCCGTGAGACCGAGGCGTTCGGCACGTTCCTGGGCGAGGGGTCGACCAGCCGGGAAGTGGAACGCCTGCGACAACACCTCGGTCGAACAGGCACCGCTGCCATCGACCCGCTCGAGCGTCGCGACGATCGCGTCCTGGGCCGGCGGACCGAATCGATACGCCCACGCTGCGTCGACCCAATGGCCGAGCATCCCTTCGATATTGCGCTCGATCGCGCCATGGGGCGGCAGCGCGACCATGTCCGATGCTTCGCCGACCGGGATCTCGAGGTCGGTGAACAGGGAGACCCGAAGCCGGGCCGTGAGCGGGACCGGGCCGTCGTTCGCGATATGCGCGACGACCCCGCCGATGCCCTCGTCGACGAGCCACACGGCCGTCGGCGCCAGGATCCTGCGGAGGTGGTGGTACGCGGCCTTCGGGCGGCCCCGATCGTCGACGACGCCATAGCCGGCGCCGGGAACGAGATCGCGCAGCCACAGGATCATGCCGCCGCCCGATGGAGAGCCGGACCGCCGCCACTCCCCGAAGACGTGAGCCATCACCTCTCCCGTGACGGCCCGTGAGAGCTCGAGATAGCGGTCGTGGTCATACCGCCGGATGCCGTCCGGATCGACGCCGAAGACGAGCTTGAGGTAGTCATCGCGCAGGTCGTCGAAGTCCCAGCCCGATCCGGCATCGCGCGCCACGCCCGCCTTCCAGTACGGGCTGTGGACGAAGGCCTCGTACGGGGGTACCGGAACGAGGGTCGCGAGCGCCTCCTCGTCGGGGACATTGGCGAACGCGAGGCATTCGGCCGCGAACCGGACCCCGCTCGTGCGCGCGTCCGACAGCGGAGCCCGGTAGCCGCCGACGCCGTAGTAGCCGATCACGCCCCGGTCGGGAACCATCGGGACCGCGCCACCGAACGGCGCGGACGGAACGTAGACCGCGTCCAGGCCGGCCGCCCGTGCGATCGCCGGGACCGTCTCGTCGAAGAACGGGATCCGCGCGAGCCCCAGATCGAGGCCGAGCATCGCGACCTGCTGCTCGACCTCGCTGTTGCCGCACAGGACGGCCGTGCTCGGCCGGCCCGCGATCCGGCCTGCGAGGGCGCCGACCTCGTCTGCCGCCATCCGACCGAAGGCCTCGTCCTCGAACGGGTAGTCCATGCTCATGAACGCCAGGTCCTGCCACACGAGGATGCCCAGCTCGTCGGACGCGTCGTGGAACGCGTCCTGCTCGTACGGTCCGAACGCCGGAAGCCGGACCATGTTCATGCCCGCGCTCCGGACCACCTCGAGGGCCTCTCGGATCTCCGGGGCCGACGGAGCGAGCCCGACGATGTCGAGCGGCGTCCACAGGGCTCCGCGCGCGAACACCGGGACACCGTTGACGTGGACGAAGAGACCGTCGCGTTCGACGTCGTGGTTGGCGCGCGCGCCCGCGGTCAGCGTCCGGAATCCGACCCGGCCGCCCTCGATGGTCTCGCTGCCCGTCGGTCCGGGGACCTCCAGGCGGACCCCATACAGGGCAGGATGACCGTGGGTGTGTGGCCACCACCGCTCGACGTCCGCGACCCGGACCTCCCCGCTGGCCACGATCGGACCCGTGCCGGTCCCGTCGAGAGTGAGTGACCCGCGAGTCGCCGTCGTCGGATCGCCGGGGCCGTCGAGCACGACGTCGATGGCCGTCGGGCGCTCGCCGCCGAGGACGCGGAGTCGGACGTCGACCGCCAGGACGCCGTCGACGCCGTCGAGGCGGGGTCGGACACGGAGGTCTTCGACGACGATGCCGCTCCGGCGCTCCAGCGTGATCGGCCGCCACGGCCCGACGGCAGCCGGCCGGGGCGAGAAGCTTGGGATGCGGCCGAGGAGCATCGTCCGAAACCAGCGGAGGTTGTTGTCTGCGACCAGCCGGGTCCGCCACCGCGCCCGCGGACGGCGCTGTATCACCAGCTCCGGGGTCAGCGCCCGGCAGCGGATCGCGAGCTCGTTGTCGCCCGGCGCCAGGACCGCGCCGACGTCGACGCTGTGCTCCTGGAACATCGATCCGCTCGACGCGATCGGATGCCCGTTCAGGAAGACGTCGGCGAGCGTCGCGATACCCCCGAAGCGCAGCACGATCTCCTCGCCGGCGGCGGCCGCCGGTGTCGTGAAGGTCGTCCGGAACCACCAGTCCACGGCATCCAGGTCGCCGGCGTCGAGGCCGGCGGCGCGCAGGGCCCCCGCCGCTGTCCCCGGCACCGTCGCCGGGATCCATGCCAGGTCTCCGAGATCGTGCGGCGACAGGCGCACGCCCGGCGGCGCGGACGCTGTCTGCCAGCCGTCGACGATCGGGATCAGGACGTGGCTCTGGA
>CAVZTK010000010.1:0-44808 GCA_963778155.1 uncultured Chloroflexia bacterium
GGGCCACCCGTGTGGGTGGCCCGTTCGTTCGTCCTAGGCGACCGCGGCTGCGGCGTGCACGCGCTCCGCGCGCGGACCCTTGGGACTCTGCGTGACGTCGAACTCGACGTGCTCGCCGCCCGCAGGCGGTCGAAGTCGAGCGACGAATCGAGCCCGCCGCGATGGAAGAAGTATTCCTTCCCATCCTCGGCGGCGATGAAGCCGAAGCCGCGATCGGCGACGACCTTCTTGATGGTACCGGTGGCCATGAAGACCTCCACGACTTCCCGAACTGGGGATCGCAGATCGCACGGTCCGTTCGAGAAGCAGGGGTGACCACGCGGAGCATCGCCACGAGAGGCGCCGACCCACTCACCTTAGCACACGGTGTTCGCGCCTCTTCCGCCCAGGCGGCTGCGGTCAGTGGGCCGGTGCGTCCTCCGCGAGCCGTTCGCCGGCCTCGATGCGGACCGGAAGCCGGTTCTCGGCCGGCGTCAGCGGGCACGAGTAGTACGGCGAGTAGACGCAGCTCGGGTGGTAGGCGAGGTTGAAATCGAGCGCGTACGTCCCGTCGTCCTCGGGCTCCAGGTCGAGGTAGCGACCGGCACCGTAGGTCTCGTGCCCGCTCGTCGCGTCGAGGAACGGTACGAACAACGAGTGCGAGTGCCCCTCGTCGAGGACGTAGGCCGTGAGGCGACGTGGCTCGCCGCCGATCTGGAACGAGAACGAACCCTGGCGGTGGGCGGGTTTGAGCTGTCCGTCCGAGGTCGGGATCTGGAACGACGTCGGCTGGTCGCCCGCGTACTCCTCGAGGGTCAGGCTCTCGAACCGGAGCGACTCGTCGACCGGGAAGTAGGGAAGCCCCGGGAAGTCGTGGCGGACCTCGTGCGGGATCGGGCTGGCCGGGGAGTGTCGGAAGACGTCGTCCTTCTCGGCGCGATACGCCTGGACCTCGGCGGCGTAGTCGAGCTCCTCCTCGTCTCCGTCGTGGTGGTGCTCGTGGTCGTGCTCGTGGTGTGCGTGCTCGTGCTCGTGCTCGTCGCTCATGCCAGTGCCCTCCCGACGACGCCCTGGGCCTCGTCGATGATCCGTTGCAGGTGCTCGTCGCCGATGAAGCTCTCGGCGTAGATCTTGTAGACGTTCTCCGTGCCCGACGGCCGGGCCGCGAACCAGCCGTGCTCGGTCTCGACCTTGACCCCGCCGATCGCGGCGCCGTTGCCGGGCGCGGTGGTCAGGATCCGGGTGACCGGCTCGCCGGCGAGCTCGGTGGCCGTGATCTGGTCCGCCGACAACCGCGCGAGGATCGCCTTCTGTGCCGGCGTCGCGGCGGCGTCGATGCGCTTGTAGACGGGCGCCCCGAACCGCCCGGTCAGCTCGCGATAGATGAGGCCCGGATCGCGTCCGGTCCGGGCGGTCATCTCGGCCGCCAGCAGGCAGGCGATGATCCCGTCCTTGTCGGTCGTCCAGACCGTGCCGTCGCGGCGCAGGAACGACGCGCCGGCACTCTCCTCGCCACCGAACCCGAGGCTGCCGTCGACCAGGCCCGGGACGAACCACTTGAACCCGACCGGGACCTCGAGCAGCCGGCGCCCGAGGTCGGCGGCCACGCGGTCGATCATCGCGGACGAGACGAGGGTCTTGCCGACGGCGACGTCCGGGCCCCAGTCGCACGGTTCGCTGAACAGGTGCTCGACCGCGGCCGACAGGAAGTGGTTCGGGTTGAGCAGGCCGGCGCTCGGCGTGACGATCCCGTGCCGGTCGGCGTCGGTGTCGTTGGCGAACGCCACGTCGAACCGGTCGCGCAACCCGACCAGGCTGGCCATCGCGTACGGCGACGACGGGTCCATCCGGATCCGACCGTCCCAGTCGCAGGTCATGAACGCGAACTGCGGATCGACGACGTCGTTGGTGACCGTCAGGTCGAGCCCGTAGCGCTCGCCGATGGCCGGCCAGTAGCGCGACGCTCGCGCCGCCGAGCGGATCGACGCCGAGACGCAGGCCCGACGCACGGATGGCGTCCATGTCGATGACGGCGTCGAGGTCGCCGACGTAGGAGCCGATGTAGTCGTGGCCCGTCGTCCGCGCCCGCGCCTGCTCGATGGGGATGCGGCGCACGCCGTCGAGGCCGGCCTCGAGGAGCCGGTTGGCCTCGTCCTGGATCCAGGTCGTGACGTCGGTGTCGGCCGGGCCGCCGTTGGGCGGGTTGTACTTGAAGCCGCCGTCCTCGGGCGGGTTGTGCGAGGGCGTGACGACGATCCCGTCGGCGAGCCGATCGCCGCGCCTCGCGGTTGTGGACGAGGATCGCGTGCGAGATGACCGGCGTCGGCGTGTAGCCGTCGGCGGCGTCGACCCGGACGTCGACGTCGTGCGCGGCCAGGACCCGGAGCGCGGTCGCCATCGCCGGCCCCGACAGCGCGTGGGTGTCACGGCCGATGAACAGCGGCCCGTCGGTGCCCTGGGTCTTGCGGTAGCGGCAGATCGCCTCGGTCGTGGCGGCGATGTGCGCCTCGTTGAACGCGGCGTTGAGCGCGGATCCGCGATGCCCGGACGTGCCGAAGGCGACCCGCTGGGCGGGATCGGACGGGTCAGGCCGGATCTCGTAGTAGGCGCGGATGAGACCGTCGACGTCGACGAGCATCGAGGGCTCGGCCGGCCGGCCGGCGCGCGGATCGATCGCCATCGGCCGATGGTGACATATCCGGGCCGTCGGTTCGAGCCGGCCTGCATGGATCGGGCCGGCAGCGGTGTTGTACAGGACAGCGGTAGGCTCCGACTGGCCCGCCACCCATCCGAAGGTGACGACATGGACGATCACGATCTCGACCTCGCGACGCGGCTGTCCGCCCTCGAGGCACGCGCGCCCGGCCCCGCGACCCCGCCCGAGCTGGCCCGCGGACGTCGTCGTGGCCGGCTCGCGCTGCCGCTCGCGATGGCGCCGGTCCTCGTCCTTGCGGTCGTCGCGACCGCTGCTGCCGGAGCGGCCGTCATCAGCCGCATGGCCGAGGGCTACCCGGGGATCGAGAACCCCGGCCAGCCGCTTGCCGGCGCCGACATGGAATGCATGACGCCGCCCGAGGCTGCGGCCTTCCTGGCGGCCCACGGCTACCCGAACGTCGACTGGCAGGTCGAGTCCGGGACCGCGATCGCGCCCGATGGCGGGAAGGGCACCAGCTCGAGCGTCCACGTCTCGACGCCGCCCGCCCACGGCTACGTGATCCCTGGATCGAGGCTGCCCGATGGCCAGGTGATCATGGTCGTGGACCAGCGCGTCGGCGCCACCGGCGTCGGGGCGTGCTTCGGACATCCGATGCCGTGACCTCCACCGATGTGACCACGGCGGCGGTGCGCGCCGAGCGCGCCGCCGTCGCCCGGGATGCCCAGGATGCCTTCGAGGCGGCCGTGCGCCCGCACTACGCGAACCTGGTGCGTCGACTGGTGCTGGTCCTCGGCGATCCGCACGACGCGGAGGACGTCGCCCAGGACGCCTATCTCAAGGCCTACCGCTCGTGGGACCGGTTCGATGGCGTCGACGTCCGCGCCTGGCTGTACACGATCGCGCTGCGGCTCGCGTTCAACCAGCTCCGCGGCCGACGGCGCTGGCTGACAGCGATCGGCCGGATCGAGCCGCGGACGTGGGCCGACCCCGCCGACCCGGACCTGGCGGCCGCGCTCGGGACGCTCGACGTCCGGACGCGGTCCGCGCTGCTGCTCAACCTCGTCGATGGCTACACCCAGGCCGAGATCGCCCGGATGCTGTCGGTCCCGGAAGGGACGGTCGCCAGCTGGATCTCACGCGGCCGGGCGCATCCTGCGCCGCGAACTCGGCCCGGAGCGTTGACGGCGGCGGCCGGTCTGGACGTCCCGCGCCAGCCCCGGTCAGCCGGCCTCCTCGAGGAGCGGTTCGGCGAACTGGCTGTCGTACAGGTCGAAGTAGAAGCCGTGCTTGGCGAGCAGCGCCTCGTGCGTGCCCTGCTCGACGATGCGGCCGTGGTTCATGACGAGGATCGTGTGGGCGTCGCGGATGGTGGACAGCCGATGGGCGATGACGAAGCTCGTCCGGCCGAGCATCAGCTTGTTCATGGCGCGCTGGATCAGGACCTCGGTCCGCGTGTCGACGGAGCTCGTCGCCTCGTCGAGGATCAGGATGCGGCGGTCGGCCAGGAACGCCCGGGCGATCGTGAGCAGCTGCTTCTCGCCCTCGGACACGCTCGTCGCGTCGTCGTCGAGGACGGTGTCGTAGCCGTCGGGGAGCGTCCGCACGAAGTGGTCGACGTGCGCGGCCTTGGCGGCCTCGATGATCTCCTCCTCGGTCGCGTCGTCGCGGCCGTAGGCGATGTTCTCGCGGAGCGTGCCATGGAACAGCCACGTGTCCTGGAGGACCATCCCGAACGTCGAGCGCAGCTCGTCGCGTGACATCTCGCGGCTCTCGATGCCGTCGATGCTGATCCGGCCCTCATCGATCTCGTAGAACCGCATGAGCAGGTTGACCAGCGTGGTCTTGCCGGCGCCGGTCGGCCCGACGATGGCGATCGTCTGGCCGGGCTCGACGACGAGGTTGAGGTCCTCGATGAGCGGGACGTCGGGCAGGTAGCGGAACGAGACGTGCTCCAGCTCGACCCGTCCCGCTGACCGCGCGGCGGATCCCGGCGTAGGCGACGTCGGGCGCCTCCTCGTCCTCGTCGAGCAGCTCGAAGACGCGCTCGGCGGAGGCGATCGCCGACTGGATGACGTTGGCGATGCTGGCGGTCTGGGTGATCGGCATCGTGAACTGGCGCGAGTACTGGACGAAGGCCTGGACGTCGCCGAGGCTCATCTGGCCGTTGGCGACCTGGATGCCGCCGATGACGCAGATCAGCACGTAGTTGATGTTGGCGATGAACGCCATGATCGGCTGGATCGTGCCCGACAGGAACTGGGCGCGATAGCTCGCCTGGAAGAGGCCCTCGTTCTCCTCCTCGAACCGGTCGATCGCCTCCTGCTGGCGGCCGAACGCCTTGACGATGGCGTGCCCGGTGTGCATCTCCTCGACGTGGCCGTTGAGCTTGCCGGTCTGCGCCCACTGGGCGGCGAACTGGACCTGCGAGCGCTTGGCCACGAAGATCGTGACGACGATCGAGAGCGGGACGGTCAGCAGCGAGATGACGGCCAGCAGCGGGCTGATCCAGAGCATCATCGCGAGGACGCCGATGATCGTGCAGACCGCGGTGATGAGCTGGGTCATCGTCTGCTGGAGCGAGTTGGCGATGTTGTCGATGTCGTTGGTCACCCGGCTGAGGGTGTCGCCGCGCGGGTGGCTGTCGAAATAGCTGAGCGGCATCCGCGACAGCTTCTCGTCGACGTCACGGCGCATCCGGTAGACCGTCCGCTGCGAGACGCCGGCCATGACGTAGGCCTGCGCCCAGCTGAACACCGAGCTGAAGATGTAGATCACGGCGACGACGAGGAGGGTGTTGCGCAGGGCCGTGAAATCGATGCCGGAGCCCGGCGTGACGTTCATGCTCGCGAGCATCTGGGCCTGCTGCGTCTGGCCGGCCGCGTTGAGCGCGGCGACCGCCTGTTCCTTGGTCAGACCGGCCGGGATCTGCTGGCTGACGACCCCGTTGAAGATGATGTCCGTGGCGTTGCCCAGGATCTTCGGCCCGACGACGGCGAACGTGACGCTGACGATCGCGAACGCCACGACCAGGAGGATCTTGGGCAGCTCGGGGCTGAGCGTGTTGACCAGGCGACGGAAGGTGCCCTTGAAGTCCTTCGGCTTCTCCGGAGGCAGCCCGACGCCTCCGAACGGTCCACCTCCCGGCCGCGGCGGCGGGCGCCGGCCGGCTGCCCCGGCCATCATGCCGCTTCCTCCGCGCTGAGCTGGGAGTAGACGATCTCGCGATAGGTCTCGCAGCTGGCCATCAGCTCGTCGTGCGTCCCGATGCCGGCGATGGTGCCGCGGTCGAGGACGACGATCCGGTCGGCGCCCATGATCGTCCCGACGCGCTGGGCGACGATGACCACGGTGGCGTCCTCGATCTCGCGCGCCAGCGCGGCTCGCAGCAGCGAATCGGTCTTGAAGTCGAGGGCTGAGAAGCTGTCGTCGAAGACGTAGATCTCGGGGCGCTTGACGAGCGCCCGCGCGATGGCGAGGCGCTGACGTTGGCCGCCGGACAGGTTGGTCCCGCCCTGGCTGACCGGTGCGTCGAGACCTTCGGCGAGCTCGCGGACGAACGTCTCGGCCTGGGCCACGCGCAGCGCCGCCCACAGCTCGTCGTCGGTCGCGTCGGCCTTGCCGAAGCGGAGGTTGCTGGCGATCGTGCCGGTGAACAGGAAGGCCTTCTGCGGGACGAGCCCGATCCGCGCCCACAGGTCGCTCCTGTCGAGCTCGCGGACGTCGGTGCCGTCGATCGACAGGCGTCCCTCGGTCACGTCGTAGAAGCGCGGGATGAGGTTGACCAGCGTGCTCTTGCCGCTACCCGTGCTGCCCACGATGGCGGTCGTCTGGCCGGGCTCGACCCGGAACGAGATGTCGCGCAGGACCGGGTCCTGGGCGCCCGGGTAGCGGAACTCGATGTCGCTGAAGTCGAGGGTGCCCTGTCCGGGCGGCGGCGGCGCCGCGACGGCCGGGTCGTTGATCGATGGATCCGTCCGGAGGACCTCCTGGATCCGAGCCGACGAGACGACCGCACGCGGGACCAGGATGAACATGAAGACCGCCATCATCACGGCGAACAGGATCTGCATGACGTACTGCAGGAAGGCGATCAGGTTGCCGATCGGCATGGCGCCGCTCGACACGCGGATGGCGCCGAACCACAGGATGGCGACCGACGACAGGTTGAAGATCGCCATCAGGGTCGGGATCATCAGCGCGAACAGGCGGTTGACCTTGAGCGAGGTCGCCGTCAGGTCCTGGTTCGCGACCTCGAAGCGCTCCTCCTCATGCTTCGTCCGGACGAACGCGCGGATGACGCGGATGCCGCTGAGCGCCTCGCGGGTGACCTGGTTGATGCGGTCGACCTTGCGCTGGACGGCCTGGAAGAGCGGCAGCGCGCGGTACATCAGCGAGCCGATGATGACGGCCATCAGCGGCAGGATCACGACCAGGATCCCGGCCAGCGGGACGTCCTGGCGGAGCGCCAGGATGATCCCGCCGACCGCCAGGATCGGGGCGATGATCATCAGGTTGAGGCCGATCAGCACGGTCATCTGGACCTGCTGGACGTCGTTGGTGTTGCGGGTGATGAGCGACGGTGTGCCGAAGTGGTTGAGCTCGGCCTGCGAGAAGCTCTCGACCTTGCGGAAGATGGCGCCGCGGACGTCGCGCCCGAAGGCCATGCCCGTCTTCGAGCCCCAGTAGACGGCGATGATCGAGGCGACCACCACGACGGCCGAGATGCCGAGCATGAGGGCGCCTGTCTGGAGGATGTAGGTCGTGTCGCCCTTGGCCACGCCGTTGTTGATGATGTCGCCGTTGAGCGCAGGCAGGTAGAGCGTGGCGAGCGCCTGCACGACGAGAAGTCCGACGACCAGGGCCAGGGCGGCCTTGTACGGCGCCAGGTAGGTCCGGAGCAGGGCGATCATGCGAGACCCTCCTGGCCTTCATGGATGCGGCGGAGCAACCGCCGGAACTCGGCCAGCTCGGCCGGCTCGAGCCTGGACAGCGCGATGCGGACGGTGTCGAGCCGATCGCCCGACAGCTCCTGGAGCAACCGGGTGCCGGCCTCGGTCAGCTCGCACTCGACGATCCGCCGGTCATCCGACCGGTGGTGGCGGACGACCAGACCGTGGCGCTCGATCCGGGCGACGAACCCGCTCGATGCGGTCGGGCTGAGGTCGAACAGCTCGGCGAGACGGCCCATCGGCTGCGGGCCTTCGCGCCGGAGCAGGAACAGGAGCCGGATCTGGCCCATCGTCAGGTCGTTGGCCGGGACCGGCGGGACCTGGTGGGCGCCGACGCGGAAGATGCCGAGCAGCTCGGTCGCCGCGGCGGTCAGCTCCTCGTCCGTCGGTGGGACGTGGGCGCGGACCGGCGCCTGGGGTGTCGCGACAGGCGACGGGAGGACGGTCGACAAAGGTTCACTCACACGCGGATAGTACGCGTCGATGTGAACTATCGTCAAGCCCCCGTCGGTGGCGCGTTTCGGCGAGATCGGCGGTCAGCAGGGGTTGCCCGCGCTGCCTCGCTGGAGCGGCGTCAGCGCCTGTTCGCAGGCGACCTTCGACAGCAGCCGGTCGTGGCTCTCGGCCAGCAGCACGAGGTTGCCGGCCAGCGCGACCGCCAGCAGCACGGCCCCGATGGCCGGACCGATCGGTCGCGGGACCCGGGCCAGCAGCACCGCGCCGGCGATCAGGAATGCGGGTGCGGCGACGTAGATGTAGCGCGACGCGGTCGCCTGCTCGGCACCGAGCTGGGCGCGAACGAGACCGGCGATGACGAAGAACGCGACGCTCGAGGCGAGCATCGCCAGCACGACCGGGGGCACGTCCCAGACCCGACCCAGACCGAACGCGAGGGCAAGCAGCGCCAGCGACCCGACGACCAGCGAGGTCGACCCGAGCGCACCCGCCGCGCTCGCGGTCAGTCCGTCGAGGACGTATCCGACGAGGCCGTTGAGGCCCGGTGACACGGACGACGTGGCGAACAGCGCGAACCAGACCAGGTAGTAGACGAGCGGCACGAGCAGCCACGGGAGCGACCGCGGCCGGGTCAACAGCAGGTGGACGCCTGTCCCGACGAAGAAGGCCAGCCCGACACCCGAGGTCGACAGGGCGACGGTCAGCAGGATCGCGGCGACCGCGGGCCGGCGCGGGGCGAGCACGAGGGCCGCCATCCCGAACGCGGTCGCCCCGATCGTGCCGGACTGGAACGCCCACAGGATGTCGTCGCCGCCCGATCCGAGCACGAGCATGATCGCCATCGCGCCGAGCGCCCAGGCCGCCGATGCCTCGCGGCGCACAACGATGTAGACGATGCCCGAGACAGCGACGTGGAGCGCGAACGTCACCCCGAGATATGGCCAGTACGAGGCCATCCCGACCGTCCCGAGGAGGACCCGGTACAGGATCACCAGCGTCGCGCTGAGATGCTCGTTGTGCGGCGCGAAGATGCCCCGGATCGACAGGTCGCGGAGCAGGATGAACGTGTACTCGTCGTGGTAGAAGGTCATCCCCTGGCTGAGCCAGACGAGGATGACGATCGCGATGAGCGCCAGGATGACGGGCGGCCGGGTGATCATCGCCACGGCCGTCTCGACCGTAGCGCGAGCATCCGGGCGCGCGCGGGGTGTGTCGTCGGCGATGTCGGTCATCGTGGCCGGAGTCTACGGTCTCGCCCGCCGGCTGGCTTCAGACGCCGCGGACGGGGGTCGTGGCGGCCACACGGCGTCGGCAGCGTTGTGCCCGTGAGGGAGGATGACGCGCGGGCGGTCGCGGAACCGGACGCCGGCCGGTGGCGTCTCGCGGGCGCGGCGCCGGTCCGAGCGCGCCCTCTGGAGAGACCGATGAGCCAAAGCCGACCGATCCGTCTCGCTGCCGTCACCCTTCTTGCCGGGATGCTCGTCGCCTGCAGCAGCGCCGCGTTATCGGGCAGCCCGGCACCGACTGCGCCGCCCAGCGCGTTGCCGCCCGGGTCGACGGCTCCATCGACATCGTCCTCGCCGGCCACCTCCGCCGCCGGCCTCCTGCTGAAGGTCACCTCCGAGGGCGGGTTCATCAATCCGGCCGCCACCCTGGCCGCCCTGCCGACCGTCGCGGTCTACACCGACGGCCGCATCCTGACGCCGGGCCCGGTCGACGCGATCTACCCCGGCCCCCTCCTGACCCCGGTCGCCGTGAAAGACGTCGGGCCGTCTGGAGCCGCCGCCATCCTGGCCGCGATCAAGCAGGTCGGGCTCGACAAGCCGGCCTCGGCAGACCCGGGGATCCCCGGCGATGCGGGCACGAACGTCTTCACGGCGGTGGTCGACGGCACGACCACCATGTCGCGCTTCGCGGGCGCGCGACCGGGGCAACCGGGCGGTCCGGTCGCCTCGGGTCCCGAGGAAGGCGCCGCGGCCATCGCCCTGCTGGATCGGCTGCTGGACCCGGGCGAGAAATGGGGTGCACCGGCCACCACGGAGACCCGCTACGTCCCGGCCGGCTACCGGGTCTATGTCGCACCGGGTGTGCCGCAGGCTGACCCTCAGGCCAGCCAGTCGCCGGTCGCCTGGCCGCTGTCCACGCCGCTGGCCGAGTTCGGAAGCCCAGCCACCCCCGACCGCGGGATCGCCGGGCTTCGTCAGGGCGTGGTCCTCGGCGCCGATGCGGCCACGCTGGGTCCGGTCCTGGAGCGGGCTTCGGCATTGACTGCGTTCACGTCCGGTGGCTCGTCCTACACGCTCTCCGTCCGCCCCCTCCTGCCCGACGAAGTCGGCGGCTGACGTCACGGCCCGCTCGATCCGTCTCAGGACCTGAGCGGACTCGTGGGACATGCCGCAGCGGGGCCGCGAACGACCCCGCTGCGTGACTGGCGACCAGACCCGGCAGGCCCGGGTCCAGTCTGGGTTCAGTCGACGACGATGCCGAACGGCGCCACGCCGCCCGGGATCGACACCGGCGAGGAAGGGAGTTCGGTCAGGTTGCCGCCATTGACGGAGAAGACGCTGACGGCCACCGCCCCGGCGTCGACGACGTACAGGTAGCGACCGGACGGATCGAGCCGCGCGTCGAACGGCCGGAGGCCGGTCGGGTCCTTGAACGGCGTGCTGCCGAGCAGGGTCATCGCGCCGTTCGGCGCGATCCAGTAGCGCGAGATCGAGCTCGATCCCGTGTTGATGGCGAACAGGTACTGGCCGTCGTGGCTGATCTCGACCCAGCACGGCGCGGTCTCGTCGTCCGCGAACGGCGAGCCGCCGACCGCGGTGAGGGTCGCGTCCTTGCCGACGGTGTAGGCCGACACGCTCCCGTTCCCGCCGCCGTCATGGGCGTTCGAGACGAACAGCTGGTTCGGGTCGGTCGGGCGGAACTCGCTGCCGAACGGGCCGATCCTCTGGGCCGGGAAGGGCGATCCGGGAGCCGCGGTCAGCCGGCCGTCGTGACCGACCCGGAAGCTGTCGATGAACGACGGTCCCGAGCCGGGACCCACACGCGTGCCGGCGAGGGTCTTGCCGTCGCCACTGAACAGGACCTGGCCGGGCATCGCCGAGTCGGGCAGCGCCACGGTCGAGTCCGGGATGGGCGTGAGACGCCCGCGATGGTCGAGGTGGAAGCCCGTGTAATCGCTGCCACCGGCGCCGGCGTTGGCGACATACACGAGGTCGTGGTGGACGGCGATGCTCAACGGGGTCGTGCCGTTCGAATCGGTCGTGCCGACCAGCGACAGCGAGCCGTGCTTGCCGACCCGCAGGACGGAGATGTCGTTGCTCGCCGCGTCGACGGCGAGGACGAAGCGGCGGTCGCTCGACAGCTGGATCGCGCCCGCCGACCCGGTCGGGCTGCCGATGCCGGCGCCACCGGTCTGGAACGGCGATCCCGCGAGCGGTGTCAGGCTGCCGTCACGATGCCGGGCGAAGCCGGCGACGGTGTTGTGGATCGCCGCGTTGTCGTTGACGTAGACGTAGCCGGCGACCGCATCCGGGGACGCGGCCGAGACGCTCGCCGCGGAACCGGCGAGCAGGCTGAAGAGGAGGACGCTGAGCGCCGACCGGCGCAGGACTCGAGGCATGTCGTGGGTCTCCAGTGCGCTTGATTCGTGGACTGTGGGGTGGCCACCCAGCCTGTGAACCATGCGAAACCGGCGTGACGTCGTCGTGACACGTCCATGACGGTCGCGTGAAGCCCGATACCGGCGTCCCGCCGACGCATCGGGCCGCGGCGATCAGTGAGCGGTGCCGCGCACCGCTCCGACCTCGAGGTTCACGCGCCCTGGCTCGGGGCGGACTCGGACGCGCGTCGCCGACGGGACCGTCGCGATCGCCGCGTCGTCGACCAGCTCGACGAGCACGTCGCGCTCGACCTGGAGCCGCATCCGGTACAGGATGTCCCACTCCTCGTCCTGGACCTCGAGGCCGAGCAGGGTGTCGTCGACCTCGGCGAACTCGGCGGCGACCATGGCCGGCGTCAGCGAGGTCGATGCCGACAGCTGTTCATGAACGTGTGCCAGCAGATCCTCGACGGCTTGCGCCTCGGCGCTGGTCGTGAGCCACGCGGCGGTGGTGGTCAGCCGGCTCAGGATCGCGACGCGGGCCATCCCGCGCTCGGGCTGCGGCCCCGAGATCGCGATATCCGAAGGGTAGACCCCGATCCGCAGGCACGGTCCCTTGAGCTCGACGAGACGATCCGGCCGGAGCTTTCGGACGTTGCCCCCGGCGATCCCGGTCAGCACCCAGGCGGGGAGGGACAGAACGGCTGGCGCCGCTTCCGCCTCAACCTCGAGCCCGACGCTGGCCAGGGCGTGCTGCAGGTCTGCGACCATCTGGTCGTAGCCCTTGGGCTTGACGACGATCGGAACGTGGACGTCGGACCAGCCGTGGCGGACGCTGCGCGCCTTGCGCGAGATACCGACCGCCGGCAGGAACAGCAGCAGGCCGCCAAGGACCGGCGTCAGGACGTAGCCGCGCAGCAGCTCCAGCGGGATCCGGAGACCGGACGGCCGGTCGTCGCCGGTCGGCACGAGGGACGCGGCGAGGCCGACGCCGAGCGGCAGCAGCAGGAGACCGCCGAAGATGGCGATCCCGAGCCATGTCCGATCGATGAAGCCCGGATGCGGGGTCGCGTCGAACAGGTAGCCCGGCACGCCCGGCCACAGCGCCCCGATGACGAAGAGCATCCAGGTCAGCGACCCGGCGAGCATCAGGATCACGAAGATCTGGTGCGAACGCTGGACACGCCCGAACAGCAGGCTGCTCGCCCAGCCGAGCGCCGTCGTCAGGAGCGCGGAGGCGAAGCGCACGACGAAGCCGATGACCGAGAGGAGGATCGTCATGGCGCGACGCTACCGGCCGGTGAGGCCGCCGGCCATGTGCGTGACGCCGTCAGCGCATTGCAGACCCGCGACAGTGCGCTGGGCCGCGATCCCCGGCCGCTAGGTCGCCGGCGTCGCGGCCTGTCCGGTCGGCGCGCTTCGCCAGGTCCTGTACCGCGGCGGCCACTCGTCGGCGGTCTCGCGCACGCCGAGGACAGCCTGCTCGATGTCGAACACGAACAGCGTGTAGCCGTCATCCGCCTCGAAGGTCCAGCCGTCCGCGACACGCCCGCGTTCGACCTGGTCGTCGACCCGTCGCGCCCGGCCGCGGAGCATCAATTCGCTCGGCGCTTCCGGGTCCTGGTGGGTGTGCATGGCATACCGGCCGTCCTCGACGAGGTCCGTGTGCTTCGGTGCGCCGACGATGATGAATGCGTAGAGCCGACCGTCGACGATGGCGACGCTGATGGGATGGATCCGCGGCGGTGCGTCTCCGCGGACCGTGGCCAGCAGCACGGAGCCGTGGCCGTGCGCCTCGATGAGCCGCTGGCCGTCGCCTGCGATGTCTGGTGCCGCCGTCGCGAAGTCGTCCCAGGTGGTCATCGGATGAGCCTCCGCACGTTCGCCGGGTCTGGCATGTCAGGATCGTCGTCGTCGATCGTAGCGCGGCACCGCTTTCAGCCGGGCGTCCCGAAGCGGCCCGGATCCAGGGCGGCCGAGATGACCGGTTCCCGCCCCAGCATCTGGTCCACGACCATGCGCGCCGAGGCCGGCCCGGTCGAGATGCCCCACGCCCCGTGGCCCGCGCAGATGAACAGGCGGCGCCGGCCCGGCACGACGCCGATGAGCGGGCGTCCGTCTGCGCCCTGCGGCCGGGCACACGAGCGCGTCCCGCGGATCGGCGCGTCGGCGACGGCCGGCACGTACGTCGCGGCGCGACGGAGGATCGGCTCGATCCAGGCGGCGGGGTCGGGTTGCTCGGGCAGGAAGGTCGAGCCGACCGAGGCGACGCCCGGGAGCGGCACGAAGCTGAAGTCCACGCCATCGGTGACGTGCTCGTCGGGATCGGCAGCTGACGGCACGGCGAGCTCCTCCCCGACGCCGATCGAGGCTGTGATGTCCGCCTCCTCCAGGACGTGGGATGGCCCGTGGGCGAGCTCGGCTTCGACGACCACGCCCCAGCGCCGGCTGATCGGGCTCCAGCGGCCGCTCGGGTCGACCAGCGCGGACGACCATGGGCCGGCCGCCACCAGCACCATGTCGCATGCCAGCGGGCGGTCGTCGACGACGACGCCGACGACCTCGTCGCCGGCCAGGTCGAGCGTGGCCGTCCGCCCCAGTCGCACGCGGGCACCGCGCTGCTCGGCGAGGGTCGCGTAGGCATAGGTCGATGCGCCCGGGTGGACCGGGAAGCCGATCCCGACCCGACACGCCGACAGGCCGCCGGCGACGGCCGGCTCGACCCGCTCGAGCGCCACCCCGCTGACGACCGATCGATCCAGCTCCGGGAACGCCTCGGCCAGCCGTTGATCCACGGCCCGGACCGCGGCATCGTCGGTCGAGAGGTACAGGAGACCGGCCGGCTCGTCGGGCAGCCGGAAGCCGAGGTCGGCGGCCGACAGGTCGCGATAGAGCTCCACGGTCTCGCGATACAGGCCGGCGAGGACCGGGTCGAACGGGTGCTGGACGACCCCGGAATTCGCGCCCGACGCCCCTGAGGCGAGGCCATCCCCCTCGACCAGCGTCACCGTCGCTCCGGCCGCGGCCAGGAAGGCGGCGGCGGCCGTCCCGACGATGCCACCGCCGACGACGACGACATCGGTCCCCGTGTCGCTCACGTCCTTCGTCCGACGGCCATCGGGCGATGATGGCGCATCCTCGCTCGCGCTATCGTGACGCCGTGTTCGTGCCACTATCGGTCCTCGAGTTTCGCGACCGCGCGGCGACCTTCTTCGGTGACAAGGTCGGCGTCGTCGACGGCGACGAGCAGTTCACCTATCGCGCATTCGGGCTGCGGACCCACCGGCTGGCCAATGCGCTTGTCGAGCTCGGCGTGGCGCCCGGCGACCGGGTGTCGTTCATCACCTTCAACACGCACCACCTGCTCGAGGCGTACTACGGCGTCATCGAGGCCGGTGCGGTGCTCAACCCGATCAACATCCGCCTCGCCCCGCACGAGATCGAGTACATCCTCGGCCACGCCGCGTCGAGGGTCGTCTTCTTCCACCGCGAGTTCGCGCCCCTGGTCGAAGCCATCGCGCCGCGGCTCGATCCGCGCCCGATCTTCGTGGTGCTCGACGGCGAGCCCGACCGCCGGCACGGTCGCCGACCACGAGTACGAGGCCCTGCTCGCCTCCGGCTCAGCCGATCCGCGCCACCCCGATATCGACGAGAACGCGCTCGCCGAGCTGTTCTACACGAGCGGCACGACCGGGCTGCCCAAGGGCGTGGCGATGACCCATCGCGAGCTGTACCTGCACAGCCTCGCCGCCCAGATCGGCCTGGCCTTCACCGAGGACGACGTCGTCCTCCACGTCGTCCCGCTGTTCCACGTCAACGGCTGGGGCACGCCGCACTTCCTGACCATGGTCGGCGGCCGCCACGTGATGCTGCGCCGGTTCGACCCGACGGCGCTGATGAGCCTCGTCGAGCGGCACCGGGTGACGCGCCTGCTCGCGGTCCCGACCATCTTCAACGCGGTGCTCAACAGCCGGGAGCGGTCGCGCTTCGACCTGTCGAGCCTCCGCCAGCTGATCATCGGTGGCTCGCCCGCGTCGCCCGACCTCGTCCGCGCGCTCGAAGCGGAGATCGGGACGCAGGCGATCGTCGGCTACGGCCTGACCGAGACGTCGCCGATCGTCACCCTCGCCCAGCCGCGCCGGGTGCTGACCGACAGCGAGCCGGAGGAGCGCCGCCAGGAGCGCCAGGCGATGACCGGCTGGGCGATCCCCGGCGTGCGGATCCGCGTCGTCGACGCCGAGGGCAGCGACGTCCGGCCGGACGGCGAGCAGATCGGCGAGATCGTCGTCCGCGGCAACACCGTGATGGACGGCTACTACCTCGACCCCGAGGCGACCGACGGAGACGATCCGCGACGGCTGGCTGCACACCGGCGACATGGCGACCATCGACGACGCGGGCTACATCCTGATCAAGGACCGTTCGAAGGACATCATCATCAGCGCCGGCGAGAACATCTCGTCGGTCGAGATCGAGGTCGTCCTCGGCTGCCCATCCGGCCGTCCTCGAGTGCGCCGTGGTGGCCGCGCCGGACGACAAGCGCGGCGAGGTCCCGGTCGCGATCGTCGTCCTGAAGCCCGACACCGAGGCCACGGCGAACGAGCTCCGCTCGTTCTGCCGCGCGCGCCTGGCAGCGCACAAGGTCCCGCGCGAGATCCACTGTCCGCGACGCGCTGCCCAAGGGCGGCACCGGCAAGATCCTCAAGGCCGAGCTGCGCGAGCCGTTCTGGGAGGGCCTCGGCTCCCGCGTCCACTGAGGCGGACGCGCGCGGTCCCATCGCCTCTCGCCTAGGGCGCCCGGCGTCTATCGTCAACGGATGCAGACCTCCCAGGAACACGCCGCCTCCGGCGTCGCGACGGGCACGCTTGCGTTCCTGTTCACCGACATCGCCGGCAGCACCCAGCTCTGGGAGCGGTTGCCCGACGCGATGGCGCTCGCCCTCGAGCGGCACGACGCGATCGTCCGTGACGCCATCGAAACGGCCGGGGGCAAGGTCGTGAAGGCGACCGGTGACGGGCTGATGGCGGTCTTCCCGACCGCTGCCGACGGCGTTGCGGCAAGCCTGGCCATCCAGCGCGGACTCGCCACGGCGATCTGGGCCGAGACCGGGCCGCTGCGTGTCCGGATCGGCCTTCATGCCGGAGACGCCGAACGCCGCGGCGACGACTACTTCGGGCCGACGATCAACCGCACCGCCCGGATCATGGCGGCCGGGCACGGCGGGCAGGTCCTGCTGTCTGCCGCGGCCGCAGCCCTCGCCGCGGACAGCCTCCCGGACGGCGCGAGCCTGCGCGACCTCGGCGAGTACAGGCTCAAGGACCTCGGGCGTCCCGAACGCGTCTTCCAGCTCGTGCATCCCGCGCTCGGATCGAGCTTTCCGCCGCTGACCACGCTCGACCACGCGGCGGGGAACCTGCCCGTGCGCGGGACGGCGTTCGTCGGCCGCCGAGCGGAGCTGGAAGAGGTCGAGCGCCGGCTGGCGGACGATTCGGTGCGCCTCCTGACCCTGACAGGGCCGGGCGGCACCGGCAAGACGAGCCTCGCCATCGAGGCCGCCGCGGATCAGCACGAACGGTTCCGCGATGGGGTGTCGTTCGTGGACCTGTCGACGTCCCGGGACGTCGCAGGGATGACGGTCGCGGTCGGGCGTGCGATCGGGGTGGCGGAAGCACCCGACCGGTCGCTCCTTGAGGACGTCACCGACCGGCTGCGCGATCGCCAGATGCTGCTCCTGCTCGACAACTTCGAACAGGTGACGGCCGCCGCGCCGACGACCACCCAGCTGCTGAGCGACTGCCCGGAGATCAAGCTGCTGGTCACCAGCCGCGAGCCGCTCCACGTGCGGCTCGAGCATGTCTACGCGGTCCCGCCGCTCGGGCTCCCCCCGGAGGGTCGCGGGAGTGCCTCGGCCTCGCACTACGAGGGCTTCGAGGCCATCGCGTTGTTCGTCGAGCGCGCGCGGATGGTTCGTCCCGACTTCCACCTGGACGACGACAACGCCGCCGCGGTCGTGGACATCTGCAGGCGGCTCGACGGCCTGCCGCTGGCGATCGAGCTGGCCGCCGCCCGCCTGCGGCTGCTCTCGCCGGAGGCGTTGCGGGACCGCCTCGGACGCCGTCTCGAGCTGCTCCGGAGCTCCAGCCGCGACCTGCCCGAGCGGCAGCAGACCCTCCGCGCCACGATCGAGTGGAGCTACCAGCTCCTCGAGCCGGGCGAGCAACGGGTGTTCGAATCGCTGGCCGTCTTCGCCGATGCCGACGTGTCGGCGGTCGAGGCGGTGATCGCCGCGACCGACGCGGTCGCCACGGCCGAGGTCGACGTCATCGAGGCGCTCGCCTCCCTGGTCGAGAAGAGCCTGGTCCGCCAGGTCGATCCGCCGCGCGGCGAGCCCCGCCTGCGGATGCTCGAGACCATCCACGAGTACGCCACGGAGCGGATCGATTCGGGTCCGCTCGGGCCGGCCGTCCGGCGCGCACATGCGACCCACTTCGCGGACCTTGCCGGCCGGTTGCGGCGGGACCTGGTCGGGACCGAGCGTGACCTGGCCATGGGCGTCATGACGACCGAGGCCGCGAACATGCGGGTCGCCATGCGTTTCTGGACCGCGGAGTCGGATCTCGGGGAGCTGACCAGGCTCGCCGACAGCCTGCTCATCCTCAACGAGGCGCGCGGCCTGTATCACGACACCGTCGAGCTGACGACGGACCTGCTCACCGTCCTGCAGCGGACGACCTCGACGCCGGAGCTCGTCGGCAAGGAGATCGCGATCCGGCTGGTGCTCGCCCGTGCGCTCATGGCGACCCAGGGGCTCACCCCGGAGGTCGCGTCGGCGTACGAGCAGGTCCTGAGCCTGTTCGAGCGCGGCGACCAGTCGCGTCAGCAGTACTGGGTGCTGCGCGGGCTCGCCAGCGTCTACATGTTGCGGACAGAGGCGGCCAAGAGCCGGGAGTTGGGCTACAGGATCCTCGCCCTGGGCGAGCAGGAAGGCGATCCGAACATGCGGATCGATGGCCACCTGCTCATCGGGGCGACCTATGCCTTCGGAGGCGACCTGAGGGCAGGTCTGGAGCACCTGGACGCCGCGATCGGCCTGTTCGGGTCGAGTCCGGCACGCACGTTCGGGTCACGGGTCGGCAACGATCCCCGGGTCGCGACCCTGACGACGTCCGCCTTCACCCTGTGGCTGGACGGTCGTCCCGACGAGGCGCTCGAACACGCGAACGCCGCCATCGACCTCGCCAGTCAGATGGACCATCCGCTCACGTTCGCCTACGCCCAGTTCCACGCCGGGTTGCTCCATTGGTGGCGGCGCGAGCCTGAACGTGTCCTCGAGTGTGCAAACCGGGTGCTCGAGATCGCGGACGAGTACGACTTCCGGATCTGGGCGGCGGTCGGTTCCTGCCTGCAGGGCGCTGCGCAGATGGCGCTCGGTCAAGTGGAGACCGGTCTCGCCCATGTCGACGAAGGGATGGCCGCCTACCATGGGCTGGCGGCACCTCCGGTCTTCTGGCCGCTGCTCCAGTTCGTCTCAGCGGGTGCGAACCTTGTGGCCGGCCGGCCTGCCGGCGGGCTCGGGCCGGTCGAGGCCGCCATCCAGCTGACGACGAGCGATGGTGGGACGGGCGGCATCCTTGGCGCCGAGATGCAGCTGCTCCTGGGCGACATCCTGGCCGCGCTCGGGGGTGACGTCGGGATCGGGTCAACGGCCGAGGCCGCGTACCAGAGGGGGCTCGACGTTTCCCGGGAGCTTGGCGTTCGGATGTCGGAGTTGCGCGCCGCCACGCGACTCGCCCGATCGGCATCGGCCGAGTCGCGCACCCGACGGCTGCACGACCTGCGGTCGAGCTATGACACGTTCACCGAGGGCTTCACGACCGCCGACCTCGTCGAGGCTCGCGAGGCCCTGGACGCCGGCTAGTCGCCGAAGGCGGCTTCGATGTCTGCCGAGGAGGCCGCACCCGCGAGACCGGTGAACGTCCCGTCCCCGGCGATCTCCGTGGCCGCGCGCATCAAGCCCGCCCACGCGATCCTCGCGAGTGCGCCGCCGACGCTGATCCGGCGGACGCCGACCGCGGCGAGATCGGCCACCGTCGTGAAGTCCCCGCCGACGAGCACGTTGACCGGCTTGGGGGCCACCGCGCGGACGACGGCGGTGATGTCCGCCATCGATCGAAGACCAGGCGCGTACAGGCAATCCGCGCCGGCGTCGCTGTAGGCACGGAGCCGGGCGATCGTGGCGGCGAGATCGGGCCTGCCTGCGATGAAGCCCTCCGACCGACCCGTGAGTAGCACGCCGGTCCCGCTCGCGTCGATCGCCCGCCGCGCCGCGCGGACACGCTCGACCGCCAGCGCGAAGTCGAACAGCGGGGCGTCGGCATCGCCCGTCGAATCCTCGATCGAGATCCCGGCGATCCCCGTCGTGACCGCCCGCGCGACGTTGGCCGCGACGCCGTCGGGCTCGAGCGCGAAACCACCCTCGAAGTCGGCGTTGATCGGCAGGTCGACGGCGGCGGCGATCGCCTTCAGGTGCGCCAGGGCGTCTTCGACCGACACTCCGTTGTCCGGCCGCCCCGTGCTCCACGCGAACCCCGAGCTGGTCGTTGCCAGCGCCGTGAAGCCGAGATGTGCGAGGTACCGCGCGCTGCCGATATCCCACGGGTTCGGCATCACGAAGCAGCCGGCCTCGTGGAGCGTCCGGAATGTCGCGATCCGCTGATCCGTCGAAGTCATGCCGGCACGATACCGCGCCGAGCCGGCCTTCCGACAGCGGGTCGTGGGTAGACTCCGATGGACATGCCCGACGCCGCACGAACCGTCCCGGGGCGGCCAGACCTGCCGACCGGCACCGTCACGTTCCTGTTCAGCGACATCCAGGGGTCCACTCGCCTGCTCCAGGCGCTCGGGGATGCCTACCCGGCGTTGCTCGAGCGGCAGGCCGAGCTGGTCCGGGCGGCGATGGCCACGGGGGACGGCGTCGAGGTCGGCACAGAGGGCGATTCGTTCTTCGTGGTCTTCCCGACACCCGCCGGCGCCGTGCGTGCCGCGGTCGCGATCCAGCGCTCCCTCGCCGCCGCGACCTGGCCGGAGGGTGCGGTCGTCACGGTCCGCATCGGGATACATACGGGTGACGGTCGACGCGGTGGCGACGACTACGTCGGGCTCGACGTCCACAGGGCCGCCCGGATCGCAGCTGTGGCGCACGGTGGGCAGGTGCTGCTGTCGTCGGAGACGGAGGCGCTCGCCGGTCGCACGCTGCCCGGCGGGGTCGACCTGCGCGACCTGGGCCATCACCGGCTGAAGGATCTCGACCGCGAGGAACGCATCTACCAGCTCGTGATCGATGGGCTTCCCGCCGACTTCCCGCCGATCCGTTCGCTGGACGCCGGGCGCAGTCACCTGCCCGAGCCGCTGACCAGCCTCGTCGGGCGCGATCGCCAGGTCGAGGAGGTCGTCGCGCTGGTCGGGGAGCATCGGCTGGTCACGCTGACCGGGCCGGGCGGGACGGGCAAGACCCGGCTCGCCATCGGCGCAGCCGAACGGCTGCGGCCGTCGTTCGTCGACGGGGCGTTCTTCGTCGCGCTCGACCAGGTGCGCGAGGCCAGCCTGGTCGCCTCGGTCGTCGCGGGCGAGCTCGGTCTCGTCGAGACCCGCGACCGGACCCCGACCGAGGCGCTCACCGACCACCTGCGCGATCGCTCCGTGCTGCTGGTGCTGGACAACTTCGAGCAGCTCCTCGACGCGGCGCCGCTCGTGGACGGGCTGCTCAAGGCTGCGCCGAGGGTCAAGGTGCTGGTCACCAGCCGGCGCCCGCTGCGCCTGTACGGGGAGCAGCTCTATCCCGTTCCGCCGCTCCGGGTGCCGCTGCTGTCCGACGCCGCCGCCCCGGACGAGCTCCGAGAGAGTGGGGCGGTCGCCCTGTTCGTGGATCGCGCCCGGATCGCCCGACCGGGCTTCGAGCCGACCGATGACGAGCTGCGCGCGATCGGCGCGATCGTGACCCGTCTGGACGGGCTGCCGCTGGCGATCGAGCTGGCCGCCGCCCGGACCAAGGTGTTGTCGCCGGCCGCGCTGCTGACCCGCCTCGAACACCGTCTGGCGGTCCTCTCGTCGGTCAGCGAGGGCGTCCCCGACCGGCAGCGGACATTGCGGGGCGCCATCGAGTGGAGCCACGACAGCCTGCCCGAGCCGGAGCGTGTCCTGTTCCGCAGGCTGTCGGTGTTCGCAGGCGGGGCGCGGATCGATGCCATCGAGACCGTGTGCGATCCGGGCGGCGAGATCGGCGCAGACCCGCTCGACCTCGTCTCGGCGCTCATCGACGATAGCCTGCTCGTCCGCGACGATCCGGCCGACGGCGAACCGCGCTTCCGGTTGCTCGAAACCATCCGAGAGTACGCCGGCGAGCAGCTCGCGGGTGCCGGCGAGGGCGAACGGTTCACGCGCCGGCATGCGGCCTACGTCACGGACCTCGCGGAGGCCCTCGAGCCGCACCTCGCCGGTGCCGACCGTGACGCGTCGCTGGCTCGGCTCGCCGCGGAGAACGACAACATCCGGGCTGTCCTGCGCTGGTCCTCGACCGACGGGGAGACCGCCCCCGGCCTGCGCACGGCCGCCGCGATCTGGCGGTTCTGGCAGCAGCGATCACAGATCCGCGAGGGCCGTGCGTGGCTCATCGCGCTCCTGGCCAAGCCGGATGCGGGCGACGACCCGGTCGCCCACGCCCGGGCGCTCACCGCGGCGGGCGGTCTCGCCTACTGGCAGGGGGACATGGCCGACGCCGGCCGCTCGTACGAGACGGCCCTGGCGATCGATCGGAATCTGGGTGACCCGGCGCGCATCGGCGACGACCTGCGCAATCTCGGGTTCATCGCCATGGTGACGCGCGACATGCCGGCCGCCGTCCGACTATTCGGCGAGGCGGTCGATCATCTCGAGGCCACCGGCGACCGGTTCGCGCTGGCAGAAGCCCGGGCGTCGTACGGCGTGTCGCTCGCGCAGTCGGGCGATGCAGCGGGCGCCCGCGGTTACATCGAGGCATCGCGCGACGTCATGCTCGAGCTCGGTGTCCTACCACGTGTGGCCGACAACTCGAATGCCCTCGGGATCATCTACCGCCGGCTCGGCGACACCGCGTCTGCGATCGCGATGTCGCGCCAGGCGCTCGAGCTCGTCGAACAGCTGGGCGACGCGACGCGGACGCCATTCATGCTCGACTCGGCGGCCGCTCTCGCGCTCGAGCGCGGCCAGACGGCGGATGCGGTCCGCATCGCCTCGGCCGCCGCCCACCTGCGGACGATCATCGGCGGCGCACTGCCGAACTTCCTCGACGACATCCCCGCGCTGATGGCGACCGCCCGCACCACCCTCGGCGACGTTGCCTACGACGATGCGTGGGCGGCGGGACAGACGCTCGATACCGAGCGCGCGCTGAGGGATGGCCTGGCGACGCTGGGCGAGTGATGCTGCTCCCGTCGTCGACCGTCGAGGGACGGGCCCCTCGGATTCGGCGATCGCGGACATCGAGGAGGCGGAGGCGCACGAGCGTTATCGGACCGCCCTGGGTCGGGCCGAGGATCGACAGGGGAGGCCCTAGCCGTCGTTAATCAGGCGTTGACAGGGCGGTCATAGCCTCCGAGCGATCGACCGCCCCTTTTGGAGGATCCCGATGACCGTCACCGCCCCCGACGCGCTCCGCTCCGTGCCGCTCTTCCAGGGCATGACCGAGGCGTCGATCGATTCGATCGGACGGCTCACGCGACCGGCCGCATTCGGATCTGGTGACGTCCTGGTCCGTGAAGGGGACCCGGGTGACAGCTTCATCATCCTGGTCAGCGGGCGAGCGGTCGTCGACCAGGGCGGGCAGCGGATCCGCGAGATGGGCGCGGGCGAGTTCCTCGGCGAGATCTCACTGATCGACCACGGGCCGCGGACGGCGACGGTGACGGCCCTCGAGCCGATCGAGGCGCTCGCCGTCGGGGCCGATGACTTCGGCCGGTTGATGGACGACCACCCGGCGGTCCGCCTCGCGATCCTGACCGCGCTGACCCAGCGGATCCGGCGGCAGGCCGCGGCCATTTCCGACTAGCGCGGCGGGACGTCCGAGTCGCGGCCTGAGCCCGACTCAGACGCTCGCGCCCTCGCTCTACTTCAGCTTGAAGTCCGCGACGTAGGTCGCTCCGTCGGCGAGGCCGAGTCGGAACACATAGCAGCCGGCCGTCCCGGGCGTCTTCCACGTGTAGTTGAACTGGTTCGACGAACTGTCGTACTTGAGGCCGCTGTTGCCGCTCGTATCGGCGGGGAGCGCATCGGCGACCGACCCGAACGTCGAGCACGTCACCGTCTGGTAGGTGGTGGATGTCACGGCCGGCAGGACGGTGATGAACGCGCCATGTGCGTCGCGCAACTGGAACTTGATCGGGTAGGTGCGCCCGGAATTGCCGGTGTTCACGACCGGGGCTCCGTCGACCGGGGAGAGGAACCCGGAGAAGGCCATCGGGGCGACGAACGTCGCCGTCGCCGACCCAGTGTTGCCGGCGATGTCGGTCGCGCCCGAGCAGACGGCGGTCGTCGTCGGGATGCCATTCACGCGGGCGGTGGTCGTCGTGAGCGAGGCCTGGACCGCCACGCCGGACAGCGGGTCCGACGTGGAGCAGCCGGCCACGTGCGGCGGCGCGCTGATGACGACCGTCACCACCGGCGCGGTCCGGTCGATCCGGACGACGGCGGCGATCGAGGCCTGGTTGCCGGCCCGGTCGGTGACGCTGGCGCTGACGCTCGTCACGCCTTCGGCCGAGACCGTCTGGGACGGGGGACACGCACCGGATGCGAGGCCGGAGCCGCCCGTATCCAGGCAGCTGAACGCCACGGTCGCAGACGACGGGTGACCCCAGCCCGCGCCGTTGGGCGTTGGCGTGACGGACGCGCTGATGGTGGGCGCGGTCCTGTCGAGCCGGACGATCGCGTTGACCGTCGTGCTGTTCCCGGCGATGTCGGTGACGGTGCCGGGCACGGTCGTCGTTCCCTGGCTGGTGATCGTCTGCGGCGCCGGGCAGGCGCCGTCCGCGAGGCCTGACCCCGCATCCGTGCACAAGAAGGTGACCGTGGCCGCGAGGCTGTTGCCCCAGCCGGCGGCATTCGGGGTCGGCGTGATCGCGGCACTGATCGTCGGCGCGCTCCCGTCGAGCTGGACCGCCGCGAACGTCGAGGCCGAGTTGCCGGCCTTATCGGTCACCGACCCGCTGACTGTCGTGGAGCCTTGCGTCGTGACGGTCACGGGCGCAGGACATGCGTCGGCGGCAAGTCCCGAGCCGCCATCGGCGCAGATAAATGTGACCGTTGCGGACGGACCGGCCACCCATCCCGCTCCGTTCAGTGGCGGAGACACGGAGGCGCTGATGGTGGGTGACGTCGTGTCCTGGACGCGTGCCGTGAAGCCCGTGGCCTTGTCGGACGCCGTGCCGACGTTGCCCGTGGCGTCGACGACCTGGGAGAAGTACTCGACGCCGTCCGACGAGCCGAACGCGTGGCTCGCGATGGCGGTCCCCGTCCACGTCGTGGTCGTGCCCTGCTGGACGAGGTCCGTGAACCGCCACGTGCCGTCGAAGTCGTGATAGCCGACGAGGACGCGCTTGACCGGACCTTCGGCGTCGCTCGCCTGCACCGAGAACGCGATCGTGTTGCCCGAGGCGATGCCCGATGTGCTGTCGATCGTGGGCGGCGCGAAGTCCGTCGCGGCATCGGGCGAGTAGAGCACCGAGGCACCGACGCTATCGAAGAAGCGCTGCTGGCCGGTGCCATCGCTCGTCGAGCCGAGGAAGCGGCCGGGCACGAGCACGAGGCTCTGGGCGCGCCCATACGGTGCGACCGATGTCGTGATGGTGGCGAGGTGGCCAGGCCACGCGGAGGCATCCGTGCGGACCTCCGGCGACGACGCGCTCAGGTCCGCCGTCGGCGTGTCGAGGACAGGGTTCACGTTCGCCATGTCATGCGACGACAGGGAGGTGACGAGCGCCCCGTGGGCGGTCTGTCCGGTCGTGACGACCGACAGGGTGGTCCGTGGCTCGATCGGCTGGTAGTGAGTGACCTGCGGGTCTTCGAGGCCGTTCGGACCCGTGGCCTGCCAGTAGGTGCCGCGGCCGTCCGACATCGGGGTGAACGTGAGGTTCTCGGTCACGGGGAGTGCCTGGAGCCCCGTCGCCGGATCGGTCGCGAGCGTGCCGGGGAGCGCTGGCGCTGTCGGGGCCGGCGGCGTCGCCGTGGTGCTGATCCGCCAGAACGGCAGGCCATAGAAGGCGGCCTGCTGGAGGATCTTGGTGTCGTAGACGCCGACCGCGCCGAGGCTCCCGTAGTAGGCCTGCTTGGCGTAGGTGAGCGCCTGCCCGGCTGTCAGTGAGCCGTCGAGCAGCTTCGAGAAGAGAGCCATCAGCCGTTCCGAGTAGGCGACCGAGGACGTGTCCCCGATGCCATAGCCGGTGTTGGCCACGTAGACCGACACGCCGGCGGCCGACAGGGTCTGCGACCAGTCCCCGCGGAGGGTCGCGGATGCCGCGTCAGTGCCGGTGATGTACGCGTCCGGCACGGCAAGCCCGGCATGGCAACCCATCGTGAACAGGACGCGGCCAGCCAGCTGACCCGCGCTGCTCCTGCTCGCGATGTCGGCCGCCGTCTCGAGCTGGCTGTTGGTGCCGGTGTTGCCCGCAGACGGCAGCAGCGCGGTGTGGTCGTAGTGGGCGTTGATCGAGTCCACGAGCGGCGTCGCGCCGCCGGCCGGGAACAGGCTCGCGAGGAGGTCGGCCTGGGTCCACGGCGTGGTCGGGTTCGGCGGGTCGATCAGGTGGCTGTCGACCGTCCGCCCGCCGACGGCGAGACGCGAGGCGACCGCTGATGCCCCGTCCGACAGGAAGTCATACCCGGCGACGAGGCCGGTGTGCGTGTCGAGGGTGCCGTGGTTGGTGACGAACGAACCGAGCTGTCCTCGGATGTCCGTTGGGCTCTCGACGAGCCGGCCGACCGCCAGTCTCGGAACGAACAGGTTGTTGCCGTCGCCGATCTTCGTCGGGCTCGTGTCGCCGTAGACGTCGTCGGTCAGCGTGTCCGAGGCGGCCTCTGCGGCCGACACAGGATTGAGCGCGTCGCCGAACGTCGAGGTGTATTCGGACTCGTTGCTCACGCGGGTCAGGTCGGGCACGCGACCCATCGGGACGATGTCATCGCCACCGACGATGGTCACGTAGGCAAGGGCCGGGTTGGCCGCCTGGATGGTGCGCAGGACGCCGGTGATCTGGGCGGCGACCGCGTTGGCCGCCGAGACGCTGCATGGGGCGTCGTCCCACGCGTCATAGGCCGGTCGAACGCCCGGATAGGCGTCCACGGGGATCACCGCCGGGACGATGCCGAGCGAGGGGTTCGCCTGGAGATAGGTGACGAGGGCTGACAGGCTGCTCGCGACACCGTCTGCGGCCGTCTGGCCGTAGGTCGCGACGAGCCGGCTCTGGTTGGTCAGGAAGACCGTGTTGACTCCTGCCGGGATCGGCGGGATGCTCGGGATGCCGGGCATCGGGTTGACCGCGAACGTCCGCGGCAGACAGCTCGCCTCGGCCTTCGGGGTGGTCACCCGTGCGCGGAGGAGATACGGCAGGTTGCTCGTGGCGCCGTTGTGGCCGGACACGGCGATCACGTAGTTGTCGCCGACCAGGCCGGCGTCGTCGCCATTCACCGGGGCGATCGCGCCGACGCTCTCCGGGTCCGTGCCGGAATGCTGTGAGATCGACAACGGCGTCATCGGCAGCTGGATCGAGTTGTCCGGGTACTTGTATCCGTTGTCGAGACGGAGCTCGCTCAGGGCCTGACCGGCGATCGAGGTCGCGGCCTGGCCGACACCGAGTCCCGGGTCCTCGACCAGCTGGCCCGGAAGCGGCACGTTTGACGCCGGGAAGAGCGTCGGGGGCGTACCGGCGCCGGACGGGCCATACAGCACGAGGTCGGCGTCCAGCGGCAGGTTCGTCAGGTCGACGGAGATCCGGCTCCCCGCGCGCACGCCCGGCAGCTCGTACCAGTCGATGTCGCCGGGGGAGCTGATGAAGCCCGGGATCAGATCGTCGATGTACGTCGGATCCGTGCCGGTGCACGAGTTCGAGCTCGCGGAGCACCCGTTCGGATTGACGGGCATCTTCGGCACCCGGCCGTTTTCCGCGTAGCTCCCGCCCAGCGCGATCTCCTCGACAGGTGAGTTGGGTTCGGATCCGTCCTGGACGTTGAACGGAAGTGTCGCGCCGGGGTCGACGACGGTGCCCGTCGGTGTGAGCTCACGGTAGGAAGCGGTGGAGGGTCCCAGCTGCACGGCGTTGGCCCAGTAGACCCTGACGTCGATCGCGTCGCTGCTGCCGGTGGTGTTGAACGGACCGACGTGGACGAGGACCCGGGTGCGGCCATCGGGCAGAGTCGAGACGTCGTATCCCGTGGTCACGGTGGTGGTCGAGAATCGGGTGCCCCGCTCGACGTGGGAGAAGTCGGCGCCGGCGGGGATGACCACCTCGACGTCGACCGGCAGCGACGGGTCGGGCTGAGGAGGGAAGTTGCTCGAGTTTTGGAGCTGGACCTCCATGTACGTGAGCGTCGCCCGCTCGAAGCTCGCCTGTGTGATGCAGCTCCCGTTGAACCCACCACAGTCGGGCCTGACGACGTCGCGACCGGCCTTGTTCAGCCCGAGGCTCGCGATCGGGAAGTCCTGATAGGGGAACTCCGTCGCCGGGACCAGCCCCAGGAGCACGTCGGACAACGAGACCGAGTCGTCGAGGTATTGGGCGAGCTCGCCCAGGGTGATGTCCGCTCCCGTGTGGTCGGTCCAGATCCCGAGCTCGCCGAGCGTGATGTCGTGACCCGTGACGTCCGTATAGGTTCCCAGGGCGCCGAGGAGATACGGCGCGAATGTCGTCGGATCGAGCAGGAACCCGCTCAACGCGTCGAGGACGAGCGCGTCGACGCCGGTCGCCTGATCGAGCCGCAGGTCGCCGAGAAGGACATCCGGGAGGGTCGACGACAGGGTGGCGACGAAATCGGCGATGGTGAGCGCGGGAGCACCCGTGACGAGGTCGAGCCGGAGGTCACCGAGGAGCACATCCGGGGTCGACGGCGACAGCAGGGCGAGGAGGTCGTTGACGGTCGTGCCGGGAGCGCCCGAGACGAGGTCCAGCCGGATGTCGCCCAGCGTCGGGTCGCCGGCGGCCAGGTCGAGGCGCAGGTCGCCGAGGACCGGATCGGGGACACCGGACAGCGGCGCCCAGGAGCGCCGCCAGCGTGACGGCAGGGGCCGCCGGTCCCGCCAGGTCGAGACGCAGGTCGCCGAGCAGCGGGGAGAGCGTCGAGCCGGTCGGCAGGGCCGCCATGAGGTCGGCGAGCGTCCCGTGGCCGGCAAACCCGGCCGCGCCGATGTCGGCGAGCGTCGCCGTGGGCAGGATGTCATGGGCTGCGGCGGCCTGTCCGAGCGTCCTGCCGGGAGCGCAGGTCGCCGGGATCGCTGCCGCGCAGCCGGCGACGTGAGCTGGAGCAGCGGTCGACGCGATCGTGATGGTCGAGAGCGGGACGCTCGCGAACGAGAACTGGCTCAGGCCCACGTTCCCCAGCGGGGCAGACCCCCATAGGATCGCGGAGAGGGGCAGGACGCCCAGGCCGGACGTCGTCAGGTCGATGTCCTTGAGCGGGATGTCCTTGAGCGGCGCGGTGCCGAACGCGATGTCCTTGAGCGGGATGTCCTTGAGCGGCGCACCCGCCTGGGCGATGTCCTTGAGCGGGATGTCCTTGAGCGGCGATATGGCGAGGTTGATGTCCTTGAGCGGGATGTCCTTGAGCGGCGCGACGCCGAAGTCGATGTCCTTGAGCGGGATGTCCTTGAGCGGCGATGTGACGAGGTTGATGTCCTTGAGCGGGATGTCCTTGAGCGGCGCGACGCCGAAGTCGATGTCCTTGAGCGGGATGTCCTTGAGCGGCGATGTGACGAGGTTGATGTCCTTGAGCGGGATGTCCTTGAGCGGTGAGCTGGCCCAGGCGATGTCCTTGAGCGGGATGTCCTTGAGCGGCGATGTGTGAAGGTCGATGTCCTTGAGCGGGATGTCCTTGAGCGGCGAGGCGCACGACGTTGATGTCCTTGAGCGGGATGTCCTTGAGCGGCGCGACGTTGAGCACGATGTCCTTGAGCGGGATGTCCTTGAGCGGCGACGCCGCGACGTCGATGTCCTTGAGCGGGATGTCCTTGAGCGGGATGTCCTTGAGCGGCGCGCCGCGGACGCCGATCCCGATGAGGGACTGGCCCGCCAGCGCGGCGGCGCTCGGGCAGGCGCCGGCCTGCGCCTTGTTCAGGACGTAGCACCAGATGTCGGCATTGGTCGCCGTCGGCGCCGGCTCACCGGGCAACGGGTCGATGTGGACCGAGGTGATGTCGGTCCCACCGAAGGAGAACGCAGCCAGCGGAAGGTCGGCGAGGACGCTCCCGGACCAATCCACATCGGCCATCGTGATCGTGTCGAGCGCTGCAGGCCTTCCCGCTCCGGAGAGCAGATGGACCTGCTTCCACGTGACGTTCTGGAGCGGGATGCCGGCCAGCACCGTCGAGGCCAGGAGCTCCTGCCAGGTGTGCGGCGCCGTCGCGCGCTGGATGGGGATCGTCGAGAGCGCGATGTCCACGGGCAGCGTCTCGAGGTGGAGCGACACGAGAGTCGTCTTCGCGAGTGGCGACCCGGACAGGTCGGAGCGCAGGATCGCGGCGCCCTGGAGCGGCCCCGAGCCGGCCGACGCGGTCACCGACGCCGGGACAGGTGGCGGCGGCAGCGGCGTTCCATCGGAAGCTTCGGTCGGATTCGGGTCCAGCAGGTTGGCGACGCCGGCGCTCGTGAACGAGCGGTCCTGCGAGACGTAGTCGGTCGTGTGGATGCTGCCGCCGAATCCCGTGGGCTCGCCGGACAGGGCGTGCCCCGCCGGCGCGGGAGCCACGGGCGTCAGCCCGGACACGAGCGGGATCGCCGCAAGCGCGGCGGAGGCGAGCAGAGTGAGGCCGCGCTTGAGCACGCCGCGTGACGCCACGAGTCAGACCCTCCCAATCGCGGTCTCTGGCGACCGCGTATCGCACTGACAGGAATGCACCGGTCGGCGCGGCTCCCCACCGGTCGGGATCGACCCCGCGAATCCCGCCGGGCCCAGGGACCGACCCCGAAAACCCTCGCTGCGAAAGGTACGGGGCCGCGCAGAAGGTTGTCTACCAGGTTTGCCCCGATGACTGTCGGGTTTGCGACACTTGCCAGCGTGAGTCCCCCGGAACTGGTGCCTCCGCGCACCACACGAACCCAGCTGGCCCTCGCGGCGTTGCCGTATGTCCCGCGGCTCGCCGTCCGCTGGCTGGCCGATCGGACGCCGGTGGCGCACCGTCGTGTCGACGGGAGCCTCATGTTCGCCGACGTCTCCGGCTTCACGCGCCTGTCGGAGCGCCTCGCGCGGAACGGCCGCGTCGGCGCCGAGGAGGTTGTCGGCCTGGTGAGCGAGGTGCTCACCGCGCTGATCGCCGAGATCGAAGCCCGCGGCGGTGACGTGCTCGTCTTCGCGGGCGACGCGCTCGTCGTGCTGTTCGACGGGGATGAGGCGGAGCGCCGGGCGGCGTCGACGGCGGCCTCGATCCGCCGCTGGTTCGAGGGCCGTGGGTCGATCCCGACCTCCGTCGGTCGGGTCACGCTCCGGGTGTCCATCGGCGTCACCAGCGGGCCGGTGGATCTCGTCCTGGCCGGCGGCACGGCACGCGGGATCTTCGTGGCCGGCCGGACGACGACCGCGATGGTCCGCCTGGAGCGCGCCGCGGATGCCGGTGAGATCCTGGTCGACGACAGGGTCGCCGCGGCACTCGATCCCGCCTGGCTCGGCGACGTGCGGAGCGGCGGCAGGCTCCTCCGGCGGTCCGCGGCGCTCTCCTGGCTGGCCGGCCCGGACCGCCCGACCGGCTCCGGGCCAGGCACCTCCCGGTCAGGGGGCGGGACGCGCCTCCGGTCGACGTCGACGTCACATCACTCGTCCCTGCGCCTCTCCGCCCGTTCCTTGCCGGCGGCGGTCCGCTGGAGAGCGAGCACCGGCTCGCGACGATCGCGTTCGTCCTGGCCGGGGATCTCGACGACCGGCTCGAACGAAAGCCGTCAGCTGTGTCCGCCGATCTCGATGCGCTCTACCGGGCTGCGGCAGCGAGCGCCGATCGCCACGGGGTGACCCTGCTCGGCACCGACGTGACCTCGGACGGCGCGACGCTGTTCCTGGCGGCCGGCGCACCGATCTCGACCGGGGACGACGAGGAGCGGATGCTCCGCGCGCTCGGCGAGATCCTGGCGATCCCGGAAGCCGGCCGCTTGCGCCTTCGCGCCGGCGTCAATCGGGGCCCGGTCTTCGCCGGCGACGTCGGCGCAGAGCACCGTCGGACGTACACGGCGATGGGGGACACGACCAACCTCGCCGCCCGTCTGGCGGCTCGAGCCGCGCCGGGCGAGCTGCTGGCGACCGCCGACGTCCTCGGGCGTTCGGCCGTCGAGTTCGCGAGCGAGGCCCTCGAGCCGTTCACCCCGAAGGGCAAGCGCGCACCGGTCGTCCCGTACCGTGTCGGGCGCCAGGTCGGGCGTCGCGCCCTCATGCCGACACGGCTGCCGCTGGCGGGCCGCGATGACGAGCTCGCGCGCCTCAGGGAGGCGCTGGAAGGCGCGGCGCGAGGGGCCGGACGGACGGTGACGATCGTCGGGGAGGCCGGCTCCGGGAAATCCCGACTGACCCAGGAGCTGCTGACCGGCGCATCGATCGGGGGTCGCCTTGTCGCCCGCTTCACGCCGGCCGACGAAGGAACCCCGTACGGCGGATTGCGCGACAGCCTGCGCGAGCTGGCGGGGATCCCCGAGGAGGCGGATCCCGCGGCGGCCGGCGAACGCCTCTCGGAGTGGGTCGACGGTCTCGCCCCGGCGATGCGGCCATGGCTCCCGCTCATCGCCATCCCGTTCGGCACGACGCTCCCCGAGACACCCGAGGTGGCGCGACTCGCTCCGGCCTACCGCCGCGACCGGCTCCACGCCGCGATCGCATCCGTGCTCGAGCATGCCCTGCCCGCTCCCGCCGTCTTCGTGCTCGAGGACCTTCACTGGGCAGACGAGGCGTCATGGGCGCTCCTCACCGCTCTTGCGGAAGCCGAGGAGGCCGCCTCGTGGCTCGTCCTCGCTCTCCAGCGCCCGGCGGAGCGGATGTTCGGCGGTCCGGGAGCCATGCGGATCGACCTCGGCACCCTCGACCCGGACGCGGTCCTCCGGCTCGCGCTCGATGCGGCCGGCGGGTCGCCGCTCTCGGACGCGGACCTGGCGGCCATCGTGGAACGGGCCGCCGGCAATCCGCTGTTCGCCCGGGAGCTGGCAGTCGTCGCCGCGCAGCAGGGTTCGACCGAGGCGCTCCCCGATCGTCTCGAGACCCTGCTCACGAGCCGCATCGATCGCCTGGATGGCCCCCGTCGCGCCTTGCTCCGGCGGGCCGCGGTCCTCGGCCGGACCGTCGACCTCGAACTGCTCGACGAGGTCCTCGCCGACGAGGAGGACGTCCAGCACGACCTGGCGGCCTGGGCCGACCTCGAGGAGTTCGTCGCGTGGGCGGATCCCGCACGGGTCCGATTCCGCCACGACCTCGTCCGGGACGCTGCCTACGAGGGCCTGTCTCATGCACGGAGGCGGAGGCTCCACGCACGCCTCGCGACGGCGATGGAACGGCACGCGGGTGACGACTCGGATGAGGTCGCCGGGGTCCTTGCCCTCCATTTCGAGCGGGGCGGGGTGCTCGCGCCGGCGTTCCTCTATGCCCGGCGGGCGGGCGACGTCGCGCGGACCCTGTATGCGAACGTCGACGCCGCTGCCCAGTATCGACGCGCGCTCGCGTGTGCCGCGGGCCTGCCGGGGCTCCCGCCGGGTGAGGTCGCCACGGTCGCCGAGTCACTCGGCGATGTCGCTGAGCTCGCCGGTCGGTATGACGAGGCATTGCGCGCGTACGCGCGAGCACGCGCCGTGCTGCGCGCCTCGGCCGATACAGGAGCCGATGAGCTGGGGCTTGCGGACCTGGCCCGCAGGACCGGGATCGTCTGCGAGCGAGCGGGGCACTACGGGACGGCGCTCGCCTGGTACTCGCGCGGGCGTCGCCGGCTCGAGGGTCTCGGAGGACGCGATGCCGAGGTCCTCCGCATCCGGCTCGACCTGGACCGGGCGGGCATCCGCTTCCGGCAGGGCCAGTACGGCGCCTGCGTGCGCGGAGCCCTCCCCGCCGCAGCCGCTGCGGAACGGATCGGCGAGCGGGCCCTGCTGGCCCACGCGTACTACCTCCTCCACGCCGCGTACGGGGACCTCGGCAGCCCGGAGGTCGCCCGCTACCGCCATCTCGCGCTCCCGATCTACGAGGAGGTCGGCGACCTCGTGGGGCAAGGAAACGTCCTCAACAACCTCGGGATCGAGGCCTATTTCGAGGGGCGCTGGGACGACGCGCTCGAGCTGTACGCCCGCAGCAAGGCGGCCAAGACGCGCGCCGGCCTCGTCGCCAACGTGGCCACGCAGTCGAACAACGAAGCGGAGATCCTCTCCGACCAGGGTCGCTTCGCCGAGGCCGAGGCGCTCCTTCGCGACGCGCTCCGGGTCTGGGGGGCGGCCCGCTACGAGCTCGGCATCGCGCTCGCGACCAGCAACCTCGGGCGCGTGGCGGCGCGCGCCGGGCGACACGAGGACGGTCTGGCCATCCTCGCGGATGCGGCCGATCGATTCGAGAGGATCGGTGCCCGCGGCTACGTGGACGAGACCCGGGCGCGGATCGCCGAGTGCCTCGCGCTCGCCGGACGGACGCAGGAGGCCGAGGCGGTCGCCCTCGAGACGCTCGCCCGGGTCCGGCGCGAGACAGCGACGAGCGTCCTCGAGGCCCAGCTCGAGCGGACGCTCGGTTGGTGCGCGCTCGAGCGCGGCGACCCCGAGGCTGCCGATGAGCATCTCGAGGCGAGCCTGCTCGCCGCCCGGACGCTCGAGGCCGAGTTCGAGGTCGCCCTCACGCTCCGTGCCTGGCTGGCGATCCCTCGCGCCCCGGACGACGTGACCGACCGGCGACGCGAGGCCGAACAGGAGGCGGCGTCCATCCTGGCCGGGCTCGGGGTCCTGACCGTCGCGGAGCCGTCGTTGCGGTGAGGCCTCGTCAGCTCTTCGACGCCGCTGCCCCCAGTTCGGCGATCTGGGCCCGTGCCGCCGCGACGAGCTCCGCGTTCGTGCTGGCGTGTCCGTGCAGACCCCAGCCACCTTCGGGCGCTTCGGTGAGGAGCACCCACGTGCGGTCGGCGAGCGACGGATCGCCCGCGGCGTCGGCCACGATCGACGTGAGCCGTGCCACGACCGCCAGCTGCTTGTCACGGTCGAGCGCGCCGGCGTTGGTCAGCACCTGGACGCGGACGTAGGAGCTGTCGCCGTTGACGTTCGAGATGGACGCTGCCGGAAGCTCATGGACGAACGCCGCGGTGTTGTCGCGGAACATCGGGATGTCCGGCACGCCTTCGACGCTCATCACGGCGGAGGCGAGGTCGCGAGCCAGCGTGTGCGTGTCACCAAAGGTTCCCGTCTTGGCGTAGACATCGATCATCGGCATGGGTCTGGCTCCGTCCTGATGTTTCCGTCTAGATGACGCCCGTCATCTAGATTGCAGGATGACGACCATCATCTACGCTGTCAACACACACGCGAGAGGAGAGCCATGGGACATTCGCGAGCGGACAAGCGCCAGCACCACGAGCAGATCGTCGGCGTCGCAGCGACGCGTTTCCGCGAGGACGGGATCGACAGGGTCGGGGTGGCCGAGCTGATGCACGAGGCCGGACTGACGCATGGCGGTTTCTATCGACACTTCGAGACGCGTGACGAGCTCGTGGCCGAGGCGGTCGAGCGCGCGCTCCACGACGGCGGACAGGCGATGGCCGCGGTCGCCGCATCGCCGCACGATCCGCTCGCAGCGGTCATCGATGCTTACCTGAGCACGACCCACCGCGACAACCTCGGGACGAGCTGTGCCGTCACCACGCTGGCGGCCGATGTCGCACGGGCCGGCCCAAGGGCACGAGCCGCATACACGAGCCAGGTCGGCGTCTATATCGACATGCTCATCGGCCTGCTGCCGCCCGGACATGCCGATCGGCGGGCCACGGCGATCACCGCCCTGTCGACGCTCGTGGGCGCGGTGTCGATGGCGCGAGCCGTCGACGACGAGGCGCTCTCACGGGAGATCCTTGCCTCGGCTGCGTCCGAGCTGAAGGCACAGCTGCGCTGAGGCGAGGCTGCGAGAAGGAAATGGAGCGGGAGACGGGGTTCGAAGCCGCGACAGTCAGCTTGGGAAGCGCCGGCTTCTCTGCTGCGTGCTCGTTGTCGCGTTATCGACCCGAGGTCAGCGCAGCGCCTCGATGGCTGCGCGTTCGATGGCCAGCCCTCTCGCGTGACGCGCGAAGAACTCCTCGAAGCCGGCCACGTCGCGCGGATCGGGCCAGACTGGCTCACCGATGCGGCCGCTGATCCGGGCGTCGAGGTAGTCCGCCAGCGTCTGCGCAGTGTTGAACCGGAGCATGAATGCGGCAAGGACGGCCATGCCCCATGCGCCGCCCTCACCGGCGGTCGACGGGATGCTGACCGGGATGTCGAGTGCGGCCGCCATCATCCGCTGACCGGTGTCGCCGCCCTTGAACAAACCTCCATGTCCGCGGATCTCCTCGACCACCACGCCCTCGTCCTTCGTCAGGATGTCCATGCCGGACCGCAGCGCGCACAACGCTGCGAAGTACAAGGCCCGGATGACGTTCTCGAGCGTGAATCGGCTGTCCTCCTTGCGGACGAGCAGCGGGCGTCCCTCCGTGAATCCCGTGACGTGCTCGCCCGAGACGTAATTGATCGAGAGGAGCCCGCCGGCATCAGGTTCGGCCCGGATGGCCGACGGGAGGATGCGCTCGTAGAGATCCTCGACCGATGCTCCGATCCCGAGCGCGCTGGCGACCTGCCCGAACAGGGCGATCCAGGTGTCGAGGTCGGTGGAACCGTTGTTCGAGTGTGCCATCGCGACCGGGCGGCCCTCTGGCGTGACGACGATGTCGATACCGTTGTGGATCCGTGACAGGCTTCGCTCGAGCACGATCATCGCGAAGACCGAGGTGCCTGCGGAGACGTTCCCGGACCGTGGTCGAAGCGCGCCGGTCGCCACCATCCCGGTCCCCGCGTCGCCCTCGGGAGGGCACAGCGGGATGCCCGCCCCTATCCGGCCCGACGGATCGAGCAGCCTGGCACCCTCCTCGGAGAGGCGCCCGCCTGATGCACCCGCGATCCGGACGACCGGCAGGATGTCCCGCAGCCTCCACCCGAGATGGCGCGGCGCGATCAGGGCATCGAATGTCGCCATCCGCGCCGCGTCCCAGTCGCAGGTCTCCGGATCGATCGGGAACATCCCCGAGGCCTCGCCAACGCCCACGATGTCCTCACCTGTGAGCACCCGATGGACATAACCGGCCAAGGTCGTCACCCGGGCGATCCGTGGGGTATGCGGCTGCTCTTCGAGGATCGACTGGTAGAGGTGGGCGATGCTCCAGCGCTGCGGCACCGCGAAATCCAGGATCGGGCTCAACTCCGCGCACGCCTGTCCGGTGATGTTGTTCCTCCACGTCCGGAACGGCACCAGCTGCTGGCCATGCATGTCGAGGGCGATGTAGCCATGCATCATCCCGCTGAAGCCCATCGCGGCGACCGTCGTCAGGTCGATCGCGTAGCGGTCGCGGACATCCCGCACGAGTGATGCATAGCAGGCCGCCAGACCGGTCCAGACGTCGGCCATGTCGTACGTCCAGACACCGTCGACGAGCGAGCTCGCCCAGCCGTGGGAGCCCGCGGCGAGCGGCGTCGTATCGGGCGCGATGAGCGCGGCCTTGATCCGAGTCGAACCCAGCTCGATCCCGAGGATCGCCTCACCCGCCAGGATCAGCTGCGCCGCACCGTCGGGTCGATGGTCCACGTCAGCTCGTTCGACCCGCTTGGCCGTAGTAGGCGCCCGGCCCGTGCTTGCGCCCGAAGTGACGGTCGAGGAGGGCGTCATCGATCGGACGAGTGTCCGGGTCGAGCATGAGCGTTTGCTCCGCGATCGTCGCGACGGCCTCGAGGGCGACGGCGTTCGCGAGCGCTTCGGCCGCGTCCACGCCCCAGGTGAACGGGCCATGGGAGCGGACCAGGACCGCCGGCATCTCGAGGGGTCCGAGCCCGATCGCCTCGAGGGTCTCGATGATCACGGCACCGGTCTCGGCCTCGTACATCCGGCCCAGTTCGGCCGGGAGCAAGGTCCGCGACACCGGGACGGCGCCGCGGAAGTGGTCCGCGTGGGTCGTGCCGAGACATGGGATCGGCCGGCCCGCCTGGGCCCACGCCGAAGCCCGCGCCGAATGGGTATGGACGACGCCACCGATCTCGGGGTAGCGCCGATACAGGGCAAGGTGGGTGGGCGTATCCGACGACGGCCGGGCCGAACCCTCGACCGCGGCCCCGGACGCGATGTCGACGCCGACCAAATCGTCGGGCCGGAGGGTCTCGTACGCCACCCCGCTCGGCTTGATGACCATCATCCCGGCCGCCCGATCGATGCCGCTGACGTTGCCGAACGACAAGGTCACGAGACCGCTCGTCACGAGTGCGGCGTTGGCCGCGCAGACCTGTTCCCTGAGCTCATCGAGGCTCACGACCGCTGCTCCACAGCCGCGTCACCAGGTCGGAGGACGTCGTCGACGGGCGGAGGCGCCGTGGATTGGCGCACGACCAGCGATGGCGGGAAGACGCGGTTCGTCGGGCGGCCGGGACGATCGTTCGTCGTTCCTCCGGTCCCGTCGAGGTCGTCGTCGGACGGGCCGATGGCCAGGGCGATCGCCTCCGCGGCCATCGCCGCCATCGGCATCCGGAGCGTCGTCAGGCCCGGCACCGTCGATTTGGCCATCGGGATGTCGTCGAAGCCGACGACCGACAGCTCGTCGGGGACCCGGACGCCACGGAGCAGGGCGCCGCGAAGCACGCCGATCGCGAGCACATCGGTCGAGGCGACGATCGCGGTCGGTCGCGGCGAGAGGCGCAGCAGCGCACCGAGTGCCGCCTCACCGCCTTCGGGCGTGTTCGCGACGTGCTGGACATATCTCGCCGGAACGTCGCCGAGGATCTCGGACACCATCTCCGAGTAGGCGGCGAGGCGCTCACGGATGTCGCCGAGAAGACGACCGCCGATGAAGGCGATCCGTCGATGGCCGAGGTCGCGGAGATGCTCGACGGCCATCCGCGTGCCGAGGTGGTTGTCGACCTGGACGCCCGGGATCAGGTCGAGACGCGTCCCCTGCCACATCGCGACGACGGGGACATGCGAGTCACGGAGGTCGGCGAGCAGGCGCGGCTGAGCCCCCATGTCGCCGAGCAGGATGATGCCATCGCACTGGCGCGCCTCGAGGACGGTGGCCAGCTCGAAGGCCTCGGTCGCCCTGGCATGAGCGAGGCCGAGCACGATGTTGTAGCCTGCGCGCCCGAGCCGCGCTCGAGACGGCCTCGATCGCACCCGCGAAGAAGGGGTCGGTGATGTCGCGGACGATAGCGCCGAGGAGCATCGTCGGAGCACCACGCAGTGCCCGAGCCAATGGGTTCGGCCGGAAATCGAGATCGCGCGCCGCGGCCAGGACTCGTTCACGGGTCTCCTGTGCGATGGGCACGGTGATCGGCGCGTTGTTCAGGATCCGCGAGACGGTGCTGCGGGAGACCCCGGTCGCGATGGCGATGTCCTTCATCGTCGGCGGCCGGCGATGTCGGGCTGGAACGTCAGACACGTGCCCGCTGGAGCCAGAGGACGATCGATCGCTGGGAGTCGCCGGCACGTTCGTTCGGTTCATCGGTCACTCGAAGCGGCGTTGGAGGACGGCGTGGATCGAGACAGAGATGAGGATGACCGCTCCATAGACGAGGCCCGGGTAGTAGTCGCTCAGGCCGATAGCGACGAGGCCGGCCTGGATGCCCCCGATCATGAACGCGCCGAGGGCCGTGCCCAGCACGCTGCCGCGACCGCCGAACACGGATGTCCCCCCGACGAAGACCGCGGCCAGCGCCGGCAGCAGGTAGCCGTCGCCCACCGAGGGGTAGTAGTTGACGACCTGGAGGCTGTTGAGGACCCCGGCGAACGCCGCCGCCACCCCGACCAGGATGAACAGGATGACCCGCGTCCGCCGGATCGGGATGCCCATCAGCGCGGCTGCCTGGCCGTTGTCACCCGTGACATAGGCGTTCTGCCCCAGGCGATGCCGGTTGAGCAGCACCCAGGTGCCGACGGTGGCGAGCACGAACCAGAAGAACTCCATCGGCAGCGCCGAACAGCTTGCCGACCATCACCTGGTAGGCGAGCGAGTCCTGCGTGGCGACGAGCGGGTACTGACGTCCGCCGACCAGCACCACGGCGAGGCCACGGAAGAGAAACTGCGTGCCGATCGTCACGACCAGGGCCGGGATCCCGATGTACCGTGACGAAGAATCCGTTGAAGAGGCCGCACAGGACACCGACGCCAAGGGCGCCCGCGACCCCAAGCGCGACGCTGCCGGTGGCCTGCCAGAGCGCGACGAAGCCGACCATCCCCAGGGACATGGTGGCCGGGAACGACAGGTCGATGTCGCCAGCGACGATCACCATCGTGAGCGCCATCGCGATGATGGCGAAGTACGGCGTGGTCTGGGCGAACGACAGGTAGATCGGCGCGTCCAGGAACGTCCTCGGCGCGAGGACGACGAACGCGAGCCAGAGCAGCAGGAACGCTGTGATGATTCCGATCTGCGACGCCCACGGGGCGAGGCGCGTGACCGATGCCGTTCCGCCGCGAGGCCGCCGTCCTCGGCACGGCGCTCACGCCAGACCTCCGGCAGCGTGGCCGGATGCGTCGCCGCGGTAGCGCTCGGCCTCGGTGTAGGCTCCCGTCGAGGCGACCTCACGCATGATGTCCATCAGCTCGTCGAGCGAGTAGCGCGACGTCGGGAATTCGCCTGCGACGCGGCCTCGGTCGAGGACGACGATCCGGTCGGCCACCGAGTACACGTGGAAGATGTTGTGGTCGATGAAGATCGCCGACTTGCCGGCGCCCCGGATGCCGTCGACGAAGTGGAGGAGCTTCTCGGTCTCCTTGAGCGACAGACCCATGGTCGGTTCGTCGAGGATGATGATGTCGGCCTGGAAGTGCAGGGCACGCACGATGGCCAGGCCCTGGCGCTCGCCGCCGGACAGCCCGTGCACGCTCGTGTCCGGCGTCAGGACCGCCGAGGTGAAGCCCATCGACTCGCCCATCAGCTCCGCAGTCGCTGCGGCGCATCTCGCCGACCCGCAGGAAGCCGAAGCGGTCGGCTGATGGGCCGGCCCATGAAGATGTTCCGCCACAGCGACAGCTGCATCGGCCAGCGCCCGCTCCTGGAAGACCGTCTCCACGCCGAGTGACCGTGCCCTCTGGACGGTGAGCCCGTCGACGCGCTCGCCGCCGAACAGGATCTCGCCCCGGTCGGGCTGGTGGACGCCCGTGATGATCTTGATGAGCGTCGACTTGCCGGCTCCGTTGTCGCCAAGGAGACCGACGACCTCGGAGGCGCCGAGTCGAAGATCGATGTCCTCGAGGACGTGGACGCCGCCGAACGACTTCGATATCCCTCGAAGCTCGAGACGGGGCACGGCAGGGGAGGCAGGCTGACGGGCGCTGTCGCGTCCGTCAGCCTGCCCGCTGGTCGTCGGACCAGACGGTCCCGCCACTAGCGGATCTGCTGCTGCACGAGCGAGGCGACGCTGTCGACGTTCGACTTGTCGATGAAGCCGCCGCCCGTGTTGACGAACAGGCCGCTGAAGCCGTACTTCTTGGTGAGGCACAGCTGCTCGACGGCCAGGAAGCCCTGGAGGTACTGCTGCTGGTCGATGACCAGGCTGATGTAGCCGTCCTTGATGCCCTGGATGGTCGCCGGCGGAGGCATCGAAGCCGGCCATGTAGACCTTGCCGGCCGTGAGGTTGGCCGCCTTCATGTAGGTCGGGATCGTCGACGTCAGGTTGCCGTGATCGATGAACATCGCCTTGACGTCAGGATGCGCCGAGACGTATCCGGTGAAGGTCGCTGTCCCGTTGGCCGGATCCTTGTTCGTGGCGTCGTCGATCTCGAGATAGTCGACCGTCAGACCCGCCGTCTGAAGGGTCTCGTGGATGCCCTTAGTCCGCTCGCCGCGGCCGGCCTGGGCCTCGAGGCCCCAGACGAAGGCGCGGTCACCCGACTTGAGTCCGCCGCGCGCGATGGCCTCGTTGGCGAGGGCGGCGCCGGCGTCGTGCAGGACGGCACCGACGTAGCCGAGCCCCTTCGTCGCATAGGCCGATTCGGCCTTCGGAAGCTCGGTGTTCATCACGGTGACAAGGATGTCCTGGTCCATCGCCTGCTTGATGAGCGGGTCGAAGGCCGCGTCGCCGGGGTGGCCCATGACGGCGATGCCGTCAGGCTTGGTCGCCATGGCCTGCTGGAACTGGGTGATCATCTTGTTCGGGTCCCAGTCGGACCACTGGTACACGATCTTCGGCCCGAATGCGGCCTCGGCCGCCTTGGCGCCGTTGTAGACGACGGTCTCGAACCCGCCGCCCTGCGTGCCGCCCGGGAAGAACACGAGGTTCACCCCGGAGCAGAACTGCCCGGTCGCCGAGGCCGGCGCCGCAGAGGCCGCCGCGCCAGCCCCGCTCCCGCTCGGCGACGGCGACGAGGACGCGTTGCACGCGCTCAGCACGACGAGGAGGGCGGTCATCAGGGCCGCCACCTCACCGCGTCGTAGGCCGTTTCTCATCATCTCGAGATCCTCCTTGCATGTGACCACATCACTCGCCCCCGCCGGACTCCCATCTCCACCAGTCGCAGACCCTCCCTCAGCCCGGGTCCGACGTCGCGCCGACGCCGCCCACGGTCGGTGTCCCTGGCCGGCTGCGTCGATGCCCTCACGGATAGGACGTTGCCGACCGGGCCGGTTCGCACGTGTCCTATGGCCCCCGCGCCAGCTGGTGATACGCGTGGTTCCAGCGAAGCTCTTTCTTGATCTCGGAGACTGTCGTGCCCTCGCCGATCGCGATGAGCTCGATGCCCGCCATCTCGGCGAAGTCCTCTAGGTGCGTCCGGGTCAGGGCCGTGCTGAGGCTCGTGTGGTGCGGCCCACCGGCCAGCAGCCAGGCCTCAGCCGCCACTCGGAGTCCGGGCCGCGGCTCCCAGAGCGCGCGGGCGACCGGGAGGCGCGGCAGCGCCTCGGGTGGCTGGACGACGTCGATCTCGTCGAGGACGAGTCGGAACCGCTCGCCGAGATCGAGGAGCCCGACGACGACTCCTGGGCCCGGGCGCGCGGTGAAGACGAGCCGCACCGGGTCCGATCGGCCACCGATCGACAGGGGATGGATCTCGCACGTCGGCCGGCGGTCGGCGATCGACGGGCAGACCTCGAGCATATGGGCGCCCAGGACCTTCGATCCGTCGGAACCCAGGTGATAGGTGTAGTCCTCCATGAAGGACGTCCCGCCCGGCAGACCAGTCGCCATCACCTTCATCGCCCGGACGAGCAAGGCCGTCTTCCAATCGCCTTCGGCGCCGAACCCGTAGCCGTCGGCCATCAGCCGTTGAACGGCGATGCCCGGCAGCTGGACGAGGTCGCCGAGGTCCTCGAAGGTGTCGGTGAAGGCATTGAAGCCACCCTCGGCGAGGAAGCCCCGGAGTCCGAGCTCGATCCGTGCCGCCGCCCGGAGGGCTGACCGGTCCGCGCCGTCGAGCTGTAGCGACGGCGCCACGTCGTAGGTCGCGTCGTACTCCGCCACAAGACGGTCGATGTCCGGATCGGTCGCCGCCTCGACGGCCGCGACGAGATCGCCGACGCCATAGCCGTCGACCCGGACACCCAGCTGGATCTGGGCCTCGACCTTGTCACCCTCCGTGACCGCCACCTGGCGCATGTTGTCGCCGAAGCGGGCGAGCCTGAGGCGCCGGAGCTCATCGACACCGCTGGCGGCCCTGGTCCAGCTGGCGATGCGGTCGATGACCTCCGGATCCTGCCAGTGGCCGACGACCGTGGTCCTGCTGAGTCGCAGTCGACTCTCGATGAACCCGAACTCGCGGTCGCCATGCGCCGACTGGTTGAGGTTCATGAAGTCCATGTCGATGTCGGCCCAGGGGAGATCCCGATTGTGCTGCGTGTGCAGGTGCAGCAGCGGCTTCCGGAGGCCCTGGAGGCCCGCGATCCACATGCGCGCGGGCGAGAACGTATGCATCCAGGCGATGACGCCGATGCATGCCGCATCCGACGTTGCCGCGAGAAGGACTTCCCGGATCGCCTCCGCGGTCGCGACGACCGGCTTGGGCAGGATCCGGACCGGGATCGTGTCGGCCCCGTCGAGGGAACACGCGATCTCGTTCGCGTGTTCAGCTACGGTCCGGAGCGCGTCATCGCCGTATAGGGCTTGGCTGCCGGTGACGAACCAGACTTCTCGGTCGCCGAGGACCTTCATCCGACTCCCCTTCCGCCCACGACCCACCATCATGAGTGGACTCGAGAGGCGGCAATCGAGTGTATGCACTCGTGTGCACCGAAGTCAAGACCCAGCCCGTCCGGGCAGCGACCGCGATTCCGGTCCACTCCCGCGTCCGCCGGCAATGCCATGCTGACGATGGGCCGCGGGTCGCAGAGTCACCCGACGATCCGTTCGCCGCGGTCGTCGACGCGCACCTGAGCACGACCCACCGCGACCAACCTCGGCACGAGCTGCGCCCGTCACGACGCTCGTGGCCGACGTCGCACGTGCCGACCCAAGGGCGCGGGCCGCGTACACCAGCGAGGCGTCTACATCGAGATGCTGGTTCGCTTGCTCCCACCCGGGCCTAGGGATGGGAGGCGGGCCACGGCGATCAGCGCGCTGTCGACGCTCGTGGGCGCGGTGTCGATGGCGCTGCCGTCGACGACGAGGCGCTCTCACGGGAGATCCTTGCCTCGGCTGCGTCCGAGCTCAAGTCACAGCTGCGCTGACGCGAAGGCTGGGCGAAGGTAGTGGAGCGGGAGACGGGGTTCGAACCCGCGACATTCA
>CAVZTK010000011.1:0-18991 GCA_963778155.1 uncultured Chloroflexia bacterium
CTCCAGGTCGACTCCGTCGACGAGCGTCCCGTGGCTGACTGGTCCGTATCGGGCGTTCGGGGAGCGACTCGGGACCGTCCTGTTCCGGGTCCCCGACGGCGTCCGTCGGGACGACGCGCGACTTGGCGGCCTGCTCGGTGCATGGCCGCCGTACCGCCGTTCACCCTGGAGTTCCAGGACCCGTCGTGGCACGTCGACGAGACGTTGCGGCGTTCGCCCGGGTCGGTGCCGCGCTGTGCTCGACCGAGCTGCCCGACGACGCGGAACCGCCGATCATCCGGCGGACCGGGTCAGTTCCTGTATCTGCGTCTCCGACGTAACGACTACACCGCGGCGGAAATCGAGGCGTGGGCGTCGCGGCTCGAGCCGTTCCTGTCGGCCGGCGACGACGTGTATGTGTTCTTTCGGCACGACGAGGTCGGGTCGCTCGCCCCGAACTGGCGCTCGCGTTCATCGACGCGGTCGCCGGGTCCCGGGACGGCTGACCGCTCGCAGGCTACGGCCGGCGGTCCGGCGGTCAGCCGGCGGTCGGCTCGGATCGCCCTCGCCCGGACCGAAGACCACGAGGAGCTCGAGTCGTTCAGCGATGTCGTGAAAGCGATGCGGGACGGTCGCGGCGACGAAGACCACCGTGCCGGGGACGACGGGGCGCGTCTCCACCGACCGTGACCACTCCGCGGCCCGCGACGACGTAGTACAGCTCGTCCTCGGTGTGGGGCGACTGCAGGTCGGTCGCGCCGGCCTCGAGGACGTAGATCCCGGCCGACAGGTCCGGGACCCGCAGGAATTCGTGGTACCGCGGGCCAGCCGCGCCCTGCGCATCGACCAGGTCGAAGGAGTTCCGCAGGCGTTCATCACGCTCCCCTTCAGCTGCGCAGGGGCGGCGGCCGTCAGGCCCGAGGCCCGCGTCGTCGAGTAGTTCCGCAGCCGCGCGGTCGCGGTCCGCGTCGGTATCGAACGAGAGCACGAGAGGGCCGGTCCCCGCGTCGATCCGAATCGCGGGCCGCGGACCGCGGAGTGGCATCACCCGCCGATCGACAGGCGTAGCATCTGACCGCGACCGAGCTCGACAGCGGCGGATAGCCGGTCCGGTGGACGACGAGGGTGTGGCAGGTGGGAGTCCGGCGGGAGAGACGAGCTCGGCCGGCGGCTCGCCGCCTCCACGGCGTCGACCGCGTCGCACGGACGGGCGAGTCGGACAAGTCGGCGACGTCCGGGCCGCCGGGAGCTCGGGCGGGACCTCAGGGCGGAGGACGCTCCGGACCGTCCGCGGGCACCTCTCGCACATGCACCCGACCGGTGGCAGTCGGGACGATGCCCGTGATCCGGGTCGGCATCCGCTCGCCGACCGCCAGCTGGTCCAGCCGCCGGCAGGGCGGCCCCCGTACGCCGATACACGAGGTAGCCGCCGGCCAGCCCGATGACGATCACGACCGCGACGGCGGCGAAGCCGCGGCCAGACGATCGCCGAACGGGGCGCACCCGCGCCCGCGGGCTCGTCGAGGACGTATCGGTCGGAGACGTGGAGGTCGAGCTCGCTGAAGTGGAATCCGTCGACCCACTCGGCGTCATCCACGGTCCGCTCCTCGCGGCGCAGGAGGCCGGTCAGGGTCGCATCGACGAACTCGGGTGGGTCGCGGACGAGGACGCGGACGCCATGTTTGGTGGCCGGGTCGTAGACGACGATCTCGTAACGCCTTCTGGTCAGCGGGTCGCACTCCCCGTCAGGTTCGGGTCGATCGTGCACACGCCGAGGTACTCGCTCAGCCGAGATCCCGACAGTGAGACGGGTCGGTCGGTCGTCGGGAGCGGGCCGCCGGGATCGACGGTCGTCACCGGCCCGGCTGCGCCCGCGGACGCATCGATGAGGGTGTCCGTGGCGACGGTGATCCCGCTGTGGTCCACCTCATCCTGGAAGGCCGGATAGTCCTCGGTCAGATAGCCGGGGTCGGTCCGCGCGATCCCGCGTCCCTCCCAGGTCAGCACTTCGGCGGGAGGCCGCGTCGATCGGATGGTCACGCCGGTCCGGTCGGTCGGGTCGACCAGCCAGTAGAACCACGCCACACCGCTTTCGGAGCTGTCCTCGGTGTCGTTGCCGTTCGCGTCGACGTACGTCTCGACGTAGATCGTGTCGAGCGCCCCGCTGATCGTCGCGTAGGTCCGATCCGGCAGCACCCGCCCGGCCGCGACATCGTGAGCTGCGAGATGGACCGGGATGGACGGATCGGTGGCCTCGATGCCGGCCGCGACGAGCAGGGCGGCCAGGCCGACCAGCACCGCCGCCACCAGGGCGGAGCCCGGTCGCGTCGTTCCGAACCCACGGCGCGGGCCGCTCACGATCGAGCGGACCGACCGATCGGCGGCGTCGGCGAGAGCCCCCGCTCCGGAGATCAGGCGATCGAGCATCGTGGCCCCTTCCCGAGCGCAGGGTAGCAGCGCCGAAGCGCGTCGGACGCCCGATGGCGATCCCGGCTAGCATCGGCCGATGTCGCGGATGCGGGCCGCCGCCTTCGTGGTCGTCATCCTGAGCCTGACGGCCTGCTCGCCCACGGCATCCACGCTGCCGACGCTCACCGGCTCACCACCGATCGAGACGCCCGGGCGGCGACCGCCGAAGCTTCGACCTCGGCTTCGGCAACTGCCTCGACCCCGACCGGCTCGGCCGCCGGCGCATTCGACCCGAACGCCGTCAAGGTCACGGTGTCGGTCGCGGTGTCCGGTCTCTCGGCTCCGGTCGACGTGGCGAACGCGGGCGATGGAGCGGGCGGCTCTTCGTCGTCGAGCAGGGCGGGAAGATCCGGATCGTGCGGGATGGCGCGCTGGTCGAGCGCCCCTTCCTCGACATCGGCGGTCGGATCACGAGCGGTGGGGAGCGGGGGCTGCTCGGCCTCGCCTTCCACCCGGACTACCCCACGGACCCGCGCTTCTTCGTCGACTACACCGACCGCGACGGCAACACGGTCGTCGTCCTTCCGGGTCAGCGCGACCGACCCCGATGTCGCCGACGCAGGCGGCGAGTGGATCCTCTTGCTCCATGTCAGCCAGCCGTTCGCCAACCACAACGGCGGCGGGGTCGGGTTCGGTCCGGACGGGAGCTCTACATCGCGCTCGGCGACGGCGGCTCCGAAGGCGACCCCCAAGGCAATGGGCAGCGGCTCGACACCCTGTTGGCCAAGATCCTGCGCATCGACGTCGACGGCGGCTCGGCCGCCGGGGCTCCGTACACGATTCCCGCCGACAACCCGTTCGTCGGCGACCGCCGGAGCCCAGCCCGAGATCTGGCTCTCCGGCCTGCGCAACCCGTGGCGCTTCCGCTTCGACCGGCAGACCGGCGACCTGTGGATCGGCGACGTCGGCCAGGACGCGTGGGAGGAGATCGATGTCGCACGGGCCGGTGTCGGCGGACTCGACTTCGGCTGGAACCGGATCGAAGGCTTCCACTGCTACGACCCGGCCCAGGGCTGCGACGAGACCGGGCTGACCTCGCCGGTCGCCGAGTACGGCCACGACCAGGGCTGCGCGGTCATCGGCGGCGTCGTCGTCCGTCATCCGGCCGCCGCTCGCTCGACGGCGGCTACCTGTTCGGCGACGACTGCTCGGACCACCTGTGGGTCATCGATCCCGGCGGGCGACGGGCGGCGCGAACCGGTCCTGGTGACGAATATGGGCCGGAGCGTGAGCTCCATCGGCGAGGCCGCGGACGGGTCGGTCTACGCCACGAGCCTGGGACACGGCGAGCTCCTGCGGATCGCCGGGAGCTGACCGCCCTCGGTCGATCCGCTCACACGTGGATGATGACCTCGATCGAGCCGCGCCGGCCAGCACCTCCGCGCTCGTCCGGCCGCGCCAGCGATGGACGAGCAGGTCGACCGAGTCGTCGCCGACCCGGAGGCCCGTGATCGTCAGCTTGCCGAGCCATTCGGGAAGGTGGGGCGGATGGAGCTCGAGCCGTCGGGCGGCGGCGTCGGCCCGCATCCCGAGCATCGTCTGGAGCAGGGAGAGTGGGGCGGCGGCCGACCACGCCTGCGGCGAGCAGGCGACCGGGTAGGGGACCGGCGCGCCGTCACCTCGCGGTCGAAGCCGCAGAACAGCTCGGGGAGCCGGAAGTCCGGGAATCACTGCGCGGCCTCGATCAGGCGGCCCGGCGCAGCAGGTCGGCGGCGTCGGCGGCGCCGCTCGCCTTGAGCCCGGCAGCGATGAGCGCGTTGTCGTGCGGCCAGACCGACCCCGTGTGATAGCCGATCGGGTTGTAGCCGGGCTGGCCCGCGGCGTACGTCCGGATGCCCCAGCCCGAGAACAGGTCCGGAGCGAGCAGGCGCTCGGCGACGGCCGCGACGCTCGTTCGGCGGACGATCCCGCTCCACAGGCAGTGGCCCGGGTTCGACGCGATGCTCGCGACCGGCGCTTGGTCGCCGTCGAGGGCCATGGCGTAGAAGCGCGCGTCGGGAGCCAGAACGCCGCGTCGAACTGGGACCGGAGCTCCGTCGGCGGCGACGTCGAGCGTGTCGCCAGCGGCAGTCGTCGCCGCGATGCCGGGCGAGGCGCGCCATCGAGCGGTTCGCGTCATAGACGTAGCCCTGGACCTCGGCGAGCGCGATCGGTCGGCCGCCGGCGCGGCCGTCGAGGTGCGCGGATCGCGTCCCCCGAGTCCTTCCAGCCCTGGTTGAGCAGGCCGGCTCGGGCGGCGGTCGGTAGTCGACGAACCCGTCGCGGTCGAGGTCGCCCGAGTCGTCGATCCAGCCGAGGGCCGCCAGCGCGTTCGGCCACAGCCGTCGACGAGGTCGTCGTCGCCGGTCCAGTCGTGGGTCTCGCCGAGCAGGAACCAGCCACAGCGGCGTCGCGTCGACGCTGCCGTAGTAGGCGTCGTGCGGCATCTCGCCGGCTCGGGCCATCTCGCCCGTCCGCATCTCGTGGAGGATCTTGCCGGGCTCGGCGTCGCGCCACGGGTCGTCGCGGTCGCCTGGAGCGAGGCGAGGACCTCGAGCGTCGCGGCGATGGCTCGGCATGAACGCGATGGCCTCGATCGAGGTGATCAGGCTGTCGCGCCCGAACAGCGTCGAGAACCACGGCACGCCCGCCGCGACGTACGACTCGCCCGGGCGCGGGCCGTCGTTGCGGAGCAGGCCAGGTCGGCCATCGAGCGGATCAGCGTCCGGTCGAGCAGCTCGTGGTCGGACTGGATCCGCGGGCCGTCGAACGGTCGGTCGCGCGCCGTCGGCAGGACCGCATGTCGGCCGCCGGGCGACGCGGCCTGCCCTGGACGCGGCGACGGTGGCGCGGGCGAGCGTTCCTTCGTCGCCCAGGGCCGGACGGCCGCCGACCGTCGGGCGGGCCCCCGGCTCGAGCGAAAGGCGCCAGCTGGCGAGGACCGTCGCGGCCGGCCACGTCTCCCGCGTCGACCGGCTCGAGCGTCGCACCGCCGGCGACGAGGTGGTCGTCCGCCGCGTCCGTCGACCCGTCATAGGCGACGTCGCGCCGTCGTCGTCGAGCACGATCGGCAGGAGGTCCCACGGGCCGCCCGCGGGTAGCCGCGGACCTCGAAGATGTCGGCCATGTCGACGCCGACCCCAAGCTGGATCTCGAGGTGCTCGACGGTGGCCGAGTAGTTGACGACGGTGACCAGCTCGCGCAGGTCGCCATCGATGTGGCGCGCCCGGGTGAGGCTGAGGTCGCGTCGGGCGAGGCTCGATTCGACCGCCCTCTTGTCATCCGGGTTGCGGCGCAGCTCGGGGTTGGTCAGCTGGATGATGTCCGCGCCATCCGACTGATGCGGTCCACGCAGGAGCGTCAGCGGCGAGCCGTTGAGGCGCAGGATCGACGTGCACAGGATCCGCGTGTCGAGGTCGTACAGGCCGAGCCCGCGGCCATCGATCCGGATGTCGCCGCGCTGGTCGGTCAGCAGGTAGAGGTTGCCCGCCTTGGCGACCTCGACGTTGCCGAGGTCCGTGGCCGGGACGATGGTCGCGGTCGGCGCCGGGATGGTGCGGGTGGTGGTCCGCACGGACATGAACGACCTCCGTGTGCCGGTGGGACCGTCATCGTCGGCCCGACGCCCGTTGCACGGGCCACGCGGATGCGTGACACGAGACTGCAAGACGGCCGTCATCCCTACCATACGGCGCTTGATGGATCGGGACCGACCATGACGACATGAGGTCCGACCACAGCGTGTCCGTGCGTGCCGGTCGCTCGGCCGTGGGGCGCGATGCCAGCCACATCCACGCCCTCCGGTATGCGGGCCGCGTCGCCGCGCGCCAGACGCCGCGCGGCGGGTTCGGCCGGATCGTGATGTTCATCGTCCTCGGCCTCGGAGCGACAGCCGTCGCCAGTGCGATCGTGGCCCTGCTGGTGTTCAACGCCCTCGTCAGCGTGCTGTCGGTCGGGCTACCCGACCCCGCCCGACTCGAGACCCTGACCTTCGCCGAGCCGACGACGATCTATGACCGGACTGGCAAGGTCAAGCTCGGGGAGTTCGGCGTCGAGGACCGGCGGGTGGTCGCCTTCGACGAGGTCCCGCGGCTCGTCCTCGATGCGACGACGACCGCCGAGGACCGCACGTTCTGGGAGAACAGCGGGTTCGACGCAGCGGCCATCGCCGCGGCGGCTGCCCAGGACGCCAATGGGGACAGCGAGCGTGGCGCCTCGACCATCACCCAACAGCTCGTCCGGGCCCGGCTGCTCCCGTCGGACGCGACCGCGCCGGGCGCCGACGTCTACCTGCGCAAGGCCAAGGAGATCATCCAGTCGATGCGCCTGTCCGACGCGTTCCCGGGCGAGCTGGGCAAGGATCGGATCATCACGGCCTATCTCAACGAGATCTTCTACGGCCACGGCGCGTACGGGATCGCAGCCGCGGCCGAGGTCTACTTCGGCGTCAGCGACCTGTCCAAGCTGACGCCCCTGCAGGCCGCCCTGCTGGCCGGCCTGCCGAAGTCGCCGACCACCCTCGACCCGTATCGCTACGCCAAGAAGGACAGCAAGGGCCGGCTGGTCGTCCCGGCAAACAGCCCGCCGGTCGTCCGCGCGGACTGGGTCCTCGGTGGCCTGGCCTCGGGCGCCCGCTGGACCACGCTGTCGCCGAACCAGCTGCAGGCACAGCTCGCGACGCCGGTCATCCTCGCCGGCGATCAGCCGCGGACCCTGCGCGCCGCGCAGTTCACCTGGCAGGTCAAGACGCAGCTCGACGGCATCCTCGGCGACCAGGGCGCGAACGCCGTCGAGACCGGGGGCTACACGGTCATCACGACCCTCGACTGGAAGGCGCAGCAGCTCGCCGAGAAGTGGCTGGCCGCCGCCGCCATCGCTCCCAACCTGTCGCGCGCGAAGGGCGCCGCCCTGCTCAAGAGCCTCAAGATCCCGGCGAGCGACCTGCCGTGGATCCGTGCCCTCCGCGGGAAGGACCTGCACGACGGCGCGCTGGTTGCGATGGATTACACGACCGGCGACGTCCTCGCCTACGCCGGCAGCGCCGGCTACGACCGCGACGACCTCGCCAGCGCCAAGTTCCAGCCCAAGTTCGACGTCGCCGGTGACGGCTCCCGGCAGCCGGGCTCGGCGTGGAAGCCGATCTTGTACGCCAGCGCGTTCGACAGCCACAAGCTGACACCGGCCAGCCTGCTGCTCGACGTCACGACCAAGTTCGACGCGCGGCAGGACTGGGTGCCGCGCGACGCCGACCAGCTCGAGCGCGGCCCGGTCCTCGTCCGCAAGGCCCTCCAGTACTCGCTCAACATCCCGGCCATCCGGGCCCTCCAACGGGTCGGCAACAGCCAGGTCGACAAGACGGCCGAGGCACTCGGCATCCGGTTCACCGGCGGCCGGCAGGCGTACCTGCAGGCCGGACTCGCGGGCGCCATCGGGACCGTCGAGGTGCGACCGCTCGACCTCACTTCGGCCTATGGCGGGCTGGCCAACGGCGGCGACCGGCTGCCGCCGCAGATGATCCTCGAGATCAAGGGGCCGGACGGCTCGGTCGTCTGGAAGGCGCCGGATGCGGCCGGCACGCAGGCCGTCTCGCCGCAGGCCGCCTACCAGGTCACCGACATCCTGGCCGGCAACACCGACAAGAAGCAGAACCCGATCTGGGCGGCAAAGCTCGCGCTCCATAACGGCAAGGGCGGCGCCTATCGGCCGGCTGCGGTCAAGACCGGGACGGCGAACGAGGCTCGCGACCTGGCCACCTATGGCTACCTGGCGCCGCCGGCCGACGGCGCTCACCCGGGTCTCGTCGTCGGCATCTGGATGGGCAACAGCGACCACTCGAACCCCCGAGCCAAGACGCCGGCCACCTCGCTCACCGCGGCTGCACCCCTGTGGCGCGCGTTCGTGCGCGACTACACCAGCGGCTGGCCGGTGACCGCGTTCCATCAGCCGCCGGGTCTTGTCCGCGCCACCATCGACGCGTGGACCGGGGGTGCGCCGGGACCGTGGACCAGGGCTCGCACGACGGCCCTGTTCATCGCCGGCACCCAGCCGGGCGCGGCGCACCAGATCGATCCGCCCGGCCTGCTCTACAGCCAGACCTGCGGCGGGTATCGCGTCGACCTGGTCAAGGCCGAGCTCGGGCCCAGCGCGTGGGACGTGGCTGACGCGGACTGGATGCGTCGCGCGCGACGCGGTCCGGGCACGCTCGGGCAGTACGACTCGCGGACGGCCTACTTCTGGGGCCAGTCGTCGTGGGGCGGCTCGATCGCCGGCTCGTGCTCGTCGTCCGTCCATGGGGCAACGCATCACGGTCCCCACCGGCCGGTCAAGGACAAGCACCCGAAGCCGCCGCATCCGCACGGCACTGCCCCCGCCCCGTCGCCGACCGCGGGCGGGTAGGTCGCCGCCATGCGCGCCGATGTGATCCCCTGGACGATCCGCGGCATGGGCCTGGCGGCCGGCGTCGCGCTGGTCGTCGGACTCATCGCCCTCGGGGTCGCCGCAGCCCACGTCCTCTTGCTCCTGTTCATCGCGATCCTCCTCGGATCCGCGCTCGAGCCGTTCGTGGGAGGGATCCGCGACCGGCTGCCGCTCGGGCGCGGGGCGACGATCCTGATCGTCTACCTGACCTTCTTCGTCACGGTCATCGGCCTCGGCCTCATCGTGGTCCCGGCCGCCATCGGCCAGGGCCAGACGGTCATGGCGCGCCTGCCCGCCTTCTTCGATCACACACAGGAGTGGGCCTCCACCCTGCGGCCCGGTGCGCTGTCGCGGTCGATCATCGCGCTGGTGGACTCGGCCAGGGAGGCGACCGCGGTCAAGCCGCCCGACCCGAACGAGGTCGTCCAGGTCGGGACCATCGCGGCGACCGCGGCCATCACCGTGACCACCCTCCTGACGATCGTCTTCTTCTGGCTCGTCGAGCACGCCCGGCTGCAGCGCTACCTGCTGGCGTACGTGCCGGCCGATAGCCGCGCCGGCGCACGCGAGGCCTGGAACGAGATCGAGTCGCGGCTCGGGCTGTGGGTCCGCGGTCAGCTCATCCTGATGGGCACGATGGGCCTGGCGACCGGCATCGCCTACACCCTCCTCGGGCTGCCCGGGGCGCTCCTGCTCGGCATGATCGCGGCGCTGACCGAAGCCATCCCCATCGTGGGGCCGCTGCTCGGCGCCATCCCCGCGATCCTCGTCGCGACCACCGTGTCACCGCAGCTCGCCGTCGTGGTCGCCGGCGTCTATATCGTCCTGCAGCTGCTCGAGGGCAGCGTTCTGGTCCCGATCGTCATGCGCAACACGATCGGCATCTCACCGCTCCTCGTCCTGCTCAGCCTCCTGGTCGGCGGCGCGGCGGGCGGCCTGGTCGGCGCGTTCCTCGCAGTACCGGTCGCGGCGTCCATCGAGATCGCCCTCAGTCGCCTGCAGGCCCGTGAGGTGCCGGTGGCCCAGGACCCGGCCGCCATCGAGCCACCTGACGAGGAGGAGGTCGAGTCCTACGGTGAGTCGCTCCCCGAGTCGCGCGATGGCGGCGGCCGGGTCACGCCGGCCCGGCTCAGCCGAGGGCCGTGACCGCGATCCCGTGCTCGGCCACCGCAGGCAAATCGGCTGCGGCGCGCCGCCAGTCCGCCAGGCGGCAGCCGCTCCCGAAGGCGGCCAGTGGCGTGAGATCGATGAAGGTGGCCGGGTCGGCGGCCTCGATCCGGTGCCCGGGTGGGCCGGCCGGGCAATGGAAGACGTCGCCCGCCGCCACCACCTCCACATCCTGCTCCCATTCGATGGTCATTCTCCCGGAGATGACCAGGCCCCAGTGGGGAGCGTCGCACCAGCCCGAGCGGTAGCCGCTCCGCTCGCCCATCCGGACGCGGGTCATGACGAGGCCCGACATCTGCCAGGCCTCGCTCTCGACCGCACCCGCCGGCACGTCGAGCGGCCCGACCGGCGGCACGATGACGCCGCCCGATCGTCGGGCGACCACCGTGAACCCCGAGGCCGTCAGCCGGGTGTCGCTCACGTCGATGGCGGGGTCGACCGGAGCGAAGCCCGCCAGGACCACCCAATTCGCGGTCTCGAACCGGTGTGACGGGCCGCCGACCGGCACGTGGAAGGCCTGGCCCGACCGGATGGTCTCACGGCGTCGGCCACGGATGAAGGTCAGCTCACCGTCGATGACGAAGCCCCAATGGGCATCGGTGCACGGTCGCTCGAGCGGCGTCCCCGCCGACCCGCCGGCCTGGGTCTGGGCGAGGACGTACGCCATCGAGTCGAGGATGGTGAAATCGGACTTGCAGGCCGCCCTGACTGAGCGTCCTGAGGTGGCCCGGCGCGACGTGCAACGTGCTGGACTCCGCAACGTGGCTTGTCGTTGATCTGGGGGTCCCGAAGTATAGCCACGCCGCCGGATCTGCAGTTGCGATGCGGATGCAAGGCGCTCACGCGCGGTCGCGCACCACGCGTAACGAGGCACCGGGTCACACTGGGTGGGTTCGGCCGGCCTTCGGCGCGCTCGGCGGACGGCCGCCTAGAAGCACCCGAGGAGCCGTGCCAGAGTCCACTTCGCCCGCTGAGATCGAAGCACCGCCGGTCGGGCGGTCCGCAGGGGCCTCACGTCCCGATCGACTGCCTCATCCCGGGCTGGCCCAGACCATCGTCAATTCGATCGCCGAGGCGATCCTCGTGTTCGACCCCGAGACCGGTTCGATCCATGACGTCAACCGCGGGGCGTGCAGCTGTTCGAACGCTCGGCAGACGAGCTCGTGGGCCGCCGACTCGACGAGTTCCTCGGGTCGGCCACCGTCGCGCGCCTGAGCCGGCCGGCGGAGGCGACCTCCTTGCCCGAACGGGATGTCCAGACGGTCCTGACCGAGGTCCGGATCGGCGGCGATCGGTCGATCTCGGTCGAATTCGTCGCCCGGCCGGTCGAGCTGCCAGACGGCACGCGCGGGGTCGTCGCCATCGCGCGCGACATCGGCGAGCGGATCGAGGTCCAGGTGCGGCTGCAGCGGCTCGCCCAGGCCGAGCATGCCCGGGCGGCGGAGCTCAATGCCGTCATCAGCGCCATGGGCGAGGCCGTCATCGTGTGCGCGGCCGACGGCACGATCAGTCTCGCCAACCCGGCCGCCCATCGCCTGTTCCCGGAGGTCGACGAGCGGTCGTACGCCGACATCCTCGCCGAGCTCCACGACCCGACCGGTGCTGCGCCCCGCCTCCGGTCCGCCGGCGGACCGGTGGAGCTGCCCACCCGGCGCGACCGGGACCGATGGGTCGAGATCTCGACCTACCCGGTCAATGACTCGCTGGGGCACGCCACGAGCGGCGACGAGACCATCGTGGTGATGCGCGACGTGACCGAGGCGCGTCGCCGCGAGGCCGTCCGCGAGACGTTCATCGGCATCCTGTCGCACGAGCTGCGGACGCCGGTGACGACCATCTTCGGTGGGGCCAAGCTCCTGGCCCGAGAGGCATCGACGCTCGACGACGAGACGAAGCGCGGGATCTTCCAGGACATCCACACCGAGGCCGAACGGCTCCAGCGGCTGGTCGAGGACGTGGTCGCCCTCAACCGCTTCGGGGAGGGACCGGGCGAGATGGGCCTCGAGCCGGTGCTCTTCCAACGGCTCGTGCCACGGGTGGTCACCTCGGAGCAGGGTCGCTGGCCGGGCGTCACGTTCACCCTCGACATCATGCCGGGGCTCCCGACCGTCTCGGCGGACCCGACCTACGTCGAGCAGGTCATCCGCAACCTCCTGTCCAACGCCGCCAAGTACAGCGGCGCCGGCAGCACGGTGACCGTCGCCGTGGTCGCGCACGAAGACGAGGTCGTCACCCGCGTCCTCGACGATGGCCCGGGCTTTCCCGCCGACGAGGCCGGCCGCCTGTTCGAGCTCTTCTACCGCTCGCCCGGCACGGCCGGGACAGCCGGCGGCGCCGGGATCGGGCTGTTCGTGTGCGCTCGGCTGATCGCCGCCATGGGTGGCCGGATCTGGGCGCTCCCCCGGGAGAGCGGCGGGGCCGAGTTCGGCTTCGCCATCCGCATCCTCCACGAGTAGGGTCAGAGCCAGCCGCGCCAGCGGGTCGCCAGCAGGATCCCGATGGCCAGCACGACCATCGCCCCGACCACCACCCAGAAGTTGTCGGGGTTGCTGAAGAACGGCGGCTGGAAGTTCATGCCCATCACGCCGGCCAGCACGACCGCGGGCAGCAGCACCGCCGACAGCATGGTCAGGACCTTCATGACGTCGTTCGTGTCCTGGGCCGCCCTGCCCATGTGGATGTCGAACGTCCCGAGGAGCAGGTCGCGCAGGTTCTCGACTGCGTCGAGGGCGCGCTCGAGCCGGTCGGTCAGCGCCGGCCACGGCTTGCCGAGCTCGTCGTGCAGCTCCATCTCGGGCCGAGCGAGGGCCGTGAACGCGATCCGATGCGGGGCGAGGGTCCGTCGGACGAACCCGATGCGACGGCGCAGCCCGACGATCGCGACGAGCAGCTCGGTGCCTCGCGGCCGACGCAGGGCGCGCTCGTCGAGGGCATCGATCTCCTGCTCCATCGCCTCGACGAGCTCGAGGTAATCGGCCAGGACCTCGTCCGCGATGGCGGCCAGGAAGCCCGCGGCGTCGAGCGCTCCGAGCGTCGTCTCGCCTTCGGTCGTGGCGTCGAACCGGGCGAACGCGCGGACCGGGCCGTCATGGACCGTGACGACCCAGTTCCGGCCGGCGACGACGTCCAGAGGCCGACGCACGAGCCGCGCCGCGTCATCGTCGGATCGGGGGCTCCAGGGCCACGAGGATGAGGTGGATGTGGTCGGGCCACGCGGTGAAGTCCGCGCGTTCCGGAGGATCGGCGAGCCTGGCGACGAGGCGGGGCTCGAGACCGACGATGGTCGCGAGCCGATCGAGGTCGGCTCGCTCGCGGCCGTCGAGGTCGATCCACACCAGCTGCCGATCGCCGATCCGATCCGGAGACGCCTCGTCGAGGTCGATCTCGCGGTCCGGGCCATCGGCGTCGTACAGCCGTGCCCGCGGACCGCCGGCCGCCGGCCCGGATCGGACGGGGGGCAGCTGGCTCAGCGGAGGACCGCGAGGATCGCCACGACCGCGAGGGCCAGACCGGCCGTCGCGTACTGGAGGACGGACATCGCACGGTCGTCGCGGGGTCCGGTCGCCGGATCGGCGATCGCGGCCCTGGTCGACGCGCGAGATCGGGTTGCGAAGCATCGATAAGGTCCCTTCGTGCTGGCGGGTCTGTCGCCGCGAGCATCGAACGTGGCCCATCCCGCGCGTGCGCGAGCCGTTCCCCCGGTCCATCGCAGATTGATTGCAGGTCCGAGCGTGGACGGACCCACGCTGACATCCCATTGATATGGCGCGCGGCGCGAGCGTTGTCCGCCGACCGATCCGGAGAAGCGACAGTTGAGTGCAGGGTCCCGGGTTCCGGGACCGACCCGCTCAACATGGACCCGGACGCGCGGCGGCCGGATGGATGGAGGCAATCGCAATGACCATCATCGCGTGGATCGTCCTCGGCGCCATCGCCGCTACCTGGCGGGCTTCCTCGTCAAGGGCGACGAAGGACTCGGCGTCATCGGCCACATCGTCCTCGGCATCGTGGGCGCCCTCGTCGGCGGGTTCCTCGCCAGCGCACTGTTCAACGTCAAGCTCGATGGGCCGCTCGACCTCACCACGATCGTCGTGGCAGTGATCGGCGCGATCATCGTCGTCGTGCTCGTCAACCTCATCACCACGCGGTCGCGCAGCACCGTCTGACCCGCACTTCGCTCAGCAGGAGCCCTCATCCCGACCGGATGAGGGCTCTTTTCATGTGGCGCGACGCCATGCGACTGCAACGCCAGCGACCATGACGCCGGTCTGTCCGCGACAGGCGCCCCGGCATGCTGGATCGAGTCGGTCCCCGTGCCACTGGGGGTCCGGGGGCCGACGCTCCACCACCGTCGAGCGACGCCGAGGGCCGATGCGATGGAAATGCAATGTCTTGGCGAACCATCGTTTCGCTGTTGGACCGGACGCGCATCTACGCTGTCGCTCGACATCGCAAGCATTCGTACCTCTGGGGCGCCAGTGACGGGGCGCACCAGGACTCGCACGGACGACCCGGGCCCCCTCCCGGGTCGTCCGTTGCCATGTCCAGGCCAGAAACCGCCACCCCATCCCAGGCCACCGAAGGAGACGACCGATGACGACGCCCACATCCGATCGACCCACCACCAGCCGCACCACGGCCGACGACGGACGGCTTGCCGCCGTCGGCGAGACCGTCTCCGGCGCAGCCGAGTCGGTCAAGGACACTGCGGCGGATGCCGTCTCGCGGCTCCCCGAGGTGGCCGCCACGACACGTGCCGCCTTCGAGGACGCGAACCGCCAGATCAGTGGCGGCAGCGACGAGATGCTCGCCGCCGGATCGTTGCTGTCGTTCGGGTTCGCGATGGGCCTCCTCATCGGGGGCGCGAACCGCTTCCTGGTGGGGGCCGCCCTGCTGCCGGCCGCCATGCTCGGGTTCAACCTGCTCGATCGTGTGACGCGAGCCGCCAAGAAGTCGGCGGCCACCTCTCGCCTGCAAGGCGGTTGATAGCGGGACCCCGAAGTCGGGAGACTGCGTGGCACGTCACCGCCCCTACCGTGACATCACGGGTCGCGCACCGAATGTCGCGACCGAGACCTGGGAGAACCGACCGATGGATGACGTGAAGCGCACCTACCGTGACGTCGAGAAGGACAGCAAGCAGGCCTGGCGCGAGAGCGACGGCAGCGAGGGTCCGGCCGACAAGATCGGCGACGCAGGCGACGAGATCCGCAAGGACCTCGGCAACGCCGGCGACACCGCTCGGGAAGTCGGACAGGACGTCCAGCACGACGCGACCGACCCCCGCTAGTCCCTCCTTCCACGCGGCGAAGCCCCCGGCCTTCTATCCGGGGGCTTCGCCGCGTCCTGGTCGTCGAGCGGCGTCGGTTAGAGGGTCCTGCAACACTCGTGCCGGTTCCCGAAGTGCTCGTCAGACGACCCTCGCCATACCTTTGGCTGACCCCACACGCACGAGGAGAACCCTGTCATGAGAGCCGTCCTTGCCATGTTGATCGTGGCGACCGCGCTGTTCGTCGGCGCATGCAATTCGTCGTCCAGCAGCGAGTCCCCGACCATCGCACCGGTCCCGACGACCGAGTCCAGCCCGGTGACCCCGCTCGACTCCTCGTCACCGGCGGCAAGCCCCTCCTGATCGAGCTCGAGCGAGCAACGAGACGTCCCTTCGGAGGGGCGTCTCGTTTTTGGATACGCGGACCCGACGGCGGTGGGGCGCGGAGCGCGTGACACGTCTGTAACGCCCCTGCCGCAGCCGCTGACGGTCAGGGACCCGGCCTGGCCGCACGCTTCAGTCATGCAGCCGCGCGAACGGGTGACGCGCGTGGATCGGATCGGACGAGGCGCGTCCGACATGGCGCGCCACCTGCCACAGCACCGGAGGGGGGGTTCTCGATGACCGAACAGGGCGACTCGCCCGGAGCCGGCGGTCACGAGGTCTTCCTGGACATCCTGACCCATGAGCTCCGGACCCCGGTGACCACCATCTACGGTGGCGCCCAGCTGCTTGCGACCCGCGACCTGTCCGACACCAGGCGTCGAGCTGTCGCGGCGGACATCCGGTCAGAGGCGGATCGTCTCTATCGCCTGGTCGAGGATCTCGTCGTCCTGGCGCGTTCGGAGCCCGGTGGGTTGCGTCCGGTCGGCGAGCCGGTCGCGCTGGGCCATCTCGTCGAACGCGCGATCGAGCAGACCCTCGCGCTCCACCCCGGCACGCGCGTCCGCCTCCTCGGGACACGCGACGCGGCCGCGGAGGCCGCCGACGAGGTGCTGGTGATGCACGTCCTGCGCAACCTGCTCGACAACGCCGTGCGGTATGGCGCGCCCGGCGAGCCGCTCGAGGTCATCGTCAACGGATCGCCGACCGAGGTCGCCGCGCGGATCGTCCATCGCGGTGGACAGCCGACCAGCGACGGCGATCCGTTCGCCCTGTCACCGGAGGCGCCCACGACCGAAGCGGGCCGGGCTGGAGCCGGGATCGGATTGTTCGTGGCGGAGCGCCTCGTGCGGGCGATGGGCGGGCGCATCTGGGCGCTGCCGTCGGGACCCGACCGGGTCGAGTTCGGTTTCGCCCTGCGCTCGGGCGCGCGCCGCGGCGACGCCTGACGCCGGTCTCGAACCTCGGCCGCGCGGACGCCCGGGCCTGGCCGACGCGCCCCCGCCTAGCGGGACCCGCGAGCTCGATCGGGTTGTCGGTCTTCTCGCAGTCGTCGCCGGAGCAGCGCCACCACCTCGGCCTCCTCTGCCGGATCGGCCAGACCGGCGGCTCCGCTGACCCGGCCGCTGCCGCGTCACCACCCCCAGCGCCCGCCGTGCGTCGTCGCGGGATCTCGCCATCGACGTAGGCCTCCAGGACAGCCGGATGGACGTAGCTCCGACGGGCGACCGCGGGCGTGTTGCCAAGCCGGTCGGCGGTCTGCCGCACGGCCTCGACGACGGAGCGCCGCGCGGCGGGCGCCTCGGTGGCACGCTCGGCGTCCCGAAGCGCCCGGTAGGCGAGGACCGTGCCGGCCCATGTCCCGGAAGTCCTTCGCGCTCACATCGGCCCCCGAGATCCTGCGCAGGTAGTCGTTCACGTCATCCGACCCGACGTCGTGCGCCTGGCCGTCCGGCACCGACGTACTGGAACAGCTGCTGGCCCGGCAGGTCCTGGCAGCGACGGACCAGCCGGCCAGACGCCGGTCACGCAGGTCCCGACCTCGTGCCTGGCGGCCGGACTTGCCGCGGAACCGGAAGCGGATCGCGCGTCCCGGTCGACCCGGGCGTGGCGGCGTCGGAGGGTCGTCAGCCCGAACGACCGGTTGAGCCGCGCGTACTCCTCGTTGCCGACCCGGATGAGGGTCGTCTCGAGCAGGCGGACGACGGCTGCCAGGACCTTCTCGCGCGGCGAGCCCGCGGAGCGGCGAGGTCGCGCTCGACCTGGGCGCGGATGCGGGGCAGGACACGGGCGAAGTCGATGAGCCGCGCGAACTTGTCGTCGTCGCGGCGCGCTCGCCAGCGCGCGTGGTAGCGGTACTGCTTGCGGCCCCGGGCGTCGCGCCCGGTGGCCTGGAGGTGGCCGTTCGGCCTCGGGCAGATCCACACATCGGTCCAGGCCGGCGGGATCGCCAGCGTGCGGATCCGCTGCAGCGTGTCCGCGTCACGGACGATGGAACCGTCCGGGTCGCGATAGGACCACCCGCGACCGGGATGCGACGCCGAGATGATCCCGGGTCGTGCGTCGGTCGCATAGCGAGCCCGGCGGCCCGCGCTGCGTCGCGCTGGGTTCGTCAGTCATGACGCTGGCCGGTGGTCCGACTGCCGGGTCCGGCTGGTCGGTCGGCGGTCAGGAGGCTCGGCCGGCTGCCGTCGTGACCGGCTCGAGCACGCGAGGACGCTTCTTGTCGGCCGCGCCGTTCCCCGATCCGTCGGCCGTGGCGTCCGCGAGCATCGCGCGGTAGATCGCCTCGTACTTGTCGGTCATCCGCTGAGCCGAGAAGCGGTCGATGACCGACTCTCTGATCGCCTCCCGGTCGAGGTCGGCGACGCGCTCGACCGGAACGCCAGCTGCTCGATGTCATCGCCGAAGAACCCGTCGACGCCATCGCGGATGATCTCGGGCAGGGCGCCGACGCGGCGGGCGACGATCGGCGTGCCGCAGGCCAGCGCCTCGATCGCCACGCAGGCCGAACGGCTCCGGCCACGAGCCGGGCATGAGCGACGCGTACGACTCGGCGAAGAGCAGGTCGCGCTCCGCCTGTTCGAAGCTCGCCGAGGAACTCGACGGAGATTGCCGGCGGCCTTCGAGGGCCGGCAGGAAGACGTTCTCGTAGATAGTCGCGGCGCTCGGCGGCATCGGGCCGGTCTTGGCCGCGATCCGCAGCGGGCGTCCGGTCACCTTGGGCGATCTCGATCGCCTCCACGATCCCCTTCTCGGGCGCGATCCGGCCGACGAAGCAGAGCCCGTCGCCGCGCCGTCGATCGTACGGGGCGTCGTCCAGGGTGAGGCCGTTGTGGACGATCCCGGCCCACGGCACGTCCGGGTGGGTGGCCGCCTGGTTGGCGCTGATGGCGACCAGCCCGGGCGGAGCGTCACGAACGTCTCGTCGCTCCACGGCAGGTCGAGGCGGCCGTGGAAGGTCGAGACGACCGGGATCGTGCCACACGCGTCAGCAGGAAGCTCGCCCACTCGAGATGGCTGTGGATGATGTCGAAGTCGCCGATCCGGTCGAGGACCTCGTGGATCGTCAGGTAGAAGTACGGCGCCGGGTCGCCGCTGTAGCCGGCCGGCCGCAGCGCCTCAGGGACGGTCGCGATGAGCCGCCCGGGACGTCCGAGTCGCCACTCGCGAACGTCGTGACGTCGTGCCCGCGCCGGTCGAGCTCTCGGACGAGTCGAAGACGACGCGCTCCGTCCCGCCGTAGGCACGTGGCGGGACCCGCTCCATGGGGGGACGACGTGGGCGATGCGGAGTGGACGGGTCATGTGTCGGGTACTCCTCTTCGGA
>CAVZTK010000012.1:0-18135 GCA_963778155.1 uncultured Chloroflexia bacterium
GGACGCGGCCTGACGATCGGACGCCTCGTCCGGGCGGACGGCGTCAGGCGGCGAGGGCGATCGCCTGCTGGAAGGCGAGGTCGATGTCGAGCGTGATCTGGTCGCCGACCAGCCAGCCGCCAGTCTCGAGAGCGACGTTCCAGTCGAGCCCCCAGTCCTTGCGGTTGATCTTCGCGCGCGCATGGAAGCCGGCTCGACGGGAACCGTCCATCCCGGTGTAGAAACCGAGGAACTCCACCTCGAAGTCGACCGAGCGGGTGACGCCCCTGACGGTCACGTCCGCTGTCACGCGGTAGTCGTCGCCGCCCTTGGGGGTGATCGCGGTCGACATCACCAGGATCTCGGGGTACGTCTCGGCGGCGAAGAAGTCGTTGGACCGCAAGTGCGTGTCGCGGGCCCCGAAGCCGGTGTCGACGCTCGCGACCGCGACGGCGATCTCGGCGTGCGATGCGGTCGGGTCGGCCTCGTTGATCTCGACGGTGCCACGCACGTCGGTGAACTTGCCGCGAACGTTGGTCACCATCAGGTGCTTGGCCGAGAACAGGACGTCGGTGTGCGCTGGGTCGATCGCGTATGTCGCCATGGGATGGGTTCCTCCGGGTGCCGCCGGTCGATACCGGAGGCCGTGTAGTTGACCGCGCAACCATATCGCCATATCGTTGCGTTGTCAACGACTTGGTTCCCGCTTCCCGTCTCGAGGTGGTAGCATCGCTGCCATGGCCATCCACGAACCGACCGCCCGGCGACCGCTGACAGCGCGTGACGCACGGCTCGCCCCCTGGCGAGCGTTCCTGCTCGCGCACGCCCGGGTGTCGCGCCGTCTCGATGAGGAGCTGCGGGCCGAGCACGACGTGTCGTTCGCCGAGTACGACGCCCTGGTGACCATCGCCCAGTCGCCGCAGCGCCGGATCCGGATGGGCCAGCTGGCCGAGGAGGTCCTCCTCAGCAAGAGCGGCGTGACGCGGCTGATCGACCGGCTGGTGAGCGACGGCCTGGTGGAGCGGAGCGCCTGCCTGGCCGACGCCCGTGGCGCCGAGGCGGTCCTGACCGAGCGCGGCCTCGCCCGCCTTCGCGCTGCCTCGCGGACCCATCTGCGCGGGATCAGCGAGCACTTCCTGGCAGTCGTCGATGCCGGCGACCTCGAGACGCTCGAGCGGGCGATGACCGGCGTCGCACGGCAGGCTGGACCGGGCCGTGGGGAAGCGGCTGCCTGCCTCCCCGAGATGGCCGAGGCGCCGAGCTCGACCGCCGACCGCTGACCGATCAGTGCCGGGCCGCCTCTATGCCGGCACGAGCGGGTTCTCCTACCCCGGCTGGGAGCCGCGCTTCTACCCGCACGGCACGGGCGCGTCCGGCTATCTCGCGTACTACGCCGGTCGGCTCGATGCCGTCGAGCTGAACAACACCTACTACGCATCGCCGACGGGACCGAAGATCGCCGCCTGGGTGGCCGCCACGCCACCCGACTTCCGCTTCTCGGTCAAGGCCCAGCGCGGCGGGTCGTTCCGCTCGCTCCAGGTCGACCCCGCCGAGAGCGTCGCGTGGCTGACCGGTCCGTACCGTGCGTTCGGGGAGCGGCTCGGGACCATCCTGTTCCGAGTCCCCGACGGCGTGAAGCGGGACGACGCCAAGCTCGCCGGCCTGCTCGGTGCGTGGCCGTCCGACCTGCCGCTCACCCTCGAGTTCCAGGATCCGTCGTGGCACGTCGACGAGACGTTCCAGGCACTTACCCGGGTGGGCGCCGCGCTGTGCTCGACCGAGCAGCCGGAGGACGCCGAGCCCCCGACGATCCGCCGAACGGGCTCATTCCTGTACCTGCGTCTTCGACGGAACGACTACACCGGTGCGGAGATCGACGCCTGGGCGTCGCGACTCGAGCCGTTCCTGTCCGCGGGCGACGACGTGTACGCCTTCTTCCGGCACGACGAGTCGGGACGCGGGCCCGAGCTGGCCCTGGCGCTGACTGACGCGGTCGCGCGGATCCGGGACGCCTGAGCGGCTCGTGGGCACGGCCGGCTGACGGACGCTCAGTCGGCGGGCCGCGCCCGATCGCCCTCGGCCGGCCCGAAGACCACGAGGAGCTCGAGCCGCTGGGCGATGTCGTGGAAGCGATGCGGCATGGTGGCGCCGACGAAGATGACGGAGCCAGGCACGATCGGCCGGACCTCCTCGCCGACCGTGACCATCCCGCGCCCGGCGAGCACGTAGTACAGCTCATCCTCGGTGTGGGGCGATTGAAGGTCGATCGCGCCGGCCTCGAGCACGTAGATCCCGCCTGACAGATCCGGGACCCGCAGGAACTCGTGGTACCGCGTGCCGGCGGCGCCCTGCGCAGCGACCAGGTCGGTCAATTCCCAGGCGTTCATGACTCTCCCCTTCCACTGTCCATCGGGCGGTGACCGTCCGGCCCGAGTCCAGCCTCACCGAGCACCTCGGCGGCGGCGCGGTCCCGTTCCGCGTCGGTCTCGAATGACAGCAGGAGCGGGCCGGTCCCCGCCTCGACCCTGATCGCCGGCCGCGGACCGCGAAACGGCACCACCTCGCCGGTCGACAGCGCCGCCAGCTGACCGCGACCGAGCTCGACACCGTGCGGATGGCCGGCCCGCTCGATGACGACGGTCGTGGCTGGCGGCATGTCGGGCGGGATGGACGACGGTCCGTCCGGCGACTCGCCGGCATCGACGGGTTCGGACGAGTCGGCGACGTCCGTGCTCTGGGGCACAGCGGGTGCCTCGGGCGCCATGGGCGCGACCTCACGCCCGAGGACGAACCGCACCAATCCGCCTGGCACCTCTCGGACATGGAGCCGGCCGGTCGGCGTCTGGACCATGCCCGTGATCCGAAGAGGGATCCGCTCGCCGGGGGCCAGGGTCGTCAGAGCCGCCGGCAAGGCGGCCGCCGAACGGCGATAGACGAGGTAGCCCCCGGCCAGCCCGATGACGATCACGAGCGCCACGGCAGCGAGCGCCGCAGCCAGCACGAACGCCAACGGGGCCGCACCCGCGCCGGCCGGCTCGTCGAGCACGTACCGGTCGGAGACCTGCAGGTCGAGCGCGCCGAAGTCGAAACCGTCGACCGTCTCGGCGTCATCCACGGTCCGCTCCTCGCGGCGGAGCAGCCCGGTCATCGTCGCATCGACGAATTCGGGCCGGTCTCGCACGAGAACGGGCACCCCACGTTTGGTCGCGCGGTCGTAGACGATGATCTCGAACGCCTTCTGCTCCAGCTCGTCGCACTCCCCGTCGTGGTTCGTGTCGACCGGGCACACACCGAGGTACTCGCTCAGCCGAGATCCCGCCAGCGAGACCGGTCGGCCGGTCGTCGGGATCGGGCCGCCGGGATCGACGGTCATCACCGGCCCGGCTGCGCCCGCGGACGCATCGATGACGGTGTCCGGAGCGACCGTGATGCCGCTGTGGTCCAACTCATCCTGGAAGGCCGGGTAGTCCTCGGTCAGGTAGCCAGGGTCGGTTCGTGCGATGCCGCGTCCCTGCCAGGTCAGCACCTCCGCAGGGGGCCGCGTCGATCGGATGGTCACCCCGGTCCGGTCGGTCGGGTCGACCAGCCAGTAGAACCACGCGACCCCGCTTTCGGAGGTGTCCTCGGTGTCGTTTCCGTTCGCGTCGACGTACGTCTCGACGTAGATCGTGTCGAGCGCCCCGCTGATCGTCGCGTAGGTCCGATCCGGCAACGCACGCCCGGCCGCCACGTCGCGAGCTGCGAGATGGACAGGGACGGACGGATCGGTGGCCTCGATGCCGGCCGCCACCAGCAGCGCGGCCAGGCCGACCAACAGCGCCGCCACGAGGGCGGAGCCCGGTCGGGTCGTTCCGAGCCCGCGGCCCGGTCCGCTCGCGATCGAGCGGACCGACCGGTCGGCGGCGTCGGCGAGAGCCCCCGCTCCGGAGATCAGGCGATCGAGCATCGTGGCCCCTTCCCGAGCGCAGGGTAGCAGCGCCGAAGCGCGTGGGACGCCCGATGGCGATCCCGGCTAGCATCGGCCGATGTCGCGGATGCGCGCCGTCGCCTTCGTGGTCGTCCTCCTGAGCCTGACGGCCTGCTCGCCCACGGCGTCCACGCTCCCGACGCTCACCGGCTCACCACCGATCGAGACGCCCGCGGCGGCGACGGCCGGCGTCTCGACCTCCGCTTCGGCTAGCCCCACGACCCCGACCGGCTCGGCCGCCGCTGCGTTCGACCCGAAGGCGGTCAAGGTCACGGTGTCGGTCGCGGTGACCGGTCTGTCGAACCCGGTCGACGTGGCGAACGCGGGCGACGGGAGCGGGCGGCTGTTCGTCGTCGAGCAGGGCGGGAAGATCCGGATCGTGCGGGATGGTGCGCTGGTCGAGCGCCCATTCCTCGACATCGGCGGTCGGATCACGAGCGGGGGCGAGCGAGGGCTGCTCGGCCTCGCCTTCCACCCGGACTACCCCACCGACCCTCGCTTCTTCGTCGACTACACCGACCGCGACGGCAACACGGTCGTCTCGTCCTTCCGGGTGAGCGCCACCGACCCGGACGTCGCCGACGCAGGCAGCGAATCGATCGTGCTCCACGTGAACCAGCCGTTCGCCAACCACAACGGCGGTGGGCTCGGGTTCGGACCGGACGGTGACCTGTACATCGCGCTCGGCGACGGCGGCTCCGAGGGCGACCCCCAGGGCAACGGTCAGCGGCTCGACACCCTGTTGGCCAAGATCCTGCGCATCGACGTCGACGGCGGCTTGGCCGCCGGGGCACCGTACGGGATCCCCGCCGACAACCCGTTCATCGGGACCGCCGGGGCCAGGCCCGAGATCTGGCTCTACGGCCTGCGCAACCCGTGGCGCTTCCGCTTCGACCGGCAGACCGGCGACCTGTGGATCGGCGACGTCGGCCAGGACGCGTGGGAGGAGATCGATGTCGCGCGGGCCGGTGTCCGCGGGCTCGACTTCGGCTGGAACCGGACCGAAGGCTTCCATTGCTACAACCCGCCCCAGGGCTGCGACGAGACCGGGCTGACCCCGCCGGTCGCCGAGTACGGCCACGACCAGGGCTGCGCGGTCATCGGCGGCGTCGTCGTCCGTCATCCGGCCGACCGCTCGCTCGACGGCGGCTACCTGTTCGGCGACGACTGCTCGGACCACCTGTGGGTCATCGACCCTGCGGGCAATGGACGGCGCGAGCCGGTCCTGGTGACGGACATGGGCCGGAGCGTGAGCTCCATCGGCGAGGCCGAGGACGGGTCGGTCTACGCCACGAGCCTGGGAAAGGGTGAGCTCCTGCGGATCGCCGGGAGCTGACCCCCTCGGTCGACGGCTCACACGTGGATGATGACCTCGATCGAGCCGCGACGGCCAAGCAGCTCCGCGCTCGTCCGGCCGCGCCAGCGATGAACGAGCAGGTCGACCGAGTCGTCGCCGACCGGCAGCCCCGTGATCGTCAGCTTGCCGAGCCATTCGGGGAGCGTCGGGCGGAGCAGCTCGAGCCGGCGGGCCGAGGCGTTGGCCCTGAGCCCCAGCATCGTGTGCAGCAGATAGAACGGGGCCGCCGCCGACCACGCCTGGGGCGAGCAGGCGACCGGATAGGCCACCGGCGCACCGACATCCTCGCGCGCGAACCCGCAGAACAGCTCGGGCAGACGCAGGTCCGGGAACCACTGCGCCAATTCGATCAGCCGCCCGGCCAGCAGGTTCGCGCTGTCGGCCGCGCCGCTGGCCTTGAGACCGGCCGCGATGAGCGCGTTGTCATGCGGCCAGATCGACCCGGTGTGGTAGCCGACCGGGTTATAGCCCGCCTGGCCGGCAGCGAACGTGCGGATCCCCCAGCCCGAGAACATGTCCGGCGCGAGCAGGCGCTCGGCCACGATCGGCGCTCGTTCGGCCGAGACGATGCCGCTCCACAACGCCTGGCCGGGGTTCGAGGTGATGCTCGCGACCGGGCGCTTGTCGCCATCGAGGGCCATCGCGTAGAACCCTGCGTCGGGGAGCCAGAAGGCTGCCTCGAACTGGCCCTGCAGCTTCACCGCGGCGACGTCGAGCCGCTCCGCCAGCGGCAGGTCGCGGCGATGGCGGGCGAGGCGCGCCATCGAGCGGTACGCGGCGAAGACGTAGCCCTGGACCTCGGCCAGGGCGATCGGACCGACCGCCGGTCGGCCATCGAGGTGCCGGACCGAGTCGCCCGAGTCCTTCCAACCCTGGTTGAGCAGGCCGAGCTTGGAGCGGCGCTGGTATTCGACGAAGCCGTCGCCATCGAGGTCGCCTGACTCCTCGATCCAGCCGAGGGCCGCCAGCGCGTTCGGCCAGAGGCGGTCGAGGAGGGCGTCGTCGCCGGTCCAGGCATGGGTCTCGGCCAGCAGGATGAGCCACAGCGGCGTCGAATCGATGCTCCCGTAGTAGGCGTCATGCGGCGTCTCGCCGGCCCGCGCCATCTCGCCGGTCCGCATCTCGTGGAGGATCTTGCCTGGCTCCGCGTCGTGCCACGGGTCGTTGCGCGTGGCCTGGAGCCTGGCCAGCACCTCGAGCGTCGCGATCGCGAGGCTCGGCATGAACGCGACGGTCTCGAGCGAGGCGATCAGGCTGTCGCGCCCGAACAGCGTCGCGAACCAGGGGATACCGGCCGCGAGGTACGACTCGCCCGGACCCGGGCCGTCGTTGCGGAGCGTGGCCAGGTCGGCCAGCGAGCGGACCAGCGTCCGGTCGAGCAGCTCGTGGTCGGACTGGATCCGTGGGGCGTCGAACGGACGGTCGGCTCCCTCGGAGGACCGCATGCGCGCCGGCGACGGAGCCTTTCCCTCACCGCGCGCCACCGCCGGCGCCCGGGCAGGCGTCCCATCGTCGCCCACGCTCGCCGAGACGTGCCAGCCGACGGTCTGGCGGGCACCCGGCTCGAGCGACAGGCGCCAGGTGGCGAGGACCGTCGCGGCCGGCCACGTTTCGCCGTCGTCGACCGGCTCGAGCGTCGCACTGCCGGCGACGATGGTGGTCGTCCGGCGCAGCCCGTCGACACCGTCATAGGCGAACGTGGCGCGGTCACCGTCGAGCACGATCGGCAGGAGGGTCCCGCGCGCCGCCCGCGGGTAGCCGCGGACCTCGAAGATGTCGGCCATGTCGACGCCGATCCCGAGCTCGAGCTCGAGATGCTCAACGGTGGCCGAGTAGTTGACGACGGTGACCAGCTCGCGCAGGTCGCCATCGATGTGGCGCGCCCGGGTGAGACTCAGGTCGCGTCGGGCGAGGCTCAATTCGACCGCTCGCTTGTCATCCGGGTTGCGGCGCAGCTCGGGGTTGGTCAGCTGGATGATGTCCGCGCCATCCGACTGATGCGGTCCACGCAGGAGCGTCAGCGGCGAGCCGTTGAGGCGCAGGATCGAGGTGCACAGGATCCGCGTGTCGAGATCGTACAGGCCGAGTCCGCGGCCATCGATCCGGATGTCGCCGCGCTGGTCGGTCAGCAGGTAGAGGTTGCCCGCCTTGGCGACCTCGACGTTGCCGAGGTCCGTGGCCGGGACGATCGTCGCGGTCGGCGCCGGGATGGTGCGCGGGGTGGTCCGCACGGACATGAACGACCTCCGGTGTGCCGGTGGCGGCTTGGCGCCCGTCGCCGGCGCCACGCGGATGCGTGACACGCGACTGCAAGACGGCCGTCATCCCTACCATACGGCGCTTGATGGATCGGGACCGACCATGACGACATGAGGCCCGACCACACTGTGCTCCTGCGTGCCGGTCGCTCGGCTGCCCCCGCCCCGTCGCCGACCGCGGGCGGATAGGTCGCCGCCATGCGCGCCGATGTGATCCCGTGGACGGTCCGCGGCATGGGCCTGGCGGCCGGCGTCGCGCTGGTCGTGGGGCTCATCGCCCTCGGGGTGGCCGCTGCCCAGGTCCTCCTGCTCCTGTTCATCGCGATCCTGCTCGGATCCGCGCTCGAGCCGTTCATCGGAGGGATCCGCGACCGGCTTCCGATCGGGCGCGGGGCGACGATCCTGGTCGTCTACCTGACCTTCTTCGTCACCGTCATCGGCCTCGCCCTCATCGTCGTTCCGGCCGCCATCGGCCAGGGCCAGACGGCCCTCGCCCGCCTGCCCGCCTTCTTCGACCAAGCTCAGCAGTGGGCCTCCACCCTCCGGCCGGGCGCCCTGTCGCGGTCGGTCATCGCGCTGGTGGACTCGGCCCGGGACGCCACCGCGGTCAAGCCCCCGGACCCGAACGAGGTCGTCCAGGTCGGGACCATCGCCGCGACCGGGGCCATCACCGTGACCACCCTCCTGACGCTGGTCTTCTTCTGGCTGGTCGAGCACGCCCGGCTGCAGCGCTACCTGCTGGCATACATCCCGGCCGACGGGCGCGCCGGCGCGCGCGAGGCCTGGAACGAGATCGAGTCGCGGCTCGGGCTGTGGGTCCGCGGGCAGCTCAGCCTGATGGGCGCGATGGGCCTGGCGACCGGCATCGCCTACACCGTGCTCGGTCTGCCCGGGGCGCTGCTGCTCGGCATGATCGCGGCGCTGACCGAAGCCATCCCGATCGTCGGACCGCTGCTCGGCGCCATCCCAGCGATCCTGGTCGCGACCACCGTCTCACCGCAGCTGGCACGTCGTGGTCACCGGCGTGTACGTCGTCCTCCAGCTGCTCGAGGGAAGCGTCCTGGTGCCGGTCGTCATGCGCAACACGATCGGCATCTCACCGCTGCTCGTCCTGCTCAGCCTGCTTGTCGGCGGCGCGGCCGGCGGACTGGTCGGCGCGTTCCTCGCGGTGCCGGTCGCGGCGTCCATCGAGATCGTCCTCAGTCGCCTGCAGGCCCGCGCAGTGCCGGTGGCCCAGGACCCGGCCGCCATCGAGACTCCCGACGAGGAGCGGGTCGAGTCCCATGGTGAGTCGCTTCCCGATTCGCGCGATGGCGGGGGCCGGGTGGCGCCGGCCCGGCTCAGCCCAGGGCCGTGACCGCGATCCCGTGCTCGGCCACGGCCGGGGACTCGACTGCGGCGCGCCGCCAGTCCACGAGGCGGCGGGTGCCGTCGAAGGCGGCCAGCGGCGTGAGGTCGATGAAGGTGGCCGGGTCGGCGGCCTCGATCCGGTGCCCAGGCGGGCCGGCCGGGCAATGGAAGACGTCGCCCGCCGCCACGACCTCGACGTCCTGCTCCCACTCGATGGTCATGCTCCCGGAGATGACCAGGCCCCAGTGGGGAGCGTCGCACCAGCCCGAGCGATAGCCGCTCCGCTCGCCCATCCGGGCGCGGCTCATGACAAGGCCCGACATCGGCCACGCTTCGCTCTCGATCGCTCCCGCTGTCACGTCGAGCGGCCTGATCGGCGGCACGATGACGCCCCAGGATCGTCGGGCGACCACCGTGAAGCCCGACGCCGTCAGCCCGGTGTCGCTCACGTCGATGGCGGGGTCGACCGGCGCGAAGCCCGCGAGGACCACCCGACCCGCGGTCTCGAACCGGTGCGACGGACCGCCGGCCGGCACGTGGAAGGCCTGGCCCGACCGGATGATCTCGCGGCGTCGGCCACGGATGAAGGTCAGCTCACCGTCGATGACGAAGCCCCAATGGGCTTCGGTGCACGGTCGCTCGAGCGGCGTCCCAGCCGACCCGCTGGCCTGGGTCTGGGCGAGGACATACGCCATCGAGTCGAGGATGGTGAATCGGACTTGGAGGCCGCCCTGACTGAGCGTCCTGAGGTGGCCCGGCGCGACGTGCAACGTGCTGGACTCCGCAACGTGGCTTGTCGTTGATCTGGGGGTCACGAAGTATAGCCACGCCGGCGGATCGGCAGTTGCGATGCGGATGCAAGGCGCTCACGTGCGGCCGCGCACCGCGCGTAACGAGGCACCGGGTCACACTGGGTGGGTTCGACCGGCCTTCGGCGCGCTCGGCGGACGGCCGCCTGGAAGCATCGAGGAGCCGTGCCAGAGTCCACTTCGCCCGCAGAGATCGAGACGCCGCCGGTCGGGCGGTCCGCTGGGGGCCCACGTCCCGATCGACTGCCTCATCCCGGGCTCGCCCAGACCATCGTCGATTCGATCGCCGAGGCCATCCTCGTCTTCGATCCCGACACCGGCTCGATCCATGACGTCAACCGCGGGGCGTGCGAGCTGTTCGAGCGCTCGGCCGACGAGCTCGTTGGCCGCCGACTCGACGAGTTCCTCGGACCCGCCACCGTCGCGCGCCTGAGCCGGCCGGCGGAGGGGACCTCGCCGCACGAACGGGACGTCCAGACGGTCCTGGCCGAGCTCCGGCTCGGCGGGGATCGGTCGATCTCGGTCGAATTCGTCGCTCGGCCGGTCGAGCTGCCCGACGGCACGGGCGGCGTCGTCGCCATCGCCCGCGACATCGGCGATCGGATCGAGGTCCAGGTGCGGCTGCAGCGCCTCGCCCAGGCCGAGCATGCCCGGGCGGCGGAGCTCAATGCCGTCATCAGCGCGATGGGCGAGGCCGTCATCGTGTGCGCGGACGACGGCACCATCAGTCTCGCCAACCCGGCCGCCCATCGCCTGTTCCCGGAGGTCGATGAGCGGTCATACGCCGACATCCTCGCCGAGCTCCACGACCCGACCGATGCAGCGCCGCGCCTCCGGTCTGCCGGCGGACCGGTCGAGCTGCCCACCCGGCGCGACCGGGACCGATGGGTCGAGATCTCGACGTACCCGGTCAATGACTCGCTGGGCCACGCCACGAGCGGCGACGAGACGATCGTGGTGATGCGCGACGTGACCGAGGCGCGTCGCCGCGAGGCCGTCCGCGAGACGTTCATCGGCATCCTGTCGCACGAGCTGCGGACGCCACTGACGACCATCTTCGGTGGCGCCAAGCTCCTGGCCCGCGACGCATCGACGCTCGACGAAGAGACGAAGCGCGGGATCTTCCAGGACATCCACAGCGAGGCCGAACGGCTCCAGCGGCTGGTCGAGGACGTGGTCGCCCTCAACCAATTCGGGGAGGGGCCCGGCGAGATGGGCCTCGAGCCCGTGCTCTTCCAACGGCTCGTGCCACGGGTGGTCACGTCGGAGCAGAGTCGCTGGCCGGGCGTCACGTACACCCTCGACATCATGCCGGGGCTGCCGACCGTCTCGGCGGACCCGACCTACGTGGAGCAGGTCATCCGCAACCTTCTGTCCAACGCCGCCAAGTACAGCGGCGCCGGCAGCACGGTGACCGTCGCCGTGGTCGCGCACCAAGACGAGGTCGTCACCCGCATCCTCGACGATGGCCCGGGCTTTCCTGCTGACGAGGCCGGCCGCCTGTTCGAGCTCTTCTACCGCTCGCCCGGAACGGCCGGAACGGCCGGCGGCGCCGGGATCGGGCTGTTCGTGTGTGCTCGGCTGATCGCCGCCATGGGAGGCCGGATCTGGGCGCTTCCGCGGGAGAGCGGCGGGGCCGAGTTCGGCTTCGCCATCCGCATCCTCCACGAGTAGGGTCAGAGCCAGCCGCGCCAGCGGGCCGCGAGCAGGATCCCGACGGCCAGCACGACCATCGCCCCGATCACCAGCCAGAAGTTGTCGGGGTTGCTGAAGAAGGGCGGCTGGAAGTTCATCCCCATCACGCCGGCGAGGACGACCGCGGGCAGCAGCACGGCCGACAGCATGGTCAGGACCTTCATGACGTCGTTGGTGTCCTGGGCCGCCCTGCCCATGTGGATGTCGAATGTCCCGAGGAGCAGGTCGCGCAGGTTCTCGACTGCGTCGAGGGCGCGCTCGAGCCGGTCGGTCAGCGCCGGCCACGGCTTGCCGAGCTCGTCGTGCAGCTCCATCTCGGGCCGAGCGAGGGCCGTGAACGCGATCCGATGCGGGGCGAGGGTCCGTCGGACGAACCCGATGCGACGGCGCAGCCCGACGATCGCGACAAGCAGCTCGGTGCCCCGCGGTCGGCGCAGGGCCCGCTCGTCGAGAGAATCGATCTCCTGCTCCATCGCCTCGACGAGCTCGAGATAGTCGGCCAGGGCCTCATCCGCGATGGCGGCCAGGAAGCCGGCGGCGTCGAGCGCTCCGAGCGTCGTCTCGCCTTCGGTCGTGGCGTCGAACCGGGCGAACGCGCGGACCGGGCCGTCATGGACCGTGGCGACCCAGTTCCGACCGGCGACGAGGTCCAGCGGCCGGCGCACGAGCCGCGTCGCGTCGCCGTCGTCGGACGCTGGCTCCAGGGCCACGAGGATGAGGTGGACGTGGTCCGGCCAGGCGGTGAAGTCCGCGCGCTCCGGAGGGTCGGCGAGTCTGGCGACGAGTCGGGGCTCGAGACCGACGATGGTCGCGATCCGGTCGAGGTCGGCTCGCTCGCGGCCGTCCAGATCGATCCACACCAGTTGCCGATCGCCGATCCGGTCCGGAGACACCTCGTCGAGGTCGATCTCGCGGTCCTGGCCATCAGCGTCGTACAGGCGTGCCCGCGGACCGCCGGCCGCCGGCCCGGATCGGACGGGGGGCAGCTGGCTCAGCGGAGGACCGCGAGGATGGCCACGACGACAAGGGCCAGACCGGCCGTGGCGTACTGGAGGACGGACATCGCGCGGTCGTCGCGCAGGCCCCCTGCCGGATCGACGATCCGGCCCTGGTCGACGCGCGAGATCGGATCGTGAAGCATCGATATGGTCCCTTCGTGCTGGCGGGGCTGTCTCCGCGAGCATCGAACCTGGCGCATCCCGCGCATGCGCGAGCCGTTCCCCCGGTCATCGCAGATTGATTGCAGGTCCGAGCGCGGACCGACCACGCTGACATCCCATTGATATGGCGCGCGTGGCGAACGTTGTCCGGCCGCCGATCCGGGGACGCGACAGTGGGTGCAGGGTCCCGGGCTTCGGGACCGACCCGCTCAACCTGACCCGGACGCTCGGCGGCCGGATGGATGGAGGCAATCGCAATGACCATCATCGCGTGGATCGTCCTCGGCGCCATCGCCGGCTACCTGGCTGGCTTCCTCGTCAAGGGCGACGAAGGGCTCGGCGTCATCGGGCACATCGTCCTCGGCATCGTCGGTGCGCTCGTCGGCGGGTTCCTCGCCAGCGCACTGCTCAACATCAAGCTCGACGGGCCGCTTGACATCACCTCGATCGTCGTGGCGACGGTCGGCGCGATCATCGTCGTCGTGCTCGTCAACCTGGTCACCACGCGGACGCGCAGCACGGTCTGACCCCGCCTCGACCGGACATACCGGGAGCGCTCATCCCTATGGGGTGGGCGCTCCCTTCTTGTCCGCGACGCCATGCGACTGCAACGCCAGCGAGCGTGACGCCGGTCTGTCCGCGACAGGCGCCCCGGCATGCTTGATCGAGTCGGCCCCCGTGCCACTGGGGGTCCGGGGGCCGACGCTCCACCTCCGTCGAGCGACGCCGAGGGCCGATGCGATGGAAATGCAATGTCCTGGCGAAACATCGTTTCGCTGTTGCACCGGACGCGCATCTACGCTGCCGCTCGACATCACAAGCACTCGTACCCCTGGAGCGCCAGTGACGGGGCGCACCAGGACTCGCACGGACGACCCGGGCCCCCTCCCCGGGTCGTCCGTTGCCGTGTCCGGGCCAGAAACCGCCACCCCATCCCAGGCCACCGAAGGAGACGACCGATGACGACGCCCACATCCGATCGACCCACCCCCGCCAGCCGCACCACCGCCGACGACGGAAGGCGTGCCGCCGTCGCCGAGACCGTCTCCGGCGCCGCCGAGTCGGTCAAGGACACTGCCGCGGATGCCGTCTCGCGGCTCCCCGAGGTGGCCGCCACGACCCGTGCCGCCTTCGAGGACGCGAACCGCCAGATCAGTGCCGGCAGCGACGAGATGCTCGCCGCCGGATCGTTGCTGTCGTTCGGGTTCGCGATGGGCCTCCTTATCGGGGGCGCGAACCGCTTCCTGGTGGGGGCCGCCCTGCTGCCCGCCGCCATGCTCGGGTTCAACCTGCTCGATCGTGTGACGCGAGCCGCCAAGAAGTCGGCGTCCTCCTCTCGCCTGCAAGGCGGTTGATAGCGGGACCCCGACCTCGGGAGACTGCCTGGCACGTCATCGCCCCTACCGTGGCATCACGGGTCGCGCACCGAATGTCGCGACCGAGACCTGGGAGAACCGACCGATGGATGACGTGAAGCGCACCTACCGTGACGTCGAGAAGGACAGCAAGCAGGCCTGGCGCGAGAGCGACGGCAGCGAGGGTCCGGCCGACAAGATCGGCGACGCGGGCGACGAGATCCGCAAGGACCTCGGCAACGCCGGCGACACCGTCCGGGAAGTCGGACAGGACGTCCAGCACGACGTGACCGACCCCCGCTAGTCCCTCCTTCCACGCGACGAAGCCCCCGGCTTTCTATCCGGGGGCTTCGTCGCGTCCTGGTCGTGGAGCGGCGGTCGGTTAGAGGGTCCTGCAACACTCGCGCCGGTTCCCGAAGTGCTCGTCAGACGACCGTCGTCCTACCCTTGGGTGACCCCACACGCACGAGGAGAATCCTGTCATGAGAGCCGTCCTTGCCATGTTGATCGTGGCGACCGCGCTGTTCGTCGGCGCATGCAATTCGTCGTCCAGCAGCGAGTCCCCGACCATCGCACCGGTCCCGTCGACCGAGTCCAGCCCGGTGACCCCGGCCGACTCCTCGTCACCGGCGGCAAGCCCCTCCTGATCGAGCTCCAGCGAGCAACGAGACGTCCCTTTCGAGGGGCGTCTTGTTTTGGATACGCGGATCCCGGCGGGCTGGGGGCCGAACCCGCGTGACATGTCTGTAACGCCCCTGCCGCAGGCGCTGACGGTCAGGGACCCGCCCTGGCCGCACGCTTCAGTCATGCAGCCGCGCGAACGGGTGGCGCGCGTGGTTCGGACCGGACCAGGGGCGTCCGAGATGGCTCGCCACATGACCACAGCACCAGAGGCGGGTTCGCGATGACCGATCATGGCGACTCGCCCGGAGCCGCCGGTCACGAGGTCTTCCTGGACATCCTGACCCATGAGCTCCGGACCCCGGTGACCACCATCTACGGTGGCGCCCAGCTGCTGGCAACGCGCGACCTGTCCGACACCAGGCGCCGCGCGGTGGCCGCGGACATCCGGTCGGAGGCGGATCGTCTCTATCGCCTGGTCGAGGACCTCGTCGTCCTGGCGCGTTCGGGGCCCGATGGGGTGCGTCCTGTTGGCGAGCCGGTCGCGCTGGGCCATCTCGTCGAACGCGCGATCGAGCAGACCCTCGCGCTCCACCCCGGCGCCCGCGTCCGCCTCTTCGGCACGCGCGACGCGGCCGCGGAGGCAGCCGATGAGGTGCTGGTGATGCACGTCCTGCGCAACCTGCTCGACAACGCCGTGCGGTATGGAGCGCCCGGCGAACCGATCGAGGTCATCGTCAATGGATCGCCGACCGAGGTCGCCGCGCGCATCGTCCATCGCGGTGGACAGCCGACCAGCGACGGCGATCCGTTCGCCCTGTCACCAGACGCGCCCAAGACCGAAGCGGGCCGGGCTGGAGCCGGGATCGGGCTGTTCGTGGCGGAGCGCCTGGTGCGGGCGATGGGCGGGCGCATCTGGGCGCTGCCGTCGGGACCCGACCGGGTCGAGTTCGGTTTCGCCCTGCGCTCGGGCGCGCGCCGCGGCGACGCCTGACGCCGGTCTCGGACCTCGGCCGCACGGACGGCCCGGCCGGCCCGGCGAGACATCGGCCGGAGGTGTTCGTCAAGTCGTTTCGCCCAAGCGAAATGGTTCCGCATGATCGAAACCGAACGGAAAAGGCCGTCCTGCGCGGTGCCGACCGGCCCCGTCTAGCGGGACCCACCAGCACGATCGCGCTGTCGGTCCTCTCGCAGTCGTCGCCGGAGCAGCGCCACCACCTCGGCCTCCTCCACCGGATCGGCCAGACCGGCCTGCTCCGCTGGCCCGGCCGCTGCCTCGTCACCACCCCTCGCACCCGCCCCGCGTCGTCGCGGGATCTCGCCCTCGACGTATGCCTCCAGGACGGCCGGATGGACGTAGCTCCGACGGGCGACCGCGGGCGTGTTGCCAAGCCGGTCGGCGGTCTGCCGCACCGCCTCGACAACGGAGCGCTGCCCGGCCGGCGCCTCGGTGGCACGCGCGGAATCCCGGAGCGCGCGGTAGGCGAGGACCGTGCCGGCCCATGTCCGGAAGTCCTTCGCGCTCACGTCGGACCCCGAGATCCTGCGCAGGTAGTCGTTCACGTCGTCGGACCCGATGGAGTGCGCCACGCCGTCCGGACCGACGTACTGGAAGAGCTCCTGGCCCGGCAGGTCCTGACAGCGACGGACCAACGCGGCCAGACGCCGGTCACTCAGGCCGACCTCGGCCTGGCGGCCGGATCTTGCCGCGGAACCGGAAGCGGATCGTGGACCCGGTCACCCTGGCGTGCCGCGATCTGAGGGTCGTCAGCCCGAACGAGCCGTTGAGCCGCGCGTATTCCTCGTTGCCGACCCGGATGAGGGTCGTCTCGAGAAGCCGGACAACGGCCGCCAGGACCTTCTCGCGCGCGAGCCCCGGGCGGGCGAGGTCACGCTCGACCTGGGCGCGGATGCGGGGCAGGACCCGAGCGAAGTCGATGAGCCGCGCGAACTTGTCGTCGTCGCGGCGGGCGCGCCACAGCGTCGTGGTAGCGGTACTGCTTGCGGCCGCGGGCGTCGCGACCGGTCGCCTGGATGTGACCGCTCGGCCGCGGGCAGATCCACACGTCGGTCCAGGCCGGCGGGATGGCCAGCGCGCGGATCCGGTCCAGCGTGACCGCGTCACGGACGATGGAACCGTCCGGGTCCCGATAGGACCACCCGCGACCGGAGCGGCGCCGGGAGATCCCCGGTCGCGCGTCGGTCGCATAGCGGAGCCCGGCGGCCCGCGCTGCGTCGCGCTCGGGTCCGTCAGTCATGCGCTGGGCCCTCGTCCGACTGCCGCGGTCCGGCTCGTCGGTCGGCGCTCAGGAGGCTCGGCCGGCTGCCGTCGCGACCGGGTCGAGCACGCGAGGCCGCTTGTCGGCCGCGCCATTCCCCGATCCGTCGACCGCGATGTCCGCGAGCATCGCGCGGTAGATCGCCTCGTACTTGTCGGTCATCCGCCCAGCCGAGAAGCGGTCGATGACCGACTCTCGGATCGCCTCCCGGTCGAGGTCGGCGACGCGCTCGACCTGGAACGCCAGCTGCCCGATGTCGTCGCCGAAGAACCCGTCGACGCCGTCGCGGATGATCTCGGGCAGCGCGCCGACCCGGCGGGCGATGATCGGCGTGCCGCACGCCAAGGCCTCGATCGCGACGAGACCGAACGGCTCCGGCCATGAGCCCGGCATGAGCGACGCGTACGACTCGGCGAACAGCAGGTCGCGCTCCGCCTGTTCGAGCTCGCCGAGGTACTCGACGGAGTCGCCGGCGGCCTTGAGCGCCGGCGTGAACACGTCGCGGAAGTAGTCCTGCTCAGCCGGCATCGGGCCGGTCTTGGCCGCGATCCGTAGCGGGCGCCCGGTCTTGAGCGCGATCTCGATCGCCTCGACGATCCCCTTCTCGGGCGCCATCCGGCCGACGAAGCAGAGCCCGTCCCCGCGCCGGCGATCGAACGGGGCACCGTCCAGCGTGAGGCCGTTATGGACGATCCCTGCCCACGGCACGTCCGGGTGGGTGGCCGCCTGGTTGGCGCTGATCGCGACCAGCCCGGGGGGAGCGTCGCGGAACGTCTCATCGGCCCACGGCAGGTCGAGACGGCCGTGGAAGGTCGACACGACCGGGATCGGTGCCACACGCGCCAGGAGGAAGCTCGCCCATTCGAGATGACTGTGGATGATGTCGAACTCGCCGATCCGGTCGAGGACGTCGTGGATCGTGAGGTAGAAATAGGGCGACGGGTCGCCGTCGTAGCCGGCCGGCCGGAGCGCCTGCGGGACGGTCGCGGATCAAGCCGCCCGGGGACGTCCGAGAGTCACCGCTGGCGAAGGTCGTGACCTCGTGCCCGCGTCGGTCGAGCTCTCGCACGAGCTCGAAGACGACGCGCTCCGTCCGCCGTCGGCGCGCGGCGGCACGCGCTCCGTGGGCGGGACGACATCAGCGATGCGGAGTGGCGGGTCCATGCGACGGGTGCTCCCTTCGGACAACGATACCGCGGGTCCGCCGAAACGGGCCCGCGGCGTCGTGTGCGTCGCCGGTCCGTGATCGGCGACGGTCAGACCGTCCCCTCGCGTCTGGTGACGCCGCTCAGCCGCAGGGTATGG
>CAVZTK010000013.1:0-11118 GCA_963778155.1 uncultured Chloroflexia bacterium
CATGCGCCGCGGACCGACCACGCTGGCCGGGACACGCATGGTTCCGATCAAACGGAACGACCGGAGCCGATCTGGCCCGTCCAATAAAGCGCGAGCGAAGGGCGGGCTGACATGCTCGATCCGTCATGCCCAAACGCAATGGACCTGGGATCGAACTTCTGGCTGATCCGACCCGACGACGGATCATCGCCGCGCTGGCGATCTCGCCCCGGCGGCCATCGGGCCTCGCGACCGAGCTCGGACTGAGTCGGCCGGCCACGACCCGGCAGCTCCGCCTCCTGCGAGAAGCCGGGCTGATCGAGGCCCACGGCTCGATGCTCGATGGTCGCGTCCGGCTCTACAGGATCTCCAAGGACCAGCACGGACGGATCACCGCGTGGCTTGCAGGCATCGATCTCCGTCGGCCGATCACCATGCGCGTCGACGGGTCGGGTCGGGTCGTCGACGTCTGAGCCGCCCCATGACGTGGTCGTTCCGCTTGGGTGGAACCATCGGCAATGTGCCTCTGTGGGCGATGCGCGATCGCGAGGCGATCTGGGCGACGCCCTCAGCCGCCGTTGTCGAGCTCCCGCCTCGCGTCCGCGAACAGCCCGTTGAAGATCCGCGACGTCGACGGGAAGGCGTGGATGGTCTCGGCCAGGACGTCGATCGTGAGATGGGCCTTGATCGCGACCACGCACTCGTGGATCGCCGCCGACGCGTCCGGGCAGGCCATCGCCGCACCGACAAGCTCGCGGGTGCCACGGTCGACGACGATGGTCACGTGGCCGAGGGTCGCCTGGATGGCATAGCCTTTCGCGCTCTTCGCGAAGTCGGCCACCTTCTCGAAGGCGTCGAGCCCGGCCTCGAGCGCGCCATCGAGGGTCAGCCCGACGGACGACGCCTCCGGGTCGGTGTAGGTTGCGCGGGGGAGCGCCCGGTAGTCGGGGACGACCGGCTCGCCCAGCGCCATCCGGACGGCCAGCTCGCCCTGGTAGTGGGCCTGATGGGTGTGCAGCTCGGGACCGGCCGGATCGCCGATCACCCACAACCCGTCGGCGATGCGCAGCCGGCCGTCGCGCGGGAACGGGGTCCGCCCGGACGTGTCGATCTCGTAGTGCTCGAGCCCCAGATCGTCGATCGGAAAGGCGCGACCGACGGCCAGGAGCACGGCGTGGCCCTCGACCGCGGTTCCATCGTCGAGCTCGATGACATGGGCGCCGTCGCGACCGCCGCCGGCCCGCGCCCGCAGCGCTCGGACACCGGTCCGCACGGTCACGCCGTCCCGCTCGAGCGTTGCCCGGATGACCTCGGAGTTGCGTGGATGGTCGGTCGGCGCCAGTCGTGGTCCCGACTGGACGATGGTGGTCGGCACGCCGAACCGGACGTAGACCTGGGCGAGCTCGCAACCCGTCGGCCCACCGCCGAGGACGAGCAGGCTGGCCGGCAGCTCGCGGGCAAGCGTCGCGTCGCGGTTGGTCCACACCGGGATCGCATCGATGCCGTCGACGGGTGGTCTCTTCGAGGTCGATCCGACCGCGACGACGACGTTCGTGGCGGTCAGCTCGTGCGCGGCGGCATCGTGGCGCACGACGACCCGCCCGTGACCCTCGATCGTGCCCGTTCCGCGATAGGCGACGACGCCGGCCGCGACGAGCGCATCGAAGTGGCTCGAGTCGTCGGGTTCTGCCGCGCCAGGTGGCCGGTTGACCATGTAGTCGCGCGCCTTCGATGCCGCTGCCCAATCGTACGTGGCCGGGTTGGCATGGTGCCGTGCCGCGCTGGCGAGGAGCGACTTCGAGGGCAGGCAGCCGATGTGCGGGCAGCTGCCGCCGAACCAGCGCCGGTCGACGATCGCGACCGACGCGCCAAGCTCGCGAGCCTTGAACGCGGCGGCCTCGCCGGCCGGCCCGGCCCCGATGATCACAAAATCGAACGTGTCCACGGTCACCCCCTGGTCGTGCTGGCCGGCACGCCGCGTTGGCGGCGTGCCTCATAGAACAGGATGGCGGCACTGACCGACACGTTCAGGCTGTCGGCGACGCCGAGCATCGGCAAGCGGACCGCCACCACGTCCGCGGCGGACCACGCATCGCCGAGGCCCTCGGCCTCCGCCCCGACGACGAGCGCCACCGGCCCGGTCAGGTCCACGTCGGTGTAGCGCGCCGCGCCGTCGACCCGGGCAGCGATGATCCGCAGACCCCGCGCGCGCAGCCACGGCAGCACGTCCGCGGTGGGAGCGGCCGCCAGGGGGACCGTGAAGATGGTCCCGGCGCTCGCCCGGATCGCGTTCGGGTTGAACGGGTCGGTTCGCGGCGACGCAGCGACGACCGCGTCGACCGCGGCACCATCGGCGCTCCGCAGGATCGCGCCGATATTGCCCGGCTTCTCGACCCCCTCGACGACCGCCACGAGAGGGTCTTCCGGTAGCGACAACGCCCCGAGATCGAGCGACGGGATCCGCACGATGGCCACCAGCCCCTCCGACCGCTCGCCGAAGGCGAGCTTTGCGAACACGACCTCGCTGGTCGCCTGGGCCGGGATGCGACGGTCCCGCAGGCCGTCGAGGGCGGCGCGCGCGTCGGGACCGGCCAGCAGCGGCTCGCAGACGAAGACCTCGACGATGTCGGCGCCGGCGTCGATCGCCCGCCGGACCTCCCGGGCGCCGTCGATCACGGTGAGACCCGTCCGATCGCGCTCGCGTCGATCGCGCAACCCCGTGGCCGCCTTGATCCGTGGATTCGCGAGGCTCGTCAGGATCGGCGGGGTCGGGGAGGGCATGCGGGTCATCATGCCGTGCCGGACGACCGGGCGAATGCCCCCAGCTCGGCGCGCCGGCCATCGGGAGTCGTGAGCCCAAGGTCGCCGCGTTCGATCGTGGCGGTCGGCCTGCCGAGAACCCGCGCGACGGCACCGGCCAGCCGCTCCGGCCCGAGCTCCGGGGTGTGGGCGGTCAGCAGCAGGAACCCGTCCGGGACGAGCAGCTGTGCGCACGCATCGAGCAGCGGCGCCAGGTCGTCACCGATCCGCCACGCACCGGCCCCCGGACCGTGGCCGTACGACGGCGGGTCGAGCACGACCCCGGCGTACCGTCGTCCGCGCCGGACCTCGCGTCCGGTGAACGCCGCGGCGTCGTCGACGATCCAGCGGATCGGCCGATCCACGAGCTCGGAGAGCACGGCATTGTGGCGCGCCCAGCCGACCGTGGGGCGGGCCGCATCGACGTGCGTCACCCGGGCGCCGGCGGCGGCCACCGCGAGGGTGACGAGCCCCGTATAGGCGAAGAGATGGAGGACCGCGGGCGGCTCGCCGAGCTCGTTCCGTGCCGCCACTTCGGCCCGCAGCCACGGCAGCATCGCCGCATGCTCAGGAAAGAGCCCGACCTGTCCCGCCTCGGTCGGGCGCAGCTCGAGCGTGACGCCATCGATCTCGATCGGCCACGGTCGGCGGGCCTCCGCCTCGCCGCTCCAGCCCCGATCGCGGTCGAAGCGCAGATCGGCAGTCCGCCACGCGTCGGGATCGCCTCGTGTCCCGAGCGCGGTCGGCAGCGGCCGGTCGATCACCCGCGTCGCGAACCGCTCGAGCCGCGCCCCGCCACCGACATCGAGCAGGCGATGACCCGAGGGCACGTCAGGGCGCCGTGCCGGGCACGACGAGCTGGTACAGCGGGCGCGGGATCGACGGGTAGCGATCGCCCCATGGGACCGTGATGGTCGACACCACGACCGGTTGGAGCCCCGTGACGACACCGAGATCCTGGTCCTCGACCTGCAGCGCGAACACCGGGCGGCCCTCGGCGATCGACGTCAGCGGAGGCTCGACCTTGTCGCACGTCACCAGGGCGTACGTGTCGTAGGCACGCAGGCTCACGTCGGGTCGGACGCCCTCGTTGCAGTGCTCGTAGCTCAACGTCGTGAGGGCGTCCCAGTACGTGATCAGGACCGCGTTCGGCGGCAGCTGCGCGAAGACCTCGGCGGCGAACTTCTCGCCGTCGCGATTGGCCGATTGATCGTGCGCCGGCCAGTTCGCGGCGAGCAGGGCGATGGGCAGCAGGAAGACGAGGACCTGGGCCGCCGCCGCGCGGTCACCGAACCAGGCCATCGCGGCCCGCAGCAGGGCCTCCGCGCCGATCGCCACCCCGATCGCGAGGATCAGCCATGTCGTGAGCAGGTAGTGCGGCAGGTCACCGAGGTAGTTCGCATAGATATAGACGTTGACGGCAGCCAACAGGGCGAGCAGGAGGCCGAACCAGCGATCGCGGACAAGGAGGACGACCAACCCGACGATGCCTGCGGCGACGAACACGACGTCCGACAGTCCGACCAGCTGGTCGAGGACATGGGGGAGGGCGGTCCACGCCGCCGTTGCGCTCTGGACCGACAGGAAGTGCATGTCCCGGCGGAACATCGCGCCGCTGACGAGGTCGAAGAAACCCTTCCAGGTGAGAAGCGGGCCGTACACATCGGCCGGACCGGCGAGGGCTCGCAGGGGGATGTACAGGTAGGGCAGCAGGCCCACGACGAACACCACCAGCGACTTCAGGAGCACGCCGGGGTGCGCCACGATCTCCCGGCGGGCGTCGACCAGCACGAACACGATGACGATCGGGACGACGCTGATGGCGAGTGCGTGGTTCGAGACGCACAGGCCGGCGAGCAGGGCACCGATCAGCAGGTCGCGCGTCCGTCGCTCGTCGCGCCAGACCAGGGCGCGGTGGAGCAGCAGCGCGACCAGCAGGAGATGGAGCGTGTTCATCTCGGAGAACGTCGCCTCTTCCCAGAGCGTCCCGGTGAAGGCCAGGGCGAGGGCCGCGGCCATCGCGATCGCGGGTCTCACACCGAGTCGAACGGCGATCAGGACGGCGACACCGACGGCCGCGGCCGCCGCGGTCGCCGACAAGGCGTTCGCCCGCCAGGCGACCGACGCGATCGGGATCAGGCTGAATGCCTTGCCGATCAGCGAGTACAGCGGATAGCCCGTCGGGTGGAGGACGCCGAAGCGGGACAGCAGGAGCTCGGACTCGGCCCAGTCACCGAAGCTGACACCGGGCAGGAGCGTCCGGACGTAGACGATGGCCGCGATCGCGAAGGACGCAAGGGCGGCAAGGCTGGCCGGGCTGACCCGCTCGCGGACGCGGTCCATCGACGCCGCGCGGGTGTCCATGGGCGCGGTGACGGCCATCGGTTGTCGGCTCCTCCAGGCTTGCAAACCGCCCGAGGCTAGCACGACGGGGTATGATGCGCGCTCGTCGCTGTTCTCGATCGGCGGCCGCATTTCCGGCACGGACGTGGAACACCCGTGAACCAAGCGGAGGCGTGGCCGGCGGGCCGAGCGAGCGACGAAGAACGAAGCCCACGGCGGTGACGTCGTGGGCCTTGCTCTGTCCCGGGGGTCGACATGCCACCGCAACGCCGCAGAGGCGGGGTGTGACGCTCGCCGCTCCGGCAGGCGAGTACGCTCGTCATGGCATCACCGAGATCGAGGGCTAGCCATGACCGGATCCGACCGAGAGCTTGATCCAGCCGTCCCGCGGCGGCTGCTTGACCCGAGCGAGTCGATCCACGTCGAGGCGCGGGCCGCTGAAGCGGTCGTCCTGGTGACCGACAAGCGATTGGTGGTCGCGACGCGCGCGGATCGCTTCGATCTCGATATCCCGTTCGATGGATTGCGCCGCGTCCAATTCGATATCGAGCGAACTCGACCCGCTGTCCTGGTGATCGTCCCAGAACATCCGGCCGACCCGCCGCAGGTGCTCTCGATCCCGCCGGAGCAGTACGAGGCGGTCGGCCAGGCGCTGGCGATGATCGGCCGACGTTTGTACGGCGGCACTCCCGACGCGGCGTCGCCTCCAGACACCGACATGAACGCGGTCGGCGACGGCGGGCAGGTCTTCGGCGGCTGAGGCGCTCCGCTCGACCCTCCCGGCTCGGACGTGGCGGGCCTCTCAGGCCGTCGCCGGTGCGTCGCTGAGCCACGCGTCGAGGTCCACCGGGCGCTCGTCGTCGGCGAACTGGCCTCGTTCGACGAGCCAGCGCAGGAAGACGAGTCGCTCGATCTCGAGGACCGCCCAGCCATCGCGGACGGGGCGAAGCCCTTCGAGCCGAGCGGTCAGGTTCCCTGCCTCCTCGGCGGACAAACCGCAGACCCGCAGTCGTCGGAACGTCGCCCGCGGCGACATCGCCTGTGGTGCCGTGCGAACCGTCTCACCCTGGAACGCTTGATCGGTCATCGGTCCGGGCCTCCACCCAGTGCTGATGACGAGACAGTGCGCGTGGCGAGCGCGAGTTCGCATAACACCCGGTGGTCAGCGGATTGCAACGTTCGTATCCGAGGCGAACGGTCCGACCGTGGGCGCCAGGGACCCCGCGAGGAGAGGACCGCTGGACGCCGGCTGTGTTCGAGGACTTCCGCGGTCTCGAGCCGGCGTCAGCGACCGTTTGGAGCAGGCCGAGTCAGATCCCGGTCGAAGGGGCGCCCTCTTCGAAGGCCGCCTTGACCTCGCCCGTGCTGAGGTACCACAGGATCAGGGCAGGCATGACCGCCATCCCGAACCCGACGCCGGTGCCCGGGAACTGGAAGAAGGCGAGCACCGCCTCGAACAGGGCCAGGCCGCACATGAACATCGCGAACAGGCGTGCCCACGGCTGGAGCGCCCAGAGGCTCAGCGCCGCGAAGATCCAGATGATGCCGGTGATGGCCGCGAGCCATCCCCAGATCCCGACATGCTCGGTCGCCGGGAGATCGCCGAACAATCCGAACCAGTCGAAGCCGATGACGCGCAGGCCGTAGAACAGGAATCCGAACCCCGCGAGCATCGCGAAGAAGCCGAGGACGGAGATGAGGATGGGCGGGTTCTTCACAAGAGTCCCTCCGTGATCAGTGTCATACGTTGGGCCGGTTACGAAGTTGACGTGCCCTGTCGATGTGATCTGCCTCTTCTAGCACAGCACGACTGCTCTGGACGCACCCACTCTACAGCCCGCTCGGCCCCCGTTCGTCACGACTCCAGGAGTCGTCGCTTCGCGGCGGTGAATTCGTCGTCGGTCAGGACGCCCTCGGCGTGGAGCTTGCCGAGCCCCTCGAGCCGACGCGTCAGTGCCGTTGCCGACACCTCGGCAGGGTCTGCGGGCGCCGGGACGGTCGACGCCGCTCGCAGGATCTGCGCTCCCGAGGTGTCGACGCCGATCTCCCGCCAGAACCGATCCACCGTCGACTGATACGCCTCGAGTGTCATGGTCCGCTTGCGGAATGCCTGTGTCACGGCGCGCATCCGGCCGACCGCCGGTCGTTTCGCCGGATCGAGCTGGAGTCCGTTGTGACAGATCGGGCAGACGAGGTACTCATCCGAGCCGTACGACGCCAGCGGGATGAAGTACAGGCTGAAGCTCTTGTCGGACTTGACCTGGTGCAGGAAGACCTCGTTGTGACAGGTCGGGCACGTGGTCGGGGCGACCTCGCCGAGATCCTGTGCCTTCCCGGCGCCCCACCCGAAGATCAAGACCATTCAACGTCCCTTCTGCTGCTCGGATCATGTGTACCACGCTCGACGGATGGCGGACCGGACGCAGCTAGCGAGCGCCCTGCGTCGGTTCCCGGCGGCGGATCCAGGTCGACCTGGTCGTGGGCCGCGGTTCGGATCGTTCCTCCAGCTCGGGCAGGGGATCCGCGCTGGTCTGCTGGCGCAGATCGATCCATCGCCCGTATCGGGCGGCGAGTGCGCCGGCAGTCAACCCGTGGGCGACGACCGACAACAGGACGGTCCAGGCGACCGTGCTGGCGATGGGACCCGCCGGCACTCCGGCCTGGGCCAACGCGTCGACGGCAAGGATGCCGAACACGATCGATGCCAGCCCCCGGGGTCCGAACCAACCGATGAACGCGATGGTCGGAAGGGCCAGCCGGCTGCCGACCAGCGCGATCGCCACCGGGATCACCCGGATCACGGTCAGGCTGAGGATGGCGTACACGATCGGTCGAAGGTCTCCCAGGTCATGGATGAGCGTGCCGACGAACGTCGCGCCGAAGATCGTCCAGACCCCGATCGACAGGAGGATCCCGGCACCCTCGCTGAAGAGTTCGGCTCTCTCCTCCGTGTGTCGCGTCGTCGAGCCGAAGGCCAGGCCGGCGAGGAAGGCGGCCACGAAGCCGTTCCCACCGAGGGCGACCGAGGCGAAGTAGCCACCGATGGCAAGGGCGAGGACACCGATCTGTCGCGAGAGCTCGGACGTCAGGTTGCGCTTGTCGGCCTGCGTCAGCAGGAAGCCGCCAACCCCGCCGACCGTGAGCCCGACGACGACGGCGATGGCGATCTCGACGATCGCGTCGTCGAGATGACCGCCTTCCGATCCACCCGCAGCGGTCGCCAGCGCGATGAACAGGAGGACGAACGGCGTCGCGATGCCGTCGTTGAGGCCGCTCTCGACGTTCAGGATCCGCCGGATCCGGGTCGGCACCGCCGGGTTGGTGATGACGGGGAGTCCGAGCGCGGCGTCGGTCGGGGCCAGGATCGCCCCGACCAGCAATGCCATCGACAGCGGGAGCTCCGGGAAGACCAGCGTCGCAGCCAGGCCGCCGGCGACGATGGTCAGGAGCAGCCCGATCACGAGCAGGCGACCGATCAGGCTCGTGTCCCGCCTCAGGCCGGCCACGTGGACCGTGGAGGCATCAGTGAACAGGACGAGAGCGAGCGTGACTTCGGCCAGGTGTCGGACCGACGTGGACTCGAGGCCGACCGGCAAGACGTCCAGGACCGCCGGTCCGATGACGAACCCGACCACGACGAACGCCGAGTGCGGGTCCGATCGACAGGGTCGTCCAGGCGATTGGCGATGAGCGAGTAGCCGGCCAGGAGGAGCGCGAAGACCGCGATCCCGGTTTCCAAGTGCTGCCTCCGGACTCCGTCGAGTGCTGCCGTGGCTGGTCCGGCCGCCCAGTCTGACCGCGATGCCACGGCCGCGCTGAGCGGCTCCGCCATGCAGATCCGTGATCGCCGGCGCGCGCGCATACTCAGGGCATCGATGGGAGGCATGGGAGCCTGCGGGCTCTCACCAGTGCGGCGTCACCAAACGGTCGCCACGACCGTCGCGCAGGGCCAATGGCGAGTCCGACCCACCGTCGCCGGGCACGCACGTGCCCATGGAGGTCCCATGCCGCTGATGGCAGTCGCATTCCCGATCCTGCCCGGAAAGACCGCCGAGTGGCGAGCCTGGATGGACGAGCTGACTGGTGCCCGCAGCGAGGAGTTCGCCGAATCGCGCCGACGCGCGGGTGTCCATGAGCGCACGTTCCTGCAGTCGACCCCGATGGGCGACCTCGTGATCGTGACCCTCGAGGGCGACGATCCGGCCGTTTCGTTCGGGCAGATGATGAGCGCGAAGGATGCGTTCACGACCTGGTTCGTCGAGCGCGCCTCGGCCATCCATGGCTTCGACGTCTCGGCCCTGCCGGCCGGTTCGCCGTCCGAGCTGGTCGCGGACTCGGAAAGCGCGCCAGTCCTGGCCAGCTAGGGACGATCGGCGTTCCATATCCCCGCATTCAGAGGGGTCCTCGCGCCGCGAGCGGCCCCTCTGGTCGATCTGGCGCGTGTCTGCCTGGGGTGACTCGGTCCGGGATCGTTGGTATAGTCGCGGCCGAAACCCGGGGCGGCTAGCTCAGCTGGTTAGAGCACTTGCTTGACATGCAAGAGGTCACTGGTTCGAGTCCAGTGTCGCCCACCATATGCAACGGCGTGAGCGGGACCTGACGGTCCGCGGGCGCCCCAGAGAGTCCGGGCCATGGCTGGAAGCCCGGATGGCATCACCCGCGCATCGCCACCACCCGTGAGCGGCCGGCGAACCGGCCCGGGCGTCGCCCGTTAGCGCGACTCATGAGCGTGCGTGGAGCGGCCTGCCAGCCGCCACGCGAAGGCGGGTGGAACCGCGGGAGGCCAGCCTCTCGTCCCGTCAGGACGAGACGGTCCGTTCCCGCGGAGGCACGCCATGAGTGAAGTCCACGACGAGCATCCGATCGAGGAGATCCTCGAGGCGCCCGCCCGCGGGTCGGCCGAGGAGCTCCTCGACGCCCACGCCGGCGACCCGCTGGATCCGATGCGCCACTCGGCGGCGCACGTCATGGCGGAGGCGGTGCTGGGGCTGTTCCCCGGCACGCGCGCCTGGGCATCGGGCCGGCCATCCGCGACGGCTTCTACTACGACTTCGAGCTGCCCCGGCCCCTCACGCCCGACGACCTCGAGGCGATCGCGGCCGGCATGCGCGCGTCGATCAAGGCCGACCACCCGTTCGTGCGTCAGCGAGCTGCCGCCGGCCGAGGGTCGGGCGTTCTGTCGAGACGCGGGCAGCCCTTCAAGGTGGAGATCCTGGACGACCTGGGCGCGCCGCGGACGCGGCCGGCCAGCCCCACCCGGTCGTCTCCACGTACACCCATGGCTCGTTCGTGGACCTGTGCCGCGGCCCGCACGTGGCCTCGACCGGCGCGATCGGGCCGTTCGCCCTGCTCGAGCGTGGCCGGCGCCTACTGGCGCGGCGACGAGAAGCGGCCGATGCTCCAGCGCATCTACGGCCTGGGCTACGGCGAGGAGGAGCTGGACGCCTACCTGGCGGCGCGAGGAGGCGAAGAAGCGCGACCACCGCCGCCTCGGCGGTCGCCCTCGACCTCTTCAGCTTCGACGTGGCGCCGGGGTCGGCCTTCTGGCACCCCAAGGGCCAGCGCCTGTGGCGCACGCTGGAGGACGCGATGCGCGACCTCCGGCCGGCGCTAGGCTTCGATGAGGTGACGCCCCGATCCTGGTGTCAGAGCGGCTCGTCGGCGGCCATCGGCCGCTGGTACCTGTTCCCAGGAGCACATCTTCCTCGTCGACTCCAAGGACCGGCTACTCGCCTCAAGCCGATGGAACACCAAGATCACGTTCGATTCTACCGACCCGGGTCGGTGCCTCACCGCCGACCTGCCCTTACGCTGCTACGCCAGCACGGCCGGCTCCATCGCAACGAGCGGTCGGGACGCTCTGGGGGCTCACCCGCGTGCGCTCACTTCGTTCCAGGACGAACGCCCCACATCTACGTCCGGCCGGACCAGCTGATGGACGAGACCCAGGCGCCTGTTCGCCGAGGTCCATGACATCCACTGATCGCGATGTCGTTC
>CAVZTK010000014.1:0-6267 GCA_963778155.1 uncultured Chloroflexia bacterium
CCTGCGTCACCCTCGACGCCAACGATCATTGCCCGAGGAGAGGTACCGAGACGAACTCGTACGTCAGCGGTCCGGGCGCCGGAAACGCGCCGTGGACGTCCACTGCCACCGTCCGGATCGCGGGTCCGAACGCGGCGCCGCCTGTCCGTTGCATCGCTGCCGGCACGGCCATCACCAGCCCGTCCACCGCCGTGCCGGGCACAAGGCGGTACGGGCTACCCCCATCGAGAGTGATCGACCACGGTGGCGACTTGTAGAGCGCGGTGACGAGCCGAGCGGCGAGCGTGTCCTCGATCCCGTGGATGCGCACGACCACGAACCGGTCGGCCCGCGACTCGGTCGGCACCTCGACCGGTGAGCCGGGCATCGCGACAACGGTGGCCAGCGGCTCGGGAGACCCGCAGCGCCGGCCGGTCCGGGCAAGGACCTCCCAGTGGGGCGTGGCGACGATCTCGTCATACCGACACAAGGTCTCGAGCATCGCGGCCGGCGCGTCGAACCAGCCGTTCCGTTGTTCGATCGCGACGACGGTGGGCGCGGAGCCACCGGACTCCGGCACGTCGATGCTGCGGAGGATGCGCTCCGGGGCACTGGGGCCGCGCAAGCTGTCGGCGTTGAGTTGATCGAGAGCAGGCGTGTAGGCCGAGTAGCTCTGGAACACCGGGACCGGCCGCCAGCGCAACTCTGGCCAGGCGACCATCACGGCCGTCTCCCACGGATCGACATGGACGGTGTGGCCTTGCAGCGCGTCGACGATGGCGGGTTCGAGCTTGTAGCGGACCCGCAGCTGGTCTCGCGTCTTCTGCTCCGCGGCTTCCCATCTCCACGGTCTGGCGACCAGCGCGGCCTCGTGCGCCAGCGACCGGACAGCCCCGACCGGGCTCGTCAGCACCGCGGAACCGAAACGGGCCGTACCCATCGAGACGGCGAGCGCGGCCACCAATCCGGCAAGGAGGACAGGGCGGCGCAGGCGGGTGGACGCGACCGCGAGCAACGAGATGAGCACTGCCGACGTCGTGTAGCCGATGTTGTAGCGGACGAAGGCGATCTTGAAGAAGGCGAAAGCCATCAGGCCGCCGACCACGAGCAGGCCGACACGCTGGTCGACGGGCCGCCGGCGCGCGTCGACGGTCGCGATCCCCGCGACGAGCACCACGAGGATCAGGTAGACCGGGATCATGAGCTCCGGTATCCCACCGCTCATCGCCTGCGAGTACCCGCTGATGATCTGCAACGCGTTCGCGATGTAGGCCGTGAAGTCACCGGCCCGCTGACCGATGGCGAGCCACAGGCCGAACGTGGTGGCGGCCGCCGAGACCAGGAGGATGACCATGCCGCCCGTTCGCGGCCGATACGCGGCCAGCACCGTCGTTCCGATCATGGCCGCGATGAAGACGGCCGCGTCGAGCTTGCCCAGGAGGGCGACTCCGATGACGACCCCGCCGGCCGCCACGAGCCAGGCGGGCGGGCGATCCTCTCGTCGCAGGAGGACGGCGGCACAGCCCGCGAAGGCGAGGATCAACAGCGTGTCGAATGGCTCGAGGACCATCACCGCTCGCGCCGTGATGTACGTCACCACGACGGCCAGCCAGGTCGGCAGCACCCGCCGCGCGCCGAGATAGATCGCCGCCGTCACGGACACCCAGAGGACGCCGATGAACAGCATCGACAGGACGTTCTCGGGCCCGAACCATGGCCACGCCCATGCGAGGAAGCCGAGGGGGCCATATGTGAACGCCAGCGACGACCCGTACTGGATGCCATCCGCGAATGCCAGGTGAAGAGCCGCCTCCCACGACGGATCGACCCCGATCCGGGCCGGCGCGTAGACCACGGGCCAGCTGAGGGCCGCGATGATCGCGATCGGGATGGCACGGTCCCATGCCAGGCTTCCGACACGGGCGCGGACCGAGCCGAACACCGAGGTCGCCTCGGCACGGGCTCGCGAGAACGGCAGGGTCACGCGCGGCAGTGTACCGATGAGCCGCTCCGAATGGTGTGGGCGAGCGGCTCGGGGGCCCGCGAGGCTCCATCAGGTTCCGGTGTCGCCGGCGACGTGATTCGGCCCCGACGTCCACGCGCCGGTCCCTACTTGAATGTCAGCGTCGCCGCGTCCTGCGTCGTGATCGTCAGCGCGCCGTCGGTGATCGTGTAGCTCGCCGCCGAGCCCAGGCCGGCGACGAAGATCGGGGCCAGCGACCCTTCCGGGCAGGCGGCCAGCGTGCTCGGACCGGGAACGATGGTGAGGCCGCCGGACGATGTCGTCGTATACGTGCCGCTGACCTGGTTGCAGTCCGCCTTTGACGCGAACGTGCCATCAGACTTGAACTCGACCGTGTAGTTCGCCTGCTGGTCGGTCGGCACGACCGACTGCGAGGTCGGTGTCGTGGTCGTCATCGCGGTCCACTGCCAGGTCTTCCCCGTGAGTGAGCTGCCCGACGAGCATGCCGCGAGAAGCGAGGCACCGATGACGATGACCATGACGAGGCGCTTGCGCATGGTTTTCTCCCCCATTCGTGTCTTGGACGACCGGCCGATCATACGGCCGCCCTTCCGGGGGATCTCGCCCCTACGGTCGATCGGCCGCCCGAGTGCCCGACGATGACCGATCGAATGCGACACCACGGTCACGCAGCGAGACGTAGGCATCGTGACCGATGACCAGGTGGTCGAGCAGCTGGATGTCGAGCAGGCGGCCGGCCGCCAGCGCCTCGGCGGTCAGGTGGAGGTCGTCGGGCGACGGGGTCGGGTCGCCCGACGGGTGGTTGTGGACCAGGATCACGCCCGCTGCGTTGAGACGGACCGCGTCACGGAACAGCTCCCCGACCCGCACCAGTGACGACGAGACATTGCCCTGGTAGACCGTTGCCACGCGGAGCACGTGGTTCTTCGTATCGAGCATCACCACCCGGAGCTCCTCGCGCTCGAGGCGACCCATCTGCAGGATCAGGCGCTCGGCGACGTCGTGCGGGCCGCGGATCGTCCAGCGCCCAGCCGGCCAGTCCGCGAGCAGGCGACGACCGAGTTCGAACGCCGCGACCAGCTGGGCGGCCTTGGCGTCGCCGATCCCCTTGACCTCGGCCAGCTCGAGCTCCGTGGCCCGTGCCAGGCCCGTCAGCCCGTCGTGGCGGGCCAGCGCGTCCGAGGCAAGATCGACTGCCGATCGCCCGTGCGTGCCGGAACCCCAGATCAGACCGATCAATTCGGCCGCGGTCAGCCCGCCGACACCGCGCAGCGCCAGCCGCTCGCGCGGCCGTTCCGTGGCCGGCAGCTCGCGGATCGCCCGCCCGGGTGCGACGTGGTCGTCGGTGACATCCGCCGCACGCTCGCGTGAACCGGCCACAGTGGCACCTCCAGGATGTCTGCCGGCGGTCAGGCGTCCCCGGGCCCGAACGACGGGAGCCCGCCGATTCCCCCCGCCATCCGGACCTCGAGGACGACGCAGAGCCTAGCGACGGGCCCTCATCGGTCGGCTCACCCGGTGGTTCACGGCCGCTCACCGTCGCTCGGCCCCGGCGTGAGAGGGTCAGAGCGAGCGACTGGCGATCTCGGCGATGACCAGCAGGATGCCGTTGAACGCCGCGTGCAGCCCGAACGATGCCCACACCGTCCGGCGGCGCACGAACAGCCAGCCGAGCGCGATCGCGATCGGGATGCGCGACCCGAAGCCGACGGCGGCCAGCCCGAACGCCTCCCCGGCGTCCTTGCCCGAGATCGTCAGGACGTGTGCGAAGGCGAAGATCAGCGCGGCCTGGACGACGCCACGCCAGATGCCCAGGCCACGGACCCAGGCCGTCGTGGCGAACGCCCGGAACAGGATCTCCTCACCGAACGGTGCGACGATGACGCCCGCCAGCAGCGACAGCGCGAAGCCGCTGGCCTCGTGGGTCGGTGGCAACGGGCTGACCGGGACGACCGGGAAGATCGCCAGCAGGATCTCGGACACGACGACCGTGATCGCGATGATCGGGACGGCCCACAAGGCGCCCCCGCCGATCTCGGCAAGAGCCGTCCGGTCGAGCCTGAGGACGCCCATCTCGTGCCACGACAGCGCTCCCGTGTCGACCACCAGGAGCCGGACCAGCCAGATGTAGATGACGGCCTGGACGGTGACCGCGACAAGGGCAGCGAGCGGCCCATCGAGCGCCATCCCGAGCGCGTGGAGTGGCAGCCCGACCACCACGCCGGCGAGGATCGAGACCGGGATGACCGCCGCGAAGACGAGGAACGGCGATGGACCGACATACGGCAGCACGCCGAGCACGCGACGCTCGATCCCCTGCGACCCGGCCGCAGCGATCAGGCCGATCGACAGCACGACGAGGCCGACGAGGAGCAGGATCGGCCCGGTCGTCGAGTCGCCGCTCATCAGGGCGATCGCGATCATGCCGAGCCCAAGGAGCGTCCCGATCCAGCCGATGACGAACAGGGCCGGCGCCGAGCGGCCCTCGATGGTGAAGGTCGACGCCCCGAGTCGGGTCGGTGGCGGTGGCGGCGACCCGGCCGCCTCCGGTGGCGTGATCACGCCGGGCACGGTGACGATCGAGCCGGGTTCGGGCGGCTTGTCCGATCCGGTCGGGTCCGACGTCCCGCCCGGTTCGCCGACGGGCGGGTCGGGCGAGCTCAACGCTCGGGCAGCGGATCCTGCGCGGACGCCGGGATCGAGCCCTTGGCGGGGCGTGCCGGCGTCTGGTTGCGGATCGAGGTGGGCGGCGGCGCGGGCGCCATCGCCGCGCCGTCGGCCGCGGCAGATGCCGGGACGGCGACCCGGCTCGTGGCGTCACGGCCCTGCGGCAGGGTGCCGATCGCGGCGGCGGCCGGGATCTCGCGTCGTTCGAAGTCCTTGCCGCACCAGGCGCACAGGGACCAGTCCATGCCGACCAGCCGGCTGCAGTTCGGGCAGACGCGCTTCAGTCGAGTGCGGCAGGTCGGGCAGATGATCCATTCGTCGTCGATCCGTCGCTCGCACGTCGGGCAGTGGTGGATCGAGTCGACTTCGGCGAGGAGGGCTTCCTCCGCCAGGTTGCGCTCCCACACCTCACCGATCTTTTCATGGGGCCGGACGAGCTTGTAGATCCAGTAGGCGAAGATGAAGAAGATCGGGGTGAACAGGATGATCCCTGCCGCGGCGATGTACGGCAGGATCGCGTTGTCCGACCGCTGCTGCATGTCGCGGAACGCCCAGTACGCACACGCCAGCCAGATGATGACCAGGTACAGCCCGACGGCTCGTAGTCCGAACTGGACGATGTCGCTCTGGAAGATCGTGTTGACCGAGTCGCCGATCGACTGGAGTATCTGGTCCATGCGCCTGGATCGCCGCCTCCGTGGGCCACGGTCGGACCGGTCGGTCGCCGGATCCGGTCCCCTGTCCGGGCAGTGTAGCAGGGGCCGTTCGGAGACTCCGGCGGCACCCAGGGCTCAGACGGACGGCTCTTCCGAGGCGTGACGAGTCGCCCACGACGCCAGGATCCCGCCGATCCCGAGGGCGATGCCGCCGACCAATGCGAGGGTTACGCCGACCTCGGCGCCGAGTGGGCCGACGACGTACGGCCAGGCGAGCCCGACGAGGATCCCGCCCGAGGCCAGTCCGAGGACACCAGTGCGGATCCAGGCCGGCGCGCTGGTCGGGACGACGGCCAGGCCGAGGACGACGAGAAGGCCCGCCAGCACGACCAGGTGGGTCGGCGAGGCGAGCCCCCACGAATCGAAATATCCGCCCGTGTGGGCCGACCCGATGACGACGCGCGACCAGGGCAGGAGGAAGCCGAGGATCGACGCCGCCGCACCGGCGACAACGAGCCAGCCCGCCAGCTCGAGGGATCGGATCGACCGGGTTGTCACGCCGGGAGCGTCGGGCTGGGCCTCGGCGGCCGGGTCGCCGGCGCCGGATCTTCCATGTCCACCAAGGGCAGCGCGCTTGCCGACCGTCGGCCAGCCAGGACCCGTCGAGGTCGCGGTCGCGAGCGCGAAGGCCGGCGGTCGGTAGGCCGCCGGTGATGCCGCGACGCCATCACTGACGGCGGCGCGACCGACGTACGGACGCGGCTCCAACACCCGCTCGGTGTCATCGAGAGGGGGCCAGCGGGAGGCTTCGGGCACGACCGGGGCCGGCGGCGTCTCGATAGCGGCGGCGATGGGTTCGAGCTCTTCGACCTCGTCGCGCTCGGCGACCGGCTCGGGCTCCGGTTCGGGATCGGATGCGGCGGTCGGCTCGGGCTCGGGCTCGGGCTCGGAGGCGACGGCTTCGACCGCGCGGCCAGGCCA
>CAVZTK010000015.1:0-17373 GCA_963778155.1 uncultured Chloroflexia bacterium
TCGCTTGCAGGCGGGGCATCGCAGACATCTCCCGAGACCAGCGCACGACGTGCGGCCCTCCATGATGCGGCCTGCAGCCTCCATGCGCGGTCGGCCACCGCTGCTCTGGCATCCTTCGTGGACGAACTGTGGACAACGTGCTCGGACGACGCGAAGTTCGCCCGAAACTCGTGGATAAGTCCGTAGCCAGACCTCTTGCCCGGCGGCTATCGTAGACCTTGCTCGAAGGGGCCTTGGACCGAAAGCAGTGTCGCGGATGCAAATCAGCGGTGCTGACTACGGACCAGCGGTTCCTTCGGGCGTTTCTCTTTCTCCGGCCGGATCGGCGCATGGCATGATCGACCGGTGATCGTCCCCGAGCCGGCCCTCGCCCCCGACGCCATCCGCGCCGCGCGTGACTCGATCGATCCCGCCTTCCGCGACTCACCGCAGTACGTCCATGACGGATTGTCGGCGCGACTCGGCGTCCCGGTCATCGTCAAGGTCGAGACGGCCAACCCGATCCGCTCGTTCAAGGGCCGCGGGACGTCGGTGGCAGTGCGTTCTCTGGCAGGGGAGGGGAGGATCGGCCCCGACCGCCCGATCGCCTGCGTGTCGGCCGGCAACTTCGGCCAGGGAGTGGCCCACGCAGCCCGGGCTCTCGGCATCCCGGCCATCGTCTTCACCTCGCACCACGCGAACCCGCGCAAGATCGATCGGATGCGCGCCCTCGGCGCCGAGGTCATCGCTGCGGGGGAGGACTTCGACACCGCCCGTGCCGCCTCGGAGGGATACGCCGCGGGCCATCCGGTCGAGCTCGTGGTCGATGGCGAGGACCCGCGGATCGCGGCCGGCGCCGCGACGCTCGCCCAGGAGGTGACCGACGCCGTCGACGACGGCCATCTGCCGGTGCCGGTCCTCGCGTCGATCCCGGTCGGTAACGGCGCCCTCATCAACGGCGTCGGCTCGTGGCTCCACGCGACGCTCCCGGGCTGCCGGGTCGTCGGGATCCAGGCCGAGCGCGCCGATGCGATGGCGCGCAGCTTCGCCGCAGGCCGGCCGATCGACACGGACGCCGCCGACACCTACGCCGATGGGATCGCCACGCGGGTCGCCATCCCGCGCGCCGTGACGCTGATGGCCGGTCGGGTGGACGAGATGCGGACCGTCACCGAGGCGGTCCTGCACGAGGCCCAGACGCTCCTCACCGACGAGCTCGGGATCACCGTCGAGGGTGCGGCGGCAGCGACGTGGGCGGGCCTCCTCGTCGGTCCACAGCCGGACGGCCCGGTCCTGCTGGTCATCACCGGCAGCAACACATGACCACGTCCGAGCCGCGCGATCTCCTCGCCGACCTCGGACGCGATGTCACCGACCATCGACTGACCCGACCGGACGGCCGCATCGTGGCCTGGAGCGAATCCGGCGTCGCCACCGGTCGACCGATCCTCCGCCTCCCGGGCACGCCCGGCTCGCGCCTCTCGCTTCGCGCCGATCGATCGGCATGGATCGAGCGGGGACTGCGCGTCATCACGACCGAGCGCCCCGGGTTCGGCGCGTCCACCCGGCTCGTGGGCCGGGCGTTCGTCGAGCATTCCGACGACACCGCGGCGATCCTCGACCACCTCGGCATCGACGCGCTGCCTGTGTACGGCGGGAGTGGCGCCAGCCCACACATCCTCGACTTCGCGGCGCGCCATCCGGAGCGTGTCCAGGCAGTGACGATCATGGTCGGCGCGGCTCCGGTCGATGCCACCGAGGCGGCCGGGATGATCGACCTCAACGCGCTCGGGTACACCCTCTTCCACGAGGGCAAGTTCGAGGAGATCCTGGCCATCACGACCGAGGTCACAGAGGCAGTCCTCGCCGATCCGCTCGGCAGCATCCGCGGCATGATGGCGTCGGCACCCGACGCCGACCGGGCGATCATCGAGGATCCGACTTGGCAACGGGCTTTCGTCATCGGCGTCAGCGAAGCGCTGCGGCAGGGTCCGGGTGGCTGGTACGACGAGGACCTCGCTGTCGAAGCACCGTGGGGGATCGACTTTTCCGCGATCACCACGGACGTGACCTGGTGGCACGGCGATGGCGACAGCAACGCGCCGTTGTCGGCCGCGAGGCGGCTCGTCGATGAGCTGCCAAGCGCCCGGCTCCACGTCTGGTCGGATGCCGGCCACCTGACGCCGTATCACAACGAACCCGAGATCCTTGACGAGCTGCTCGCCCGAAGTGGCCCGCCCCGGCTCCGCTCCGGCCGCCCTTGACGCGCCAGCATGACGTTGTAGTATGCAACAACGATGTTGACAGTACCCGAAGCGGCTCGCCGGGCTGGCCGCAACCCTGAGACCGTCAGGCGGTGGATCCGAGAAGGCAAGCTGCCTGCGCGCAAGATCGGGACTCAGCACGTGATCGATGAGAGCGATCTCGGCGACTTTCTCGAGGCGTCTTCGGACCGCCTCCCGATACCCCCGGAATCGGCACACACATTCTGGGGTGGTCCCATGCCCGATGTCGTCGGCGCCGTCCGTCGATCCAGAGCGACTGCTCTTGCGACACTGATCGCCGAGGGCCGCGTCACCCCCGCGCTCGATCCTGATACCGAGAACCTGCCCACGCCTGGGGCCTCAACCTCTGGGATCTCGGCTACCGCGACGCTGCTGGCTGAACGCGAGCGCGACGAACGGTGAGCGTTCTCTACTTGGACGCTTCTGCCATCACGAAGCTCCTCATCGCCGAGGCCGAGTCCGACGCGCTCCTCGACGCCGTTCGCGGCAATAGCCTCATTTCAAGTCGAGTCGTCGTCGTCGAAGTCGGCAAGGCTGTCGCACGCGCCGATCCAACCGTTGATCCACAACCCATGCTGGCCCACATGGCATTCATCGAGTTCGATGCCGACCTGGCCCAGATCGCATCCGGTACGGGCTCGGCCGCGCTGCGCGCTCTCGACGCGATCCATGTCGCCTCAGCCCTCCGCGTCGGAGGCGAGATCGCGGCGTTCGTGACCTATGACGACCGACAGGCTGCCGCGGCTCGATCGGCAGGGCTCACGGTCGCCAGCCCGCGCTAAGGTCCTATCGGAACTACTTCCGATAAGGTGAGTTATGTCTGGTTGGTCGATTGGGCGACTTCGTTTCTTCGCCACGCCGGACGGCTCAGGCCACGTTCTGGAACGCTCGCTTTCGATGACCCAGGTGCCAGAGGCCACAGAAGGCGCAGTGATATGCGGTGAGGCTCCCGTCCTGATGGCGCCCGTGACGTGAGCGCATTCGCGCCTCGCGACGACTTGCATAGCCGGTTTTCGACGTGCATCCCCGCTCGATCGGGGATATCGGTCGTTCGATGAACAGGCGGTACTCGGCGAGCATCGGTGGGTCTCCCCTGCCCCGGCTTCCACCAGCCCCGGTCGACTGGCATGAGTCCGGGGCGAGAGAGTCACCGTTCGACGTGTCACCTTGGATGTCACAGCGTCGAGTCGGTGCCAGCTCGGGCGTTAGGCACGCAGTAGATCCGGTTCGGCTACAGCACTGCTGCCGAAGCGTGGATCCGCCGGCCGCGACAAGTTGCCAGTATCGTCATCGCCGAGGAGGTTGTTGATGACGTCGCCTGACAACGGAGAACAGCGAGAGGCCGGGGGCGCCGACCAGGGCAGAGAGCTGACGACGCTGCCGGCCGCTATGACTGGCAGGGCAAGCCCCGCGAAGGCCGCGGTCGGCGACAAGCCGGTCTTTGCCTACATCAGCAGTCTGCCGCAGCCGCAACGCTCCATCGCCGAGCGCGTCGATGCCCTGGCGGCCGAGACGCTGCCGGGCCTGCAGCGCTCCGTGAAGTGGGGCATGGCGTGGTATGGCGTCGGCGATGGCTGGTGCTTCTCGTGCGGCGGCTTTGCCGGCCACGTCAAGCTCACCTTCGGGCGCGGCACGTCACTTTCGCCCGTGCCGCCAGTCACCCCGATCGGGATGGGCAAGAGTTCCCGTGGCGTGGATCTCGAATCGCTGGATGACCTCGACGAACTCCAAGTCGCATCGTGGATGAAGCAGGCCGCGGCGATCCCCGGCTTCGGGAAACGGTGAGCCCCTCCGTCGCCGGCGGGCGGTTTCGGCTACGGCGACCGGGTCTCGCGATCTCGCTCGAATGCGAGCGCGAAGTCCTCCGAGGGTCCCGAGTGACCCGCTGACTCCTCGGCCGTGTGGGTCCGGGCGAACGCAAGGTGGGCTGCCTCGTGGCGGACGACCTCCCGAAGCTCGTCGAGACGCGTCCAGTTCGCGAAGACCCAGATGATCGTCGGGTAGTCGGTCGTATACGAGCCCTTGAAGCCGTAGCGCAACCCGACGGCCGGCGGCGGCTCGACCGTATCGACGAAGACGATCGACGCCTCGGGGATGCCGAGCTCGCGACATGCCTCGTCCAGCGCGTCGAGGGCCGCCTGGACGTACTCCGGATCCGGGTGGGCGACGCGCACCCGATCGGACTGGATGTGCACGCCCAGGCGCGCCAGGCGGCCGAAATCCGGAAAGGCGTCCCGACCGATGAGGAATGTCCCGTCAGCCGACTCGAGGGGTATCGGCGCGACGGCGACGCGCGGTTTCATGCGACGGGCAGACTACGCCGGTGTCAGGTCTTGGTCCCGATGATCGTGACGCCGTCCACGGCTGGGTAGTTCGAGAAGTAGCGCTTGCTCCAGTGGACCTTGCCGTGGTCGTAGATCGTCACCGTGGTCCACACCTTGGCGCCGTCCACCGCGCCGTTGTTGAAGAAGCGGTACCCGACCGGCTTGGTCGGATCCTTCACGGTCTTCTGGACCGCGCGCTCGCCCGCCTGGATGACCGTGTTGGTGACCGTGGCCTTCCGTCCGTTCGGCACGCTCCAGATCTTGAACGTGAGCCATCGCCGGCTGCCGGCGTCCCTGATGCTCCGTGAGATCAGGATCGGATACTTGGTGTCGTTCTTGAAGCTCATGGTCTGCTTGGTGTTGCCGACGATCCACACGGTGGCATCGAGGCCCGGCGGATACCGGTTGATGAACTCGTTGTGGTTCTGGCGGGCGAGCGGGATCATGCCTGCCCGGAAGGCCGCATTGAACAGCGTCGTGGACGTGGTGCAGATGCCGCCGCCGAACGCGCCAGTGACGGTGATCTTCCCGCCCTCGATCGCGTTGCCCGGGCCTTCGCCCGGCAGCTTGTGCAGGTCGCCGACGACCTTCCAGAAGTCGAACTTTTCGCCTGCCGGCACGACCGTCCCGTTGATCTTCGTCGCCGGCGCCTCGATGTTCCCGCCGAAGTGGTTGTTGACGATGACGAAGTAGTAGACGCTGTACGAGCTGATGGCCTTCATCTTCGGGGCGAAGGCCTTGGCGTCTTCCGTCGTCAGCTTCGGGTCGACGGCCTTGACCGGGGGGGAGAAAGGCGCTGGGGGGGAGGAGTGGGTGGGCCGACTGGAGCTGGAGCGCGAGTCGCGAAGATAGATGATCGTCGGTAGTCGGTGTGTACGAGTGAAGGAGCGCAGGACGCGGCGGGCTCGAGTGTGACGAAGACGATCGATGCTCGGATGTGAGCTGGACATGCTCGTCAGTGCGTCGAGCGCGCTGACGTACGCGATCGGTGGGCGACGCGCACGATCGGACTGATGTGCACGCCAGGCGCGCAGGCGGGAAATCGGGAAGGCGTGAGATGAGAACGTCCCGTCGGTCGATTCGAGCGGCATCGGCGCGACGGCCACGCGTGGTTCCATCTTCATGCCACGCCGCGACTAGGCCGGCGTCGAGGTCTTGGTCCCGACCACGGTGACGCCGTCGACCGCCGGGTAGTTCGAGAAGTACCGCTTCGCTCCAGTGGACCTTGCCGTGGTCGTAGATCGTCACGGTGACCCACACCTTGGCGCCGTCCACCGGGGCGTTGTTGAAGAACCGGTACCCGACCGGCTTGGTCGGATCCTTCACGATCGTGTCTGGATCGCGCGCTCGCCCGGCTGGATGACGAGGTTGGTGACCGTGGCGGTCCGGCCGTTCGGCACGCTCCAGATCTTGAACGTGAGCCATCGCCGGCTGCCGGCGTCCCTGATGGTCCGCGTGATCAGGATCGGGTACTTGGTGTCGTTCTTGAAGCTCATGGTCTGCTTGGTGTTGCCGACGATCCACACGGTGGCATCGAGGCCCGGCGGATACCGGTTGATGAACTCGTTGTGGTTCTGGCGGGCGAGCGGGATCATGCCGGCCCGGAACGCCGCGTTGAACAGCGTCGTGGACGTGGTGCAGATGCCGCCGCCGAACGCGCCGGTGACGGTGATCTTCCCGCCCTCGATCGCGTTGCCCGGGCCTTCGCCCGGGAGCTTGTGCAGGTCGCCGACGACCTTCCAGAAGTCGAACTTCGCGCCTGCCGGCACGACCGTCCCGTTGATCTTCGTCGCCGGCGCCTCGATGTTCCCGCCGAAGTGGTTGTTGACGATGACGAAGTAGTAGACGCTGTACGAGCTGATGGCCTTCATCTTGGGGGCGAACGCCTTGGCGTCCTCCGTCGTCAGCTTCGGGTCGACGGCCTTGACGACGGCCGCGACCGGCGATGCCGCCGCGCCCGCCTGGCGGGCATGGATCTCGCTGACGAGCGCGGCCTTCATGCCGTCAGTGATGAGCGTTCGCCCCTCCCGGCTGGCGCCGGTCGCGAGGATGTGTCCGCCGACCAGCTTGAGGCCTGCGTCCTTGGCGGTCTGGTTGACATCCTTGGCCAGCGTCGTGACGAGCGGGTCGAGGCCCGACTCGTCGATGACCGGGGTGACGCTCCCGTCGGCCGCGGTCGAGAACGAGATCAGCGGCGCGAGGCTCGTGCCGGCGATCGTCCAGGTGTCCGTGCCCCGGGTGATGACCACGTCGGCGACCATCCGATCCGCGGCCGCCTTCGCCGCCTCGGCCGAGGCGGTGGTGACGGCGGGTGCCAACGGCGCGACCGGCACGGTCATCGCGATCGTATCCGGCGTGTCGAGCGCCGCGAGCTGCTGGTCGAGCGCGGTCAGCAGGGCCGCCTTGTCCACGGCGCGACCTTCCATCGACGGGGAGACGCTGAACGTCCCGCCCTGGCCGGCCGACACGGAGGCGTCCACGGGGGTCTGGTCGATCGTCGTGGCGAGGGTTTCGACGGCGGCCGTCAGCTTGTCGTGGTCGTAGGCAACGCCGGAGTCGAGGGTCACGCCGTGGATCGCGGCCTGGGGTGCGCTGATGAGGTCGGCGAGGGGCTCGCCCGGCCGGCCGACCGCGAGTGCCGCGTCGACCAATGCCGAGGTGTCGGGGCCGCGGCCGACGTCGGCGTAGCTGATGGTCGTCGCCTGGCCGTCCGGGCCGGTGAGCGTGATCTGCCCGGTACCGAGCGACCCATAGGCGTTCGCGAGCTCCGCCTCCGCCTGCTCGCGGGTGAGCCCGCTGAGGTCCGTGCTGCCGACGTGGACGCCGGGCAGCACCCGGCCGGCGTACTGCTGACCCCATGCGTACAGGCCGCCGACACCCACGCCGAGGGCGAGCAGAAAGCCCAGGACGAAGGCGACGCCGAAGCGGGCGGCGAGCGAGCGTCGGCGCCGAGGCCGGGCCGGTGGCTCGACGTCGGTCACGATGGGAGCGAGGGGCAGGACCGGCACGGCATCGACGGGCTCAGAGGTCGTCGACGCGTCCGCCGGGACGACGTCGGCCGGCTCGCCTGCCGCAGGCGAGACGCGGCGCTGGACGAGCGCAGCGAGCTCGGGATCGGCGACAGACGCCTCGCCGTCGGGTGTGGCTGCGGGGTTGGGCTGGTCGGTCATCAGGTACTCATACGAGGTCGGCCGGCGCCGAGTCTCGTCCCCGGCAGCCGCGTCATCTTCGCGTGTGCGCGCGAATTTGTCACGCGACAGCCGTCTCGGCCGCCAGGACTGGGACGCGGGACGGCCCCCGGACGTTTCGCGGCGCACGATATCGTTTCGTGCGACCCGGAGCCGTCCAAGGCGGTAGCCTTGCAGGCATGACCATCGGATTCGGACTCCTCAGCGCCCAGGTGCGACCCGGCGAGACGGACTGGACGCGTGCCTATGACGACACGGTGCGCCTGGCTGTCGAGGCCGAACGGCTCGGCTTCAGCTCGGTCTGGACGACGGAACACCACTTCGTCGACGACGGCTATATGCCATCGCTCCTCGTCGTCAGCGCGGCCCTCGCCCAGGCGACGTCACGGATCGAGATCGGCACGGGCGTCATCCTCGCGCCGATGCACCATCCGCTCCGCCTCGCGGAGGACGCGGCGACGGTCCAGCTGCTGAGCCACGGGCGGCTCGCCCTCGGGCTCGGGCTCGGGTGGTCGGAGGTCGAGTACGCCGGGCTGGGCGCCGACATGCGCCGTCGCGGCGCGGCGATGGAGGAGACCCTCCGGATCCTGCCGCAGGCGTGGAGTGGCGAGCCGTTCACCCATGAAGGCGCGGTCTATCAGCTCCCGACCCTTGCGGTGCGTCCGACGCCGTCGACCCGGATCCCGATCCTCGTCGGCGGTGGCGCCGAGCCGGCCCTTCGTCGGGCCGCCCGACTCGCGGACGGGATCTTCTCGAATGCGCCGGCGGAGCAGTTCGGCGAGCAGGTCGGGTGGGTGCTCGATGAGCTCGAGAAGGCCGGTCGCGACCCCTCGACGTTCCGGTTCATCCATTACTCGATCCTGCTGCCCGGCGCGTCCCGCGCTGACGCGCTCGCACGCTACCGCGACGCGGTCTGGGCGCTGAACTGGAAGTACTCGGACATGGAGGCATCGGCGACCCGACGGCTCCCACCGGCCTCCCCTCCCCCGATTCGAGGGCGACGCCGAGCGGCTCCTGGCGCGACGGACGGCGCATGCCGGCACGCCCGATGAGCTCGTCGAGGTGCTGCTCGAGGTCCGGCGGCAGGTTCCCGTCCCGGTCGAGTTCGTGGCACGCAGCCACCTCCCGTTCCTCGAGTACGGCGAGCAGGTGGAGGTCATGCGGCAACTCGCTGAGGATGTCGCGCCACACGTCTGATCCGACGGGACGGCGTCGCTAGGCACCCGAGCCGTAGCGACTGCAACGCGGGCTCAGCGTCATCGGATTAGGCTGTCCAGATGAGCGTTTGGTTCGGTCTCCACCTCCCCTCCTACACCCACCCAGATACCCCGCCGGAGCGGCTGTTCGACCGCGTCGTCGAACAGGCGAAGGCGGCCGAGACGGCCGGATTCGATGTCGTCACCGTGATGGACCACCTGTACCAGATCCAGGGGATCGGCGGCCCGGATGAGCCGATGCTCGAGGGCTGGTCGGTGCTCGCCGCGCTCGCGCGCGAGACCACGCGTGTTCGACTGGGCACGCTCGTGACGGGCGTGACCTACCGCAATCCGGCGCTGCTGGCCAAGCAGGTCACGACGCTCGACACGATCTCGGGCGGGCGCGCGATCCTCGGCCTTGGTGCCGCCTGGAACGACGTCGAGCACGAGGGCTACGGCTACGACTTCCCGCCGATCCGCGAGACGGATGGATCGGCTGGAGGAGGCCCTCACGATCATCAAGGCGATGTTCACCGAGGAGCGTCCGACGTTCACCGGGACGTATTACCGGATCGACCAGGCGTACAACGTGCCGCGACCCGTCCAGCCGGGCGGTCCGAAGATCATGGTCGGCGGCGGCGGCGAGCAGCGGACGCTGCGGATCGCGGCGAAGCACGCCGACATGACGCACTGGTTCTCGCTGGGACTCGACGGGCTCAACCACAAGACCGAGGTCCTCGAGCGCTACTGCGAGGAGATCGGTCGCGATCCGTCGACGATCGAGCGGACGGTCGGCGCGCCGGTGATGGTCGTCGACTCGGAAGAGGCCGGCAAGGCACTCCTCGAGCGGATCCCGGCCGAACGGCGTCCCTACGTCAACGTCGGGACCGTCGAGCAGGCGGCCGAGGCGATCCGTCCGTACATCGAGGCCGGGTTCACGGGCTTCACGTTCAACAACAACCTCTACAGGACGCCCGAGCAGATCGCGCGGCTCGGCGATCTCCTGAAGCTGGTCGCGAGCGAGGCGCCGGTCGGGGCGCGGTAGAGGCCGACCCGATTGGTATCTGGGTACGATCGGAAATGGGCTAACAGCGACGCCTACGAGCGATACAACGGTCGCTGGAGTCGGTTGGTCGCCGACCAGTTCGTGGGCTGGCTCGACGTGCCGCCCGGGCGACGATGGCTGGATGTCGGCTGCGGGACGGGCGCCCTGACCGACGCGGTCCTGAGGCGATCCGAGCCGAGCGCGGTCATCGGCATCGATCCGGCGGAGCCGTTCATCGAGCGCGCCTCCTCGACGCTGACGGACCCGCGCGCGTCGTTCCGGCTCGGATCCGCGATCGAAACCGGGCTCCCGGACGGCGCGATCGACGTCGTGGTCGCCGGCTTCGTCCTGAACTTCCTTCCCGACGTCGGTGCCGCGCTGGCCGAATGGCGGCGTGTGCTCGCACCCGGCGGTGTGGTCGCCGCCTGTGTCTGGGACTACGCCCACGGCATGGCATCCATCCGTCTGTTCTGGGACGCGGCCGTGGCCGTCGATCGTGCTGCGGCCGCGCTGGATCAGGGTGGCCAGACAAGCATCGGTGACGCCGGCCATCTGCAGGCCGCCTTTCGAGAGGCGGGATTCCATGACGTCGAGGGTGGCGCGATCACCATCCCGATGGTCTTCGCAGACTTCGACGACTACTGGCTCCCCTTCCTCGGCGGGACAGGCGGAGCCCCGGGATATCTTGCGACGCTCGATGACGTCCATCGCAACGCCATCCGCGAAGAGCTCCGCCGATCGATCACCGCCGAGCCGGACGGCTCGATCCACCTCGAAGCACGCGCTTGGTCCGTTCGAGGACGCCTGTCGAGCCAGTAGGTCCTCAGCGTTTTCGCGAGCGGCTCGGCGTCGTCTCGATCGCGTCGCGCATCGTCGCGGCGTCGCCGCGGAACGGCGCCCGCGGCGGATACTCGCCCGATGCCGATCGTCGACGTCCACACCCACATGTTCACGCGGCGCTGGCTCGAGCTCCTCCGCGCGCACGGCGATCCCTACGGCGTCCAGGTCCGGCCGGACGGGCGCGACGAGATCTACCGCGGCCCGACGCCGGTCGTGTTCCCGCAGCCCGGCCACTTCGACTACGACCTGCGCATCGCGGCGATGGACGCGGCCGGCATCGACGTCTCGATCGTGTCGCTCACCTGCCCGAACGTGTACTGGGGCGGTGAGGCGGTCAGCGCGGATGCCGCGCGCGAGTCGAACGCCTCGATGGCCGAGGCGCAGCGGACCTACCGGGACCGGATCCAGTGGTTCGCCTCGCTACCGTGGGAGTACCCGGCGCGGGCCGTCGAGGAGCTCGCTCGCGCGTGCGACGAGGGTGCGATCGGGGTCATGGTCATCGCGAACGTCGCGGGCCGGAGCCTGACCGAGCCCGCCTTTGCGCCGATCTGGGCAGAGATCGACCGTCGGGCCATGCCGGTCCTCGTCCACCCGGGCGAACCGCCCGGCTCGGACCTGATGGACATGGGCTCGTACGACCTGTCCTGGCTCGTCGGCTTCATGTTCGACACGACCCTCGCCATCGAGCGGATGATCTTCGACGGGTTCCTCGACCGGTACCAGGACCTCAAGCTGATCGCGGCCCACGGCGGCGGTGCCCTCCCCTACCTCGTCGGCCGGATGGAGAAGGGCAACGCGGTCGAGCTGCCCGAGCGGCGCCGGATGACCGCGACACCGACCGAGTATCTCCGCCGGATCTGGTACGACTGCATCACGTACGACCCGGGCGCGCTGCGCTACCTGATCAGCGTGGTCGGGGCGGACCGCGTCCTGTTCGGGACGGACTGGCCGCACCAGGTCCACGATGTCGCGGGCTCGCTCGCGAACACGGCAGCCCTCCCGTGCTGACCAGCGGGATGCGATCCGCGGCGCGAACGCGCTCCGACTGTTCGGGCTGTAGGGATCCGCGGACGGGCGGCGCCCTAGTGCACGATCTCGTAGTGCTCGATCGACCACGATTCGAGTCGCTCGGGATGGCGGGTCTTGTTGGGCTCCCGGATGTCGCCCCCGGTGGCGTGGGCGATGTCATCCCACTCGCGCCACGCCGACGCCGTGATGAACGGACCGTCGTCGGTCGCCCCCAGGTAGAGCGCGACCGGCCCGATCCCGTTGCGTCGGTCGAGCTCGACGCCGTCCCGCACCTCATCGACATACGCGTCGAGCTCGCCTGGCCGGACGACACCTCGAAAGACCCGCAGGATGGTCGGCGGCGCTCCCTCGACGCGGTCACCGATGCGTTTCTCGAACACCTCGAGAACATGGTCGCTCGTCGCCACGAGGTGTTCGGGGTGGAACACACCCAGGCGATCGCTCACACCGGCGACCATCGCCTCCCCGGACGACCAGATCGAAACGGTGATCCGTGGCCCGACGTCGTCTGGGCCCTGGCGCCCGAAGAAGACCTCGACGAGCCCGGGCATCGCCCGCATCTCCGGCATCAGCTCGTCACGGAGGATGGAGTCGAATCCCGGGCGAACCGTGCGGAACGTGAACACCCGTACGACCGACATGCTCACCTCGTCGTCGACCCCGGCGGACGCTGAGTGTGACAGGTCTGGCAGCGTCGCCAGAGGTCCCGAGACGACCCTTATTCGCCGGCGTTGCCGAACGTCGCCCGTCCAGAGAGCCGGTAGGTCTGGAGCATCACCCCGGACGGGATCGATCGCGATTCGACCAATTCAAGGTTATGCGTCTGCCCGTGCTCCGGGAACAACCGCAGTCCGTCGCCCACCAGGACGGGGTAGATCCGCAGGTTGAGCTCGTCGACGAAGTCGCGCTCGAGGAGCCACCGGAGCAGCTCGCCGCTGCCGTGGAGCTGGAGCTCGCGCCCGGGTTTCGTCTTGAGGTCACGGATCGCCGCCTCGAGGTCGCCGTCGATGATGTGGGTGTTCTGCCACGTCGAGTCCGTGCGCGTCGTCGAGGGCACGTACTTGGGCAGGACGTTGATGCCGTGGGAGACGGCATCACCCCCATCGTGGAGCGGCCAGTACGGTTCCCAGATCTCGAAGGTCTTGCGTCCGAGCAGCAGCGCATCGGCACGCCCGAACAGGGACAGGAGGAACTGCCAGCCCTCCTCATCGCCGTAGGCCGCGGTCCAGCCCCCGCGCTCGAACCCGCCGCGGCGGTCTTCGTCGGGACCCCCGGGACCCTGGTAGACGCCGTCCAGGGTCAGCATCATCGACGCGATCAGCTTCATCAGTCGGACCTCCTGCCCGAAGGCTGTGGCATGGGGCACACGGTACCCGAGGCTCATGGCGTCTGCGACGCCCGGCGCGAGACAGGTGCCGGCCAAATCGGCGATGATTGGGAGGTCCCCCAGCCGCCCCTTGAAGGAGGTCGATTTCGTGCGCGCAAAGCTCCCCGCCGCCCTTATCGTTTCCGCGGCTATCGCGGTCATCGCCGCCGGGCCTGTCGCCGCGGCCAAGCCATCGAGCGACTACCATCCGCCGGTCGTCAGCTGGGTCCAGCCGACCGTCGTCGCACACGCGGACGGCACCGCCACCGTCCATGTCCACTACACCTGCTGGGGCGGCAACGCCGGGACGCACGCGTTCATCGGCGTCAAGCAGGGACCGGACGTCAACGCGACGGATCACACGACCAGCCAGTTCGCCGAGACGTTCTACAGCACGAACTGGAATGCTGATGGCCCGGGCAATGCGCTGACGTGCAACGGGAAGCAGCAGAACCAGCAGTTCACCGTCAAGCCGGACCCGTTCTTCGCGCTCGGCAACCCGACCGCGCCCGCGTTGTCGCGAGGGACTGCTTTCATCCAGGTCTGCGTGTTCGACAGCACGAACCAGGGCGAGAACGATCCGAACGGCTTCGCCTTCGACTATTCGATGCGCAAGATCGTCACGAACTGACGCGCCGATCGGATACGGCGCCACCCGGGTCCGGATACGCCGGCCCGCGTGGCGCCGTTCGATTCTGGAGCTGACGCAGATCGACGGGCGTCGGACGGTGGCGATGCCATCGGGCAAGTCGTCATCCGGCACGCACAAATCATCTAGCGTGGGTCCGGATGACAAGAGCGGTCTGCGGGCACGGTCCGTCGCGGCTTTCGGGTCCAGCACCACCCTGGCCCCGTTCCGCGTGCGCCGGTTACCCGCCACTCTGGCTGAGCGGTGCGGCGGCTGGGTTCGGCCGGTCGGCCACGCTGGTGGCGGTCGGCTGGATCGCCCTGGTCGCCACCGATTCGGTCCTGGTCGTAGGCGCCACGTTCGCCATTCGTTTGATTCCGTCGCTCTTGCTCGGCATCCCGCTCGGCGGCCTGGTCGACCGGTACGACCGGCGAGCGACGCTGATCCTTGCCAATCTTGCGGCGACCATCCCGTTGCTCCTGGCGGCTGGCTTCGCCGGCCTCGGGACGCTCGGCGTGACCGGATTGCTCGTGCTGAGCCTGGCCCTCGGGATGATCGACACGACCACAGGAGCCGCCACCCAGACGTACTCGGTCGATCTCGTGGGCACGAGCCGGGCCACGAACGCGATCGCGCTCGGCAACCTCGGCGTCTTCCTGGCGGGCGCTGTCGGATCGATCGTGGCCGGCGTCGGACTCGACCGTGTCGGGCTTGCCTCGCCGTTCCTCCTGTCGGCCGTGATGGCGGTCGTGGCCGCCGTCTGCCTCATGATCGGCGGCTCTCACGCCCGCCGGGAGCGACCGCCGCCGCACCTCGTCCCGAGCTTGTCGCGATCGATGACGCTGATCCTTCGGAACCGACGAGCGGCCCTCATCGCGCTGGTCGTGGTGACGTGCGAGGTCCTCGGGTTCTCGAGCCTGACCGTGTTCCCCACGTTCGCCCGCGATGTGCTGGGCTCGGATGCGGCCGGACTCGGCGCACTCGCCACGGCACGGCAGATCGGCGCGATCGCGGGCCTGCTCTTCCTTGCGCGGGCGGGCCTCGCGGGCGGCCGCGGGGGTCGTCTCGTCCTGCTCGCCACGTTCACGATGGGCCTTGGACTGACGGCCTTCGCCCTGAGCACGTCGTTCGCGCTGTCGTTCATCTTGCTCGTGGTGGTCGGTGCGGCGATGGCGGGCAGCGACACACTGGGCCAGTCACTGCTCCAGCGAAACGTCGAGGACGCCGAGCGCGGGTCGGCGGTGGGGATCTGGTTCTTCGCGATCGGGTTCGGTCCAGTCGGGCTCGTCGCCCTTGGGGCTGCGGCGAACGTGGTCGGTGCTCCAGCCGCCTTGGCCACCAGCGGCATCTTGCTCACGGTGTTCGCCGTCGGACTCTCGCGCGTCCGGGCGATCCACGAGCTCGTGTGACATCCGCGGGTGTCGACGCAAGGTAGAGTTGCCACATGCTCCGTGCGCGAGATACGTCTGCGGCGGCCTTCGAGCGGCAGGTCGATGCGTTTCGTGCGATGACCCCGGGTGAGCGGGTCGCCCTCGCGGCGACGATGAGCGACGAGGTCCGCGCCCTGGCCGAGGAAGGGATCCGGGCTCGCCACCCGGCCTATAGCGACGCCCAGGTGGCGAACAGCCTCGCTGAGATCCTTCTCGGCCGGGACCTTGCGGGCATCGTCTCTCGGTCGCGCCATTCGACCACGAGGTGACCCTCACTGAGCTGCTGGCCGACATGGTCCGTCGGCTCGATGCAGCGAACATCGCGTACATGATCACGGGATCGACCGCGAGCGCCTATTACGGCGAGCCGAGGGCCACCCGCGACCTTGACATCGTCATCGATCCGCGGCCCGACACCCTGGCCGCGTTGGTCGATGGTCTCCTCGCGGATCACCTGTACGTCGATCGGGATGCGGCGTCTACGGCCGTTCGCGAGCGCACGCAGTTCAACGTCATCGGTCCCGATGCGACGAAGGTCGACTTCATCGTGCGCAAGGACCGGGCGTTCTCCCGCGAGGAATTCGACCGACGGCGGCCGGCGAACCTTCTCGGCACCGAGGCGTTCATCGCGAGTGCCGAAGACATGGTCATCGCCAAGCTCGAATGGTCCGTCCCTTTCGATTCCGATCGCCAGCTCCGCGATGTCGCGTCCATGCTCGCTGTCTCGGACGATGGCCTCGACCGTGCGTACATCGATCGGTGGGTTCGAGCCCTCGGACTGGAAGACGCGTGGCAGCGGGTCACTCGGTCGTCGCGGGAGGCCTAGGTTGACCGAACTGGCCCGCCGCACCTATCGACTCCGGGTGCTGCTTGGGCTGTCGGCGGTCTTGCTCGTTGCGTGCTCGAATAGCGCGACGGTCAGCCAGCTCCCGGCGCCGGCGACGACTGCGCCGACCGCGACCACGACCGCGACAGCGGCTCCGACCGTCGCGCCCTCGACGGCTCCGAGTGCTCCGGCTGTGTCCCCTGCCCCATCGGCGGCGGCCGTCGTGGTCGGCGGTGATCGACCGGTGACCGTCCATGTTCCGCCGGACTACGACCCGGCCAAGCCCGCGCCGCTTCTCGTCCTCCTCCACGGCTATGGCGGTTCGGGTCAGGACATCGTGTCGGAGCTCCATATCGGCGAGGCGGCGGCGCAGCGTGGCTACCTGTACGTCGCGCCGGATGGGACCCTCGATTCGTCGGTGAGCCGGTTCTGGAACGCGACGGACGCCTGCTGCGATTTCGATGGCGCCGGGGTCGACGACGCGACATATCTCGAGGGACTGATCAAGGAGGTCCAGGCGAAGTTCACGGTCGACCCGAAGCGGATCGACGTCGTGGGGCATTCGAACGGCGCGTTCATGAGCTACGCGATGGCGTGCACCCACGCCGACACGATCGCCGCGATCGTCAGCCTGGCTGGCGCGACCTTCAAGGACCCCTCGGCCTGCACGCCGAAGACTCCCGTTGCGGTCCTCGAGATACACGGCACGACCGACGACACCATCTACTTCTATGGCGGGGTGATCACGCTGCCTGGCGGCCACTCGATGGGGGCGTACCCCGGCGTACGAGCGACCGTGGCGACGTGGGCGAAGTACGACGGCTGCAAGACGTCAGCTGACATGAACGAGCATGTCGACGTCGATGCCACGCTGGGCACCGCCGCCTCGCCGGCGGAGGCGACCGTGACGCGCTGGGCGGGCTGCAAGCCCGGCGGGGCGGTCGAGCTCTGGACGGTGCCGGGCGGCAGCCACTCGCCGACAGTCTCGGACTCGTTCCCGGGCGCCGTCCTCGACTTCCTCGCGGCGCACCCCAAGCCGTAGGCTGAAACCGGATCGCGGCCGCCATGTCGAGAATCCCGAACGTGCTCCGTTTCCAGGGTGACAGGGCAGTCAGCCCTGGGAACGCATACGGAGGACAGATGTCATGAAGTACGTCCTGATCGTCAACTTCCAGCCCGGGGTCGCCGAGACACCGATGGACGAATGGAAGCCCGAGGAGATCAAGGCCCACCTCGA
>CAVZTK010000016.1:0-37688 GCA_963778155.1 uncultured Chloroflexia bacterium
GCGTGTTGCGGAACGGCCGGCGACGTTATGATCCGGCCAGTAAACAACGGCTGGTCTAGGCCCGCCTGCAGCCTGGTGTGTCGCTGGCGGGTGTGGCGCTGCGGCACGGCGTGAACGCTAACCTGCTGCGCAAATGGGTCACTGGGCAGCAAGAGCGGCAGAGGAATGGCGCGCATGGCGTGGCGGTGGGCGCTATCGACGACGTGTTCGTGCCGGTTGTCGAGCTGTGCGGTGCGGCTGGTCGGCCGGAACCGCCAGCTCCGCTCTCCGATCCAGCACCATGTGCACCCAGCCAAGGCCGGGCGCCACACGGATCCGCCTGCGCCAAGGTTGACGGTGGAGATGCCCAACGGCGTCACGCTGCGGCTTGAGTGCGGGCAGGACGTGGAGCTGGTGTCGGCGATGATCGTAACTCTGGGACGCTACGATGTTCCGGCTGGCCGCTGAATACAGGTCTACTTGCATCGCGAGACGATCGACTTTCGGATTGGCATCAACGGCCTTGCGATCCTGGTTGGCTGCTGATGAAGCGGCTCGAGGCTGATCGTTTCGCCTGGCCGCGGGGCCAGCAGCAGGCGGTGGTGAGGCTATCGACCGAACAGTTGCACTGGTTGCTCGATGGCATCGACATCGAGGCGGTGCGGCGGCACCCGGCGCGGCAGTATCTGAGCGTGGGCTGACCATCGGGGAGATACCGTGGCGGGTTGTTGAAGGGCGCAGATTGTTCTGGACAAAGGCCGGCGGGTTTTGATTAAGGATTCGATGAATTGCACCGCCACGACAGAGGCGTTGAAGGCGCTGATCGCAGCGCACGCAGCCGAGATCGCTGCGCTGAAGGTCGAGAACGAGAGGCTCGGGCAACGGGTCGTGCATCTTGAGGAACAGTTGCGCCTGGAGCGTTTGCATCGCTACGCGCCACGCAGCGAGAAGCTGACGGAGCGTATCTTCAACGAAGCCGAGCAGGCCGCCGCCGGCGAGGAAACCGATGATGTCGAGGCGGCTCCCATTGCGGACACGGGGTTGCCGGACGCGGAGAAGCCGGAGCCGAAGAAGCGGGGCCGCAAGCCGCTGCCTGAAGATCTGCCGCGCGAGCGCATCGAGCATGACCTTCCCGAAGACCACAAGGCCTGCCCGTGCTGCCGGAACCGAATGCACCGGATGGGCGAGGACCGTCAGCGAGCAGCTGCACATCCCGCCGGCGACGGCGACGGTGTCTGGCAGCATGTGCGGTTCAAATATGCCTGTCGCCACTGCGAGCGCACCGCGCTGCACACGCCGATCGTGATCGCGCCGATGCCGGCACAGCCCTTGCCGGGCAGCGTCGCCACGCCATCCACGCTCGCGCTCGTGCTCGCCAACAAATATGTCGACGGCACCCCCTTGTATCGTTTGGAGCAGGCGCTGGCGCGCGCAAATGTCAGCATCAGCCGCGGTGCCCTGGGCAACTGGGTGATCCGGTTGGTCGGATCCCTGTTTGCTGCGGCTGTATGAGGCGCTGAAGCAAAAGCTCAAGGTCGCAGCCCCTGGTCCACGGCGACGAGACCTGGGTTCAGGTTCTCAAGGAGGATGGCCGGGGACGACAGGCCAAGTCCTTCATGTGGGCCTACCGCAGCGGCCAGGACAGCGAGCAGCCGATTGTCGTGTTCGACTATCAGCCCGGGCGCGGCCAGCAGCATCCGCAGGCCTTTCTGGGCGACTACCGCGGCCTGTTGATGAGCGATGGCTATGATGCCTGGCGCACGCTGGACGGCGCTGATCCATCTCGGCTGCATGGCACATGCTCGACGCAAGTTCACCGACGCGCTGAAGGCGAGACAGAAACCCGGTGGCCCTCCGTTGCAGGCGCTCAAGTTCTTCGAGGCCCTGGACCAGGTCGAGAAGACTGGCACGGCAAACGCCGAGCGAAGGCGAAACACGCGCCGATTACACCTTGCGTCTGCGACAGCAGCACAGCCTGCCGGTATTGGCCGCCTTCAAGACATGGCTGGACGACCTGGCGCCGAAGGTCCTGCCCGAAAGCTTCACCGGCAAGGCGATCTCCTATGCGCAAAACCAATGGTACTATTTGATACGCTACACCAGCAACGGTCTCGCTCCGATCGATAACAATGTTCTCGAACGCGACATCAGGCCCTTTGTGACCGGAGGAAAACCTGGCTTTTCAGTGCGTACAGTCGCAGGCGCCGAAGCCGAGTGCCGTTATCTACAGCCTGGTGCGTCCACATGCCGCGCCTGCGGCGTCGAGCCCTGATGCCTGGCTGACGCCACGTTCTCACCGAATCACCTCTGCGCCGACGAGATGACGACATCGAGGATCTGATGCCGTTCAACTTCTCGCTGAACGCGCTGCCGCACCAATGAGCACCCGCCCGACGCTCGAAAACAGCGCCCTCGATGCGACAATCCGGGCTCGCGGAGGGCACCACCACCGGAAGGTGCGCTTTTGCGGCAGACAAGCGAGGCATAGCCCCCTCCCCTTCTTGAATGAAACCTGGCAGGAGTTCCGACATGGATCAGGCCCCCGAGTAGAATTTCGGGGAAATCCGCGCCGTTCTCGTGCGCGCGGACTGATGGCCGCCTACCCTGGATTTCTCAAACGCGGCTGACATTTGTTCTGTGAACGAGGCTCGCACAGGTCCGCCATCTCGTTGATGAAGGTGACCTTCATCGCCAGGAAGGCGTTGGCGGCGTATTTCGTCAGCTCCGCCGTCTCGATACCGGTGAACACGATCGGTGCCTCGATCAGGTAGAGCGGGCGATAGAGCTGGCGCAGCACATCCCGCGCCCGTTCGCTTTCGGTGCCGATCACCACGCGGTCCGGTCGCATGAAATCGCCGATCGCATTGCCCTCGCGCAGGAATTCCGGATTGGACGCCACGTCGAACTCGAGATCCGGGCGGGCGGTCCGGACGATTTCCTCGATGCTGCGGCTGGTGCCGACCGGAACGGTGGATTTGGTGATGATCACGGCGTAGTGGGTGAGCGCATGGGCTACCTGCTCGGCGGCGGCGTAGACGTAGGTCAGGTCGGCGTGGCCGTCACCGCGACGGGTCGGCGTGCCGACCGCGATGAACACCGCCTCAGTGTCGTGCACGGCGGCGGCGAGGTCGTCGGTAAATGCGAGCCGGCCGGCGGTAACGTTCTCCGCGACCAGCTTCTCCAGGCCGGGCTCGTAGATCGGCATGTGGCCTTCATGCAGGGCGGCGAGCTTCCTGACATCGGTCTCCACAACCGTGACGTCGATGCCGAACTCAGCGAAGCAGGCGCTGGAGACCAGGCCGACATATCCGCCGCCGATCATCGCGATACGCATGGGTGGGCTTGGCGACACTGCGTTGAGGAGGAAAGAATTTAGCTGAAACGAAGCGGGCGCCGGCCGGCCAGCAACCAGAGCGGACCGCTGGCTCGATCAGGCCGGCGAGCGCGTAGTGATGCGCCAGCAGCTCTGGGGCCACGTCGCCCTGCTCCCTGAAACGCTCTCGAAGCACCTCGGCGACCCGTTGATGCAGCCGGCGGTGGTCGCGCAGAAGCATGCTGTAGGCAATCTCCCTGATCAGCATGTGGTTGAAGGCATAGCTCTCCGACACGGCAGAGCTCGAGCGGCACATCAGCCGCACCTCATTGAGCTTGGCCAGAGCGTCCAGCAATGGCTGTTCTGAGAGCCGCGTCACGCCAGCGAGCAACTCAAGTGTGAATTCGCGGCCTATCACGGCAGCAGCCTGAACCACCTCTCGCACGCCCTGAAGCCGGTCAATGCGAGCTGCGCTATGGGCCGTTGCGATTGCTAAAGGCAATACAAGAAGAGCGGCGCACCAGAGCGCCGACGGTGCTGGGTGTAGCCACACACATCGGACGAGCCGGCGGTAACTCTGGGAGATCTGGACAGCGCAATCGCATTTCGACGGCGTCCGCCGCGTCGGCATTGGTCCGCTCGAAGTGGCCCACTTGAAGATTTTCTCCCTATTTCGGACAAATTGGCATAAATCAAATGCCGCTGCCGCGAGGCCGTGGCGACGCCGTCCGATATTTGTGCGAGCGGGAGGGGGAGATCGACCAGAAACGTCACGCCAGGGGCGACGGGCGCCTTGCGGCGCCAGCTTATCGCCGTGGCTTTCGTTGGATCAGCCAAGTCACCATCATCTTGGCAGCGCTCGTACTCATCACGCTGGCCTGGACCGCTGCGCACGAGGCCATACGGGTGCACCGCACCGAAGCGTTGGCGCGTGTGCGGATGGAGACTCTCGGTACGGCGCTGGCAATCGAGGAACAGTTGCGGCGAGAGCTGCTGACACTCGCCCAGACCTTGCACATCCTGGAATACGTTTGGGAGCTTGACCCGACACATTTCGATCTCGCGACCTGGTACAGCCACGTGGGTGTGCTGAGTGACGTTTCGCTGCAACTCTTCATATCGGACGCACGGGGCATCGTGCGTTCCAGCACGCGCCCCGCAATCATCGGAACCGACGTTAGTGGCCGCGACTATTTCCGGCATGAGGAAGCCTTGCCGGCAGATGACGGCAAGATGTTTGTCGGCTCGCTCACGCAGGGTCAGGTCACCCACCTATGGCAGATCAACCTTGTCCGCCGATTGGACAATTCGGACGGCTCTTTTGCCGGCGTGATCGCTGCTTCGTACGATACAAATTCGTTCTTGCGGCTATACGGCGAAGTCGATCTCGCGAACGTCTTGATCGCCGTGGTGAGTACACGGGATGGCAATGCCTGGACACTCTCCAATCCGGCAGGGGCAGGCACCGTGGTCAGCATCGCCAACTCAGCGATCTTCGCGGCGATGCAGACATCGGTCGAAGGGAGCTGGGACGGTGCCTCAGGCTTGGATGGCGCCGACCGGATTTATTCCTTTGCGACCGTGCCGGACCGAGACCTGCAAGTCGTCGTCGGCGTCGACCGTGCCGGGGCGATGGGTTCATCGGCCGCTTGGGAGCAAAATGCGCTGGTTTACGCTGGTGGCGCAACTTCTCTTGTGCTGCTTATAACAGCTCTGCTGCTGCGCGAGGAGAATGCGGCGCGCCTCCGGAACGAGGCGCTTGTGCGCGAACGTGCCATCCTGGCAGCGACACTGACCGGCATGAGCGACGGCATCATAATGGTGGATGGTGATCTGCGTCTCATGGCATGGAACCAACACTTTCCGGAGCTCACCGGCGTGCCGGCCGATATACTTCGCGCCGGCCTTCCGATGGAAGAAATACTGCGCGGACAGGTCGCGAGTGGCGAGTTTGGCCCGGTCGACCTTGAGGTTGAGGTGCAGAGACGCCTGGCACTGTTGCGCGCCGGCGCCACGATGGGAACGATCGAGCGACCACGCCCGAGCGGGCAGCGGCTTGAGATACGCCGCGATCCGCTGCCGGGTGGGGGCTTCGTCGCGCGGTATTCCGACGTCACCGCGCGTTATCAGGCCGACGAGCGACTGCGCCAGGCACAGACCATGGCGGCGGTCGGAAGGCTGACCGCCGGTGTCGCGCATGACTTCAACAATTTGCTGATGTCGATCAGCGGCAACGCGGAGATGGCGCGTAGTCAGTCGGGTGAGCAGCCTGCACTCACGCAGCGGCCCACCTCGACTATTACTCGGCGCTCCAGGAGGAGCTCCTGGGGACCGGCGAGCTGGTCGGGTCGGAGGTGTTGGCCGGGCCGGATCTGGCCAAGATCGTCACGTCCGACGGCCATTCGGCGCCGGTGGTGACCGACGGACCATTCCAGGAGTTCAAGGAGTGGATCGCCGGCTACCAGATCGTCGATGTCGAGACGGAGGCGCGGGCGATCGAGATCGCGGGCAAGATCTCGGCGGTGCCGGGGCAGGCAGGCCGCGCCACGCAACAGCCGATCATCGTGCGCCAGCTGATGGAGGTCTCGCCCCGGTCCGTTCCCGAGATGGAGGGATACCTCGAGACGGCGCGCGGGACCGTTCGCTGACCTCTCCGAGTCCGGTCGAGGACCTGCTTCGCGCGCTGGCGCCGCAGGTCCTCGGCGCGCTCACACGTCGATCGGGCGACTTCGACGCAGCCGACGACGCCGTCCAGGAGGCGTTGATCGCCGCGGCGGAGCACTGGCCCGACGACGGCATCCCGCCGAACCCGCGCGCCTGGCTGCTGACGACAGCCGGCCGGAGGTTGATCGACCAGCGGCGGAGCGAGCAGGCCCGGACCAACCGCGAGCTCGTGGCGCGTGTGCTCGAACCCGATGGCGCGGCCCCCGTCGAGGAGGACGACACCCTCGCGCTGTTCTTCATGTGCGTCCACCCGGCCCTGACACCGGCGTCGTCGATCGCGCTCACCTTGCGCGCGGTGGGCGGCCTGACGACGGCCGAGATCGCGAAGGCCTTCATGGTCCCCGAGGCGACCATGGCGCAGCGCATCTCGCGGGCGAAACGGACGATCACGGAGTCCGGTGTCGCGTTCCGACTCCCCTCCCCCGACGATGAGCCGGCCGCGGTGCGGTCCGTGCTCCATGTCCTGTATCTGATCTTCAACGAGGGGTACGCGAGCAGCGACGGACGCGAGCTCCAGCGGGTGGACCTGTCGGGCGAGGCGATCCGGCTGGCGACGATGGTCCACGCCCAGCTGCCGGACGACCCCGAGGCGACCGGCCTCCTCGCCCTGATGCTGCTGATCGACGCCCGGCGGCCGGCGAGGGTCGATGCCCAAGGCGACGTCATCCCGCTCGCCGACCAGGATCGAGACCTCTGGGACCGCGAACAGATCGCGCACGGCACCGCCCTCCTCGACACGGCGATGGGTCGAGGCCGCGTCGGCGAGTACCAGGTCCAGGCGGCGATCGCGGCCATCCACGACCACGCTCCACGCGCCGCGGACACCGATTGGCCGCAGATCCTGGCGCTGTACGGGCTGCTCGAGCGGATGACCGGCAACCCGGTCGTGACGCTCAATCGGGCCGTCGCCGCGGGCATGGCCAACGGACCCGCGGCCGGCCTGGCGATCCTCGATAGCATGGACGGCGTCCTTGTCGGGAGCCATCGGTTCGAGGCGGTGCGCGCTCATCTGCTCGAGATGGCGGGCGATACCGACGGAGCGATCGAGCACTACCGGGCCGCCGCCCGGCTGACGACGAACCTCCCGGAGCAGCGCTACCTGGCGACCAAGGCCGCGCACCTCCGGGAACGTCGCCCCTGACATCCACCCCCTGCGCGTTCGGCGGCGGTTCCGTCGAGGACGGTCATGCGCGCTCTCCCGTTCCGGCGGGCTCGACGTTGTGGTTCAGCCGGAACGCGTTGTCCGGATCCCAGGTCCGCTTGAGCGCCGCGAGCCGGGCCACCTTGGTGACGCCGTAGATCGATCGTGTCGCGTCCGGCCCGTCGTCCGAGTTCTCGTTCGCGTAGCGGCCCTCGATGGCGTCGGGTTCGACGATCGCCATCGCCTCGCGTACCCAGGCTTGCCCGGCCCCGTCATCGGCAGCGTCGACCCAGTTGGCGTTCGCGCTCAGGTCGAACCTCGCGGTGCGGCCGGCGAACGCCATCGCATCCTCGTCGACCCGGGCGATCGCCCCGCCCTGGACAGTGACCGAGAAGTCCCCACCGGCGGATCCGTCGGCGACGTGATCCACGATGGCGTCCAGCGCCTCTGGGCGGAACACGTCGGCGTACAGGCCGCTGATGTGAGAGCGCCCGCCCCACCCGAGGACGAGGTCGTGCGCGGTCTGGACCTCCAGGAACGGCTCGCTGGTGGTGCTGACCGACGACGGCTCGGGGCCGCGGCGCAGGCCGGCCGTGTCGCGCTCGACGGCGTCGGCGGCGCCGCTGTGGTTGTACGAGACGACGACGACCGGGTCGCCGCCCGGCTCTTCGGGTGGCGAGATCCCATAGATCAGCGAGACCGCGTCTGGTGCCGTGGCGGCGTAGTCCTCGAAGGCCTGCCAGACCTCGCAAGCGGCCGGCGCCGGGTAGATCCGGACGCCCCGATGCAGGTCGGGGCCGAACGGCTGGAGCTCGAACTCGAACGCCGTGGCGATCCCGAAGTTCCAGCCGGCGCCGCGCAACCCCCAGAACAGCTCCGGCTCCTCGGTCTCGCTCGCGCGCACGAACCGGCCATCGGCGGTCACGAGCTCGACGGCCCGCAGGTTGTCGATCGTCAGGCCGAAGTTGCGCTGGAGCCGTCCGACACCGCCACCGAGCGTCAGCCCCGCGACACCGGTATGACCGATCACGCCGGTCGGACAGACGAGCCCGTATGCCTGCGCCGCGACGTCGAGCTCACCGAGGAGAGTGCCGCCGTTCACCCGCGCCATGCGCGTCGCCGGATCCACCGACACGCCGCGCATCCGGGACATGTCGACGACCATGCCGCCATCGCAGCTTGAATGGCCGGAGGCGCTGTGACCGCCGGAACGGACGGCCAGCGGAAGGCCGTGGTCGCGGGCGAACCGGATCGCCGTCGCGACATCCGTGCGCGACGCGGGCCGGACGATGACCGCCGGCCGACGGTCGAACACCGAGTTCCACAGCCGTCGGGCGTCGTCGTAGCCGTCGTCGGTCGGCAGGACGATGCTCCCCGCGAACGAGTCGCGGAGACGCCGCACTTGGTCGGCGGTCAATCCAGTGGGCGTCTGGACCACGATGATCGCCGCCTACCCGCCGCCCATCCCTCTCGTGCCGTCCGACAAGATCGGCGAGATCAGGCCGAAGACGTTGTTGTCGGGGTCGAGCAGATACCCACCACGACCGACGCCGGGCCAATCCTGCGCCGGCAGAGCCTCGGTGCCGCCGAGCTCGATGCCGCGCTTCATGAGGCCGTCGACGTCGTCGACGCCGACGACGATGTTGCAGCCGTTCACGGTCGCCCCGACCTCTGGCTTCGGGCCCATCCGCTCGACCAGGCCGCCATTGATGCCGTGACCTGCCGTCCCGGCGACATTGCCGATGGCGCCCTCGCCGGTGTTGATCACCCAGTACGGGGTCTCACCGTATCGATCGAACGTCCATCCCAGGAGCGAGGAGTAGAAGTCGATGAGCTTCTGCGGCTCCGACGCGTGGATCTCGAAATGGACGACCAAGTTCCCCATCGTGGCGCCTCCTTCCCTTCCTCCGTCCCTAGCCTACGAGATGGAGGAAGGGAATGTCCCGCGGCGATGGCCGAGATGCCACCCGCCACCTGTCAGCCGATCCGACCGGCGATGAGGTTGGCCCCGTCCATGAGCTTCTGGCCGTCGCAGGCGGGAAACTCGCAGTACAGCTCGAAGAAGTGGATCCCGTCGAGGACGAAGATCCCGTCGAGTGTCCCGATCGGCGTCTTCCCGCTCGCGATGAGTGAGCCGTCGAAAAGGTTCGGCAGCTCCGAGATCACGGCCCCCTCAGGAACCTCAGACTTGTGCGCCTCGTAGTAGGCCTTGGCGGCGGCGGGGTCCGTGGGCGGCGGCAGGAAGATCTTGACCTTGCTCGTGCCCTTCACCCAGGTGCAGACCATCTCCGGGCCCGCCTGCGAGAGCTTGCCCTCCCCGAGCTTGACGCCGATGTACCCGGAAGCCTCGTCCTGTGACAGGAGCGTGCACGGATTGATCGGACCAGGCGTCGCCGACGCTTCAGCGACCTCGGACGAGCTCGGTTCTGCGGTCGCCGTGGGCTCCGGGGTCGGCGACGGGGTCGTCTCCGGTGCCGAGGCCTGGATGGGCAAGCCGAGCGAGGGCAGCACTGCGTTCAGCGGGAGTGTCGGGGCGCTCGTCCCCACTCCCCCGCTCGTCGAACAGGCGCCGAGTGTGACCGTCATGACCAGGATCAGGAGGCGGGCGTGCTTCGAGGTCATCGTTTCCCCTTCGCGGTGAGGTCGTGGTCCATCGAGCTGGACCGTACGGCTCGCGTCACGGGCGACGAAAGGGGCGAACACCCCCATCTGTGGGCGTTTCCCTCCGCATCCCGTCGCCACTTGACACAACGAAGATACAACCGTATGGTTGTATCAATGCAGGCCATGTTCAACGCCGATCAGGTATTCGCCGCCCTCGCCGACGCCACCCGGCGCGACATCGTCCTGCGCGCACTCGATGGCGCCGAGGGCGTCGCCGAGCTGGCCGGGCACTACCCGATGAGCTTCGCGGCCGTGCAGAAACACGTCGCGGTGCTCGAACGGGCCGGCCTCATCACCAAGGAGCGCTCCGGCCGCCGCAAGGTCGTGCGCACCAACATCGAGAGCCTGCGCATGGCGCGCGGCCTGCTCGACCAGTACGAGTCGCTGTGGCGCGGTCGGATCGATCGCATGACCGACATCCTCAGCAGCAGCAAGGAGATCCGTCCATGACTGTCACGTCCGTCCGCAAGGACCCCAACGCGCTGACGCTGACCCTGACCGCCGAGTTCGACGCCTCGCCCGAGCGCGTCTGGGACCTGTGGGCCGACCCGCGCAAGCTCGAGCGCTGGTGGGGTCCGCCGTCCTACCCGGCAACGTTCACGACCCACGCACTGGCGGCCGGCAGTCGCGTCGAGTACCACATGACCGGTCCCAGCGGCGACCAGCCGCGCGGCTACTGGGACGTGCTGGAGGTCGACCCGCCGCGCCGGCTCGTCTTCCTCGACGGCTTCGCCAATGACGACGGGACGCCGAACGACGCGTTCCCCCGCAACGAGGGACGCGTCACGATCGAGCCGATCGATGACGCCCACACACGGATGCGGATCGAAAGCCATTTCCCGAGCACCGAGGCGATGGAACAGGTCCTCGCCATGGGCATGGAGGAAGGCCTCACGCAGGCCGTCGGCCAGATCGACGCCATCCTGGCAGAAGGAGTCGCCGCATGACCACGATGACCGAACCGACCACGCGGACGCTCGACGCCCCCGGCGCGACGATCACCTATGACATCCGCCCCGCGCAGACGGACACCGGCGCCCCGGTGCTGCTCGTCATCGGCTCGCCGATGGGCGCGTCCGGTTTCGGGACGCTCGCGGGCCACTTCACCGACCGCACGGTCGTGACCTACGACCCGCGTGGCGTCGAACGCAGCACGAAGGCCGATCCGGCCACCGAGTCCACGCCCGACGAGCACGCCGACGACGTCCACCGGGTCATCGACGCGGTCGGCACGGGTCGGGTGGACATCTTCGCCAGCAGCGGGGGTGCGGTGAACGCGCTTGCGCTCGTGGCCAGGCACTCGGACCAGGTCCGCACGCTCGTCGCCCACGAGCCGCCGCTGGCCGCGATCCTGCCCGACAGCGAGGCCGCGCTGGCAGCCTGCGAGGCGATCGGCCGAACCTACCAGCGCAGCGGGTTCGGGGCCGGGATGGCCCACTTCATCGCCGTCACCGCCTTCACCGGACCGATGACCCGCGAGTTCGCCGACCAGCCCGGTCCGGATCCGACGATGTTCGGCATGCCCGCCGCGGATGACGGCACCCGCACGGACGCGCTCCTGTTCCAGAACATCATCACCTGCACGCACTATCAGCCCGACTTCGACGCCTTGCGTGCCTCGTCCACCCGGATCGTCCTCGGTGCGGGCGTCGAGTCCGTCGGACAGATGGCGCACCGGGGTGCGGAGGCGGCGGCCGAGCGGCTCGGCACGACTCCCGTCGACTTCCCGAGCGGCCATGGCGGCTTCCTCGGCAACGAGTACGGGATGCCGGGTGACCCGGATGGCTTCGCCGCCAAGCTGCGCGAGGTCCTCGACCAGGGCTGAGTCAGGCTACGACTGCTGCTGCTCGAGCTGATCCAACAGTCGGGTCAGGAGATCGATCCGGGCGCCGATGGCGGCCGGCTCGCCTGCCATCGAGGCGCGTCGCTCGCCGTAGACCGACAGCTGGGTCTCGGCCCGGCGCAGGTCAGAGAGCTCGGCCGCGCGGATCTTGAGCAGCAGGCCCCGGACGGAAGCGACGTCGTCCGGCTCGATGGTGAGCGTGATTGCTGACATCGACGCATCCTCGCATGTGGGAGGCGTTGGGGCTTGCGAGCCACGCCGGTGAGGGCGCCCGATAGAATCGCCGCATCCACGACGATTGCGGAGGTTCCGATGGCTGAGGTCCTGCTGTTCCACCACGCCCAGGGGCTGACCCCGGGGATCCTCGCATTCGCCGACGAGCTGCGTGCTGCCGGGCACACCGTGCATGCGCCGGACCTGTTCGACGGGCGCAGGTTCGGATCGATCGACGAGGGCATGGCGTTCATCCAGGGCAGCGGCATGGAAGAGATGGTCGAGCGTGGCGAGCGCACCGCGGTCGATCTGCCGAACGGGCTGGTCTACGCCGGGTTCTCGTTCGGCGAGATGGTGGCGCAGAAGCTCGCCCAGACCCGGCCCGGCGCCCGCGGCGCGCTGCTGTTCTATTCGTGCATCCCGATCAGCGGGGACTGGGCGTTCGGGCCGTGGCCGGACGGTGTCCCGGTCCAGATCCACGGCATGGACAACGACCCGATCTTCGTCGGCGAGGGCGACGTCGAGGCCGCCCGCGAGATCGTGGCGAACGTCAAGGACGCCGAACTATTCCTGTACCCAGGCGACCAGCACTACTTCGCCGACAGCTCGCTGCCCTCGTACGACGCGGCCGCCACGGCGCTGCTCACCCGGCGCGTGCTCGACTTCCTCGCGCCCCTCTGACCGGCTCGCCCGACTCTCACATCGGTAACAGATGTGTTACCGTAGCCGTCTGCCCGCTCATTGCGGTGGGCACGGTGATAGTCCCGGCACGAGGAGTCAGCGATGGGCAGCTCGATGGTCCGCTACAAGGTCCGCCCGGAGCGGGCCGACGAGAACGCCTCGCTCGTCCAGGCCGTGTACGAGGAACTCGGTCAAGGTCGGCCGGATGGCCTGCACTACGTGACCTTCAGGCTGCCCGATGGCGTCAGCTTCATGCACGTCGTGTTCGACACCGAGGAGCCGGGTCGGATCCTCGGCGAGACGGCTGCATTCAAGGCCTTCGTCGGCGACATCGAGGATCGCTGCGACGAGCCACCGGTCGTGACCGAGCTGTCGGTGGTCGGGTCGTACCGGATCGGGTCCTGACGGGTTCAGCCGCCCTTGACCGCGAGGACGTCCACCAGGCGGATGTCGGCGTCCCTGGCCAGGACCTGCGAGCCGACCTGGGCGAGCGCCGCCGGGATCCGCCCGTTGAGATGGGCCTGCCGGGCCGCCTCGTTCTCGAACGCATCGAAGATCCCGAACGTCTTGTCATCGACGCGGAAGCCGTACCACACGCGCGTGCCGGCCTCCTCCTCGACGATCCCCTGACCGGCCTTGACGAATGCCTCGACCTCGGCCTCCTTGCCGGGCTTCGCCTCGACCAGCGCCAGGACTCCAACGGTGAGTGCCATGTCGTGCTCCTTTCGTGGTGCCCTCATCATCCGACTATTCGTCAGAACTCGGCACTCCGGACTCGGATCACGTAGACGACCGGAAAGATCACGAAGATCGCCAGGGCGACCGGCGGGCTGACGAACCAGCCGATCAGTGCCGCCAGCCCGTAGCCGACGATCGTCAGGGCTGGTTCCTTGAGCCGGAAGAACTGCATCTGGGTGTTGGGATCGATCAGGTTGGGATGGCCCCGCAGGTAGCTGAAGAGCAGCAGCCAGGCGACACCCGACGCCATCCCGACGACGGCATAGGCGACCACGGCGGCCCCCTGGTCCGTGACGGTCCCGACACGGAATGCGCTCGCGATGACGGCGGTCGGGAACGGCACGACCGACACGGTCAGGAGCAGCACGAGGTTGCGCCACAACAGCCCGGCATCGACCGCGCGGATCCGCGAGAACGCGGTGTGATGTCCCATCCAGAGCACGCCGATCGAGCCGAAGGCGGCGAGGTACGCGACGTAGCCGACCCATTCATCAGCCAGCTGGGCCGTGAAGCCGCCACGGATGGCCGGGATCGCCAGCTCGAGCACGAGGAGGGTGATCGCGATCGAGAAGACGCCGTCGCTGAATGCCTCGACCCGACTGCTCTCGGACATCCGGCGCGGTCGTTCATCGGTCATCGGGGCTCATGGTGACGCAACGCGTGCGTGGTGATGGGACCAGACCGTCGCCGCGCGCCTTGCGAGCCACCCACGACGCGCCCACACTCGGGACGTGACCCTCGATCCGATACCCCTCCCGCAGACGCGCTACGCGCGCGTCGGCGAGCTCGACATCGCCTACCAGGTGTTCGGGGACGGTCCGATCGACCTGGTCTTCGTCGACCAGTGGTTCAGCAACGTCGACGCCATGTGGGACTTCCCTCCCCTCGCCCGCCTGCTCAACCAGCTGGCGTCGTTCAGCCGGGTGATCGTCTTCGACAAACGCGGGACCGGCCTGTCGGACCCGATCGGCGTCAGCGAGCTGCCCACGATCGAGGAGTGGATCGACGACCTTCGCGGGGTCCTCGACGACATCGGCTCGGAGCGGACCGCCCTGTTGTCGGGGATCGGCGCGTCGGTGATGGCGCTGGTCTTCGCTGCGACCTACCCGGAACGGACGTCATCGCTGGTCCTCGTCGATGGGTGTGCCCGGCTCGCGTGGGCGGACGACTATCGGTGGGGACAATCCGTCGACCGGATCGCCGACGACCTGGAACGGCTTCGCGCCGTCTGGGGGCGCAGTGGCGGGACGATGATGTTCCTCGCACCGAACCTGCTGGGCGACCGCGCACTCGCGACATCGTTCATCCGCTATGAGCGCCAGTCGGCCAGCCCCGGGACGGCCAAGGCCATGATCGGCTGGCTGTACGACGTCGACGTCCGCCACGTCCTGCCCTCGATCCGCGTCCCGACGCTGTTGCTGAGCCATGCCGGCGGGACCCGCGTCCCGCCCGTCCATGGCCGGTACATCGCCGAGCGAGTGACGGATGCCCGATTCGTGGAGCTGGCGGGGGCGGACAACTACGCATGGGCGGGCGACACCGCGCCGATGCTGCGCGAGATCCAGGAGTTCCTGACCGGGGCGCCGCCGATCGTCGAACCGGATCGCGTGCTGGCGACGGTGCTGTTCACGGACATCGTCGATTCGACCAGGCGCGCGGCGGCGCTCGGTGACGCGCGCTGGCGTGAGGCGCTCGCCGGGCACGACCGCGCGATCCGGCTGATCCTCGACCGCTTCCGGGGCCGCGAGATCAAGACGACCGGCGACGGCTTCCTGGCGACCTTCGATGGACCTGCGCGGGGCATCCGCGCGGCCATGGCCATCCGCGACGCCCTGGCCGAGCAGGGCTTCGAGGTCCGGTCCGGTCTCCACACCGGCGAAGTCGAGCTCGCCGGCAACGACATCGCTGGGATCGCCGTCCATATCGCGGCGCGGATCAGCGCTCTCGCCGCTGCCGGCGAGGTCCTCACCTCGAACACGGTGAAGGACCTGGTCACCGGGTCCGGGATCGTCTTCGAGCCACGCGGTCCCCGGACCCTGAAGGGCATCGACGACGCCTGGCAGATCTTCGCGGCGGTCGGCTAGCCCGGGCCATACCGGCTCGAGGATCGGAGGGGACCGTGGAATTCGGCGTGCATCTGCCGCAGATCGAATGGGAGGGCGGCGACCGGGTCGATCTCGGTCGCGTGGTCGACGTCGCGATCGCGGCCGAACGGCTCGGCTTCGGGACGATCACCGCGAACGACCACCTCGTGTACGGCCGGCCATGGCTCGACAGCGCGACGGCGCTGGCCGCGATCCTGTCGGCGGCACCCACGGTCCGGCTGATGACCAGCGTCGCGCTCCCCGTCGTTCGTGGGCCGTTCGCGCTGGCCAAGACGCTCGGCGCGATCGACCTGCTGTCGGGCGGCCGCCTCGACGCGGGACTCGGTCCGGGCTCGTCGGAGGCCGACTACCGCCTCGCCGGCATCCCGTTCGCCGAGCGCTGGGCCCGTTTCGATGAGGCCGTCGGGGTCATCCGGGCCCTGTGGGCTGTCGACGGTCCGCCGTTCACCGGGCAGTTCTACGACACGACGGGCGTCAGCCTGGCACCCCGCGCCGGCACAGCCCCACGGCCCGCCGATCTGGGTCGGCAGCTGGGGCTCGGCCGCAGGGATGCGTCGCGTCGCGCGGCTTGGCGACGGCTGGCTGGCGTCCGGCTACAACACGACCCCGGAGACGTTCGGGACCGGGCTGGCGACGCTCGGCGACCTGTTGGCCGCCACGGGCCGCGACCCGTCCGGCTTCCCGACCACGCTGGCCACGACCTGGCTGTTCGTCACCGACGACGACCGCGAGACACGAGCCGTCAACGAGCGGCTGAGCCGGATGCTCCGCCGACCACTCGACGAGATCGAGGGCCGCCTGCCGGTCGGCTCCCCAGCAGCCTGCCTGGACCTGTTCGGGCGCTATCGCGACGCCGGGCTCGGGCGCATCCTGGTCTGGCCGATGCAGGACGAGGTCGAGCAGCTGGAGCGCGTCGCGGAGCAGATCATCGCGCCACTGGCGGGCGGGACCTCGCCCAAGGCTGCGACACTGCGCACCTAGCGGGCATCGGGAGGGCGGACATGGCCGATCGGGCCAGCGATACGGGGGGGACCCTGCGGTCCATCACCGGCTCCGGGACATCGCGCGATGACGGCGAAGCCGTCGTCACCGTCGCGCAACCGGTCCACCCCTACGTCCACGTCGTCGTCGTCGCGGTCATCGGTGCGGTCGTCGTGCTGGCCTGGCTCACCGCATTCCACGTGCTGAACGACGCCCTCTGGGAGAACGCGTTCGTCACCGCCAACCCCTGGATCTTCCCGGTCATCTGCCTGCCGCTGTCGCTCGTGGTCGGCCTGCTGGTCAAGTACCGGCACGCCCCGACCAACCTCGATGGATCGATGCTCGACAGTCTCAGCGGCGACGTCTCGAAGATCGACTGGCGCCGCCTGCCGATCGCCGTCGTCATGCCCCTGGTGTGTCTGCTGTCGGGGGCCGTCATCGGACCGGAAGGCGGCATCGGCGGTATCGCGTCGCGTCTGGCGGCCATGTACAACGAGAAGGTCGGGATCCCGCAGGAGCACCGTGCCCAGCTCGTCTTCTCGACGCTCGCATCGGCCTACAACGGGCTCATCGCCAACCCGCTGTTCACCGGCGTCCTCGGCAGCGAGCTGATCCCCGACCCCGAGGCGCGGAGCCGAACGCTACCCGCCAACCTGATCGGCGGGTCGATCGGCTACCTGATCTTCCTGGCCTACGGGTCGACCGGTCTCGAGAATTACCTGCACCTGTCGCCGACCCAGCCGTACGAGCCGCTCGACGTCGTGCTGGTGATCCTCTTCGGACTGCTCGGCCTCGGCCTGGCGCTGATCGCCGGCGCGCTGTTTCGCGTCGCGGCCGGCGTGTTCGGCCGGCTCGAGGGGCGCGAGGTCGAGCGAGCCCTCGCCGCCGGGGTCGTGTTCAGCGTGGTCGGCGTCTTCGCCCCGATCGTGCTGTTCTCGGGCGAGACCCAGATCCAGACCGTTGTCGCCGATCCCGCGAGCTACGGGCCGTGGGTCCTGATCGCCATGGCATTCGTCAAATTGGCGCTGCTCGCGGTCGCGTTCAAGAGCGGCTTCCTGGGCGGGCCGACGTTCCCGGCCATCTTCGCCTCGGTGTGCGTAGCGCTGGCGCTCAGCTTGCTGCTGCCGGGGATCCGGGTGGACGTGCTCATCGGCGGGGTCATGGCCGGCTTCCTGCTGGTGCTCTTCAAGGCACCATTCATGGTCATCCTGCTGACCGTCGTGATGCTCCAGGCCACCGCGGAGCTGACGGCATTGATCGTTTTGGCCGTGGCGGCCGTGCTCATCGTCCAGCCCTACATCCTGGCCGCGATCGCGTCACGCCAGTCGGCCCGTGCCGCGCGCAAGGGTAGGACCTCTCCCGCGAACTGAATGCCTGGTCCTCCAAACGGCTCTAGCCTGGTCCGTCGATATCGATGACGACCTTGCCGCGAGCTCGACCCTCGTCGACGTAGCGGAGCGCCTGCACGATCTCGTCCAACCCGACATGGCGATCGATCACGGGTTTGACGGCCCCGGCCCCGATGAGGCCCTCGATCGTCGCGAGGTCAGCGGGGTCGAACGGCTTCCACCAGAGCAGCAGACCGGCCGAGCGGTTGCCGGCAAAGGAGACGACGGGGCCGACCACCATCGCGCTCACGATCGATCTCGCCGTCCCGCCGAGGGTCACATAAACACCGTTCGGGCGGAGCGCCCGACGGACCCGCAGGATCGAGTGGTGGGAGTCGGGATCGACGATCCAGTCGTAGCGCTTGCCCGTGGCCGTGTAGTCCACCGATGTGTAGTCGATCACGTGGTCCACGCCCAGCGAACGCACGAAATCGACCTTGGCGGCGCTACACACACCGGTCACCTCGCAGCCCATCGACTTCGCGATCTGGACCGCGAATGGCCCGACGTTCCCCGACGCCCCATCGATGAGCACCCGATCGCCCTTGCGCGGAGTACGGCCATCGCGCCGACGCAGCCCTTGCACTGCGAGGATCGCCGAGTGCGGCAGCGCGGCCGCGTCCGCGAACGACATGCCGGCGGGGATCGGCGCGAATGCCCGGTCGGGCGCCGAGACGTACTCCGCGAAGGCACCCTGTCCGAATGGGAACAGGTCCGCATAGACGCGATCGCCCGGCCGGAACCGGGTGACCCCGGCACCGACCGACTCGACGACGCCAGCAGCGTCGACACCCAGCCGCGGGTTCCGTGGCGCGCGCAGCCCGAGGAACGCGCGGGCGAAACCGGGCCGCGGACCGAGACCGTCGAGGTCGACGCGGTTGATCGAAGCGGTGACGACGCGGACGAGAACCTCGCCGTCGGCAGCTGTCGGCCGGTCGACCTCTCCCAACTCGACCACGTCGACCGTCCCGTACTCAGTTCGGATGGCGGCCCGCATGGCGACGATGGTAGTCGGCGAGGCCGGCGGGTTCCCTCGTGAGGTACCCTGACCGCGTTGACACAGGTCGACGCCAACCGTCTGACTCCTCTTGTGGTCCCCGGACAGCGCCCCATCCCTTCGCAGTCCGGGCGGAGCGACGGCCCGGAACCTCGACCCCACGAGGACACACCATGCGACACACGCCGATGCGACACACGTCACGGGCCGGGATCCCGATCCTTCTCGCCGCCGCGATCCTCCTGGCGCTCGCCCCTGCCCCCGCAGGAGCCACAACCCTCCAGCGCACCTGGTGGGCCAGCTTCGGCTCCGGAACGTACGGTTTGGCCAAGATGAAGGCGTACACAAACGGTGTCGGCTCGATCTCGTACACCCTCAGGAAGCTGCGGGCCAACGCGACCTACGCCGTCCAGATCCGCCGGGGAACGTGCGCCCATCTGGGCACCGTGATGCAGAAGCCCGCCTCGGTCCACACGTCCTCGTCGGGCTCGGTGACCCGTACCGTCACGGTCCCGCCGTCGCAGATGAGAGCGATCTGGCTGGCTGCTCGTGGAACGAGCTTCGTGATGAGGATCGTGAGCGGCTCGAGCGTCCGTTGCGCCGGGTTCACGTTCCACAAGGCGACCCGGGTCGTGATCTCGACTCTCGGCATCAACCTGCCCGTCATGAGGGGACCATCAGGGTACCCGTATTGCCATGTGGCGATGTACCTGTCGGCGAATGCGCAGCCGCGTGAGCCGGGCATCACCTACATCTTCGCCCACGCCCGGACGGGGATGTTCCTGCCGCTGCTGACCCAGTACAGGGCGCATGGCGCTGCGGGTCTGCTCGGCCGGGTCGTGAAGGTCTACACGAGTGACAGCTCTATCGTCTTCTACCGTATCGACAAGGTCCGCACGACCCACGACCCGACGGCCGGGGTGTTCACGCTGGCGACCGAGCGGCTGTGGCTTCAGACGTCGACAGGCCCGAATACGAGCTATCCGAAGCTCGTCGCCGAGGCGTACCGCTACAAGACGCTCAAGACGACGTATGCGGCGTCGCACCCGACGCCCCACCCGATCAACTGCTGAGCTGACGGGTCCGACGTGACCACGCGGCGCGTGGCATGGCGACGGTCCGACGAGGTCGAGACCGATGAGCACTGCACCCTGGCGATCCGCGCTGCCGGCCTGTCGCTCATCGGCACGGTGCTCGGCGCCGACGGCGGCCTGCCGGTCCGCATCGAGTACAGGGTGTTCGCCGATGCGGCCGGGCTGACGACCGCGGCCCATGTCCGCGACGTTCGCGGCTTCGAGACGCGGACGATCGCCCTCGAACGCGACCCGAAGGGGACCTGGAGCGTGGATGGTGTCGTGGCCCGCGGGCTCAAGAACTGCACCGACGTCGATCTCGGCTGCAGCCCGTCGACGAACACGCTGCCGATCCGGCGACTCCGCCTGGCGATCGGCAAGACACAGACGATCCAGGCGGCCTGGATCCGGTTCCCCGAGCTGGATGTCGTCAAGGCGGCACAGACATATACGCGGCTCGATGAGTTCACGTACCGGTATGCGAGCGGCGACTTCGCAGCCGAGCTGACGGTCGACGACGACGGGCTCGTCGCTGTCTACGCGGACTGGCGCCGGACCGGCGTCGCCATGGGTCCAAGCGACAACGAACCGCTCGATGCGACGCGCTAGAGGCGTCGGTCGACCGGGTCGCGGCCGTCGCGGCTATTCCGGGTGGTCGTCCGGTGGCGTGGCATCGCCGTCGGGCGAAGCCGCGTCGCCATGTGTCGCGACCGGCTGGGTCGCGCGATAGGCCGCAAGGTCGGCCTTGGCCTTCCGGTCGATGAACGGGATGAGGAACGGCATCATGACCAGTCCGGCGGCGAAGAGAGGGACGAACAGGATCACGAACGAACGGGCGTCGGGCGGCAGGGTCATCCCTTCGAGGACGTCCGTCGCGAGCGTGTAGGCGACGATCCCCACGGGAAACGACAGGACCAGCAGGATCGTCGGCAGGTGGCGCATCGTCCCGATCGTAACTCCGGCCGCACCTTCGCCACTAAAGGGTCTGGTCGAAGGGACGGATGCGAAATGAAGAGCCGGTCCGGCCATCGTTGAGAGGTCGCCCGATGTGCCGGGCCGTGGCCGAGACCTAGCGTGTCCTCAGTGACCTCGATCACGAGGTCAAAGAGGAAACGGAGGTTCTCAGATGGCACACGCGGGCACACCAAGCGATCTCGCCACCCGGCCGGCGATCTCGGCCCCCGGCGGGCACAAGGGCCTGTGGCAGGCGCTCCTGGTCGTCGCGATCACCGCTGTGATCGTGATGGCCGCCTCGTTCATCGTCGCGTCGAAGAAGACGACCGCTGGTCCGGGCGCGGACCGCAGCTACGACCAGATCGAGACCGTGCGGGCGGGCGCGAACTTCTCTGCCGCGTCCGGCGATCACAGCTACGACACGATCGAGCATCTCCGCGGCACCGTCCCGTTCGTGGACCCGGCGAGCGATGACTTCCAGACCCTGCGCGGAACCATGCGCGGAGGGACCATCGTGCCGGTCCTGCCGGTCGATCCCCAGACACGGCTCCGTCGCACGCCAGCGCGCTGAGCCGCCGTGAGGCCATGAGGGGGGACGGCATCACATCGAACGAGGGCCGGACGGACGCTCCGGCCCTCGTTCGCGTCTTCGGTTTCACGCGGCCAGTGGCCCCATCGAGCCTGGGGGAATGGGCCCATCGACCCGTTGCGCGCGCGCATCGGCCCACGCATAGTGGCGGGCATGGCCTCTCCCCAGGCACGGCCCGGCATCTCGGTACGGCCTCGCTCGCATGCGATCGTCGGGCTTCTTGCCGTGTTCCTCGGAGTGCTGGGTGGGCTCCTCGTTGCCGTCTCTTCGACCTCGGCAGCCAGCTCGACGACGATGATCCCCGCCTGCTCGGGCGTGAACGTCAGGACCGGACCGGTGTTGTCGGCTCCCGTCCGGACCCACCTCGCCACGAGCGCGACGGTCACGGTCGTCGCCACGGTCAGCGGCTCGCACTGGAGCGCGACCTGCCCGAGCGCCAAGTCAGGCTCGAGCTGGTATCGGATCAGCGCGATCAATGGCAAGAGCGTCAGCAGCACGTACGGACGGGCATCCCTCTACGTCGCGACCGGTGTGCTTGGCCCCATCCCGAGTGCTGCGCCCGCCACGACGGACGTCCTCGGCGCCGACTTGACGCGGCTTCTCAACCTCGACCGCGTCGCGCTCGGCAAGAAGCCCTACCTGATCGATGCGGGACTCGCCCGGATCGCCCGCGATGCGCCGTTCACGTGCCCGACGAATAGGTCGCTGCATCTTCGCGGTCGGGCGCAGGACCTCGCGACCCGCCACTACTTCTCGCACACCGTCCCGGGCTGCTATTCCTCGGGCACGACGCCGTTCCGTTCGATCGCGATCGTCCGGTCCGTGTTCGGCTACACGCAGGCCCGGAGCGAGATCCTCCACTGGAACGGGTACGGGACCGCGACCACGTCGTACCGTCTCGGCTGCGACATCAACGGTGCGCATTGCGCTGGCGGGACGACGACCGCCCCCTACACCGTAACGCTCGCCCAGCGCAACTTCATGAGCTCGGCGCCACACCGGGCCGCCGAGCTGAACTCGTACCAGCGGGTCGGGTGTGCATCGGCCAAGGGCGGGGGGCGGACGTACTTCGCGTGCCTCTTCGCCGACGGCGGGCCTGCCATCCCTGCCGCGAAGCCGCCAACGACCCACCCCCCTGCCCCGATGCAGATGGTCCCGGCGTGCCCGGGCGTCAACGTCCGGACCGGCGCGTCGACGACTGCGGCCATCACGTCGCGATTGGTGACGAGTGCGAAGCTCACGGTCGTCGCGACCGTCAGCGGGTCCCACTGGAGCGCGAGCTGCCCCGGTGCGAAGGCCGGCTCGACCTGGTACCGCATCAGCGCGATCAACGGCAGGAGCGTCAGCAGCCTGTCTGGGCGGACCTACCTGTACGCGGCCACCGGGGTGCTCAAGAAGGCGTCCTAGCGGCCGGCCGCGATGGGCTGATCCGCAAGACCTCGAGACGCCCGAGCAAGGATCGCATGACGAGCGCTCCGATCGCGGCGCCCGATGCGTTCAGCAGGACGTCGTTGATGTCCACACTGCGACCCATCGCCGCGACCGCCTGGAAGGATTCGATGGCGACGCTACCGACGGATGCGATCGCGACCACGAGCGTGGGGCTGAGCCCGAACCGCCACACGAGCGCGGCCCCGAGCGGGACGAACAACACGATGTTGCCCAGCGCGTTGAACGCCGTGATATCAGCCTCGGCTGACACCAGCCCTTGGACGATGGGGATCACCGGGATCAGGTTCGCGACCATCTCATCGGGCCTCTCCCCTGGAAACAGGATCCTGGTCTGGAGGATCGTGAATGCGTAGATCGCAGCGAGGCTCGCGGCAAGTAGTGCCTCTGCGAATGACAGAACGACGGCACGACGCGTCTCCATCCGTCGGAGGCGCACGCACGCGATCACGAACCAGACGATGACGATCAGGGTCAGCGCCTCGGTGAACACCAGCGTCGGGTAGCGCAGCTCGCGCAAGACCGTGTCCATCGCGCCTCCCTCTGGACTCACACTACACGCCATGCGATCCGTGGACACCCTCTCCGACGACGAGCGCCGATCGCTTCGCGACAGCTGCGATCGTGCCCTCCAGGGTCACGGCACTCGAACGGCGTTCGAGGTGCTCGCGGAGCTCGCGCCTCTTGCGCCCGAAGACCTCGCGGTCGACGAATACGGCGTAGGAGGCACGGTGGCCATCCTCGAAGCCGAGGTCCGCGACTTGCTCGGCAAGCCGGCGGCGGTGTTCATGCCGAGCGGCACGATGGCCCAGCAGATCGCGCTGCGGATCCATGCCGACCGACGCGGCCGGCATGTCGTGGCGTTCCACCCGACCTGCCATCTCGAGCTCCACGAGGACAAGGCATACCAGCGGGTCCACGGCCTGGTCGGGCGGACGCTCGGCGACGGGCGTGAGCTGCTGACGGTGACCGACATCGAAGCCGTCCGAGAGCCGCTAGCCGCGCTCCTGATCGAGCTCCCGCAGCGCGAGATCGGCGGCCGGCTTCCTGCCTGGGACGATCTCGTCGCCCAGGTCGCCTGCGCGCGTGATCGCGGCGCCTCCGTCCACCTCGACGGCGCTCGACTGTGGGAATCGGGTCCCTTCTATGACCGTCCGCTGTCGGAGATCGCCGCGCTGTTCGACACCGTCTACGTGTCGTTCTACAAGGGCCTCGGCGGGCTGGCCGGGAGCATGCTTCTCGGCGACGAGGACGTCATGGCCGAGGCGCGCCTGTGGCGGAAACGGCACGGCGGCACGCTCTACCGCCTGTGGCCGTACGCGGCGGCCGGGCTGGCAGGGCTCCGGCTGCACCTGCCGAAGATGGGTGCGTATGTCGAGCACGCCCAGGCGATCGGGGCGACTCTCACCGAGGTAGACGGGGTCCTCGTGGTCCCCGACCCGCCCCAGACACCGATGATGCACATCCACCTGCGAACGACCGAGGCGACTGTGACCGCGGGCATCCGCCGGATGGCGACCGAGCAGGGACTGTGGACGTGGAGCGGGTCGTCACCGACCGACACACCGGGCTATCGGCGGGTGGAGCTCACCGTCGGCGATGCGACACTGGGGTTCACGCCGGCCGACGTGGCCAACGCCGTCCGCGCCCTGCTCCCAGGGTAAGGCGGCGACGACGCGCCAGCCGAGGCGGATCACCGCTCGGCGTCTCGGCTAGGCTTGCCCGCGCGAGATGCCCACGACCACGCCCGATCTGAGCGGTCTGACCGCGTTCCTCCAGGAGCGCGGCCTGCCGCTGCTCATCATCCTGCTCCTGACGCTGATCGCCTTCCGGGCCATGCGCCCGCTCGCCCACCGGCTGATCACGCACGTGCTCCAGGGTCGGGCGGCGCGTCAAGCTGCGGCCACGGATGCCGACGCGGAGGTCGCGCAGCTCATGGCCGAGGAGAGCCTGAAGCGCGTCACGACGCTGGAAGACCTCGTCGCGACGATCCTGAAGGTGACGGTCCTGATCGTCGCGAGCTTAGTGCTCCTGACGATGTTCGACCTGTTGCCCGTGATCGCGGGCCTGGGGCTGATCGCGGTGGCGCTCACGCTGGCCGGCCAGAGCATCGTCCTCGACTACCTGATGGGCATCCTCATCGTCCTCGAGGGACCGTATTACAAGGGCGACTGGGTCCAGATCGCCGGCGTCGAGGGTGAGGTCGAGGAGGTCGGGATGCGCCGGACGGTCATCCGCGACGGCACCGGCACGGTCCACAGCGTGTCGAACGGCGAGACACGCATCGCCTCCAACCTCACCAGGATCTTCGCCCGGATGCTGGTGGACGTCACGGTCGCCTACGGCACCGACATCGACCGCGCGACGGCGATCGTCAACGAGGTCGGCACGGCGATGCTGGCCGACCCGGCCTGGAGCGCCCGCCTGCTCGAGGCGCCGTACCTGCTGCGCGTCGACGCGCTCGGCGAGCTGGGGATGACCCTTCGGGTGGCCGGCCGAGTCAGGGCGTCCGATCGGTTCGTGGCTCCGGGTGAGCTCCGCAAGCGCCTCCTCGCTGCCTTCCAGGCACACGGGGTCGAGATCGCCATGCGCGGCCGGATGGTGCTGACCCAGGGCCCGAAGTCCGCGGCGGCTGCCGCAGGTGCCGGGCCCAGCGAAGGCGACACGGACGGCGCCGGCGATGCCTAGACCATCCAGAGGCGCATCGAAGCGCGGCGAGCCGCCGCTGCCGCAGCTCGCCCGGTTCGGCGGCGATCGGCTGGAGGCTCACGGGGACTACGTGGCGACCGACTTCGTCGAGCTCGACCTCGCCGGCCAGGATGCGAGCGACGCCCGCTTCCTGGAGTGCAGGTTCGCCCGCTGCGGCCTCGATGGGTCGTCGTTCCGCCGGGCGCGGATCCTCGAGTCGGTCATCGCCGACGTCGACGGCGCGAACATCGATCTCGACGACTCGACCTGGCGAGACAGCCACATCTCGGGCGGGCGCTTCGGTGCCGTCTCGCTGATCGGCGCGACCTGGACGGGTGTCCGCGCGCGTGGCTGCCATCTCGGGTTCCTCAACCTCGCGGGCTCCCACCTCGAGGACGTCCTCTTCGAGGGGTGCGAGATCGGGAGCCTCGACGCGCGGACGGCCGACCTGGCCTCCGTCACCTTCGTCGATTGCACGCTCGACGAGCTCAACGTGTCGGGCGCCACGCTCCGCAAGGTGGATCTGTCGGGTGCGCGACTGCGCTCGCTCGTCGGGGTCGAGAGCCTCAAAGGGGCGATGGTCAGCCACGCACAACTGGTCGATCTCGCGCCGATCCTCGCCGAACAGCTCGGACTCGAGATCCGCTCCGACGACTCTATGGTGCCCGAGGCGTGACCGGCGCGGCCTCGCGACGGATCGCGTAGCGCAGGATCCCGTAGACCGCCAGGTCGAAGGCGAGGCCGCTGAGTCCCGCCAGCTGCGAGTCGTAGAACACGAACACCTGGGTGATGAGGATCCAGACGAGGACACCACGCAGGAACCAGCGGTAGGCCTCGATGTGCGACCGCGGCAGGGCGATCACGCCACGCGCGACGAGCGCCGCTCCGGCAAGGGTGGAGATCACCTGGCCCAGGGTCGCCACCGTGAGCGGCTGGGTCGCGTCCGCGCTGCGAGCAGTCGCGATCACGAGCAGGCTGCCAAGGACCGCCGCGCCGGTGTAGACGATGACTGCGATCGTGACCAGGCGATCGAACCCGGGGTCACCGGCCAGCTCGTCATACCGCTGCGCCGCCCAGCGCGGGATCCGCTCCCACCAGGCCTCTTCATCGGGCCGGCTGGGAACCGTTGCGAGATAGGATCTGACGGCCGCCGCAAGCGTCGAGTCCGGTGCGGACGCATCGAGGAGGACGACGATCCGGGCGCGATCCTCCGGCTCCAGGCGTTCGCCCAATGTCCCCTCGAGCAGGTCGATCGCGTTGGCGAGCGCTTCGGTCTGCGACAGGGCCCGCCGTCCGGCAACCGCCCGCCCGATGAGGAAGACGACCACGAAGATGACGTAGATGAGGGCGACCGCGGGTCGGAAGAAGTAGTCGTTGTCGGCCGTGACGAACTTGCCGATCTCGTCGACGAATGTGCCGAACCCGAGCCCGGCGATGACCGCGGCCACGTGCTGGACCGTCCGATCGAGATAGGTCAACAGCAGGACCAGGGCGACGAGCATCAGGGCGCCACCCCACAGCATGTGCGCGATGTGGAGTTCGCCACCACCGACCTGTGGGAAGCCGGTCACGGTCAGGAACGCGCGGATCCCGAGGAACGAGATGACCGCCGCGACGACGAAGCTCTCGAGGAAGAGCGGTCCGTCGCTGCTGCGAAGGGGGGGCACGATGCGCCGGAACACACCTGCAGCATAGGATGCCCGGCGGGTGACCTACGGGCTGGCGGGACAGGCCGGTGGCCCCAGCAGGGCTCCCGAGGCAGTCAGCCCGTAGCCACGTGGGAAGACGGCCCCGGCGCACGCTGCCTTGCCGGTCCGCGGTGCGTGCTCGGGGGCGTCGGGCCACGTGTAGGGGGTCGTTCCCGTGAACGGGTGGTCGCCGAACAGCACGTCCGCCACGCCGGCACCTTCCGTGCCCGGCAGCCAGGCTTCGACGACTGCGTCAGCCGTCGGCAGGATCGCGTCCAGCATCATCGGGCGCCCGGACAGGATCACGACGACGAGACGGTCGACCTTCGGGCGGACCGTGGTCAGGAGATCGCCGACGGTCAGCGCCAGGGTCGCCGAATCGCCCTTGCCCTCGGCATACGGAGGCTCTGCCAGGACGACGATGCCGACGTTCGCGTGTGCGTCCGCCGGGATCGCCTGCGCGTCAGGGTAGGTCGATAGTCGGTCGTCAAGACGCTGCCCGAGAGCGTCCGCGATGGTGGTCCCGGGCGTGGTGTCGCCGCTGCCTCCCTGCCACGACACGGTCCAACCGCCCGACTGCACGCCGATGTCGTCCGCACCGGGACCGGTCAGCATGACCGTGTCGCTCGCGCCGATCGGGAGAGCACCGGACGACGTCTTGAGCAGGACCAGCGACTCGGCGACGGCGGTGCGGGCGAGCGCACGGTCGGCCGCGGAGCCAACGGCCGCGGACTGTCCGCCGGGCGGCATCGGGTGCTCGAACAGCCCCAGCTCGAACTTGACCCGGAGGATGCGGGACACGGCGTCGTCGATCCGCGACTGCTCGATCGCCCCCGACGCGAGCCCGGCCCGAACGGCGGACTGGAAGCGTGGGCCGTCCGTCGGGACCATGACCATGTCGATGCCCGCCTCGATCGCCTTGGCGACCGCGGCGGTGTAGTCGGGCTCGATCTGGTCGACGGCGGCCCAGTCGGAGACGACGAAGCCGCTGAACCCGAGCTCACCCTTGAGCAGGTCGGTCAGCAGATGACGATCGCCGTGCACCTTGCCCGCGGTCGTGCTCGAGAACGAGGCCATGACGATCCGCGCGCCGGCCTTGATCGCCGCCTCGTAGGGTGGCAGGTGGATCGCGCGCAGCGTCGCATCGTCGGCCGGGTTGACGCCCTGGTCGATCAGGTAGTCGTTCGTGGTCGACGACCCGAAGGCGGTGCCACCATCGCCGAGGAAGTGCTTGGCGGTCGCGGCCGCTGCATCGGTGGCGGTCAGATCGGTCCCCTGGAGCCCGCTGATGAACGCCGAGGCGAGCGTGCTGACGCGGGCAGGATCCTCGCCGTAGCCCTCGTATGTGCGTCCCCAGCGGACGTCCTGCGGCACCGCCACGACCGGACCGAAGTCCCAGCGGATCCCGGTCGCGGCCAGCTCGACGGCGGTCGCGCGGCCGATCTTCCCGACGAGCGCCGGGTCCGCCGCGGCCCCGAGCCCGACGTTGTGCGGAAAGATCGTGGACCCGACCACGTTGTTGGCGCCATGCACCGCGTCCACGCCATACAGGATCGGGATCCCGAGTCGCGTCTTGAGGGCAGCGTCCTGGTAGGCCGCGACCATCGCGTACCACGCGTCAGGCTGGTTCGGCGTCGGGGCGCCGTCGCCACCGCTCAGGACCGACCCGAGCAGCAGGTCGGTGACGCCGGCCGGGTCGACCGACCCGTTCTCGAGCTGTGTCATCTGGCCGATCTTCTCGTCCAGGGTCATCGCGCCAAGGAGGGCGGCCGCCCGCGCGGTGGGTGTCTGGGTCGCGTCGTGCCAGTCGATCCCCGCGGACGCGGAAGACGTCACACCCGGCGTCGCGGCAGTCGTCGACGCTGCGGGCGGCGACGCCGTCGGGCCACCGCAGGCGGCAGCGGCGAGGACCATGGCCACGGCCACGGTCAGGCGCACGTGACGGGTCCGCGGCTGCGGGGGCGACGAGGCCAAGATCCCCTCCCCTGCTCCGGGCATCGACTGGTCGCGGGTGAGTGTACCGTCCGGCACTCGTGCCACAGCCGAAAGCCCGATCGGGATCGGACCGGCTCCGAGTCAGCCGGCCTTCGCCCAGGGCGAGCGGGCCATCCAGCCGGCCAGGTCCGCCTCGTTGCGGAGGCGCGCGCTCTGACAGGTCGCCCGGATCGACGCCTCGCGCGTGATGGCCGCGAGGAAATAGCGGTCGAACGAGCGGCGCGGGAACGCGGCCGTCACGGCCGGCCGGACGCCGTCCACCACGTCATAGCCCACGCCGCGCACGTCGAGGCTCGTCGCCCGATCGAGCAGCACGGCCTCGACACCGTCCGCCATCTCGACCGACGGCTGCATATGAAGCACGATCGCCCGCTCCACGGTCCCGGCGCGATCGACCGGCATCCCACGCCGTTCGAGGAAGCGGCGGGCGATCTCGCCGCCTTCGACCTCGAAGCAGGACGCGTTTCGCGGGATCCTGGTGAGCCCGAAGTCATGCATCAACGACGCCGTCCACAGGATCTGCCGATCGAACGACCAACCCTCCTCCGTCGCGATGGCCGCGCCCCAGCAGTACGCCCGGACCGAGTGCGTCAGCAGGTAGTCCGGCAGGGAGCGATGAGCCCATGCCCAGGTCGCGACCGAGATGGCGTCCCGTGGGACATCGATGCCGGCGATCCGGGTCGGGAACGGTGGCACGGTGCGCATCCGCGACATCGTACCGACCGCCTTCCACGGCGACCGGCCGGGACCGCGGCAGCAGCGACGGCGATGCTCGACTTCAGGCCGGGACGAGGCGGACGAGGATCCTGTAGGCGGACGTCGCACCGTCACATGTCTGCAGGGTGATCACCTTGGTCGATGTCGTCGCCATCGCCCATTGGCTCCAACTGTCGTAGTCCTTGTTGGCGACGTGACGGATCCAGCTGATCCGGTAGCGGTGGATGGAGCCGGACTTGTCCGCGTACCAGGCGGTCAGGCCGACATGCAGAGCCCCCGAATGGTAGCCATCATGGACCGCCTTGAAGACGCCCCAGGCATGGCCGAGCAGGTAGAGGTTGCTGTTCCCGACGCAGCCCCAGTACTCGACGCGGTTCGGGATCAATCCGCCGTTGCAACCCCAGTCGTAGATCTCGTGGCTGAGCCCGAGGGCCGGTATCCAGAGGTGGTAGGTGCCGTGGTAGCCGATGGCCTTGGGCGTCGAGACCGTCCTGGGCTTGGGGGCGACCGGGTGGGGCTTCGGTGCCGCGTCGACGGTCTTGGGCTTGGGCGCGACCTGCGGGCGCGTGGCTGCAGGCGGCCCCGCGGCGCCGGCCAGGTTTCGTCGATCGGGCTCGAAGACGAGCGGCACGTGCTGCGCGGAGGAGACGGTGGCAACGGTCGGAATGCCTTGCACGACGGGCGCCGGGACGACACCGCGGACCGGGCTGTCGCTCGACTGCGGAGCCGCGACCGCCACGCGGGCGGTGGCAAGCAGTCCGACGGCGAGCAGGCCGACGAGGAGCGGTCGTGCCCAGATCGACATCGGACGGGCCGATGGCTGCATCGATTGGAGCTCCCCGATGACCGGCGGAGGGCCCTCGTGGAGGATGTCGAGGCCATCGCGAACCGTGTCCCGGATGCTCCCGGGCGGCGTCGGTCGCGGCCATCACCCAATTCGGTCAGCGGTGCGCGCTCAGATGTCGTACGGAAGTCCCCGGACCCCGTTGCGGTCCGGCGCAGAGCGGGCCGGTCCGGCTTGGAACGGTGCGGTCAGACCCGTCCGCGGACGAGATCGATCAGCCGGTCGAGGACCCGCTCGCCGTCGGCCCGAAGGCCGTTGTGCTCGTACTCGTTGGTCTCCCACGGACGCAGCCCGCGGATCGCCGCGGCGGTCTCCACCGCGAAGTCCCGCTCGACGTACAGGTCGTTGCTGTAGATGGTGCCTGCGGCCGGGACCTCGTTGCGGCCGAGCTGCGTCGCGTCGAACAACGCCGGCCACTGGTGTTCGGCCAGGATCTCGGCGGCGGCCCGCTGTGGCCGCAGCTCCGCGTAGTCCTCCCACATCCAGGGGAAGACGTGCTCCGCGGTGAAATAGCCCTCGTCGCGCACCTCATCGGGCATCAGCCGCTCGGACGACCAGCGGGTCGCGACGCCGTCCGCGTACGACGACTCGTGGAGCGTGGCGTAGATCGGGTTACGGCTGAAGGGCGAGCCGCGCTCGACGTCATGGAGGAACGCGAGCGACCCGAACGGCAGCTCGATGACGTGGTGGAGCAGCTCGAACCCGGCGCTGTCGCCGAGCCACATCCCGAGCTGGCCGAAGCGCCGCGCGGTCAGCCGGTCGCCCGACGGCAGGCGGACGTCCTCGGCGTCGAGCCGGCGCCGGATCTCGCGGACCCGTGCCCGGTCGTCCGGATAGCGCTCAAAGAAGCGTCGATTGGTCTTGATCAGGCGCCGGTACGTGGCCCCGTAGACGTCGTCGACCGGGCGGCCGATCGGTGCCAGCCCGCCGGTGAGCAGCGCCTCGGCCAGGCCATCGGGCGCCATCGACAGGTAGGTCATCGTCGTGAACCCGCCGAAGCTCTGGCCAAGGACGCTCCAGCGCTCGACGCCGAGCTCGGCGCGGATGCGCTCCGCGTCGCGGACGATCGAGTCGGCACGGAAGTGGGTCAGGTAGTCGGCCTGGGCCTCGGGCGAGTCGCCCGGGATGTCCGACCCGACCGGCGTCGACCGACCTGTCCCGCGCTGGTCGAGGAGCAGGACCCGGTAGTCGCGGACCGCCCGCTTCATCCAGCCGCTGGGCGGGCTGGTCGGTCGGACGGCCTCGAAGCCCGGGCCACCCTGGAGGTAGATGAGATAGGGACGGTCGGTGCCGTCGGGTGCGGCCACCTCGCGGGTGAAGACCGTGATCGTCGGCCCGGTCGGATCGTCGTGGTCGAGCGGGACGACGTGCTCGCGCTCGGTCAGGATCGCGCCGGGGACGCGATAGGTCCGCTCGCCGGTCGGCCGGGCGTCGTCGGTCATCTGGCATACCTCGTCTTGTCGAAGCGTGTGTTTCCATACTGCCTACATCCTGCCCCGGACGAGGGACGATGACGTCGACCGTGAAGCACGCCGGATCCCCGCTCGGCGCCGAGCTGACCCTGGCCGAGCTCGACACCGATCCGCATGCTGCGCTGGCGCGTCTCCGCGAGCGCGAGCCCGTGTCATGGGTGCCGGTCCTCGACGGTTGGCTGGTGACCCGGCGTGACCTGTGCATCGAGGTCATGCGCGACGCGGCCCTGTTCACCGTCGACGATCCGCGGTTCTCGACCGCCCAGGTCGTCGGCCCGAGCATGCTGTCGCTCGACGGCGACGAGCACCGGCGCCACCGCGACCCATTCGCCCGCGCGTTCCTCGGACCCGACGCCCGCACGCGCTTCGCCGGTCAGGTCGAACGCGAGGCTCGCACCCTCGTCGAGCGCCTCACGCCCGTCGGCTGTGCGGAGATCCGTCGCGACCTTGCCGGACCGCTGGCCGTCAACGTGGTCGTTGGTGCGCTGGAGCTGCTCGACGTGACGCCGACGGCGATGCTCGGCTGGTACGACGAGATCGTCGCGGCGGTGGACAGCGTCTCCACGGGTGGCGAGATCGGGCCGACGGCCCGTGCGGCCGTGGACGCGCTCGATCGTCACGTGGACGCCTCGATCGACGGCGGCGCCGGTGCGCTGTCGTCCGCCACGAACACGCTGTCGCGCCCCGAGATCGCGTCGAACGCTGCGGTGATGCTGTTCGGCGGGATCGAGACCGGGGAAGGGATGACCACCACCCTGTTCTGGCACCTGCTGACCAACCCCACGCAGCTGGCGGCCCTGCGCGGCGATCGGTCGCTCGGGGTCCAGGCCGTCGAGGAGTCGCTCCGCCTCGAACCGGCCGCGGCACGGGTGGACCGCTATGCGACCCAGGACGTCGAGCTGGCGGGTGCGACCATCCGCCGTGGGGACCTGGTCATCGTGTCGCTGACCGCGGCCAACCGCGATCCGGCCGCTTATCCCGACCCGGACGCATTCGACCTGTCGCGGTCGAACGCACGCACGCATCTCGCCTTCGCCCAGGGTCCGCACGCCTGCGTCGGGATCCACCTCGCCCGGCTCGAGACCCTGTCCGCCCTCGACGCGGTTCTCGATGCGTGGCCCGACCTGCGGCTCGACGAGGGCGCCACAGCCCCGACCGGCCTGATCTTTCGGAAGCCGCGGATGCTGCCCGTCAGCTGGACCGTCGGCTGACGACGACGCGAGCGTCCAGCGCGACTCGTCGCGCGGGGCGGGCGCCGCCATGCGCGGTCGAGACGGTCGGCGTAGGCTGTCGCCGGTCGGCGAGGGATGCCGGCCAGCGTTCCGACCGGGAGGATCGGACCGCCCATCAGGAACGCATTCGAAAGGCAGCGACCATGTCCACCATCCATCGTCGCGCCGGCGCGCTCGCCGGCGTTGCTCTCTTCCTCGTGAGTGCCTGCTCGTCGAGCGGGGCTTCGACCGCACCTTCGACGGCGCCTTCGGTGGCAGCGACCGCGGCACCGACGACCGCACCGTCGGTGGCGGCGTCGACCGAGCCGTCGGCGTCCGCCTCCGCCGCGCCATCGGCTGCGGCGATCGTGGTGCCGGACGCGATCAAGACCGCCGGCAAGCTCGTCTGGTGCGTCGACGTGAGCTATCCGCCCGAGGAGTCGTACAAGGCCGACGGCACCACGCCGCAAGGCAGCGACATCGACATCGCCAACGAGATCGGTAAGCGGTTCGGCGTCACGACCGAGATCGACAACACCGGGTTCTCCGGGATCATCCCGGCTCTCCTGGCCAAGAAGTGCGACCTGATCATCAGCGGCATGAACGACACGCCGGATCGAGCCAAGCAGGTCGCGTTCGTCGACTACCTGAAGGTCGGCCAGGGGCTGCTCGTCCCGGCCGGTAATCCCAAGAACATCACCCAGCTCACCGACCTGTCGGGCCTGGCCGTCGCCGTGCAGCTCGGCACGACCAACAAGGACGCGCTCGATGCGACCAACACGGCTCTGGCCGCGGCCAACAAGCCCAAGATCGACATCCAGACCTTCGAGCAGGACACCGACGCATTCCAGCAGCTCAGCCTCGGCCGCGTAGACGCCTATTCGGGCGACTCGCCCGTGTGCGCGTACTACGCGTCCCAGAGCAACGGCAAGTTCGTGGTCGGCGGCTCGCCGATCCAGCCGATCCCGATCGGCATCGCGATGCGCCTCACGGACACGGACCTGCAGGCCGCGGTGAAAGCCGCGATCGACGGCATGTACGCTGACGGGACGATGACGTCGATCCTCGCAACGTGGGGGATGACGGACTCGGTGGTGCTCCTCCAGTAGCTGTCACGACCTGGGCGGGCGCTCTGCTCGTCCAGGTCCTCCCGTCGGAGGTCGCGCGATGCACTGGCCCATCCTGGCGGTCACGTCGCAACCGCAGTTCGACCTCGCGGTCTTCCTCGCCTTCCTGTTCCAACCGAACGGCGCGTTCATCGGGGCTGTCGCCCTGACGGTCTATGTCGCGATCATCGCCCAGTCGGTCGGGTCGGTCTTGGGCGTCCTGTCCGCCCTCGCCGGGTTGTCGCGCAATCGGCTGCTGCGGACCATCAGCTCGATCTACGTGTGGTTCTTCCGTGGCACGCCGCTGCTGGTCCAGCTCGTTCTCGTCTACTTCGGGACTCCGTACCTGCTCGGCGTCGACCTCTTTCCGGCGAACGAGAACATCGGCTTCATCTCGCTCCGGGGCGCGGTCGTGGCAGGAATCGTGGCGTTCTCGCTCAACGAGGGCGCCTACATGAGCGAGATCGTCCGGGCGGGCATCCAGTCGGTGGACAAGGGCCAAGCCGAAGCCGCCAAGTCGCTCGGGATGACGTACCGGCTGACGATGACGCGGATCGTCCTGCCGCAGGCGTTGCGGGTGATCATCCCGCCGCTCGGCAACGAGTTCAACAACATGCTCAAGACGACGTCGCTACTGACGATCATCGCCGTCCAGGAGATGCTCCGCGTGGCGCAGGGCCAGGCGTCCTCGACCTTCAAGTACTTCGAGATCTACTTCGGTGTCGCGCTCTACTACCTGCTCCTGACCACGATCTGGACGCTGATCCAGGGCCGCATCGAGCGCCGCCTCGGTGTGTCAGACGCCCGCGCCAGTGCGGACAAGGGGTTCCTTGCCCGGCTCACCGGGCTTCGCAGCCCTGGGTGCCGGAGCGGGCGCGCGATGAGCGGCGCCATCCTCGACGCGATCGGTGGCGCGCCCGACGTCGCGACCGATCAGGTGGTCGTGGCGACCGACGTCGAGAAGTCGTTCGGGAAGCTCGAGGTCCTCAAGAAGGTCTCGCTGACGGTCACCCGGCGCGAGGTCGTCGTCGTCATCGGGCCGTCGGGCTCTGGCAAGACGACATTCATCCGCTGCATCAACCATCTCGAGAAGATCCAGGCCGGCCGGATCCTGGTCAATGGCCATCTCATCGGCTACCGCGAGGTGGACGGCAAGCTCGTCGAGGATCGCGAGCAGAACATCGCCCGACAGCGGCAAGACATCGGGATGGTGTTCCAGCGCTTCAACCTGTTCCCCCACATGACTGCGCTCGACAACATCCGCGAGGCACCGATCCGCGTCCGCAAGATCCCGAGAAGGAGGCCACGGAAACCGCACAGGCACTGCTCGCGCGGGTCGGGCTCGCGCACAAGGCCGACGTCTATCCGGGCCAGCTGTCGGGCGGCCAGCAGCAGCGCGTCGCCATCGCCCGAGCGCTTGCGATGAAGCCGGCCCTGATGCTGTTCGACGAGCCGACCAGCGCCCTCGACCCGGAGATGATCGGCGAGGTCCTCGAGGTCATGAAGGAGCTCGCCCGCGAAGGGATGACGATGATCGTCGTCAGCCACGAGATGGGCTTCGCCCGCGAGGTCGCCGATCGCGTCGTGATGATGGACGACGGCCAGATCATCGAGGCCGGGACACCCGAACATTTCTTTCAGAACCCGACACACGAACGGACCAGGAGCTTCCTGTCCAAGATCCTGTAGGAGTGCCGCGGGACGGGCTCAGGTCGCCACGGGCGCAGGGACTGCGACCCGCCGGCGTTCAGTCGGCCAGCGTCTCGAGGTAGCGGCGTCCCCTCGCGATGTCGGCGAGCGCGTCGCGCGGCTCGTCCTGCTCGACGATGTACCACTCGACACCGGCAGCCCTGCCCGCAGCCACGATCGCCGGGAATGGCAGGTCCCCCGCGCCGGGCGGCTCGTCGTGGGGATCGGGCCCTCGCGCTCGATCCTTCATGTGCAGGAGGCGGACGCGGCCCGCCGTTGCCTCGATCTCGGCGACCGGGTCGCGCCCCCCGATGGCTGCCCAGTAGACGTCGAGCTCGATCTCGATCTCGGGGGGCAGGGTCTCGAGCAGGACCGCCCAGACGGTCGTCGCCTCGAGCGGCGCGAACTCGAACGCATGGTTGTGATAGCCGAGCCGGATCCCGCGGCCGCCGAGATGCCCGCCGAACTCGGCCAGGTCGCCCGCGAAGCGCCGCACCCCATCGACCGTCTGCCGCTCCTCCTCGGGCAGCCACGGCACGATCGCCCGCGTGCAGTCGATCGCGGCGAGCCGGTCGGCGACGGCCTCCCAGTCGCGTCGAAGAGCCTCGATCGACTCGTGGGCCGCGACCGCCGACAACCCGGCGTCGTCGAGCAAGCGCGCCAGATCGGCGGCGTCTGTCGGGGGCAACCCGGCCACCTCGACGGATCGATAGCCGGCCGCGGCGACCGCCGCGAGCGTCCGTGGGAGGTCGTCCGTCGCGAGCCGGCGCACGGTGTACAGCTGGAGGGCGATCTGGTCGGTGTGCATCCCCGGACGATAGGTCATCGGCGGTGCCGCGTGGTGCCACGTCCGCCGAGACGGCTGGGCCCGCTGACCCGGGATCGCGGGTCCGGGACTGGGTCCGTATCATCGGCCGCATGCTCGAATGGAAGCCGCCAGACCCACGCATCGTCGACTTCGTCCGGCGGATCCAGAAGGCGGCGCGTCGACGCTTCCGTCAAGCCCCCGCGGCGGCCGATGGGTCCGCGGCGGCCGATGAGGAAGCGCAAGGATCCCCGTGCCCGCCGATGACCAACGGCGACCCGGGTCGATGCCGTAGCCTTCATCCCTCATGACACCGTTGGGCATCGGCATCGTCGGGACCGGCAACATCGCGGGCGCCTACGCCCGCGACACGCTGACCCATCCCGAGATCCGGCTCGTCGCCGCCACCGACCTGGACGCCGACCGGGCATCCGCGTTCGCCACCGAACATGGCTGCCGCGCGCACCTCACGCTCGATGACCTGTTGGCGGATCCTGATGTGGACGTCGTGGTGAACCTGACCGTTCAGCAGGCTCACGTCGAGGTGACGACCCGGGCGCTCGAGGCTGGCCGTCACGTCTACAGCGAGAAGCCGATGGCGCTCCAGCCGAGCGAGGCGCGCGCCCTGGTCGAGCTCGCTC
>CAVZTK010000017.1:0-31184 GCA_963778155.1 uncultured Chloroflexia bacterium
AGCACTGACGTGTCATGGTCAGCGGGTGACAGCCGTCATGGATGGTTCACGACGGCCGTGACTGGAGGCTGAGCCTCCTCGCTCCGAGACTGACGGCATGACCACATCGCATGCCGAGGTTCTCCGATGGCTCTCCTGACACCCCTTCCGAGCCAGCGTCCGCGATCGCACCCCGCGGACCCGGCGGCGACGCCCGACGCAGGGTCGATCGCCGTCCGTTTCGACGCGGTCACGCGACGCTTCGGCGCGGTGACCGCCCTCGACGGCATCGACCTGTCGATCAGGACCGGCGAGACGGTCGCGCTGCTGGGGCCGAACGGCGCCGGCAAGTCGACGGCGATCGGCCTGCTGCTCGGTCTCCTCGAACCGACGGCCGGCACCGTCCGGACGCTTGGCCAGACACCCGCCGGGGCCGTGGCGAGCGGCCGAGTGGGGTCGATGCTCCAGGGCGCGGGGCTGCCATCCAATGCCCGCGTCGGCGAGCTCGTCGAGTTCGCCCGCCGGCTCTATCCGAACCCACTCCCTCGCGCCACCATCATCGAGCGGGCCGGGCTCGCGAGCCTTACTGGGCGGTCTGTCGAGACCTTGTCGGGCGGCGAGGCCCAGCGCGTTCGTTTCGCGATCGCCATCGCCGGCGACCCGGACCTCCTCTTCCTCGACGAACCGAGCGTCGCGATGGACGTCGAGACCCGGCGCGCGTTCTGGGCCGACATGCGCCGCTCGGCGGGCGAGGGCCGGACCATCCTGTTCGCGACGCACTACCTCGAGGAGGCCGACCAGGTCGCCGACCGGGTCGTCGTCCTCGATCACGGCCGGATCGTGGCCGACGGCAGCAGCCGTTCGATCCGGGCCGGCGTCCACGGCCGGACCGTCCGGTTCGACAGCGTCGACCCCGACGAGACGAGCCTCGCGACGCTACCCGGCGTCACGGCCGTCGAGATCCGTGGCGCGACCGTCACGCTGGCCACGACCGACGCCGACGCGACCGTCATGGCCCTCGTGACGCGCGACGTCCCGATCCGCGACCTGGAGGTCACCGGCGCCGATCTCGAGGACGCGTTCGTTGCCTTGACCACCGCATCCGACACTTCCAAGGAGTCCGACCGATGATCGCCATCACCCAAGCCACCCGCTCATCGACCTCGTTCAGTGCCTTCGCCGCGTTCCTCACCATCGAGATCCGCCGCGCGCTGCGCAACCGCCGCTACGTGATGTTCTCGATCGCGCTCCCGACCGCCTTCTACCTGCTGTACACCGGTGTCCTGTCGGCCGGTTCGCCCGCCGACAGGACGATCGCCGGCACGACCTGGGGCGCCTACTTCATGGTCTCGATGGCGACCTACGCGGCGATGGTGGCAGCGCTCAGTGGCGCGATCGTCATCGCCCGCGAACGCAGCTCCGGCTGGACGCGCCAGCTGCGCGTGACGCCGTTGCCGGCAGCCGGGTACGTCGCCGGCAAGCTGCTGGTCGCCTACGTCGTGACGCTGCCGGCGATCGCGGCCGTCGTCGTTGCCGGAATCGCAGCCGACCACGTGTCGCTGCCGACGGTCTCGCTGGTCCAGATGTTCGTGTCGATCGCGCTCGGGGTGCTGCCGTTCGCGGCGCTCGGCCTGCTCATCGGCTACATGTTCGATGCCGACAGCGCGCAGGGGGCGATGATGGTCTCGCTCTTCGGCCTCGCCATCCTCGGCGGGCTGTGGGCGCCCATCTCGTCGTTCCCGGAGACGTTGGCTACCATCGGACGCATGCTTCCGTCCTTCCGGCTGGCGGACCTGGGTCGTTCGGCCCTCACCGGCACCTCGCCCGATCTCGCCGACATCGCCATCCTCGCCGCCTACGCGTCCGTCATCGGGGCGCTCGCGGCCTGGCGCTACCGGGCGTCCGAGCAGCGCGCCAGTGGCTGATCATCGAGCCGCGAGTGAAACCGACGCCCCCGCCGAGGGGACGTCGGTCTCGGGCGTCTTCTCGGCCCCGGACGGACGCGAGGGCAGCTGGCTGCCGGCCTGGCGGGTCGCCGGCGCGGCGTTCATCGCCTATCCCATCGTCCGGATCATCAGCCAGCCGCCGGAACCCGTGGTCGCCGCGCTGGTGCTGGCCGCGACCGCCTCGTTCACGCTCCTCCTGTGGGCGGTCGCCCGGCGGGATCCGATGGACCCTCGGCGGGCGAGCCCGTGGCTGGTCATCCTGGATGTCGCAATCCTTGGTCTCGTCGCGGCGGCCGAGATCCGTGCTCCCGGACAGGGCTGGTTCGTGTTGTTCTACTACGCATCGACCGCGGCCAGTACGCTACTGCCGGAGCGTCGCGCGGTCGGGCTCATCGTCACGGCCGCTGTCGTCGCCGCGCTGACCCTGACCCAGTCGGTCGATCTGGCGAGTGCCCTGATCCAGGGGCTGTCGGTGTCGATCATCGGGGTCACCGTCTTCGCCATGACTGCGCTGCGGCGGACGAACGTGAAGCTCCACGCGGCACGCCAGGAGCTCGCCACGCTGGCCGTCGCCGAGGAGCGCAACCGGATCGCCCGCGACCTGCACGATGTCCTCGGCCACAGCCTGTCGCTGATCGCGATCAAGAGCGAGCTCGCCGGTCGACTCCTGCCGGGCGAGCCCGAGCGGGCGCGGGCGGAGATCGCCGACGTGGAGCAGGTGGCCCGCGAGGCGCTGGCCTCCGTCCGCGAGACCGTTCGAGGCTACCGGCAGCCGAGCCTCGAGCGTGAGCTCGCGAATGCCAAGGTCGTCCTCGATGCGTCCGGGATCGATGCCACGATCGAACACGGTGTCGGCCCGCTCCCGTCATCACAGGACGTCGTCCTTGCCTGGGCGGTTCGCGAGGCGGTGACCAACGTCGTGCGGCACAGCGCGGCGAGCCACGCGACCATCCGAACGTCGCGGCACGGGACCCAGGCAGAGCTCGAGGTCGTGGACGATGGCGCGCCCGAACCCGCGAGCGAGGGCGCCGCTCGCCCCGGCGACCTGGCAAGCGACGGGACCGGCCTGCAGGGCCTGCGCGAACGCCTCGAGAGAGAGGGAGGACGTCTCGACGCCGGCCCTGGCGCCGGCGGCGGTTATCGCGTGATCGCGACTCTGCCCATCGCCGCCGGGACCATCGAGCCGGCATGACCGCATCGCCCATCCGCGTGCTGCTGGCCGAGGACCAGGCCATGGTCCGCGGCGCGATGGCAGCGCTGCTGTCGATGGAGGACGACCTCGACGTCGTCGGACAGGTGGCCAGTGGAGACGTCGTGGTGGCCGAGGCGCTCCGGGTCCGCCCAGACGTCGCGGTCCTCGATATCGAGATGCCAGGGTTGGACGGGCTGTCGGCGGCCGCGGCGTTGCGGTCGGCCATCCCCGACTGCCGGGTGCTCATCGTGACGACGTTCGGACGACCCGGCTATCTCCGTCAGGCGATGGAGGCCGGCGCAACGGGCTTCGTGCTGAAGGATTCGCCTGCGACCGAGCTCGCGTCTGCGATCCGGCGCGTCGCCGCGGGGCGACGAGTCGTCGACCCGGGCCTCGCCCTGGACGCCCTGGCCGAGGGCACCAACCCGCTGACCGAGCGGGAGCGTGAGATCCTCGCCGCGACGACCGAGCAGGCGACCGTCGCCGATATCGCCGCGGCCGTCTCGCTGAGCGAGGGGACCGTCCGCAACCACCTGTCGTCGGCGATCCAGAAGGTCGGCGCTCGCAACCGCGCGGAGGCGGCGCGGATCGCGCGGGACAAGGGCTGGCTCGGCCCGTCGGCCTGACGGGCGGCACGGACGGGGTCGCGCGAGCCGTGATCAAGGCACGCTACGACCCGATCAACCTGTTCCACCGCAACCAGAACATCCAGCCTGCGTCCTGTGGGGCCGGACGCCAGCGCCACGACACGTTCTGGACCTGAACGGCGGGGGTCTGTCAGGCGAGCTCCACGCCCGCTGCGCGCGCATCCTCGGCCAGCGATCCGAGCGCCTCGTCACCGTCGGTCGATGCCCGGACGAGGCCCATGACGCGGCTGACGCCCGCCTCGCGGAACGCGGCCAGCCGGTCGACCCGGGCAGCTCCCGGCTGGGTGATCGTCTGGCTCCACAGATGGACCGAGATGGCCAGCGTGGCCGGATCACGCCCGATCTCCTCGCACCGCGACGCGATGACGGGGAGTGCCGCGACGACCTCGGGCGGTTCCATGCCGTCGAGGTTGAGCTCGTCGGCATGGCGGGCGGCCAGGCGCCAGGTCACGTTCGGCCCGTTGCCGCCGACCATGATCGGGACGCGCGGGCGCTGGATCGGTTTCGGGACGTTGCGCGCGTCGCGGACGCTCGTATAGCGGCCCTCGAACGTCGCGTGCTCGTGCTTGTCCCCGGCGAGCATGGCGGTAATCACGCCGAGGTCGTCACCGAGGCGCGCGAGGCGCTCGGGCGTCTCCGGGAAGCCGTAGCCGTACGCCAGCCATTCGTCGCGCTTCCAGCCGGCCCCGATGCCCAGCTCCATCCGGCCGCCGCTGATGGTGTCCATGGTCGAGATCATCTTGGCCGTGAGGGCCGGGTTGCGGAACGCGGTGCAGATGACGATGTGGCCGAGACGCACCCGTTCGGTCACCGCGGCCAGCGCCGCGAGCGACGTGAACGACTCAAAGGTGATCTCGTCGGTCGGGCGGGGGATGGTGTGGAAATGGTCGAACAGCCAGATCGACTCGAAGCCGAGCTGCTCCGCCTGCCGGGCGACCGCCGTCGTCCGGCGCCATGCGTCGAGCGGGTCCCAGCCGTCGTATTCGCCGACCCAACCCTGGGGAACGATCGCGCCGATCTTCATGGCTGGGTCGCCACGCCGAGGCGCTCGATGGTCTCGCCGCCGAACGCCTGAGCGCCGCCCACCTGATACGCGTCGGCGATCTCGTTCCAGGCCTTGAAGCCCGGATGGCCGTCGTGGGCGTGATGGCCCTCGCCGGTCGCGAAGATGCAGGCCACCAGGTACTGGACGGCGCCCGCGACCGGGACGGTCGAGATGTCCAGCCGGCTGAGGGTCGCGGTGATCAGCAAGCCGCGGTCCTGGAGGTCGCGCCAGACCGGCAATTCGTGCTCGCGGAACCCCGTCTCGAACGCGTCGACCCTGTCCCAGCCGACGCTCAGGACCACCGTCACCGTCTCCATCGCGCCACCTCCGGCACCATCATCGCCGATGGTCGGGTGGGCCGCCCGTCACGACGTTCGTGGCAGCTCATCGGGCGAATGCCGCGGCGCAGAGCAGCGTGACCGCCAGCTCGACGGCCTCGTCTTCGCGGAGGCCCTGCTCGACGACTAGGGAGCGCCAGGTCATGAGCCCGACGAGGTGTCCGGCCGTGGCGCGCAAGGATCGTCGGGCACCGGGCGCGACCGCGATGCCGGCGACGAGGTCGTCGGCGACCGCACCCCACTGTGCGCGCACATCGGCCTGCGCCGTCAGCGGCATCGAGGCCATGTCGCGGTAGATCGGCCACAACGCCTCGCCGCGGACGCGAAACCAGGCATAGAGCTCGGAGAAGGCGCGGCGGGCCCGGTCCTCGAGGGTGGGGATCGAGCGCCAGGCCGCCGTATCCGGCAGCGGGTTCTGCACGTACCAGTGTCGCCGGCACGCGTCGAACAGCTCGTCCTGATCGCGGAAATGGCGGTACACGGTCAGTCGGGTCACGCCGGCCTCGTCGGCGACGGTGCTGATGGTCGTGTTCGACGGCCCGACCGTCGTGTGCAGGCGGACGGCAGCCTCGGTGATCCGCAGGCGCGTCTGGTCGACCGACTCCGCGCGGCGCCGCATCCGATACGGTCGCGATTTCGTAGAACGGACTTGCTCACTCAAACTTGACAGGCACCTCCTTGCAATTCAGTATACAGCCATGTTTACCGGACTTGCAGGAGGATCCGAGCCATGACGAGCCAGGCAACCATCGGCGTCGCGACGCGGGTCAAGGCGGTCCAGCCCGGCGCCGGCCGGGTCGGCATCCTTGCTCCCGGGGTCGGGGTCATCTTCAAGATCGAGGGCGAGGACAGCGGTGGCGCCCTGTCGATCGTCGAGCACACGTTCGAGCCGGGTGCCCTCGTGCCGCCGCACCTGCATCACCTCGAGGACGAATATTCGATCGTGCTCGATGGCTCGATCGGCTTCCGCTCCGATGACCAGGAGGTGGTCCTGGAGCCGGGTGGCTACATCATCAAGCCGCGCGGCCAGGTCCACGCGATGTGGAATGCCGGCTCGACCCGCGCCCGCATGATCGAGGTCATCACACCGGCCGGCTTCGAGCGCTTCTTCCACGAGTTCGCCGACATGACCGACGCCGGCCCGCCTGATTTCGCCGACATCGCCGCGCTGGCCGCCCGCTACGAGCTCCCGTTCAGCCGGCCCGACTGGCTGCCCGGCGTCATCGCGCGATACGGCCTGGTCCCGCCACCCGGCTGATCCGGCGTCGAGGCATGGGTCCGTCTCAACGGACGACCGCCAGGCTGGCGATCAGGTCCCGCAGCTCGCGTTCGAGCGACGGTGCGGCGGCAGCCATCACGTTCGCGACGGCGTGCTCGGGGTCGGCCGTGGCCGGGATCGCGACCGTCACGCGGTCGTCCGCGAGGCACCAGCGCAGGAGCGCCTCGGGCCAGCCGCTGAGGCCAGCCTCCACCAGCTCCGGCGGGAACGGGCGGCGCAGGAGGCCCCCTTCGCCGAACGGACGCATGACAAGGACACCCAAACCGAGCTCGGCTGCGATCGGCAGGATCCGCGTCTCGGCGGCGCGCTCGCGCGGGTTGAGTGGCACCTGGATGGCCTGGATCCGGCCGGTCCGCATGACTTTCTCGAGCTCGGGGAAGGTCGCCGGGTCGTAGGTCGTGGCGCCGATCGCCCGGACGGTGCCGACACCTCGTTCCGCCTCCATCCAGCCGAGATGCTCCTGCCAGCGGAGCAGGTTGTGGACCTGGAGGAGGTCCACGCGGCCACCGAACCAGCCGAGCTGGCGTGCGAAATGGCTGCGACCCTCCTGCCCCGAGTTCGCCCAGACCTTGGTCGCCACGAATGCGTCGCGCCGCCGCTCGCCGAGCGCCTGCGACAGGACGGCCTCCGCGCGGCCGTACATCGGCGAGGAATCGACGACGCGCGCGCCCGCCTCGAACGCGGCAGCCACGACCGCGTCGGCCTCGGCCTGGCGAGCTGCCGGCAGGTCGAACACGCGCCATGTCCCGAGCCCGACGGCCGGGACGTCGACGCCGCTCCTGCCGAGCCTGCGCACCTCCACGCGACCACAGTACCGAATGGCAGCCACGCCACGAGCACGACTTGACCGCCGGAGGACCATAGAGGCATGCCCGGCCACCACCAGCGTCGCCGGTCGATCGTCCGGCTGGTCCTCGCCGCCGCCCTTGCCTCGGTCCTCGTCGGCGGGTCCGCGTCGCTCCCGGGTGCCACGGCCAACGCACTGTCGCGCTGGACCGGCAGCATCGACCTCTACCGCTCGGGCGTGTTCACGACCCAGAAGACCTGGCTGTGGTGCACCGCTGCGGATGTCCAGATCATCCGGAACATCGTCCGCCACACGACCGACCACACCCGCGCCAACCAGTCGCGTTACTTCAGCTACATGCGCGCCCACGACCGCTACGCGATCCCCGTCTCCGACGGCACCGACCCCGGTGGCTGGGCGGCCGGGCTGCGGCACTACGTCGACAGTCGCTACCGCGTGGTGGCGAGCAGCAGCTTCAGCAAGGCGGTCCGATCGGCCGTGACCAACCTGCGCAAGACCAACCTGCCGGTCGCGATCGCGGTCGACCACGGCAACCATGGCTGGGTGCTGACCGGCTTCACCGCGACCGCCGACCCGGCCCGGACGACCGCCTTCACCGTCACCAGCGTCCGCGTCGTCGGGCCTCTCTACGGGCTCCAGAGCCGGTCGTACGGCTACGACATGCCGCCCGACCGGAAGCTCACGCCGAGCCAGTTCAAGTCGTTCTTCACGCCATGGCACTACGGCCGCGTCCGGATGGCCTGGGAAGGCGACTGGGTCTCGATCCAGCCGATCGCGACCTCCTCGTCCGCGGCGAGGACCACCACGACGTCGACGTCGACATCGACAGCTCAGGCGAAGACGGCAGTCCGCGTTGCACCGGCACCTGCCGCGCCACACACGGCAGGCGCAGCAACGCCGCACCCGACCCCGTCGTCGACCGCAGACGTCCAGTCCACTCCGGCGCCGACGGCCGCCGCCGTCGCGATCGCCGCCGGTCCGGCCAGTGGTGCCCAGCCACCGCCGCCGGACGCGACGACCCCGGCACGGAGCGAGTCGGGTGGGGATCCGTGGACGATCGTTGGGCTCGCCGCTGCCGCCCTGTTGGTCCTCGCCGCGGCGCTTCTCGGCGGCCCCGGGCGTCAGGCGCGATCTGCTACGCGACGGCCTCGTCGCGCTTGACCTGCCTGACGACCCAGTCGCGCTTGACCTCCTGGACGAGCCAGGTGTTGCCGTCGAGGTCGTGGAAGCTCACGAACGTCTCGTAACCGCGTCGCTCCGGACTGAGACCGGGAGTTCGCCCCGCTTCGCCGAAATGGAATGGCTCGCTGACGTCGACGCCGTTCTCGACGAGCTGGCGATGCGCGGCTTCGATGTCCTCGACGCACAGTTGCAGGCCGTGGAGGGTGCCCGGCTGTGTCTCGCTCAACCCCTTCCCGATGGCGATCGAGCAGGCCGAGCCCGGCGGCGTCAGCTGGACGACGCGGAAGTCGGGTCCGGACGCCATGTCGACGTCGAGGCCGAAGCCCAGCTGGTCGACGTAGAAGGCCTTGGCGCGGTCGACATCACTGACGGGGACGACGACCAGTTCGAGGGTCCAGTCCATGGGTTCGAGCCTCCTGCGTGGCGATGGAGCCGATGTTAGAGCGGCTTGGCCATGATCTGGACGATCAGCGACGAGCCGTCGCGCAACGAGAATCGCTCACCGATGTCGGCATACCCCTTTGCCGTGTACAGGCGGATCGCCGGCTCGTTGGTCATCGTCACCCCAAGGCCGATGTCGCCGTAGCCGGTCTCGCGCGCCCAGCCCTCGAGAACGTCCATGAGCGAACCGCCGACTCCCTGCCCGCGCGCCTCGGGCGCCACCCACATGCCGTAGATGGCCGCGATTCCGGGTCGCTCCGGGGCCGGGCCGACAGATCCCATGCCGATGAATTCGGCGCCCCTTACGACGACGAAGGTCACGGTGTCCGTCGACGCGGCTCGCGCCTGCCATTCCGAGTCGGGCTTGGTCATCGACTCGGCGAGCGTCCCGCCGAATGCGTCCGGGTCCGTCTCGAGGCCGCGCAGACGCAGGTCGCGGAGGGCCTGCCACTCGTCGGGTCGGACGCGGCGGATGCGCATGCCTGCGAGTGTATGAGGTGATGCGCCACACTCGTCCCGAGATGCACGAGCAGGACAAACCCGACCATAGCGACCACGAACCGAGCGAGGCGACCGCGCCCGAGGTCGTCGCGGACCACGGACGGAGCGCGATCGACATCATCCGCGCCGGGGTCGCCAGCGCACGCGAGCCGATCGTGGGGCGGGTCGGGCAGGCGCGCGACGGCGTCGTCGGGACGTGGAACGAGCGACCGGGCGCACGCGTCCGCCGGGTCCGCCGGATGGCCGGCCAGCCGCTGGAGTTCGTGTACGACGTCTACCCCGAGGCACGCTCGGCGCGGCCGGTCGAGGTCGGGCTGCAGACGATCGACGTCGACCGGATCGCCGGCACGGCCGTCGGCGGTGGCGCTCAGCGCGGCGGCGATTTTCTGCCGCTCAAGTCGTTCCGCGGCGGGAACTGGAAAACACGATGGCAGCGGCTGCGCACCGCCCAGGACGGCCTGGCCGTCCTGCCGCCGATCGACGTCGTGAAATCCGGCGATCGCTACTGGGTCGTCGACGGCCACAACCGGGTCGGCCTCGCGCTGTACGGCGGCCAGGCCGCCATCGATGCCGACGTGACGGAGCTCGTCCCGTTCGGCGGCCATCGGACCGAGCCGATCGGCTCGCTGGCCAGCACGTTCGCCGCGTCCCGCGCGCTCCGGACGGCCGGCAGCGGCCAGCGACCGAGCGACGCGCTGGCCCACGAGGACGACGCGGCGCCAGAGCCACTGGACGACGCGGCGCCGGAGCCGCTGGACGACGACCGATGACGCGGACGCTGTCGGTCGTGTGGCCCGATGCGAGGCCGTTCGCGGCCCGCGATGGAGCACCGATCCGGTTGCTGGCGGTGTCGGACGCCCCCGACCCGGCGCTCGAGTACGAGGTCAACCGAGCCGGCCTCGGGCTGATCGACGCGATCGTCGGGTGCGGCGATCTCGAGCCGGGCTACCTCGGCTTCCTCGGCGATGCCTTCGGGGTGCCGGTGGCCTTCGTCCGGGGCAATCACGATCGCGGCGGGCAGTGGGCGGAGTCGGCGGCCGATGCCCCGCAGCATCTCGCCAGCGGCCATCTCGTCCAGGTCGACGGCATCACGATCGCGCCGTTCGAGTGGCCCGGGCTCGCGCCGGGCACGGCCCAGCGCGACGAGACGCGGGCATGGCTGGACGTGGTCCGAGCCTCGACGGGTCTCCTCGGGCGCCGGCTGAGCGGCCGGTCGTCGCCGGTCCTCGTCGTGAGCCACGCCCCGCCGCGCGGGGTGGGGGACTGCGATTCGGACCCGTATCACGTCGGGTTCGCCGGCTACCGCTGGCTCCTCGAGCGCGTCCGCCCGCCGCTGTGGCTACACGGCCACACGACACCCGCAAGCGTGGCCGATTGGCGGGACCGGCTCGGCCCGTCGCTCGTCGCCAACGTCACGGGGTCGGTCGTGGTGGAGCTGGTGTCGCCGGAGGCTTAGTCGCGACCCAGGCCCGCCTACCAGTCTCCACCAGGGTATGTGTCACCAAGATGGGCCGATCCCTGCCAGATACCCTCCCGGAGACTAGTAGCCAGAGATGCGGGGCCGTCGTGGGCCGGATCGGCCAGAACTCACGCTCGATCGACCGCTGTCCGAGCTCCTGCGGGCCCTGATTCGACCTCGAACCTTGCCTACCAGTCTCCCTCAGGGTATTTGGCAGGAACTCGGACGCCCGCTGCCGCAGTCGAGTCAGCCCGTCCCCGCGCTCAGCAGCACGCGATGACGACCCGAGCGGGTCAGCGCATGCTGGAGCGCGCGTCGGCGGCGACCTGCCCCCAGAACTCGACCGCCGCGCGTTCGTAGAGCAAGGCCATCCTCCCGGTGACGCCGCGCCAACGTTCCGTCGTCGGACTCGCGTTCGAAATCTCCCGGATCTGGTCGGCCTCGTAGCTCGCGAGTCGACGCTGATGCAACGCGAGCTGCTCGTCGGCGAGGGCAAGCGTGACCTCCGTCGATTCGAGGTCCGAGAAGAAGAGCTGGAGGAGAGCCAGGTCACGGAGCTCGGTGGGGTGCTGCGCCGGTCGGCCGAGCCAGATCCGCAGGGCCTCTCGACCGGCCGGTCTGATCGTGAACAGCCGGCGTCGCCGGCCGACCTGCTCGCGTTCCTCGGAGAGCAGACCGAGCGCTGCGAGCCGGGCCGGCTCCTTGTACAGAAGCGCGTGGGGGAACGACCAGATGTGGCCGATCGTCGCGGCGACGTGGCGCTTGAGCTCGTACGGCGTCGAGGGGCCCTGGCGCTCGAGAAGGCCGAGGACGAGGTACGAGGTCGGGGTCAGCGGGACCCCGGGTGTGTCCGCGTGCTCTATTGACATAATCCATAATATACCATATGATAGTAACCGTCCCAAAGGAACGATTGCGTAGCCGGTGACGAGGTCACGTCGCATGGCTCTCGTGACCGGGACCCAAGAGACAGCCACCACCATCCCGGCGAGGAGATCCCATGACGATGACCGCAACGCGGAACCCGGATATCGAAGTCACGGCCAACGCGGTCGACACGGCGGACGACGCCGGCAAGACGTTTGTCGAACAGACCCGCTCGGCGGCCGGTCAGGTGCGAGCCTCCGTTGGCGGCGCGATCGAGAAGATGCCCGATGTGATCGAGTCGGCCAAGAGCGGCGTCGAGCAGGTCGCCGAGCGGATGCCGGTCGCCGTCGAGCGTTCGCGCGTGGCTGCGATGCGGACGACCGTCTCACTCCAGTCGCTGCCTGACACGACCCTGCGCCTTCTGGCCGGGGCGTCGATCGGCCTCGCAGCCGGCCTGAGCCTCGGACGCGTCCCGCGCCTGATCGCACTGGCTGCCCTTGTGCCGGCGATCTTCGTCGGCAGCGCGCTTGCGACCCGCCCGCAGATGGACCGCACGCCCGACTGACGCCGACGCGGCTTCAGAAGCTCGAATGCCCGGACCTCATGGTCCGGGCATTCTTCCTGTTCGGCAGACGCGAGACTAGGGCGCGGCTCGGTACGTCAGGCCACTCCCGTCGGCGTCGATCGTCAGGACATCCGCCTTGATCGCGTAGGTGACGGTCCCGTCGAGCACCTTGACGACCGCCGATTCGACGGACGACTGCGCCTCGGGACAGGCCATCCTCGTCAGGGCCATCGGCCCGAACGTCAGTGTGTCGGCGGCGACCTGGACTGGCGCCGACCCCATGTTGCAGCCTGCGTCGACCGCGGCCCGCCCGGCGGTGATCAGGAGCGTGGACGTGACGCCGGCCGGGACGCTCGAGGCGGCGTCGCCGGTCACGATCCCGTTGAGCACCCACTTCGTGCCCTCGAGCGGACGGTCGGGGTCGGCGACCTCGCGGTCGAGGAAGGTGACCTTGATCGTCCCGTCGTCGAGCGTCATCTCGTCTCCCGCGATGGTGATGGCTGAATCGCCGAGGAGTCCGGCGAGCCACTGATCCTGCTGCATCAACGGCTGTGGGCAACCCATCTCGGTCGAGACCAACGCCGTCGTCTTCAGCCGGCCGCCCTCGATCGTAGCGGTGCCACCCATCGAGTTGCACCCCCCGTTGGCGTTGACGCTGCCGTCATCGAACGACAGCGAGATCCTCGATCCCGGCACGAGCGTCGCTCCCGTGACCGCGGTCGACAGGTACGTCTTGCCCTCGAGCGTGCCCGCGCTCGCGACGGGACTGGGACTGCCGTTGGCGCTGGAACCCGCGGTGGCGCCTGGGGTCGGGGAGGGGACAGCGCTCGGCACGGCGGCGACCGAACAGGCCGCGAGGACCGCCATCGCCGGGAGGACCAGGAGGGAGAGGCGGCGAGCAGGTCGTGTCATGTGGCAGTGACGCGATCGTACGCGGCTGGTTCCCTCAGCGCCGGCTCGCCGGCACCCCACCGGGCGTCAGCAGCCCGGCCATCGAGAGCTGTTCGCCGGCGAACACATCGGCAGCGGTCGGCCGCAACGGGCGGAGCCGCCTGTCCCCCACGCGCGCCTGGACGGCCAGCAGGCGCACCCGCGTGCGAACCGGCTCGAGCACGTCCTTGGCCACGTACGCGCGTCCGCCCGCGTAGAGCCGCTCGTACATCGGCAGCAGCGACGGCCAATCCCGGGCGAGGTTGTCGAGGAAGTGCTCGCGCGTCCCGGGACGCAGGTACAGCACATTGGTCCAGATGGACGTCGCCCCGGCATCACGTGCGGCCCGCACCACGTCGGCCATCTTCGCCGGATCGTCCGACAGGCCCGGCAGGATCGGTGCCATGCCGACGCTGGCATCGATTCCCGCATCGACCAACGTGCGGAGCGCTCGGAGTCGCTGCCTCGGCGGGGCCGTCCCGGGTTCGGTCAGTCGCCAGATCTCTGGGTCGAGCGTCGGGACCGAAAACGTGACGCCGACCGCGGCTCGCTCGCTCGCGTAGGCAAGGACGTCCACGTCGCGAACGATCATTGGGCCGCGGGTGATGAGCCCGATCGGCGTCCGCGCGGTGCCCAGCGCTTCGAGGGCGCCGCGGGTCAGACGGAAGTGGCCTTCGGCCGGCTGGTACGGGTCGGTCGCGGTGCCGACGACGACTTGCTCGCGCTTCCATGTCCGCTGGGCGAGCTCTCGGCGAAGGACCTCGACGAGGTTCGTCTTGACCCGGATCGACGTCCCGTAACGCGTGTCCGAAGGCCGGTCGGCGAGGCGCTCGAACGCACGGACGAAGCAGAACGTGCACTGGTGGGCACAGCCCATGTACGGGTTGAGCGACCAGTGGAACGACATGTTCCGGACTCGCGTCAGGGCGGTCCGGCAGGGCTCATCGCGATACTCGGGACGCATGCCCAAGTATAGAACGGATGTTCTAGTCTCTCCCGCCGTACACTGGGCGCCCGTCGCGAAGGAGTCCAGCGTTGAAGGCGGTCGTCTATTCCGCGCCGCGCGACTTCGACATCGTCGAGGTACCGACGCCGGTGCCGGGCCCCGGCGAGGTCCGCGTCCGGATCGAGCTGGCCGGCGTGTGCAGCACCGACATCCACATCCACGACGGGAAACACACTGCGACCTTTCCGCTGACGCCGGGCCACGAGATGGTGGGGATCGTCGAGTCGATGGGGCCGGACGTGACCGGCGTCGCGCTCGGGAAGCGGGTGGTCGTCAACGGCAACGTGGCGTGCGGCAAGTGCGCCTTCTGCAACGAGGGCCGGCCGCTGCAATGCGTGGCGATGTCGGCGCTCGGGGTGACGGGTCCGGGTGGTTTCGCGGAAGCGGTGCTGACGCCCGCGAGCCGGTGCGTCACCGTCGGCGACCTCGATCCGGCGATCGCCGTGTTCGCCGAGCCGGCGGCCTGCGCCATGCATGGGATGGAGACCCTGCGACCGCGCCCAGGCTCGACCGCACTCGTCCTTGGCGCGGGGCCGAACGGTCTCCTCCTCGCGCAGCTCTTGATGCACGACGGCGCGGCCCGGGTGACGGTCGCCGCGCCGACCCACTTCAAGCTCGAGATCGCGCGCCAGCTCGGCATCGATGAGGTCATCCAGATCCCGCGCGAACCCGCCGACGCGTTCGCGATGCTCCATGAGGTGCGCCCCGAGGGCTTCGACAACGTGGTCGTGGCCACCGCCGTGCCCGGCGTGTTCGAGATCGCCACGCCGCTCACCCGCGATGGCGGCACAGTCCTATGGTACGGGGTCGCGACCCCCGACGACCGCGTGGCGGTGAGCCCGTACGACGTCTACCGACGCGAGATCAAGATCAAGGGCTCGTACGCCCAGGTCACCAGCTTCCGCCAGGCGGTCCTCGCCCTCCAGCACGGCCGGATCTTCACCGAAGGGTTGCTGACGCATGTGTTCGCGCTCGACGACTTCGGCCGGGCGCTCGGAGCGGTCCGGCGCGAGCGGTCGTGCCTCAAGGCGGTCATCGATCCGAGGCTCAAGGCTGCCCGGCAGCCGACATCGTCTGAGCGTTTTTCCTGACACGTCCTGTCAGGTTTCCGCGGTACAACGGACGCGAACCGACCGCCGACACAGGAGAGGACGATGACGACGAGCACCGCCACCGGGATCGCCCCGGACGTGATCGAGGCCGGCCCGGCCGTCCACGACTTCGACTTCTACATGGGGACCTGGCGCGTCCACCACCGCCGGCTGCGCGAGCGCCTCGCGGGAAGCGACGAGTGGGACGAGTTCGAGGGCACCTCCCGAGCGTGGCCGATCCTCGACGGCGCCGGCAACATCGACGACAACGTCCTCGAGCTGCCGACCGGCATCTACCGGGCGATTTCGCTGCGGACCTTCGACCCGGCGACCGACCAGTGGTCGATCTGGTGGCTCGACGGCCGGAACCCGGGTCGTCTGGACCCGCCGGTCGTCGGCGGCTTCAAGGACGGCGTCGGGACCTTCCTCGCGGCCGATACGTTCAACGGTCGCCGGATCCTCGTGCGCTTCCTGTGGTCGGACATCACCGACACGACGTGCCGCTGGGAGCAGGCCTTCTCGACCGACGGCGGCACGACCTGGGAGGTCAACTGGGTCATGGAGTCGACCCGGGTCGACTGACGCGGGCCGGGTCGCCCGACCGGACCTCAGTAGGTGATCGTGCGGTCGGCCTCGAACACGAGCTCGACGAGCCGCTTCGGGGTCGTCAGCTCCACCGGCAGACCGGCCAGCGATTTCGGTGGTGATCCCGCGTGCATTGCTCGACAGCCGCGACGCGAAGAATTGGGCGCCGCCGGCGATCAGCGCATCCACGTGCTCGCGGATGCTGCCGGTCCCGATCCCGTTCGCGAGCTCGAGCGTCTCGGGGCGGAGGACCGACACACCGTCGCCGGCGATGAACACGTCGACCTCGTGACCTGAATCGAGCGCACCACGCGCCACCAGCAGCGCGAGGGCGATGCGCGTGGGGTTCTCCGGGCCGGTCGCGATATGGACGAACAGACGGCTCATGTCGGGTCTCCTGTGCGTGGGCTTGGGCAGCTCATGGTCTTCCGATGGGCTTCGAACGCTACAGTAGGGCGGTGGAGGTCTATCCGCGACCAGAGGCGGCCGAGCGCGCCGGGGTCAGTGTCGAGACGCTGGACGGGCTCGTCGAGCACAAGATCCTGACACCCGATGCCGATGACCGTTTGTCCGAGGGTGACGTTCGACGGGTCGGGGTCGTCCAGCAGCTCGAGGCGGCCGGGATCCCGCTCGAGCTGCTCGCCCGTGCGCTCGAGAACGGCTCCCTGACGCTCGACTTCATGGATGACCCCGCGTACGGCGTCTTCGCCTCGTACACCGGCGAGACCTTCGGAGCGCTCGCGGCGCGGACCGGTCTGCCCTGGTCGCTCCTCGTCGCGGTGCGCGAGGTGACCGGTTCGCCCGCACCCGCTCCGAGCGACCGTGTCCGCCAGGACGAGATGGCGATCATCCCGCTCCTCGAGTTCCAGTTCGCGCATGGTTTCCGACCGATGACCCTCGAGCGGAACCTCCGCGTGACCGGCGACAGCCTGCGTCGCATCGCCGAGACGGGTGGCGATGCCTGGCGATCCGAGGTGTTGGACCCGCTGTTCGGCTCGGACATGACCGCGAACGAGATCGGGGTGGCCTCGGCAGAGGTGTCGGAAGGGATGGCGGAGCTCGACGAACGCGCTCTCCTGGCGATCTATCGTGCCCAGCAGGAGCACGTCTGGATGGCCAACATCCTCGGCGGGTTCGAGGGCGTGCTGGCGAGGACCGGTCTGTGGGAACGGGTCGAGCGCCCTCCCGCGATGTGCTTCCTCGATATCACCGGCTACACGCGCCTCACCCAGGAACGTGGCGATGCTGCGGCCGCGGACCTGGCGACCAAGCTGGCCCGGTTGGTGGAGCGGACCTCCACCCGGCACGGCGGACGACCGGTCAAATGGCTCGGCGACGGGGTCATGTTCTATTTCAAGGAGCCGGGACCGGGCGTCGTGGCTGCTCTCGAGATGGTCACCGGCGTCGCCGAAGCCGGGCTGCCGCCGGCGCACGTCGGCCTGCATGCCGGTCCGGTGGTGTTCCAGGAGGGCGACTACTACGGCTCGACGGTCAACGTCGCCGCGCGCATCGCCGAATACGCGAGACCGGGCGAGGTCCTCGTCAGCCAGGAGGTGGTCGACACCTCGGACCTCGCGGAGATCGCGTTCCGGGAGATCGGCCCGGTCGAGCTCAAGGGAGTGACCGGTCAGATGCGCCTCCACGCCGCGCATCTGGCGGGCTGAGGCGGGCCACTCCGACAAGCGTTCTTCCACGCATCTGTCGCGAATTGCGGAGACTGCGCCACGTGGAGCACGCATCCCCGGATCCCGTCGACGAGCGCCCGCCCGGCGAGGCGGCGTTCACGGCGGTCCGGTCGGTCACGACGCGCCGTCGGCGTGGCCCGATCGCGGTGGCCGTCGTCGCCATCGCGTTCCTGGCCGGGACGGTCCTGATCAAGGGCATCGATCCGGGGCCGGGCCTGCCGGTCCCGACCGCGCCGCCACGCGCCGTCGTCCATGTCGCGTCATTCGGACCGACCGCGACGCCGACCGCGTCACCGACCCAGGACCCGCCCAGCCGCGACCCGACGGTCACGCCTCATCCGGCTGTCGTCAGTGTCCCGGTCGCGCCGGGCAGGACCGAATTCGTCCCGGTCGGTGACCAGTCGGCCCGAATATCGATCTCCTTGCCCGCCGGGTGGGAACAGACAGGCCGGTCGATGTACCTCAAGACGGATCACACCGGGCCGGTCGGCCTGTCACTTGGCGCATACGAGATCGCGGACGTGAACATGTTCCCGTGCCGGTGGGCGAGCGGCCAGTTCACCGACACCGCGTTTCCTCACACAGCCGCGGGACTTGCCCAGGCACTGTCGGCCTTCTGGGGACAGGATCCCGATCAGACGCCGTTCTTCTCGAATTCCTCGATCGCGCCGATCGCTACCAGGCCTGTCCCAGCGACACTCGCCGGATACCCGGCGTGGCAACTTCAGATCCTGATCCCCAGCACCTTCGACTTCAGCGCCTGCGACGGCGGTCAACTCGTCCTGTGGGAGACAACGGGCGGCGCTGTTCGCATCGGTTTCGGGCAAGGTGAGATCGATCGACTCTGGGTCGTCGACGTCGACGGCGAGCTAGTCGTCGTCGATGCCGCCCTGCCGTTGCTGGCGTCAGCATCGGACACGGCCGAGCTTCAGAAGGTCGTCGACTCGATCCGCATCGGTCACTGACGCCATCGCGTTCGCAGCGAGCCCGACCCGCCCGATGTCAGGCGGGTGGCTGGTACGGTGTTGTCAGCTGGAAGTAGTTGCCGTCGGGGTCCTCGAACGTCGCGATCCAGAAGCCCGGCGAGCCCTCGAAGTCGTACGGCTCGCGGACGACGATCCCGCCGGCCGCCTTGAACTTTTCGAAGGTGCCCTTGACGTCGGCTTCCTCGATGTTCCAGATCAGGCGGCCGGGGCTGTCGTTGCGCCCGTGGACCTCCGAGTGCGCGCCGATCGCGATGAAGCCCTCGCCGATCTGCCAGCCGGTGAAGCCGCTGTCTTCCATCGTCGGCTCGCCGAACAGCTTGGTGTAGTAGTCGACCAGGCGCGGCGCGTCCGCGGAACCGATCAGGATGTTGTTGAAGTTCACGGCTCGTCCTCCTGCGGACGTCCAGTATCGGCGCCCGGGTGTTACAGGCGCATCACCGTTGAGTCATCAAGCGGCGCTTGGCCGGCGTGGGCCGATACCATCCGGGCGTAGCACAAAGGAGTGGACCGATGTTCAAGGACAGTCCCGTCGTCGCCAGCTTCGCCGTTCGCGACACGGCGACGGCCAAGGCGTTCTACGGCGACACGCTCGGCCTCGACGTCCGCGGCGGCGACGAGGAGGGCATCCTCGAGATCCACAGCCCGGGCGGCACGATCAACGTCTACCCGAAACCCGACCATCAGCCGGCGGTCTTCACCGTCCTCAACATCGTCGTGCCGGATGTCGACGCGGCGGTCGATGCGCTCGCGGCCGCCGGCATCTCGATGGAGCACTACGACCAGCCGGAGATCCAGACCGACGCCAAGGGCATCGCCCGCGGCAACGGCCCGAGCATCGCCTGGTTCAAGGACCCCGACGGCAACATCCTGTCGGTGCTGCAGCCGGGCAGCTGAACGATCCCGATGACCGTGACCGAAACCGTCCGCTCCAGGGACGGCACGGCGATCGCCTACGACCGAACCGGTGACGGGCCGGCGCTCATCCTCATCGGCGGCGCGACGGGTCAGCGGGTTCATTCCGCCCCGCTGGCTGCGCGGCTCGCGCCTTCGTTCACGGCCATCGCCTACGATCGGCGCGGCCGAGGTGACAGCGGCGACACCCGGCCGTATTCCGTCGAGCGCGAGATCGAGGACCTCGACGCGCTGATCGGCGCATCGGGCGGTTCGGCCTTCGTCTTCGGCCATTCATCCGGGGCGGTGCTCGCCCTTCGCGCCGCGGCCGCCGGGCTGGACATCCCGAGGCTCGCCCTGCACGAGCCGCCGTTCATCGTCGACGACAGCCGCCCGCCGGTCCTCGGCGACTTCGGCGAGCACCTCGACGAGCTGCTCGCGGCCGGCCAGCGCGAGGAGGCGGTCGCCTCCTTCATGACCGACTCGGTCGGGATGCCAGCCGAGGCAGTCGCCGGCATGCGCCAAAGCCCCGCCTGGCCGCGGATGGTGGCGCTCGCCCCGACCCTCGCCTACGACACCCGGATCATGGCCGACACGACACGCGGCGATCCGGCCCCGCTCAGGCGATGGTCGTCCGTGACGACTCCCACCCTGATCATCGATGGGACGGCGACATTCCCGTTCATGCATGCCGGGGCCGACGCGCTCGCGGCCGTGCTGCCCGACGCGGAACGCGCCACGCTCGAGGGGCAGGACCATGGCCCCGCGCCCGAGGTGCTCGCGCCGGTACTGATCGAATTCTTCGGCCGCTGACGCGGCCGAGTTCGGGAGCGTTCTATCCCACGGCCCCGAAGCGGTAGCCAAGACCCCGGACCGTTTCGATCGTCGCGGCGCGGTCGCCCAGCTTCCGCCGAAGCGATCGCACGTTCGCCTCGATGACGTTGCTGCCGCCGGCGTATTCGTAGCCCCACACGTCGCGCAAGAGGTCCGCCCGCTCCACGACCGTCCCTTTGCGCTGGTGGAGGTAGCTGAACACGTCGAACTCGAGCTTCGTGAGATCGACACGCCGGCCGTCCAGGACGAGTTGATGCTGGACCAGATCGAGGATCGAGTCGTCCTCGATCTGGAGCTCGGCAGCGACCAACTTCGACAGCCAGCCATCGATCGACGACGGCCCGAAGTCATTCTGCGTGGCGTAGTACGGCACCCCATCGAATTCGATGGGCTCACCGGGAAGCACCGTGAAGCCGAGGGGGCCCACCATGGGACCAAACGTCGCGACGTCCTGCACGATCGAATAGATCCGCCGCAGGGTCGGCCGCATATCCATGTACAGGCGTTTGATGTCGAGCCAGCTCGCCGCCTGCACGGAGGATGGTGCCTCGCCGTAGTCCCGGGCCAGCCAGGCCCTGCTGAACAGGACTCGCTGACCTCGCGGCACCGGGTTGTGCCGAAGGTGATCCCACACCGTGGCAAGCACGGGATCCTGTAGGACCAGCGCATGGCTCAGCCGGTCGATCTCGCACACGTTGTAGAAGCCCGCCACCGTGTCCAGTCGATCGCGGAGGACCCGGAACGACTCGGGCGCCAGGCGCCACCATGCCGCCATGACGTGCGCCGAAGCCGGTGACATGTGTCGCTGGAAGATCTCGGCGATCGCGGTCCCGTCGGACGGCCGCGCAGTCTCGACCGAATAGAGGTGATCGGTCGTCGGGAAGAATGCCTCGCGGACGATCGGGTTCTGGAGGATGTACAGCAGGTCGGCGGTGTACCGCCACATCTCCTGATTTGATGCCCGCGCGACCTCGTCGCGAAGCTGGCGCCAAGCCGCGGAACGGTACCGCTTCGATCGGTCGGGATCGGATGATCGCAGCAGGGCAGCGATCGCCTCGCGGACGGTGTCGTGGACGACCAGTCCGTCGTCGCTGACCTCGACGAACGGCAGGACTCTCAGTCGGTCGAACGCGTCCTGGGGCGCCGTGCCGGGCAGCATCGCGGCAAGGAGCGACAGGGTCGGGCGGCGCACGACCGAGGCAGCATCGAGCGCTTCGCGTGTCTTCGCATCCAGCACACCGAGGTACAGCTCGGTCAGGCCCTCGACGATCGCCTGGACAGTCACCGCCTCGAGGCTCACCCCGGGCCGCTCCGTCATGGCTGAGGCCGCGAGCCTGAGGGACAGGGGATGCCCGCGCGCGATCCGATAGATCCGATCGCAGTCCTCGTCGCTGAGGCCGGAGCGTCGGAGAAGGTCCTCTGCTTCCACCCGCGGCAGGTTCCCGAGTGAGATCCCGCTGAACAGATCCGCGAGGGAGCTCGGCCAGCCGGTCATCGGGGGTTCGCGCCCCGACAGGACGATCCGCACGTTGTCCGACAGTGCCGGCAGGAATGTCTGCCGCAGCCACGGATCGAGGAGCCGGAGCAGCTCGTAGGTGTCGATCAGGAGGATGACACGTGTCCCAAGCTGACCCAAACGGGCCGCTGCGTCGTCCGCGGTCTTGAACTCGCCACCCGTCCTGGCTTCGAGAGCAGCAAGGAACCCGCGGGGCGTCGGCTCGATGGAACGTCCATCCAGGCGGAGGACGGTCGCACCGGCCGCACGAGCCTCGAGTCCGAAGGATTCGACCAGTGCGGACTTACCCACACCCGCGATGCCGTGGACGAACACGACGAGAGGGCCGCCCTCACCAAGGAGCTGGCGAAGGACGACCATCTCGTCGTCGCGGCCGACCAACCGAGCCGCCTGCTCGTCGATCAGCTGGCGGACGGTCCGTGTCATCGGATGAGTCTGCGCCGAGTGTCAATCACGTCGGCTCAGTGGGTCGGGCGGAAGCTGAACGCCCCCTCCCAGTGCCACAGACCTGTGCTATCGGCCGAGACCGAGGCCCACGCCTGGAAGTGCTCGAACTTGCCGGTCCCGCCGGTGAAGGTGCACAGCCCGGGAAGCGCCAGGAAGTCGAGGGTGCAATGCCCCCTGGCGACGTTGCCAGGGCCAGCCACGATCGTGACGTCGGTATCGAGCGTTGCGCCGACGACAGCCGAGGCGTAGTAGATCCGGTCACCGCGTTGGATGGCCTTGACGTTCGATGAGACGAACGTGCAGAACTCTCCGGCCCGGCCGTGGTAATCACCACATTCCTTGGTGATGTGGAGATCGCCCGTTCGCGGCGAAGCCGCGACAGACGGGGCGAACGCCGCCAGCGACAGGGTCGCCGCCGCGACCAAGAGGAACAGGCGCTTCGATGTGGAGAGCGCCTTGGCACGCCCCGGTGCCATCCGACCGCCGTGATCCATCCTGAGCCTCCGATCTGGCCGACCTCATCGGGTCGATGCCGTCACCATGGGGTCTCCAAGGCGTGGCCGACGGTGAACTTCATGAAAAGAATCTGAAGACGACGGTCCGGAGAAAGAGGTACAGCTGTGGACGCGTGGGTCAAGGGCATCGATGCCATCACGCTGTTCGTCGAGGACCTGGCCACCGCGACGGCGTTCTACGTCGAGGTCTTCGGGCTGCCCGTCGCATTCGAGGACCCGAACTCCGCCGTGTTCATGTTCGGCGAGACCGCGATCAACCTCCTCGACGTCCGTCAGGCGCCCGAGCTGATCGACCCGGCGCCGGTCGCGTCGCCCGCGGCCGGCTCGCGCGCGGTCTTCACCCTCCCGGTGGACGACGTTGACGCGATGTGCGAAAGGCTCCGGGCGAGGGGAGTCGATCTCATCAACGGTCCGATGGACCGGCCGTGGGGCATCCGGACCGCCAGCTTCCGCGACCCGGGCGGCCACATCTGGGAGATCGCAGCCAAGAACAGCTAGGGCTTGACCGGTCGCGGGAAGATATCCCCGACCAGCGGCGGCCGAAGTCCACGCGAGAGTCGCCATCGTTCCTTCGAGCCTCGCCGCGTCTCTGCGCGAGCGATGGGAGGGGTCCGGTGAGCGTCAGCACGATGACCGACATTGCGTTCGCTCGGAGAGCCGATGTCGGGGACCCAAGTACGGGGCCTGCCAACCTCGACCAGGTCGCCACATCAGCAGGGCAACCCGCCGCAACAGCCTCGACTGGAACGACCGCGCTCGCCGCGATCGCCGCCTACATCCCGACGGAGATCGTCACCGTCTATGTCGCCGTCCTGGCCGCCGTTGGGATCACGGTCTCCGATGCCAGCTCGACCGTCTCCGGAGCTGTGGCGATCGCGCCCGTGGCCCCGTATGTCGGATTCATCGTCCTGACCCCGATCGTCGTGTGGGGCCTCTACGCGGTGAAGGTCGTCACGGCTGGAAAGCGGTTGCCGCGCAGCTTCAAGGCATGGCCGAAGTGGGAGATGATCGCGGCGACGATTTCGTTCGCCGTCTGGGGCGCCGCGCTGCCGGCCTCGCCACTGCTCACCTTTTCGTGGTTCAACGTGGCCGTCGGCGGGGTCGCCGTCCTGATCGTGTCCATGCTGCTCGGGGTGTTCTCGCCGCTGTTCACACGGAAGTCCCTCGCGAACAACTAGCTTCTCGGAGCGGGCTACGCCTGACCCAGCAACTGCACCCGCAGCGCGGACGCCAGCCACGCCTCGTACTCCTGCGGCGTCCAGCCGTGGGCCAGCAGCTCGAGGTAGATCTCGAGCAGCGTCAGCGCGAGCACGAGATCGTGAGCCTTCTTCGCTGTCAGGCCCGGGGCGAGATGCGGGCCGAGCGGCCGGACGACCTCGAACAGGCTGCGCGCCCGCGTTTCGAGGATCGCGGTGACGTCGGCTGCCGCGACGGGATCGACACGCATGGCATCGCGCTGGATCGACAGGGCGGCCGCGCCCGACTCCCACTGGTTCCGCATGAAGGCGGCGAAGGCATCGAGGCGCGCGGCGGGGTCGTCGATGGCGAGGACCTGGCCCATCCGCTCGCCCGTCCGGGCCGAGGCGAACCACGCATCGCGGATCTCGCGGACGAGCCCCGCCTTCGAGCCGAACGCCCAGTAGACCGTCTGCGGCGCGACGTCAGCCACGCGCGCGATGTCGGCGATGGTCGTCCGCGCGTAGCCCTGCTCCACGAACAGGTCGCGCGCGGCGTCCACGATCCGGGCACGCGTGGCATCCCGGTCGCGTTTGCGAATCGGCTTGACAGGACTCATGGAACTAGAGTATCACTCCAGTATCAACTAGAGTCGTACTCCAGTAGCGAGGTTCCGAGCCATGGCCATCGAGACATCCACCGCCAAGACGAACGAGCAGATCTGCCGAGCCGTCATCGAGCGCGGCTTCAACAACGGCGACCTCGACGGCCTCGACGCCTTCGTCGCCCACGACATCGTCGAACACCAGGAGGGTTCGGCCTCCGGCATCGACGGCCTGCGTGCGCTCATCACCGAGCTGCGCAGCCAGTTCTCGGACCTGCACCTCGAGATCGAGGACGCCGCGACCGCGGGCGATACCGTGTGGTTCCGCATCCGTTCGACCGGCACCAACGACGGTCCGCTGTGGGGTCGCCCGGCGACAGGCCGCCCGATCGACATCACGGTCATGGACGTCATGCGTGTCGCCGGCGGCCGCATGGTCGAGCACTGGGGCGTCGCCGACCGACTGGCGGTGCTCAAGCAGACCGGCGCCATGGGCGGGGGCGGCCGCTGACCCCCGCTCAGCCCTTGACCGAGATCCAGACCGTCTTCTTCTCGGTGTACTGGTCGAACGCCTCGAGGCCCTTGTCGCGGCCGCCGAAGCCCGACTCCTTGAAGCCACCGAACGGCGTCGTGATGTCGCCCTCGGAGTAGGCGTTGACCGACACGGTCCCCGCACGCAACGTGCGCGCGGCACGGATCGCCGTGTCGAGGTCGTTGGTGTAGACAGCAGCGTGGAGGCCGTAGTTGGTGTCGTTCGCGATCGCCAGCCCCTCTTCCTCGCTGTCGAACGCGATCGTCGAGATGACCGGCCCGAAGATCTCCTCGCGCGCGATCTTCATCGAGTTGTCGACGCCATCGAAGACCGTCGGCTCGACGAAGTAGCCGCCGCTCTCCGGAAGCGCCCGCCCGCCACCGACGACGACGCGCGCCCCCTGCTCGCGCCCGCTCGCGATGTAGCCGAGCACCTTGTCGAGGTGCGGCGCCTCGATCATCGGGCCGATGCGGGTCGCCGGGTCCTGCGGGTCGCCGACCGGCCACTCGGCCGTCTTGGCGACGATGCGTTCTAGCAGCTCGTCGCGGACACTGCGATGGACGATCAGCCGCGAGCCGCAGGTGCAGTTCTCGCCCATGTTCGCGAAGCCGGCGAGGACGACGTTGTCGGCGACCAGATCGAGGTCGGCGGCATCGGCCATGACGACCTGCGGGCTCTTCCCGCCGCACTCGAGGACGACGCGCTTCAGGTTGCTCTCCGACGAGTAGCGGAGGAACAGGCGCCCGACCTCGGTCGAGCCGGTGAACGACAGGACGTTGACGTCCGGGTGGCGGCCGAGCGCCTGACCCGCCGTCTCGCCGAGCCCCGGAACGACGTTGAAGACCCCGTCCGGGACGCCGGCTTCGGAGGCGAGCTCGGCAAGCCGGATGGTCGAGAGGGAGGTGAGCTCGGCCGGCTTGATGACCAGCGAGTTGCCGGCGGTCAGCGCCGGCGCAGCCTTCCAGGCCGCCATCATGATCGGGAAGTTCCACGGCAGGACCGCGCCGACCACCCCGATCGGCTCCCGGATGATCATCCCGAGCGCATCCCGCCCCGTCGGCGCGATCGAGTCGTACAGCTTGTCCGCGGCCTCGGCATACCACCGGAACGTCCTGATCGTCTCCGGCAGATCCGTCTCGCGACAATCCGTGATCGGCTTGCCCGCCTCCAGCGAATCGAGCAGCGCCAGCTCCTCCGTGTTCGCCTCGATCAGGTCGGCGAGTCGGAGGAGGACGGCCTTCCGCTCGGCGGGGGAGCGGTGCGACCAGCGGCCATCGTCGAAGGCGCGGCGGGCGGACCGCGACGGCGAGGTCGATGTCGGCCGCGTCGCCGGCGGCGACCGTGTCGAGATCTTCGCCAGTGGCTGGGTTCTCGGTCGCGAATTGATCGCCGCTCATCGCAGGTCGGAAGGCCCCATCGATGAACGCGTCCGTGCGGAATGTCGGCCGTGCCGCAATGACCACCTGACCACCTCCTGGCGATGGGATCGTGCCCGAATGATACGGGCCACCGAACGGGCCCTGACATGGCGAACCGGACCGACGGGCGCCGCGATCTGACAGGTTCGAGGCTTCCGACCCGATCAGGCGATCCGCGACATCGGTCAGGCAGAGTGCAGTGTGAACACCTCGGTCGGTTCGATGCGCCCCTTGACGTGGACCGGTCCAAGCGACGAGAGCGCGAACCGGTCGCCGAGCTCCACCGCCGTCGTCGATCCGATGACGACGTCGGCCGGCCTTGCGACGTTCTGGAGCCGTGCCGCGATGTTGGTCGTGTCGCCGATCGCGGTGAAGTTCCGATAGTCCTCGCTCCCGATATTGCCGACAAGGGCCGGACCGGAGTTCACGCCGATATGGAAGCGCGGGCCTGTGCGAGGACCGGTGGCGAGCGGCTCGGTGCGTTCGAGGATCGCGAGGGCCGCGCTGCAGGCGCGAGCCGCGTGGTCCGGCTCCGGCTTCGGGGCACCGAAGACAGCCATCACCGCGTCGCCAGCCAGCTGGACCGGCACACCGCCGAATTCGTGGATCGTCGGCAGGGCGATCGCAAAATACTCGTTGAGCATCGACACGACCTCGGTCGGCGCGCGCTTCTCTGCATTAGGTCGAGTAGCTCCCGAGGTCGGCGGGTGTCCTCATCGTCATCCGGTTCTGCGCCGATGCCCAGCAGCCGGCCCAGGGTTTCACCCATGCCGGGATGCTACGACTCCTGGCACGCTGCGAACTGGAGCAACGGTTCACCGGAACCGCCGAACGATCCCCTCGGGCTCGTCCTTGGTGGGGCCGCGCCCGACCGTCTTGACCCTAGCCGATGCGCCCGTCGAACCACACGAGATCGATCCGTCACCCACCCGGACATGGACCGCCGCCTACCGGACAACGTCGCTGGTCGGCTCGCTGGGACTTGGCAACAGGCCGAGCTGTCGCATCAGCGTGAACTGATCACGCACGCTCCAGTGCTCGGCGCCCTTTCCGTCTTGGAAGCGGACGATGTGGACGTAGTCGTAGTGGACCTCCTGGCCCGTCGGCGGAATGCCCATCAGATCGCCAGTGTGCCGGGCGTGGTGCGTCGCATGGATGACCACCATGTCACCTTCGCGAATGATCTGGTGGATCTCCCAGCGTTGTTCTGAGAACGCGCGTCCCATCATCAGCATGGTCTGTTTGACACCCTCGAAGCCTGCAGCCTCGCCGGGCCGTCGACCGTGCTGGATCACGTCCGGGGCGATCACTTCCGCCAGTCCCGCGACGTCGCATGCTGGAAAGATCTCCTCATAGGTCCGACGGGCCGTTGCCTTCAGGTCGTGTGTCATTGCGCGGTCCTCCCTCGCTGCTGATGCGTCTCACGTCGTTGTCGGAATACGTCCGCGATCAGTCGTCCAACGGATACCGGTTCCTCGCTCGGCCACACCTCTGTCAATCCTGTATCGGACGGGACCTGGGGCAACTGCCGAGTCATTCGGTTCGCGGGCTCGGAAACAGCGGACGAATGGATGCCCGCCCACGGCGCATGTTGCCGGCGACGATGCCGAGCTGGACTCCCACCATTGCTGCGAAAGCTGCCAGCGCGAGCAGCAGACTCGGGGCGAGTTCGAGGGAGAGAACCCCGCCAGCTGCGATGGCTGCGATCGCTCCCGCTACGACGCCGTTGAGGACATTGACCACAAACGGTGTCGCCGCGAGCAGATGGAATCCGCGCGGGCTGTTCGGTGGGACTGCCATCGTGATCGCAACGCCGGGAGGGTCGTCATGCGTCCCCATGACGAAGTACGGCTCGAGCTCAGGTGCCAGCTCGAGGTAGGCACCCCGGATCCGATTCATCCCGACGACGGTCATCGCATCGTGATAGTTGATCGCACCCATGCGGACGAACGTCGCCATGCCGACGAAGAGCACGACGGGCAGGACCACGAGGGCAAAGACGGTGAAGAGATGGCCGAGATTGCTGATGCCAGCGACGAGCCCGAGTGCCACCATCGCGCCGGAGAGGGTCGAGAGGTACATGCCGGCGCGACTGAACGACTCGTTCCAAGCGAGCCCACGTGAGGCGAGCAGCGACCAGTGCTCAGTCGTCAGGATCTGCATCCGAAGCGTCGTTGGGTGGGGTTCCGCCGCGACATCGGGGCTCGCGGTGCTCCGAGGTGCGCGCTCGAACGGAACAGTGGCGACAACGCGGGGTGACTCGACCCGAGGGTCCGGAACGGTCATCGGCGCGCCGGTCGACCGGCCGCTTCGGGTGAGTCACCCTCACGCGGTGATCGTGACACTGGACTTCCCGGCGCCGCGATCACGCCGAGTTGGAGCATCGCTGTGAGATCGTCCCGAGTGGCCCAATGCTCGGCAAGACGGCCATCGTCGACGCGGAACCAGTGCGTCTGCTCGGCGCTGAAGAACCGTCCCGTCGGTGGCATCACGCCGCTGAGTCGTCCGCGATTTGTCCCTTCGCTGAGAACCCTGGCGACGACCGTGCTGCCGTCACAGACCATCGCGAGCGGCGTCATCCGGAGATCGGGAAACTGGGCCAACAGCCACTCTGCGACCTCTCGCAGATGCTCGGGCCCATTGACCAATCCGGGCTCGACCCGTCCGAACGGCGCGATGGCGTGTTCGACGTAGGCTTCTGTGGCGAGGTCGCAACAGGCTTCGAACGCGCGGTCGTTGAAGACGCTGATCCAAAGCAGGATGAGTTCAGCGGGCGCAGGGACCCGGGCGGTCATGTCGTTCATGCGGCAGACGCTAGACGACGGGTGCCGCCGTGCCATCGTCGAACCCACGGAGGGAGGTACTGGAATCGCGCCTACGTACCGCCCGGTCCGCCCGTAGCTCTTTCCAGCGAGCCGGCTTCCGCGGCGGCCCAGGCTGCGATCTGGGCACGGGAGTGGAACCCGAGCTTGGTGAGAAGGTTCTGGACGTGGGTCTCGACGGTCCGTTCCGATAGGCCGAGTGACTCGGCGATCATCCGGTTCGACGAACCTGTGGCCACGAGATGCGCGATCTCGCGCTGACGGTCGGTGAGCCTAGGCTGGTCAGCGAGGTGATCGACCAGCGCTTGCGCCCGCTCGTGGACGGCTCGCATCGCGAGGGTTCGGGCGGTGACCGCGGCCATTCCGGCTGTATCGCGGGCCATTTCGCGGTCGCGATCCGAGCCTCGAAGGACCAGGATCTCGGCTAGCGCAAGCCGGCTCCGTGCGAGCCAAGGACCGAAGTCACCGCGGGCATTGATTTCGACGGCAGCTTGTGCGTGGGCCAAAGCGTGATCATGGAGCCCGAGGAGGCCCTCCAGGCGCGCCAAGTAGTAGGCGACGGGCCCGACCGCACCGATGGCGCTCGCAATCATCGCGCCGTCGAATGGCGCGAGACGGCGATGCAGTTCAGACGCCACCCGTAGATCACCGAATGCTACCGCTAGCTCCGCTCCTGCCGTGAGGGTCGGCAAGCCGCGACGATCCAGAGCGACTTCCGCCAATCGCGGCCGGATGCCTTCGTACGCAGCCCGCGCCCGGGTCACGTCGCCCAGTTCTAGGTCGAATCGTCCGACCATCGCCGCAGCGATCGCGTGGCCTCCGACAGTCAAGCCGCGAGCAACGTCGAGTTCCGGGGGAACGACGCCGCGATCCGTCGAGATGAGGATCAGCTGGGCGATGAACAACGGCTCGGTCTGAGGCCGCTGCTCTGGCGGCAGGATCGTCCGGGCTTCGCGCGCGAGCCGCTCAGCCTCGACAAGCTTGCCGACCGCCTGGGCCAAGCCCGCCTGCGCAAAACGGGCGTTCCAGCGTACGAGCGGGATGCCGGTGCGTTCGCCCAGCACATGCAGGGTGTCGATCTCGTACTCGGCACCTGAAGTGTCACCGAGGCGGAAGCGCGCGTCGATCCGCCAATTGCGCGCCTGAAGCTCCACATCGACGGAGTCGAGCTCTTCTGCCGCGCGTAGCATCCGCTCACCAAGCTCGTAGAGTTCATCGCCGTGCCCGAGCCCAGCCAGGGTCAGCTGGCGAGCGTTCAGGCCCGCTGCCAGAGCATTCGCGTCACCGGCCGCCGAGGCCAGCCTGAGAGCACGGTCTACCTCCGCATCCGCTTGGTCGAGTCGCCCTCGGTGATAGAGAGCGATGGCAAGCTGCGCGTGGAGGTGCGCTTGGATGGCCACTTCGCTTTGTGGGCTCAGGCTGAGGGCATCCCGGCACAGTCGCTCGACCGTCGGGGCCGTCGCCGGGTCGGGAACCCCGACGGCCGTTAGCGCAGCTGCCGCGAGAAGGTCCGGTCGGCCCGCCGATTTGGCTCGCTCGCCAGCCTCAAGCGCTACCTCAGCGCTAGACCGAAACTCGCCATCACGGAATTGTGTCGCCGCCTCGGCCAGCAGCTCCTGGCATTGTCGAAGGGACTCGGCACCTGCATCGGCAGGTGTGGCTGCATCGTTCACGCCAACATCTTGTCTTCATCGGCCGTCTCTCGCCCGTCCGGCACGGCTTGGCCGAGACAGGCTTAACGCCGAACTTTGGATGACGGGCGCCAGCGCGCGACCCGATCCATGCCCACGGCAACGCAGTGCGATCGGCGGCTCCCTATGTCGATGCCCGCGGTCACGACGGCCGCGGGCATCGTTTCTCCGATGTGAAGCCTCGTCGAGATTTCGTCTACCTGCTC
>CAVZTK010000018.1:0-30437 GCA_963778155.1 uncultured Chloroflexia bacterium
GCTCGCCGCGACAGCCTGTTCACGTTCCTTCTGTGGGCGGTCGCCCGGCGAGCTCCAGATCGACCCTCGGCGGGCGAGCCCGTGGCTGGCCGCGTTGGATGTCGCGATCCTCGGTCTCGTGGCCGCAGCCGAGGTCCGCGCTCCCGGGCAGGGCTGGTTCGCGCTGTTCTATTACGCATCGACCGCGGCCAGCACGCTCCTGCCCGAACGACGCGCGCTGGCGCTCATCGTCACGGCCGGGATCGTCGCGGCGCTCACCCTGACCCTGTCGGTCGATCTGGCGAGCGCGCTGATCCAGGGTCTGTCGGTGTCGATCATCGGGATCACGGTCTTCGCGATGACCGCGCTGCGCCGGACGAACATCGAAGCTCCACGTGGCGCGCCAGGAGCTCGCCACGCTGGCCGTCGCCGAGGAGCGCAACCGGATCGCCCGCGACCTCCACGACGTTCTTGGCCATAGCCTCTCGCTGATCGCCATCAAGAGCGAGCTCGCCGGCCGTCTCCTGCCGGGGGAACCCGACCGGGCGCGGGCCGAGATCGCCGACGTGGAGCAGGTCGCCCGCGAGGCGCTCGCGTCGGTGCGCGAGACCGTTGGCGGCTATCGACAGCCGAGTCTCGATCGCGAGCTCGCGAGCGCCAAGGTCGTCCTCGATGCGTCCGGGATCGATGCCACGATCGAACACGGTGTCGGCCCGCTCCCGTCATCACAGGACGTCGTCCCTGCCTGGGCGGTTCGCGAGGCCGTGACCAACGTCGTGCGGCACAGCGCGGCGAGCCACGCGACGGTCCGCACATCGCGGCACGGGACCCAGGCAGAGCTCGAGGTCGTCGACGATGGCGCGCCCGAGCCGGCGAGTGCAGACGCCACCCGCTCGGGAATGCACGGCAAGCGACGGGACCGGCCTGCAGGGTCTGCGCGAACGCCTCGAGGGGGCAGGGGGACGTCTCGACGCCGGCCCCGGTGCCGGCGGCGGGTATCGGGTGATCGCGACCGTGCCCATCGCCGCCGGCAACGGCGAGTCGGCATGACCGGCTCGCCCATCCGGGTGCTGCTGGCCGAGGACCAGGCCATGGTCCGCGGCGCGATGGCAGCGCTGCTGTCGATGGAGGACGACCTCGACGTCGTCGGACAGGTCGCCAGCGGCGATGTCGTGGTGGCCGAGGCACTGCGCGTCCACCCCGACGTGGCAGTCCTCGATATCGAGATGCCCGGGCTGGACGGGCTGTCGGCGGCCGCGGCGTTGCGGTCGGCCGTCCCCGCCTGCCGGGTGCTCATCGTGACGACGTTCGGACGGCCCGGCTATCTCCGTCAGGCGATGGAGGCCGGCGCGACAGGCTTTGTGCTGGGATTCACCCGCGACCGAGCTCGCGTCTGCGATCCGACGTGTCGCCGCGGGACGTCGAGTCGTGGACCCGGGCCTTGCGCTGGACGCCCTGGCCGAGGGCACCAACCCGCTGACCGAACGGGAGCGCGAGATCCTCGCGGCGACGACCGAGCAGGCGACCGTCGCCGACATCGCCGCGGCGGTATCGCTGAGCGAGGGGACCGTCCGCAACCACCTGCTGGTGGCCATCCAGAAGGTCGGCGCTCGCAACCGCGCGGAGGCGGCGCGGATCGCGCGGGACAAGGGCTGGCTCGGCCCGCCGGCCTGACGGGCGGCACGGAAGGTGTCGCGCGCGACGGATGACACCATCCGTGCGACCCTTTCGGAGTACCGATGCTCGACCGCCGCGCGCCCAGCGAGGGCGGCGCATGGAGGCCCACCATGACGACCACCGATACGACCACGCACCCGGCGCCCCTCTCGATCGAGGACCTCCGGCCGAGCGTCGCTCGGCCGGGTCATCGCCCCCGACGAGGCCTGAGTTCGACCGCGCGCGGACCGTCATGTACGGCGGCCTCGACCGGACGACCGGCCGGCGGTGATCGTCAAGGTCGCCAACGCGACGACGTCGTCCGCGTGATCGCGCTCGCCCGCGCGAGACCGGCCTCGAGCTCGCGGTCCGCAGCGGCGGCCACAGCGGCGGCCGGGCACAGCGTCGTCGACGGCGGCATCGTGCTCGACGTCTCGGACATGAAGGCGATCGACATCGACGTCGACGGCCCGCACCGTCTGGGCCGAGCCGGGCTGACGGCGGCCGAGCTGAGCCACCGCGCTCGACGCGCACGGCCTGGCGCTCGGGTTCGGCGACACGGGCTCGGTCGGGATCGGCGGGATCACGCTCGGCGGCGGCGTCGGCTACCTCGTGCGCAAGTACGGCCTGACCATCGACGACCTGCTCGGCGGCCGAGATCGTGACCGCCGACGGCGAGCTCCATCCAGGTCGATGCCGAACCACGAGCCCGACCTGTTCTGGGCGATCCGCGGCGGCGGCGGCAACTTCGGCGTCGTGACGCCGGTTCCGGTACCGCTCCACGAGGTCGGCGCAGGTCGTCGGCGGGCTGCTCATCCTGCCGGCCACGGCCGACACGGTCGCCGGCTTCATCGCGGCGGCCGAGGCGGCGCCGGAGGAGCTGTCGACCATCGCCAACGTGATGCCCTGCCCGCCGATGCCGTTCGTGCCGGCGGAGCACCACGGCGAGGTGGTCATCTTCGGGATCCTCGCCTGCGTCGGCGAGCCCGAGGCCGCGGAACGGGCCATCGCGCCGTTCCGCGCGCTGGCGACGCCGCTCGCGGACATGGTCCAGCCGATGCGTACCCGGAGATCTACCCGCCGAGGACCCCGACTACCACCCGATCGCGGTCTCGCGGACGATGTTCATCGATCACGTCGACCGGCGAGGTCGCGACGCTCGATCCTCGACCACCTGGACGCGTCGGACGCGCGATGCGGGCCGCCCAGCTGCGCGTGCTCGGCGGCGCGATCGCCCGGGTGCCGGCCGACGCCACGGCGTTCGCGCATCGGGCCAGCCGGATCATGGTCAACGTGGCGGTGTTCTACGACGGCCCCGACGACAAGCCCCGCCGCGAGGCCTGGGTGACCGACGTTCGCCGCGGCCTCCACCAGGGCGACGACGGCGCGTACGTCAACTTCGTCGCCGACGAGGGCGCCGAGCGGATCCACGCGGCGTACCCGGGCGCGACCTGGGACCGCCTCGCCGCCGTCAAGGCGCGCTACGACCCGACCAACCTGTTCCACCGCAACCAGAACATCCCGCCTGCGGCCTGAGAGGCCGGCGGCGTGTCGTATCCGGAGTTCCCCGACTATCCGGCGCCCGTGTACCTCGGCAAGCCGGACCTGGTCAACGGCATCTTCCGAGCCGGCCGGGCACGAGCCCGAGCTGACATATCCGAACGGCGGCACTGTCCGCTACCTCGCGACCGGCGAGTCCACCTGACGGGCGGTTCGGGCTCTACCGCTGGGAGATGTCGGCCGCGCAGAGCGGACCCGGCCCGCACTTCCACCGCTCGATCTCGGAGGCCTTCTACGTCCTGTCCGGGACGATCCGCCTGTTCGACGGCGGCGCCGACTGGCTCGACGGCAAGCCGGGGGACTTCCTGTACGTCCCGGAAGGGGGCATCGACGCCTTCCGGAACGAGTCCGGCGAGCCGGCCTCGATGCTCATCCACTTCGCCCCGGGCGCCCCGCGCGAGGACTATTTCGAGACCCTGGCCCGCGTCGCGGAGGGGATGACCTCTCGGACGAGGAGAAGACGGCGTTCGACCTGCGCCACGACACGTTCTGGACCTGATGGCGGGGTCGGTCAGGCGAGCTCGACGCCCGGCGGCGCGCGCGTCCTCGGCCAGCGAGCTCGAGCGCCTCGTCGGTGTCGGTCGATGCCCGCACGAGGCCCATCACCCGGCTGACGCCGGCCTCGCGGTAGGCGGCCAGCCGGTCGACCCGGGCGGCGCCCGGCTGGTTGATCGTCTCGCTCCACAGGTGGACCGAGATGGCAGGGTGGCCGGGTCGCGGCCGATCTCCTCGCAGCGCGACGCGATGACCGGGAGTGCCGCGACGACCTCGGTCGGCGTCCATCCCGTCGAGGTTGAGCTCGTCGGCGTGCCGGGCGGCCAGGCGCCAGGTCACGTTCGGCCCGTTGCCACCGACCATGATCGGGACGCGCGGCCGCTGGATCGGCTTCGGCACGTTGCGCGCGTCGCGGACCGTGGCGTAGCGGCCCTCGAACGTCGCGTGCTGGTGCTTGTCGCCGGCGAGCATCGCGGTGATGACCTCGAGGTCGTCGCCGAGGCGCGCGAGCCGCTCCTTCGTCTCGGGGAAGCCGTAGCCGTAGGCCAGCCACTCGTCGCGCTTCCAGCCGGCGCCGATGCCGAGCTCCATCCGACCGCCGCTGATGACGTCCATCGTCGAGATCATCTTGGCCGTGAGGGCCGGGTTGCGGAATGCGGTGCAGATGACGATGTGGCCGAGCCGGACCCGCTCGGTCAGCGCGGCCAGCGCCGCGAGCGACGTGAACGACTCGAAGGTGATCTCGTCGGTCGGGCGGGGGACGGTGTGGAAGTGGTCGAAGAGCCAGATCGACTCGAACCCGAGCCGCTCCGCCTGCCGGGCGACCGCCGTCGTCCGGCGCCACGCGTCGAGCGGGTCCCAGCCGTCGTATTCGCCGACCCAGCCCTGGGGAACGATCGCGCCGATCTTCACCGTTTCACTCCTTCGATCAAACCTCTTCACAGCCGGATCAGGCGGACCGATACTGCGCGGGTGACCGTCGCAGATACCTTCTCGATCTTCGTCCTGGCTGCCCTCACGGCCTATCTCGTGCTGGTCTTCCTGATCGGTTGGGTGGCCCAGCAGCGTGGCCAGAACGGTGCGCTCTGGTTCCTGCTGGCCGTGTTCACCTCGCCGATCGTCGCCGGTCTGCTGCTCCTGATCATCACGTCGCCGCGCCGGGTCGAGTGACCGCCTTCGAGGACCGCCGACCCGGGATCAACCGGTGACGCCCAGGGCCTCGATGGTCTCGCCGCCGAACGCCTGTGCGCCGCCCACCTGATACGCGTCGGCCATCTCGTTCCATGCCTTGAAGCCCGGGTGACCGTCGTGGGCGTGATGGCCCTCGCCGGTCGCGAAGATGCAGGCCACCAGGTACTGGATCGCGCCCGCGACCGGGACCGTCGAGATGTCCAGCCGGCTGAGGGTCGCGGTGATCAGCAGGCCGCGGTCCTGGAGGTCGCGCCAGACCGGCAATTCGTGCTCGCGGAAACCCGTCTCGAACGCGTCGACCCTGTCCCGGCCGACGCTCAACACCACCGTCACCGTCTCCATCGCGCCACCTCCGGCACCATCATCGCCGATGGTCGGGTGCGTCGCCCGTCACCTCGACCGTGGCGGCTCGTCGGGCGACGCCACGGCGACAGCAGCGTGACCGCCAGCTCGACCGCCTCGTCTTCGCGGAGACCCTGCTCGACCACGAGGGAGCGCCAGGTCATGAGCCCGACGAGGTGTCCGGCGGCGGCGCGCAGAGCTCGCCGCGCGGCCGGCTCGACGGTGAGGCCGAGGAGGGCGTCGGCGACCGCGGCCCACTGGGCGCGGACCTCGACCTGCGCCGTCAGCGGCATCGACGCCATGTCGCGGTAGATCGGGTAGAGCGCATCGCCGCGGTCGCGGAACCAGGCATACAGCTCGGTGAAGGCGCGGCGGGCCCGGTCCTCGAGGACGGGGATGGAGCCCCAGGCCGCCGTATCCGGCAGCGGGTTCTGCACGTACCAGTGTCGCCGGCACGCGTCGAACAGCTCGTCCTGGTCGCGGAAATGGCGGTAGACCGTCAGCCGCGTCACGCCGGCCTCGTCGGCGACGGTGCTGATCGTCGTATTCGACGGCCCGACCGTCGTGTGCAGCCGGACCGCGGCCTCGGTGATCCGCAGGCGCGTCTGGTCGACCGACTCCGCGCGGCGCCGCATCCGATACGGTCGCGATTTCGTAGAACGGACTTGCTCACTCAAACTTGACAGGCACCTCTCTGGCATTCAGTATACAGCCCTGTTTACCGGACTTGCTGGAGGATCCGAGCCATGACGAGCCAGGCAACCATCGGCGTCGCGACGCGGGTCAAGGCGGTCCAGCCCGGCGCGGGCAGGGTCGGCGTGCTTGCCCCCGGGGTCGGGGTCATCTTCAAGATCGAGGGCGAGGATAGCGGTGGCGCCTTGTCGATCGTCGAGCACACGCTTCGAGCCGGGTGCCCTCGTGCCACCGCACCTGCATCACCTCGAGGACGAATATTCGATCGTGCTCGATGGCTCGATCGGCTTCCGGTCCGATGACCAGGAGGTGGTCCTGGAGCCGGGCGGCTACATCATCAAGCCGCGCGGCCAGGTCCACGCGATGTGGAATGCCGGCTCGACGCGCGCCCGCATGATCGAGGTCATCACGCCCGCCGGTTTCGAGCGCTTCTTCCACGAGTTCGCCGACATGACCGACGCCGGCCCGCCCGATTTCGCCGACATCGCCGCGCTGGCTGCGCGCTACGAGCTCCCGTTCAGCCGGCCCGACTGGCTGCCCGGCGTCATCGCGCGCTACGGCCTGATCCCGCCGCCCGGCTGACTCGGCACCGAGGCACCGGTCCGTCTCAGCGGGCCACCGCCAGGCGACCGATCAGGTCCCGCAGCTCGCGCTCGAGCGGCGGTCCGCCGGCCGCCTGCACGTTCGCGACGGCGTGCTGCGGGTCGTCCGTGGCCGGGATCGCGACAGTCACGCGGTCGTCCGCGAGACACCACCGCAGCAGCGCCTCCGGCCAGCCGCTGAGGCCGGCCGCTGCCAGCTCCGGCGGGAACGGCCGCTTCAGCAGGCCGCCTTCGCCGAACGGACGCATGACGAGGACGCCCAGCCCGAGCTCGGCGGCGATCGGCAGGATCCGCGTCTCGGCGGCCCGCTCGCGCGGGTTGAGTGGCACCTGGATCGCCTGGATGCGGCCTGTCCGCATGACCTTCTCGAGTTCGGAGAAGGTCGCCGGGTCGTAGGTCGTGGCGCCGATCGCGCGGACGGTGCCGACACCTCGTTCCGCCTCCATCCAGCCCAGATGCTCCTGCCAGCGGAGCAGGTTGTGGACCTGGAGGAGGTCCACCCGGCCACCGAACCAGCCGAGCTGGCGCGGCGAAGTGGCTGCGACCCTCCTGCCCGAGTTCGCCCAGACCTTGGTCGCCACGAACGCCTCGCGCCGCCGCTCGCCGAGCGCGTGCGACAGGACGGCCTCCGCGCGGCCGTACATCGGCGAGGAATTGACGACGCGCGCGCCTGCCTCGAATGCAGCCGCCACGACCGCGTCGGCCTCGGCCTGGCGAGCCGCCGGCAGGTCGAACACGCGCCATGTCCCGAGCCCGACGGCCGGGACGTCGACGCCGCTGCGGCCGAGCCTCCGCATCTCCACGCGTCCACAGTACCGAACGGCAGCCACGCCACGAGCACGACTTGACCGCCGGAGGAGGATAGAGGCATGCCCGGCCACCACCAGCGTCGCCGGTCGATCGTCCGGCTGGTGCTCGCCGCCGCCCTTGCCTCGGCCCTCATCGGCGGGTCCGCGTCGCTCCCGGGTGCCACGGCCAACGCACTGTCGCGTTGGACCGGCGGCATCGACCTCTACCGCTCGGGCGTGTTCACGACCCAGAAGACGTGGCTGTGGTGCACCGCCGCGGACGTCCAGATCATCCGGAACATCGGTCCGCCACACGACCGACCACACCCGCGCCAACCAGTCGCGTTACTTCAGCTACATGCGCGCCCACGACCGCTACGCGATCCCCGTCTCCGACGGCACAGACCCCGGGGGCTGGGCGGCCGGGCTGCGTCACTACGTCGACAGCCGCTACCGCGTGGTGGCGAGCAGCAGCTTCAGCAAGGCGGTCCGCTCGGCCGTGACGAACCTGCGCAAGACCAACCTGCCGGTCGCGATCGCGGTCGACCACGGCAACCACGGCTGGGTGCTGACCGGTTTCACCGCGACCGCCGACCCGGCCCGGACGACCGCCTTCACCGTCACCAGCCTCCGCGTTGTCGGGCCCCTCTACGGGCTCCAGAGCCGTTCGTACGGCTATGACATGCGGCCCGACAGGAAGCTCACGCCGAGCCAGTTCAAGTCGTTCTTCACGCCGTGGCACTACGGCCGGGTCCGGATGGCATGGGAAGGTGACTGGGTCTCGATCCAGCCGATCGCGACCCACATCGTCCGTGGCGAAGACCTCCACGAAGTCGACGTCGACGTCGACAGCTCAGGCGAAGACGGCAGTCCGCGTCGCACCCGCCACTGCCGCGCCACATCCGGCAGCCGCAGCGACGCCGCGGCCGACCCCGACCCCGACGTCGACCGCCGACGTCCAGGCCACTCCGGCGCCGACGGCCGCCGCCGTCGCCATCGCCGGCGGTCCGGTCAGTGGTGCCCAGCCACCGCCGCCGGACGCCTCGACCGCGGCACGGAGCGACTCGGCATGGGATCCGTGGGCGATCGTGGGACTCGCCGTGGCCGCTCTGCTGGTCCTTGCCGCCGCGCTTCTCGGCGGCCCCGGGCGTCAGGCGCGATCTGCTACGCGACGGCCTCGTCGCGCTTGACCTGCCTGACGACCCAGTCCCGTTTGACCTCCTGGACGAGCCAGGTGTTGCCGTCGAGGTCGTGGAAGCTCACGAACGTCTCGTAGCCGCGTCGCTCCGGGCTGAGACCGGGAGTCCGCCCTGCTTCGCCGAAATGGAACGGCTCGCTCACGTCGACACCGTTCTCGACGAGCTGGCGATGGGCTGCTTCGATGTCCTCGACACACAGCTGCAGGCCGTGGAGGGTGCCCGGCTCCGTCTCGCTCAACCCCCTCCCGATGGCGATCGAGCAAGCCGAGCCCGGCGGGGTCAGCTGGACGACGCGGAAGTCGGGTCCGCTCGCCATGTCGACGTCGAGACCGAAGCCGAGCTGGTCCGTATAGAAGGCCTTGGCGCGGTCGACGTCGCTGACGGGGACGACGACAAGTTCGAGGGTCCAGTCCATGGGTTCGAGCCTCCTGCGTGGCGATGGAGCCGATGTTAGAGCGGCTTCGCCATGATCTGGACGATTAGCGGCGAGCCGTCGCGCAGCGGGAACCGTTCACCGATGTCGGCATACCCCTTTGCCGTGTACAGGCGGATGGCCGCCTCGTTGGTCATCGTCACCCCGAGACCGATGTCGCCGTAGCCGGCCTCACGCGCCCAGCCCTCGAGGGCGTCCATGAGCGAACCGCCGACACCCTGCCCACGCGCCTCGGGCGCCACCCACATGCCGTAGATGGCCGCGATGCCCGGCCGCTCCGGGGCTGGACCGACCGATCCCATCCCGACGAACCCGGCGTCCGTCACGGCGACGAAGGTCACTGTCTCCGTCGACGCGGCGCGCGCCTGCCACTCCGTGTCGGGCTTGGTCAGCGACTCGGCGAGCGTCCCGCCGAATGCGTCCGGGTCCATTTCGAGACCGCGCAGACGCAGGTCGCGGAGGGCTTGCCACTCGTCGGCTCGGACGCGGCGGATGCGCATATCTGCGAGTGTAGGTTCCGATGGGGCACACTCGTTCCGAGATGAACGAGCAGGACAAGCCCGAGGTCGCCGACGATGCACTGAGCGAGACGACCGCGCCAGAGTTCGTCGCGGACCACGGACGGAGCGCGATCGACATCATCCGCGCCGGGGTCGCCAGCGCACGCGAGCCGATCGTGGGTCGCGTCGGGCAGGCGCGCGACGGCGTCGTCGGGACGTGGAACGAGCGACCGGGCGCACGCGTCCGCCGGGTCCGTCGGATGGCCGGCCAGCCGGTCGAGTTCCTGTACGACGTCCACCCCGAGGCACGCTCGGCGCGGCCGGTCGAAGTCGGGACTGCAGACGATCGATGTCGATCGCATCGCCGGCACGGCCGTGGGCGGTGGCGCTCAGCGCGGCGGTGATTTCCTGCCGCTCAGGCCGTTCCGTGGCGGGAACTGGAACACCCGATGGCAGCGGCTGCGCGCCGCCCAGGACGGCCTGGCCGTCCTGCCTCCGATCGACGTCGTGAAATCCGGCGATCGCTACTGGGTCGTCGACGGCCACAACCGGGTCGGCCTCGCGCTGTACGGCGGCCAGACCGCCATCGATGCCGACGTGACCGAGCTCGTCCCGTTCGGCGGCCATCGGACCGAGCCGATCGGCTCGCTGGCCAGCACGTTCGCCGCGTCGCGCGCGCTCCGAACGGCCGGCAGCGGTCAACGACCGAGTGACGCGTTGGGCCACGAGGACGACGCGGCGCCGGAGTCGGAGCCGCTGGACGACGACCGATGACGCGGACGCTGTCGGTCGTGTGGCCCGATGCGAGACCGTTCGCGGCCCGCGAGGGCGCGCCGATCCGGTTGCTGGCGGTGTCGGACGCTCCCGATCCGGCGCTCGAGTACGAGGTCAACCGAGCCGGTCTCGGGCTGATCGATGCCGTCGTCGGGTGCGGCGATCTCGAGCCGGGCTACCTCGGCTTCCTCGGCGATGCCTTCGGCGTGCCCGTGGCGTTCGTCCGGGGCAACCACGATCGCGGCGGGCAGTGGGCGGAGTCGGCGGCCGATGCGCCCCAACATCTGGCGAGTGGCCATCTCGTCCAGGTCGACGGCATCACGATCGCGCCGTTCGAGTGGCCCGGGCTCAAGCCGGGGACGGCCCAGCGCGACGAGACGCGGGCGTGGCTGGACGTGGTCCGGGTCTCGACGGGTCTCCTCGGGCGCCGGCTGAGCGGCCGATCGTCGCCGGTCCTCGTCGTCAGCCACGCCCCGCCGCGTGGGGTGGGGGACTGCGATTCGGACCCGTATCACGTCGGGTTCGCCGGCTACCGCTGGCTCCTGGAGCGCGTCCGCCCGCCGCTCTGGCTGCACGGCCACACGACGCCCGCAAGCGTGGCCGACTGGCGGGACCGGCTCGGCCCGTCGCTCGTCGCCAACGTCACGGGCTCGGTCGTGGTGGAGCTCGTGCCACCCTCGACCGGCGCGCTCAGCAGCTCGTGATGAAGGACTCGAGCAGGGGCCAGTAGCGGGCCGGGGCGTCCTTCCACGGGAAGTGGCCGGCACCCTCGATGACGTCGAGGCGCCCGATGCCCGGCGGCAGGCCGTCGACGATCTCGCGTGAGGCCCCGACCGGCGTGACCGGATCGAGCGCGCCGACGCAGACGAGCGTCGGGCAGTCGATCCGCCGGAGCTGATCGACGATGTCGACTGCGCGAAGCCGGTCCATCCCCGTCGCGGCCACGTCCGGGTTCGCGATCCGCCGGGCCAGCTGCTCGCGGTCCGGGACAATGGGGCCGTATGCGGCGAAGACCCGCGCCCAGTCGGCATCGCTGACTGGATCGCCACCAAAGTCGCGCTCTGCGAGCCGGGCGACGTCGTCCCCCGCGATGTCCCGAAATCCGGCGGCCAGCCGGCCGAGATCGAACCGCGCGAACGTCGACTGAAGGATCAGGCCGCCCGCGCGACGCGGATGACGGCTCCCGACCAGCATCGCGACGATCCCACCCATCGAGTGTCCGAAGACGATCGGCCACTCGATGCCGAGGACGTCGCAGAACGCTCTCACGTCGTCGGCGCAGATCTCGAAGCTCCAATCAGCCGGGTCGTGTCGCGCCGAGCGACCGTGGTCACGAAGGTCCAGGTAGACGACCTGCGCCGAACGTGCGAGCGGCTCGAAGTCGGGCTTGAAGTACGAGTGGTCGTAGGTGCCGGGCCCGCCGTGGATCAGGATGACCGTGGGTCGACCGCGCATCACCCGCCCGGCGGGCTCGAGTGCTGGCCCGTCGACATCGAACCAGAGACGGGTCCCGTTGACCTCGACCTGCATCAGCGCATCGTAGAACGCGCGTCTGCAGCGACCTGCCCCAGAACTCGACCGCCGCCCGTTCGTAGAGCGCGGATGCCAGTTGCAGTCGAACGCTCGCGCGAGACTGCGATGCGGACGACCGTGTCGCTTCAGGCACTGCCCGACACGACCCTGCGGCTTTTGGCCGGGGCGTCGATCGGCCTCGCAGCCGGCCTGAACCTCGGACGCGTCCCGCGCCTGATCGCCCTGGCCGCCCTTGTGCCGGCGATCTTCGTCGGCGGCTACGAGGCCGCGCGGTAGGTCAGGCCACTCCCGTCGGCGTCGATCGTCAGGACATCCGCTTGGATCGCGTATGTGACGGTCCCATCGAGCACCTTGACGACCGCGGATTCGACGGACGTTTGCGCCTCGGGGCAGGCCATCCTCGTCAAGGCCATCGGCCCGAACGTCAGCGTGTCGGCCGCGGACCTGGACCGCCACCGACCCCGAATTGCAGCCGGTGTCGACCGCGGCGCGCCCGGCGGTGATCACGAGCGTGGACGTGACGCCGGCCGGGACGCTCGAGGCGGCGTCGCCTGTCACGATCGCGTTGAGCACCCACTTCGTGCCCTCGAGCGGACGGTCGGGGATCGGCGACCTCGCGGTCGAGGAAGGTGACCTTGATCGTCCCGTCGTCGAGCGTCATCTCGTCTCCCGCGATGGTGATGGCTGAGTCGCCGAGGAGTCCGGCGAGCCATCGATCCTGCTGCATCAACGGCTGTGCGCAACCCATGTCGGTCGAGATCAACGCCGTCGTCTTCAGCCGGCCGTCCTCGATCGTAGCCGTGCCACCCATCGAGTTGCACCCGCCGTTGGCGTTGACGCTGCCGTCATCGAACGAAAGCGAGATCCTCGATCCCGGCACGAGCGTCGCTCCGGTGACCGAGGTCGACAGGTACGTCTTGCCGTCGAGCGTGCCCGCGCTGGCGCCGGGACTGGGACTGGCGTTGGCGCTGGGACCGGCAGTGTCGCCTGCGGTCGGGGAGGGGACTGCGCTCGGCACCGCTGCGACCGAGCAGGCGGCGAGCAGCGCCATCGCCGGCAGCGCCATGACCAGGAGGGAGAGGCCGCGATCGGGTCGTGTCATGTGGCAGTGACGCGATCGTACGCGGCTGGTTCCCTCAGCGCGGGCTCGCCGGCACCGCACCGGGCGTCAGCAGCCCGGCCATCGAGAGCTGTTCGCCGGCGAACACGTCCGCAGCGGTCGGCCGCAACGGCCGGAGCCGCCTGTCCGCCACGCCCGCCTGGACAGCCAGCAGGCGCACCCGCGTGCGAACCGGCTCGAGCACGTCCTTGGCGACGTATGCGCGTCCGCCGGCGTAGAGGCGCTCGTACATCGGCAGCAGCGACGGCCAATCGCGCGCGAGGTTGTCGAGGAAGTGCTCGCGCGTCCCTGGTCGCAGGTACAGCACATTCGTCCAGATGGACGTCGCCCCGGCATCGCGTGCGGCCCGCACCACGTCGGCCATCTTCGCCGGATCGTCCGACAGGCCCGGCAGGATCGGCGCCATGCCGACGCTGGCATCGATCCCCGCATCCACCAACGTGCGGAGCGCCCGGAGTCGCTGTCTCGGCGGGGCTGTCCCAGGCTCGGTCAGTCGCCAGATCGCCGGGTCGAGCGTCGGCACCGAGAACGTGACACCCACCTCGGCGCGCTCGCTCGCGTGTGCCAGGACGTCCACGTCTCGGACGATCATCGGGCCGCGGGTGATGAGCCCGATGGGCGTGCGTGCCTCGCCCAGCGCCTCGAGGGCGCCCCGGGTCAGGCGGAAGCGGCCTTCCGCCGGCTGGTACGGGTCGGTCGCGGTGCCGACGACGACCTGCTCGCGCTTCCAGGTCCGCCGGGCGAGCTCGCGGCGAAGGACCTCGACGAGGTTCGTCTTGACCCGGATCGACGTCCCGTAGCGCGTGTCCGACGGCCGGTCGGCGAGGCGCTCGAACGCACGGACGAAGCAGAACGTGCACTGGTGGGCGCAGCCCATGTACGGGTTGAGCGACCAGTGGAACGACATGTTGCGGACCCGCGTCAGGGCGGTCCGGCAGGGCTCGTCGCGATACTCGGGACGCATGGCACAGTATAGAACGGATGTTCTAGTCTCTCTCGCCGTACACTGGGCGCCCGTCGCGAAGGAGTCCCAGCGTTGAAGGCGGTCGTCTACTCCGCACCGCGCGACTTCGACGTCGTCGAGGTGCCGACGCCGGTGCCGGGCCCCGGCGAGGTCCGGGTTCGGATCGAGCTGGCGGGCGTGTGCAGCACCGACATCCACATCCACGACGGGAAACACGCCGCGACCTTTCCGCTGACGCCGGGCCACGAGATGGTGGGGATCGTCGAGTCGATGGGGCCGGACGTGACCGGCGTCGCGCTCGGCAAGCGGGTCGTCATCAACGGCAACGCGGCGTGCGGGAAGTGCGTGTTCTGCAACGAGGGTCGGCCGCTGCAGTGCACGGCGATGTCGGCGCTCGGGGTGACTGGGCCGGGCGGTTTCGCGGAGGCGGTGCTGACGCCCGCGAGCCGGTGCGTCACTGTCGGCGACCTCGATCCGGCGATCGCCGTGTTCGCCGAGCCGGCGGCCTGCGCGATGCACGGCATGGAGGTCCTCCGCCCACGGCCGGGTTCGACGGCACTGGTTCTGGGCGCCGGGCCGAACGGTCTGCTGCTGGCCCAGCTGCTGATGCACGACGGTGCCGCCCGGGTGACGGTCGCTCGCGCCGACCCACTTCAAGCTCGAGATCGCGCGCCAGCTCGGCATCGATGAGGTCATCCAGATCCCGCGCGAACCCGCCGAGGCGTACGCGCTGCTCCATGAGGTGCGCCCCGAGGGCTTCGACAACGTGGTCGTCGCGACGGGGGTGCCAGGTGTGTTCGAGATCGCTACGCCGCTCACCCGCGATGGCGGCACGGTCCTGTGGTACGGCATCGCGACCCCTGACGACCGCGTGCCAGTGAGCCCGTACGACGTCTACCGACGCGAGATCAAGATCAAGGGTTCGTACGCCCAGGTCACCAGCTTCCGCCAGGCGGTGCTCGCCCTCCAGCACGGCCGCATCTTCACCGAAGGGTTGCTGACGCACGTCTTCGCGCTCGACGACTTCGGCCGGGCGCTCGGAGCGGTCCGGCGCGAGCGGTCGTGCCTCAAGGCGGTCATCGATCCGAGGCTCAAGGCTGCCCGGCAACCGACATCGTCTGAGCGTTTTTCCTGACACGTCCTGTCAGGTTTCGGCGGTACAACGGACGCGAACCGACCGCCGACACAGGAGAGAACGATGACGACGAGCACCGCCACCGGGATCGCGCCGGACGTGATCGAGGCCGGCCCGGCCGTCCACGACTTCGACTTCTACATCGGGACGTGGCACGTCCACCACCGCCGGCTCCGCGAGCGCCTCGCGGGCAGCGAGGAATGGGACGCGTTCGAGGGCACCTCCCGGGCGTGGCCGATCCTCGATGGAGCCGGGAACATCGACGACAACGTCCTCGAGCTGCCGACCGGCACCTACCGGGCGATGTCGCTGCGAACCTTCGACCCGGCCACCGACCAGTGGTCGATCTGGTGGCTCGACGGCCGGAACCCGGGTCGTCTCGACCCGCCGGTCGTCGGCGGCTTCAAGGACGGCGTCGGGACGTTCCTCGCGGCCGACACGTTCAACGGCCGCCGGATCCTCGTGCGCTTCTTGTGGTCGGACATCACCGACGCGACGTGCCGCTGGGAGCAGGCCTTCTCGACCGACGGCGGCACGACCTGGGAGGTCAACTGGATCATGGAGTCGACCCGGGTCGACTGATGCGGCCCGGATCGGCCCGGCCGGACCTCAGTAGGTGATGGTGCGGTCGGCCTCGAACACGAGCTCGACGAGCCGCTTCGGGGTCGTCAGCTCCACCGGCAGACCAGCCAAAGTTTCGGTGGTGATCCCGCGTGCGTTGCTCGACAGCCGCGACGCGAAGAATTCGAGCGCCGCCGGCGACCAGTGCGTCCACGTGCTCGCGGATGCTGCCCGTCCCGATCCCGTTCGCGAGCTCGAGCGTCTCGGGACGGAGGACCGACACACCGTCGCCGGCGATGAACACGTCAACGTCGTGACCTGAAATCGAGGGCGCCACGGGCCACCAGCAGCGCGAGGGCGATGCGCGTGGGGTTCTCCGGGCCGGTCGCGATGTGGACGAACAGACGGCTCATGTCGGGTCTCCTGTGCGTGGGCCTGGGCAGCTCATGGTCTTCCGATGGGCTTCGAACGCTACAGTAGGGCGGTGGAGGTCTATCCGCGACCAGAGGCGGGCCGCCCAGCCCCGACAAGGGTTCTTCCACGCATCTGTCGCGATATTCGCGGAGACTGCGCCAGGTGGAGCACAGATCCCCGGATCCCATGGACGAGCGTCCGCCCGGCGAGGCGGCGTTCACTGCGGTCAGGGCGGTCACGACGCGCCGTCGGCGAGGCCCGATCGCGGTGGCCGCCGTCGCCATCGCGTTCCTGGCCGGGACGGTCCTGATCAAGGGCATCCATCCGGGGCCGGGCCTGCCGGTCCCGACCCCGCCGCCACGTGCCGCCGTCCATGTCGCGTCTTTCGGACCGACCGCGTCCCCGACCGCGTCACCGACCCAGGACCCGCCCAGCCGCGACCCGACGGTCACGCCTCATCCGGCTGTGGTCAGCGTTCCGGCCGACGCGGGCACGGTGCAGCTCGTCCCGCCGGATCCCACCGCCGCCCGCCTGACCATCACGCTGCCCGCTGGCTGGCGGAAGTCGAGCCCCGGCCTCTACCTCAAGCCCGATCGGTCCGGGCCGGTCGCCTTGTCGATCGGCACGTACAGCATCGAGCACGTGAACACGTTCCCGTGCCGCTGGGCCAGCGGCTCCTACACGGACAACGCCTTCCCGCGCACGGCCGAGGGACAGGCCCTCGCCCTGTCGGCCTTCTGGGGGCAGGATCCCAACCTGACGCCGTTCTTCTCGAACTCGGGCATCGCGCCGATCGCGACCAAGCCTCGCCAGACGGCGATCGAAGAGACCCCAGCATGGGCTCTCCAGATCCTGATCCCGAGCACCCTCGATCTCACCACCTGCGACGGCGGTCGAGCTCGTCCTGTGGCAATCGGCGGACGGCACCGTCCGCTCCGGCTTCGGGCCCGGCGAGATCGACCAGATCTGGGTCCTCGATCTCGACGGCGAGCCGGTCGTCATCGATGCCGCGCGGCCGTTGCTGGCCACGGCGAGCCAGCAGGCGGAGCTTCAGGCCGTCATCGATTCGATCGCCATCCGACCCTGAAGGGGCCCTGGGTGGTCGTCAGGCAGGCGCCTCGTACGGCGTGGTCAGCTGGAAGTAGTTGCCGTCGGGGTCTTCGAAGGTCGCGACCCAGAAGCCCGGTGAACCCTCGAAGTCGTACGGCTCGCGGACGACGATCCCGCCGGCCGCCTTGAACTTCTCGAAGGTGCCCTTCACGTCGGCTTCCTCGATGTTCCAGATCAGGCGGCCGGGACTCTCGTTCGTCCGTGGACCTCCGAGTGCGCGCCGATCGCGATGAAGCCCTCGCCGATCTGCCAGCCGGTGAAGCCGCTGTCTTCCATCGTCGGCGCGCCGAACAGCTTGGTGTAGTACTCGACCAGACGCTGGCGCGTCCGCGGACCCGATCAGGATGTTGTTGAAGTTCACGGCCCGTCCTCCTGCGGACGTCCAGTATCGGCGCCCGGGTGTTACAGGCGCATCACCGTTGAGTCATCAAGCGGCGCGTGGCTCGGCGCGGACCGATACGATCGGGGTGCAGCACAAAGGAGGGGACCGATGTTCAAGGACAGCCCGGTCTTCGCCAGCTTCGCCGTTCGCGACACCGCGGCGGCCAAGGCGTTCTACGGCGACACGCTCGGCCTCGACGTCCGCGGCGGCGACGAGGCAGGGCCATCCTCGAGATCCACAGCGCGGGCGGCACGGTCAACGTCTACCCGAAGCCCGACCATCAGCCGGCGGTCTTCACCGTCCTCAACATCGTCGTGCCAGATGTCGACGCGGCGGTCGACGCGCTCGCCGCCGCCGGCGTGTCGATGGAGCACTACGACCAGCCGGAGATCCAGACCGACGCGAAGGGCATCGCCCGCGGCAACGGCCCGTCGATCGCCTGGTTCAAGGACCCCGACGGGAACATCCTGTCGGTGTTGCAGCCCGGCCGTGACGGCCGGACAGCCGTGACCGACACGGTCCGCTCACAGGACGGCACGACCATCGCCTTCGACCGATCCGGTGACGGGCCGGCGCTCATCCTCATCGGCGGCGCGACGGGCCAGCGGATCCATTCCGTCCCGCTCGCTGAGCAGCTCGCGTCGTCGTTCACCGCCATCGCCTACGACCGTCGCGGTCGAGGCGACAGCGGCGACACCCTGCCGTATGCCATCGAGCGCGAGATCGAGGATCTCGAGGCGCTGATCGGCGCATCGGGCCGTTCGGCCTTCGTCTTCGGTCATTCATCGGGCGCGGTCCTCGCGCTCCGCGCGGCGGCGGCCGGGCTGGCCATCCCGAGGCTCGCCCTGCACGAGCCGCCGTTCATCGTCGACGACAGCCGCCCGCCGGTGCTCGACGACTTCGGCGAGCACCTCGACGAGCTGCTCGCGGCCGGCCAGCGCGAGGAGGCGGTCGCCTCCTTCATGATCGACTCGGTCGGGATGCCGGCCGAGGCTGTCGCCGGCTTGCGCCAAAGCCCCGCCTGGCCGCGGATGGCGGCGCTCGCCCCGACGCTCGCCTACGACAGCCGGATCATGGCCGACACCACATGCGGCGATCCGGCGCCGCTCGGGCAGTGGGCGTCGGTGACGACTCCCACCCTGATCATCGATGGGACGGCGACCTTCCCATTCATGCACGCATCTGCCGACACGCTCGCGGCCGTGCTGCCCGACGCGGAACGCGCGACGCTCGAGGGACAGGACCACGGCCCGGCGCCGGAGGTGCTCGCGCCGGTGCTGGTCGAATTCTTCAATCGATAGGAGGACACCGTGGGTTCATGGGTCAAGGGGATCGATGCCATCACCCTCTTCGTCGAGGACCGGCCGCCGCGAAGGCGTTCTACCTCGAGGCTCTGGATTTCCCGTCGCCTTCGAGGACCCGAACTCGGCCGTGTTCATGTTCGGCGAGACCGCGATCAACCTGCTCGACGTCCGCCAGGCACCGGAGCTGATCGACCCGGCGGCCGTCGCCTCGCCCGAGGCCGGCTCGCGTGCGGTCTTCACCCTCCCGGTGGACGACGTCGACGCGATGTGCGAAACGCTCCGGGCGAGGGGAGTGGAGCTCATCAACGGCCCGATGGACTGCCCATGGGGCATCAGGACCGGCCAGCTTCCGCGACCCGGGCGGCCACATCTGGGAGATCGCCAAGAGCAACAAGTAGCCGGGGACGAACCCTACGATCCGTCCCGAGGAGGTGCGCCCGCAGCGCCGTCGCCAGCCACGCCTCGTACTCCTCGGCCGACCAGCCGCGCGCCTGCAGCTCGAGGTAGATCTCGAGGAGCGTCAGCGCCAGGACGAGATCGTGGGCCTTCTTCACGGTCAGGCCCGCGGCGAGATGCGGACCGAGCGGCCGGACGACCTCGAACAGGCCGCGCGCCCGCGTTTCGAGGATCGCGGTGACGTCGGCTGCCGCGACGGGATCGACGCGCAGGGCATCGCGCTGGATCGACAGGGCAGCCGCGCCCGACTCCCACTGGTTGCGCATGAACCCGGCGAAGGCATCGAGGCGCGCGACGGGGTCATCGATGGCGAGGACCTGGCCCATCCGCTCACTCGTCCGGGCCGACGCGAACCACGCGTCGCGGATCTCGCGGACGAGCCCCGCCTTCGAACCGAACGCCCAGTAGACCGTCTGCGGCGCGACGTCGCCGCACGGCGATGTCGGCGATGGTCGTCCGCGCGTAGCCCTGCTCCACGAACAGGTCGCGCGCGGCGTCGACGATCCGCGCACGCGTGGCGTCGCGGTCGCGTTTGCGGATCGGCTTGACAGGACTCACGGAACTAGAGTATCACTCCAGTATCAACTAGAGCTCGCACTCCAGTAGCGAGGTTCCGAGCCATGGCCATCGAGACGTCCACGACCGAGACGATCGAGCAGATCTGCCGAGCCGTCATCGAGCGCGGCTTCAACAACGGCGACCTCGACGGTCTCGAGGCGTTCGTCGCCCACGACATCGTCGAACACCAGGAGGGCGCGACCTCCGGCATCGATGGCCTGCGCGCGCTCATCACCGAGCTGCGCAGCCAGTTCTCGGACCTGCACCTCGAGATCCAGGACAGCGCGACCTCGGGCGACACCGTGTGGTTCCGCATCCGTGCGACCGGCACGAACGACGGCCCGCTGTGGGGTCGCCCGGCGACCGGCCGCCCGATCGACATCACCGTCATGGACGTCATGCGCGTCGCCGACGGCCGCATGGTCGAGCACTGGGGCGTCGCCGACCGGCTGGCGGTGCTCAAGCAGACCGGCGCGATGGGCGGGGCGGCCGCTGAGTCGCCTCAAGCCCTGGCGCCGAGGCCGTCGGATCGACCGGCGATCTGATCAGGACCCTGGGCCGTCCACCGTCTCGGATGCTGCATCCTGGGCCGGGACCGACGGACTCATCGCCGGGTTCGTCTCGGCGACGTTCTCTATCACGACCGTCCCTGCGAGCGCATCGGCCGGAGTTCGCTTCTCCTTGCCGACCAGGACGACGACGAGGCTGATGAACCAGAAGACCACGGTCAGGACCACGCCGATCGGCCGAAGGAGGGCACGCACCCAACCGATGGCACTGCCGTCGCTTCGCTTCACGATGTGGAGGCCGATCGAGCCTGCCGCCGATCGTCTGCACGTTCCACACCGCAGCCGTTGCGCCGAAGACGGCGAAGAACACGACGAAGACCAGGAACGCTCCCGACCGTCTTGACGGCGGAGCTCGCGTCTCGATCACCGGCGCCGATCAGCGCATACGGGATCCCGCCTAGTGCCACGACGACGAGGTAGTCAGCGAACGTCGCTGCCGCTCGTTGGATCACTGTCGCGTACGCCCAACCCGGCGCAGGCCCTTCGGGAACCCTCGTCCACAACGGTCCGCTGGCGCTCCATCCGCCTCTCCCTGTCGCGGCCCCGTTGATTTCCCCGGTCGGCAGGAGTATGCAGTCTTCGAGCGTCACGCAAGACCCTTCAGCCCTTGACCGAGATCCAGACCGTCTTCTTCTCGGTGTACTGGTCGAATGCCTCGCGGCCCTTGTCGCGGCCGCCGAAGCCTGACTCCTTGAAGCCACCGAACGGCGTCGTGATGTCGCCCTCGGAGTAGGCGTTCACCGACACGGTCGCGGCACGCAACGTGCGTGCGGCACGGATCGCCGTGTCGAGGTCGTTGGTGTAGACAGCGGCGTGGAGGCCATAGTTCGGTGTCGGACGGTGCGGTGGTCGGGAGGGCCTGGCCTTTGTCCTGTTCCGACCTCGGTCGGCAGCGTCCGACGTGCCTGGAATGTCAGCTCGGAGACGGGACCCCGTCCGGCCTGCGCCGCTTGATGTCGATCGGCAGTGAGCGAGGATCTTCGCCACGCTCGATTCCCGCTTGAACGTCGATGAAAGCAGCGAGGACCTCGGGTACTCGCGGCAGGTCCGGTTGGTCGCGTGCGAGGGTCTTGAGGACTTTGATCGTGATCACGAAGTCCTCACCCTCGTGTCGCTCACCGATCGCGCGGTCGTACCAGAATATGGCCTGCGCCGGCTGGCCGAGTGCCAAGGTCGCATGGCCCAGATTCCTCAGCGTGAATGTTTGCTTCGCATCGAGTTCGAGTGCCTGACTGCTGGTCGAGATGGATCGCTTGTAGTCACCGGCGAGGTACAGATTCCAGCCGAGGTTCAGGGTCGAGACCGCGTCGGTCGGATCCTTCTTAAGGACGTACTCCAGGAGCTCGATTCCCCTCGTCTCGCCGCTCTCGCTGTACGCCGGGGCGAGGTTTTGTATGACTGATGATTCCCACGCGAAGGTATTCATCGAGCGCGCGAGCGCCAAGGCTTCCTCTCCGATTTCAATGCCGCGACGGTAGTCGCCCTTTTCCTCGTAAACAGCCAGAAGCCCCGTCAGCGCGGTCAGCTGGCCATCAGCGCGATTGATCTTCCGATAGAGGTCCCGGGCACGCTTGTAGTCGTGCTCCGCCTCCGTCCACTTGTGTTGTAGGAGCTTCGCCCAGCCTCGCTGGGCAACGATCTCGGCCTGGTCCTCGCTGCCCGCATACGAGCGACGTCGAGGGCGGTCTCGAACGTGTCAGCGGCGGCCTTGGACCCCCCGCCGCACTGGCAAGAACTCCCCGAGCATCGACAAGACGGTCGCCTCGGCGCTCTTGACGCCGACACCCCTGACGATGGAGAGGGCCTCGCGCAACTGCTTCACGGCGTACTTGATCTCGTGGCGATCCTGGGCCACCCGTGCGAGACCCGAAAGTGCGTCGACCTGGCGAAGGGGAGCTTCAATCGGTAAACACGGCCAAAGCTTGTTCGTACCACGCCGTTGCGTGTTTTGGGTCGTGGCGGTCGAGGGACAGTTCCCCCATTCGTCTCAGGATTTGGCCCTCTTCGCGCCGATAAGCTCCCCTTTGGTACAGGTCCAATGCCAGCGCAAACTTCTCTGCCGCATCGGCAAAGTCGCCGACAGACCAGGCGATCGACCCAGCCCCTCGAGGCATTGGGCCTGACCTTGCGAATTCCCTGTGTCGACGGCGAGAGTCGAAGCGAATTCGTACTGAGCCTGGGCTGTTTGAAGGTCGGAAACGACGACGTAGGCCTTCGCAAGCCAGAGGTGGGCACGCATCTCGCCAGCGCGGTCCCCGAGCGTCTGTGCGAGATCCAACGCATCGAGATGTTCGACGATGGCCGAATTGAGAATGTCGCTGTCGAAGACACTCGCGCTTGCGTCGAACAAGACCTCCATCGCAGCGCTCGCAGCGAAACCGTCACCGAGGTCACGGGCGATATCGACCGCAAGTTTGGCAGCACGCTTTGCCTCTGCGAGCCGATGGGTGTCTACGTAGAGCGATGCCAGTGATCGCATAGCCTCCGCGAGGATCGCCGTTGGCGTTACCGGCCAGTAGGCGTCGACGCGTGACGATTGGTTTTCGTCGGGCACGCCGATCGCGACACTTGGGTAGGTGTCGATATGGAGCCAGGCGTTGGGGTTGCTTCCGAGCACGGACTTCGGAACGTACGAGACCTCCGTTCCTGGCGCGGCGTCCGGGTCGGCCACCTGAAGTAGGTCTCCGATGTCACTCCCATCCGCATCGATCTGATCGCGTCGCAGTGGCATGAGGAGCCTTGGGACGTAACCGTCCAGCGCCTGCCGGTACGCATCTTCCGACGACTCGAAGAAGTTCTGTTCTCGCAGCACGTTGGCGAGACCGACCAAATCCATTGTCGCCGCATCCGTCGACGGTTCCGCAAGCTGAATCGCGCGACCGTACCAATTCGCTGCATCCGCATACGAGCCCAGTGCCGACGAGGCTCTGGCGGAGATCTCGTAGGCCCGTCGCCTGACGTCTGGAATTGAACCATCGCCTTGGCGATCGGCTATCTCGAGCGCGAGGGCGACCGCGTCACGCTGGTGCTCGGTTGACAATGCGATCTGAGCTCGCCACAGCTGACCTAATGCTGCCGTCTCCGGCTCCACGTGGCCGAGATTCGTCCTGCTCGTCAACTGCCGCCGCCATCGCATACGCGTAGGCTGCGTCCCCGCGTCCGAGGAACGTATCGATAAGCGAATTGCCAACAGCCACGGCCTCCGGTTCATTGACGACGAGGCGGTGATAGAACCACTCGATGAGGTCTTCTGCGTAACTCCCCCGTTGCGTTCGCATCTGACGACCGAAGAATTGGGCCGCCTGCGCACTGATCGATCTATAGGACCTTCGCTCTGATGCCCAGAGATGGCGTAAGGCGCTATCGCGCGTCGCATTGTGGATGTCGTGTCCGCGGTCCTGGTACTCCTCTACAAAGGGGAGCTCGCACAAGGCTGCGTAGAGCTTGGCTGGGTCCTCTGGTCCATCGCGACGCCGGCCGATCGTCGTCAGGCGGCCGGAACGGTTTGTCGCCTTGAGGGTCCGCTGTTGAACCAGTGGAGGATCGCCGCTCGATAAAAGCCGTCCTCGACGCCCACGGGCACGGTCGACAGGATGTCCCGGGTCGACGCCCACATCATCTCTTCGAAACTCGACGCACGTCCCGGGGTCTCATCGGCGTCGATGGTCATGACCTGGCCTGTGACTTTTTACGCGCATATGCGTCCACCTGATCTCGACCAGGGCCGGCCGCGCCTCCTCGGTGCAGATGAAGTCGAACTGATCCTCGGTTAGCTCGACGCCTTTCAGCCGCACGTATTCCCGGATCGATTCGCAGTCGAGCACCTGCATCTCGTGACTCAGGAACCACTCTTCGTGAGTCCCTCTGGATCGGCGGAACCCTGTGTCCGGCCACGATCATGACGAGCCATCGGAGCCCGCGCGCGCGGGGCAGTAGTGTGTTCGAAAGCCACGCCTGTACGTCCGAGTTCGTCGCTTCGAACGAGTCGAACATCATGACCATGGTGCCCTCGGGGCCGTTGCTCCCGACGAGGTCGTCCAGAAAATCGCCAGTCAGGATCTGTCGTCGTTGATCCAGCAGCTCCTGGTTGGTCACCTGCCTTACGTCGAGGTTGGAGTTGTTCTCGACCCTGGTATCCGTGATCGTGATCGCCCCGCTCTGCGTGTATTCCGTGGCACGCTTGACGTACGTTGGGAAACGCGCTCGACCGAGGGCGTAGGCGATATCGTCGATCACCGTCTCCGGCGTGTACTCTTTGCTTTGAGATCGACTTTTGCCAGGGGGATCGCGCGGCACTGCGTCGCGAATTCGTTGAGCGAGGAGGACTCGCCGATCCCCGTATCGGCTTGGAGCAGGAGGATGTGGATCCCGTTGTTCGGTTTATCATCGATCGGAACGACGCGAGCTCCTGGTGAATGGTCGACATGGACGGAAATGGAGACGCAGCGCCATTGACGAGCAGGTCTGGTGGTGGCCGGGATTGCGTCTAATGGACGGTGATGTGGAGTCGTCCTTGACCTTGGTACGCTCGACGTCGAGAGTGAGTGCCGCAGGAGCACGTGCCGGAATTTTTCTGGATCTGGACGTCAGGGAACTGCGCCCCCGGCGGCTTCGCCAGCGGCTCTTCGCCTTGATCCGGAAGCCGAGCTTCCTTCCCGAACTGGATCTCCTTGAAGGTGCCCGCTGATCGCGGCGTAACCAAGCACGATCACAGTGATCACGACGATCGCCATGACGGCGACATCGAGCGTTGTGTCCATTCGCCATCCTCGCTCCAGCGATCGGCAACGCAGCGTGGCACGTCAGTTTCGCGAGCGTTGATCCGGACGATGCGCATATCTGCGCGTGCAGCGATGGTTTGACGAGCCTTTTTTTGGGCCGTGCGCCGTCGTGTATCCCGTCTTGCGGGTAGTCCTCGACCTTCAGCAGTCCTTCACCGAGATCCAGACCGTCTTCTTGTGTACTGGTTGAGCGCCCGAGGCCTTGGCGCGGCCGAAGCTCGACCTCGAAGCCGACGACGGCGTCGTGACGTCGCCCTCGGCGAAGGCGTTCAACTCGGCACGGTCCGGATCAACGGTGGCGCGCGGACGGGATCGCGGGTCGAGGTCGTTGCGGTAGACGGCGTGCGTGGGCGAGCCATAGTTCGCGTCGTTCGTGGTCGCCAGGCCTTGCCCTCGTCGAACGCGACCGTCGGTCAGGATCCGTCGAAGATCACCTCGCGCGCGATCTTCATCGAGTCGTCGACGCCATCGAAGACTGTGGCTCGACGAAGTAGCCGCCACTCTCCGGGCTGCCCCCGCCGACCGACGATGATGCGCGCCCCCTGTTCGTGTCCGCTCTCGATGTAGCCGAGGACCTTGTCGAGGTGCGGGGCCTCGATCATCGGGCCGATCTGCGGGTCGGCCGGATCCGCGGGTCACCGACGGGCAGACTGGCCGCTTGGCGACGATGCGTTCGAGGAGCTCGTCGCGCACGCTGCGATGAACGATGAGCCGCAGCGACAGGGCGCAGTTCCGCGCACGTTCGCAAAAGCGCGGCGTATACGACGTTCTCGGCGACCAGGTCGAGGTCGGCGCGCGTCGGCGATGACGACCTGCGGGCTCTCCTGCTGCATTCGAGGGACGACGCGCTCCAGGTGGCTCTCCGACGAGTAGCGGAGGAAGAGGCGCCGACCTCGGTCGAGCCCGTGAACTGCCAGCAGATTGACGTCCGGGTGGCGGCCGAGCGCCTGCCGGGCCGTCCGCCGAAGCCCGGGACGACGTCGAAGACACCGTCCGGGACGCCCGCCTCGAGGGCGAGCTCGGCAAGCCGGATGGTCGAGAGGGAGGTGGCTCCGCCGCTGATGACCAGCGAGTTGCCCAGCGGCCAGGGCGGGCGCCGCCTTCCAGGCCGTCATCACGATCGGGAAGTTCCACGGCAGGACGCCCCGACCACTCCGATCGGCTCGCGGCATGATCATGCCGAGCGCGTCCCGCCGCGTCGGCGCGATGGAGTCGTACAGCTTGTCGCGGCTTCCGCGTACCACCGGAACGCCTGACCGTCTCCGGCAGATCCGTCTCGCGACAATCCGTGATCGGCTTGCCGGCCTCGAGCGAGTCGAGCATCGCCAGCTCCTCCGCGTTCGCCTCGATCAGGTCGGCGAGCCGGAGGAGAACGGCCTTGCGCTCGGCGGGGGAGCGGTGCGACCAGCGGCCATCGTCGAAGGCACGGCGCGCGGCCGCGACAGCAAGGTCGATGTCGGCGGCGTCACCCGCTGCGACTGTGTCGAGCTGAGCGCCGGTCGCCGGGTTCTCCGTCGCGAACCGATCGCCGCTCAAGGCATGCCGGAATGCACCGTCGATGAACGCGTCAGTCCGGAACGTCGGCTTGGCCGCGATCGCCACGGGAGCACCTCATCTCGGCTGCGGATCAGGCCGAATTATACGAAGCCCTGCTCGCGGTCGACGACAGACGCGAGGTTAGCGAAGAACCGCGTACGTGACCTTGATGCGGGCCTTGTAGATCGTGAACGTGCCGCGGTACGCCGAGGCTGCGCCGCGAACATGGAGGCCCGACCGGTTCGACGTGACGCTGCCTGAAGTCGAGTTCCACGCGAGGGCCAATGAGCTGTGGCCAAGGACATTGCTTCGATTGAAGCATGAGAAATCCCGAGGAACCCGTCGACTTGTACGGGCAGGCCGCAAAGTTCTGCATCTGATCTCGTTCGGTGCGGTCCATATCCCGCCCTTGACGTAGAGCTGGAATGACATGGACTTGTAGACCGTGGCCGTTGGCAGTGTCGAACTGATATCCGACGCGGCCGACCGCCTTCGGGGACGAAAGTCTCGCGTATCGCTGGACGTCGACACAGTCACCTTGCCCCCGCTGTCTTGACCACGAGCGGAGAGTGAGCTGCCCTTCTTCGTGACATAGATCGTGTGGTACACGAGCTCTCTTGTGGGACAAGTAGACCGACGACGTGAAGACCCGTGTCAGACCGGCGGCATCTGTCACGCTCGTCGCACTCTGTACGTCCCGGCCGCGAGGATCGTTCCGGCTGACGTTCGACCGGTCCAATCCCAGGCGTAACTTCCGGCTGCCCGCGCGAGGTCTTTCGACTTGACGAGGCGACCGGTCGGACCGTAGATGCGGATCGCGACGCTGAGTGGCTCCAGGCGGTTGCCGGAGATACGAAGGGTGTCCGCGGTAGCCGTCCTTGGCCGGATAGAGATGGGCCGTGCTCAATCCAACGCTGCTCACGTGGACGAGGTTTGGCGTGACGACCAATGGCACTGGGTCGCTGACGGACCCGAGGGTGTCGGCGTTTCCGGAGTACGTCGCGATGAAGCTGTACGAGCCGACGGGGAGCGTCGGGATCGTGCAGCTCGTGTCGTTGGCCGACGTGACCGAAGCCACGCAGCTATAACCCGTACCCGTCGCAGCGACCTTGACCGTCGCGCCTTCCCAGAACGTGTCGACGGACGCACCGACGGGAGTCGTGAAGCTGACGGGCTGGCCGGTCTCGATCGCGTCCGGGCCGATGAGTTGGACGAACGATCCCGCCGCATCGACGCTGACGGTCGCAGCATCGCTGTTGGACGGCTTCCGTTCGGAGTCACCGGCGTACTGCGCCACGATCTTGTGGTCGCCCACTTTGAACCCGCTGGATACGGCGAGGACAGCAACCCCGTTGGTTAGAGGCGCTGATCCAAGCGCGTACGTGACTCCAGACACATCCTCGGCGAACGCGACGGTGCCAGTCGCGTGGGCGGTGAGCTCCGTCGGATCGGAGGAGACCGTCGCGGTCAGTTCGACCTGGTGCCCGGGAAACGAGGTCGGTGGCGACGCGACCAGGCTCGTCGTGGTATCGAGCGCGGGGATCTCGATCGTCTTCGTCGCAGTGGATGACGTGTACGTGATCCCATCGAATGTCGCTCGCAACTCCCACGTCCCGACACCCGGCCATGGAGTCTCGACGATCGCCAGCCCGGTCGCATCGACATCGTCGGTCACAGAGCGGTCGACCGCGTGCGTGTCGGGATCGACAAATTCGAACGTCACGTCGCCGTGTTTCGGCGCGGGAGTCACGTGGGCCTTGATGACCTGGTACGATCGGGCTTGTATGGGCCGGTCGTTTCGATCGTCGTCGTCGTCGCCGTCGGCGGTACCAATTCGTAGATGCTGTCCTCGGCAGCGCCATCTGGATAGATCCGCACGTCATCGATGTCGCCGTGGAAGTAGCCCGGGCAGTCCGCGTCGACCGGGTCCGCCGATCGAGAAACCGGGGTCAGTCGTACTGTCGAACCCGATCGCGCCCGGACTGTAAAAGAGCCGCACTGACGAGCCGTCGATCGACGCCCGCGCGCCGGGCACACCCTCCGAGATCCGAACGAGACGAGGTGCCACGCGCCGTCCCACAGGTTGACGTGGACGACATCCGCGTCGAGTCGGCTACCCGTCGGGCCGTAGTTGGCGGTCCTAGCTCGGACCTCGATGCCGGTCGGTGTCGCGTACAGACCAAAGCTCGGTTGCCCGCATTCGAACGAGCCCTTCTCGGCGATCACGGTCCGACTTGTCGGCGCATCCTCCGGATCGGCGCGGACCCAGGCGGACAGGGTGACCGATGGGAGCTCGAGACCTCCGCCGTCGGCGACGATGGCTCGGTCGTTCACGCCATCGAACGACAGCGCTCCCGTCCCGACCTCGGCGTCCGAGTCTTCCATCCCTGGGCCGTCCAGCGTGAGGTCAGCGTCGCCGATCGAATCGAGCGCGGTCGGCCCGGAACCGTCATCAAGGTCCAACGCCCCACCGGATCCGAATTCAGACCGCCGACGCGGCGGGCACCACAGGGCGATGGATAGCAGAGCCAGGGCGAACAGAAGCGCGATGACGGCTGGACGGCTGGGGGCCCGTTCGTCGCATCTTCACTGTTGGTTGGGCTCCAATCGGCAACCGATGGTCGCTCTGGCGGCGGAGTCTACAGAGGATGGATCGGCCCTGACTAGCCCTATTTTCGTGGCCTTCCTCGTGCCGTACCCTTCGGCCATGTCGACGAGCCCAAGCGCGACGGCATCTCTGCGACCCTCCGTCGAAGCTCCGCTATCGGTCGTTCGTCGACCGCCACGAGGTGGCGTGGGAGCTGTTCTTGGCGGCCCTCGCCGTCGTTCTTCGTCGAGCCTGGCCTTTCGTGCCGGCGGAGGCGGGCTCCGGGGAAGAGGCCACGCCGTACACTGGTCGAGTGGCTGGTCACCGGCGTCTTCATCGCCGAATTCGGTTCGCGGCTTTGGGCGGCACCTGTCCCGGCCCGTCTACGTCCGGGAACACTTCGTCGACCTGATTAACTGCATCCCGCCGGTCCGCTGGCTCCGCTGGTTCCGGCTTCTCCGACTCCTTCGACTCATCCGCGCATTCGCAGGCGTCGGGCGCGCGATGACGCATGTCGACCGTCTTGCCCACCACCGTGGATTGCTGTGGCTTGTCGTCGCCTGGTCGGCAGTCATGCTTCTGTGCTCGATCGGTCTGTATGCAGCCGAGAACGGCGTCAACCAGGCGATCGAAAGCCCGCTCGACGCGCTGTGGTGGGGAGTCACGACCATGACGACCGTCGGCTACGGTGACGTCATCCCGGTCACGGCGGAGGGTCGGATCGCTGCCGGGATCCTGATGATCCTCGGGATCGGTCTCTACTCAGCGATCACGGCGACGGTCACGAGCTTCTTGATCAGTAGTGACCGATCGGGCGATCTTGCCGACCAGCTCGAGCGGTTGGCGACCTTGCAGCACGATGGGCGCCTCAGCGACGACGAGTATGTGCGCGCGAAAGCCAGATTGATCCAACCGCCGGCGGACGTTCCGTCGACCTAGGGTCGCCCTGCGGCTTCCAGGCAGCCACCCAGTCGTCCGCGAACATCCGTTGAGCATCGACCAGCGGCATCTCCCTATGGCAGACCCGCGCGTGAAGCGCATCCTCGAGAGCGTCCTTCTGCTCGCTTCCGACGGTGGTGCCATCGGGGAGAACGGCGACGTTCGGCTCCGGCCACAGGTTTCGCCGATCTCGGGGAGCGCCTCCCAGTTCAAGCGGCACGAGATGGTCTTCCTGGTAGTGGCTCGGGTTTCGATCGGCGTACCCGTATTCGACGA
>CAVZTK010000019.1:0-259510 GCA_963778155.1 uncultured Chloroflexia bacterium
GTTTCTAGCCCAGCACGATCGTCCGGTCCATCCCGGCCGCGACGCTCGCTCGATGCGAGATGACGATCGTCGTCCGCCCCGCGATGAAGGGCGCGAGTGAGGCCATCAACCGGCCCTCGGTCGCGACATCGAGGTTGGCAGTCGCCTCGTCGAGGATCAGGATCGGGGCGTCCTTGATGATGGCCCGCGCGATGGCCAGGCGCTGACGCTCACCACCCGACAGGAGCAGACCGTTCTCGCCGACGCGGGTCGCGTAGCCGGCGGGCAGCGCCTCGATCGCATCGTGGACCTGGGCCATCCGGCAGGCGGTCACGATCGTCTCGTCGGTGACGTCCGCGTCCGCGACCGCCAGGTTGTCGCGGATGGTCGCATTGAACAGGTGGACGTCCTGCGGGACCACGCTGAGCAAGCCGCGCACCTCGTCGCCGGTCATCTCGCGGATCGACCGGCCGCCGATCCGGATCTCTCCGCCGTCGTATTCCCAGAACCGCGCCAGCAGGCTGACGAGCGTCGACTTGCCGGACCCGCTCGGCCCGACGACGGCCAGGCTGCCGCACGGTGGCACGGAGAACGACAGGCCGTCGAGCACGACCGGCTCGCCCGGGGCGTAGCGGAAGGTCAGGTCGCGGACCTCGATACCGGGCGGGGTCGAACGGGACAGCGTGGCCCCTCGGGGCGGATCGGCTACCGCCGGCGCGGCATCGGTCAGCTCGAACAGCCGACGCGCAGCCGCCTCGTTCGCGGGTTGGAGCCCGAACGCCGCCGCCAGCGGCGGGATCACCTCGAAGCTCGCGACCGCGACCAGCGGCAGGATGGCGAGGTAGACACCGTCGAGCCGGCCGGCGGCGACCAGTCCCGACCCCGACCGCGAGGATGGCCACGGCCGCCAGCCCGGCCAGTGATCCGGCGACGGCCGAGGTCGCGCTGCGGACCAGGGCGAGCCGGTCGCCGGCGCGATCGAGCCCCGCCCCGAGCGCGAGGACCCGTGCCCGGTGGTCGGCGGCCCGGTCGAGCGCGACGAGGTCGGCGATCCCCTGGACCTCGTCGACGACCATCGCGCCCAGCTCCGCCCGGGTCGCGACGAGCGTCTGCGCCGGACGGCGCGAGGAACGGCCGGCGACGAGCGGCAGGACGACGCCCGCGACCACCAGGAACCCGACCAGGACGAGGCCGAGGGCAGGGTCGAATGCCCCGAGCAGCAGCCCTGCGAAGATCGCGACGAGGATGGCCACGATCGGTGGCGCGATGACCCGGACGTAGAAGTCCTCGAGCGTCTCGATGTCGGCGACGATGCGCGCCAGCAGGTCGCCGCTGCGACGACTGGCCAGCCGGGCCGGTGCGAGCGGCTCGATCGCGGCGAAGAACCAGACCCGCAGGTCGGCCAGGATGGCGAACGTCGCACGGTGGGTGACGTAGCGCTCGAGGTAGCGGAACGCGCCGCGCGAGATCGCCAGCACACGGACCGAGGTGATCGCGACGGCCACCTCGGCGACGTTGGTGACCAGCGCCGACTTCGAGATGAGCCAGGCCGACACCGCCATCAGGGCCACGTTCGAGGCGACGGCCAGGAAGGCGAGCAGCGTCCCGGCCGCGATCCAGCGCCGCTGCGACCCGATGAGGGACAGGAGCCGGGCGATGACCGTCATGCCGGCGACCTCGTCGGCCTCAGCGGCTTCATCGGCGCCGGCTGCCAGCAGTCGCTGATACGGTCCCGCGCCGACCGCAAGCTCGGACGGCCGGCCGATCTCGACCACGCGCCCGGCCTCCATGACCACGACGAGATCGGCGGCCGACACGAAACGGAGCCGGTGCGACACGATCACGACGGTCCGCAGCCGCGCCAGACGCGTCACCGAATCGCGGATGACCACCTCGCTCTCGGCGTCAAGGTGCGACGTCGGCTCGTCGAGGATGACCAGCCGGGCGTCGGCCAGGAAGGCGCGCGCGACGGCGACCCGCTGCCGCTGCCCACCGCTGAGGCGGACTCCGTCCTCCCCGACGGGCGTCGCGTACCCGGCCGGCAACGCCGCGATGAACCCGTCCGCGCCCGCGTCCCGGGCGGCCGACTGCACCGCCTCGTCGTCGGCGTCGGGGCGGGCCAGCCGGATGTTGTCGGCGACCGTCCCGTGGAAGAGGTGGGGGCGTTGCGGCACCCAGGCGACCTCGGCTCGCCACGACCCGGGATCCATCGTGTCGAGCGGCACGTCGCCGACGAGGACGCGACCGGCGTCGGGCTCGAGGAAACGGAGCAGCACGTTGGCGACCGTGGTCTTCCCGGCGCCCGTGGGTCCGACCAGCGCCACGACGGACCGGGCGGGAAGCGTGAGGTCGAGCCCGTCGAGCGCCGGTGCGTCGCGCCCCGGATAGGTCGCGGTCACAGCCTCGAACCGGATGGCACTGTCGGCCGGGACCGAGGCCGGCGCGACGCGGCTCGCCACGTCCACGGACGGGACCGTCGCCCGGACCGCCACCTTGACGGGTTCCGCGAGGATCGCCTCGATCCGCTCCGCGGCCGTCCGACCTGCCGCGCCGGCGTGGTACCGATTGGCCAGTGTCCGCAGCGGCAGGAAGAACTCCGGGACGATGATCAGGACGGCCAGCGCCCGGTCGAAGGCGATCGCACCGTCCATGAGGCGAAGGCTGATCTCGACCGCGACGAGCGCGACCGCGACGGCGGCGCCCCATTCGAGCACGAGCGAGGTCTGGAATGCGGTCCGGAGGACCTCCATCGTCGTGTCGCCGTAGCGCCGGCTCATGTCCCGGATGGTGTCCACCTGCTCGGCGCCGCGGCCGAACAGCTTGAGCGTCGCGATCCCCTGCAGCATGTCGAGGAAGAACGCGCTCAGCCAGCGCATCTCCGCGAACCGGCGCTGCGTGATCGCGCCCGCCCGACCGCCGATGACTGCCAGCAGCAGGACGAGGACCGGCCCGGTGATGACGAGCACGAGCACGGTCGGCGGATCGACGACCGCGACCGCGCCGAGCACGAGCAGCGGGACGGCCACGGCCAGGACGCGCGCCGGCTGGAACAGCGTCACGGACGCATCGAGCGCCTCGGTCCCGTTGACCACGACCGCCGCCAGCTCCCCGCTCCGCTCGCGACCGGTGTAACCGGGGCCGAGGGCGAGGAGATGCGCGGTCAGGTCGGAGCGCACCTGCGCCTTGAGTCTGTCCGCCGCTCGTTGGACCAGCCAGTCGCCGGCCACCAGGACGGGCGTCCGCGCGATCGCCAGGAGCGCCACCGCGGCGAGCGTCGGCGCGACCGCCGCCAGGGTCGCTCCGTCGAGGAACACGTCGGCGACCACCACGCTCGTGAGGTAGGCCGACGCGACCACCAGCGCCGCCGCGGCGAACCCGCAGGCGATCCCGACCGCGAGCACCGTCCGCGCCCCGGATGCGCGCGCGAGCAGACGGCGTTCCGGGGCGATCGGCCGGCGTCCGGGTGCGGTCGGGCGGGCGCCCGCGACGGCCATGCGGGCGGTGGCCCTAGTAGCCGTGCGTGTCGACGACGGTCTTGCCCCGGAAGATCCAGTAGACGCCGGCGGTGTAGAGCAGCACGAACGGCATCCCGATGAGCGCGATGATCAGCGCGACCACGAGCGTGTTCTGGGCCGCCGCGGCATTCGTGATCGTGAGGTTGTAGGCCGGGTCGATGGTCGAGATGATGAGGTCGGGATACAGCCCGATCCCGCCCGACACCAGCAGCAGGCCGATGGTCGCGGACGAGAGCACGAACGCGCGGAGGTCCTGGCCGCGGCGGACCATCAGCCAGGCACCGACCAGCGCGAACAGCGCCGCAGCCGGGAAGATCAGCAGGTACAGGTCGGTCTGGTAGCGCACCGTGATCTGCTGATGGAACGCGAGCATCGCGACCACGACGAGCGTATTGAGCACGAAGAAGACGGCCATGATCCCGGGCAGCGTCCGCGCGATGCGGTCGTGGAGCCCACCATCGGTCTTGAGCAGCAGGAAGGTGCCGCCCTGCATCGAGAACATCACCGCGGTCGTCACGCCGACCAGGAGCGCGAACGGGGTCAGCAGGCCACTCAGCCCCGTCGAGATGTTGCCGTTCTGGTCCAGCGGCACACCGGACACGACGTCACCGAACGCGATCCCCAGCAGGAACGCGAGACCGAGCGAGGCCCCTCCGAAGACGGTGTCCCAGGTCGACCGCCAGCGCGAGCTGTCCTCCTTCGACCGGAACTCGAGCGCGACCGTGCGCAGGATCATGACCAGCAGCACGAGCATGAACGGGAGGTAGAGACCGGAGAACAGGGACGCGTAGGCGAGAGGGAAGACCGCGAACAGGACGCCGCCGCCGAGCACCAGCCAGACCTCGTTGCCGTCCCACACCGGCCCGATGCTGTTGAGGAAGGTGCGACGCTCGACGTCGTTGCGCGCCAGGGGCAGCAGCAGGATCCCGACACCCATGTCGAAGCCGTCGAGGATCAGGTAGCCGGCGATGATCAGCACGAACAGCGCGAACCAGACGTCGTTGAGGGTCATCGCTCCTCCCCCAGGTCGGCGGCGCGCCGGGGACGGCTGAAGATGTCGCGGAACGTGTCGGGCAGGTTGCCCACCGCGACCGTCTCGACGTCCTCGAGCTCCTCGGGCCCGTCCTGGATCTTGCGGTTCAGCAGGAACAGGAACAGGACCAGGAGGAGCCCGTACAGCGCGACGAACATGCCCAGCGACAGGACGACGTCGAGCGCGGTGAGGACCGGCGACACACCGTTCGCCGTCAGCAGGACGTTGTAGACCACCCACGGCTGCCGGCCGACCTCGGCGGTCCACCAGCCGGCGGTGATCGTCGCCTCACCGATGAACACGGTGAGCACCAGCAACCACAGGACGAACCGGGATTCGAAGAGCCGCCGTCTCCACAGGTACATGAGACCGGCCAGCAGCCCGATCCCGGCCAGGGCGGGTCCCATCGTGATCATGAAGTGATAGACCTGGAACAGGAGGTTGATCGGTGGCGTGGGCGCCGGGGCGAACGAATCGATGCCCTGGACCGTGGCATGGATGTCCTGGTAGGCGAGGAAGCTGAGCAGGCACGGGATCGAGATCCCGCTGGTCGTCTGGGTCGTCGTATCGACCCAGCCGACCACGTACATCCGGGCACACGACTCGCTCTGGTACAGGCCTTCCATCGAGGCCAACTTGAGTGGCTGCTCGTTGGTGACCTCGATCGCCATGTTGGCCCCGAACACGAAAACGTTCAGCGTCGCGAACAGGATGAAGACGGGAAGCGCGGCCTTCATGTTCGCCTTCGCCAGCTCGACATGGCGCTTCTTGAGGATGTACCACGCGCTGACGCTGCACATCAGCGCCGCGCCGACGGTCCACGACGCCGCCCAGACGTGGAGCAGTCGCGGGATGAACGACGGCGTGAGCACGACATCGATGAAGTTGGTCATCACTGCCCTGTTGTCCACGATCGTGTAGCCCTGCGGGGTCTGCATCCACGAGTTGGCCATGAGGATCCAGAGCGCCGAGAAGTGCGCGCCGAACACGACCATGAAGATCGAGAACAGCCACAGCCGGGGCCCGAGCCGGTTCCCGCCGAACAGCATCAGCCCGAGGAAGCCGCCCTCGAGGAAGAAGGCGAAGACACCTTCTGCCGCCAGAAGGCTCCCGAACACGTTGCCGACGAAGCGCGAGTAGTCCGCCCAGTTCATCCCGAACTCGAACTCCTGGACGACGCCGGTGGCGACGCCGAGGGCGAAGATCAGGCCGTAGACCTTGACCCAGAAGAACGACAGGCGGCGCCATTTCGGGTCGTGCGTCCGGACGTAGATGACGCCGAGGATGACGAGCATGAGCCCGAGCCCCATCGACAGGGGCGGGAAGATGAAATGGAAGCTCGCCGTGAAGGCGAACTGGACACGCGAGAGCGTCTCAGCGTCCAACCGTGTCCTCGCTGGATCTCGTGGGGGCGCGGTCACGCACGCCCTCGAGATCGACGACCATCCCGCTCGGGGTCGAATCGAGCACGCCACCACGACAAACCAGGTGCGCGACCAGACCGGTCCAGCCGGTCTGGTGCGAGGCGCCGATCCCGGCACCGGTGTCACCGTGGAAGTACTCGTGGAACAGGAGCAGGTCGCGCCACTCCGGATCGGTCTGGAGCTTGGTGTACGTCCCGTAGACGGGACGCCGGCCATCGGCGTCGGGTAGCCAGATGGAGACGAGCCGGCGGGCGAGGTCCATCGACACGTCGAACAGCCGCAGCTTCGTCCCGGAGCCGGTCGGGTGCTCGACCATGAAGTCGGCGCCCATCCAGGCGTCCCAGTTGCGAAGCGACTGGATCACGAGGTAGTTGAGCGGGAACCAGACCGGTCCCCGCCAGTTCGAGTTGCCGCCGAACAGCCCCGACGTCGATTCGCCGGGCTCGTAGTCGACCTCGGCCACGAACCCACCGAGGTCGAGCTTGAACGGCGCCGCAGCGTGGACCTTCGACAGGGCACGCAGCCCATGTGTCGACAGGAACTCATCCTCCGACAGCATCTTCCCGAGCAGCCGCTCGAGCCAGGCCGGCGGTACGACGCTGAGCTGCATCGTCCCGCCCGTTCGAGCGCTGATGTAGCCGCCTTCCCGCAGCCGCTCGTCGGTGATATGGAGCGAGTCGAGGAGGTTGGCGAAGCGCTTGCCGAGCGCCTGACCTCGCTCGGCGATCCGCGCCGGGATGACGGACGTCGGCAGGAGCGGGATGAGCCCGACCATCGAGTGCACCTTGATCGGCACGCTGGAACCGTCGTTCAGCTTGAGCGCGTCGAAGTAGAACCCGTCCTCGGCATCCCACAGCCCGCTCCGGACCATCGCCGCGCCGACCCGGACCGCCTGTTCGAGGAAGGTGGTCTGGAAGTCCTCGTAGGCCGGGTCGGTCTCGGCCAGCGCGGTGGCGATGCGGAGCATCGCCAGGCAGTAGGCGAACATCCAGGCGGTGGCGTCCGACTGCTCCAGCTCCGCGCCCGCCGGGACGTGCGAGCGATCGAACGCGCCGATGTTGTCGAGGCCCAGGAAGCCGCCCGAGAAGATGTCGTTGCCTTCCTTGTCCTCGCGGTTCATCCACCACGTGAAGTTCAGCAGCAGCTTGTTGAAGATCCGCTTGAGGAACGTGGTGTCGCCGCGCCCGTCGATCTCCCAGACCATCAGCGCGGCGAGCGGGTGGATCGGCGGGTTCACGTCGTCGAACGACCACTCGTAGGCGGGCAACGCGCCGTCCGGATGCTGGAACCACTCGCGGCAGCAGGAGGAGCAGCTGGTACTTCGCGAACGTCGGGTCGACGTGGGCGAGGGTGATGGCATGGAACGCCAGGTCCCAGGCCGCGAACCACGGGTACTCCCAGGGGTCGGGCATCGACATGATGTCGGCCGCCTCGAAATGCCGCCAGTTCGCGTTGCGCCCGGTGTCGCGCTCGGCCGGCGGTGGCGGCAGCCCCGGGTCGCCGTCGAGCCAGCGAGCCACGTTGTAGCCGTAGTACTGCTTGCTCCACAGCATCCCGGCGAACGCCTGGCGCATGACCCGCGATTCCTCGTCGGTCCCGCCCTCGCGGCGGAGGTCCTCGTAGAACTCGTCGGCCTCGTGCTCTCGGCGGGCCATCATCGTCGCGAAGCCGCGGCCGAGCCCGTCGGTCCCGTTCGAGGAGGTCGTCGCCGCGGTCCGGTGGAGGCGGAGCCGGATCTCCGCCGACCCGCCGGCAGCGACCGTGACCTGGTACCAGGCAGCCGCCTTGGTCCCGGTCAGATCCGGGTTGACGGTCGGCGCCCCGCCCACCACGTGGTCGTTGATGCCGTCCTTCGGGAATGGCGTGAGCGGCGGCGCGCCCTCGATCCGCGGACGGTTGGTCTCGTTCTCGCAGAACAGCAGCCGGGGCATCGTCCCGTCCGGCCCGGGGCCGACCTCGAGCGTGTAGTCGCCGAGCTCGTGATGGACGGCCCTGACGCTCGCCCCGTCCCCCGCGGCGATGATGGTCGGCTTGCCACCCGTCGGGTTCCACGCCCACTCGTTGCGGAACCAGAGCGTCGGCAGGACGTGGAGCGTGGCGGCCTCCGGTCCCTGGTTGCGGACGAGCACCCGCATCAGGATGTCGGTCGGCGTCGCCTTCGCATAGTCGACCTCGACGATCCAGTAGCGATCGTCGTCGAAGACGCCGGTATCGAGCAGCTCGAACTCGGGCTCGAGCTTGGAGCGCGCCCGGTTCTCCTCGATGAGGCGCTCGTACGGGAACGGGGCCTGCGGGTAGTGGTAGCGCCAGCTGCAGCCAGGCGCTGCTCGGGCACGGCATCGAGATACCACCAGTATTCCTTGACGTCCTCGCCGTGGTTGCCCTCCTGGTTGGTCAGCCCGAACATCCGCTCCTTGAGGATGGGATCGACCCCGTTCCACAGCGACAGCGCGAGCGACAGCCGGTTGAAGACGTCGGTCATGCCGGCCATGCCGTCCTCGTTCCAGCGGTAGGCGCGCGACCGTGCGTGGTCGTGCGGGAACCCGTTCCAGGCGTCGCCGCTGGCCGAGTAGTCCTCGCGGACGGAGCCCCAGGCTCGTTCCGAGAGATACGGGCCCCACTCGTACCACGGGCTCGCCTCTTTCCAGCCGTTCTCCGGGTGCCCGGCATCGGCCATCCGCGCCCGCTCGGCGCCGGTGGTGCCGGTCATCGAGACGCCGTCCGGCGCGACGCCAGCAGCACGACCGAACGTGCCTCGCACCTGGAGCGTCGGCGTGTCGACCGCGGCCGCACCGCCGAAGTCGAGCGCGATGTCGGCGGGCGAGGCTCGCCCCGTGTCGATGATCCGGCGCCAGCCGCCCGTCGCCGCGTCGGTGACCGGGAGCTCGAAGTCGAGCGGCTCCCAGTAGGCGTTGAGGAGCAGATGGAGCGCGCCGGCGGGCGCGCGGACGGTCAGCGCGATGCTGTGCGACGAGTCCGCGAGGTCCGGCTGGCCGAGCGCGACCCCGCTCCACTCGGTCGAGGCACCCTGCAGCAGGTCGAGCAGGCTGGTGCCCTCCGGGACCTCCATCAGGTCGGACAGCCGCCGCCGGAGCCGGATCAGGCCGCGCGTGAAGCGAAGGACGTCGGCGTGGCGGTCCGGCCCCGTCCAGTCGAACCAGGCCGTCGCGTCGTCGTGGCAGTAGGCGTTGTTGTTGCCGCCCTGGGTCCGGCGCACCTCGTCGCCCATCAGCAGCATCGGCACGCCGAGCGCGAGCATCTCGATGGCCAGGAAGTTCCGGACCTGGCGGCCCCGCAGGCTCTCGATCGCCGGGTCCGTCGTGGGTCCCTCGACGCCGCAGTTCCAGCTCAGGTTCTGGTCGTTGCCGTCGCGATTGCCCTCGCCGTTCGCGTCGTTGTGCTTCCACGTCGTAGGAGACCAGGTCCTCGAGCGTGAACCCGTCGTGACAGGTCACGAAGTTGATGCTGGCCTGTGGCGTCGCGGTGCTTGTGGCCGTACAGGTCGGCGCTGCCGAGGAGCCGGTCCATGAGCACCGGCACCATGCCCGGGATCGCCCTTGACGAACGCGCGGACGTCATCGCGGAAGCGACCGTTCCACTCCACCCAGCGGTCGCCGACGAAGCTGCCGACCTGGTAGAGCCCGCCCGCATCCCAGGCCTCGGCGATCAGCTTGGTCCCGGCCAGCACCGGGTCGGTCTCGATCTCCCACAGGACCGGTGGATCGCTGAGCGGCTCACCGTCCTCGCCACGTGACAGGATGGCGGCGAGGTCGAACCGGAAGCCGTCGACGTGCATCTCCTCGACCCAGTAGCGCAGGCTGTCGAGGATCAGCCGGCGGACGATCGGGCCGTTCGCGTTGAGGGTGTTGCCGGTGCCGCTGAAGTCCGCGTAGCGCGCCGGGTCGTCCGCGTCGAGGATGTAGTAGTCGTCGTTGGCGAGGCCGCGGAACGAGAAGGTCGGGCCGTCCGCGCCGACCTCCGCGGTGTGGTTGTAGACGACGTCGAGGATGACCTCGATCCCGGCCTGGTGACAGGCCTTGACCAGGTCGCGGAACTCGTCCACGGCTGCGGCCGGGCCCGGCCGGCTGGCGTAGCCCGCATGCGGGGCGAAGAACGAGACCGGCTGGTAGCCCCAGTAGTTGACCAGCCCGGCCGGCGCCGCCAGCGCGTCGAACTGGAAGACCGGGAGCAGCTCGACGGCCGTGATCCCGAGATCGACCAGGTACGGGATCTTCTCCACGAACCCGGCGTACGTCCCGCGCCGTCCGGCGGCCGACGCCGGAGCCGGGATCGGCCGTGCATCCCGCGGAGATGTGCCTCGTAGACGACGGTCTCGCGCCACGGCCGGCTGAGCGGCTCGTCGCCCTCCCAGTCGTACAGGCTCGGGTCGATGACGACGCTCTTCATCGGGACCGCGGTCGGATCGGTCTGACCGGCCGGGACCCGACGATAGCCATCGGGCACGACCACCCCGCGACCATACGGATCGAGCAGGACGCGTGTCGGGTCGAACCGTTCGCCACTCTCGGGCGCCCACGGGCCGTGCGCCGCGAAGGCGTACAGCTGGCCCGCTCCGAGGCCCGGCACCAAGGCGTGCCAGTACTCGCCGGTCCGGTTGACGTGCGCGGTCGAGGCCGATGACCCGGCCCGGCACGAGGTCGTCGGGCCCGTCGAACAGGAGGACGTCGATGCCGGTCGCCCGCTTCGAATAGAGGCACAGGTTGACCCCGCCGGCGACGACGGTGGCGCCGAGCGGATGTGCGGCGCCGGGCTCGACCAGGCTCGCGCGCAGCGTCATCGTCGATCGGTGGCGAGGATCGCGGGCTCGCGCGACGGAGGCCACTCGACCCTAGAGCCCGACACTCGCCTGCATCATGCCGCCGTCGGCGACGTAGGTCGTGGCGGTCCCGTATGACGCCTCGTCCGAGGCGAGGAACGCGACCAGCCGGGCGATCTCCTCGGGCTCGGCGACCCGCCCGAGCGGGATCGCGCTCTCGAGCCTGGCCTTGGCGGCCGGATCGGACAGGGTCACCTCGTCGATCGGGGTGTGGACGGCGCCGGGCGCCACCCCGACCACGGTGATGCCGTGCGGCGCGAGCTCGACACCGGCCGTCCGGGTGAGCATCCGGACGCCGCCCTTGGCCAGGCAGTACGGCGCGTTGCCGGGCATCGGCCAGTCCTCGTGGATCGACGAGATGTTGATGATCCGGCCACCGCCGCCCTGCTTGATCATCTGGCGGGCCGCGGCCTGGACGCCGAAGAAGGCACTCTTGAGATCGATCGCGATGACCATGTCGAACTGGCTGCTCGGTGGTCTCGAGGGTCGAGGTCCGCGTCTCCATCCCGGCGTTGTTGACCAGGATGTCGAGCCGGCCGAAGGCGGCCACGGTGCTCGTCGACCAGCCTGCCGATGTCGGCGACGCTCGACACGTCGGCCTGGATGACCTGGGCCGTGCCGCCGGCGTCCTCGATCTCCTTGAGGGTGGCGTCGGCGGCGTCCGCATTCTTGTGGTAGTTGATCGTCACCGACGCGCCCTGGCGGGCGAGCTCCAGCGCGATCGCGCGGCCGATCCCACTGTCGCTGCCGGTGACGATCGCAACCTTGTCCTTCAGGGTCATCGATCACTCCTCATGTCAACCGGACCGGCATCCCCGCCGGCGATCGCTCGTGGCTAATGCCTGTGCGCGCTCGCTGCCCCGACGGGCTCGCGGGCGCCCGCGCTCGAGCCGAGCCGCTCCAGAAGGTGGTCGCCGACGCGCAGGGCGTTGGCGATGGCCGTCAGGGCCGGATTGACCGCCCCGATGCTCGGGAAGAAGCTCGTGTCGACGACGTACAGGTTGTCGAGCTCGTGCGCCTTGCAGTCCACGTCGAGGACCGAGGTCGCCGGGTCGGAGCCGAACCGGACGGTCCCCGCCTGGTGGGCCACGCCGGCGATCGGGATCTCGTTCTTGAGATAGCCGGTCCGCGGCAGCAGGTGATCGGGGTGCATCCCGAGGTGGCCGAGCATCGACTTGAGCTTGCCGTACAGCTGCTTCTTGGGTTCCTGGTTGTTGGGGGTGTAGGTGAGCGTGATGCGGCCGTCCCGGGCGAGCGTCACCCGATTCCCAGGGCTCGGCAGGTCCTCGGTCGACAGCCAGAAATCGACTGCGTGCTTGGCGACATCGTCGAGCGAGAACCTCGGCGCCAGGATCGTCTCGATGGGCTTCTCGCCCTTGTACATCGGGCCTGTCGATTTGCCGACCATCTGGATGTTGCCCATCGGGTAGTCGAAGCCGGGCATCCCGAAGTAGAAGTCGTTGACCCCGAGCGTCTTCTGGAAGTGGGTCGGGTTCTCCGCCTGCGAGATGGCCAGCACGGCCGTGCTGTTGTGGAACATGTAGTTGCGGCCGACCTGGTCCGACCCGTTGGCGAGCCCGTTCGGGTGCCGGTCGGTGGCGGACGCGAGCAGCAGCGCGGCCGAGTTGGCCGCGCCGGCCGAGACGACGACGATGTCGCCGCGATAGGTCTCGCGCTGACCGCCCCGCTCGACCTCGACGCCGGTGACGGTCGTCCCGGCAGGGTCGGTCGTGAGCCTCGTCGCGCGGGCGTTCGTCAGCAGGGTGACGTCGGGGTGCTTCAGGGCGGGCCGCACGCCGAAGACCTCGGCGTCGGACTTGCCCATGACCAGCGACGGGAAGCCGTCGCACGTCTGGCAGCGGATGCAGATGCTGTTCGGCATGTCGCTCTCGAGCAGGCGGACGCCGCTCGGCGCATGGAACGGGTGGAACCCGGCCCGCTCGAGGTCGTCGGACAGCTGCTGGATCCGCGGCTCGTGCGAGACGGCCGGGAACGGGTAGTCCGTGCTCGACGGCGGCTCGGTCGGGTCCTCGCCGTGCCGGCCGTGGACCTCGTAGAGCTGCTCGGCTCGCGAGTACCACGGCTCGAAGTCGTCATACGAGATCGGCCACGCCGGCGACACGCCGTCGTGGTGACTGGAGCTCGCCGAAGTCCTCGCGGCGCAGGCGGTAGAGCGCGGCCCCGTAGAACTTCGTCTGGCCGCCGACGTAGTAGTGGATGCCGGGCGTGAAACCCTTGCCGTGCTCGTCGTACCAGGTGTCCTTGGCGACGTAGCGGTTCTTGACGAAGACCTCGTCGGCGTCCCAGTTCTCGATCTCGCGCGGAAGCCAGTCGCCGCGTTCGAGGATCAGGATCCGCTTGCCGGACGGTGCCAGATGTCCGGCGAGCGTCCCGCCACCGGCGCCACTGCCGATGATGATGACGTCGAAGTCCTGGCTGCTCGTCATCGCGCCGCTCCCCCCGTGACCGCCGTCGCACCGACGTCGTCTCGTCCCAGGTCATCCGGGACGTGCCGCTCCGATCGAGGACCTGCGGCGCGCGTTCCTTGCCGAAGTAGTCCTGCGCCCAGCTCCTGAACGCGTCGACACGATTGCTGCCGCCCGTCATGAGCGCCGCGTGCACGCCGAGCCAGGCCGCGAAGGCGAGCTTGCCGTGCAGCTCGACGCCGCGGACCTGGGCGATGGCCGCGCCGCGACCGATCATCGCCATCGTCCCCTTGTCGAGGTACGAGAACGGCTTGGCCTGCTTGTCCTTCGCAGGTCGGCGAGGATCGTGTCGGCGGCCGCACCACCGCTCTGCAGCGCGACCGAACCAAGCTGCGGATGCGTCTTGCCGCCCTTGGCCGGGATGTTGGCGATGTCGCCGATCACCAGCACGCCCGGGAAGCCGGCGACCGTGAAGTCCCGCTCGACGTCGATCCGGCCGCCGCGACCCTGGGGGAGGCCGCTCGTGGCGGCGATCGGTGCGGCCTGCAGGCCGCCGCCCCAGATGACGCAGCGCGTACGGATCGTCGAGCCATCCGTCAGCGTGACGTGACCCGGCCCGATCTCGGCGACGCCATTGCCCATCCGCAGGTCGACGCCATCCTTGCTCGAGCACCCGGGCGGTGTAGGCGTGTCCCTTGTCCGCGAACATCTTGAGCAGCTCGTGGCCGTGGTCCACGAGGTGGACCGTCGCGCGTCGGGGCGAGCGACGGGAACTCGTGCAGCATCGTCGTGTGGATCATCTCGGACAGCGCGCCGGCCACCTCGACCCCGGTCGGTCCGCCACCGACGACGACGAAGTCGAGCGCGCCGTCGTCGGCCCGTCGCGGATCCGCATCGGCCTCCTCGAAGGCCTCGATGATCCGCGTCTTGAGACGGTCCGCGTCATCGAGCGAGTAGAGCGGGAAGGCGTGCTCCGCCCCGGGCGTCCCGAAGAAGCTCGGCTGTGAGCCGGCAGCCAGCACGAGGTAGTCGCCGGTGTACGTCTCGCCGCGGCGCGTCGTCACGGTCCTGGTCGCGGGATCGATCGCCACGACCTCCGCGCGCTTGGTGTCGAAGCCGTCGAACTCGGCCGCGATCTTGCGCAGCGGGTAGGCGATGTCACCGGCCGCCAGCATCGAGGTGGCCACCTGGTAGAGCAGCGGCTGGAACTGGTGGTAGTCGTTCTTGTCGATGAGGGTGACGCTGACACCCTTCGTCGCCGCCAGCTTCCGTGCGCAGGAGACCCCGGCGAACCCGCCGCCGACGATGACGACGTGCGCCGGCGATACGGCGGCGCTCACGGTCGGTCGGCGAAGCGCGGGATCGCGGCGAGACGGCCGACCAGCCGCGGTGGGGCGTTCTCGAGCAGGTCCGACAGGGCGCCGGCCAGGAGGATCGTCGTCGCCTCGGTGATCTCGTCGACGGCTTGTCGCAGATCGGCCTCGAAGCCGGCCTCGTCGCGCCACGGGAGCGCGCCGGTCGGGTTCGGGCTCAGCGCATCCTCCGCGACCGCGCGGATCACCTCCGCGAGGCGCTCGCGCGCGTAGGCGGCATACAGAGCGCGGGACACGGCCCGCGTATCGACAGTCGGAGTCGTCATCACCCGAGCCGACGACGGGCCCACCAATGCCGGCATGGCCGATCCCCCTGTTGCGCCCGGTCCTCCATCGGTTCGGTGGCCTGCGGGTGGGGACTTGCCGGCGCGGACAGTGGCTGGCGGAGGCACCTGGGGCGACCCGAACATCATGTTCCGGGATTTGCATCGTACGACACTCCCCCGCCGGACGGAACCATCCGCGCCGGGACTTGCCGTTAACATCTCGTTCGCGCCTCGCGGGCCGTCGACGGCAGGAGTGGCGGCTGTCAGGACAGGTCGGACAGGCGAGGGGCCGTCGCCAGCCGACCGACGAGACCGGGCGGCGCCGTCGCGAGCAGATCGGTCAACCGCTCGGCGAGCAGGTGATCGGCGGCGTCGGTGACCTCCTGGATCGCGGTCAGCAGCTCGTCGCTGAAATCGACCTCGTCATGCCATGGCGGCGCACCATCGAGGCCCGGGCTGAGAGCGTCCTCGGCGACCGCGCGAATGACCTCCTCGATCCGTTCGCGGGCGTACGCGGCATCGAGATCGCGGACGACCGCTGGTCGGCGATCGACCGGGAAGCGCACCGCTGCGCCGGTCGCTTGCCCCGCGTATGTCGGCATAGAACCACCCCGTTCCATGGGTCCTCCGACATCCGAGAAGCCGTGGCTCGCGAACGATCGGTGCTCCGATCGACGAGTGGCGGCAGGGCGGACCCTGTCGGACGGCGAGTCGGGTGGTCGGAGCGCGATCATACCCCCGACTCCCCGATACCGCGGAAATCGGGGGCCCGTACGCGCGAAGATCGGGCTGTCTGCCCGTGCCGGCAGAAATGGGGGCCCGCGCCCGTGCCCACGCCCGCGCGCGCCCGCGCTCTGCGGAAGTTGTCAGACGCACGCCTCGCGAACGGTCGTCAGCGATTCACTGCCAGATGTGTCGCATTGCGAGCGTTTAGCACGACAGGTCTGGGGCCGCGCCGTGCCTCTCCCCGCTCCGCCTCGCCGCGCCGTGCCCCGCCCCGCGCGCCACTCGCCGCGGACGGCTTCTCATGCGTGTCTCAGACTCCGGAAGTCCAATCCAAGGACGAACGCCAGTGGCCGGCGCGACTCAGATCGGGTGACGGGAGACGTCGATGATACTCAAGATCCTCGCAAGCTAGGCTGACGACCATGCACCTGCTCGTCGTCGAGGACGATCCGCGGCTGGTTCGCCTGCTGCGGCGACTCCTCGAGGAGGACCGCCACGTCGTCGAGACGGCCACGACCGGTCGCGACGGCCTCGACATCCTCGAGGCGACGACCGGGATCGAGCTCGTCATCCTCGATCTTGGGCTGCCCGACATCTCCGGCCTCGAGGTGTCGAAGCGCATCCGGGCGACGGGCTCGGAGGTGGCGATCCTGATGCTGACCGCGCGCGACACCGTCGGGGACCGGGTGACCGGGCTCGACGCCGGCGCCGACGACTACCTCGTCAAGCCCTTCGCCTACGAGGAGCTGGCGGCTCGGCTGCGCGCCCTCGGCCGGCGCGGGCAGGCATCGCGGCGTCCGGAACCGCGCCTCGTCGTCGGGCCGATCATGCTCGACGAAACATCGCGCCGGGTCACCCTCGATGGCAAGTCGATCGACCTGAGCCCGCGCGAGTTCTCGCTCCTCGAATGCCTCCTCCGCCACCCCGGCCAGACGCTGTCGCGCGATCAGCTCCTCGACCAGGCGTGGCCGTTCAGCGTCGCCGTGACTCCGAACGCGGTCGATGCCTATGTCCACTATCTGCGCGACAAGCTCGGATCGGCCGGCAGGCTGATCGAGACCGTGCGCGGCGTGGGCTATCGTCTGGCCGATGCCTGACGGGATCCTGCCTCCGACCCAGACGACCGAACCCGAGCTGGCCGCCGATACCAACGAGGGCCGGCTGGTCCGCCACGTCCGGCGCAACCTCGTCCTGTGGAGCGGCGGGACGACGCTGCTCGTGCTGCTCGTGCTCGGCGTGGCGCTCTACGTGGCCGTGGCCAGCTCGCTGGCGAACTCCGCCACGAGCCAGCTCGACTCACGCTTCGACCAGGTCCGCTCGAGCCTGACCGGCCAGCAGCCCGACCCCGACGCAGGCGGCCCGTACGGGTTCATCTTCGGCGGGGGCGGGTCGGGGACCATCGCGCTCGCCGTTGACGACAGCGGCAACGTCCTTGCTCCGCGCGGCTTCCACGTCCCGCCCGGCTTGCCGGACATGGCCGGCGTCGCCTCGGCGCGGGCCAAGGGGCGCGACGTCCGCACCACCTCGCTGACATCTCCGGGCTACGGCCCGAACGGGACGCAGACGACGGTCTCGACGCCGGTCCGAATCCTGACCGAGAACGTCGCCCTGACCGGAGGCCCGACCTATACCGTCCAGGTCATCGGCGATCGGGTCGCCGAGCAGCGGACGCTCGACACGATGCTGGTCGTGCTGTTGATCGGCGGCGGACTGGTGGTCCTGGTCGCGTTCGGCTTCGGGACCATCTACGCGCGGCGGGCGCTCGTCCCGATCCGCGAATTGCTGGCCGCCCAGCGGGTGGCGCTGCGCCGCCAGCGGGAGTTCGCCGCCGACGCCAGCCACGAGCTTCGCACGCCGCTGACCGTCATCCGGAGCAGCGTCGACTACCTCGAACGGCACCGTGACGAGCCCGTCGCGGAGGTCGGCTCGGCGCTCGAGGATATCGACGACGAGGTGACCCACATGACCGCCATCGTCGAGGACCTGCTGCTGCTCGCGCGCTCCGACTCGGGGGCGGTCGCGCTCGAGCACGTGCCGGTCGACCTCGGGGACGTCGCAGCCGACGGCGCGTCGGCGATGGGCAAGCCCGCGACCGATCGCGGCGTCCATGTCGTGGTCGACCCGCAGCCGGCCGTCGTCGCCGGCGACCCGGCGCGCCTGCGCCAGCTGGTGATGATCCTGGTCGACAACGCGATCCGCCACAGCCCGATGGACGGGCGCGTCGGTGTCGCCGTCCGGGCCGGGGTCGGCGGCGCGTCGCTGGTGGTCGAGGACGACGGCCCGGGGATCCGCCCCGAGGACATGCCGCACGTCTTCGAGCGCTTCTACCGCGCGCCGGGCGCGCCAGGTGGAGGCACGGGTCTGGGCCTCGCGATCGCGCAATGGATCGTCGAGCGCCACGGCGGCCGGATCGAGGTCGCCAACCGCGCCGAGGGCGGCGCCCGCTTCGTGGTCAGCCTGCCGGCGACGGGCGGAGTCGCCGGCTGAGCCTCGCCGAGCCCGAAGGTCGCGCCAGGCCTGCGGTCCGACCGGCTCGCGCACCTCCGAGATCGCGCTCAGACCTCGCGCACCAGATAGCGCTCCATCCCGTCGGTCCAGATGGCACGGTCGTCGTCGGTGATCGCGTAGGCCGCGTAGTCGGCGAGGTCCGGCTGCGTCGAGAGCCAGCCGAGACCGTCGAGGCCCATGACGTAGAGCGCGGTCGCGTAGGCGTCGGTGAACGCGAGGCGCGGCCCGACGACCGTGACGCTCCGCAGCCCGACGGGCCGCCATCCCGGTTCGCGGGTCGGCGATGTGGTCGCCGCGCTCGTACGACCCTGACGTGGCGACGGCACGATCGGAGACGGCCAGCACGGCCGCCACTTTATCGACGTGGTCGGGGTGCCGGATGCCGACCCGCCACGGCCGGCCGCCCTCGGCCAGCCCGCGGGCCACGATGTCGCCACCGGCGTTGATCCAGTAGTTGCGCCCGCCGGCGCTGTCGATCAGCCAGGCGGCCTCCTCGATCGCCCAGCCCTTGACGTAGCCCGATGGGTCGAACCGCCCGTCCGAACGGTGATGCCGTGCGTCGAAGGCGCCGCCCGTCGTGACCGCGAGATGGTCGCACGCGGCCAGCACGTGTCGGAGGTCGGCACTGGCGTTCTCCTCGAGCAGCGAGCCGTCCGCCAGCCGGCTGACCTCGCTGTCGGCACGGTAGGGGCTGAACCGGGCGTCTGCGTCGTGAAGCCGCTCGACGACCTCGTCGAGGACGTACTCCGCGACGAGCGGCGGCTGGATGTCGATGCTGACGGTCGTCCCCATCACCGCCTCGACGCGGCGAAGCTCGCGGGTCGCCGTCGCGCTCATCCGACGCCGGCCTGATCGAGGGCCGCTTGGAGCGACTGCGTGTAGGCGTCGCTGGTGTAGGTCGCGCCCGACACGAGGTCGATCTTCGCACTCTGCGCCTGCAGAGCCTCCTGACGCAGGATCGGCCCGGCGTACTGCGAGATCTGGCCGGACCGGCGGCCGGTCGGCAGCTCGAGCGCGACCACGTCGGTGACCTTGCCGCTGGCCACGACCACCTCGACCTGGACGTCGCCGAAACGGCTGGAGACGACGGGGCCGTCGACCGTCTTGGAGGCGCTGCTCCCGCCACTCGATGCCTTGGTCGGAGCGGGCGTCGCGCCCGGCGCCGTGGTCGGAGCGGACGTCGCGGCCGGCGCCTGGGTGGCCTGATCGCTGACGACGGCGCCGGTCCCCTGGTCGGGCTGCGACCCGACATCGGTCGTCCCGGTCGGGAGCGTGTCGTCGGGCGTCTTGAAGCTGAGCAGCAGGATCAGCGCCCCGGTCGTGATGAGGAGGGCCGCGAACCCCTTCTTCGGCATCGGGAGACCTGGGTTCAGCTGACCGAGGCGCCGGTCGCCTGCTGGATGAGCGAGGCCGCGTCCTGGATCGGGATCGCGAAGCCCAGGCCCTCGGCGTCGGTCGACACCGCGGTGTTCACGCCGACCACGCGCCCCGCCGCATCGAGCAGAGGGCCGCCGCTGTTGCCGGGGTTGATCGCGGCATCGGTCTGGAGCAGGCCGGTCAGCGTCGTCGGCTGGTGGGTGACGTCATCCTGGACCGTGATCGTCCGGCCCGTCGCCGACAGGATGCCCTTGGTCACGGTCTCGGTGAACGTACCCAGCGGGCTGCCGATGGCGATGACCGTCTGGCCGACCTGGAGCGTGGATGAGTCGCCGATGACCGCTGGGGTCAGGCCCTTGGCGTCGATCTTGATGAGCGCCAGGTCCTTGTCGTCGGACACCTTGGTGATGGTCGCCGGGAACTGCTCGCCGTCGGCAAGCTCGACGGTCAGCGACTGGCTGCCGGCGACGACATGGCGGTTGGTCAGGATGTAGCCGTCCGCGGTGAGGACGATGCCCGACCCGACCCCGGTCGACGGGATCTGGTCGAAGCCGCGCGAGGAGAGGCCCTGCTCGGTGATGGTCACCACCGAATCGCGGACCTTGGCGACGACGTCGGGGAGATCCTCCGCGCTGACCGCGGGCGCGGCTGACGCGCCCGCAGCCGTGGTCACGGCGCCCGGTGCGCCGGCGGAGGCTGTCGGGGTCGCACCGGTCGACAGCGGACCCATCACGAGGGCCGCTGTCCCGCCCGCCGCGAGCACCGCGGCCAGGACCGCGGCACCGATGATCGTCGCCATCCCACGCGAGTCGTTCGTGCGAGGAGGACGCGGGCCCGTGCCCGTGGGACCGCCTGTCGAGCCCGGTGCAGGCTCATAGGCGGGCGGCACGGGAGCGGCCTGGTAGGCAGATGCCGGTTCGTAGAACGAGGCAGCCGAGTAGGTCGTTCGGTAGGAGTGCTGGGTCGTCGTGTCGTCGGCCGGCTCGGACGCAGACGTCGCCGGCGAGGTCGAGCTGGGGACGACGGGTTCCGTCGAGGCCGGCGTCAGCGGCTCTGGGGCGGGGCCGCTCTCGTGGTCGAACATCGGGTTCTCCGATCGTGCTGGGATCGCAAGTGTGAGTTCGGATCCCCTCCATCAAACGCCGGGAGGGTGAGAACCACCTGAGAATCGACCGCGGCGCGGGCCCCCAGACCTAGCGCGCCGCGGCCGAGGTGTGAAGTCTGCCTTTCAGCTACGTACGCTCAGCTGGCGCTGGTGGATGGGGCAGGGCTGGCGTTCGGGGCGGTGCCATCGCCGTGTCGGTTGCCAGGGAAGCCCGGCTTGCCGGAGCTCGGCCCGCCGGGGACGAGTTTTCCGCCGAACCCGGCACGAACGCTGGCCGCGTCGAGGGAGCCATCGGACCGCTGTGTGCCCTCGGCGACGATGAACGCGCCGACCTTGATGTCCGACAGCTTGCCGCCCTTGCCGTCGACCGTGTACGTCGTCGAATCGCCGACGTGGACGGTGGTCTTGGTGCCGCCGAGCTGGGTGACCGTGATCGTGTCGCCGTCGATGGCGCTCACCTGACCGGCCACGCTCGGCAGGACCACGATGATCGCGGTGACGGTGTAGGTGCCGTCGCTGGCGCGATCCTGGGCGATGCGGACGTGGTCGCCGACGGCGAGGTCGTCGACCGTGATCGTCTTGCCGGCCTTGGTGATCTTGGTGTCAGAGGTCGCCTCGATCGTCCGGGTCCAGCCGTCATCGGTCTTGAGCGAGACCTTCGAGCCGTCGATGGCGGTGATGGTGATCTGGCCCAGGCCGAAGCCACCGAAGCCGAAGCCGGGACCGCCGAACGACCCGGCGCCCGGGCCGATAGGGAAGCCGAAGGCCGGGAGCGGGCCGCGGCCATGGCCCGTCGGGGCCGACGATCCGGGCGCCGCGCTCGCACCGGGCACGATGGTCGCGTCGGGTGCTGTGCTGGCGCCCGCTGCCGCGGGCGAGGGCTGCGTCGGTGACGCGGCCATCACGGCCACGATCCCGACGAGCAGGAGGATCGCCGAGCCACCGAAGATCCCGACGCGCCGCGCCGTCGTTCGGGTCCCTGAGCGGACATCGGACCGTCCGACCGGTCCCGCGAAGGCGACGCCTCCCGTTTCGATCGTCGGATACGGCTCGGGCGGCGTGGGCGCGAGGGGCGCAGGCGGGAGCGGCGTCCGTGTCGTCTCGGTCGCGTCGCTCGGGTGCTGCTGGTCAGTCATCTGGGCCTCCGGTTCTGGTCGATCGACTCGGGGACCCCACCTGCCCGGGGCCGACCGGTCGCGCGAGGATGACGACCGATCCTTCGGATCTTCTGAGAATCGTGGCCTTCACGGCTGCGCTCAATAGGCGAATCGTTCGAGGTGGATCTGACCGTCTGCCACGCCCATCGTACGGAGCGTCGTCTCGACTCGCTTCATCATCGGGACCGGACCGCACAGGTAGACATCCCGCTCGAGGATGTCGGGGACCATCCGTGCCAGCGCGTCGGCGCCGAGCGGGTCGCCCGTCCGGGCGTCGCGCCCTCCGGTGACGTAGCGGATCTGGGCGTCGCGCGCCCACGCGAGCTCCTCGAGCTCGGCGCGGAACACGATCTGGGCCGGGTCGCGGACGCGATAGAGCAGCATCAGGTCACCCGGGCGGCCCGGCAGCGCCTCGAACAGCGCGCGGAGCGGCGTGATGCCGATCCCGCCCGCGATGAATAGCACCTTGTGGCGGGTCCGCCGCGCCCCGGTGAGTGCGCCATACGGTCCCTCGATGAACACCCGCGTCCCGATCGGGATCTGCCGCATCGCGCTCGACCAGTCGCCGAGCTCCTTGATCGTGATGCGCAGCCAGGCGCCGTTCGGGGCCGACGAGATCGAGAACGGGTGTGCCCGCCACCAGCCGTCACGGGTCAGGAACCGCCAGTTGAAGAACTGGCCAGAGCGGACCGCCAGCTTGTCGAGGTCGCGCCCGGTCAGGTAGATCGAGAAGATGCCGGGCGCCTCATCGGTGATGACCGAGACGCGCAGGCGGTGGCGCGCCGACAGCCAGACCGGCTGCCCGACCCGGAAGACGAGGACGAGCGCGGCGGTCGCCACATACAGCGCCACCCAGTAACCCACGGCCACCGGGTCGTGGATGAAATCGTTGCCCGTGTACACCTGGTGCAGGAACCCGAGTGCGATCGCGAGGTAGGCGTACAGGTGAAGGCCGTACCAGGTCTCGTACGACAGGCGATGACGCGCGGCACGAACGGAGCTGATGGCGACCATCGCGAACAGGCCGCCGCTCACCAGCGCCATCAGCACGTAGGGATAGGTCGTCACGAGGGTGATGAACTCGCCGACGACCGTGCTGCCGTCTCCGAGCGAGTAGCCGGCCGTGATGAACACGACGTGCCCGAGCAGCAGCCAGACGCAGGCGAAGCCCAGCCAGCGATGCGCCCAGGCCAGCCCGTCCATCCCGAACGCCTGGTCGAGCCACGGGCTGCGTGACATCAGGACGAGCTGGATGAGCGCGATGTAGGTGCCGTACAGGGCCGTGAGCTGGCCGATCGCGGTCAGCTGGCCGCCGAGCGTGTCGAGCTGGTCGAGCCCGCCATGGCGGAGCCACATCGCGAGGATGAGGACACCGTTCGCGATCAGCAGCCCGACCATCTCGGTGCCGCCGATCGACCACGTTCGCGGGAGAGGGACCGGGCGTGCGGGCTGGTTCGGCATGGTGTCGCTGGTCATCCTAGTGGACGGTGGGCTCGCATCTTGAGACGTCGATGAGACGGGCTCGAACCCAGGCGTCGCGGCCGCGGCGCTGCCCGTCCGCGGACAGGGTCGGTATCATCGGTCGATGCAGACCGCACCACCCAGGCGCGACATCGTCGCCTGGGACGAACTGGACGGCCTCGTCGCCGGGCTTGCCGACCGCCTCGCGGACCAGTCGTTCGACCTGATGCTGGCGATCACGCGGGGCGGTCTCGTGCCGGCCGGGATGCTCGCCTACCGCCTCGGCATCCGGAACATCCTGGTCGCCGCTGTCGAGTTCTACGATGACCGCGGCCGGCCGGGGCCGCATCCCACGTTCCTGCAGTTCCCGGCCGACCCGCTGCTACGCGGTCAACGCATCCTTGTGGTCGACGAAGTTTGGGACAGTGGTACCACCATCCACGCCGTGATCGAGCGCATCCGGCAGGCCGGCGGTCTCCCGACCACCGCAGTCCTGCACTGGAAACCGGCCCGGTCGGTCGTGCCGGACGTGCCTGACGTCTATGCGGTCACGACCGACGCGTGGGTCGTCTACCCATTCAAGGCCGGGGGCTGAAGGGAGCCGAACGTGACGAAGCGAGTTCGCCTGCTCGTCGGTACCAAGAAGGGCGCGTTCCTCTTCGACAGCGATGAGGCCCGCACGGATTGGTCGATGAAGGGTCCGCTGTGCGAGGGCTGGCCGGTCCACGACATGATCGTCGAGCCCGATACCGGCGCCATCCTGGTCGCCGCCGGGAACGCCTGGTACGGCCCGGCGATGTGGCGGTCCGAGGACGGCGGCGACACATGGACGCACTCGTCGGCGGGGATGACCTACGGCGACGATGCCGAGCCGGTCACGACCATCTGGAGCCTGGCGACGACGCCGGACGGAGGCATCCTCGCGGGAGTCGAGCCGGCCGGGCTCTTCCGGAGCGATGACCGCGGCAGGACGTGGCGCCACGTCGAGGGCCTGACCAACCATCCGAGCAGACCGACCTGGGGGCCCGGCGCGGGCGGCCTCATCCTTCACACGATCATCCCCCACCCGACCGACATCGACCGGACCTGGGTCGGGATCTCGGCCGTCGGCGTGTTCGAGACGCGCGACGGCGGGACGTCGTGGGAGGCGCGCAACGTGGGCGTCCGCGCCGAGTCCAACCCGACGGAGAACTACCCGGAGACAGGGCAATGCGTTCACAAGTTCGCGATGGCGGCCGGCGAGCCTGACACCTTCTACCAGCGGAATCACAACGGTGTCTACCGCTCCGACGACGGGTCGGAGACGTGGCAGGAGATCACCGGCTCGCTGCCGACCGACTTCGGCTTTTCCATGGTCTCTCACCCGCGCGATCCCGCCACCTGCTGGCTGATCCCGCTGAGCACGCCCCAGGAGGGCCGGTTCATGCCCGATGGCCACACCGCGGTGTGGCGAACGCACGATCGGGGCGCCTCCTGGATCCGTTCGGACGACGGGCTGCCCACCCACGACGCCTACATGTCGGTCCTGCGCGAGGCGATGGCCCGCGACACGCTCGACCCGGTCGGCGTCACGTTCGGGACCGCCACCGGCCAGGTGTGGCACAGCTCGGACGAAGGTGCCACCTGGCGGATGATCACCGACACGCTGCCCGAGATCTGGGCGGTCGAAGCGACCGTCCTGGACTGACCGACGTCTCGTGGCGACGGTGATGTTGCCGGGGTCGCTCATCGCGCTGTTTCCGGGCACGGCCCGCAAGCAGGAGGTCGCGGGCGACACGGTCGCCGCCGTGATCGAGGCGCTCGACCGGTCCGTGCCGGGACTGCGCGATCGGCTGGTCGAGGCGGGCCCGAGGCTGCGGCCACACATCAACGTGTTCGTCGACGGCGAGCCGGGCGACCTCGGGACGCCGCTGCGCCCAGCGGCCGTGGTCCACGTCCTCCCGGCGGTAAGCGGCGGATAAGCATCCGGTGATCGCGCGTGCAGGGCCGTCGGGCATCCTGCGCCGATGGCGAAGCGGCGGACCCATCGCGGCGATCGATCACGAAGCACGCTCCGCGACAGGGGCGGCACGGCGTGGGTCCACGATGACCCACGGTTCAGCGACGCGCTTCGGCGGCTGGACGCGCACGGGTTCGCCTGGAAGGACGTCGCATCGGACATCCTGCCCGTCTTCGAGAGGGCGCGGCCGTCCAGCTACCCCGTGGACCCGCCCGCGCTCACGGTGCTGCCGCCGGGCGTGACCGTCGGCTTCGGGGTCGATGCAGGCCCGGCCTTCATGCGCGTCTCGACGACGCACCTGGCGCAGTGGCCGGTCGACCTGCCCGCGCTGGCGGACCGGGCGCTCGACAATCTGCGGCGCCGTACCCGCGAGGTCGACGAGCGCGACCTCCTCCGCGACGCCGTGGACGACGTGCCGGTCGCGGTGTTCCAGTCCCGGGACGGCTGGGCGTCGACGACCGTGCTGCTGCCCGAGGCGATGGACCACCTGTTCGGGCCCGGTCCGGCCCTGTTCATCGCTCCGTCGCGGGACCTGCTGATCGGGCTGCCGATCGAAGTCGACACCGAGTTCGCCACGTGGCTGACCGAGGAGTTCGAGGCGATCGATCCCAACGCCCTGCGGCTGGAGGCGTTCGAATGGCGTGACGGGACGGTCCGCTGCCGGCCGCTGGCGCGGGCGGCCGTCGCCGTCTGATGGTCAGGCGCGACGGCCGAGGGTCGCGGCGAACGGGTCGAAGGGCTCGGTCCGCTCCGTCGCGGCGTCGAACGCGCCCGACCGTGTCCGCCCCGGGGATGGCGCGTCGCCCGCCACCGTCCGCCAGCCCTCGTCGGCCAGGCGTTCGAGCGTCTCCAGCGCAGCCGAGACCATCCCGCGAGCGTGGTCAAGCGCCACACCGGCGAGCGGTCCCTGCCGGGTGGCCTCGGCGACGTCGGCCGAGACGAGCGATGCTGCGCGCGCGGCCCGGACGGCTCCGAGCGCCTCGTCGGTGCCGCCTTCGGCGGACCGCAGGACCAGCGCGACGTTTCCGGCGTGCGCGGCCGCCGCCGCCTCGACGAACGGCCACAGGGCCGCCCGTCCGGACGTGGATGACGGCTCGACGAACCCCAGCGGGTGGCCGTCGAAGATGGCACGTCGGACGGCCACCTCGGCGATGGCCCGGGCGCCCGGTGACGGCTCGTCCGTCAGCCACGGCGTCAACGCCCCGACGACGATCGCATCCGCGGCAAGCCCGTCACCCCGGGCCAGGGTCACGCCCAGGAGCTGGAGCGCGAGCGCGCGGCCCGCGCGGGTGGCCGGGTCGGACGGAACGCCCGCCGTCAGGTCGGGGGCGACGACGAGCGGCCCCGGACCGATGAGGATCCCCGTTCCGGCGCGGGCGGCCAGTCGATGGGCGAAGGCGTGGTCGGACAGCGCGCGGTCCGGCTCCACGGCATTGGCGATGATCTCGGCCATCGCGTCGGACGTGATGAGGTCGATCCGCTCGAACGCCGCGACGACGGCCCCTTCGGGCGCGCCGAGGGCGGGCGCGGTCGTCGCGAGACGGACGTAGGCCCGCCGTCGGGCGGCTGCCCGGTCGACCGCCCGGCGCAGTCGGGCGAGCGCGCGCTGGCTGCCCGTCGGGGCAGGCTCCGATGGCTCGTTGTCGGCCGGTGGTCCGCCGCCGTCGCGAGGCGCCCAGGCGGGGACCTCGAGACCCGCGTCGGTCATCCGTTTTGCGAGCTCGCGCCCGATCGGGACCTCGATCCGGACCAGGTCGACGCCGGCCCCGACCAGGCTGGCGACCTCGTGAAGCGCCGCCTCGATGTCCGGCTCGCGGAGCGTCACGCCGAGCCACGGACGCCGCGCTTCGCCGAGCATGTCGAGCGTCTCGCGGCGGACCGTCCGCTGGGCATCGATGCGTTCGATCGCGAGGTCCGCGAGCCGGGTCGCCTCGACCTCGGCGACCGCGCGGCGATCGCGCTCGCGCAGCAGCTCGCCCTCGAGGGCAAGGTCGATCGCGCCCGACGCGACGTCGAGCGCAAGCTGCTGAGGCTCGAGGTCGTACTCGAGGAGGGCCATCGCGAACGGCAGGGCGATCCCGTTGCCGAGCGCCGCCGGTTCGCTCGCCAGCCAGCGGTCGACCGCGGCCCCTGCGAGCGGCCGGCCGGCGGCATCGAGCCCGGTGACCCCGAACAGCCGGACGATCGCGCGCTCCTGGCCGATCGTCGTCGACGCTCGTGCCCGTGCGCCCCACGCGCCGGCAAGCGCGTCGGCCCGCACGACGAGGCGATCGATCGATCCCCAATCGTTGGTCATCTGGCGCGGCCGGCGGCCGGTGGCGTCGACACGAGATCCCTCCACTGGTCTCCGACGAGACCCTCCCCGCGGGAGCTCATTGGCAAGTATGCCGTCGCGGACGCCGCGCCACGTCCCCCGTCACGCAGCGATCGTCATCGTTCGGTCACCCCGGCCAGGCGGTTCCCCGCCAGAAATCCGCGGTAGGCCAGTAGGGGATCGTCCGACACGAAGCGGACCCCGCGGTCGCCGACGCGCTCCGATCCGGGGACGATCGCCGCCAGGTCGGCCTCGATGCCGCGCCGGTAATCGACCTCGATGACGACCGGCGGCCCGACCCGAAGAAGCGCCAGCTCCCCGGCCGCCGCGCGTCGGACGGCCCGCTCGGCTCCCGCCCTGATCAGATCGCCGGCGACCGACGGGTGGACGGACGCCGCGGCGTGGCCGCCGACGGCCGTCTTGACGACGACCCGCTCGGCCCACGGCAGCCAGACCCCGACCTCCTCGGCCAGCGCGTCGTCTCCGGTGACCAGGCCGACCGGCACGCCCCACGCCCCGAGCGCGAGCGCGTTGAGGCCGTACTCGCCGGTCGGACGGCCGTCGAGGCGCGTCTCGACCGGTGTGCCCGAGTAGGTGTGCGCGAGCGTCCCGCGTGGGTGACCTGCCCGGGCGTGATAGCCGACGAACAGCGCCACGCCGAAGCCCGCTTCGGGCCCTGCCCCCTCGACCATCGACCACGGCTTCTGTCCCTGGAGCACCCGCGCGGCCGGGTGGACCCGGGCAGGCAGCAGGTTGTACATCGAGCCGTGACTGTCGTTGACGAGGACCTCCTCCGCGCCGGCGCCAAGCGCGCCCTCGATGGCCGCGTTGGTCTCGTCGATCATCATCTCGACCGCGGCCGGGTAGCGGGCATGCGACGAATCGGTCGGGTTCGGGTGGTTGACCCCGGCGACCCCCTCCATGTCGACGCTGATGTAGACCTTCATCCCGCCTCCGTCGGCCCGGTGCGGGCCTGGTGGCCGATCCAGACGTGCCCGTCGGCGAACCGCTCGGCCTTCCAGATCGGTGCGCGTGCCTTCGTCTCGTCGATGGCGTAGCGAGCGGCATCGAACGCCGCGTCGCGGTGCGGCGCCACCGCGACGACCGCGATCGACGCCTCGCCGAGCGGCACCTCGCCGGATCGATGGACGATCGCCAGCCGGTCGACGCCGAACCGCACGGCGATCTCGTCGGCGATGGTGGCCAGCGTGCGGAGCGCCATCGCCTCGTGCGCCTCGTAATCGAGCGACTCCACCGCGCGACCCGCGTGGCGAGCCGCCTCCTCCTCCTGCCCCGGAGCGGGCGTCCCCGGTGTCGATCGCGTCCGGCCGAGGAACCCGACGACCGCGCCGTCCTCGGGCTTGGCCAGCGACATCGGCCAGCTCGGCCAGGATGGCGCTCGTGAACGGCTCGTCGCGGATCTCGAGGATCCAGTGCGTGCGAGGGGCGTCGGGCGTCGTCCCGGCCCCATCGCTCCCTGCCCCACCCGACACGGGCGGGATCATCGCCACCTCGTCGCCGTCGGCGAGCGCCGTGGTCGGCTCGGCGTAGTCTCCGTTGCGCGCGAACCGCAGCGATGCCCGGCCGGGGGCGAGGACCGGATGGCGCGCGACGAGCGCGGCCCAGGCCGCCTCGACGTCGGCGCCGTCCGGCAGCTCGAGCGGGACCTCACGCGTCCCGGCCAGCTCGCGCTGGACGGCGAACAGCCGGACCCTGACGTGGATGGACGTGGCGACGGCCCGGTCCGTGTCGGTCAACCGTGCCATGTCCCGATCAGCAGACCGTCGCCGACCGGCAGGATGGTCGCGGTCAGCCGCGGGTCGGCCAGGACGGCGGCATCGAACGCGCGGAGGGCGGCGGTGTTGACGTCATCGTCCGCCACCGGACGGCTTCCCGACGCCCGGCCAGCCCCACAGCACGTTGTCGGCGACGACCAGGGCGCCCGGGTCGAGGCGATCGGCCAGCAGACCGAGGTACCCCTCGTACTCGGGCTTGAGCGCATCGATGAACGCCATGTCGAACGGACCGGCCAGCGCCGGGTCGCTCGCGAGGGCATCCAGCGCCGGTGCGTTGACGACGGTGATCCGCTCGTCGGCGATGCCCGCCTGGCGCCACCAGCCGCGCGCCAGGTCGGTGCGCCCGCGGTCGGGGTCGATGGTCACGATCGTGCCGCCTGCGGGCTGGCCGAGCGCCATCCACAGCGTCGAGTAGCCGTAGGCCGTGCCGACCTCGACGATCCGCCGTCGCGACCCGGCCAGCACGGACAGGATGCGCCCGGAGGCGCGATCGACGATCGGGATCTTGTTCTCGAGGCCGGCCATCTCGAGGGCGGCGAGCGCCGGGGGAAGGGGCTGCGCCAGCGATTCGATCCAGTCGAGGTCGACGCCGTCGGGGATCCAGTCCGTGCCGTGCTTGTTCATCGTCTCCCTCACACCAAAAGGCCGGCGCCGAAATAGAGGCCGGCGGCCAGGATCGTCCCGGCCGCGATCGACCCGACGTTGATGTACAGCAGGCCGGTCGCCGACTCCATCGAGCGCGTCCGCGCCGTCTGGACCGACGCCCAGCAGATGACCAGCGGGAACACGAGCCCGACGATCAGCCGCAGCCAGACGAACAGCGCCCAGGGCCCGACCAGCGAGGTGAAGGGTGCGGCATCGGCGGGCCCGGCGCCGGTCGCGATCCACGCCCAGAACAGGACGACCTGGACGACGACGACGATCAGCAGCGCCCGCGCCAGGAGGATGAGCGGCGCCTCGGGGAGCTTCGGCGTCACGAGGTACCAGTGCCCCAGGATCATCGCCGCGAAGACGCCCCCGATGGCCGCGCTGACGACCGCCAGCTGGACCAGGAGCGAGACCGCGCCGAGCGAGCCGTCACCCCACGCGAGCGCCCCGAACACGAGCGTCGCGACGGCCGCGGCCAGCCCGCCGACCTCGAGCGCAGTCGGCGGCCCGCGGCTCGATCCGGCGGGCGACGAAGCCGCCCGCCGACGAAGATGCAGAACAGGGCGAGGGCGGCACGCCTGGGCGCGTCCCACGCCGGGTCGACGACGACCGGCGAGGTCCCGAGCGACGAGGGCAGCGCCCCGTCGGAGATCCACGCCAGGATCCCGAAGCCGACCGCGCAGAGCGTCGCGAAGCGCAGGTAGCCGGGGGTGGCGCTCGTCCGCCGCCGGAGCATGACCACCGCCGCGAACAAGCCGAGCGCGAGCCCGGTCAGGACGGTCCAGTTGACGAAGGCGAGGTTCTCGCCGATCTGGGTCGCAGCCACGGCCCGAGTGTAGCGGCGTTGTAGCATCGACCCCGGAGGTGCACATCATGAGTCTCGGTCGCGACACCACGTTCACGTGGTACGGCCATGCGTGCGTCGAGGTCCGGACGCCCGGCGGCAAGACCGTCCTGTTCGATCCGTGGTTCGGCAACCCCAGGAGCACCAAGTCCGCCGACGCGGTCGACGCGTGCGACGTCCTGCTGGTGACCCACGGCCACGGCGACCACCTCGGGAACGCCGTCGCGCTGGCAAGCCGCCTGCACCCGGCCTGGCCGTGTATCCACGAGCTGAGCCTCTGGCTGTCGCGGACGCTGCCCGGCGGCGCCGACGCGACGATCGGGATGAACAAGGGCGGGACCGTCGAGGTGGCCGGTCTCAAGGTCACCATGGTCCACGCCGACCATTCGGCCGGTGACTGGAACGGCGGTGCCGAGACGACGCTGTACCTCGGCGAGCCGGCGGGCTTCGTGGTCGAGGTCGAGAACGGCTTCCGCTTCTACCATGCTGGCGACACCAATGTGTTCGGAGACATGCGGCTGATCGGCGAGCTCTACCGGCCGGATATCGCGCTCCTGCCGATCGGCGGCCATTACACGATGGGACCGCGAGAGGCGGCGCTGGCGGTCGAGCTGCTCGGCGTCAAGCACGTGATGCCGATCCACTACGGCACGTTCCCGGCGCTGGCCGGCACGCCCGATCAGCTGCGGGCCGAGCTCGCCGCGCGCGGCCTCGGGGACGTCGAGGTCCATGCACCCGAGCCCGGGGGGACGGTGGACTGATCCCGATCCTCGTCGCCATCGTCGTCCTGGCCGCCTATGCCGTCGGGTTCGGGCTGGCTTCGGCGCGGGCGGCCGGCAAGCTCGACAGGGACGAGCGCGTCTGGTTCGTGTTCGGCGCCATCCTCGGACCCGTTGCCCTGCTCCTTCTCCGGCGGTCGCCTCCGGCGTGGTGTCGGACCTGCCTGGAGCCGACGCGGGGGTGGAGCATGACCTGCTGGTGGTGCGGCGCCGACACCCGTTACCTGCGGCGTGCACAACGGGCCAGCGCAGACCTCGGGCAGCCCCCACGGTCGCCGGACATGCCTCACCTCCCCGTCAACGGCTCCGGACCCGTGACGCCTGCCCCGATGCATGTGCCGCCGCCCGCCCTGTCCGAGCTCGCGACCATCGCCCCGGTCGCCGCCGTCCGACGACGCGCCGAGTCCCGAAGCGGCGCGTCCGCAGAGATCCGACCCGCCGAGACCCGACCGGCAGAGACCCGACCGGCCGCGCCGGCCGAGACGAAGCCGTCCACACCGCGCCGCAAGGTCCGGGAAGCTCGGCCGACGATGAGACCGGAGCCCGCCCCGGTCCTCGCGACGGCGGTCTATCTCTCGGGCTCGTCCGGCCTGGAGGTAGGTGGGCGCTACGGTTTCGTCATCGACGATGACCGGCTCCGCCTCGTCGGACCGCACGATCCGTCGGTCACCGCGTTCGAGCGCCCGATCGCCGGGATCCTGGCCTCGATCTCGCAGGGAAACCTGTTGCTGACCATCCCGGACCGCAAGCTCGGAACGTTCCTGGCTTTCCGAGCCGTGGCCGGGATGTCGCTCGAGGCGCTGGTCGGGTCGATCGCCGAAGCCGCTGGAACGCCTGCGCGACCATGACCGACGGACAGAACAGACCGTCCATCGGTGAACGGATCGCACGGGTCCTGGGCCCCGAGGTCGTGGCGCTCATCCTGGTCATCGTCGTCGTCGCCGCGATCGTCGGGGTCGTCCTGCTCAACCGATGAGGATCGACGCCTCGGATGCGGGCGTGGTCGCCGTATCGAAGATCGGGACGGTGACCAGCGGCGGAATGTCCCGGTCGGCGTCGGCGATATCCTGCGACACGTCCATCGTTCCATGTGCCTGCGGGACGCCCATCCCGGAGACATAGGCCATCAGGGCCAGACGGAGCGCGGTCTCGTCGCCACCGGTCGCCATCGCGAGGAGAGTCTTCACGTCGGCACGCACCGTGACCGGCGGTGGCTCGGCCACTGCGCGGAGCAGCTTCGCGACCTCGGTCGGTTGCACGTCTTCCTCGTCGTAGAACAGGACTTCGTGCAGCTTCTCGCCCGGACGCAGGCCGACCACGCGCATCGGCTGCGTCTCCGGGTCGCGACCCGACAGCCGGACGAGGTCGTGGGCCAGATCCATGATCTTGACCGGCTCGCCCATCTCGAGCACGAACAGGTCTCCGCTCTTGCCGACGGCGGCGGCGTCGAGGATCAGCCAGGTCGCCTCCGGGATGGTCATGAAGAACCGGGTCATGTCGGGGTGCGTGATGGTCAGCGGCTCGCTCTTCTCGAGCTGCTCCTGGAAGATCGGCACGACGCTGCCGGTCGACCCGAGGACGTTCCCGAACCGGACCGCGACGTACGGCCTGCCCGTCCGACTCGCCGCATCGGCCACGAGCATCTCGGCGACCCGCTTGCTGGCGCCCATGACGCTCGACGGCCGGACCGCCTTGTCGGTCGAGACGAGCACGAACCGTTCCACATCGGCGGCGATGCTCGCCTCCAGGAGGGCGAGGGTCCCGCCCATGTTGACGTGGACCGCGTCCGACGGGTGGTCCTCCATCATCGGCACGTGCTTGTAGGCCGCGGCGTGGAAGATGACGTCGGGTCGCTCGAGGGCGATGAGGCGGTCGATCGCCGGCCGACTGGCCACGTTGACCAGGTGCGCGCGCACGCTCACCGCCACCGAGACCGTGCTCGTTCCGCGTCTCGAGCGCCCGCTGGATCATGTAGAGCGGGCTTTCGGCTCGATCCACCAGCACCAGCCGGCCCGGGCCGAGCGCGTGGACCTGCCGTGCGAGCTCGGATCCGATCGACCCGCCCGCGCCCGTGATGAGGACCGTGCGACCTTCGATGATCTCCCTGACGGCCGCGGCATGGTCAGTGGCCGGAGGCCGGCGGAGGAGGTCATCGACCTGGACGGACCGGACCCGGTGCGCGTCGAGCGTCCCGTCGAGCAGGTCGTTGATGGGTGGCACGGTCCGCACGGCGAGACCGAGGGCCATCGCCGCATCCACGACGCGACGGACCGCCTTCCCGCTGGCTCGCGGCATCGTGATCAGCAGCGCTTCTGCACCGGTGGCCCCGACGGCACGCTCCATCGACTCGACGCCGCCGAACACCCGGAGGTTGCCCATGTGCTTGCCTTCGAGGTCCGGGTCGTCATCGAGATAGCCGACCGGGAGGACGCCGGCGTCCGGGTTCCGCAGAGCCGACCGGGCGATGACGTGGCCGGTCTCGCCCGCCCCATAGAGCAGCGTCCGCCGCACGTTCGCGAGAGAGGCGCCCGGCCGATACTCGCGCTCGGCCGCGGCACGGATGGCGAAGCGGACACCGCCCAGGACGGCCAGGCTGACCAGCAGCTCGGAGATCCAGAACGACCGCGGGAAGCCATCGGTGACGGTCGCACCGTGGAAGGAGGCCTCCTGTGCCCAGCCGAGGGCGTACACGATGGCTGCCGCAAGGAGCGATCCGGCGACGACGCCGATCAGGATCCGTTCGAGCTCGGGGACGCTGGCCATCCGCCAGCCGCGGTTGTACAGCCCGCCCTTGATGCCGGTCGCGATCCGAGCGAGCACCAGGATCGCGATGATCGGCGCGTAGGCGACGAAGCGTTGGGCCGCGATCTCGCTGTCGAACCGGAACGCCAGGGCGAGGAAGGACGCGAACGCGAAGCCGACGACGTCGATGACCAGGAGATGCCTGGACCGCAGCCGATCGGTGATGGGTGCACCCGACCGCACGGACGCCCACCAGCCCCGGATCGTCGGGCGTCGCTCAGCGAAGCGAGCGCCGTCGACGGCGGCATCTGACGCGGAGTCGGGAAGATGTCGACCCTGAGTCGAACTCTGGACCGCCAATGGTGCCCCCTGCGATCACCGTCGCCACACCAGTGAGCCCGTTTCGCTGGCCGCCCCGGAAGGAAAGTTGGGTGCGATCGGCCTGTCGACGAAAGGCTTGCTGTCGAAGGGTTGGATGATGCGAAAATGGCATGGACTGGTGACGGCCGATGAATGCCGTCGAAGACTTCACCCGCATGAAAAAAGACTGCGGGCCGCTAGGTTAGCCGAAAGCACCCCGGCTGCCTAGTACTTTCGACTATCGATCCGATGGATCGAGGTGCTCGCACGCACCATCCGAATCGTCGTCAGCGGTCGTGATCGGCGGTCCCCGATGGGCCAGCCGGGCCGTGATGGCGGCAGCCGCGCCGGCGTCCGGGATCGCCAGCGATCTGGCCCGGTCAGCGGCCAGGCCGGGTCCCTCCGCGGACGGCGCCCACCGCCGAAGCTCGTCACGCGCGCGGCCGGCATCGAGCCCCACCAGCGACATCCGACCGCCCGACCCGACGACCAGCTCCGGCCACTCCGTCGTCGAGCGCAGGACGAGGCACGGGACGCCGAGCCAGCTGGCCTCGCGCTGGACACCGCCCGAATCGGTCAGCACGGCGGCGGCATGCAGCTGCATGGTCAGCGACGACCGATAGCCGAGAGGTTCGATGACCAGGACGTCGGCTCCCAGGTCGGCGCCCGATGTCTCGAGCGCCGCACGAGTCCCCGGATGGAGCGCGAGGACGACGGGCCGGTCCGGGCTCGCGACCGCTCTGAGGAGTCCGACCCACGCTCGGATCGCCTCGGGCGATCGGTTCTCGGCGCGATGGATCGTCGCGAACAGGTAGCGACCCGGCGCGAGGTCCATGCCCGGGAGCGGGACGGCCTGGAGCGCGGCCGGGTCGCGGACGAGCGGCGCGATCCGGGCCGCCAGGTCCTGCATGAGGTCGCCGACCAGCTCGACCCCGTCGACGATGCCTTCTGCCGCGAGGTTGTCGATCGCTGCCTGCGTCGGGACGAACAGCCAGTGCGACAGGTGGTCGGCGACGACCCGGTTGATCTCCTCGGGCATCCGCCGGTCGAATGACCGAAGACCGGCCTCGACATGGGCGACCGGCACGCCGAGCTTGGCCGCGGCGAGTGCTCCGGCCAGGGTCGAATTCGTGTCGCCGTAGACGAGGACCGCGTCAGGCCCGACGTCCTCGATGATCGGGGCGAGGGCGCTCAGCATCGCTGCCGGTCTGCTGCGCGTGTGATCCACCTCCGATGCCGAGCGCATGGTCCGGCTTGGCCAGGCCGAGCTCGGTGAAGAACGCGCCGGCCATCGCTTCGTCGTAGTGCTGCCCCGTGTCCACGAAGATCTCCTCGTGGCGGGAACGCAGGACCGGCGACAGTGCCGCCGCCTTGATGAGCTGTGGACGTGTCCCGACGACACTCAGGATCCGCATCGGCTGAGGGTAGCGGTCACCTTGCGGGCGTGGGCGGCGCTGGTCGCCTGATCATTCATCCCTTCCGGCAAACACCGAACAGGATGTAGCGCGACGTCGGCGGCACGATCGGGGTCAGCCATCCATCGACCCGACCGAGGACGTCGCGCTGGGGCTCGGTGCGGCCAAGCAGCCCGAGCACGCCCCATGTCTCCAGCCGCACGTCCTCGAAGCCCGAGAACAGGTCTCGGTCCTGGTCGACGTGGAGGTAGCGCCAGCCAGCCTGCCAGGGGACGAAGCGAGACCGGAGGGCAGCGTGCGCCCTCGATCCGACGAGGTTCTCCGCGAACAGAACAAGCCCACCGGGCGCGAGGACCCGACGGATCTCGTCGATCGCCTGACGCTGCCGCGCCTTCGTCCGCAGCGCGCCGATGACCGACTTGAACACGACGAGGTCGAACGACTCGTCGGGCTGCGAGATGGCCGTGGCGTCCTGCACCTCGTAGATCACGTGATCGGCGACCCCGAACCGGCGGTGCAATGCCCGGGCCCCGGTCTCGAACGAGTCGTCGACGTCCGTGCAGACGACGTCGATGCCGCGCGACGCCAGCCACAGACTGAGTCCACCCTGGTGCTCTCCCAAGGCCAGGGCGCGGCGGGGTCGGTAAAGATCGACCTCACGCTGCCAAAGCGTCAGGGCGCGGGACCAGTTCCGAACGTCCCAGCCGATCGCAGCACGGATCAGGGCGTCGTCCGCCGGTGCACTGCCCATCGATCTCCCGACCCATCGAGCTTCCGGTCATCACCGGCGTGGTCGGCCGGCCGTCTCCGGGCGCGAGCGTAGCAGAGCCTTCCGTGCTCCCGGCGCGCTACCCTACGCTCCGCCATGGATATGAAGCGGGCCCTGGATCTTCTCCTCGGGACGACCGGTCTCGTCGCCGCGACGCCGATCTTCGTCGGCGTCGCTGCGTATATGCGCCTCTCCGGTGATGCCGGCCCGCTCCTCTACCGGGCGCGCCGCGTGGGCGAGGGAGGCACGACATTCAGCGTCCTCAAGATCCGGACGATGCGGGAAGGCGCCGGGGGTACAAGGATCACGATGGCCGAGGACCCGCGGGTCACCCCGCTCGGTCGGCGACTGCGGCGCTATCGGATCGACGAGCTCCCGCAGCTCATCAACGTCGTCCGCGGCGAGATGTCGATGGTCGGACCGCGGCCCGAGGACCCGCTCTTCGTAGATCTCACGGATCCGGACCATCGCCGGGTCTTCACCGCACGTCCTGGCATCACCGGCCTCGCCCAGCTGGAGTTCCATGACGAGGCGCGACTGCTGTCGGGACCCGATGCCGAGCGCAGATACCGCGAGGAGGTCCTGCCGGCCAAGCTGCGTCTCGACCTCGCGTACCTCGATCGACGCTCCGCCCGGCTCGACGTCCAGATCCTGCTTCGGACCGTCGGTACGGTGTTCGGCCGACGGTAGAGTGACTACTCAGACCGGCGTATCGACCCTGCGCATCCAGGTCACCAATCGGACGATCCCCCGCGCGACGCCTGCGATCACGAACCCGATGATGAATCCGATCCCAAGGCCGAACAGGTTGTCCACGACATCGCCGCTCTGACACGCGCGATCCAGCTGAACGACCGCGAGCTGGATCGACTCGATCGCGATCGGAAGGGCGAGGGCCGCGACCGCAAAGGTCGCTTGGTCTCGTTCCCGCGGGATGACGCCGATGGCGATGCCCAGCGGGATGAAGAGCATCACATTGAGGCTGTACTGGTTGATGGTCCGGAGCTCGCCGATGGGAGTGGGCGTGAACCGGGAGAGATCGCACCGCCCGGATCCGAGGGCTCCCTCCGAAATGGCCTCGAGGCTTGGGGTCAAGGTCGCGGCGAAGATGATGCCGAGCCCGAATAGGAGCAGCCAGGCGTTCGGCGCACTGATCCGAGTGACGCGCCCGACGGGGATGCACAGTGCCAGGCTGATGAACAGCGAGGCGATGATCCCAGGCCAAAGCCCCGGATAGTCGCCTAGGTCCACGAGAACCCTCCATGACGGATCGGACGAGCCTCGGGCATCGATGTCATCGAACGGTCCGTGGCGACGCCACTATACGGACGCGTGCCGACGTCGCTCGGGCGAACCCCTGCCGTCTCAGCGGCGAGCGTCGCCCAGAACCGACTCGAGCGCGGCGACGACGCGCTCGACATCTGCCGCGGACATCCCAGGCCAGATCGGAAGCGAGATCACGCGCTGGTATTCATTCGTGGCGTTCGGGAGGTCCTCGGGAGCGTATCCCCACCGGTCCCGGTAGTACGGATGGAGGTGGAGTGGGATGAAATGCACGCTGGTACCGATGCCGAGCGCCTTCAGACCTTCGATGACCTCACCCCGGTCTATACGCAGCCGATCGAGGACGAGCCGGATGACATACAGATGCCAGGCATGGGACCCGTCCGCCGGTTGACCGGGTCGTTCGATCAGGTCCCCTACGGTCGAACTGCCGATCCGCGCGGAGTAAAGGGCGGCCAGCTCGACGCGCGCGGCGAGGAGATCGTCGGCCCGCTCGAGCTGGGCCGAGCCGAGCGCGGCCGCCATGTCGGTCATGTTGTACTTGTAGCCGACATCCTCGATCTCGTAATACCACGAGCCGCTCGCGGTGTAGCGGTTCCACGCGTTTCGACTGATGCCATGCAGTGACATCAACCGGGCGCGATCGGCGATGGCCTCGTCGTCCGTAACGAACATGCCGCCCTCGCCTGTCGTGATCGTCTTGGTTGCATAGAACGAATACGCTCCCACCGCCCCGAACGTCCCGACAGACCGCCCGGCGGACCCACCGATCCGACTTGGAAAGGCGTGCGCCGCGTCCTCGATGACCGGGATACGTAGCGGCTGGAGCAGTTCCAGCAGTCGCTCGATGTCGACCGGCCGGCCGCCGACGTGGACCACGATCACGGCACGCGTCCGGGGGGTCACGGCCCGCAGGATCGCCTCCGGGCTCGCATTGAGCGTGTCCGGCTCGATATCGATCAGGATCGGTCGGGCACCGCGGTAGGCGATCACCTCGGCGCTGGCGGCGAACGTCCAGGTCGGGACGATCACCTCGTCGTCAGGGCCGACGCCGAGAGCGTCGAGGGCGAGATGGAGCGCGGCAGTCGCCGAATTCAGCGCAATGGCATGACGCGTCCCGACCTTCGCGGCGAAGGCCGCCTCGAACGCCTTGGTCTTCGGGCCTGTCGTGAGCCAGCCGGAGTCGAGCACCTCCATCACCGCACGCTTCTCGCGGTCGGTGATGGATGGGTAAGCGAATGGCAGGAACGGCAGTTCGAGGGTCATCGGCGAGCTACCTCGCTAAGGATCGAGGCTAGGCGGTCCAGGATGACATCGCGCGAGTAGCCGGCTTCGACGGCGGCGCGCCCCGCTGCTCCTCGATGCGCGCGCTCGCGATCTCGCCAACAGCGCTCCAGCGCCCTGGCGAGCTCGCCGGAGTCCTCGGCACGCGCGACGTAGCCGGCCCCGGCGTCTTCGACGATCCGTGCCGCGAGGCCATCCGCGCCGACGATCACCGGTCGCCCCGCGGCCATCGCCTCGAGCAGTTTTGTCGGCAATGACTGATCGAACAGCGGGCCCGCACGGAGGATGACCAGCCCGGCATCCGCGGCGGCGAGGATCGCCGGCACGTCCGTCTGCGGCACCGCGTCGTGGAACGAGAGACGTGTCAGCTGCATCGAACGCGCCCGTTCGACCAGCCCGGGCTTCTCGACACCCTCGCCGACCACCCGGATCTTGATGGGGATGCTGAGCCGCGCGGCGGCCTCGAGCAGGGTCCCGATCCCCTGCGCAAGGCCGACGGTCCCGACATAGACGACGGTGAAATCGTCCGCCCAACCGAGCCTGCGTCGTCCCTCCACGGGTGTCACATCCGGATCGAACCGGCCGACGTCGACGCCGTTCGGGAGCAGCCGCACTCTCCCACGGGCAGACGGCTTCTCATCGAGCATATCGACGAGTCCTGGGCTGACGGTCGTGATCACGGAGGCCCGACGATACGCGAGATCCTCAAGGGCATAGGCCAATCGGCGCGCGAGCGGTGACCTCAGATAACCCATCGCGATGGGGAAATCCGGCCAGGGATCCGCCACATGGAAGACGTACGGCAAGCCAGCCAGCGCCAGCGCGTGGGCGGTCACGCCGAGCAGCAGCGGTGGGGACTCGATGAGTGCGACGTCGCACCGGCCGACTAGACCGATGGACGCCAGCGAAGCGCCTGCGAACGCGGCCTGACCGACGATCCGGCGGGATATCGTCGCGCCAGGAACCACGACGGTCGGCAACCGGATGACCGTCGCGCCCTCCAGCCGCTCTCGCGATGGTCGCCACCAGGGATAACCGCGCGGGATCAGCCCCAGCGGGTAGCTCGGCATCGGGGCAACCACGGTCACCGCAACGTCGCGCTCCTGGAGTCCCGCCACGGTCTCCCGCAACCGGGTCTGCGCCGCGCCCACCTCAGGATGGAAGTACTGCGTCACGAGCATGAGCTTGATCCGGGCCGGTCGTGCCGACCGGCCCACACGTGCGCCTTTGGCGACCGCCGGGGCCTCGGCCACGCTAAGGCCCTGGATCGATCGCGAGCCGAGTCGGACCCGCGGCACCGGCCATGGACTCAGCTCACGCCGGCGAGACGGTCGGCGGTTCGGCCACGCCGCCGAAGGCGGACGATCGAGCGTGTCGCGGCGGCCGGTATGAAGGTCAGCAGGAGCAGGGCGATGATCCTCGGCTGTCGCGGGCGGATCCTGAGCGACGTGGCCAGGTGTTGGCGAGCGTCGCGCCGGGAGCCCGCCAGGAGTTGCAGCTCACCGACCCACCGGTGACCGTGCGCCTGCGCTTCGGCGATCAACGACGGCGACAGCCTGATGCGATCGCGGTCGCGGGCGAGGGTCGTGGTCACGACCTCGAGGTATCCGAGCGCCATTGCCAACGCCATCGACGGGCTGCCGAGCTTATCGTTCGTGCCGGTCCGGTAGCGCGTATCCGCGATGTCCACATAAGCGACTGGCCCGGCCCGACAGGTGCGCAGGAAGAACTCGTAATCCTCGCCGACCACGAGACGGTGGTCGAAGCGCCCGGCCTCGTCGATCCGCTCTCGGCTGAGAACCGCTGACGATGTCAGGATGAGGTTGCCCATCAGCATCGGCGAGTACACGTCGCCGACGTAGATCCGATGGCCTTCGTAGTTCGACGGCAGATCGAGACCGAGCTCGTCGATCGGGAAGGACGCGGCGAACATGCTGTCCAGCGGGAAGTATCGGTACGACGAGAGCAGGCTCGCCAGCGCGTCAGTCGAGATGACCGCCCCGTCCGGGTCGACGTATCGCGTGTTCGACCAGATGAGCCCGGCCTCCGGGTGATGTTCGAGCGCGGTCACGAGGACCTGAAGATGCCATGGGTCCCACGAGTCATCGGAATCAAGGAAAGCCACGTATCTGCCCGTGGCGACGTCGAGACCAGCATTTCGGGCCGCGGACGCGCCGGCATTCGCCTGGTACCGGTAGATCACTCGCGGGTCGGCCCCGAAAGTGCTCGCGACGAGTTCACGGGTGCCATCGACCGAACCGTCGTCGATGACGATGACCTCGACCTCCGCATGCTCCTGGCCAAGCACGCTGTCGATGGCCTGGCCCAGGAATGCTGCGCGATTGAAGCTGGGGATGATGACGCTGACTGTGGATGACAACGACCGGCACCCGATATGGAGTGAGCGAGTATACGGCCGTCGACCGCGATGGTCTGTCAGCCATGTCGGCGTTCGGAATCGTCGCCCTGGTGGACGGTCTGACTCAGTCACCCCGAGCGGTCGGTCCTCCTGGTCACGAAGGCTCAGAGGACTGGGCGGATAGCGACGGTTGACGGTCCACCGAAGCTGGTCGATGATTTGGGGCCGGCGGTATCGTTGTCGCCGCATCGACCGAATTCGCGCGGAGCCCCGCTGCTCTGGGCTAAGAGAGTGAGACCCCGTGGACCTGCGCCGCCAGATCGCCATCATCCGACCGTGGCTTCCGCTACTGGTCTTGAGCGTGCTGTTCGCGAGCGCTGTGGCGTTCCTGGTTAGCAGCGTCCTGCCCAAGACCTATGAGGCAAAGACGACACTCATCGTCGGCCAGGCGCTGAGAGACTCGAATTCAGACATCAATCAGCTGCTGGTCTCGGAGCAGCTGTCGTCGATGTACGCCACGGCGGCCACCAAGCAATCCGTCCTCGATGCCGTCATCGCCAAGCTCAAGCTCGACACGACGACGACCGAGCTCGCGAAACACGTCCGAGCGGACGCGCCTCTCGATAGCACGCTGTTGACCGTTGCCGTCCAGGACCCCGACCCGGCACGCGCCGCAGCCATCGCCAACGAGCTTGCGGATCAGCTCATCGCGGCGTCGCCGAGCATCCAGGGCCAACAGGTCGCGACCAGGGACTTCATCGACGCCGAGATCGCAGCCACCCAGGCTCAGATCGTATCGACCGAGGCACAGGCGGAGGCCCTCAGCAGCATCACTGATCGGACACCGAAGCAGGACTCCGATCTCGACACATTGAACGGTCGGCTCGCCAGCCTCCGATCGACGCTCGCGACGTACCTGTCGGTCTCGTCGGCCAATGCCTCGAACCTGCTCACCGTCTGGAACCCGGCACCGGTCCCGATCGACGCCGTCTCGCCGAACCGGCTTCAGAACACGTTCCTCGCCGCCGCACTCGCGCTCATCCTGGCCGGCGGCGTCGTGTTCGTCGCCGAACATCTGTACGACGGCGTCCGAGATGCCGATGCGGTCCAGGAGGTCGCGGGCCTCAGCACCTTCGGCACGATCGTGAAGATGCGCGGCGAAAAGGGCCGCAGCGAGATCTACCGGCTCGCGACCATCCTCTATCCGCATTCGACGGTCGCCGAGGCGTATCGGACCCTCCGGACGAACATCGAGTTCTCGTCGGTCGACACTCCGATCCGAACACTGCTGGTCACGAGTTCGACCGCCGACGAGGGCAAGACGGTCACCGCCGCCAACCTGGCGGTCGTCTTCGCGCAGGCAGGCAAGCGCGTCCTGCTCGTCGATGCGGACCTTCGCAAACCCGGCGTCCACCGGCTGTTCGATCTGTCCAACACCCACGGGCTGACAACGCTTCTTCGCAACGATTCGGCGAGCCTCGATTCCATCGCACAGCCGACCGAACAGGACAACCTGCGGGTGCTCACGACGGGCCCGCTGCCGGCCAACCCAGCTGAGCTCGCGGGCTCGCAGCGCATGAGAACCGTGATCGATCAGCTGAAGTCCGAAACCGACCTCGTCATCCTCGATAGCCCTCCCCTCCGAAGCATGTCCGACGCCGCCATCATCGGGTCGTTCGTCGATGGGACGCTATTCGTCATCGACGCCCAGCGGAGTCGTCGGCGGTACGTGCGCATGGCCCGCGAGTCGCTCGCCAAGGCCGGGGCCAACGTGCTCGGCGCCGTCCTCAATCGCGTTCCCGTCCGGCGTTCGGACGATCAGAGCGCATATGGCAGCCCGTACGGTGCTCCGGAGGCTATCGATGCAACGGCTCGGGCGAGCGACCAAGCGCACAACCTACCGCGCTCGTCCACGTAGGGAGGCGGTCGGTCGATCTTGAGCGACGCCATGTGGGCTGACCCAGCCGCGCTGTGAATCGTTGACCATCGCACGACGGATCCGCAACCGCATCTACAGCGACTTTCTGATGGGCTCGCGACTCGATGCCTACCGGTCGCTCCTCGAGTCAACCCTCCGGGCAGGCTATCGCATCAGGTCCGTCGGAGACTTCTGGGAACGCGTCTCGACTGCGAACGTGGATCCGCCTGAACGCTGTCTCGTGCTCCGCCACGATGTGGATACCGATACGCAAACGGCGGCCAGGATGTGGCGCATCGACCGCGACCTGGGCGTCCGAAGCTCATACTTCTTCCGCCTTTCCACGGTTGCCATGGAGATCATGCTCGAGATCGAGGACGGTGGCGGCGAGGCGAGCTATCACTACGAGGAACTGGCCACCGTGATCAAGCGGAGGGGTCTCCGCCGTCCGAGTGACGTCATGAGGCACGTTCCCGAAGCACGGGCGCTGTTCGCCGAGAACATCGGGCGCTTACGGACGTCCACCGGCCTTCCGATGCGCGTCGTCGCTTCGCATGGTGACTTCGTCAACCGACATCTCGGGATCGCCAATTGGGTCGTCCTCGATGATCCCGACGTGCGACGAGCGAACGGGATCGAGCTGGAAACATATGACGAGGCGTTCCTTCGCCTCCTCCCAAGCCGGCACATCGATGCCGAACCGCCACGGTTCTGGGAGCCCGCCGACCCATTGATCGCAGTGCGGTCGAACGTCGCAGTCATCTCAGTCGTTGTCCACCCCCGACAGTGGCTCGCAGATCCAGTGGTCAACGCTCGTGACGACATCCGACGAACCGTCGAAGGGATGCGCTTCGCGCTGCCCTCGCGTCGGAAGCAACCTTGACCCGATCGGAGTCAGATTCTCACAGGGATCCTCTGGTGGGGATGGCCCTGTATGGGGATCTCACGTTCGATAGTCGCGTCCAACGAGAGGCGCGCACCCTCGCCGAGGCCGGTCATGACGTGGTGATCGTCTGCCTTGCTTGGCGGGGTGCAGCGACCGAGCTCCCGGACAATGTCCGGATCATCACCGTCACGCCCTCGGGACATTCGATCATCCCGGGATCGCCGAACCCGTACTTCGACCGGCCTCCGAGTCGCATAGCAGCGATCCGCCGACGTTCCGCATGGTTGCTTGACTACGTCCGCGGCCTTCGAACATGGGGCCGCAAGGTGGTCGAAACTGCGGGACAGGTCGACATTTGGCATGCGCATGACCTGACCGGCCTAGCCGCGATCACGCCGAACGTGGCAGCGGACGTCCCGATCGTCTATGACTCGCACGAACTGTTTCTCGAGACGGGGACTGCGTTGCGCTTGCCTGCGCTGGCTCGATCCATGCTCCGTGCCTACGAGCGGCGGCTGATCAGTCGCGTCGCTGTCGTTGTCACCGTGAACGATGCGCTGGGACGGGAGTTGCGCAAGCGATACCATCCCCGGCTCGTCGTGGCCGTCCACAATTGTCCGAACCGATGGAGGCGTCCTGACACCAAGCCAGATCTCATTCGAGCGTCGACCGCGATCCCGACCGGGGACCGAATTCCTCCTGTATCACGGTGCGCTCTCTGCGAATCGCGGCATCGAGCAACTCATGGCGGCTCTCCTCGAACCGGGCCTCGAATCGGCTCACCTGGTCCTCCTCGGATACGGCGAGCTGCGCGACACCTTCATCCAGGCCTCCGTGGACCCGCGATGGCGAGGGCGGGTTCACGTCCTTGACCCGGTCTCGACGACGGATCTGCTGATGTGGGTGGCGTCGGCGGATATCGGGGTGATGCCGATCCAGCCAACAACGTTGAACCATCGTCTTTCCACCCCGAACAAGCTCTTCGAGTGCCTGATGGCTGGGATCCCGGTCGTCGCTAGCGATTTTCCGGACATCCGTCGGACCGTAGTCGAGGATCCGGCTGGTTCGCTGGGCATCGTCTGCGATCCCGAGGATGTCACCGCCATCGCCACTTCGATCCGCTCGATCCTGGATCTGCCAGAGGTTGAGCTCGTGGCCATGGGAGCACGGTGTCGGCAGGCTGCAGCCGACCGTTGGAACTGGGATCGCGAGGGCGCAGTCCTCATCGCCAGCTATCCGACGACCACGCGTCGGTCGGCAGCCCAGTCGGCTGAGCGGACGGCGCGGGAATGACTCGATCGTCAGCCTTCTCGAACGCCGATGGTAGATTTCCCGCGATGCAACGCGCCGTGGGATCAGGGACGCGGGCCGCGACCGATCATCGTCGTGAGCGCCGCGGCAGGTGAGGCGTCCGAGGCTTGCTGATGAGGCCCTGGCCCTCTGGCAACTGCCTGTCGTCCGGATCGAGATGTCCGGCGATGAAGGCTGTCGTGGACACTACGACGCGTTCACCCGACGCCATGCCCGGTGGCGCCTCATCCAGAACAAGAGTTGGGGAGTCGCTCTTTTGAAGCTCCCCGATCGACCCGAGGACTATCGAAAGATCGTCAGCAGGCTGATGCGTCGGCAGGTCAAGCACGCTCAAGAAGCCGGCTACACCTTCGGCCGGTTGGACGCCCTGGCTCGGATCGACGAGGTCTTGGCGATCAATCGTTCTTCCGAGGCTCGTCAGGGGATCCCGATGCACCCGGATTACCACGATAGGGAGAAGGTCCGGCGCTACTTTCAGCGGGACAGCGACGTGTTTGGCGTGAGCGACGCCGGGGGTGTGCTCCGCGCGTATCTGAGCATGAGGGCGTGCGGCGACGTGGCGTTTATCGAGCGCCTCCTCGGTCATGCCGAAGCGCTGGAAGAGGGCGTCATGTATGTCCTCATCATGGGCACGGTCGATGAGCTGATCTCCCGTCGGCAGGTGACCGACCGTCCAACCTGGTTCATGTACGACATGTTCTCTGGGGCGTCCGCCGGGATGCGAAGCTTCAAGCACGTCATCGGCTGCCGGCCCTATCGGGTCTCCTGGCGCTGGCGGGATTGATCGCGCACGCGGTCGCCGGCATGAGCGTCGAGGACCTGGGCGTTCGGCGAGTGTCGGTGCTGCGCTGCCTGAGGCCGCAGCGATGACGACGAGTGCGCGCGGCCGCGGGTTCTCGGACCGCGTCATGGTGCTCTTCGGGACCCAGGTCTTCGGGGCTGGCGTCGGCATCATCAATGGGATCCTGCTTGCTCGACTGCTCGGACCGGCCAACAAAGGTGACTACTACCTGCTCGTCCTTTTGCCATCGACCGCGATGGTCATCCTTCAACTCGGATTGCCCACAGCCTTCGGGTATTTCTCGGCCCGCGGTCAGGTGCTCGGGATCGTCGCCAAGTCGATCATCCTCACGGCCTTCCTGTCGGGCGCCGCCTACCTCATCCTGGTCGTCCTCATGCCATTCCTGCGTGAGGCCTTCCTGCACGGGATCCCGATCGAGGAGATCCTCGTCGCGTTCATCGCACTTCCGCTGGCGTTGAATGCGACGTTCACGACGGGCATCGTCACCGGCCGGCAGGCCGTTCGCTGGTATGCGGCGGTCAACATGACCTATCCGGTCGTGTCGACCGCGCTGATCATCGTCATCCTCGGCGGACTCGGACCGTCGGTGAACGGGGCGATCGCGGTCTACCTGATCGCGTCATCGATCCAGACCATCGGGTTTGCCATCGGCTCGAGGCAGGTGAGCAAACGTGTCGATCATCCGTCGGGAGTCTCATATCGCGAACTTTTCGGGTTCGGGCTCCCGCTCTACCCGGGAAGCCTCACCCAGTTCTTCAGCGCCCGGGCCGACGCGTATCTGATCGCGTTCCTGATCGCCGATCCGTCAGCGCCGCTCGGTTACTACAGCATGGCCGTCGGACTCGCGGAGCTGGTCTTCTATTTCCCGAACGCGGTCTCGACGCTGTTCTTCCCTCACGTCGCGGAGTCTCCGCGTGATGAGTCGGACAGCCAGGTCGCCTTCGTGTCGCGCGTCGCCCTGCTCGTCACGGCCGCTGTCGCGCTGGCTCTCGTTCCGGCGTCGGTGTTGATGATCAATATCCTCCTGCCGGCATTCGTCCCATCGCTTCCCGCCCTCTTCATCCTGCTGCCCGGGGTGGTTGCTCTCAGCACGACCAAGGTGGTGTACGGCTACGTGACGGGCATCGGCCGGACGGCCATCTCGTCGGGTATCAACATCTTCGCGTTCATCCTCAACGTGGTGGTCAACCTCATCCTCATCCCCCGGTATGGCATCGCCGGTGCGGCGGCCGCCTCCCTCGTGTCTTATACGGCCTCTGCGATCCTGTTCACCATCGTCGCCGCCCGATTCGCCCGAATCCCGGTGATGGACTTCTGGCTTCCGCGGGCGAGCGATCTCCGTTTCATCGTCGCGGCCACGATCGGCCTCGTGCGTCGGTTCGTGGGGACGGCCGCAGGCGGTGCCTGAGCTGCGTCGCGAGACCCTGGCCACGCATCCTTGTCCGCGGGCTGTCGCTCACTCAGAAGATTCGACGAGATGGGCTATCCTGCCGTGGCGCGCGCGGCTGGATCGGGCATCGGTCCTGTTTGCGTGCGCAGTGTTGGAACCACCTGATGACGATTCGAATCGGGAACAGTAGAAGGATCTGTCGGCCACCTCGGACGTCAAGGGCATTCGATTGAGCGCGTCATTGGCGCGCGTCGGGGAAACCCTGCACCTCGGGCCGCGATCGACGATCCTCGCCGTGCTCGCCGGCCTCCTCGGACTTGCAGCAGTCGTCATCCTTGCGACGCGACAAGACATGCTTCTGGTGGCCCTGGCTGTCGCCGCGGTCGGATTTATCGGGCTCATCAGCCTGCGCTGGCCCATCCTCGCGCTCTTTGCATTCGTTGCATTGATCCCGGTGGAGCAGGTCATCCTCGTCGACGGCCTTGGGACGATGAGCCGACTGGCAGGGATCCTCTTCGCGGTCACGTACGGAGTCCCGCGGATCGGCCGGTTTTCCCTCGGGCTGATGTCTCCAGCCGCATGGCTATTCCTCGCCTGGGCCTTCGCGAGTCTCGGTTGGGCGATCGACCCGAGTGTCGCTTGGGGGGAACTCACGACGCTGCTTCAGCTCTTCCTGATCGCGCTCCTGGTCGCCGACCTTGTGTCCCAGGACCCGACGAAGGTCCGACCGATCATGTGGGTCTATAGCATCTCCGCTGCAGCGACCGCTTGCGTCGGGATCGTGTCCTTCCTCGGGTATGGTCCCGCTGGCGACGTGCGCGCTGCAGCGCTCCAGGATCAGAACCCTGCGCAATTCGCGGCCGTGCTGCTTCCGGCACTCATCTTCGGCCTGTTCGAGGCGCTGGATGGCGAGCAGCGACTTCTGGGGGCTGCCATCGCACTTGCGACATCCATCGCCGTCATCGTCTCAGGCACACGTGGCGCCTGGGTCAGCATCGCGGTCGTGGTGGCGATCTTCGTCCTCCCTAGACTGACGTTCCGCCGTCAGGTCGGGGCTATCGCGATGATCGCCGTGATCTGCGTTGTCGCGCTCCAGATCCCCGGCGTCGCGAGCCTGATCTCCGATCGGGCAGCGACCGCAGTCGTCAGCGGAGGAGCGGGTCGAACGGACATCTGGACCGTCGGTGTTTCGATCTACGAGTCCGCGCCTGTCCTTGGAGTCGGATACGCGAACTTCCCTGTCGCCTATACGGGCGACGCCGTCCGCGCTTCGGGCGTCAGCTCGGGCCACGGCGTAGACCGAGGCCCGCACAATCTGGTCATCGGGACGATGACCGAACTCGGGGCGATCGGACTGTTCTTGCTTGCGCTCTTTCTGCTGCCCCTCGTGCTGCAACGTGGCTGGGGGCCAGATGCGGCGATGATCCAATCTGGCCTCGCCTCGTTGCTGCTACTGGCCCTCTTCCTGGACATCGTGGGCAATCGAAAACAGGTGTGGCTGATGATCGGAATCGCCGCTGGCCTCGCCTATGTCCGCCGGCGGGCGAACACCCCGAATAGGTCGGCACCTGACTTCAGTCGCGACCCTGGCATGGCCGGAATCGGCGGCTCGCCTGAATACGTGGCCTCGAGAGTCCGGGTCTGATGCGTTTGCATTCGTGACGGACGCTGTCTGGGTCACCCCAGGCTACCCGTGGGATGGACAGCCGGTCGGTGGGGTCTTTTTCCAAACCCAGGCGCGGGCCCTTGTCCGTCTCGGCGTGGGCGTCACTGTCGCTTGTCCCACACCGTGGGCGCCCTGGCCCGTATCACGGGCTCGAACGAAGTGGCGTCAGTACGCTGCCGCACCCAAGGCGGCGTTTGATGAAGGCGTCGCGATCGTCCGCCCGCGCTACCTTGCGCTCCCAGGCGAACCCAGCTGGTCCGCCCCGGACCGCCAGATCGCACAGGCAGCATGGCGCGCCCGATCGGCCTGGAAGGACGCGCGACTCATCCATGGACACTCGGCGATCACCGGCCTGGCTGCCTGGCGTCTCGCCCGTCGAACCGGACTGCCATACGTCCTCACGGTTCACGGCAGCGACCTGAATACCTGGCCCCTACGCCACCCGGATCGCATCGACGATCTCCGGACCGCGTTCATCGAGGCAGGCCGGGTGATCGCTGTCAGCGCGGCCCTTGCGGAACGCGTCGACGACATCGCGGGTGTCAAGGCGATCCATCTGGCGATCGGATCCGATCACGCGTCCATCGCTGGCCTGTCGATCCGAAAGGATGAGGCTCGACGGATCCTCGGCCTCGATCAGGAGCGGGTCGTGATCCTGTTCGTCGGCAACCTCTTGCCTTCGAAGGGTGTCCGCGCATTGGCGGACGCGATCCTTACCATGGATGACCGGTTCATCGGCGTGTTCGTTGGCGACGGACCCGAAGCGGGCTATCGGAGCCAGGAGAGTCCGAATGGGATTCGCTTGGTTTACCGGGGCGCCCGACCGCACTCCGAGATCGCGACATACATGTCGGCCGCAGACGTCCTTGTCCTGCCGTCACATCGAGAGGGTTTGCCCACAGTCCTTGTCGAGGCCGGATCGATCGGGCTTCCGGTGATCGCGACGGCGGTCGGCGGCATCCCAGGCCTTCTGGGTCGCGATCGAGGGAGCCTGATCCCCGACGCCAGCGCGGAGTCCATCCGATGGGCGCTTGTGGCATTTGATGCTGACCGACCTGCCGCGGCTGCAGCCGCAGACAGGCTCAGGACCCATGTGTTGGCAGAACATGACGTCGACGCGAACGCAGTAAGACTCCGCGAGTTGTACGACGAAGTGACAGCTGGTGAGGGTAGGTCTCCTGGCTGACTCACCAGCAGGGCGTCAATGCAGGCTGTCGTCGACGAAGGTGACACCGGGCGGGTTCGAGCCCATCGAGCTGTAGAAGCCACGGGTTCCCGAGCCGCTCGAGGTGATGGCGTCGAAGACGATGTTCTGGGCGCCGATCGATTCGAACCGGATGGCGGTGTCACGGGCGCCGCTGATGGTCGAGTCTTCGATCAGCCAGTCGTGCTGGATGGCGGTGTCGTTCCAGAGCACGATGCCGTTGGTCGTGCCGGTCACCGTCAGACGGCGGATGGTGACCCGCGAGGCAGGTGGGTCGGCCGGATCGCCGTGATACGCGTGGATCGCGCTCCAGACGCTGTTCGGGTTCGTGCCGTCGACCGTGACGTCCTCGAGGAGGATGTCGTGCGGACCGCTCCCGGCGGCGTTCGAGAAGTAGATGCCCTGCTCCTGATTGCTGCTGGCCGAGGCCCGCAGACAGGTCGACTTCAGGGTGATATGACGCAGCGTGATGTGATGGGCTGGCGCACTCGGGGTGAAGCCACCGAACTCGATCGGGGTGCCCACCATGTTGGCGAAGTTGAAGCCATCCCAGGTCTGGTCGTGGGCCCCCTGCTCGAAGGCCATGCCCATGTAACTGGTCCCGCCGCCGCCGTCGAAGGTGACCCCGCCGATCGTCTCAGCACGGACCGTGACCGGCCGGGTCCGACCGGCGAAGCGCGAGCCGATGTACAGCGAGTCGGAGGCGTGGCTCGAGGCGGGGCTGATGTGATAGGTCCCGTTCGCGACGACGATGTCACCGACCGTGTCGTCGGCCAATGTCGAAAGAAGCGCGGCGATCGACGCGACCCTGACGGAGGCCCCAGGGGCAGGTGAGGTCATCGGTCCGGGTGTCGAGACAGTCTCGATCGCGACGGCCCCGGATCGAGCAGCGGACAACGCTCCAACCGCAACGAGCGATGTGACGATGAGAGGGAGCAACCATTCGCGATGGACGGCTCGGACGGTGGCGCGCACGATGGATACCTCGCTCGGTTGCCCGAGGCCATGCACCGATCGAGGCTACGTCGCAGCCGCGGGGCAAATGACAGAACGCGCCGACTCCGATGAGGCCTCTCCGGGCTCGCCGGCGCAGTCTACCGCTGACTCACCAGCAGGGCGTCAATGCAGGCTGTCGTCGACGAAGGTGACACCGGGCGGGTTCGAGCCCATCGAGCTGTAGAAGCCACGGGTTCCCGAGCCGCTCGAGGTGATGGCGTCGAAGACGATGTTCTGGGCGCCGATCGATTCGAACCGGATGGCGGTGTCACGGGCGCCGCTGATGGTCGAGTCTTCGATCAGCCAGTCGTGCTGGATGGCGGTGTCGTTCCAGAGCACGATGCCGTTGGTCGTGCCGGTCACCGTCAGACGGCGGATGGTGACCCGCGAGGCAGGTGGGTCGGCCGGATCGCCGTGATACGCGTGGATCGCGCTCCAGACGCTGTTCGGGTTCGTGCCGTCGACCGTGACGTCCTCGAGGAGGATGTCGTGCGGACCGCTCCCGGCGGCGTTCGAGAAGTAGATGCCCTGCTCCTGATTGCTGCTGGCCGAGGCCCGCAGACAGGTCGACTTCAGGGTGATATGACGCAGCGTGATGTGATGGGCTGGCGCACTCGGGGTGAAGCCACCGAACTCGATCGGGGTGCCCACCATGTTGGCGAAGTTGAAGCCATCCCAGGTCTGGTCGTGGGCCCCCTGCTCGAAGGCCATGCCCATGTAACTGGTCCCGCCGCCGCCGTCGAAGGTGACCCCGCCGATCGTCTCAGCACGGACCGTGACCGGCCGGGTCCGACCGGCGAAGCGCGAGCCGATGTACAGCGAGTCGGAGGCGTGGCTCGAGGCGGGGCTGATGTGATAGGTCCCGTTCGCGACGACGATGTCGGTGTTGGCAGCGTTCGCGAGCGCAGCCATGAGGCCGGCCACGGACGATACCCGGACCGAGGCGGTAGTCACGCCAGGGGCTGGGGGTACCGGGGCGGGAGTCGGCGCCGTCGTGGCGGGAGTCGGCGCCGGCGAGGCGGGGGCGGCTTTGAACATGCTTGACGCGGCGTAAACGTAGGTCGTGCCGTAGAGGGCCTTGACCGCCCGGCCATTGATCGCACTGATCCGATACCACGTCCTGCCCGCCACGACCCGTCCCGCGCATCGCGTCCGCCACGCTCCACCGGTGACCTTGGCCGTGACGCTCACCCGGGCCCCGGATCGCAACACGGTGCGAAGACGGGAGCTGGTGGTCGCCTTGGAGCGCAGGTTCACATTGCACACGGCGGCCTTCGTCGTTGTCGCGGCCGAGGCTGGCTCGGGTCTCGCCGCGGGCCCGACCGCGAACAAGATCGATGCCGACAGCAGTGACGTGCCGACGAGGGTGAGGAGCCATAGGGGACGGGGCTGGCGGACGGCGTCGGACAATACAGGTACCTCGGGTTGGTCGGATCCAGAGCTTCGCCCGGGATCCGCTCCGGGACAATGACCCGATGGACCCAGCCAAAAGGGGCCCGAAGGGACGCATGGCACAGGGTCCCTTCGGCGTCGTCAAAGGCGCAGGTGCGGCTGACCTTTGGGGGTGAGGGCGCAGGACCTGCGGGGCAGATCGCCCTCAGCGAGATGTGGCCGCTTCGCGACGAACGATCTCGGGACTCCTGACCGTCAGTCTACGCCATCGGCAGGACCGTCGTCGGGCCTACCCGACGATCGGCGGCCTTGAGTGACCGATCCGAGGCCGCCGTTCGTGCGGAGAAAGGCGTTCCGAGCCAGCCGCCGGTCAGGGCGTCAATGCAGGCTGTCGTCGACGAAGGTGACACCGGGCGGGTTCGAGCCCATCGAGCTGTAGAAGCCACGGGTTCCCGAGCCGCTCGAGGTGATGGCGTCGAAGACGATGTTCTGGGCGCCGATCAATTCGAACCGGATGGCGGTGTCACGGGCGCCGCTGATGGTCGAGTCTTCGATCAGCCAGTCGTGCTGGATGGCGGTGTCGTTCCAGAGCACGATGCCGTTGGTCGTGCCGGTCACCGTCAGACGGCGGATGGTGACCCGCGAGGCAGGTGGGTCGGCCGGATCGCCGTGATACGCGTGGATCGCGCTCCAGACGCTGTTCGGGTTCGTGCCGTCGACCGTGACGTCCTCGAGGAGGATGTCGTGCGGACCGCTCCCGGCGGCGTTCGAGAAGTAGATGCCCTGCTCCTGATTGCTGCTGGCCGAGGCCCGCAGACAGGTCGACTTCAGGGTGATATGACGCAGCGTGATGTGATGGGCTGGCGCACTCGGGGTGAAGCCACCGAACTCGATCGGGGTGCCCACCATGTTGGCGAAGTTGAAGCCATCCCAGGTCTGGTCGTGGGCCCCCTGCTCGAAGGCCATGCCCATGTAACTGGTCCCGCCGCCGCCGTCGAAGGTGACCCCGCCGATCGTCTCAGCACGGACCGTGACCGGCCGGGTCCGACCGGCGAAGCGCGAGCCGATGTACAGCGAGTCGGACGCCTGGTTGTAAGCAATGCCCACGTGGTAGGTCCCGTTCGCGACGACGATGTCGGTGTTCGAGTCGTCAGCCAGCGCAGCCGTGAGTCCCGCGATCGACGTCACCCGCACTGAACCGGAGGGTGGCGTCGGCGTCGGAACCGACGTGGCGGTAGGTTGAGCCGTCGGGGTCGGGGTCGGCGTCGGTACCGGTGGCGGGGTCGCCGGGTTCGCCGTCGGTGTCGCCGTGGGCGTTGCCGTCGGGGCGGACGTCGGGGTCGGTGTCGGGGTCGGGATCGGTGTCGGCGTCGGGGTAGCCGTCGGCTTCGGGGTCGGCGTTGGAGTCGGGTCAGGCTTCGCCGTCGGCACCGGCGTGGGGTCCGGCGCGACAGTCGATGCCGCCGTGACGGTGAAATCGGCCGTGATCTGTGGCGTGCTGGTGAGGGCGGCCATGGTCGTCGTCGTCGTTGTCGTCGTCGGGGTCATCTGGAGCGCCGTGACGTGCGATCCGAGAGTCGACTTCGGCACGGTGAACGTGGCCTTGAAGGTCCCGTGCTTGATCGAAATCGTCGGCATGCCGGCGGTCAGGCCGTCCCAGGTCAGCCGCGGCCGAGCCCGGGTCACGACGAAACCCTGGCCGATGACAGTGACCTTCGTCCCCACGGCTCCGGACGAGGGCCAGATCGTCATCGAAGGCCCGCTGGCGAACGCGCCACTGAACGGGACCACGAGCAGTCCGACCGCGGAGACCATGATCAGCGTCGCGACCCAGTCGCGCGCTCGGCGACGTCCTCCTGGATGCTGTGCGGGTCCGGCCTTCGACGGTGTCTCGGGGACCCAGCCGGTCCCATCCCAAAAAGTCATGCGAGGTCGAACTCCATTCGGTGGCCCGGCCCGCTCAGGGAGCGCCGTGGCTTTGCGGACCCGCCTCGCGACGGGGGTGCCTTTATCGGGGAGACCCCGGGAGCGCACGGGGGTCAGGACGCGTCACTGACAGTAGAGCTGCGACGCCGACGACAGCCATGACCTAAAGCGGTGCCAAACGACGGTCGCGAAGTACCACGTCGGTGCTCAGACGGTGTCAACGTGCACCACCGGCCGGCTCCGTGCACCAACCGGCGGCCCTGGATCGACCGGCATCCGAAGGCGAGGATGTCCTTCATCTGGACAGTGGGAGGCACCCTCGGATACCGTCCGACGGTGCGCGCCTTGGCTGATCCTCGACCTGAACGGCTTGGCCGACGATGATCGACGACCGGCTCCGCATCGCGGTCGCCACCGACGACCCGATCGTCCTGTGGCAGGCGCGATGCGCCGACGCGTTGGCCGCCGTGCCCGGCGTCACGATCGAGCGGTGGATCCGAGTCGCGCTCGACCCGAGCTCGCGCCGGAATGCGGCGGGCATCCGGGCCTTGGCGCCCGCTCAGATCCCAGACGCGCTGACCGCTCTCCCGGCCAAGATCCCCGACGTCCCGACGTCCCCGGCGCCGATCGATGTTCTCGTCGACCTGACGACGGACGCCCTCGGGGAGGCGGTCGGGTGGGCATCCGAGACCTGGCGGTTCGGCTACGGCCGGCCAACCTCATCAGATCCCGCGCTGACCGCCCTCGTCGACTACGTGCGCGGTTCGGGTGTCACACGGGTGGCCCTGATCAGCCTCCCTTCCGGGACCGTCCTGCGCGAGGGGTGGCTGCAAACCGTTTCGTGGTGGACCGGGAAGCCGGTCGACGGCCTGCTGCTCGATACGGTGGATTGGCCGGCCGCAGTGGCTCGCCGGCGAACCCGTCGGCTTCCAGGGTCCTTGCCAGCCCGCGATGTCGTTGGCGGCGGAGTCGCCCGAACGTCCCACCGCGGTCGTTCGCCTCGGCGTTCCCGACGGGATATGCCCGAAACGGTCTTGCGACTGGCCGCGGCCGCGCGACGTGCGCACGGGTGGGTGGATGTGGTCGCGCGCCACCATGACTGGAACGTCGGGATCGTGGACGTTTCGATCGACAAATTCCTGATCCCGGACTTTGCGCCAGAGGTCACCTGGTTGCCGACCCGGCCAGGTCATTTTGCCGCCGACCCATTTGGCCTGGAACGTGATGGTGTTCTCCACATCTTCTTCGAGGATCTCGACCAAAGCACGGGGCGCGGCAGCATCGGCCACGTTGAAGTCGACACGAATGGCGCCGTTTCTGAGAGAAGGATCGTGCTTGACCCTGGCCATCACGTCTCATATCCGTACGTGTTGGAGGATCAGGGCGCGATCTACATGCTCCCCGAGATCTCAGCCAGCGGCGACCTCGTCCTGTACGAGGCGACTGCTTTCCCTTACCAATGGCGCCCCGCAGCCGTTCTACTGCCTGGCGTTGCGGGGGTGGATGCAACCGTCTTCCAACACGAGGGTCTCTGGTGGATATTCGCGACCAGGGCGGATCGAGGTGCCAATCAGAACCTCTTCGCATGGCATGCGTCATCGCTCACTGGACCGTGGACGGCACACGCAGGTAACCCAGTCAAGACTGACGCTCGGTCTGCCAGGCCGGCCGGGACCCCATTCGTCGCGGACGGTCGTTTGATCCGGCCGAGTCAGGACAACTCCCACCGGTATGGCGGTCGGCTGATCCTGAACCGGGTGGACATCCTGACACCCATCGATTTTTCCGAGTCGGCCATCGGGGTGGTCGAACCGCGTCAAGTCGGGCGCCGCCACGGCCTCCACACACTGTCGGCGGCCGGCAATCGGACTCTCGTTGACGCAAACTCGCTCCGGTTTGTGAAGGAGGTCATGCGTCTGAATATGGAGCGCAAATTCCCAAGCCTTCAACGAACGAGGCCGGACTAGATCGTCGATGGTCGCAGCCGCCGCGAAGGCACGATCGTGCGACACGCGCCCCGACAGGTCGACGATGTCAGCCTCGATCGTTAGGGCCGCAGCCGCGCCGTCGGAGCGCGTGACGGGGCGCTGACTCCCCGCCGCCGACCGTCGCGTCATGTGGTGCGCTGGGGCACCCTCTCCTCGCCCATTCTCGCGTGCCTGTCGTATGCTCGGCGGACACGGGGGTCCTTCAAGTGGGAGTACTGTTGGTGAGCGACACGTCTGGTCCGAGGGACCGGATCCGGCAGGTCATCCGCGAGCACGGGCATCTGCCGGTGGACATCGCATCGATCGGGGACGATGCAGATCTCTTCCAGGCGGGCATGACGTCGCACGCGAGCGTCAACCTGATGCTCGGACTCGAGGCCGAGTTCGACGTCGAATTCCCGGATTCGATGCTCAAGCGAAGCGTCTTCCAGAGCGTCTCCGCGATCGCGGCGGCCCTCGAGCAGCTCCGAGTCGCGGCGGCATGAGCATCGCCGTCGATCTCGACCAGGAGTTCCTCACGTCGATCCGCCGGATCGCCGACGAGGCCGCGGCCCCCCATGCCGACGATGTCGACCGCCAGGCGCGCTTCCCGATCGAGTCGATCGATGCCCTTCGCGCCGAGCGGGCCCTGTCGGCGCTGATCCCGACCGAGTACGGCGGCGGCGGCGTCTCGCTCGAGACGATCGCGGCAGCCTGCTTCGAGCTCGGGCGTCGGTGCGGCGCGAGCGCGATGGTCTTCGCGATGCACCAGATCCAGATCGCCTCGATCGTGCGGCACGTCGATGGTGCGCCGTGGTTCGAGGACTACCTCCGCGACGTCGCCCGGGATCAGCGCCTGGTCGCATCGGTCACGTCCGAGATCGGCACCGGCGGCGACCTCGGGAAGTCGATCGCGGCCGTCACGCCCGGCGAGGACGGCCAGTCCACGTTCGAGAAGCAGGCGCCGACCGTCTCGTACGGAGCCTATGCCGACGACCTGCTGACCACGCTCCGCAGGGCACCCGACGCCGAGCCCGGCGATCAGGTCGTCGTCCTGACCCACCGCGAGCAGTTCACGCTCGAGCAGATGGGCACGTGGGATCCGATGGGCATGCGCGGCACGTGCTCGCCCGGCTACGTCGTCCGCGCGACGTTCCCGAGCGACCAGGTGCTGCCGGTCCCGTTCTCGACGGTCGGGACCGAATCGATGGTGCCGATCTCGCACATCCTGTGGTCGCATCTGTGGCTCGGCATCGCGACCGACGCCTTCGATCGGGCGCGCGCCTTCGTGCGGGCCTCGGCCAAGGGACGGCCCGACCAGCTCCCGCCCACGGCCGTCCGCCTGTCTCAGCTCATGAGCGAGCTGTCGCTGCTGCGCGCCGAGGTCTACACCGGCCTGCGTGACTTCAGCGATGCCTCGGTCGGCGACCGCGAGCGACTGTCCACGATGGCGACGATCCTGCGCTTCAACAACCTGAAGATCGCGGCGTCGGAGCAGGCTCCGCGCGTCTGCCAGGGTGCGATGAGCGTGTGCGGGATCGTCGGCTACAAGAACGACACCCCGTTCAGCGTCGGCCGGCACCTGCGCGACACCATGTCGGCCTGCCTGATGGTCGCCAACGACCGTATCCACCAGACGAACGCCAGCCTGTTGCTCATCGCCAAGGACGTCTAGGTCGTGGCGACCTATCGCGAGGCCAGCCCGGAGCAGGCCGCCTTCCTCGCCTCGCTGATCGACGCCGGCCTGCTCCTGGAGACCGGCGCACCCGGCCTGCTCGGCCAGGGTCCCGCCTTCGACGACGTGCGCGAGGCGTTCACCGCCGCGGTCACCCGGGCGTCGGGCACGGACCCGGTCGAATCGATGCGGTTCCCGCCGCTGACCTCGACGTTCGAGATCGAGAAGAACGGCTACCTGTCGTCGTTCCCCCACCTGGCGGGCAGCGTCTTCTCGTTCGAGGGCAACGACGCCCAGGCGCTCGAGCTCGAGGGGCGCGCGGCGCGTCACGAAGACTGGAGCGAGTTCCAGTCGAAGACCGACGCGGTCCTCCTGCCCGCGGCCTGCTACCCGGTCTATCCCCAGATCGCCCGCCGCGGTCCCCTGCCCCGGGACGGCGTGATCGTCGACACCGGCAGCGCGTGGGTCTTCCGCAACGAGCCGTCGGGCGATCCCGCCCGGATGCGCTCGTTCCACATGCGCGAGTTCGTCCGGATCGGCGATCCCGCGGACGTCGCGAGCTTCCGCGACGCCTGGCTCGAGCGGACGCTCAGCCTGTTCGGGCGGCTCGGGCTCGTCGCGGAGTCCGAGATCGCCTCGGACCCCTTCTTCGGCCGCGTCGGCCGGATGCTGGCCGCGAACCAGAAGGAGCAGGAGCTCAAGTTCGAGCTCGTGGCGATGGTCGGCGGACCGGAGCCGACGGCGATCGCCTCCTTCAACTACCACCAGGACCATTTCACCCAGGTCTACGAGATCGGCCTCGAAGGCGGTGGCATCGCCCACACCGGCTGCGTCGCGTTCGGGATCGAACGGGTCACGCTCGCCCTGTTCCGGGCTCACGGCCTCGACCCACGGGCGTGGCCGCCCGAGGTGCGCGCGGAGCTGTGGCCGTGAGCTCCGTGGCGTCGACGATGGTCAGCCTCTTCGGCCACGATCCCGCGACGTACCGCCCGCATGCGATCCACACGGGCGAGCGGAACTATCTCGAGACGAACTGCTTCACCGACATCATCAGCGAGCTCCTCCACGCCCGTGGTGACGAGCCCGTGGCGTCCTTCGGGTCGTTCGTGCGGATGGACTTCGAGAACGACCAGTGGACGTTCTTCAAGCCACGGCCGGAGGACATGGAGCTCCTGTACGGCCTCGACATCCATGAGATCCAGCCGTATCGGTCCATCCCCCACCAGGTCGCGGAGCAGCTGGCCCTGGGTCGGACGATGACGATCGAGCTCGACGGCTGGTATCTCCCGGACACGGCTGCGACGAGCTATCGGACCGGGCACGTGAAGACCGGCGTGATCGCCGAGGCGATCGACCTCGAGCTCGAGATCTTCCGCTACTACCACAACGCATCGCTCTACGAGCTCGCCGGTGAGGACTTCCGGGGTGCGTTCCGGACCGGGCAGGACTGGTCGCCCGACGTCCTGCCGCCGTACACGGAGCTGATCCGGTTCGACGCCGGGCCGGCCATCCGCGACCCGGAGCTGCACGAGGTCGCTCGCGGCCTGCTCCGGCACCATCTCGATCGCGTCCCGCCGGGCAACCCCTTCGATCGGTTCGCGGCGCGATTGACGGCCGACCTGCCGTCGCTTCTCGAGGGCGACGAAGCGCGCTATCACGCCTTCACGTTCGCCACCTTCCGGATGGCGGGCGCCGGGTTCGAGCTGCTGGCGTCGCACGCCGAGTGGCTGCTCGGCGAACGGGGCGCGCCTGCGGCGGAGGCGATGGGCCGGATCGTCGAGGGTTGCAAGCTGCTCGGTTTCAAGCTCGCTCGACGTCGGCCATTCGACCCGAGCGAGTCGATGCACTGCCTCAGCCAGGCCTGGACCGAGGCGCTCGGCTCGCTCGACGACGCCCTGCGCTGACCGCGATGCCGCGCCGCGCTGACGTCCGCTCGGGCCCGCGTCGCGGGCCACGAGGTGCTGCCGCTCGACCACGGCTGGCAGGCGGCGGCGGCCGGGCCCGATCGCCCGTCGCCGGCCGACGCGCGGGATGCGCTCGACGCACTCGCCTGGATCCCTGCCGAGGTTCCCGGCACGGCCGCCGGGGCACTCCGGGCCGCCGGCCGGGAGCCGGGCGATCTCGATGCGCAGGACTGGTGGTTCCGGACGACGTTCGAGGTAGCCGCCGGCCGGCGCCGATGAGGAGCTCGTCCTGCTGTCTCGACGGCCTGGCGACGATCGCTGAGGTGTTCCTCAACGGCGAGCCGATCCTCAGAGCGACTCGATGTTCGCGCGGCACGCCGTCGACATCGGGTCCCGGCTGCTCGATCGCAACGAGCTGGCGATCCGCTTCCACGCGCTTCGACCGGAGCTGGCCGTCAAGCGGACGCCGCGCGCGCGCTGGCGCACGCGGCTCGTCGCCGACAACAACCTGCGCTGGTTCCGGACGATGCTGCTCGGGCGGATCCCGTCGTTCTCACCCGGTCCGGCCGCCGTCGGGCCATGGCGCCCGGTCCGGCTCGAGCGCCGTCGCGGCATCGTCGTCGAGTCGCTGTCGCTGCGACCGCGGCTGGACGGGGACGTCGGCGTGCTCGTCGTGGCGGCGCGGCTGCGGTCGATCGGCCAATCGTTGGTGGCGCGGGCGCTCGTCGAGATCGATGGGCCGTCGGGTCGGCATCACGCTTCGCTCGAGGCCGTCCCCGACGGGAGTGCGTTGTCACTCGAGGGCGTGCTCCGCATCCCGGACGTCGAGCGCTGGTGGCCCCACACGCACGGGAAGCCGGCCCTCCACACGGTCCGGCTCGTCGTGGGACCCGATGACGCGCCCGCGACGATCGACGCCGGCCGCGTCGGCTTCCGGACACTGGCCGCGGGTCCGACGGCCGATCACGATATCGAGCGGGACGGCCTGTTCGTCCACGTGAACGACGTGCCGATCTTCGCCCGTGGCGCCCTGTGGACGCCGCTCGACATCGTGGGCCTCGCGCCGTCGGTCGGCCAGCTGCGCGAGGCCATCGAGGCCACCCGGGCCGCCGGGATGAACATGCTGAGGCTGCCGGGGTTCGGCCCGTACGAGAGCGACGCGTTCCACGACCTGTGCGACGAGCTCGGGATGCTGGTCTGGCAGGACCTGATGTTCGCGAGCATGGACTACCCGTTCGGCGATGAGCGGTTCGGGAGTGTCGCCGCGGCCGAGGCGCGCGACGTCGCGACCCGGCTGGCCGGCCGGCCGAGCTCGGCCGTGCTGTGCGGGAACAGCGAGGTCGAGCAGCAGGTCGCGATGCTCGGCCTCGACATGGGTCTCGCACGGATCCCCTTCTACGATGAGGTCGTCCCGGGGATCGCCGCCGAGGTCGGGCTCGACGCGATCTGTGTGCCGTCATCGCCGTTCGGTGGCGACCTGCCGATGCGCCCCGATCACGGCGTCACGAACTACTACGGGGTCGGCGGGTATCGGGGTCCGTTGTCGGACGCGCGGACGAGCGGGGTCCTGTTCGCCGCGGAGTGCCTGGCCTTCGCGAACATCCCCGATGACGAGGCGCTGGCGACCCTGGTCCCGGAGCCACCCGGTGAGCCGTTCGTCCACCACCCGCGCTGGAAGGCCGGCGTGGCCCGGGACGCCGGGTCGGGCTGGGACTTCGACGACCTGCGCGACCACTATCTCGAGGTCGTCTTCGGCGTGGACGCCGGCACGCCTCCGCCGAGGCACGTACGACCGCTATCTCGAGCTGTCGCGACTGGCCACCGGCGAGGTCATGACCCACGTCTACGGCGAGTGGCGCAGGGCCGGCTCCCCGTCTGGCGGCGGGATGATCCTGTGGCTGCGCGACCTCGTCGCCGGAGCCGGCTATGGCGTCGTCGACAACCTGCGGCCGGCCGAAGACCCCGTATCACTACCTGCGTCGGATCCTTGCGCCGACCGCGGTCTGGCTGATCGACGAGGGGATCGGAGGCGTCATCGCCCACGTCGCCAACGACGGGCCGCTCCCATTGTCGGCGCGCTTGCGGGTGTCCCTGTACACGGACCTCGAATTGCCGGTCGGGCGCGGCGACGAACGGCTCGACCTGCCGCCGCACGGCGCGACCCATCGGGACGTCGAGGCCGTCATCGGGCATTTCGTCGATGCGGCGTGGGCGTATCGCTTCGGCCCCCCGGCACAGGATGCGATCGTGGCGAGCCTCGAGCGGGACGGAGCGGACGGCCCGGAGCTGCTGTCGCAGTCGTTCCATTTCCCGGCCGGGCGACCCCTGTCTCCGGAACCCGAACAGCGGCTCGGCATCTCGGCCTCCGCGCGCCGTGGCGCCGACGGCGCCATCTGCCTGGCCGTCACGAGCCGCCGGCTGGCGTACGGGGTGCGCATCCACGCACCCGGGTTCGCACCGTCGGATGACGCATTCTCGATCGAGCCCGGCGGCGTCCGGCGGGTGACACTTCGCCCGACGCGACCGGGGCTGGACTGGACCGGTGGAGCGCTGACGGCCGTCAATCTCACCGGACGCGTCGCCATCCGGGACACCCGCGACGAGCCGTGACGCCACCGACGCCGGCCCGTCCGGTCATCCTCGAGGTCGCCCCCGATCCGGTCTTTGCGATGTATCACGCGCCGGCGTCGGGCGCGATGTCGGGCACGGCGGTCCTCGTCTGCCCCACCTGGGGATGGGACGACGTGGCCTCGTACCGAAGCCGGCGGGCGTGGGCGGACCGGCTCGCAGCCGACGGACACCCGACCCTGCGGATCGACCTCCCGGGTACAGGTGACAGCGGCGGGGCACCAGGCATCGAGGATCGTCTCGGGGCGTGGACCCGCGCCGTCTCGGCCGCCGCCGGATGGCTTGCCGGGCAGCCGGGGGCCTCGCGGGTCGCCGCGATCGGTCTCGGACTTGGTGGGCTGGTGGCGGCCAGGGCGATCGCCGACGGAGCGCCGGTCGATGACCTGGTGCTGTGGGGAGCCCCGGTCCAGGGCCGCGCCTTCCTGCGCGAGCAGCGCGCATTCGCCGGCCTGCAGAGCTCGGCCCTCGGTCTGACCCAGGAGCAGATCGCGGCCGGCCTGCCCGAGGGCTGGCTGGAGGTCGGCGGTTTCGTCCTGTCCGCCGACACGATGGCCGCGATCCAGGCGATCGATCTCACGGCGCTGCCGACTGGCCGCCTCCAGCGTGCTCTCCTGCTCGACCGCGACGGGATCCGTCACGACCGGGGACTCGAGGAGCACCTGCGCGAGCAGGGCGTGGTCGTGTCGACCGCGCCGGGGAACGGCTGGACAGAGATGGTCTTCCATCCCGAGCGATACGCACCCGCGGTCGCGACGTTCGACCGCGTGGCCGCCTGGCTCGACGAAGCAGTCCCTGCGTCCGTCGCGATGGACGCGGCCGATCCCACCGCCGCCTCGGACGGCCTCGAGCTGATCCAGGATGGCGTCCGCATCCGCGAGACCGCGATCCGGATCGAGCAGCCGTTCGGGCAGATCTTCGGCGTGCTCGCAGAGCCCGTCGACGCGGCGCGGTCGGACCTGTGTGCGATCTTCCTCAATGCGGGGGCCGTCCGCCGGATCGGCCCGAACCGGTTGTGGGTGGAGGCGTCGCGCCGCTGGAGCGCGCGTGGCGTGCCCATGATCCGGATGGACCTGGAGGGGATCGGCGACGCGGACGGCGACCCCGATCGGTATCGCGATGTCGGCAACTTCTACACGGCGGAGTTCGGGGCACAGGTCGGGGCGATCATCGACGACCTGGAGCGCCGCGGTTTCGGGCCCCGGTTCGTGCTCGTCGGGCTGTGTGCCGGGGGGTACTGGGCGTTCCACACCGGGGCATCCGACGGACGCATCGTGGCCGCGCTCATCATCAACCCACGCGCGATGATCTGGGACGCGGACCTCCTGTCTCGCCGCGAGGCGCGCAAGGTCCAGCGCCTGCTCGAACCGGCTCTCTGGACGAGGATCGCCCGCGGCGAGGTGGGGGCCTCCCGGATGGTCTCCGTGTCCCGGGCGGTCGCCGGGCGGGCGGCCGGTGCGGTCGTGGGGGCGCCGGCCCGGCTGCGCCACCGTGGATCCGGCGAACCCGCGGCCGATGCGGTCGTCCGGCTGTTCGATGCCTTGTCATCTCTCGGGACCCGGGTCGTGCTGGCGTTCTCGAGCGACGAGCCCGTCCACGACGAGCTTGCCGCCGACGGGATCCTCGCCCGGCTCGACCAGTGGCCGAACGTCGTGCTCGAACAGCTTCCCGGTCACGACCACACGCTGCGGCCGATGATCGCTCAGCAGGCGCTCCACCGGCTGCTCGACGCCGAGTTCGAGCGCCTGGTCAGCGCCCCAGGCGATCGGTGAGCCACTCGGCCACCGATGCGAGGCTCGCGTCGGTGGTGGTGTGGGTCATGTCGAACTCCTCGTAGGTCACCGCGAGCGAGAGCCGCTCCAACGTCGCGTGGGCAGTGCGGCCGTACTCCACGCCGAGCACCTCGTCGTGGGTGCCGTGGACGATGAGGACGGGCTTGGCGCGGAGCCGATCGGGCGGGGCGAGGCGGGGCAGGACCTCGGGTGGCAGCCGGCCGCTCATGCAGACCACCCCGGCCAGCCGGTCCGGGCCGGTGAGCATCGACGTGAGCCCCATGATCCCGCCCTGGCTGAACCCGGCGATGAAGACCCGCCGGCGATCGGCGCCAAAGGCGAGGACCGCCTCGTCGACGAAGCCGGCCAGCCGATCGGCCGCGTCGTGCAGCTCGTCACCGTCGATGACCGGGCCGTCGGGCGTGAATGTGACGTGGAACCAGCAGAAGGAGAACGGCCCCATCTCGATCGGCGAGCGCGCACTGATGACGACGAAGCGGGGATCGAACGATCCGGCGAGCGCCGCCATGGCGAGCTCGTTGCTCCCGACGCCGTGGAGCAGCACAAGCAGGGGCGGCCGTTCCGCGGCAGGCGGCGGGAGGCTCGCATCCCGGACCCGGTAGGCCAGCGACAGCGGCGGGCGGCGCTGACCGCTCATGGGGTCGGGTCGAAGCTGTCCGGACCGGCCCGCATCACTGCGGCCCTCGATGGCCCGCCGTTGCACAATGGGCAGACGCTGATCGGAGGCCTACGACCTCGATGGAAAGACCGGAGATGCCGGTGAACCCGGCCGATCTCGACTGGGTGGCCGACACGGACCTATTCCGGCAGGCATTCAGGCGATACGCGACGACCGTCGTCATCGTCACCTATTTCGATGCCGACGGGCGGCCAAGCGGCATGACGGCCACGTCGATGTGCTCACTCTCGCCGTCCCCACCGTCTCTCCTGGTCTGCATCAACCGTTCGTCGCGCGCCCACGCCGAGATCACGGATCGGGGCCGATACGGCGTGAATCTCCTGTCAGTCGGGCAGCAGAGCGTAGCACTCCACTGCAGCCGGATCGGTGGCGACAAGCAGCTGAGGGACGACTGGCTCGCGCCGGATGCGCCCGAGGGCGCGACACCCCGCCTCCTCGGGTCGCTGGCCCATCTCGAGTGCGAGGTCGCCACGTCGTTCGAGGTGTACTCCCACACGGTCTTCCTTGGACTCATCCACCGAGCCTGGGTCAATCCGATCGAGGCGCCGCCCCTCCTCTACCACGGCGGTTCGTACAGCCAGCTCGAGTCAACGGCCGACCGGTCGGAACACCTCGATTGAGCCAGCCGCGGGCCATCGTGACGGGCGGTGCCGGATTTGTCGGAGGCCATCTGGTCGACCGATTGGTGGCCGACGGCTGGTCGGTCCTCGTCATCGATGACCTCTCGACCGGACGCGCCGCGAACCTCCCGGACGATGTTCGACTCGAACGTCTCGACGTGTCGATCGACGACCTCGACGGGACCGTCCGCGCCTGGCGCCCGAGCGTGGTCTTCCACCTCGCCGCACAGGCGAGCGTGCCGCGGTCGATCGAGTCGCCGCTGCACGATCTCGCCGTCAACGTCGTCGGGACCAACCGCGTGGCGACCGCGACGCGACTGGCGGGCGCTGAGCGGCTCGTCTTCGTCTCGTCCGGCGGAGCCATCTACGGCGAGACCCGTCGCCCAGCCAGGGAGACGGCGCGCGCCGCCCCGAGCTCCTACTACGGCATCCACAAGCTGGCAGCCGAGGGCCACGTGGTCCTGGCCGGCCTGCCGTACGCGATCGCCCGGCCATCGAACATCTACGGTCCGCGCCAGGCGAGCGGGCTCGAAGGCGCCGTCGTGGCCTCGTTCGTCGCCCTGGCGCTCGCCGGCCAGGCCCTGACCATCGACGGTGACGGTGGCCAGACGCGCGACTTCGTCCACGTCACGGATGTGGTGGACGCCCTCGTCCGTCTCGCCGATCCCGTGACACCGAACGGGACATGGAATGTCGCCGCGGGTCGGCGCACGTCGATCACAGCGTTGGCGGACGCCGTCGAACGCGCAGCGGGCGTACGACTGGGCCGCGTCCATCGGCCGGTCCGGTCCGGAGACGTCCGTGACTCGGCGGTCTCGGCAGCCCGGCTAAGGGCGCTCGGCTGGAGGCCGGCCGTCTCTCTCGATCGCGGGATCCGTGAGCTCCTGACCCCCGCACCAGGGACCGCGACGGGTTAGTCCGGATCGGGGACGGCGGGATCCGTCGCCGGTTCGGCGCCCGTCCCCGCCAGCCTCTCGTCGTAGCGCCTGTCGCGCCAGGCCAGGGCGGCCTTCAGCCCGTCGCGCCGGACGATCTCGTCCCATTCGCGCTGCTCCGGCGTATCCGCCGCGTTGATGATGGCGCCGAGGTCGATGCCGGCCTCGACCGCCAGCCGGAACCCGGCCGCGTCCATGGCGCGGTTGAGCATCCGCTTGGTCGGGGCCATCACCTCGGGCGGCGTCCGTGCCAGTCGATCGGCCAGGGCGTCCACCTCGGCCGCGAGCCGGTCGGCCGGGACGACCCGGTTGATGAGCCCGATCCGCTCGGCCTCGGTCGCGTCGATGAGGTCGCCGGTCAGCAGCAGCTCGCGGGTCTTCTTCTGGCCGATCAGGTATGGCATCAGCAGGGCGACCGGGGCCGACCCGTAGCGGATCTCCGGCTCTCCGAGCCTGGCGCCCTCGGCCGCGACGATGAGGTCGCACGCCATCGCCAGCTCGAGCCCGCCCGCCAGCGCGTACCCGTGGACCTGCGCGATGACCGGCTTGGGACAATCGAGGACGTGGAGGGTGGCCGCCACGTCGGCCGCCAGCAGCTCGCGCCAGCCGACCGGGCCGAGCGCCTCGCCCTCGGCTTCCTCGGTCAGGTCGTAGCCCGCCGAGAACGCCCGGCCGGCGCCCTCGAGCACGATGACCCGCACGTCGGCGTCGGCGGTGGCGTCGTCGATCGCCGCCACCAGGGCCCCGACGAGCTCGCCCGACAGCGCGTTGAGCTTGGCGGGTCGGTTGAGCGTCAGGCGGACGCCCCACGGTGTCGCGCGGCGGAGGAGGACGGGTTCGGCGGCCGGCGTGTCGGCGAGGTCGTCAGGCATCGGGCAGTCCTGCGAGCACGACCAGCGCGTCGACCGCGATCGCCCCGCCGGCCGACGCGATCACCGGGTTGAGGTCCACCTCGAGCACGTCGGGGCGCTCGACGCCGAGCGTGCTGAGCGCGACGAGCATGCCGACCACCGTCGCCCGGTCGACCGCGGGGCGGCCGCGCACGGCGCCGAGGATCCGGCTGCCGCGCAAGTCGTCGAGCATCGCGTCGGCCGCCGCGCGGTCGACGGGCGCGAGGCGGACCGCGACGTCATCGAGCACCTCGGTCAGTATCCCGCCGATCCCCACCAGCACGGCCGGGCCGAATTGCGGATCCCGCCGGAAGCCCAGGATGAGCTCGACCCCGTGCGGTGCCATCGGTTCGATCAGCAGGCCGCGCACGGTCAGGCCGCGGCGGCGGCCGATCTCGAGCAGCGTCAGCGCGGCGCCGTACACGGCGTCGTCCCCGCGCAGGCCGAGCGCCACGCCACCGATGTCGCTCTTGTGCGCCAGCCCGGCCGCGTCGAGCTTGAGCGCGATCGGACCGCCGACCGTGCGCGCGGCCTGGACGGCGGCCGCCGCGTCGGATACGGCGATCACCTGGCTGACCGCGATGCCGGCCCGTCCGATGAACGCCAGGCTCTCGGGCTCGGACAACGTGACGGGTGGGCGAGCACGACGGGCGGCGGTCGCGGCCGCCGCGTCGGCGCCGTACGAGGTCCGGTCTGCGGCGAGGGCCGGCCACGCGTCCCGCCACGGCCCGTCGTCCACGCGGCGGTCATGCCGCCCCTCCCAGGCGGCGACCTCGGCGATGGCCCGGAACGCCGGCACGGCGCCACGGAGCAGCGGCGCACCCGCACCGATGGTGTCGAGCAGTGCCTTCGTCTCGGGCGGCGGCTCGCCCGATGTCAACGAGACGTAGACCGGCAGGATCCCGGGTCGGTCGGCGGTCGCGGCCAGGAGCGCGGATGCGACTTCGTTGGCGGTGTTGACCTCGGACGGCAGCGAGCGGTACGGGAAGTCGTGGACGAGGACGAGGACGTCATATGCGCCGGAGGCGGCCATCGCCTCGCATGCGGCGCCATAGGCCACCGACGGGTCCGCCGCGCCCCACGGATCGAGCGGATTGCCGATGTAGCCCATCGTCGGCAGCGCCTCGAGGATGGCCCTCCGGGCGGTGCCGGTGATCGGTGGCAGGTCGAGCCCGGTCGCCGGGACGAGGTCGGCGATGAGCGACGCCTCGCCGGTCGACACCGTCACGACCCCGGTTCGGCCACGCCCGACGCGGCGGCCGGTGCGGCGGACGCCCTCGACCAGCTCGGCCGTCTCGAGCAGCTCGTCGAGGTCGCGGCAGCGGATGACCCCGGCCGCCTCGAGCGCCGCGTCGGTCACGCGCGTCTCGCCGGCCAGCGAGCCGGTGTGGGCGACGGCCGCCGCCTGCGCCTGGTCGCTGTGACCCACCTTGACGGCCATGATCGGCTTGCCCAGCTCGAGCGCCCGGTCGGCCAGGGCGAGGAACCGCTCCGGCCGCTTGAACCCCTCGAGGAAGAGGATGACCGAGCTCGTCTCGGGGTCGTCGAGGCAGTAGGCGAGGTAGTCGCAGACGTCGAGGACGACCTCCGAGCCGCAGCTGATGATCCGCGAGAAGCCGATCCGGTTCCCCGAATGGACGAAGGCGTCGCTGACCGACCCCGACTGGGCGATCCCGGCCACGCCGCCGCGCGGCAGGTATGGCGACACGTCGCCGATGTAGGTCGCGCTGTTGCTGACGAGATCGATGACACCCATGCAGTTCGGCCCGAGCAGCGCCAGCCCGTGCTCACGCGCGATCGCGGCGACCTCGAGCTGCATCGCAGCGGCCGCCTCGCCGCCCTCGACCACGCCGCCACCCGGGATGACGACGGCAGGCACGCCGGCGGCCGCAGCAGCCTCGGTCACGGATGCGGCACGCAACGGGTTGAGCGCCACGACCGCGATGTCGGGGCGTCTCGGGGAGCGCCTCCAGCGACGGGTAGCAGGGCTGACCGTGCAGCTCGTCGTACTTCGGGTTGACGAAGTGGCAGCGGGTCGCGCTGCCCATGACCCGCAGGTTGTCGCGGACCGTCTCGGCGATCCAGGAGCGTGGCGAGGCCCCGACGACCGCGATGCTGGCGGAGCGAAGAGCGGCCGCAGGTCGATGGCGCCCGAGCCGGCCTCTGCGCCTCACCCGACCACCCGGCCCACGCCACGCTTCTCGAGCGCGCGGGCGACGATCATCCGCTGGATCTCCGAGGTCCCCTCCCAGATGCGGTCGACGCGCAGCTCGCGCAGGAACCGCTCGGCCGCGAACTCGCGCATGTACCCGCGGCCGCCGTAGACCTGGACGACCCGGTCCGCGCAGCGCCACGCCGCCTCGGACGCGAACAGCTTGGCGAGCGATGCCTTGGCATGGACGACCTTGGCGTCCGCGCCGCTGTCGGCCAGGCAGGCACATTCGCGTGTGAGCAGGCGTGCCGCCGACGCGTCCGCGGCGGAATTGGCCAGGGGGAAGCTGACGCCCTGGAAGTCATAGATCCGCTCGCCGAACGCGTGCCGCCCGGTCGCCCAGTCGACGGCCAGGCCGAGCAGTCGCTCCATCGCGCCCGCGCAGCGCGCAGCGATGTGGATGCGCTCCTCGACGAACCACTCGTTGGTCAGCTCGTCTGCTCGCCCGATGCCGCCCAGCACGGCCGACGCCGGGACTCGCACGTCCTCCAAGACGAACTGGGGGTGCCGGTCGGCGAATGTGTGGGTGTAGTCGGGGTCGTGCTGCATCACGACGCCGGGCGTGTCGTAGTCGACCAGGAACAGCGTCGGCAGCCGCCGTTCGCCGTCCACCACCGCGCAATGGAAGATCATGAAGTCGGTGTCGTCGGGGCCGGTCACGAACCACTTCTCGCCGTTCAGGACGTACTCCCCGGTGGCGGCGTCGCGAACCGCGGTCGCACGGAGCGTTCGGGCGTCGGAGCCGGCGCCGTCTTCCGTGATCGCGTAGCTCCCCGAGCGCTCGCCGCGCAGCGATGGGTCGAGATACCGCCGGCGCTGCTCGGCGTCGGCGTGGATCAGGACGTTGTAGGCGCCCGGCACGTACGACCACAGGCCGCCCGTCGCCTGCCCGAACTGCTCGTGGACCAGCACCTGCTCCACGACCGACCAGCCCTGACCGCCGACCTCGACCGGAAGCGGGCCGCCCTGGAGCCGGGAGTCGCGGGCAGCCGCCCGGATGGGGTTCCCCCAGTCCCGTGGAACATGCCCGCCGGCCCGCTCGAACTCGACCTCGCGCGGCTGGAGCACGTCGTGCACGAACGCGCGGGCGCGCGCCTGGAGCTCGGTCTGGGCGGCGGTCAGGGTGAGGTCCATCGCGGGCAAGGATGCACCAGCAGAAGACGGACGCGCCGCCGGGGTCGCGGGACGCGGGACGACCGGGTGGCTCGGCGCGTCCGAGCGGGTCTCGACGGGAACCAAGGTACCCCACCGCCTGGTCCGTACGTCCCGTGACGCTTTGGTCCCTGCGCCGCGTTTCATACGCAGGACGTATCCCGCCACGTTCCGACAAACCCGTCGCGTGGCCCCTGAAACGCAACTGAGGGAATCGAACGATGAAACGTGTCCTCGCCGCGCTCTTTGCCGGGGTTCTCACCTTCGGTGCGGTCTACGGTCTGGCAGCGAGCCTGAACCTCACATCCGACAGCCTCGGCTCCGGGACCGCGGTGGTCGCCGCCTGCCAGGCCGGAACGCTGAACGCCACCTACACATCGACGTACTCCGCGGCTGCGCCAGGCTACACGGTCGGCACGGTCACGGTCACCGGCCTGGCATCCACCTGCTACAGCAAGGCCTACAAGATCACGCTCTCCGGCGCGGCCAATGTGTCACTCGGCGAGGCGACGGGCACGACGCCCGCCGCCGGCACGAGCTTCGCGGCCACGTTCGCTCCGGCGCTGTCCGCGACCTCGATCACGGGCGTCAACGTCGTCATCAGCGGGTAGCTGATCCTCCTCAGCGCCGGCGGCCGCCTGGCCGCCGGCGACCGTGAAGGCCCGCGGCGGACCGATCACATGTGGCGTCGGATCACCGGGATCGTGCTCATCGGCGCGATCAGCGTGGTCCTCGGCGCAGCGGCATCGGTCAGCTTCTCCTCGAAGACGCTGGGCGCCGCGACGACCTCGACGCCGCGATGCACCGCCGCAGGGCTGACCGTGTTCCAGAACCTCTCGGGCGCGACCGTGATCAGCGTCACGGTCGGTGGCATCCCGGCGGCCTGCGCCGGGGCGACGCTCCAGGCGACGCTGAACACAGGGGCCGCGAACGCCAGCGGTTCGGCCACCGTGCCGGCAGGTGGCGGCTCGGTGACCGTGACCCTCGGCAGCGCTCCCGCGGTCGCCGTGGCTGACCAGATCGACCTCGTCATGGTCGGGCCGTGATCCGTCGCATCCCGTTCCTCGCGGCGATCGCCGTCGGGCTTCTGGCGGGCGCCAGCCTGTCCGTGGGTTCAGCCGCGAGCGTGAGCCTGACCTCGCAGAAGTTCACGCCGTATCGCACCTGCACACTGACTGCCACCCCCACGACGACCACGGTCGTCGTCGACGGCACGGTCCGGCAGGGGTCGGCGGCGACCAACTTCGGCGCCCTCACGACGACCACCGTCTCGTCCGCCGGTGGCGCCAACCAACGGATCTACCTCAAGTTCAGTCTCACGTCCTGTAGCCCGGCCGTCCCCGCGTCCGCGATCGTGCGCCTGGCCACGCTCCGCCTGTTCATGACCGCGGTCCCGGCAGCGTGTCGGACCCTCGACATCTATCCGGCGACGGTCGCCTGGACCGAGGCCGCGATCACCTGGAACAACCAGCCGTTCGGGACGACGATCAACAACCCGACGACCGGCTCCCGCACGGGCACCTTCAACGTGGGCACCCCGGCCGGCTGCCAGAACCAGGCGACCGGCACATACGTCACGGGTGCCACGGTCACCAGCGACGTCGCCAGCTTCGTGTCGGGCGGATCGACCAATCTCGGCTGGATGATCCGTGACGACACGGAAGGCTCCGCGACGACACGCACCACGACCTTCGCGGCGAAGGAGCTCGGCACGGTCGCCCGGGAACCCCAGCTGGTGATCACCTACGTGGTGGTGCCATGAGGCTCGACGCCCGTCGCGTGCTGAGGTTCGGTGCGGTTGCGGCCGTCCTGGCGTTCTGGGCCGTCACCGCTCCGACCAGAGGCGCTCGGCGGGAGTGCCACCTACATCGTGGTCCGCGGCAACTCGATGGAGCCCACGTACCACACGGGCGATCTCGTGGTCGTCGAGTCGGCCTCGCGATTACGCCGTCGGCGATGTCGTCGCCTACCGCGTGCCGGCCGGCGAGATCGGCGAGGGCCACGTGGTCGTGCACCGCATCGTCGGCGGCGATCCGACGGCCGGGTTCGCCGTCCGGGGCGACAACAACGGCGCGCCGGACCCGTGGTCACCGCGGATCGGTGACATCGAGGGCAAGGCCTGGCTGCTGGTGCCGGGACTGGGCAGCCTCATCGCCTTCGTCCACCAGCCGGTGATCGCCGGCGGTCTGGCTGCGAGCATCGTGGTCGCGATGGTCATCGCGGGTTCGTTCGGATCCGCGCGCAGGCCGCGGAGCGCCGGTCGAGGCGGATCCGCTCGCGGCGCCGGCGCCGTCTCGGGAGGTGGCTAGGACGGCTGGGCGAGCACCATGATCCGGATCTCGGTCATGTCGTCCATCGCGTAGCGCAGGCCCTCGCGCCCGAGGCCCGAGTCCTTGACGCCGCCGTAGGGCATGTGGTCGATCCGATAGGTCGGCACGTCGTTGACGATCACGCCACCGACCTCGAGCTCGCCGAACGCGCGCCACGCGCCCGCCAGGTCGTTGGTGAAGACGCCGGTCTGGAGCCCGAACATCGAGTCGTTGACGGCCGCGATGGCGTCGTCGAACGCGCGGAACGGGAAGGCGACGACCAGCGGCGCGAACGCCTCGTTCGAGCAGACCTGGGCACTCACCGGCACGTCGGTCAGGATCGTCGGCGGGAAGAACGTGCCGTCGGCCTTGCCCCCGAGGAGCGCCTTGCCACCGAGCGCGAGCGCCTCGTCGACCCAGCGCTGCGTCCGGCCGGCAGCCGTCGAGTCGACCATCGGGCCGACATCCGTCGTCGGGTCGAGCGGATCGCCGAGCTTGAGCGCCCGGGCGCCGTCCACGAACCGGTCCATGAACGCGTCCCAGATCTCCTCGTGGATGAACATCCGCTGGACGCTGATGCACACCTGGCCGGCATACGTGAACGCTCCGACGAGGCAGCGCTTGACGGCCCAGTCGAGGTCGGCGGTCTTGTCGACGATGACCCCGGCGTTGCCGCCGAGCTCGAGCACGACCCGCTTCTTGCCCGCCCGCTCCTTCATCCGCCAGCCGACCGACGGCGAGCCGGTGAACGTCAGGAGCTTGAAGCGGTCGTCGGCGACCATCCGGTCGCCCAGCTCGCGGGTCATCGGCAGGATCGAGACCGAGCCTGCGGGCGCGCCGGCCGCCTCGATGATCTCGGCCACGGCCAGCATCGTCAGCGGGTCCTTGGATGGCGGCTTGAGCACGATCGTGTTGCCCGACGCGATCGCCGGGGCGACCTTGTGGGCCGCCAGGTTGAGCGGGAAGTTGAACGGGCTGATCCCGGCGATCGGCCCGATCGGGAAGCGCCGCGTGATCCCGATGCGGTCCTTCGACGACGGCAGCAGGTCGAGCGGGATGACCTCGCCGGTCATCCGCTCCGCCTCCTCGGCGCCGAGCCGGAAGGTCAGGACCGCGCGGTCCACCTCGACCAGCGCGTCGCGGATCGGCTTGCCGGCCTCGAGGGCGATGAGCCGGCCGATCTCCTCGCGCCGCCCGCGCAGCCCCGCGCTGATGTCTCGCAGGATCCGGCCGCGCTCGTAGGCGGGCAGCGTGCGCGTGACCTCGAAGGCAGCCACTGCCGCCTCGACGGCTTCCTCGTACTGCGCCTCGGTCGCGTTGTAGGTCGTCCCGGCCGGCGTCGACGGGTCGGCCGGGTTGTCGACCACCAGGACATCGGGCGACTCGACCCAGCGGCCGGCAAGGAAGATCGGATGGGGCTTGGTGCCGGCGGCGACGGTCATCGGGCGGGACTCCTGTGGGGTACGTTGCATCGTACAACGACGTCCCGGCGCCGCCGCCGCCCAAGCCCGCCGAGGAGGGAGACCATGCCCCGACAGCCCGCCCTGCGCGACGCCCTCCGGGTCAAGCCCGGCAGTCGCGTCCGGCTCGCGAAGCTCGACCCGAACGCGACGTTCGGCCACGACAAGGCGTCATCGGTGGACCGGACCGCGAAGCAGATGGAGCGGCTGCGCGACCTCCAGGACCGGATCTGGGCCGAGCAGAAGCACCCGGTCCTCATCGTCCTCCAGGGCATCGATGCCGCCGGCAAGGACGGCACCATCGCCAAGGTCATGGACGCGTTCGATCCGCAGGGCTGCCCGGTCACCTCGTTCAAGGTCCCGTCCGCGGTGGAGCTCGCCCACGACTACCTGTGGCGGGTCCACCAGCGGACGCCGGCCAAGGGCGAGATCGGCATCTTCAACCGCTCGCACTACGAGGACGTCCTCGTCGTCCGGGTCCACGACCTCGTCCCGCGCACGGTCTGGTCGAAGCGCTACGACCAGATCAACGACTTCGAGCGGACGCTCGCCGAAAGCGGCACGACCATCGTCAAGTTCTTCCTCAACATCGACCGCGACGAGCAGCGCCAGCGCATCCAGGACCGCTACGACGACCCGACGAAGCGCTGGAAGTTCAAGCTCGGCGACCTCGCGGAGCGGAAGCTCTGGGACGACTATCAGGCCGCCTTCGATGACGCGCTGACGAAGACGTCGACGCCGTGGGCGCCGTGGTACGTCATCCCCGCCAACCGCAACTGGTTCCGCAACCTCGCCGTGTCGACGATCCTGGCCGACGTCCTGGCCGGGTTGAAGCCCGCCTATCCTGCGCCGGCGGACCTGCCGGCAAACCTCGTCATCGAGTAGGGCGCCCGACCCAGGCTGGACCGTCGAGACGGTCGGCGAAGTCCACCAGCCAGCCGGCGACCGAGTCGCCGAAGCTCGCCCATCTCGTCGGCTTCGAGCCCACGGAGCGCGCGTTCCCAGGCCAGGGCCTTGCCGATACAGGCGTAGTCGAGTGCGAGGGCGCTCAGCTCGGCCAGCGCTGGGCGCGGCAGGAGATCGGTCCAGGCTTCGAGGTAGACGTCGAGCAGCCGGGCGAAGACGGGATCGCCGCCGTCGCGCCCGGTGTGGTGGGCGATCGAGTTGAATGTCCCGCGCAGGGTCGCGAACGGATGCGCGACCGCGGCGTCGCCCCAGTCGAAGATGCGATCGCCGTCCCGGCCGACGAGGATGTTGCCGCCGTGGAGGTCGTCGTGCTGGATCGTGGCGGCGATGCCGGCGCTGGCGAGGTCGTCGGCGGCAGTACGGATCGCCCCCGCAGAGGCACGCAGTCGTGTCCGAGCAGCAGCGGCCCCCTCGCGTTCCTCGGGGCGGATCAGCGCCCACCACTCCGCGGCGTCGAGGAGCCGCTCGAGCGCATCGGCAAGACGCTCCGGGCGCCCGTCCGGCGTGCCGGCCGCAAGCATCGCAGCGACCGGTGCTTCGCCCTCGAGGGACCGCTGGAGCGCCGCGTACTCGGCCAGGATCCGCTCCCAGGCGACCAGGTCGTGGTCGCCGGTGCCGTCCGGTCGCGTGGCGCGCATGGTCGGGCCGCCGTCCTCGAACAGGATCCATGGCCGTTCCGGATGCACGGCCAGCGGCAACAGGACGTGCGCGACCCCGAAGACCCGGAACACCTCCAGCAGCGGCCCCTCGTGCGCCGGCCCCGGACCGCTCGCCTTGAACCACACGACGCCGCCGCTCGTCGGCACGCGCATCGCCGTCGACCACGGCCGCACGTGCGGCTGCGCGACCTCTCCGACGACCGTGCGACCCAACCCCGCCAGCGTCGCCTCGATCCACGCGAGCGCCCCCGCGCGCCAGCCCGGGTCGAGCCAGGTCCGCGCGCCGGTCGGCGTCTCCCCGCTGGTCACGCCGCCAGGTTCAGTGCTTGCCGCCGAACAGCGTTCCGAGCACGCCCCGGATCACGTCCTGGCCCAGCTTCGACGACACGACCTGGCCGCCGGTCCGGATCGCCGTGTTGATCGTCCGCTGCTCGGCCTTGCGGGCATCGGCGGCGGCCTTCTCCTGCGCCTTCCGCTCACGCTCGGCCGCCTTCTGGGCCGCGACCATCTCCTTGGCCTGGCGGTTGATCTCGGCTCGCTGCTGCGCCGGCGTCATCGGTGTCGAGCCCGGTCGCGGTCGTCGGCGGGACACCGGCCGCGACGGCGGCGTCGGTGGCGGCCTGGGCGGCGGCCGCCCGCGACGCGGCGATCTTGGCGTTGATCAGCTCGTACGCGCTGTCGCGGTCGATGGCCGTCCCGTACTTCGCCGCGAACGGGCTGGTCGCGATCCGGCCGGCGAACTGGACCGCGTCGAGCGGCGTCATCGACGAATCGGGCGGCAGCAGCCGGGTCGCGGCGAGCGGCGTCGGGACGCCCCGCGGCGACAGGACCGTGACCAGCGCCTCGCCCGTCCCCAGCGAGGTGATCGTCTTCTCGACGTCGTAGAAGGTCGTGGTCGGGAACGTCCGGGCGGTCTTGCGCAGCGCGTCGGCGTCGTCGGGCGTGAACGCCCGGAGCGCGTGCTGGACGCGGTTGCCGAGCTGGGCCAGGACCGACGACGGGACGTCGGTCGGGGCCTGGGTCACGAAGTAGACGCCGACGCCCTTCGAGCGGATGAGCCGCGCGGTCCGCTCGATCTCGGCGAGCAGCGCCGGCGAGGCGTTGTCGAACAGGAGGTGCGCCTCATCGAAGAAGAAGCACAGCTTCGGCTTCGGCAGGTCGCCGACCTCGGGCAGCGTCTCGTACAGCCGGGCGAGCATCCAGAGCATGAACGTCGAGAACAGGCTCGGCTGGTTCATGACGTCCGACAGCTCGAGGATGCTGACGATGCCTTCGCCTTCGGGCGTCGTGCGCAGCAGGTCCATCACGTCGAACTCGGGCTCGCCGAAGAAGATGTCGGCGCCCGACTGCTCGAGCACGACGATCGAGCGCAGGAGCACGCCGACCGACGCGCTCGACATCCCGCCGTAGTCGGCGAGGGCGGGCTTGCCCTCGTCGGACGCGAGGTACTTGAGCGTGGCGGCGAGGTCCTTGAGGTCGAGCAGCGGCAGCTGGTTGTCGTCGCAGTACTTGAAGATCAGCGACAGGATCGAGGTCTGGGTGTCGTTGAGCCCCAGCACCCTGCCGAGCAGCAGCGGCCCGAACGAGTGGGTCGTGGCCCGGACCTGCGCCCCGAGCTTGCCCGACAGCGACAGGTACTCGACCGGGTGGCCGGACGGCTCGAAGGTCCAGCCGAGCGACGTCAGGCGCTCGACGACCTTGGGGTTGGTGGCATCGCCGGGCGCGGCCATCCCCGTCAGGTCGCCCTTGATGTCGGCCACGAAGACCGGCACGCCGGCCTTCGACAGCTGGCCGGCGAGGAGCTGGAGGGTCTTGGTCTTGCCGGTGCCGGTGGCCCCGGCGATCAGCCCGTGGCGGTTCATCATGCTGAGCGCCACCTGGACGCGCGCGTCGTTCGCGAGCTCGGCGCCGAGCATCGGGCTGCCGATCACGAGGCCCGGCTCGGTCAGCGCGTAGCCGGTCGCCATCTCGTCATGGAACGCCTGGTCCATCGGTCCTCCGGGGCTGCCGTGGGGTCGTCGCGTGTCGTTCGCGGGGCGGTGGGCAAGCGTATCATCGGCGCCTTCCGACACGGGACTGTCGACTGAGGAGGAGGGCATCCGGCGATGGGCGGTTTCAGGGCTTTTCTGACCAAGTCGAACGCGCTCTCGCTGGCGATCGGCGTGATCATCGGCGTCGCCCTCGGGACGGTCGTCACGACGCTCGTCAACGCGATCATCATGCCGCCGATCGGCTGGGCCCTGGGCAGCGTCGACTTCGCGTCGATCAAGACGGTGCTCGGGACCAACGCGAAAGGCGAGGAGGTCGCGATCGGCTGGGGGCTCTTCCTCAACGCGCTGATCGTGTTCGTCGTGGTGATGCTCGTCGTCTACGTCATCAGCAAGATCTTCATCAAGGAGGCGCCGCCACCCGGTCCGTCGCCCGAGGAGGTCCTGCTGACGGAGATCCGCGACGAGCTGCGGAAGGCCCGCGGGAGCGGATCAGGGAGCCGGCGCCGCCGGGTAGCTGCCCAGGACGCGGGTCATCGTCGTCACCGCGCGGAGCTCCTCGAAGGCGACGTCGGTCGACGGGTCCGCGGTGTCGGCGTCGAGGTCGATCCAGAAGACGTACTCCCAGGCGCGCTCGCGGCTCGGGCGCGACTCGAGCTTGTGCATGTTCAGGGCGTGGTCGGCGAAGACCCGCAGGACGGCGAGCAGGGTGCCGGGCTCGTTCCGGACGGCGACGACGAGGGTCGTCCGCCGGCCACCCCCGTCGGCCAGCAGCGGGAGCTCGCCGGCATCCGGCCGCGCCAGGACCAGGAACCGCGTCCGGTTTCCCGGCAGGTCGCCGATCTCGTCCTCCAGGATCTCGAGCCCGAAGAGGCCGGCGGCCCGTCGGCGACAGGACGGCCGCGGCGCCGCGCTCGCCGCGGTCGGCGATGGACTTGCCGGCACCGGCGGTGTTGTACGTGGTCAGGAGCTGCCACGGCCGGCGGCGCAGGAAGCCCTCGGCCTGGCCGAGCGCCTGGATGTGCGAGTAGACGCGCTCGATGTCGTCGAGCGACTGGCCCGGGCAGCGCGGCGAGGCAGAGGCTGACCGGGACGACGACCTCGCCGCGGATCTGCAGGTCGTGCTCGAGCAGCAGGTCGTAGTTCTCGCGGACCGTGCCGTTGATGACGTTCTCGATCGGGACGACGCCGGCACTCGCCTCGCCGGTGGCGACGGCCTCGAAGACCTCGCGAAAGCTCCCGAGCGGGACGCGTCGCGACGTCACCGAAGGCGGCGATCACGGCGTCCTCGGCGAACGCGCCGGGCTCACCCGCGTAGGCGATCGGAAGGTCGCTGGTCATCGTCGCCGGAGTCTAGCGGCGCGACGCTCCCGCGAGCCGGCGGGCCCTATCGCTCGAACCAGGCCGTCGTGTCCTGCGGGACCTTCTCCTCGTCGAGGTCGGCGCGCTGCTCGCGCGCGGCGCCGGCCGACACCGCCACGCCCCGCCGGTTGCCCGCGGCCTCGGTCGCGCCTTCCCAATGGTCCTCGGCGAGCAGCGCGTTGAGCGCGGTGATGTACGCCTCGATCGAGGCCGCGATGATGTTCGGCCCACGGGCCTCGCCGCTGTACTCGCCGCTGCCGCGCTCGCCGCCGATGTCGGGCGGGGCGATCCGGACCGTCACCGCGCCGATCGTGTCGGTCCCCTCGCCCAGCGCGTGGATGTCGTAGGCGAGCAGCCGCGGATGGCCGGTCAGGACACCGGAGAGGGCCTTGTCCACGGCGCGGAACAGGGCGTCGATCGCGCCGTTGCCGGTCTCCGACGCGCGCCACTCGTGGTCGCCCGAGGCGATGACCACGGCCCCGCGGCTGCGCACGTTGCTGCCCGACGTGGCCGTCCAGCGCGCGAGGTGGAGCGCCCCGCCGTCCGTGCCTGGCGTCGCTGTTCGAGTCGCTCATCGGGTCACCTCCGGGGGGTCGCTGTCGCGCCGTGGGTCGACGTCGCGCCGGCCGCCGGCGATCCGTCACGGTTCGGGGCGGTCGTGAAGTGTCGTTCGTCGCGGCGCCGGAGCTCCGAGCCGGACTTCCAGATGCCGTATTCGAGCGAATCGGCGAGCGCCGAGGCGGACGCCGCGATGATGTTGGTGTCGCTGCCCATCGTCGACCAGGTCCGCGCCCCGTCCATCGAATCGATGACGACCCGGGTCCTGGCCGCGGTCGCCGCGCCGCCGTCGAGGATGCGGACCTTGTAGTCGACGAGGTGGACCTCCTCGATCCCCGGGTAGAACGCACCGAGCGCCTTGCGGAGGGCCGCGTCGAGCGCGTTGACCGGCCCGTTCCCGTCGGCGGCCGTGTGGAGGATCTCGCCGGCGACCTCGACCTTGACGGTGGCCTCGGCCAGCATCTCGCGTCCGTCCCGCTGCTCGACGAGGCACGTGTAGTCGACGATCCGGAACGGCGCGACATAGTCCGCGGCGTGGCGGCGGATGAGCAGCTCGAAGCTGGCCTCGGCGCCCTCGAACGCGAGCCCGTCGGCCTCGAGCTGCTTGATCAGCTGCGACAGCTCGCGCGGATCGACGACGCCCTCGAGGCTCTGGCCGAGCTGCTCGGCACGGATCGAGATGTTGGCCCGGCCGCCGAGCTCCGAGACGACCAGTCGTCCTTCGTTGCCGACCGCGGTCGGATCGACATGCTGGTAGCTCCGCTCGACCTTGGCCACGGCTGCCCCGTGGACCCCGCCCTTGTGGGCGAATGCCGACCGGCCGACGTACGGCTGATAGTCGTTCGGGGTGATGTTGGCGATCTCCGCGACCGACCGCGACAGCTCGGTCAGCCCGGCCAGGTCGCCGCCGCCGGCCGGGACGAGCACGTTCGACGTCTTGAGCGCGAGGTTGGCCAGGATGCTGACCATGTTGGCGTTGCCGGCACGCTCGCCGTAGCCGTTGATGGTCGCCTGGACGTGCCGGATCCCGGCCGCGACCGCGGCCATCGAGTTCGCCACCGCGAGCTCGGCGTCGTTGTGGGTATGGATGCCCCATGTGACCGCCGGCGCGTCCGGGTCCGCCTCGAGGGTCGCCCGCACGTCGCCGATGATCGCCACCAGCTCGTTGGTCATGGTCCCGCCGTTGGTGTCGCACAGGACGATCGTCCGCGAGCCGGCCTGGCGCGCCGCCCGCAGGGTCGACAGCGCATAGTCGCGATCCGCCTTGTAGCCGTCGAAGAAGTGCTCGGCGTCGTAGACGGCTTCGCGTCCGCGCTCGACGACGAAGCCGACCGAGTCCGCGATCATGTCGAGGTTCTCGGCGGGCGTGGCGCCCAGCACCTCGATCACGTGGAGCAACCAGCTCTTGCCGAAGATCGTGACGACGGGGGTCTCGGCGGCGACCAGCTCGCGCAGGTTCGGATCGTTCTCCGCGGTGTTGGCGCGGTGGCGCGTGGACCCGAACGCGGCAAGCTTGGCGCGCTCCCAGCGCATCGTCCGGGCGGCCGCAAAGAACTCGATGTCCTTGGGGTTCGAGCCCGGCCAGCCGCCCTCGACGAACGGCATGCCGAACTCGTCGAGCATCCGCGCCACGCGCAGCTTGTCTGCGAGCGACAGAGTGATGTTCTCGCCCTGGGTGCCGTCCCGCAGGGTCGTGTCGTAGAGGATGACCGGTGCGTCGCTCATGCCGCCACCCCGGCCGCAGCCTCGAGCGCGTCGATGACCGCGGTTGCGAACGCGATCGTGCCGACCACGACGAGTCCGTCGGTCGGATCGGACGGGTCGGCGAGGTCGGCGGTCCGCCAGCCGTCGGCCAGCGCCGTGCCGACGGCCGCCTCGATCGCCCCGGCCGCATCTGCTTGCCCGAGCGAGGTCCGCAGCATCATCGCGGCGGACAGGATCGTGCCGATCGGGTTCGCGACGTCGCGTCCGGCGATGTCGGGCGCCGAGCCATGGATCGGCTCATACAGGCCGAACTGCCCATGGTCGGTCCGGCGCTCCCCGAGCGATGCCGAGGGCAGCACGCCGAGGCTCCCGGCCAGGACCGCCGCCTCGTCCGACAAGATGTCGCCGAACAGGTTCTCGGTGACGATGACGTCGAAGTCGGCCGGTCGCCGGATGAGCAGCATGGCGCACGAATCGACGAGCTGGTGATTGAGCCGGACATCGGGGTACTCGGCGGCCAGCTCGTCGGCGATCCGGCGCCACAGCCGCGAGGTCGCGATGACGTTGGCCTTGTCGACCGAGGTCAGGATCCCGCGCCGGCTTCGCGCCAGCTCGAACCCGAGCCGGACGATCCGTGCGATCTCGTGCTCGGCGTACGGCAGCGTGTCGAGGGCGCTCCGGGCGCCGGGCTCGGCCGCGGCCTCCGTCCGCTCCCCGAAGTAGATCCCGCCGGTCAGCTCGCGGACGATGATCATGTCGACGCCGTCGAGCAGCTCGGGCCGCAGCGGCGACGAGGCCACGAGCGTCGGCTGGACCGAGATCGGTCGGAGGTTGGCGAACAGGCCGAGCCCGCCGCGCAGCGCGAATAGCGCCTGCTCCGGCCGGACCGCCGCGCTCGGGTCCGACCACTTCGGCCCGCCGACCGCACCGAGCAGGACGGCGTCGGCGGCACGACACGCCTCGACGTCCTCGTCGCGGATCGCCACGCCGTAGGCGTCGATGGCCGCGCCACCGACGACGAGCTCCGACCAGTCGACACCGAACCCGAAGCGGGCCCCCGCGGCATCGACGACGCGCCGGGCGGCAGTGACGACCTCCGGCCCGACCCCGTCGCCCGGGATCGTCGCGACCCGGTACGTCGTCACGGGAGCGACTCGCCCTGGCGCGGCGACACGAACGCCACCGACGCGCCGTTGATCTCAGCCCCGTGCAGCTTGTTGACGGCCGTCAGGTAGCCCTCGAGCGACGCCTCGATGATGTTCGTGGATAACCCGTGACCGGTCACCACCAGCGCGCCCGGACCCTCGTCCGACGAGCGGCGGCAGCGGACCAGCACCTGGCCCTGGGCGTCCTCGCCTGCGGACACGGCCTTGATCTCGTACTCGGTCAGCGTCGGGTGCCAGCCGAGGACGGGCTGCAGCGCCTCGTCCACGGCGTCGAACAGTGCGTCCACCGGCCCGTTCCCGGTCGCCTCGGCCGTCCGTTCCTCGCCCGCGATCATGAGCGTGACCGAGCCCGTGGCGTTGCCGCCGTGCGACGAGGTCACGCTCCAGCCGACGACCTCGACCGACGCCGGCACCTCGGACGAGCGCTGTTCGACCAGCGCGTGGAGGTCCGCGTCGGTGACCTCCTTCTTGGCGTCCGCGAGCGCCACCGCCTGGCGGTAGATCTCGTCGAGCGCGTCGCCTTCGAACTCGTAGCCGAGCTCGTGGAGCTTGCCCTGCAGCCCACGCCGGCCGGACAGCTTGCCGATCGTCAGCTGGCTGCCGGACAGCCCGACCGACTGGGGGGTCATGATCTCGTACGTCAGCGGGTTCTTGATCACCCCGTCCTGGTGGATCCCCGATTCGTGCGCGAACGCGTTACCGCCGACGATCGCCTTGTTCGGCTGGACGGCGAACCCGGTCAGATAGCTGACCAGCCGGCTGGCCGCCGTCAGCTGCTCGGTGGCGACGCCCGACCCGAGCTCGGCGAACTGGTTCGGCCGGGTGCGGATGGCCATCACGACCTCTTCGAGCGAGGCGTTGCCGGCACGCTCGCCGAGGCCGTTGACGGTGACCTCGACCTGGCGGGCGCCGGCCTGGATGGCCGCCAGCGTGTTGGCCGTGGCGAGACCCAGGTCGTTGTGGCAGTGGACGCTGACCGTCGCCTGCTCGCCGACGAGCGCGACCACCCGCTCGACCAGGGCACCGAACTCCGAGGGGATGGCGTAGCCGACGGTGTCGGGGATGTTGACGGTCGACGCGCCGGCCTCGACGACGGCCTCGTAGACCTGGAGCAGGTAGTCGAGGTCGGTCCGCGAGGCGTCCTCGGCGGAGAACTCGATCTCGGCGTCGCGACCCAGCTGCTCGCGTCCGTAGCGGACCCAGCGGACCGCCTCGGCCAGCGCCGTCTCCCGGTCGATGCGGAGCTTGTGCTTGAGATGGATGTCGCTGGTCGCGATGAACACGTGGAGGTGCGGCCGCTCGGCGACCTTGATCGCCTCGATCGCGCGCTGCGGATCGCCATCCTTGCAGCGGGCGAGGGCCGCGACCGCGATCCCGTCGCGCGTCTCCTGGGCGATCCGGCGGACCGCCTCGAAGTCACCCGGCGACGCGGCCGGAAAGCCGGCCTCGATGACGTCCACGCGCAGTCGCGCGAGCTGCCGCGCGACGTCGAGCTTCTCGGCGGCGGTCAGGCCGGCGCCGGGAGCCTGCTCGCCGTCGCGCAGGGTGGTGTCGAAGATGCGGATGCTGCCCGCCGGCACGAACGGCCCGGCGGGCCGGGGTACGGCGCCGCTCACCGGGACGCGCCCGGCGTGGTGGCCGACGCCTGCGACTGGCCCGCCACGACCTCGACCGGGTCGAGGAACGGCATCTGGGCGCGCAACCGTCCTCCGACGCGCTCGACGAGGTGGTCGTGGTCGGCGGAGCGCAGCCGCTCGAACTCCTTGCGCCCGGAGTCGCTCTCGGCGATCCAGTTGCGGGCGAACGTCCCGTCCTGGATCTCGCGCAGGACCTGCTGCATCGAAGCGCGGACGTGGTCGTCGATGATCCGCGGACCGCTGACGTAGTCGCCGTACTCGGCGGTGTCGCTGACCGAGAAGCGCATGAAGTTGAGGCCGCCGCGGTAGATCAGGTCGACGATGAGCTTGAGCTCGTGCATCGTCTCGAAGTAGGCCAGCTCGGGCTGGTAGCCGGCCTCGACGAGCGTCTCGAAGCCCATCTTGATGAGCGCCGCGGTCCCGCCGCACAGGACGGCCTGCTCGCCGAACAGGTCGGTCTCGGTCTCCTCGGCGAAGGTCGTCTCGAGCACGCCGGCCCGGGTACAGCCGAGCGCCCGGGCGTACGCGAGGACGCGCTCTCGCGCGGTCTCGGACGCGTTGCGGTGGACGGCGAACAGCGCCGGCACGCCGCCGCCGGCACGGTAGACCGAGCGGAGGAGGTGCCCGGGACCCTTCGGGGCGACCATCCCGACGTCGACGATGCCCGGCGGGTCGATCCGCCCGAAATGGATGTTGAAGCCGTGCGCGAACATCAGCAGGTGACCCGGCCGCAGGTTGGGCTCGATCTCCGCGTCGTAGACGGCCTTCTGGGAGGTGTCGGGGACGAGGATCATGATCACGTCGGCGGCCCGGACGGCCTCGGCGACGTCCATCACGCGCAGGCCCGCCTCGGAGGCAAGGTCGCGGCTCTTCGAGCCCGGCGCCAGCCCGACGACGACGTCGACCCCCGATTCATGGAGGTTCAGGGCATGGGCGTGGCCCTGGCTCCCGTACCCGATGATGGCCACGGTCTGGCCCGCCAGCGCCGCCGGATCCGCGTCGTTGTCGTAGTACATCACCGCTGTCATCGCTTGACTGCCTCCTCGATGGAACCTGAGCCCCGGGCCATCACGACGGCACCGGTGCGGACCAACTCCTTGATGCCGTAGGTGCGCACCAGCGCCACGAACGCGTCGACCTCGGTTTCCGTCCCGGTCACCTCGACGATGACCGAGCCGTCGGCCAGGTCGACGACCCGGCCGCGCGACAGCTCGACGAGCTTGAGGACCTCCGCGCGGGTCGCGTCGGTCGCCCGGATCTTGACCAGCGCGAGCTCCTGCTGGACGGTCGGCTCGGCGGTCACGTCCTGGACCTTGAGCACGTCGATCAGCCGGTAGAGCTGCTTGGCCGCCTGCTCCACCGCGACGTCGTCGCCGTGCAGCGTGATCGTCATCCGGCTGACGTCGTCGCTGTCGGTGTGGCTGACCGCGAGCGAATCGATGTTGAAGTTGCGGGCCCGCATCAGGCTCGAGACGCGGTTGAGGACGCCCGGCTTGTTGAGCACGACCGCCACGAGCACGTGCCGGCGGGTCTCGCCGCCGCCGGGCAGCGCCCGGGACGGTGGGCGCCGTGGCGCATGAGCCGGCGCCGGGGCCGCCTCGGCGCCGGGCGGCTGCCCGTTCGACTGGGCATCGGCGCTCATTCGTCCGGCCCCGCCCCACTTCTCGATGAGGTCGGACAGGCCCTTGCCGGCCGGCATCATCGGGAAGATGTTCTGCTCCTCGGCGATCTCGAACCAGATGAGCGCCGGGCCGTCGACCGCCTGGGCGTCGCGGATCGCGGTGTCCACCTCGTCGGGCGTCCGGGCGCGGAAGGCCGGCACGCCGAACGCGTCGGCGAGCTTGGCGAAGTCGGGGCCGAGCAGGTGCGACGAGTGGTAGTTGCCGGCGTAGATGATCTCCTGCCACTGGCGGATCATCCCGAGCTTCTTGTTGTCGAACAGCGCGATCTTGACCGGGATGCGGTCCTGGACCAGGGTCATCAGCTCCTGGAACGTCATCTGGAAGCCGCCGTCGCCGGTGATCGCCCAGGTCTCCCGGTCGGGCCGGCCGAGAGCCGCGCCCATGGCCGCCGGGACCGAGAAGCCCATCGTCCCGAGGCCGCCCGAGGAGACGTGGCTGTTCGGCTGGCGGAAGCCCGGCGTAGCGCGCCAGCCACATCTGGTTCTGCCCGACGTCGGCGACGTAGGTGGCGTCGTGGTCGGTCAGCTCGCCGATCCGCTCGACGACGTAGTCCGCCGACAGCAGGCCGTCGCGCCAGGCGCCCGAGCCGTGCCAGCTCGACGCGATCGAGTCGCGTCTTCCACTCGGCGAGCTGGTCGAAGTAGTCGGTCCGGGTCGCCGGGTCGACCGCGGCGACCAGCCCGGTCAGTGCCTGCAGCACGCGCTTGGCGTCGCCCACGATCGGCACCTCGACCGCGACGTTCTTGCCGATCTCGGCCGGGTCGATGTCGACGTGGATGATGCGGGCGTACGGCGCGTAGGTCCGGACGTTGCCGGTCACCCGGTCATCGAAGCGCATCCCGATGGCGACGAGCAGGTCGGCGCTCTGGATGGCCCGGTTGACGTGCTTCCAGCCGTGCATCCCCATGTAGCCATAGGCCAGCGGGTGCGTCTCGTCGATCGCGCCGATCCCGAGCAGCGTCCAGGCGACCGGGATCTGGGTCTTCTCCGCGAACGCGACGAGGTCGTCCCAGGCCTCGGCGTGGAGGACCCCGTGACCGGCCAGGATGACCGGGCGCTTCGCAGCGGCGATCTCGGCCGCGGCCGACTTGAGCTGTCGCGGGTGACCGTCCATGTTCGGCCGGAAGCCGGGCAGGCCGGCCACGACCTCGGCCGCGGACGGGTGGGTCGCCCGCGTCTCCTGCTGGAGGGCGTCCTTGGTGATGTCGATGTGGACCGGCCCCGGACGCCCGGACCGCGCGATGTGGAACGCCTCGGCGACGACCCGCGGCAGGTCGTCGGCGTCGCGGACCAGGTAGTTGTGCTTGGTCATCGGCAGCGTGATGCCGTTGATGTCGATCTCCTGGAAGGCGTCCTTGCCGATCAGCGCCGCCGGCACGTTGCCGGTGATGGCCACCATCGGCACCGAATCGAGCAGCGCGGTGCCGATGCCCGTGACCAGGTTGGTCGCGCCCGGCCCCGACGTGCCCATGCACACCCCGACGCGTCCCGTCACCCGTGCGTAGCCGTCGGCCGCGTGGGCGCCGCCCTGTTCGTGGCGGACCAGGACGTGACGGAGCTCCGGGTAGTCGCCGAGGATGTCGTACAGCGGCAGGATCACGCCGCCCGGGTAGCTGAAGATGACGTCGACGCCCTGGAGCAGGAGCGCCTCGCACAGGACGTCCGCGCCGATCCGCGTGCGCTTGAGGTCGCGACCCTCGTGGAGCATCGACTTGCGGGCACGCTCGACCGCGGCCGCCTCCGCCGTGCCGTCGTTCGGCACGTGGCTTCGTCTGGTCGCTGGATCCTTGGCGATCGTCATCCTGGTCGGGCCTCCCGCGCTTGGAAATACAAAAGACCCTCGCCGCCCCGGCGAGGGTCCTGAGGTTGGTCGGTGGTGATCGAGCCTAGCGGCGCTCGTCCCTCCGTGTCCCTCGGTCCCGCCGGGAGCCGGTAATCAGCCCAAGAAGGCCGCCAAGCCCCGGAAGAGAGAGGAGAAGATCGAGGAGGGATACGTCGGACAGGGATGGATCGATCGGGACATGCACGCGCCGGCCATCCGACGTCACGACGACGGCGACCTTGCGGTGAGCTCTCGTATCGAACCAGCCCAATCGGGTCTCCACGTGGTGGCCGCAGGGATCCTGCGACGTTTCGGCAGTCTAGCATCGTTCCGCGATGCGTCAACCGCACCCGACCGCTCGCCGGCCCGCGTCCCGCCGCGGTCATGCCGGCATCGTCCGGAGTCGCTCGATCAGCCAGTCGGAGCTGCGGGTCAGAGCCTCGAGGTCGAGCGTGTCGGTCGACGGCCGGTCGGTCGGCCGTCCCAGCAGGTAGCCCTGGCCGGCCCCGATCCCGAGCGAGCGCACGACCTCGAGCTGGGCCGGCGTCTCGATCCCCTCGGCGATGACCAGGGCGCCCCATCGATCGGCCAGGTCGCGGAGCGTCCGGACGACCTCGAGCGACGCGTCGCGCGCGGCGCCGCCCTGGACCAGCGACAGGTCGATCTTGACGATGTCGAAGCGCAGCTGGCTGAGCAGGCGAAGGCCGGCGTTCCCGGCGCCCACGTCGTCGGCCGCCAGTCGGATCCCGGCGACACGGCAGGCATCGACCGCGCGCCGCAGCCGGGCGATGTCCTCGACCGCCTCGCGCTCGGTCAGCTCGAGCACGACGTACCGTGGGTCGAGCCCGTGGCGGACGATCATCCGGAGCAGGGCGTGGATGCTGAAGTCGTCCCGCTCGAGGGTCCGTGGCGACAGGTTGACGGTCAGCGTCCCGGGCAGCCGCAGGCGCGCGGCGGTCTCCATGACCATGTTCATGCACGCGATGTCGAGCTCGGCCGTGCGGCCCGTGGCCTCGGCGGCCTCGAACATCGTGCTCGGGTCGGCGAAGCCGCTGTCGGGCAACGGCCGCACGAGCCCCTCGAAGCCGCGCGGTGCCCCGGTCGCCAGGTCGTAGATCGGCTGGAACACGGCGCGCACGGCGCCGGTCGCGGCCACGCGCGCGACGAGCGCCGAGAGCTCGGCCTTCGGTCGCTCGGCCGTCGGTCCGTCGTGCCGCTCGGGATCGTAGACGGTGACGCACGTCCGGCCATGGCGCTTGCTCCACAGCAGCGCCGATTCGGCCTGGCTGTAGAGAGCGTCGCGGTCGCGCGCCAGCTCGGAGATCTGGCTGATGCCGGCCGAGAACGACACGGCCGTCGGGTCGCGGCTGTCCCCGCCGTCGAGACAGGCGGCCAGCAGACGCCGGATCGTGACCCGGGCGCCCTCGTCGTCGGTCCCGGGCATGATGACCGCGAATTCGTCGCCGCCGATCCGGAATGCCCGGTCGCCACGGCGGAGGAAGGTCGCCATCGTGCGTCGACGCGTGGCGCAGAAGGCGGTCGCCATACGCGTGCCCGTGCGCGTCGTTGATCTGCTTGAAGTCGTCGAGATCGACCAGGGCGAGCGCCATCGGCAGCCCGTGGCGGATCGCGGTCGCCCACTGGCGTTCGATCTCCTCCTGGAAGGCGCGGTGGTTCCCGAGCCCGGTGAGCGTGTCGCGCAGCGCTTCGGCACGCGCCCGGTCGTAGGCATCCTCGAGGATCCGGCGGGTCTCCTCGAGTCGCTCGGCGGGCTCCAGCACGCGGCGCGCCAGCCAGACGGTCAGCGACCCCAGGATCATCGCGAGCGATCAGCAGACCGAGGGTCGGCACCACCAGCGACGTCCCGAAACCCCAGGCCAGGCCATAGATCATCGGCGCCGCGATCGCGATCGGGATGAGGAACATGGTCATGAGCGCGAGGAACAGGCGAAGCCGGACCAGGCGTAGGTTGGTCGACTCGCCGAGCAGGTCGTCGGGCGCCGCGTCGTCGTGGATGGGAGCACTCCGGCTGGGGGGTCCGTGGCAGTGGTGCAACGGTTATAGCCGTGCTTGCGTGTCTAGGGATGAGCACCGTCGTACTTCGCGCCGTAGGACCAACGGGTGCGTCCACGTACCCCCGGGCGAAGCCACGATGACATCGTGTTCATCCTCTACGCCGTGCTCGCGGGCCTCGTCATCGGGCTGGTCAGTGGCGGGTCGGTCGGGCGCCTCGGCGGTCTGCGCTTCTCGTGGGCGCCGCTCATCGTGGTCGGTCTGGTCGTCCAGCTGCTGCTCTTCTCGTCGAGCGTCGGCGATGCCCTCGGCCCGCTCGCGCCGGTCGCCTACGTCGCCTCGAACCTGGCGGTCCTCGCGGCTGTCTGGAAGAACCGCTCGATCCCGGGTCTGCCGCTCGTGCTCGTCGGCGGCGCCGCCAACCTGCTGGCGATCTGCGCCAACGGCGGCTACATGCCGGTCAGCGCGGCCGCCCTCGCCGCTCTCGGCAGGGTCGCCGGCGATGGCTACGTGAACAGCCGCTTCGTCGACGGCGCGGTGCTCGGCCCGCTGACCGACCAGTTCCCGATGCCCGCCTGGATGCCGCTGGCCAACATCTTCAGCGTCGGCGACGTCCTGATCGGCGTCGGTGCGGCCATCGCGATCGTCGCCGCGATGCGCGGTCGGGCGCCGATGGTGGACCGCACCACGCCCGCCGAGGGGGTCGAACTCGACCTGACGACGGCTCGCCGGCCGCGGGTGGTGCGCCGGTGCAATGACCCGAGCGGCGGCTCGGCCGGTACTACCGATGCATGTCAGCGACGGCCGCTCGCCAGCACCGTTCGAGCTGAAGCGACGTTCGCTTCCGTTGGACGGCCGTCCAGGGCAAACCCGTCGTGAGACGGGGACGCAAAGCCAGGGATCTTCGCGAGAAGACCGCCCGGTTGCCGGCAGCCATCGCACCAGATACACAACCGATAGAGGTGGTGTCGTGAAGGCGAACCTGGCGCGCTTCACCGTGGCCCTGTCGCTCCTGGCGACCATGGCCCTCACGTTGGCCGCTGGCCTGAAGTGGCATTGACGGACCTCGTGCCCGTCGTTCCCGTTGAAGGAACAGCGCGACCCGGCGCTGCGACCCGGCCCCCTGGCCGGTCTGCGCTGGGACTGAGTCCTGGCGGGTCGCCTCCGACCCGCACGCGACCCGACAGGAGCGGCCGAAAGGCCGCTCCTTCGTCGTACAGATAGGGGTGGTCGCCTCTTATATCGGCCGCGTGAGTCACCCTACCGTGGCCGCCATGAGACGCGGGTCACGTTCCCTGGTGGTCTTGGCATGCCTTTCCATCGTCGCCGGAGCATGTGGGACCACGACCCCGACGCCGCCACGTGTCAGCGATCCGGCCCCGACCGCGAGCCCTGCGGCGGGCGCCCCGGGGGTCTTTGACGCATGCGACCCGGCGGGCCTCGTCGCATGTGACCAGCAGGCGGTGTTCATCTCGATCCCGATCGTCGACAGCGGTGTCGCGCTCACCTGGTCGAGCCAGTGGGCGCCGGGGCGGACCGGCCGCGCCGGCTGGGACGCGAACGGGCTCGGGCTCGGCGGCTGGTCGCTCGACGTCGTCCAGCGGTACGACTCGACGGACCACGTCCTGATCGCCGGGGGTGGTTCATGGCGGTTCGTCACGGGCGTCGCGCTCCCGGCAGGGGGCACGGCGGTCCCGACCTACGATGGCTCGACCGCCTATGTCTTCGACGTGTCGGGCCGCCAGGTGCGGACGGACGATGGGTTGCTCGGGGTCACCCTGCTGACGACGGCATACGACGGGGACGGTCGTCTCACGAGTGTCGAGGGGACGTGGGGCGGCCACCCCGTCCACGCGACGATCCTTCGCGGCTCAGACGGGACCCCCCAGGCGATCACCGGCATCGATGGGGCGAAGACGCTGCTCCACGTCGACGGCAGCGGCCACCTCGACGTCGTGACGGACCCGGTCGGGCGGCCGACCTCGTTCGCGTACGGCCCGGGCGGCCTCGTCACCAGCAAGACCGATCCGGTCGGAGGCATCAGCCGCTACACGTACGATCAGGCGGGCCTCCTCGTCGGCCTGAGTGACGCCGATGGGGTGACGACCCAGTGGGCCCGCGCCGAGACTCCGACCTCGATCGAGGTCAAGGCGACGACCGCGCTCGGCCGGACAACGACCTACCGGACCGAGTTGACCGTCGCCGGGACGTCGCGGACGGTCGTCGGTCCGGACGGCACGACGACGACCGAAACGACGGCGGCCGACGGCTCGATGACACTCGGATACCCGGATGGAACGAAGCGTGCGATCGGCGTGACGCCGAGCACCATCTGGGGCGCCGCGGTCCCATTCCCGACGTCAGACGTGGCCCAGCGCACCGACGGCATGACGTCGAGGACACAGATCACCAATTCCCTCTCGGCCGTTGGGGGGGTCCCCGAGACGGAGTCGGGGACGGTCACGACGACCGTCAACGGTGCCGTGACCGTCCAAACAGTCGATCAAGCGGCACGGTCGATCTCTGTCAAGGACCCGGCGGGCCGGATCTCCTCATGGGGGTTTGACACCGCCGGCCGGCTCGTGAGCGCGAACGCACCCGGCCAACCAGCCGAAGCCTGGGGATACGACTCGTCGGGCCGCGTCGACGAGCGTCATGGAGGGCGGCGCGATCGCCCGAACCTGGCGGTATGCCTATGACCCAGCCTCCGGCGCCATCACAGAGACGTTGCCCGATGGCTCGACCGAGCGGAGGACAGTGGACGGCGTCGGTGACCTCACGTCGAGCTCGACCGGCGGTCTGTCGACGACCGTCGCAGCATACGACCCGACAGGTCGCCTGACGCGCCTCCAGCCGGGCGGCGGGATCAGCACCACGCTCGCGTACAGCGCGGCCGGACGACCGACGCTCTATCTCCCGCCTGGAGCAGGAAACGTCGGGACTCCGGAGATCGCTGCGTACGACCGCGACGGACAGCCGACGACCATCGCCGGACCCGGTGGACGGTCGATCGCGATCACCTACGACGCGGCGGGACGGATCGCGGCATGGACCGTGGGCGGTGGTTCGGCGTCGGCGACCTATGACGCCTCGTCCGGACTGCCGGCGACGTCGACAGACCCGGCTGGCGAGTCGGTCTCCTATGGGTACGCGAGCGGCGTCCTCGACTCCTTTGGCTGGTCGGGGGCGCTGACCGGATCGGTGTCGACGACGCTCGATCCCAACGGACGGATCACCGCGGTGTCCACGGACGGGACACCTGGTGTCGGCTGGACGTACGACGCGGCCGGCTTCCTGACCGGGATCGGGGGGCTTGCACTGACCAGGGATGCGAAGAGCGGGCTGCCGACGACGGCTGCCGTCGGGTCGGTGAAGACCGTCGACGGATACGACGGACTCGACCAGCTCACGAGGTCCACCACGACCGCCGACGGCAAGGTCGTCCTGGACGATACGTACATGCGCGACGCACTCGGACGCATCACCTCGCGTACCGAGTTGACCCCTGCCGGAACGACGACGACGACCTACAGGTACGACCTAGACGGGAGGCTCGCGCTCGTCACGTCAGATGGTCGGGCGATCGAGACCGATACCTACGACGCGGCCGGCGATCGTGTCCGGGCGGTCACGCCGGCGGGATCCACGGCAAGCTCGTACGACGCGCGCGACCGGCTGACGCAGGCGGGCGGGACGACGTATGGCTGGACCGCGAACGGGAGTCTCTCCTCGATCACGGAAGCTGGCGCGACGACAGCCTTCACCTACGACGAGCTCGGGCGCCTCCGCGCCGCCAAGCTTCCGGACGGCCGGTCGATCTCATATGTCGTCGACGCCGATGGGCGCCGTGTCGCACGCTTGGTCGACGGATCCGTCGTGGCTGGCTACCTGTACGACCCGGCCGGCCGGGTCGTGGCCGAAACCGACGGGTCCCGCGCCGTCGAGGCGCGCTACTCGTACGACGACCTTGGCCACCTGGCCCTCGTCGAGCAGGGCGGAAAGACATACCGGGTCATCACCGACCAGGTCGGCAGCCCGCGGCTCGTCCTCGACGCACAGAGTGGAGCGGTCGCCGAAGCGCGCGACTACCAGCCATGGGGCGCCGTCTCACGGGACACGGCTCCCGGGTCCATCCCCTTCGCATTCGCCGGAGGGCTCATTGATCCCGACACCGGCCTCGTCCATCTCGGGGCGCGCGACTACGACCCTCGGACTGGCCGTTGGACGACCGCGGATCCGATCCGCTTCGCCGGCGGCGACGCGGATCTCTACCGATACGCAGGCGACGACCCGGTCGATCGAGCGGACCCGTCTGGCTTGTGTGTCGTGTGCCCGACGAACACGGGCGAAGGCGGTGGCGATGATGCCGGACCCGGAGGCGGCGGGGGCGACATCGGTGGCGGTGGTGGTGGCAACGGCGGTGGTGGCAACGGCGGTGGCGGCAACGGCGGCGGCGGCAACGGCGGCGGTGGCGGAGGGAACGGCAGTCCGACCAACCCCCCGAAGCCGCCGCCTCCGCCGCCCATCTTCCGCTGCGAAGCGATCCTCTGTTTCCCGCCACCTCCTGGCGGCCCTGGCAGCGCACCGGCTATCGATCTTGGCCCCGGTGTTCCGACCGACTGCATGTGGGGAAACTGCAACAGCGGTCCGGATGGGACGTTCGCCTGCGCCGCGATCTCCTGCGGGTACCCAGGGAATGGCGGCTGCTTCATCGGTTCCTGCTCGTGGGGCGACACGCACAACGAGACGGCCGATCGCACCGACTTCAACTTCCAGTCGGCCGGTGAGTTCCTCGCCGCGACCTCCGAGAACGGCGCCGTTCAGGTCCAGGTCAGACAGCAGCCGGTCCTCGGCGGCACCCTGGTCACGTTCAACACGGCTGTCGCGGCCCTCGTCGACGGCGACCGGGTCGAGGTCTATTCGGACGAGCCGTCATTCCTCGTCCTGAACGGTTCGGCCGTGACCGCGATGGACATCGCCGAGCGACTGCCGCACGGGGGCTCGCTCGAACGCCACGGCGGCACGGTCACGGTCCGCTGGACGGACGGAACCAGCCTCAGCGTGAGCGAGGACGTGAAGACGCTGAGCTACACGTTCGCGCCATCGCCGGCCGTCGCGTCCGCCCTGCATGGCCTTCTGGGCGACGCTGACGGCAACCGCACGGACGACCTGACCGGGCGCGACGGCACCGTGCTCGATCGCTCGGATCCGGACTTCGCGGCGAAGATCTACAGCCAGTTCGGGAACAGCTGGCGGATCAAGCAGTCCGAGTCCCTGTTCGACTACAGGCCGGGCGAGAGTACCGCGACCTTCACCGACCTGGGCATCCCGTCCGCCCCGGTCACGGTCGACTCGATCCCGGCGGCTGCCAGAGCCACCGCCCAGGCGATCTGCCAGGCGGCCGGGGTCCGGTCCGAGCCGCTCCTCGATGACTGCCTCATCGACGTCGGGATGACCGGCGACGCCTCGTACGCAGCCGCGACGGCTGCGATCGCCGCTGCCGGGGGCCTCGGCCTCACGCCGGAGGCGATCGGCTCCTCTCCGGGACCCAGTCCGTCAGCCGGCCCAGGTCCGAGCTCGTCCGCGAGCGTGCCGCCGACCCCGGTCGGTCCGATCGCCGTCGGGCAGACGATCACCGGCTTCATCGCAACGCCGACCGACCGCGCCGACTACACCTTCACCGGTGCGGCCGGCCAGGTGATCTACCTCCAGGCACACGACGCCTGTACGGGCACGCTCGGTTGGAACCTCCTCGCGCCAGGTGGCGGGGACCTGGGCGGCAGCCTCATCTGCAGCGACCTCCAGCGCGAGGTGCTGAAGGATCCGGGCACGTACACCGTCCGGGTCAACGCCGACGAGAACGCGTCCGGGCCATTCTCGTTCACCGTGCTGGCCGTCCCGGCCACCGTCGTCGCCCCGGTGACGATCGGCCAGGCGATGGCTGGTTCGCTGACGACAGCCGGCCAGCAGGCCGACTACACGTTCTCGGGGACCACCGGCCAGGTGGTCTACCTCGAGCATGGGGCCTCCTGCACGGCGCAGATCGAATGGGAGGCTTCGACCACCGTCCGGCGGTTCCCTCGGATCGACGAAATCGTGCAACGACCTGGCGCGGACCCCGCTGCCCGCCCCCGGCACCTACACCGTCCGCTTCTCCGGCGACCACGTGACCACAGGACCATATTCGTTCACCCCGCGCGCGACCCGAGAGGAGCGGCCGAAGGGCCGCTCCTTTGTCGTTCGGGCCCGTGGACCGGCACCTCTGGTAGGCTCGCTCGATGAGCGCCGCCGCACCCCGCACCATCGTCGAGAAGATCTGGACGGACCACGTCGTGACCCAGGACCCGGGCGCACCGGCCGTCCTGGCCGTCGACCTCCACCTCGTCCACGAAGTCACGAGCCCGCAGGCGTTCACGGGCCTGCGCGCCCGCGGGATCGGCGTCCGCCGGCCGCACCAGACCGTGGCGACCGCGGATCATTCGATCCCGACGACCGACCGCAGCCTGCCGTTCATCGATGCGATGGCGCTGGCCCAGGTCAACCAGCTCGAGGCCAACTGCGCGGAGTTCGGGATCCCGATGCACGGCATCGGCGACCCGTCGCAGGGCATCGTCCACGTCATCGGGCCGCAGATGGGGCTGACCCAGCCGGGGATGACGATCGTGTGCGGCGACTCGCACACCAGCACGCACGGTGCGTTCGGGGCGCTCGCGTTCGGGATCGGGACGAGCGAGGTCGAGATGGTGCTCGCCACCCAGACCCTGCTCCAGCGCGACCCGAAGACCTACGAGGTCCGCGTCGACGGCCGGCTGACCCCCGGCGTCAGCGCCAAGGACATCATCCTCGCCCTCATCTCCCGGATCGGGATCGGTGGCGGGACCGGGCACGTGTTCGAGTACACCGGCGACGCGATCCGCGGCCTGACCATGGAGCAGCGGATGACCGTCTGCAACATGAGCATCGAGGGCGGGGCACGGGCCGGGCTGATCGCCCCCGACGACACGACCTTCGAGTACGTCCACGGCCGCCCGTACGCACCCGCCGGCGCCGCCTGGGACCGGGCGGTCGAGACCTGGCGGCGCCTGCCGACCGACGACGGGGCGGCCTACGACAAGTCGATCACCATCGACGCCGACGCGCTCGAGCCGATGGTGACCTACGGCACGAACCCCGGGATGGGCATCCCGATCACCAGCCGCGTCCCCTCCCCGGCCGACCAGGCCGACCCCGGCCAGCGACGCGCGCTCGAGCACGCCCTCGAGTACATGGACCTCCGGCCCGGCCAGGAGATCCTCGGCCAGAAGGTCGACGTCGTCTTCGTCGGCAGCTGCACGAACGGCCGGATCAGCGACCTGCGCCTCGCCGCGAGCGTGCTCAAGGACCGCCACGTCGCCGACGGCGTGCGGCTGATGGTCGTCCCGGGCTCGGACGAGGTGAAGCGCGAGGCCGAGCGCGAGGGACTGTCCGAGATCTTCAAGGCCGCCGGGGCGGAGTGGCGCGAGGCCGGCTGCTCGATGTGCATCGCCATGAACGGCGACCAGCTGCGACCCGGCCAGTACGCGGTCAGCACCAGCAACCGGAACTTCGAGGGCCGCCAGGGCAAAGGCGGGCGGACGTTCCTGGCCTCGCCGCTGACCGCCGCCGCGAGCGCCATCGCAGGTGTCGTCGCCGACCCGCGCCGGCTGCCCGGCATCGAGACGCTCGCCGCGGTGGGCGGTCGCTAGCCGTGGCCGAGCGGTTCCGCGTCTTCACCAGCAAGGCGATCCCCCTGCCGGCCGAGAACGTCGACACCGACCAGATCGTCCCCGCCCGCTACCTCAAGGTCACCACCAAGGAGGGCCTCGCCGACGCCCTGTTCCGTGACTGGCGGTTCGAGGAGGACGGATCGCTCAAGGAGCCGCCCTTCATCCTCGACAAACCCGAGATGGCCGGCCGGCGGATCCTGCTGGTCGGCGACAACTTCGGCGCGGGATCGTCACGCGAGCACGCGCCGTGGGCGCTGTCGGCCTGGGGCGTCCGGGCGATCCTGTCGACCTCGTACGCCGACATCTTCAAGTCGAACAGCCTCAAGAACGGCGTCCTGCCGATCGTCGTCGACCCGGCCACGCACGCGCGCCTGTTCGACCTCCTGGCCACCGACCCGGACGCCGAGCTGACAGTCGACCTGGCCGAGCAGGGCGTGCTCCTGCCCGACGGCTCGACGATCGACTTCGACATCGACCCGTTCGCCAAGCAGATGATCCTCGCGGGCACGGACGAGCTCGGCTACCTCCTGTCGAAGGAAGCCGAGCTCAGCGCCTGGGAGGCAGCGCATCCGCCGCGGATCGACTCGCTCGCGGGAGCGCGCTGACCGATCCGCAGATGTCCAGACGGCGCAGCGTCCGATCCTGTGCGACGATCGGACGGTGAACCCGCTCGACGCGCTCACGCTGCTCCTCATCGTCGTGGCCGCGATCCTCGGCTGGCGCTCCGGCGCCATCCCGCAGGTATCGGGGCTCATCGGCGCGATCGTCGGCGGCGCGACGGCCATCCTCGCCTTCCCGTACCTGGCCGATCCCCTGTCCGGCATCGATCCGGCATTCCGGCCGGTCGTCGTCCTGATCTTCCTCATCGGCGCCGTCGCCGTCGGTGAGTCGGTCGGGGCGGGGATCGGTCGCATTGCGGCTCGCGGGCTCGGCGACGGCCTGCTCGGCACCACGGACCGGGCGATCGGCTCCGGCCTCGGTGTCATCCAGGCGCTCCTCATCGTCTGGCTGGCGGGGAGCCTGCTGGCGGAAGGCCCCATCCCTCGGCTGGCCGAGACTGCCGGCGGCTCCACGGCGGTCCGCACGATGGCCACGATCCTGCCGCCGCCGACCGAGATCGCGGTCGGCCTCGGCGGCTGGCTGGACGCGACCGGTCTGCCCGACGTCTTCGTCGGGTTCGAGCCGCTCGCGGCACCGCCGGTCGACCGGCCGAGCGACCCGCAGGCCCGGGCGCTCGCTGCCGCCGCCATCTCGAGCACGCTCAAGGTGTCGGCCGCCACCTGCGGCCTGTCCTCGCTCGGGACCGGCTTCGTGATCGCGCGCGGTTATGTCGTCACCAACGCGCACGTCGTCGCGGGTGCCCACGCCCGCGGCGTCCGTGTCAACGCGGGCGGCCAGACCTTCGACGCCGTCCCGGTCGTGTTCGACCCGAAGCTCGATGTCGCCCTCCTGTACGTCCCGGGTCTCGGGGCACGAGCACTGACCTTCGCCGCCACAGACCCGGATCGCGGGGCGCTGGGCGCCACCCTCGGCTACCCGGGCGGAGGTCCCCTGCAGATCCTTCCTGCCGCGGTCGCCGGCCGCTACCCGGCGACCGGGCACGACATCTATGGCACCGACAAGATCCGTCGCCAGATCCTCGAGCTGCGGGCGGCCATCGACCGCGGCGACAGCGGTGGACCGCTGATCCTCCAGAACGGCTCGGTCGGGGGGGTCGTCTTTGCCGAGGCGCGGACGAATCCCGACGTCGGCTACGCCCTGTCGGCGACCGAGGTCGCGGCGGCCGTCGAGCCCCGCGTCGGGGACACCCAGGCCGTCGACACCGGCGCGTGCATCGTCGAACGGTAGGACGGCCGCCAGCCCGTGTAGGGTTATGACCCGACGTCCGCACGCCATCCGGCCCAGGAGACCCCGATGCCTGACGCGCCCACGACCTCCGATCCGGCAAAGCGCCATTCCGCGGCGCTGACCGACGGCCCCGACCGGGCCGGCGCCCGAGCCATGCTCAAGGCCGTCGGGTTCACCGACGAAGACCTCGCCCGGCCGCTGGTCGGGGTCGCGACGACGTGGATCGAGACGATGCCGTGCAACCTCAACCAGCGGCACCTCGCCGACTTCGTCAAGGCCGGTATCCGCGCCGCGGGCGGCACCCCGATGGAGTTCAACACCATCGCGGTCAGCGACGGCGTGTCGATGGGCACCGAGGGCATGAAGGCGTCGCTCGTCAGCCGGGAGGTCATCGCCGACTCGATCGAGCTCGTCGTCCGCGGCCACCTGCTCGACGGCGTCGTCTGCCTGGTGGGCTGCGACAAGACGATCCCGGCTGCGGCGATGGCTCTCGCGCGGCTCGACGTGCCGGGCCTCGCCCTGTACAACGGGACGATCTACCCGGGCACCATCGACGGGGTGCGCAACGCCACGGTGGTCAGCGTCTACGAGGCCATCGGCGCCTATCGCGCGGGGAAGATCACGCTCGAGCGGCTGTACGAGATCGAGAACGCCGCATGTCCCGGGCCCGGAGCCTGCGGCGGCCAGTTCACGGCCAACACGATGAGCATGGTGCTCGAGTTCATCGGGTTGTCGCCGGCCGGGCTCAACGGGATCCCGGCCGAGGATCCGCGCAAGGAGCAGGCCGCGTTCAAGTCCGGCGAGCTGGTCATGGACCTCGTCCGCCGCGACGTCCGGCCGTCGTCGATCGTCACCCGCGCCTCGCTCGAGAACGGCATCGCCAGCGTGGCGGCGACCGGTGGCTCGACCAACGGCGTGCTGCACCTGCTGGCCATCGCCCACGAGTTCGGCATCGCGCTCGACATCGACGAGTTCGGCGACATCGCCGACCGCACGCCGATCGTGGCCGACATGCAGCCGGGCGGCCGGTTCACGGCGACCGACCTGTACGAGGCCGGCGGCGTCGCGCTGGTCATGCGCGAGCTGCTCAAGCGGCCCGGTCTGCTCCACGGCGACGAGACGACCGTGGACGGGCGGACGATCGCCGGGGTCGCGGCGGACTCCCTCGAGACGCCCGGCCAGCAGGTCGTCGTCCCGCTCGAAACGCCGCTCAAGCCGACCGGCGGGCTGGCCATCCTGCACGGCTCGCTCGCGCCCGACGGCTGTGTCATCAAGCTTGCCGGCCACGAGCGGCGGTCCCATCGGGGTCCGGCCCGGGTCTTCGATTCGGAGGCGGCCTGCTACGACGCGGTCCGCGCTCAGCGGATCAAGCCGGGTGACGTGGTCGTCATCCGTTACGAGGGCCCGGTCGGCGGCCCGGGGATGCAGGAGATGCTGCAGGTGACGGGAGCGCTGGTCGGCGAGGGCCTGGGCGACTCGGTCGCGCTGCTGACCGACGGCCGGTTCTCGGGCGGCACGCACGGGCTGATGATCGGGCACGTCGCGCCGGAGGCCGCGCTCGGCGGGCCGATCGCGATCGTCGAGGAGGGCGACACGATCGTCATCGACGTGGACCGCAAGGCGCTCGACCTCGAGCTCCCCGCGGGCGAGAGCGAACGGCGCTTCGCGCGCTGGACCCCGCCGCCGCCCCGCTATCGGACCGGCGTGATGGCCAAGTACGCGGCGCTCGTCGGGACCGCGTCGGAGGGCGCGATCACGACCGGAGAACGGATGACGTCGAGCCTCGCCCGACGATGAGACCACTCCTGCGCGGTCGGCGGTTCGGCGGCATCATGGCGTGGTGACGAGCGAGCACGACAGCCGGCCGACCCTGCCCCCTGACCCCGAGCTGTACGACTCCCCGCGCGCCCGGATCGCCCGGGACAAGGGCCTCGAGGCCCCGTACATCGCGGGCGGCTTCGACCCCGACCCGGAGAAGGGCCTGGCCGAGGAGCGCAAGTACGGCAAGTGGCTCATCTGGATGGTCGCCGGGCTGATGTTCGGCGGCTTCGTGATCGGCATCGCCATCGCCATCACCGTCGGCACCGTGCCGTGACGGTCAGCGCGGAGGCACCGTCGCGCCGCGTCGACGAGGCGGCCTGGTCCCGCGCCACCGACGAGCTCGTCGAGACCGTCCGCGAACTCATCCGGATCCCCTCGACCAATCCGCCGCCGCCCGATGTCCCCGACGGCGAGCTCGTCGCGGCCCGACGGATCGCATCGATGCTGGAGGCGGCCGGTCTCGCACCCGAGGTCGTCGAGCCCGTCCCCGGTCGTGGTTCCGTTCACGCGCGTCTGCGCGGCGACGGCACGGGCGGCGCGCCGCTCCTGCTCCTGTCCCACCTCGACGTCGTCCCCGCACCCGCCGACCGCTGGAGCCACGACCCGTTCGCGGCCGACCTGGCCGACGGCTACATCTACGGCCGCGGCGCTGTGGACATGAAGGCGATGATCGGGATGGAGCTGCAGGTCGTGCGCCTGCTCGCGGCCGAGGCACGTGCCGCGGGCCTCGATCCGGCCCGCGACCCGATCCCGGGACTCCGGCGCGACGTGCTGTTCACCTGCACCGCCGACGAGGAGGCCGGCGGGCTGGCCGGCGCGAAGTGGGTCGCCGACAACCGGCCCGACTGGCTGCGCGGCGACGGCGCCCTCAACGAGTGCGGTGGCGTCTCGACCACGATCGCCGGCCGGCGGCTGTACCCGATCCAGGTCGCCGAGAAGGGATTCGCCGCGTACCGCATCGCGGTCCGCGGGACGTGGGGCCACGGCTCGATGCCACGCGACGACAACGCGGCCGTGCTGGCCGCCGCCGTCATCGGGCGGCTCGCCGTCCCCGGGCCGTCACGCGTGACGCCGGTGATGGCCAGGTTCCTCGACCTGGCCGCGGCGGCCCTGCCGGCCGACAGCGGCCGCCTCCTCGAGGGTCTGTCGGGCGACGACCCGGGCCGCGCCGAGGCCGCGATCGCGGTCGCCTGCGACCCGATGTACGCGCGGGCATTGCGCGCGCTGGTCCGCGACACCATCAGCCCGGACGTCATCCAGGCCGGGATCAAGTACAACGTGATCCCGGGCGACGCGACGATCGAGGTGGACTGCCGCGTGCTGCCGGGGACGACCGAGGCGGACATGCGTGCACAGGTGGTCGAGCGGCTCGGGCCCGACCTGGCGGCCGCCTGCGACATCGAGCTGATCGTCTTCGGAGCGCCGGTCGAGGCGCCGGCCGAGGGCCCGCTCTTCGACCTGCTGGTCGAGGCCATCCGCGACCACGATCCCGACGGCATCCCGCTACCGGTCATGGCGCCGTTCGCGACCGACGCGAAGCACACCGATGCGCTGGGGACGCCGACCTATGGCTTCTCGCCGCTCCGCCTCGATCCGGACGAACGCTTCCTCGAGCGGTTCCACGGCGTCGACGAGCGCGTCTCGGTCGACGCGCTGCGCTGGGGCCTGCCCGTCCTGTACGACGTCGTCCGCGGTTTCTGCGGCTGACCGTCAGCGCCGCCTAGTGGTGCCCGCCCGGTTCGGCGATCGGCCGGATGCGGACCTCCTCCTCGCAGGTCTTGCAGCGGAAGAGCGTCGCGTTCGACCACTCCCGTTCCGGATCGTTCTCCGACGGGTCATGGGACGCTTCCGGTTCGAGTCTTCCCCACGACCCGTCCGAATGGCGATGCTGGACGTCGAGCAAGAGCTCCTGCATCCGACCGTAGTCCATCGCGCTCGTTCCTCCTACTCGTGCTCGGTCCGGATGAGCCGACCGCGCCGGCTGATGGCGTGGGTGGCCAGGGCCGCGACGCCCATCGCGACGATAGCGCGCTCGGCGGTCGGCAGCGGCCGGACCGCGGACAGGAACTGGTCAGCCCGCGCGCGATCGACCACCCGCAGGACTGCGTGACCGCGCTGGGTCAGCCGGAGCGTCCGCTGCCGGCGATCCTCGGGCTCCTGGTGGCGTTCGACGAGGCGGCGGCGCACGAGGCCATCCACCAGGCGGCTCGTCGCCGAGGGCGACCGGCCGATCGACTCGGCCAGCTCCCCCACCGTCAGCGTGCTCCCATCGGCCAGCACGTACAGCGCGGCCAGCTGGGTGAAGCCGAGGCGAAGCTCGCCGAGCTGGCCGGCGAAGCCGATGACCAGCTCGCGCCAGAGGGCCCGGCCCATCGCCACCCGTTCGCTGATCTGGCGGACATTCGGCAGACGGTTGCCCGGCCGCGAGGACCGGCGCGGACAGGTCGGCTTCGAACCGGCGGGCGATGGATCTGGTCGGAGCGGGGCGGCTCATCGCCCGCGGGCTGTGACGGTCGTCGGACACGATGCGAGCGTACGGCGTGCACGAGACGTATGCAACCATGCACGGTCGTCGTGCTGGGCCGTGCTCCGGCGACCTACGCTTTGCGTGATGCCACACCTTGCCTTCGTGTGCCCCGGCCAGGGCTCCCAGACCGTCGGGATGGGCCGCGCCCTCGCAGCCGACTCCCCCGCCGCCGCTGCCGTCTTCGCCGACGGCCGACGACGCGCTCGGTTCCCCGATCAGCGAGCTCGCCTGGGACGGGCCCGGCCGAACGCCTCGACCTGACCGAGAACGCCCAGCCGGCGCTCCTGGCCGACGTCGATCGCGATCCTCGCCGCCCTGCGCGAACGCTGGGCCGCAGCCGGGCTCGAGCCGCCCACCCCGGCCTTCATCGCCGGGCACTCGATGGGCCAGTACTCGGCGATGGTCGCGGCCGGCGCCCTGTCCCTCGCCGACGGCGTGCGACTCGTCCGCGAGCGCGGGCGACTGATGCAGGCCTCGGGTCAGGGCCGTGACGGCGCGATGGCCGCGCTCATCGGTCTCGACGACGCGCGGCTCCCGGAGCTGGTCGCCGGCGGCCTCCGCGCATGGCGTCTTCGTCGTCGCCAACCGCAACGCCCCGGGCCAGGTCGTCGTGTCCGGCGAACGGCCCGCCATCGAGGCCGGCGCCGAGCTCGCCAAGACGCTCGGCGCCAAGCGCGCGATCGTGCTGCCGGTCTCGGTCGCGGCGCATTCGCCGCTGATGGCCGAGGCGGCCGAGGGCATGCGCGCGGGCCTCGCCGAGGTCGCCTTCCACGATCCCGCCGTCGAGCTGCTCGCCAACGCCGATGCGCGCTCCGATCACGACCGCCGAGGGCTGTCGCGCCGAGCTCGTCGAGCACCTGACCGCCGGCGTCGACTGGGTCCGCATCGTCGAACGGATGACCGCGTCGGGCGTCACGACCTTCGTCGAGGTCGGCCCCGGTCGCGTCCTGACCGGCCTGATCAAGCGGATCGCCCCGGACGCCGAGGTCATCCCGGCGGACGACCCCGCCTCGCTCGATCGGATCCTGTCCCTGGGCGCCGTGCCCGCCTGAACCCCGTCGTACCCCTGCAGACGTCCTAGGAGGAAGCACCTTGCGCAAGCCCGACTACGATCGCCGCGTCGTCGTCACCGGCCTCGGCGTCATCAGCTCGGTCGGCAACGACGTGCCAGACCGCGTGGGCCAACCTCGTCGGCGGCGTCTCGGGCCTCGGCCCGATCACCCGTTCGACACCGCGCCGTACGAGGCCAAGCTCGCCGGCGAGGTCCACGACTTCGACGCGACCGCAGTGGATGGACGCCAAGGCCGCCCGTCGCAGCGAGTCGAGCCTGCACTTCGGGGTCGCGGCGGCCAAGCAGGCGCTCGCCGATTCCGGGCTTCGAGATCACCGACGCGAACCGGACCGAGGTCGGCGTGGTCTTCGGCTCGGGCGCCGGCGGCCAGAAGCTGATGATCGACAACTACGCCTCTCTCCACGACCGCGGGCCACGGTCCGTCGCGCCGACGTTCATCGCCAACGCGCTCGTCGACATCTGACTCGGGGATGATCGCCATCGAGACCGGCGCGATCGGCCACAACATGTGCGTCGTGTCCGCGTGCTCGACCGGCACGCACAGCATCGGCGAGGCGGCCGAGGCCATCCGCCGCGGCGATTGCATCGCGGTCATCAGCGGCTCGACCGAGGCACCCCTTCTCGAAGTCGGACATGCGGGCTTCTCGAACATGCGCGGGATGGGCATGCCGCGACCGGGTGAGGCGCCGCAGACGGTGTCGCGGCCGTTCGACTCGACGCGCGACGGCTTCGTGCTCGGTGAGGGCGCCGGCTCGCTCTTCCTCGAGGATCTCGAGCTGGCGAAGGCGCGCGGCGCCAAGATCTACGCCGAGGTCGTCGGCTACGGGTCGGCGGCCGACGGCTGGGACATGATCCAGCCCATCGAGCTGGGGATCGGCTCGGCGCGTGCGATGCAGATGGCGCTCGAGCGGCGCGGCGTGCCGGCCGACGAGGTCGACCTGATCAACCCGCACGGCACGTCGACGCCGCTCGGCGACAAGCGCGAGACCGAGGCGATCTGGACGGTCTTCGGGCCGCGTGCCGCCGGGGACGCCCGCTCGCTCGCGATCAGCGCGACCAAGTCGATGACCGGCCACATGATGGGCGCGGCCGGCGCGTTCGAGGCGTTCGCGACCGTGATGTCGGTGGCCGAGCAGTGCGCTCCGGCGACGATCAACTACCGCGACCCCGATCCGGAGTGCGACCTGTGGGTCGTCCGCGAGACCCAGGCCCTGCCGATCCGCTACGCCCTGTCCAACAACATCGGGCTCGGTGGTCACAACGGCGCGGTCATCTTCGGACGCTACAACGGAGACTGACGTCGCCCGGATAGGGGCACCTGGCCGCGTTGCCGGTTCCGCTCGTTCGCTGACGCACCTTGGGGTGCGTTCGCTCGCGTGCTCGCCGGCGCCTTGCCATGCACCCCTCTCCCGGCGACTCGATGCATAACTACAATCAGCCAGCCCACTTCCATCAGCCCTAGGAGCCCACTTGCCTGAACAGGATCCTGCTCGCCGGGCGGTCGTGACCGGTCTCGGGGCCGTCATGCCGATCGGCAACGACTTCCCGACGTACTGGTCGAACCTGGTGGCGGGGGTGACCGGCACCCGGACGGTCCGCCGGTTCGACGCCTCGGCCTTCGAGGTCCGGATCGCGGCCGAGGTCCTCGACTTCGACCCGACGACCGTGATGGACGCCAAGATGGCGCGTCGGATGAGCCGCTTCATCCAGCTGGCGATGGGCGCCGGGATGGAGGCCGTCCGCGACGCCGGGATCGACTTCGCGGCGATGAGCCAGGACGAGCGCGACCGGGTCGGGGTCGTGGTCAACACCGGCGGCGGCGGCATCGAGCAGATCATCGACGGGACCCACGTCCACGACCAGAAGGGTCCGCGCTTCGTCAGCCCGTTCGCGGTCCCGGCCCTGTCGGGCTCGATGGCGGCCTGCATGCTGTCGATGGAGTACGGGCTGACCGGGCCGGTCATCACCCAGGTCGCCGCCTGCGCGACATCCGTGATCGCGTTCCATGACGCCCTGCGGCTGATCCGGACCGGCGAGTGCGACGTCGTCCTGACCGGTGGCTCGGAAGCGCCGATCTGGCCGATGGGCCTCGCCGCGCTCTCGAACATGACCGCGCTGTCGAAGCGCAACGACGACCCCGAGACGGCGTCGCGGCCATTCGACGCGCACGCGCGACGGCTTCGTGCTCGGCGAGGGCGCCGGGGTGGTCGTGGTCGAATCGCTCGAGCACGCGCTGGCCCGCGGGGCCACGCCGCTGGCCGAGGTGATCGGCGGCGCGCTGACCGCGGACGCGTTCCATATCAGCGCCCCGGACCCGTCCGGTCGCGGCCAGACCCGGGCGATGACGAAGGCCCTGCGCAACGCCGGGATCGCACCCGACGAGGTCGACTACATCGTCGCCCACGGAACCGCGACGCAGCTCAACGACTCGACCGAGACCAAGGCGATCAAGGCGGCCTACGGCGACCACGCCTACAAGGTCGCCATCAGCTCGCCCAAGTCGATGATCGGCCACCTCGTCGGTGCCGCCGGGATCGCCTCGGCGCTGGCGGCCATCGGCGCCATCCGCGACCAGGTCATCCCGCCGACGGCCAACCTCCACGTGCCCGATCCCGGAGTGCGACCTCGACTACACGCCGCTCGTCGCGCGCAAGGCGAAGATCGAGACGGTGGCGGTCAACGGCTTCGGGTTCGGCGGCCAGAACGCGGTGGCGATCTTCCGCGCGATCACCTGAGGGCGCGGCCCTCGTAGCGCCTCGATGGCCGCGACATGCTCGTCCGGCAGCGCGACCGGGACGCCGGTCGCGTAGTCGTAGCGGACGAGGATCGATTCGCTGACGGCGACCAGCCGTGGCGCGTCGCCCTCGACGCAGGCGAGCAGCCGATGCTCGAGGGTGAACGACGACCGCCCGATCCGGGTCGCCCGGGTCTCGACCGTGAGCGTCTCGCCGTGGAAGGCCGGCGCCCGGTAGGTGATCCGGGCCTCGGCGAGGATCAGGCTCTCGGCACCTTCGGTCCCGAGCGCGATGCGGCTCGCCGGTCACGTCGGTCCAATAGCGGATGCGGGCGATCTCGCAGTAGGTCAGGTATTTGGCGTTGTTGACGTGCCCCATCGCGTCGGTGTCGGCGAAGCGGACGACGATGTCGACGCGATGCGCTGAACGGCCCGGTCAGGTCGCGCGGGTCAGGCGAGGCCGTCTTCGCGTGCCGGTGCTGGTGCATCGCCCGAGTGTACGGGCCGCCGTGCGTCGAAACCGCGCAGGCGCAGCGAGTTGAGCGACGACCGACACCGACGACAGGGCCATCGCGCCGGCCGCCAGCGCCGGGTTCAGCGTGATCCCGAACGCCGGGTAGAGGACGCCCATGGCGACCGGGATCAGCACGACGTTGTAGCCGAACGCCCAGAACAGGTTCTGGCGGATGACCGACATCGTCGCCTGCGACAGGTCGATCGCGGATCGCGACAGCGCGCGGGATCGCCGCCGACGAGCGTGACATCGGACGCCTCGATCGCGACGTCCGCGCCGGTCCCGATGGCGACCCCGAGATCGGCACCGGCGATGGCCGGCGCATCGTTGATCCCGTCACCGACCATCGCGACGACGCGCCCCTCGCGCACGGAGGCGCTCGATCGAAGGCGGCCTTGTCGGCCGGGCGGACGTCGGCCTCGATCCGGTCGCTCGGGATGCCGACCTGGCGGCCGACGGCCTCGGCGGTCGCGCGACCGTCACCGGTCACCAGCCAGACCTCGATCCCGCGCGCCGCCAGCGATCGGACGGCGTCGACCGCGGTCGGCTTGACCGGATCGCCGAGCGAGATGCAGCCGGCCGCCACACCGTCGATCGCGACGTAGGCGACGGTCCGGCCGGCGCGACTCGCTGGCCGTCGCCGTCTCGGCCAGGCCGGACGTATCGATGCCGCGCTCGTCCATCAGGCGGCGGCTGCCGATGACGACCAGGCGCTGGGCCGTCGTCGCATGTGACGGTTCCCTCGACACCGCCGCCGACGATGGCGCGGAACCCCGACACCGCGTCCGACCGCCGAGGCCGTCCTCGTGCGCCCGGGCGACGATCGCCGCACCGAGCGGATGCTCGCTCCCGGTCTCGATCGCACCGGCCGCGGCGAGGACCTCGCCGACCGACCGGCCGGCTGCGGGCGTGACCTCGATCGACCGTCGGGCGGCCGAGCGTCAGCGTGCCGGTCTTGTCGAAGACCACGGTGTCGACGCGGTGGGCCGTCTCGAGCGCCTCGCCGCCGCGGATCAGGATGCCGGCCTCGGCGCCCCGCCCGGTCCCGACCATGATCGCGGTCGGGGTCGCGAGACCCATGGCGCACGGGCAGGCGATGACGAGGACCGCTGATGAACGCGGCCAGCGCGTAGGTCAGCCGCGGCTCGGGCCCGGCGACGAACCAGACGAGGAACGTGACGACAGCGGCCACGATGACGATCGGAACGAAGACCTCGGCGATCCGGTCGGCGAGCCGCTCGATCGGCGCCTTCGAGCCCTGTGCGCGTCGGACGAGCTCGACGATCCGCGCGAGCGCGGTGTCGCGGCCGACGCGCGTCGCGCGCATCACGAACGTCCCGGTGGTGTTGAGGGTGCGCGCCGATGACCTCGTCACCTCGGTCCGACCATGACCGGGATCGGCTCTCCCGTGAGCATCGAGGCGTCGACGGCCGACCCGCCGTCGACGATCAGGCCGTCGACCGGCACCGTGTCGCCGGGCCTGACGCGGAGCATGTCGCCGGGCTGGACGTCGTCGAGCGCGATCTCGACGCTCGGTCCCCTCGCGGACGAGCCGCGCTGTCGCCGGGCTGAGCCCGATCAGGCCGCGGATGGCGCCCGTGGTGCGTGCCTTCGCCCGGGCCTCGAGCCAGCGTCCGAGCAGGACGAGCCCGATGATGATCGTCGCCGAGTCGAAGTAGGTGACCGGCTCGATGCCGGCCGACGCGACGAGCGTCCGGCCACAGCGTGACGACCACGCTGTACGCCCAGGCGGCGCTCGTCCCGACGGCGACCAGCGTGTCCATGTTGGTCGTGCCATGCCGTGCGGCGCGCCAGGCCGCGCGGTAGAAGCGGCCGCCGGCCCAGACCTGGATGAGCGTCGCGGGCAGCAGCACCAGCCGGTTGAGCTCGGTCAGCCCGATGGCGGTCTGCGGCGCGAACATCATCAGCCATGATCAGCGCGGCGACCGCGATCGAGGCGACCGCGCGAACCAGGAGAGCGCGCGACTCGCGATCGCGTTCGAGGTCGTCGGCGGCCAGCGCCTCGGCGAGCGTGGGCGCCGGACCCGCCTCGGCGGCCGCCCGCGGGCGCACGTCGTAGCCGGCCGACTCGATCGCGCCGACGAGCGCGGCGCGATCGGCGACGTCGGGCCGGTACTGGACGGTGGCGGTCTCGGTGGCGAGGTTGACCGACGCCACCTCGACGCCCGGCGTCTTGCGCAGGAACCGCTCGATCCGATTGACGCACGACGCGCACGTCATCCCCTCGATGGGGAGCGTGAGCTCGGTGGTGGGCGGGGCCGTCTGTGCGCTCGTCATACTCCCTGGGAGTATATCATCCGGGTCCCTGTGCGACACTCGCAGGATGCTGGAAGCGGGAGCCATCCGAACGTCGTTCCCAGGCCCGTGGGGACCGTTCCACGTCGCAGTCACGAGCGGCGGCGTCGTCGCGATCGAGTGGTGGACGACCGAGGAGGCGTTCGAGGCGGGCGTGCGTCGCCGCATCGGAGGACCGATCGTCGCGGCCGCCGAGGCACCGGCGGACGACCCCCGGCTGGAGGACCTGCGCGGCGCCGTGTCCGCGGTCGAGGCGGAGCTGGCCGGCCGGCCCATCACCTCGCCCGTGCGGTTCGACCTGAACGACCGGCCCGTCTGGGACCGCCGCGTGCTCGAGGCCGTGGCGGCCATCCCGTATGGGCAGACGACGAGCTATGGGGAGATCGCCCGACGGATCGGTGCACCGCGGGCGGCCCGGGCGGTCGGTGGCGCCGTCGGGCGGAACCCGATCAGCCTGCTGATCCCGTGTCATCGGGTCATCGCCGCCGACGGCACGATCGGCGGCTACGGCAGTGATGGCTGGGGCAGCCGGGAGGACCGTTTGGCGATCAAGCGCGGTCTCCTCGAGCGCGAGGGAGTCCAGCTGGTGGGATGAGTCGAGCGGGGGTTGCCTCGTGGCGAGCGTGGGGTCATCATCCGTGTCCGGTATCCGACACCACGACGGTCACACGTGGACTGGCGACGCGCAGCCGCAGCCGCCCAGACTATCGCCAAGGACCCACGACGAATGGGCAAAGAGCGAGACAGGAGCGAGTCATGAACACGAGACGCGGACCAGGCGAGTACGCCGACTCAGGCGAGGACGACACCGAGGGCCAGTCTACAAGGCTCGCGCCGTCCCGGACGAGGACGACACCGAGGGCCAGTCGTACAAGGCTCGCGCCGTCCCGGACGAGGACGACACCGAGGGCCAGTCCTACAAGGCTCGCGCCGTCCCGGACGAGGACGACACCGAGGGCCAGAACGTACAAGGCTCGCGCCGTCCCGGACGAGGACGACACCGAGGGCCAGAACGTACAAGGCTCGCGCCGTCCCGGACGAGGACGACACCGAGGGCCAGTCGTACAAGGCTCGCGCCGTCCCGGACGAGGACGACACCGAGGGCCAGAACTACAAGGCTCGCGCCGTCCCGGACGAGGACGACACCGAGGGCCAGACCTACAAGGCTCGCGCCGTCCCGGACGAGGACGACACCGAGGGCCAGTCGTACAAGGCTCGCTGATCCGACCCGCCTGAGACGGCTCGGCTCTGCCGAGCTCGTCCCGCTGCTCCACACAAGACGCGACCTGGGTGACCGAGACTCGCCGGCACCACCCCGGTCGCGTCATCATGTCCCGATGAGCCGATGCTGACCGCCTACCGCCGGGTCTTCGCGAACTCCCGGCTGGCGAGGCTGATGGTCGGCGAGTTCGTCTCATCCGTCGGCGACTGGCTGTACCTGGTCGCGATGCTCATCGTCGTCTACGAGCAGTCCCACGATGCGCTGGCCCTTGGTCTCGTCGGGGCAGCCCGCATCGCTCCCTACCTGATCCTGTCGGTGCCGGCCGGCATCATCGCGGACAGGTTCGACCGCCGATTGATCCTGCTGGCGACGGATGTCAGTCGCGGCGCGCTCCAGATCGTGCTGGCAGTGCTGGTCTTGGCCGGGGCGCCGGTCCTGTCGATCGTCGCCGTCGCCATCGTCGCATCGTGCATCTCGACCTTCTTCGGTCCGGCGATCGGGGCCTACCTGCCGTCGCTCGTCGACGACGAGGCCGATCTGGGCCCGGCCAACAGCGTCTGGGCGACGCTCGACAATCTCGCCTACTTCGTCGGCCCGGCGATCGCCGGGGTCGTCATCGCGACGGGCGGGCTGGCCATCGCCTTCGTGCTCAACGCGGTGACGTTCGCGTTCGTCTCGGTGATGCTGGCGACGCTGCCGAGCCGCCGGACGCTGATCGAGGCGGCCGAGGACAAGGCCCGCACCGAGGGCGCGGCCGAGGTCCAGGCGGCGGTCGCCACCGGATGGGGCACGATCGTGCGCCGGCTTCCCGGGATCGTCGTGCTGGACACGGCGACCAGCTTCGCCGGTGGAGCGCTCGGTGTCCTGACCGTGGTCATCGCGGTCGACTCGCTCGGAGCCGGCGAGGCCGGGACGGGACTGCTGAACGCGGCGACGGGGATCGGCGGGATCGCGGCCGGCCTGGTGGCCGGCTGGGTCGTCCTGCGACGGCTCGATGTCGGGATCGTGGCGGGATGCCTCATCAGTGCCGTCGGGCTGGTCGTCCTCGGGACGACGCACGACCTGGCGCCCGCGCTGCTCGCGATCGGGATCGCGGTCGGGGCGATCCTCCTGCTCGACGTGATCCTGGCGACCGTCCTCCAGCGACTCGTCCCGGACGAGGAGCGTGGCCGGGCGATGGGGGTGATCCAGATCCCCGGTGGCCTGGCCTCGATCGCCGGGGCGTTCATGGCGCCGTTGATCGCAGACCGGTTCGGGGTTGCGAGCGCGCTGGGCATCATCGCGGTCGCGTCCACGGTCCTGGGGCTGACCGCGGTCGCGGTGCTCCGGCCGACAGGCGTGCTCGCCGGCTCCGGGCTCGATCCCCGCCGGCTCGAGCTGCTCCGGGCGAGCGTGTTCGGAGGCGTCCTGCCGATCAGGATCGAGGCCGCGGCCAGGCAGCTGGAGGCGGTCGAGGTCGGTGCCGGCCAGCGCGTCATCGAGCAGGGCGACGTCGCCGACCGGGTCTACATCATCGATTTCGGGGACGTTCGCCGTGTCGCAGACGACGGACGGGCGATCCGTCGAGCTTCGGACGATGGGGCCGGGCGAGGTCTTCGGGGAGATCGGGATCCTGTCCTCCGTGCCGCGGACGGCGACCGTGACGGCGACCTCGGCCGGTCGGCTGTTCGCGCTGGACCGCGACGGGTTCCTCGGTCTGGTGGACGCCGGGCCGGGACTGACCACGCAGCTGCTCGATCGATATCGGGGCACCTGGGATCGCAGCTGACACGGGGGATGGACGACGCCATACACTCCGATGGGCGGACCGCACTCCCGTGGTCCGCGGCAGTCGCAGGAGTCGCGGACACGATGCCCGACAACGGCTTCGGCGGGGGAGCTGACAAGGAGACGGCCGCCGTCGTCGAGGCCATCGGCCGCTCGCGCCTGTTCCGGGGCGTGGCCGAGCAGGACCTCGCCGCCATCGCCCCGATGCTCCGGCAACGCCGCTATCGGGCCGGCGAGACCATCTTCCACGAGGGCGACCCGGGCGACGCGATGCACGTCATCGCCTCGGGCCGGGCGAAGATCTCGATCGAATTGCCCGAAGGCGAAGAGGCGATCCTCGTGACGCTCGGGCCGGGCGAGGTGTTCGGCGAGCTGGTGCTCCTGGACGGCGCACCCCGGTCCGCCGCGGCCATCGCCGTCGAGCCGACCGTGACGTACATCCTGACCTCGCCCGACTTCGGCCCGCTGATCGCCGGGAACGAGGCCTTCCGCTCGGCGATCCTTCGGACCCTCGCCCAGGAGCTCCGCCGGCTGACGGTCGACGTCTCGGAGCTTCACTTCCTCGACCTCGCCGGGCGACTGGCGAGCCGGCTGGCCCGGATGGCGGAGGAGGCGGCACCCGGCCAGGCCGACGAGGTCCGCCTCGGACGCGGCTACACCCAGACGGAGCTGGCTGCGATGATCGGCGGGACACGCCAGAGCGTGAACCGGGTGGTCGCCGAGCTGGTGTCGGAGGACCTGCTGCGGGTCGAGCCGAACGACCTCGTCGTCGTCGACGTCGCGCGGATGGCGCAGCGCGCCCGATGGTGAAGCGCGCACGTTCCGACGATCCCGGCGGCCTGTCGCCCGATGCGCGAGCCCTGCTGCGCGAGGTCGCGCTCCGCGGCCAGACGGCGGTCAGGCTCGACGTGGACATGGAGACCGCGCTGCTCCGCTCGATCGTGGATGCGACCGTCGGGATCTTCCGCGCCGAGGCGGCGTCGATCGCGCTCCTCGACGAGGCGACCGGCAACCTCCGGTTCGTCGTCGCCGCGGGCGCGCAGGGCGAGCCGGTCGTCGGTCTGACCATCCCACCGACCCAGGGGCTGGCGGGCTACGTCTTCTCGACCGGCGAGAGCATCGCGCTGTCGGACCCGTCCAACGACCCGCGCTTCGGGCGCGGGGTCGCCGAGTCGACCGGGTTCATGCCGCGCTCGATCCTGGCGGTGCCGCTCGAGGACGGGGACCGGACCGTCGGGGTCCTCGAGGTCATCGACAAGCTCGACGGGCCGTTCTCGATGGAGGACATCGGCATCGCATCGCTGTTCGCCCGCCAGGCCGCCACCGCGATCCGGGTGGCGGCGCGGGCACGTGAGATCCGGATCGTCCTGGCCGACGTCCTCGCATCGGACGAGGAGACGCCGGACGACGCCGCGGTCCGCGAGCTCGTCTCGGCCGCGACCCGCCGGCATGCCGGCGACGATCGGTTCTGGGCGTTCGTCGACGCCATCGCCGGCATGCGTCACGCGTCCCCGGCCGATCGCGACCTTGCCATCGAGCTTCTCCGGGTCATCGGCCAGCGTGGCGCCGCCACCAGCCGGGAAGCGACAGGACGGCGACTTCGCCAACGCCGATGACCAGCAGGGACATGCCGGCCTGGAGCCAGCCGTTCCAGATGGACCGCCGCGGCGGCCTCACGCGCGTCGAACAGGTCATCGCCGGCGGCGAGCCACGCGACTGGCTTGCCGGACGAGGCGAGGGCGTCACGGTCGCGATCATCGATTCGGGGGTCGACGGAGGCCATCCGGCCGTCGGGGGCAAGCTCGACCCGGAGCCTTCGCGTGGACCTGACCGGTGAGGAACCGGCCGTCGTCGACGACGAGGAGGCGCGCGACGTCGTCGGGCACGGCACCGCGTGCGCCGGGATCATCCACGGGCTCGCGCCCGAGGCCGATATCGTCTCGATCCGGGTCCTGAACCCGGACAACAAGGGCAAGGGCATCGCCTTCGCGCACGCCCTCGACTACGTGGTCGAGAACCATATCGGGATCGCGAACATGAGCCTGTCGTCGAAGAGCGAGGCGCTATACGCGACCTTCCACGACCTCGTCGACCAGGCCTATTTCGCGAACAGCCTGCTGGTCTGCTCGGCGAGCAACTACCCGGGCGAGGAGAGCTACCCGTCGGTCTTCTCGTCGGTCTTCTCGGTGGCGGCCCACGACATCCCGGAACCGCTGACCTGGTTCTACAACCCGAACCCGCCGGTCGAATTCGGGGCGTGGGGAGTCGACGTCCCGATCGCCTGGGCGGAAGGTGGATCGATCGTCGCCACCGGCAACAGCTTCGCGGCCCCGCACATCACCGGCCTTCTCGCACGCCTTCGCTCGGTCTACCCGAACGCGACCCCCTTCGAGGCCAAGACGCTCCTCGCCCTGTCAGCCGCGAACGCCCCGAATGACTGACGCGGCCGCCGTTCGGAACCGAGAATCGGCGTGCAGGGTGGTCCGCGGCGAAGGCGGCGGGCGAGCAAGGGAGCGAGCGCACCTGCAGGTGCGTGAGCGACTGGCGGAACCCGCCAACGAACGCCCCGGGCCGCCCTGGACGGCGCCGAATTGACCGCCTAGCCTCGGGGAATCGGGCGCATGGGGTAGACGCCTATGACGATCGGCGTCCGCGGATCGAGCGACAGCTCGTAGCCGATCTCGCCGGCACGGAGAAGGTCCCCGAGGAGGAGCCCTTCGCGGTTCGGCAGGCCGACGTACACCCAGCCCGGGTCGAGCCTGACGGAGGTCACGTCGTCGTCGCCACCATCGATGGCGAAGCGGCGCCGGAGCTCATGCATCGGCACGTATGGGCGGCTCTTGATGAAGCGGCGCAACTGCGGCGCGGTGCACTGGCCGTTCCGCTCGGGATTCTGGGTCGCGGCGCCATTGGAGGGTGCACCGTTGGCGTGCGTCGCCGGATGGTCAGGGCCGTCGTGACGTGGCTCGGCCGGCGCGACCGGCCCGCGCCCATCGGCCTCGCGGCGCATCGGCGCTGCCATCGGGGCCTGCGTGGCCATCGGGGCCTGCGCGGCGGACGGGGCCTGTCCAGGCCCCGGACCCGGTCCAGACCCGTTCAGGTCGCGTCGCGGTGCGGCGGTCGACGCGGGCGGCGCTGCGGCCGGTTCCGCGCCGGATGGCGATGCCGGGCTGACGCTCGTGGCGCGACGGGGTCCTTCGACGCCGCCCACGGCGTGATGCGGGCGGCCGTGATGACGCCGGCTCATCGGGGGCTGGGCTCGTGGTGTCGGATCCCATGCGGGTCGGCGACGCCGCGTCGGGGGCTGGGCTCGATGGTGGTCATCAGGTCTCGGTCGGCTTCGGCGGGCCGCATCGGGCGCGACCCGTCGCCCGATGATACCGCAGGGTGCCGTTCATGCGGCCACCGGGCCCGGCGAGGCGTGGTCTCGCCGCACCGGCCGCCGGGTCAGCCGTCGACGACGTACAGCTCGCGCGGGGCCTCGTTGAGCGCGACCGGGCCGTCCGGCCCGCACAGCACGATGTCCTCGATCCGCGCGCCGTAGGCCCCGTCCAGGTAGATCCCGGGCTCGACGGAGAAGGCCATCGCGGGCCGGAGCGGTTCGCGGTTGCCGGCGACGATGTATGGATCCTCGTGACCCTCGAGGCCGATCCCGTGGCCGGTGCGGTGGAAGAACGCCTCGCCGTAGCCCTCGGCCTCGATGGGGGTGCGCGCTGCGGCGTCGACCGACTCGGCGGTGACACCCGGACGGACCGCGGCCGTCGCTGCGGCCTGGGCCGACTGCAGGACGCCGAACAGCTGGCGGAACCGTTCGTCCGGCCCCATGGCTGGATCCCCGCCGGTCACCCACAACGTGCGCGTGATGTCCGAGCCATAGCCATCGATCGTGCCGCCGATGTCGAGGACGATCGGCTCGCCCGCGGCGATCACCCGCTGCGATGCCTCGTGATGAGGCGATGCAGAGTTCGGGCCGGACGCGACGATGGCGAAGGTCGCCTCGTCGTGGCCCTCGGCGATGAGCCGCTCGCGGACCTCGCGCGCGACGTCCGCCTCGGTCCGGCCGACCAGCCGACCGGCGGCGATCCGGGCGACGACGCGGTCCGCGGCGTGAGCGGCCTCGGTCAGCAACGCGATCTCGTCCTGGTCCTTGACGATCCGGAGCTGACCCAGGAGAGGCGAGGCCAGCTCGAACCGTGCCCTGGCCATGCGCTCCTGGAGGCGCAGGAGATGCCGCGCCGGGAGGTCGTCGGACACGGCGATCCGGAGTGCCTCGTCCCGCGACGCGACCGTGTCGCGCACCATCGTCGCCACGAGCCCGTGCGGATCGTCGGTCTCGTCCCAGGTCACCACCGGCAGCAGCCCGGCGGCCGCGGGTGGACACGACCGCGCCGGCGCGGCCTCCAGGCGCGGCGCCACCAGGGCCACGTCGCCGTCGGGGGGGATGACCAGCATCGTCAGACGCTCCATGGGCATCGCCGGATAGCCCGTCAGGTAGCGCATGTCCGCACCGACCCCGACCAGGATCGCAGCGAAGCCCGCCTCTGCGGCCAGATCGCGGGCGGCCGCCAGTCGTTCGCCGTACCGCGCGGCCGGGATGGTCGGTCGAGTCGCGATGATGTGGCCGGTCGGCATCCGAGTCTCCTTGATCCAGTGCTCGATGAAGTTGCGACGCTCGTCGATCACGAGGCGGTATGGTGCGAAGACGGCCCCGGCTGCATGCGCCCGTCGTCGCAGCTCGGGGTCGTCGTGCTGGCCGATCGCGACCACGAGCTTCCGGGCGGACGTCGCCCGTCCCGCCGCCTCGATCCCGTCGTAGGCCCGAGCCGTCAGGTCGATGACGACGCCGTCGGCGTCGGGCAGGGCCGCCTCGAGCGCGGGCAGGGATCGCACGGCGACGGGGTCCGCGCCGGCGCCGCGGACGAGCCCGTCCAGCCGCGTCGCCCAGATCAGGTCATCCGCCAGGATGACGATCCGCATCGTCAGTCGAACGTCTCCGCGAGGTGCTCGAAGACGTCGCGGGCGGTCACGACGCCGGTCGGCCGGCCGCGCTCGATGATCGGGATGTGGCGGAACCCGCCGACGGCCATCTTGTGGATCGCGATGGCGATCGGGTCGTCGTGGCGGAGGACGACCGGGTCCGGCGTCATGAAGTCGCGGACCTGGAACGCACCGAGACGCGTGCCGGCGGCCTTCACCACGGCGTCGCGGTCGGTGAAGATGCCGACCAGCCGATCATCGACGGTGACGAGGACGCAATCCGCCTCGGCCTCGTGCATCCGAGCGATGGCCACGTCCACCGGCGTATCCGGGCCGACGGTCAGCGGCGGCGGCGCGCCGAGCGAGTCGAGATGCTCCCCGAGCAGCCGGCCGTGGAACGTCGAGGCCGGCTGCGGGATCCCGGTCCCGGCCAGGTCCGCGCCGCAGTTGTCGCAGACCTCGGCGCCCGTCAGGTTCTCGAACCCGCAGACCGGACAGTCCATCGTCTCCGCTCCCCCGCCGCCTACTCGACGGTCCAGGTCTCGCCGCCGTTGAGGACGTCGGCGAGATCCCCCGCCCCGTTCTTCGCGATGGCGGTCGCGATCTGATCCTCGATGAGCTTGTCGTGGGTGGGTCGGTCGACCGAACGCAGGACGCCGACCGGCACGGGATAGTCCGGCCAGAACATGCGCGACAGCATCAGCGCGAGGTAGGGCTCCTCGGCATGCTCGTCGTGGACCAGCAGGTCCGCCTCGGTGACGCCGTTCTCGCCGATGGTCACGACCTCGGGATGCAGTCCGACCAGCCGGATGCCCTTGTCGCGGTCCTTGCCGAAGATCATCGGCTTGCCGTGCTCGAGGACGAGCATCCGGTCCTCGCGGACCTCGCGGTCGGTGAAGTCGCGCCACGCCCCGTCGTTGAAGATGTTGCAGTTCTGGAGGACCTCGACGAACGCGCTGCCCTTGTGGCGGCCGGCACGCTCGAGGGTGCCCTGGAGATGCTCGGTGTGCGTGTCCACCGAGCGGGCGACGAAGCTCGCCTCCGCGGCGAGGGCGATCGTCAGCGGCATGATCGGCGTGTCGATCGTCCCGGCCGGGGTCGACTTCGTCCGCTTGCCGAACTCCGATGTCGGCGACGCCTGGCCCTTGGTCAGCCCGTAGATCCGGTTGTTGAACATGACCAGGTTGATGTCGACGTTGCGGCGCATCGAATGGATGACGTGATTGCCACCGATCGACAGCGCGTCACCGTCGCCGGTGATGACCCAGACCATCAGGTCCGGGCCGGGCGGCCTTGAGCCCGGTCGCGAGCGTGGGCGCGCGCCCGTGGATGGTGTGGAAGCCGAACGTGTTCATGTAGTACGGCAGCCGGCCGGAGCAGCCGATGCCCGAGATGAACACGATGTTCTCGCGCTTGTACCCGAAGTCGGGCATCACCTTCTGGGTCTGGGCCAGGATCGAGTAGTCGCCGCAGCCGGGGCACCAGCGCACTTCCTGGTCGGACACGAAGTCCTTGCGGGTCAGCTGGATGACCGCGGCGTTCTCCGGGCTGAGCGCGGGCTGGCCCGCAGCCGGGATGGCGTGCCCGTTCGTCTCGGTCATGAGGCTCCCTCGGCGAGGACGCGTTCGGCCTCGTCCACGATCTCGGCGATGCGGAACGGCTTGCCGCGGACCTTGTCGTAGCCGACGGCGTCGATGAGGTAGCGGGCCCGGATCAGCATCAGCAGCTGGCCCAGGTTGACCTCCGGGATGAGTACCCGCTTGTAGCGGCGCAGCACGTCCTCGGTGTTGGCCGGGAACGGGTTGAGGTGGCGCAGGTGGGCGTGGGCCACCGACCGGCCGTCCGCGGTCAGGCGCTCGACCGCAGAGCGGATGGCGCCGTAGGTCGATCCCCAGCCGAGGATCAGCAGCTCCCCGTGGTCGGGCCCGAACACGTCGAGCGGCGGGATGTCCCTGGCGATGCCGGCCACCTTTGCCTGCCGGTAGAGCTGCATCCGGTGGTGGTTGTCCGGGTCGTAGCTGACGTTGCCCGTGATGTCGGCCTTCTCGAGACCGCCGATCCGGTGCTCGAGCCCAGGCGTGCCCGGCACGGCCCACGGTCGGGCCAGCGTGTCGGGATCGCGCTGGTACGGCCGGAACGTGGCCGGGTCGGTCGCGTTGTCGACGCCGATCCGCGGCAGGTCGTCGTACGACGGGATGTGCCACGGCTCCGAGCCGGTCGCCAGGAAGGCATCCGACAGGTAGACGACCGGGGTCATGTACTTGAGCGCCAGCCGGCACGCCTCGATGGCGAGGTCGAAGCATTCGCCGGGCGTGGCCGGCGCCACGATCGGCAGGGGCGAGTCGCTGTTGCGCCCGAACATGACCTGCAGCAGGTCGGCCTGCTCGTTCTTTGTCGGCATCCCGGTGGACGGGCCGGCGCGCTGGACGTCGATGACGACGAGCGGCAGCTCGACCATGACCGCGAGCCCCATCGCCTCGGTCTTGAGCGCGATGCCCGGACCCGACGAGGCGGTCAGCGCCAGCGCGCCGCCGTACGAGGCCCCGATGGCCGCGCCGATGGCGGCGATCTCGTCCTCGGCCTGGAAGGTCTTGACCCCGAACGTCTTGTAGCCCGACAGCTGATGGAGGATGTCCGAGGCCGGGGTGATCGGGTACGAGCCGTAGAACAGCTGGCGATCGGCCAGGCGTGACGCGGTCAGGAAGCCGAGCGCGGTCGCCTCGTTGCCGGTGATGTTCCGGTAGACGCCCGGGTCGAGCTTGGCCGGCCGGACGCGGTAGTGCGTGTGGAACGCCTCGGTCGTCTCCCCGAACGCGTAGCCCGCCTTGAGCGCGCGCTTGTTCGCCTCGGCGACGACCGGGCGCGCCGAGAACTTCTGGTCGATCCAGTGGATCGTCCCCTCCTGGCTGCGCTCGTACAGCCAGAACATCAGCCCGAGGGCGAAGAAGTTCTTGGTCAGGTCCTTCTGCTTGCTGGTCATGTCGAGGCCGTCGAGCGAGCGCTCGTTGAGGGTCGAGATCGGGACCTCGAAGACCGTGTACGACTTGAGCGAGCCGTCGGTCAACGGATTGCTCGCGTAGGCCGCCTTGTTGAGGTTCTGCTGGGTGAACGCGTCGCTGTTGACGATCAGCGCGCCACCCGCCGGCAGGTCGCCGATGTTGGTCTTGAGCGCGGCCGGGTTCATCGCCACCAGGACGTCCGGCTGGTCACCGGGCGTATGGATGTCCGACGACGAGAAGCTGATCTGGAAGCCCGAGACGCCGGGCAGCGACCCGGCCGGCGCGCGGATCTCGGCCGGGAAGTCGGGCAGCGTGCTGATGTCGTTGCCGAACACCGCCGCGGTCCGGGTGAACTGTGTGCCGGTCAGCTGCATCCCGTCGCCGGAATCGCCGGCGAACCGGATGGTGACCCGTTCGAGCTCGCGGATGTCCGCGTCGAGCTCCTTGGTGGCTGTCACGCGCCTTCCGGCTCCTTGATGCGCTGGTTGGTCCGCGGCGGCAGGTTGAGCAGCTCCTCGGGGAACGACTCGGCCAGGTAGCGGATGATGTCCGACTGGCGCACGACCCCGACGAGCTGGCCGTCGGCGTCGACGACCGGCACGTTCCGATAGCGCCCGGTACGCATCAGGATGATCGCGTCGCGGATCGTCTGGTCGAGATCGAGCGTGTGCGGATCGGTCGTCATGAGGCTCTCGACCGGCTGGTCCAGGTCGATGTTGCCGCCGACGATCCGGCCGAAGATGTCGCGCTCGGTCAGGACACCGACGAGGCGGCCCGCGGCGTCGCACACGAACACCGAATCGCCCGTCCCGCTGCGCTGGATGGCCCGGACGCAGTCGGCCAGCGAGGTGCCCGGTGGGACGGTCACGGGCCCGCGGCGGCTGAGTGAGCGGAGGCGCTCTTCGGAGACGGACGGGATACGCCGCAGGACGGCGGCTTCGGTCAGGTCTGTCACGCGCTCAAGTGTAGTGCGAAGCGGCCGCATGCGAGCCCGAGGGTCCCCGGGCGGCGCGTCCTGCTAGCCTCGGAGCGTGGATCGTCGTCAGGCCACGGGGATCGCCCTCGTCGTCCTCACCGCCTTCTCGTTCGGTTCGGCGTCGGTCCTGTCACGCCCGGTCTACGACACCGGGATGGGCTGGCTGGGCCTCGTGACCTGGCGGTTCCTGATCGGCACGGCGTTGGCGTGGACTTGGGTGGCCGTGTCGCCCGCCCGCCGATCGGCCGCACGGAACCTCGACCGGCGGCAGCTCGCCGTGACGATCGCCCTGGGCGTGCTGTTCACCGGCAACGCGGGGACGTACTACGCCGCCCTCGAGACGGTCCCGGTCGGGCTGGCGAGCGTGATCGTCTACACGTATCCAGTCTTCGTCGCCATCCTGTCCATCCGGTTCGCGACGCGGCTGCCAGGACGCCGGCCATGGGTCGCGCTCGCGCTGGCGACAGTCGGCGTCGTCCTGGCGCTCGGCGGCTTCGACCTGTCCGAGGCACCGCCCCTCGACGGCTTCCTGTTGCTGATGGCCTCGTCGCTCATCTATGCGATCTGGATCATCGCGTCGGCGCGGCTGTCGGGCGAGCGCCGGGACCGGCTGGCCAGCGAGGACACCGCCCGCGTCGGCTCCACCCGTGACGCGGCGGCCACGACGGCGATCATGATCACCGCGACCGCGGTCACCTACAGCGCGCTCACGCTCGTGACCGGCGGCTCGCTCGACCCCCGCGCCGTCCCCGACGGCGCGTGGCCGGAGCTGGCCGCCATCGGGTTCCTGGCCTCGTTCCTGGCGATCCAGGCGTTCTATGCCGCGGTGCGCCGGATCGGCGCCGCCCGGGCCGCCCTGATCAGCACGGTCGAGCCGCTCATCATCGTGGTCCTGGCCTGGGTCTTCCTCGGCCAGTACCTCGCCCCGATCCAGTTCCTCGGGGCGGCCTGCATCATGGTCGGCGTCGTGGTCGCGCAGACGGCGCCGCGTCCGCGAGGTGCGCCCGAGCCGGCCATGCCGCTCGATGCCGAGGCACCGACCGAGGACTGACGTCGCGTGGGGCCGCATCCAGTGCACCGCAGTCCCGCCCATCGCCCGGCCTCACTGCCGCGCGTTCCGAACGCGCGTCTGCCTTCTGTTCGCCAGGTGCACGTTAGCGCTGGAACGATCAAGAGTCTCGTCGCAAGGGTGCATGATCATTCAGGCTGCGAGCCGCGGCCGGGCGCGCTGATCCACGCGCGGTGCATCATGATCAACGCGCGGTGCATCATGATGCAGGAGCTCGTGTCTCGCACGTCGCACGTCGCGCCTAATGTGCGCTCGATGCGCGTAAGGCAGGAAGCGAGACGCAGCGCCGTCCCCCCGCTCACGCCCGGCCAGGGCAGCCCGCGACGTCAGGCCCGCGCGGCCGCCAGCATCGCCCGCGCGCCCGATGCCACGTAGCCGCCGTCCGCGCCGAGCCCGATGAACCGGAACCCGAGCTCGAGATGGCGGGCGATGACGGCGGGGTCGTAGAGCAGGATCCCGGCCGCCTTGCCGGCGGCCTCGGTCGCGGCGAGCACGGCCCGAACGGCGTCGAGGTAGCGCGGGTCGTCGAACCGGCCGGGGACCCCGAGGCTGTGCGACAGATCCGTCGGGCCGACGAACAGGACGTCCACGCCGTCGATGGCGGCGATCTCCGCCGCATGCTCGACGGCGCTCGGCGACTCGATCTGGATGATCCCGAGGATCCGCCGGTTGATGGCCGGGATGTCGCCGTGCCCCAGCTGACCGAGACCGGCGCCGCGTGTCGACAGCGCCAGACCGCGGACGCCATCCGGCGGGTAGCGCATGAACGAGACCGCCTCGCGCGCCTGTTCGGGGAGATCCACGCGCGGGACCATGATCCCGTGCGCACCGAGGTCGAGCGCCCGCCCGATCCGCAGACGCTCGCCCGACTGCGGTCGCACGAGGGCGGCCGTCTTCGTCGCACCCGTCGCGTGGAGCTGGCCGAGCAGCTCGGATTCGGTGCCTGCGCCGTGCTCGAGGTCGATGATCAGCCAGTCGAAGCCGGCCCGGGCGACGATCTCGGTCGCGACCGGCGAGCCCAGCCCGACGAACGACCCGAACAGGGTCTCGCCGGCCCGAAGCCGGTCGTGGAGGTCGATGACGCCGGGGACGGGCGGCGGAGCGCGATCGGATCGGTCATGGCGCCATGATGCCGGTCGCGAGTCGCCGGTGTGCGACGTGCCCGGCGCAAGGCGCGGACTACGAGCCGTTGACCAGCCCGGTCGTGTCGACGACCTCGAGATCGCGCCCGGTGACGACGTCGAGCTCGTGCATCACGTCGTCGTCGAAATGCGGATCGCTCGCGCCGGTGATGTACCACGGTGATCCGTTGTCGGCCAGGATCATCCCGTAGCGCTTGAGCGCGTCCGCGATGACCCGGGCCTGCGGGGAGAAGCCCGCTCGTGTCGTACGACGCCTTGAGCCGGACGCGGAGCCCCATCGGCGGCAGCGAGGTCGATGTCTGCGACTCGCTAGTGCGTCGGCCGGGTAGATGTACGCCATCCGAGTGACGTTCGTGGTGAACCGCAGCGCGTGGGCGATCAGCCCGGCCGCGACCTCGTCGTAGCGGACGAGGCCGGGCAGGATCGGCAGGCCCGCGGCGTCCGCGCTGGTCAAGCCGGCCGGGCGGAGCGCGTTCGAGCGCAGGTCCCAGGTCGCGCCGCTGCCGGCCTGCCAGGCACCGCCGACCTGGCGCGCGTCGAACAGCTCGTAGAGGCGGCAGGCGTCCTTGTCGACCATGAGGATGTGGCCGTCGGAGCCTGCTTCCTGGAGAGGGTTCGCCGGGATCGGGTACGGGACGTGGTCGGAATTCCTCGTCGTAGTCGAACGTGACGGTCGAGCGCGGTGTCGAGGCGGTCACGACCTGGTACGGGATGCCGTAGCCCGCGTACGACCCGAAGTCCATGTGGAGGCCGCGGTCGAGCCCGATCGTGCCGATCATCGTCGCCGAGTCGGACGCGACCGGGCGGGTGTCGATCGGCGTGTTCCAGACGTTGTCGGCCGGGAAGATCGGGCAATCCGGGGCACCGGCCAACGTCGGCGCACCGCCGGTGCCCGTGCCGCCGCCCGACGGAGTCGGCGTCGGAGTGGGAGTCGGAGTCGAAGTCGGCGAGGGTGTGGGTCGTCGGCGTGTCGGCGCCTTCGGGTGGCTCGAGAACTTGCGAGGATCCGTGTGCGCCTTGTACTCCGGCGCCGTCCGACCAGCCGTCGTGGTCGGTGTCGGCGACCCGCGGGTTCGTCCCGATCCGCTGCTCAGTGAGATTGGACAAGCCGTCATGATCGGGACTCTCGTGGCCGTCAGTGATCCCGTCGTGATCCGAATCGGCGTGCCGCGGCGAGGTCCCGGCGAGGAATTCGAACGCGTTCCGAAGCCCATCGTGGTCGGCATCCTCACGCCCGTCGCGGAGCCCGTCGTGGTCCGTGTCGGCGCTGCGAGGGTTCGTTCCGGTCAGGTATTCCTGCCGGTTCGTCAGCCCGTCGTGGTCGGGATCCTCGCGGCCATCGGGGATGCCGTTGCGGTTCGTGTCCGACGCGGTACGGGTTGGTGTGCGACCGGGTCCGTTCCCACGTGTTCGGGAGGCCGTCATGATCGGAGTCCGACGCGGCGAAGGCCGCGGCCGGGGCGAGGAGACCGCCGACGAGCAGGAGCGCCGGCGCGGCGAGCAACAGTCGGCGCAACCGATGACGGTCCATGCCGCAATGGTGCGGCTGCCCATCGCTCCAACGGAATGCCTCGGTCGTCCCGAACGGCCTGCCCCGTGGTCCGGTTCCCGACCGCACCGCTCCGCCCTTTGAACCTTTGCGCGGGTGCGACCATCTGTAGTCAGTGAAGCGCCCGATCGGGCGCCGCTGGAGTACCGCACATGCGGACGAGGCTGGTCGAGCGGGCACGCGACGGCGACGATGTCGCCTTCGCCGAGCTCGTCGACCTCGACGGCGACCGGTCCTTTGCGATCGCCTACCGGATCCTCCGCGATCTGGAGCGGGCCCAGGACGCCGTCCAGCAGGCATTCCTCCTCGCCTGGCGGGAGCTGCCACGGCTGCGCGACCCGGAACGCTTCGAGGTCTGGCTCCATCGCCTCGTGGTCAATGCCTGCTACGAGGAGTACCGGCGGTACCGCCGGTGGAGCGCCAACGTCCGGGCGCTGCCGGTCGACGGACCGGCAACATCCGACGCGACCATCGTCCATCGACGACCGCGATGCCCTGGAGCGGGCATTCCAGACGCCTGACGCCGGAGCACCGCGCCGTCGTCGTCCTGCATCACCACGTCGGGATGCCCGCTCACCTCGATCGCCGAGGTCACCGGCGTCCCGCTCGGAACCGTCAAGTCGAGGCTCCACTACGCCACCCGGATCCTTCGCGGCGCCCTCGCGACCGATCGGGTCGAGAGCCGAAAGGTGCGATCCGCATGACCGGCACGAATGACCACCCGCGATCCCGATTCCGTCCTGGCGTGCGTGGCTCGACGAAGGCCCGACCGACCTGCCCGACGCGACGCGACGGGCGATCCTGACCGCTCTTCCCACGACTCCACAGGCCCGGCGCGGCCTTCTCGCGCCATGGAGGTTCCCGCACATGAACATGTTCGCCCGTGGGGCGGCGGTGCTTGTCGTCGCAGTCGTCGCGATCGGCACCGGTAGCGCTCCTCATCGGCCCGAGGAAGTGGCGTGGGCGGGCCAGACCCCGACAGCCACTCCAAGCCGACGGCCGACTCCAACCCCGACCGTCCCGACGCCGCAGGTCGTTCACCTCCGCGCCGCTACCGGTACTCGATCACCCTGCCGACGGGCGGGTGGCGACGTCCTGCGCGCGCGACATGGGACGGGACGACGACGCCGACTTCAACGACCCAGTGGTCGACGCCTTCGGGCCCGCTGACGATCGTCGATGCCTTCGTCTCGGCGGCAGCCCATCACCAGGCTCACTGTCGGCTTGGGTCGCCGACGGCATCGCAGACGAACACCCGGGGACCACACCGTCGATTTCCGGCTGCTCGAACTTCGCGATGCCACGACTCGGTCGAGTCGATCACCATCGGCGGCCAGCCAGGGACGCTCGTGGGCTTCAAGAATTGCTTCTTCGTCAACATGGCGTTCGCGGTCGTCAACGGCGACGGGTATCGATTCGCGTTCCGCGACCCGGTCAGCCATGACATTCATCCACGATCACGACCATGCTTGGGTCCGTCGTCTTCCACAAGCGGCGAACTCCTCCATCGCCCCAGCCGGGCCAGCGCGGTGCCTGACGATCGCTCGCGTCGAACTGAGCGGCGGCTCAGTCCGGGAACGCCTCCGGCCCGCGCTCCGCGCAGCTCGGGGCCTCGCCGCGGGCGTCCTCGGCGCGGCAGCCACGAGTACGGGTAGCGGTCGTCCTCGAGCGCGGCCGCCTGCCGCGTGATCCGGAGAGCGGGTGGAACGTGTCGACCATGACGGCCAGCTCCTCGGTCGCCTCCTTGCCGATCGAGGCCTCGGCCGTGCCCGGATGCGGGCCGTGCGGGATGCCGGCCGGATGGACCGTGAACGACGAGATGCTCGACGCCCGCGCCGGCTCATGAAGTTGCCGGCGACGTAGTAGATGACCTCGTCGCTGTTGATGTTCGAGTGGTTGTACGGGGCCGGGATCGCGAGCGGGTGGTAGTCGAACTTGCGCGGCACGAACGAGCAGACGACGAAGTTGCGCGCCTGCGAACGTCTGGTGGACCGGCGGCGGCTGGTGGACGCGGCCGGTGATCGGCTCGAAGTCGGCGATGTTGAAGGCGAACGGCCAGAGGTAGCCGTCCCAGCCGACGACGTCGAACGGGTGGTGCGGTAGTGGTAGGCCGTGAGCCGGCCGCGCATCTTGACGTGGACCACGAAGTCGCCCGCGTCGGTCCGTGGGCGGGACCGTCGTCGGGCACCCGGATGTCGCGCTGCGAGTAGGGCGAGTGCTCGAGCAGCTGGCCGTAGTCGTTGCGGTAGCGCTTCGGCGGCTCGATCTCCGACGGGCACTCGAGCCACAGCATCCGCTGGGCGCTGCCGGCGTCCGGGGCGAGGCGCCAGGTCGTCCCGATCGGCAGCACGAGGTAGTCGCCGGGGCCGTAGCGGAGCGGCCCGAAGACCGTGTCGAGCAGCCCGTCGCCCTCGTGGACGTAGAGCATCTCGTCCGCCTCGCCGTTGCGGTAGAAGAGGCCGTCTCGGGCATCGGCCTCGGCGGGCCGGACGACGCCCATGACGACGTCGTTGTTGAAGAACAGCGGGACGCGGCCGGTGACGACATCGCCCGGCCGGCTCGACGGCCGCCGGCCTTGACGAGTCGGTGGTGGTGGTAGCCGTCGTCGGCCTCTTCGAGCGCGGATCTCCGCCCCGGGCTCGATCTTGTGCGTCCGCGTCGGCGGCGTCACGTGGTAGAGGAGCGAGCTTCGACCGGTGAACCCCTCGACGCCGAACAGCTCCTCCGCGTAGAGGCTGCCGTCGGGCGCGCGGTGCTGGGTGTGACGCGTGCGCGGGATGCTCGCCGCGCGCGACGTAGAACATGGCGACTGGCCTCCTCAAGTCCGTGGAGGCCAGTCTAGGGCGCTGCCGGAGCAGTCGAGGACTCAGGGGGTCGGAAGCGTGTCCAGGAGCTGGAGCGACGAGATGACCGACGTCTCCTGGTCGGCGGTGACTGCGTCCCCTGCGTAGGCGAACAGATAGGTATCCTTCGGACCCGCGACGATCCACAGGGAATGCGGCTGACCCGCTGACAGGGCGAATTCACCGACTGACTGAGTGGTGAACCGCGAATGGAACGCGACGATGGTCCCGTCCGACAGGCACGGGGCGGAACCTCTTGGGGTCATCGTGACGTGGACGGCAGGCAGCCCGGCCACAGTGGTTGACGCCGTCGTCGCAGTGAAGCCGGGGAGCGTCCGGACATACGAGACGAAGTGATCGGTGGTGTCAAGGACTCTGAGGGGCTGCCTGGTGGCGCTGCATGGCGCGTCGAGACCGAACGGATCCTTGATGGCGATGAATCCCTGATCTGGACCGTCGATCGCTCGGAGATCGACGTAGTCGACGTCGCCACTCAAGCCGAACCGCTGGTCCGGCACGGTCGCCTGGAGCCACATGTTCTCGAAGGGGATCACCCCGAGGCCGCCATCTGTGACGGCGGTGAGGGAGTGGGCCCAGGTCCGGGACATCGCCGCGGCGCGGTTGCTGCACGAATTGTCAACGGTGGTGAGGGTCAGGAACATCCCGTCGGCCGATCGAGACCAGCGATAGTTCCCGACCTGACCCTCGGTGCATCCAAGAGCCTGCGTCTCGGATGTCGAGACGAGACGGATCTCGCCAGCTGGAGCCGCCTGCGAGGTCGAACGCAGGACGAGATCCGGCACGGTGTTCTGGATCCACGTGTGGAGACCGTCCTGCCAATCGATTGACAGCTGGATGTGCTCGTTCGCACCGAACAGTCCTGGGATGGCGGCGCCCGAAGTCGCTTGCCAGTCGCCCCAGGTCCGCGTCGGCGTTGCCACGGCTGCCGGGGTATCCGACGGCGCGAGGCTCGGTGTCGGCACGGCCGTGGGCGACGGTCCGGGGACGCCGATGCTGGATCGCGTGCTCGGTGAGAACAGGTAGACGGCGCCGCCGATGAGGAGCACGCCGATGATGGCGGCCGCGGCGACGCGGGCAGGCATGTGCATGGCTGTGAACCTCCACGGGATGCGCAGATCCCGTTCCTGTGATGTCGTTTGATGCGGAGGAGCGCGGCCTCGACGGCGCGGTCGGGCGCCTGGGTCGGACCGGCTTCGAGCCACGACCGGGCGGCGCGTTCGAGCGAGCGGTCGTCGTTCATGCCAGTCGTCCTCCCTGGACAGCGGCTTCGGACTCCGCGTCAGCCGCAAGGGCGTTTCGGAGTCCGCGCGTCGCGTAGTGCAGTCGCGAGCGGGCCGTGCCCGCGGGGATCTGAGCATCTCGGCGATCTCCACGAGCGGCAGCCCGAGGTAGTGGTGCAGGACGAAGACCGCTCGCTGGTCGACCGGGAGCCGGCGGAATGCACGCTCCAGTTCGTCGCGGTCGGCGATGACGGCTGTGCCATCCGGCGTACTCGGCCCATCGAGGGGCAGGACGCGGACGTTGGCCGTCCATTGACGGGCCCGCTGCGATTCGTCGTAGCAGGCGTGGACGAGGATCCGATGGATCCACGCCTCGAAGCGGTCGGGTTCGCGCAGGTGCCGAAGCCGGCGCCAGGCGAGCACGAGGGCGTTCTGCAGAGCGTCCTCGGCGAGAGCTGGATCGCGCAGGATCCGATGAGCCACCGCGTAGAGCGAGTCGCTGACCTGGTGCACCAGGACCGCGAACGCCTCACGATCGCCCTGACGGGCCTGCTCGACGAGGTCTCGATCCACCATCGACCTCCGGTTGCCGCGACCGAGGTGGCCGCGGATACCCTCCATGACGGTGGTCAGTGTGGCCAACGTTCAGTCGCGGCCGATGACCGGACTCCGTCGTTCGAGCAGGACGACGTCGCGCCAGCGACCCTTCGCGTCCTGGCCCATCCGCTCCTGGACGCCGACGCGCCTGAAGCCGACCCGCTCGTGGAGGGCCAGGCTGCTCGCGTTCTCCGCCATGACGCCCGCGAACAGGGTCCAGTAGCCGGCAGCCTCCGAGGCCGGGATCGAGCGGCCTCGAGCAGCGCCCGACCGACGCCCGCGACCGCGCGCGTCGGCCGCGACATACACGCTCTCCCACGCGACGCCGGCGTAGACCTTGCGCGACGAGTAGCCGCCGAGCGCCGTCCAGCCCAGCGTGGCGCCCGTCGCGTCGCGAGCGACCAACCGGCATTCAGTCGGGTGTGACCGGTCGAAGTGGGCCCAGTCGGGTGCCTCGCGCTCGAGGGTGGCGTCGCCGGTGGCGATCCCTTCGGCGTAGATGCGCCGCACCTCGGGCCAGTCGTCGACGGTCATCGGGCGGATGGTCACGGTCGGCATGGCGCGTCGGATGGTATCGCGTCAGCGCGCACGGAACGACCCCGGTCTGGGACGGACCGGGGTCGTTGGCGTCGAAGTCGCTGATCAGCGCTTCGCGGACGTCGGGTCGAACGTGACCGATCCGAGCAATGCCTCCCACGCGCCCTGGCTCAGGTGCTGCGTGCCATCGAACGTGCTGTTCCCCCAGCCGAATTCGTAGACTCGTCCACCGACGAGGGTGAATGCGAGCGCCGCGTTGCAGAGCTGCTGCAATCGACCCGTCGCCGGTCCGATCTTGAGCTCGGGCCACGTTGCCGGATCGCCACCTTCGCAGCCGGCCGGCACGCCACCGACCGTCTGCCGGGCATAAGCCGTCCTCCACGCATCGAACGTCGTGCCTGCCGACAATGACTCTGAAATCCCCTCGATGCTGGTGTCCGTGCCGTTCGGGTCGATCTCGTCGCCCACGCCGGCTGCGCTGTCGTCGGTCCCGCTCCAGACGGCGGTCCCGGGTGTCGTCGTCCAACCTGAGGCGATCTTGATCGAATACCCGTATATCGGCGACCGGAACGTGCCCGTCAGCGGTGGCAGATCGGTCGCACCGACGATGTCGATCGCACCCTCAGGGTCGAAGGACACCGAGGCGAGAAGAGCATCGAACAGCGATCGATCGACATGGCCGTCGAGGGTGAATTCGTAGCCGTGTCTGTCGACGACGACAGCCGCGTCGAAGATGACGCCGCCGAGCTGGACGGATCCGCCCGCGGCGGGTCCTCCATCCTGGGCGAGAGAGCCGGTCTCACCACCGATCGTGATCGTCCCGATGCACGGGGCGGCCGCAGCGTAGTGGCAGTAGGTCGCCAGCCACGAGTCGGGGGACTGCCCGGCCGTCAGGGGCTGGGAGGCGACCGAGAGCCGGGCGTCCGTCGAGGAGATCGCGTCGAGAGTGGGGTCGCCTGGCGTCGTCCAGGTGCTGGTCTTCCAGGACTCCGTCGCCGGTGTCACTGTCCAGCCAGCTGGGTACCGCACGGTGTAGCCATGTCGCTGCGACGCGAATGTCCCGGTGAGCGCCGGGACCGAGGCGACCGAGGCCACGGCCGTCGGCGAGGCTGTTGCTGCGACGCCCGAGTTGGGGCTAGGGCCTGCGACGGCGGATTGCCCCGGTCTTGTGATGAGCAGCAGGCCGCCGACGGCGAGGACGCCGACGACGGCGGCCGCTCCAACGCGGCTGGGAGTCGTCATGACAGGGAACCTCCAGGGCGCACGAACCGCGCGCCGTTGTCGAGTCAGGTGGATCTCGTCGACGACGGCGTCGAGCACGCGCTCCGGAAGCTCCGCCGGACCGTCGGCCAGCCAGGCCTCGGCGGTCCGGTCGAATTCGCTCTCGATGCTCATGCCAGACGCTCCGTCGATGTCGCAGTCCGGGCATCGGCGTCGAGCGCCGCCCGGAGAGCTGTGGTGGCGTAGTGCAGCCGGGACTTGACGGTCCCCAACGGGACACCGAGCTCGTCGGCGATCTCGGGGAGCGTCAACCCGACGTAGTGGTGCAGGACGAAGATCGCGCGCTGCTCCGGTGACACGCGCCGGAAGCCGCGCTCGAGCAGATCGCGGTCGATGACCGCAGCGGTGTCGTCACGGCCGGCCGGCCCGTCGGTCGGCAGGACCCGGACGTTGGCGGCCCAGCTGCGCCGCCGTCTCGCCTCCGCGTAACACGCGTGGACGAGGATCCGCCGCAGCCAGGCGTCGAACCGGTCGTCGTCGCGCAGCGTCGGCAGCTCCCGCCAGGCCGTGACGAGCGTCTGTTGGACGGCGTCCTCGGCTCGATCGGCATCGCGCAGGATCCTGAACGCGATCGCCATCAGCCGATCGCCGACCGCACGTGCGAGGTCGGCGAACGCATCCTCATCGCCCCGTCGAGCCAGGTCCAGGAGTGCTCGCTGCACCCGCCGGTCCTCCCTCATCGCGTCCGACCTGGACGCACTACCCCCGATGAGTCGATCGCTGCGCCAAAGGTTCGATCTTCGAGTTCGCCAGATTCAGACGGGCCGCGCGACGATGGGCGACCGGAGGGCACCGAGACGCTCGACCCGGAGGACCACGCTGTCGCCGGGTTCGAGATAGCGGCCGAGCGTCGCATCGCGGACCTCGAGCAGGCAGCCCGAACCGACGGTGCCGCTGCCGACCAGGTCGCCGGGCCGGAGCCGCGCATCCGCCGACGCGCGAGCGAGCATGTCGCCGAACGAGAACTGGGCGTCGGACCAGCGGCCGCGGCTGGTCTCGGTGCCGTTGACCTCGGCGGTCATGGCCAGGTCGTAGCCCGTGCCTCGGCGGGCGTCGGCGAGCTCGTCCGGCGTGACCAGCCACGGCCCGAACGAGCTGGCGAAGTCCTTGCCCTTGGCGGGGCCGAGCCGGATCGCGGTCTCCTCGCGCTGAAGGTCCCGCGCGGACCAGTCGTCGAAGATGGTGAACCCGCCGATGGCCTCCTCGGCGCGGTCGGGCGACAGATCCGACGCCGGCGTGTCGATCACAGCCGCGACCTCGAGCTCGTAGTCGAGCTCCTGCGACGCGGCCGGCGACCACACCGGCTCGTCCGGTCCGCGGATCTCCGAGACGTTGCTGAAGTAGAACACCGGGATCCGGAACCACGCTTCAGGGATCTCGCCACCGCGCCGCTCCCACATCGTCCGGACGTGGCCCTCGAATGCGTAGAAGTCGCGGACCGATGGCGGTCGAAGCACCGGCGCGCCGAAAGTGAGGTCGGTGGCGGCCACCACGGCGTCGTCGTCCTCGTCGCGCGGCTCGAAACTATCGAGAAGGTCGCGCAGCGCCTCGACGCGGAGACCACGCGCGACGTGGTCGTCGAGGGTCGTCACCGGCTGGCGGAAGAGGATCGCGTCGTGTGCCAGGGCGGGTCGCCTGCCGACCGCGCGTCGACGGGCCACCTCGAGGTCGAGCCAGCGACGCGGCTCCTCCCCCGCGTCGAGCGCGGCCACGAGCCGCCATGGTGCTCCGGCGGGGGCATGTCGTTCGCGGGCATGCGCGACCTTCATATCGGGCAGTCTAGCCAGCCCTCCTCCCCGGGACGCACAATGCGCCACGTGCCACGTCTTCAGCGCAAAAGCTTCTCGGGTCCGGACCAGGTCCGGAAGTTCTCGATGGGCCACGTCGACGTCGTCAACCTCGACGAGACCTCGGTCGGGCGGTTCGTGTGGGAGCCCGGCTGGCGTTGGTCGGAGGTTGTCAAGCCCGTCGTCGACACGCCGTCATGCGTGAACCGCCATCTCGGCTATGTGATCGCCGGGCACCTCCACGTCCTGATGGACGACGGGACGGAGCTGGACATCGTGGCCGGGGATGCCTACGAGATCCCGCCGGGTCACGACGCCTGGATCATCGGCGACGAGGTGTTCGACTCGGTCGAGTTCGCCAGCGCGCGCTTGTTCGGGATCGCCCCGGACGAGGAGGACGAGCGGACGCTGGCGACCATCCTGTTCACGGACATCGTCAATTCGACGGCGACGCTCGCCCGGCTCGGCGACCGGGCCTGGCGGCGGGTGCTACTCGACCACAACGACGCCCTCCGGGGCGAGCTGGACCGATTCCGCGGCCGCGAGATCGTGACGACCGGCGACGGGTTCCTGGCGCTGTTCGACAGCGCGGCCCGCGCCCTGCGCTGTGCGGCTGCGATGACCGACGCGGTCCGCCCTCTCGGTATCGAGATCCGGGCCGGCCTCCACACCGGCGAGGTCAACATCGCGGGCGGCAACGCACGCGGCGTCGCCGTCCATGCGGCCGCGCGGGTGGCGGCCCTGGCCGGCCCGGGCGAGGTGTTCGTGTCGGGGACGACGCGCGACCTGCTCGATGGGTCAGGCCTCCGTCTGGAGGACCGCGGGACGCATGAGCTGAAGGGCTTTGACGGGGCCCGTCCGGTGTACGCGCTCGTCCGCGCCTGAGCGGCGGCGCGGCGCGGGGCGGTCTCAGCCGGGCCCGGCGCGTTCCATCAGGTACGTCGCGACGTGCCGCGTCCGCGTCGGCGGGTCGAGCACGTCGATCCGGAAGGCCGGCTCGAAGAGCCGCTCGACCTCACCCGGGACCAGCCCGGGGAACGCCCTCGACGGACCGCCGAAGCTGAAGCGCGGCAGGTCCTCGGGTCGCCCGAAGAACGCGAACAGGAAGAAGCGCGAACCCGGCCGAGCGAGCGCCGTGACGTAACGGGCGAGGGCGTGTCGCCCCGCCGACGGCAGATCGTCGAGGGTGCCGTAGTCGACCAGCAGGTCGAACGGTCCCGCGACCCCGTCAACGTGACCCGCCGTGAGGTCGCCGGGCAGCAGCGTCAGGCGTTCGGGCCCGAGGCCGCGCTTCGCCGCCGCGGTCCTGGCCTTCCGGAGGGCGACCGTCGAGAAATCGACGCCGACCACCGCGTACCCGGCTTCCGCGAGCTCGATCGCGACCGACCCGGCGCCGCAGCCGAGGTCGATGGCACGGGCGGCCGGTTCCCCTGGGCGACGCAGCGTCTCCGGCGCGCAGCGGCCATCGGCGACCAATGCCCGCAGCTCGTTCCGGTCGGCGCCCTCCCACGGGGCACCGAACCGGTACATCAGGTCATACCCGCGCCGACCGACGGTGACCATCAACCTGCCGCGGCGTCTGGCTCGCGCGCCAGCGCGGTAGCCATCCGGGCGATCTGGAGCGCGAGGACGAAGATGCCCAGGGCCAGCACGGGGTGGAGCGCCGCGATAGCCGGATACGAATCCCTGAATTCGGGGAGCGAGGTCTGGACGATATACAGCACGAAGAGGACGACGACCGCGCCCAGGAGCCGTGCGGCCGGGGCGTGCCACGAGCGCCACGATCAGCAGGGCGATGGCCGCGATGCCGACTCCCGTGTAGCCGAAGTCGCGATGCGTCTCCTGGAACGCCGGGTCGTCGAACAGGCCGAGGCCGATGAGGAAGACCTGGATGACGATCGTCGCCACGAAGATCCAGGCCACCACGGCGAACGCGACGTGCAGATAGCGGGCCATCCCACCCCTCCGCTCCGATGCCGGGCTTCGACCGCCGCGGAGGCGGCTCCCTTCGCGGGCCAAGTCTAGACGTGCCCGCAAAGCCCCCGACGGGTGCGAAGAATGAACGCTCAGCCCCGTCGTTCGACCAGTAGATTCGGACGACGCCCCCGATCGGGCGCCACCGAGGAGCAGGCTCCGTGGATCGAGATCTCGTGGAGGCGGCGCAAGGCGGGGATCGGGAGGCGTTTGTCGACCTGATCCGCGTTCGCAGCGACCGGCTCTACACGATCGCGCATCGGATCCTGCGGGATGTCGATCGGGCCGAGGATGCCCTGCAGGACGCGCTGGTGATCGCTTGGCGTGACCTGCGGAGCCTCCGCGATCCGGACCGACTCGATGCCTGGCTGCAACGCCTCCTCATCAACGTGTGCATCGGCCAGGCGACGCGCGAGCGTCGACGCACGGCCAACCTGCGGGTGCTGCCGATCGACGGACCGGAAGCGCCCGACGAGCTGCTGACCATCGCCGACCGTGACCTGCTCGAACGCGGGTTCCGGCGGCTGACGCCCGACCAACGGGCGATCCTCGTGCTCCATCACTTCCTGGGCTATGCCCCGTCCGAGATCGCCGAGACCCTCGGCGTCCCGGCCGGGACCGCCCGGTCTCGACTCCACCATGCCCATCGCGCCATGCGGGCCGCCCTCGAGGCGGACGCTCGGCGAGGGGTCAAGGAAGGGCGCCCGGCATGACACAGCAACGCGACATCGAGCGCCTTCTCGACCTCTGGTTCAGCGACGGCCCGACCGAGAGCCCCGACCGGGTCATCGACGTCGTCGCCGATCGCATCGAGCGTCAGCCCCAGCGACCAGCGTGGCGCTTCCATCTGAGGGAGATCCACGTGAACACCATGCTTCGCGCCGGCATCGCGGTCGCCGCGGTCGTCGTCGTCGCCTTCATCGCCGTCCAATTGCTGCCAGGTCACTCGGGTGTGACCGGCGGCCCGCCCTCCGCCGACGAGCGTCGTCGCCGAGTGCATCCCTCGGCGAACGGATCCTCGCCGCGACGAAATGCAACAACGGCCAGAGTTGCCCGCGCCGTTCCCGGCCGGACCGGTGACGTCCACCGTCTTCACACCCAAGCTGTCGTTCACGGCACCGGCCGGCTACACCGAATACGCGGACGTGCCGCAGGCATTCGGCGTCCAGACCGCGCTGCCGGCAGCGACCCAGGCGGGTTCTTGATCGTCCGCGACCCGGCTCCTTCGACCCAGACCAACGCTTGCGAGGGTGACCTGGACCCTGCGATCAAGCACCTACACCGTTGACACCATCAGTTCGGCATTCGTCGCCGACAAGCCGTTCCAGGTCACGACACCGACCGCGGTGACGATCGGCCCATACAGCGGCAAGACATTCGACTATGCAGCTCGCCTCGACGTGGACCGGGACCTGCCCGTGGAGCAACGGCAAGCCGGGTGCGATGGCCCTGACCGTCCAGAGCGGCCCGACCCCGACGAGCCCGTCGTACGGGATGGCGGCCGGCGACCCGCTACCCGGGTCTACCTGCTCGATGTCGGCGGCAAGCCCATCTGGATCCAGACCGACAAGGCGACCGCGGCCGAGGTCCTGCCGCGTCCTCCAGACGCTGTCGTTCGCTCCGTAAACGACTGCCGGGTCGAGCGCGGGAGCTTCCTAGAGGTTCCCGCGCTTGGCCTGCTCGCGCTCGATGGCCTCGAACAGCGCCTTGAAGTTGCCGACGCCGAAGCCGCGCGAGCCGTGGCGCTCGATGATCTCGAAGAAGAACGTCGGGCGATCCTGGACCGGGCGGGTGAAGATCTGGAGGAGGTAGCCCTCCTCGTCGCGGTCGGCCTCGATGCCGAGCTCCTCGAGCGTGTCGATCGGCACGCCGACGTCGCCGACGCGGTCGGCCAGCGTGGCGTAGTACTCGTGCGGCAGGCCCAGGAACTCGATGCCGTTGTCGCGCAGCCGGCGGACGGTCGTCACGATGTCCTCGGTCCGCAGCGCGATGTGCTGGCAGCCCGGCGAGCGGTACCAGTCGATGAACTCCTGGATCTGGCTCTTCTTCTTGCCGGTCGCCGGCTCGTTGATCGGGAACTTGATCCGGCCGTTGCCGTTGGTCATCACCTTCGACATCAGCGCCGAGTAGTCGGTGTGGATGACCTTGTCGTCGTAGTGGATCAGCTGGGCGAAGCCGAGGACGTCGCGGTAGAAGTCGACGAACGCGTCCATCTGGCCGAGCTCGACGTTGCCGACGCAGTGGTCGACCTCGAGCAGCGACAGCCCGCCGGCGGCCGGCGCGAACGACTTGACCTTGCGATAGCCGGGCGCGAACACACCCGCGTAGTCGCGCCGGTCGACGAACGAGTGGACGACCTCGCCATAGGTGTGGATCGAGGCCTTGCGGAGCGTGCCGTCGTCGCCGCCGTCGAGCTCGGTCGGGCTCGAGCGCCGAGACCGCGCCGCGCGTCGTCGTCTCGCGCCATGCCGACTCGACGTCGTCCACCGCGAAAGCGATGTCGTGGACGCCGTCGCCGTGCTCGCGGACGTGCTCGGCGATCTCGCCGTCGGGGGTCAGCGGCGCGGTGAACACGAAACGGATGTCGTTCTGGACCATGACGTAGCTGGCCCGGTCGCGGACCTTGGTCTCGAGGCCGCTGAACGCGACCGGGGTGAAGCCCCACAGGGCGCGGTAGTAGGCGGCCGCCTGGCGGGCGTTGCCGACCCAGAACTCGACGTGGTCGATGCCCTTGAGCGGCAGGAAGTCGGCGGCCTTGGCGTACGCGTCCGTGTCGATCCGGGCGCCCGCCTGGTTGGCGGCGCCGCGCGAGACGATCTGTGTCATCAACAGGTCTCCGCTGCTGTCGGCGTGGGCCGCTCCGCGGTGAGGCGCGCGGCCGGTGGTCTTGGCCGTCAATGCTACGCCCGGCGTGCCACACTGGCGACATGGACGACCTGCTCGACCGACTCCAGGCGGCACGCAGCGGGCTGGCCGCCACCCGTCCTGCGGTGGAGGCCGGCGCACCCTGGCCGATGGCCGCGGTCTACGACGATTCGGATGAGGCGCGCTGGGGGCCGGGCGAGGTCCTCGCCCACCTCGCCGAGATGGCGCAGTACTGGCAGGGCGAGATCGAGCGCGTGCTGGACGGCAGGCCCGACCCGGTGCCGTTCGGCCGGATCGCGACAGATCCGGTCCGGATCGGGCTCGTCGGGCGCGACAGGTCGCTCCCGCCACGGGTGCTGTACGACCGGATCGAGGATGCGCTCAGCCGGTTCGATCGACGCTGGCGAACCCTGACCGCCGGTCGACTTGGCGCGGCGTGGGCTCCATCCCTCGCGCGGCGAGCTGACCGTGGCCGACATGCCCGACCGGTTCATCGTCGGACACCTCGCCGATCACGTCGCCCAGCTCGAGCGGATCCTCGCGGACGGCGACAGTCCGGGCTGACGCCGGAGCGCATGTTCGTCCTGTACGCGATCCCGATCGGCGTGCTGGTCGGGCTCCTCCTCGGCGGGCGGCTCGAACGACTCGGCGAGCTTCGCCTCCGCTGGGTCCCGCTCATCCTCGTGGGATTGGCGGTGCAGGCCGCGATCTACACCGACGCTGCGAGCGGCATCGTGGGATCGATCGGCCCCGAGCTGTACACCGCCTCGACCGCTGCGGTCCTCGTGGCGGTCCTGCGCAACGTTCGGGTCCCAGGCGTGGCCGTGATCGCGGTCGGTGCGGGCTGCAACCTCGCGGCCATCGTGGCGAACGGTGGCTGGATGCCGGCCGACGCCTCGGCGCTCGCGTCGGTCGGCGGACTGGACGCGGGCTACACCAACAGCATCGTCGTCGCCGACCCGCCGCTTCGCCTGCTGACCGACCTGTTCGCCCTGCCGGCGTGGCTGCCGTTCGCCAATGTGTTCAGCGTCGGGGACGTGCTGATCGGGATCGGCGTGGCGGCGACGATCGCGCTGGCGATGCGGGTGCGGGCGCCGGTCGCGGTCAGCGACGACGCACCGGCGCCCATCATCCGAACGTGAAGCAGTAGGCCTCCGCGCCGGCATCGACGAACTCGATCTCGAAGGTGCGGTCGGTGATCGCGCCGTGTTGGCGGATCAGCTGGAAGGTCCGCTGGTCGGCCAGGATCCCGCGGCCGTCCGCGTCCACGTCGGATCCGCTGTCCGGTCCCGGCGGCTCGCCATCGAGGAAGACCCTGAACGGGATCGATGCTCCAGGCGGCGGACCCATCACCAGGTTGACATCGCGGGCGTGGAAGCGGAAGGCGATCCGCGCCTTCGCCTCGATCGAGATCCCGGCGTGTCGCGTCACGTTCCAGGGCCCGGACAGGGCCCACTCGTTCAGTCGCAGCGACCCGGGCGAATAGACGGCTGGTTCGTCGTACGACGCGACGTTCTCCTGGGCGAAACCGCTGCTCTGCCCGTAACCCACGTACGTCTCGGGTGTCTGCAGCGTCCCCCAGTCGGCGGCGACCTCGAGACCGCGCGGCTCGACCGACACGAGGTCCCGACCGACATCCTCTGCGCCCGCGTCCGCGAGCAGCTGTTGGATGACCATCTCGGTCATGGCGTACTCGCCCTCACCGAAGTGGTGATAGCGGATGCGTCCGTGCGCATCGGCGAGGTAGAGCGCGGGCCAGAAATGGTTCGCGAAGTCGCGCCAGATGCCGTAGTCGTCGTCGAGGGCGACCGGATACTCGACGCCGAGCGCACGAGATCGGGCGACCACGTTGTCGCGCTCATGCTCGAACCCGAACTCGGGCGTGTGGACGCCGACGACCGTCAAGCCCTGATCGGCGTATTTCACCGCCCAGGCGCGCAGGTAGGGCAGGGTCCGGAGCCAGTTGACGCAGGTGTACGTCCAGAAATCGACCAGGACGACGCGTCCCCGCAGGCCGTCGGCCGTCAGTGGCTCCGCGTTGAGCCAACCGGTCGCGCGGTCGAACGACGCGAGCGGACCCTCGTCGGGCAGGTCGGCCGGATCGCCCGCCAGGCGGTGGGCGATCGATCCCAGGAGTCCGGGGGAGCGGGGTGGGTCGACGATCGTCCGTTCCTCCGTTACCGCAGCGAGCGGAACGTTGCGCGGAGCTCCTCGGACAGCACCTGTGGCTGCTCCCAGGCGGCGAAGTGGCCGCCCTCCGCCACCCGGTTGTAGTGGATGAGCTTCGGGTACGCCTTCTCGGCCCACGACCGGGGAGCCGGGTAGAGCTCATCCGGGAAGACCGTGACGCCGACCGGGATGTCGACGCCCTTGATGTCGAAGAAGGCGAGGTGGCTCTCCCAGTACAGGCGAGCCGACGAGATCCCCGACTTCGTCAGCCAGTAGTGCGTGACGTTGTCGAGGACGTCGTCCCGCGTCAGTCCGCCCGGCTGTCCGACGAATGCGCGCTCGATGAGCTCGTAGCTGCGCTCGTCGTGGTCGATCATCCAGGCCGCCAGGCCGACCGGCGAATCCTCGAGGGCGTAGAGCGTCTGCGGGCGGTTGGCCATCTCCAGGGCGTAGCCGATGCCGGTCGCGAAGAAGTGCTTGAGGATGTCGAACGCCGTGTCCTCATCGGCCGACAGCCCATCCGGCTTGGGTCCGCCCGTGGCGACCGCCTTCGACACATCCGGCGGGAGGGTCGCCGGCATGTTGGTGTGGATGCCGAGCAGCCCCGTGGGCCGCAACAGCGCCATCTGCTCGGTGACCGCGTTCCCCCAGTCCCCGCCCTGGGCCACGTACCGCTCGTAGCCGAGTCGCTTCATGAGCTCGACCCAGGCACGGGCGACACGGACCGGGTCCCAACCGGTCTCCGTCGGCTTCGCGGAGAAGCCGTGGCCCGGCAAGGATGGGATGACGAGGTGGAACGCGTCCGCGGCGCCGGCACCGTGGCTCGTGGGATCGGTCAGCGGGTCGATGATCTTGAGCTGCTCGATGGTCGAGCCGGGCCAGCCGTGCGTGACGATCAGCGGCAGCGCGTCCTCGTGCCCCGAGCGGACATGGATGAAGTGGATGTCGACGCCATCGATCCGGGTGACGAAGTGCGGCAAGGCCGCGAACCGCTTCTCGAAGGTCCGCCAGTCGTAGTCGGTCGCCCAATAGCGAGCGAGCGCCTTGATCGTGTCCAGGTGCACGCCCTGGACAGGAGCCGTCTCGCGACCGGGCCACCTGGTCGCTTCGACGCGGCGGCGCAAATCCGCGAGCTCCTCGTCCGAGACACTGAAGGTGAATGGGCGGATCGCCTCCGGACCGGCCGCAACGCTGGTCGCCTGCTGCGGCAGTGTCTGCGACATCACGCATCTCCCCGTGGGTGCGCCGCGCGGCGACGTCGCCGCTGCTGGACGCTGGACCGCCTACGGTAGTCCTTCCGTGAAACGTCCGGGGATCGTCTCATTCCCGGACCGAACGCCCTAGTCGCGCGCCTCATCGAGCACGTTCGCCTTGAGGAAGGCGAGGACGCGCGAGAACGCATCGCGACGGTTCTCGCGCTTCTCGAAGCCGTGGCCCTCCTCGTCGTACCACTGGACCTCGTAGCGTTTGCCCTCGATCTCGAGCGCCTCGACCATCCGCTCGGTCATGAGCGGGACGACACGCTTGTCCTTCCGTCCGTGGAGGATGAGCAACGGCGCCTCGATCCGCTCCGCGCTGTAGACGGGTGACCCGCGCCGGTAGCTCGAGGAGCGGGCCGGGTCGTCGGGGGAGCCCATCATCTTGTGGAGGTCGAGCCGGCCCAGCCGGTCGCCGTGACGGTAGCTCTCGGCGATCTCCGAGTCGCCGTAGAGGTCGATGCCGGCGGACCACAGGGCCGGCTCGTCGACCAGGGCGCACAGCACGAGATAGCCGCCGTACGAGCTGCCGTGGATCGCCAGGCGCCCATCCGACCACGGCTGGGTGGCGGCCCACCGCGCGGCATCGACGAGGTCGTGGACGTCGGCGTGGCCCCACTCATCGACGTTGGCGATGCGGAACGCGCGCCCGTAGCCGGTCGAGCCGCGGAAGTCGACGTCGAACACGGCGAAGCCCTCGGCGACGAGAAGCTGCTTGAACGGGTAGAAGGCGCGGAACGACTGGCCGGTCGGGCCACCGTGCGGGACGACCACGGTCGGCACCTTGCGACCGCCGCGCTTGCCCGTCGCGTTCTGCGGGCGCCACAACGTGCCCTCGATCCGCAGCCCGTCACGGGCCTTGACGACGATCCGCTCGGCGGTCGGGACGCGGGCCGGTGTCAGGGCGGCACGCAGGACCGCCGGCATGGCGTCGGTGACCTGGCGCGGCCGCGCGCCGTCCGGGGCGACGCCGGGAACGGGGAGCAGCCAGAGGTCCGGCGGCGCCGTCACGCGCTCACCGATGGCCGCGATCCATGCTCCGTCGGCCAGCCAGCCGACCGACTTCCAGACGCCGTCCCACGGGTTGATCCGGCTGCCGGCCGCGGCCGCCGAGACGGTCCGCGGCGTCTTGGGTGGCCGGCCGCGCCCGCGCTTCGGGGCCGGCGCCGCGTCGAGCTCGCCGACGAGCAGGTCCTGCAGGGCATCGTGGATCTCGATGTGGACGAATCGGCTGCCGTCGGGCGAGGGCAGCGGCGCCGACCCGGGACCGCCGCCAGGCTCGCCGTGCTCGCGCTCGCCGGCCGTCAGTACGATCCGGTCGTGCCCGTCCGCGGTCAGCCGGATCACCTGGAACCAGCCGTCGGCGTCGGACACGAACAGGAGCGACCCGTCGGGGAGCCAGCGGGCGGCGACGTCCACCGAGCGTTCGCCGGCGACGACGCGACTCTCTCGGCTGGCCAGGTCCACGATCGCGATCTGCGAGCTCTCGCTGACCTCCGGCCCGCGCTGGGCCATGACCGCGATCCGGCGCCCGTCGGGTGCCCATTCGTAGGCGTCGACATCGATCCCGGTCTCGGTCAGGACGGTCGGGCGAGGCGGCTTCGGCTCCGTGGCCGGCCGGCCGCGGCGGGGCACGGGCGCGTCGATCAGCCAGATCTGCGTCCAGCCACGGCGGCGCGACAGGAAGGCCAGCCGGTGGCCATCGGGCGACCAGCGCGGCTCGCGACCGCCGCCGGGCTTGCCGACGACGAGCGTGAGGCGCGACCCGTCGGCCTCGACCACCCAGATCTCGTCGTCGCGGACGAACGCCAGCCGGCGACCGTCGGGCGACCACTGCGGATCGGTGACAGCCTTCTCCGAGGCGGTCAGCTGGGCCGGGTACCCGCCGCGGAGCGAGAGGGTGAACAGCTGGCGGGCTCCGGCGGTCTCGGCGGTGTACGCGACGATCCGGTCGCGCGGATGCAGGCGGAACTCGCGCGGCGCGTCGACCGCCACGATCGCCTCGACGGTCAGGTTGGGGGAGGGCGTGGTCGGGGCGGTCGGCATCAGTCGCGCGTGGCCGGCTCGACCGAGGCTTCGAGCTGCTCGCCGAGCTCGACCGTCCGGCGATAGGCCGCCCACACGGCCTCGGACAGCACCGTCCGGAGCCGTCCGGATTCGAGCTCGTGGAGGGCCGCCGCCGAGGTGCCACCGGGTGAGGTGACCATGTTGCGCAGCTCGGCCGGGTGCATCCCGGACTGCTTGGCGAACAGGGTCGAGCCCTCGAGGGTCTCGATGACGAGATCGTGCGCGATGTGGCGCGGGAAGCCGAGGTGGACGGCCGCGTCGATGAGCGCCTCCATCACGAGGAAGACGTAGGTCGGGCCGGTGCCGGACACCGCGGTCGCCATCGCGACCATCTTCTCGTCGTCGACCTCGAGCTGGTGGCCGAGGGCGCCGAGCAGGGCGGCCGCCTGGGCGCGCTGGGTCTCGGTCGTCTTCGGCGTCGCATACCAGACGGTCATCCCCTTGCCGAGGCGCGCCGGGGTGTTGGGCATGCTCCGGACGACCTGGTCGTGGCCGAGGTTCCCGATCAGGGCCGCCGTCGTGGCGCCCGCCGAGCACGCTCAGGACGAGCTGGCCGCGGCGCAGATGCGGGCCGATCTCGTGCCCGACCTTGGCGAGCATCTGCGGCTTGATGCCGAACAGGATGACGTCGGCCCCCTCGACGGCCTCGGTGTTGGACGCGACCGTCCGGATGCCGTACTCGCGGGCCAGGTGCTCGCGTCGCTCGACCCGGGGATGGCTGGCGACGACCTGGCCCGGTTCGACCAGCTTGCCGCGCAGCATGCCGGCGATCATCGCCTCCGCCATGACGCCGGAACCGACCGTCGCGATCGTGGAGTTCGCCAGGGGGGACATCGCGCGGAGTATAGCCGCGGGGGGTGTGCTGCCAGCCGATCACGCGCCGCGCGCGAACGGGTCGCGGAGGAAGGCACTTTCTAGATGGTTTCGATCAAGCGGAACGACCCTAGCGCGGGCAGGCGGTACGACCGGCTGTCCGCGGACTCGGGGCCGACGCGCTCCTCGGACCCGGGACCGACCCGCGCTTCGGACCAGTTTTGCTTGGGTGGAACCGTCGCGAAAGCGGCTCGGAGTGATGCCTCGTCACGCGCGGTACGGCGGCGACGCCCCGTCCGCGGTCGCGATGCCCCCATCCGCGGTCGCGACGCCGGTCAGGAAGAAGCGGCCTGTCGTCGTGACGGTCGCCTCGACGAACCCGGCCACGCGCAGGGCACGCTCGAGCTCGTCAGGCGTGTAGTAGACCTTGACGATCGTGAACTCGCGGCCGTCGGCCAGGCGGCGGACCGAGGCATCGTCGGCGGGCGCGGGATGGTCGGCCGCGCTCGATTGCGGATCGGGCAGCGAATCGATGAAGGCGAACGTCCCGTCGGGCTTCAGCCAGCGTCGGACGAGCGCAAGGAAGGCGTCGATGCGTGCGCGCGGGACGTGGCTCAGCCAGAAGCCGGTGAACACGGCATCGACCGCGCGATCGGGTTCGGCCCACGCGTCGCGGACGTGGAGGTGGGCGCGCAGCCGGTGTGCGACCAGGCGTTCGCGCGCCCGGTCGAGCGGACCAGGCGCCCCGTCATACAGCGACAGCTCGCCCTTCGAGGCGAGCAACGGGGACCACCAGCCGGTCCCGGCCGCGAGCTCGACGATGTCGCCGTGGATCGGCAGCTCGTCGAGCCACCGACCCGCGACGTCGAGCTCGGCGTTCCACGCGGCGTCGTGAACGGGTCCGCGAGCGTAGCGGCCTCGACGGAGATACCAGTCGTCGTATTCGGGCGCCCTGGCCTCGTAGTAGGCGAGCATCTCGGCGTCGACATCGTGCCCGGCGCCCGGTCGGCCGGCGGCGGGCGTCCGGGACTGCCTCCGCGACCGAGGTCGCGGCGCCACCGGCCGCTCCCCTCTCGGTCAACGCCTGGTGGAGGCGAAACCGCAGGAAGCCGTTGTCGCCTGCCTTGCCGACGCACTCCGGGCAGAGCTGCGCCCAGCCCTCGAGATCGTCCGGACCGCGGCAGACATGGGCAGCCCCACACCACAGGCACTCGAATGTCGCGCGGAACGGCATCCCCTCGACCTATGGCCCGACCGGGGTCCACGACCCCATCGGCGCGGTGTCGACGAAGGCCCCCGGATCGAAGATCTCGGCCAGCAGCTCGATCCCGTCGATCACCCGCGGCCCGGGCCGGCTGAAATAGGCCGAGCCGTCGAGGGCGAAGACCTGCCCGCGGCGGACGGCGACGAGATCGTCATAGCCGGGCGGACGGCGCGTCAGCGCCCATTCGTCGAGCGTCTCGCGCAGGTGGAACCCACACGGCATCAGCAGCAGCATCTCGGGGTCCACGTCGGCGACCGCATCCCAGGTCGTCTGAACGGACGGCTCGCCATCGGCGCCGAGGAGCTCCCAGCCGCCCGCCCGCCGGATCTGCTCGGGGACCCAGTGGCCGCAGGCGAACGGCGGATCGAGCCATTCGAGCCCGACCACGCGCGGCGACCGACCGCCGGCGTCGCGTCGGGCCTGGACCTTCTCCTCGACCGCGCCGAGCCGCTCGCGCAGCGACTCGACGAGATCGACCGCCGCATCCTCGCTCTCGGTCATGGCGCCGACCGTCGAGATCGTGTTGAAGATGCCCTCGATCGAGGTCGGCTCGAGTGACACGACGGTGATGTCCGCGTCGATCGCCCGCGCCACCTCGTTGACCTCGCGGTAGCTGACCGCGCAGACGCGGCACAGCTCCTGGGTCAGGATCAGGTCGGGCTGCGCGGCGGCCAGGGCCGCATCGTCGAGCGCATACAGCGAGGAACCGCCATGGACCGAGGCGGTGACCAGGCGGTGGATGTCGCGCGAGTTCGCGCTGCCCAGGTCGTGGACGCTCCTGGTCATGACGGGTTTGCCGACGACCTCGGGCGGGTAGTCGCACTCGTGGGTGACGCCGACGAGGTCGTCACCGAGCCCGATCGCGCAGACGATCTCGGTGGCAGACGGCAGGAGAGAGACGATGCGCATCAGGACGGACTTGGACTGGCCACCCTCAACGGGCGACTGACACTCGCGCCCGGAGGCCTGAGGCCGAGCCCCGCGAGGCCATCAGCCCGACGGTTTCAGCTCGTCGACGGCGGCCCGGGCGGCGGCCTTGTCGGTGAACCAGGTCGCGTCGATCGCGGTGTAGTTGGCCCACTCCGGCGGGAGCGACTCTTCGGGGAAGATGGCGTTCACCGGGCACTCCGGTTCGCAGGCGCCGCAGTCGATGCACTCGTTCGGATCGATGAACAGCTTGCGATCCGTGCCCTCGTCGAAGTGGATGCAATCGACCGGGCAGACGGAGACGCACGACACGTCGAGCACATCGATGCACGGCTCGGCGATCACATAGGCCATCCAGGATCCTCCTCGAGGCTGACGGGTGGCGGCACGCATCGTGGCGCGACGCGGAGCGAGAGCGTACCACCGGCGCGCAGGCTCACGAGGGGCCCGCTCACGAGGGAGCCGGGCCACCCACCCAGCGGATCGGGATCTGCATGCCGCGGGCGAGGTGGCCGGGGATGTGGCAGGCGACCGTCCACGGACCGCCCGCCGCCGCGTCGGCGGGGATCGTCCAGACCAGGTCGACGCGCTCGCCCGAGTGGACCACGATCCGCACGCCTTCCACGCCGGGCGGGACCGTGACGACAGGTGTCGGTCCGGGCGGGGCACCGGCCGTCGCGGCCTCGGCGGCTTCCCAGGCGTCCTGGACGTCTGCGTCGCCGATGACGGCCTCGTGGACCTCGAGACCACCGTTGATGACGTGGAGGAGGATGGTCTCGCCTGGTGACAGGTCGAGGGTGTCGGGCTGGAACGAGTAGTCCCGGGCGATGAGGTTGACCTCGCGCGGGGCGGCCGAGGTCCCCGGCGAGATCGGCGGGGTCGCCGGCGGCGTCCCTGCGTCGCAGCCGGCCAGCGTCAGGACCATGACGGCCAGCGCGAGCACGGCGACACGGGTCCGTCGGGCGAGTGAGGTCACGGCGCGAAGTCTATGACGCGACCTCCGCAACGCCCGGCCGACTCGCTTGACATCGCCTCCGAGCGCACGGCAGAGTGCGGCGGACCCGAACCCGGACCGCTTGCCGTCGGCGGTGGCCGGGGCCCCCAGTTTCGAGGTCCCGCTTGGCGATCCCGACCGAGATCACGGACGCAGCGAGGGCGACGCAGCCCGCGTCGGTCGCCGTCCGTCTGGAGGGCGTCAGCAAGCGCTTCGGCGATGACGACACCGGCCGCCGGGTCGCCAAGGACGTCAAGACCGACGGGCGCTTCCCGGTCGTCGCCGTCGACGGCATCGACCTCGACGTCTACGACGGCGAGTTCTTCTCGATGCTCGGACCGTCGGGCTCGGGGAAGACGACGACGCTCCGGATGATCGCCGGGTTCGAGCTGCCGTCCGAAGGTCGGATCCTGCTCCACGGTGTCGATGTCACCAACGTCCCGCCGTTCGACCGTGACGTCAACACGGTCTTCCAGGACTACGCGCTCTTCCCGCACATGTCGGTCGGCGACAACGTCGGCTATGGGCTGGTGGTTCGCAAGGTCGCCAAGGCCGAGCGCAAGGAACGCGTGACCGACGCATTGCGGATGGTCCGTCTCGAGGGCTACGAGGGCCGCAAGCCGAGCCAGCTGTCGGGAGGGCAGCGCCAGCGGGTCGCGCTCGCCCGCGCGCTGGTGAACCGGCCGCGCGTCCTGCTCCTCGACGAGCCGCTCGGCGCGCTCGACCTGAAGCTGCGCGAGGAGATGCAGATCGAGCTCAAGGCGATCCAGCAGCAGGTCGGCATCACGTTCATCTACGTGACCCACGACCAGGAGGAGGCGCTCACCATGAGCGACCGCCTGGCCGTCTTCAACGATGGCCGGATCGAGCAGATCGGCGCGCCGGCCGAGGTCTACGAGCGTCCGACCACCCGGTTCGTGGCGGGGTTCGTCGGGACCTCGAACCTGCTCCGCGGCGACGTCGCGCAGCGCGTGCTGGGCACCTCGGGCACGTACACCATCCGGCCCGAGAAGATCCGCCTCGCGGATCCGGACGCGGCGGTCGGTCCGGATGAAACATCGGCCACCGGCACCATCCGGAGCGTCGTCTACCTGGGACCCGACACGCGCTACGTCGTGGCGCTCGACGCCGGCGCCGAGCTCGTCGTCACCCAGCAGAACCTGTCCACGTCGTCGACCGAGGCGCTGGCCATGGAGGGCAAGGCCGTCCGTCTCGTGTGGGAACGACAACATGAGCTCCCCATCGCGGATGGGGCATCGAGCGGAGGAGGATGACCGATGACGTCCAAGAGGATCCTGGCTTTGGCCGCGACAGCGGCGATCGTGGTCGGTGCGTGTTCGAGCTCGGGTGGAAGCCCGTCGCTATCGGCCGCGGCGCCGACGGCAGTCGGCAGCGCTCCTGCGAGCGCGGCCGCAAGTGCACCACCGAGCTCCTCCGCGAGCGCGGCGGCTGCTCCGAGCGGACCGACCGCGCTGGCGTCGGTCGGTCCGGGTGAGGGAGCGCTCAACCTCGTGGCGTGGACGGGCTACGTTGTCGGCGGCACCGGTGGCGAGCAGGTCCAGGGCTACGACTGGGTCACCCCATTCGAGACCGCGACCGGCTGCAAGGTGACGGTCAAGGTCGGCCTCGACTCCGGGAACATGGTCCAGCTGATGAAGACGGGCCAGTACGACGGCGTCTCGGCCTCCGGTGACGCGACCCTCCGCCTCATCTACGGCGGTGATGTCGCCCCGGTCAACTTCGACCTGATCCCCAACTACAAGGACGTCTTCGAGGGACTCAAGAACCAGTCCTACAACACCGTCAGCGGCGTCGGCTACGGAGTGCCGCACGGCCGCGGCGCCAACGTCCTGATGTACGACCCGACGGTCGTCACGACTGCCCCTGACAGCTGGAGCGCCGTGTTCGACGCCAATTCGCCGTACAAGGGCAAGGTCACCGCCTACAACTACGCGATCTATATCGCCGATGCGGCGCTGTACCTCATGAAGACCCAGCCCGATCTCAAGATCACCAACCCGTACGCGCTCGACAAGGACCAGCTGGCGGCCGCGGTTGCGCTGCTCAAGGTCCAGAAGACGCTCATCGGCAAGTACTGGGGAACCGCCCAGGACGAGATCGACGGGTTCGTCAACGGCGACATGGCGATCGGCACCGCCTGGCTCTACCAGCAGAACACGATCAATGCGGCCAAGGGCAAGCAGGTCGCCAGCGTCACACCCAAGGAGGGCGCCACCGGCTGGTCCGACACCTGGATGATCTCGAGCAAGGCGGCCCACCCGAACTGCATGTACGAGTGGATGAACTACATCATCTCGCCGCAGGCGAACGCCGCCGTGACCGTCTACTTCGGCGAGGCGCCCGTCAGCGCCGCGGCCTGTGCTGAGGCCGAGAAGCTGTCGCCCGGCTGGTGCGACCAGTTCCATGCCGCCGACGAGCAGTACTTCAAGAACATCTGGTACTGGAACACGCCGACGACGACTTGCCTCGACGGCCGCGGCGACATCTGCACCGACTTCGACGCCTGGACACAGGCCTGGACCGACATCACCGGCAGCTAGCCGGAGCGTCATGACAAGCGAGAGCGCCGTCGCCGCGCCGCCTGCCAGCCCGGCGCGGCGCCTGGCGGCGGCGCTCTATCGTCGACCCCGGGTCCAGCTGGCAGCGCTGCTTGCGGCGCCGCTCGGCTGGCTCGTCATCGCCTATCTCGGCGCGCTCGCCCTGTTCCTCATCAGCTCGTTCTGGTCGGTCGATTCGCTGACCGGCAACATCATCACCAAGCCGACGCTCGCCAACTACCAGAGGATCCTGACCGGCGAGGTCTACCCGGTCATCACGGCGCGGACCGTGATCATGGCCGCGGTCGTCACGCTCACCTGCATCGTCGTGGCCTTTCCGATCGCCTTCTACATGGCGCGCGTCGCGTCGTCGCGCGTGCGCGGCCTGCTGATCGTGTCGATCCTGCTGCCACTCTGGTCGGGCTATCTCGTCAAGGTCTACGCCTGGCGCCTGATCCTGAGCCAGGGCGGCGTCCTCAATTGGGTCCTCGCCCCGTTCGGGCTGCAGGGTCCCGGCTACAGCATCGAGGCGGTCTGGATCGTCGAGAGCTACCTGTGGCTGCCGTACATGATCATCCCCATCTACGCCGGGCTCGAGCGGATCCCAAGCTCACTGTTCGAGGCGTCCGCGGATCTCGGCGGCAAGGCCGGGATCACGTTCCGGCGCGTGGTCGTGCCGCTCGTCCTGCCCGCGATCGTCGCCGGCTCGATCTTCACCTTCAGCCTGACCCTCGGCGACTACATCACCCCGACCCTGGTCTCGAACACGAAGTTCATCGGCAACGTGGTGTACGACCTCGTCGGGGTCGCCGGGAACTCGCCTCTCGCCGCCGCGTACACCATGGTCCCGGTCACGATCATGCTCATCTTCCTCCTCGTCGCCCGGCGCCTCGGCGCCTTCGAGGCCCTGTGATGGGCATCCCGCGATGGGTGACCATCGCGCTCCGGCTGGCGACGATGGCGATCCTCGCGTTCATCTACATCCCGGTCGGGATCATCGTCCTGTACTCCTTCAATGCCGCCAAGGTGGCGACCTGGCCGATCACCTCGTTCACCATCGATTGGTACGTGAAGGCCTTCAACGATGCCGGGATCCGGAGCGCAGTCGGCAACTCGGTCGAGGCCGCGATCGGCGCGACGCTGCTGGCCCTGCTGTTCGGATCGCTCCTGGCGCTCGCCGTCGGCCGGCACCGGTTCTTCGGGCGCGAATCGATCGCCCTGATCGTGATCCTGCCGCTCGCCCTGCCGGGCATCGTGACCGGTCTCGCCCTGAACACAGCCTTTCGGACCATCGGCTTCCCGTTCGGCCTGTTCACGATCATCGTCGGGCATGCCACGTTCTGTGTCGTCGTCATGTACAACAACGCCATCGCGCGACTGCGCCGAACCTCGCGTTCCTACGAGGAGGCCTCGGGTGACCTCGGCGCCGACACGTTCATGACCTTCCGCCGCGTCACGTTCCCGGCCATCCGGACCGCGCTGGTCGCCGGAGCCATGCTGGCGTTCGCCCTGTCCTTCGACGAGATCATCGTCACGAACTTCCTGTCAGGGCCGGGCGTCCAGACCCTGCCGATCTGGATCTTCAACAACTATTCGCGGCCGAACCAGCTGCCGCTCGTGAACGTCGCTGCCGTCCTCGTCCTGCTGGCCTCGATCATCCCGGTCTACATCGCGTCACGCTTGACGGCCGATCCGGCTGCGGTGCCGGGCGCGAGGACCTGAACGAGCGCTCACCACTTGAGCCCGTCCGTGGCCACCACGGCGCAGAGGACGGCGACCTGGGCGGCCGCGACCATGAGACTGTTGACGAGCTGACGCACGGGGCACCTCCACCGGCCAGTGCCGGTCCCGATCGACGGTCGACCCCTCCAGGGAGTGCCCGGTCCGACACCGCTCGCACCAGTCTCGCGGTCGTCCCTTATCTGCCGCTTATCAGGCGGGCGAAGGCGGCGTCGCGGTGTCGGAGGTCTTCGGCAGGTAGGCCTCGGGATCGTCCCGGAAGTCGAGCAGGCAGCCCTTGCCGCAGAACCAGTATGTCGTTCCGTCGTGCTCGAGCGACAGGAGGCTGGTCGTGGTGTCGACGTCCATCCCGCACACCGGATCGATCTCGATCGCCATCCGGTCTCCTTGGTCGGTACTCCCATGGAGTATACCGGTCACGTACGATCGCGCCGATGGATGCCCCCGACCACGCTCCGTTCCGCGCCAGCCTTCTCGCCGAGCGCGAGCGCCTGCTCGCCGAGATCGGCGAGGCGATCGTGGCGCCCGGGCAGATGACCTACGGGTCGCAGGCCGCGGCCGCGAGCCAGGTCTTCGCACAGCAGCGCGACCTCGCCCTGCGCGACCGGGCCGACCAACAGCTCGTCCTCGTCGATGAGGCGCTGGCCCGGCTCGATGCGGGGACGTTCGGAGCCTGCATCCGCTGCGGCGAGCCGATCGCAGCCGACCGGCTCGAGGCGCTCCCGTGGGCGGCCCGCTGCATCGACTGCCAGCGCCTCGCCGCGCGCGATCGCTGATGGCGACCGAACCCGACCTCGTCAGCCTCGTCGACGTCCGCGCCGCCGCCGGGCGACTCGAGGGCATCACGCTCCGGACGCCGCTCGTCGGGTTCGGTCCGTCGGCCGACCGCCGATTTCTCAAGGCCGAGTCGCTCCAGCCGATCGGCGCCTTCAAGCTGCGCGGCGCCTACGCCGCGATCTCGACCCTGTCGCCCGAGGAGCGGGCGCGCGGCGTCATCACGTATTCATCGGGCAACCACGGACAGGGCGTCGCGCGAGCGGCGCGGCTGCTCGGGGCACCGGCCGTCGTCGTGATGCCGTCCGACGCCCCGGCGATCAAGCGCACCCGCATCGAGCTGGACGGCGCCCAGGTCGTGGTCGTCGGGCCGGCCAGCGAGGAACGGCACCAGGTCGCTCTCGAGATCGCTGCCCGCCGCGGGTTCTCGGTCATCCCGCCATTCGATGACGACCGCGTCATCGCCGGTCAGGGCACCGTCGGGCTCGAGATCGCCGAGGATCTGCCGGACCTCGCCGCGGTGCTGGTGCCGATCGGGGGTGGAGGGCTCGCCAGCGGGGTCGCGGTCGCGATCGCGGCCCTGCGCCCGGACGCCCGCGTGATCGGCGTCGAACCCGAGCTGGCCGCCGACGCCCGCGACTCCCTGGAACGAGGCGAGATCGTGCGCTGGCCGGCAGACCAGGTATCAAGGACGATCGCCGACGGGACGCGGACCCAGGCCCTCGGTGTCAGGACGTTCGCGCACCTTTACCCGCTGCTCACCACGATCGTCACTGTCAGCGAGGCCGAGATCGCGGCGGCGGTGCGGCTCGCGGCCGAATGGAGCCGGCTCGTCGTCGAGCCCTCGGGCGCCCTCGGCATCGCCGCGATGGCATTCCACGCCCGCGAGCTCAGGCTCGACAGGGGGAGCGGGTCGGTCGTGGCCATCGTCAGCGGCGGGAACGTGGACCCCGACGAGTACCGCGGGTATCTCGAGGCACCCATCCCGCCGCTGGGGTAGGGGTCGGGGCCGGACCGGTCGTCGCGCGCCGAAGACATCGCGCAGGAAGGCACTTCTCAGTTGGTTCAAGCCAAGCGGAACCATTCCGCTTGATGCGAACCAGTGGGAGAACGTGTTCGTGGGCGACGTCTTCGCCGGGCGTCGGCGCGCCGACGCCCGGCTTCCCTACCCGCCAGGCTCGGCCCGCTCGTCCGCCAGGCGCTCGGCGAGGCGTTGCTCGCGGATCCGGATCTGGGCCATCTCCACGTCCGCCCGTCGGTCCGAGCGCGCCTCGTCGCGAGCCTCGGCGCGCATCCAGCCAAAGACGACGAGCATGATCGCGGCCATGAAGATCAGGTCGCCCGCGAGCCACATGATGCCGGCCGCCAGATGCTGATCGTCGATGGCCGACAGTCCCCACGGGATCACCAGCGTCGCGTAGTGCTGATACAGGACATCGGTCGCGTCGAGGATGACGAAGGCCAGGAAGGTGTTCTGGGTCATCTGGGTCAGCAGGTACACGATCCGCCCGGGATGGCCCATCCGCCACGGCGCCGGATCGAGAGCGACAGCCGGCCACCAGAACAGGAGTGCACCTGTCAGGAACAACAGGTGCTCGAAGTCATGGACGTTCGGGTCCTCGAGGGACGCGTTGAACAGCGGCGAGAAGTGGACCCCCCACATGATCGCCGTGAACAACACCCAGGCCGTGACCGGGAACGCCAGGAACCGGACGATGCGCGAATGTAGTACCGGCAACACCCAGCGGTGGCGCGTCTCGGACGAGCTCAGCCGCAGCACCAGGGTGATCGGCGCCGCCAGGGCCAACAGCGGCGCAGCCACCAGCATCAGCAGGACGTGCTGGACCATGTGGACCGAGAACAGTGTCGTGTCGTATCGCGCGATGCCCGACAGCAGCGCGAACGCGAGCGCGACGATCCCGCCATAGAACGCCACCGAACGCCGGCGTGGCACCGGGTTGCCGGGATGCACCGTGTTCACGCGTCTGACCGCCCACCACCACCAGACGGTGACGACGAGAAGCCCGAGCGTCGGCAGCGGCTCGAACGTCCAGCCGAGCAGGAGGTTGGCCGCCGTGGGCGCCTCGGCCGGGACGGGCCCATGGGCGGCGACCGGGCCGGCGAGCAGGGCGATGCCGGCAAGCGCGGCGGCCATTGTCGCGAGCCGGCGGGTCAGACGCAGCGCACCCATCCGCCGCATCGTCGCACGAACCGGCCGCGCGGTCGTAGAATGGCGGCGGTTCGACCCGGGCGGTCGGCCGCGCCTGCTTGTCGCATCGGTCGTCGCGCCCCCCAAAGGCGCTGACCATCCTCGAGGACCTTGATGTCGAGCTCCCCCAGGTCGAGCGCCACCCGGACCGCGATCTTCGCGCTCGGCGTGGGCGCCGCGATCATCATCGTGAGCCTGCTGCTCCTCGCGTTCGGGGTCGACGTCCTCAAGATCGGCGACACATTCGTGACCGGGCTGTTCCCGCCGGTCGCGGTCACCAGCCAGGGCGCACAGATCCGCGAGCTGTACACGGTCATCTTCCTGATCGCGGTCGCCATCTTCATCGTGGTCGAGGGGCTGATCATCTGGACGGTGATCCGCTACCGGCGCAAGCCGGGCGACGACACCCTCCCGCCGCAGACCCACGGCAACAACGTCGCCGAGTTCGTGTGGACCGTGGTCCCGACCCTCATCGTCATCCTGATGTTCATCGTGTCGTGGCAGACCCTGAACGCCGTGGACACCAGCGCGGCCGACGCCAACACGACCAAGATCCGCGCGGTCGCGGCCCAGTTCCAGTGGCAGTTCGACTACCTCGACCAGAACGACAAGGTCCTCTACACGGAGTTCATCCCGCTCGTCAGCGGGGGCGGCGGGATGATGGTCCCGGCCGGCCGGACCGTCCAGCTGTCGCTGGTCAGCAAGGACGTCATCCACGCCTTCTACGTGCCGCAGTTCCTGTTCAAGCGCGACGTGGTGCCGGGTCGGACCAACCAGTTCGACTTCACCGTGGATGCCGCCGATGCCGGCCAGACGTTCCGCGGCCAATGCGCCGAGCTGTGCGGGATCGGGCACAGCATCATGCTGTTCGAGGTCAAGGCGCTCGCCCCGCAGGATTTCGACACGTGGCTGGCGGGCAAGGCGGCGCAGAATCCGCCGGCCGCATCACCGGGCGCCAGTGGCGGACCCGCCCCGAGCGGCAGCGGAGCGCCCCGCCGCCGAGCGGGAGCGCGCCGGCGCCGAGCGGTGGTGCGGCAGGCCCGGCGCTCAGCCTGACCGCGAGCAACATCGCAGTACACCGAGAAGACCCTGACCGCCCCGGCCGGCACCCCGTTCCAGATCGACTTCGACAACGAAGACCCAGGCGTCCCGCACAACGTCACGATCCACAAGGACTCGCCGACGGGCGAGCAGGTCTTCGCCGGCGACATCTTCCCGGGCGTGGCCAAGAAGACGTATGACGTGCCGGCCCTGGCGGCCGGGACCTACTCGTATGTGTGCGCCGTCCATCCGACGACGATGATCGGCACCCTCACGGTCCAGTAAGGAGCGCTCGATGGCGACGACCACGCTGAACCCCGCCGCCGCGCGCTCCCGCAGCGCCCTGTACGAGTGGCTGACCACGACCGATCACAAGAAGATCGGGATCATGTACGTGATCAACTCGTTCATCTTCTTCTTCATCGGCGGCCTGCTGGCGCTCGGCGTCCGGTCGGAGCTCGCGCAGCCCGGGCTGCAGTTCCTGACCGACACCCAGTACAACGAGTTCTTCACGATGCACGCCACGTTCATGATCTTCCTGTTCGTGATCCCGATGCTGGCGGGCTTCGGCAACTACATCGTGCCGCTCCAGATCGGCGCCCCGGACATGGCCTTCCCGCGGATCAACGCGCTGTCGTTCTGGATGCTGCCGCTGGGCGGGCTCCTGCTCCTGATGGGCTTCGTGACCGGGCGGGACCGCGGCCGCCGGCTGGACGAGCTACGCGCCGCTGTCGGAGGACCGCCCGCTGGCGGCTACCGGCTACGGCCAGGACCTGTGGATCGTCGCGCTGGTCCTGATCGGGACCAGCTCGATCCTGGGCGCGATCAACTTCCTGGTCACGATGTTCAAGATGCGGGCGCCCGGGATGACCCTGTTCCGGATGCCGATCATGGTCTGGACCGTGCTGGTCACGTCGGTCCTCGTGCTGATGGCGACGCCGGTCATCACCAGCGCGCTGATCATGCTGTTCATCGACCGCAACTACGGCGGCTCGTTCTTCGACCCGTCGCGCGGCGGCGACGCGATCCTCTACCAGAACATCTTCTGGTTCTACTCGCACCCGGCGGTCTACGTGATGATCCTGCCCGCGATGGGCATGGTCAGCGAGATCCTGCCCGTCTTCTCGCGCAAGCCGCTGTTCGGCTACAAGGCGTTCATCTTCGCGACCGCGGCGATCGGCGCCCTCGGCTTCTCGGTCTGGGCCCACCACATGTTCACGACGGGCGCGGTCTACCTGCCGTTCTTCAGCATCATGACGTTCCTGATCGCGGTCCCGACCGGGGTCAAGATGTTCAACTGGGTGTTCACGTTATGGCGCGGGCAGCTGATGCTCAAGACGCCGCTGCTGTTCGCGCTCGGCTTCCTGACGATGTTCCTGATCGGCGGCATCAACGGCGCGTTCAGCGCCTCGGTGCCGGTCGACTTCGCGCTCCACGACACGTACTGGGTGGTGGCCCACCTCCACTACGTGCTGTTCGGCGGGTCCGTCTTCGGGATCATGGGCGGGTTCTACTACTGGTTCCCCAAGATGACCGGCAAGATGATGAACGAGACGCGTCGGCAAGGCCCAGTTCCTGGTCATGTTCATCGGCTTCAACCTGACCTTCTTCCCGATGCACGAGCTCGGCCTGGCGGGCATGCCGCGGCGGATCGCCGACTACTCGTCGACCGCGGGCTGGAACGACCTCAACCTGCTGGCCACGATCGGCGGCTTCACCATCGCGGCGAGCATGCTGCTGTTCCTGTGGAACATCTTCCTGTCGCTGCGCAGCGGCGAGCCGGCCGGCGACGACCCGTGGGAGGGCAACACGCTCGAGTGGGCGACCACCTCGCCGCCGCCCGCCTACAACTTCGACCACCTGCCCGAGATCCGGTCCGAGCGACCGGTGTTCGACGTCCGGCACGGCCGGACGGCGGCCCACTGAGCGGGTCGCGACGATGGCGATGACGACCGACACCCAGCCGCTCCCCGTCGAGCACAACCCGCTCGCGTCGATGCCGCACGACACCCACGGCGGCATCAGCAACCCGGTCCTCGGGATGCTCCTGTTCATCACCTCGGAGGTGATGTTCTTCGGCGGGCTGTTCGCGGCCTACTTCAGCATCCGCGCGAACACCGCGCAGTGGCCGCCGATCAACACGGAGACGGGCGAGGCGTTCAAGCTCGCCATCCTGCCCTTCGTCGGCCCCGCCACGATCCTGCTGATCCTGAGCTCGGTCACCTGCCAGTACGCGGTCTGGCAGATCCGGGCCGACGACCGGACCCGGTTCATCCGGGCGATGACCATCACGGTCGTCCTCGGGATCATCTTCCTGATCGTCCAGATCATCGACTACACCCTCCTCGGGCAGGAAGGGCTGACGCTCTCGTCGGGCGTCTACGGGACCACCTACTACACGCTGACCGGGTTCCATGGGGCGCACGTCTTCGGCGGCGTGATCATGCTGTCGGTGGTGCTCTACCGCGGGATGGCAGGCCAGTTCAGCGCGAAGCACTACGATGCCGTCGAGGCCGCCTCGCTCTACTGGCACTTCGTCGACGTGGTCTGGATCCTGCTGTTCTCGCTGCTGTACCTGCTCCCCGGCAAGACGCCGACGACCTAGGAGTCGATCGCCATGCACCCACTCCGACACCCACGCAACGCGGCCCTCGTCGGGATCATCTTCATCGTCATCGCCTTCATCTTCTGGGTCGTGCCCACGGTCGCGGGCCTGACCGAGCCGTACAACATGGTCGCGGCGGGCACCACGATGCTGCTGTTCCTCGGCGTGGCGATGGCGATCATGGCGTACGTCCTGGTCGCCGGGTCGTCGGACGAGTGACCCGCTCCGTCCCTGCCCGCATGACCTGACCCGAGCGACCGATGCTCGACGACATCTGGACCAACTTCCTCCAATTCACCGCGCAGTTCGTCACGCCCGACTGGGGAAAGCTCATCTTCCTGATGCCGGTGGCGATCGTGCTGGCGGCCGTCCTGGTCCTGATCTGGATCTTCGCCAAGCTGGCGCGCGCCAAGCCGGCCCGCCGCGGGATGCAACGCCTCCCTCCCCGGACGCCGGACACGATCCACATGCCGGGGCCGTCGTTCGCGCCGATCTTCGCCGCGGTCGGCGTCTTCCTCGTGCTGCTCGGCCTGGTCGTCGGCGGCATCAGCATCCTGCTCGGGCTGATCGCCCTCGTGCTGACGCTGCTCTACTGGCTGGCCGAGGGGATGCGCAACTACGACCACGACATCGGGCCGACGACCACGATCGTCCCGGCCACCGTCCACGACGGACCGCCGCCCGGCGTCCACATGCCCGGCCCGTCGTGGCGGCCGTTCCTTGGTGCGTTCGGGCTGTTCGCCGTGATGCTCGGGCTGGTGTTCGGGGAGTGGGTGCTGGCGGCCGGCATCATCGCCCTGGTCTCGACGCTCATCGGCTGGCTGGTCGACGCCGTCGCCGAGTACCGCCAGACGGTCAAGGCCGACACGACCGGCCATCTCGAGAACATCCCCGAGCCGAAGTCGCCGCGACGGCTCCTGTCGGTCCTGACCGTTCTGATCGTCGGGGCGGCGGTCCTCCAGTCGGGCGTCTTCGTCGGCGGCACGGCCAATGGCGGGACCGGTACGCCGGGCGCGTCGGGGGCGCCGTCCGGCTCAGGGGCACCGGCAGGTTCGGGGGCGCCCGGCGGAAGCGGTGGACCTCCACCGGCCAGCGCCGCGACGGCCGACGTCTCGCTCGAGGCCAAGGGCGTGGCCTACGTCCAGACGACGTTCACGGCACCGGCCGGCAAGCCGTTCACCATCGCCTTCGACAACGAGGACGCCGGGCACGCCGCACAACGTCGAGATCCTGGACGCGTCCGGGGCCACGGTGTTCAAGGGCGACATCTTCCCCGGCGTGGCGACGAAGATCTACCAGGTGCCGGCGCTGACAGCCGGCTCCTACAAGTTCCTGTGCATCGTCCACCCGACGATCATGACAGGGACCGCGACGATCCAGTAGGCACGCGACCATGCCGCGCCGGCCGATCCTGCTGGCCCTGCTCGTCGCCGTCATCACCACGGGCGTGATCCTGGCGGCCGTCCGCGGACCCGACCTCGTCGCCTCTCTCTCGTCCGGGACGCACGCCGCCGTCGGCTCCCCGGCCCCGCCGGTCACGGGCACGACCCTCGACGGCACCCCGTTCGACCTTGCCGCCTACGCGGGAAAGCCGGTCGTCATCAACTTCTGGGGACCGAGCTGCGTCCCCTGCCGCGACGAGTTCCCGCTGCTCGAGCAGAAGCTGACCGAGCATGCGGCCGACGGGCTCACCGTCGTCGGCGTTCTGACGGACGATCCGGTCGAGCCGGCGCGCGACTTCGCGAAGCAGTACGGCGCGACGTGGCCGACGGTCGTCGACCCGGACAAGACCATCAAGGCGGCCTATCGCGTCGCGGCACGGCCGCAGTCGTACTTCGTGGACCGGACCGGCGTCATCCGGTCGATCCAGGTCGGTGAGCTGACCGACGCCGACTTCGAGCGCCAGTACAGCCGGATCGCGCCGTGACGAACGGCGACCCGATGGTCGTCGTCGACGGGCTGGTCAAGCGGTACGGCGCCCGCACGGTCCTCGACGGCGTCTCGCTCACGATCGGGGCCGGCGAGCTGGTCGCACTGCTCGGACCGAACGGCGCCGGCAAGACGACCACGGTCGAGATCGTCGAGGGCTATCGACGCGCCGACGGCGGCACCGCTCGCGTGCTCGGCGACCGATCCCGCATCCGGTGGTCCGGCGCTTGCGTGCCCGCGTCGGGCTGATGCTCCAGGACGGCGGCATCGACCCGCGCGCCCGACCGCGCGAGACGCTCCGCCAGTACGGCCGCTTCCACGCCGACCCCCGCGACGCCGACGAGCTGCTCGAGCTGGTCGGCCTGACCGCCGTCGCCGGGACGCGCGTATCGGCGCCTGTCCGGCGGTGAGCGGCAGCGGCTCGGGCTGGCGCTGGCCCTGGTCGGCCGGCCCGAGGTCGTGATCCTCGACGAGCCGACGGCCGGCATGGATCCGGAGGCACGGGCCACCACCCGGGCGATCGTCGCCGGCCTGCGCGACGACGGCGCGGCCGTCCTGCTGACCAGCCACGATCTGACCGACGTCGAGCGGCTGGCCGACCGCATCGTCGTCCTCGACGGCGGCCGGATCGTCGCTGCCGGATCGCCGGCCGAGCTGAGCGCCGGCGCCACGCCACGGCTCCGGTTCCGCCTGGACCGGGCGCTGAGCGCGGCCGATGTGGAGGCCCTCGGGCAGGCGCTGGTCGGCGTCCGGCCAGGCGCCCGCGTCGTGCCCGACGGCGACGGCGCGCGCTATCGACTCGAGGGCGCCACACCGGACTCGGCGCTCGTGGCGGCCATCGCCTCGTGGTGCGCGACCGCCGATCGCCTCATCGTCGAGCTCCGGACGTCCGGTGGAAGCCTCGAGGACGTCTATCTGGAGCTGGTCGGGGCGGGTCGACCGGTAGCGCCGCAGGCGGACGACCGGTGAGCAGGCCGGCATCGCCGCTGGCGGCGACCCTGTCACAGACCGGGATGGAGCTGCGACTGACCGCGCGGCGCGGCGAGAACGTCCTCGTCACCGTCGTCATCCCGGTCGTCGTCCTGCTGTTCTTCGCGTCGTTCAGCATCCTGCCGAGTGGCACCGGACGCCCGGTCGATTTCCTGCTGCCCGGCACGCTCGCGCTCGCGATCATCGCCACCAGCCTGGTCAACCTCGGGATCGCGACCGCGTACGAACGGAACTACGGCGTCCTCAAGCGTCTCGGCGGCTCACCGCTGACGAGGTCCGGCCTGCTGGCGAGCAAGATGACCGCCGTCCTCGTGGTCGAGGTCGGCCAGATCGTCCTGCTGCTGGTGATCGCCGCCACGGTCCTCGGCTGGCGACCCGGCCCCGGCGCGTCCCCGGCCCTCCTGGTGGTGGGCCTCGTCCTCGGGACCCTTGCCTTCGCCGGGCTGGGGCTGCTCATGGCCGGCGCGCTGCGCGCCGAGGCGACCCTCGCCCTGGCCAACGCGCTGTTCATCGCCTTCCTGCTGCTCGGTGGGATCGTGATCCCGGTCGACCAGCTGCCCGGGCCGCTCGCGACGGTCGCCGGGCTGCTGCCCGCGGCCGCCCTCGCCGACGTCTTCCGTGCCGCGCTCGTATCGGGCGACATCGCGGTCGCCGGGCCGGTGGCGATCCTCGTCGTCTGGGGAGTCGGCGCCGTGGTCCTCGCGGCGCGCACGTTCCGCTGGGAGTGAGCCGCTAACGGCGGCCTAGTCGGACACCTCGGGGAGCTCGCGCAGCCGCAGGATCGGGCTGCCGATCAGGAACAGCACGCCGGCCATCGCGGCGATGACGCCGAACAGGATCGCCTCCCGCACCCCGACCAGCCCGCCCAGGATCCCGCCCATCAACGCGCCGATCGGGCGCACGCCGTAGTTGATGAACCGGAAGGCGCCGCCCGCGCGGCCGCGGATCCGGTCGGGCGTCCGCGCGTAGATGATCGCGCCGACGTTGATGTCGAGGATCATCACCCCGAACCCGGCTCCGAACTCTGACCCGAAGAGCAGTGCGAGGATGACCGGCATCGACATCTCCGGGCCGGCCAGCGGGATGAGCAGCAGCGAGGTCGGGAACAGCACACAGCCGAGCGCGTAGGCCGGCCCGAGCCCGATCCGCCGCCCGATCCGTGACGCGACCAGCGCGCCGATCACGGAGCCGATGGCGCCGGTCCCGAGCGCCAGGCCGAGGGCTCCCGGCGAGACACCCAGGGTGGTCGTCGCGTACAGGATGAACAGGGCGGTCACCGCGAACGTGAACAGGTTGATGGTCGCCACGGACAACAGCGTCGGGCGCATGATCCGGTCCCGGAGCACGAACGACAGGCCTGCCAGCAGCCGCTCCCGGGTCGACCCGTCGTCGACCTCGATCGGCGGCTCGGGCGAGCGGATGCGGCGCAGGAAGAAGACCGAACCGAGGAACGACAGCGAGTCGGCGAACATCGCGATCGGCGCGCCGAGGAGCTGGACGAGGAGCCCGCCGATGGTCGGGCCGCCGACCGAGGCGAGCGACCGGCTGCCGTTGAGCAGGGCCATCGCCTCGACGTAGCGGTCGCGCGTGGTGACCGACACGAACAGCGTGTTCCACGACAGGTCGAACACCACCGACAGGCTGCCCGCCACGAATCCGACGATATACAACTGCGGCATCGCCAGGACGCCCATCACCGAGGCGACCGGGATGCTCGCGATCAATGCGGCGCGGGCCAGGTCCGCGCCGATCATCAGCCGGCGCCGGGTGCGGACCCGGTCGAGCCAGACGCCGGCCGGCAGCGAGAAGACGAGGTGCGGCAACAGGCCGAACGCGGTGAGCGTGCCCATCTGGGTCGCGTCGGCACCCAGGATCAGGACCGCGACGAGCGGCAGCCCGAGCTGGGTGACCTGGTCGCCGAAGACCGAGATCGTCTGGCCGAGCCAGAGTCTCCGGAAATCGGGTGCGTCGAACAGGAGCGGCGGCAGTCGGCGCCGAAGCGCGGCGGGACCCAAACGCGGTCAGCCGCGCCGCGAGCGCGGCCGACGGGTCAGGACGGCGGGTTCTGCTTCTCGGCCAGCTGCTTCTGGACTTCCTTGTCGATCTCGTTCTGGCGGTTCTGCCGGACGCGCCTGACCATGATCAGTCCGAAGACCCACGGCCACAGGAGCGCCACGACGAGCCCGACGAGGAGGGACAGGGCCAAGTTGGGGTTCGAGGGTGTCCCGAGACCGGTGGCCCAGTACACCACAAGGAATGCCACCACCCCCAGGACGATCCCGGTGATCCTTCGAATCATCGTCGCGTTGCCCTCCATCACTCGGGCCACGCACACGAACGGCGCAGAGCCCGAGACCTGAGCCTAGGCGCACCGAGCGCGGCGCGTCAATCCGGACGGGCGGTGAACGTTTCCGTCGTCACTGCCACTCATTGGGTATGTGGCACCACTAAGGTGTCGGCACATACCGGGAGCGACGGTGCGAGACCTCGTCATCCAGGCCCAGAACGGCGATCGCGACGCATTCGCGGCGCTGGTCCACATGACCAGCGACCGGATGTACGGGCTCGCCGCGCGGATCCTGCGCGACAACGTCCTCGCCGAGGATGCCCTGCAGGGTGCTCTCATCACCGTCTGGCGCCAGCTCCCCACTCTGCGTGACCCGGACCGCTTCGAAGCCTGGGTCAGGCGCCTGCTCGTCCATGCGTGCTACGCCGAGGCCAGGCGTCAGCGTTCATGGGCGGCGAACGTCCGCGTCCTGCCGGTCGACGGACCGGCGGCACCGGATGACCTGCTCTCGATCGACGACCGCGACGCACTCGACCGGGCGTTCCGACGTCTGACGGTCGAGCAGCGGGCGGTCTTCGTCCTGCACCACCACGTGGGCCTCCCACTGGTCGAGATCGCCGACACGCTCGGCGTCCCGGCCGGGACGGCTCGCTCGCGACTCCACTATGCGACGCGGGTGCTGCGCGCGGCCGTCGAGGCCGACGCGGCGCCGGTCGCCCCCGAAGGACGGATGGCATGACCACTGACCGCGACTTCGACCGACTCGCCCGAGCGTGGCTCGAGCTGGGTCCCGACGAGGCGCCCGACCGCGTCGTCGCCGCCGTCCTCCAGGCCGCAGACACGATGCCGCAGGTGCGGCGACGTGTCGCGTGGCCCACTTGGAGGCCCCTTCAGATGAACCGTCTTCTCTTGCTCGCCGGCACGGCCGTGCTTCTCGTCGCCCTGATCGGCGGCGGAGCCTTCATCGTCGGTTCCCGTGCACCGTCGTCGGCGCTCCCATCGCAGGATGCCGCGGCGTCGACCGCTCCAACGGCTTCGACCACCCCCGTGCCGTCGGCGACGGCGATCCCATCCGCGAGCGCGCTGCCGTCGGGCGCCCTTCGCGTTCCCGGCATCGACATCGATCTCCGGACAGCCACGCCACTCGCGAAGATCGACGTCGGCACGTTCCCGTTCGGGACGCCCGGCGGCGGCCGGGTCGCAAGCGACGGGACGACCCTGTGGCTCGGCAAGAACACGGAGATCGTCGGGATCGACCCGTCATCGTCGACTGTCCGGACACGGTTCTCACTCGGCGGGGACTCGGGCGCCTACAGCGCGCCGATCACAGTGTCGCCCGGCGCGATCTGGGGGGATGGGCCGGGTGCGGAACCCAATTCGATCTCGCGCTGGGACAGCAAGACCGGCAAGCAGGTCGCCTCGATCCCGGTGGCTTTGCCTTTCTTCCCGATCTTCGCCAACGGCTCGATCTGGGTGCCCGAGGCGAATTCCGGGTCGGTGGTTCGGATCAACCCGGCCACGAACAAGGTCGTGGCGACCATCGCGACAGGATCGGCAGGCGACACCGGCGTCACCGCAGGTGACGGTTCGATCTGGGTCGGGAACAGCACCACTGGAGACTTCGCGCGCGTCGACCCGAAGACGAACAAGATCGTCGCCACGATCCACCCGGCCGGGGTCGTGGGCGACCTGACCTTCACGAGCGGCGCGATCTGGAGCGGTATCACTGACGATCCGTCATCGGTGTCGCGGTTTGATGCCGTGTCGGGCGCGACCTCGTGGACCACATCGCTCGACGGCGCCATCACCAACCTGATCGTCCGCCCGGACGCCGTCTGGGTCGGTTTCTTGCCACATAGCGCTTCGCCGACTGGGGCCATCGTCGCGATCGATCCGGCCTCCGGGAAGATCATCGACGGATTGAGCATCCCCGACGGGCAGGTCCAGGCCCTGTTCGAAGGGTTCGGTTCGGTGTGGGCGGTCCTCGGTCAGCAAGGCCTGGTCGAGCGCTTCTCCCCCGACGTCCTGACGGTCAAGCACTGACGTCAACGTCAGTGCGGCGGCGGCGACTCCTCTGGGAGCGCCGCCGCTTCAATGCGCCCTGACGACACGCGTCCGCTGGGCACCCGGAACAATTCGCGACCGCCACGCGCCATACCAACTGAACGCGGCCATCTCGGTCCGCGGCACACTGGGGTGGACGTGGACCAGCGATCGCTCGTCGAGCGGGCCCAGCAAGGCGATCATGACGCCTTCGCTGCGCTTGCCGGCGCCGCCATCGCGCGCCTGGACGCGGCCGCCCGACTGATCCTCCGGGACCCGGACCTGGCGCGGGACGCGGTCCAGGAGACGTGCATCAAAGCCTGGCGGGACCTGCCCTGGTTGCGAGACCCGGACAGGTTCGACGCATGGATCCATCGCCTCATCGTCAATGCCTGTTTCGACGTGCTGCGTCGGCGCAAGCGGCGACCGATCGAGGTCGAGCTCTCCCCTGTCATCGTCGTGAGCGTCGAGGACGCCTCGTCGCTCATCGCGCAGCGGGACTCGCTGGATCGCGCGCTTCGGGCCCTCGAGCCCGAGTGGCGGGCCATCGTCGTCCTCCACTACTACCTCGGGATGCCGCTGCCGGAGGTGGCTGACGTCCTGGGGATCCGGTTGGGCACGGCGAAGTCGCGCCTGCATCGGTCCCTGTCGGTCCTTCGCAACGTCATGGTCCTCGCCGAGGCGACCGCCCCGGCCAATGTCCCAGAAGGGCAGTACGCATGACCGTACCCATCGATCCGATCGAGCGGCATCTCCCTGAGGCGCTGACCGACCTGGCCGCCCCGCGTACGCCTGATTACTTCATCGACATCCTCGGGCAGACCGCCCGTGTTCGGCAGCGGCCTGCCTGGCTTCGACCAGGAAGGTGGATCGCTATGAACGGTTTCCTTGGACGGCCGGCGCTGGCCGCTGTGGTCGTCGTGCTCGTCGTCGTCGTCGGCGGCGCGCTCTTCCTGTCCAGATCGAACGGTCCCGCCCAGGTCGGTGGGCCGTCGCCTTCGCCGATCGGATCGACGTCTCCGGTCTCGTCGGCGACCCCCGCCGCCTCGGCGGCCGCAGGGATCCCGGACGCGCTCGCCTTCATATGGGTCGGCGCACCTCGCACGGTCGCGGGCTACGCGCCGAACGATCGGTACCGGTTCCAGCTGACTGCCGATCAGCTGATCTTTCCGAATGACAGCCTCTCCGGGACACCGCAGCTCGTCTCAGCCGCCTCGGTGCCGGCAGCGGGTCACCTCCAGCTGGTGACCAGCGACACGACCGACGGCTGCGCGCCGGGTGATACGGGGACGTACATCTGGTCGCTGTCACCGGGCGGCACGATCCTGACCATCACGGCGCAGGCCGATGCCTGCACCACGCGGGGGCTGGCCATGCCCGGCCAGTGGTTCCGAGTCGACTGCACGAACGTAACGAGCGGGTGCCTCGGCAACCTGGAAGCCGGCACCCACGCCTCGCAGTACATCGCGCCGCGCTTGTCGCCCGGCGCATCGTGGGCGCCACAGTGGGGCGCGCTGACCTACACGACCCCAGCCGGCTGGGCGAACTCCGCCGACTGGCCCGCCGAGTTTTACCTGACGCCGTCAGTCGACTACGCCAAGGAAACGAAGGATGGCGCGGCCCAGGGGACGTGGCATCAGATCGGCGTCTTCACGAAGCCGGCCGCCGTGGACCCAGCCTGCGCCAACACCGTCCTGACGAGCGTCCCGAGGACGATCGATGGGCTGATGGCCCATATCACCAGCTCGAAGAGCGTGACGTCGTCCCCGGTCCACGCGATCACCATCGGTGATCACGCGGCGAAGTGGGTGGATATCGCGCTGGCTCCGACCTGGACGGCCAGCTGTCCTGGCGACTCGAAGCCGTCCGCAAGCCTGTTCGCCCAGGTCGACGATCCCACGAATGGCTGGGGGTTCGGGCTGGGCGACAAGGAGCGGGCACGAGTCATCGCGGTGGACCTCGGCTCCGGACAGACCGGCCTGATCGTCGTCGACTCGAGCGATCCGACCCGGTTCGACCAGCTGGCGACCGATGCCATGCCGATCATCGAGTCATTCAGCTTCAAGTAGGCACTCTCCTCGGGCGGCGGCGACCTCTCGCCGCCGCCGACTACCCCGACCCACCTCCTGCCTGATGCAGCCGGTGGGACGCCACCCGCTCGTGCGTCAGGCGCTGTCCTATGCTCGGCCGCATGATCCGGACCTCCCCGTTCCACAAGCGGACGAGCGCGCTCAACGAGACCGGACTCTGGGAGCACTGGTCCAACCAGCTGGCGGCGACGCGCTACCAGATGTCCGAGAAGTTCGAGTACTTCGCCATCCGCAACGCGGCCGGCCTGTTCGACTCCTCCCCGCTGTACAAGTACCGGATCACCGGGTCGGAGGCCGAGCGTTTCCTGGCCGGCGTCCTGATCCGGGATATCCGCGGCTGCGCCCCCGGGCACGCCCAGTACACCGCGTGGTGCGACGACCGCGGCTTCGTCGTCGAGGACGGCGTCGTCCTTCGCCTCGAGTCCGATGAGTTCCTGCTGACCGCCGCCGAACCCAACCTTGCCTACTTCGAGGGCCTCGTCGGCCGGCTCGACGTCGCCATCGAGGACGTGTCGGACGCCTGGGGCGTGCTCGCCGTCCAGGGCCCGCGCTCGCGCGAGATCCTCGCCGAGCTGACCCCGATCGTGACGGAGCTGCCGTACTTCGGCGTCGCCAGGGCCACCATCGGCAAGGTGCCCGTCCTCGTGTCGCGCACCGGATTCACCGGCGACCTCGGCTTCGAGCTGTGGGTCCCGGCGAACGCAGCGGTCAAGGTCTGGGACGCCGTCTGGGCCGCGAGTCGCGGCCAGGGCGTGATCCCGTTCGGGCTGACCGCCCTGTACATGGCTCGCATCGAGGCCGGCCTCGTGCTCCTCGACGTCGACTTCCACTCGAGCCGGTTCGCCTGGACGGATGCGGACCGGACCACCCCGGTCGAGCTCGGGCTCGGCTGGATGGTCCGCGACATCGAGACCGACGACCGCGAGTTCATCGGTCGCGACGCGATCCGTCGCGAGCTGGCCGGCAAGACCTCGCGCTGGAAGCTGTGCGGGCTCGTGGTCGACTGGCGCGAGTACGACCGGATCTACGACGAGGCCGGGCTCATCCCGCCCAAGGACCACACGCCGATCCAGGACGAGTACTACATCTACGACGACGAGCTCAACCAGCTCGGCTACGCCACCAGCCAGATGTATTCGCCGATGCTCCAACGCCACATCGCCCTCGCGCGCGTGCCGCTCGATCGGTCCGCGCCCGGGTCGCGGGTCAAGCTGGAGATGGCGGTCAATCACCGCTACGAGTACTTCGACGCCTACGTGGCCCGCACGCCACTGTTCAACCCCAAGCGAAGGACCGCCTGACATGCCGAAGGACAAGAAGCCCGCGGACGCGAAGAAGCCGGTGCGCCGCGAGCGTGAGTCGAAGTCCGACCGGACGTACGACGCGATCGTCATCGGTGGTGGCCACAACGGCCTGACCAACGGCGCCTACCTGGCCAAGGCCGGCCTGCGGACGCTCGTCCTCGAGCGGCGGCACCTCGTCGGCGGCGCGGCGATCACCGAGGAGCTCCGGCCGGGCTTCTGGTTCACCACATTCTCGTACGCGCTCAGCCTGCTCCGGCCCGACATCGTCCAGGACCTCGATCTCGTCAAGCACGGCTTCATGCCGATCCTGATGCCCACCACCTTCTGCCCGATGGAGAACGGCGACTACCTGCTGATGGGCCAGGATCACGCCGAGAACCAACAGGCGATCGCCCGCCACAGCCGGCACGACGCGGACGCCTACGACGCGTTCAACCACGACGTCAACAAGGTCCTGCAGGCGCTGAAGCCACTGCTCGACCAGGCGCCGCCCGACATCTGGAGCGACGATCCCGAGGAGCTGATCGCCCTCGCCAACCTCGGCAGCCGGTTCAAGCGGCTGGACAAGAAGGTCCTCCACGACGCCGTCCGGCTGCTGACCGGCAGCGCCGCCGACTTCCTCGACGACTACTTCGAGTCCGACATCCTGAAGGGCTATCTCGCCTCGACGTCGATCATCGGCACCAAGGTCGGGCCGTACTCGCAGGGGTCGGGGCTCGTGCTGCTGTATCACATCCTCGGCGAGCACGACGGCGAGTTCGGGGCGTGGTCGTTCCACAAGGGCGGCAACGGCGGCTTCACCCAGGTGCTCGCCCGAGCGGCGCAGTCGTTCGGCGTCGAGATCCGGCTCGAGTCGCCGGTCGACCACGTCATCACCCGCAACGGGCAGGCGACCGGCGTCGCGCTGACCGACGGCACCGAGTTCCACGCCCCGATCGTCGTCTCGGCGCTCGACCCGCGGCGGACGTTCCTCGAGCTGGTCGAGCCGCGCGAGCTGCCGACCGACCTCGTCGACACCATCGAGCGCTTCCGCTTCCAGGGGACCTCGGCCAAGGTCAATTTCGCGCTCGACGCGCCGCCGCGCTACCCGGCCCTCGGGCGACCGGACCGACCAGTACCGCGGGTTCACCAACATCGGGCCGTCGATGGAATACCTCGAGCGCGCCTACGACGACGCCAAGTACGGCTGGTACTCGAAGCGGCCGTACCTCGACTGCGCGGTCCAGTCGATGGTCGACCCGGACATGGCGCCGCCCGGCAAGGCGGTCATGAGCTGCTTCGTCCAGTACGCGCCGTACCACCTGCGCGGCAGCGACTGGGACACGGAGAAGGAAGGCCTCGGCGACACGGTCCAGGCGACGTTGGAATCGTTCTTCCCGGGCTTCGGCGACCTCGTCCTCCAGCGTGAGATCCGCACGCCGCTCGACATCGAGCGGACGGTCGGGCTGTCGGAGGGCAACATCTTCGCCGGCGAGTTCCTGGCGCCCCAGATGTGGTTCTTCCGGCCCGCGCCGGGCTACAGCCAGTACGCCACGCCGATCGACGGCTACTACCAGTGCGGCTCGGGCACGCATCCGGGCGGCTGCGTCATGGGCGCGCCCGGCAAGCTGGCCGCGCAGCGCATCCTCAAGGACCGCAGCAAGGATCGCGTCCGCACTTGACCGAGGCACGGCCCAGAACCCGTGCTCGGATGAACCTTTTCCCGCGGCGCCGACGCCATACGCTGTCGAACACGACCGTCCAGGTCGTGTCGCAGTCGAGGCGACCGTGGACCAGCGAGAGCTCGTCGGACGCGCGAAGCGAGGCGATCATGACGCCTTCGCCGAGCTCGTCGACCCTGCCCTCGCGCGGCTGGACGCGGCCGCCCGCCTGATCCTCCGGGACCCGGAGCTCGCGCGCGACGCGGTCCAGGAGGCACTCATCCGCGCCTGGCGCGACCTGCCCGGGACTCCGCGACCCGGACCGTTTCGACGCCTGGCTCCGCCGCCTCACCGTCAACGCCTGTCTCGATCTCGTTCGGCGCCGACGACGGCGACCGATGGAGGTCGAGCTCTCACCGATCGATTCACCGGCGCCGTCCGACCTGTCGGGCGCGCTGGCCGACCGCGAACTGGTCGATACGGCGCTCCGGCGTCTCGATCCCGGCCATCGCGCGGTCGTCGCGATGTACTACCTGCTCGGCATGCCGCTGAACGAAGTGGCGGTCTCGCTGGGCATCCCTATCGGCACGGCCAAGTCCCGCCTGCACTACGCGCTCGCCGCGATGCGCCTCGCGGTGACGGCCGAGACCGACCCGGCCCTGGCACCGGTCCCCGGAGGGCAAGTGGCATGACCACCGAGAGTCGCTTCGAGCGTCAGCTGCCCGCCATCCTCGAGGACCTGTACGTGGGGCCGTCTCCCGACTATCGAGACGAGGTCCTCGCCGCCGCGACCCGGACACGGCAGCGGCCGGCCTGGACCTTCGTAGGAAGGTGGCTTCCCATGGCTGACATCGCAGACCGTCCCGCGTTCGCGCCACGGCTGCCGTGGCGAACGATCGGCGTAGCCGTCCTCATCGCTCTGCTCCTCGCGGCCGCCGTGCTGTACGTCGGTTCGAGGCAGACCAAGCTCCCGGCGCCGTTCGGTCCGGCGCGCAACGGAGGGATCGTGTTCGCCGCCGGCGGCGACATCTTCATCGGCGACCCGATCTCGGGCAGGAGCAGCGCGATCGTGACCGGCCCGGAGATGGACGGCAATCCGCTCTTCGCCCGTGACGGGACGCGTGTGGCATTCATGCGCCAGGTCGGCGATCCGGCGACCCCGGCATTCGACCTGGTCGTCGCGAAGGCCGACGGGAGCGGGCCGAAGGTCGTCGCGCCGGATCTCGATACCGACAACCCTTATGAGTGGTCGCCGGACGGCTCGTATCTCGTCTTCACCGATACGGAGTTCCACGTCTACCGCATCGATGCGACCGGCGCCACCCCACCGACGCTGCTCGTCGACCACGCCTACGTCCAGCCAGGCGAGTTCCGGCCGCCCGACGGACGTCAGATCCTCTACGAGCCGCAGGACGACGGAGCGACCGGAAAGCAGACAGGGCACAAGTTGTGGGTCATGAACAGCGACGGCTCGGGGAAGCGACCCATGGTCGAGATCCCACCGGAACGGTCACGCGATGGCGATTTCGGCAGTGTCAGGTACTCGCCGGATGGGACGATGATCGCGTTCCTGCAGGCCCCGACCGACGGCACAGACGGGCTTCGGGTCTTCATCATGAACGCGGATGGGACGGGACTCCGACCCCTCACCACCGAGACCGGTCCGTGGACGGAGACCGACCTCGCCTGGTCACCGGACAGCAAATCGATCGCCTTCGATCGTTGGCAGTACAACCCGGCCACCAACGGGTGGGATATCCGGCCCATCGGGTTGGCTTCGGTCGACGACGGAGCTGTCAGGTCACTCGGGCCAATGCCTGTCACTGACGGGGCCTGGTTCGACTTCTCGCCGGATGGGATGTCCATCATCTCGATCCCCGGGTCGATCCTCAGCCAGTCCTACCCGACCACGTTCGTTCAGCCGACGAGCATCGACACGAGCACCGGGCAAGCCCGGACGCTCGACTGGCAGATCGGCTCGATGCTCACCTGGCAGCGTCTCGCGCCCTGATCTTCCCTGCAGACGGACGTGCGACCCGGGCGCTTGTGGGCCCGGGTCGCTCGATTCCCGAGCCGGCCCGCCTCGTCCCGATCTCCGCCAAGAACCGAATCACCCTCCCGGACGCCATACCCTATCGAGCACGCCCTGACGGGGTGCCGAACCTGAGGCGACCGTGGACCAGCTAGGACGCGTCGAGCGAGCGAGGCGAGGCGATCATGACGCCTTCGCGGAGCTCATTCGCGGGTCCGTCACGCGGCTGGACGGGGCCGCCCGCCTCATCCTCCGGGATCCGGAGCTGGCCCGCGACGCGGTCCAGGAGGCACTCTTTCGAGCCTGGCGAGACCTGCCCGGGTTGCGTGACGCGGACCGGTTCGACGCCTGGCTCCATCGCCTGACAGTCAACGCCTGCCTCGATCTTGCCCGACGACGCCGTCGCCGGGTCATCGAGGTGGAGCTCGACCCGATCGACGCCGCGGTGGCGTTCGATCCGGCCGGGGCCTTCGCCGACCGCGAGGTCGTCGATGCCGCCATGCGGCGACTCGATGCTCATGGCCGCGCGATCGTCGTCCTGCACTACTTCCTGGGGATGCCGCTGACCGAGGTCGCGGCGACCCTGGGCATCCCGGTCGGCACGGTCAAGTCGCGGCTCCATCGCGCCCTCGGCGAGATGCGGATCGCGGTCGAGACCGAGCCCCAGCGCCCATCGCCAGCAGAGGGAGGGCAGGTCGCATGACCACGCCGATGCGCCACGAGCGCGACCTCTCGCCGATCCTCGCCGACCTGGCGATGGCCCCCTATCCCGACTACGTCGACGACGTCCTCGGGCGGACCGGCCGGATGCGGCAGCGGCCCGCCTGGACGTTCCCAGGAAGGTGGCTCCCGATGGATATCACGACTCGCACGACACCTGTGGCGAGGCTGCCGTGGCGGCAGCTCGGCGTCCTCGCGCTCATCGCGCTCCTGCTCGCGACGGCCCTGGCCGTCTATGTCGGCACCCAGCGGCACGTCCCGCCGCCGTTCGGGCCGGCCAGGAACGGGCTGATCCCGTACGCGTCGAACGGCGACATCTACCTCGGCGACCCGGTCACCGGCCAGACGCGCGTCCTCGTGCAGAGTCCCGAGATCGAATCCGGAGCGGTCACATCGCCGGACGGCACCCGGATCGCCTTCGCTCGGACGTCGCGGGCACCGACCCGGTCGGACGTCTACGTCGATGGGGATCGACGGCTCCAGCCCGCGCAAGCTCACGGCGGCACCGATCGACGAGTTGCACGTTCGCCGCCTGGACGCCGGATGGCGCTCGTCTTGCCGTGATCCATGGCGTCGACCCGAAACCGGGTCATGTGCGACGACCATCTGCAACGTCCGCCAGCTCGACCTGGTCGATGCCGACGGCAACGGTCCGGATCACGACGATCGCATCGGAGCGTGGGCTCGACTACATCCAGTTCCGCCCGCCGGCCGGCCAGGAGCTACTCTATCGCGCCTGGTCGACGACAAGTGGGGCCTGTTCGCGATGGACGATCGACGGCACCCACGTGCGGACGATCGTGCCGCCGACGGTGCCGTCCGAGATGGACGTGACGTTCGCGAATGCGGCCTACTCGGCCGATGGCAGCCGGATCTTCTTCAACATGTACACGACCGATGCGAGTTTCGGCGAGCCGGCTGCTGCCAGCTTTTCGTGGTGAACGCCGATGGCAGCGACCTGCACAAGTTCATCGCGAACACCGGCGACACATGGGATGGAGCGGCTGCTGTCTCCCCCGACGGTCGAAGATCGCCTTCTGGCATATCCTGCCGAACCGCGACACTCACCGGGTCACCGTCGTGCGCGCAGACGGGACTGGTGACGGCCGATCGAGACCGGACCCGAACTCTCTGGCACCGCCCACTGGATGTGGGCGCCCGACTCCTCGTCGATCCTGATGTTCCCGGACGATGCCGACACCGGGAACGCGTATCTGCTCGATCCAGCGGGTGGTCCATGCGAAGACCGTCCCGTGGACAGTCGAGCGGTGACCTGGACTGGCAACGGACCGCGCTCTGACCCAGGTCCGGCGCCCGACCGCGCCGCTCCGCAGAAAGGAAGAACCCCGGGTGGTCGGGCCCGGGGTTCAAGGAATATGCGGATTGGTTGCGGGGAGAGGATTCGAACCTCTGACCTTCGGGTTATGAGCCCGACGAGCTGCCGCTGCTCCACCCCGCGACCTCCGAGTCTAGGGTGTGGGACCCGTTCGGTCAAACGTGGGCTTCGCCGGTGCGAGCGCAAAGTCGACCGCTTCGTCAAACGTGAGCGAGCTTCCCTCGACCAGGCCGTGCTCGAACTCGGGCCCCGCCGCCACTGAAACATGCTCTCGATAGGCCTCGCGGCCTGCTTCGAACTGGCCGAAGGGGCCATGGGCCTCCTCTGTTTCGATCCCCCCCCAATTCGGCCGGCTCGCTCCGGCTGATCGAGTTCCGCGGCGGCCCACGCGAGGATGGCGAGCGCGTAGGCGATGCTCTGACGCGATCCGATCGCCTTCGCGATGGACAGGGCTTCGAGACATATCTCCTGAGCGTGTGCTGGCCGGCCCATCTCGATGGCGAATTCTCCGGCTGTGAGCAGCGAGTTCGCTCGATGCCATCGTGATCCCGCCAGTGTCGCCAGATCGGCGCTGCGGACTGCCAGGTCGAGAGCCTCCTCTCGACGACCATCGTCCCAGGCGATGCTCGCAAGAAGCATCAGGGTCTGTGATTCGGCCCAGGGCGACTGACCCCTATAGAACGCGCGGCCCTCCTCGGCGAGAGCCAGCGCCAGATCCCTGTCGCCCAAGCGACGGGTCTCGACGGCCACGCGATAGAGCAGGTGACCGATCCCGAAATCGTCGCCAAGTTCGCGGAAGGCCGCCAACGAGGCGCGGTGGTGCACGGTTCCTTCCTCGAACCGCCCGCTGATGAAGATCGATCCTCCGAGCGCCCGGAGTGCCCGGGCCCGCAAGGCGAGCGGCACCTCACCCATGGCAAGGAACGTCTGGAGCCAGCGTTCGCCCTCGCTGGTGCTATGCGAGACCCAGTACTGCTCGAGCGCTACAGCCATCTGCAGGCCCAACTCCGCATCCTCGCGCGCCATCGCCCGCTCGAGCACCGCACGGATGTTCGCGAGCTCGGGCAGGATGATCTCGACCCGCTCGTTGCCCTGTGCCTCCACGAACATGCCTGCCGACACCGCGAGCGCGAGGTAGAACGCCGCGTGGCGGTCCACGACGGCCAACGCTTCGTCCGACTCCTCGAAGTGCTCGGTGGCGAACTCGAGGACGGTCGCGAGCATCGACAGGCGCCCGTCCTCGCCCTGCCGAAGGAGGCTCTGCTCGAGGAGCGACGCGACCGAGTCGAGATCTCCGTCGCAGATCGCTTCGACCGCCTCGAGCGTGAAGCTGCCGGCGAAGACGCTGAGCTGGTCGAACAGCCTCCTATCGTCCTCGGACAAGAGGTCGTAGCTCCAGGCGATCGTCGCGCGGAGCGTTCGCTGACGTTCGGGGGCATCGCGCCGGCCGCCGGTAAGCACCGGCAGAGCGTGCTGGAGGCGTGCGAGCAGCTGGTCCGGCGGCAGGACGCGCGTTCGCGCGGCGGCCAGCTCGATGGCCAGCGGCAGGCCGTCGAGCCGGCGGCAGATCTCCTCGACTGCCGTGGCGGGTCCCGTCACGAAGGCGCGCTCGCGGAACAGCTCGACCGCGTCGGTCGGCGGCAACGGGAGGACCGCGAATTCGCGCTCACCGTTGATCCGCAGAGGAGCCCGCGAGGTCGTGAGCAGGCACAGGTTCGGACAGGCCGTCACGAGCGCGGCGAGCACGGGAGCGACGTCGGGCAGCAGCTGCTCGAGATTGTCGAGCAGGATCAGCATCCGCTTGTCGCCGATGTGCTCGACGAGACCGTGCTGGGCGTCGATCGCCGCCACGATCGTCGGCTCGACGAGGGCCGGCTCGGTCACGGCCGACAACGGGACCCAGTAGACGCCGCCGCCGAAGTGCTCGACCGCCTCGGCCGCGACCTGGAGTGCCAACCGCGTCTTGCCCGAGCCACCGGCCCCGGTCATCGTCACGACTCGCGCAGTCTCGAGGAGGCCGGCGATGTCGCGCAGCTCGGCGCTCCGACCGACCAGCGGATCGAGCTGGGCCGGCAGGTTCGTGGCGTTGAGCGAGCGTAGGGGAGCGAACCTGTCCCAGCCGAGCTGGAACAGACGCTCGGGCGCACCGAGGTCCTTGAGCCGGTGGAGCCCGAGGTCGCGCCCCGGCTCCTCGGGAAGCGCGTCCCGCGTCGCCTCTGACATGACGGCCTGCCTACCATGTGCCGCCGAGCAGATCCGCGCCGCCCGATGGACATCGAGACCGACATAGCCCTCGTCGGTGACGATCGGCGTGCCGGTGTGGACGCCGATCCGAACGCGGACCGGTCCGTCGACGCCCTGGATGTCGCGCGCCGCGGCGACGGCGTCATCGGCCCAGCCGAAGGCGACGAAGAATGCGTCGCCCTGCGTGTCGACCTCGACGCCGTCGTGGCCGGCGAAGATCGCGCGCAGGATCCGGCGGTGCTCCGCGAGCAGGTCGGCGTAGCCGGCGCCGTGCTCGTGGATGAGGCGCGTCGATCCCTCGATGTCGGTGAACAGGAAGGTGACCGTGCCGGACGGGAGCTCACGCATGGCGCAATGATGAGGGGTCAGTGTGGGCCGGATGCCGACCCGCCAGCCGCCGCCCGCCGATCAGCAGCCCGAGGATCAGGCTCGTCACGAGGACGGCGCTGAAGACGTAGATCGGATACACGATGTTGGCGCTGGCGAGGACCCCGGCGATCAGCGAGGCGACGATGAACCCGACCGTCCCGGCCGCACCGAACAGGCCCTGCGTGGTGGATGACCGGCCCGCCGGCGAGTTCGCCGCGACGACTGCGTAGAGCGCCGGGTTGAGCATCGCGAACCCGGTCGCCTCGAGCAGGATCAGCGGGATGGCGTAGACGGGGTTCGTGAGCGTCGTATACGCGATCGCGACCGCCGCCGGCAGGAGCGAACCGACGACGATGAACCCGAGCGACCCGCGCCGGTCGACCAGCCGGCCAGCGAACGGCGAGAGCAACAGGACGGGCAGTCCGAACATCGCGAACGTGAACCCGATCAGGTCCAGACCCGCGCCCAGATGCTGGAGGAACAGGCTCCAGATGACCTCGTACGTCCCACCGGCGAAATAGCCCCCGGCGTTGATGACCAGGGCCGCCACCAGGCCCCGGTTCCAGAGCCGGGTCGGGGCGGCGGGGTCCGCCTGGGCGGCCCGGTCGACGTCGACCTCCGCTGCGGCCCGGCGCGACGTGGACGGGAACTCCGTGGCGTCGGGCGACGGCGACGGATGCGTCCGCTGTCCGGTCTCGCGACCGCGCAGGCCGATCGGGATGGCCGCCACCCAGGCGGCGATGCCACCGAACACGAATACGAACGAGATGCCGCCGAACATCCCCGCCCCGAACGCGCCGATGGCCGGTCCGAGCAGGAGCCCGCCCATCTGCACCGCGCCGTACAGACCGAACGCCTCGCCCCGGCGTTCCGGCGGCGTCGCATCGGTCAGGTAGCCGCGTGCGGCCGGGTCGTACGCGGCCGTCGACAGGCCGGCGCCGGCGCGGAGGAGCACGAATGCCAGCGGTCCCGTGAAGACCAGGGGCAGGATGCTGAAGACCCCGGTCATCACCAGCCCGGCGACCATCAACGGGACGCGCGCGGTCCGGTCGGCCAGCCAGCCGAAGACTGGCTCGCCCACGAGCCTGGCCGCCGGCCAGGCGGCGATGACGAGGCCGAGGAAGGCAAGATCGACGCCTTGCTCGGTGAAGTAGAGGGGCAGCACCGGCAGCAGCGCCCCGAACCCGAGCCACACGATGAACTCGGCCAGGAGGAGCGGGACGACCTCGCCCCAGCGCTCGAGCCAGGCATCGAGGCGGGCGGCCGGGGAGTAGCTCGGCATGGTCGGAGCCTAGCGAGCGCCGGTATACTTGCGGGCCCCCAAGCACGATCGCCCCGCAGGGAGCAACAGCCTGCCCATGGATGCCATCACGGCCGAAGGCCTGGTCAAGATCTATCGGTCCCGGAAGAGCGAGGTCCGCGCGCTCGACGGGCTCGACCTGAGCGTGCCGGAAGGGACCGTCCTGGGTCTGCTCGGACCGAACGGCGCGGGCAAGACGACCACCGTCCGCATCCTCGCCACGCTGCTCAAGCCGGACGCCGGACACGCGACGGTGGCGGGCTTCGATGTCGTCAGGCAGGCCGACCAGCTGCGGGCGGTCATCGGGCTGTCGGGCCAGTTCGCGGCGGTGGACGAGAACCTGACCGGGCGGGAGAACCTGTTCATGTTCGGGCGCCTGTACCAGCTGCCCGCCGCCGAATCGAGGCAACGGGCCGCCGACCTGCTCGAGCAGTTCAGCCTGGCGAATGCCGCCGACCGGACGGTCAAGACCTATTCGGGCGGGATGCGTCGCCGGCTCGACCTGGCCAGCGCCCTCATCGGCCGGCCGCGGCTGCTGTTCCTCGACGAGCCGACGACCGGGCTCGACCCGCGCAGCCGGCTCGGGATGTGGGACGTCATCCGCGGGCTTGTCCGCGAGGGCACGACGCTGCTGCTGACGACCCAGTACCTCGAGGAGGCGGACGAGCTGGCCGACACGATCGCTGTCGTCGATGACGGCCGGATCATCGCTCGCGGCACCGCCGACGAGCTCAAGAGCCAGGTCGGTGGCGAGCGGATCGAGGTCGTCGTCCATGCCCGCGACGACATCGAGCGAGCCCGCGAGGTGCTCGCCCGGGACGCGGGCAGCGACATCACGCTCGACGAGCACACCCGGAAGATGACCGTGCCGTCGGGCACCGGCGCGCAGGGGCTCGTCCAGGTCGTCCGCGACCTCGACGCGGCCGGGATCCGGATCGACGACATCGGCCTTCGCCGGCCGACCCTCGACGACGTCTTCCTGTCGCTGACCGGACACGGAGCCGAGGCGACCGCGTTCGAGGAGGAGGTCGCGTGAGCGCTGCGACGACGGGCGCGAGCCGGGCGCCGGTCGCGCGCGGCGGGTTCCGCAGCGCCCTGGCCGACAGCCGGGTCATCACCTGGCGCAACCTCAAGCGCATCCCGCGCATCCCGGAGCTGGCGATCTTTGCCATCTTCCAGTCGATCATGTTCGTGCTGCTGTTCGCGTTCGTGTTCGGTGGCGCGATCCTGCTCCCGGGCTACACCGACTCGAACGCCTACCGCGAGTACCTGCTCCCCGGCGTCTTCTGCCAGACGATCTCGTTCGCCGCGGCGACCACCGCGGTCGGCATGTGCGACGACATCAACAAGGGGATCATCGACCGCTTCCGCTCGCTGCCGATGGCCCGCTCGGCCGTCCTGTCGGGACGCACCGTGGCAGACGTCATCTACCAGGCCGGGATCCTGATCGTGCTGATGGTGTCCGGGCTCCTGGTCGGCTGGAAGATCAACAACGGCATCCCGTCGTTCCTGGCCGGCTTCGGGCTGCTGCTGCTGTTCGCCTTCGCGATGTCGTGGATCGGTGTCTGGCTCGGGCTGTCGGTGCCGACCGTCGAGGTGGCGCAGCAGGTGTCGTTCATCGTCATCTTCCCGCTGTCATTCGTGTCGAACGCGTTCGTCCCGATCGCCTCGATGCCGGAGTTCCTCCAGCCGTTCGCGGAATGGAACCCGATCAGCGCCATCACCGCGGCCTGTCGCGAGCTGTTCGGCAACCCGAACCCGTTCGTCCGGGCGGGCAGCTTCCCGTCCGAGCAGCCGATCCTGCTGTCGCTGATCTGGATCGTCGTCATCGTCGGCGTGTTCGCGCCGCTCGGGATCCGTCGCTATCGCTCGATGAGCCGCTAGGCCTACCATCTGGGGGTGCTCCCCGAACCGGCGCTCCTGGCCCTCGGCATCCTGCTCGCGCTGGTGGTTCTGCTGCCCGCGCGACGGCTCCACCTCGCCGGGTTCTCGAGCGCCGTGGTCGCCGTGTACGCCCTGGGCGTCTGGGCGCTGGCGATGGTGCTGGTCATCCGACCGGTGCTGATCCGGTTCCTCATCCCGATCCTGGTGGTGCTGTATCTCGCCCCGTTCGTCACGGCGCCGGGCCGGATGACGGCGATCGTCCGACGCGGCCGTGGTCCCCGCGGCGACCCACCGCGCCCGCCGATGAAGAACGTGACGCCACCGGACAGTCCCAGCGGGCCGGGCGGAACGAGCGGATCCGGGTGATCGGGTGACGGGGGAACGCGGGTGAGCAGTCCGGTCGGACCGGTCGCGCTCCACGGCGGTGGCGAGTTCCAGCCGGGCGACGAGGCGTTCCTCGGGGCGCTGCTGCAGCGAGCGGTCGACCGGGGCGTGGAGCAACCGATCCGCATCGCCCTCGTGCCGACCGCGGCCGCGCGCGGCCGGCCGGATCTCGCGGCAGCGCACGGCGTGGACGCGTTCGGGCGGGTGGCGGCGGCGGGTGGCTGGGTCATCGATGCCGAATGCGTGCCGGTCGTGGACGCCTCGAGCGCCGCCGACCCGGGCCTCGCGCAGTGGCTCGCCGCGGCGGATGTCATCCACTTCCCGGGCGGCGACCCCGACATCATCCCGGGCCTCATGCTCGGGAGCGCGGCCTGGGCCGCCATCACCGAGGCGCATGTCGGCGGAGCCGTCCTGGCCGGGGCGAGCGCGGGTGCGATGGCGTTCGGATCGTGGACATGGACACACGGTGGCGGCGTCGCGGGGCTCAAGGTCGTTCGAGGCCTCGTCGTCGTGCCCCACGCCCACGCTGCGACGTGGGAGACCACGGTCGCGCGGTTCGCGGCCTGGGCGCCGCCAGGACTGGGCGCGCTCGGCCTCGCCGAGCAGACCGGCGTCGTCGAGCAGCCGCCCATCCCCGGCAGCGAGACGATCTCGTGGCTCGTGGTCGGACCGGGCGAGGCGCGCTGGCTCGCTGATCCCGAGGGCGGCACGACGATCGTCGCGAGGTCAGGCGAGGTGATCGAGACTCCGGTCATCCCCCTGTGAAGCGTGGCCTCGGCTGGCGTTTCGACCCGAAGATCACGTTCCTCAACCACGGCTCGTTCGGGGCGTGCCCCGAACCCGTCCTCGAGGTCCAGCGAGCGTGGCGCGACCGGATGGAGGCGGAGCCGGTCCAATTCCTGAACGACGACCTGCCTGGGCTGCTGGACGAGTCGCGCGGCGCGGTCGGGCAGTTCCTCGGTGCGGATCCAGAGGGCCTCGCCTTCCTGCCGAACGCGACGACAGGTGTCAACACGGTGCTCCAATCGCTCCGGTTCGAACCCGGCGACGAGCTGCTGACGAACGACCACGAGTACAACGCCACGATCAACGCGATGCGGGCGGTGGCAGCCCGCGACGGGGCGCGCGTGGTCGTGGCGAGAGTCCCGCTCCCGATCTCATCGGCCGATGGGGCCGCGGACGCCATCCTGGCCGCCGTGACCGAGCGGACCCGGCTCGTCCTCGTGAGCCATGTCACGAGCCCGACCGCGCTGATCCTTCCTGTCGAGGCGCTCGTCGCCGAGCTCGACCGGCGCGGCATCGACACGCTGGTGGACGCCGCGCACGCGCCCGGGATGGTGCCCGTTGCCGTCGACGCCCTGGGCGCCGCGTATTGGACCGGCAACGGCCACAAGTGGCTGTGCGGACCGAAGGGCACGGCCGTCCTGTGGGTCCGCGAGGACCGCCGCGACCGGATCCACCCGCTGGTCGTGTCGCACGGGGCGAACGCGCAGCTGGCCGGCCGGACGCGGTTCCGCCACGAGTTCGACTGGGTGGGCACGTCCGACCCGACCGGGTTTCTGGCACTTCCCGCGGCGATCGACTGGATGGCCCGCGCGGCCCCCGATGGCGGTGGCTGGCCGGCGGTGATGGCCGCCAACCACGACCTCGCGATCAAGGCACGCGACATCCTCGCGGACGCACTTGGGATCGAGGCGCCCGCCCCCGATGCGATGCTCGGCTCGATGGCGGCGCTGCCGCTGACGATCCCGAGCGCGGACGACGACGCGGCAGACGCCCTCCGGCGCACCCTCGTCGCCGAACACAACATCCAGGCCCCGATCGGTGGCTGGCCGGCCCGCGCCGCGCGGACGGAGAAGGGGCCCAGCCAGATCCTCCTCCGCATCTCCGCCCAGCTCTACAACGAGCCGGCCGACTACGAACGCCTCGCGCGTGCCCTGGAAGGCCGGGTCGCCAGGGGTTGAGGCATCGGAGGCGTCACGCTGCCGCGATCCGATAGATCGTGCCCGTCCCCCAGTCGCCGACAAGGACCGCGCCGTCGGGCGCGGAGATGACCGGCACCGGCTGGGTCAGTCCGGTCAGGAAGGGCTCGACCGTGCCGGTCCAGGTCGAACCGTCGTGGACGAGTGCCACGCGAAGGACGACCCCGGTCGCCCATTCAGCGACGAGCGCCGACGGCCGGATCGATGCCCCGAGCCCGTCGGTCACGATGGCGACACCGCTGACGGCCGCGTGCTTGTCGAGGACGGCGACCGGTGACGGCACGCCGTCGCAGACCGAACCGCCCTGGCCGTAGCAGTCGGGGAAGCCCCACGCCTGGCCGGATCGGACGACCGACAGCCAGTCACCGGGTGTCGCGTCGCCCAGATCGTCGCGCTGGTTCATGGTCACGAACAGGTCGTCGGTGCCCGGGTCATACGCCAACCCGACCGGCGCGCGGATCCCGCTGGCGACGACCTGGAGGTCGCTGCCGTCGGGGAGGAACGACAGGACGGCCGCGGCGTCCTCGGAGGTCGGCGTGCACGCGTCGCACGGCGCCGAGACGCCGAGCACGAGACGCCCCGAGCTCGACAGCGCGAGCCCGTTGACTTCGCCCACACCGACCGGCAGCGTCAGGACCGTGGCGTGACTGGCAAACGCACCGTCGGCGAAACCGCGATAGGCATCGACCCGTCCGGCCGACGCGACGAACAGCGTGTCGCCCGACCACACCAGCCCGAGTGGCGTGTGCTGCGCGGCGATGACCTCGACCGGCCTCGCCCCGGCGCTCGGGATCAGGTAGACCGCGTCGGTGCCGGCATCCGTGTAGGCGGCGGTCGCAGCCCACAGCCGGCCGTCCGTGTCGAAGGCGAACGCCGAGACGTGCGACAACCCGGTCGCGTAGACGGTGGCGGCGAGACCCTCGGGACCCTGGAGCCCGGCCCCGATGGCGGTCAGGCCGGTCGCTGCGGGCGTCGCGGACGAGCCGGCGGACGTGGCGGACGGGCCGCCGGGCGCGCCCGTGCTGCCGGCTGTCGCCGAGGAGCAGCCGGCAACGACCAATGTCAGGAGGAGTGTCGCAAGGCGTCGCATGTCACGGGCGGGCAGAGACCCCGACGGCCGACCGGAGCCGGCCGCCGGGGATCGCGACGCTAGGTCGCCGGAGTCGTCGCGGGCGCCGAGCTGCCGGAGCTACCCGAGCCGGAGCTACCCGAACCGCCCATGTTCGGGCAGTTCGCCGACGATCCGTTGTGGGTCCCACCGCCGGGGTTACCCGACGGCGCGGTGGTGCCCGGCGCCGTCGACGGCGCAGGACTCGCCGCCGAGACGGCCGCGACGCCGCCACCGACGAGGAGCAGCGCCGAGATGGCGCCGGTCAGGACGACCCGGCGGAAGCCGGTCGAGCGGGATACGGCCGCGGTGGTCTCCACGGGCGGAGGTGTCGCTGGCGGTGCCGGCGCGTGCGCCGGCACCAGTGGCTGGAAGGCCTGGTCCATATTCGACTCCTTTCATCGTGTGGGATGCGCCGCCTGATCACTGCGAACGCTTCCTCGGGCGGGCTCTCTCGAGTCGAGCCTCACCTGCAGCGTCGTCGCGCCCCGTGAGAGCGCTCTGAGGGTTCGCCAGGCCTTGACCCCCGGACATGGATCCGCCGCCCGGTGGACTGACTGGACGGCGGAAGGGTCGCGCGGAAGTCGAACGTCACGTCGGCGTGAGATCACGGGGCCGCTGAGGGGCGAGCGTGCCCGGGTGCCATGGCGTCCCGAGGAGCGGCAGGATGTAGCGGTCCAGCCCGTAGTAGCCGGCGACCTTCCAGCCGAGCATGATCCCGATCGCCAGCGTGAACATGACGGGGTTGCTGGAGGCCGAGCCGGCAAGCAGGAAGGACATGTTCATCATCGCCCCGAAGAAGGCTGCGATGCCGGTCAGACAGCCGACCAGGAGCCCCAGGCCGACGGCCATCTCGCCGAAGGCGATCAGTGGAGCGAACCAGGTGTAGGCCTGGTTGTCGAGGAGGGTCTGGATGAAGGAGCGGTACCAGTCGTAGGTGATGGCCGGGCTGCCCTTGTCCGGGACTGCCACGGCAGCCGTCCAGAAGCCTTTCAGTGCCGCGCCGCCGTCCATCCAGCCCGTGCCGCTGAACTTGTGGTAGCCGGCCTCCAGCCAGGTGAAACCGACGAACAGGCGGATCGGGAGCCAGAACAGGCCGGCCCGCGTGTTACCGAACAGGAACCGGGTGAAGGCCGGGCCCTCGATCTCGATGGTCTCGCCGCCCGGTTCCTTGCGCATCTGGAAGAGCACGACGAGGAGCGCCAGGAACGAGATCCAGAAGCCGGCCGTGACCAGCTGATTCAGCGTACTGCCAGCCTCGGGCGTCACCCACGGGTTGACGAGCAGGAACAGCAGGACGGCCGCGATGACACCGAGCGGGACCGCCACAGCGCGACGGTTGGACATCGGAACCTCTCCTCTCATCCAGGACGACGAGTGAGCCGGACGATGACCTTGGCGGGTGCTCGTTCGTCGAGCTCAGGGATAGTGTGGCGCGGCGACGGTCAGGTCGCAGCGATCGATCAGCCCGTCGTCCTGCTCTCGGCCGCGTAGATCCCGTCGAGGAAGCGGCTGGGGACGCGGCCGATCAGCCGCGTGTCGACGAGGCCGGCCGAGCCGCCGCCAGGCGCTCCCACGAGCCGTAGCTGAAGGGATGCGGGACCCACAGGTTGCCGCGGTCCGCGTCGTACTCGACGACGACGAAGCGGCCGGCCGTGGCGACGTGCGTGGCAAGCGCGGCGACGACCTCGACCTGCTGCCGGCGGCCCACGAAATGGAGGCTGTTGGCGGCGACGAGGCCGTCGAGCCTCGGAAGTGTCAGCGGCCGTTGGAAGTCGGCGACGATCGCCTCGATCGCGACGCCGGGGAAACGTGTCCGGACGGCTTCCGTGTTGCGCTCGAGCGCATGCCGGTCGCGGTCGACCGCCACGATCCGCCCGCCCGGACCGAGCAGGTCGGCGAGCGCCAGGGTGAACGCACCTTCGCCGGCACCGATGTCGGCCCACGTCCCGCCCGGCGCCACCGCCGGCCGCAGGAGCGCGACGTGATCGGCGTGGTCCACGACCCTAGCCGGTGCTCTGGAGACCCGCCGCCACGCCGTTGACGGTCAGCTGGACGAGCCGCAGCACGCGCTGGCGCTCGGGGTCGTCGGGCGCGAGCGCACGCAGTCGGGCGAGGAGCCGGACCTGGAGCTCCGACAGCGAGTCGACGTACGGGTTCCGGAGCGCGACCGAGCGTTGGAGCACGGGAGCGCCATCGAGCAGGCGCGTCCGTCCGGTCACCCGGCCGAGGAGGGCGACGGTCCGCCTGTACTCGCTTTCGATGGCGTCCCAGCGCCGGTCATCGCCCGGCGCCGGTCGCGAGTGCCGCATACAGCCGGGCGACACCCATGTCGGCCTTGGCCAGGCTCATCTCGGCGTTGTCGAGCAGGCTGGACAGGAACGGCCAGTCGCGGGCGAGCCGTGCCAGCGCATCCAGCCCGGCCTCACCGTGGGCCACCCGGTATGCCTCGAGCGCATGGCCGAGCCCGTACCACCCGGGCAGGTTGATGCGCGACTGCGACCACGCGAACGTCCATGGGATGGCCCGCAGCGAATCGATGGTCGGCGCCTCGTCGCGTCGGCCGCGGGCCGCCGGGCGCGACCCGAGCCGGAGGTCGGACAGCTCGCGGATCGGCGTGATGTCGCGGAAGAACGACGCGAACGCCGGGTCGTCGTGGACGAGGGCCCGGTAGGCCGTCCGGGCCGTCGCCGCCAGCTCATCCATGACCGGCGCCGCGATCTCGAGCGCGCGTTCGAGACGTGCGTCGTGCTCGGCCGCGGAGGCCAGCAGGATCGCACCGGTCATCTGCTCGAGGTGGCGCTGCGCGATGGTCGGATCCGAGTAGTTGGCGGCGATCACCTCGCCCTGCTCGGTCAGCCGGAGCCGCCCGTCGACCGACCCCGGCGCCTGGCCGAGGATGGCCCGGTTGGTCGGGCCCGCCGCCGCGGCCGAGCGCGCCGCCGCGACCGTGGAACAACGTCAGCTCGACGCCGCGCGAACGGGCCGACCGCGACCAGCGACGACTGCGCCTGGTGGAGCATCCAGGCGGCGGCCAGCAACCCCGATTCCTTGTTCGAATCCGAGTAGCCGAGCATCACCTCCTGGCGGTCGCCGCGCGCCGCCAGCCTCGCGCGGTAGGCCGGGTCGTCGAGCAGCGCGCCAAGGATCTCGCCGGCGCCGGTGAGCGCCTCGCTCAATTCGAAGAGCGGGACGACGTCGAGGCTCGGCGGGTCGTCGCCCGTCCCGTCGGCGGCAAGACGGGCGAGCTCGAGGACATCGGTCACGTCCGATGCCGACGCCGTGAAGCTGACGACGTACCGGTGCGACACGTCGCGCCCGAACCGTTCCTGGCCCGCGGCGATCGCCCGGAACGTGGCGAGCACCTCGTCGAGCGTCACCCCAGGGACGAGCTCCGTCGCCCCGGGCGTGCCGGCCCGGATCGCGGCCAGCGCCGCCGCGTGGACCGCGGAGTGCTGACGGACCTCGAGCGAGGCGAGGTGGAAGCCGAACGTGCCGACCTGCCAGCGCAGCTCGGCGACCTCGCCCCATGCGATCCGCTCGAGGCCGTCGGCGACGAGCGCATCGGAGATCTCGACCAGCTCGGCGTCGAGGTCGACGGCCGACTCGTACCGTCCAGTGAGGGGCGCGGGCTCGCCGACGAGGGCGGCCCGCGTCCGGCGCAGCCGCTCGGCGATGAACCCGAACCGCTGGCGGTACGGCTCGTCGGGGAAGCGACGGCGGAGCTGGCGGTCGGTCTCGGGCAGGTCCTCCGCGTCGCGCGCGAGACGCGAGGCGAGCAGCCGCGCGACCCGGTCCGCCGGGATCGACATGGCGGTCGTCTGCATCAGCCGCGTGGCCACCGCCTCGTAGCCGCGCAGGACATGGTCGGCGTGGATGCGGACCGTCCTCGAGGTGATCTCGGCGGTCACGCCGGGGTTGCCATCGCGGTCGCCACCGATCCAGCTCCCCAGCTGGACGAAGGGACCGACCCGCGGCGGCCGCGTCCCGGTCCGGCCGGTATCGGCGGCGGGTCCCGACGCCCGTCCGGACGGCGGATCGAGCGCGGCGTCGAGCGCCCGATACAGGCGCGGGATGACCGTGAACAGCGTGGCGTCGAAGAACGCCATGGCGGTGCGGACCTCGTCGAGCGGGGTCGGGCTGACGATCCGCAGGTTCGACGTCCGCCACAGCACGGTGATCTCCTCGCGCAGCCGGCGGCGGACCTCGCGATCCTCCGATGGCGTCAGCCGCGGGTCGTCGAGCCGCGCGAGCAGCACCGCGCAGCGACGAAGGGCGACGAGGGTCGTGCGGCGACGGGCCTCGGTCGGGTGGGCCGTGAGGACGGGCCCGACCGCCAGCCGGGCGATGAGGGCATCGAGCTCCGCGTCGGGCCGCCCGAGCCGGCGCAGGCGCGCGACGGCGTCGGCGACCGAATCGTCAAGGATCCCGTCGCGCGCGGCACGCTCGCGCCGGCGCAGCGTCCTGACACTGCCACGCGCCTCGGCGAGGTTGACGAGCCCGAAATAGAGGGCGAAGGCGGTGATGACGGCCTCGGCCGCTTCAAGGTCGAGCCCGCGGAGCTCATCGTCGAGCCGGGCACGTTCCTGCGGATCGTCGTCGCGGCGGAGCGCGATCGTCCGTTTCCGGATGCGTTCGACCGTGGCGAACAGCTCCGGACCCGCCTGCTCGGAGATCACCTGGCCGAGGAGGGCGCCGAGCAGCCGGACCTCGGCCGCGAGCGGGTCGCGCGCCCCGGCCGACCCGATGCCGAGCGGCTCGGCGGCGACCGCGGGCGACTGTCGCGACGTGGCTGAGGAGGGCCGGCGCGCTCCGCCGGGGCCCGCGCGCGGCGTCCCGGGGCTCGTCACGACCGCCCTCGTCCGGGCCCGTTCCGCGTCCGAGCGGTCACCACGTCGCAACCTTCCGCGCCGCAACCTTTCCGTAGGCTTGTATGGTGATGCCGATGACGAGCGTCCGGTCCGCGTCCCCGTCCACCCGTGCGCCCGCTTCGGGAGGTCGTCTCGTGCCGTCCCAGACCGCCGCCGCCGACCAGCTGGAGCAGCTCACCTTCCTGCACGAGGTCGCGCGCCTCGCAACCACCGCCCGGACGTGGGACGAGTTGCTCGAGACCGTCGTCGACCGGACCCGCGACGTGCTCCACGCAGACGTCTCCTCGCTCTACCTGCTCGACCGCGACGGAGCGTACCTGACGCTGGCGGCGACCAACGGCCTCGACCGGTACCAGATCGGCCGGGCGCGCGTGCCGTTCGGCGAGGGCGTGACCGGCAGCGTCGCCGCCGACCGTCGTCCCCTGGCGATCCCCGACGTCAAGGCCGACGCCCGTTTCCTGTGGGTCCGCGGCATCGACCAGCGTCGGTTCGTCGCCTCGATGCTGTCGGTGCCGCTCACCTGGCACGACCAGACCGTCGGGGTCCTCAACGTCCAGACCGAACGACGCCGGACGTTCAGCGACCACGACGTGGCGCAGCTCGGCGCCGTCGCCGACCTGCTGGCCGGGATCATCGAGAAGGGCCGCCAGCAGTCGGAGGCCGAGGCGCGGGTCGAGGCGCTCAAGGCGATCGACGAGGCCCGCAGCGAGCTGATCGCGCTCGTCACCCACGAGCTGCGGACGCCGCTGGCCATCGTCCGTGCCTACGCTGACCTGCTTGCCGACGAGCCGCCGCTCCGCGGCCGCGAATCGCGCGACCTGGCGCGCCGCCAGACGCGCGCCGCCTGGCACCGCGCGACGCTGGAGCAGATCGAGCGGCTCGATCGCCTGGTCGACTCGATCCTCGCCTCGGTGCGGGTCGTGCCGGAGGGCCCGGCGTCGGTCACGCCGGTCGACCTGAGCGTCCTGGTCGACGAGGTCATGACCTCGTTGCGACCCATCCTCGAGGGTCATCGGGTCGAGATCGTGCCGGGCATCCGGCTGCACGCCCTGGCCGACCCACCGCGACTGCGCCAGATCGTCGAGCACCTGGTCGAGAACGCGGTGAAGTACGCGCCGCCGGCGACCGCCATCCGGATCGACTGGTCGCTCCAGGAAGGCGTGGTCCTGCTGGGCATCTCGGATGAGGGGCCGGGCATCCCCGATGAGTGGCGCGAGCGGATCTTCGAGCCGTACGCGCGCCGCGACACGCACACGGCCCGTGGTTCCGGGATCGGGCTCTACGCCGCCAAGCGACTCGGCGAATCGATGGGTGCCCACCTGTGGTGCGAACCGGCCCGCCCCCACGGCGCCCGGTTCGTCGTTGCGCTCCCGGCCGCCGTTGCCATCTGACCGAAGAGAGCGAGGACGATGATCAACATGAGCAGCCGCCCCCTCCGGATCCTGGTCGTCGACGACGACCCGGCCATGGTGGGCGCGATCACCGCGCTGGTCGGCACCGAAGGCCACCAGGTCATCACCGCCTACGACGGGCTGACGGCCGTCAAGCGCTTCCGCGAAGAGCATCCCGACCTCGTCCTGCTCGACCTGGCGATGCCCGGCCCCGACGGGTTCAACGTCGCCGGCCAGATGCGCGCGGTCGGGCCGGCGCCGATCCTGATCGTGTCGGGCGAGAGCGGCGAGGCGGCCAAGGTCCGCGCGCTCGGTCTCGGCGCCGACGACTACCTGACGAAGCCGTTCGGCAAGGCCGAGCTGCTGGCCCGGATCGCCGCGGTCATGCGACGCGTGGACCGCTCGGTCGGACCGGGCGTCGGCGGCGGGCCGCTGGCGGCCGGCGAGCTCGTGCTCGAGCCAGGCCGTCACGAGGCGCGGGTGGGCGATCAGGTGCTGGCCCTTACGCCGACGGAGTTCCGTCTCCTCGAAGCGCTCGTCCGGGCCGGCGGCGACATCGTCCCGCACCTCCAGCTGGCGCGTGCCGGCTGGCCGGCCGAGACGGATCCCGACCTGCTCTGGCTCAAGCCGCACCTGGCTCGCTTGCGCTCCAAGGTCGCGGCCGCCGACGGGCCGCAGGTCGTGGCCGTCCGCGGTGTCGGCTATCGGATCCTCGTCGAGGACGACACGGCCGGTTGAGCGGCGCGGTCCGAGGTCCGCGCCCCGGCTCCTAGACGGCGACGGCGATCGCGCGACCGGTCGCGTCATGCGCCGCATCGGCACAGGCGATCCGGCAACCGCGCGCGTCACGACCACCGAGCGGGTTGAAGTGGAAGTAGGCCTCGCCCGATGGCGTCAGCCGGCAGCCGCAGGTCGCGCACGTCACCGGCGCGTCGCGACCGTCGCGGACCGCGGAGACCGGTCGCACGTCGGAGTCGGAGGGGTGGATCATCGGCGGGCACCTTCCGGGGTCTGGACTGGGGATCGACGTGGAGACGCCATCACCGACGAGTGACGATGCCCCATCTTCCGCAGAGGCTAGGCCGAACGAACCTCGCCGGTCGGCATCCGAATGGGAACGAAGGGGTTGCGGTCAGGTTGCGGACGCGTGCCGGGATCCCGACCCGACCCTCAGGCGCCGACCGCCACGAGGAAGAAGTCCGTCCCGAAGGCGACCAGCAGACCGATCAGCAGGGCGACGTTGGCGGCCACGGGTTGGGCGAACCGTCGTGACGTGGCCATCATCTCGTTGAACACGTAGATCAGCGCGCCCGCGGCGACACCCAGGAACACGATCGACAGGAGCGGCGACACGAACGAATAGCCGATCACGCCGCCGAGGAACGTCGGGCCGCCGCCGATGATGCCGAGCACCGCGATGAATGCCCAGGTCGGCTGCGGACCGGTCGTCAGCGGAGCCGCGATCCCGAACCCTTCGGTCGCGTTGTGGAGCGCGAAGCCGATCACCAGGACCAGGGCGAATGCCGTCGCGCCGGTCGCGGCGGACTGCCCGATCGCCAGCCCCTCGGAGAAGTTGTGCAGCCCGAGGCCGATGGCGGTGCCAAGCGCGATGTCGTGGACGGAGATCCCCTCGGTCCGCCGCGCGCGCATGCGGTTCGAGAACCACACCAGCGACAGCAGCCCGAACGCGATGGACAGGCCGAACGCGACGACGTTGATGACGAAGTCGCTGGTCGGGCCCTCGCCCTTCGTCGCTGCCACCAGGGCGTCCTCGACCGGCTCGACCGCCTGGGCCAGGATGTCCCAGATGAGGAACAGGATCACGCCCGCCGCGCCGGTCGTGAGCAGGGCCTGCGTCCTGGTCGAGAGGTTCCGCAATCGGCCGACCGGCAGCCCGAGGAAGATGGTCACGCCGGCAAGGAAGGACAGCAGAACGGTCTGCTCGAAGGACACAGGGGCTCCGATCGGTACGGGCTTGGACCAGCGGAATGTAAGGGCGCTTGCACATGAGTGTCAAGCGCCCTTGTCAACCGCGGTCAACCCGCAGATGGGCTCCCTAGAGACGCGCCGATTCGACTCCGGTCTGGGAGGGTTCCGGCGCGGCGACCGACGCCCCCGTCGATGCGCTCGGGACCGCGATCGGTGCCGCTGCCTCGACCACGATCGGCTCGACCAGCCAGAAGCGCGACGCGAGGTCAGCCTCGTCGAGGACGCGACCAGCGAGGTCGGAGCCGGCGGAGCGGTGGGCTTCCAGGAGACGGATGAGCTCGATCACGCGGGCCTGGCCGTCGGGGCGATCGGCGAGGACGCCCGACAGGCGGACGGCACCCACGCTCCGTTCGTCCAGGGCGGCCGTGTGACGGCCGCTCGGGTCGTACAGGTACGCCCGGCCGCCGGTCATCCCGGCCCCGAAGTTGGCGCCGACCGGACCGAGGACGACCACGGTGCCGCCGGTCATGTATTCGCAGCCGTGCGGGCCGATGCCCTCGACCACCGCCTCCGCGCCGCTGTTGCGGACCGCGAAGCGCATCCCCGCCCGGCCGACCAGGTGGAGCCGCCCGCCGGTGGCGCCGTACAGGACGGTATTGCCGGCGATCGCCTCTGACGCGGCGTCGGCGGCGAGGTCGGGTTCCGGGGCGACCGTGATCGTGCCGCCCGACAGGCCCTTCCCGACGTAGTCATTGGCCTGGCCGACGAGCCGCAGCTCGACGCCCGGCCCGGCGAACGCCCCGAACGATTGCCCGGCTGCCCCACGCAGGTCGAGGCGGATCGGACCGTGGAGCTCACCGCGTTCGAGGGCGCCGGTCAGCCCGGCACCGAACGAGCGGTCGGCGGTCGTCACGCGAAGACCCGACGCCTGGACGGAGCCCTGGCCACGGAACGCGGACGCGATGCCGACCTCGAGCGAGGATGCCGGCGCCCGGCCGATGTCGCGGCCGGCGGAGGCCGGATCCGCGCGGCGGGCCGCCGACGCCGGCCACGTGGACGCGCCGATGACCGGCGCAAGCTCGGCCTGCGCGACACCGATCGGCCGCAGCAGTCGCCTTCCCTCCCCGACGACCTCCCCGACCGACCGCGCACCGACGGCGGCCAGCTCGCGGCGGAGATCCTCGGCGATGGCGGTGAAGAAGTGGACGACGTCGTCGGGCGTGCCCGCGAACTTCGCCCGCAGGTCCTCGCGCTGGGTGGCGATGCCGGTCGGACAGGTGTCGAGGTGGCACTGCCGGGCCATGTCGCAGCCGATCGCGACGAGCGCCGCGGTCCCGAATGCGTACTCCTCGGCGCCGAGCAGCGCGGCGACGAGCAGGTCGCGGCCGGTCTGGAGCCCGCCGTCGGTGCGCAGGGCGACGCGGTCGCGCAGGTCGTTGCGGAGGAGCACCTGGTGGACCTCGGCGAGACCGAGCTCCCACGGCGCGCCGACGTGCTTGATCGATGACAGCGGCGACGCGCCGGTCCCACCGGCGTGGCCCGACAGGTGGATGTACGACGCGCCGGCCTTGGCGACGCCGGCCGCGATCGTGCCGACGCCACGGCCGGCGACGAGCTTGACGCCGATCCGCGCGGACGGGTTGATCGCCCGCAGGTCCGCGATCAGCTGGGCGAGGTCCTCGATCGAGTAGATGTCGTGGTGCGGCGGCGGACTGATGTAGCTCTGGCCGGGCTGGCCGCGGCGGAGGGCGGCGATGTAGGCCGTGGCCTTGCGGCCCGGGCAGCTGGCCGCCCTTCGCCTGGCTTCGACCCCTGGGCGATCTTGATCTCGAGCTGGTCGGCCCGTGCGAGATACGTGGCGGTCACGCCGAAGCGTGCCGAGGCGACCTGCTTGATCCGCGCGTCGTGGCGGCGACCGTCGGGACCGGGCTCGTACCAGGCCGGGTCCTCGCCGCCCTCGCCCGTGTTGGCCGAGCCGCCCGCTCGCTGGATGCCGATGGTCAGCGCCTGGTGGGCCTCCGGGCTGAGGGCGCCCACGCTCATCGCCGAGACGACGAACCGGCGCACGATCGAGCGTGCATCCTCGACCTCGTCGAGCGGGGTCGGCGTCCCGACGTGCCGGATCCGCAGCTCGTCGCGCGGCACCGCGCGGTCGGTCGCGGGCCGGGCGAGCGCCGCGCGGTACCGCGCCAGCCTCTCGTCGATGTCGGCCGGCGCCACGCCATCCCGCCCACCAACGGCGAGGAGCGTGATCTCGGTCGCGATACGCGGCGAGAAGAGGTGGGCCTCGCCATCGCCACGGAACCGCGCGAAACCCGGGTCCGGGAGGCGTGGCTCGCGTCCCGACTGGGGCTCCGGGATGGCCAGCGCCGCAGCGCGCCGGCGGAGCTGGCGGTCGGCCAGGTCGGCCAGGGTCGTCCGTCCCGGCCAGGCCGCGGCGGTCGGGAAGCAGCGCGCGACGACGGACGGGTCGAGGTCGACGACGTCGATCAGCGCTCCGCCGATATAGGAGGCGACGGCGCTGATGCCCATCCGGGCGAGCGTCTTGCGCAGGCCGGCTTCGAACGCGGCGACGACGCTGCGGATCGTGTCGGCGGGCGTCAGCGACTCCGCGCCACGGGTCCCGGCCAGCTCGGCCGCGAGCTCGATCGCCAGCCGCGGCTGGACGACGGTGCCACCGACGGCGAGGACCATCGCCATGGCGTGGACGTCGAGGACGTCGGCCGCGCTCGACGGCCAGGTCGGTCCGGCCGCGCAGCCCGGCCGCCGTCAGGGCCGTGTGGACGGCCCCGGTCGCCAGGATCGGAGGGGACCGGCAGGCGATCGAGCGACGCCGCGCGATCTGTCAGGACGACGACCGCCGCGCCGCGCCGGGCAGCCGTCACGGCGTCGCGCGCCAGCCGGTCGAGCGCCCCTTCGAGGCCCGCGCTGCCGTCTTCGGCGACCCAGGTCGCATCGAGCGTCCGAACGCGTGCCACCGTCGGCGCGGACGGCGGCCAGCAGGCCGTCGAGGTCGACGACGACCGGGCGCTCGAGCCGGACGGTCCGCGGTCCCCGTGGCAGACCGCCCAGCAACGCCGGCCGGCGACCCAGCTCGACGCGGAGGTCCATCACGACGCGCTCGCGCTCCGGGTCGATGGCCGGGTTCGTGACCTGGGCGAACGCCTGGCGGAGGTGGTCCGCGACGGGTCGGTCGAGGCGGCCGCGGCCCGGTGTCGGCGTGTCGTCGCCCATGCTCCAGAGCGGCTCGTGACCCTCGAGCGCCATCGTCTTGATGTCGAGGCGCGCCCGTTCGGCGTCGAGACCGGCCAGGTAGCGCAGCGCGTGCTCGGACGTCGAGACCGCGTGCGGCGCGGCCCCGGGTCCGACCGACGACTCGATCCGGTCGTCGTAGACCGGCCGCGCCGCATCGTGGATCGGCAGCGCCCGGAGCGCCCGCGTCTTTGCCTCGGCGTCCTCGAGGATCGACCGTCGGCCCGGCTCGACCAGCAGCAGCTCGCCCGGCCCGAGCCGGCCGCGGCGGACCGTCTCGGACGCGCTGAAGCGGCACGGCGCCCGCCTCGGACGCGACGGCCACCAGCCGGTCGCGCGTCACCGCGAACGCCGCCGGGCGCAACCCGTTCCGATCGACCAGCACGCCGACGTGCCGGCCGTCGGCGAACACGATCGCGGCCGGGCCGTCCCACGGCGCCAGGAAGCCGGCGGTCCGCCGGCGGAGCGTGGCCACGTGCGGATGCGGCGCGCGGCGGAGCGCGAGGGCCTCGGGGATCGCGGTCAGGAGCGCGGGCGTCAGATCCCAGCCGGTCGTCGTCAGCAGCTCGAGCGCCTCGTCGAGCGAGAGCGAATCGGAGCCATCCTCGGACAGCAGCGGACCGGCGGCGAGAAGGGCGCGCGCGATCCCGGAGCCGGCGGCGTCCCCGGCTCGGCCGCGGACCTGCTCGCGATTGCCGCGGACCGTGTTGATCTCGCCGTTGTGGGCGATCGAACGGAACGGCTGCGCCAGCCGCCAGACCGGATGCGTGTTCGTGGCGTAGCGCTGGTGGAAGACGGCGTACCGAGAGTCAAGCGGGCTCGCGCAGGTCCGGGTAGAGGTCGGGCAGGCGGCTGCCGATGACGAGGCCCTTGTAGACGATCGTGCGGGCCGACGCGGACGGCACCGAGAGGGTGGCGATGGATCCGCCTGCCGCACGGGCGGCGGTCTCGAGACGCCGTCGGGCGACGACCAGCGCGGCGCTCGAATGCCGCGTCGGCCACGGGTCGCGGGTCGCCGTCGCCCCGGACCGGTCGACCGACCACCGCCTGCGCGAAGGCCGGCCGCGAGGCAGCCGCAGACGCCCCGAGGGCGGCCGACATCGACCGGGACCGCCCGCCAGGCGACGACGGTCAGGCCCGCCTCGAGGAACGTGGTCTCGACGAGCGCCCGTGCGCGCGCTTCGGCCACACGGCCGCGCGGGAGGAACAGCGAGACGACCGCCGGACGCTCGGCGGCCAGCTCGTCCCCGGCGATCAGGCGGAGGATCGACCGGTCGAGCGGGAGCGCGACCCCGGCGCCATCGCTCGATTCGCCGTCGGCTCCGAATGCCCCGCGATGGCCCAGCGCGGCCAGACCGGCCAGCGCCAGCGGCAGGACGCGATCATGTGAATGCCCGCCTGCATCCGCGACGAACCCGACGCCACACGCGTCATGCTCGAACCGCTCCTCGTACAACGGGGCGGCGGTGCGACGGTTCCGATTCGGTCGCTGTGGTGGTTCCATGCCTGTCTCCGGATGGTGGGGACGGACCGGCCGCCATCGATGAGGGATCGACAGCGGCCGGTGGTCGCGATGGCGGGCCAGGAAGGCGGCCCGCTCGAGTCAGACTTGATAGGCGACCTCGCCGTGGACGGAGCGGTCGAGGCCCATCGCCTCGGCCTCGGGCTTGACCCGGATGCCGAGCAGGACGTCGACGACCTTGACGATCACGAACGTGCCGACGACCGCGTAGGCGATGGTCGCGCCGACGGCGACGAGCTGGATGCCGACCTGGCCGGGGTTGCCGTCGAGCAGCCCGGAGTACGCGGCCTGGACGGTGGACGAGGCGAAGATGCCGGTGGCGACGGCCCCGAACATCCCGCCGATGCCGTGGACCGCGAAGACGTCGAGCGCGTCGTCGACCTTGGAGCGCGCCCGCAGGAGCGTGGCGCTGTAGCACAGCCCGCCGGCGACGAGACCGATGATCAGCGCACCGCCCGGTGTCACGAAGCCCGACGCCGGGGTGATCGCGACGAGCCCGGCGACCGCGCCGCAGGCGGCACCGACGACGCTGACCTTGCGGGTGTGGACGTAGCTCGCGAGGACCCAGGTGATCGTCGCCGCGGCGGCCGCGATGTTGGTCACGGTGAAGGCACTGGCCGCCAGGCCACCGGCGGTCAGCGCCGAGCCGGCGTTGAAGCCGAACCAGCCGAACCACAGCAGGCCGGCGCCGAGCACGGTCATCGGCACGTCGTGCGGCTCGCGACTTCTCGCCATTCATCGCGCGGCGGCCGATCATCAGGGCCACGATCAGCGCGGAGACGCCGGAGCTGATGTGGACCACGGTGCCGCCCGCGAAGTCGAGCGCGCCGAGCTTGAACAGCCAGCCGTCGGTCGACCAGACCCAGTGGGCGATCGGCGAGTAGATGAGGATCGACCACAGGATGGTGAACAGCACGAACGCGCCGAAGCGCTTGCGCTCGGCGAAGGCGCCGGTGATGAGCGCCGGCGTGATCGCCGCGAACATCAGCTGGAACATCGCGAACAACATGAACGGGATGGTCACGGCGTAGACCGCTGACGGCGCCTGTCCGACGCCGTTGAACATCGCGAAGTCCAGGTCGCCGATGCAGCCCCCAGCCGTTGACGTCGGGGCCGAACGCGAGGCGTGAAGCCGACGACGACCCAGACGACGCTGACGAGCGCGAGGCCGAAGAAGCTGTGCATGATCGTCGACAGGACGTTCTTGCGGCGCACCAGGCCGCCGTAGAACAGGGCGAGGCCGGGCAGCATGATCATGACCAGGGCCGTGGACGTCAGCATCCAGGCGGTGTCGCCAGTGTCCATCCGATCGGGTCCTCCTGAACGCGGGCTATCCGGAGGCACGTCCGGATGGTGGGTACGCTAGGTGGGAGAGGTTGGCGAGCGCGTCCCCGCGGCAGGACCGACAAGGTGTCCGTTCGGTGTCGAGCCTCGTGTGGTGTGCGGGCGAGGTTGCGGCTCGGGACCCCTGGGCGCGGGGCTCCCTAGAATGGGTCGATGACCACCGCGCCGACCCGACCCACCACGCACCGTGCCGACAGCCACGAGCTGATCCGCGTGCACGGCGCGCGCGTGAACAACCTCAAGGACGTCAGCATCGAGATCCCGAAGCGCCGGCTGACGGTGTTCACCGGCGTCTCGGGCTCGGGCAAGAGCTCGCTCGTGTTCGACACGATCGCCGCCGAGTCGCGACGGCTGATCGACGAGACCTACTCGACGTTCGTCCAGGTCTTCATGCCGACCCTGGCCCGACCCGAGGTCGACGTGCTCGACGGGCTGACGACCGCGATCATCGTCGACCAGGAGCGCCTCGGTGCGAACCCGCGCTCGACGCTCGGCACGGTCACCGACGCCCACGCCATGCTGCGCAGCCTGTTCAGCCGCCTCGGCAAGCCGCTACATCGGCGGTCCGACGGCGTTCTCCTTCAACATCCCGACCACGCGGGCGAGCGGCGTCATGACCGGCCCCAAGGGCGAGAAGAAGATCGTCCAGGACGCCGTCTACCTCGGCGGGATGTGTGCCGAGTGCGAGGGACGCGGCACCGTCTCGGACCTCGACCTGTCCGTGATCATCGACGAGTCGAAGTCGCTCGCCGAGGGCGCCATCCTGGTGCCGGGGTACACGGCGGACGGCTGGATGGTGGCGACCTTCATCGAGTCCGGCTTCTTCGACCCGAGGAAGCCGATCAAGGACTACTCCGAGAAGGAGCGCCACGACCTGCTCTACAAGCAGACGACCAGGATCAAGGCCAAGGGCATCAACGTCACCTACGACGGGCTGATCCCGAAGATCCGCAAGTCGATGTTCAGCAAGGACGTCGACTCGCTGCAGCCCCACATCAGGGCGTTCGTCGAGCGGGCCGCGGTCTTCAAGACCTGTCCGGCCTGTGACGGCAGCCGGCTCAACGAGGCGGCGCGCTCGTCGAAGATCAACGGCCTCAGCATCGCCGACGTCTGCGCCCTGCAGGTCACCGACGCGGCCGAGTGGCTGCGCGGCATCGACGACAAGGGCGTGGCGCCGCTGGTCGCCAACCTGCTCCACCTCTTCGACTCGTTCGTCGAGATCGGCCTTGGCTACCTCTCGCTCGACCGCCCCTCGGGCACGCTGTCCGGGGGAGAGGCGCAGCGCACGAAGATGGTCCGCCACATCGGGTCCGCGCTGACCGACGTCACCTACGTCTTCGACGAGCCCACGATCGGCCTGCACCCGCACGACATCCAGCGGATGAACAACCTGCTCCTCGAGCTGCGCGACAAGGGCAACACCGTGCTCGTCGTCGAGCACAAGCCGGAGACGATCGCGATCGCCGACCACGTCGTCGACCTCGGCCCCGGGGCCGGGCACCGGCGGCGGCACGCGTCTGCTTCGAAGGGACGGTCGAGGGGCTGAAGGCGTCCGGACACGCTCACCGGCCGTCACCTCGACCACCGGGCGGCGCTCAAGGACACGGTCCGCACGCCGACCGGCACGCTCGAGATCCGCGGCGCGGACGCGCACAACCTGCAGGACGTCGACGTCGACGTCCCGCTCGGCGTGCTGTGCGTCGTGACCGGCGTGGCCGGCTCCGGCAAGAGCTCGCTCGTCCACGGGTCGATCCCCGCCGGCGCGGGCGTGGTGTCGATCGACCAGGGCGCGATCCACGGCTCGCGCCGGAGCAACCCGGCGACGTACACGGGTCTGCTCGACCCGATCCGCACGCGCGTTCGCGAAGGCCAACGACGTCAAGCCGGCGCTGTTCTCGCTCGAACTCGGAGGGCGCCTGCCCGACCTGCAACGGCAACGGGATGATCTACACCGAGCTCAGCTTCATGGAGACCGTCGCGACGATCTGCGAGGACTGCGGCGGCAAGCGCTTCCAGGCCGTCGGTGCTGGAGCTGCGGCTCGGCGGGCTGAACATCGCCGAGGTGCTCGACCTGCCCGTCGCCGAGGCGCACGCCTTCTTCGGCGACGGCGCCGGCGAAGACGCCGGCCGCCGCGTCGATCCTGGCGCGCCTCGCGGACGTCGGGCTCGGCTACCTCAAGCTCGGCCAGCCGCTCCCGACGCTGTCCGGCGGCGAGCGGCAGCGGCTCAAGCTGGCCACCCGCATGGCCGAGAAGGGCGGCATCTACGTCCTCGACGAGCCGACCACCGGCCTCCACCTCGCCGACATCGAGCAGCTGCTCGGCCTGCTCGACCGGCTCGTCGACTCCGGCAAGTCGGTCATCGTCATCGCGCACCACCAGGCGGTCATGGCCCACGCCGACTGGATCATCGACCTCGGGCCCGGCGCCGGCCACGACGGCGGCCGGATCGTGTTCGAGGGCACGCCCGCGGACCTCGTCGCCGCCCGCTCGACGCTCACCGGCGAGCACCTCGCGGCCTACGTCGGCGCCTGATCGTCGAGGTCACGACTCGGGTCGGTCGAACCGCCACATGTCGACGTCGCGGACGGGCCGATAGCCGATCGTCTCGTAGATGTGGTTCGAGGTCGGGTTCGCGAGGTCGGTGAACAGGAAGCAGAACCGGCGGCCGGCGTCGAGAGCCGCCTGGCTGATCCCCGCGACCAGCGCGCTCGCGTAGCCGTGGCCGCGCCGGTCCGGTGGCGTGTACACCGGTCCGACGCGCACGCCGTGCGGCGTCGGGCTGCCGATGCCAGCCAGCGAGACCACCTCGCCATCCTCCCAGAGGTAGAGGGTCCGACCGCGACCCGCGAGCCAGCGATCGGTCATGCCGTCGACGTCGTCGGGCGCGGTCGGCTCCAGCGCCTCGCGCATGAAGGCATCGATCCAGTCGCGGACGAGAGCGCGGTCGGCGGGCTCGGCGGGGCGGAGGCGACCGGGCGCGGCGGCCGGTCGATCTGGACCTCCGTCAGGCGGAAGATCCGCTCCGAGACGGTGAGGTTGGCCGGCGGGCCGCCACGAGCCCGGAGAGCGTCAACGAACGCTCGGACGTGCTCGACCGGACCGAGGGCTCCCGGCAGGTCGCGATCGACGAGGTCGTCCGCGAGGGCGGCGATGGCGCCCGGATGGTCGATCTCGGACAGGACGAGGTGGAACGGCGGTGTCTGCATCGCTGCCGCGACCACGCGCCCGTTCGCCGACACGGTGGCGAGATACGGCGCGCCGGTGAACTCCTCGGGTGCGGCGCGGAGGTTGGACGTGACCCCGAGGATCAGGTTGTGCTCGGCCTCGCGAGCGACGAGGAACGGCTCAGCCTTGTCGAGGAAGGCGACGACGTCGCCGTATCGCCGGAGGTCCATCCGCGGAGCATAGGGTCCGTCAACGCGCCGGTTCGGAGTAGCCCGGCTGCGGCGTCGTCGACCAGAAGCGGAGGTGCGCCCAGGGGATGAACCAGCGATCGAGCATCGTGAGCTCCGGACCCTCACGAGCCGAACCGGCGAGCCGGGTGGGATTCGAACCCACGACCAAGGGATTAAAAGTCCCGTGCTCTGCCGCTGAGCTACCGGCCCTCGGACAGGGTACCCGACGGCGGTCCCGAGTCGCCGTCGGTCCCCCTCCGAGCCAGGCGCAGGTCAGTGCTTGTGCTTGCCACCCTTGGTCGAGGTCGAGTACACGTCGTGCTCGACGACGCTGACGAGTGGGCTCGCCGTAAAGTGCGAGCTCCCCATCGTGAACGTGCCACCGGCGAACTTGTCGGTGACCGTCTCGTTGAAGGTGTCGGTCGAGCCGTCGGGGTTCTTCGTGACGTTGTGGGTCTTGCGCACGCTCGACCCACCGGTCGCATGGAGGCTGAGGGAGACGGCGCGCGTGACGTCGACGATGACGTCGTCGTCGGTGCAGCTGTGGTAGGTCTCCTCGGTCCCGCTGACGGTCCCCGACGCAGTCGCGGAGTTGAGCTTCTTGTCGACCTTGACGGTCGCGGCATCGGTCGTGGCGTTGAGCGCCGTCAGGATGATGCCGTCGGACCCGTCGGAGCAGGTCACGTCCTCGACGATGAACGTGAACGCCGCCAAGCTGTGGACGGCCGCACCGTCGACGGTCCCGATCTGGGCGAAGACCTGGGCGCTTCCGTCCTCCGTCTGACCAGCGCCGGCGTACGTGTTTCCCTGGCCGACCGGGAACGTGTCGGCGAAGACCGCCGGCACGGCTACCGCCAGGGTCATCACGCTGGCCACGGCGAGGCTGGTGATCCCACGTTTGAGCATCGTGGACCTCCCCCTATCCCTACCCTCCGGCCGCGGATCATCCACGGCGTCGTGCCTAGGCTACGCGCCGCGGATACACGAGATACGGCCCGGCCGCGGCACGTCTGGCTGCCGCTCCTCGTCGGCGGCGGGATCAGGTGGGCGAGGTGACCGGTGTGGGCAGCGGCTCGCCGCGGACGCCGGCCAGCAGGTTGGCCGCGGCCATGGCCGCCATCTTGCCGCGGGTCGCCCGCGACGCCGACGCGATGTGGGGCACGATCAGGCAGTTGTCGAGACCGACCAGCGGGTCGTCCATCGGGATCGGTTCGGGGTCCGTGACGTCGAGGGCCGCCGCGGCGATGACGCCGTCGCGCAGTGCGTCGGCAAGGGCGGGATGGTCGATGACGGGACCACGGGACGTGTTGACCAGCACGGCCGTCGGCTTCATCCAGGCCAGCGTCTCGGCCTTGATCAGGCCACGGGTCTCCTCGGACAGGTTGACGTGGATCGACACGTAGTCGCAGCGCGGCAGCAGCTCCTCGAGCGGCAGGTAGGTCGCGCCGAGCGGTTCGGTCACCTCTCGCGGCAGCGGCTGCAGGTCGTGGTAGAGGACCTCCATCCCGAACCCGCGCGCCCGCCGCGCGACGGCCTGGCCGATCCGCCCGAAGCCGACGATGCCGATCGTCGCGCCATGCACGTCCGGTCCGAGCAGGAGCATCGGTCCCCACGTCTTCCAGTTGCCCGCCCGCACGTAGCGGTCGCCCTCGGCGAGCCGCCGGGCGGCCGCCATCAGCAGGGCGAAGGCGAGGTCCGCGGTGGTCTCGGTGAGGACGCCGGGCGTGTTCCCGACGGCGACGCCGCGCCGGGCGCACTCGGCGACGTCGATGTTGTCGAACCCGACCGCGTAGTTGCTGACCACCTTGAGCTGCGGGCCCGCCGCGTCGAGGAACGCGCCGTCGACCCGGTCGGTCAACAGCGTCAGGACCCCGTCACGACCGGCCACCCGGCGGAGCAGCTCGTCGCGTGGCGGCGGCAGCTCGTCGGTCCACAGATCCATCTCGCACGCGTCCCGAACGGCGGCCAGACCCTCGTCGGGGATGATCCGCGTGACGAAGACCGACGGTCGCTCGCTCATACCCGGGCCGCGACCAGCGGCTCCACGAACGTCCGGATCCGGCCGAGCGCCTCGAGCAGGTTCTCCTGCGAGTTGGCGTAGCTGATCCGGATGTGGTCGTCGCCGAACACGCCGAAGGCCGACCCGGGCAGCACGCAGACGCCGGCCTCGTGGAGGAGCCGCTCGGCGAGATCGGCGCCCGACAGCCCGACTCCCGGCGATCGACGGGAAGACGTAGAACGCCCCGACCGGCTTGCGGCACTCGATCCCGGGGATCGCGTTGAGGCCGTCGACGATGAGGTCGCGCCGGGCCTTGAACTCGACGACCATCGCGTCCACGTCGTCCTGCGGCCCGACGCAGCGCCTCGACCGCGCCGACCTGGGCGAACGTCGCGACCCCGCTGATGGTGTTGATGATCAGCTGGCCGTAGACCTTGACGAGCGACTCGGGCACGATCGCGTAGCCCATCCGCCAGCCGGTCATGGCGAACGTCTTGGAGAAGCCGTCGAGCACGATCGTCCGCTCGGCCATCCCCGGCAGCGACGCGATCGAGACGTGCTCGGCGCCGTCGTACAGGATCCGCCCGTAGATCTCGTCGGCGAGGACCCACAGGTCGTGGCGGATGGCCAGCTCGGCGATCCGCTCGAGGTCGCCGCGGGTCAGGACGCCGCCGGTCGGGTTGGCCGGCGAGTTGATGACGAGGACGCGCGTCCTCGGGCGTGATGAGCGACGCGAGCTCGTCGACGTCGAGCCGGAAGTCGTTCTCCATCCGGATCGGGATCGGGACGGGCGTCGCGCCGACGAACCGGGTGAGCGACTCGTAGATCGGGTAGCCCGGGTCGGGGACGAGGACCTCGTCGCCCGGATCGACCAGCGCCAGGATCGCGTACAGCATCACGCCCTTGCCGCCGACGGTGACGAACACCCGGTGCGGCTCGACCGGGAAGCCCTTGCGCGCCGACGCGTCGGCGGCGATCGCCTCGCGCAGGGCGGGGATGCCGGCGAACGGCGGGTAGTGGGTCGCACCCGCGTCGAGCGCGGCCTTGGCCGCTGCCCGGACGTTGGCCGGGGTATCGAAGTCCGGCTCGCCGATCTGGAGGTAGACGATCGAGCGGCCCTCGGCCTCGAGCGCGCGCGCCCGGGCCGAGACCTCGAACGCACTCTCGGTGCCGATCGTGCCCATCCGGGCGGCGATGCGCATGGCGTGACCTCCGATCAGGGCAGCATCTGGCGCAGCACGAAGCGCACGTTGGCCGGTCGTTCGGCGAGCCGACGCATGTACCACGGATACCAGTAGTCGCCGTACGAGATGAGCGTCTGGACGCGATAGCCGGCACGCGCCAGGCGGAGCTGCTCATTGGTCCGGATGCCGTACAGCATCTCGACCTCGAACCCGTCGAGCCCGATGCCGGCCGCCCCGACCTGGGCCGCGATCTGCTCGATGAGGGCGACATCGTGGGTCCCGAGACCGAGCCGGATCGGCCGCCCGCGGCCGTCGAGCAGGAAGCGGACCGCCAAGCCCACGTAGCTCGCGTCGACGCTGTGGCGGTCGCGGAAGGCGATCGACGCCTTCTCGTCGTAGGCGCCCTTCACCAGGCGGATGGCCGGGTCGAGCGGTCGCAGCCGCTCCATGTCGGCCGCCGTCCGGCGCAGGTACGCCTGGAGGCAGATGCCGGTCCGCGGCTGTGTCGCGCGCAGGCGCTCGTAGAGGTCGAGGGTCGCGTCGACATAGGCGCTCCCCTCCATGTCGATCCACAGGTACGAGCCGACCGACGCCGCGTGCTCGGCGATGGCCACCAGGTGGCGGAGGCAGACGTCGGGATCGAGGTCGAGGCCCAGCTGGGTCGGCTTGACCGACACCTCGCCGGTGATCCCGGCCGCCACGATCTTGTCGATCGACTCGATGTAGTGGGCGGCGACCTCGTCGGCCTCGGCGAGGTTCTCGAGGTTCTCGCCGAGCCTCGTGTAGAGCGTCCCGATCCCCGCCGCCTGGAGCGGCAGGGCGGCCGCCAGGGCGTCCTCGATGGTCTCGCCGGGCATGAACCGCCGGACCGCGCGACGCATGAAACGGAACTGCGGCAGGTGCTCCCGGAGCCAGCGATCGCGGGCGGCCCACAGCAAGATACGGCGCAATTCGGCACTCCCGCAGCGGTCCGTTGGAGAGACTTTCGGATGATAGGCGACCGGGGGGCTAGAATCGCATCCGATGACCCGCTTCTACGACATCGACGCCGCCAATGCCGCCGTCCGCGAGCTCGACGGGATCGTGCGCCTGCTGGTCGAGCAACGCGCCGAGCTGGTCCGGCTGCGCGATGAGGTGCTGGCCTCCGGGATCGGATCCGGCGAGGGGGACGGGGCGACGACCGCGGTCGCCGACCGTTCCGAGCGGCCCGTCCGTTCGGAGCTGCCGTCCGACGCGCCACCGGTGGACGACCTGCGGCTGACCCAATTGCGGATGCAGGGCCTGATCGACCAGATGGCCGCCGGCGTGGCGCGGATCGACGCCATGGGTCTGACCCTTCGCGATATCGAGCACGGCCTGGTGGACTTCCCGGCCCTCGTGTCCGGTCGGCAGGTCTGGCTGTGCTGGCAGCGCGGCGAACCCGCGATCGGCTGGTGGCACCCCATCGACACCGGGTTCTCCGGCCGACGCCCGCTCGCCGAGCTGTCGTGACCGAGCGATCGGTCATCGTCGGGCGCGACGGTCGCGCCAAGGCGTACCGGCCGCTCCCCCCGTCGACGCGCGCGGCGGCCATCGAGGCCGGGCTGGCGGCATACGACCGCGGCGACTTCTTCGAGGCGCACGAGGAGCTCGAGCCGGCCTGGATGGGCACCGACGATCCAGCCGAGCGGGCGCTGCTCCAGGGCCTGATCAAGGTCGCCGCCGCCTATGTCCACGACGTCCGCGGCAACCCGCCCGGGATCGTGCGCAACCTCGAGGGCGCCCGGGTCCTGCTCGAGCAGGCGCGCGAGGCTGGTCCGTCGGACGAGGTCCCGGGGCTGGACGTGGTGCTCCTCATCGAGGCGATCGACGCGCGGCTGGCAGATCTTGCCGCCCACCCCGAGGGACCGACACTCGGGCCGCCCGACCTGACCCGGACCCCGACCCCGACCCCGACCCCGACACGAAGGAGCGCCCCGTGACGATGCCCGCCCCGATCCCGACGGTCGATGTGACCGAAGCCGAGCGTCGCCTTCGCGAGGATCCGGCCGGCCCGATCCTGCTCGACGTGCGCGAGCCGAGCGAGTTCGCCGCGGTCCGGGCACCGGGTGCGGTGCTGGTTCCGACATCGCAGTTCAGTGCTCGGGTCGGCGAGCTGCCGGCCGACCGGCCGATCCTCGTGATCTGCGCCATGGGCGGCCGCTCCGCTGCCGTGACGGGCTTCCTGGTCCAGGCCGGCCGGACCGACGTGGCCAACGTCGCGGGCGGCATGGATGCCTGGGAACGTGCCGGCCTGCCGGTCAAGCGCGGACCGGTGGCGGCGGGCGAAGGGGAGCTGGCCCGCCGGCTGAGATGCTGCGCGACGGACCACGCTAGCCGGCGGCGAATTCGTCGAGCGCGGCCAGCGTGGCGCGACGCTGGAACCGCCGAGCGAGTGGACGCCCAACCCGATAGAGCGCCGAGCCGGGCTCGGCTGCGAGCCTCGATCACGAAGATGATCCGGCCCGTGTCCTTCGCTCGAGTCACCCAGAAGCTCGAGATCCCGCGTTCAGGGTGGCCAGGAAGCGTGGCATACGTAAAACCCGCCTCCTCGGTGGCTCTATCGTCTGTCCGCCAGAGGCGAAGCACCCGCACGGCGGACTCGATGTGTAGCGGCCCGATCGCGACGCGCTGCACGATCGTGGTGCCCTCGTGGAGCTGGCCGTCCTCGGAGCAAACGATAGGCTGCATGATCGACCGCGGGAAGATCTCGTACCGCATGAGACGCTCGACCGAACGTGCGAAGGCCACCTCGCCGGCAATGCCGTCCTCTGGTCGCACCTCGCGCTCGTAGCAGTCGACGACGCCGTCGACGTCGTCGGTCGTTGCGCTCGGCTGGACCCCTTTCCAGCGAGCGCAGGGCTCGCGTTCGCGTTTTGTGCTACTCACAAGTATCACGATAGATCGGATGTCCGGCCCGTCAAGGAGGCTGCCGATCTGTGACAGATATGCTCCCCGGGACTACCTGTCAGGGACGGTCTCCGCGCGACGGCCGCCGGCCGCCGGGCGGACGGGAACCTAGTGGCGCCGGCCGCGGCGCATGACCCGCTCCGCGATCGCCCGGGTCTGTGCCTTGTGGGCGAACGCCCAGCCGATGAGGATCAGCAGGATGAAGTCGACGGTCCCGACGGCCGCGGCGTTCAGGTAGCCGAGCTGCTGCCCGATATCACCGTCGATCTTCAGCCCCGGCACGGTCGCACCGACCAGGCCGAGCTGGAAGAACGGCGGCAGCGGCGCGGTATTCGCGCGCTGGCTCGAGGCGAGGATCGTCCCGCCCGTCGTTTCGCCGCCGACCAGGATGGCCTCCGGCCCGCTGATGACCGCCGGCGCGCCCTCGAGGCCGGCCGGCAGGTCGGTGGCATCCAGGTGCTTCCATTCGGGCAGGTCGCCATTGGTCGACGGGATCGCCCAGTACATCTGCGTCTGCGGGCCGGAGCCGTCATCGCCGCCGACGAGGTACAGCGACCCGTTGGCCGCCCAGCCTGACGCATTGGTCCGGGCGACCGGCAGGTTCGCCGCGTTGTTCACGTCCCAGCGGATGACCTTGCCCGTATTCGGATCTGGTGGCAGGCCCGCGGCAGCCGCGGCCCCGAACGCACCACGCTGGACCGCGCCGACCGGGCCGTTGGCGTCGTTCCCGCCGTAGACCCAGATGTAATCGCCGACCACGGCCGCGATCGCGTCGTTCTGCGGCTGGACCATCGGCTGCTCCGCTGTCCAGGCGCCGAGCTTGCCCTGTGAGTTGAGCCGTGTGCGCCAGGTCGTGGCCACCGGCCCGGAGTCGTTCCGGCCGCCGACGACCAGGAGACCGTCGGTGGTGATGGCCGTGGCGCCGCCGGCACGACCCTCGGGCAGCTTGAGGTCGTCGGCCTTGGTCCACGCGCCCAGCTGCCCGGTCTGGCTGTCGGGGCTGAGGACGAACACGGTGTCGGTCGTCTTGCCGGAGCCGTCGATCCCGCCGATGACGTAGATGCTGCCGGAGACGTACGCCACGCTCGCATCGGCCCGGGCATCAGGGAGCGTCGGGCCCTGCTCCCACTTGTCGAAGTTGCCGGTCCCGACCGTGCGCGCCACGTAGACCGAGGACTGGGCGGTCTTGCCGTCGGTGCCGCCGATGTACAGGATCTGCGTCCCCACCTGGAGCACCGAACCATCGGTCCGTGCCGCGGGGAGAGCGAGCTCGGCCGGTGACTGCTCCCACGGGATGACGGCACCCGCCGGGGCGGGGCACGGCAGGGTCTCGTTGGTCGGCGGGCAGAGGTTGATCGGCGACCACACGAGCACGCCGAGGTCGACCGTGCTGCTGACCGTCAGGTAGTACGCCCGGTCCGGCAGGTAGCCCAGGATGAAGATGATGAAGATCAGCCACAGGAACGCCTTGACCGAGGCCCAGCCCCAGCCGTCGGCGTCGAGCAGCCCGAACATGGCGCGCTTTCGCGGCACCACCGTTCCGGGTCCGAGCGCTCGCTGGGCCATCGTCCTCCATCCTCATCCGTCGGCCGGGCAGGCCGACGGCGACATCACTTGACGGTCAGGGTCCCTGTCATCGTGGGGTGCACGGTGCACTGGAAGGGGTACGTCCCCGCGTCGAGCGCCGGCACGTCATAGGGCTGCGTGGCGACGCCATTGAAGGTCGCGCCGGAGAACTTGACCGCCCCCGACGAGTCCTTGATCTGGATGTTGTGCGGTGTCCCGGCATCCTCGTTGTCGAAGTCGATGACGAACGCCTTGCCGGCCGGGGCGCTGATGTCCGGCGTGGTGAACGCGATCCCCTGCGCGGTGACCTTGACGTGCGTGGCGTTGGCGTCGGGCGATGCCGCCGGCGAGCCCGATGCACTCGGCGAGCCGGACGGGGTGGCGAACGCATCCGACCAGCAGGCCGGGAACGGGGTCGAGCCGGGCGGCGGCTTGTAGGTCGGGTCGACCCAGCCGTTGAACGTCTCGACCTTGCCCGTCACCGGGTCGGTCACCGGCTCGTTGAGCGACGGATCGCGAACCGTGTACGTCTCGGTCGAGGGCGCGCGGATGAACGCGATGAGGTCCTCGATCTGGATGTAGTTGAGCGGCCCGGGCGGGTGGCCCTCGTTCGACCAGACCGGCATGACCGAGTTCGGGTTGCCACAGGCATACCGGCCGCCGGCGATCATCATGTTGTTGATGTAGTCGACCGACAGGTGCGCGTACAGCTTCTCCTGGCTGTTGAGGACCGGACCGATGCCGCCCTGGCCCTGGGCGCCGTGGCAGCGGGCGCAGTTGGCCTCGTACAGGTTGTAGCCGCGCTCGACCGAGGTCACCTGCTGGGAATCGGACTCGGCGTCGAGGCGCGATTGGGTGATCCCGAGCGGGGCCAGCTCGTAGAACCAGTAGACGACGATGAACAGCGAGACCACGACGACCGCGAGGAAGCCGACCCAGCGGGCGTTCGACGACGACCGCACGACCTGGGCCGCGCGCTCCGGCGTGAGCTCGCTCGACCGCACCGACGGCGGGGAGGTGAAGCGCTCGACGGGTGCCGGCTCGGCCGGTGGCCGGGGGACGGGCAGACGCTGCTCGGGCTCGCGTCCGGGCGTGTCGCTCATCGCGCTCCTCGGCGGGGCGGGCGGTGGTCGCGCATCAGATGCAACCCGTCGGCGTGCGCGGCGGGATCAGCCCGGGCTGACCGAGGGCCACGGGCAGCGGGCCGAGCGTGATCTTGCCGGTGTTGATGGTCAGCACGCCCGAATCGTCCACCGTGATCGAGAAGCGATCCATGCTCCGCGGCGCCGGGCCGAACTGCGCGCCGGCGGCCTTGATGCCGAGCCGGTCGTAGCGCGACCCGTGGCACGGGCACTCGAACCAGAAGTTCTTGAGGCAGGGGTTCGGCTTGCAGCCGAGGTGCGGGCAGCGCTGGTACAGCGCCCGGACGTTGAGCGCGGCGCCGTCGCCGGCCGTGTCCGTGCCCGGCAGGAACCGCTGCTGTCCCGGGTCGTACAGGATCACGAACGCACGCGCCTCGGAGTAGTAGGCCGGGAAGCCCTCCTCGATCGGCAGCTGTGAGTTCTGGAGCTTGACCGTGCTGAGGTCACCGATCAGGACCGGCGCACCGAAGCCGCCCTTGAGGTTCGGCCACGCGAACGCCAGCGTCCCGGCCAGGACCTCGAACAGCCACAGGCCGACGCCGGTGCCGAGCGCGAGCCGCATCAGCTGCCGGCGTGACAGCCCCTGGACCTGCTGCTTGCGCAGCGACTTGATGGCCTCGCTGGTCAGCGCGGCCGGCTTGTCGATGAGTTCGACCTGGTAGTTGCTCATGATCGCGTGGTCCTTCGGGTCGCCGTCATAGGGCGAAATGGAGGCCCGGGCTGGTCACGTACGGGATGACGAACGTGTAGCCGGGGCCGCGGAAGAAGATGCCGACGAAAGTGACGATGAGGCCGAGACAGCAGAACATCGTGAACAGCATGACCGCGGTCTTCCGCTCGGACGGACGCACGGCCAGGATGTTCTCGCGGTCGATGTAGGGGATCAGGGCGGCCCCGACGAGCACGAACGTCGGGACGAGGACGCCGGCGACCGTCGGGTGGAAGTAGGCCAGCAGCTCCTGGAGGCCCAGGAAGTACCACGGCGCCTTGGCCACGGCCGGGGTCACGTTGCCGTTCGCCAGCTCCTCGAGTGGAGCGTTCACGAACAGGCCCATCATCAGCAGGAAGATGCTCATCACCCCGGCCGCCAGGAACTCGATGGTGAGCAGGTGCGGCCAGGTCATGACCGTGTCGTCGGGCTCCTTCTGGACCCGGACGACGGCGTCCTGCTTGACCAGCGCGAGCAGCCGGTACGGCCGTGCCGACATCGGGACGCGCTGCTTGTCGATCTCCGTCCGCCGCGTCGGGTCGACCGGCAGCACGACCCGCTTCTCGGTCTCGGGCGGCGTCTTGACGTCACTCATCAGAGCGGCCCACTGATGCCACCGTCCTTGCGGATGCGCCAGAAGTGGACGGCGAGGAACGTGGCCGCGATCAGCGGCAGGAACACGACGTGGCCCACGTAGAAGCGTAAGAGGGTGTTCTGGCCGACCTCGAGGCCGCCGAGCAGGATGAGCTTGGTCGGGGTGTTGAACAGCGGCGCGTAGCCGCCCATGTTCGTGCCGATGGTGATCGCCCAGTAGGCGATCTGGTCCCATGGCAGGAGATAGCCGGTGAAGCTCAGCATGATCGTCAGGAACAGGAGGACGACGCCCACCACCCAGTTGAACTCACGGGGCGGCTTGTAGGCCCCGTGATAGAACACCCTCATCATGTGCAGGAAAACGAAGAAGACCATGAGATGGGCGGCCCATCGATGGATATTCCTCGTTAACAGCCCGAACGTCACCTGGCTCTGGATCTCGAGGATGTTCGTGTACGCCTGCGTCGCCGACGGCACGTAGAAGAACATCAGGTACACGCCGGTCACGGTCAGCACGAGGAACAGGAAGAACGACAGCCCGCCGAGGCAGAACGTGTAGGCGAACTTGACGGCGTGCTGGCGGACGCGGACCGGGTGGATGTGCAGGAAGACGTTGTTCATGACCGCGTACGCGCGCGACCGCTCGTCGCGCGGGTAGGGCTGGCGGAAGAGCGAGCGCCAGACGACGCTCCGGCGGATGGTCTCGTCCACCCGCTCGAGGAAACTCACCTGGGTCCTCCTGCCACGCCGGGAGTGCCGGCCAGCTGCGCGTCACGGTACGACTCCTTGTAGAGCCGGCCGTCGGTCGAGATCTCCTGCAGCTCGAACCGCTCCATCGTAATGGCGTCGAACGGGCAACGCTTGACGCACAGCGCGCAGCGGATGCAGCGCTCCTCGTCGAGGATCATCGCGCCGCCGTTGTCCCAGCCGTACGCCTCCTCGAGCTCGGGCAGCAGGCCCTCCGACTTGAGGGTGTTGATGTCGACCATGTGGATGACGCCCTCGGGGCAGACATCCGCGCAGGCCCCGCACAGGACGCAGCGGAACGGGTCGAACCAGATGTTGAAGTTGCACATCAGGCAGCGGGTCGATTCGGCGACCGCGCCGTTGGCGTCGTAGCCGAGCTCGACCGGGGTGTTGAAGTTGACGACCGGCTCGGTCGAGGGCATGCGGGCCGCCAGCGGGACCATCGGGATGTGCTGGCGGGGCAGGACGTCGTAGAACTCGGGCATGTCGTGGCGCCACGAGCTGGTGATCTTGACGTTGGCGGCGACCGTCACGTCGGTCCGGCCGGATAGGTAGCGGTCGATGGCGTAGGCGCACTTCTTGCCGTGGCCGGCGGCCTCGATCAGCGTCGTCGGGCCGGTCACGAAGTCGCCGCAGGCGAACACGCCCTTGACGTTGCTGGCATAGGTCGCCGGGTCGACCTTGACCCGGCCGCGGTTGATCTCGAACTTGGCCTCGACCGGCAGGAACGTCAGGTCCGCCGCCTGCGACACCGCCGGGATCACGGTCTGGGCCGGGATGACGAACTCGGAGCCCTCGATCGGGACCGGCGAGCGGCGACCCGAGGCGTCCGGTTCGCCGAGTCGGTTGCGGATGAACTTGACGCCCGCGACCTTGCCGTCCTTGCCGATGATCTCGATCGGGCTGGCGAGGAACTCCATCCGGACGCCCTCGCGCTCGGTCTCGCCCAGCTCCTCCTCGTCGACGACGAGCTCGGAGCGCGTCCGCCGGTAGACGATCGAGACCCGATCCGCGCCGTGACGGAGGCTCGTCCGCGAGCAGTCCATGGCCGTGTAGCCGCCACCGATGACGACGACGTCGGTCCCGACCTCGAGCGGCTGGCCGAGGTTGGCCTTCTTCATGAAGTCGACGCCGTACTGGACGCCGTCGAGGTCGGCGCCGGGGATGTCGAGCGCGACCGCGTCCATCGCCCCGCCGGTGATGGCGATGCCGTCGAAGTCCTGCTGCAGCTGCTCGAAGGTGATGTCGGTGCCGATCGTCGTGTCGTAGACGAACCGGACGCCGAGTCGCTCGACCAGGCGGACATCCATCTCGATCGCCTCTCGCGGCAGGCGGAAGGCGGGCACGCCGATGAGCATCGTCCCGCCGGCGTACGGCAGGCTGTCGAAGACGGTCACCTGGTAGCCCTTGGTGGCGAGCTCCCGGGCGACGGCCAGGCCGGCCGGGCCCGCGCCGACGACCGCGACGCGCTCCTCGCGCGGCGTGATGTCGGGCATCACGTCGGGGATCCCCGACGCCTCGTGCCATTCGACCAGGAAGCGCTTCATCGCCCGGATGGCCAGCGGACGGTCGATGTCGCCGCGGCGACAGGCCCGCTCACACGGCGCGGAGCAGACGTACGAGCACATCGCCGCGACCGGGTTCGGGTCGCGCGACAGGATGTATCCCTCCTCGAACCGGCCCTCGGCGGCGAGGTTGAGATAGCCGCGGCAGTTCGTCCCGACCGGACACGCTTCCTGGCATTCGATGTTGCACTGGAGCCAGGACGCGTCGACAGGTTGGACGAGGAATTCCTGGGGTTGCTCGATGACCAAGCGGACGTGCCTTTCCCTGGTTCTCAGGCGAGGGCGCGAGCGGGAGGTCGGCCGAAGCGCCGACGGGTCCGAATCTACCATCGCACCCGAACACCGTGCACGCGCGACGCCTCCGTCCGCACGATGCACGTGGACGGCATCACCGGCCCTGCCGACGGTCGCCGCACGCTCCGCCCAAGTTGACGGCGTCATGGCTCGCAGCTACGCTGATTCGACCATGGTGCCCCGGACCGGAAGGAGCACGACCCGACCGATGCCCGCAACGTGACGGCGAGCGAATTCAGCTTCCTGGCGCTCGGCCTCATCCTCGGGGCGATCTCCGGAGCCGCCTTGGTCGAGCTGATCCGTGCTCGGCCGCCCACCCCGCGAGAGGTGAGAGTCACCGTCGCCCATGACGCCATCCCGCGTCGGGCATCGACACTCGCCGATGACGCGTTCGTCGCCGTCGGTCCGGAACCCGCCCGCGGAGGCCCGGCCGATCGACGCGAAGCTCCGGCCGAAGGGGTGACCAGCGTCCCCGACCGTCGAACGACCGTTCGATACGCCGAGCCGGCGGCGACGCCATCGATGGCGGGCGCCATCCCCATCAGCCCGGACCCGAACGAGCCGCCGATGCCGGGCCGGATCATGGAGCCGGCCCTGCCGCTGACCGGCATCCCCCCGGCCAAGGACCCGAAGGCGCCCGGTCCCGAGATGATCGGCCTCCCGATCTCGGCGGGAGAGGACCCGATGATGGCCGCCCTCGCCGCCAGCATCGCCGCCGCCGAGGCCCGCGCCGTCGGCCGCATCGTGCCGCTCGGCGCATCGGATCCGGAGCCGACCGCGGCCCCGGCCCCCACCGCGGCACCCGAGGCGACGTCCGCGCCGGTCGCGGTGCTGACGGCCGTCGGCCTGCTCGATCGGCCGACTCCGCCCGCGGACGATGCGGGGACGTCCCCGGTCGCCACGGAACGGTGCGCCGAGGAGCGCCGGATGGCCGCCGAACGCTGCGAGCTCGCGACGCGGGCCCGGGCGCTGGCGGATGACGCCCTGGACGCCCTCCGCGTGGCCCAGCGGACGTACGACGCACACGAGGCTGCGGCCGTCACCGCCTCCTGGCGCGCCGACCCGCGTGCCGTGCACGAGGCCAAGGACGCGGCACAGGGAGGGTTCCGGGCCGCGGTCACCGCGGCGGCCACGCCGGACCAGCTGGAGGCCGCGGCGCGCGATTGGCTGAACGAGATCAACCGGATCAACACGGACGCCCGCGAGGCGCAGACCACGGTCACGCGCGAGCACGCGGCCGCGGCCGAGATCGGGGCGAAGCTCGAACGGCTGGGTCTCGAGGCGGATGCCGCCCGGATCGGTGCCGAGAACGCGGATGCCGCCTGTCTGGCCGCGCGCGTCGCCGTCGCGGAGTGCGACGAACGGACGACGAGCGACGCCGTCCGGCCGCTCATCGCCCCGGCGCCGACCGACGAGTCCGGGCGGCTCGACGAGGACGAGACGCTCGGCCTTGCCCTCGAGGCCGGCGGTGCGCCGCGGATCTTCCGGCTGCTCCGTGGCGACCGGGCGGCGATGACCACCCTCGTCGCGGCACTGGCTGACGACGATGATGGCGAGGCCAAACGTCATTGGCAGCTGCTGATGACGGGGCTGGTCGAGGCGATCGTGGCCGACGCGATCGAGGCGTCGGCGCTCGATTTCCCGGAGGAGCACGTGTTCTGGGGTTCCTTCACGCAGGGCCAATCCCGTGACATCGCGCGCGCCCTCTCATCGCTCGGCTACCGATTCGATGGGCTCGGTGGCTGGACCGACGACCGCCAGCCGTCGCAGCGTGACGTCTCGCTCGCGCTCGGCTACGCCGGGCTCGACCCGATGCGGATCCGCCACTGGCCAGACGGTGCCGGCATGGCGGCGCTGTTCGCCGACGTCACCGTGGCCGCCGACGAATGGCTCGCCAGCGTCGCCGGCGACCTGACCCTGGCCGAGATGGTGGGCATGCTCGGACGGCGTGCCGACGGGCTGGCCGAGATCTGGAACCAGTGGGGCCGCATCCGGCCGCTGTTGCTCGACGAGACCTGACCGACCGTCAGCCGGGCCCTTCCTCCTCGTCGTCCTCGATGACGATCACGCGCAACCCCTCGGCCGCCGCGGCACCGATCCGGGCGCCCTCATCGGCCGCCCACGTTCGGATCCGCTCGGCCAGACCGTCGACATCGCGGATCTGGCTGGCGTGCGCGCGGAGCGCCTCGATCTTCCGCTCGAGGGTCGCCGAAACATCGACCCAGGTGTCGGCGCGCTCCGACCAGAACAGGTAGATCCGGCGGACCTTGTGCGCCGCGAGCCCGGAGCGGGCCAGCCACGGGAAGGCCATCGGGTTGCGGGCCGCGGGGTAGACCGCGTCCACGGCCGCGATCCCGGCCGCGCGATGGTCGGTGTGGTTGATCCCGCCGCCGGCGTAGAACACGGTCTCCGGGTCGGTGGCGAACACGGCGTCCGGACGGAAGGTCCGGATCTCGCGAACGAGCTGCTCCCGCAGCGGCAGGTCGTTGACGAGTCCGCCGTCGGGCGCGTGGAGGAAGGTCACGCCGGCATAGCCGATGATCTCCGCGGCCGCGCGCTGCTCGGTCTCGCGCAGGGCGGCGAGCTCGAGCGGATCGGCCTCGGGGTCCTCGCCGCCCTGATCGCCACTCGTGCAGCAGACCAGCCAGCCCTCGGAGCCGGCGTCGATCCAGCGGGCGGCGGTCCCGGCCGGCCCGAAGTCGGCGTCGTCGGGATGGGCGGCGATCACCATGAACCGGGCCGGCCGCCAGGCGTGGTCCGCCGGGGCGGCGGGCTCGGTCATGCAGCCTGGACGCTGGAGTCCGGGGTCCGTCTGGTCACGACGCGCGCGCCGCCTGGAGCTCGTCGAGGGTCTTGAGGACCATCTCGGCATGACCCTGTGCCTTGACCTTCCGCCAGACGCGGGCGATGCGGCCGTCGGGGTCGATCAGGAAGGTCGAGCGGATGAGGCCCATATAGGTCTTGCCGTAGTTCTGCTTCTCGCCCCATGCGCCGTAGGTCTCGGCCAGGGCGTGGCTCTCGTCGGTCAGGAGCGTGAACGGGAGCTCGTACTTGTCGCGGAACCGTTGGTGGCTGTCGGCTCCATCGGGGCTCACGCCCCAGACGTCCGCGCCACGCTCGTGGATGGTCTGGTTCCGGTCGCGGAACTCGCATGCCTCGGTGGTACAGCCGGACGTGTCGTCTTCCGGGTAGAAGTACAGGATCGTCCAGCGACCGCGCTGGTCTGCCAGGTGATGGACGGTGCCGGTCTCGTCCGGCAGGGCGACATCCGGGGCGACGTCGCCGACTTCGGGCGTGCTCATGGTCAGAGCGTAGCAGGCGTCTCGACGACCAACAGGAGGCCGTCCCGGACGAGCGACGCTTGCCTCCGAGGCGACGCGAACGTTGGATAGCCCGCGGGTATGGCCGATCGCCAGCGGCTCGTCGCTCAGCGGGTAGGCGAGGCCCTCCGTCGTGACGCCCTCCACGCCCGGGCCGAGTGGCAGCAGCGACACGACGTCGCCGATCCGTCCCGCCAGCCGGCGCATGACCGGGCGGCCGTCGGCACCGGGCGCCCTGACCAACCCGATCCGCGCGGCGACGTCGAGGATGGTCGCCGGACGCCCGTCCAGCTCGGGTAGCGCGAGCAGGCCGAGGTTGGCAAGGGCGTGGTCGATCCGCGGACCGCCGAGCGCCCCGACGACGACGACGCCCGACGCCCCCAGGCGGATCGCCGCCAGGATCGCCAGCTCGGTGTCCGATTCGTCCTTGTCCGCGCGGCTTCGCTCGACCGGGACACCAGCGGCCTCCAGGGCCGCGAGATCCCGCTCGCCGAGCGAGTCGCCGTCGCCGACCCACAGGTCGATCGCGACTCCGAGGGTGGCCGCGTGACGAGCCCCGCCGTCGGCGGCGACGACCATGCCGACGCCGGCGTCCCAGCCGGGCCAGGCGAGATCGAGCCGAGACCGCGACGCCACCGCGCCGTCGGCCAGGATGAGGGCGTCCATGCGGTCGATGCTACCCCGGGGTCGGCCCGCCGGCGCGGTCCGATGCTAGACTCCGGGCCGTGCCCGCCGACCGCGTCCATCCGTCGATCCAGCGCGTCCTGGACGCCGCCGCCCGCAAGGGCGTGACCCTCGAGGTGACCGTCTTCGACGAGTCCACCCACACCGCCGCCGACGCTGCGGCGGCCCTCGGCGTGGAGCTCGGCCAGATCGTCAAGTCGCTGGTCTTCGTCATGTCCGGCGAGGGCGGCGTCGAGCCGCTGCTCTGCCTCGTGTCGGGGACCAACCGGGTCGACCTGGCGCGACTGGCCGCGGTCACCAGCGCAGCCGACGTCCGACGGGCCACGGCTCGCGAGGCGCACGAGCTGACCGGCTTCGCCATCGGCGGCATCCCACCGATCGGCCACGTCCGGCCCGTCCGGGTGATCATGGATCCGGACCTCGGGCGCTACCAGGTCGTCTGGGCGGCGGCGGGCCTGTCGACCGCGGTCTTCCCGGTCCCGCCGGCCACGCTGCGGACCCTCGCCAACGCGACGGTCACCCCGATCGCCGAGGAACCGGCCGCCGCCGACACGCCTCAGAACGTCGGCGCCTGACCGGCCGTCGTGCCGACGGTGAGCCTCGAGCCTCGCAACGCCACGGTCGTCTACCCGGGCGGCCTGCGCGGCCGCTGGCGATGGGGCGGGAGCGGCTCGGGTCGCGAGGTCTTCGCGCTGTCGGAGGCCGGCGGCGAGCTGGTCGATCTGGGCTCCGTCGTCGCCGACGATCCGGACGCCACTGTGCCGAGCCGAGCTCCGTCTCGAGGGTCCGCGCGGCGCCTGGACCGTCCGCTTCGCGTCGCTCATCCACGACGAGCCGCGGGCCCTGCACTGGGATTCGGCGGGTCTGCTGGTCGTCGGCTACGGCTTCCACACCTACGGGCTCGAGACGGCGACCGGCGTCCTGCGCTGGGAGCACCGCTCGGCGACGCCGATCGTCGCGCTGCTCGGCTCGTCGCGGCTCGCCCATGTCCTCGTCCAGGCCGAGATCGAGACGTTCGCCATCGAGCCCGACGGCGTCGTCGCGTGGCGGATCGCCCATTCCGACGTGGTGACCGCGGCGGAGCTGGTCGGCGGCCGGCTCGTCCTCACCAGCTTCGACGGTCAGCTGACCGCGCTCGACCCGGCGACCGGGCGGACGACCGGCTGACCCTGCCCGCTGCCGCGACGGGGCCGCGAGCGGCCGCCGGATCGTGGTGGACGGACGGTGGATAACTCGACGGATCGCCGACGGAACGGTGGACAACCGGGTTGACCCGACACCTCCGGCCACCTAGCGTTCTGGGCAGCCCGGAGGAGCCGAGCGGCACTAACGGCTGAGATCGCCTCAAAGCCCACGTGTCGTGGAGGTTCCTTCGGGTCCTTTCGTGTCCGGCGCGTATCATCGCCGCCGTGCCTCCCCTGATCCCCTTCGTCGCCGGCCTCGCCGCGCTCGCCGCCGGCGCGCTGGTCCTGCGCACCTTCGGCTCGAACTACCGGGTCGGGCGCCTCCTTGCCTCGACCCCGGAGGTCAGCGTGGCCGAAGCGCGACTGCTGGCCGACGGGCGGCCGCGGTACGTCCGGGTCCAGGGCCGGATCGATGCCGAGGACGAGTTCGAGGACGACGCCCACCGCCCGCTCGTCTTCCGCCGGACGCGGCTCCAGGTCCGGAAGGACCGCGGCTGGGTGTCGTTCGAGGACCGGCGCGAGCGGGTCAGGTTCGAGGTCCGCGACGGCCTCGACGGGATCGTCGTCGACGATGCCGGCCTCGACACGGGTCTTGTCGTGATCCCGCGCGAATCGGTCGGCACGGCGGCCGACGTCGCCGACCGCGTCCCGCCGGGCACCTCCCCGACGACCGCCGGTCCGGCTGCGCGTGGACCAGGTCTCGTCGGTGGAGCATGCCATCGTCCTCGGCGTCCCGCGGCTGGACGCCGACGGCGAGCCGCGGCTCACGGCCGGGCTCGGACGGCCGCTCGTCCTGAGCACGCTCGACAACGACGAGGCCATGCGCGTCCTGAGCGAGGGGCGGTCCGGCCGGATCAAGGTCGCGGTCGTGTGCCTCGCCGGCGGCGTGGGCCTCCTGGTCATCGCGCTCATCCTCGCGCTCGCAGGTGCGGTCGCATGAGACGCCGGCGGGCGCTCGCCATCGCGGCCGCGAGCGTCGCCTGGCTGGTCTTCGCGGCGTGCGCGTTCGCGGCGTCGCCGACGCCCGGCCCGGAGGTCGGCGACCCGCGCAGCTCCGGACAGGGACCGGGCCTGGTCGGCGATCCCGGCATCGCGATGCTGGTCGTCATCGCGATCGGCCTCGGCTCGGTCGTCGCGACGCTTGTCTATGTCCGGCTGACGGCGGACCGCAACGCCTGAACACGGCGGGACCATCGGACTATTGGCAAGAAGTGTGAGATTGGTAGGCTCGGGCGGCCAACTTCACATTTCCTCTAGTGAGCCGTGCCGATCTCGATCCCGCCAAGGCCCGCGGACGCCACCCTGTCGGTCACCAAGGCCGCCAGGCTGCTGGGCGTCCACCCGAACACGATCCGGGCATGGAGCGACGCCGGGCGGCTTCGGTACTACCGGATCAATCCCCGTGGCGATCGGCGCTACCGGGTCGGTGACCTGCAGCGGTTCCTGGCCGCCGCCGAGACCGGAGCCGTGGACGGCGCGCCGCCGACCGCCGCCGGCACGTGGGGCGGCCGTCGGACCGTCGACCCGGCCGCGGCCCCACGCTTCGCGGGGAGCAGCCGCGACCGGCTGGGCCTCGCACGGAGCGATCCGCTCGACGCCGAGCGCCACCGGCTCGACCTGACCGTCGCGGCCGGCATCAGCCGGCTGGTCAACGCCGGCGAGGATGCCGACGAGGCACTCCTCGCAGCCGTCGCCGCCGTCCGGGACGCCTATGGCCATCACCTGGTCGTCGCCTGGGAGCTCCGCGGCGATCGGATGCTGCCGCGAGCGTCGGCCGCGGCCGACGTCGCCGATTCGCATCGGCTGGTCGAGCTGCCGAGCCGGTACGGTGTCCTCGGCCGCGTCCTCGGTCTGGCGGCCGGGAGCACCCGCGCCGGCCACGCGCCGCTGCCCGGTGTGCTCCTGTCCGATTCCGACGATGACCTCGCCCTCGCCGTGCTGGCAGACCGCCGGCCCGAGCTCGCCGTCGTCATCCCCGGCGTCCATGGACCATGGGGGGTCCTGCTGATCGTCGGCGAGACCGATGGATCGCTCGGTTCGCGCGACCTCGACGTCGCGCGCGTCGCCGCCGACGGCCTCGGCGCCATCGTGAGCGGAGCCCGCCGGGCGGACGAGGTGGCCCACCTCCTCCATCGCGCCGAGGCGTTGCGGCGGGTGGCCGGCGACATCGGCAGCCGGCTCGACCTCGACCGCATCCTGTCCGGCCTCGTCGACCACGCGATGGTGCTGTTCGGCGGCGACCGTGCCGCGGTCTTCCTGCAGCACGGGGACGGCCACATCACCGCCGATGTCAGCCGCGGCCTGTCGGCCAGCTACCTCGCGAGCGTCCGCGACTTCCCTCCCCGGTCCCTGCCTGCCGCGGCGGTCGCGGCACGACGGCCCCTCTACGCGGTCGGCTACCGCGACGACCCGCGCGGCGAGGACGTCCGCGCCGCGGTCGTGCAGGAGGGCTTCGACACGCTGTGCACCGCTCCTCTGCTGGACGGCGACCAGCTCCTCGGCCTGCTCAACGTCTATCACGACCGGCCGCACCAGTGGACGGCCGACGAGCTCGACACGATCGGCGCCCTGGCGACCCAGGCGAGCGTCGCGATCCGGGCCGCGCAGGACTACGAGCGGATGGCGACGTGGGCGGCCCAGCTCCAGTCGATCCAGCAGCTCGGCGCCCGGCTCAGCCGGCTGTCGAGCGTGGCCGAGATCGGGAACGCGATCGCCACCGAGCTCCGCCAGCTCATCGACTACCACAACGTCCGGGTCTACCGCCTCATCGGCACCGACCTCATCCCGGTCGCGATGCAGGGCCAGGTCGGCGAGTACATCGACGAGACGCCGGACCAGCTGCGCGTCGGGCTGGGCGAGGGGATCACCGGCTGGGTCGCCGCCAACCGGATCGCCCAGAACCTCGCCAACGCCGCGGCCGATCCGCGCGCCAGCACGATCCCGGGCACCGCAGGACGACCTCGACGAATCGATGCTGCTCGCCCCGATGCTGTTCGACGACCAGGTCCTGGGCGTCGTGGTGCTCTCGAAGCTCGGGCTGGACAGGTTCACCGACGACGACCTGCGCCTGCTGGTCATCTACGCCAGCTTCGCCGCGCAGGCGATGGCCAACGCCGACACGACCGAGCGGCTGCGCGAGCAGACGCTGGCGCTCGAGCGCCAGCTGCGTGGACAGCGCGAGCTCCTGCTCATCACCGAATCGCTCCTGACCACGCTCGATTCGCGTGGCGTCCTCGAGAGCATCACCGAGCGCCTCGGCGGACTGATCGCCAGCGACAACGTCGCCATCGAGGTGATCGATCCGGCGTCCGGCCTGCTGACGCCGCTGACCGCGCGTGGCATCCATGCCGCCCAGTTCCTCGAGCCGTGGCAGGCGGGCGAGACCGGCGATCGCGACCTGGGTGGTCGAGCACAACGAGCCGGTCCTGATCGCCGACGAGCGGAACGACCCACGGGTCAACCACTTCCGCGCGGAGCCCGATGGAGTCGACGGCAGCCTGATCGTGGTCCCGCTGCTCGGTCGCGGCGGGCGCCATCGGCGTGCTGACCATCGAGCGGCTCGGGGTCGGCAACACCTACACGCCGGAGGAGTTCGAGCTCGTCCAGCTGTTCGCGGCGCAGGTCTCGATCGCGCTCCAGAATGCCGAGGTCTTCCAGGCGGTCGAGATCAGGGCACGCACCGACGACCTGACCGGCCTGCTCAACCACGGCACGTTCGGCGAGTGGCTGGAGCGGAGCGTGCGCGATGGGTCGCTCGTTCAGCCTGATCATGCTCGACCTCGACGACTTCCGGAACGTCAACAACGATCTCGGCCACCAGGCCGGCGACACGCTCCTGCGACGGATCGCCGCCGAGCTCGTGCGGGCCGGTCGCGAGACGGACCTCGTCTTCCGGTACGGCGGCGACGAGTTCGCGTTCCTGCTGCCGAGCACCGACGCCGTCGGAGCCCTGCAGGTCGCGGAACGCGCCCGTCAGGCGGTCGCGGGGATCGACAGCACGGTCAGCGCCTCGGTCGGCGTGGCGACCTTCCCGACCGACGGCGCGACGGCCGACCGACGTGCTGCTGGCCGCCGACCGCGCGTGCTACGTGGCCAAGCGCGGCGGACGCGACCGCGTCGCGACCGCGGCCGAGGGTCTTGCCCAGGCGGCCGAGCTGTCGCTCCAGCCGCCGACCCCGGTCGACTCGGCGGCATCGCCACCCGACTGACGGGTCGTCACCGCTCCGGCAGTCGAGGCGTCACCATGGACGTCATGCGTTCCCGCTTCACCGTCGGGATCGCGGCCGTGCTCCTCCTGACGGCGGCCTGCGTTCCCGACCCGACCAATCGACCGAGCCCGACGGCCGGCGTCGCCGTCGCGACGGCCACCCCGAGGCCGACCCCTGCCGGCCCGACGCCGACGCCGTCGTTCGTGCGACCGACCCCGACGCCCCAGCCGACCTTCCTCGTCTACACCGTCGTGTCGGGCGACAGCCTCGACAAGATCGCCAAGAAGTTCGGCACGAGCAGCCGGAGCATCGCCTACTGGAACCGCGCCACCTACCCGTCGCTCGATCCGGAGTCGGGCGCCTACCGGCCCAATGACATCAAGGTCGGCTGGACCCTGCTGCTGATCCCGCACAAGGAGGTCGATCCCGAGAACCTGCCGACGCTGCCACCGACACCCGGGCCGAGCAGCGGTGGCACACCCTCGGGCTCGCCGTCGGACGCTCCGGCCGGCGACTGACGACCCGGCCGGCGACCGGCGGCTATCGTGTCGCGATGCGCAACGCCGCGAGCCCGCCACGGATCGTCATCACCGTCGCCGTCGCCGACCGCCAGCCTGAGCCCGAGCTCGCGACCCGTCGCAATGCGCTGTACGCCGCCGCGATCGCCCGTCACGGCGGCGAGCCGGTCGTCCTCGACGCAGCCACCGACGCTGGGGTGCGGGCGAAAGCGCTGGCCGGGATGGACGGCCTGCTCATCAGCGGTGGCGCCGACCTGCATCCCGAGCGCTACGGCCGCGAAGACCGGGGGTCGCCGACCGTCGAACGCGACCGTGATGCGCTCGAGCACGAGGCGTGGACCGCTGCGCAGGCGCGCGGACTCCCCGTCCTCGGCATCTGTCGCGGGTTCCAGGCGATCAACGTCTTCTCCGGCGGCGCACTCCTCCAGCATGTCGACGGCCACCAGGGACCGCGCTGGGGGAAGGGGCCCGCGCTCGATCCATCCGCTGCGCGTCGCGCCCGGCACGCGGCTCGCCCGCATCCTCTTCCCGACCAATGCCGGCGGCGGCGTGGTCCGCGTCAACTCGTACCATCACCAGGCGGTCCGAGCCGGTGAGCTGGCCCCGGGCCTCGTCGCGAGCGCGTGGGCGAGCAGCCCGGCCGGGGACCTGGTCGAAGCCCTCGAGGCCGCCGACGGCCGGTTCGTGTTCGGTCTGCAGTGCCACCCGGAACGGACCGAATCGACGCCGCCCGCCTTCGAGCGGCTGTTCGCGCGTGTTCGTCGACGCCGCGCGCGGGCCCGCCGGGCGTCGCTGAGCGCGGAGCGGGGCAGAGGGACCGCCCGGGCGCACATGAAGCGGCCGACGGGGCGGGAGGAGGCGCGCCCCGTCGGCCGAGGTGAAGATCCCTCGGGTCAGTGCTGGAGCGTGACCTTCCCGTCGGTCCGACCGAACCTTCCGGTCCGGTTCATCTCCCGGAGGAAGAGCAGCAGGTTGACCTGGCGGAGCGACCAGTCGTGACCGGTCGCGGGCAGGCCGCACACGAATGCCGTCAGGTTGGCCGCCTCAGCGGGCGACAGACCCTTCATCTGGAGGAGCCGGTAGACGGACCGGGTCGCCGGCGTCTCCGCGGTCGGTCATCGAACCGGTGGGCGTCGGGGACGGCGCCCTGGGGGGCGTGACCCCAGATGCGGCCGCGGTAGCCGCTGCGACCGGCCGGGCTGACGAGGCGTGGCGAGATGATCGCCCGGGTCCCCGTGATCCTCGCTGCGCCTGTCCGGCCATGGCCCAAGGTCCTTCGTCCTGGCTGCGCCGCCGGGACCGTCCCGGTCCGGTGCGGTAGGGGCATGGTGTTGGTCGTCCGGACGAGCGGCGATGACCCGGATGTCCCGCCACCCCGGTACTTGCGGACGAGCCCGGAGGAGGGAGTCGGGCGCCGTGCCGATAGACTCCGTCCGTGCGCGTCCGTCGTTTCGAACTCCGGCTCATCGCGGTCGCCCTCGTCGTCTGCTGGTCGGTCGCCGCGGGTCTGATCCTGCTCGCCTATCGACCCGGCGGTCCGTACGACGTGATCGTCGGGCTCCTGGCAATGACGCCGGTCGCCATCGCGGTCGCCGGCGTGATCTGGCCACCGGTCGCACGCGGCAACCACGCGTTCCCGGCCACGATCTGGCTCGGCATCATCGCCCTGCTCTGCCTGGTGCCGTCGATCCTCGAGGTCGTCACCCAGCTCACGTCGTTCGGGTCGCGGACGCTGCTGCCGTCGTTCGAGGCGGCCTATCCGTGGCTGATCGCGCTGCTTGCCACGAGCCTGTTCAGCGGCTACGGGATCGCCCGCCGGCTCGGTGGCGGCTCCGCGCTCCGCCGTCGGCGACTGGTGGCGGGGACCGCGATCGCCGTGGTCGCCACGCTCGTCGCGACGGTCTCCTTCGCTGCGGTCGCGGTCGCCAATGACATCGCGCTGCAGGCCACGCCGGCAGGCACGTCACGCTTCGGGCCGACCGCCGGTAACGAGGAGCCGCCCCTGTGCGACGCGCCCCTGACCGTCGGCTCGAGCGCCCGGCTCGCGATGCATCTCGACGCGACCGTCGACCTGCGCCCGATCGGCTCGGTCGACCTGACCGGACTGCGGGTCGGCGACGACTTCCGCTGGCTGGCGTACGTCGCGGCGGACCGTCAGCTGGGCCAGTACGGCTCGGCGCGGATCGGCGATCGCACCTGGGACCTCTCGCCCGAGCATGACTGGCAGCGCGCCGACCCGGGGGCGGCGGCCGGTGGATCGGTCGACGAGCAGGCGCTCGCGGTCGCCCTGTCGCCTGCCTACCGCGCGACCGCCGAAGATCGCGGGATCGAGGTCATCGAGGGCGCGCGCGCCCGCCGCTGCCGGATCGCCGTCGACGGCGCGACCTTCGCAGCCGCATTCCCCGAGGCGACCTTGCTGGTCGGACCGGCCGACCTCCACCGCTGGCGCGGCCAGCTCGACTACTGGATCTTCCTCGACGGCGAGCTCGGCCAGGTCGCGGGCAGCGCGAACGGAGAGGCAGCCGGGATCGTACCCGAGGCGCTCAACGGGACGATCGACGTCCGCCTGACCGCCACCGAGCGTGGGCGCGATGCGGTCGTCTATCCTCCGACCCCATGACGGACGACGAGCGTGAACGGTACGCGACCAAGCGTGACCGGCTGGCCCGCCTGACCCGGCTCGTCGCCATCCTGCAGGCCCACCCCGAGGGGATGCGCACGGCCGACATCGCGGAGCGCGTCGACATGTCGGTCCGGACGGTCTACCGCGATCTGAACGCCATCGAAGGCGAGCTCCATTTGCCGGTCTGGGGCGATGACGGCGTGTGGGGGATCGACTCGGCCAAGGCGTTCCTGCCGCCGCTGAACCTGACCCAGCAGGAGGCGATGGCGGTCGTGCTGTCGGCACGCCTGATGGTCCGCTACGCGGACAAGTACGACCCGGACCTGGCGGCCGCGTTCGAAAAGCTCGAGCGGGGGCTGCCGTCACCGCTGGCCGAGCACGTCGAGCGGACCCTGGACGGGCTGTCCAAGGCGCCGCGCGATGAGCGCTTCAGTGCGAACGTCCGGCTGCTGACCCGAGCGTGGGCCGAGCGCCGGGTCGTGACCATCGACTATGCGCCGGCCAACTACGAGGTCGGCGCGGCGCCGCGGCGGGCGACCGTCCGCCCCTATCTGCTCGAGCCCTCGCTCCAGACCCACGCGCTCTACCTCATCGGTTTCGACGAGGAGCGCGACGCGCTGCGGACGTTCAAGATCGAACGCATCCGGACCGCCGCGCTCACGCCGCGGACGTTCGAGCCGCCCGATCCGGCGGCGACCACGTCCGCCCTGCGCGCGGCATGGGACATCATCGCGGACCAGCCGCCGGTCGAGATCGTCCTGCGCTTCGCGCCGGGAGTCGCGGTCCGCGTCCTCGAGGCGACGTGGCACCCCACCCAGACGGTCGAGACCGAGGCCGACGGGTCGCTGCTCTGGCGGGCGACGGTGTCGGGGACGATCGAGATCCGGCTGTGGATCCTGCAATGGGGCGACGACGTCGAGGTGCTCGCGCCGGCGGCGCTGCGCGACGACGTGGCGGCAACCCACCGCCGGGCAGCCGAGCGTTACGCGGCCAGCGGATGATCCGCCGCCAGCCGTTCGCCGCGGTCAACCTCATCAGCGACCCGATCCACGGCTACATCGAGCTGACCAAGCGCCTCGAACCCGCCGAGTCGGCGGCGGCCGGGCTCCCCGATGAGGAGGTCGCCGAGGAGGACCTGCTCGACACGGCCTGGCTCCAGCGGCTGCGGCGGGTCAGCCAGCTCCAGAGTGCTCGCTGGGTCTTCCCGACCGCCGAGCACTCGCGCTTCACGCACGGGCTCGGCGTCATGCACGAAGCCGGCCTGTGGGCGCGCTCCCTCTACCCGAGCCTGCGCAGCGTCCTGACGGCGGCCGGCGAACCGCCCCCGTCGGAGGGCCTCGTCGTGGAGACACTGCGGATGGCCGGGCTCCTCCATGACGTCGGTCACGGTCCGTTCGCTCATTTCTTCGACGAGCACGTCCTTGCCGCGTTCGAGGCGCCGCCCGACCCGCGCCGGCCGGCCGGCAAGAGATTGACCCACGAGGACCTGTCGGGGCTGATCATCGATGAGCTCGGGCCGCTGCTCCGCGGCCTCCGGCGCGCTCCGGGAGCGGTCGCCGAGCGCGACGCGTTCGCCGACGGCGAGACGATCGATCCGGCCTGGGTGTCGTTCCTCGTCTCGAAGCCGGCCCTCGCCGATCCGGCCATGCCGCGCTGGGTGCGCTGGCTCCAGCCGCTGCTGTCGGGCGTGTTCACCGTCGACAACCTCGACTACGTCCGGCGCGACGCGTACCTCACCGGGGTCGCGGTCGGGCCGGTCGACGTCGAGCGGCTGCGGCGGTATGCGTTCATCTCCGAGCGCGGGCTGACCCTCTTCGAGCCCGGGTTGCCGGCCCTCGAGATGTTCCTGACGTCGCGCCGGTTCATGTACCAGCAGGTCTACTACCACCGGACCGTGCGCGCCATCGACCTCGATCTTGGCGAGGTGTTCGGCCCATCGATCCGGGCGATCTTCGGGGATGGATCACCGGCCGACCAGCTGGCGGCATACGTCGATCTCGACGAGTACGGCCTCCTCCACCAGGCCGCCCGTTGGGCGCGCGGCGAGGCGATCGCCGCCCGGCCGACGCCCGGGGACGGCACGGTGACGGACGCGGTCGCCGACGCGTGGCAGGCCATCCTGCTGCGTCGCCCGACGTGGCGGTCCGAGGCCGAGATCCGTGCCGAGTATGAGGCGGGCGGACGCCCCGAAGGGCTCGTCGCGAGCCTTGGGACGGCCGAACCCGGCCGCGTGGCGATCGACCTCGCGGAGGTGGATGCGCGGCCCGCCGACGCGGCCTCGACCGACGGCCTTCTCGCACTCGAGACGCGCGACGGCGGGGCAGCGTCGCTGTCGGCGGCCCTGGCCTCGATCCCTGCCTACTGGCTGATCGGCCGGCGCTATCGGCGGCGATGACCCGGTCGGCGTCGTCCGTGCCGGGAGCTACGGCGTCGGGCTGGGCGCCGTCGTCGCGGCCTTTGGCGAGGTGTCCGGGGTCGGCTTGGGTGCCTCCTTCGACCGCCGCGGCAGGACGGTCATCGGATCGACCCGGGCGATCTCGGCGGTCGGCACCTTCATCCGCTTCACGATCGCCGGATCCATCGTGTAGGAGGCCGTGTCAGACGGGCTGAACAGGCCGTAATGGAGGTGGCAGCCCGTGGCATGGCCGGTCCGTCCCTCGTATCCGATCAGGTCGCCGGCCCGGACCATCTGGCCCGTCTTGACCGTGATCTTGCCGAAGTGCGCGTAGACGCTCCGGTAGCCGTTGCCGTCGTCGATGACGACCACGATCGGGAGCGTGATCCACAGCTTCTTGGCATCGAGTCGCTTGTAGTAGGCGCTGAGGTCGCCGATCCAGCCGAGGAAGTCGTCGAAGTGACGCCCCGCCGCCAGGACCGTGCCGTCATGGGCCGCCACGATCTTGTCGCCGCAGAACGTGGCGAGATCGATCCCGTCATGGAACCGCTGTCCGTCCACGAACCACTCGCCCCACGGGGTCGGGCCAAACGGGAGGGTGATCCTCGGGTGGGCGATCGGCCAGCGATAGCCGGTCAGGACGGGGTCGGCGGCCGCGGCCGGCGGCGGGTCGGCCGGCTGCGTGACGGCGGCCGGCGCCGCGGCGGCGGAGGCACGGGGCGACGGGGAAGGGGACGGCGAGTCGACCACGTGGACCTCTCCGGCGACGGTCCCGGTCGGGGCCAGCGGGGTCGGGGCGAAGATCGTGCCTGCCGCCAGCGAACCCACGATCAGCATCGCGGCGCCGCCAAGGGCGAGTCGCGCGAGGTGACGGCGCCTCGAGCGACGTGGGTGACGGAGCACGGGCGCATATATAGCACCGCCGCGAGCGGGCCGCTGGCCGCCGTGACCGAGCCGTCGCGTCGACCCTCATCCCGCACTGCCCGGATACACTCGTGCGACGAGGAGGAGAGGCCATTGGACTGCCCGACATGCGGGACCACGAACGACCCCAGCAGGAAGTTCTGCGGGGAGTGCGGGACGGCTCTCGCGACGTCGTGCCCATCGTGCGGTGCGTCGAATGCGCCCGGGGTCAAGTTCTGCGGAGAGTGTGGGACCGACCTCCGCGTCCCGGGCGCGGCGGTCCCGGGTGCGGCGGCCCCGGCCGGCAGGCGGGACGCGCCCACCGCCGAGCGCCGGCTCGTGTCGATCCTGTTCGCCGATCTTGTCGGGTTCACCCCGTTGTCCGAGGCTCGCGACGCCGAGACCGTTCGCGATCTGCTGGACCGCTACTTCGCGACGGCGACACAGATCATCGATTCCTACGGCGGGACGATCGAGAAGTTCATCGGTGACGCGGTGATGGCCGTGTGGGGCGCTCCGACGGCCTTCGAGGACGACGCCGAGCGGGCGGTCCGCAGCGCGCTCGACCTCATCGCCGCCGTCGAGGCGCTCGGCCACGAGCTCGGCGCCGCGCTCCAGCTGCGAGCGGGCGTGCTCACGGGCGAGGCGGCCGTGACGATCGGGGCGACCAACCAGGGCATGGTCGCGGGCGACCTCGTCAACACCGCGTCACGACTCCAATCCGTGGCTCCTCCGGGCACCGTCCTCGTGGGCGAGGCGACCTACCAGTCGGCGTCAGATGCCATCGCGTTCGAACCCGCGGGCGAGCAGCTGCTCAAGGGCAAGACCGCGCCGGTCCCCGCCTACCGGGCGTTGCGAGTCGTGGCCCGGCGGGGCGGGGCAGGTCGCATCGAGCAGCTCGAAGCGCCGCTCGTCGGTCGGGCCCCGGAGCTCCGGATGCTCAAGGACTTCCACCTCGCCACCGGCGCCGAGCGGCGTCCGCGCCTTGTCTCGATCATCGGCCAGGGTGGGATCGGCAAGAGCCGGCTGATCTGGGAGTTCCAGAAGTATCTCGACGGGGTGACCGAGGAGGTCTACTGGCACCAGGGCCGGTCGCCGGCCTACGGGGTCGGTATCAGCTTCTGGGCGCTCGCTGAGATGGTCCGCGGCCGGATCGGCATCAACGACGACGACGACCCGGCGGCGGCCCGTGCCAGGCTGACCGGCGCCCTCGGTGAGTTCGTGACCGACGAGGCGGAGCGGCGCTGGATGGAACCGCGCCTCCTCCAGCTGCTCGGCGTCGAGGATGGCGACGGCGCCGAGTCGAGCGATCGCGAGTCGCTGTTCGCTGCCTGGCGCCTGCTGTTCGAACGGATCGCCGAGCATGGTGTCGTCGTGCTCGTGTTCGAGGATCTGCAGTGGGCCGACGACGGGCTGCTCGACTTCATCGACCACGTCCTCGACTGGTCCCGCGAGCGCCCGATCTACATCATCACGTCGGCCCGGCCCGAGCTCCTGGACCGACGAACTGACTGGGGCGCGGGCCGGCGCAACTTCACCTCGCTGGTGCTCGAGCCGCTGACGCCCGACCAGATGCGCGAGCTGCTCGCCGGGCTCGTGCCCGGCTTGCCCGCCCCCGTGGTGGAGCGCGTCCTTGAACGAGCCGAAGGCATACCGCTGTACGCCGTCGAGACCGTCCGGATGCTGTTGAGCGATGGGCTGGTCAGGCTGGAGGACGGCGTCTACCGGCCCACCGGCGACTTGTCCGATCTGTCGGTCCCGGCGTCGCTTCACGCGCTGATCGCCTCGCGTCTCGACAGTCTCGACCCGGCGGATCGCTCGCTGCTCCAGGCCGCGTCGGTCATCGGCAAGACGTTCACGGTCGATGCTGCCGCTGCCGTGAGCGGTCTCCCGCCCGACGAGCTCGTCGGGCGCCTGCGCGTCCTCGTGCGGCGCGAGATGCTGACGCTCGAAGCCGATCCCCGGTCGCCCGAGCGTGGCCAGTACGGGTTCGTCCAGGGCCTGATCCGCGAGGTCGCCTACGGGACCCTCGCCAAGCGCGACCGGCGGCGGATGCACGTCGCGGCGGCGCGCTACTTCGAGTCGCTTGACGACGATGGCATCGCCGGCGCCCTCGCCGAGCACTACGTCGCCGCCTACCGGGCACAGCCGGACGGCCCCGAGGGAGCGGCGGTGGCCGCCCAGGCTCGCGTGGCGTTGCGCGGTGCCGCCGAGCGCGCTCGGTCGCTCGGTTCGTTCCTGCAGGCGACGCGCTTCCTCGAGCAGGCGCTCGAGGTGACGACGGACTCGGCCGAAGCCGCACAGCTCCATGCCGCCGCCGGGGAGGCCGGCCTGAACGCCGGACACAAGGAGGAACCGATCAGGCACATGGCCCGATCACTCGAACTGACGCGCGAGTCGATGGATCGTCGGGCGCTGGCGGCGGCCATCGCGCGATACGGACGAGCCCTCAACATGACCGGCCGCACTGCGGATGCTGCCGCATTGTTGGAGCCGGCTCGCGAGGAGTACCGAGACCTCCTCGAGACGCCGGAGTACGTACGACTTGCCTCGGAGCTGGCCCGGGCCCATCTCCTCCTGGGTCGCGACGCCGATGCCATCCGGTTGATCGACGACATCCTGCCGACCGCGGAGCGACTCGATCTGACACGCGAGACCATCGAGCTGCTGATCACGCGCGGGCCGGCCCTCGCGAACCTGGGGCGGCTGCGTGAGGGCATCGTCACCCTCGTGGGTGCCGTCTCCGCCAGCGAGTCGTACGGCCTGATCGTGCCGGGCATCCGAGCTCGCGTGAACCTCAGCTATGCGGCGGCGGGCGAGGATCCGCAACTCGCGTACCAGGTCGCGCGAGATGGCCTGGAGGTCCTGCGCCGCCTGGGAATGCGCGACTGGCCGTACATGCTCACCAATGCCGTCGGGCTCGCCATCCGGATCGGCGAATGGGATTGGGTGCTGCCCGAGGTCGAGCAGGCGGTGGTGAATGACACCGACCTGGCCGCACGGATGCGTCGCGCCGAGATCCACGGCCTCCGAGGCGTGGATGTCGACGGTGAGCTGCAGGACATCGCCGGAAGCATCGCGACGATGACCGAGGCACAGGTGCAGCCGACGATGGATGAAGTGCGCGCCTCGGTCGCCTTCGCGCGAGGCGACGCCCGCTCGGCACTCGAGTTCGCGCAGCAGTCGTTCCGGTCCGGCCCCGTACCGGATTCCACGGCCGTCTCGACCGCGGTGCGCGCCGCCGCGAGACTCGCTGACGTAACGGCTGCGCTAGAAGCCCTCGACGCGCTGGAGAGCCAGCACGGCCGCGTCGTCGAAGCCGCAGCCCGCGAGGCATGGGCGGTGGTCGCGATCCTCGAGGGCCGGCATGACGAAGGGCGGCTCGCCTTCACCGACGCAGTCCGGCGATGGCGCGACCTCGGACTGGAGTTCGAGTCCGCGATGTGTGCGCTGACGCTCATCACGATGTTGGGGGTCACGGACGGCGAGGCGCGCGACGCGGCCGATCAGGCGCGCATCGTCTTCGAGCGCGTCGGAGCGAACCCGCACGTGGCGCTCCTCGAGCAGGCCATCGGAGCCGTGCCACCAGCGCTGCCGACGCGGCGGGATGCGCCTTCCGTGGAAGACGTCGCGGCATCGGCGACACACGCGGAATAGGTGGTTGCATGATGTGACCGTTATGCGTATGGTATGCACCATGAACCGCCGCTCCTTCTCGGAAGAGTCCAAGAAGAAGCTCTGGCGGCCCTGCCGGGAGGCACGGGCCCTGGGGCTCTAGACGGCGCGTCCGACACGACGAACCGGGGCCTCCAGGGAACGGAGGCTCCAGGGGCCGCGGCACCACGACGGTGACCGCGGTTTTTTCATGCCCTGAACCTCCCGGCCCGGCGGCCCCTCCCACGCGATGGAAGGGACCACGACATGAACGACATCCTGATCCTCGGCGACGGCCCGCTGGGCCGAGCCGTCGAGACCGCGGCGCACGAGCGCGGCGAGAGCATCCGCCTCCTCGGGCGACCGCCGACGGGACGACATCGCGCGGATGACCTCGTCGGCGCCGACGTGGTCGTCGAGGCCTCGCGTGGCGACGCGGTCGTGGCGAACCTGGCGGCTGCGCTGGATGCCGGGAATCGCCGCTTCGTGATCGCCACGACCGGTTGGGCGGCCGATCGGTCCGCTGTCGACGCCGTCCTGCGCGAGCACGGCGCCAGCGCGGTGGCGGCCGCGAACTTCAGCATCGGGGTCGCCCTGTTCGGGCGGCTGGTGGAGGCCGCGGTCGGGCTGTTCGGTCCGCTCGAGGCGTTCGATCCGTATCTCCTCGAATGGCATCGCCGATCCAAGCGCGACCGGCCGTCGGGTACCGCGGCCGATCTCGCCGGGCGGATCGCCCACGCCCATCCGCGCCTGGCCGACGCGAGCGACCTCGAGGTCGTGTCCATCCGGGCCGGCGCGTCGCCGGGGATGCACCTCGTCGGCTTCGACGCGACCGGCGAGACCATCGAGATCCGACTGACGGCACGCGACCGCTCCGCCGTATGCCGCGGGGATCCTCGCCGCCGCCGACTGGCTGCGCCGCGCCCCGCGCGAGCCGGGCCTCCACCCATTCGACCCGATCGTGGACGAGCTGATCGTCCGCGACCCCATCGCTGCCTGAAAGGAACGAGCCATGACACTCCCAGCCACGACGACGCGACCCATCCTTCGCGGCGCGCTGACCGCGCTGGTCACGCCGTTCACCGCCGACGGCGCCCTCGACGAGGCCGCGTTCCGTCGGCTCGTCCGCTGGCAGATCCTGGCCGGCATCGACGGGCTCGTCCCGTGCGGCACGACCGGCGAGTCCCCCACCCTGTCCGACCGACGAACGCGAGCGGCTGATCGCCGCGACCGTCGAGGTCGCCTCCGAGCGTCCGTCCCGGGATCGCATCCGGGTGGTCGCCGGGACCGGCACGAACGACACCGCCGCCACGATCCGGGCCACGCGCCGGGCAGCCGAGCTCGGTGCCGACGCCGCGCTGGTCGTGGCGCCGTACTACAACCGGCCCGACGGCCGGATGCTCGACGCGCATTTCCGGGCGATCGCCGACGAGGGCGACCTGCCGATCGTCGTCTACAACGTCCCGTCGCGGACCGGCACGAACGTCGACGCCGACACGTTCCTGCGGCTCGCCGAGCACCCGCGCGTCATCGCGATCAAGGAAGCGAGCGGCAATCTCGAGCAGATCGCCCGGATCTGCCGCGACCGGCCGCGCGACGTGGCGGTCCTGGCCGGCGACGACGCCTGGACCCTGCCGATCCTGGCGCTGGGCGGCGACGGCGTCGTGTCGGTCGCCTCGAACGAGATCCCGGGCGAGCTGGTCGCCCTGTGCGCCGCGGCGCTGGCCGGCGACTGGGAGACGGCGCGGCGGACCCACGAGCGATGGCTGCCGCTGTTCCTCGGCAACTTCCGGGGCGGGCCGAACCCGGTCCCGGCGAAGGCTGCCCTGCGGCTGATGGGCCTGCTCGGGTCGGACATGGTCCGGGCGCCGCTGCTGCCGCTCGACGCCGACGGGCTGGCCGCGATGGCCGGCACGCTCCGACGGCTCGGGCTGGTCGAGGCGACCGGCGGCCGGATCGCGGCCGAGATCGTCGGCGAGCCACGGGAGGCGGTGGCATGACCGCCGAGACCCTCGTCGCGTCCGCGACCGTGGACCGCGGCACCGTCCTGGCCGACCTCGAGGCCGGGCCGTCTCCGCGCCGCCGAGCCGGACCCGTCGCGCCGTCGATGGCTGGCGTGTCCGACCCGATGTCAAGGCGGCGATCCTCGCCTGCTTCGCCGACCGCACGACCACGGACTGGGCCGTCGGCGCCATTGACCTTCCGTGACCGAGCCAGCGTTCCGCCACGCGACGACCTCGCCGGAGGCCCGTGGCGGATCGTGCCCGGCGGAACGGCGATCCGCCGCGGCGCCCATCTCGGCGAGGGTGTCGTGGTCATGCCGCCGTCGTACGTCAACGTCGGTGCCTGGGTCGGCGACGACACGATGGTCGATTCGCACGTGCTCGTCGGGTCGTGCGCGCAGGTCGGGGCACGGGTGCACCTGGCCGCGGGCGTGACGATCGGTGGCGTCCTCGAGCCGCCCGGCGCGCGGCCCGTCATCGTCGAGGACGACGCGTTCGTCGGGGCGGGCAGCGCCCTGCTCGAGGGAGTCCTCGTCGGGCCGGGGGGCGGTCATCGGCGCCGGGGTGACCCTGACCGGCACCTCGCGGCTGTACGACCTCGTCCGCGGGCGCGTGCTCGAGGGCACGGCGGACGCGCCGCTCGTCGTGCCGGCCGGTGCGGTCGTGATCCCGGGATCTCGCGCTCTGCATGGCCGGTTCGCGGCCCAGCACGGGCTCTCGGCGTCGGTCGCGCTGCTGGTCAAGGATCGCGACGCCGGGACGTCCGCGCGGGTCGCGCTCGAAGAGGCGCTCCGATGAGCGTCGACGCCCCCGCCGGATCGCGGCACGGGCGGCCGCCGGTCCGGAACGAGATCGCCCGGGCCGGGCGGCTTGCCGGGATCGACGCCGGACGAGCTGGCGCGACGGTTCGGGACGCCGCTGTACGTCTACGACCTCGACGTCGTCGACCGCCAGGTCGCGGCCCTGCGGGCCGTCCTCCCTCCGGTCGTCGAGCTGGCCTACGCCGTCAAGGCGAACCCGGCACTGTCGGTGGTGGCCCACCTGGGCCGGCTCGGGCTCGGGGCTGACGTCGCGTCCGGCGGCGAGCTGGCCACCGCGATCCGCGCCGGGATCGGCCCCGAGCGCGTGGTCATGACCGGGCCCGGCAAGCGGGACGACGAGCTGCGTGCCGCGGTGGCGGCCGGCGTCCGCGTCGTCACCGTCGAATCGCCCGGCGAGCTCGCCCGACTCGAGGCGATCGCCGCCGAGCTCGGGCGTCGACAGTCCGTCCTGCTCCGGGCGGCCGTGTCCGAGAGCTCCCGGCGTCGAGCGCGTCCGGCTCGTCGGCGACGATGGTGCGGGCAAGTTCGGGATGGATCGGGCGGACCTCGTCGCCTCCGCGGCCCGGGCGGTCGGCCTCGCCACATCTCGAGCTGCTCGGCCTGCATGCCTTCGGGGCGTCGAACGTCCTCGATGCCGACGCGCTCGTCGAGCATGTCGCGACGATCGTCCAGGCCGCGCGCCGGCTGGCGCTCGGGGCCGGCGTCCCGCTCCGCCTCATCGACGCTGGTGGGGGGCTCGGCATCCCGTACGAGCCGGACCAGCCCGTTCTCGACCTGGTCCGCCTTGGCGCGGGGCTGGCCGAGCTCGACGGCGGGCTGGTCGGATGATCCGCTGCTGCAGGACGCGCGGCTCCTGCTCGAGCCGGGGCGGTTCCTGGTCGGTCCGGCCGGCGCCTACCTCGCGCGTGTCGTGGACCGCAAGTCGGTCGGCGGCTCGATCGTGGTCATCCTCGACGGTGGCGTGCATCACGTCCTGCGTCCGGCGCTGGTCGGGCAGGAGCATCGGCTTCGGGCGTACCCGGGCGGCGGCGGCGATCACCGGTCGCGTGCGACTTGGCCGTGCCGTCCCGGTCACCGTCGCCGGGCCGCTCTGCTCGGGCCTCGACGTCTTCAGCCGGGACGCGGTGATGACGCCGCCGGAGGTGGGCGACCTGGTGGCCGTCCTCGACGTCGGGGCGTACGGCTTCACCGAGTCGATGCCGCTCTTCCTGTCGCACCCGATCCCGGCCGAGGTCGTCGTTCGCGACGGGCGGCCCGCGCTCATCCGGCCGCGGCTGGACCCCGGGGAGTGGCTCGACCGCCAGATCCTGGTGGCGCCCTGATCCCTCGATAGCGACTTCTTCATCGTTCGGGGCGTCGTTTCGCTACCCGTCGCGGCTACTTTCATGAGAACGGCCACCAGTGGCCGGATCAATGAGGACCGCCGCCCCGATGCACGCCGACGCCCCAGACGACCTGCCACTGCTCGCCGAACGCCTCCGACTCGGCTTGCCTCTCCGCGGCTTCGACGGCCGCGACATCCCGCTCCGGACCGCCGATGGCGCCAACCTCTGCGCGACCGAGGCGGCGCATGCGCTCCTGCTCTCGGGAGCGAGCCTCCTGCCGGCGGAGTTCGCCGACGCATTCGTGTTCGCGGCCCTCGCTCGCGCGGGCGACATCGAGGCCGCGGCATGCATGGCGGGCGACGCGCCGTCGATCGTCACTGCCAAGGTCACCGCGGTCCTGGTCAGTGCGGCGGTCCGCGCCTCGGTCCTCGCCCGCGGCTCCGACCGGAGCCCGAGCGCCATCAACAAGGCCACCCTGTCGTGGTACGAGCTCAGTCACCTGCGTCGACGCGAGCTGCTCGACGCGAGCTTCATCGGGGTCGACGAGCGCCAGTCCGCGTAGGGATCTGTCACGGCCCTGCAACCGGCCGGCGTCGCGTCGTCATCCGATCGTCAACGTTCGGAGCGAGGATGCAGCATATGACGCTCGCACTGGTGGTCGCTCTCTCGCAGCTGGCCGACGGGCTTGCCTTCCAGCTCGCGCTCGGACACGGCCGTGAGCTCAACCCCGGAGCAGCCACCGTCTTCGACGCCTTCGGCCCGACGACGGTGCTCGCGTTCAAGATCGTCGCGGCGGTCGTGCTCGGGATCGGCTCCTACGCGCTGCTCCGCCACCAGCGGGCGCGTGTGGCGATCGAGTGGCTGGCCGTGTTCGGGTTCGTGGGCTGCCTGACCGAGCTGATCGCGATCGTCTGAACGCCGGATCGACCGGGCACCCGGACCTCAGCGCCAGTCGACGGTCACGACCTCGATCGGGCCGGACAGCCCCTTCAGGGTGGCCTCCCGCAGGCCGGATGTCCGATGCGCCTCGCCGACCGTCGAGACGCTCGCGACGATCTCCCCGGCCGCCCCGAGTCCCGCGATCCGGGCTGCCTCGTGGACGCCCTTGCCGTGGAAGTCGCCGTCGACCTGCGTCGCGTCGGAGGCGTGGAGGCCGATCCGGACCTGGGGAGCGAAGCCCTGCGTCGAGCGCTGCTCCGCGAGGCGTCGCTGGATCGCGATCGCGGCGGCCACAGCGAGGTCCGGCGAGTCGAAGCTGACGAAGAACCCGTCGCCGGTCGTCGAGATCTCCTCGCCGTCGTGGGCGGCGAACACCTCGCGAAGAGCGGTGTTGTGCCAGCGCAGGATCGCCTCCCAGGCCTCGTCGCCGAGGGCCTCGACCAGGTTCGTCGAACCGACGATGTCGGTGAACATGAACGTCTTCATCACCCGCCGGGCAGGGCCGGTCTTGCCGCGCAGTTGCCACGGCAGGAGCTCTGAGATGTCCTCGAGGATGATCGCCGCGGTCGGGCACGAGAAGGCGGCCGCGCGAAGGAGCTCCTCGTCGACGCTGTCGGGTCCGACGACGTCGCTCTTGCCGTAGTCGCCCTCGAGCCAGTCGAAGGCGGTTGGCGCGAGCGTGATGCAGTTGCCCGCCCCGATGCACTTGTGGCGCTCGATGCGCGCCCGGATCGCCATCAGCGGTGCATCGCGCACCGCCGCGAGCCCGCGGAACGCCAGCGAGGTCGCCTCGGCGCGGCTCGACGTCCCGAGCTGGGCGAACAGGTGCGCGAGGCGGCGGACGACGTCGTCTTCGGCGAGGTCGAGCTCGGCGGCGATCTCGGCGTTCGTCCGACCCTCGGTCAGGAGCTGGAGCAGGTGACGTTCGGTGTCGTCCAGGCTGGGGCCGGCGGCTTCCGCTGACGGACCCGTCCGGCGCGCCGGCGGCCGTCTCAGGGCTGATGTCGTCCAGCGGGCCGGCAAGCTCGACCAGCTCGCGCCCGACCGGCCCCGTCAGCCACCGGACGCGGATCGTCTCGTCGGCCGTGCCCTGGGCGATGCGTGACAGGGTCGTGCGCAGGTAGCCCCGCACGAAATCCTGCAACCCCGACGGCTCCCCGGCCAGCACGGCACGGGCCGCCGGGATGAGGATCTCCAGGCTCGTGTCCTCGTGATGGCCGGCCTCGAGGGCCCCGATGGCCGCGCCGCCGGCCATGGCCGCGCCCTCCGTGTCGCCCCTCGCGAGAGCGACCGTCGCCAGCGCGGCGTCGGCCTGCGCGCCCCACGGCGCGTGCCCGGGCAGGAGCGGCAGCGCGTCCTTCACCTGCGCCGCCGATCGGTCGACGACCTCGACGAGCGCAGGGTCCGCACCGCCCGTTCGAGCATCGTGCGCGAGCAGGCGTGCGGCCTCGAGTGCAAGACGGGCCAGCGCCTCGCAGCGGGCGGACGCCAGCCCTCCTTCGGTCGCCATCGCGACGGCCTTCTCGAGATGGCTGCGCATGCCGTCGACATCGCCGGCACCGGCGCGGACCATCCCGTGCCACGTCTCGAGCTGGATGGAGCGGCTCCGGGATGGCGCCGTCGCGATCGCCGACGCGGCCTTGCCGAGCCATCGCTCCGCCGCGTCGACATCGCCGAGCTCGAGGCAGGCTCATCGCCACACCGCCCGCGGCCAGGAACTCGGTCGTCCGGTCGCCCTGCAGCCTGCGCCGCCCGATGGGCGTCCTCGCCGCGGGACAGGGCCAGGTCCGGCACGACCTTGGCGCGGGAGTACACGTGCACCCCGAACAGCATCTGGAGGTCGAGGCGGTCCCGCTCGCTTTCGGTCACGAGCTCGGACAGTCGACTCGTCACCCGCCGGATCTCCTCGAGATGCCGGGCCGACGCCGTCAGGTGCATGACCGGGCGAGTATCGCGCGTAGGCCATGGCGATGACCGTCGACATGACGCCGGTGCGGTCGCCGAGCCGCTCGTAGATGCCGAGAGCTCGCTCGAGGAGCTCGCCGATCTCGACGACGAGCGGACCGATCGGTGACGCCAGGAGGAGGTCCTCGACCTCGCGCCCGGCCGCCACGGCCTCGAGCCACGGCATCCCGCGGCCGGCCAGCACCTCGTCGGCGAACCACGAGCGCGCGCGGGCGAACTGGATCATCCCGACCTCGCGCAGGGCGGCAGCCAGGCTCCGATCGTCGCCGACCTGTCTCCGCGAGCTCGATGGCACGGCGGTAGGCGCGCTCGGCGCGCGTCGAGGTCGACCTCGATCGCGACCGCGCCCAACGACTCGCCGATCGGCATCCGAAGGATGCGCCTGGCCGAGCTCCAGCGTCGCCCGCAGCTCGGTCGCCGCGTCGCCGCGACCGGCAGCGCGGGTAAGGGCGCGACGGGCCAGCTCCGCGGCCTCGTCCTCGTCGTGGTTCATCCGGAGCGCCGACGCGCGCCTGAGCTGGACGTCGATCTCGATGGCCGGATCGCGCATCGCCTCGGCCAGGGCGGCCAGCTCGGCCAGGCCCTCGAGGCGCTCGTCGGTCTTGCGCAGGACGGCGAACGCATCGTCGCGGGTCGCCAGGAGGATCCGTCGATCGGCCGGTGACGACACGACCGGGAGCGCCTGCTCGACGAGCCGGAGCGCCTCCTCGGGCGCGTTGGACGCGAGGGCGGCGGTCGCCGCCTCGATCGAGAAGTGCGCGGCACGGACCGTGTCGTCGGCAGCCAGGGCATGCTGGGCGAGCATCGGCAGGCCGGCCGGAGCCGGATCGCCGCCCTCGAGCAGGAGGTCGACGACCGCGGCGTGGACCTGCCGGCGTCGGGCGGCCGACAGCTGCGCCGCGGCGAACTGGCGGACCTGCTCGTGGGTGAACGTGTAGTCGGCGGCGCTCACCCTGCGCCTGCGGGAGCAGGAGGCCGGCCTGGACGGCGGGGGCAAGGTCGTCGGCCAGCTGGTCGGTCTCGCCGGTCGTCACCGCAGACCCGGCCGCTGATCCGGCCGCGCCCGGCCCGATCCGAGCCCGGATCGCCCGGAGGTCGCGCAGGCTGAAGCTGCGGCCGAGGATCGCGGCGTCGCCCAACGCGGCCCGTGTCGGCGCCGGGAGGCGCGCCGCGCGACGATCGATCAGCGTCCGGACCGCCGACGGGACGAGCCGGGCCGCGTTGCGGCCGAGCCGCCACGTGCCGTCGATCTGCTGGAGCGTGCCCGCTTCCCGGTGCGTCCGCGCCAGCTCCTCGACGATGAACGGCACGCCCTCGGACTGGACGTGCATGGCCGTCGCCGACGCCGGCTCGACCGGACCGCCGAGGACGCGCTTGAGCAGCTCCGCGGTCTCGACCGAGCTGAAGCGACCCGGTCGCAGCCGCCGGACGAGGCCCATCCGTTCCATGTCCGCGACGAAGTTCACCGCCTCGCTCACCGTCGCGAACTCGTCCGGCCGGATCGTCAGGAACAGGAAGATCGGGCGATCGGCGTCGCTGCGGACGACGTAGCGGAGGAGCCGGAGCGTGTCGTCATCGGCCCACTGGACGTCGTCGACGAACAGGGCAAGAGGCTTGATGCCCGCCAGCGTCGAGATCGCCACGCTGGCCAGGTCGAATGCCCGGAGGAGCTTGGCGTCGGCAGAACGGGTCTCGAACCCCGGTGCGTCACGTCCCGAGATGGCATCGACGACCCTGGTCACCACGGCTTCCGCCGGCGTCCCGGCAGCGGTGTCACGGATGCCGTTCGAGGCGAACAGGCTCTGTGCCACGAGGAACGGCCCGCGGATCTCCTCGTCGGCCGTGATCACGACGCAGGCGAACCCGCTCGTCGCGGCAAGTTCGGCCGCGGCGAGCAGCAGGCGCGTCTTGCCGATCCCCGGCTCGCCCTCGAGGGTCACGGCCGACAGGCGGGTGGACGCCTCGCGCAGCTCCTGGGCGATGGCGTCGAGCTCGCTGGTCCGCCCGATGACCGCTCCGTTGGCACGCCGGAGCTGGACGGCGAGCGAGCACTGGGGGCCGACCAGGGGGTCGAGCACACCACCGTCGGTCATCCGGATCGGCGCGCGTGGCTCAGCGGTCGCCGCTTCGTCCAGCATGTCGCGGATTATGCAGCCGCGACGAGGAAAGGCTATGCGGTCGCGCCCCGTCGCTCGCCGGGTGCCAGCAATCCGCGGTCGTACGCGACGGCGACCGCCGCGGCGCGGTCGTTGACCTCGAGCTTCGCGTAGATGTGGAGCAGGTGCGTCTTGACGGTCGCCTCCGAGATGAACAGGTGAGCGGCCGCCCCGCGGTTGGTCTCGCCCTGGGCGATCAGGCGAAGGACCTCCAGCTCGCGCTCGCTCAGCGTGTCGGCAGCGGGCGCGCGCAGCTGGCTGACCAGCCGCGTCGCGACCGACGGCGCCAGGACGGCCTCGCCGCGGACGGCCGCGCGGATCGCCCGGACCAGCTCCTCGCGCGGTGAATCCTTGAGCAGGTAGCCGGTGGCGCCGGCCTCGAGCGCCGGGACGACGTCGCTGTCCGAGTCGTACGTGGTCAGCACCAGGACGCGCGCCGGCAGTCCCCGCTCGCGCGAGCTCCCGGATGGCGGCAGCCCCGCCGAGGCCCGGCATCCGCAGGTCCATGAGGATGACGTCGGGGGCGAGACGCTCGGCCATCGTCAGCGCCTCGGCGCCATCGGAGGCCTCGCCGACCACCTCGAAGTCAGCGTCGCTCGACAGCATCCCGCGCAGGCCGTCGCGAACGACCGGATGGTCGTCGACGATGAGCAGCCGGATCGGGCTCACGCGGCGGGCCCGCCGACCGACGAGCCGGCGGCGATGGCCGGCACGCGGGCCGAGATGGCCGTCCCAGCCCCGGGTTCGGATTCGATCGCGAGCGACCCCGCGACCCGGGCGATCCGCTGGCGCATCCCGGTCAGACCGAACCCGGAGCCGTCCGCTGGACCGCGCTCCGGGGCGCTGAACCCGGAGCCGTCGTCGCGGACGTCGAGGGTGACGACGTCGCCCATGAACGTCAGCGTCAGCCACGCCCGGCTCGCACCGGCGTGCTTGGCCACGTTGGCGAGGGCCTCCTGGGCGGTCCGCAGCAGCGCGACCTCGATCTCGGGATGGAGGTCGATCACCTCGCCGGCGATGGTCACCTCGACGGGGATCCCGTTGAGCTCGGACCACTGCGCGTGCGACCACGGCGAGCGCGTCGGGGAGCGTCCCCGCCTCGAGCGCGCCCGGCATCGACGCCTCGACCGAGCGCCGCGCCTCGGTCAGGCTCTCGCGGGCGAGGCGCTTGGCGTTTTCGATGTGGCGATCCCGGTCGGCCGGCCTGTCCTTCGTGTGGTCGGCCGCCTCGAGCTGGGTGATGATCCCGGTCAGCCCCTGCGCGATCGTGTCGTGGATCTCGCGTGCCATCCGCTGCCGCTCGTCGAGGACGCCCGCCTCACGGGCCTGGGTCAGCAGCTGGGCGTGGAGCCCGGCGTTCTCCACGAGCGCCGCCTCCAGCCGGGCGAGCGCCACGCGGCGTTCCTCGTTCTGCTCGGTGACCTTCTCGCCGAACACGCGCGCCGGCACTGATCGCGACGGTCTGGACGACGATGATCGCGAGGTACCAGGTCCACGCGTCGGAGTTCTGCGGGAAGCCGGCGATGAGGGTGTTGACGAGGATGGACGAAGCGGCGACGCCGACGACGGCCAGCGGCAGCGGCCGCAGCACCGTGGCGTAGAAGAACCCGGCGATCATGAAGATGAAGAACAGCGGCTGCCGGAGCATCAGCACCGACGCGAAGACCAGCAGCCCGACGAAGAAGATGTCGAGCCGCAGGAGATGGTCCTTGTTGGGTTCAGGCCGGCGCGTGTAGAGGACGTACATCCAGACCGGCGGCGCCGACGGCGATGGCGAGTGTCGTCAGGCGCCAGCCCAGGTCCGGGTCGCCGGCGCTGATGCCGAGGAACGTGCCGAAGGCGAGCAGCACATACCCGCCCCAATCGAGCATGCCGTCGCTGTAACGCTCCCATGTCGGCCTTGCCGTTGCGGTCATGGCCGAACGCTACTCCACCGCGGACGAGGCGAAGCGGGAGCGCGCCGCGACGGCAGCGCTCCCGCGTCGACGGCCGGGGTCATTCCCATCGGAAGAGCCGGACGGCGAGGACCCCGACGACGACCGTCAGCAGGCCCATCCCGAGCAGCGGCGCCACCTGCGGCACCGTTCCGAGCCACGCGTCCTGGAGACCCTGGACACCGGGCGGCGTGAAGTCGCCGATCTTGACCAGGATGTCGGGCAGGTAGACCCGCGGCAGATACACCCCGCCGAGGAACATCACGACGAAGAACATCGGGATCGCGACGGCCGTCGCCACGCGGGACGACGGTGCGAGCGCCGCGACCAGCAGGCCGATCGCGAACAGCGACCCCATGCCGAGCAGGAACGCGACGATGTAGTAGACGGGCTGGACGGGCAGCGGGACCCCATACGCGACGTTTGCGACGATGACCAGCAGGACCAGGGCGATGACCGCGGTGACCATGTAGATCGCGAGCTGGGCCACCAGCAGCCGGAGTGGGTGGACCGGCGTCGTGGCGAGACGCCGCAGCACGCCCTTCTCGCGATAGGTCGCGAGGCGGATGGGCAGCGTCTGGATCCCGAGCGTGCCCACCGTGATGACGACCAGCGACGGCACGAACACGTCGATGAAGCGCAGGCCACCGAGCGCCGGGTCGGGCTCCGTGGCGCCGAAGATCGAGCCGAAGATCGAGCAGGATGACCGTCGGCAGGGCGATGGCCGCGAGCCACGTGATGGGCTCGCGGAACACCAGCTTCGCCTCGGTCACGATGAGCGACCGCATCTCGTTCATGACAGCTCCCCAGCGGTGCGGGCCAGCCGGCCCGTCAGTGCGATGAATGCGTCGTCGAGGTTCGCCTGCTCGACGCGAAGGTCGTTGGCCACGATCTGCTGGCGGGCCAGGACCGAGGTGACCGCCTGGATCAGGTTGCCCGTCCCCGTCACGGTGACGATCGGCCCCGAGCGCTCGACGCGCCTGACCTCGGGCAGGTCGGTGAGCAGCCGGTCCTCGATCGGGACCGACGGCCGGAACCGGAGGCGCTGCTCCGGGTCGACCATCGACACGATGCCGGCCGGCGTGTCGAGCGCGATCACCCGCCCGGCGCCGAAGACGGCCACCCGGTCGGCCAGACGCTCGGCCTCTTCCATCAGGTGCGTGACGAGGAGGATCGTCACGCCGCGATCCCGGATCGACTCGATCAGGTGCCACGTCTCGCGGCGCGCCTGCGGGTCGAGCCCGGTCGACAGCTCGTCGAGGATGGCGACCTTCGGCCGCCCGACGAGCGCAAGGGCGATCGACAGGCGCTGCTTCTGGCCGCCCGACAGGTTCTTGTAGGCCGTGCCGCGCTGGTCGTCGAGCCCGAGGTCGCCGATCAGCTCGCGCGGATCGGCCGGGTCCGGATAGAACGAGGCGAACAGCTCGACCGCCTCGCGGACGCTGATCCGCTCGGGCAGCTCGCTCTCCTGGAGCTGGACGCCGACGAGGGTCCGCAATCGCTCGCGGTCCCGCCGGGGATCGAGCCCCAGCACGCTGATCGTGCCCGAGTCGGGGGTGCGGAGACCGGCGATCGACTCGACGGTCGTGGTCTTGCCGGCGCCGTTCGGTCCGAGGATGCCGAAGATCTCGCCTTCCTCGACCGCGAACGAGACGCCGTCGACAGCCTGGCGGCTGCCGTAGTGCTTCCGGAGATCGGTGACTTCGATGACGTTCATGGGACAAGGCTCGCAGGGGCGACCCCCTGGCCACATCGAACGTCCGTCCAGAAAGCGCGGGCAGCCTGGAGGACCTCGCCATCAACCGAACGGTTGATGCGACCGTCGACCGGCCCAGGTCGTCCACGGTCACGTCTCGCCGTGGTGACGGGTCTGTCAGGTGAACCCCGGTACTCTCAGGAGCGTCACCATGCACGATCAGGACTGGCTCGCGGAGCGCTTCGAATCGAACCGCGCCCACCTGCGCGGCGTCGCCTATCGGATGCTCGGGTCGCTGCCCGAAGCCGACGACGCCGTCCAGGAGGCCTGGATCCGGCTGAGCCGGACCGACACGAGCGACGTCGAGAACCTGCGGGCGTGGCTGACCACCGTCGTCGGTCGTGTCTGCCTGAACATGCTGCGATCGCGCACGACCCGTCGCGAGTCGTCACTCGAGACCCACCTCCCGGACCCTGTCGTGAGCCCGGAGGACGGCGTGGATCCCGAGCAGGAGGCACTGCTGGGTGATTCGGTCGGCCTGGCGATGCTCGTCGTGCTCGATGCGCTGACTCCCGCCGAGCGCGTGGCGTTCGTGCTCCACGACGTCTTCGCCGTCCCGTTCGACGACATCGCCCCGATCGTCGGCCGGACGCCGACCGCGACGCGCCAGCTCGCCAGCCGGGCGCGTCGTCGCGTCCAGGGCGCACCGGAACCGGACGTCGATCTCGACGGCCAATGGGCGGTCGTCGACGCGTTCCTCGCGGCGGCCCGGGAGGGCGACTTCGAGCGCCTCGTCGCGGTCCTCGACCCGGACGTCGTCCTGCGCTCGGATGGCGGGCCGGATCGCCCACAGCTGGCGTCGCTCGTCCACGGCGCGCGGACCGTCGCGGAGCAGGCGATGAGCTTCCGGCGGTTCACCGAGACGGCGACGCGCGTCCTGGTCAACGGCATCCCGGGTGGCGTCGCCTGGGCGCCCGACGGGCGGCCGTTCGCGGTCCTGGCGCTGACGGTCCAGCGCGGGCGCATCGTCGCCATCGACGTCCTCGCGGATTCGGAGCGGCTCGACCGGCTGGACCTCACCGAGGTCGGCTGAGCGCTCGCGTTCGCGGTCGGTCACGTTCCCGCGGATCCGCGGGTCCTTTCTGTAGATGCGCAGGAACGCAGAAGGAAGGACTCCCATGACCGATCACACCGCCGGCACAGCCGGCACAGCCCGTCCGCCCGCTGCCCCATTGCGGGTGACGATGTTCACGCCGACTCGCGAAGAGGCTCCTGAAGGCCGGAGCACCGCTCGGCTTCAACGGGCTCATCACGATCCGCGGCCGAAAGAGCGGCCTGCCGCACACGATCCCGATCGCGATCATCGAGGTCGACGGACGTCGCTGGGTCTGGGCGCCGTGGGGCGGCTCGCAATGGGTCCAGAACCTGCGCGCCGCCGGCCGCGCGACCATCACCGTGCGGCGCCGCGAACAAGAGGTCCTGGCGGTCGAGCTCGATGGCGCGGAGCGCATCGCGTTCTTTCGCGACACGTTGGGGCCGCGTCGCGCGGGCCATGCCGCTCGGGATGTGGTTCATCCGCACCGTCGATCGGACCGATCTCGACGATCCGGTGGGTGCGGCCGACGGTCGGGCGGTCTTCGAGCTCTACCCGGCCCGTTGACATCGCCGTGAGGTTTCGATGCCGGCACCGCCGCGACGACGGTGCCGGCAAACCGCGCGTTGCGGCTAGTGGCCGAAGCCGCTCCCGGCCTTGGCCAGGGCCCGGACGAACGCGTTCGCGTTGCATCACGAAGCGCGTCCCGATGAGGCCGACCCGTCGGAACCCGCGGCGGTTCGCGGCCACGGCTGTGACATCGACGATGTGGATCAGCGGGATCGCGTATGACGCGCGGACGCCTTCGAATGCGAGGTGCGTGGCGTTCGAGGCGATCATCGCGACGCCGGCCCCGGCGCTCGTGAGCTGGTCCACAGTCACCGAGAGGATCGCGGCGACACGGGCGAAGTCGCCCTCGCCGAGGAGGCGCACGACTTCTCCTCCCTCGACGCTGTCGATGATCAGGCGGGGCCAGGTCCCTGCCGGCCCCCGGTCGCGCCACGTGTCGATGAACCGGCGGTAGTAGTCGATGGTCGATTCAGGCCCTATCCCGCCGACGACGCCGAGGATCCGCATGGGGACATTGTCCATGGAGCGGTGGTCGTTGCGGGCGTCCGCCGGCAGGCTCCGTGGATCATGGATGCAGTGGAGTCCCGTCAGCGAGCCGTTCGATGACGGCCCGCTGACGGGAGGAGCACGTTGCGGCTAGTGGCCGAAGCCGCCGCCGGCGTTTGCCAGGGCCCGGACGAAGGACTTCGCGTCGATCGTGCCGAGTCCCGATGCCAGGTCGTACCCGGTGCCCGCGTCGTAACCCGGGACCTCGTACGTATTGCCGTCGGAGTTCACGAACGGGCCGATGCCGTTGTTGCCGCTGGTCACGTCGACGATGCCGTCGTTCGGGCGGTGCGGGCGGTTGCGGAGCCGATAGAGCGCGTCGTTGATCCAGCCGAGTGGATGATGGGCGACCTGGTTGGCCATCGCGACGATGCCCGCGAACTCCGGTGTCGCAGCGCTCGTGCCACCGAAGATGTGGTACGGCGAGCTCGGCGTTGACGAACGTGTAGTAGACCCACACGCCGCCGTCGACCGCCGCGTTGAGGCTGATGTCGGGCGTGCCGCGCGCGTGGCCGACGACCGACTTGACGCCGTCCTGGAAGGCAGGCCGGCTGAACACCTGGCTCAGACCGCCGCCGCCGGCTGCCTGGATGCCGATCGGCGAATCGTTCCAGACCACGTCCGGCGAGAGACGGTGCCCCGCGTCGTCGAGGTTCATCTGGGTCCCGCCGATGCTCGTCACGAGCGGGTCGCTCGACGGCCAGCTGTTCACCGGCATCGTGTACAGGTCTTCGAGGTTCGAGCTGGAAGTCGGTCGAACCCTCGTCGCCGGACGCCCCGAGCACGGTCACGTTGTGCAGCAGCGCGTTCTTGAACGCACCCCGGAGGGCGAGGAGCGACTGCTTGTTCGGGAACGTGTTCTCGGTGGCCCCGAAGCTCTGCGAGATGATGCTCGCGAGGTGGTGGTTGATCACGTAGTTCTCGGCCTTGACGATCTCGGGGAAGCCCGTCACGCCTTCGGTCTCGGACACCGGCGTCTCGACCAGCAGGATCTTCGCCTTCGGCGCCATCACGTGCGCCCACTCGACGTCGAGGGTGGTCTCCTGCGCCCAGCCGACCATGTCGTCGTTCGTCGGATCGAATGGCGGGACCTGTCCGGCGGGCTGGATGATCGTCAGCTTGGGATCCTTGGCGATCGCCGGGTCGATCGGCACGCCCCATGGGTTCGACACCCCGAAGGTCTGGTCGAACTGGTGGAGGTCAGCGGCGATCGTCGGCGACCCGAACGAGTCGATGATCGCGATCGTCTGGCCGGCGCCGGTGATCCCCGCCTTGTGGAGCGCCGCGAGGTTGTACGCGTTCTCGAACTGGGCGGGCGAATAGCACCGGATGCCGAGCAACGTCACGCAGTCCGATGTCGGGCGCGGTTGCGTCTGGGCCTTCTTCGCGACATGGCCGACGACGGCCGGGTGGGGTGCGACGACCGCGTTGGCGTGGTCGTACAGCGTCAGACTGGCGGCGCCCGCGAGCGCGACGGCTGCGATCAGCGCGACCAGCAACGGGACGAACCGGCGTGAAGCCGTTGTCGAAACCATCTCTCGGTATCCTCCTGCGTCGTTGGACTCCGACACACCCTGTCGGACGGGACGGTCGTCCCGGTGCCCCCCATCGCCGGAGCGATACATGCGATCGACCTGAGTCGACGCATCCTCCTGCCGAGGAGTCTGCCCAGCACCGGTGATGTTGTCCAGACGCACCCCATGCTCAGGCGGTGCGTCCGGGCAACGGTGTCTGGCCGATGCCCGATGCCTCGCTATTGAGCCAGGCGCGGGTACAGGCGTGTCCCGATCGCGAGCAGGACGACCAGCCCGACCGACAGCACGGTGAAGTCGGTCGCCAGGCCGTGTTCGCTGACGCTGCCGACGATCATCAATGACCGCAGCGCGTCGACCATGTAGGTCAGCGGGTTGAGCGTCGCCACGACCTTCAGCCAGTCGGGCATCAGGGCGACCGGGTAGATCGCGCTGCTGGCGAAGAAGAGCGGCATCGTCAGGAGCTGGCCGATCCCCATGAAACGCTCGCGAGACTTGACGACGCAGGCGATGTCGAGGGAGAACGTGGCGAACAGGGCCGACCCGAGCACCACGATCGCCACCACCCCGACGATCGACACCAGGTCGACCCGGAGGTGGACCCCGATGAGGGCCGCGACGAGCGTGACGATGATCGCCTGGACGATCGCGCGGATGCCACCGGCCAGGGCCTTGCCGGACACGAGCGCCGTCCGGGACGCGGGACTGACCAGCATCTTCTGGACGATCCCGAGGTCGCGCTCCCAGATGACCGCGATGCCGTAGAAGATGGCGCTGAACAGCGCGCTCTGGGCCAGGATCCCGGGCGCGAGGTAGTCGAGATACGACAGCGAGCCGGTCGGGATCGCCCGGATGCTCGACATCACCTGGCCGAAGATGACCAGCCACAGGATCGGCTGGACGGCCCGGGTGGCGATCTCGATCGGGTCGCGGCGGACCTTGCGGAGCTCGCTCCGGGCGACCGTGCCGGTGTCGAGCAGGAAGCGCAGCAGCGCGGGCGGCTCAGCCCAGGCGGCTGGCCGTTCGGCGCGTTCGAGCGACGTCACGGTACGTACCTCCAGCATCGATCGCGGTCCCGGTCGCGGCACGGAAGACATCGTCCAACGTGGCGCCCGGACCGATGGCGTCCTTGAGCTCGGTCGGGGTCCCGATCGCGGCGATGGCGCCGCGATGCATCACCGCGACGCGGTCACACAGGGCGTCGGCCTCGTCCATGTGGTGGGTCGTCAACAGGATCGTGGTCCCATCCCGGTCGCGCAGCTCGCGGATGCGGCCCCAGACGGCGTCGCGGCCCGTCGGGTCGAGCCCGACGGTCGGCTCGTCGAGGAACAGCACCGACGGCCGGTGGAGCATCGCCTGGGCCAGCTCGAGCCGTCGGATCATGCCGCCCGAGTAGGTCCGGACGATGCGATCGCGCGGCTCCCTCGAGCTCCATGAACCGAAGCGCCTCGTCGATCCGGGACGCGCGCTCGTCGCCGGGCAGGTGGTACAGCCGAGCCGACAGGTCGAGGTTCTCGCGTCCGGTCAGCGCACCGTCGGCCGACAGGAGCTGCGGGACGTAGCCGATCCGACGCCGGACGAGGCTCGGCTGGCGGACGACATCGAAGCCTGCCACGTGGGCCTCGCCCGAGGTCGGCGGCAAGAGCGTGATGAGCATCTTGATCGTCGTCGTCTTGCCCGCACCGTTGGGTCCGAGGAGACCGAAGATCTCGTCATCGACGACCAGGTCGAGGGCGTCGACCGCGACGACGTCGTCGAACCGGCGGGTGAGCTCGTGCGTGCGGACCGCCTCGTCGACCGCGATCACTGCCGGCGGTCCTCGTCGCCGGCGATGCCGGCAAGCAGCTCGAGGGCCGCTGCGAGCATCGTGAGCTCGTTCGCGGACAAGTAGGCGAGATCGGCGCTCAGCCGCGACCGAACGAGCAGCTGCGCCCGACCGACGTGCTCCGTCCCGGATGGGGTCAGCCGCAGCTGGATCCGTCGTCGCTCCTCGGGGTCGGTGGTCCGTTCGACGAGGCCTGCCCGAACGAGACGCTCCACCAGGCCCGATGCCCCGGGCGGCGTGCTCCCGAGGTGTTCGGCGAGAGGCGCGAGGCCCGTGCCCGGGTGACGCCGGACGTACAGAAGGGCACGGAGCTGGGGAACCGTGAGGGCACCGGCACCGGCCGTCCGCATCTCCGTGCGGATCCGGCGCGTCATCCGCGGGACGACATGGAGGATCGCGTCCGCGACCTCGTCCGCTGTGGCGCCGGAGCTCCGGGACGCCGGCGGTCGGGACGGTTCGCTGAGAGAACTGTTCATGACACGAAGTATATGGGCGAGCCTGCCCGCTCGCATCCGCGGTGGCTGGTCGCGGGCGCGGTATCATCCGCGGGCGTCCGCCCGTAGCTCAGTGGATCAGAGCGACTGACTCGATAGCCTGAGCGAATTCGAGACGTATCGCGGCACGGTCCAAGACGCGAAGCTGCTAGTCGGTCAAAGAGCACGAGGAGGCGATGAAGGCTGCGGCCGAGGAAGCGAACAAGCCCGGCCTCGAGGCCAAGAAGCGGACGCGCTTGCTCCCCAACAAAAGGCCGATCCCGCGAAGGCCGCCGCCCGCCAGGCGGAGGTCGCGAAAAACCTCTCGAACCTCGAAAACAAGATGGAAGAGATGGCGAAGCGGCTGGAGCAGACCGACCCGCTCGCGTCTACCTGCTCCGCGAGGCCGCTTCCGAAAGCCGCAAGCGCGGCACCTCCGGCAAGATGGACCAAGCCGCCTCCGAAATCGAAAAGAACCAGACGGCGCGGCCCATTCTGACCAAAAGCAGGCGCAGCAGGATCTCAAAAAGCTAGTCGATAATCTTCAGAACCGCCGAGAGCACGAACTCGCCCGACTCGTTAAGGAATTGAAGAACGCCGAGAACGAAATGAAGGGCCTTCCTCTCACCGGAGTACCGCTGATAGACGGCCAAGGCGACAGGAGCAAAACGCCCAGGCTCGCAACGAGCAGCTTCAAAAGCTCTCGAAGGAACAGAGGCAGATCCAGGAGGACTTGAAGAAACAACTTCTTCGGCTCCAAAAGTTCCGCGCGGACGCCGCCGCACAGGCCAGCGCACGCGCGAAAGGCAAAATGGCGCAAGCTGGTCAGGAGCAGGAAGAAGGCGATGCCGACGATGCGGAGAAAAGCAGGAGGAGGCTGAAGGGTCTTGAAGAAGCCCAAGACGAGATCGAGGATGCCCGCCGCGATGCCGAGGAACCGCTCGCGATGGAGCGGCTATCGAAGATCAAGGACAATCTGCTGAGCTCGCCGAGCGGCAAGACAAAGTGATTGAGGAAACGACCACGTACGAGAAACGGCGCGCCGCCAAAGGGCTCACTCTCACTCGCGCCAGCGTTCGCAATCTGGGTCGCGTTCAGGATGCGACTCAGGGACGAAGCGACCGAACTCGTGGAGCGGCTCGATGCGGCGCCGGCCTTCGCTCTCTCGCTCAAGAAAGCTAGCGAGAAAATGGCCGAAGCGGCTCAACGGCTGCAGACGCTGAAGACTGAGGAAGACACGCTCAAGGCCGAAACTGTGGCCTCGCGGAAGATCAAGCAACTCCTCGATGCCCTCAAGCCCGATGCACCTGAAAATGCAGCGAACAATGGCGGTGGTCAAGGTCAGGGGCAGGGTCAAGGTCAGCGCCAAAGTGGTGGCGATGGCATCAGCCTCGCGCGCAATTAAAGGTCTTGAAGGCGTTGCAGCTTGATATTAACGAGCGCACCGAGTCGATCGACGAAATTCGCGCTCGCAAGAAATCGCTCGACGCCGAGCAGCAAGCCGAGATCGATCATCTGGCAGACGACCAGCGCGAAATCGGCGACATGACTCGGGACCTGACAAAACCCAAAAAAGCCGACGGGGAGGATTGAGCGATGTCGCGTACCCGGATTGCCATTGCGGCTATGTTCGCCGTGACGCTGAGTTGGGCCGGCTCCGGCTTCGCCCAGGACGCCAAGCCAAAGGACGACGCGCTCGACCGTCTCCTCGAAAAGCTCGAAGGCAAGCCTGCCTCCAAAGACGACACCGCCGCCGAAGCCGAAGGCCGACAAACCAAAGACAGACGCTTCGAAAAAGGATAAGCCGAAGGCCAAGACCGAAACCGAGCCGAAGGACAAGGCTTTGGATAGCCTGCTGGAAAAACTCGGCGAGACCAAGGAAACTCCGGCAACCGAAGGCAAGGCGGAATCGAAACCTGACGACGCACCTTCGCCCGATCGCAAGCTAGACGACGCCGCGGCCAAGAAGCTCGATGAACGTCAAAAGAAGACGGACGCCGAGTTGGAACGGCTCACCGGACGCGTGACGAAACAAGACCGCGAGAAGCAGCGAGACGCCGAGCAAAAAGACAGCAGCCAAATCGGCCAGGCCGTGAAGAAATGCGCGAAGTCGAGGAACGTCTCGGCCAACCCGATACTGGCGAGGAAACGCGGAAGAAGCAGGGCGAAATTGTGAAGGACCTCGACTCCTTGATCGCGCAAGCCAAACGGCAAGGCGGCAGTGGCAAGGGCCAGCGAATGCGCCGGGTGCGCGAAGCCGGCAATCAACCGGGCCAACAAGGCAATGATGGCCAAGAAGGAAGCACCGCCCAGGGCACTGGGCCACAAGCTCCGAAGAAGCCGAACAATCTGTCGGCAATGGGTGGCAGCAAGGACATTTGGGGCAACTTGCCGGCTCACGTCCGCGAAGAAATGGAAAACAGCTTCGCGGCAAATCTTCCCGCGACGCGAGAAGCAGATCGGTCGTTATTACGAGTCGTTGAGTAAGAAAAATCTCTCTCCGGGGGGCTGACGCCGATGGGAAGTTTTTATCCCCCCGCACGTTCAGTTTTGCTGTTGCCAGCCTTGTCGCCGTGAACTTTGTCGTCCGCGGCGCGGGCACAGGCGCAAAGGATGCGGAAGGCTGGAACGCCGGCGACCGTCAAGGAGAAGACCGGCTTCGCCGATGCGCGAACGGGTGAGATTCCCGAAGGTGCGGCGGAGTGGATCACTCCCGAAACGCAGCGCCCATTGAGTCCGGGCTCCGCTGGCTTGCCAAACAACAGAACGGCGACGGCTCGTACGGCTCAGGGGCGTATCGAGGCAATATCGCCGTGACGAGTTTGGCTGCGCTCGCGATGATGTCGTCGGGATCCAGTCCCGGCCGCGGGCCATACGGAGCGCAAATCGACCGGGCCTTGCAGTATGTGATGGATAACACGAGTCCTTCCGGCTTCATCAGCGTTCCGAACGCGTCGACGCATGGACCAATGTACGCCCACGGCTTTGGAGCCTTGTTTCTTGCCGAGGCCTACGGCATGACCCGCCGGCCCGAGATTCGCGAGAAGCTCGAAAAAGCGGTCCGCCTCATCATCGACACCCAAAACGGCGAAGGCGGCTGGCGCTATCAGCCGGTGCGTGCCGATGCGGATTTGTCGGTAACGATTTGTCAAATCAATGCGCTTCGGGCTGCGCGAAACGCTGGGATTTTCGTGCCCAAGGAAACGGTGGAAGCGTGCATTCGCTATGTGAAGCAAAGTCAAAACCCCGATGGCGGTTTTCGATATATGCTCTCCAACGGGGCCAGTTCGTTTCCACGCTCGGCGGCCGGCGTGGTGGCGCTGTACTCGGCGGCCGTTTACGACACGAAGGAGGTGGATCAAGGGATCGCTACTTGAAGCACTACATGCCGGAGATTCGGCTCGGTCAGCGATACAGCCATTATTTCTACGGCCATTACTACGCGGCGCAGGCCATGTGGATTCGCGGCGGGGACGACTGGAACCAGTGGTATCCCGCCATCCGCGACGAACTGGTTTCCAAGCGCCTTGCGCAGGGTTACTGGAATGACAGCGTCGGTTCCTATTATGGAACCGCGATGGCCCTCATCATCCTTCAGATGCCCAATAATTATCTGCCCATCTTTCAGCGCGAATCGCGGCCAAGAACTGATTTCAACCGGCGGGCTGCCGGCCTGCGCGGCGATTCGTCGCGGCGCGAGCGTTGCCGATACCGGCGACATCGTTTTCCCTGGGAGGGAAACTGGTGAAGTCCTTTTGCGCTCCACGGTGTGTTCACTGGCTTCCCGTCCGTTTTTCCACGACTCGTGGCGATTGCCCTGCCGGTCGTTCTTGCTGTGCGGGCACTTGCGCAACAGCCTCGACCCGCGAAAACCGGCTTCGCCGACGCGAACCGGCGAAATTCCCGGCTGCGCGCGGAACTCATCACCGCCGAAACCCAGTGCGATTCGAATGGGGCTCGCGTGGCTCGCGAAGCAGCAAAACGCCGACGGATCCTTTGGCTCGGGCGCGTATCGTGGAAACGTCGCTGTCACGCTCTGCGCGCCGTCGATGATGGCTGCCGGGTCAAGCCCCGGCCGCGGACGATACGGAACAAATGTCGATCTCGCGCTCTGCAGTTCGTGCTCGATAACGCATCGTCCTCGGGTCTGTCGCCGGTCCCACTTCGGCGGGCTTTACGTGCCGATGTATGCGCATGG
>CAVZTK010000020.1:0-12037 GCA_963778155.1 uncultured Chloroflexia bacterium
TCATCCCGTGATCGAGCCCTGTCGGTGAGACACCCGTGATGACCTGGACCGTCGGCTGTCCGCCTGAATACGAACAGCCTTTCGTCCAGCCGTTGGCGAGGGTGATATCGATCGTGATGCCCTTTAGGCTCGTGCCGTAGGCGGTCGCCCGCGTCGACGACGTCTTGAGGCCGGGCCGTCCACGGAGAGCCTTCGCGATCTCGCCGGCCATCCGGCCGACGCCAGGTGCTGGACCCGGTTCACAACCCCGCGCCGCTGCGGCCACCGATGTATAGATCCCGATGTAGTCGCTGGTGCCGGCGTCGACGCCAGCGAGACTGTTGCCGGGTGGGACGAGGAGGAAGTTACCCGGCGTGTCCTCGTAGTTCGCCCAACCATCCGGGACCAGGTAGGTAACGGTCGGGAAGAACACGATCGTCGAGTACGACCCCGCCGACAACATGCCGAGACACTTGCCGCCGCCGGGGTTTGGGCAAGGCGCCCGCCTGGTGGTCCCGGCTGCTGTCGCGAAGGCAGAGGTGGAGGGCGTGGGCCGGATCGCGGCCGCGCTGGAGCTGGGGGCCAGGCTGGCCGGTGACGTGGCCTTGGAGGGTCCCGTCGATGCCGCAGGGGACGGTGCACCGGTGCCGCCGCAGGCGGCCACGACGAAGGCGGCCATCAGTGGTCCGCGCAGCCAGAAGCCGGATCGATCGAGGCTCAGTCGCGCATGAGCACGCGAAGGCATCTAGTAGATCCTGAGCCGCAGGCGACCAAAGTCAGCGGTGTCGGATCCGAAGTCGCCGACGACCCCACCGATCTGGATGAGGTAGGTCGCGCCGAGCTGGGTATCGATGGTCGCTCGTCCTTGGAACGAGACGGGCGATGGATTGTCATCGACGCAGGCAATTTGCTGAAGCCCGGCGCCGGTGCTGACATAGGCTGCCACGACTGTGTCGAAGTTCGACCCGGCCGGGTCGATGGTGATTGGCCCGCCCGTCCCCCTGAGCGTGAACCAGACCGTCCGTCCCCAGCCGAACTCGAACACCTGGTCTTCGAAGGTCACGAGACAAGGCGTCTCCGGATCGAGCGAGGCGCCGCCGGTCTGCATCTGGACCTTGCTCCCCGGAGCGACCGGCAGGGCCCCGGCGGGCGTGTCGTTGGCCGGCACCTTGCCGCCCGGCTTGGGACCGTTGGGATCGTGGATCTGGTCCATCCGCGACATCGTGCTGGCGACACAGTCGGCCATGTCAAACATGTAGCTCGTGGTTCCGGACGTAGCCGTGATCGTGCCGACCACGCTGACGTCGTTGAAGACCCCCTTCTGCACGCCGTTCTGGGACACCGCGCGGAACCGTTGCGAGCCGGTCAGGGTGAACGTGGCGGAGACCGTCGCAGAGCCATTCACCTGGTCCGTGAACGGGTTGGTCATGTCGAGAGTCATGTCGATGCCGGTCGGGGTGAGCGGCGGATCGTCGACGTTGTTGGCGAGTATCTGGGCGGCTGGATCGGTCGGTTCGATCGACAGATCGATGAACGCGAAACCATTTCCGTCTGTTCGGTCACGCGTGATGGCAGTCAGTTCAGCGCTTGCCACAGGAGAGCTGAGCGAGCAATCCAGGTTCGTCCCGCTGACCTTGATGATCTGGCTCGGTCCGGCGAGGGCGGACCCGGGTGCGATCAGCGTCGCGACCAAGGCAAGGCCGGCTGCGACTTTCAGCAGATTCGTGGGTTGTGCGGTCGATGGTCGAACCATTTCTCTGCTCCGATCCAGGATGCCCGACTTGACGCCGGCATGACACCTTTAAACAGCCGGCACACAGGAGGAAGGTTTACGGGCTCGGCAGCGAGGTCCGCCGGATGCCTGCACGTATCGCACTCCGAGAAAGAGGATCCGAGCCACGATGCGCCAGGTAAACATTCGGAGGCTGTCGCGGCTGTAGGGTTCGCATGGGGATCGGACGTGGGCTCGGTAACGAACTCGCCCAGTCGGAGATCAAGTTGGTCGTGCCGCGACACGAAACGGCCACGCTGAGGCGGTACGCCGTGTCTGGTCGGTCACCATCGAGGGCCTTTCCCGGCTTCGAAGGCGAGGCGACCGTCGGGCTTGTGGTCGACGCCGAGCTGGACTACAGCGCGTTCTTCAGGGCTCAGTTCGCACCGGTCTTGCGAACCGTGGCCTTGATGCTGCGTGACCCTGGGCGGGCGGAAGAGATCACTCAGGACGCCTTCATCCAGCTGCTGCGCGATTGGCCGAAGATCTCTCGGTACGAACGGCCGCAGGCATGGGTTCGGCGGGTGGCCATACGCCTTGCGATGCGAGTGATCCGCCGCGACCGACTCTGGTCGCTCGTCCGTCTCGAACTCCTGCCGTCCCCTTCGACTCCGCCGTCCCGGTTCGACGTCCCGGGCGCGATCCGCCGCCTGCCGGGCTCACAACGGGCGGCGATCGTGCTCCATTACTACGAGGATCGGCCGGTCGCCGAGGTCGCGACCGATCCTCGGCTGCTCGGAGCCGACGGCGCGGGTCCATCTCCATCGGGGTAGGAAGCGCCTGCGGCAGCTCCTGGGCGAGGACGACGATGTCGCTTGACCGGCGCCTGCGCGAGGAACTCCGGCAGGAGGCCGCCGCGATCGAGCCCGATGTCGACCGACAGCTCGGCGCCGTCGAGGCAGGCGCCCGCCGGCGGACTGGCATCGGGGCGTCGTGGCTCCTCGTCGCTGCGGCGATCGTCGTCGCCGCGATCATCCTCCGCTTCCCGACAGGCCAGAACACGGGGCCGGCTGGACCAGGCCCGTCGGTCGCGCCTAGCCCTGGCGCAGCGGCTTCTCCCTCGATGCCCGCCCTCTACCCGCAGATCGCAGGGACGTATGCGGTGACGCTCGATCCGGCCAGCGCCATTGTGAAGGCGGACGGGGTGGGTGGGTCCTGGACGATGCGGCTCGATGCCACGGGCGTCGTGGTCCTGTCCGCGCCGTCTTCATACATGCCAGGCGCCAACGGCCTGTTGGGGAACGCTTTCTCCCTCGCCGGTCATGGCTTCCGGACCGACCTCTTCTACGGCGACTGCTCCTCCTCCGTCGGGAACTACGTCTGGCATCTCGCGGCTGGCCACCTGAGCTTCACGTCCGTCGATGACGCCTGTTCGATCCGAAGGACGCTGCTGATGACAACGCCCTGGCTGACGAGCAAGTAAACGTTTCGTGCCGCTGCCGGTCGTCCGAAGGCGCGTGACACCTGCTCTCGAGCCGCGTGGGCGCCAAAGTCGACCGCTGATCGATGGCGCCGCGCATACCTTCGCGCTTGAGCCTCGCGCACTCGAGCCTCGAGGTTGTGGTTGTCCTTGCGGTCGTCGCCCACTCGGTGTTCCGAATTTGTGGGGTCCTCTTGGGTCACCGTGACCACGGCAGCGCGCGATCGGGCGGCTCGAAGGGCTCGGACCAGCTCCTCAACGCCCTCGACCCGAAGGGGTTGCACGGCGCGCTCAGGTCCATCCGGGCGGGCCATGTCCTGCTGGCCCTGCCGCAGAATGGGCTCATGGTCGATCCTTCGCTGCGAACCGTCCTCGAACGATTCGAAGCTGCGATCCAGTCCGATCCGTCGGTCCTTGGCGTCCTCTACTCCGGCTCCCTCGGTCGCGGTACCGCCGACCGTTTTTCCGACCTCGATCTCGAGGTCTGGCTCGCCGACCACGCGTTCGCCGATCTGCCTGCCAGGACCCGCGACCTGCACGCCGTCCTCGGCACGATCGAGTTGTTCGATGTCCGCAACCCAAGGTTCTCGCAGTCGAACGTCGGTCCCGACTGGCGCCGCGTCGATCTGCATGTGCGGAGACGGGACGACACGGAGCCCCGGCACGAATTCGCCGGTGCCCGGATCGTCAAGGACTTCGACGGGACCCTGGCGCGCCTCGTCGCGGCCTCGGTCCCGGAAGATGTCACCCCGACCTGGGAGGAGGCGCGGGCGACGATCATGGGCGGCACCGCCGATCAGATCTACATCGCCGTCAACAACGCCCGCGGCGCCACCTGGGAGGCGATGAGCACCGTTCCCCACCACGCGGCCCAGCTCTACGAGCTGATGGCACGGTTGCGCGGTCGGCGGTCCTACGGCTTCCGTTATGCCGAGTTGCTGCTTTCGCCCGCCGAACTGCGACTGGTGCGAGCCACCTGGCCGGCCACGCCGACCCGTGCCGAGGTCCGCCGGGCCGCTCGCGCGCTCTGGACGTGGACGCGCTACGTCTGGGTCGAAACGGAACGGGTCCTTGGACGGCCGCTTGAGGTGGCCGTCGACGAGGCGAGTCTGTTGGCGGCAGTCGACGCCCTGTATAAACCACTAACACCCTCACCACGCTCGGGCGTTCTCGGGGATTAGGCGAACCGGCCCGATATGTCTTTGCCGGGCACTGGCGTTTCGTCGCACCTCATCGACGCGGGGATGTTCGCGACGCGCCATCCTTGTTGTTCCTGCGCGCCCGACGCCCTCCGGGCGGGCCATCCGAACCCGCGCCTCGTCGGGAAGGGCCAGCGCCCTGACCCTCGGCGGCAATAGGCCGTGGTCACTGCGGCGAGATCCGGACCACGTACGGCTGACCGTCCGCCGTGACCCAGACCGCGCCACCCGCCACGACGACGTTGCCGCAATCGCCACCGAGATCGAGGCGCCCGACGATGCGTCCCGTCACAGGGTCGATCCGCGTCAATCCGCCTGTGGTGACCCAGACGGATCCGAGGCCGACGGCCAGGCCGCATTCGCCGGGATCTTGATCGAGGTCGACCGCGGTGATGACCTTGCCCGAGTCCGGATCGATGCGGAGGGCCTGGGGCAGCCCGTCGGTCCCTGCATCGGCGGCGATCCAGACCTCCTTGCCGTCACTCGCGACGTAGCCGTCCCACGGCACCACCAGCCCGACCTTGTTCGTCGCGGGATCGATCCGCACAACCTCGCCCAGGTTGGGAACGCCCACCCAGACAGCACCGCCCGGACCAGCCGTCATGATCTGTGGCCCGGCGGAGAGGTCCGTGCCGGCCGGACCGACCGGGATCGTCGCGACGACGCGGTTGGTGTTGGGATCGACGCGCGTGACCGCTTCATCGTTCTCGTCGGCCACCCACACCGAGCCCGCGGTCACGGCCACGCCTTCTGGTCCCGATCCGACCGGGATGGACGCCACGACCTTGCCGGCGACCGGGTCGATCCTCAGGAGGTAGTCGTTCGCGAAGTCCGTCTGCCAGACGGCACCTGCCCCGGTCGTCACATAGCCGTAATCGATCGGGTTCGTGGGGACTTGTCCCGTGACAGCGGACGTCGCCAGGTTCACACGCACCAGGCTCGTGGGCTCGTGGACCCAGAGCGACTGGCCGTCGGAAGCGAACCAGCGCGGGCCGACTGGTTCGCCGACCTGGATCCGGCTGAGTGGCTGTACCTGGTTGTCCGGATTCGGAGGTCGCAGGCTGCTCGCGCCGAGGTACGTCGCCGGCACGAGGAAGGCCGCTGCGATCCCGAGCAGCAGGAAGCGGCGTGGCCGTGACAGGTTCCGAGCGCGGACCACGACACCGCGCGGTCGCATCGCCGCCCCGACGATCGCGGAGATCGGCTTCGGATCAGCTGCCGGCTGGACATATCGCTCGAACTCAGCGGCGATGCGCCGCTCGAACGGGTCGAGCGTCGGTCGATCAGTCATCGTCAAGGTCCTCACGCAGACGGGCGATGAGGCGAGACAGACGGGTGCGAACCCCCGAAGCGGATCGCCCGGTCGCTGTTCCGATCTCCTCCGCGGTCAGGCCGGCCAAATAGCGCATCGCGAGCAGGCCGCGGTCGGCGGGATCGAGACGCACCAGAGCGGCGGCGAGATCGAGTCGATCGGCTGAGGCGATCACACTCTGCCCGGGCATCTCATCCCGGGTCGCCGGTGCGATCTCGCGCACACGACGCCGTCGATGAGCGCGGAGGTATTGGCGCGCTTCGTTCGCCGCGATCGCGATCAGCCATGCCCGGAGGCGCTCGGGCTCGCGGACCTTCGGCAGCTGTTGCCAAGCCTTGATCCACGCCAGCTGGGCGGCATCGCGGGCCACGTCGACGTCACCGGTGATGGCATAGGCGATGCGCACGAGTTCGGCATGATGCCGCTCGACAAGGGCGGTAAAGGCCTCGCGCTCGCCGGTCCGCGCTCGAGCCAGCAGCTCGGCCGTCGCGGTCGTGTCGACCAGTTCGTGAGCATTCACGTCAAGTAGATGCCGCTCGAGCCCAGAACGTCCCACGGCAACACACTATTCAGCCGGGTCATGGCCACGTTCCCCGACGTGCGCGCCCGGATCGAGGCCGCCGTCGCCCGCCGCCCGCACACCGACGCGACGTAGTCGACGCCACCCGTCCCATTGCGTCAGACGTTCGACAGGTCCCGTGACCGAGCGGAATTCTGACGTCGCGCCCGATGACCGTCGTGCCACCGCCGCCTCGAGTCGCGCGAGCAACGGTTTCGCTCCAAGCCGTTCAAGGATCGCACGGGCGGAGTCGGCTGCGGCTCCCACCTCCGGATCGTCCGCGTCCAGCAGGGTAGCCATGTCGATGCAGGCCAACGCCTCGTCGAACACGAGGCCGAGGTCACGCCAGCGACGGAGCGCGTCGCGGTATAGAGCAAGCGACTCGGCCCGTCGGCCTTCGGCAGCGGCCAGGCCGGCGCCGATCGTGAACCGACGCGCCTCGACCGTCGGGGCGCGGAAGCCGGAGGCGACGATCGCCTCGAGGTCGACCGCCGCCTCCGCGACATCCCCTCCCCAGAGCGAGGCGTGGGCCGCGAACATCCTCTGATCTGTCCCATTGACACTCGTACTCAGCTCCGCGGCCGTCCGGTACTCGACCGTCGCATCGGCGAGCCGCCCCGCCGCGAGAGCCGCCGCCCCGCGGGCTTCCCGCATGTTGCCGACGAGGGTCCAGTCGGTGCTCGCCCCGACCAGAGTTGCGATCTCCGCCAGGACGTCCTCGACATCGTCGCCCCGGAACGCGGGCACGAGCGCCCCATTGGAGAGCAGCTGGACCCGGTCCTCGGACGCGGGGTCATCGGCCAGGGCCTCGGTGAAGACCGCCACGGCGCGGTCCCAATCGCCGAGGCGGTAGCAGACGTAACCGGTGGAGACCGAAAAGCCGAAAGTCCAGAAGCGCAGGCCCATCCGGCGTGAGAGTGCGAGGCCCTCTGTGGACGCCGCGAGGACGGCAGCGGGGTCGATCTCGCCCTGGCCGACCAGCCGATTGTTGAGGCCCCGCAGGAGGGTCGCCACGAGGCCAGCCGACCGCGCCAGCCGCTCCCCGGTCTCGATGGCTCCGGTCCCCTCCTGGATGCGACCGAGGTCCGAGAGTGCGCTGCCCTTCGTGATGAGCGTGTCGGCCAGGAGGGCGACAAGATCCGCGTGTTCCGCGACCTCGAGGGCGCGGTCGGCCATCTCCACGGCCCGCCGGCTGTCTCCGATGAACATGTATGCCCGACCCGATTGGCTGTGCAGGCTCGCGAGCGCCGGGTCGTCGCCGAGGTCGGCGAATTCGACGACGGCTGACTCGAGCAGGGCGACAGCCTCGTCGGTGCGGCGGGCGGTCAGGTAAGCCATTCCGAGGGCGGCGATCGACCTGGCGGTCGCCACACGGTCCTCGTTGGCCCGATGCAGTTCGGTGGCACGGAGGAGGAAACCCTCGGCCTCGTCGTGGCGGCCGGCTTGCGAAGCGACGTCGCCGGCTCGTTCGAGCAGCTCGGCCGTCTCCGCGGGATCCGTCGCGACCGACAGCGCCTGGCGCAGGAAGGTCACCGCCTGGTCGTGCGACCCGAGCGAGATCGCTCGCTCGGCGGCGCCGCGCAGGGCGATGCGGGCCTGGCCGGCGAGGGCATCGGCCTCGGGTCCCTCGGACGCGTTCGCGTGCGCCGCAAGGTAGTGGCCGGCCAGCCCGCCGGCGATCTCGTCGGTGTCGAGGCTCTCGAAGAACCGCGCCGCGGCCAGGTGGCGGACCTTGCGATCCCGCTTGGCCAGGGTGTTGTAGGCGACCTCGCGGATGAGTGCCTGGACGAAGGCATACTGGCCGCGCTCCGGGCTGCGTGGGTCCGACTCGAGAGTGAGGAGCTCCTTGCGGACGAGGGCGCGCAGGCGCACTTCGAGCTCCGACTCGGCGATGCCCGAGACGGCCGACAACCCCGCAAGGGTCAAGCTCTGGCCGAGGACCGCGGCATCGGAGATGAGGGCTCGATCGTCCGCGGCGAGCCCGTCGAGCCGGCTCGCGATCAATGCGGTCAGGGTCTCGGGGACGGCAAGGGTCGTCAGGTCGCCGACCGGGTGGTAGACGCCGTCCTCGATGGCCAGCCGTCCTTCGGCGACGAGCATCCGGACGGTCTCGACGGCATAGAGCGGTACGCCGTCGGCCCGGTCGAGGATCGCCCGGACGGCGGTCGCCGGCAGCCCCGGAACGAGGCCGCCGAGGAGCTCGCGCATCGCGGGTTCGGCGAGGGGCTCGAGATAGAGCGAGGTGAAATTGCGCTTGCCCGCGCCCCAGTCGGGGCGCCTGTCTAGGAGGTCGGGTCGCGACAGGGTCACGACGTAGATCGGGACGTTCCGGCTCCATTCGAGGAGGTGGTCGACGAAGTCGAGGAGACCGGAGTCGGCGTAGTGGTGATCCTCGAACACGAGCGCTACCGGTGCCGTCGCGGCGAGGCGCTCGAAGAACGTCCGCCAGGCGGCGAACAGCTGCTCCGATCCACCCGTGGTGGCTTCGACCCCAAGAAGGGCCAGCAAGGCCTGCTCGATCCAGCGCCGCTCGACCTCGTCGGGAACATGGATCGCGAGCATCTCGGCGACCTTCGCTCGCGTCGTCGGCTCATCGTCGGTTTCGAGGAGGCCGGCTCGCCGACGGATCATCTCGCCGAGCGCCCAGAAGCTGACCCCCTCACCGTAGGCTGGCGAGCGCCCGTCATGGAACAGGACGTCATCGACCAACCCGTCGATGTACTTCAGGAGCTCCCACGCCAAGCGGGTCTTGCCGATCCCCGCAGGTCCGATCACCGAGACGAGTCGGGCTCGGCTGTCTCGGCTCGTCGCGTGGAACAGGTCCTTGATCTGACGAAACTCGTCGTCGCGACCGACGAATGGGGCCTCGAGCCGGTCCGAGCGGTTTCGGCCGCCACGTTCGGCCACGATCCGGATCGCCCGCCACGCCGGCACCGGGCTCGTCTTGCCTTTCAGGATCTGCTCGCCGGCCTCCTCGAAGACCACCGCCATGCTCGCCGCGCGCTGGGTCGCCTCGCCGACGAGGACCGTGCCCGGCGATGCGATCGACTGGAGCCTGCTCGCGGTGTTGACGAGGTCACCGGCGACCATGCCCTCGTTCGTCGCCCCGAGCGTCACCGCCGCTTCGCCCGTCAGCACGCCGGCCCGCGCCTCGATCCCGGGGCCGAGGGTGCGGACCGCATTGACGAGCTCGAGGCCAGCGCGGACCGCACGCTCGGCATCGTCCTCGTGGGCTGTCGGCGCGCCCCAGACGGCCATCACGGCATCGCCGATGAACTTCTCCACCGTCCCCCCGTAGCGGGCGATGACATCGTTCGACAGGTCGAAGTACCGACTGAGCAGCTCGCGCGTGTCCTCCGCGTCCCGCCCTTCGGCGAGGGTCGTGAACCCGACAAGATCGGCGAACAGGATGCTGACGACGCGTCGTTCGGCGACCGGCGCCGGGGCAGGGCCGGGCGCGGGGCGGCGGATCACCGGGTCGGCGGTCGCCGCACCGGTCACCCTCGAGCCACATTCGCCACAGAACTTGGCGTCGACCGGGATCGGCGCGCCGCACGTGGGGCAGCCGATCGCGAGGGGCTCACCGCACTCGATGCAGAACTTGCGTCCGGCCTCGTTGACTTTGCCGCACTGGGTACAGGGCAACGCTCACTCCAACGGACCCGAGGTAGGGCTGGAGCGTAGCGCACACGCGAGTCCTCGGCGCACCGGGTCGTGGTCGGCGGCGACGGTGGATAGGGCGACGCCCGATCAGTCGCCGCGCCGGACGGGATCCGCGAACCGGTCTGCCAGCCAATGCATCTTCGCGATGTCGTGGAAGCCGGCGCCGCCCTCGTGGTCGTTGTACGGGTACTCGATGATCTCCTTCGGACCGCCGTACTCGTTGAACCCGCCGTAGACGGTGGATGGCGGACAGACTTCGTCCATCAGCCCGACCGAGAACAGCGCCGGGGCTGTCGCGCGTCGACCGAGGGCTGCGACGTCCACGTACCGGAGGGTCCGCAGGACGCGCTCGGTATGGTCGCGATGTGCCTTCAGGTAGCGGACGATCTCGGGGTATGGCTCGCGGTCGGCGATCGCGATGGCCCGGGCGAAGTCACAGGCGAAGGGGACGTCGGGCATGACCGCCGCCACGTCCGGCATGAGCGCCGCGACCGCGATGGAGATGCCGCCGCCCTGGCTCCCGCCGGACACGGCGATCCGGGCCGGGTCGATCGCCGGGTGGGAACGTGCGGCCTCGACGGCCCGAACCGCATCGGTGAACACCCGGCGGTAGTAGTAGGTCGAGGGGTCGAGGATCCCGCGGGTCATGAACCCCGGGTGGGCCGGGCTGCCGTCAGCCTCCGGGTCGGGAGTGTCGCCGACCGACCACGCGGAGCCCTGACCGCGAGTATCCATCACGAGATGCGCGTACCCCGCTGCAGCCCAGATGACCTTCTCGTGCGGGAGGCCCCGGCCGCCCCCGTAGCCGATGTACTCGACGACGGCCGGCCGGACGCCATCCCGCCCGGCCGGCAGATGCAACCAGCCTCGGATCGGCGACCCACCGAAGCCACGGAACGTCACGTCCCACGTGTCGATCACCGCGAGGCCGCTGTCCACCCGTTCGAAGGTCGCGTCGAGGGGGTGCGTCCGGGCATCCGCCAGGGTCTCTGCCCAGAAGGCGTCGAGATCGTCGGGCTCCACGAGCGTCGGGCGGTATGTGCGGAGCTGATCGAGCGGCAGGTCCGTGTACGGCATCCAACGTCTCCCTCGTGCCGTCGATGTGCGTGCCTCGGATGAGAGGGCCCGGGTCGCCGCTACCGGTGGCCCTGCGGCGTCATTCGGGCGGCGGGCTGTCCGCGATCCGGTGCGCCATCGTGCCCATGATCTGCCACGCGATGTCCGGGTGCTCGGCCAGGTAGGGCCGGAACTCCCAGGCGGTCATGCCGACGCACTTGAGATCGGTCTCCGCGGTGACCGTCGCCGTCCGCACGCTGTCGGAGGCGAGGAGCGCGATCTCGCCGAACCAGTCGCCGGGGCCGAGTCTGCGCACCTGCCGGCCGCCGATGCTGACCGTCGCGGTGCCATCGAGGACGATGAAGAACCCCACGCCCTGTGCACCTTCGTCGATGGCGGTGTCGCCGGCCCGGAACGTCCGGTCCTTCAACATCCCGGACAGCTGGCCGAGCGCCTTCTTGTTGAGGCCGGCGAGCAGGGGGACCTTGCCAAGGACGTCCAGCGGGGCGACGGTGCTCATGTCGCGATACTAGCGGGCGGCTGGCAGCGGGCACAAGCCACGGTTACTCTCCAGTCATCGTGATCTGCCAGAGCTGTGGGACCGCCAACCCGTCCGATGGCCGCTTCTGCATCGGATGCGGGACGGCTCTTGGCGGCTGCCCGAACTGTGGTGCGACGAACGCGGCCGGGGCCAGGTTCTGTGGCACCTGTGGGACGAACCTCGGTGCGACCGTCGCGACCCCGGCCATCGCTGCCGACCGACCCGCCGGCGGCACGCTCGACGGGGCCGGCAGCGCCACCGAGCGACGTGTCGTCACGGTCCTGTTCGCAGACCTCGTCGGGTTCACCTCGCTCTCGGCGAGCCGCGACCCGGAGACCATCCGCGAGCTCCAGGATCACTATTTCGAACAGACCCGGGTGATCATCGACCGCTACGGCGGTTCGGTCGAGAAGTTCATCGGCGACGCCGTGATGGCCCTGTGGGGCGCACCGGTGGCCCACGAGGACGACGCCGAGAGGGCAGTCCGGGCGGCCCTCGACCTCGTGGACATGGTCCCGACGCTGGGCCGGGAGGTCA
>CAVZTK010000021.1:0-1436730 GCA_963778155.1 uncultured Chloroflexia bacterium
AGGACGACCGCCCAGCGGCCGTCGGCGGCGTCCACCATCGGGCGGCCGCCGTCGCGGACGACCCGCACGAACGCCTCGAGCTCGGCGACGAGCGGCTCGCCGGTCGCGACCCGGAGCTCGACGACGTCGCTCTCGAAGGTCGGCGCGTAGCCGCCGATCAGGCGCGGCTGGCTCATGTCGGTCGAGCGGGCGAAGGTCAGCCGCTGGGTCAGGTAGTCGAGCTCGAACATGCCCTCCTCGCCGAGGACGGTGAGCTGGCGGCGCTTGGCCGGCGTCAGCCAGTCGACGTCGAGCATCGCGACCGTGCCCGACGGGAACGACATCAGCCCGAACAGCAGGTCCTCGTGCTCGGCGTGGATGCGCCTGGCCGTCTCGGCCGAGACGCGCGCCGGGCGCTCCCCGGCGACCGCGCAGAGGATGTCCACGTCGTGCGTGGCGAGGTCGACGGTGACGCCGACATCGCGGATCCGTGCCGGGAACGGGCCGGCGCGCCGGCTCGAGATCGCAAAGACGTCCGACAGCCAGCCCGACTCGAGCAGCCGCCCGAGCTCGAGGATGGCGGGGTTGAAGCGCTCGATGTGGCCGACCTGGACCGGCGGTGCGCCCGGGGTCGTCGCGGCGGCGACGATCCGGTCGGCCTCGGCCGGGGTCGCCGCCAGCGGCTTCTCGATGAGGACCGCGATGCCGCGCCCGAGCGCGGCCAGGGCGAGCGGCAGGTGCGCGGTGGTCGGGGCCGCGATGACGACCGCGTCGAGGTCCGCCTCGGCCAGCATCGCGAGCGGCTCGGCGAACGCCTGGGCGCCGGACCGGGCGGCAGCCGCCCCGAGGGCCTCCGCGTCGAGGTCGGCGATGGCGACCAGACGCACGTCGGCCAGGCCGCGGAGGACGCGGAGATGGTTCCGGCCCATCGAGCCGAGGCCGATCAGCCCGGCACGCAGCTCGCGGTCGCCGATCGGGGACCAGGCGGCGGTCATCGGGCGGCGGCCCGTTCCGGGGCACGCTGGACGGCGGCACGCACCGAGGCGATGACGGTCGTCTGCTCCTCGTCGGTGAGGCCCGGGAACATCGGCAGCGACAGGGAGTGCGCGGCGGCGTGGTCGGTCAGCGGCAGGTCGGCCTCGATGCCGCGCTCGAGGACGTACGGCTGGCGGTGGACCGGGATCGGGTAGTAGATGCCGGTCGAGATGCCGGCGGCCGCGAGGCTCGCGACCACGCCATCCCGGTCGTCCTCGACGGCGATCGTGTACTGGTGGAAGACGTGCGTCCGGCCCGGCCGGGGTGACCGGCGTCCGGATCGGCAGGTCGGCGAAGGCCGCGTCGTAGCGCGCCGCGATCGCGCGACGGCGTTCGGTGTTGCGCTCGAGCTTGTCGAGCTGGCACAGCCCGATCGCGGCCGCGATGTCGGTCAGCCGGAAGTTGTAGCCGAGGATGTCGTGGCGGTACCGCTCGCGCATCCCCTGGTTGCGGTAGAGCCGGATCCAGTCGGCGAGGCGGTCGTCGTCCGTGGTGATGAGGCCGCCCTCACCGGTCGTCATGTTCTTGGTGCCGTACAGGCTGAACGCGCCGTGACCGAAGCTGCCGACCCGGCGGCCGCCGAACTGCGCGCCGTGCGCCTGGCAGGCGTCCTCGACGACGGCCAGCCCGTGACGGGCGGCGATGGCCCCGATGGCGTCCATGTCCGCCGGCAGGCCGAACAGGTGGACCGGGCAGATCGCCCGGGTCCGCGGCGTGATGGCCGCCTCGATCCGGTCGGGGTCGATCAGGTACGTGTCGGGCTCGATGTCGACGAAGACCGGGGTGGCGCCCGTGTACAGGATCGAGCTGACCGTCGCGTTGAAGGTGTGGCCGACGGTGATGACCTCGTCGCCGGGCTCCAGCTCGAGGCCCGCGTAGATGCACATCAACGCGACCGTGCCGTTGCTCATCGCGATGGCGTGCTTGACCCCGATGAAGGCGGCGAACCGCTCCTCGAGCTCGACGACGCGCTTGCCGCCGGCCAGCATCCCGCTCTCGAGGACGGCGGTGACGGCGGCGATCTCTTCGGGCCCGATATCGGGTCGTGCGACAGGAATCATGCGGATACCCCCGGTCGATCCGGCGACGGCGCCCGCTCGCGGAGCGAGCCGTCCTCCGTGATGGATGTGTAGTGACGATGGCACACGGCGCAAGCAAGCTCCAGGTCGGCGGCCGATCGCGGTGGGGCGGCGAGCCGACCGTTCGAGTCGACGAGCCGCTCGCCGCAGACGCAGACCCAGCCGATCGCGCGAGCGGGATTGCCGACGACGAGCGTGTGGGCCGGGACGGGATGGGTCACGACCGACCCGGCGCCGACCATCGCGTACTCGCCGACGTCGCATCCGGCGACGACGACCGCACCCGCGCCGATCGACGCGCCGAGGGCGATGTCGATCGGGGTGACGGTCCAGTCGGTGGCACGGGCAAGGCCGCCATCCGCGTTCAGGGCGCGTGGTCGCCGGTCGTTGGTCAGGATCGCGCCGGGGCCGATGAAGACGCCGTCGCCGATGGTCACGCCGTGATAGATGAGCGCGCCGTTCTGGACCTTGACCCGGTCGCCGAGCGAGACGCCCTCATCGATGAAGGCGTCACGACCGATCACCGCGTCGCGGCCGATCCGGGCGCCGGTCCGGAGCTGGGCGCGATGCCAGACGCTCGTCCCGGGCCCGACGCTCACGTCGGGTTCGATATCCGCCGTCGCATGGATGCGCGCGGACGGGTCGATCACGGTGTGGCGCCTCCTCGTGGATCCCCGCCGATCCCTTGGGCGGTCGGTCGGGGATAAAATCTAGCCGAACATCCGGTTTCGGACGCGTGGCCCGCCAGTCCCGCTCGGAGCATGACCTTCGGTGCCGCGAGGCACCGCCTTATCGTCGTCTTACTCGTCGCGAAGCCTGCCGGGTAGACTGCCCCAGATGTCCTCCGATGAACGTGGCCAGAGTCTGACCATCGTCCTGCCCGCCTACAACGAAGAGGCGCGCCTGGAGCCGGCGCTGGACGAGCTGTTCGGGTACCTGCGCCGGCAGGCGAGCTCGGCCGTGACGGCGCGCCGGGCGCAGCGCAGCTGCCGGGCGAGATCGAGGTGCTCGTCGTCGATGACGGGAGCGCCGACGGCACCGCGGCCCGTGTCCGGGCGCGGCCTGAGGCGCTCGCCGACCGGGGCGGCGATGGACTCTCCCTCGAGCTCCTGACGGTCCCGCACGGCGGCAAGGGCTCCGCGGTGAGGGCGGGGATGCTCGCCGCGGACGCGGACCTCCTGGTCTTCGCCGACGCGGACATGGCGACGCCGCCGGACCAGATTCCGCTGCTGGTCCGGGCGCTCCGGCGACCACGACGTGGCGCTGGGCAGCCGGATCCAGCCCGACGGTCGGACATGCGGGCCAGCCAGCCGCTCTTCCGGCGCGCGCTCGGCAGGACGTTCCACTCGCTGGCCTCGATCTGGGCAGTGGGACCCGTCCAGGACACGCAGTGTGGGTTCAAGGGGTTCACGCGCGAAGCAGCCCACGATCTGTTCAGGCTCCAGCGAGTCTCCAGCATCGTCTTCGACGTCGAGCTCATCTACCTTGCCCGCCGGCGCGGCTACTCGGCTGGCTCGTCGTGCCGATCCGCTGGGCCGACAGGCGTGGGTCGCGCATGCACCCGGGCCCACGGCTCGCGATGAGGGTGGCGTGGGATCTTTTCCGGATCCCGCTCCTCCACCGCGACGTCACGTCGCGTCCGGCGCGACCAGACGCCCGCCGCCTGACCGTGGCTCTGGCTCGAGCGGCGTTGCCGATCCTCGCGATCGCCGTCTTCGCCATCGACCTCGGCCTCGTCCTCGCGTCCGCGGATCGACGCTCGGCTACGACTTCCTGGCCTAGCCACTCGGCCGCCGCCCTGCTCGACGGCAAGCCGCCTACGACACGTCCGTCCAGGGCGCGGGCGGCTTCGGGATCTTCTTGTACCCGCCCCCGTTCCCGATGATCCTGCCGTTCGGGCTGCTGGCGGCCCGGCCGGGCTTGGCCTGGATCGGGCTGCTAGCGGCGGCTTCGCGATCGGGACCGTGCTGATGCCGGTCTCGGGGCCTGCGCAGTGGCTGATCGTGCTGCTCGCGGGCCTCTCGTGGCCGTTCCTCTACGCCGTCAAGCTGGGCCAGGTCGGGCCGATCCTGCTGCTCCTGTTCGTGGTCGGCTGGCGCGGGCTCGACCAGCCCGGTGGTGCTCGGGCGTCGACGTCGCGCTGGGGGCGGCGATCAAGATCCAACCGGCTGGTGCTGCGTGTGGGCGTTCCTGACCGGACGACCGCGGGCCTGCTGTACGGGCGCTGTGCGTCGTGCTCGCCGCGGTGTCGTCACGCTGCCCTCGTCGGGTGGGCGCCTGGTCCGACTTCGTGTCGCTGATCGGCCGGGTGAGCGACCCGATCACCACGCCCCACAACTTCACGCCGGGCGCCGTGGTCTACCAGGCGGGCGTCTCGCGCGACACCGCGCAGCTGATCCAGTGGGTGACGATGGGCCTCTGCTGGTCGCGTTCGTCGCGGCGGCCCGCTGGCTGCCCGCCGCGCCGACCTTCCTCGTGGCGGTCGTCGCCAGCCAGCTCCTGTCGCCGATCCTGTGGGACCACTACGCGATGCTGCTGCTCCTGCCGGTGGCCTATCTCGTCGTAACGTGGCTGGACGTGGACGGTGCTGATCCCGCTGGCGACTCGTCCGTCCCGCTCGTCGTGTCGGATCGTCCCAGCGGTCGTCTACCCGATCGTATTCGGCGTGACGCTTTCCGCTGCTGGCCGCCGCTTCAAGGACCGGCGCGCGCGGCGGCGTTTGAGGCAAGCGCTCGACAGGTATCCTGACCGCGGTCTCGCACCCCGACCTCGGCGCCTACGCGTAGCGTCCGCACGTTCCGGCCGCCGGTCGGCTGGCTCCTGCGTCGCGATCGTCGTTCGGTCGTGTACCGCCTGTGCGAACTTCGACGCCGGCCGCGAGCGACCTGTTCTATCTCGCCGACTCGTTCCTGCACGGGCACACCTGGATCGACTTCGCGCCGGGCCGTTCGACGTGATCCCGTTCGACGGCCACATCTACGTGCCGTTCGCGCCGTTCCCGGCGATCGCCGTCATGCCGCTGGTCGCGCTCATCGGCCCGGTGGTCGCGGACCATGGGGAGCCGAGATCAACGGCGCTCCTCGCGGCGGCGACCGTCGGCATGTGCTGGTGGCGGTCGGCCGGATCGGCGTCCAGCGGCTCCGCGACCGCCTGGCTGGCGCTGCTGCTCGGCTTCTCCACCCAGATCTGTGGGTCACGACCCGCGGCGGCGTGTGGCACACCGGCCACCTCGGTCGCGACGATCCTGCTGATGTTCCTGCTCGCCGAGATGTTCGGGCGCCAGCGCGCGGTGCTGATGGGGCTCCTCGTCGGCGCCGCGTTCCTGACCCGGGCGCCGCTCGCCTTCGCGGCACCCGTTCATCGGGCTGTGGCTGATCCCGACCGCGACCTACGCTGCGCCCTCCGGACGCCGGCGGCATCGGCGGCCGGATCGGCGATCGATCCCGTGGCGGGCTGGGTGCTGTTCGCGGTCGGCGTGCTCCCGTCGCTCGCCTTCTTCTTCGGTACAACCTCGATCCGCTTCGGCGATACCGCTGCAGTCCGGCTACGCGCTGGCCTCGCTGCCCGACTGGCTCCAGAACCTGCGTGATCAGGGCCTGTTCTCCACGTCGCACATCGGGATGAACCTCGACTACCTGTTCTGGAAGACTCCCGCGCTGACGGCGGCGTTCCCCGTACTTCCGCCCCGACGGCCTCGGGATGTCGGTGTTCGTGACCAGCCCGGCGCTGCTGCTCGCCGTCCGGGCGTCGTGGCGCGACCGCCGTTCGTGGTTCCTGCTGATCGCCGCCGTCCTCGTGCTGATCCCGACGCTCCTGTACTACGGCGGCGGCTGGCTGCAGTACGGCTACCGCTACTTCCTCGACTCCATCCCGTTCATCTGGGCGCTCGTCGCCATGGGCATCGCGGCCCGCGGCTCGCTGAAGTGGTGGGCTGGCTCCTGATCGGGTGGGGGATCCTGATCGGCCTCGGCGGCGTGTACTGGGCGTATCACCTGTGACCCCGCGACACCTGCCGAGGGGCCCGCTCCTCCTGCTGTTCGTGCTGTCCGGCGCGGCAGGCCTGATCTACGAGGTGGTCTGGGCGCGGCAGCTCGTGCTCGTCTTCGGCAACACGAGCCAGGCCGTGTCGACGATCCTCACCGGGTTCTTCGGCGGGCTCGCGATCGGCGGCTTCGTCGGCGGTCGGATTGCCGACCGGGTCCGGCGGCCGCTGCGGATGTACGGGATCCTCGAGCTCGTCCTGGTCGTCATCGTCGTCCTGACGCCGTTGAGCTTCCGGCTGATCGACGAGGTCGTATCGCGGCATCTACCCGAGCCTCTCGGACGTCGCCCGTCGCCCTCGCCCTCGTCCGGTTCGCGCTCGCGATCCTCGCGCTCGCGCCGGCGACGGTGCTGATGGGCGCCACGCTGCCGACGCTCACCCGCTACCTCTCGCGCGGACGGTCAGCTGATCGCCGGGGCGTTCAGCAGCTCTACGCGGCGAACACGATCGGCGCGATCCTCGGCACCGCGATCGCCGGGTTCGCGCTGATCGAGCTGCTCGGGCTCAGCGGGCGCACTGGCGGTCGGCGCGGCGTGCTCGGCGATCGCGGAGTATCCGGCCTGTGGCTCGCACGCAAGGAGGGTGCGCCAACGGTCGCATCCCGCGCACGTGGAGGCGGTCTCGCCGGCACGCCCGTGGACCGGCCAGACGCGCCTCGCGCTGGCGATGGCCTTCGTCTCGGCTTGACGTCACTTGGTTACCAGACCCTTTGGATCCGAATGCTCGCCTCGGGCACGGGCAACACGACGTACGTCTTCACGATCATCCTTGCGATGTTCCTTGGCGGCCTGGCCGTCGGCGCGTTGTTGTTCACGCTGATCCGCCGGTGGATGCGCGAACCCGGCGCGTTTCCTGGCGGCCAGCCAGGTGCTGGTCGGGGCGCTCGTCCTGTCCGGGATGGTCGCGTTCATCGCGAACCCGCCCGACTCCGGACCCGAGCAAGGTCCTCGACGCGCTCCGCCCCTGATCGCCTGGTCTGTTCCCGTCGTGCTTCTGACCACTGTCGTGCTCGGCCTGTCGTTCCCGGCGGCCTCGGCGCTGCTCGAGCAGGATCGGGAGCGTTCCGGCCGGAGCTCCGGTGCCTTCCTCGCCACGAACACGGTCGGTGCCATCGGCGGCAGCTTCATCGTCCCGTTCGTGCTCATCCCGACGCTCGGCGCGCCGCATGCGACCGCGCTCCTGGCGCTCGTCAACGTGGGTACCGGCGCAGCGATCGCGCTCGCGACACGGGCGCCATCGAGACACGGGCGCCTGGTCCGGTTCGTGACGTCGCCCCTGACCGTTTCGGCCTTCGCCGTCGTTGTCGGCGTCGCCATCGTCGGCGCTTGGGTGACGCCCGATATCCTGATCTCTCCGAATGAAGCCCGCCTGCATCAGCGCGGGGCGGACATCTTCGCGACCGCCGAGGACGAGATCGCCGCGGTCGAGGCGGGCCAGGTGTCCTCGACACCCGAGTTGTGGGTCGCAGGCACCTCGATGACGCTGCTCACGGTCGATGCCAGGTTGATGCCGATCCTGCCACTCATCGCCCGCCCGGCCTCGACCCGGGCGCTACGTGGTGGCATTCGGGATGGGTTCGGCGTTCCGCTCCGCCCTGATCGCCGGTCTGCGCACGGACGCCGTCGAGCTGGTCCCGTCCGTGCCGAAGATGTTCGGGTTCTATTACCCCGACGCGGCGACAGTCCTCGCGAACCCGAACGGACGGATCATCATCGCCGACGGTCGCAACCATCTCGAGTTGACGCAGGACCGCTTTGACATCATCGTCACCGACCCGCCACCGCCGATCGAGAGTTCTGGCGCATCGGTCATCTCCTCTCGGGAGTACTACCAGGCGGGTCACGACCACCTCACCCCCCACGGCATCATGATGGAGTGGGTCCCGTACGGCCAATCGATCGATGACTTCAAGGCCCACGTCCGCTCGTTCGCAGATGTGTTTCCCGAGGTCACGACGGTCTTCGGGCCAGGCGGCTATGGGATGTACATGCTCGGCTCGGATGCGCCCATCGCCTTCGATCACGCGTCCATCGCGGCCGTGCTCGCACGCCCGGGGGTCCTGGACGACATCTCGTCGGCGTACGACAGTCCAGAGCACACGGTGGCGGGCTGGACGGACGGATCGACGCCCTGACCTGGCTCTCCGGCACGGCCGTCACCGACTTCGCGGGGACCGGGCCGATGGTCACTGACGACCGGCCGGTCTCGGAGTATTTCCTGATCCGGCGGCTGACCGGGCCGCCGTCGCCGAGAGCGGTCCCGGCGACCCTGCAGGCGGCGGCACGCGCGGGTGGCTGAGGACGCTATCCCGGCGCGGCGTCTCGGCCGCCGCCGGCTGCTGATCCAGGTCGGGGTGGTCGCGGGCGCCGTCGTGTTCGCCGTCTACCTCGCGCTGTGGGCCGGCCTGGTCCTCGTCGTGAAGGGAGGCACCGACGGCGCCGACTACACGGCCTTCTACACCGGTTGGACGATCGTGGCGGACGGCGATGGCGCGCAGTTGTACGACCCTGCCGTTCCAGGCGGAGGTCCAGCAGAGGATCCTCGCCGGACGGACGTTCGAGGCAGGCCTCAACCCGTTCAACAACCCGCCCCACCTCGTTCTGCCGTTCGTGCCGCTGGTCGCGCTGCCGCTCGCGACGTCATACCTCTTGTGGGGTCTGGTCAACCTCGGCCTACTCGCCTGGCTCATCTGGCGGTTGCTGACGCGTGTCGCCGTCACCTGGTCGCGGGACGAGCGCGCGCTCCTCGTCGCCGCCTCGCTTGCCGCTCCGCCGCTCGCCCTCGCGCTGCTGCAGGGTTCGTTCTCCGTGCTGGTGACCGTGGCGCTGCTCGAGGTCTTCCTTGCGCTCCGCGCCGGGGGTGAGCGGGCGGCCGCTGCGTGGCTGGTTGTCGCGTCGATCAAACCGCAGGCGGTGCTGACGACCGGCGTGGCGCTGTTGGCTGCGCGTCGCTGGCGCGTGATCGGGTGGGCGGCCGTCGGCGCGCTCGCGCTCGCGGCCGCGGCCACGGCCGTCATGGGCATCGGGATCTGGGCGGCCTATGTGCGCTTCCTCGGCGACTACGTCGGCTCGTTTGACGTCTTCAGCGTCCGACCGTCCGTCATGTGGAACCTGCGTGGGACGCTCACGCTCCTCAACGGGCCGACGACGGAACCGGCGACGGCCGCGACCATCAACGCGATCGCGCTGGTCGGGCAGCTTGCGGCGCTCGCCGCGGTCGCCTGGTTGTGGCGCGGGCGCTGGGATCCGGCTTCGCCGTCCTTCGCCCTGCGTTTCGCCCTGACTCTGGTCCTCGGACTCCTCCTAAGCCCGCACCTCAATCCGCACGACGACCTGCTGCTCGTGCCCGCCGGAGCGATCGCATATGGCGCCGTTCGCGACCGAGCCCAGGGCCGAATGCTCGGGCTCGCGCTGTTCGCGGCGCCCTTCGTCGTGCTCGTGTCGAACCCGCTCAGCGTCAACGAAGTTGGTGGCGGCCCGATCCGCGTCCCGGTCGTGCTGATGGTCGCGTTCATCGTGGCCCTCGCGGTACTGCTCGGTCGCGTGTCGCGGGTCGTGCCGATGGCCGATGCGGCTGCGAAGTGACAGTCGACGAAGGCACGGACGCGGTGACGAGTGTCGCCGTCACGCCCTCGGAGCGCGCCCGTCGGCTCGGGCGCGTCGCGCTCGTGGCCGGGGCCGCCGTCGGGACCGCGATCGGCATCCTGTTCGGGCTCGCCACGCTGGCCGCCGACCTACCGGACGTCGCGGCATCCTTTCCGGCGGCGCCCTACGCGCTCGACGGCGCCCGACATATCGCCGTGGCAATGGTGGTGGCGGCCGGCGGAGACGCGTATTCGGTGGCGGGTTACTTCTACCCGCCGCTCGGCGCGCTGGTTGCCATGCCGTTCGCCGCGATCGGCGCTGAGGCCGGCCTGTGGGCGTGGTTCGTGGTCAAGATCGCGATCGTCGTGTGGTGTGCGCTCGATGCGACACGCGGACAGCGTCCGGTCGTGCGGGCGGCGGTCCTCGCCTTCCTGATGACCTCGACGTACGTGCTCGATGACCTGTGGCTCGGCAACGTCTCGATCGTGATCTCCGCAGCCCTCTATCTCGCGGTGTCGCGCGATCGCCCGGTCGCGGGGGTCCCGCTCGGGATCGTGCTGGCGGCGGTCGCGAAACCGTTCCTTCTGCCGGTCCTGCTCTGGATGTTCGTCTTCCGTCGGCGCTCCGGGATCGCGACCGCCGCGACCGCTCTCGTCGCCACCGGGATCGCGGTCGTCGTCCTGGGACCGTCGGCCTATCGAGACTATCTCGCGGCTTTGACCGGAGCTATCGGTCTTGACCTGAGCTTCGGCCTGGGGCTTTCGGGCGTTGCGCCCGGGCTGCTCGTGCCCGCCTCGATCGCGGCCCTGGCTACCTTCGTCGTCCTGCTGTGGGCCAGCCGAGACGAGTCGTCGCTTCTGATCTGGAGCCTGCTGGTCGGGCTCATCGCCGCTCCGTACATCGGGCACTACTCGGTCATCCCGGTCCTCGCGGGGATCCCGGCTTTCGCGCGAATGCATCCGACGCGGACGCTGGCGATGGCGGCCGTGATCGCTCCGATCGCCCTCGTGGCGCTCCTCCCGGCGATCGTCCTCGGTCTCATCGTCGCGTTCCCGACGGACGTGTTCGGCCGCGCCTGGAATGTCGATCCCGAGAGCCTCAAGCGTTCGAGGTCACCGGGCTGATCGGGCGGGGGCCCTCCGCCGTTTCCGGCATCACGAGATGGCAGATCCGGGAGCACCGTGGACCACCAGCTCGCTCGCCACTGCTCCTCTTGGCTCATGGTGGCGCCGTCTGTTGATCGGCAGCTCGACGAGACGCCAGGACAGCTCCGCCGCCACGAAGGTCAGCGGAACAGCGAGTGGCCCGAGGAGGATGGCCAATGGCCAGTTCCAGAGGTACAGGCCATAGGCGCGCTTGCCGATCGGTGCGAGGACGCCAAGCCTCCGCGAGCCCGAGCAGACGACCGCCGCGGCGGCGAGGATGACAAGCGGGATCGCGATGTCGTGCGGTAGGTCCAGGCACGCGAGGATCAGGATGGCGCCGACCCCGATCCCGCTGCTCCATGTCGGGAGCCGGACCCTGGCGATGGCCAGAACGCAGCCCACAAGGACCGCGTCTCCACGGGTGAACGTGGAGAAATATTCGAACGTCCCGGTGGCCGGGATGCGGATGAGGGTGATGAAAACGATGAGCACCGCAGCGACGATGCCGGCTCGCCGGGCGCCCACGAGGATGAGGAAGGCTGGCCACAGAAGGTAGAACTGCTCCTCGATCGACAGGCTCCACGTGTGCCCGAGCAGGCCCACCGAGGTGCCGGTCACTTGGACCCAGTTCGATACGTAGAAGAGTGATGCCCCGATGCTAAGGCCGATGGTCGGCCACCCGCCGATGATGTCGATCGCAAAGACGAAGACCAGGAGGACCAACAGGGCGGGGCCAAGACGGCGCACGCGGCGACCGTAGAAGGCCCGGAGGTCGATGCGTCCGGCCCGTTCGCGCTCGGCGAGCAGCAGTCCGGTGATGAGCCATCCGGATAGCACGAAGAAGACAGTGACGCCGACGTCGCCTCCGTTGAACGTGAACGGCAATCGCGCGTGGCCCAGGATGACGAGACCGACAGCGATAGCTCGGAGCCCGTCGAGATCGGGGCGATATGCCAGGCTCGGCGAGGTATCCGTCGATGCCGTAAGCGGGAGAGACGGCGAGCCACTCACAGTGTCCCGCCGCCAGAACACGCGAGCAACGTATCGATGCGTGGTCCCATCGGGCGGCAGCCTACCATCGAGCATGCGCGACCGGTCGCGACCCGACGGTCCGGTCTGCGCGCCCTGGAGGTCCGGGGATGGACTCGGTTGTCGGCGCAACGAAACCCGGGTCCGATGTAGGATTTGGCCGTGACCCCATTGACGCTCGACGCGGAGCCTGCCTGTCCGGGCCCCCTCGAGACGACGTCCCCCCCGACCTCGGCCGCCCGCCTGCGCGTCACGCGAGCGGCGGTGGCGGACATCCCGCGCGAGACCTGGGACGCACTGGCCGCCCGCAGCGCGTGGGCGACGCCCTTCTCCGGCTGGGCCTTCCAGCGCGCCTGGTGGGACGCGTACGGCGCCAACGCCCACGAGGACACCCTGGTCGTCCTGCCCGCCGCTGACGCGCCGGACGCCGCACCGGTCGCGATCGTGCCGCTGATGCACCGCCACGAGGTCGAGCCGGCGGACGCCCTCGACCCACACGCGGATGCGCCACGGCGCGGATCTCGAGCTGACGCCCGTGCCGGCGACCTCGACCGCCGTGCTTCTTCGGCGCCTCGTACCACGCCGACTACGCCACGATCCTGGCTGCCCCGGACGACCTGCCGGCCGTCAGCGACGCGGTCGCCGCCTACCTCGCCGAACCGGGCGCCGAGCATCCGTGGGACGTCGTCGACCTGCGCCGGCTGCGCTGCGGCGACCCGGCGGCGGACGCGCTGGCCGCGGCCTTCGGGGCGCGCGAGATGGCCGAGGGCTGGATCCTCAACGTCGACCGCGAGGACGTCTGCCCGGTCGTGACGCTCCCCGCCGGCGCGGACCTCGACGGATACCTGGCGACCCTCGACAAGAAGCAACGTCACGAGATCCGGCGCAAGATGCGCCGCGCCGAGGCGGTCGGCGAGGTCCGGCTCGACGATGCCGATCCACCCGCTCGACGAGGTCGAGTCCTTCATCGACCTCCACCAGAAGAAATGGGGCGGTGACGGCCTCTTCCCCGACACGCCCGGCGGTGCCCAGAGCCGCGTCATCGTTCCGGCGACTGTTCGAGCTGCACGGCGACGACGGGCCTCTCCGCCTGACGTTCCTGTCGGTCGGTGGACGGCGGATCGCCGCCGGGATCCACTTCGAGACACCGGACGCCTTCCTCTTCTACAACATGGGCGTCGATCCGGACGCACGCGACCTGTCGCCCGGGATCCTGCTCATCGGGTCGGTGGTCCAGCGTGCCCTGGCGGCCGGTGTCCGGCGGCTCGACTTCCTGCGCGGCAACGAGCCCTACAAGTACGAGTGGGGCGCCGTCGACGAGCCGATCCAGCGGCTGCTGGTCCGGCGGAGGAACGGCTGACGTGAGCGCGCCGATGCCGTGGGACCCGTGCCTCACCCCGCTCGAACGTCCCGACCTGCCCGGCGGACGACGGATCCGGGTCGTCGAGGTCCTCGCGACCGGGACGAACGGCGGCGCGCAGGAGCATCTCTTCGCTGCTCGTGACGCGGATGGACCCGGCCCGCTACGACGTGTCGGTCGTCTCCCTGTCGGCGGGCAGCGCGGTCCGCAAGCTCCAGCGCGCCGGTGTCGCGGTCCTGGTCATCGACGACCCCGATGACGCGATCGCGGTCGGCGCCCTGGCCGCCCACCTCGCCGAGGTCCGGCCGGACGTCGTCCACGCCCACATGTACCGCGCCGAGACGGTCGCGGCGCGCGCGGTCCTCGCGCTCGGCGAGGCCGGCCAGCGACGGCCGTTCCTCGTCGGCACGGCCCACTCGAGCCGCGTCCGGTCCGAGGCGGACCGCGCGGCCCTGCTCGCGCTGACGCCGTCGTTCGATCGCCTCATCGCGGTCTCCAGGGCGAGCGAGCAGAAGCTGATCGAGGAGGGGCGGGCGACGGTGCCGGTCAGCCTCATCTACAACGGCGTCGACCTCCAGCGCTACGACCACCAGGAGCCGTGCTGCACGCTCCCGGAGGAGTACGGGATGGAGGCCGGATCGCAGATCGTCGGCGTCGTGGCGCGGCTCGAGCCGGAGAAGGGCCACCCGACGCTGCTCGAGGCCTGGCCCGCCGTGCTCCGCGCGGTGCCGGACGCCTATCTCCTGATCGTCGGCGAGGGGAGCCGGCGCGACACGCTCGAGGCCCAGGCGCGCCAGCTGCGGATCGCCCATCGGGTCGTGTTCACCGGCCGGCGCGACGACGTCCCCGCGGTGACGGCCGCGCTCGACGTGGCGGTCCTGCCGTCCTACCGCGAGGCGCAGGGGCTGACCGTCCTCGAGGCGATGGCGCTGTCACGCCCGGTCGTCGCCTCGAACGTGGGCGGGATCCCGGAGATGGTCGAGGACGGCGTCACCGGCCTGCTGGTCCCGCCACACGACGCCGAAGGCCTGTCGGCCGCCATCGTCCGGCTGCTGACCGATCACCCCTTCGCGGACATGCTCGGCCGGGCGGGCCACGACCTGGTCCACGACCGGTTCTGCATCGAGCAGATGGTCGCCGCGGTCGAGTCGATCTACGACGAGGGCGCCCGCATCGTCCGACCATCCGGGGTCGCCGCCGCCGGCTGACCACCGGGACTATCGACCCGGTGCCCCGGCGCACCGCGGGGCGCTAGCATCCGCCCCGATGAGCCTGCCGAGATTCTGGGCGTTCCTGGCGGTCGCCCTGCCCGTCGTCGCGGCGCTCGTCGCCAGCCTGTCGACGGTCGACCTCACCTACCAGCTCCGGGCCGGCGCCGAGATCCTCGCGAGCTCGACCATCCCGCGCGCCGACAGCTGGACGTACACGGTCGCCGGGCAACCGTGGTTCGACCAGCAATGGGGCGCCCAGGTGCTCCTCTCGGCGGTCTACCAGGCCGGCGGCTGGACCGCGCTGGCGCTCCTTCGCGCCGGCCTCGTCGGGGCCATCGTCGGCTGCCTGTTCGTCGTCGGCCGCACGGCCGGGCTCACGAACCGGGGTGCCGGCCTGCTGACCATCGGCGCCTTCCTGATCGCCGCGCCCGCGCTGGCGCTTCGACCGCAGCTGTTCGGGATGGTCCTCTTCGCGCTGGTCCTGCTCCTGCTCGCGGGTCGGCGGGACCATCCGCTCCGGTGCTGGGCGATCCCGCTCATCGTCCTCGTCTGGGCGAACCTGCACGGCAGCTTCTTCCTCGGTCCGCTCGTCGTCGGGCTGACCTGGATCGCCGACGTCCGCGACGGGGCGCCGCAGCCGCACAGGATGTTGCTGATCGCGGTCGCGTCGGCTGTCGCGGCCTGCGTCACGCCGTTCGGGCCCGCGGTCTGGGCATACGCCGCGAGCCTGTCGGTCGATCCGTTCGTGACCCAGCGCATCACCGAGTGGCAGCGGACGTCGCTGGCCGACCCGGCGGGCGTCCTGTTCGCCGTGTCGGCGGCCGCCGTCGTCGGGCTGCTCGTCGCGCGCCGGGCCGCGGTGCCGGCTCCCGATGCTCCTGTGGCTCGTCGTCTTCGCGGCGATCGGTCTGTATGCCATCCGCGGCGTCGCCTGGTGGGGGCTCGCCCTGGTGCCCGTCGTCGCGGCGCTCGTCGCCGCCGGGGAGCCATCGGGCCGGCGCGTCGCCGTGGGCACCCGCGCGATGCAGCGGCTCAACCTCGTCCTCGCCGCGCTCCTGGTCGTCGTCGGGGTCGCGTTCGTCCCGATCTGGCGGCCGGTCGATCCCGCGACCGGGGCACCGGTCGGTCTGCTGACCGACGCCCCGCCCGGGATCACGGCGGCGGTGCGAGCCTCCTCGCGACCGGGCGACCACCTGTTCGCCCCGCAGCCATGGGGCTCGTGGTTCGAATTCGCGACGCCCGCAGCTGCCGGTCGCGGTCGATTCGCGGGTCGAGCTCTTCCCGGCCGCCGTCTGGGCCGACTACGACACCGTGATCAGCGGCCACGGTGACTGGCAGGAGGTCCTGCGCGCGCTGGGACGTGTGGGCCGTCGTCGTCGCCGCGGACGACGGCGAGCTCAGGACCCGGCTGGTCGGCGTCGGCTGGCGTCCGATCTACGTCGGCGTCGAGGGTTCGGTCCTGCTCACGCCCTTGCGCTAAGCGCCGGCCTGTCCGCAGGTCGACGACCCGCGGAAGTGGGTGGCGTCAGGCACCGGGCTGGTAGAGTCGTCCGCGTGAACCAACCACCCACGGATCTCGATGTCGTCGTCCTCGGCGGCGGCGGTCACGTCGGCCTGCCCCTGAGCCTCGCCTTCGCCCAGGCCGGGCTGCGGGTCGGCATCTACGACTCCAACCAGGCGACGCTCGACCGGATCGCCGCCGGCGAGATGCCGTTCATGGAGAACGGCGCCGACGAGCTCCTTCGCGAGGTCCTCGCGACCGGCCGCCTGGCGTTCGGCGCCGACGGCTCGATGATCGCCCGGACCGACCAGCTGGTCGTCGTCATCGGCACCCCGGTCGACGAGTTCCTCGGCCCGTCGATGACGATCTTCGAGAAGGCCGTCGACCAGATCGCGCCGCACCTCCGTGACGGGGCGCTCGTCGCCCTGCGCAGCACGGTCTACCCGGGCACGACCGGCTACGTCGCCCTGCACCTCGCCGAGCGCGGCTGCCGGGTCGACGTGGCGTTCTGTCCGGAGCGGATCGCCGAGGGCCATGCCCTCGAGGAGCTCCATACGCTGCCGCAGATCATCGGCGCCGACGACGACCGGGCGGCCGAGCGGGCGACCGCGCTGTTCGGGACGCTGGCCGGGAAGACGATCCGGACGACGACCAAGGAAGCCGAGCTCACCAAGCTCTTCACCAACACCTGGCGCTACATGAAGTTCGCCGTCGCGAACCAGTTCTTCACCATCGCCCACTCGGCCGGCGTCGACTACAACGAACGTGCTGCGGGCGATCCGCGAGGACTACCCGCGGGCCGCGCGACCTGCCGGGCCCGGGCTTCGCGGCCGGCCCGTGCCTGTTCAAGGACACGATGCAGCTGTCGGCGTTCACGGCCGACCACTTCCCGCTCGGCCAGGCCGCGATGCAGGTCAACGAGGGCCTGCCGGCCTACATCGTCTCCGCGCTCGAGCGCCGCTACGACGGGCTGCCACGGCAAGACCGTCGGGATCCTCGGGATGGCGTTCAAGTCCGAATCGGACGATCCCCGTGCGTCGCTCAGCTACAAGCTGCGCAAGCTGCTGTCGTGGGCCGGGGCGCGCGTCCTGGCGACCGACCCGTACGTGGAGGATGAGCGCCTGGCGACCCTCGACTGCGTGGTCCAGGAGAGCGACATCCTGATCCTCGGAGCGCCCCACAAGGCGCTACCGCAGCCTGGACGTCGGCGGCAAGGACGTGGTCGACGTGTGGGGGGCCCTCGGCGAGGGGATCAGGCTGTAGTGCGGATCCTCGTCACCGGCGCCGCCGGGTTCATCAACGGCTACCTCGTGCCCGAGCTGCTCGAGGCGGGCCACGAGGTCATCGGGCTCGACGACTTCAGCAAGTACGGGCGGCTGGTCAAGTCGTACGACGGCCACGCCCGCTACCGGTTCGTCGAGGGCGACGCCAAGGACGCCGGCGCTCATCGCCGAGCTCGCCGCCGACTGCGACCAGGTCGTCGCCGCGGCCGCCATGATCGGCGGGATCAGCTACTTCCACGAGTTCGCCTACGACCTGCTGGCCGAGAACGAGCGGATCCTCGCCTCGACCTTCGACGGCGCGATCAGCGGCCCACCGCGACGGGCATCTCGAGCGGATCGTCGTCGTCAGCAGCTCGATGGTCTACGAGTCCGCGACCGTCTTCCCGACACCCGAGGGCGCCCAGCTGACCTCGCCGCCGCCGATCTCGACCTACGGCTTCCAGAAGCTCGCCTCGGAGTACTTCGCCAAGGGCGCCTGGGAGCAGTACCAGCTGCCGTACACGATCGTCCGGCCGTTCAACTGCGTCGGGATCGGCGAGCGCCGGGCGCTGCGCGACTCGGACATCATGAGCGGCAACGTGAAGCTGGCCCTCAGCCACGTCGTGCCCGGACCTCGTCCACAAGGTGCTCAAGGGCCAGGACCCGCTCCACATCCTCGGGCGACGGCGACCAGGTCCGCCACTACACCTACGGCGGCGACCTGGCCCACGGCATCCGGCTCGCGATGGAATCGCCGGCCGCGGTCAACGACGACTTCAACCTCTCGACCGCGGCGTCGACCACGGTCCTCGAGCTGGCCGAGGCGATCTGGCACAAGATCCACACGGACGGCCGGCCGTTCCGCTACGTCAGCGACGCCCCGTTCGAGCACGACGTCCAGCTCCGCGTGCCCGACGTCCGCAAGGCGCGGGCGGTGCTCGGCTTCGAGGCGACGACGACCCTCGACCAGATGCTCGACGAGGTCATCCCGTGGATCCGGGCGGAATCGGAGGCCGGCCGCCTGTGACGAATTCGCTCCATCGCCTCTATCGCGCACGATTCAACGAGCGGGAGGTCAGCGCCAACGATGGAGTCTGGCGCGAGATCTGCCGATATCTCGCTCGATTCATCGACCCCGGAGCGCCGGTCCTCGACATCGGCTGCGGCGAGGGACACTTCATCCGGCGGGTCGAGGGGTCTGAGCGATGGGCCACGGATCTACGCGACATGCGTGACGCCCTGCCGTCCGATATCCGTTTCGTGGAGTCCTCCGGGCTCGACCTCGCAGAGGTGATCCCCGCCGGCCATTTCGGCACCGTCTTCATGAGCAACTACCTCGAGCACCTCGAGTCGAGCGCCGCGGTGATCGACCAGCTCCGGATCGCGGCCGAGCTGCTCCGTCCTGGCGGTCGAGTCATCATCCTGCAGCCCAACATCCGACTCGTGGGCGCCCGCTACTGGGACTTCATCGATCATCGGATGGCCCTGACGGAACGAAGCCTTCTCGAGGCAGCCGAGCTGGCGGGGCTGGCCACCGACACGCTGATCACCAGGTTCCTGCCGTACTCGACCAAGGGCAGGCTGCCGACCGCTCCGGCCCTGGTCCGGGCCTACCTGGCATTCCGGCCGGCCTGGTGGTTGATGGGCAAGCAGACGCTCTACGTCGGTGAGCGCCTCGATTGACTGACCCGCCGGAGCTGTCGATCATCCTGCCCGTCTTCAACGAGGGCGAGGCGGTCGAGCCCGTTCTGCGTGCGCTGATCGGCGGGCGTCGGCACCGCGCACGAGTTGGTCGTCGTCTTCGACTTCGACGAGGACACGACGGTGCCGGTCGTCGCGCGCCTTGCCGACGAGATCCCGGGCCTGCGCGGTCTGCGCAACGACCTTGGCCGAGGCGTGCTCAACGCGATGAAGGCGGGGATCGCCGGGTCGACCGGCAGGTACGTCCTGATCTCGATGGCGGACGGTTCGGACGAGCCGCGTGTCGTGGATCCGATGGTCGCGCTCGCGCGCGAGGGCGCCGACGTCGTCGCGGCGTCGCGCTACATGCGCGGCGGGCATCAGGTCGGCGGGCCGCCGCTGAAGCGGCTGATGAGCCGGACCGCCGGGCTGACGCTGCACTGGTTCGCCGGCGTCCCGACCCACGATCCGACGAACAACTTCAAGCTGTACTCCCGGCGCTTCCTGGACTCGGTCACCATCGAGAGCACCGCCGGGTTCGAGCTCGCGCTGGAGCTCACCGTCAAGGCGACGATCGCCCGACGCCGAGTCGCCGAGGTCCCGACGACCTGGCGCGACCGGACCGCCGGCCAGAGCAACTTCAAGATGCGGAAATGGCTGCCGCACTACCTGCACTGGTACGCGATCGCATTCCGCGGCAGGCTGTCGGCCATCGCTCGACGGCGGCCGGCGCAGCGCTAGCTTTGCCGCGCCGGGAAGCGATGCGGGCCGGACCCCGGCCCGACTAGAGCCCGCCGGCCTCGAGTGCCGGCGCCACCGGCCGCGTCAGGCTTGGCACCTCGCCCTTCGACCCTGCCAGCCACGCGAACGCGACACAGGTGATCACGAGCATCGCCACGGATCCGACGAGGCCCAACGGGCCGTCGATCGGGAGCCGCTCGCCCATCGTCGGGGACAGCGGGATCGCGGCGAGCAGGTCGAGCGTGAAGACGAACCCGATGACGACTGCCAGCAGGCGATAGCGGCTGTCCGGGACAAGCAGGATGAGGAAGATGACCGCCCCGTATGCGTAGCGCTCGTGCATCTCCGTCAGGAAGCAGAACGCGACCAGCGTCGCGACCGCGAGCGTCAGGGCGAGCGTGCGGGGGCGCGGGTCGCGGAGGATGGCCGCTGCGGCCACGAGCGACAGCACGATCGTCAGGCCATACCCGAGGGCGCGACCGGTGAACGGGCCGAGCACCGCCGTCTGATCGCTGACGAACTGGCCGCCCGCCAGCCAATCCTGGACGATCCACCACAGGTTCCAGGCACGCAGCGACAGGAGCGGGAACGCTTCCTGTTGATAGAAAGCCAGGTTGTGCAGGTAGTTGACGGGTCCGCCGGCCGACATGAAAGGCAGCCACAGGACGATGGTCGTCGCCAGCCCGATCGCGCCGCACTTGACGACCTCCATGGGCCCGCCGCGGACCCAGAACCAGGCCGCGAACGGCAGCACGAAGGGCAGCGCCTGGGGCTTGGTCATCAGCGCCGCGGCGATCAGCACCGCGGCCCATCGATCGTGCCCCTCGTAGACGAGGACGACCGCCGCCAGCGCCAACAGGAGGTAGATCGACTCGTATTGACCGTAGAAGATGCTGACGTCGAGGATCGCCGGATGGAGCAGGATCGCTGCGGCGGCGACGATCGCCCAGCGCGGTCGGTCGCGGAGCGCGTATGCCGCGAGAAGGGCGATGCCGACATCGGCGATCGACGCCGGCGTGCGCATCAGTGCCCGGATCATCGGATCCGACGCGTCGGTCACGGTCCGGAACGCGGGATCGATCGCGGCGAGGAGACCCCAGATGTAGGCCATCACGGGACCGAAGGTCAGCGGTTGGTCATACGCCCGAGGGAGTCCGTTGATGGCGATGCCGTGGACCCAGGCCGTGAATTGGTCGATGTCGCCGCGATAGCCCTCGCTCGGGAGCGTGACGATCCGGATCGCGACCCCGGCCAGGACGACACCGGCGAGGACGAGCAGTTCGCCGCGCGACCAATGTCGGGACGGGGCAGCCGGGCCGGCGTCGATGGCCATCTCGTCGGGCGTGGATGGCCGCATCAGGGCGACGTCAGCGGTGTGGTCGGGGGCACGCCCGTCGATGCGGCCGATGGTGCGGCGCCGGCCGGGGCAGATGTCGGTCCGGCCGCCGAACGCGCCCGGCGGCGGAGGTACCAGACCTCGACCGCGGCCACGATGGCACCGACCGCGGGCGCTCCCTGGACCGGCATGGCCATGATGGCAGCGGTGATCGGCGTGAGCGCCGGCATGGCCATCAGCGAGTAATACCACTGGGTCGCCGGCCACAGCGCCGGGACCGCCCACCACGACGCCCGCTCGCGACCCATGACGAACATGGCGATCACGGCGAATGGCACGAGCACCGGGAAGAACCAGGCGCTCATCCCGCCCTTGGACTGGTCGGTCAGGAAGCCGGTGGTCGTGGCGAGATGGTCGAGGAACGAACCCCACGGCAGGATGGGCAGCGTCACGAGACCGACAAGCGCGGTCAGGGCGAGCGTCTTCCAGCGCCACTGGATGATCAGCGGCACCACAGCGTAGGCCTTGACGATCGGGGCGAGGAAGGCGGCCGATCCGAGCAGCAGGGGCACGAGGAAGATCTGTGGGTTGCCGTTCCAGAGGTTGTCGACGAGTGGCGGCCAGGCGATCCACCACCATGGCAGACCGAGCTTGCGCAGCGCCCAGAACGAGACGCCGATCCCGAGCGCGGTCAGCAGGACCACGGCGACGGCCTCGGGGAGCAGCGCGAACGGCGCCATGAGCAGCAGTGACGGTGGAAGGGCCGCGTAGTGCAGCGTCCCCATGTGGACCAGCCACGGATCCTGGCCGTCCAGCCACGCCGCCGAGCCGCGCAGATAGAGCCGCAGATCGGTCGCCGGCTCGCCGGTCGCGAGGAACAGCACGCGCATGGTCGAGATCGTCACGAACCAGGCGGCCAGTGCGACGTTGGCCACGACGTTCCAGCGGATCGACGAGCCCGACATGCCGGTCAGTGTTGCGCCTGCAGCGGCGCGGCCGCAATGGCGGACTGCGCGGTCGTCGCGGGCCTCGGAATAGGGTCGGCGAACGGCGCGAGGACCCCAAGGAGCGTCACGAAGCCCGACAGATAGAGGGCCGGGGTCCCGGCCACCGCGAAGACGACCGCGACGACGAACGACCACCGCGGCCACCGGCCGAGCGCGGCGGCCAGGACCGTCCCGATCACCAACGCCGCGTTCGATGCCCACGGCAGGCCGAGCTGCGAGGCCAGGCTCCAGCTCGAGGGATTGATCGTGCGGGCAAGGCCGATGTAGTCGGCGAAGGGCTGGATGCCGATGGACAGCAGGCAGACCCCGAGGATCGCGCCGACGGTCAACGCTGCCGCGACAAGTCCGCGCCACTGTCTCGTCCCGACCATCCAGCCGAAGAGCGTCGCCGGTGCGAGCTTGAGCGAGGCCATCAGCGCGACTGCGACCCCGGCATATGGATGGTCGCGGAAGCGCCACGCCACGACGAGCAGGGCGGGGAAGAACGCCGCCACGTTGCCGGCTGCCAGCTGCTCGCCGATCGCGGGCGCGAGTGCCGTCGCGACCAGGCAGCCGGCGAGACCCGTTCGGTAGACGAGATAGAAGGTCGTGCCGAGGACCGCACACCAGACCGCGATCATCCACAGGGCGAACCCGAACGGGACGGCGGCCAGGGGTTGCCAGAGCACGGCGACCGGCGGCGGCGACAAGAGCGGGGCGTCGGAGATGCCCGGCAGCGTCAGGACCGGGCGGTCGCCCGGGCCGAGCCTGTAGAGGTTCGAACCGTGATCGAGACGCTCTCCGGCGGCGAGGTAGGTGATCGCGTCCTGGAACGGCTTGGCCGGCGTGCTGGGCTCGGACATCACCTCGATGTACCGGGCGGCCACGAACAGCCCGAGCAGGCAGGGGATGAGTGCGATGAGTACCCGTCGGCGTCGATCGACGCGCATGCCAGACGCAGCGTGCTCCTCTGTGCGATGCGGCATGGTAGTCGATGCAGTCCGCTCCACGGCGCGTACCATGCCAGCATCCGGCCGCCCAAGGGACCGGACGTGAGTACTTTCGGAGAGTTACCTTCTGACACCCGTGCTCCGTACCGTTGGATCGATGAGCCGGTCGGCCGCCCTCACTGCTTGGACAGAAACGCTTTGACAGAGACGCGATCAACCACGGAGCCGCTCGTGGCGGTCATCATCCCGGCACTCAACGAGGTCGGGAAGATCGGTCGCGTCCTCGACAAGCTGCCGCGCGACGGCCGCTTCGAGGCGATCGTGGTCGACGACGGCTCGACCGACGGGACCGGCGACGAGGCCCGGGCGCACGGCGCGGCCGTCGTCGTCCGGCACGAGGAACGTGGCGGCGTCGGGGCGGCGATCCGCGATGGCTGGGCCGTGGGCCTGGCACGCAAGCGGCCGTACCTGGCGCTGCTGTCCGGTGACGACCAGCACGATCCCTCGCAGCTGGTCACGGCATTCGATCGACTGCTGAGCGCCGACGCCGACTACGTGCAGGGGTCCCGCTGGATCAAGGGCGGTCGCGTGGTCGGGCGGACCGGTGGCCGCGGTCCGAGCACGCGGGTCTACTCGATCGTGTTCAGCGTCCTCGCGGGCCGCCACGTCACCGATGCCACCAACGGCTTCCGGGTCTTCAAGTCGTCGATGCTGACCGATCCGCGGATCCGGCTCGACCAGAGCTGGCTGACGAGCTACGACCTCGAGCCGTACCTGCTGTTCAAGGCGATCCGCTGTGGCTACAAGGTGATCGAGCACCCGGTCACCGTCGTCTACCACTCCACGGAGGGCTACACCAAGATGCGCGGGATCCGCGATTGGTGGCGGCTGTTCCGCCCGGCCATCTTCCTGCGGACGGGAGTGAAGCGATGATCCAGCCGGAGCGCTCGTTCGGCGGACGCCGGATCCTGGTCACCGGCGGCGCCGGCTTCGTCGGCGGGGCTGTCACCCGCCGGCTGGTCGAGGCGGGCGCCAAGGTCACCGTCCTCGATGACCTGTTCACCGGTCGAGCCGAGACGATCCCGACGGGCGCCGAGTTCGTGCAGGGATCGGTGACCGACGCCGACCTCGTGGACCGTCTGGTCGCCGAGAACGGGCTCATCTTCCACCTCGCCGCGCGCAACATCGCGGCCTCGACCAAGAACCCGCGTGACGACTTCGCGACCAACATCGGCGGCACGCTGAACATCCTGCTGGCCGCCCGCAAGACGCGAGTCGACCGGATCGTCTACAGCTCGTCGGCGTCGATCTACGGCAACCCGCGCTCGATCCCGATCAACGAGGACGACCAGATCGTGCCGCTGTCGCCCTACGCGGTCAGCAAGCTCGGTGGCGAGCACTACTGCTTCGCCTTCTACGAGAGCTTCGGGCTGCCGACCGCGTGCGTCCGCTACTCGAACGTGTACGGCCCCGGGCAGCGCCCGGACAACCCGTACTGCGGGGTCGTCTCGAAGTTCCTCGTCGACATCCACGCCGGTCGCCCGGCCTCGATCCACGGCGACGGCGAGCAGACCCGCGACTACACCTACATCGATGACGCCGTCGAGGCGACGCTGCTGGCGGCGATCCACCCCCGCGCCGAAGGTGAGACGTTCAACGTCGGGACCGGGATCGAGACATCCGTGAACGACCTCGCTCGCGAGATCGGCGTCGCGCTGGACCGGGACGTCGACATCGTCCACATCGACCGGCGCGATATCGACAACATCCGGCGACGCGTGGTCAACATCGAGAAGGCCCGCCGGATGCTGCGCTGGACCCCGCAGGTCACGATGGAGACGGGTCTGGCCGCCACGGCGGCGTGGTTCCTCGCGTCGCCGTTCGTGGACGAGGTCCGCGAAGGCGCGTCGGTCTGATCCGGCCGGTCAGGCGAGGGTCGCCGCCGGCGGCCGCGACTCCGGCAGAGGGATCGCGAGCGTCGGCGACCCACCCTGCCGGCGGGCGTCGGCGCGGTCCCGCCACCACACGATGAACGGGATCGGCGCGTAGATGAGGCTGCCCCAGTAGAGCGCGGGGATGGCGACGATGGCGGCGGCGGCACGGCTCCACGGACGCCGGACGGCGAGCAGGCCGCAGGCGACGATCAGCCGGACCGGGAACGGCACCGGGATCATCGGCCCGATGTCACGACCGTAGGCGTCGACCAACAGCCGGACCCACTCGACCCACAGGCCGGCCCATGGCAGCGTGATCAGCACGAGGGCGGCGAACGCCACCGCGAACTGACGCCAGTGGCGGGGGTCGAGCGCGAGGACCGGAGACAGCTTGGCCAGCGTGGCGATCGCGAGCGGCCAGACCGGTCCCTCGCGCACCGCCGAGGACGATGGCCGCGCCGATCAGCAGATTGATGTTTCCACCGCCGACCTCGAGCGCCACGATCGGCCAGGCGCCGAGCACCAGGGCGCTCCACCAGGCGCCGGTGATGATCCGAGCAGCGGCCAGGTCCGCGACGACCATCACCCCGTGGAGCATCGGCAGCGGCAGCCACGTGACTGCGGCCAGGAGCAGGGCGACCGGCGGCGCGTAGTAGAAGTTGTCCCACAGTGGGTCGCGACCGTAGACGACACCGCCGTCGCGCAGGGCATCCCCGGCCCTGTCGTAGATCAGCCGCAGGTCCGAGCCGACGTCCCAGCCGCTCAGGGTCCGGTAGTAGAAGATCGTCAGGAAGATGACGACACCGATCACCGCGGCGGCGAACTGCCAGTGGCCCGGCATCCGTCGCGTGACGTCGGCCCTGGACGGGAGGCGGCGCCGCCAGCCGGCAGATGCGTCGCCCAGATCCGCGATCCCCGCTACCTGGGTCATGGCTGGGCGAACCCGTCCTCGCGGTCTCCGGCTGTGTCGGAGACGGCCAAGATGGAGGTCAGGCAGCGACCAGCTGCGCGCCGGGCGGTCGATGACGCCGATGAGCGGCAGGGCGGCCATCCAGATCGAGAGGGCCGAGGACTGGTAGAGGGCGAGGGCCGCCCAGCCGGCCGCGATCGGGACCGTCCAGAGTCGCCCGGTCCGGCCGCCCCAGATGAGCAGCGCGACCGACATCACGATCCGGACCGGCAGCGGCACCGGCACCAGCGGGACCGGCGACGGCGCCCCGGCGTTGCCCTGGGCGAAGGCGATGAAGTCGGCCCACGCCCCCGGTGCCAGGATCACCGAGACGGCGAGCAGGGCCGCGGTCGTCCCGATCGAGATGGCCAGGTTGCGCCACTCTGCTCGTGCGGCGAACCAGAGGATGCCGATCCCGGGGCCGATCTTCGACAGGAAGACGACGGCCCACGCCGCCGGCCAGCGCAGGCCGAGGACGATCGCGGCGGCGACGATGGTCTGCGGATTGCCGATGCCGGCCAGCGCGACCGGGTTCGCCAGGGGGTTGTCGAACCCGGTGGCGTTGATCGCGACGATGCCGATGGCCAGGATCGGCAGGCTCCACCAGCGCGTGGCAACCCAGAAGGCGACCCAGACGAGGGTCATCCAGACGACGATGAACGGCGCCCAATCGAGCGTGCCGAGGATCTGCCCGAGCGGCGGCGGGTAGATGTAGAACGAGTCGAGGTTCGCGCCCCACGTCGTGCCGTAGTAGTGGACTGCATGGCCGGCGCGCCAGTAGAGGTCGGCGTCGATGGGGCGTGCCGCAGTCGTCGCGAACCCGAGACCGAGCGCGAGGCCGATGACGAGGAAGACGACGAACCCAGCACGATCCAGCGCTCGTCGCAACGTGAGCGATCGGGTGGCTCGCTGGATCCCAGCCATCGGCAAACCTTAGCCCAGCCGTGACACGGCTCGAGGTCAGCCCACAGTACCAGTGGCCATGATCCCTTCGGCCGGGGCCGCGGAGGAGATCGGGTGTTCGTCGGCGACGGGCCAGGCGAGCGGGGCCATCGCGGCCAGAAGCAGGGTGAACCAGTTCACGTTCACCACCGGGGAGCCGGCCAGCATCGTCACCACAGCAACGAACCAGGCGAGACCCGGGCGGTTCCGGAGCACAGCGATGAGGACCACCCCGATGATCAGGCTCGCGATCGGAAGCAGCGTGGCGATGTCGTCCGGGACGCCGATGAACCGGGCCATGCCGGCCAGGCTGAGGGCACTCGTCCGGCCGCTCGATGTCCCGGCGATGATCCTGAGGTACTCGACATGCGCGTCCAGACCGGCCCCGATCACGCTCACGGCCAGGACCGCGAGACCGGTGATGACGAACGCCCGCACCGCCGTCCAGCGCCGCTGCGTGACCAGCCACCAGGCGAGGATGGCCGGGGTCACCTTGAGCGCGGTCGACAGCGCGAGCAAGGCGCCTGCGGCGGTGTCCCGGCGCCGGCTCAGGAGGTACCAGGCGGCCGTGATGGCCGCGACGATCAGCGCGTTGAGGTTGCCCACCCCGATCTCGTACACGATCGGGATGCACAGGACCAGCATCGCCAGTCCGATGATCACGGGCCGTCGCCGCAGCAGGGCCACGCCCGTCGCGACCAGGGCGACGATGCAGCAGATCCACCAGACATAGGCTCCGGCGTCGCCGAGCAGGGCGAGCGGCCGGAAGACGACCGCGATCGGCGGCGGTGAGAGCAACGGGACCGTCCAGTACGGCGGGTTGAGGTCGACCGGTCGATCGCCAGGCGACAGGGCGTAGAGCGGATGACCGGCATTCAGGCGCTCGCCGGCCGCCAGGTAGGTGAACGCGTCGCCCGGCACCAGCCCGCGATCGAAGTAGCGGATGAGGATCGCGGCGATCACGCCCACCGCGATGGCCGGGATCGCGATCCGCCAGATCGAGCGGGCGTCCATGGCGCGCATCGTACCGGTCACGTCACGCGGGGAAGGCGATCGGTCATGTCGTCTCGCTCGGTGCCGGGACGTCGGCAAGGCGGGGCGCCCCCTCCTCCCGGCCGTGGCGTGGCCGTGGCCGCCGGCCGCCTTCCCAGCCAGGCCACGACCGGCGCGAGGGCGAGCGGGACGTCGAGCAGGGAGTAGGACAGCGGCACGTTCGAGTTCCGGAGAACGGTCACGTAGTCGAGCCAGAGCGCGCCGAAGGGGATGCACAGCAGGACGAACACGAGGAGCGTCCGATTCCAGCCGCGTGACCCGATCCCGATCAGGGCGAATGGGAAGAGCGACGGCTTGATCAGCACCAACGGCCCGGGCCAGCGCCACATGACAGCGGCTGCGATCGCGGCCACGACCCACATGCCCGGGTTGCCGTACAGGATCAGCGCCGGCGTCCGCGGCCACATCGCGATGAATGCGAGCAGCGGCCAGGTCCACGGCGCCGGTCGGAGGGCGATCAACACCCAGACGATGATCACCAGCGGGATCGCCCACCACAGGACTGCCGGCAGGACGGTGAACGGGACGAGCAGCCAGAGGATGACCGGCGGGTACAGCGGGTCGCCATCCATCACGGTCGTCGGACCGGCGAGCTGGCGGGGCAGGTAGAACTGCCCGGTGTGCAGCCAGCGTTCGGTGTGGTCGAGGTACTGGCGGAAGTCCACGCCGATCCCGTCGTGAGCGATCACGATCGTGGTCAGGATGATCGTCCACGCCACCGCGATCAGCAGGACCGCGCCGGTCGTGCTGAGGACGATCAGCCGGCCCGGCGCGGAGTCGAGGATCGTCGGCCTCGCCCAGGGTCTCGGCCACAGGCGCCGGAGGGCGAGGGGAACGCCTCGGAGCCCGGTCTCAGACGCGGCCGGACGCCCAGTACCGCTCTGCGGCTCCATCGACCTCGCCGATCCCGGCGGTCATCACGCCGTGCTTCCGGACCGCGTCGGCCATCGCCCTGGTGCCGTCGAACAGACGCTCGATCTGGCTCTCGTACAGCCCGATGCCCATGATCTTGCGCTCGAGCTGGTCGGTGATGTCGGCGTACTCCGGCGAGATGCTGACATCGGCCGGGAGCGCGCCGAGCGGGTCGGCGTCGCCCAGGTCGCCGAGGCCACGGAAGTCGTTCCACCAGGCGTACGGGAAGTCCTCGTAGAACGCGATGATCCCGGCGTAGTCGGGCCCCGGCATCACCCAGCGGCGGCCTTCCTGGAGGAGGCGGACGCCGACCTCGCGGCACAGCTGGTGGTCGACGTGACCGCCGACACCGAGCGGGAAATAGACCTTCTGGGGCTCGAGCCGCGCGATCTCCTGGCGGAGCATGTCGTACGGCGCGTCGTCGTCGGCGCGCGGCATCCCGAGCAGCTCGTCGTCGCCCTCGTAGCCCCGGAAGACGGCGTCGGGCAGGTCGAGGAAGACGATCGACGCCTCGGCGAAGTAGGCGTAGCGCTCGTCTTCGATCCGGCGTCGGGCCATCAGGTCCCCGGCCGCCGCCGCAGCGATGATCTCGTCGGTATAGACCGCGCCCTGGGTCGGCAGGTCGTCGACGACCGGCTGGTCGGCCAGCGACGCGTTCCGGATGCTCGCTCGGCGATACCACGACGAGCGCTGCCAGAAGCGCTTGGCGGCCTGATCGGCGTCGGATTGGGTCGCCTCGAGCTGGTCATCCGTCGCCGCCCACGCCGGCACGAGCGCGGCGGTCGGCCAGTCGGCGGCGATGTCCGATCGGTTGAACGCCTCGGTGGCCGGATACATGGCCTTCGAGCCGAAGCCGAGCGCCTCGCGCTGGTACGGGCGTCAGGCGATCGCGCCGATCCGTCCCCGGAGAAGACGGTCACGATGGTCACGGTCTGGCCGAGCTCACGCAGGCTCGCGATCAGCCCGCCGCAGGACAGTGCGACATCGTCCGGATGCGGGGCGACGAAGACGTGGGTCATGGCGCGGCGAGTATACCGACCCGTGTACCGGGGTCGCCGGTCACTGGTCGTCGAAGCCCCCGGCACCGATGAGCGGGACGAAGATGCAGGCGCTGTCGGGCTCCTCGAGCCACTCGTCACCGTGCCGGGTGACGACCATCAGACGCTGGTGGTCGCGCGACCCGACCGGGATGACGAGCCGGCCCCCGTCGCGCAGCTGATCGCGGAGCGCCTGGGGGATGGCCGGCGCGGCGGCCGTGACGAGGATCCCGTCCCACGGAGCGCCATCCGGGTCGCCCAGGCTGCCGTCCGCCTCGCGGATCGTCACCGCGTCCCCGCTTCCCGCGGCATCCAATGCTGCACGTGCGTCCGGGATCAGCGACACCTGGCGCTCGAGCGAGGTGACCCGCGCGCCGAGCCAGGCCAGGATCGCCGCCTGATAGCCGGAGCCCGTCCCGATCTCGAGGATCCGATCGCCCGGGCGGACGGCCAGGTCCTCGGTCATCTTGGCGACCATGTACGGCTGGCTGATCGTCTGGCCCGCTCCGATGGGGAGGGCCGCGTCTGTGTAGGCGTCGTGCTGGATCGCGGCCGGGACGAACAGCTCGCGCGGGACCGCGCCCATCGCGGCGAGCACTCGTTCGTCGGCGATACCGCGGTCGCGCAGCTGTCGGGCGACCATCGCGGCGCGTGCCTGGGTTGGATCGTCGCCCGACCCGGTCATCGCCGCAAGGATGCGCCGCACCGATCGGGTCTCGTCAGCCTCGTCTCAGGACGGAGACGGGGATGGCGCGGTCGATGGGCTCGGGGTGGGTGCCACCGATGGTGCCTGGGAGGCGGATGGCGCCGCGGATGCGGATGGCGCCGCGGATGCGGATGGCGCCGCGGACTCGGACGGCGCCGCGGATCCGGATGGTGTCGCCGAACCGGACGCAGCCGGTGACTCGCTCGGCGCGACCGTCTCCGACGGGGTGGGCGCCGGCGTCGGGATCGGCGTCAGGAACCCGCCGTGGCCGCCGAACAGTCCATACAGGAGGATGCCGACGAAGATCACGACCGCGGCGATGACGAAGTACCGGGATGGCGTGTCACCGACCTTGACCGCGCGCTCGGATGGGGTCGGCGCGTGTGCCGGCGGGGGAGCCTGTCTCCCTCGGCGACGCCCGGTGGCCGATGCCGCTCCCGCGGCGCCGGCCGCTCCGGCGGCGCCCGCCGCGCCAGCCGCTCCGGCGCCCGCGGCGGCTGCGGGTACAGGGGCCGGTTCGACCTCAGCCTCGTCGGTGTCGTCGGCCTCGGCTTCGTCCCCGTCGTCGTCGGCTTCGCCTTCGGGCTCGTCGTCCACCGCCTCGTCGCCGACGGGCTCCGGCTCGACCGCGGGCGCGGACTCGGGCTCCCGCTCCGGCGCGACCTCGGGCTCCGTGGGCTCGACTGGCTCGACGGGCGCCTCTTCGGGCGTGCCCTCGGGACGGTCTGTCATTCGGTCGTGTCACTCCTGGCGGCCGCTGGGCTCATCGGGCGCGGCGCGGGCGCCAGTGTACCGAAGGCGCCGAGCCACCGTCCGCCTCCCATCCCGGCGAGTCCCGCTCAGGCATCGCGAACCGCCGGCACGGCCAGCCCGGCCAGACCGGCGCCCATCGTGACCAGCCCGAACGCCGCGATCACCGGCGCGGGTCCGAGCAGCTCACCGAGCACCGACCCCAGGAGCATCGCGATCGTCATCGACCCGAAGACCAGCGCGAACCGGATCCCGACGACACGACCCATCAGGGATGGCGGCGTGCGTTCCTGGAAGAGCGTCTGGCTCGGGATGATGAAGACCATGTTGGCGACACCCTGGCCGAACGACAGACCGATCGCCACACCGAGGTTGCCGGTCATCGCGAACAGGAACACCAGCAGTCCCCAGACCGCGTACCCGGCGATGACCATCCGGCCCTTCGCGAAGCGCGACCCGACGAGTCCGATCACGAACCCGCCGATCAGGTTGCCGACGCCGAGCCCGGTCTCGAGGAAGCCGTACGCGGCCTGCCAGCCGAACTCGGACGTCGTGAACGTCGCCTGGACGAAGCTCGGGGTCAGCGCGATCGCGATCCCGAGGCTGAACTGGCCGACGGCCCCTTGCAGCGTGTTCGCCAGCAACACCGTCTCTTGCCGCAGGAACTGCCAGCCGGCCGCGAGCTCCGCGACGAAGCCCTCGCGCGCGGGCGCTGCCTTCGCTCGGACGGTGCCTTGGCATGGACGACGATCGTGGCGATCAGCGCCGCCGACGCGAGGTACGTCGCGGCATCGACCCAGAACGCGATCGGGACGGCGGAGCCGAGCAGGAACACGAACAGGCCGGCCAGGGGATAGCCGATCACGTCGGCGATCGTCTCGGCCACCCAGAGCGCCGAGTTCGCGCTCAGCAGGTCCTCGTCGGGGACGATCTGCGGCAGGATGGCGACGCGGGCCGGCCGGAAGAAGACCGAGATGCTGGTGACCAGGAAGATCAGCGGGTAGACCAGCACGATGTTGGTCACCGCCGCGATCGGCAGGATGAGCACGATCCCGCCGCGCAGGATGTCGCTGACGACCATGACCTCCTTGTGGTCCCAGCGGTCGACGAACGTGCCCGCGATCGGGCTGAGCAGCAGGTTCGGGAGCGTGGCCGCGAAGAACACGAGCCCCGTGGCCAGCGCCGAGCCGGTCGAGATGGCGACGACGGCCACCAGCGCGAGCTGGTTGAGCCGGTCGCCGAACAGCGAGATGAGCTGGCCGGACCACAGCGCCGAGAACGAGCCGTTGAGCGCGAGCCGGACGTACGGGTGCTGGCGGACGCGCTCGACGGCCTCGACCGACGGGCGCGGGATCTCGATGACGTGCGTGCCCGGCGAGACGGTCGCCCCGGCGGTCCCCGCGCCGCCTTCGAAGCTCGCCAGCGAGGGCGACGCGAGGCCGGCACCGGCGCTGCCCATCACGAGCGGCCGTTCGAGCGCGACGGCGCCGGTCAGGGCCGGCGAGAGGCCGGTCTCGGCGCCGGGGTCGCCGGCGCGCAGCGGACGGCTCGAGCCGGTGAGATCGGCCAGGCGCTGGCGGATGGCCTCGAGCTGGGCCTCATCGAGCTCCTGCGGGACGCGCACGACCGCCGCGAACAGGAAGAAGCCGAGCCCGAACGTGAGGAACATGTCGCCGATCGATGCGACGTTCTGGATGATCGGCAACGGGATCGGGATGACGTCCGCGAACGGCCCCAGATGGAGCAGGAAGTTGGCGTCGAGCGGCGCCGGCAGGACGTAGTGGAGCGATGACGTCACGTCGGCCGGGGTCAGCCCGGCGATCTCGAGGCTCGTCACCCAGACCGGCATGTAGCCGCCGTTGACGATGATCACGACCGCGTTGGCCAGCACCCCGATGAACGCGAGGCTGATGCCCGGGTAGTTGCGGTTCGGCCAGAGCGCGATCAGGAGGAGCACGAAGCCGCCGGCCAGGAGCGGCAGGCGGAGCGCCTCGACCATCGGGCACGCCCGCATTGAGCGCGAGCTCCGTCCCGAAGCGGACGAAGACCGCGAGGATCAGCAGCGTCAGGCGCCGCAGCCGGATCGACCCGAGGTTGAGGAGGTCGCCGCCGGCGACGCAGGCCGAGGACCAGTCCGAGCGCGATCCCGCCGATCAGCATCGGCGCGGTTGGGCGAGGTTCACGACCGCATCATGCGGGGCGAGCGCAGCGATGTCGCCTCGGTCGAGCGACGTATCGATGAGCACTGGGACGGCTTCGCTGTCGAGGCGACAGCGGGGCGGCGAGTGCGGAGGTCAGACCCGCTCGGCCGGCGCACCGGCAGTGGCTTCCGCCCGGGCCGCCGTCATCCGGTCGGCGGCCTGGCCGATCAGCGGGATCTGGCGCGGGCTCGTCGGTCGGCCGGGGTCCGGGATCCCGTGGACATGAGGCGTTCGGACGAAGGCGTCCACGACGACCGGATCGAACTGGACGCCGGCGAACTTGCGGAGCTCGGCGAGCGCCTGCTCGCTGGTCAGTGGCGTCATGCGATACGGCCGCGCCGCGGTCATCGCCTCGAAGGCGTCGGCGACGTGCAGGATCCGGGCGAGCTTCGGGATCTCGTCGCCGATCAGGCGGTCCGGGTAGCCCGAGCCGTTGTACCACTCGTGATGGTGCCGGATGATCGGCAGCTCCGGCGCCAGCTTCTCGACCGGGGCGATGATCTGGGCGCCCAGGACCGGGTGCGAGTTCATGATGATCCGCTCCTCGCGGTTGAGCCGGTCCGGCTTGAGCAGCACCGCGTCCGGGACGCCGATCTTGCCGACGTCGTGGAGGAGACCGCCCCACTCGAGCGCCTCGAGCTCCGCGTCGTTGACCCGCATCACCCGCCCGATGTCCACGGCGATCGCCTTCACGTTCTGGCTATGCCGCGCGGTATACGGGTCGCGCTTGTCAACGGCCTCCGCCAACGCCCCGATCGTCTGCGTGAACATGTCCCGCATCTCGACGAAGGCGCCTGGTCGCCTGACGCGTGGTCGTACAGAGGGAAGGGCGAACAGCAGCGCCGCCCACCATGCGATGGAGTACACGACGGCCATCAGCCACCCCAGAGGAGCAAGAGCCAGGTTGTTGAAAGCGGTCTCGCTTCGAGTCCCCCGAACAGACCGACCGAAGCGTCTGGCCCGTTCGCAGTGCAAGAAGCGCGGATGCAATCGCGACGTTCAGCGCAAATAGCACCGTGGCGCCAGCCATCGTCGCGAGAAGACTGAGCGGCGGTTGATTCTCCGGCATGGCCAAGAGCTTTGAGGAGCGCGAGCTGGACGACGCCTCCGACGATTGCAGGCAGCGAGGCGCCGCGCGTGGTTTGCGAGGGTTCCGTACCACGGGATTCGACCGCGGAGCTCTCGCGAGTCTCCGTCGTCCCGATCGCTGCCACCCAGCCAGCGACAGCCGGACCTCCGAGAGACATCGCGGCGACGATTGGAGCCATGGCCACTGCCTGATGTGATCCCACGTGGGAGGCGGACAGGCAGAGCAGAAGCCATCAGCGTTAGCACGGTCCAGAAGGCGATCCCGCCCAGGATCTGCAGCCCGGACGGGCCTGCGCCGACTGACGTTCCGGGCAACGACGGTAGAGCGCGATAGCGATCTGGGGTCGGGAAACACAAAAGTCGCAACCACGAGCGCCAAGGCGCTAAGGGTTACGACTCCTGCGATGGCATATCTTGAGGGACCGCGGCATCGAGTGCCTCGTACGCTGGGCGATTACCCGAACTCTAATCGACCTGCCTAGGTGTCGGGTAATCGCACCAAACGTACTAGAAGCCTCGGAGTGACGCCCCGCCGGCCAGAGCGATCATGGCCACACTTCGCGAGTGCGACCAAGACCCGCGAGAGCTTGGCCTTCATGATGAAGGTCCCCTACCAGGGCTTCTTGACGGCATTTCGGTGCCCACGCTCGATCCTCCTTGCGGCCTTCGCATCTCCCTCGGGAAACACGAAAACCGACCAGACTCATGGTCGGTCGGTTGCACTACTCACTCGGCTCCACCCTAAGTGCCCATTTCAGGTGGAGCTTCTGCGCGTCCGAGCGTTCTTGACGTTGCTTCCTAGTACTGGGGTACTACGAAGTTCCCGGACTATATGGATGCCGCACCGAACCGGTCAATACGGCACCTTCCCTATCCCTACAGGGATTCGAGCGGCGGAGCCTCCAAGCCGAGCTGTTCCCGCATCGCGTTCGCGTAGTGCGCGTACTGCTCAGCCGCAGCGGCGTGTGCACCGCTCGCTCGGTAGAGTCTGAGCAGGGACAGCTCGACCTGTTCGGCCGTTGGATCCACGTCGAGGACCCGCCGCGCCAGATGGATGCCCCTCTCGAAGTGCCCGGTCTCTAGGTCGTCGCTGACCGCCCGCTCGACGATCTCCAGGTACGAGGCGTGCAGCCAGTCTCGATACGGGGCCGCCCACTCCTCGTACTCGAAATCGAGCGCAAATCGCCCTCGGTAGGCCGCGACGAGGTCCGACACCTGATCCGGCGACGGAATTGGCTGGAAACGACTTCATGAGCGTTCGACATTGATTGCTACGGCTAGCAACCAGCTCCGTGTCGAGCCAGATCAGGTCCGAATTCGTGATGGACGTATCCGGGCGACAGGTCGTCGACGTACTCCTCCTCGATCACTCGTCGAAGGAAGTAGACCGTCTGGTTTAGGGAGTTGAGGGCGTCGGCCGGGTCCAGCTCGGGCCACAGTCCCTCAAGGACCTGATCGCTCGTGCTGGACATGTCGGGTCGCGTCAGCAGAAAACAGAGGAGTGCGAGGACCTTGCGCCGAAAGCTTGAGCCGGAAATCATCCCGTTCGCCGATTAGGATTGACACTCGGCCTTGGTCTTCCACCATCACACGGTCCGCCAATTGCCTGGACAGCTGGCGTCCTAGAGCCCGACGCACCACGAAGCTTCCGTTGGCGCTTGGCAAAGGCGCGTAGCCGAACGATGTCGGATCGGTCGCCAATGCTTTCGAGCAGGCGCGCGGCCGAGAGACCGGATCCGGACTCGGCATCGTCGACAACTCGACGAAGGGCGAACCGCCATCGCCCGGGATGTGAACTTGAGCGACAGACTTCAGTGCGCTGGACCGTTTGCTCGTCGAGGTCGTCGAGCCTTCGAGAGACGAGGTCTGCGACATAGCGTGACGTTCCATGGAGAGCTCACCGCGATCCGACGGATCGTGGCCCCGAACTCGTCACGGGTACCGTTCGCATCCGCGAGGAGTTCGGCGACACGTGGACCCATCGCGTCGCGCCCTGCTCTTGCGTGCCGGACGCGCGTCGATTGCGGCCGAACGAGCATCGACCGACTTGGAGACAACATCAATGTAGGCGCCGTTACGCGTTCGAATGTCTTCTGACCCAGTAGGACGACGGCTGCGGCGACCTTTCAAGTTCGGCGAGGCACGCCCTGGCCTCGGCGACACGCCCACGACGACCGTGCAACCAGGCCATCTGAACCAAGGCGAGAGACTCGCGCGAGCACGTCCGATTCGCGATGTCGTCTGGAGCGCGTCGAGGAACTGCCCCGCGCATTTCGGGATCGACGAAGCTATCGGCAATGTCTGCACGTTCGTAACGTGGACTTCCATCGGCTCGACCCGAACCGCCGCTTCGATTGCGATTCTGTCCTTCATCGACCCGACCAAGCATGGTCAGCGAGTATCCCTTCGCCATCATCGCGGCGGCGAGTTCAACCCGCGACGAGGTTTCCTCTAGGGCAAAGATTGCCTCGTTCGCCCAAGCCAGAGCGACGACTCGGCTGATCGGCGGCGATTGCAGACCAGAGCGCGGTTCAACATCGTGACGCCGTAGAAGTGAGGATGGATGCCGCGCTGGCGATTGGCCATGCGTCTCGAGATGCTGGTCCAAGCTGTCCGAAAGTGTCCTTCGTATTGGGCCTCGACCATCAGGTCCGTGCCATCCGCGATCAGGCTCAATTGCTCGTTCGATGTTGTTTCGCGCAATCGTCGGGCGTGCTCCAGCGATTCGCGGTCCAAATCCGACTTGGAAATAGGCGCTGATCAGATTGAGCAGTGCGTAGTCGCTCTCTTGGGAACCCGGTTCCACGGACTGTCGAGGATCGCATTGCGACCGCGGATCACTGGATCGTATCGGCGGTGCTGCATCTCGATCCGTGAAGTCACGAGGCCAAGACCCGGTAGACGCGCCTCCTCGGGGATCCGGTCGATCTCCTCGATGGCGGTCTGGTGCTGGCCACCGCCCATGATCTCGGGGATCGCCGCGGCGATGGTCGACGCTACGGCCTCTGGGTCGCCGGCATGGCGGTAGTGGTAGGCCGCGACGCGCCAGTCGGAGGCAGCGGCCGCCTCAGCCACGACGCGGTGGAGTCCCGCGACCGCCTGCGTCGAGATCGTGGAGCGCAACCGTGCCTCGAGGAACTCGCGGACGAGCGGGTGATAGCGCTGCGCGACACGCGCCGTTCGCGACGGCCGGGTCAGCAAGGTCAGCCGCTCGGCTGCGGCACTCAGACGGCCCACCTCGAGTGGGTCCAGTCCGGTGACGACCCCGGCCAGCTCGGCCGACACGACCTGGAGGATCGAGGTCCGCATCAGGAACTGCTGGAGATCCTCCGGAAGATCGCCGACGACCTCTTCGGCCAGGTAGTCGTACAGCTCCTGGTCGGCACCGGTCAGACCACGGACGAAGCGCCGGATGTCCGCCGGCGAGCGATCGCGCAAGGCCGCCTGCACGAGCTGGAGGGATGCGGCCCAGCCTTCGGTCCGCGCGGCGACATCGGCCAGCACGTCTGGTTCGAGCTCCCGCCCGTACGTCTCGGAGAACAGACGGGCGGTCTCGGTCGCGTCGAACCGGAGGTCATCCGTGTTGAGCTCAGCGACCTCGCCAGAGGCACGCATCCGAGCCAACGGGATGCTCGGCACTCGACGGCTGGCAAAGATGATCGACAGTCGGTCGGGCGCTCGCGCGACGAGCTCACGGGCGATCAGGCGGACATCGGGCGACTCGTCGACGAGGTGGAAGTCATCGAGGATGAGCACCGCACCGCGCTCGGCGATCGACGGCAGCTCCCGCAGGAAGACCTCGGTCGCGGCTTCCCGTGTGGGGCCGCCCATCGACAGGTCGCCGAGCATCGCCGCGGATGTCGGCGCGAATCCCGGATCGTGCTCTCGGCCGGCCGCGATGAGGTGGCTGATGAACGAGATCCAGTCACGGTCGTCGTCGTCGAGCCGATACCAGATCGTCCGCAGCCTCGTCCGACGCGAGAAGTCGGCGAGGAGCGTGGTCTTGCCGTAGCCGGCATCGGCGAGGACGAGAACGACACGCTGATGGACCTTGGCGGCCAGCCAATCGAGCAGGCGGTCGCGCGCGAGGGTCTGGTCCCGAAGCGCCGGGCGCTGGACCTTCGCGAGCTGGATCGGGTAACCGTTCATCACGTCGCCGTGGGCTCCATGCGACATCGAACCGGCTCCGGCATGCCCCGCGCCGGCGACGATCGGTCTCCACGCTCCGGGCTCCTGGGCAGGCCGCGGAATGGGAGGAGGCGCGAACGATACGGACTGGCCGCTCAGCGTGTCAACGAGCGAATCGCGTCCGGGCATGCGCCCCATCTTGGCGCCGACCGCTCACCCGCCGGTTAGCTGCGACTAGCCCTCGTATTCGAAGCCGATCTTGACCTCGACGCGGTACTCGACGATCTCGCCGTCGGCGACGATGGCGGTCGACTTCACGACCTCGACCGTCTGGATGTTGCGGACGGTCTTCGACGCGGTGGCGACCGCCTGGCGGGCGGCGTCGCTCCATGACCGCGGACTCGTGCCGACCATCTCGCGGATGATGATGACGCCCACGGCTGCCTCCTCCTGCTGCTGACGGGCCGCCATCATGACACGAGGCCGACCCGTTTCCGGGCCGGCCTCGTGGCTGCTCAGGGGATTCGGCGTTGGGCGCGCCGCGCGGACCGATCGGCTAGACGGAGGCCGCCGCGGTCAGCGTGCCGGCTCGAACCTTGTCGAAGCACGTGCTGCAATAGACGGGTCGATCGTTCCGTGGCGCGAATGGCACGACGGCCTGACCCCCGCAGGCCCCGCACACCGCGGCGTGGAACTCTCGTGGGCCCTCGGCGGAGCGTGCGCGCTTGGCGACCGCCCGGCAGGAGGGACACCGTTGGGGGTCGTTGGTCAACCCCTTGCTCGAGAAAAAGGCCTGCTCGCCGGCCGAGAAGTTGAACTCCTCGGTGCAATCGCGACAGGTCAAGGTACGGTCCTGGTACACCCTCTCCAGACCCTCCTGCGCTCGCCCGCGTTGACGGATCGCCCGCGACACCGAGTGGGGACGGGTCGGCGACGGACGCGCGTTTCAAGGGGTGCGCGCCCGGTCGAACCCGGGCTCGGAGCCCGGAACTCATAGCCGTGAAGATACGCGCGCCGTCAAGCCCTGCGACAGCCCTGATCTGCTACGCGGACGGCCGCCCGCGACTCCGCCGTCCTTTTAGGCAGTTTCTGCGTACCGATCACCCGCGTAGGAGACGAACCTGGTCTGCGTCTTCTTGAACCACAGCTGGATCTCGCCGGTCGGTCCATTGCGGTGCTTGGCGAGCTTGAGGTTGACCACCTCGCCGTCCTGCGCCTGGTCGTCCTGACCACGTTCCTTCTCGCGCCACAGGAACATGACGAGGTCGGCGTCCTGCTCGATGGCGCCCGACTCGCGCAGGTCCGACAGGCGCGGCTCCTTCGATTCGCGCATCTCCGGCTGGCGTGACAGCTGCGACAGCGCGATGACCGGCACCGACAGCTCGCGCGCAAGCGCCTTGAGGCCGCGCGAGATCTCGGACACCTCCTGGACGCGGTTGGCGTCACGGTTGGTGGTCGTCGCCTGCATCAGCTGGAGGTAGTCGACGATGACCAGGTCGAGCCCGGCCTCCGCCTGGAGCCGTCGAGCCTTCGTGCGCAGCTCCATGGCCGAGATGTTCGGGGTGTCGTCGATGTACATCGGGGCTTCCGAGAGCGCGTTCATCGCCGGGGCGATCCGGGCGAAGTCGAGCTCCTCGAGGAAACCCGAGCGGAGGCGCTGGGAGTCGATGTTGGCGACGCTCGAGAGCAGGCGCAGGACGAGCTGTTCCTTGCTCATCTCGAGGCTGAACACGCCGACGCTCTTGCGCTCCTTGACCGCGGCGTGCTCGGCGATGTTGAGCGCGAAGCTCGTCTTGCCGACCGACGGCCGGGCCGCGACGACGACCAGGTCGCTCTTCTGAAGCCCGGTGGTCAGGGTGTCGAGGTCGGTGAAGCCGGTCCGCACGCCGCTGATCTCGCCGCGATGCGCGTGCAGATAGTCGAGGCGGTCGTAGGCGTCGTGGAGCAGCGACTTGAGCGGGCTGAACCCGGCATCGACGCGCTTCTGGCTGACCGCGAACAGCTCCGCCTCGGCCCGGTCGATCGCCTCGGTGACCTCGGCCGGGTCCTCGTAGCCGATGCCGGCGATCCGGCCGGCTGCGGCGATCAGGTTCCGCAGCACCGCCTTGCGCTCGACGATCCGGGCGTACTGCGCGACATGGACCGCGGTCGGCGTCTCGTTCGACAGGCTCGACAGGTAGGCCCGGCCACCGATCGCCTCGAGCTCCTCCCGTCGTTCCAGCGACTCGGCGACGGTGACGATGTCGATCGGCTCGCGCCGCTCGAAGAGGTCGAGGACCGCGGCATAGATCCGGCCATTCGCCTGCCGGTAGAAGTCGGCCGGGCGCAGGAACTCGGCGACCTCGATGACGGCGTCCCGGTCGATGAGGATCGCCCCGAGCACCGATTGCTCGGCCTCAAGACTCTGCGGCGGTAGACGATCGATCACGAGCGACTGACTCCGTCAAACGATCTGGGAGCCTGATAGTGCGGTCCCAACAGCCGCTGCCTGTCAACGAAGCAGGCCCGCCGGCCCGAGTCCGTCCACGAACTTCGAGCCGACGTTCACGCGATGTGGACATCCCAGTGGATATCCACGTTGTGTCGGGTCCCGAGAATCGGTTGCTCGGACGGTTCAGACGAAGGCGGGCGGCGAGCACGAGAGCGAGCGCACCCACGGTGCGTGAGCGAACGGCGGAACCGTCCAACGCACGGCTGGGCCGTCCCAGCAACCGCCCTTATCAGTCAAGGCGTCGGATGACACCGATCAATTTGCCTTGGATTCGCACGTCGTCATAGAACTGAGCCGGGTAGGCGTCGTTGGCCGGCTGGAGCCGGATCTGGTCCTTCTCCTTGAAGAACCGCTTGAGGGTGACCGCGTTCTCCTCGACCTGGGCGACCACGATGTCGCCGTTGCGGGCGGTCGTCTGCGGGCGGATGAGGACGAAGTCCCCGTCGGCGATGTGGGCCTCGATCATCGAGTCGCCGCGCACGCGCAGGACATAGGCATCGCCCCCGGGCGCGAGGACATCGGGGATCGCCATCGTCTCCGTCGCATCCTGGTAGGCCTCGATCGGTCCGCCGGCCGCGATCTCGCCGATGATCGGCAGGACCCGGGCATCGCCGGTGGTCGCCTGGGGAACGAGCTCGCTGGTCAGGCCGAGCCGGATCGCCGCGGTCGGGGTGAGCCGGATCGCGCGTGACTGGGCCGCGCCGCGCTCGAGATAGCCCTCCCGTTCCAGGATCTGGAGGTGGTGATGGACGGCCGAGGTGGACGCCAGCCCGACTGCGCGGGCGATCTCGCGGACCGACGGCGGATAGCCGCGGGCGCGCAGCGTCGCCGCGATGTAGTCCAGGATCTTGACCTTCCGTTCGGCGTCGTGCTTGGTCACTCGCGCCTCCTTGAGGGTCATCATAGCGAACAGACGTTCGATGTCAAGGTCAGGGACGTCGACCGCGACCGGCGCGCGTGCGTGAGGCTGGTAGACTTCCACCTCCCCAGGCATCAGGAGGCGGCCACGCATGGCGCGTGACACGAAGCGAAGCAAACGGTCGAGAGGCGGCGTCGGGATCGGGCGCGCGCTGTCGCTGCTCGCCTTCCTGCCGATCGCCAGCCGCGTGCCGATGTACACCCGGCTCATCACCTCGCTGGTGATGGACGACCGGATGCCGACCAACCGCAAGGCGATGCTGGCCGGCGCCGCCGGCTACCTCGTCCTCGGGCGTGACCTGATCCCCGACGACTGGCCGATCATCGGCGGCCTCGACGACCTCGTCGTCGTCGTGCTGGCCGCCGAGATGTTCCTCGATGGGGTGCCCGACGACCTGCTCGAGGAGAAGCTCGCCGAGCTCGGCATCGATCGCGCCGAATTCGATCGCGACGTCGCCCAGGTCCGGCGCTTGACGCCGGGTCCGGTCCGGCGGACCATCCGCCGCGGCGCCGACCTGGTCGGTGGCGTCGGCGACGCCATGAGACAGCTCGGTCTCGGGCCCCGGACGCGGGCCTGGATCAACAGGGAGGATCGCAACGCGTGAAGGTCATCCTGACGAAGGACGTGCCGAAGGTCGGCAAGAGCGGAGAGATGAAGCAGGTCGCCGACGGTTTCGCGACCAACTTCCTCATCCCCCAGAAGCTGGCCGTGCCCGCGGCCGGCGGCGCCTATCGAGCGTGGCAGCACGACATCGCCAGCCGCGAGGACAAGCGCAAGCGCGAGCGTGAGGACGCCGAGATCGCGGCCACCCGGATCGGCAGCACGACGCTGACGATGGGCGTCAAGGTCGGCGAGGGCGGCAAGCTGTACGGCTCGATCACTTCCAAGGACATCGCCGACGCGCTCGCCCGCCGCGGCATCGAGGTGGACCGCCACAAGATCGATCTCGAGGAGCCGCTCAAGACGCTCGGCACCTACAAGGTGGCGATCAAGGTCTTCAGCGGGATGACCCCCGAGGTGACCATCATCGTGGAGCCCAAGGGCTAGACGCTACGGCCCGACGAGCTTCCAGATCGTGACCCGGTCGTTCTGGTAGACCGTCTCGAACAGCGGACTCGACGAGAAGTCGGTCCCATCGGCGCCGTTGCACGGATCGCCGCTCGAGAGCACATAGGTCGCGTTGTAGATCGCCATCTTGTCGGCTGCCACCTCCGGCCCGTCGCAGTAGATGGCCGTCGTGTCGGCGGCGCGCGGATCCGGGTCATAGCCGAGGTTGGCGGCGTACGGCCCGAACGTCGTGATCCGCAATCGCCCGGCGAGGTCGACCGGTGAGTTGATGTTCGGGTCGGTGATGAACACCGACCGCTCGGGCGTGTTCGCGGCGATCCACTGGGCGGCCTGTTCCTCGGGGATCCCGAGCGCGACGTCGGTCGACTCCATGTGCCACAGCCCGATCAGCAGCGGCGACAGTGCCGACACCAGGAGGATCGCCACGATCAGCGGTCTCGGCCAGCGGCGGATCAGCCACGCGGCCAGGATGGCGACCGCGATCCACATGATCTGGAAGTACTTGTTCATGTCGAACTCGACCGCGCTGACGACGACGACGTTGGGGACGATGAACAGCGCGACGACCCAGGCCACCAGGAACCAGCGGTTCGGCATCCTGTGGGCCGTGAAGCCGGCGATGACCGCCAGCACGAACGGGATCCCGAGGTTGGTCAGGTAGAAGAAGCCGACCGCGACCGGACCGTCGCCGAAGCGGGCCTCGCTCCAGCCGAGCACGAACCGGAACGCCCCGATGTCGCCCTGCTGGACGATCGCGCCGACGATGAACGGCGCCGCGAGCACGATCGGGGCGAGGAACAGGATCGCGTCACGGACCACCGTCCGAGCGCGCCACGCGCCGGTGGTCGCGACGTACAGGAACACGATCAGGTAGGTCGCCGGGAAGGCGAAGAACTGGAACGGCGCGAGCAGGGCGGCCAGGATGCCGGCCAGCAGGACGCCCAGCGGCCGCCGGCCGAGGCTGGCCGTGATCAGCAGCACGACGGTGACGAGCCCCGGTAAGCCGAAGGTCGTCGCGCGGTGCGGCAGGAACCCGGTCCCGAAGATCGAGGCGATCTTGAACCACGGCCAGCCGTCGATCCAGGTGTTGTCGTAGGACGTGTGGCTGACCAGGTCGACGATGTTGCCGCCGCCGGCGATGAGGTCGCCGATCAATCGGATCCAGCCCATCCCGCCACCGAAGCAGACGAGGACCGTCGCGATCGCGGCGACGCGTCGGCTGTTCGTCAGCTGGATCGACAGCCCCCAGGTCACCAGGGCGAGGACCCCCGCGAAGACCGCGCTCGACAGGAAGTAGACGGGGATGAGATCGATGCCGGAGACCGTGGCGGTGATGGCCCCGTCGAAGTCGGCGAACCAGTGGTACGTCAGCGGCTCGCCCGCGAAATAGGGGACCTGCGGCGGGAAGTTCCCAGCGGCGATGCTCGCGCCGATCGAGACGTGGACGAGGAAGTCGCTCCAGTTCCAGCCGCCGCTGACCCAGCCGTTCGGTGTCTCGTGCCAGCCGTTGCTGAAGAGCACGACGCCGACGATCACCCCGACCGCGATAGCCAGGTACCAGGCGAGCCCGTCGTCCCAGATGGCCACGACGAGCTCGTCGCGGGACGGCCGGCGGAGAGGCGCCAGCCAGCGATGGCGGAGCTGGGCGATGACGAGCGTCGCGACCGCGAGCAGGACCGCGCTGACGATGATCGCTTCGCGTCCGAACCCGCCGACCCGGGCGACGACGTTGACCAGGTGGGCCGAGACGTACGTGCTCGTCACGATCGCCGCCCCGACCGCGCCCGGCCTCCCGAGGGTCGGGATCACCCGCCGGATCACGACCCAGCCCGGGACGAAGAACAGGATCGGCCAGACGAGGACGACGGCGCTCAGGGGCAGCGCCCAGACGACGACCGCCCCGATGCCGATGGCGGCGAGGATCGCGAGGTTGCGGACGAGCGACGGCGGTCCGCTCCTCCCCTCCGCGTCGAGGGCGGCCGGGGACTGCTCCGCGGCGTCGGGCGTGACGGGCTCGGCACCGCCGAAGCGGGCAGGGGGTTCCACAGCGGGACGATGATAGCGACGATGGCCGCGCGAACGATCCTCCACGTCGACCTCGATGCCTTCTTCGCCGCCGTCGAGCAGCGCGACCGGCCGGAGCTGCGCGGCCGGCCGGTCGTCGTCGGCGGTGGTGGGGGCGAGGATTCCCGCGGCGTCGTCTCGGCCGCGAGCTACGAGGCCCGCGTGTTCGGGATCCACTCGGCGATGTCGCTGCGCGAGGCGTACCGGCGCTGTCCGGACGCCGTGTTCCTGCCGGTGGACGGCCGGCGTTACCAGGCCGCCAGTCGCGACGTGATGGCGATCCTCCGCCGCTATACCCCGCAGGTCGAGCCGATCTCCATCGATGAGGCGTTCCTCGACGTGACGGGCTCGTTCGCGCTGTTCGGCGACGGCCCGGCGATCGCGCGGCGGATCAAGGACGACGTCCGGGCGGAGGTCGGGCTCACCGCGTCGGTCGGTGTCGCCGGCACCAAGCTCGTCGCCAAGGTCGCGTCCGACCTGCGCAAGCCCGACGGGCTGGTCGTCGTGCCGGTCGGTGACGAGGCGGCCTTCCTCGCACCGCTGCCGATCGGCCGGCTGTGGGGCGTCGGCGACAAGACGGCCGTCGCCCTGCGCGAGTACAGCGTCCGGACGATCGGCGATCTCGCCGCCCTCCCGCCGGACCTGCTCGTCCGCCGCTTCGGCAAGCACGGGGCGTCGCTGGTGGATCGTGCCCGCGGGATCGATCCCGACCCCGTGCATGACGGCGATCCGGCGAAGTCGGTCGGACACGAGCACACGTTCGAGGTGGACACCAGCGATCCCGAGGTGATCGAGCGGACGCTCCTGGCGATGTCCGACGGCGTGGCGGGGCGGCTGCGCTCGGCCGGCGTCCGGGCCGGGACGGTCGCGGTCAAGATCCGGGACAGCGGGTTCCGGACGATCACCCGCCAGCGGACGCTGGCCGAGCCGACCGACCTGACCGGGCCGATCTACGCGACCGCGCTCGAGCTGGCACGCCCTGAGATCCGTGGCATGCGAGTCCGTTTGCTGGGGGTGACGGCGTCGAACCTTGGCGAGCGCGAGCAGCTCTCGCTGTTCGAGTCGGGGGAGCCTCGCCATCGCCGCGCGATCGAGGCCGCCGATGCGCTCCGGCGGCGGTACGGCGAACGGGCGGTGACCCGCGCCCGCCTGCTCGGGGCGGGGCTGCCGGCACCATTCGAGCGCGACCCGCGGAACCCGCTCGACCGGCGGCACGCGGCCTCCCGCCGGAGACCGACGCGGCAGCTACCGCGGATGGCCGGCGATCGTGACAGCCAAGCTGACACGACGCTCGACGACATTCCGCCCGACGAGGGTTGACATCGAACACCTGTTCGGTCTACCTTCAGGTCATAACCGAACAGACGTTCTGTCGGACGAGTGCCCCGGACGACAACGACCCAGCGAGCGAGCCCCCGGAAAGGATCGTCAGATGGCATTCATCCGAGTCGAACCGGTCGAGGTCCAGGTGCGGACCGACTGGTTCAGCGGTCGCCCGACCGAGATCACCTGGGGCGACGAGCGTCTCAGCATCACCCGACTCGCCGCGGTCCGCGAGGAGGCGGCGGCATACCCGGTCATCAGCGGCCCGCGGACGTTGTTCGAGGTGGACACGCCCCGCGCGCGCCTGTCGCTGACATTCACGCATCGCTCGCGGCGCTGGACGGTCACCGGCCTGGACGACGAGGTCCGCCGCCGAGGGCTGCCTAGGCAGCCGACTGAAAATCGGCGCTCCGGAACCTGGGGGTCGCGGAGCGCCGGCCCCGGGTGGCAGGCCCTCCCCTTGGCCGCCCGAGTCGTGGGTCTCGGGGCGGGCGCGCCGGTACCGCGCCCGCCCCGGCTCCGACCGATCGACGTCGTGGACGGCTGATGCGTGCGTTGGACGGCTCCGCCGTTCGCTCACGCACCTCGGGTGCGCTCGCTCTCGTGCTCACCGTCCGCCTTCGCCTCAGCCGCCCACGCCGCCGATCGTGGTTGGCACGTGCCTGATGACCTCGTCACCAGAACTGAGTCGCAACCGTACAATCGGTGCGTGGAACCGTCGCCCGCGACCCGTTTTCGCGACCTGACCCTCGGTGGGTTCGTCGACGAGCTCGGCTCCGCGGCACCCGTGCCCGGTGGCGGCAGCGCGTCGGCGGTCGCGGCCAGCCTCGGCGCCTCGCTGGTCGCCATGGTCGCGACGCTGTCGATGGGTCGGCCACGCTACGCCGAGCATGCCGACCTGCACGCGTGGGCGAACGCGTCCGGCCTGGCCCTGTCCGACCAATTCCTCGAGCTCGCGGACGAGGACGCCGCGGCGTACGCGGAGTTCGCGGCGGCGATGAAGCTGCCGCGCGAGACCGACGAGGAGCGTGCGACACGCACGGCGGCCCTCCAGGCCGCCGCTCGTCACGCCTCCGAGGTCCCGATGGCCTGCGTCGAGGCGTGTCTGGAGCTCGTGTCGGTCGCCGAGGCCCTCGCCGGCCGCAGCAACGTCAACGCCGCCAGCGATCTCAACGTCGCTGCCCTGCTCGGGGAGGCCGCCGCCCGTGGGGCCGGCGCCAACGTGATGATCAACCTGCCGTCGATCGGCGACCCCGACATCGAAGGCGAGCTGATGACCCGCGTCATGGAGCTGATGGCCGAGGTCGAGAACCTGGCCGCGTCGACACATGAGGCGGTCGGTGGCGAGCCTCGCGACCCGGTCCCGACCGCCGCGCGCGCCTGATCGATGCCCGACGCCGGCGCCCGTCTCCTCGAGGGCGCGCCCATCGCGAACGAGATCCGGACCGCCGTCGCCGAGGACGTCGTGACCTTCACGGCCGCACACGGTCGTCCACCCGGGCTGGCGGTGGTGATCGTCGGCCGTGACGCGCCGTCGACGGTCTATCTCGAGCAGATCCTCCGCGGCTGCGCGAAGGTCGGGATCCGGGCCGAGTTCGTCGAGCTCGAGGGCGAGGCGACCGAGGCGGCCGTCGTGGCGACGCTCCACCAGCTGAACGCCGACCCGGACGTCGACGGTGTCATCGTCCAGATGCCGCTGCCACCGACCATCCGCCTGCGCGAGGTCATCGACGCCATCGATCCCGCCAAGGACATCGACGGCATCCACCCGCTCAACGCCGGCCTCCTCCGCCTCGGCTACGACGGCTTCCTGCCGGCCACCGCCCACGCCGCGGTCGAGATCCTGCGCCGGTCCGGGCATCGAGATCGCGGGGCAGCGATGCGGTCGTCGTCGGGCGCTCGACGGTCGTCGGCATGCCGGCCGCGTTCCTCCTCGTCCGGGAGGACGCGACGGTCACGGTCTGCCATTCACGGACGCGCGACCTGGCCGGCCATGTCGGTCGAGCGGACATCGTGGTGGTCGCCGCCGGCCAGCCCGGCCTGATCACCGGTGCGATGCTCAAGCGCGGCGCGGTCGTCGTCGACGTCGGCATCAACGTCGTCGACGGGCGGATCGTCGGCGACGTCGACTTCGCCTCGGCGGTCGGTGTCGCCTCGGCGATCACGCCGGTCCCGGGCGGCGTCGGGCCGCTCACCAACGCCCTGCTGCTGACCCACCTCATCCGCGCCGCCGAACGTCAGGCCGCGGCTCGACCACTGCCCTCCGCCGCACTCCGAGGAGACCGATGAGCTTCCCATCCGACCTCGAGATCGCCCGTGCCGTCACCCCACGCCCGATCGTGGACGTGGCCCGCGACCTCGGCCTCCACGACGACGAGCTCGAGCTGTACGGCTCGACCAAGGCCAAGGTGACGCTCGCGGCGATCGACCGGCTCGAGCGCGAGCGACCGCGCGGCAAGTACGTCCTCGTCACGGCGATCACGCCGACGCCGCTCGGCGAGGGCAAGTCGACCACCACGGTCGGGCTGGCCCAGGGCCTGAACCGCATCGGCAAGCGGGCGGCGGTCGCCATCCGCCAGCCATCGCTCGGCCCGGTCTTCGGGATCAAGGGCGGCGCGGCCGGCGGCGGCTACAGCCAGGTCATCCCGATGGAGGACTTCAACCTCCACCTGACCGGCGACGTCCACGCCATCGGCGCCGCCCACAACCTGGCCGCCGCCTTCCTCGACAACCACCTCCATCACAAGAACGCGCTGGGGATCGACCCGCTCGGGATCCTCTGGCCGCGGGTCGTCGACATCAGCGACCGGGCCCTCCGTCACGTGGTCATCGGCCTCGGCGGCCGCGAGGACGGCATCCCGCGCGAGACCGAGTTCGTCATCACCGTCGCGTCGGAGGTGATGGCCGTGCTCGCCCTCGCGTCGGACCTGTACGACCTGCGGGCGCGGCTCGGCCGGATCGTCCTGGCCACCACGACCGACGGCAAGGCCGGTCACCGCGGAGGACCTCAAGGTCGCCGGGGCGATGACCGTCCTGCTGCGCGACGCGATCAAGCCGAACCTGCTCCAGACGCTCGAGGGCGGGCCGGCCTTCGTCCACTGCGGTCCGTTCGCCAACATCGCCCACGGCAACAACTCGATCCTCGCCGACCGCCTGGCGCTGGCGACCAACGAGATCGTCTGCACCGAGGCCGGCTTCGGGGCCGACATGGGCGCCGAGAAGTTCTTCGACATCAAGTGCCGGGCGTCGGGACTCAGCCCGGACGCGGCCGTCATGGTCGCCACGGTCCGGGCGCTCAAGATGCACGGCGGCGTCGGCAAGATCGTGGCCGGCAAGCCGCTCGATCCGGCCCTGCTCGAGGAGAACGTCGACGCGGTCCGGCGCGGCGCCCGAACCTGGCCAAGCAGATCGAGAACGTGACGATGTACGGGGTCCCGGCGGTCGTCGCGATCAACGCGTTCCCGACCGACACGCCGGCCGAGGTCGAGGCGATCCGCGAGGTCGCGCTGGCGGCCGGTGCCCGGGACGCGGTCGTCGCCACCCACTTCGTCGACGGCGGCAAGGGCGCCGAGGCGCTCGCCGAGGCCGTCTGGGCGGCGACCGAGGCGGGCGACGCCGACTTCGAGCTGCTGTACCCGGACGAGATGCCGCTGGTCGAGAAGATCGAGACGATCGCCACGCGGGTCTACGGCGCCGACGGCGTCGACTTCCTGCCGGCGGCGCGCAAGGCGCTCAAGCAGTTCGAGGAGCTCGGCTTCGGGCACCTGCCGATCTGCATGGCCAAGACGCAGTACTCGCTCAGCCACGACGCCAACCTCAAGGGCCGCCCGACCGGCTTCCGCGTGCCGATCCGCGACGTCCGGCTCTCGGCCGGCGCCGGATTCGTCACGCCGCTGTGCGGCGAGATGCGGACGATGCCCGGGCTGCCGTCCCGCCCCGGCGGCGAGAAGATCGACATCGACGCCGAGGGGAACATCGTCGGCCTGTTCTGAGGCCCCTGAGCGCGCCCGCGAGGCGCGGCGATCAGGTCGGCGAGGCCGTCGCCGCGGCGAAGCAGATCGCGATGGCCGCACCGATCACGACACCGAGCACTCCTGCGCCCCAGGCGTAGACATCGATCGGGCCGAGGGCCGCGCCCTCGTCCTCGTGGGCATGGTCGTCGTGCCCGTGGTCGTCGCCGTGGTCATCGGTCGCGTGATGGGCGACGGCCCCGGCGTGACCCGGGACGTCGCTGCCGTGCTGGTCTGCGGTCATCGCGTCGTGTCCAACCTCCGGCACACATTCTGGCACGGCCCCCGCCCCTAGAATCCACCGGTGACCGCCCCGGCCCCCGCAGTCGATCCCGGCCTCGTGGCCAGCCTGCGCGGCCTCGATCGTGACGGACGTCTGTTGTTCGCGATGCGGACGTTGCGGATGTTCGGGTACGGGTTCCTCGCGGTCGTCCTGGTGCTCTACCTCGCCGCGGCCGGCCTCGACCCGCTGGCCATCGGCATCGTGCTGACCCTGACGCTCATCGGCGACACGATCATCTCGCTGTGGCTCACGACCAATGCCGACCGGCTCGGCCGCCGGCGCGTGCTGATCGCGGGCGCGGCGCTGATGCTTCTGGCGGGCGTGGTCTTCGCGTTCACGACCTGGCTGCCGCTGCTGATCCTGGCCGGGGCGATCGGGGTCGTCTCGCCGACCGGCAACGAGGTCGGGCCGTTCCTCGCCATCGAGCAGGCGGCGCTCACCCAGACCATCGCCGACCAGCGACGGACCGCGACGTTCGCCTGGTACAACCTCGTCGGCTATGTCGCCACCGCGACTGGCGCGCTCGGCGCCGGGCTGCTCAGCCAGGCGCTGCTCGACGGTGGTGTCGCCCCGCTCGACGCGTACCGCGCGGTGGTCATCGGTTACGCGGTGATCGGCATCGCCATGGCGATCGGCTTCTGGCAGCTCGACGCCGCCATCGAGGCGCCACCCGCGACCGTGTCGACCGATGGCATCCGCCGGCGGTTCGGCCTCGGTCGCTCGAGGGGCGTCGTGCTCAAGCTGTCGGTCCTGTTCTCGATCGACGCGTTCGGTGGCGGGTTCATCCCGCAGAGCCTGATGGCCTACTGGTTCCACGTGCAGTACGGCGTCGAGCCGGCGGTCCTCGGCGCGATCTTCTTCTTCGCCAACCTGCTGGCCGCGGTGTCGTCGCTGTCCGCGGCGCGGATCGCGGCGCGGATCGGTCTGATCAACACGATGGTCTTCACCCACATCCCGTCGAACGTGCTGCTGATCCTCGTGCCGCTGATGCCGAACCTGCAGCTGGCGATCGCGGTGCTGCTGCTCCGCTTCAGCCTCAGCCAGATGGATGTCCCGACCCGCCAGTCGTACGTGATGGCCGTGGTCGACCCGGACGAGCGCTCGGCGGCGGCCGGGGTGACCGGCATCGCCCGGACGACCGGCGCGGCCATCTCGCCGTCGTTCGCGTCGGTGCTGGTCGCCAGCGCCGGCTACGCCGCGCTCCCGTTCTACCTGGCGGGCGGCTTCAAGATCCTGTACGACCTGCTGATGTACCGCGAGTTCCGCAACGTGCGTCCGCCCGAGGAGCGGCGCGATCAGCCGGCGGCATCCCGGGGCTGACGGCGCGGCCGGCCGGGCGACCCGAGCCGCCACCAGACGAACAGCGCGATGGCGAGCACGACCACGATCCCGACGATCAGGTCGAACGGCTGGAGCGCCTGGCGGATCTGCTTCCAGTTCGAGCCGAGGACCGTCCCCGCGTAGACCAGCAGCATCGACCACAGGAAGGCGCCCGCCGTCGAGAAGGCGATGAACCGCCCGAGCGGCATACGCGCCACCCCGGCCGGGAAGCTGATGAAGGTCCGGACGATCGGGAGCAGCCGGCCGATGAACACGGTCGCGCCGCCGTGCCGGACGAAGAAGGCATCGGCCACGTCGATCTCGTGCGGGCGGATCAGCAGGTAGCGGCCATAGCGCTCGAGCAACGGCCGTCCGCCGTAGGCGCCGAGGCCGTAGGCGATCAACGAGCCGAACGTGTTGCCGATGGTCGCCGCGATCACCACGAGCCAGAAGTTCCAGGGCTGGCCGGTCAGCGGCTCGATCTGGCTCGGGTCCGAGACGAGGAACCCGGCGTACGGCAGGATCAGCTCGGAGGGGAGCGGGATCATCGCCGATTCGATCGTCATCGCGATCATCACGCCGAGGTAGCCGACCGCCCCATACAGGCTGTTGAGCAACGGGATGACGACGTTGTCGATGAACGCGAGCACGTGGACCTCGTGGCTGTCGGGTGGGCGCCGGGCAGCATAGCCGACTATCCTCGGCACGGTGAGCGAACCGGAGGTCCCCCACTTCTACCCGGACCGCCGAGCCGCCTCGTCCGACGGCCCGGCGGCCGCCACGACGGTCGTCCTCACCGGCGCCGACCTGACGATCGCCGAGGTCGAGGCGGTCGCCCGCGCGGGAGCCACGGTCGCGCTCGACGTGCACGCACGCGAGCGGATGCAGGAGGCGCGCGACGTCGTCGAGGCCCTCGTCGCCGAGGGCGCGGTGGTCTACGGCGTCACGACCGGGTTCGGTGCACTCGCCTCGACCCGGATCGAGCCCGCCGACGCCGGCCGGCTCCAGGAGAACCTGCTGATGAGCCACGCGGCCGGCGTCGGGCCGGCCTTTCCGCGCGAGGTCGTGCGGGCGATGCTGCTCCTCCGGGCGAACACGCTGGCGCTCGGTCACAGCGGCTGCCGGGCGCTGCTGGTGGACCGCTTGCTCGAGTTCCTTGCCGCCGGGATCCACCCGGTCGTGCCGGAGCAGGGGAGCGTCGGGGCGTCGGGCGATCTCGCGCCTCTGGCGCATCTCGCGCTGCCGCTCATCGGCCGCGGCCGGGTCGAGTTCCAGGGGAGCGTGACGCCGGCACTCGTGGCGCTGCGCGAGGCCGGTCTGGAGCCACTCACCCTCGAGGCGAAGGAGGGGCTCGCCCTCCTCAACGGCACCCAGATGATGAGCGCGATCGGGGCGCTCCTGCTCGCCGACGCGGACCGGCTGGCGGGCACGGCGAGCGTGGTCGCCGCGATGACCGTCGAGGCGCTGCTCGGGACGGACGTCGCGTTCGCGGCGGCCTACCAGCTCGCGCGGCCGCACCCCGGGCAGGTCGCGGTCGCCGCCGAGCTGCGCCACCTGCTGCGCGACAGCGCGCTGCAGACCGGCCACCACGGGCACGCGCACAAGGTCCAGGACCCGTATTCGCTGCGCTGCATCCCGCAGGTCCACGGCGCGGTCCGCGACACGCTCGACCACCTGCGACGGGTCCTCGACATCGAGCTCAACTCAGCCACCGACAACCCGCTCGTCTTCCCGGGCGGCGGCGTCGCCGACGTGGATACGCTCGCCACCGGCGGTGGTCGGGTGATCAGCGGTGGCAACTTCCACGGCGAGCCGATCGCGCTGGCGCTCGACTTCGCGAAGATCGCCCTGGCCGAGCTCGGTTCGATCAGCGAGCGACGGACGGCGCTGCTGGTCGACCCACGCCTCAACGGCGGGCTGCCACCGTTCCTCGCCGCGGACTCCGGCCTCGACTCGGGGATGATGATCTACCAGTACACGGCGGCCGCCCTCGTCTCCGAGAACAAGGTCCTGGCGCATCCCGCGTCGGTCGACTCGATCCCGACGAGTGCCAACCAGGAGGACCACGTGTCGATGGGCTCGATCTCGGCCCGCCACGCCCGCGCGGTCCTCGGCCATGTCGAGACGATCCTGGCGATCGAGCTGCTCGTGGCGGCGCAGGCGCTCGACCTGCGCGTCGGCGGACCCGACGGCGCGGCACCGGGTTCGGGCGTGGCCGAGGCGCTCGCACGGGTGCGCGAGCGAGTCCGCCATCTCGACGGCGATCGCGAACCCGGGCCCGACCTGGCGATGGCGACCGCGATGGTCCACGACGGAGCCTTGGCCGACCTGGCCGGGCCGGCGGATCTGGCAGGGGGGACAGCGTGACGGAGGAGGCCCTGACGGCCGACGTCATCGTCATCGGCGCGGGCGTCCAGGGCACGAGTCTCGCGTTCCACCTCGCCAGCCGCGGGGCTCGGGTCATGGTCGTCGAGCGTGAGACGACTGCCGCCGGTGCGACCGGCCGGTCGTCGGGCTTCGTCCGGATGCACTACGACCTCGAGAGCGACGCGCGGCTGGCATGGCTGTCGTTCCCGTACTTCCTCGACTGGCAGGGTCGCGTCGGCGCCGGCGACTGCGCGTTCGTCCGGACCGGCTTCCTCCAGGTGTTCTCGCCGGCGCTCGTCGACGCGGTCGTCGCCAACGTCGCCAGCCACCAGCGGATCGGCATCGATACCCGGACGGTCACCCCGCTCGAGGTCGCCGAGCTGGTCCCGGGCGTCGTCCTCGACGGCATCGCGATCGGGGCGTTCGAGCCGCAGTCGGGCTACGCCGACCCATCGGGGACGGCAGCCGGCTTCCTCGAGGCGGCCCGGCGCCTGGGCGCGACCTATCTGCACGGATGCCGCGTGACCGGTGTCGTCGTCGAGGGCGAGCGGGTGGTCGGCGTCGACTCGGATCGCGGCCGACTCGCTGCGCCGGTCGTCGTCGACGCCGCCGGCGCCTGGGCCGCGGCTCTGGCCCGGACCGTCGGTGTGGAGGTGCCGGTCCAGCCGTGGCGCCACGACACGGCGTTCTTCGGGCTGCCGTCCGGGCATCGTCCGGACTTCCCGATCGTCATCGACGAGATCAACGAGGTCTACTTCCGACCCGAGGGCCACGACATGATGCTCGTCGGGCTGGAGGGCTCGAACGAGGTCGGCGGCTCGCCCGACCGGCCGCTCACCGCCGCGACCCCGGCCGGGGTCGAGGACATGGTCCGTCGGCTGGTCGCCCGCGTCCCGTGGATGACCGACGGGACATTCAGGACGGCCCACGGCGGCCAGGACGGCATCACCCCCGACCAGCACCCGCTCATCGGCCCGGCCGGGCCGGACGGCTTCTATCTCCTCTGTGGGTTCTCCGGGACCGGCTTCAAGACGGCCCCCGCCATCGGCGCCTGCCTGGCCGAGCTCATCCTCGACGGCCGGACGACGACGGCCGACATCTCGGGCTATGCGCCGGACCGGTTCGCGACCGGCCGTCCGCTCGTCGCGGAGCATCCGTACGGGGTCCTCTGGCGCTGAGCGCCAGGGGCGCCGCGGTCGTCGGCCGCCGTAGACTTCGCGCCGATGGGTGACATCCGGATCGTCGACATCACCGACGTCGCCAGCTTCGGCCTGATCCCGCCGTGCGCGGATCCGGGTTTCGACCATCGCTCGTGCGACTACTGGGAGGATGACGCGCGTGGGTCGAAGGCGGCCCGGCTGTCGTGGCTGGAGCCGTCGAGCGCGCCGCGGTCGGCATCCGACGCGAAGCCACGCCCCGCGAACCCGTTCCTCGCCGATCTCGAGGCCAAGGCGCCGGCCGCCAACCCGTTCGCGACCGCGCGCCCGGCCAACCCGTTCCTGACACCGGGCGAGGACGACGACGGCCCGATCGACAATCCGTTCGCCCCGCCCCCCGTCCAGCGACAGACGGTCGGGGCCGAGGCACCACGCAAGCTTCAGCTGCTCGGTCGCGGGCTCGGGGTCGCCGGGAGCTACGCCAAGGTCCTGCTCGACGACGACGTCGCGAAGGCGTACGCACAGTTCGGGCCGTTGACCGCGTACCCGCGCGCCCAGCGGACGCGCGACCTCTATCCGGCGCTCCCGGACGCGCCCCTCCCCGCGGTCATCACCTGCATCGCCACCACGGCCGAGGCACGCGGCGCCGGCCTCGCGCACACCCTGATCACGGCGATCTGCGAGGACCTGGCGGGTCGCGGCTTCACCGCGGTCGAGACCTACCCGGAGATCGGGTCGCGGCCGGACACGACGAGCGCCGCGACGCCCGGCTTCTGGGAATCGGTCGGGTTCGCCCGAGCCATCGACGACGAGCGCTTCCCGGTCATGCGCCGTGAGCTCGCCTGACCGGCGGCGGGTCGGGCGTCGGGCGGCCGACCCGCCTCGTCACCGCCGGGTCGCGGCGCTACCCTGACGCCACGATGCCCGAGACCATGAGCGCCGTCGGTGCCCGCCCCGTCCGCGCGCCCCGGGGGAGCGAGCTCACCTGCCGCGGCTGGGCCCAGGAAGCCGCCCTCCGGATGCTCATGAACAACCTCGACCCGGAGGTGGCCGAGGACCCCGATCACCTCGTGGTCTACGGCGGCACCGGGCGCGCGGCGCGCTCGTGGGAGGCCTTCGACGCCATCGTCCGCGAGCTCCGCCGACTCGAGGACGACGAGACGCTGCTCGTCCAGTCGGGGAAACCGGTCGGGGTCGTCCGGACGCATCCCTGGGCACCGCGGGTGCTCATCGCCAACTCGAACCTCGTCGGCAAATGGGCGACCTGGGAGGTCTTCCGCGAGCTCGAGCGCGACGGGCTGATGATGTACGGCCAGATGACCGCGGGTTCGTGGATCTACATCGGGACGCAGGGCATCCTGCAGGGCACGTACGAGACGTTCGCGGAGGCCGCCCGTCAGCATTTCGGCGGGACGTTGCGCGGGACCGTCACCCTGACCGCCGGTCTGGGCGGGATGGGCGGCGCCCAGCCGATGGCGATCTCCATGAACGAGGGCGTGTGCATCGTCATCGAGGTCGACGAAGCGCGCGCCCGCCGGCGGCTCGACATCGGCTACGTGGACCGGCTCACCGCCGACCCGGCCGAGGCGCTCGCCTGAGCCCGCGCGGCGGCACGCGACGGCACGCCGTTGAGCATCGCGCTCGTCGGGAACGCCGCCGAGATCGAACCCGCCTGGGCGGCGGCCGGCGAGCGGTTCGACCTCGTCACCGACCAGACCTCGGCGCACGACGCGCTGGGTGGCTATGTCCCCGACGAGATGACCGTCGCCGATGCCCTGATCCTGCGCGGCACGCAACCCGATGAGTACCAGCGTCGTTCGCGTCGTGCGATGGCCGCCCATGTCCGCGCGATGCTCGACTTCCAGCGCGCGGGCGCGGTCGTGTTCGACTACGGCAACAACCTGCGCGCGCAGGCCCAGGAGGCAGGCGTCGCGGACGCGTTCGACTACCCGGGGTTCGTGCCGGCGTTCATCCGGCCACAGTTCTGCGAGGGCCGCGGCCCGTTCCGCTGGGCCGCGCTGTCCGGGGACCCGGCCGACATCGCCCGCACCGACCGAGCCGTCCTCGAGCTCTTCCCCGACGACATCGGTCTCCGCCGGTGGATCGAGATGGCCCAGGCGCGCGTGCCGTTCCAGGGGTTGCCGGCCCGGATCTGCTGGCTCGGCTACGGGCAGCGGGCGAAGGCCGGTCTCGCCTTCAACGAGCTTGTCGCGAGCGGCGAGGTCAGCGCGCCCATCGTCATCGGGCGTGACCATCTCGACGCGGGCTCGGTCGCCTCGCCCAACCGCGAGACCGAGGCGATGCGCGACGGCTCGGACGCGGTCGCCGACTGGCCGCTCCTCAACGCCCTGGTCAACACGGCCGCCGGTGCCTCGTGGGTGTCGATCCATCACGGCGGCGGGACGGGGATCGGCTACTCGCAGCACGCCGGGATGGTGGTCGTCGCCGACGGGACGCCGCTGGCCGCCCAGAAGCTCGAGCGGGTCCTCACCACCGACCCGGCGATGGGTGTGCTGCGCCACGTCGATGCCGGCTACGAGCGGGCGATCGAGGTCGCCCACGAACGCGGCATCCGCGTGCCGATGCTGGACGACCCGACCGCCTGACCGGACCTGGTGGCGTGCGCTCCGAGCCCTCGGCCGGCAGCCGCGCGGTCTAGCATCGTGGCGTGCTGATCGAGTCCGTCCCGAACGTGTCCGAGGGCCGCCGCCTCGACGTCGTCGACAGGCTGGCGGCCGCGATCGAGGACGGCGAGGGCGTCTTCCTCCTCGATCGGACGAGCGATGCCAGCCACAACCGCTCGGTGTTCACGATGGCCGGCGAGCACACCGCGGTCGCCGACGCGCTCGAGCGGCTGGTCGTCGCCGCGATCCACGAGATCGACATGGACAGCCATACCGGCGAGCACCCGCGCATCGGCGCCGTCGACGTCATCCCGTTCGTGCCGCTGGCCGCCACGACGCTCGACGACTGCGTCGAGCTGGCGCGGGCGTTCGGCAAGCGGATCGCGACCCGCTACGAGCTGCCGGTGTTCCTGTACGCGGCGGCGGCGACCCGGCTCGAGCGGGTCAAGCTGGCCGACGTCCGGCGCGGCCAGTACGAGGGCCTCAAGCACGAGATCGTCGACCACGGGCGCGAGCCCGACTTCGGGCCGGCGCGTCTGCACCCGTCGGCCGGCGCGGTGGCCGTCGGCGCGCGGCCGTTCCTCATCGCCTACAACATCAACCTCGATTCCCGCGACGTCGAGCTCGCCAAGCGCATCGCCCGGCGGATCCGCGAATCGGGCGGTGGCCTGCCCACGGTCCAGGCGAACGGCTTCTGGATCGAGGAGCTCGGCCGCGCTCAGGTGTCGATGAACGTCCTCGATTTCGCGACGACGCCCCTGTGGGTGGTCTGGGAGACGGTCCGTGACGTGGCCGCCGAGGACGGCGTCTCGCTCGCCGAGTCGGAGCTCATCGGGCTGGCACCGCTGGCCGCGTTCCTGGCCGTGGCCGACCGCGCCGGCAGCCCGTCCGAGGACCCGATCGAACGACGCCTGAAGGCCGCCGCCGGCTTCCTCCGGCTGCGCGACTTCTCGCCGATGCAGGCGCTCGAGCTCCGTCTCGAGGCAGCCCGGGCCAGCGAACCGGCACGATGAGCGGCAGCCCGTTCCGGCTCATCCACGGCGGGCGGAGCGAGGAACCCACGCCGGGCCTGCTCATCGTCGGGGCGTCCGAGATCGTCACGATGGCCGGCGGGATCCGGGCGGGCGCCGCCCAGGGCGAGGTCGGTCGCTTGTCCGCGGCCGAGGCCGGCGGTCCCGGCTCGGCGGATGCGCCGGTGGTGGCCTGCTGGGAAGGCCGCATCGTCGCGGTCGGACCGCGCGCGGCGCTCGAGACCGCCCTCGAGGCTGAGGCCTACCCGCTCGGCCGGTTCGCGCGCATCGACGCCGGAGGCGGGACCGTCAGCCCGGGCCTCATCGACCCGCACACCCACCTCCTGTTCGCCGGATCGCGTGAGGGTGAATGGGAGATGCGCCGGCGAGGCGCCGGATATCTCGAGATCCTCGAGGCGGGCGGCGGGATCCTGTCCACGGTCGCGGCGACGCGTGCCGCCTCGCTCGAGGATCTGATGGCGCACGGCCGGCGCTGGCTCGACGAGATGCTCGGCCACGGGGTCACCACGATCGAGGCCAAGTCCGGCTACGGCCTCGACCTCGAGACCGAGATCCGCCTGCTCGAGGCTGCCCATCGCCTGGGCCAGGAAGGTCCGATCGACATCGTGCCGACGTACCTCGGGGCGCACGCTGTCCCGCTCGAGTTCCGCTCGCGTCCGGGCGGCACCGAGGCCTACGTCAGATCGGTCATCGAGGACCAGCTGCCGGGCGTGGCCGCGCATGGTCGGGCGCGCTTCTGCGACGTCTTCTGCGAGGGCGGCGTGTTCAGCGCCGACCAGTCGCGCCGGATCCTCGAGGCGGCGGCCGGGTTCGGCATGGCTCCCCGGTTGCACGCCGACGAGCTGGCACCATCGGGCGGCGCCGAGCTGGCGGCCGAGATCGGCGCGTTCTCGGCCGACCACCTCGCGACGCCGTCGGACGCCGGCATCGATGCGCTAGCAGCGGCCGCGATGGCGGCGGCGGACGCGGATAGCGGCCGGCGCCCGGTCGTCGCGACCGTGCTGCCGGCCACGACCTGGTTCCTGATGAAGGACCACGCCGCACCGGCACGCCGGTTCATCGAGCGTGGCATCCCGGTCGCTCTCGGCACCGACTTCAACCCGGGCACGTCGCCGACCGCCAGCCTGCCGCTGGCGATGACCGTCGCCTGCCTCGAGCTTGGCCTGTCGCCCGACGAGGCGCTCGCGGCCGTGACGATCAACGCGGCCTGGGCCCTCGGGCTCGAGGAAGAGGTCGGTTCGATCGAACCCGGCAAGAGCGCCGACCTCGTCGTCTGGCGTGTCCCGACCTCGACCCAGATCCCGTACTGGCCCGCAGCCGACCTGGCGCGAACCGTCGTCAAGCGCGGGCGGGTGGTGCTGGACCGCGCCTGATCGCGGGACGGAGCGTCAGACGGGCTTGCCGCGTGCCTCGAGCAGGACGGTCGTCGTCTCGACCGGCAGGCTCGTCGCGGTCACCGTCAGCTTCGGCTGGGTGACGGCTTCGGCGCCCATCTCGTGGAAGAAGCGCTTGAGCGCGTCGGCGCAGTCGGCCTCGTCGTCGCAGATCGGCAGCGGCACGACGATACGCGGGTCGAGCTGGGCGACGATGGCCGCCGCTTTCGCCGGCGTCAGCGACCCGCCGATCGGCACGCACGCGATGTCGACCGAGCCGATGTCGGCGAGCTTCTCCTCGGACAGCAGGTGACCGATGTCGCCGAGGTGGATGGTGTGGACGCCGTCGACCTCGAGCACGAACGCGACCTGCTTCCCGGTCTCGGCGCCGCGCGCGTCATCGCGGTATGTCCGCACGCCCGTCACGAGGACCTCGCGGATCTCGTACTCGCCCGGCCCGTCGAGGATGAACGCGTCGTCGAGGCTCGACGGCAGGAGCGTCCGCCCGTCCCGCGACGGCTTGCCCTTGCCCCGCGGCAGCGGCCGATCGTCCGGGTGGCTGAACGTCACGATGTCGCCGGTGATCCCCCGACCCGTCGGCCCGACCACCGACTGGAACGGGTCGCTGACGACGACCGCATCCTTCCCCCGAAGCCGCACGCACGTGCGCCCATACCAAGTGACTTCCATCCCGCGATTCTGACACAGCAGCCTGCACGGAGGATCACGCCGTCGGATCTGTCTCCACGGGACGCTGCGCGATCAGTCGCATGACCTTGGACCCGCAGGATGGACAGAGCCCGGCGATCGCCGGGCGGCCGTTGGCCAGCACCACCGCATGTGCCCCGCCGATCTCGACCTGTCGTCGATCCTTGATGCAATAGGCCATCGACGGGTCTGTCGTGTCAGCAGGCGTGAGGAGGCGGGCCAGCTTCGCGGCGATCGATTGCCGTCGGGTCGTCGCCGAGTGAAGCTGCGCTCGCCTCTTCTCGATGAGCTGATCCGCCGACGCCAGCTTCAATTCGATGGCGGCACGCCGCCTTGCTGCGCGCCGGTCGATCCGTTTGGACCGATGACCGCCTTCGGCTGCGGCCTTGCCACCCTCTCGCGATCTCGAGCTCATCTGCATGCTCCTCCCAGTCGCGGTCGACCGCAGAACCGTAGCCGACCGGGTCAAGCCCCGCGATGCCCCGATAGTCACAGCCCGCCAACGCGCACCCGAACGCCCCGAATCCGAGGTTAGGGTGAGCTCGTGGTCCCGAGAATCGGCGCCGATGGCGGTCGCGGCGGAGCCGTCCAACGCACGCATCGGCCGTCAACGACGCCGCCTTCGTCGCAGACACGAGACAAAGAAAGACCGGAGGCGCCTGCCCAATCGGCGCCTCCGGTCGAGGGAGGGAGGGATGGAACCGTTTCGGGTTCGTCCAACCCAGACACTACGACGCGCTGATTCAGGGTCTAGGCGGCATCCGATTAAGAAAGCGATATCGGCGGAGCCCGAAACGGCGGATCGCAATTCCCGTGCGACAATCCCCGCCCATGTCACACCCGATCGCCGCCTCCCATCGCCGCCTCCCCGCGATCCTGACCGTCGCCGTCGTCGTCGCCCTCGTCAGCAGCGCGTGCGCTTCGACCACGCCCTCGGCGAGCTCGACTCCGACGTCCGGGCCGACCGAGAGCCCGGCCGCTCCCAGCGTCGCGCCGAGCACCTCGGCCGCCGGCTCGCCCTCGGCCGGCTCCGCTGCCGCCGCCGACGCCATCTACGACACGGTCGAACAGCAGGTCGAGGCCATCCGCGGCCTGCAGGCCAAGCGCCCGGTCGCCCGGCAGCTCATCAGCGAAGACGAGCTCCGCACCATCCTCACGACCGAGTTCGACCAGGAGACGCCGCCCGCTTTTCTCGCCGCGAACGAGCGGCTGTACAAGGCGCTCGGGCTCATCCCGGCCGACGCGAACCTGCGGACGCTCAGCCTCGACCTGCTGAGCAGCGGGGTCGCAGCCTTCTATCGCGACGACGAGGGCAAGCTCTATGTCGTCTCGAAGACTGGCGAGCCCGGCCCGGTCGAGCGGTTCTACTTCTCGCACGAGTTCGACCACGCGCTCCAGGACCAGAACTCGACGATCTTCAAGGATTTCCACGGCGTCCTCGACCAGAGCGACGAGCTGCTCGCCCGGCAGGCGATCTACGAGGGCGACGCGACCCTGCTGATGACCCAGTGGGCGGCGGCCAACCTCGGCCCGGCCGAGATCGGCGCGCTGTTGGCCGCGGGCAACGATCCGACGGCCCAGGCGGTCATGGCCAAGACGCCGCCGATCCTGAGCCAGACGCTCCAGTTCCCGTACACCACCGGCTTCGCCTATGTCACCAATGTGCAGAGCACGGGCGGCTGGCCGGCCGTGAACGCCTACTTCACCAGGATGCCCAAGTCGACCGAGCAGATCCTCCATCCCGAGAAGTACGCCTCCGGGGAACTGCCGGTCGCGGTGACCATGCCCGCCGACCTGGCGACCCGTCTCGGTAGCGGCTGGAGCGTGCCCCTGCAGGACACCTTCGGGGAGCTGCAGCTCGGCATCTGGCTGCGTGGCGCGGGCGTGGACGGCGCCGCCGCGACCAAGGCCGCGGCCGGCTGGGGCGGTGACCGGCTGGCGGTGATGGACGGTCCGAACGGCGCGTGGAGCGTCGCGCTGCAGACCGTCTGGGACACCGATGCCGACGCCACCGAGTTCGAATCGGCGGCCAAGACCGCACTCGCGAAGGCCGGCGGCGCGGCCCAGGTGCTGCCGGGCACCGGCGGCAAGACCCGCTGGGTGGTCGTCGGGAGCGATGCGGCCACGCTCGGTCACGTGGCGAACGTCCTGGGCCTTGCCAACTGAGGCGCCGCAACTAGAGTATCGATCACCTCGAGCTCACGGCCCCAACATCGGAGTTCGTCGATGCCAGCACTGACGCCGTCACGAATCGTCGCCGCCATCGCCGTCCTGCTCCTGGCGGCCGGGACCGTCGTCGCGGCCAGCCCGTCGCCGTCGCCGTCCGCGTCGGCGGGCGCGAGTGGCAGCGGTGGACTGGAGTCAGCCAAGGCATCCGAGTCGCCCGAGGAGTCCGAAGCCCCGGAGGCGTCCGAAGCCCCGGAGGCTCCGAAGCTCCGGAGGCGTCCGAAGCCCCGGAAGCGTCCGAGGCGCCTGAGGCATCGGATGACGCGAAGGGTTCAGAGTCGCCCGACGCCGACGAAGCCCCCGGGACGCCCCCATCGGCGGCCGAGGCTGCGGACATCGTCGGAAGGCTCAAGGCTGCCGGGATCACAACGACCACGGCGGCATTCCAGGCTCTCGCGGCGAAGGTCGGCGTCGGCGGAGCCGTTCGGACGCTGGCGTTCGCGCAGGCGAGCGGCAAGACCCCGGATCAGATCGTCACGATGTTCCAGGGAGGCAAAGGCTGGGGCCAGATCGACCACGAGCTCGGGCTGAAGATCAATCCCGGGATCGGCTGGATCATGTCCGGCGGCCACGGCAGGGGTTCCGCCAAGTAGGACCGGTATGGCCTCGAGCGAAGTCATGTTGATCCGGTCCGACGGGACGGTCGCCTAATTCGGCGAGCAAGCCGATCACGGAACGGTCAGACCAACCTCCGCAAGCCGACTGATCACGTCGAGGCAGGTCCGCTCGATAGCGTCATCTCCGCCCGCGTATTTCCCGCCGACGACGGTGACGGTGGTCGTCCAGCGACCGGTCGAACCGACAGCTCCCATGGCGGCCTCGGCTCGCGCCGACCATTTGCCACCCTCGCAAGCGATCGTGAGGCCGCCCTTGGACCGGTTTCGGAAGAAGTCCTGGAGCCGGCCATGGGCCGCGCCTGGTTCGAGCATCTGAAGTCCCTCTGATAGGTCGCCCGAGCGACGACCAGAGCATCTCCGGCTGGACGGCTGACCGACCCCCACCCGAGGTACCGAGGCAGTCCGACGATAGTTCAGCCTCGAGGTGCGCGTGGAGCCGGTTCATCCCACGTCGCGGTCTGAAGAGCGCCAAAGGTACGAGTCGAACAGGACCTTCGGCTCCCTCGTGGGGGCCGTGTCGAGAGGTGGACTGTAAGGTCGGCACGGGATGGTGCACACACGTTCGAGGACTGGTTCCGAGACGCCGGCGGCCCCAGCCATCACCGCCTATCCGCCGCCGTTCACCAGCTCGGGGATCATGAATGAGAAACGGGTCGTGGACTCGGGGCCTCGCGCTTCGCCGTCCTTCTTCGCCGCCTCACGCCCTGCTCGGCCGACGATCCCGTCGAGACCGCGGCCAGGCGCTGGTCGAATTCGCCCTCGTGGTACCGCTGTTCCTCATCCTCCTGGCCGCCATCATCGAGTTCGGTTTCCTCTTCAACGCGACGCTGGCCTCCTCGTTGAGCACTCGTGATGCCTCCCTCGTCGCGGCCGAAGCCGGTGACATCGCCGGCGGCGATTGCGTGATCCTCCAGAAGATCGAGAGTGACACGGGCGCCCCGGCAGACCCGAACTCGATCCAGTCCGTCCAGGTCTACTGGGCGAACGCGACGACAGGCGTCGCGATCAGCGGAGCCATCAACACATACGCACGAACGGGTTCCACGACATGCGACGTGCAGGGCGTGTCGATCACCGTGCCGTACTCGCTCTCAGGACCCGCGGGCTACCAGGCCGTCGATCGCTGCAACCTGCTCGCCGGCTGCGACAACGACAGCGTGGGAAGGAACCACCCCGGGGTCGACACAGTGGGGGTGTCGGTCGACTACAGCTACCGATGGCACACGCCTCTGCAGTCCCTCCTCGGCTGGACCGGCAACGGGGTCAACTTCACTCGGTCGAACGCCATGCGCATGGAGCCCATCCTGTGACCAGGCGGCTCTCTCGACGCGGTCGCTCCGCTAGGGCTGGTCGAGGCCGCGCGCGTGGTCAGGCACTCATCGAGTACGCGGTCATCTTGCCGACATTCCTGCTCATCCTGACGGGCATGCTCGAGTTCGGCTTCGTCTTCAACCACAACCTGAATCTCGAGTACGCCACCCGCGAAGGCGCCCGCACGGGCTCCGCCCTGGCCAACGGCGGCCTGTCGAACTGCCCGACCATCAGCACGTCCGATGGGCTCACGCTCGACCCGGACACGTACATCGTCGCGGCCGTCCAGCGGGTCCTGACGAGCCCGGGGTCGTCGATCGACATCAGCCAGGTGAGCCAGGTCCAGATCTGGAAGAACGATCCAGCCAATCCCGGCAATCCACTGGTCGGCAAGGTCAACACCTGGGCGAATACCGGCTCCGGCACGGGGCCGACGGTCGATGGGGTCAAGCTCACGTTCTCCCAGAGCTCCCGGAACTGGCATGTGTGCGAGCGCAACAACGGCTCGGTCCCGCCGGACTCGATCGGGATCAGCCTGAAGTACACCTACAGGATGGTCACCCCGCTCGCGGCGGTGATGGCCTTCTTCGGGCCGCGCGGCCAGGCGACCCTGGCGATGTCTGACCAGACCGTCATGTCCCTCAACCCGACCAACTAAGGACCCCCACGTCGATGCACCTCCCCACCCCGACCAAGAGCGGCGACGCGAAGCGGAAGCGTCCGCGCGGGCAAGTCCTCGTCATGTTCGCCGGGGCGATGATCTTCTTCATCGGGATCATGGCGATCGTCATCGACGTCTCGTGGTACTGGACCAACACGCTCCGGGTGCAGCGAGCGGCCGACGCCGCCGCACTCGCCGGCGCGGCCTACCTGCCCGGCAACGTGCCCAACGCAAAGACGTACGCCCAGGCAGAGGCGACGAAGAACGGCTACACGGACGGTCTCGCAGTCACCGGGGGGACGATCCACGTCACGCCGACCCAGGACGGCAGCGATGTGCGGCAGCTCGACGTGACCGTCTCGGCCCCGGTCGGCACGTTCTTCATGCGCGTCTTCGGTCTCAACACGATCACGGCGTCCCGGTCGGCCAAGGCGATCTATGTCCAGCCCGTCCCGATGGGCAGCCCGGAGAACTACTACGGGATCTACTGCCTGACGAACAAGACCAATAGCACGTGCGACGCGACGAACGCCGTCCCTGACGCAAGCGGCTCAGGGTCGCTCGCTTCGAAAGGCTTCTGGGGCGCGTTCCAGTCGAGCGGCGATCTCCACAATGAGGGAGATGCCTTCACCCCGTACAACGACACCCTGAACCCCGGCACGAATAGCGCCGGCGGCACGAACCCCGACTTCTCGCCGAAGGGTTACGACTATGCGGCCGAGGTGCCCGTGGACGGCGGCAGCATCTACATCTTCGACCCCGACTTCTGCGTCGTCGGCGACCAGATGGGGACCGGCGACCACTACAACGCCGACAACACGCGCCAGTTCGGAGGCGCCAGCGGCAAGTACTACTCGGTCTCCTCGACCTACACGCTGTTCGATACCCAGGGCACCGCGTTCACGACCGGTGACGACACCCAGGTCGCGACGTCGGGGACCCTCTTTGCGAGCGACTTCGCTTCGGACCAGGATCCGGCCAAGTTGTACGGCGATCCGACGACGGCCGGCCATCCGGTCAAGCCGGGCGACGTCACGGCCGACGGCAAGACCCTTCAGAACTGCAGTGCGACTGACGCGACCAACACCGACCCCGCGCAGGGCCGTTACTGGCACAACAAGTGGTGGCCGATCGCGACCGGCCTGCCGGCGGGCACGTACCGGATCAACGTCCAGTCGGCCGCCGTCGGCGCCACGAACTGGAAGGCCCAGGCCGAGAACGACTTCGGCATCGAGGTGGTCGGCGCGACCGATGCGAGCGGTCGGAGCCCACGCGTCTACGGCCTCGGGCGGATGGCCTCGTACAACATCATGCCAGCCGGCACCCAGAGCTTCTACCTCGCCCAGATCGACAAGTCGGCGGCCGGCAAGACGATCGAGATCGACCTCTTCGACCCAGGTGACGTGTCGGGCAACGCCGTCCTCAAGGTGAAATCCCCGGACGGCAATACCTACAACTACGCGACGTTCAGTTACTCGACCTTCAACCTGACCGGCGGCGGCAACAACTGCATCGCCGGTAACAGTGACGCTTGCAGTGCCTCGGGCCGGACCCAGATCCAGACGGCATCCAGTGGAAGCAGCTCGTTCAACAACACCTGGCTCCGCATCCTCGTTCCCCTGCCATCGACATACGGCTCGACCGGGCTCACGCCCCCCGGTGAGACGCAGGCCGGCTGGTGGAAGATCGAGTACACGGTCTCGGGCGGCAACGACACCACGACCTGGATGGTCAACATCCGCGGCAACCCGATCCATCTCCTGGTTCCGTAAGGCGTCTTCGTTCTCGCGCCGCAGGCGCCCGAAGCGCATCCACGACAACGTGACCGACATGCCAGCCCGGCAAAGTCGCGACCGTGCTCGGGTTCCTACATCAATTCCGGCGCCGAGATCCCCGGAAAACCGAGGGGTTCTGTAGCCGAGATCTCTCAGCAACCCTTCAGGTTGAGGGCGACCCGTCTCAACCGAACTCGTCTACCGTAGTGGACCAATCACGTCCGACGCGCCCACATCGGAGTCGATCGATGCAAGCAGCCCTGACGCCGTCCCGGATCGTCGCGGCCATCGCCGTCCTCCTCCTGGCGGCCGGAACCGTCGTCGCGGCCAGCCCGTCGCCGTCGCCCTCCGCCTCGGCAAGCGCAAGTGCCAGCGCGAGTGCGAGTGGCGGCCTGGAGTCGGCAACGACATCGGAAGCTCCCGAGGCCTCCGAAGCGCCAGAAGCGTCCGAAGCTCCAGAGGCGTCCGAGGCCCCCGAAGCGTCCGAAGCGCCTGAGGCATCGGACGACGCGAAGGGTGGCGAGTCGCCCGACGCCAACGAAGCCCCCGGAACGCCCCCAACGGCCGCCGAGGCTGCCGATGTCGTCGGAAAGCTCAAGGCTGCCGGGATCACCACGACCACGGCGACATTCCAGGCGCTCGCGGCGAAGGTCGGCGTCGGTGGAGCCGTTCGGACGCTGGCGTTCGCGCAGGCCAGCGGCAAGACCCCGGATCAGATCGTCGCGATGTTCCAGGGCGGCAAAGGCTGGGGCCAGATCGACCACGAGCTCGGGCTCAAGATCAATCCCGGCATCGGGTGGATCATGGGTGGGGGCCACGGCCACGGCAAGGACAAGGGCGCGAAGTAGGACCAGCATCGGCCCCGTGGAGTCATGTTGATCTGCCCGAACGGGACCGCCGGCTAGTTGTAGCGCGCGCGAAGCCACGCTTCAATGTGCAGATGCCGAGCGACATCGTCAGTGACGTCGGCGGGGCGCTGCCGGTCGTGGTGCTCGTCGACGACGAGCCAGGCATCGTCGACTTCGTGGAGCTCGGTCTCCGGAGCGAGGGCCTCAGCGTCGTCTCGGTCGGCAGCGCGGCGGCAGGACTCGAGGCCGTCCAGCGCGTCCGTCCGCACCTCGTGATCCTCGATCTCGGGCTGCCGGACGCGGACGGCTTCGATCTCCTTCGGGCGATCCGGCTGGAGAGCGATGTTCCCGTCATCGTCCTGACCGCCCGCGGCGATCTGGACGATCGAGTCCGCGGTCTCGACCTCGGTGCCGACGACTACGTGGCCAAGCCGTTCCATTTCGCGGAGCTTCTTGCTCGCGTCCGAGCCCACCTGCGCCGGGCGAGTGCGACTGGCCCCGACGATCCGACACTGCGTTTCGACGACCTCGAGCTGGATCCGGGCACGCGTGAAGTGCGCCGAGCGAGCGGCGGCATCACGCTGACCGCGCGCGAATTCGAGCTTCTCGAGCTCTTCCTCCGACACCCGCGCCAGGTGCTGTCGAAGGAGGCCATCCTCGATCGACTCTGGGGCTACGCCTTCGACGACAACCTGGTCGAGGTGTATGTGAGCAACCTCAGGCGCAAGCTCGGTGATCCGGTCCTGATCCAGACCATCCGGGGCGCCGGGTACGCGCTCCGAGCGCCGGGCTGACCATGCGGCCGCGATCCCTCCGCTGGCGCCTGGCGCTGCTGTACACGGCTGTCATCGCGGTCGCCCTGGCAGCCACGCTCGTCGTCGTCGACCTGGTCGTCGAGCGGGCGCTGATCGACGACACTGCCGCGCGGCTCGAGGTCGAGGCCGGACTGATCGCGCCGACGAGTCCCGGCCACGGGAATGCCCCGATCACGAGTCTCGCCGCGCCCGATGTTGCTCGCGCCCTGGGCGGCCAGCAGACCGCGGTCGTGATCCTCGACGCAGGCGGCGGGGACTTGGCCACCGCTGCGAATGGGGCGCAAGAGTCGGTAGTCGGGGCGCGGCTGGAACCGGCGGCGTACCAGTCGGTCATCGCGACCGGGGCGACGGTCGACCGCGTCGTGAGCCTGGACGGGGATCGGCGCGCCCTGGTCGTCGCGGCGCCGATCCGCGTTACGTCCGCGAAGGGCAACGGGAATGGGAACGGGAACGGCAACGGCAACGGGAAGGGTCTCGGCAACGGCGGAGGCGCAAACGCCGCATCCGGCCCACCGAATGCGGTCGCTCAGCTGGCCGTGTCACTCGACGAGGTCGACGCGACGCTCGGATCGTTGCGGGCGACGCTGATCGTCGTCGGTGGCGTCGCTCTGCTGGCCGCGCTGCTGGTCCTTCTGGTCGTGACGACGCTCGGGCTGCGCGCGCTCGGCCGCGTCGCCGATGTCGCCGATCTCGTGGCCGACGGCGACCTCTCGGCTCGCGCCCGACTTCCGTCGGGATCCGATGAGATCGGCCGCCTCGGACGAGCCTTCGATCGGATGGTCGACCGACTCGAACGCTCCTTCGCGGCCCAGCGTCAATTCGCTGCCGATGCTTCGCACGAGCTGCGCTCACCCCTGACGGTCCTCGGCGGCTACGTCGATGTCCTCGCCGCAGGCGGCCAGGAATCCACCGCGGCGAGCGGCCGGATCCTCGGGTCGATGCGCCGCGAGATCGACCGGCTCTCGCGGCTCGCGGCGGACCTCATCCTGCTGACCCAGCTCGAGGCCGGAGGGGGCCGCTTGAGGCCGGAGCCTCTCGATGTCGGGGATCTGCTGGTCGATCTGGGCGAAGCTGCCAAGGTGATGGGCGAGGGCAGACAGATCGTCGTCGACCGTGCCGGGCCGCTGCCGGTCGTCGCCGACCGTGACCGGCTGACCCAGGCGCTGCTCAACCTCGTCGACAACGCGGTCCGACACGCCTCGGCAGCCGGAGTCGTGCGGCTTGGCGGGGAGCCGCGACGGCAACTGGGTGGTCGCGGCCGTCCACAACGACGGCGACGTCATCCCGGCGGAGCAACTGCCCCACGTGTTCGATCGCTTCTATCGCGCGGACCGGTCTCTCGAGCCGGGCCGGCACGCGGGGCTTGGCCTGGCCATCGTCAAGGCGATCGTCGAGGCATCGGGCGGCACCGTGAGCGCCGCCAGCGACGTGACGGGCACGCAGTTCGTCGTTCGACTTCCGGTCGATCCGGATGCGACCACTCAGCGACCCGCTGACGAACGGCACCCGGCGTCGCTTCGAGCAGGCACCCGTCCCGTGATCGGGCCGGCGTCCCTACATCGACTCCGGCGCGGAGATCCCCAGCAGCGCGAGCGCGTTGGCCAGCGTGATCCGGGCGGCCTCGGCCAGCGCGAGCCGGGCGGCTGACCGCTCGGGCTCGTCGGCGTCGACGACCCGGGCGTCGCGGTAGAAGCCGTGGAACGTGGTCGCCAGCTCGGTCGCGTAGGCGGTGATGCCGTGGGTCTCCTCGGCCGCCACCGCGTCCTCGACGACCTCCGGGAAGCGGACGATCGCCCGTGCGAGTGCGGCCTCGGGCGCGCCCGCGAGGGCACCCGCGACCCCGGCCGCGGGCGCCAGCCCGGCCCCGGCCGCCTTGCGCAGGATCGACGCGATCCGGGCGTGCGCGTACTGGACGTAGTAGACCGGGTTCTCGCTCGACTGCTTCTTGGCCAGCTCGATGTCGAAGTCGATCTCGGTCGTCGCGGCACGTGAGGCGAAGAACCAGCGCGCCGCGTCGACGCCGACCTCGGCGAGCAGCTCGTCGAGGGTGATGAACTCGCCGGCCCGCTTGCTCATCGACACCTCCTGGCCGTCGCGGACGAAGCGGACCCAGGAATAGAGCAGGATCTGGACCGCCTCGCGGTCGTAGCCCATCGCCTCGGCGGCATTGCGCACCCGCGCCACCGTCCCGTGATGGTCGGCACCCCAGATGTAGATGAGGTGGTCGAAGCCGCGGCTGAACTTCTCGGTCACGTAGCCGATGTCGGCGGCGAAGTAGGTCGGCTCGCCGTTCGAGCGGAAGATGACCCGGTCCTTGTCGTCGCCGAAGGCGGTCGAGCGGAACCAGACCGCGCCGTCCTGCTCGTAGACGTGGCCCCGCTCGCGCAGGCGCTCGACCGCCCGCTCGACCCAGCCCTCGTCATGGAGCCGGGCCTCGCTCGTCCACACGTCGAAGCGGACGCCGAGGCCTGCCAGGCTCGCCTCGATGCCCTCGCGGACCCGGCCGGCCGCCCAGCGGCCGATGAGACCGTCGGTGTCGGCGCCGTCGGCGGTCGCGCTCGCCCACACGTCGTCCGGCAGCGCCGCGGCAAGGTCGTTGACGTAGTCCGCCTTGTAGCCGTCGTCGGGGACAGGCTCGCCACGCCGGAGCGCGGCGACCGACGCCCCGAGGTTCCGGATCTGGCCGCCCGAGTCGTTGAAGTAGTACTCGCGCGTCACCTGCTGGCCACCGGCTTCGAGGACCCGGCTCAGCAGGTCGCCGATGAACGCCCCGCGCGCGTTCCCGACGTGGAGCGGGCCGGTCGGGTTGGCCGACACGAACTCGACGTTGACCGAGCGCGCGCCGACCGGTGCGACGCGTCCCCAGCCGGCCGGGTCGGCCAGGATCGCGGCGATGGCAGCCTCGAGCGGTTCGTCGCGGAGCCGCATGTTGAGGAACCCGGGCGGCGCGACCTCGGCGGCACGGACCGGTGTCGCGGCGGGGTCGCTCTCCGACTCGGCGACGAGCTCGGCCGCGAGCGCGGCGGCGATCGCCAGCGGCGCCATGCGGTACGGCCGCGCCAGTCGCATCGCGAGGTTGCTGGCGAAGTCGCCATGGACGGCATCGGCCGGACGCTCGACCTCGACGCTCGGCCGGTCGGCGCCCTCGGGCCAGGCAGGCAGCGCACCGCTGGCCACAGCCCGATCCCAGGCGCGCTCGACGGCGACGCGAACCTGATCGCGGATCGGTCGCATCGGGGCCGCGGCATCGTGGGCGGTCGCTCGTGGCATCGGGCTCGGTCCTTCTCTGGGGCTCGACGATGGTAGCGGAACGTGGTCTCGCCCGAGCGTGCGAGCGCCGTCGCTCCAGCATGACGACGCGTTCGACCAGTACTACTGGGGAGGCGTGGTCTGGTGCGGTGAGTGCACCGGAAGCCGCGCTGGAACGTCGGGCATGAAAGGTGCATCGCAAACTATTGCCACTAGTCTCCACCTGAGTCCCCACGGGATCGCCCCATCGACCCCGTACTTTCGAACAAACCCGCAGTACCTCGCATCGCATCATCCGCACTCCGTTTGCATCCTTCACCGGGGGTCCCGACCATTGATCAACCATCCGCCCAAGCTTCGGCATCGCAGGCGCTCCCGCGGTCAGGCCGTGGTCGAGTTCGCGATCATCGCGCCGCTGTTCCTGTCTTCTCCTGCTCATCGCAGTCGACTTCGGGCGGTTGTTCTTCACGTACGTCCAGATCAACAACGCGTCGCGCGAGGCCGCGGCGTATGCGGCCACGTCTCCGACCGACAACACGACGATCCTGGCTAAAGCGCGACTCGAGACGAATTCGCAGGGGCAGCTAGGCGAAACCGCCGTGAACATCTCGACGAGTTGTGTTGACGCCGCCGGGACCACGATCTCCTGCTCCCTTTCGTCGGCGGGCGCCGGCGCGGGCAGCCAGATCACGGTGGTCGCGAGCGAGCAGTTCAACTTCTTGACCCCATTTATCAGCGGGTTCTTCGGCAGCCCGTTCACGATCCGTTCGTCAGCCAGCTCTACCGTCCTGGCGTACGCCGCGTCGACGTCTGCGACGCCGCCGCCCGGGACATGCACGGTGCCAGTCCCTAGTTTCACAGTCACAGCGACTGGCCTGGCGGTATTCGTCGACCCAAAGGCGTCAACGCCGAACAGCGGGATCTGCAATATCTCGGGATATAACTGGGACTGGGGTGACGGCAGCGACGGGGATGTGGGTGACGCGTCCGGCTTCAATTACACGTATGCCAGCCCGGGCACCTACATCATCACGCTCGAAACCACGAACCAAGCGGGGAGCGCGTCGACCCAGGTGTCAGTGACAGTCGGCGGAACTCCGACCCCGACCCCGACGCCGACTCCAACCCCCACGACGGGTCCGACCCCTACCCCGACACCGACCCCGACCCCGACGTTGGCGCCATGCACGAAGCCCATCGCGAGCTTCACGTACACGTCGTCCGGCAAGACCTTCAACTTCACTGACACATCGACGGTTGCATTCCCGACACGCTGCGGCATCCAGACCTGGGCATGGGACTTTGGTGATAGCACGCTTGGGAATGCGCAAAACCCCGTCCACACGTATGGAAGCGCGAACAATCACACGGTCACGTTGATCGTGACGAACTCGGCCGGGGCGTCTGCCCCCTACAGCCATAGTCAATGATCGCCTTGATGCGACAACGACACGCTCGCCGCCCGAGGGGCCTCAGTAGCAGGAGTGATTTCACCGTGCCCAAGTTCGGTTCCCGTAAGTCCGAATCAGGTCAGATAATCGTTCTCTTCGCGGGCGCGCTGACCGCCATCATCCTTGTTGTCGGCTTGGTGATCGACGGCGGCAATGCATTCGCTCAGCGGCGTGGCGTTCAGAACGGCTCTGACTTTGCCGCGTTGGCCGGGGGCTCGGATCATCGCAGAGTGGGTCGGCAAGGACACGAACAACGGGACCGACGCGAATGTCCGTCTTGCCATCCAGAATGCACTCGCGGCGAACAACTCATCGACAACCTTTTTCGCGCCGGACGGCCCGGTCTACGTGAATCAGAATGGGGCGATCGTTCCGGCTGCGGGCGCCGCGGGGGTAGCTGACGTCGGCAATGGCACGATTCCCCGCAGGGGCTGCCGGCGTAAAGGTCGGTTCGACTCGCACGTTCAGGACGTACTTCCTTGGCCTCATTGGCGCAAACAGCTGGAATGCGTCGGCCACCGCCACGGCCACGGGCGGTTATTCACTGGGCGGTCCGGGAAGCGGAGGAACGCTCTTTCCCGCGGGGATCTCCCTTTCCTTCTTCACCACGTTCCCGTTCTGCTCTGGCCCGATCAGCAACGTTCCTACCGACGCGTGCTACCCGCACAATCTGACACCCGGTAACCTCAACGTGCCGGGCGGGTTTGGCTGGCTCAAGTTCGGCTGCGACGGGTATGGCCTCGGCCAGGATCCGCCTGCCAACATCGGCGGCTGCGCTAACTCGAAGCCGTTCCTGCAGGGCGAGATTGGTCCTCCCGGCAAGAGCTATGGGTGCTGCACCCAGCCCGGTGTGGCCGGACTCGATCGGATCGGCAGTCTGCCGGGTAACAAGGCCAGTGCCGACTGTTCCTACTACATCGACAACCAGATCACCGTGACTGTTCCAGTCTGGGATACGGCCGGAGGAAACGGCTCGAATGCCTGGTACCACATCATCGGCTTCGCCGGGTTCCAGATCACTGGTTGCTCAGGCGGCAAGAACATCTCGGGCGTGTGGCGGAAGGCGTTCTTCGTCGGACCGACCACATCGACGAACCCCACCCCAGGTTTCGACGGCGCCGCCCTCGGGGTTCAGCTGATCCAATGATGTGGCGCCACAAGCGGAGTCGATCCAGAGGCCAGAGCCTGGTTGAATTCGCACTCGTCTTGCCTGTCTTCCTGCTGTTGCTATTCGGGCTGATTGACGGGGCACGCTACGTGTTCGTCACAAATGCCGTATCGAACGCAGCGCGGGAGGGTGCACGCCGAGCGTCAGTCGAGGCTAGCTGGATCGGAAAGGCGAATACAAGCTGTGGACAGGTCGGTGGACCGGTTTGCCCGGCCGACGCAACGGCCCTGCTGAACGACGTCCGCGCCGCCGCCAACAAGGAGATGTCGCCATTCGGATCGGTCACCAATGTCTATATCAGTTGCGATGCGTCAACGGCTCCAACAGGTCAATGGACAACCGGGACTCCGTGCGACAGTTCAACGGCCACAGGTGACATCGTCTCCGTTCGCGTGACATATTCGTGGTCCCCGATCACCCCGATCGCGAGTTCCGTGCTGGGCAACCTCAGGGCCGCCGGGGCTGCCACGATGTCGATCAACTGACCAAGGCAATTCTTTAGGGATCATTCCGGGGGTGGAAAGAGCCGGGTCGAGACGACCCGGCTCTTTCTTTGCTTGCGATAGACGGAACGAATAGCAGCCTACCCGTGACCGTTGGGCTATGCACGCACGCACCGATTCAAGTGACCGTGAAAGGTGCCGGGGCGAGTGTTCTGGTGCGTCCAGAAGTACGCACGGCGTCGTCACGGGGTTCCCGAGTCCATGGTCCATCCGCCAAAGATCAGAGGTCGAGAGCGTTCGCGCGGTCAGAGCGTGGTCGAGTTCGCGCTCGTCCTGCCGATCCTGCTCCTGCTGCTCGCGGCCGCGATCGACTTCGGGCGGCTCTTCTACGCGTACGTCGCGGTCGAGAATGCGGCCAAGGAAGGCGCGCTCTACGGCGCTCGCAGCCCGCTGTGTGACGACTCGACCAACGTCAACTGTGCGGATCCCAACAACGTCGCCTGGCACGTCACGAACGAGGCGTCGAACCTCACGGACTCGAGCGGCAACAGCCTGCTGTCGTCGACCGTGGCGTGCCGAAACACCGCCGGCGTTCTCGTCCAGCCGATCAACGACTGCGTGGACGGCTATACGTACCAGGTCACCGTCACGTCACCATTCCGGCTGATCACGCCGATCCTGTCGTCGATCATCGGTCAGAACATCACCCTTCGGTCCGAAGCCCAGGCCACCGTGCTCTCCGACGCCTTCGACCCGACCGGCCTCGAGGCGCTCGTCTGGGTCGACAAGACGGGCGCGGACAACGCGTCCGCGATCGCCAGCGCCTGCACCCAGGCCGATGCGGTGTCCTCCGCCGGCTACTACTACCAGCCGTGCCAGGACAGCTCGAACGTCGACAACTACCTGCAGTTCAGCGAGAACACGACCGTCAACTACAAGGTCAGGATCAAGAACACGGGCAACATCAACCTCAGCAGCCTCGTCTACGGGTTCACCGTCAACGGCACGACCGTCGCCGCACCGGGGAACTGCTCGACCCTCCCGACGAGCCTGGCCTCGGGTGCGGCCGCCGCCTTCTGCTCGTTCAGTCGGTCGGCGACGTCGACGGACCCGAGCGGGACAGCCGATGATGTCGTTGCCATCTCGGCCTCCGGTACTGCGAGCGGTCTGACGACCGGCGCGACCAACGGTGGCGCGACGATCAAGGTCGCGCCGGCCCCGCACCTGGCGACCAACCTGAAGGCCGCTGCCTATCGACTCGGCGGCACCGGGTACGGGACGAGTGGCGTCGCCACCTACACGACGGGCGGCCTGACGCTGGCCCGCGATACGGCCTCGACCCTGACCGAGGTCCAGAACCCGACGGGCTGGTTCCAGCTCACGGTCGTCAACCAGGGTTCTGCGGCCGCCAACTTCAACGTCACGGTGACGCAGGCCGGGTCGCCGATCACCCTGCCGGCGTCGTGCCCGATCCCGAGCTCGCTCGCGGCGAGCGGACAGAGTGGTTCCACCTTCACCTGCATCTTCCCCCGAACCTTCAGCTCGACCACGACCTTCGCCATGGCGGCGACGGCCACGGCGACGAACGCCGTGACGGTCAGCGGCCAGCAGCCCTCGATGACTGTGACCACCGCGACGTGCTCGGGCGGGAAGAAGGTCGTCCCGAACCTCGTCGACACGCTCACCCCGTCGGCTGACGGGACGAACAAGACCGTGGCCCAGGCGCGGACCACCTGGCAGGTCGCCTTCACGGGGGCGTTCAACACCAACCCTGTCGGGGCCGCGAACACCCTGAGCGTCATCCAGCAAGGGGTCACGGCGTACACCTGTCAGAACGCGACCACCACCATCACCGTGAGCGCCCAGTGACGGGCAGTCGTCGACTGGCCGGTCGTCGGGGGCGCCGTGGTCAGGCGCTCGTCGAGTTCGCCATCGTGCTGCCGATCTTCCTCTTGATCATCTTCGGGATGATCGACATCGGGCGCTACGTGTACCTCACCAACGCGTTCAACGAGGCGGCACGCGAAGGCGCCCGGTACGGCTCGGTCGAGCAGTGGTCGTACACCTGCCCGTCGAGCGTTCCCGTCGCCTCGCAGGATCAGATTCACCTGCACGGCCGCGACGGCCCTGGGTCGGATCGCCGCGGCGCCGGCCTACGTGAACACCCCGACGGTGACCTGCTACAGCAAGGGCGGCGACTCGTCGACCGCGGTCACGGCGACCGCGTGTCGTTCCGGCTACCTGCTCCAGGTGACCGTCAGCACGCCGACGACCCCGGCGAACCATCGGTTCGGCTTCCTCACCCCGGTGATCGGGCAGCTCCTTGGCAACCCGGTGATCTCCGGCCAGGCATCGGTCGTCGTCCAGTGACATCCCTTCTCGTACAGGAAATTCGGAGGTTCATCCCATGACGACCCGTCGCGACCAGCACCGGCGCGAGGACGGGCAGATCCTCGCCATCTTCGCCGGAGCCCTGATCTTGTTGATCCTGATCGGCGGCCTGGTCATCGACGGCGGCAACGTCTTCATGACTCGCCGAGACGGCCAGAACTCCGCCGACCTCGCCTCGATGGCAGGGACGAAGCGGCTGGCCGACTACTACGTCAAGAGCCAGGCCTTCACGACTACGGACAACGCATATACGGCGGTCGCCACGCGGATGACCCAGAACGACTGCTCTTCTGCCGTTGGCTCGAATTGTTCGTGGACGGCCCGCTACGTCGGCCCGCGCTCGGGTTCCTCGTTCCAGGACCTCGGGCCGGTCGCTGTCAGCGACACTGCCCCGCCTGGAGCCGTCAGCGGTCAGAAGGCGCTGGGTATCAAGGTCGACGTGACCAAGACGCCGCAGACCTATCTGCTGGGGGTCGTCGGCCAGACGAGCTGGACGGTCCAGACGACGGCGACCTCGATCACCGGCCAGCCGTCCGCAGCGCCGGCCGGCCAGCTGCTGCCGATCGCGATGGTCGCGCCGACGACCATGAGCGAGGGCTCGATCTACGCCCTCACGAGCGGCTCGAACGGCCCTGGCAACTTCGGCTGGGTGTCGTGGGACGGCAGCAACTCGGCCGGTTCGCTGGCAACGAGCCTGTGCACCCCGAACAACCCGGGCTTCACACTGCCAACAGAGTTCCCCGGCGATCCGGGGAAGTCCAACTCCTCGTCCGTCCGCTCGTGTCTCCAGCAATGGGTCGACAACGAGCAGGTCGTGCTCATCCCCATCGTCGAGGGGACCAACGACGACCCCGGTAACACGAACAACTGCGATACCGGCGGCAACGGCAACAACTTCAAGTACTGCATCATCGCGATCGCGGCGTTCGTGCTCACGAGTTACAGCCAGCCGGCTGTCGACCAGATCAACGGCCGCTTCGTGGGCACGGTGCCCTACTCGGTCGGCGGCAACGCGAACGTGCCGAGTGGGGTCACGGCGCCACCGACGACGGGAAGCAACTTCTACTACCTGGGGCTCGCCCAGTAGACGAGGCCGATCAGGCGCCCGTGCGATAGGCGGCCGGTCGGCGGTTCGCCAGCACGGGGATCTGGCGACGGATCGAGGCGACCCGATCGAGGTCGAGGTCCGCGCGCACGATCCCGACGACGTCGGGTGCCTGGGCGACGACCGTGCCCCACGGGTCGATGACCATCGTGCGGCCGTAGGCCGGCTGGCCCGGTGGGCCGCCGATCTGCGATGGCGCGAGCACGTACGCGGCGTTCTCGATGGCCCGTGCCCGCAGGAGGACCTCCCAGTGGTCGCGCCCCGTCCGCTCCGTGAAGGCGGCCGGCACGGTCAGGATCGATGCCCCGGCCAGGGCGAGTGAGCGGTACAGCTCGGGGAAGCGCAGGTCGTAGCAGATCGACAGGCCGACCCGGACCCCGTCGACATCGGCGCAGACGAGCCGATCGCCGGGCGTGACCCGCGCCGATTCGGTGTCCGCCGGGCCCTGGTCGACCGCGACGTCGAACAGGTGGATCTTCCGGTAGGTGGCCGCCAGCGAGCCGTCCGGTGCGATCAGTGCGGAGGTGTTGTACGGGCGGTCGGGGTCGGCGCTGGTCTCGGCCGTGCTGCCGATGAGGATCCAGGCGTCGTGCCGTCGCGCGACCTCGGCGAACGGCTCGGTGTGCGGGCCCGGGATCGGGCGGGCGGAGGCGCGGAAGCCGTCGTCGGGGCCGCGGAACTGGAGATACTCGGGGAGGGCGACGAGGCGGGCGCCGCCGGCCGCGGCCTCCTCTGCCAGCGCGACCGCGGCGGCGATGTTGGCCGCCACGTCCTCGCGGGCGTCGAGCTGGACGAGCGCGACCTCGAGGTGCATGCCCGCATCCTACGGCTCGGCTGCCGGTCCGACTTGTTACGCTCGACCGCACGAGCGTCGGGGATCGTCACGACCGACCCATGATCCGAAAGTCCGGAGGTCCAGCGAGCATGACCGAGGCACAGGCACCGGTGCTCCGTGAGCACGGCAACGCGTACAACATCTTCATCCTCGTCCTGACAGTCTTCTCGCTGGCGATCATGGTCCTGCTGCTTCTCCCGGTGTCCGAGGCCGAACACGATCTGTTGCTCGTGTACGACAACGTCGTCTGCTTCATCTTCCTGTTCGACTTCGCCATGAACATGACCGGCTCGAAGCCCAAGCGGGCCTACTTCATCGGACGGCGCGGCTGGCTCGATCTGCTTGGGTCCATCCCGACCCTCGGTTTCTTTCGTGTCACGGCACTGTTCCGACTCGCGCGCCTCAGCCGGCTGGCTCGAATCACCCGGCTGCTCCGCGGCCAGGCGGGCAAGGACCTGGTCATCGACGTGCTCAAGAACCGCAGCCAGTACGCGACGTTCATCACCATCCTGCTGGCGGGGATGACCCTGACGATCGCAAGCCTCCTGGTCCTGGAGTTCGAGAGTCGGTCGCCGAACGCGAACATCACGACCGGCGGCGACGCGATCTGGTGGGGCATCGTGACGATCACGACGGTCGGCTACGGCGACTTCTACCCGGTGACGACGCTGGGAAGACTCACCGGCGTCTTCGTCATGTTCGCCGGCATCGGGATCATCGGCGCCCTGGCCAGCATCCTGGCCAGCCTGCTGGTCTCGCCCTCGACGCCGGACGAACCGGCAGACGATGCCGCACCCGGCGTGGCGCCGGCCGTGGACTCGACGGGTGTCGCCGCCATCGTCGATGAGCTGGCGGGCCTCCGGACCGAAGTGGCCGGCCAGCGAGCCGAGATCGCGGCACTGCGAGCCTCGCTCGGCACCGAGCGAGGGCTGACCCGTGACCTGACCGATCAGCCGGGCGCGGTCGCGATCGCCCCGTCCGCGATCGCCTTCTTGAACGCGGCGTAGTCCTTGTCGTTCTGGTCGGCGTACGCCTCGGAGAAGTCGGCGACGGCCGCGTCGAACGTGTCCGATGTGCCCAGATACGCGGTGATCGCGACGGAATCACCGCTCCGCGCGTGCGCCCGAGCGAGCGATTGGGCGCATATCCCGCCGTAGAACCCGAGACCCGGTGGGCGCAAGGTGGCGACGTCGACCGAGCCCTTCATGTCCCACAGCTGGCGGAAGTAGTAGTCGCGCCCGCCGGGGCCGCGGGTCCAGCCGAGGAAGATGTCGGGTGTCGCCTGCATCAGACGCTGGCCGACGACGACGCGCTCGCCGTGGTTCGCGTGATGACTCGACTCGACATACGGGTCCAGCACCGACGCGGTCGCCTCCTTGGCCTGGAGGATGAGGGGATCGCCTTCGTCGCGGCCTTCGAGCAGGACGACGAAGCAGCGGGTGCCGACGCTCCCGACGCCGACGACCTTGAGCGCGACGTCGACGAACCGGAATCGCTCGACGAGCTCACGGCGGTTCTCGGCGAGGGTGGCCCGGTAGTCGCTGAAGGTCGACTCGAGGGCGGCGGCGCCGCCTGGCAGCTCGATGTGGGCCACCGTCGGCGGGTCGTCCACGATCCGCCATTGACCGTCGACGACGGCGGTCAGCGACCCCATCGCCTTCATCTGGTCCTTCGAGCGCGCCTTGCTGAAGATCGCACCGAGGCGGTTCTTCGCGTCCTTGATGCTGATCCCGATCGACCGGCTGCCCTCGACGGCCGCCGCCTCGATGTCCTCCGCGGTCGTCCGTGCGTACCAGATGTCGAGCAGGCGCATGGTCGAGAAGCGCGCCATCTGCTCGCGGTAGCCCCGCATGGTCGTCATGACCGTAGCACGGGCATCGGCCCGGCTGAATCCGTTGGCACGAGCCGCGATCTGGACGCTGACGGCGAGCCGCTTGACGTCCCACTCCCACGGCCCGGGAAGCGTCTCGTCGAAGTCATTCGAGTCGAACACGAGGGTCCGTTCGGGCGACGCGAAGAGTCCGAAGTTCGACAGGTGGGCGTCGCCGCACGCCTGGACGATGATGTCGCTTCGCGGCGTCGTCGCCAGGTCGAAGGCCATGACCGCCGCAGCGCCGCGATAGAAGGCGAATGACGATTGCTCCCATCCGACCGTGACGGAGCGGGAGGAGGTCCTGGAGACGGTCGGCCTCCTGGGCCAGGATGATGCGCCACCGGGTCCCGCCCGGTTGCCGGTGTGAAGGCGGCGTGACTCGACCGCGGAGAGCGCTGGCGCGCGGTTCGACCGACCGCGGCGCGCTCGGCGGGAGTCACCCAGGGGCGCGGTGTCCAGGTGGTCGTCGACGGCGGGGCGGGTGCCCAGGCCTTCGCGAGCTCGTCCGGGGTCGCGATCTTCGGCTTGCGGTCAGTGGGACGGGAGGCTCGAGGCGGTCGCGAGGTTGTCATGGGACGTTGACTCTAGCAGGGCTCCGCTAGCGGCGGTCCGGAACGAGGCGCCCGGCCGGTCGCAGCGCGTACCATCACGCCGAGCAGCGCCGTTGGCGGTCAAGCCGCGACATGGAGGATGGGGGCGCGTGAGCGGCATCCAGGACGAGCAGCGATCGGGCGCGACCGAGTCGGCGACGGTGACGTCGAGCGAGGACGCCCCTGCCGACGGCGCCGCGCTCGAGATCGATGCGTCCGCCGCGGGGCCCGCGATCTCCGACACCAAGCCACCGGGCCGACGCGACGCGCTCATCCGGATCGGCATCGTCGTGGGCGTCCTGGTCGTCGTGTTCGGGATCATCCTGCCCCACTTCATCGACTACCAGCAGGTCATCAACACGCTCCAGGGACTGACCCTCCGGGACTACCTGGTGGTCTCGGTGTTCGGGGTCATCACCTGGTTCGTCACGGGCGCCATCTTCACGATGCTGATCGCGGGCCTCGGGCTGATCCGCGGGCTCGAGGCCTACCTGATCCTGACCGGGATCGGGGCGAGCATCCCGCTCGGGCCGTGGAACATGGCCGTCGTGTGGGTGGTCATCCGCGGCTGGGGTCGAGACACCCACGCAGCGACTGGCGGGATCCTCCTCTATGGCATCTTCGACCAGCTGAGCCGGTTCGGGCTCATGTTCGTCAGCGGGCTGGTGCTGTTCCTGGCCGAGGGGCTCAACCGCGTGGTCTCGGTCGAGACGGGGCTGATCACCGCCTACATCGTCCTGGGCGGGCTGCTGTTCATCGGGCTCGGCGGTGGGCTGATCCTCGTCGTTCGCTCGGAGCGGCTGGCGCGCAAGGTCGGTCAGTGGGCCGAGCGGGCGATCGGGGCCGTCCTGCATCGGCTGGGGGCGTGCGGTGCCTGACGTGCAGGGCGCGCTCGTCCGCTTCCGGGTCACGCTCGGCGATACCGTCCGCGCGCGGGGGATCGGTGCCTTCATCGTGTCGATGGCGTCGAAATTCGCGTGGGTCGTGCTGATGATCGTGTCGATGCGGGTCGTCGGCGTGTCGTCGAAGACGCTGCCCGACGCGATCATCATGGCCGGCGTCGCGTTCGTGTTCGTCATCACCGTCCTGCCGATCTCGCCGGGCGGCGCCGGTGTCCCCGAGCTGCTCTACATCTCGTTCTTCACCGCCTACACCGGCGGCGCCGATTCATCCGCGATCAGCGCCGGCGTCATCCTCTTCCGGGCGTTCCAGTGGGGCCTGCCGATCCCGTTCGCATGGGTCCTCCTGGGCATCTCGCGGCGTGGCAAGTCGCTCCTGCCGACCCGGGCGGAGTTCCAGGGCGGCGACCCGACACCGGTGCCGGCCGGAGCCTGACCGGCTCTCGCGGCGCTGGCCTGATCGGCTCAGCCGCCGACCGATGTCTCCGCGTTCGCTCGGACCAGCCCCGATTCGTAGGCGATGACGACGGCCTGCGCCCGGTTGCGCAGGCCGAGCTTGGCCAGGATCCCGGCGACGTGCGTCTTGACGGTCGCCTCGCTGACCACCAGCTGCTCCGCGATCTCGGCGTTGCTCATGCCACGGGCAAGGAGCCGGAGGACATCGGTCTCGCGGGCGGTCAGTCGCGCGAGAGCCTCGGGTGCGACGGCCGGGGCGGCCGGTGGGCTCGCGAACCGCTCGACGAGCCGGCGCGTGATCGACGGGGCGAGCAGCGCGTCGCCGACCGCGACGGTCCGGACGGCACCGACGAGATGCTCGGGCGACACGTCCTTGAGCAGGAACCCCGCGGCGCCGGCCTGGAGGGCCGCGTAGACGTACTCGTCGAGGTCGAAGGTGGTCAGGATCACGATCCGTGGCGGGGAGCCCGCGAGCGGCGCGCCAGTCGCGTCGGGCCCGAGCAGCCGTCGTGTGGCCTCGAGGCCGTCGAGGACCGGCATCCGGATGTCCATCAGGACGACATCGGGTCTGTGGCGCCGGGTCAGGCGGACTGCGGCCTCACCGTCCGCGGCCTCCGCGACGACGTCGAGGTCCGGTTGCGCCTCGAGGATCATCCGGAACCCGGCCCGGACCAGCGCCTGGTCGTCGGCGATGAGGATCCGGAGACGGCTGGCGGTCACGGCAGGTCGGGCTCCATCGCCCCGGAACCCGGGTCGAGCGGCAACCACGCCCGGACCGCATACCCTCCGCCGATCCTGGGGCCGGCCTCGAGCCGTCCCCCGATGAGCGCGGCCCGTTCGCGCATCCCCACGAGGCCCCGTCCGCTGCCCTCGCCCGCTGCTGTGGCCGGACCGTCGTCCAGGATCTCGACACGGAGCTGGTCGGGCTCCCAGCTCAGGCGGACGAGCGTCGCCGCCTCGCGCGCGTACCGCAGGGCGTTGGTCAGGGCTTCCTGGACGATGCGATAGACGGTCATGTCGAGGGAGGCCGGGACGGGCCGTGGCGCCCCGTCCGTCTCGAGCGACGCCGCGAGCCCGGCCTCGCGGACCCGGTCCACGAGGGTCGGCAACGCCTGGATCCCCGGCTGCGGCGCGATGCCGGCCGCCTCGTCGTCATCGCTCAGGGCGCCGAGGAAACGCCGCAGCTCGGTCATCGCGTCGCGCCCGACCGACTCGATCGCGAGCATCGACTGCTCCGCCTGGTCAGGCGACGTCCGCAGGACCTGTCGGGCGGCACCGGCCTGGATGACCATCACGCTGACGGCATGGGCTACGACGTCGTGGAGCTCACGGGCGACGTGCCGGCGCTCCTCGACGGCCGCCGCCTCGAGGCGTGCCTCACGCTCGCGCAGTGCCCGCTCCCGCGCTTCGGCCTGTCGCTGCGCCTCGATCCGACGGCCACGGACGACATCGCCCAGGAGCCACGTCGGGAGAAGCACGACGAATGGAAGCACCAGACCCTCGATCGGGCGAGCGTCCTGGGCGAGGAAGCCGGCTGCCATCAACGACGTCACGGCGAGGACTACGAGTGCGGACCGCGTCCGATCGAGGGCGCGCTCGCCGACGGTGAAGCTGGCGAGCCCGACGGCGCATACCTCCACCCAGACGACGGGCGATCCCACGCTCGTCAGCACGGCTCCCGTCGAGACGACCAACAGGACGGGGACCGGGAAGAGCCGCCGGACGGACAGCGGGATGACGACGAAGACGAGCGTTGCCGCCAGGCTCGCGGACCTCGAACCGTCGGCGGTGAGGGTCCCGAGGAGGATCAGGCCGGCGACCGGCCCGAGCGCCACGACCCAGTCGAGCCAGCCCGTGTCCTGCGTCGAGTCGTCTTCGAGCGAACGATCCATCGGTTCCGCCATCGCCACCACTCTAATCCGCCATGCCCCGCGGTCCATCCGGCGTGCGGCCGATGCCGGCTCATCCGAATGGAGGAGACGGGTCGTCACTCACCCGTCCCGCTCGCCCATTCCGTTCTCCCGGCCGATACCCCGGTCGCGCCGGGCCGGTCACGCTCGGGGTCAACCGCGAGCCCCTGAGGAGACCAGTCATGGCACCGCTCATCAGCCTCCGTGGCGTCACGAAGCGCTACGACGACTCCACCCGTCCCGCCCTCGACGCCGTGGACCTCGACATCGAGGCCGGCCGGATCACCGCGATCATGGGCCCGTCCGGCGGCGGCAAGTCGACCCTGCTCAATCTGATCGGCGGCCTCGACCGACCGACCCAGCGGCGAGATCGAGGTCGCCGGAGTCCGGGTCGATCGTCTGAGCGAGGCCGGCGCGGCGCGGTTCCGGCGGACCGGCATCGGGTTCGTCTTCCAGTTCTTCCATCTGCTCGACGACCTGAGCGTGGCCGACAACATCGCCGTGGCGGCCCTCCTCGCGGGAACGAGTGACGCCGAGGCCCGGGAGCATGTCGCTGCCCTGCTCGCGCAACTCGGGCTGGCCGACAAGGCGAAGCACTTCCCGAGCACGCTCAGCGGCGGCGAGCGGCAGCGCGTGGCGATCGCCCGCGCCATCGTGAACGGGCCGGCCGTCCTGCTGGCCGACGAGCCGACGGGTGCGCTCGACCGACGGAACGGCGAGGACGCGCTGGCGCTGCTCGAGGACCTCAACCGCCGCGGTCAGACGATCGTCCTGGTGACCCACGACGAGCAGCTTGCCCAGGCGCGCGCGCACCGCATCGTCCACCTCGTCGACGGTGCGATCGGTGGCGACCGGCCCACCCGGATGGTGGCGTGATGGGCGCCGTTGCCTCCAAGTCCGTCGCCGACCTTCGCCGGCGGCGGCTCCAGTCCACCGTCCTCGCGATCGTCCTGTTCCTCGGCGCGGGCGGCGCGACCCTTGCCCTCAGCATCCTGGTCGAGACGAACGAGCCGTTCGATCGTGCCTTTGCCGCCGCGAACGGGGCACATCTCGTCGTCGACTACGGCGCCGGCGGTGACCGATGCACAGCTGGCGGCAACGGCGGCCGCGGGCGGCGTCACCGCCAGCGCCGGACCCTGGCCGGTCGCCGGCTTCGCCCTGCGCGGCAAGGGGGGCGTTTTCGGGGGCCTGCTGGCATCAGGGCGGCCGACGCCGACCGACACCATCGACCGGGTGACGATCCTCGCGGGCCGGTGGTGGGCGGCGCCCGGCGAGATCGTCCTCGACCAGGACACCGCCACGCTGCTCGATGTCGGGCTCGGCGCCAGCGTGCCGCTCCTCCCGGATCCGAACCCCGACAAGCGGTTCGGCCGGACCCCGCCGGCGGGTGGCGGCACACCGGTCCTGCCGGCACCGGATGCCAGCGCGCGCCCCACCACGCCCGGCACGTCCGTGACTGCGACCGTCGTCGGCATCGCCGCGTCGGTCAGCACCCCGGACGTGGCCGGCTGGCTCAGTCCGAGCGACATCCTGACCCTCGTGGGTCCGGATGCGCCACCCGACCGGCAGATGCTGTACCGGGTGGACCCGGCCGCCAGCGCGGCCGACCTCACGGCAGCCCTTGCCCGGATCACCGACGGCGTCTCGGCGGATGACGTGGTCAGCTCGGTCACCTATCTGCAGACCAAGTCAGATGTCGAATCGGTCGCCCAGCTGTACGTGCCGGTGCTCCTCGCCTTCTCGATCTTCGCGCTCCTCGCCGCGGCATTCACCATCGCCAACGTCGTCGGTGGGATCGTCCTGAACAGCTACCGCGACATCGGCGTCATGAAAGCGATCGGCTTCACGCCGACCCAGGTCACGGCCATCCTCCTCACGCAGATCCTGGTCCCGGTGGTGTTCGGCACAGTGCTCGGGGTGGTCGCGGGGGTGATCGCCAGCCAGCCCCTGGTCGCGCGCACAGCCCAGTCGTTCGGGCTACCGGGCGCCGTCGCCGTCTCACCCTCGGTGGTCGTCGTCGTTCTGGCCGTGAGCGTCGGCGTCTGCCTGCTCGCCGCCATCGGGCCGGCCATCGACGCTGGTCGTCTCAGCGCGATCGGGGCGATCACGCGGGGGACGGCGCCGTCCCGTCGAAGCGACGGGGGCCGCCTCCGCCGGCTGGGACTCCGCCTGCCCCTCGGCATCCCTTCGCGGCTCGGTGTCGCGGCCGGCGTGGCTCACCCCGTGCGGGCCGCGATGACCCTCGGCGCGCTGGTCGTCGGGGTCGCGGCAGTGACGTTCGCGGTCGGGATGAACCTGTCGCTGCTGCGCGTCGAGAGGCAGCTCGACCGGATCCAGGCCAGCCCGGTCCGCGTGGAGTTGGCCGACCCGTCTGCTGACCAGCGGGCGATCGGCGCTGCCATCGCCTCGGCACCCGGTACCGGGAGATCGGTCGGGCTGGCGGGGACGACCGCGAACGTTCGGGGTCTCGGCCCGGTCCCGTTCGTGGGCTATGACGGCGATGCGAGCTGGATCGGCTACGACCTGATCGCCGGACGATGGTTCGCGGGACCGGGCGAGGTCGTGGCCCCGACCGCGGTCTTCACCCAGACCGGGCTGGGTCTCGGCGACACCCTCCAGCTGTCGAGCGGCGGACACGAGGTCACGGTCAGGCTCGTCGGCGAGATCTTCGACACCGCCGACAGGGACACCAACCACCTCGTCCTGCGCGGTGCCTTCGCCGATCTCGCGATCCTCGACCCCGGCGCGGGACCCACGAGCTGGGAGGTCCTCCCGACATCAGCGTCGACACCGTTGGCCTACGCCGATGCACTGGAGCAGTCGACCGACAGCGCCGTCTCCGCTCACGCGCTCGACGCCGAAGGTGTCGACCAGGGATTCCTCCTCTTCCTGTCGGTCATCACGTTCATGGGCATCGTGCTCGTCGCGATCTCGCTCGGTGGCGTGTTCGACACGGTCCTGCTCGAGACGAAGCAGCGGACCCGCGAGATGGCGGTCCTGAAGGCTCTCGGGATGAGCCCGCGTCAGGTCATCGTCATGGTCGTCGCCTCGGTGCTGCCGGTCGCCCTGGTGGCAGGCCTGATCGGCGTCCCGCTCGGTCTCGTGTTCCAGCGGGCGGCCCTCATGTACATGGGCCAGGTGGACGCGGGGACGCGCATCCCCGAGCGCACGTTCGACGTGTTCGCCCCGGGGCTGCTTCTCGGGCTCGCGCTCAGCGGGCTGGCGATCGCCGCGGTCGGTGCCTACCTGCCGGCACTTCGGGCGGCGCGAGCCCGCATCGCCCCGGTGCTCCAGGCCGAGTAAGGGCGTCGTCACCGGGCGGTCGTCACGGCATCGTCACCGAGCCATCACGACCGAGTCACGGCTTCGCCACCGCTTCGCCACGAGCTCGCCACATCGGCCAGCCGAAGGTCCGTGGGACGATTTTCTGGTGGCCTGGCGGGCACATCGGCCGTACTGTGGGGCGGCCACAGCGGCCACAACAGGGGGACGCGATGAACCGACGTGGCGCGGATTCCGAGGCTCCGCTGCCAACGGACTCGCCTGTGACAGCCCGGCCGCCGGCTGACGACGCTTCCGGGCGAACGACGGACAGCACACTTCGGCTGCTCGGCGGCTTCCATCTGTCAGTCGATGGCCAGCGAGTCCATCTGCCCCGAGCCGAGCAGCGGCTGCTCGCCTGCCTTGCCCTCGCCGAGAGGCCGGCGGCCAGGTCCCGTCTGGCCGGTCGGCTCTGGCCGGACACCGCCGAACCCCGGGCGATGGCGCGGCTCCGGACCGCCCTGTGGCGATTGCGGCAGCCCGGCCGGCTCCTGCTCGACGGCTCGTCGGACGAGATCGAGCTCGGGGAGACGGTGGCGGTCGACGTCCGGGACCTGACCGAGCTCGCCAGGCGGTTCCTCGACGCGCCGTTCGAGGCCAACGACGATCGCCTGGCCGAGCTGACCGACGCGGGCGAGCTCCTGCCGGAATGGGACGACGACTGGGTCGCGCCCCACCGCGAACGGTTCCGACAGATCCGGCTCCACGCCCTCGAGCAGCTGGGCGTCCGTCTGGCCGAGGAGGGCCGCTATGGTCGCGCCGTCGAGGTCAGCCTGGCGGTCGTCGCCGACGACCCGATGCGCGAGAGCGCTCAGCGGGTCCTCATCAAGATCTACCTCGCCGAGGGCAACGTCCACGAGGCGGTGGCGAGGTATCGCGCCTACCGCGAGATCATGCGCGATGAGCTGGGTCTCGAGCCGTCGCCGCAGATGGAGGCCCTCATCGACGGGCTCGGGGCCGGCTCGGCGAAGGCCGTCCGGACCTGATCCGGTGCTGCAGGCCCGGCGCGTGACGGTCGCGTGGCGACGCGGTGACGCGTCGGTGACGGCGCCGCCGCCGGTCGGTGATATCCCAGTGACATGTCCGGACAGCACTCCCCTTCACGATCGCGCTGAGTCCGTCAGCACATGATCGAGGAGGTTCGCCGTGCCAGATTTCGAAGCCCGAAAGCTCCGGGTGCAGTTCCCGTGTGGGTCGCAGACCTTGGTGGCCTGCATCTTCGGGACCTGTCGCCTGCCGTCGGTCATCACCTGTATCTACCGGACACCGTTCTGTCCGGCCTACATCTCCTACTGCCCCGGGTTCTCCCACTTCTGCGAGTTCGGCACACGACCAACATGTGGACCGGCGTCCATCTGGCCCACCGAGACGATCTACGAGCGGACCGACATCGTCGCGCAATCGCTCGAGATCGAGGAGCTCGGCGTCCTGCGCGAGCAGCTCGAAGCTCAGCTCAAGGAAGTCGTTGCCGCCCAGGAGGTCGTCGCCAAGCAGGCCAAGGCCTCGAAGTAACCGATTCGCGCCGGACGCGCCGATGCTGATCGGCGATGCGATCCTGCGCGCCAATCCGGCGTACGACCTCGTGCCGCTCGACCGCCTCAGCGCGGTCGAGCGGCAGGCCCTGGCGGAGGAGGCCGACCGGGAACGCGCGCCCTATGGCCTCCTCCGGCCCACCTCGAACAGCCCGCTCGAGCCGCGCATCGTCTCGACCGATACGGCCCTGCTCTTCCTCACCCTGATGGTCCCCGGGCCGTGCCCGGGCTATCTCCGCAGCGGGTTGGGCGATCGCCTGACATCGACGCTCGGGCGGCTCGTCCTCGACGGCATCCTCGAGGTCGAGGTGGACGGGGTGTTCCGGTCCGGCGCGGCCGGCTGGGCGCCGCTCGCGCCGGCCGGCGAGGGCCGTCAAGGTGGCCGGACCGCGGCGCTGTCCGAGGAGGCGATCCGCTACGGCGACGCCCTGCTCACGCTGGGACCACTCCCGGCCGAGACCATCGCCACGCGGCTCTACATGTACGGCCGACGACCGGTCAACCCGGCGCTCCGTCGACTGGTCGCGTCGTGGGACCCGCTCGGTGGGGCCGGGCCGACCCTGAGTCGGCAGTGGATCGAGCAGCAACAGGCATCGCCCGACTCGCCGTGGCGAAGCTGGCAGCCGAGACGCTCGCCGACCAGGCGGACGCGCTCGTCGTCGCCGTTCAAGCTCTACGTCAGTCCGACGACCGAGACGCTCCCGGAAGCGGTCCGGGCGGTCGCCTCGGCGCTCGCCGACGCGCCGGGCGTCCTCGGCTTCAAGGTCGGTAAGACCGTGGACGGCGTCGCGCGACCGGACAAGATGGTCGCCTACTTCTCGAGCCTCGACGATCTCCATGGCGGGGCCGATCGCATCCGCGATCAGGCGGTCGGCTGTCGCCCGCACGGCGTGCCGTTCACGGCCGGCGTGACCGACGACGGGCTGCTGTCGTGGGCGATCGATCCGCCGCGAGGTCCGGGCGGGACGGGCCACCATGCGACGTCGTCGAGCTGGCGGACGTGGGTCTCGATGCGGCTCGCCGACTACCTCATCGACGCTCGCTCGAGCGACGTGCGCGAGACGCCCGAAGCCGGAGGCGAAGCGTGGCAGGTCGCCCTGGCGCGTCTCCAGCTCGACGGCGTCGACACGGTCAGCTGGGTGCCGGGTCCTCGCATCTTCGACGGCGCGGCGCGAGGCTGAGAGCGCGATGACGATCGCCGACCCGATGCTGCTGCCGCCCGACGTCGAGCTGACACCGGTCGAGGAGCTCCCCGAGGACATCCGGGCTCAGTTCACCTACCGCCAAGGCGACCACGCGGTCACCCGGCCGCGAGCCCGCTCGACCTCGAGCATCGTGGACGCCAACACGGCGCTCCTGCTCGGCTCGTTCCGGACGCCGACCCGGATCGTCGATGCGGTCCTCGGGTTCGCCAGCGAACGCCAGCTCGACCCGCGCGAGACCCTCGAGCGCTCGTACCCGGTGCTCAAGGACCTCCTCGCCGATGGGTTCCTGGTCCCGGCCAATTCGCCGTTCGCCGAGCCGATCGAGGCGTCCGTGCTGGCCGAGGGGGCGGCGGTCGGTCGGTTCCGGGTCGTCCATCCGGTCCAGGTCATGATCGACACGCAGCTCTACCTCGCGCGCGACGAGGAGGGTCGCGAGGTCGCCCTGAAGGTCGGCCGGGCGGGCTCGGATAGCTCCGCGCTGTTCGGGCATGAAGCCAGGATCCTGCGTGCGCTCGATGGACGCGTCGCCCCTCGCCTGATCGAGATCGGGGAGGCGGACGGCCGCACCTACCTGGTCGTCAGCTGGCATCCCGGCGCGGACGCAGAATCGGCCGCGGCCGAGCTTCGACGGCTGCCGCCGGCCGACGGTCGAGAACGGCTGCTCGAGCTCGGCGAGCGGATCATCGCGGCGTACGCCGACATCCACGGGCGCGGCGTGCTGCACGGCGACGTCCACCCCAGCAACGTGCTGGTCGCCGGCGACGGATCCGTGACCATCATCGATTTCGGGCTGGCCACGCTCGGCGACGAACGCGGGGTCCCGCGGGGCGGGGTGGACTTCTTCATGGAGCCCGAATCGGCGGCCGCCCAGCAGGCGGGTCGCGGCGCGTCGGTGCTGACCGCGGCAAGCGAGCAGTACGGATTGGGCGCGATGCTCTACCGACTGCTGACCGGCGGCTACACCCACAGCTTCTCGCTCGAGCCCGACGAGATGCGCCGGCAGCTGCTGGATGAGGCGCCGTTGCCGTTCGCGAGCCACGATGCGGACGACCTGCCCGCGGTCGAGGCGGTCTTGCGGCGGGCGTTGTCGAAGGACCCGGCCGATCGGTTCGCGGACAGCGCCGATCTCCTCGAGGCCTACCGGGCCGCGGCTCGTTCCGACCTGGACCGGGCGCCGGGGTCGCGTCACGACCCGAGTCCGTCCGCGACCGACCTGTTCCTCGCCGATGTCCTCGAGCGGCTGTCGCCGGCCGGCCCGCTGCTGTCCTCCCCGTTGGAGGCGCCGCGGGCGTCGGTCAATCTCGGGGCGGCGGGATCGCCCACGGGATCATGCGCATCGCGATGTCCCGCGACGACGAGCGGCTCCTGGCGCTCGCCGATGTGTGGTCGACGAAGGCGTTGACGTCGCTCGGCAGCGACGAGGCCTTCGTCAACGTGGCGCTCGAGATCACGCCGGAGGACTTCGGCACGACCGGGATCCACCACAGCGCGACCGGGGTCTTCCTGACCGAAGCGCTGATCGCGAACGCCCGTGGCGATGCGAGCGACCGGTCGATGGCGATCCACGGGATGGTGTCGGCGGTGGGCGACGGCGGTCCCGCGCGGGACGTCTCGTTCGGACGCAGCGGGATCCTGCTCGGGCTGTCGATGCTCCTCGACGCGCTGCCGGATGACGCGGCCGAGCGGTCGGAGCTCATCGAGCTCGGCAACCGGCTGGCGACGAAGCTGTGGGCCGAGCTCTCGGCCATGGACGAGCTCGGGACGCAGGCCGCCAACGATCGCCCAGATGACGCCGTCTCCTACCTTGGTGCGGCGCACGGCTGGTCGGGCTTCCTCCACGCGCAGCTGCGCTGGGCGGAGTCGAGCGGGTCCGCTGTCCCGCCGATCGCCGCCCGTCTCGACGAGCTGGCCCGGTTCGGGGTCCCTCGCGGGCGTGGGCTGGTCTGGCCCCGCGAGGTCGGTCCACCCGACGACGGTTCGCTCGCGGCGACTTGGTGCAACGGTGCCGCGGGGATGGTCTTCCTGTGGACCGCGGCGGCGCGTGCATTCGGTGACGATCGCTACACGGCTCTCGCGGAACGGGCCGCCTGGACGGTGTACGAGAGTCATCCCGTCCCGGGCGACCTGTGCTGCGGCCTGGCCGGTCGCGCCTACGCGCTGCTCAACCTCCATCGTGCCGGCGGCGATCGGCTCTGGCTGGCACGCGCGCGAGATCTGGCGGGGCAGGCGGTCACGAGCGTGCGCGAGAACGCCCTCCGCCGGGACAGCCTGTACAAGGGCGATATCGGCGTCGCGGCGCTGATCGCCGACCTCGACCGGCCAGACGATGCCGCGATGCCCTTCTACGACCGAGACGCCTGAACCCGACGACGTGATGGATGCGTGACGGGCCGGTGACGGGTCCGTGAGCGCGGGTCCCTACCGTTCCGTCGAGCGCGGATGCGTGACCAGCCGCTCGGCGAAGGAGACGCGATGGCGACCCTGTCCGGTGACGAGCCGATCGACGAACTGAGGAGCATCGCGGAAGCCGCGGAGGAGCTCGCCAAGGACCCGGCGGCGTTCGAGGCCGCCCTGGATCGTGCGGCGTAGGGAAACGTGATGAGCGAAGACAAGGGCGCTCGCCGCAAACCGAAGCGGGGCGCCTTGCCCACGCCCAGAAACGTACTCGCCAATGCCACTCCCTTTGAACCCGAAGCACCCGCCCAACCAAGTGCAGGGGATCAGCCCGGGACGGGATCGGACTCGGTGGCAGATCTTGGTGATTCACGCACTAGCAGAGGTATGACGACCATGAGTGACGACGCAGGCTCGCCCGCAGGCGTCCCCGATGACGCGGGCTCCATGGGAACGCCCGGGACTCCGCCACCGCCCCGCGGCGGCGGGGTCGGTTCGGAGGCCGGCACGGGCAGCGCGCAGGCGAGCGCGGGAAACGTGGGTACCCCCGGCACGCCACAACCGCCGTCCGGGGGCGCGGCAGCGAGCGCGCAGCCCGCCGCAGGCGACGGCAAAGGAACACCCGGCACGCCACCGCCCCCAAGCACCGGCCTCGCCTCGCAGGCCGGCACGAATGGCGCGCGATCGGCCGCTGGTGATGTCGGCACCCCCGGTACGCCACCGCCGCCGTCGGCCAGTACGGCAGCGAGTGCGCAGTCCGGCGCAGGCGACATGGGAACACCCGGCACGCCCCCACCACCGGCCTCGAGCTCCGGCGTCAGCTCGCAGCCCGGCACGGGCAACCCGCAGTCCGGCACTGGCAACGTCGGCACCCCGGGAACGCCGCCCCGGCCATCGGGCAGGTAGGGCCCTGCGCGGCACGTGGCCCCGCGGTCACTGGAATCGCGGCTGACGACTCGCGACGCGATCGCTGTGCGCTTTGTCTCATCGCCAGCAGGAGGAACACCCGATGCTAGATAGAACCGCTCGCAAGCGCGGAGCCTTGCCTACCCCGCGAAGCATATTGGCGTCGGCGACGCCGCATGCCGCCGGACTCATCGGTGCACCGCCGCAATACATCGCTATCCCGCAGACGCTTTCGATGTGGGGCAACGACGTTCACGGCGACTGCGTCACCGCAGAGGAAGCCTTTGCCAAGGCTTGCTACCAGCCGGAGATCTTCATCGCTGAGCAAGAGGCCATCGACTGGGCCACCAGCCACGGCGTTCTGGAGGGCGCCTACATCTACCAGGTGCTGGACTGGATGGTCAACGACGGGTTCCATCAGGACGGCCAGAACTACGACGACGGCGGCAGCCAGTCGGTCGACTGGCAGACGTCGAGCGTCCTGAAGGACGCCATCTCGCAAGGGCCGGTGAAGCTTGGCATCGCGGCCGACCAGCTATCGGCGGTCTGGCAGCACCAGAACGGCTGGTTCGCGACGGGATGGCACGCCGACGCGAACGAGGATCACAGCACCAGCGCTCTGCGGCTACGGGTCGATCGACCTGGTTGGCGCAACAGCTCGACGTCCAGTGCCCGCTGGTGTGGACGGCAGCCAGCCGGGCTACGCGATGTACACCTGGGACACGATCGGCATCGTCGACGAACCGTCGATGAAGGCGATCACGCACGAGGCATGGCTCCGGGTCCCGACAACGGTCGATCGTGTCGGTACAGGGCGACGCGGATGCATGTCTGTGCGCGCGGCAGCGACGGGGCGCTGTGGCACAACTGGCAGACCGCGCCCAACAACGGCTGGAGCGGCTGGCAACTCGCTCGGCGGCTGGATCGATCTGATCAAGGTGGCGACGAACGCAGGACGGGCGTCTCGAGATCTTCGCGCGTGGCGGCGACGGTGCCGTCTGGCACAACTGGGAAGTCGCGCCGGGCGGCGCCTGGAGCGGCTGGTATTCGCTCGGCGGCTGGATCGACCGGCTCGATGTCGTCAAGAACGCGGATGGCCGTCTCGAGATCTTCGCGCGCGGCGGCGACGGTGCCCTCTGGCATATGTGGCAGACCGCGCCGAGCAACGGCTGGAGCGGCTGGTACTCGTTCGGCGGCTGGATCGACCTGCTGGATGTCGCGCAGGAACGCGGACGGCCGGCTCGAGATCTTCGCCCGTGGCGGCGACGGTGCCGTCTGGCATATGTGGCAGACCGCGCCCAGCAACGGCTGGAGCGGCTGGTACTCGCTCGGCGGCTGGATCGACCGGCTCAACGTGGCGTCGCAACGCGGACGGCCGGATGGAGATCTTCGCTCGCGGCGGCGATGGTGCCGTCTGGCATATGTGGCAGACCGCGCCGAGCAATGGCTGGAGCGGCTGGTACTCGCTCGGCGGCTGGATCGATCTGCTGGAAATGGCAGGAACGCGGACGGCCGGCTCGAGATCTTCGCGCGTGGCGGCGATGGTGCCGTCTGGCATATGTGGCAGACCGCGCCCAGCAACGGCTGGAGCGGCTGGTACTCGCTCGGCGGCTGGATCGACCTGCTCAAGGTGGCGTCCAACGACGATGGCCGGATGGAGGTGTTCGCCCGCGGCGGCGATGCTGCCGTCTGGCATATGTGGCAGACCGCGCCCAGCAACGGCTGGAGCGGCTGGTACTCGCTCGGCGGCTGGATCGATCTGCTGGAAGTGTGGCCGCAGGTTCCCGGGAACCCGTAGGGCGTCGCGGCGCTGATCGCCGACCTCGACCGGCCAGACGATGCCGCGATGCCCTTCTACGACCGAGACGCCTGAACCCGACGACGTGATGGATACGTGACGGGCCGGTGACGGGTCCGTGAGCGCGGGTCCCTACCGTTCCGTCGAGCGCGGATGCGTGACCAGCCGCTCGGCGAAGGAGACGCGATGGCGACCCTGTCCGGTGACGAGCCGATCGACGAACTGAGGAGCATCGCGGAAGCCGCGGAGGAGCTCGCCAAGGACCCGGCGACGTTCCGCAAGGCCTTCGAGGCGTACGAGGCGGAGGACGGGGCTGCGTTCGAGGCCGCCCTCGCTCAGGCAGGCCTGTCCGAGCGCTGCGAGGTGATCTGCGGCTACTTCTGCGAGAAGCGCTGTGGTGGCGTCTGCCTGAGCTTCTGCCCCGAGCCGCCGAAGGAACCGGTCGGCGTCGAGGAGATGATCGACTTCGCCCACGCGCTGGCTGCGCTCGTGGCGAAGCCCGACATGGTCAAGCGCCTGCTCGAGATCCAGGCGGCCGGCGACGCGAAGGCCTGGAACCAGACGATCAAGAAGCTCGAGCTCGAACGCTTTTGTCATCAGCTGTGTCGCTTCTTCTGCTCGGCACGCTGCCGGAAGGTGTGCCGCAAGCTCTGCCCGCCGCGACCGCTCATCACGCGGGTCGGCGACATCCCGATCAGCCAGATCGATGGCCTGGGCTTGGGCAACGGTCCCAGCGTCGGACCGGGTCACACCCCCTCCCCGAACCCGGCCGCAGGGATCGGTGATCACCCTTTCGGTGACTACGCCGAGCTGCGCGGGATCTTCAACATGCCGTCGGCGACCCAGTACCTGGTCGAGGTCTCGTCGACCGGACCGAGCGGGACGTATCTCCCGTACGTCGGTTCGACATCGGGCTACAACACGATCTCGTCCTTCCCATGGCTCGTGCCGTGCAGCCGGAGCACCTCGACCGGTGTCGATCCGGGCTGGTTCGACATCTCGCAGATCTGCGACTCGGACAACGGTCCGAACACGGTCGGCGAGAAGGTGCTCGTCCACTGGCCGACGCCGTCGGCCGATGGCCTCTACTACGTCCGACTCCGGGTGCGCGATGGCTCGATCACGCGCGTGAGCGCGCCGCAGCCCGTCCGCGTCGACAATTCGGGGCCGTTCCCGCTCCCGCGACCGACGATCACGTTGGAGCTCCAGAAGCCCGACGGAACGACCGAATCGCTGAAGTGCGCGAAGGTCAAGCGTGGCGACGGGCTGATCAGGGTCACCGTCCACGCCTACGACCCGAACCTGAGCGGGGTCGCCGTGACGGCACGGGGCAACTCCGGCCTGTCGGTCCCCGTGACCGGGGTCCCGCTGCCGCTCTACCCGGGCGGTGCGGTCGTCCCACTGTCGAAGACCTACGCTGGCAACATCGCCGAACAGGGCTATCCCGTCCCCACCTCGTTCGTGTGGGATCCATGGAGCGACCCGCTCATGGTGCCGTGCTGCTATCTCGTCTACATCGAGATCAACGACAGGACGATCTTGAACGATGGGTACGCCGGCGGTCACGGCAACCAGGGCTGGGAGGCGATCGAGATCGCGTTCTGACCACTTCGCGATCCAGACGGCATCTGCGCACCGAAGGGAGCGACTGGAACCTAGGTCCCTGACCACATCGCGCGTCCCATCGATGATCTGCGGGTGATCACCTCGTCGACGACGGACTCGCTCACGGCCCGGCATTGTGCCGGTCCAGCCGTCGTCCCGCCTAGACGACCCTGACTGGGATGGCCGCGCCGTCGAAGCGTTGCGCGCACGCGAGTACGCCCGACTGGACGCTGCCGATCAGACCTACCTCGACTACACCGGTGGTGGGCTGTACGCGGAGTCGCAGCTGCGGGAGCACCACGAGCTGCTTCGGAGCGGCATCTTCGGGAATCCACATTCGAACAGCCCAGCCTCGGTGGCCTCCACGCATTTCGCCGACCAGGCGCGGCGCGCAGTCCTGCAGTTCCTGAACGCCTCACCGGATGAGTACGTCGTCGTGTTCACGGCGAACGCGAGTGCGCGCTCTCAAGCTGGTCGGCGAGTCCTTTCCGTTCACGACCGGGAGCCGCTGCCTCCTGACAGCCGACAACCACAACTCGGTCAACGGCATCCGGGAGTTCGCCCGGTCGCACGACGCGACGGTCACCTACCTGCCGTTGCGGCCGGCCGACCTTCGTCCGGACGACGCCGACGTCCTCGCCGCCCTCGATCGGGCCCCCGACGGCCGGCGACACCTGTTCGCCTTCCCGGCCCAGTCCAACTACTCCGGCGTCCGCCATCCGCTCGAGTGGACGAACCTGGCGCACGCGCGTGGCTGGGATGTCCTGCTGGACGCGTCCGCCTACGTGCCGACGAACGAGCTCGACCTGTCGCGGTGGCACCCTGACTTCGTCGCCATCTCCTGGTACAAGGTCTTCGGCTACCCGACGGGCATCGGGTCGTTGGTCGCGCGGCGGGAGGCATCTGGCCCGCCTGCGCCGCCCGTGGTTCGCCGGCGGGACCATCGGCGTCGCCTCGGTCGTCGTGCCGCGCCACACGCTTGGCGATGGCGAGATCGGCTTCGAAGACGGCACCATCGACTACCTGGGGCTGCCCGCCATCGAGATCGGGCTGCGCCACGTGAGGTCGGTCGGCGTGGCGACGATCCATCGGCGCGTGGAGGTTCTCACGCGCTGGCTGCTCGGCCGCCTGTCGGCGTTGCGCCATCCCGATGGGGCGCCCGTGGTGCGGCTCTATGGTCCGACCGACACCGTCGACCGTGGCGGCACCATCCCGTTCAACGTGCTCGATCGTGCCGGACACGTCGTGGACTTCTGGAAGGTCGAGGCGGCGGCCGCCGACCGGCGCATCTCACTTCGGACCGGCTGCTTCTGCAATCCGGGCGCCAGCGAGACGGCCCGCGGCATCACCGCGCACGAGATGGAGGCCGTCTTCGCGCTGGGCAGACCACCCGGATTCGAGGATCTGCGGACCCTTCTGCCCGGTCGAGCGCTGGGGGCGGTGCGCGCTTCGGTCGGCATCGCGACGACCGAGGGCGACGTCAACCGGTTCGTCGCGTTCCTCGAGGAATTCGCGGAGAGCTCCGGCTGACCGGCACGGCTCGCCTGGCGGGAAACTGCTCATCGATGAGGACGTCCGGGACCAGGACCTCGATCCCTCCCCGCCCCGTTCGGATCACACCTTCGGCCCGGAGATCGCGGAGCACCCGGACGACGACCTCGCGGACGGATCCGACGGCGTCGGCGAGCGCCTGCTGGCTCACCGGGGCAACGAGCCGGTCGCTCTGCGGCTGCTCGGAGGCGAGATCGAGGATGTGCCGCGCGACGCGTTGCCGGACGGTCGAGAAGGCGCTTCCCGGGATCTCCGCCACGAAGTCGACGACACGCTCGCTCAGCTCGTCGATGACCCTCCGCGCCACGCGGATGTCTCCGTCGGCGAGGCGGATCACGACGTCACCCCGGAAGGCGATGAGATCCGAGTCCACCACCGCCTGCAGCGTCGCGGCGAAGGAGTAGTTCGGCGTGAAGAGGGACACGACGCCCGAGAGCTCGCCAGGACGGAGGTAGCGGACCGTCAGGCTCCGACCATCCGGAGCCCGAACGAAGACGCGGAGGAGACCGTCGACCAGCAGCTCGAGGTACGGGCCGGGTTCGCCGAACTCGCGGACGGTCGAGCCCGCGAGCGCGTGGATCGGCGAGGCGCTTTCGAGGAGCGTGGCGGTGACGTCCGCGGGCAGATCGCGGAGATGCGAGTTCGCAAGGGCCTCCGCGACCGCTGGATCGTCGAGCATGGCGCGTCCCCCGGCCACCATCCGGCAACGGTAGCAGCGGCAGCAAGTCGGTCTGCACCTATAATCACCCCGCGCCGACATAGCTCAGTGGTAGAGCAGCTGTTTCGTAAACAGCAGGTCCTCGGTTCAAGTCCGAGTGTCGGCTCCACTCCCTGCCCGGTCTGCTCGACCTTCGCCGCCCGGCACGTCAGCCGTCGAAGATCGCGTCCCAGGCTGCCGCATCGGCGGGGTAGAACCACCGCTCGACCTGCCGGCCGGCACGGTAGTGGAAGACGCTCGTCACGGGGATCTCGATGACGACCCCGGGACGCCGGGCACCGATGTAGCTCAGTGCGCAGACGTGCTCGTCGTTGCCGAACACGTCGTGCTCCCGGATGGTGAAGCCGATCTCGCTGACTCGGCCGAGCCAGGCGACGAGCTCGTCGAGACCGCGGATCTCTCCCGCCATCGAGCTGCTGACCGGGGACGTGCCAGACGACGTCCTCGGCGATGAGTGACCGGATCGTGTCGAAGTCTCCGTCGCGGAAGGCATCGACCGTCCTCCGGTAGGCGATCGCATTCGGATGCTCGCCGGTGTTCATCGTCACTCTCCTGCCTGCGTTTGACGTTGGATCACCTGGCCTCATCGAGGGGCCGGTCAACGAGGACCGACCAGCAGCACGAGTCTTTCCACGCACATGACCGCCTTCACCGGCGCGCTGCGCCTCCGCCACCTCGGCCAGCGGGAAGGTCTGGACGACCGGGACCGAGAAGCGGCCGGATTCGATCAGCTCGCCGATCCCGGCCAGTGCGTGGACGGCGCGACCGGCGTCCCCGCTGCTGAACCTCACCCCATGCTCCCGTGCGCCGGCGAAGTCGGCGATCGTGACGACGTGCTCCGGGCCGCCCGCGAGCTCGATGAGCTCGGGCAGGACGCCGCTCCCGGCGACATCGAGCGCCGCGTCGACGCCGTCCGGTGCGAGAGCGCGAACCCGCCCGACGAGACCCTCGCCATAGGCGACGGGCTCGGCCCCCAGCGAGCGAAGGTACTCGTGGTTCGCCGGACTGGCGGTGCCGATCACCCGCTGGCCGCGCGCCACCGCGAGCTGGACCGCAGCGCCACCGACGCTGCCGGAGGCGCCGTTGATGAGCAGCGTGCTGCCGCTCCCGACGCCGAGCTGGTCGAGCGCACGCGTGGCCGTCTCGATGGCGGCCGGCAGCGCGGCAGCTTCGGCGAAGTCGAGCGACGGCGGGATCGGCGCATAGTCGGACAGCACCGTCAGCTCGGCCTGGGCGGCCTCGGCGGAGAAGCCGAACACGCGATCGCCGATGGCGACGTCCGTGACGCCCTCACCGAGCTCGTCGACGACGCCCGCAGCCTCGTGGCCAACGGTCTGCGGGAGCTCCGGATCCATCAGCCCCTGGCGCTTCTTCCAGTCGCTCGCGTTGACGCCGGCGGCACGGACCGCGATCCGGACCTCGCCCGGACCCGGATGCGGATCGGGGAGATCCACGATCTCGAGGACCTCCGGACCCCCAAACCGGCTGAAACGAACCGCCTTCATCATTTGCTCCGATCTCGACCTGAGCTCCCGTCGTTGCGTTCGGACCGCAGGTGGCGGTCCGCGTTCCCGACAGATCGGATGGTGCCGTGCTAGCGTCGGATATGCGCGGGAGTCGGCGACCGATCGAGCCCGACTGCCGTGACGGATCATCGAGCAACGAGCAACCGCGGAGGGTCCCTTGAAGGCCGTTGTCTACGACGCGCCGCGCACGTTCGCGGTTCGTGAGGTCCCGACCCCCGAGCCGGCGGCCGGCGAGGTTCTGATCAAGATCGATCAGGTCGGCGTGTGCGGCACCGACCTGCATATCCACGAAGGCGAGTTCCAGGCGCGGTTCCCGCTCATCCCGGGGCATGAGCTCGTGGGTGTGATCGACGCGCTTGGCGATGGTGTCGAGCGGTTCGCCCTCGGCGAGCAGGTCACCGTCAACCCCAACATCTACTGCGGACACTGCGACTACTGCCTCACGGGACGGCTGATCCTCTGTCGCAACATGAAGGGCATGGGCAGCAATTTTCCTGGTTTCTTCGCGGAGTACGTGACGGCGCCGGAAAACCTCACCTTCTCCGTTGAAGGGCTCGACCGCGATGTCGCCGTGTTCAGCGAACCGGCCGCCTGCGCGATGCATGGACTCGAGCGACTCGAGATCCGGCCCGGCTCCAGCGCGCTGGTCATCGGCGCGGGTCCGACCGGGCTGCTGCTCGCTCAGCTCATCGCGTCGGGCGGCGCCACGTCGGTCACCGTCGCCGCACCTCGCCAGTTCAAGCTCGATGCGGCGCTCAGGCTCGGCGTCGACGCCGTCGTCCTCATCGATCGGGCGGACCCGGCGGCCAACATCGAGGCACTGCGGGCAGCCTCGCCGGGCGGTCAGGGCTACGACATCGTGGTCGAGGCGACCGGGTCTCCCGACGTCGGCAGCACGTGCGTGTCGCTGACCCGCAACGGCGGCACGGTGCTCGTCTACGGTGTCACCAGGGAAGCGGACCTCGTCCAGTTCCACCCGTTCGACGTCTTCCGTCGCGAGATCACCATCAAGGGCTCCTTCGCGGAGGTGACCAGCTTCGACGCCGCGATCTCGGCGCTGCGCACCGGGCGGGTGAAGACCGACGGGATCATCACCCATCGGTTCCACCTCGATGACTACGCCGACGCGCTCGAGGCGGTCGCCAGCCGCAGCGGTCACAAGGTCGTCATCCACACCTAGGACGGCCAGTGGACCCGAGCCCGCGGTGATGACAGCTCCGACGCTCCTGGGAGTCGACCTTGGAACGAGCTCGGTCAAGGTCGTCGTCACCGATCCGGATGGCCGACTCCTCTCCGAGGTCAGTCGGGAGTACGAGGTGGAGTCGGCGAATATCGGCTGGGCGGAGTCGGATCCACGGACCTGGTGGCGTGAGACCGTGCTCGCGGTCCGGGAGGCCGTGGCGAAGGCCCGCGACGGCGGAGCCGCGTCTCCGTCGGCGGTCGGTCTGTCGGGTCAGATGCATGGCGTGGTCCTCGCCGACGCCGCACTGGAGCCGGTCAGGTCCGCGATCCTGTGGGCCGATGCCAGGGCGTCGGTCGTGATGGGCGCGTACGAGCGCCTGGGCAGCGAGGCCTTGGCGCGGCTGGCGAACCCGGTCATCCCCGGCCTGGCAGGGCCGATCCTCCTGTGGCTGCGCCGGTTCGACGGGTCGACCTTGGCCAGCGCGCGGTGGGCGCTGCAGCCCAAGGACTGGCTGCGCGCCCGCATGACCGAGGTGGTCCTGACCGAACCCAGCGATGCCTCGGCCACGTTGCTCTACGACGTGCCCGGCGAACGGTGGGACACGGAGGTGATCGAGGCGTTGGGCCTGGATCAGGCTCTCTTCGCCCCGCTCGTGTCGTGGGCTGGTGACTCGGCCGGCCAGCTGACGTCTGCGGCGGCGGATGAGCTCGGGCTGACTCCGGGGATCCAGGTCGCGGCAGGTGCCGGCGACACGGCAGCCGCGATGTTCGGGAGCGGCTTGCGCGAGGACGGGGGCCTTCAGCTGACGCTGGGCTCCGGCGGACAGATCGTCAGCGCCGTCGACCAGCCAGTCGCGGGGTGGCCAGGGCACGACCCTGTTCCGAACCGCCGCCCGACACGGCTGGTATGTCATGGCTGCGACGACCAATGCCGGCCTGGCGTTGGACTGGGTGCGCACGGTGCTGGCGGCATCGTGGGAGGAGCTGTACGCAGCCGCCGCGTCTCCCGTGGCCGAGACCGATCCGCTGTTCCTGCCGCATCTGACAGGGGAGCGGACACCATGGCTCGACCCGAGCATGCGGGGTTCCTGGGTCGGGCTCGCGCTCGCCCACGATCGGACGACGTTGCTGCGAGGCGCCCTCGAAGGGGTGGCGTTCGCCGTCCGGACGGCGATGGACGAGGTCGGCGGTCCCGGCTCGCCGTCGGCCGTGCGGATCGCCGGCGGCGGTAGCACCGATCCGGCGTGGCGCCAGCTGCTTGCCGACGTCCTGGGACGGCCGCTCGACGCCGTCGACGTGACCGCGGCATCCGGCCGGGGAGCGGCCCTGCTCGGCGGTTGTGCCGCGGGCCTGGTGGACGAGGCCTCCGTGTTCGGGCGGCTGGCCCCGTCCACGCGGCGAGTGGCCGATCCACGGGCTGATCATTCGGAGCTCGCCGCAGCTCGCTACGAGCTGTGGCTGAAGCACGTGACCGCGTCGCGTCAGATGACCAGCGGGACGGCTCCTTGAGCCGTGCTACCAGTCGTGGACGGTCCCGTCCGCCAGTCGGGCCGTCGGGAGGTATGCCTGCACGTACGGGTACGCCGCTGCGGCGTCATCGTCGAGGCTGACGCCCAGGCCTGGTTGATCGCCTGGATGAAGCAGACCGCCTTCGAAGGTGAACGACGTCCGGAACACGTCCATCGTCGCGGGGCTGTGTCGCATGTACTCCTGGATCCCGAAGTTGTGGATGGCCAGGCCAAGGTGCAGCGCGGCAGCCATGCCGACCGGTGAGATATCGGTCGGGCCGTGCATGCCTGACTTGATCTGGAACATCCCCGCAAAGTCCATGAGCCGCTTCATCGGCGAGATGCCCCCGGCGTGGGTGACCGAGGAGCGCACGTAGTCGATGAGCTGTTCGCTGATCAGCTGCTGGTAGTCCCACACGGTGTTGAACACCTCACCGATCGCGAGCGGCGTCGTCGTGTGTTCGCGGACGAGCCGTAGTCCGGCCTGATTCTCGGCGGGCGTGCAGTCTTCGAGCCAGAACAGGTCGAAGGGTTCGAGCGACTTCCCGAGCCGGGCGGCCTGGATCGGCGTCAGTCGATGGTGCGCGTCATGCAGGAGTGGGAGCTCGGGCCCGAACTTGGCCCGGACGGCATCGAAGACGGTGGGGATGTGTCGGAGATAGGCCGATGTGTCCCACGTCTCTTCGACCGGGAGATCCTGGCGGCGTGCCGGCTCATAGTCGTACCGCTCGCCCTCCGACGATCGAGCGACGCCGTAGATGGCGCCGCGCCCGGGGATGCCCGATTGGACCCTGATCGCCCGATAGCCGGCCGCGAGGTGCTCGTCGATCGAATCGAACAGGGCAGGCAGATCGGTTCCACTCGCGTGGCCATAGGCCAGGAGACCATTGCGAGAGGCTCCGCCGAGCAGCTGGTACAGGGGCTGCTCCGCGACCTTCGCCTTGATGTCCCACAGCGCCTGATCGACGGCGGCGATGGCTGCCATCGTGACCGGTCCTCGTCGCCAGTAGCCACCGCGATAGAGGTACTGCCAGGTGTCCTCGATGCGGTCGGGATCGCGGGCCAGGAGGAGCGGGCAGACATGGTCACGGAGATATGAGGCGACGGCGAGCTCACGGCCGTTGATTGTCGCATCGCCGAGCCCTTCGACGCCGTCCGACGTCGTGAGGCGCAACGTCACGAAGTTGCGACCTGGACTCGTGACGATCACCTCGGCGCGTTCGATCGTGCTGGCCAACGGTCTGATCCCTCCAAGGCTGCACCGCGAGTCCAACATGCCGATCCTGTCGCGGCTGGGCCCGAACCCCAACTCTAGACTGTCGACAGACCGATGACCGACAACGCGCTGTTCCTTCTCCCGGCGTTGCGCCGAGCGCGCGACCTGATCGATCGCGAGTACGCGGAGCCGCTCGACCTCGACGCGATGGCTCGCGAAGCCGGCTACTCGCGCTTCCACTTCGCCCGCGGGTTCGCCGCGGCGTACGGCGAGACGCCCCGGGCCTACCTGACCCGCCGCCGGATCGAGCGTGCCAAGACCCTCCTCCGAACCGCGAACCTGTCGGTCACCGAGATCTGCTTCCTTGTCGGCTTCTCGAGTCTCGGTTCGTTCAGCACGCGCTTCCGCGAACTCGTCGGAGCGTCGCCGAGCGAGTATCGCGACGACGCGGTCGCACGGACCGGCGCCCCGCCGATCCCCGGTTGCGTGGTGCTGATGTGGACGCGGCCGCACCCGGAAGGTCAGCAAGCGGGGAGAAGCGCGACATCGGCCGACCCGGCTACGGTGACCGAGCAACCACCGGCGAAGGAGAACCGATGATCAGCCGCCTCAACCACGTCAACGTGTTCGTGCTCGACCAGGATCGGGCAAAGGCGTTCTACACCGAGACCCTTGGCTTCGAGCTTCGCAACGACGCGACCCTCGATGGCTTTCGCTGGCTCACCGTCGGCCCGAAGGACCAGAAGGACATGAGCATCCTGCTCGCCTATCCAGCGCCGCCGATGTTCAGCCCGGAGGATGCCGAGGCGGTCCGGGCGCTCGTCGCGAAGGGCTCGCTCGGCGGCGGGGTGTTCGAGACGACCGACTGCCAGAAGACGTTCGAGGAGCTGTCGGCGAAGGGCGTCACCTTCCTCCAGGAGCCGGCCGAGCGACCGTACGGCATCGAAGCTCTCTTCCGCGACGACTCCGGGAATTGGTTCAGCCTCACCCAGCCGAAGTGGGTCGGCTAAGGAGCCGAAGCTCGAAACCGCTCAGTCGTCGCCGGGGGGACAGGCTCGGGACTGCGTCACCCATCGGGTGGTGGTGGGGTGCCGGGCGTGATGGGACGCAGCCGGAGGAAGTCCGTCACCCCGAGGAGCCCGAGGAACCAGCGCACCGGTATGGGCATCGGCCGCCGGCGCGGGTCGTGGATGAGCTCCGGGTGGGTCAAGCGGATGCGGCGGCCACGGGACTCGAGCTCGCACCCGCCTGCCGCGAGGACGTTGCGCACCCACTGGACCTGCGCGCCGTAGGTCAGCGCCATCACCCAGGCATCGCCGTCGCGAAACACGTTCATCGGTGTCGCGTAGGGACGGCCGGACGTCCGGCCAACGTGATGGACGATGGCGAAGCCCGGGACGTGCCCGGCGAACCGCCTCGTCACCGGGTTGACGAAGCGCATCGTGAACGGCCGCAGGAACGCGAGCCGGGTCATCGGGCGGCGTACTCCTCATCGGTGACCTGATCGCCCCACTCCGACTCCGGCCCCGACGCCGGCGCCTCCCAGATGGCGAGGTGGGTCATGAATCGGTCGGGCGCCGCGCCGTGCCAGTGCCACTCCCCGGGCGGCGTGTGGATCGTGTCGCCCGGGTGGATCTCGACGATCTCGCCGCCGCGAGCCTGGATCCGCCCGACGCCGTCGACGACGTGGACGGTCTGGCCGACCGCGTGAGCGTGCCACGCGTTCCGTGCGCCGGGCGCGAACCGCACGACGTTCACGCGGACGCGCGACGGCTCCTCGCCTCGTGCGATCACGTCGATCCACGCGTCGCCGGTGAACGTCTCGGATGGCGCCTTCGTTGTCGGCTGCTTCGGTCGGATGTCCATCGGTGGCCTCCTCCGGTACGGTAGGCAGAGAGATGCGAGATGTCGAAGACCTGGCGTTCAGTGGCGAGCTCTGGTCGTGGAGAGGCCCGTCGCCGTACCACTTCGTGACCGTCCCCGACGAGGTATCCGCGGGCTTGCGCGCCATGTCGTCGCTCGTGAGCTACGGCTGGGGGATGATCCCGGTCCGCTATCGGATCGGTGCGACCACCTCCGATACGTCGCTGTTCCCGAAGGACGGGCGCTACGTCATGCCGGTCAAGGACAGCGTTCGCACGGCGGAGCGTCTGGCCGTCGGCGACACCGTGACGGTCCAGCTGTCGGTCCGCCCCGCGCGGCTGTAGGACGGATCAGCGGGGCCTGCTCAGCTTGAGCAGCCCGAACGCGGCGCCCTGTGGGTCGGTGAGGATCGCGAAGCGTCCGCCCGGGAAGTCACCCGGCGGCCAACATCTCCTGCGCGCCGCCGGCGATCGCCTTGCCGTAGGTTGCGTCCACGTCATCCACGTTGAAGTAGACCAGCCAGTAGCTCGGCACCTGGGCCGGCACCATCGGGTTCATCTCCATCGCGCCGGCGATACTCCGCCCGTCGAGCTGGAACTCGGTGTACGGCGGCTGGCCCTCGCCCATCGGGCTGGTCCGTGCCGCCCAGCCGAAGACCTCGCCATAGAACGGGATGTCCTGGTCGAAGCCGCGGGCGCTCAGCTCGGCCCAGCCGTAGGCGTTCGCCGCGCCGATCTCGAAGCTGGCCATCCCGGTCGGCTGCCACGCCGAGATGTACGCGCCGGACGGGTCCTGGAAGACCGCCATCCGACCCTGGTCGCCGACGTCGAACGGGGCGGCCACGACGGTCCCACCAGCGGCCTGCACCCGGGCCGCCAGGCCGTCGGCATCCTCGGTCCCGATGTAGACGTTCCAGGCCGTGGGCTGGCCCGGGCTCTGGGTCGGTCCGATCCCGGCGACGTCGTGGTCGCCGAGCTTCGCCATCGCGTACCCGCCGTATTGCGGGTCCGGGTTCACGTCGGCATTCCAGCCGAACAGGCCCGTGTAGAAGTCGCGCGACGCCTGCGCATCGGAGCTGGACAGATCGACCCACGCCGGCTCATTGACGAGGGTGGACATCGCCTGGGTCATCACGCGCCTCCGGTCGCCTGGATGGTCCCGTTCGGGAAGAGCCCAGTATCCCACCAGTGCCCGGATGCGATACTCGGCCACGTGGACGGAGCCGAGCCGTGACGCCCCGGCAGCGCCTCGGACGGGCCCTGCCCGACCGGCTCTACCGATCGCTCAAGTACCGCCAGTCGCACGGGGTCTGGCCGAGCCTGTCGGACCCGCGGCGGTACACCGAGAAGGTCAACTGGCGGATCCTCAACGACCGCAACGAGGACCTCGTCTGGACCTGTGACAAGCTGGCGGGCAAGGCCGAGGCCGCGCGACGCCGGCCGGACATCCGTTTCCCCGACGTCGTCTGGACGGGCACCGACCTGGCCGATCTTGCCGAGGTCGCGTTGCCGGAGCGCTGGGTCCTCAAGCCGAACAACAGCAGTGGCCGGGCGCACGTCGGGACGGGCCAGGTCGATGCCGCCGCAGCCGCGGTCCTGGCGGCGAAGACGGCCGACTGGCTCGATCGGCGCGAGTTCGTCCGGCTGCGCGAATGGGCGTACTCGAAAGCCCAGCCGGGGTTCCTGGTCGAAACGTTCATCGGTGCCGGGCCGAAACCGCCCACGGACTACAAGATCTTCGTGTTCGACGGCGTGGTGCAGTTCATCCTGGTCAGCCGCGGCCGCAACGAACCGGTCCACCATCGGACCTTCTTCACCGCCACGTGGGAGCCGATCACGGTCGCCTCGATGCAGCCGTCCGATCCCGGTCAGCCTCCCCCGGCGAATCTCGAGCGTCTGGTCGAGGTGGCCGCCGACCTCGGCCAGGGGTTCGATCACGTGCGGGTCGACCTGTACCTCGTCGACGGCGAGATCTGGTTCGGCGAGTACGCGGCGTATCCATGGTCCGGTTACGACCGGATCCGGCCGGTCGAGGTGGACCTCGCCTGGGGCGATCACTGGCGGCTGCCCGGACAGTAGAATGGCGGGCCACGACATCGTCGTCCGCCGTCACGCACCGCCGCGCAGGACGTCCCGAGGAGGATCGGTTTGAGCACACGACCGGGAGACGCGCGCGTCGTCGTCATCGGCGCCGGCATCGTCGGCAACAGCCTCGTCTACCACCTCTCGCGACTGGGCTGGAAGGACATCGTCCAGATCGAGAAGGGCCCGCTGCCCAACCCCGGCGGCTCGACCGGGCACGCCTCGAACTTCATCTTCCTGACCGATCACTCGCGCGAGATGACCGCGCTGACCGCCGACAGCGTCGAGCAGTACAAGGAGCTCGGCGTGTTCACCCAGAGCGGCGGTATCGAGGTCGCGCGGACGCCCGAGCGGATGGAGGAGCTGAAGCGCCGGATGGCGTCGTCGCGTTCGTGGGGGATCGAGTCGGAGCTCGTGACGCCCGAGCAGATCAAGGCGATGGTCCCCTACATCAACACCGACATCATCCTCGGCGGCTTCTCGACGCCCGGGATCGGGGTGGTGGATTCGCTCCGCGCCGGCACGCTGATGCGCGAGAAGGCGCAGGCGCTCGGGGCGCTGCGGCTGTCCCCGATGACCGAGGTCACCGGCATCGACGTCGAGGACGGGCACGTCACCCGCGTTCGGACGGACAAGGGCGACTTCGAGGCCGACATCGTGGTCATCGCGGCCGGCGTCTGGAGCCCGCGGCTGGCCAGGATGGCCGGTGCCGAGATCCCGCTCACCCCGGCGGTCCACCAGATGATCAGCGTCGGGCCGGTCCCGATGCTGGAGAACACGGTCGGCGAGATCACCTACCCGATCGTCCGCGACATGGACACCAACTGCTACGAGCGCCAGCACGGCAGCGACATGGAGGTCGGCTCGTACGCCCACCGGGCGATCCTGATGGATGCCGACGAGATCCCCTCGATCGCCGAATCGAAGCTGTCGCCGACCGAGCTGCCGTTCACGCCCGAGGACTTCGAGCTCCAGATGGAGCAGGCCCTCGAGCTCATCCCCGACATCCTCGGCGACGAGCGGGTCGGTATCCGGCACCAGATCAACGGCCTGCTGTCGCTGACCCCCGACGGGATGCCGATCCTGGGCGAGACGCCCGAGGTCAAGGGCCTGTGGGCGGCCGCCGCGATCTGGATCAAGGAGGCGCCCGGGATAGCCAGGATGGTCGCCGAGTGGATGACCGACGGGAAGCCCGAGATCGACCCGCACGGCTCGGACATCGCCCGCTTCCACGACCACCAGAAGGCGCGTCACCACGTCAAGGCGCGCTCGGCCGAGGGCTTCAACAAGACCTACGGCATCGTCCATCCGAACGAGCAGTGGGCCAGCAACCGGAACGTCCGGCTGAGCCCGTTCAACGCCCGCGAGCGCGAGCTCGGGGCCGTCTTCTTCGAGACGGCCGGCTGGGAGCGGCCGTTCTGGTACGACTCCAACAAGGCCCTGCTCGAGGAGTACGGCGACCGGGTCATGCCACGCACCGCCGAGTGGGAATCGCGCTGGTGGTCGCCGATCATCAACGCCGAGCACCTGGCCATGCGCGACCGGGTCGGGATGGTCGACCTGTCCGCGTTCGCGATCTTCGACATCAGCGGGCCCGGGGCGTTGGACCACGTCCAGGCGATGGCGGTCGCCCAGATGGACGTGCCGGTCGGGCGGGTCGTCTACACGCCGCTCCTCAACGAGGCGGGCGGGATCAAGTCGGACCTGACGATCATGCGGCTCGGGACCGACCTGTTCCGGGTCGTGACCGGTGGCGCACACGGGATGGGCGACCGCAAGTGGTTCCGCGACCACCTGCCGGCGGACGGGTCGGCGCAGCTGTACGACGCCACCTCGACCTGGTGCACGGCCGGGATCTGGGGGCCACGCGCGCGGGATGTGGTCGCCTCGGCGACCTCGGACGACGTCTCGAACGAGGGCTTCCCGTTCGGGACCGCGCGCACCATCGAGCTGGGCGGGATCCCGGTCCTCGCCTCGCGGATCTCGTACGTCGGCGAGCTCGGCTGGGAGCTGTACGTGCCGATGGAGCAGGGCGCCCGGCTGTGGGACACGCTCGCCGAGGCTGGCGCGCCGCACGGCATCGTCCCGTTCGGGATCGGCGTCTACGGCGGGACCGGCCGGCTCGAGAAGGGCTACCGCGCGCACGGCGCCGAGCTCGAGCTCGAATGGGACCTGGTCGAGGCCGACATGCTCCGGCCCAAGGTCAAGGAGGCCTCGTTCATCGGTCGGGATGCCTATCTCGAGCAGCGCTCGCGCCCGGCGGTCGCCACCCTGTGCACCCTCACGGTCGACGACAACACCTCGGCCAGTGGGGTCAAGCGCTACATGCTCGGCAAGGAGCCGATCCTGACCGCGGATGGCGGTCCGATCACCGACGCCAAGGGCCGCCGCTCGTTCGTGACCAGCGCAGGGTCCGGCCCCTCCGTCGGCAAGCACATCCTGCTGTCGTACCTGCCGCCCGAGCAGGCCATCGCGGGCACGAAGCTCCTCGTCGAGTACTTCGGGGAGCGCTATCCGGTGACGGTCGCCGTGGTCGGCTCGACGCCCCTGTTCGACCCCGACAACAGCCGCGTCCGGGCCTGAGGTGAACATCCTCGTCTGCGTCAAGCGGGTGCCGGCGACGGCCGGCAAGATCACCCTGACCGCCGACGAGCAGGCGATCGACACGCGCTACCTCGGCTTCACCGTCAGCCCGCACGAGGAGTGCGCGGTCGAGGAGGCGGTCCGGCTCATCGAGGCGAACGGCGGCACCAGCACGGTCCTGACGCTCGGCCCGGACGAGGCGACCGACCAGCTGCGCGAGGCGATGGCCATCGGCATCGACCGGGCGATCCTCCTGCAGACCGACGGCGGCGAGTGGGACGCGGTCGCCACGGCCGGAGCCATCACCGACGCGATCCGGGCGCGCGAGGCGGCTGACGGTCCGTTCGACCTGATCCTGCTCGGCAACGAGGCCGCGGACACCGGTGACTACCAGGTCGGGGTCCGGGTCGCGGTCGCGCTCGACCGGCCGGTGGTCACGGGCGCCAAGGGGCTCGAGGTCCGCGACGACGGGGTGGCCGTCCGGCGCGAGGCGCCCGGCGGCGGCTGGGAGGTCTACGACATCCCGCGACCCGCGGTCGTGACCGTCAAGGAGGGGCTCAACCTGCCGCGCTACCCGTCTGTGCCGGGACGGCTGCGCGCCCGCAAGAAAGAGATCGAGACCGTGGCGCTCGGGGCGCCCGCGGCGGCGTCGGCGAGGCTCCGGCTGCGCGTCCCGGTCGAGAAGGAGAGCGCGGTCGAGATCCTGGGCGAGGGGCCCGAGGCGGCGCCCAAGGTCGTCGAGGTCTTCCGGCGCCTGGGACTGATCGCATGATCCTCGTCGTCGTCGAGCACGAGGCCGGGGCGCCCGATCGGCTGTCGAGCGAGGCGCTCACGTTCGGGCGTGGGCTCGCCGGGGCGACCGGTGAACCGTTGCACGCGGTCGCGTGGGGCGCAGACGCCGCGGGGCTCGGGGGAGGGCTGGCGGCGCACGGCGTCGCCGTCCTCCACGCGATCGAGGATCCGCGTCTCGAGGAGTACGCGCCCGAGGCGATCGGCAAGGCCCTCGGCCAGCTCATCGAGCGCGACGGGCCGGTCCTGGTCATCGGTCCGGGCAACGAGCGCGGATCCGAGGTCACGGCGCATGCCGCGGCACGGGCCGGGCTGCCGCTCACGGCCAACGTGACCGAGTTGCGCCCCGGCGACCCGTGGCAGGCGACGCGCCAGCGATGGGGTGGCAGCCTCCTCGAGGAAGCCCGCCTCGACGGTCCGGTCCGCCTCGTCACGCTGGCGCCCCACGCAGTCGAGCCGGCCGCCGCACCGGCAGCGACGACTGTCGAGTTGCGCCGGTTCGCGCCGGTCCTCGACGATCGCGACTTCCGGGTTCGCATCACGTCGCGGGTCCCGGCCGAAGCCGGCAAGATCTCGCTCGCCGACGCCCGCGTCGTCGTCGGTGGCGGCCGCGGGGTCGGCAGCGCGGAGGGCTTCGCCCAGCTCGACGAGCTCGCCGCGCTGCTCGGTGGTGCGGTCGGCGTGTCGCGGGTCGTGACCTCGGCGGGCTGGCGGCCGCACGCCCAGCAGGTGGGCCAGACGGGGACGCGGATCGCGCCTGACCTCTACATCGCCTGCGGCATCAGCGGGGCGATCCAGCACATGGTCGGCGCCCGCTCGGCGAAGGCGATCATGGCCATCAACACCGACCGCGACGCGCCGATGGTCACGCGCGCGACCTACGCGGTCATCGGCGACCTCCACACGGTCCTGCCGGCGATCATCGTGGCGGTCCGCGCGGCACGCTAGGTCCGCGCGGCCGGCTGGATCGAGGCGCCCGTCGACGCGGCCCCCTGCGGTTGCAACAGAGTCGCAAGGCCGACCGGCTCTTGGCAGCGCCCCTTGTGCGTGGGCGCGCAGTACGCTCGGGAGCCAGATCACCGGAGGATCGACGATGCCATCCCGCACGACCACGACACGCGCCAATGGATCATCGAAGGCGCGATCACAGCGACCGTCACCCGAGCCGCGGCTCGCCCCGCTCGGGGTCGAGATCCAGCGTTTCGGGACCACGCGACTGTTGCCCATCGCGCTGGCCAAGAACGCGCGGTCCGAGAGTTGTCGTCTGCTCAACGAGATCCTGGCCGACTCGATGGTGCTCTACGCGCTGTACAAGAAGCACCACTGGCTGGTGGCGGGACCGACCTTCTACCAGCTCCACCTGCTGTTCGACAAGCACGCCGCGGAGCAGCTCGAGATCATCGACCTGCTCGCCGAGCGGATCCAGAGCCTCGGCGGCATCGCCGTCGGAGACCCGCGCCACGCCGCCGAGCTGACCACGATCCCGCGGCCACCGGACGGCACCGAAGAGGTCGCGGCGATGATCCATCGGACCCTCGACGCGCACGAGCTGGTCCTCGAGAAGGTCCGCGACGCGATCGAGGCGACCGAGAAGAACGCCGACTGGGGCTCGAACGACATCCTCATGAGCGATGTCCTGCGGCGCCACGAGCTCCAGGTCTGGTTCGTCGCGCAGCACGTGGTCGACGTGCCCCTGATCGAGGAGTGACCACTCGACCCGGCTCGTTCGTGCCGGGCCGTGAAACTTCAAGGAGGAATGCCCGATGACCTCTGTTGCGACATGCCTGTGGTTCAACGGCGAGGCCGAGGCCGCCGCCAAGCTCTACACATCGCTCATCCCGGACAGCCGGATCGATCGTGTCGTGCGGGCGCCGGCCGACAACCCCAGCACCAAGGAGGGCGACGTCCTGACCGTCGACTTCACCCTTGCGGGGCAACGGCTGACCGGGCTCAACGGTGGACCTGAGTTCCGGTTCAGCGAGGCGATCTCGCTGGTCATCGAGTGCGAAGACCAGGCCGAGGTCGACCGGCTGTGGACGTCTCTCATCCTGGGCGGCGGCGAGCCATCGCAATGCGGTTGGCTCAAGGATCGCTTCGGCCTGTCGTGGCAGATCGTCCCGCGCCAGATGAACGAGATGCTCGCCGGGCCGGACCCCGAGGGCGCCAGGCGCGCGATGGAGGCGATGCTCCAGATGAGCAAGCTCGATATCGCCGAGCTGCAAGCGGCGTACGACGGAGTCCCCGCCGGGTCGCGCTAATCCACCGCGCGGCCGCGTGCCGCGGTCTCGCGGATCCGGCCCTCGATGAAGGCGCGCTCGGGGACGTTCGTCGTCAGTTCGAGCGCCTGTCGATATGCCGTCTCTGCCTCCGACCAGCGGCCGAGGCGACGGAGGAGGTCGGCGCGGGCCGCGTGGAGATACGGGTAGGCGTCGAGCTCGCCGCTCGCCGCCAGCCCGTCCATCATCGCCAGGCCGACCGCCGGCCCGTCGGCCATCGCGACCGCCGCAGCAAGGTTGAGCTCGACGACCGGCGTCGGCGTCAGCGCGTGGAGCGCTCGGTAGAGGGTCGCGATCTGCGGCCAGTCGGTGTCGGCCGGGGTGGCGGCCTCGTCGTGGAGTGCGGCGATCGCGGCCTGAAGCTGGTACGAGCCCGGCCGCGACTCCTGCAGTGCCGCTTCCACGAGCCCTCGACCCTCGGCGATCCGGGCAGCATCCCAGCGGCCACGGTCCTGGTCGTCGAGCAGGATCAGCTCACCGCCCGCGCCGACCCGTGCCTCGCGGCGAGCGTCGTGGAGGAGCATGAGGGCCAGCAGCCCGCGCGCCTCGGGCTCGTCGGGGAGGAGCGACACCACGACCCGTGCCAGCCGGATCGCCTCCGCGCACAGCTCGCGCCGGATCAGCGCATCGCCGGACGACGCCGCATACCCCTCGTTGAAGACGAGGTACAGGACGCGCAGCACGCCGTCGAGCCGTTCCGGCAGGAGCTCCGCGGGCGGAACCCGGTAGGGGATCCCGGCGTCGCGGATCTTGCGCTTGGCCCGGACCAGGCGCTGGGCGAGCGTCGGCTCGGGGACGAGGAAGGCCCGGGCGATCTCGGGGGTCGTCAGGCCGCCGAGCGTGCGGAGGGTGAGCGCGACCCGCGCATCCATCGCCAGCGCCGGATGGCAGCAGGTGAAGATGAGCCGGAGTCGATCGTCGGCGATCTGCATGTCGTCCTCCGCCGGCCCCGGATCGATGGCCTCGAGCTGCGATTCGATCGCGGCCTCGCGGCCCAGCGTCTCGGTCTTCTCGACCAGGCGCTTGCGCCGGCGGAGACGGTCGATGGCTCGATTGCGGGCCGTCGTCGTGATCCAGGCGCCCGGGTTGGCCGGGACACCGCGCAGCGGCCACGTCTCGAGGGCGCTGATGAACGCGTCCTGGACGGCCTCCTCGGCCAGGTCGAAATCGCCGGTGACCCGGATCAGCGTCGCGACGGCGCGCCCTTGCTCCTCGCGAAAGACGCGATCGACGATGTCGGGGGCGGCGCCCGACCCTGCCAAGGACGACGTCAGTCCGGGGCCGAAGCGCGTGTCAGCCGGCGGTCGACGCCGCGACCGGTGCGTCCTGGCCCAGGATCATCTGGCGATCCCAGACCGGCCGGACCTCGATGCACCCGATCCGGGCACCCGGGATCATCGCCGCGTAGGCGATCGCCTCGTCGAGATCGGCCGCCTCGACCAGGTAGAAGCCACCGAGCGTCTCCTTCGTCTCGGCGAACGGCCCGTCGGTCGTGATCGTCTTGCCGTCGACGACGCGGACCGTGGTGGCCGTCGCGACCGAGTCGAGCGCCTCGCCGGCCTTCATCGCGCCGCGGCTGCGGAGATGGTCCGTGACGGCGTCGTATGCGGCCATCTGGGCGGCGATCGCCTCCGGCGGGACGTCCTCGGTCGGCTCGGGCGTATAGATGAGCAACGCGTACTGCATGTCCTGCCTCCGATCGGGTCGGCCACCATCGCGGCCGTCAACCTTACGACGAACGCACCGCCACCGAATCGACAGGGACGTCGAGGAACCGGCCCGCCAATTCGGGCAGCGCCGGCTCGAGTGGATCCTCCGCGGCGCGCCGGGCCATCTCCTCGGCCACGAGAGGCGTGAGCGCGGCGATGCCGGCTTCGAAGATCGGATTGAGCCCGGGCAGCATCTGCTCGAGGAAGGCGCGGTCCTTGGCCGATCGAGGCCGCTCCATCCGGAACTCGACCAACGTCCCCTCGTCCGTCGGGGTGAGGAGGTATGTCGTTTTCACCTTCGGAGCGCCAGGGATCGGCATCTGCCAGTTGAGCGTGAAGTAGTCGGACGGTCGCCAGTCGAGGATCTCCTCGACGATGGCGTCCTTGCCATGAACGCAGTGGTTGGTCGTCCCGACGCCTCGCCGTCCACCGGCCGCGGCTTCCTCCACGATCTCGGTCACGCCGGCCTGCCAGCGGAGTCGTCGGGCGGGTGACGTCAGGTATTCCCAGGCGACCGCCGGGGGCGCAGGCAGGACATAGTCGATCGATGCGATGGCCGCCTTCGAATTCGACGAACACACGTGACCGTGCCTGCTCAGCCGTCCAGGCGGCATCGAGATCGGCGACCCAGCCGGTGATCTCGCCGAGGTGGTCGTACTCCTCGCGATGCTCGAGCAGGCCGAGCGCCGCGGGGTCGCTGATCCCGGCTGCGAGCAGGCAGTCCTCGGTGTACAGCGCATAGGCGCGGAACCCGGTCGTCTCGGTCACGGCGTTCTTCAGCAACCGATGCGCCACGATGACCGGGCTCCCGACCAGCTCCTCGCGGCCGGCCATCCGCTGCCGGAGGATCGTGCCGTGGTGGGCCAGGAGCTTGAGATCGAGCGCCGGCATCCGCATGCAGGCGTTGCAGTCGCAGACAGACGCCTGGCCGATATCGCGCAGCCGGCGGCGGAACGCGAAGTAGCGTCCGATCGACGGTGTCCATCAGCGCCGGGCCGTCGACGGTCTCGGTGATCGCGAAGGTGAACGCCGCATCGCCCTCGAGCTTGGCAAGCCGGAACGTCGGGCCGGAGCGAGGCGACCACGGTGCTCATCAGGTCGGCCAGGATGTCCTGTGCGTGGTCGAGCTCGACGCCGGCGAGGTAGCTGGTGTAGCCGGTGATGTCGGCGATGACGAGGCAGGCGGGTTCGGTCCGGTTGATCATCCTTCGTCCCTGGTCGACGACGACTGGCAGCCCTCGTCCGGCGCATCATCGGTCGGACCGCCGCCCGCTGTCGAGCGGTATCGTGTCAGCCATGCCGACGGAGAAGGAGGTCCTCCGGATCGACGGGCGCGAGGTCACGGTCTCGAACCCGGACAAGGTCTACTTCCCGGAGACCGGGCACACCAAGCTCGACCTCGTCCGCTACTACCTGGCGGTCGCGGACGGTGCGCTGCGCGGCGCCGGCGGCCGGCCGATGGCGCTCAAGCGGTTCGTCAACGGCGCGGCCGGCGAGCCGTTCTTCCAGAAGCGGGCGCCCGAGAACCGCCCGGAGTTGGTCCGGACCGCGACGCTGTCCTTCCCGTCGGGCCGGACCGCCGACGAGATCGTCATCGACGACGCGGCGGGCCTCGCCTGGATCAGCGAACCTCGGCTGCATCGACCTCAACCCGCACCCGGTCCGCGCCGAGGACCTCGACCATCCCGACGAGCTGCGGGTCGACCTCGACCCGGTGCCCGGCGTGCCGTGGGACGCAGATCCGCGCACGTCGCGCTGGTCGCGCGCGAGGCGCTCGAGGCGGTCGGGCTGGTCGGCTGGCCCAAGACGTCCGGCTCGCGCGGCATCCACATCAACGTCCGGATCGAGCCGCGCTGGACGTTCCCGGAGGTCCGCCGGGCCGCGCTGGCCCTCGCCCGCGACGTCGAGCGGCGGGCGCCCGAGCTCGCCACCTCCAAGTGGTGGAAGGAGGAGCGCCACGGCGTCTTCCTCGACTACAACCAGAACGCCAAGGACCGGACGGTCGCGTCGGCCTACTCCGTGCGCCCGCTGCCGGATGCGCGGGTCTCGACGCCGCTGACCTGGGACGAGGTGCCGACGGTCGAGGCCGAGGCGTTCACGATCGACGACGGTCCCGGCGCGGTTCGCGGCGATCGGCGACCCGGGGGCCGGCATCGACGAGGCCGTCGGGTCGCTCGAGGCGCTGCTGGAGCTGTCGCGCGCGCGACGAGGCGGAGGGGCTGGGCGACGCTCCGTGGCCGCCGAACTACGCGCAAGCAGGCCGGCGAGCCGCCGCGCGTCCAGCCGTCGCGCGCAGCGCCGGCCGACGTCCGAGTACGACACGCCGGGGCCGCGGCGAGGCGGGTGGACCGCCGCCCGATGTCGCCGCGGAACGGGCGGCGGCTGTGGCAGCCGGCGACCCGAACGCGGGCCTGCCGACCGAGTGGGCCGGCTCGCGCCCGACGCCGACCGGCCGGCGCAAGACGTCGATCCCGGTCATCGAGATCTCGCGCGCCGAGATCAAGGACGAGGCGCTGGCCGGCCTCGAGCGCTGGAAGGCGCGCCACCCCGAGGTCGTCCGCGCACCTCGAGCCGGCCGACATCCTGGTCGACGGGATGCGCGGCCGCTCGACGGTCTGGTACCGCGTCCGGGTCAACCTGATCCACGTCCCCGAGGCCGACCGGCCGGCCCAGGAACCGCTCGATCCCGACTTCGACCCGTGGGCGGGCCAGGACATCGAGGCCTGGAAGGCGGCGACGGCCGGGTCGCGAGCGCGGACGCCGAAGCCGAAGTCGAAGCCGTCGAAGGCGGAGCCGCCCTCAGTCGGCGCCGAAGATCCCGGCTAGCTCGAACGGCGCGGTCTCCTCGAGCTGGTCGTAGCGGCAAGCCTCGGCGCGGCTTGTCCGGGCGCCAGCGCTTGAACGTCGTGGCGTGGCGAAAGCGGTCGCCCTGGAGGTGGTCGTAGGCGACCTCGGCGACGCGCTCCGCGCGGAGCGGCTCCCACGACAGGTCCTTGCCGCGGTTCCAGCGGGAGGTGGCTCCCGGCACGCGCTGGCCCGATGCCTCGCAGCTCCGCGGCCCATTCGGCCCACTCGCCCCACGGGTGGCCGTCGCTGGCGTTCTCGCGGAGCGGCGCGAGCTCCTCGACCAGCTCGGCGCGCCGGTCCCACGAGAACGACGAGGTGATCCCGACGTGATGGAGCGTGCCCTCGTCGTCGTACAGCCCGAGAAGCAGCGAGCCGACGTGCGTGCCCGGCCCGTTCTTGTGCCAGCGGAAGCCGGCGACGACGCAGTCGGCGGTGCGCTGGTGCTTGATCTTGAGCATCGCCCGCTTGCCCGGCTGGTATGGGGCGTCGAGGCGCTTGGCGACGACCCCGTCGAGCCCGGCGCCCTCGAACCGGTCGAACCAGTCGGCGGCGATGGCGCGGTCCTGGGTGGCCGGGGTCAGGTGGACCGGCGGCTCGGCCTTGCCGAGGACGGCCTCGAGACGCCGGCGGCGCTCGCCCTGCGGCGTGGCGCGGAGGTCCTCGTCGCCGAGCGCCAGCAGGTCCCAGGCGACGAAGCTCGCCGGCGACTGCTCGGCGAGCATCTTCACGCGCGACGCGGCCGGGTGGATCCGAAGCAGGAGCGCCTCGAAGTCGAGCGCGCCGTCGCGCGCGATGACGACCTCGCCGTCGAGGACGCATCGCTCCGGGAGAGCCGCGCGCAGAGGATCGGCGAGCTCCGGGAAATAGCGGTCGAGCGGCTTGAGGTCGCGCGACTGCGTGTAGACGCTCGTCGCCGTCGCGAAAGACGAGGGCACGAAAGCCGTCCCACTTGGGCTCGAACAGCCAGCCGTCGTCGCTCGGCAGCGAGTCGGACGCCTTGGCCAGCATCGGCTCGATCGGTGGGTCGAAGGGGAGTGCCATCGCCCAACGATACCGCCGTGACCTCGCGCTCGGTCAGCCCGCCCGGGTTCCGTCAGCTCGCGCGAATCCTGCCAGATGCTCATCAGGCGAGCGTTGGTCAGCGGCTGGAGCCACGACCCGACGAGGGTCCACGCTCGAGCGCGAGCCCAGGACCTGACAGATGTGTCACTAGGCGTGCATCTGACCGGGATCTCGTGACCAACGCTCGGGTGGCGTGCATCTGACAGGAAATGCCGGCGGAGGAGGTGCGGAACCAGCCACACAACGAGTGCGTCACGCGGTTGCCGCCGCGGCCAAGTCGACCGAGGCAGCCCACGGAGGTCACCCATGCGCACCATCCGTTCCTTCCTTCCCCTGATCGCGATCGCGCTCGTCCTGGCCGCCTGCTCGGGCTCGAGCGCCGCGCTCAGCACGGTCGGCAACCCCGTCGCGGCGCCCGCCGCACTGCCCGACACGGCAGCCGGCGGCGCAGAGGGCCAGCCACCGGCCAACGGCGTGCCCCAGCCCGCTCCTGGTCAGGGTGGCCAGGGTGCCGGCCCGGTCGCAGCCGTGGATGACGCCAAGATCATCCGGACCGGCACCATGGACCTCGAGGTCAGCGACCTGAACAAGGCCCTGCGGACGGCCCGCGACGGGATCGTCGGCCTCGGCGGCTACGTCGGCGCCTCGACGACCAGCAACCAGCAAGACCAGCCATCGGCCACCATCACCTACCGCATCCCGTCCGATAAGTGGGAGTCCGCGATCGACCTGCTCCACGGACTCGGCGGGCTGACGACCAAGGTGGTCACGGAGCACACCGAAGCCGTCGAGGTCACCGGCCAGGTCGTCGACCTGGAGGCGAACATCGCGAACCTGCAGGCGAGCGAGATCGCCCTCCAGGGCATCGCCGAGAAGGCGATCAAGATCTCCGATGTCCTCGAGGTCGAGGGTCAGCTCACCTCGACCCGCGGCCAGATCCAGACCCTCGAGGCACAGCTCAAGGACCTCAACGACCGCTCGTCCTACGCGGCCATGACGGTCGACTACAACGTGCCGGTCGTGGCTGTCGAGGTCGCCAGCCAGGGCTGGGATCCGGCGGCGGTCGTGGACGAGGCAGCCGCGACGATGGTCTCCGTGCTCCAGGGTCTCGGCACCGCGGGGATCTGGTTCCTGATCGTGTGGCTGCCGATCCTGCTGGTGGTCGGCGCCATGACCCTCGCCATCGTCTGGATCGCCCGGCGGCTCGGGTCACGTCGCGGCACCCCGATGACCCCGCCACCGCCCGCACCGGCCGCGGAGGGGTAGCCCCAGCGGTCCACGCCTCGCGGCGCCTCAGCCACGCCGGCACCCCACCGGCGTGGCACGATGCGCCGATGACCGAGCAGGCCGAACGCTACGACCGGATCGCCGCCGGCTATGCGCGCTGGTGGGCGCCGGTCCTGACCCCGGCAGTGCTCGAGCTCCTCGACGATGCGGCGCCGCACCTGGCAGCCGGCGGCCACGTCCTCGACCTCGGCACGGGCACCGGCCAGCTCGCGATCGAGGCGCTGACCCGCTGGCCGGCGCTCTCGGTCGTCGGCATCGACGCGTCCGGCGAGATGCGCGCGATGGCCGACACCGAGGCGACCCGTCGTCTCGCCCCGGAGGTCCGCGAGCGGTTCGAGACCACCGTCGCGTTCGCCGACGAGCTCCCGTTCCCGGACAGCGCGTTCGACCTCGTGCTGTCGTCCTTCGTCGTCCAGCTCGTGCCGAACCGGGCGCGTGTCCTGCGCGAGGTGCGCCGCGTCCTGCGGCCCGGGGCGACCTTCGCCTACGTCTCGTGGCTGCAGGACGAGCGTGTCTTCCCGCCCGACGACATCTTCGACGACCTGCTCGATGAGCTCGACATCGATGCGGGCGACGACGACCCGGGCCGCCCCGGCGACCTGCCCAGCGTGGCGCGCGCCGCCGGTGAGCTGCGCCGGGCGGGTTTCGCGACCGTGACCGCGCGCGCCGGCGAGCTGGTCCACCCGTTCACGGTCGACGGCTATATCGGCTTCATGGCCGAGTTCCACGAGGAATCCCTGATCGGCGACCTGGACCACGAGGTCCGCGTCCGGTTCCTGGGCACGCTCCGCGAGCGGCTCGCGGCTCTGACGCCCGAGCAGCTGACGATGCGCTTCCCGATCGTGTTCGCCTCGGGCCGCCGCTCCCGCTGAGGAGTGGTCGGCCGGGGAGCGGGGTCAGCCCTCGGACGACTCGCCGTGATCGCCGGACGAGCCGGCTGCCTCGGACGACTCGCCGGCCTCGCCCTCCTCGGGCGCGCCCTCGCCGATCTCGGCCGGGACCTCGACGACCTCCTCGACGCGTGGCGCCTGGACCTTGGCGATGATGTCGTCGCCATCGGTCAGGAGCGTCGCGCCCTCGGGGATCGTGAGATCGCGGACGTGGATGGTCGTGTCGAAGTCGACGAGCGAGTCGACCGCGTACTCGATCGACTGCGGGAGGTGGTCCGGCAGCGCCCGGATCCGGACCGACTCGATCGGGTGGAGCAGCGTGCCGCCCTGGTTGGCGACCGCGGGCGACTCCCCGGTGGCGATGAGCGGGACGTCGACGGTCAGCTCCTCGGTCATCCGGACGAGGAACAGGTCGACGTGGAGGGTGTGGCGCTTGACCGGGTGGAGCTGGACCGCCGAGACGAGCACGGGCTGTGCCTTCTTGCCGTCGACCGACAGGTCGACCAGGGCGTTCGGCCCGACATGGCGGCGGAGCTGCTCGAACTCGTGCGCATCGATCGAGACGCTGTCCGAGTCGACCCCGTGGCCGTAGACCACGGCCGGCAGGCGGCCGGCGCGGCGGAGGGTGGCGACCTTCTTGCCGGTCACGTCGCGATGTTCAGCGGCAAGCGTCGCGCGGGCGGTAGGCATCTGATCGGTACCTCAGGCTCTGGAGTCGTATCGGGTGTGGGCTGCGGCTCGCCGGCGGGGCCGGAATGGCGAGGCGCCCGGTAGCGGCCGCTAGGGTACCACGGGTCGCCGACGGGGCCGCCTCTGCCGACGAGCGTGCTCGCACACGGCGTTTCGGGCGCAGCGGTGTAGCATCCCCGCGTGGCAGCCACCATCCTGATCGTCGAAGACGAGCACGCCGTCGCACGCGGTATCCAGTACGCGCTCCAGCAGGAGGGCTACGAGGTCGCCGTCGCGCGTTCGGGTGAGGAGGGGCTGGACATCGCCACCCACCAGGCGCCCGACCTCGTCGTGCTCGACGTCCGGCTCCCCGGGATCGACGGTTTCGAGGTCCTTCGCCGCCTGCGCGCGGCCGGGGCCAAGATGCCGGTCCTCGTCCTGACCGCACGCGACGACGAGGTCGACAAGGTCATCGGCCTCGAGCTCGGCGCCGACGACTACCTGACCAAGCCGTTCGGGCTGCGCGAGCTGATGAGCCGGATCAAGGCGCTCCTGCGGCGCTCGTACGGCGACCTGTCGGATGCGGTCGGTGGGCGGGTCATCCGCCACGGCGACCTGCTCATCGACCTCGAGCGCCGCCGCGTCCAGCGCGGCACCCGGCGGGTCAGCCTGACCCCGACCGAGTTCGAGATCCTGCGCCACCTGGCGTCGCGCCCCGGCCGCGTCTATACGCGTTCGGAGCTGCTCGAGCTGCTGCGCGACTACGAGGCGCTCGATCAGGACGAGAAGACGATCAATGTCCATGTCAGCCATCTCCGCGACAAGATCGAGGACGACCCGGCCGTGCCGGTGTTCGTCCTGACGGTGCGAGGTGTCGGTTACGCCTTCGCCGAGCGCTGAGCATCCCGCGGAGGGGCGCAGCCACCTCCCGCTTGCCTTGCGCCGGCTCTTCCCGCGGACCTTCCAGGGTCGGCTGACGGTCGCGTTCCTCGCCGTCGTCGCGCTGACGCTGCTGGTCGTGGCCGTGCTCGTGGTCAACCGCCTCGACGACTACTTCACCAAGCAGCAGCAAGCCGACCTCGACCAGCGCTCGAAGACGGTCGACACCTACGTCGTGGCCCTGGCTCGGCTCGCGGCCGCCGGCCAGCCGGTCGTGGGCACCGACGGGCAGGTCGACCCGATCGTCCTGGAGCTGCTCGCCGACCCCGACAACCAGCGGTTCATCGCCGACCGGCTCGGCCAGGCCGACGTGCAGATCACGTTCGGCCAGTACGTCGCCGACGGCGAGTCGCGGCGGTTCGTCCCGGCCAAGAGTGGCCCGATCCAGATACCGCTGGAGGCCTCGCCGGAACCCGGCCAGACCCAGGAGAGGAACTTCGCCTGGGCGCAGGACTACGGCGCCGGCCCCGTGTTCGCGCCGTATGCCGTCCAGGTCACACTGTCGAACCCGTACACGTTCCGGGCGACCGCGCTCGCCAACGTGACGGGGCTGCTGGCCGCGGTCGCCCTGTTCGCGCTCGGGCTGAGCGTGCTCGTGTCGGCGGCGATGGCCCGCCGTTTCACCACCCCGCTGCGCCGCCTGACCGAGGCCTCGCGTGGCCTGGCCGAGGGCGACCTGACCCGGCGCGTGCCCGAGAGCGAGGTCCGTGCCGGCTCGTCCGAGATGGCCGAGCTGGCCGTCCAGTTCAACGCCATGGCCGACCGGCTCCAGGAGAGCGTCGAGATCATCCGCCGCGACCGTGACCGGAGCCGCGATTTCCTGGCCGACGTCTCGCACGAGCTGCGGACCCCGCTCGCCGCGCTCCGGACGTTCAACGAGCTGCTGCGCGAGGGGGCCGGCGACGACCCCGAGGCGCGCGACGAGTTCCTCGAGTCGAGCGGCCAGCAGATCGAGCGTCTCGACTGGCTCGCCCAGAACCTGCTCGAGCTGTCCAAGCTGGATTCGGGGCTGGTCCTCCTCGACCTGCGCCCGGACGACCTCCGGGCGGCCGTCGAATCGGCGGTCGAGCAGACGAGCGGCGCGGCCCGGCGACGCGGCGTCCACGTGACGCTCCATCACTCGACGGTGCCGATCCGGATCCGGCACGACCCGCAGCGCATCGGCCAGGTCGTCGCCAACCTGGTCGCCAACGCGGTCAAGTTCACGCCACGCGGCGGGTCGGTGACGGTCGACGTCGAGCCGACGCCCGACGGCGGGCGGATCGAGGTCGCCGACACGGGCGTCGGGATCGACCCCAGCGAGCTGCCGCACATCTTCGAGCGGTTCTATCGCGGCTCCCGCGCCAACGAGGCACGCGGCAGCGGGAGCGGGCTCGGGCTGGCGATCGTCCATTCGATCGTGGACATGCACGGCGGGACCGTCCAGGTCGAGAGCCGCGTCGGGGTCGGCTCACGGTTCGTGGTCACGCTCCCGCGCGATCCGCGGCTGATCGAGGGCACGCCGGCGGCCAAACGGGCCGCGGTGGCGTCCGCTTCCGAGCGGCAGGCCCTGCTCGACGACGCCACGACGGTCGAGTCAACGCGCCCGACGACGAACATGCAGGAAACTTCACCTTCCGAGCGCCCGCAGGTGAACCCGGAGCCTGCACCCTGAACATCTGATCGGACCTCACGCGGCCGCTCACCGGCCGCCGAATCAAGGACCCTGCCAAACCGATGCACGACGATCCCCACGCCGATGCCTCCGACCCCGGCGATCTGACCGAGCGCCACGTCATCCCGCCGGCCACTTCCGCGACGCCGGACCCGGTCGCGCCCGCGATAGCGGACCCGATCGTCCCGAACGAGACGGACGCGTCCGCGTCTCTCGAGCCGGTCCGACCGGGCGCGTCGGTCATCGAGCCGTACGGAGCGCAGGTCGAGCCATACACCACGACGGACCGCTACACGCCGGCTTCAGAGCCGCGTGCCGGGTGGGCGCGCTCGTGGGAGGAGAGCCCGCCGGTCACCCCGGAACGCTGGTACGAGCCGGCCGCCGGCCAGACCCCGGCGGCTGCGACCTCGACGAGCGGAGCCGGCCGTGGTGGCCGCGGTGGCACGGTCCTCGCGGCGGCCGTGCTGGCCGCGGTGCTCGCTTCGGGCGGCACCGTCCTCGCGCTCGGCGCGGCCGGTGCGCTGGACCGACCGACTGCCCCGGCGCCGGCGTCGAGCCAGGCGACCAACACCGGTTCCACCCAGCCGGTCACCATCGACGAGTCGTCGGCGACGATCGCCGTCGCGGCCAAGGTCAGCCCGGCCGTTGTCCGGATCACGGTCACCGGCGCCAGCGATTCGGGCAACAGCGGCGTCATCCCGGCGACGGGCGTCGGGTCGGGGGTCATCTTCGACAGCAACGGCTGGATCCTCACCAACCATCACGTCGTCGAGGGCGGCGAGAAGTTCGATGTGGAGCTCAAGGACGGTCGCGTCCTGTCCGGCAAGGTCTATGGCATCGACACCCTGACCGACCTCGCCATCGTCAAGGTCGACGCCACGGGCCTGCCGACCGCCGCCATCGGCGAGTCGGACGCGCTCAAGGTCGGCCAGCTCGTCGTCGCCATCGGCAGCCCGCTCGGGACGTACTCGAACTCGGTCACCAGCGGCATCGTGTCGGCCAAGGGCCGCTCGATCACGACCGACAACAACGAGTCGCTGACCAACCTCATCCAGACCGACGCCGCCATCAACCCGGGCAACTCGGGCGGCCCGCTGCTCGACGCGGGTGGCAACGTCATCGGCATCAACACCGCGATCGCCGAGAACAGCAATGGCATCGGCTTCGCCATCCCGATCGACATCGCCCGGCCGATCATGGCCCAGGCCATCGCGGGCCAGCCGCTGAGCCGACCCTACTTGGGCATCAGCTTCGTGTCGATCGATCGCCAGCTGGCCGACGAGAAGAAGCTCCCGGTCATGGTCGGTGCGCTGGTCGGCGGGTTCGACGCGAACGGCAACCCGCAGAACGGCGTCAAGGACGGCACGCCCGCCGCGAACGCCGGGATCAAGGACGGCGACATCATCGTCAGCATCGACGGCAAGGTCATCGACGCGGAGCATCCGCTCGATGCGACCCTCGCCCAGTTCTCGCCCGGCGACACGGTCACGGTCGTCGTCCTGCGCGACGGCAAGGACCTGACGCTCAAGGTCACGCTCGCGACGCGGCCCGCCGGTCTGTAGGCCTGCCGCGGGTCAGACCTCCGCGTCGCTCCACAGGCTCCAGCGCGGCTCGCCGGCGTCGATCGACGAGGGGGCGGTGAGCTCGATGGCATCGCTGACCGCACCGTCGGCGGCCGTGGCTGAGTCGCTACTGGTCGCGCGACGGCGTGGCTGCCGGATCGGCGTCGGATCGATGTCGACGAACTCGAGCTTCCGAACGGGTGTTCGATCCAGGACGATGTCCAGCGACCGCCCTGCGGGTCGTCGGACGGGCACGGCGGGATCATCGAGCGGCATCGTCGGCGTCACGGACGCCTCCCAGCAGGCCCTGATCTCGTCGCCGCGGAGCGGACGGCGCTCACGATCGAGTCCGCAGTAGCCGAGCTGGGCCGCGACCGAGCCGCGGTAGTGTCGACAGCTGGCGCAGGCGGTGCTGGAGCGACGGCAGACCCAGCATCTGGCCGTCTCGGCCTGGGGTGTCCCGCAGTGCGGACAGCGCCACATCGCCATGTCCGGATGGTAGCTGCGACGGCTGACGTTGTCGAGCCGAGCGCGCCTACTTGGTGATGGTGATGACCGTGTAGTCCTGGGTCGAGCCGTAGGCCGTGGTCGTGACCAGGACGGCCGCACTTCCCTGGCCGACGTCCGCACCCTTCGGCACCGTGGTCTTGAACGTTGCCGTGCCGTCGCTCCCCGTCATGCCGTCCTGGCTGACCGTCGCGATGCCGGGCATGCTCAGCGTGAAGGTCACCGGTGCGTTGGCCAGCGCGTGCCCGTCGGGGTCGGTGACTTTGGCAGTGAGGGTCACCGGTTCGGGCAGCTTCGAGCGCTTGATGTTGTACGTCGATGCGCTGAGTGCGACCGCCAGCTTGCCCGTTCCCCGCCGGACGCTGACGACGGCCTGGGCGACGTTGGCGGCCGGGTCCGTGCCCGTGACGGTGATCTTGTTCACCCCGGTCGCGAGCGCCACGCTGAGGGTGAACGAGCCGTCCGATTCCGCCGTCCCGGCGACCGACGATCCGTTCGCATCGTTTCGAGCCAGCAGCGTCGTTCGTGCCTGGGTCTTGCCGGTGATGGTGACCGCCTTGCCGTTGATGACCGCGTTGTTCTTGGGCGACGTGATGGTGATCTTGGGCGGGGTGTCATCGAAGATGTAGCGGACGACCGCGGATGGATCCGACTGGCCGCCCGGCCCGGTGATCGTCACGTAAAAGTCGTTGATCCCGTCGGTCAGGCCGATGCCCGGGATCACCGTCTTCGGCGCATTGGCGATGGGGACCTCGGTGATCGCCGCGGCCTGCTGGCCCGGCAGCGTCAGGTAGAGGCGGATCCGGTGATTGGTGTTGCCGATGAGGGCGGCCGGCACCGTGACCACCAGGTCGACGCTCGACTCGCTGGTGTACGGCTCCGTCGGCTGGTCGAGCGTCGGCGCGGCCGACACGGCATCGACGACGGGCGAGGGCGACGGCGTCGCGGTCACGGTCTTGACGAAGCCGCTCAACGTCGAACCGACGCCGCCGACGACGACCCCGAACCCGCGAGCGCCGACGTACAGGATCCCAGCGCTGAGGGCCACGATCGCCGCGATGAGGGCGATGCGGATGATCCAGGGCATCCCACCGCCACGATCGATCGGGCGGTGGCCGGCCAGCCTGGTAGAGGCGGGAGCGCGCGACTTGACCTTGACCGGGGCGGCCCGGCCGGTCGACGGTGGACGAGGCCGGACGTGGGTCGGCCGGTGGTCGCGCCGTGTCGTCATCGGCGCGATTGTCGCACGGCCGCCCGCGAACAGGTGACCGGCAGCTGCTGAGGTCGGCGAGCGTCGCACCCACGGGTGCGGTGCGTTGTACTCTGGCCGGGTTGCGCGCGTGACGACCCTCGTCGCGGGCGCCCACGATCCGAGGGACACACGCTGGTGCAGGCGCGCGATCCGCGATCCGGGAAGCGAGGATCGAACCCGACCGGGCGACCGGAGTTCGGGGTCGGGCCCATCGCTCGCGTCACCCCGTCGCCGCACTCCCCGAATGCCCCCGCCATCGGACCCGGCGGTGGAGCCGGGATGCAGGCGATGATGCGGCCGAACTTCGGGCTGCCGAACCTGCGCCGCAACGTCTGCCCGCATTTCTACATGACCGGCAGTCGCGGAGCCATCCCGATCCAGGCGCCGCACCTGCTCAAGGCACTGATCCGCCAGGACACGAACACGTCGCGCTGTCAGCTGCGCGGCGGCGTCCACATGGAGCAGGGCTACGTCAATGACGTGTGCCTGACGCCTCGCTTCAACCAGTGCGTCTTCTACGAGGACGAGCTGACCCGGGAGTGACGTACGAGCAGGCACTCCGGGCACTCTCGGAGCGCGGTCGGTTCGGAATCCGGTTGGGCCTCGGGCGGACGCGGGCACTGCTGCGCGAGCTGGGCCATCCCGAACGCACGGTCCGCGGCGCGCTGATCGCCGGGACCAACGGCAAGGGAAGCGTGCTGGCCCTCGCGGAGGCGGGACTTCGTGCCGCGGGCTACCGCGTCGGCACCACCCCCAAGCCACATCTCGTCACGTACCGGGAGCGCGTCCAGGTCGACGGCCGGCCGATCGCCGCGGACGACTTCGCCCGCCTCGTCGAGCTGGTCCTGCCCATCGCCGACCGGGTCGCGCGCCGCCACGGCGACCCGACCGAGTTCGAGCTGCTCACCGCGGTCGTCTTTGCTCGCTTCGCCGAGGTGCGTCCGGACCTCGCCCTCGTCGAGGTCGGTCTCGGCGGGCGGCTCGACGCGACCCATGCCTGGGACGGGGGAGTGGCCGTGGTGACGAACGTGGACCTCGACCACATGGACCGGCTCGGCGACACGATCACGAAGATCGCCCGGGAGAAGGCCGCGATCATCGAGCGGGGCGACCTGGCGGTGACCGGCGCGCGCGGTGACGGCCTGGCGGTCGTCCGGCGACGCGCGCGGCGGATGGCCGTGCCGCTGACCGAGGTCACGGCGGCGCCGCTGCTCGGCTGGGACCGCGACGGTATCGAGGTCGAGCTGCCGCGACTCGGACGCACGCGCATCGGCCTCCGGGGCCGCCACCAGGCCGCCAACGCGGCCATCGCCGACGCGACGCTCGACGCGCTCGAGGCAGCCGGCATCGCCACCGTCCCCGACGATGCCCGCCGCCGGGGCTACGCGAACGCGGTCTGGCCCGGGCGCCTGGAGCTCGTCCGCGCCGGCGGCCGCGACGTCCTCCTCGACGGCGCCCACAACCCGGCCGGGGCGACGGCTCTCGCGGCTTCGCTGGACGACCTCCGGCCGTACCTGGCACCCGGCCCGCTCACCCTCGTGACCGCCTCGATGGCCGACAAGGACGTCGCGGGCGTGGTCGCCGCGCTGGCCGCCTCGCCGGCGATGGCGGGTTCGACCGTCATCTGCACAAGCCTTCCCGCGCCGCGTGCCCTGCCGGCGGCCGACCTGGCCGCCCTGTGGCGGGCGACCGGCGTCCCGCGCACGATCGTCGTCGAGGACGATCCGATCGATGCCGCGGCGGCCGCCCTCGTCGCCGAACCGTCCGGTCCCGTCCTGATCGCCGGGTCGCTGTATCTCGTCGGGGCCGCACGCAGCCATCTCGTCGACGACCCGAGCCTGCGCGACCCCGAACCCGACGGCGACCCCGTACCCTGACCGTCATGACCGACGCGACGCGCGATCTCGGCAGCACCCGCATCGGGCCGTCCACGTTCCGCTGGGGCGAACGGACGTACGTGATGGGCATCCTCAACATCACGCCCGACTCGTTCTCGGGCGACGGCCTCCTCGCGGGATCGGGCGCAGACGACCCGGTCGAGGCCGCCGTGGCTCAGGCGCTCCGGATGGTCGCCGAGGGCGCCGACATCCTCGACGTCGGTGGCGAATCGACGCGCCCCGGGCACGCGCCCGTGAGCGCGGACGAGGAGCGCGCCCGGATCCTGCCGGTCATCGCGGCCGTCCGGACCGCCCTGCCGGACACGCCGCTGAGCGTGGACACCACCAAGCCCGCCATCGCGGAGGCGGCCCTCGCCGCCGGAGCCGACCTCATCAACGACGTCTGGGCGGTCGGCGACGACGACGCACTGGCCCGCCTCGCGGCCGACCTCGGCGTCCCGCTGATCGTCATGCACAACCGCGCCGAGCCCGTCTACCGGACCTTCCTGCCGGAGCTGATCGCGGATCTCCAGCGTGCGCTCGATCGGGCCGCAGGTCTCGGCGTGCCATGGGACGACCTGATCGTCGATCCCGGCTTCGGGTTCGGCAAGACAGCCGACCACAACCTGGAGCTGCTGCGCGAGCTCGATGCGCTGCGGATGCTGGGGCGGCCCATCCTCCTCGGGACGAGCCGCAAGTCGACCCTCGGGCGCGTCCTGGACCTGCCCCCCGATGACCGGCTCGAAGCGACCTTGGCCACGACGGCACTCGGGATCGCATCCGGGACGGACATCGTCCGCGTCCACGATGTCGAGGCCAACGTCCGCGCCGCCCGCATGACCGACGCCGTCGTCCGCACCCGACGACCGGCTGCCGTCGCGGAAGGGGGCCGGCCGTGAGCGACCGGATCGTCCTGGCCGACATGCGCTTCCAGGGCCGCCACGGCGTATACGAATGGGAGCAGCTCACCGCGCAGCCGTTCGAGGTCGACGTCGAGCTGATGCTCGACCTCCAGCCCGCCGGCCTCGACGACGACCTCGAGCTGTCGGTGGACTACGGCCGGGTCTACGACGCCGTCCGGCAGATCGTCGAATCGACGTCGTTCCGCCTGCTCGAGGCGCTGGCCGAGGCGATCAGCCACGAGCTGCTCGCCGACTTCGACGCGAGCGAGGTGGTCGTCCGCGTCCGCAAGCCCGAGGTCAGGCTCGACGGCCCGCTCGCCTACGCCGGTGTCGAGATCCACCGCCAGCGCGCGGAGGGCGACCGCCGAGGCTGACCCGCCGACTTACGAGGGGACGGGCGTGTCGGTCGGTGTCGGCGTCGGCGTCGGGGTCGGCGTCGGCGTCGGCGTCGGGGTCGGCGTCGGCGTCGGCGTCGGCGTCGGCGTCGGCGTCGGGGTCGGTGTCGGCGTCGGCGTCGGGGTCGGTGTCGGCGATGGGGTCGGCGATGGCGTGGGCTCGGGACCCTTCGAGATCGTGTAGTCCACCGGCGTGCCCTTGGCGACGACGATCCCGCCCGACGGGCTCTGCGCGGAGACGAGATCGACTGCGATCGTCGGATCGAAGGCCTCGGTGCGAACGCCGACGCGCAAGCCGGCGTCCGACAGGGCCTGGAGGGCGCTGGATTCGTCGAGGTTCGTGATGGTCGGGACCGGAACGGTGCCAGGGCCTGTAGCCACGTTGACCTTGACGACGCTGCCGGCGTCCACCTTGGTCCCGGCCGGCGGATCCTGCGACAGGACCGTACCCTCGGGCTGATCCGACGAGACCTGGCCGGTCGGAGTGAGGGTCAGCCCGAGGGCTGCGACCTGCTGGGTTGCCGCGGCGGACGTCTGCCCGACGAGGTTCGGGACGACGACCTGGTCGGCTGTCCGGGAGCCACCCGATGTCAGCTGGAAGACGAGGAAGGCGATCGCGGCGAGCAGCAGGATGGCGACGATCCCGGCGACCCACACGAGCGGGCTTGTCTTGCCGTCGTCGTCCGGGCCGCCGGTCGTTCCACCCGTCGTGCCGGGGGGCGGTGGTGGCGTGCCGGTCGATGAGTCGCCGTCGGCGCCGACGTAGGCGTCGGGGGCATATGGGATGGCGGCGGGGTTCGGTCGGGCGGTCGCGGAGACGACCGTCGCGCCGACCAGCGCGCCCGCCGCTGCCGCACCGGCCTTCGAACCATCGGCGTCACCTGGTTCGCCCGTGCCTGAAGCCCCAGCGGCTCCAGCCGCTCCTGCGCCAGCGGCGGCTCCGGCGGCGGCAGCTCCGGCTGCGGCACCACCGCCCGGCGCAAGCGTGGCATCGAGCGCGTCGGCCATCACGGCCGCCGACGGCCACCGATCCTTCGGATCGAGCGCGAGCGCGCGCCGGGTGATCGAGGCGAGGTCCGTCGGGACGGACGGTCGGACCGCCGCCGGGTCCGGGATCGGGCCGGTCAGCCGGGCGAGGGCCACCGACGCGGCGCTGTCGCCCTCGAACGGGCGGGCGCCGGTCAGCATCTCGTACAGGACGATGCCGAGGCTGTAGATGTCGGACGCGCTCGTGGCCGGTTCGCCGCGGGCCTGCTCGGGGCTGAAGTAGTGGACCGAGCCGAGGGTCGTCCCGGGCAGCGTGACCTGTGCCTCGGCGACCGCCCGGGCGATCCCGAAGTCGGCGACCTTGACCGCGCCGTCGGCGCCGATCAGCACGTTGCCCGGCTTGATGTCGCGATGGACCAGACCGCGGGCATGTGCCGCCGCGAGCGCCCGGGCGACGCCGGCACCGATCCGGGCGACCTGGCGGGGCGGAAGCGCGCCGCTCCGCCGGAGGATCGACGCGAGGTCCTCGCCGTCGATGAGCTCCATGACGATGTACGGCCCGCTCGGGTCTTCCCCGTAGTCGTAGACGTGCACGATGTTCGGGTGGTTGAGCGAGGCGGCCGCCTGCGCCTCCTGCCGGAAGCGGGACGAGAAATCAGGGTCGCGCAGGTACTCCGGGCGAAGGAGCTTCAGCGCGACATCGCGACCGAGGCCGGTGTCGGTGGCCCGATAGATGGTCGCCATCCCGCCACTGCCCAGGAGCTCGACCAGTCGATAGCGGCCCCCGAGGACCTGCCCGATCTCTGCCAAATCGTCCCCTCAAACCCTGCCGCGCGCGTTCCGCCCGACCTGTCGTGCGGCGGCATCGTACCCCACGAGCCGGTCGGTCAGAGCTTCAGCCCGTGGAGGTAGGCGCGGAATTCGGTGCCCAGGTCGTCGCGCGCCAGGGCGATCTCGACCGACGCCTTGAGCCAGCCCATCGTCGTCCCGGCGTCGTAGCGCGTGCCCTCGAACTCGTAGCCGAAGACCTGCTGCTCCTCCATCAGCGCCGAGATCGCGTCGGTCAGCTGGATCTCGCCGCCGGCGCCGCGCTGGGTCTGCTCGAGCTTGTCGAAGATCTTCGGTGTCAGCACGTACCGGCCGATGATGGCCAGGTTCGACGGCGCCTCGCCGGCGGGCGGCTTCTCGACGAGCTTGGTGATCAGCCGCAGGCGCCCGTGGTCGAGCGGGTCCGCGGTCGCCTCGGAATCGATGACGCCGTAGCGACCGGCTTCCTCCGGCGGGACCTCCATCAGGGCGATGACCGAGCTGTGGGTCTGGTGGTAGGCGTGGATGAGCTGGCCGATGCACGGCCGATCGCCGACGACGACGTCATCGGGCAGGATCACCGCGAACGGCTCGTGGCCGATCAGGTCCTTGGCCATCAGCACGGCATGCCCGAGCCCGAGCTGCTCCTTCTGCCGGACGTATGCCACCTGGGCGAGGTCGCTGATCGCGCGGACCTGCCGGAGCATCTCGATGTCGCCCTTCTCCTCGAGCAGGTGCTCGAGCTCGTAGGAGAGGTCGAAGTGGTCCTCGATCGCCCGTTTCTGGCTCGAGGTCACGATGATGACCTGCTCGATCCCGGCCGCCACGGCTTCCTCGACCGCGTACTGGATGATCGGCTTGTCGACGAGAGGGAGCATCTCCTTGGGCTGAGCCTTCGTCGCCGGGAGGAAGCGGGTGCCCCAGCCCGCGGCGGGGAAGACGGCCTTTCGAACGCGCATCGAACCTCTGGATGACGGGTGTCGGCGGGTCGGGCCAGTATAGCCGGGGGCGTTTGCGTGACCGCCTGGGGGCCGTAGACACGGTTGACGGGACATCGGCCAGAGGCGTTCGTTCAGAGGGGTTCGTCGGGTGGTTTCGCCCAAGCAGAACTGTTCCGCATGATCGGAACCAGTCCGAGAAGGTCTTCCTGCGCGGTGTCTCCAGGCGCAGTCAGACGCACCCTACTCGACCGCGCCCGACTCGACCTCGAGCGATCGGACGAACCGCCGGACGGCCTCGTTGAACGCGGTGGGCTGGTCGAGGTTGGCCAGGTGCCTGGCGCGGGCCAGGCGGACGCGGCGGACATCGGTCGCGGCCGCCGCGAAGGTCGGGGCGAAGAGGCGGAACGGGAGGTCCCGCTCGCCGTTGATGATCAGCGTCGGTCCGGGATAGGCAGCCAGACGGGGCACGAAACGCTGGCCGCTCACCGCGCGCAGGGCGTCTGCGCCGCCGCGTGACCAGAAGCCACCCTCGACGATCGGCTCGGCGATGGTCGATGGGTAGCGGCGCCGGAACGAGCGCGCGTTGATGCGTCGCAGGCGCTCGTCGCCGATGCGGCCCATGACCGACGCCAGCGCCAGGTACGGCACCATCCGGACGCCGACCGGCTCTGCCGTCGAGCCCGAGAGCACCAATGCGCGCACGAGCGCGGGCTCACGCGCGGCCAGCGTCATCGCCACGTATCCGCCGAGCGACAGGCCGACCACGACAGCGCGGCCGCCGGCGTGCTCCGCGATGTCCGCCGCCAGCGCGTCGGCCGCCGACTCCATGGTGAACGGCTCGCCGGCGCGTGACCCATGCCCGGGAAGGTCGACTGCGATGGTCCGGAACTCGCCGCTCAAGCCGGCGAGCTGCGGCCCCCACATCGACCCGGTCAGCCGGGTGGCGTGGACGAAGACGATGGCCGGCGCGTCGGGCGGTCCGGCGACCAGGGTCACCGCTCCGAGTCGAGCCGGTGCTCGACCGCGAACAGGGCGGCCTGTGTCCGGCTCGTCAGACCGAGCTTGGACAGGATGTTCGAGACGTGCGTGCGGGCCGTCCGCTCGGCCATCCCGAGGTCGTCGGCGATGGCCCGGTTCGACAGCCCCCGCGCGAGGCAGCCAAGCACGTCGCGTTCCCGTGCGGTGAGCTGCCCGAGCGCGGCCTCGGCGCGCGCCTCGGCCGACGCTCGCGCGCCGCCGGTCCGCATCCGGCGGGCGACGATCCCGGCCACCGCCGGATCGAAGTAGACGTCGCCATTGCGCGCCGCGCGGATCGCCGCGGCCAGGTCGTCGGCCTCGGCGTCCTTGAGCAGGACGCCGCTGGCGCCCGCCTCGATCGCCGCAGCGATCCGGTCCTCCTCGATGAAGCTGGTGATGGCGACCACCTCGACCGCCGGGTGGCGTGCCTTGATCTCGGTCGTCGCCGCGATGCCGTCCATGCCGGGCATCAGCAGATCCATGACGACCACGTCGGGCGACAGCTCGACCGTGGCAGCGAGCGCCGCTTCGCCGTCGGCGGCCTCGCCGACCACCTCGAGGTCGTCGTGCAGGTCGAGGAAGTCGCGCATCCCGCGCCGGACCATCGCGTGGTCGTCGACGATGAGCACCCGGATGCGGCCGGCCACGTCAGGCGACCGCATCGGCTTCGATGGCCGGCGCCGCCACGGCGCGCTCGCCGGGTGTCGCGGTCCGTTGCAGGATCACGGCCGCGGCGAGGATCGCGATGCCGCCCAGGACCTGGATCGGCGCGAGCGACTCGCCGAGCAGGACGGCGGCCAGCGCCACCCCGACCACCGGCTCGAACAGCATCAGGATCCCGGCCCGCGTCCCGCCGACGAGCCGGATCCCGGTCAGGAACATGGTCGAGGGGATGGCGGCGGCGAACAGCCCGGTGAACACGAGCAGGGGCAGGACGGACGGGTCGCGGACCGGGTAGCCGAGCGCGGCGCCGTTGCCCGTCAGCAGCCCGACGACCAGGCTGCAGCCGACGGTCGTGGCGAGCACCACGGCCATCGCCTGGTCCGCGGGGACCTGCCGGTAGCCGGTCCGACTGACCACGACGAACACGGTCTGGCTCAGCGCCGCCCCGAGCGCCAGCCCGAACCCGATGGCATCGAACCGGATCCCGGCCGCCGGGTCGAGCTGCGAGGCGACGACGGCGATCATCCCGGCCACCGCCAGCCCGAGGGCGACCATCCGTGGCCGGTCGAGCGTCTCTCGTCCCGATGCCACGTTGACCAGTGCGACCATCACGGGATACGTGTAGAAGCCGAGCAGCGCGAGCGCGACCGTGACGAGGTCGAACGAGATGAACATCGCGAGGTTCAGGGTGAAGCCCATCACGGCCGCGACCGCGAGGCTGAGCCGGGCGCCGCGGTCGAGGTCGCGCAGCCGGGTCATCGGCTCCGAGCCGCGCCGGATCCGCCACGCGACGAACGCGGCGGTGGCGATCAGCCCGACCGCGCCGCGCCAGGCGACGAACGCCAGCGGCGTCATCCCGGCGTCGTAGGCGAAGCGCGACAGCGGCCCCAGCATCCCGAACAGCGACGCCGCGACGATGACGATGAGGAACCCCGCGACGGGCGGCCGAGTCACCGCGGTCGGGGACGGCGGCACGCGTGCTTGCGGTCGTGATCGGGGTCGCTGGGCCGGCGGACATCGCCGCCATGGTAGGGCGGCGGAGGCCCGGAACGTCAGCGCCTGTGCTCAGGCTCGGGCGGTCAGTCTCGTGCCGCTTCGGCTGTCAGCCTCGTGCCGCTTCGGCCGCGGCCCGCTCGTCGACGGCTTCCTCGGCCGCCGCCGCCATCTGCTCGGCGCCGGCCGGCTCGTGCCGCGCCCGGCCGAGGGCGATGCGCGTGAACGGGACCCGGATCTGGTGGAAGACCTCGATGGACACCAGGAAGCCGGCGAACAGGAACAGCACCCCCAGGAACTTGCCGAGCTGGAACCACTCGGTCATCCCGAATCGGTTGAGCGTGTCGCCGAGCGTCGCCACGAACGCCCCGATGGCGATCAGGATCGTGGCCGGGACCCGGCTGTGGAGCTTGCCCGCGACGAGCGCCCGGGCCGCACCCGGGAGCGACGCCACCAGGTTGACCGGGATGGCGACGACACTGATGACCAGGTTGAACAGGAACTCGTCGCCCGGCTGGTTGGGGTCGAGCGAGTAGGCGAGCACCCGCCGCTTGGGCATGAACACGTAGGTCGAGAAGATCGCGCCCAGGATCAGCGCGAACGCGCCGGTGATGTTGAGGAACGGCGTGAGCAGCCGGAGCTGGGCCGGGAAGAGCGTCGCCACCGGGGCACCGGTCGTCGGGTCGACGGCGTAGCCGGGCGCCGGCAGTGTCGTCGTCGCCATCAGGACGAGGCTCAGGATCGTCGCCCCGACGACGGCCGCCGCGGCCAGCAACGGCCAGCGCTCGTTGGCGAAGTAGGTCTCGACCGCGACCGCGAGGGCCAGCACGCCGGCGACGATGAAGTAGAACAGCGGCAGCGCGCCGGCCCCGGCGTACTCGGGCTTCGTGCGGAGCAGGAACGTGAACAGCCCGGCCAGGAACAGGCACAGCGCGAAGCTGTAGCCGAACCGGGTCCGGCCGAGCAGGAACGTCGTCCCGAGCCCCAGCCAGCCGGCCGTCCAGACCGCGCCGGTCAGGTACCACGTCCGATACAGGGTCTCGTTCCAGCCGCTCGCCGCCGCGATCGCCTCGCAGCCGGCGCCGATGCCGTAGAACACCATGCCGAGCGTCCAGATGAGCTGGAAGCCGCCGCGCCGCTCGCGCCACTGGTCGAACAGCGCCAGCGCGAAGACGAGCGCGAGGATCGACGTGAGCGCCGGGAGGACGACGGGCAGGTTCATGCGGCGCGCGCCGATTTCCTGGAACGTCCCGATCAGTCGCAGGAGCAGCCGATCGAGCAGCCCCGAGGCGTCGTCGTAGAGCACCGCGAGCCGCGACGCTTCGAGCGCACGCCGACGCCCGAGCCCGGTCAACGCATCGAGGAACGGTCGTCGGGCGGCGACGAACATCCCCACCGCCTCGGTCAGGCTGATGCCCGAGGCCGCCAGACGGCGGGCAAGGTCGTCGACCAGGGCGGCCGCATCGGCCTCGGAGCGCGCTCGCTCGATGGCGTCGGCCGGGTCGGCGTCGAGATGCGCGATCAGCGCCTCGACCAGCAGGCGCCCGTCGCGTCGGTACCGCTCGCGAGCGTCCTGATCGTCCGGCGACACCTGCTGCGCGGCGTGATCGGGCGTGTAGCTGCGGCGATAGGCGCGGTTCACGCGCTCGGGGCTGGCGCCGAGGCTGGCCAGCGGGCGACTGCCCGACCGTCTCGTCGCGACCAGGGCCTCGATCGTGGTGCGATCGAACCGGCGGTGGCCTCCGGGCGTGACGTACGCCTCGATCCGGCCTTCGTCGGCCCAGCGCCGGAGCGTATCGGGATCGACCCCGACGAGACGACTGGCAGGCCCGAGAGAGAGCCATTGGGGCGAGGCGGCGACCGAGTCTGCCATGGGAGCCTCTGCGGGGTGGCCGACAGGCCGAGCGCGCGTGGGGGGATACGCGCGCTCGGCCCGTCGACATGAAAGGGGTTGGCGAGGGGAACCTAGGCGAATCTAGGCGAATCTACGTACGCATGTTGTCGCTCGGGACGGGGGCAGGATAGGAGGCCCGTGAGGACCGTGTCAACCGGAAGTTGCGAGGGTCGCCGTGGCGTCCTCGGCTCCGGCGCGCCGCTCAGGCCGGGACGAACTCGTGGTCGTCGCGATGGATCCCGTCGCACAGGCCCCAGGCGGGCGGGTCGGTCGGGATGCGGATCGGCCGCATGATCTCGCGGACCTCGCCCACGACGGCAGAACAGGTAGCCCTTGTCGGCCATCCAGCGACGGACATGGCTGGGGTCGGCGTGGAACTGGAACGGGCCCGGATTGATCATCGGGCGCTCGGTCCAGGCGACCGGCGACTCGGCCGCGACGATGTCGAGGAGGTTCACGCGCCAGGGTGTGCCGTCGATGACCTCGAGGCAGCCGTCGCAGCGGATCGCGACGTTGTCCCTGACGATCGTCCGGATCTCGATGCCCATGATCTCCATCGACCCGATGGTAGCAGGGGCGTCTGGCGGGCGAGCCGGGCATCGAGCGTAGAATTGACCGACACCACGCGGGCTCGCACATCGGGACGGACCCCCGCGATCTCAGGGGAAACGACCATGCTCGAAGGCCTCTCGCCAGTCCACCTCATCGTCATCCTGGTGGTCGCGCTGCTCATCCTTGGTCCGGGCAAGCTTCCCGAGACCGGCGCCGCGCTCGGAAAGGCCTTCCGGGAGTTCCGCAGCGGCCTCGATGGCAGCGTCCCATCGGCCCCGACGTCGGTTGCAGCGGATCCGGTCGCGCCGGCCGCCACGTCGCGTCGGCCGAGGGATCGACGCCACCTGGACAACCCGCCGAACCCGTCCTGACGATCGCCCGGGTCAGTCGCCGCGGGGTCGTGAGCGCCGGTCGCCGGCGCCCGCAGGGTGGTACCCCCAAGGGGATTCGAACCCCTGATCTCCACCTTGAAAGGGTGGCGTCCTAGGCCTCTAGACGATGGGGGCGACGACCGGCCGGAGTCTACCAGAGGGGTCGGACGTGGCCCTCAGCTGACCGGCGCCTGCTGTGACAGCAGGAACAGGATGACCGCCCCGGAGATGCAGCCCGCCCCGATGATGGCCGCGATCCCGCCGCCGATCCCGAGCGCGAGCGCCCGCCCGTTCCGTGCCTCGATCCCGGCCCGCCACGTCCCGCGCAACGCATATGCCGCCAGGGCCAGGAAGACGATCCCGAGCACCACGCCGCCGGCCGCCAGGAGCGGGATCTGCGAGGCGTCGCGGACGGTGATCGCGTACAGCGCGAAGACCAGCGACCCGATCAGGGCGACGGCGAGGAACACGGCTCCGGGCGAGATCCTCCTCCCGCCGGTCGTCCGTGTCGTCACGCGTCCGCCTCGAAGGATCGGTGGTACACGGCCACGTTATACGACAGTCTGGGACGTTTCATGCTCGCGGCCACCTCGCGGCCGACTGCCCCGAATGCCTCGCCGAGGAACGTCGTCGCCGCCTCGATCGACTCGAAGGTCCAGAAGCAGTGGACGACGCGGACCTTGAACCCGCCCTCCAGGAACGGTCCGTCGCGCCGGCTCCACGCCCCGTACTCGGGGAGGTCGCCGCGCAGCCGCGAGACGTCGTCCCGGCCGTAGTCGTGGACGACCAGCAGCCGCCCGTCCGCCCGCAGCACGCGCCGCGCCTCGGCGACGTCGTGCGCCAGACCCTCGCGGAACGAGCTCCACATGCTGACCACGACATCGCTCGATGCGTCGGGCGCGTCGAACCCGGCCGGCCCGTTCGCCTTCACGAACGTCACCCGCCCGCCGAGCTCGGCGAGTTGCCGGGCACGGATCCCATCGTCGCCGTCGAGCAAGAGCACATCTCGTCCCCCGACCGGACCCAGTGCCTCGAGCGTCCGCGGGATCTTCGCCTCGACATCGAGGATCCGGGTGAGCTGCTCGGCAAGCCCGGGTCCGAGGTCGATCGGTAGATCTGCCACAGACGGGGGAGTATGACGGCAATGCCGGATATCGACCCACCGGCGTCCCGGGCGCCGGTTCGGGCGGCGATCAGCGGACCCGCAGGACCGTCCCGCTCTGCGCCTCGAGCTCGATCATGGCGGCGCCGTCGAGGATCGGCGTCTCGGCCGGTCGCGCGAACCCGGGCAGTTCGACCGCAGCCAGATGCCCGCCGGCGCCGCTCGACCCGTCGGCGAACCGCACTGCGAGCCGGACGGCCGAGTCACCGGCATTGACCGCAACGACACAGCGATCGGCCCCGGCACCGCGCTCGAAGGCCACCGCCGATCCGTCCGCGCCGACCGTGCGCACCGAGACGTCACGCAGACCCGGCTCGGCCGCGCGCAACCGGAGGAGCGCCCGGACCGTTTCGCGAAGCCCGGTATCCCAGCGGGCCTCGTCCCACGGGAAGGCGCCCCGGTTGGCCGGATCGTTCCCGCCGAGCAGACCGATCTCGTCGCCGTAGTACAGGCACGGCGCCCCGGGGAGCGTCGCGAGGAGGAGAATCGCCAGCCGGACGGCAGGGACGTCCCCACCCAGCACCGTCCGCAGGCGCGGCGTGTCGTGCGACCCGAGCAGGTTCAGCTGGACAGCCGTGACGTCCGGGTCGTACGCGGCGCAGATCTCGAGCACTCGCGCGGCGAGCGTGGCCCCATCGGTCGGCCGGACATGGTGCCGATACTGGTCGTGCCCCGCGACGACGCCGAGGTCGAGCCGCGACCCACCGGCGAACCCGAGGATCGCCTCGCCCAGCGGGTAGTCCATCAGGGCGTCGAACCGGTCGCCGCGGACCCACTCGGGCGCGATGTGCCAGATCTCGCCGACGAGGTACGCGTCGGGATTGACCGCCCGGCAGCGTGCCCGGAATTCCTGCCAGAACGACTCGTCGGCGATCTCCTCGGGCACGTCGAGCCGCCAGCCGTCGATGCCGAAGCGGAGCCAGTGCTCCGCGACGCCGAACAGGAACGCACGCACCTCGGGGTCGTCGGTGTTCAGCTTCGGCAGGGCAGGGAGTCCCCACCACGCCTCGTAGCCGAGCGCCGCCGGCGGGGTGCCGGACTGCGGATAGGCGAGCAGCGGCCGGCCCGCGTCCAGGCGCGCATCGTCGAGGTGGAACCAGCCGCGGTACGGCGACGCCGCGCCGTTCTCCAGGATGTGGTGGAACGGCCAGAACCCGCGCCCGGCATGGTTGAACACGCCATCGAGCACGACGCGCATGCCGCGCTCGTGGGCTGCGTCGAGCAGCTCCCGCAGGGCGTCGTCGCCACCGAGCAGCGGATCGACCGCCAGGTAGTCGTCGGTGTGGTAGCGGTGGTTCGCGGCAGAGGTGAAGACAGGGGTGAGGTACAGCGCGGAGATGCCGAGGTCCTCGAGATAGTCGAGCCGCTCGGCGACCCCGCGCAGGTCGCCACCCTTGAAGCCGTGCATCGTCGGCGGGGCGTCCCACGGCTCGAGCGCGCCGGGCTTGTGGACGCGCTCGCTGGCCGCGAACCGGTCGGGGAAGACCTGGTAGAAGATCGCGTCGCGGACCCACGACGGCGTGTCGACGCTCATCGGGGGTGGAGCGGGCCGGTCGAGGCCCGCACCACGAGGTGGGTGGGCAGGATCCTGTGCTCGGGCGCCGCGGCCTCCGGCCCCGTCCGAGCCTCGATGGCCATGAGGAGCAGCTCGATCGCCTCACGGCCCTTGCGCGCGATCGGCTGGTGGATGGTCGTGAGCGGTGGATCGAGGTGGGCGGCGACCTCGATGTCGTCGAAGCCGACGACGCTGACGTCGTCGGGCACGCGTCGCCCCCGACCGCGGAGTGCGCCGATGGCCCCGATCGCCAGCGCGTCGCTCATGGCGAGGATGGCGGTGGGACGCAGGCCGGCCCGCCACGCTCGGTCGAAGGCCACGACCCCGCCGTCGATGGTGGCGGGGCCGGCGACCACGCGCTCGTCACCAAGCTCGACGCCGGCCGCGGCGAACGCCTCGCGATACCCGGCCAGCCGGCGTGCAGTGACGCCGCTTCGGTCACGGCCAGGGGACGAGGCTGGCGCCGGCGGCTCGACCCCGATGACCAGGATGTCGCGATGGCCGAGGTCGCGGAGGTGCTCCGCGGCTGCGCGCGCCCCGCCGGCATCGTCGACTGCGATCGAGCTCCAGTCGGAGACGGCGGTCGAATCCACCAGCACGACCGGGACGCCGGCCCGCCGGATCTCGTCGACCTCCGGGTGATCGCCCGACAGGCCGACGGCGACCACGCCATCGACCGTCGCGTGATGCATCGCGCCGGCCAGCGAGCCACGCAGCGGGGAGATGAACTGGAGCGCATAGCCGGCTTCCTCGGCGGCCGCACCGACTCCGGCCGCGAACGTGCCGAAGAACGGGTTCGCGAACACGACGGACAGCGGCTGCGGCGTGAGCACGCCGATCGTCAGCGTCGCGCCCTGGGTCAGCATCCGGGCCACCGGGTGCGGCGTGTACCCGAGCTGCTCGGCGACGGCGCGGATCCGGTCGGCCGTCTCGGGCGCCAGCCGCTCCGGGCTGTTGAAGGCGAATGACACCGCGGTCTTCGAGACGCCGGCCGCGCGGGCGACGTCGTCGATGCGTGGCCGAACGGTGCGCTGCTCCACGGTGCCTCGGCTCCTCGCGACCCGTAAACCGGTTTAGCCGGTTTCGGGGCGACCGTACGGGTCGGCGCAGAGGGATGTCAATAGTGGGGGCGCCCGACGGTGGGTGCCTCGGTCCTTTCGTGCCTCCGCGCCGCGGCCACTCCCCGATGTGATGCATGTGGACGGCATCACTGGTGCGTCGAGTGCTCGCTCGGACGCGGCCTGATGCAGTCCACGTGCATCGGTCGGGCGGATGCTCCGCCGCGCGCTCGCGCGCGGTCCGACGCGACTCTCCGCTACGATGCGAAGCCGATGCTGACCCGTATCCGCGAGATGCCCGGCGGCATCCGCCTGTTCCTCGGCTATGCCGCCCTGATCCTGATCGGGATCGGCCTGAGCCTGCGCTCCGTCGTGGACACCGCCATCTCGACACCGGTCAGCCTCGAGGGCCTGATCGTCATGTGCCTGCTCGCCTACACGATCTTCACCACGACCCTGGTCCTGCAGCGCAAGCAGGCCGGCCGGGCGCTGGCCCTCGGCCTGGCCAGCCTCACGATCCCGCTCGTGCCACTGCTGGCGTTGAGCCGGCTGATCGTCGAGGCGATCTTCGTGACCGCGCTCGGCCTGCTGCTCTTCCGCGGCCTGCTCCGCCCCGAGGTCCGCACCTACCTGAACGAGCAGTGACGCGCTCCCGTCCCCTGCCGGCAGCCGTGTCGGACACGAACTGGCGACGGGACGGGTACCCTCTGGACTGCGCGGGACGCACCGATGCCGCGTCCCGACCCCCAGGCACCATCCGACCGACCACCTGAACCACGAGGGCGACCACCCGTGAGCAAAGCGAACCGCCGGCGACAGCGGCCCGGCTACAAACCCTCGACGGCTCGACCGTCGGGCACACCGGCCTCCACGCCGCCCGGCTCGACGGGAGGGACACCGCCGCCGGCGCCGACGATCTCGGGCGCCACCTCCGAGGCCGCCGGGGCCTCGGCTGACGCGGCCGCCGAGCCGATCACGCTCGGGGTCACGCCGGGCACCGCCTCCGCCGCGGCGACCGGAGCCACTGCCGCGGGAGCAGCCGCGGCCTCGGCGAAGCCCACCACCGGCAAGCCTGCCACAGGGCCCTCCGCCCGTCCGTCCGGCTCGTCCGCCACGACCGACCGGCTCCTCCGCCCGCTCCGGCACGTCCTCCCGCGCGGCCGGCAGCCGCGCCGGCCGTCGTGAGCGCCAGAGGGTCGCCTACCAGCCGTCGTTCCTCGAGCGCAACCGGACCCCGCTGGTCCTCATCGCCGCCGTCATCGGCGTCGCGTTGCTGTCGGCCTTCGTCTTCTTCCAGGCGGCGCAGCCGGCCTTCGCCTGCTCGACGATCTGGACACCCGACCCCGACCGCCTCCCCGGCGCCCGGTGCGACGCCGAACCTCGGCTATCCGCAGCCGGACATGGGCCACAACCACGTGACCCCCGGGACGAAGGTGACCTACACCTACTGCGCCCCGGCGTCAGGCAACCACTTCAACAACCCGGGCACCTCGGGACCGATCCCCGCCCGCGTCTACGGGCCGGGCGACACGGTCATCCCGCAGGGCTGGATCCACAACCTCGAGCACGGCGGGCTGGTCATCCTCTACAAGGGCGACAGCCCGGGAGCCACGCCCGAGGGTCAGGCCGCCTTCAAGCAGTTCTTCGATGCATTCCCGCCGGTCGCCAACTGCGGCCCGGTGATCGCCCGGTTCGACCAGATGAGCTCGCCGTTCCAGGCGATCGTGTGGGGCCGCGTGCTGCTGCTCGATACGTTCGATCAGGCTGAGATCCACGCCTTCTACGACCAATGGGGCGGCAAGACCAACCTCGAGCCGCTCTGCCCGACTCCGAACAGCACGACCAACCCGAGCGCGACAGAGGTGCCCGGCAGCTTCAACCCGAGCGCCAGCGCGGCCCCGTCCGACGTGCCGAGCGCGTCACCCTCGGGCAGCTGATGCGCCTCGTCTCGTATCTCGGGCTCGACGATGCGGGGACGGCCGTCCTCGTCGACGGCCGGCTGATCCCGGTCATGGACGGCTACCTGACCGGCGCGGACCTCGAGCCGGCGTCGCTCGACGACCTCCGGCATCGCGCCGAGACGCTGGCCGGTGCCACCGGCATCGCCTTCGCCGACGTCCGCACGATCGCGCCGATCCCGGTGCCGGGCAAGGTCGTCTGCGTCGGGCTCAACTACCGCGAGCACGTCAGCGAGGGTGGCCGAGCGGGTCCGCCCCGTCCGCTCCTGTTCTCGAAGTTCAGCAACGCCGTCATCGCCGATGGGGAGGACATCGTCCGGCCCGAGGGCACCCACGCTCTCGACCTCGAGGTCGAGCTCGGCGTGGTCATCGGGACGACCGCCCGTCGCGTCTCCCGGAGCGACGCGCTCGGCCACGTCGCCGGCTACGTCGTCGTCAACGACGTGAGCGCTCGCGACTGGCAGGGGATCCCCGTCGCGCTGCGCCGAGGGCGAGGTCGGCGATGGCCAGTGGCTGCGCGCCAAGGGCTCGGACACGTTCCTGCCGATGGGTCCGGTGTTCGTGACCGCCGACGAGATCCCGGACCCGCAGACCCTCCGCCTGCGCTCGTGGCGCATCCCGGGGTCCGGACCGGACGCCGGGCGCGAGCAGCTCGATGCAGGACGGCACGACCGCCGACATGATCTGGACCGTCGCCGAGCTGATCGAGCACATCAGCCGCTCGATCACCCTCGACCCGGGCGACGTCATCGCCACGGGCACGCCGGCCGGTGTCGGCGTCTTCCGCGATCCGCCGGTCTACCTCGAGCCGGGCGATCGGGTCCGCTGCGAGATCGACGGCATCGGGGCGGTGGACAATGCGGTCATCGACTGGACCGAGGACGACGACGCGGACGACGACCTCGACGCCGACTGACCGCTCCCGTCGACCGACCCGTCTCGGAGGCTCGCCCGATGCTCGCCCTGGTCAAGACCCACGCCGGACCGGGCCTCGAGCTGCGCGAGGTGCCGATGCCCGAGATCGGCATCAACGACGTCCTGATCCGGGTCCACAAGACCGGGATCTGCGGGACGGACCTCCACATCGAATCGTGGGATCCGTGGGCCGCGAAGACGATCCAGCCGCCGCTCGTCGTCGGTCACGAGTTCGTCGGCGACATCGTCGAGGTCGGCAGCAACGTGGCCGACTTCCAGCCGGGCGACCTGGTGTCCGGCGAGGGCCACGTGGTCTGCGGCCGCTGCCGCCACTGCCTGGCCGGCCGGCGCAACCTGTGCGCCAACACGATCGGCCTCGGGGTCGGGCGCGACGGGGCATTCGCGGAGTACGTGGCCCTGCCGATGACCAACGTGTGGCACCACTGGTCGGGCATCAACGAGGAGGTCGCCGCGATCTTCGACCCGTTCGGCAACGCGGTCCACACCGCGCTCGCGTTCCCGATCCTGGGCGAGGACGTGCTGGTCTCGGGCGCCGGGCCGATCGGGTTGATGGCCACGGCGGTGGCACGTCACGCGGGCGCCCGTCACGTGGTCGTGAGCGAGCCCAACGCGTACCGCCGCGCGATCGCGACCCGGATGGGCGCGACGCTCGCCATCGACCCGCGCGAGCGGACCCTCGAGTCGGCGTTCGAGGAGCTCGACATGGTCGAGGGCTTCGACGTCGCGCTCGAGATGTCGGGCAACCCGTCGGCCCTGCGCGCCGCCATCGCGGCGATGGCCCACGGCGGCGGCATCGCGATCCTCGGCATCCCGACCGAGGAGATCAGCCTCGACGTCAACGCGATCGTGTTCAAGATGTTGACCGTCCGGGGCATCTACGGTCGCGAGATGTACGAGACCTGGTACAAGATGACGGTGATGCTCCAGTCGGGACTCGACATCACGCCGGCCATCACCCACCGGTTCGGGTTCCGCGAGTTCGAGGCCGCGTTCGCGGCGGCACGCGCCGGCGACTCCGGCAAGGTCATCATGGATTGGACGTCATGACAGCCCACGACACCGGCCGCGCCGACCCGCTCGCGTTCCTGTCCGACGAGGTCGCCGCCCTCCGCGAGCGCCACCTCTATCGGAAGCTCCGGGTCATGTCGTCGGCGCAGGGGCCGATCGTGTCGGTCGACGACCGGCGGCTGATCTCGCTGTCGTCGAACGACTATCTCGGGCTCACCCACCACCCGCGCGTGTGCGACGCGGCCGCCAACGCGGTCCGCGAGTTCGGGTCGGGGAGCGGGGCGGTCCGGACGATCGCCGGCACGATGTCGATCCACGAGGCGCTCGAGGCCGAGCTGGCCGTCTTCAAGGAGACGCCCGCGGTCCTGACCTTCCAGTCGGGCTTCACCGCGAATACGGGCGTCATCCCGGTCGTCACCGGCGAGACCGACCTGATCGTGTCGGACGCGCTCAACCACGCCTCGATCATCGACGGCATGCGGCTGTCGAAGGCGCCGCGCAAGGTCTTCCCGCACGCCGACGTGGCGGCCCTGCGCGAGATCCTGCGCGAGGCCCGCGAGACCGGACGGCCGGGCGGCGGCGAGTACCGGCTGATCCTGGTCGTGACCGACGGCGTGTTCTCGATGGATGGCGACATCGCGCCACTCCCCGGGATCGTCGCGGCGGCCGAGGCGTTCGGTGCGGCCGTCATGGTCGACGACGCCCACGCCACCGGCGTCCTCGGGCGGAACGGGCGTGGCTCGGTCGACCACTTCGGGCTGCACGGCCGGGTCGCGATCCAGGTCGGCACGCTGTCGAAGGCGGTCGGCTCGCTCGGCGGCTACGTGGCCGGGTCCATGGCGCTGCGCGAGATCCTGACCCAGCGCGCCCGGCCGTTCCTGTTCTCGACGTCCCACCCGCCGTCCGTCGTCGCCGCGTGTCGCGAGGCGATCAAGGTCATGCAGGACGAGCCCGAGCTGCTCGAGCGCCTGTGGGCCAACACCCGCTCGTTCAAGAGCCGAGCTGACCCGGCTCGGCTTCGACACCGGCGTCTCCGAGACGCCGATCACGCCGGTCATGATGGGCGACCCCGACACGGCCAGCCGCTTCAGCGACCGGCTGCTTCGAGGAGGGCGTCTTCGCCCAGCCGGTCGTCTTCCCGACCGTCGCCATCGACAAGTCGCGACTGCGCACGATCGTCACCGCCGCCCACGCCGACGAGCAGCTCGACATCGCGCTCGCCGCATTCGATCGGGTCGGCCACGAGCTCGGCCTGATCTCGGGGTGAGGCGCCGCGGCCGGCCGTCGGGGGCCGCGAGGCAGGCGGTCGAGCAGCGAGGCACTGTCGAGTTGGTTCCGCGCAAGCGGAAACACATGCGGCTTCGGGGGCGTCAGGCCGGGAAGCGTCCTCGCGCCTGCCCGCCCCCGGAAATGGTTTCGCATGGTTGGAACCATTCGCGAAATCACCTTCGTGGGCGATGCGTTCGCCAGCACCCTGAGCACGGGCACGGGTACGACCGCCACCGGGGGCCGAACATGACCGATCGCCAGGCACGCGACCTGCCGCTCGATGCCCACCTGCACACGGACCTGTCGCCCGACAGCAACGTCCCGATCGACACGTACGCGGCGGCCGCTGTCGAGCGTGGGATCGCCGAGATCGCGATCACGGATCACGTCGACTTCGAGCCCGGCGCGCCGGCGTTCGGCTACACCACGTTCGCGGATCGCGAGCGGATCGTCCGTGACGCTGCCGAGCGCTGGGCGCCGCAGGGCCTTCGGATCCGGTTCGGTGCGGAGCTCACGTACGACCGGTCGTGGGAGGCCGACATCCGCGACCACCTGGCCCACCACCCCTACGACTTCACCATCGGCTCGGTCCACGACCGGGTGGAATCGCCGTACAGCCAGCGCACCGTCGCCGGCTGGATCGCCGGCCGCTCCCTGAGGGACATCGTTGCGCCGTCCTTCGATGAGGTGGTCGCTGCTGCCCGCTCCGGCCTGTTCGACACGATCGGCCACATCGACGTGGTCAAGCGCTACCTGTACCCGCACATCCTGCCCGCTGCGCTCGAGGCGGCGCCCGAGTTGTACGAGCCGATCCTGCGGGCCCTCGTGGACAGCGGCACGGCCCTCGAGGTCAACACCAGCGGCCTGCGCTACCCGGTGGCGGTCACGTTCCCCCACGCGGCCATCGTGGACCGCTTCCACGAGCTCGGCGGGCGGGCGCTGACCATCGGCTCGGACGCGCACGCGGCATCGGCGTTCGCATGGGGGCTGGCGGACGGCTACGGGATCGCGGCCGCGGCCGGGTTCGAGGCACTGACCTTCCGGCGCGGCCCCGGGACCGAACGCGTCGAGGTCCCGATCCGCGCTCGCTGAGGACTCGGGAAGGCAAGCCTCGGGGGTAGGATGGGCGCGGCATGACCCCAGACCTAACGCTGTGACGGGCCGTTCGTTGTGAGCCTTGACGACACCGCGGTCGAGCGGCTGGTGGAAGAGGCCCAGGCTGGGGATGCATGGGCCTTCGGTCGACTCTTCGACCACTACCACCTGCCGATCCACCGGTTCGTCGCCAGCCGCGTCCGCCGCCCGAGTGACGCGGAGGACCTGACGCAGTTGGTCTTCGTCAAGGCTCTGGAAGCATTGCCTCGCTACGAATCACGAGGCATCCCGTTCGGGGGCTGGCTGTTCCGCCTGGCACGGAACACGGTCATCGACTTCATCAGGACCAGCCACGAGCACGCCGACCTCGCCCAGTCGGCCGACCGGGCAGATGGCGACGCCGGCCCGGATGAGCTGGCGGTGACCCGCCAGGAGATCGACGCGGTCGGGGCCGCCTTATCGACCCTGACCGAGGACCAGCGCGACGCCATCACGCTCCGCTTCTTCGCCGGCCTCTCCGCCCGCGAGGCGGCCGAGGTGATGGGGAAGCAGGAGGGAACCGTTCGCGGCCTGCAGTTCCGGGCGATCGCCGCCTTGCGGCGCCAGCTCGGGATCGAGGAGCCGGCGGCCAGCGAGCCAGCCGGGTCGCTCGAGCGACCGAGGACGGGCTGATGGACGACGACATGATCGATCGCACCGAACCCGGGTACATCGAGCTGGCGCGGCGCCTTGAGGCGTACGCGGACCTGCGGCTGTCCCCGGGCACGGCTGCGACGACTCGGATGCGGACGGCCGTGATGACCGCCGCGCACCGGCGGGCGGCCCTCATCCACGCCGATGCCACGTTCGATGCGGCCGGTGCCACGACCTCGGCCCGTGCCGCGACGGGAAAGGTCGGCGGCCGACCCTCCTGGCGGCGCCCGGCCGCGGCGTTGTTCGCCGGGGCTCTGACGCTCTTCATCCTGGTCGGGACCGCGTACGGCGCCCGACCCGGTGGTCCGCTGTACGCCGCCCGCCTGTGGACCGAGATGGCCAACCTCCCGGCCGATCTCGTCGACCGTGCCGAGGCCGAGGTCAACAGGCTCGAGGAGCGCCTCCAGGAGGCGCAGCAGGCGTCGAGCTCGGGCGATGTGCCCGGGACCCAGGCGGCCCTGGTCGCGTATTCGCGGATCGTGGTCGAGGCGGCCGACGGGAGCGACGGTGATCCGACCGCGAGCGCCGCTCTCGAGGTCACCGTCACCCGCCATGTCGTCGTCCTGACGCTGATGGTCGACAGCGTCCCATCGCAGGCCCGGCAGGCTGCCGAGCAGGCCCTGACGTCGAGCACGATGGCGCTCGACGACCTCGACAAGGCAGGCAAGCACACGAGCAAGCTCGATCGGTCGCCTCACGCAGCGGACGTCGACGCGATCGCGACGACCGCGCAGGCTGCACGCAAGGGCCCGGCAGTGCCTTCGTGCGGCGCCCCGGCCGACCCGCCGAGCAGTGCGCCGGCCGATCAGGGGATCGGCGCGCCGGCTGCGATACCGACCGCGACGACCCTGAAACACGCCGGCGCGGCACATGTCCAGCATCGACCGCACCCGCCGAAACCGCCGAAAGGCAAGGACCCCGTCAAGCCCGCTGGGCACGCCGGGCCCGGACCGCACGGCCGCGACGCAGATCGGGCCAGCCCGTAGACGATGCGTTTCGATGTCATCGGCGCCGGACCGGCCTACACCGACCGGGCGGGCGCAACGGGGGCGTGTTATCTGGTTCGCCATGCCGGCGCGAGCGTCGTCCTCGACGTCGGCCAGGGGTCCTTCCCGCGGCTGGCCGGGCTGGTCGACCCCGCCGATGTCGATGCGTTCGTGGTCAGCCATCTCCACCCCGACCACTACATCGACCTCGTCCCGCTGCGCCACTACCTGCGCTATGAGAAGCCGCGGCGCCGGGTCCGGGTCATCGGCCCGGCCGAGCTCGGCCCGCGCCTCGATGCCCTCCACGGTGAGCCCGGCTTCAGCGCCCAGTCCCTCGACATCGAGGTGCTGACCGTGGGCACGATCGAGATCGGGCCGTTCGTGCTCGAGGCGCGACGGGTGACCCACACCGATGACAGCTACGGCTTCCGGCTCGCGCCGGGCGACGGCGGCGCCGACGTCCCGGGACTCGTCTACTCCGGAGACTGCGGGAGGGCCGAGGATCTCGACGCCCTCGTGCGACCCGGTGACACGCTCCTGTGCGAGGTGTCGTTCGGTCCGGGGCCAGTCGTGCCCGGGGCGGGACACCTGGACGGTCCGGCTGTCGGTGACCTCGCCCGTCGCACGGGGGCGGGCCGCGTGCTGCTCACGCACCTCCAGATGGGCTACCACCGGGGGGCGACCGTCGACAGCGTGCGCGCCCGCTTCGATGGCGGTCCCGTCGAGCTCGTCGACCCCGGCTTCGAGACCTCGATCGGCGGCTAGCGGCCCCCAGTCGCGTCGGCGAAAACCTAGCTGGTACGAATGTCCCGACGGCCGACACGGTCTCTGTTGCCGAGACGCACCGGCAGGACCGTTCAAGTGACGTGCAAAGGGGTCTGCTGGTATTGCATCTGCGTTATCCGGTAGTACGGTTGGGCTCCCTTACGGGGGCGTGGGTCACTATCACGCGGCCTGCGAAAACGGAATAACGTGCCCGCCGATCGGTCTATCGGATCCTGGCACTGCGGTCGAGCCCAGTCCTAGCACTCATCATCTTTTCGATCTTTCTTCCGACCTCCATCGACCACAGGACCCAGTCTTCCGGCCCTGACGCCGTTCCCCAAATCCGGGGCCGGCGTATTCGCGTCTTGGCGCGATCCGCCCACGGCCCGGATCTGCTGGCACAGAGAGCGAGGGACTCTGGTGCTCAGCACGTCACGCGAGCGGATATTCCGCTTCCTAGTGATCTTGCAGGTCTTCCTGCTGGTCATGGCCCTGTTCGCCCCGATCCCGGCAGCGGCCGCGGATCCGAGCGCGGACCCGAGTGCCGATCCGAGCGCGTCGCCATCGGCGCAACCGTCGTCCGACCCGAGCGCCGACCCATCGGCCCCACCGAGCGCCGAGCCCACCGCAGCGCCGACCGACACCCCGGCACCGACCGACACGCCGACTCCGACCGCGGAGCCGACGGCCGAGCCCACCGCGGCGCCGACGGCCGAGCCCACCGCCGAGCCGACGCCTGAGCCGACCCCGGACGCGACCCCCGCACCACCGGTGGGGTCGAAGGGTTTCATCGTCGAATTCGCGCCAGGAACCCCGGCGGCCACCCAGACCAGCACCCTCGCTGCGGTCGGGGCGGTCGTCACGGATTCCATCCCGGCACTTGGCATGGCGTTCATCGACGTGCCGGATGGTTCGAGCGTGGTCGCGGACCTGCTCGCCGACGGCGACGTCAGCCGTGTCGAGGCAGACCGCATCCGGACCGCCGAGGCCGACCCGAGTGATAGCGGGTATGCCGATCAGTGGTCCCTGCCCAAGATCGGCTGGAACAACGTCTTCGGCACGGTCACCCCGACTGGCAGCGCGGTCGTCGCGCTCCTCGACACCGGCGTCGACGCCAGCCATCCGGACCTCGCCGGTCAGCTCGTTCCGGGGACCTCGATCCTCGATGGCTCGGCGGGGACGTTCGACCCGAACGGCCACGGCACCGCCATGGCCGGGATCATCGCGGCCCTGACCGACAACGGGCAGGGGATCGCAGGCATCGGCTACGCGGGCGTCAAGGTCATGCCCGTGACCGTCCTCGGTGCGAACGGCGAGGGCACCGACAGCGACATCATCCAGGGCGTCATCTGGGCGGTCGACCACGGCGCCGACGTCATCAACATGAGCTTCTCGAACCCTGGGTTCTCGGATGCCCTCCAGGCCGCCATCGACTACGCCTGGGCTCACAACGTCGTCGTGGTCGCCGCTACCGGGAACGACGGTTCCTCCACCGTCACCTTCCCGGCCGGCGACCGCGGCGTCATCGGCGTCTCGAACACCGATCAGTCCGACACGCTGGATCCGTCGTCCAACGACGGTCCGGACGTGTTCCTTGCCGCCCCCGGGGTGGGCATCCTGACCCTCGCCCCGGGCGGCGGCACCAGCACTGTCACGGGCACGTCGGCCTCATCGGCCGAGGTCGCCGCGGCGGCCGCGCTCCTGCGCGCCTCGGATCCGGCTGCCTCGAACGGGGTCATCGTCGGGCGGCTGGGCCGCTCGGCCGAGGCTGCCGGCACGGTCGATCAGACGGGCAATGGCCGGCTGGATCTTGAGCGGGCGATCGCCGACACGGGGACTGAGCTCGTCCAGCCGGCCGGGGCTGCTCCGGTGGGTAGTGGCGGGCCGATCGTTGGGCCGTATGTGGCGGCGGCGAATCACATCGACTCTGTCATCGTCGGCGCTCAATCACCAAACGCCGTGGCTCCGGGTGGTAGCGCGACCTACCCGATTTCATTCACCTCGCATGGCGGCGGGACGGACCTTGCGACGCTTAGCGTGACATCCGGACTGCCGGTGGGGGCGAGCGCGAACTTCTCCCCAGAATTCGGCTGACATCGATACGCAGACCAGCACGCTGACCATCGCGACAACCGGTGCGACGCCGGTCGGTTCGTACACGTTCACCGTTCAGGCGGTCGCCGAATTCCACGAAAACGACCACAGGAACGCTCGTCGTGAAGAAGTCGACGACGACGACCTTGTCAAGCTCGGCCAACCCGTCGGTGTTCGGCCAGTCGGTCACTTTCACCGCGACCGTGACTGGACGGGCGGCACCCCCACCGGCACGGTCACGTTCAAGGATGGCGCTGCCACCCTCGGCACGGGGACCACGACACCGCCAACGTCGGCAGCGGCAAGACGCTGACCCCGGCCATCACCTTCACCTCGGGCAGTGCCAGCAACTACGCGATCACCGTGGTCACCGATACGACCGGCGTCATCACGGCACGGGCACTTACCGTGACTGCAACGAACAACCTCAGTAAACCGTATGACGGGACGTCAGGTTCAGTCGTGGCCCCGGTCGTCTCCTCGGGAGTCATCCAGACCGGCGACACCGCGGCCTTTGTCCAGACTTTCAGCTCGTCGAGCGTCGGGACTGGAAAGACGGTGACACCCTCGGGCGTGGTCAACGACGGCAATGGCGGTGCGAACTACACAGTTTCATTCGTCAACCGGACAAATGGTGTCATCACGGTCCGTGCAATCACTGTGACGGCCACGACCAACACGAAGGTCTACGACGGCACGACCAGTGCGGCCGCGATCCCCACCATCACGACCGGCAGCTTGGTTGGAACTGATACGGCCAACTTCACGGAGAGCTATTCCAACAAGAACGTCGCCACGGGCAAGACAATCACTCCCAGCGGGACCGTCAACGACGGAAACGGTGGCGCCAACTACACCATCACATTCGTCAACAACACGACCGGCGTCATCACGACCCGAGCGATCACGGTCACCGCCGCCACCAACCCGAAGGTGTATGACGGGACGACGACGGCCCGGAGCGACACCCACCATCACGTCCGGCACCCTCGCCTCCGGCGACACCGCCAAGCTTCACCGAGACGTATGCCACCGAGCACGTCGGGACCGGCAAGACCCTCGACCCGGCTGGCACCGTCACCGACGGCAACGGCGGCAACAACTACGCGGTCACCTTCGTCGCCGACACGACCGGCGTCATCACCACCCGAGCGATCACCGTCACCGCCGCCACCAACTCCAAGGCCTACGACGGCACGACCAGCGCCACGGCGACACCCACGGTCACTTCGGGCACCTTGGCGCCTGGCGATACGAACGCCTTTAGCGAGACCTACGACACCAGCGCGATCGGCACGGGCAAGACCCTGACCCCGTCGGGCGTCGTCAACGACGGCAATGGCGGCGCCGACTACGCGGTCTCCTTCGCCAACAACACGACCGGCGTCATCACGACCCGTGCGATCACGGTCACCGCCGCCACCAACAGCAAGCCGTACGACGGCACCACGACCTCATCCGGCACTCCGACGATCACCGTCGGCAGTCTGGCAACCGGCGACACGGTCACGTTGACGCAGACGTTCAATTCGAAGAATGCCGGGACGAACAGGGTGATCACCCCGGCCATCAACTTCACCAACGGCAGCGCCGCGAACTACACGATCACATTCGTGCCGAAGACCAACCAGACGATCACGCCACGTGCCATCACTGTGACCGCCGCAACGAACACCAAGGTCTACGACGGCACGACCAGCGCGACCGCGATCCCGACCATTACGACCGGAAGCCTGGTTGGGACGGATACGACCAACTTCACTGAGAGCTACTCCAACGCAGGCTCCGGACAACCACAGCGCCAGCTCGGACTCGACGACCTTCACGATCGACCAGGCCGTGTCGGTCACCAGCGTGACCTGCCCGGCCAGCGTGACCTACACCGGCTCCGCCCTGGAGCCCTGCTCCGCGGTCGTCACCGGCGCCGGCGGGCTCAACTCGCCGACTCAGCGTGAATCGCTACGCCGACAACACCGACGCGGGCACCGCCAGCGCCAGACGCCAGCTACGCCGGGTGACGCCAACCACAGCGCTCAGCTCGGACTCGACGACCTTCACGATCGACCAGCGCCGTGTCAGCGTCACCAGCGTGACCTGCCCGGCCAGCGTGCACCTACGACCGGCTCCGCCCTGGACGCCCTGCTCCGCGGTCGGTCACCGGCGCCGGCGGGCTCAGACTGACGCCGCTCAGCGTGAGCTACGCCGACAACACCGACGCGGGCACCGGCCAGCGCCAGCGCCAGCAGCCCGGGTGACGCCAACCACAGCGCCAGCTCGGACTCGACGACCTTCACGATCGACCAGGCCGTGTCGGTCACCAGCGTGACCTGCCCGGCCAGCGTGACCTACACCGGCTCCGCCCTGGAGCCCTGCTCCGCGGTCGTCACCAGCGCCGGCGGGCTCAACTCGCCGCTCAGCGTGAGCTACGCGACCAGCGACAACACCGACGCGGGCACCGCCAGCGCCAGCGCCAGCTACCCGGGTGACGCCAACCACAGCGCCAGCTCGGACTCGACGACCTTCACGATCGACCAGGCCGTGTCGACCGTCTCAGTCGCGAGCGACGACAATTCGTCGATCTTCAGTGAGGCGGTGACATTCACCGCTACCATTTCCGGCTACGGCGCCGGTTCGAGCACCGGCTCGGTCGACTTCGTCATCGATAGCGTCAGCCATGTCGTCACGGTGTCGAGCAATCAAGCCCAGTTGGCGATCTCAACGCTGACGGTTGGCAACCACACGGTCCATGTCGACTACAGCGGCGACAGCAACCTGACGCCATCTTCCGGCGATCTCTCCCGGGCGGCCAGGACGTCGAGCCGGGCCCGGCCACCCACTTCACCGTCTCGGCACCCGCCTCGGCCACGGCCGGCTCGCCGATCGAGCGTCACGGTGACGGCTCTCGACGCGTTCAACAACACCGCTACCGGCGACCGCCGGCACGGTCCGTTTCACCAGCACTGACGGCAGGCCGTCCTGCCCGCGAACACGACGCTCACGTCCGGGACCGGCACCTTCAGCACCACGCTCAAGACCGCCGGCAGCCGGACCGTCACCGCGACCGATACGGTCGCAAGCACGATCACGTGGCACCAGCGGCACGATCGACGGTGAGCGCGGCCAGCGCCACGCACTTCACCGTCGCGGCGCCATCGTCGGCCACGCGCCGGCTCGCCAGATCAGCGTCACCGTGACCGCTCTCGACCAGTTCAATAACACCGCCACCGGCTATGCCGGCACGGTCCAGTTCACCAGCACCGACGTCCAGGCCGTCCTGCCCGCGAACTCGGCGCTGTCGAGCGGCGTCGGCACCTTCAGCGCGACGCTCAAGACCGCGGGCAGCCGCAGATTGAATGAGCGCGACCGATACCGTCTCGAGCTCGATCACCGGCACGAGCGCCACGATCACGGTCTCGGCGGCCACGGCGACGAAGCTCAAGTTCATCCAGCAGCCGACCGACGAGCTCGTCAACGACATCATCACGCCGTCCGTGACGGTCCAGGCGGCCGACGCCTACGACAACGCGACGCTGACCGGCACGGGCAACGTCACCGTCAGCCTCAACATCATCAGCGGGAACGGCACCTGTCGGGGTCGCTGACCAAGCCATTCGCTGGTGGCGTCGCGACCTTCAATGACCTCAGCGTCAACGACGTCGGCCAGTTCACCCTGACGGCAACCCATAGCGGCGCGCTCACGCCACGGAACGAGCGCCATCTTCAACATCGACCCGTCGACCAGCGGCCTGCTGGCCGACATCGCGACCACGGATGCGGACTTCAACCACATCGACGGCTTCGATGTCCTGTTCGGCAACGGCACCGGTTCGGCCAAGAAGCTCCAGGCCACGAACCCCGGCACGTTCCACTACGAACTCGATCTCCAGAACGAGACGGGCGTGACCATGCACGTCAAGGGCAAGAAGCTCCCGCCCATCTACCGGAACGGCGTGGCCATCGATGACAACAACGGCGGCTCGACGGTCGTGATCATCACCGTCCCGTCGCTGCCCACCAGCGTCGGGACCACCATTCCGGCCTCCGCCTCGACCTTCACGGATCCCAGGAACTCGGCCTTCCGGGCCGACGGATACCAGGCGGTCCGCGCCCATCCGGACGATCGTTCGGACGACATGGTCTTGACCGTCAGCTGGATCGGCTCGCTGCCGACTGGCTACAGCTGCCTCAACCTCCCCGACGCGAGCTGGACCCTTGGCCAGCCCCCGAACAACGCATTGGTCAAGTGCATCAAGGTCGAGGGCCTCGAGATCCCGAAGCACCACGAGGCGCACATCCACCTGAGCCTTGAGTTCGCCCCCAAGGGAACTGACGGTTGGCTCGCCAGCGCACAGTCGGCGTTCCGCGCCGGCTTCTCATTCAAGTCCCAGACCTCGGTCACCCTTGACTCGACCTTCCCGATCCCGTCCCTCAGGAACATGACCTACATCGGCAACGACGCGGCTGGCATCGTCGGCGCGGGCCAGCAGTACACGGCCATCGGCGGCTTCATCTACGACACCAATGGCGCCGGCATCCCGAACGCCAACGTGAAGCTGTTCAACACGGCACCGACGCCATCGACGATGTGCACGACGGCCACCCCGGTCGCGAGCTATCTCAGCGATCCGGACGGCTTCTATTTCATCGCGAACACGGGCGTCAACGTCCCGAACATGGCCGGCAACAACCTCCCATCCGGGATCAAGTACTACGTCGCGGTCTGTGACGTGCCGGGCGTCGCGAATGGCTACTGGCCCGCTCGCTACATGAGCGACAAGCTCAACAACAAGGAATTCGACGAGGAAGACTTCTATATCAGCAACCCGACCCACCTCGGGTTCAGTGTCCAGCCGGTCACCAACCAGAAGCTCAACAGGACCATGTACAGCGTCCAGGTCGCGCTCCTGGACCAGTGGAACAACGTGGTCGCCGACAACAACACGAAGGTCACGTTGTCGATCAACACCGGCCCGCTCGCAGGTGTCCTGTCCGGGACGCTCCAGAGAACGATGGTCAACGGTTACGCGACGTTCACCGATCTCAAGATCAGCGGGTCCAGTTCGGCGGCCGGGCTCTATAGCCTGAAAGCCACCGACACGACGGGCGGCGGATCGCCGCACCCGTTCACGCTGGATCTGAGCTCGACGTTCAACATGATCAACTGAGGCTGACGCCCCGCGTCACCTGAAGACGATCGAACGGCCCTCGCCTTGGCGGGGGCCGTTCTCCGTTCCAGCTCGTGCTTCAGGCAGATGGCGGTCGCCGGCGCCGACCGAAGAAGAGGCCGAGGCCGATCGCCACACCGGCGACGATGTACAACAGGATCGACGAGGTCGAGGTGGGCGTCCCGCTATCGTTCGAGCCCGACCCGGGTGCCGTCGGGCTCGGCGCGGTCGTCGCCGGCGCGACGCTCGGCGACCCGAAGTCGGGCGGGAGCGTCCCGGGCGGGGGAGTCGGTTCGGGCGTGCCGGCCCCGCTTGAGGTCGGGGCCGCAGCGGTGACGATGACCGACCCCCTGAGCGCCGGGTCGGCCGTGTCGTGGTAGGCGAACGTCCCGGCGGTGCTGAACACGTTGCCGAACGCCTGCCCCGGATCGAGGCTGCCGCTGTCGAAGCTGCCGTCGTCGGCGGTGACCGTATGCGCCTTGGCCCCGCTGTTGTTCCAGGTGACGACGCTGCCGGTCGTCACCGTGACTCTCGCGGGGTCATAGGCACTGTCCGTGATCGTGACCGTCGCATCCGCGGCCCGCACGTGCATGCCCTGCCCGAGCGCGGCCATCCCCGCAAGCGCAAGCGCGAAGGCGGCCGCGACGAGCGGCGTCGATCGAGTTCGGCTGGGTCCGCGCATCGGTCGGGAGAGTCTACCCGGGTCACGATGCGGGCCTGCCCGGTCATCGAGCAAGCGTCGCACTCGAAACCGCATGAAGACAGCCGATCTGATGGGGTAGACTCTCCGGGCCGCGTGCGCGCGCGCCACCGCACTCATTTCGCTTCCCCGCGTTTCTACCAAGAGACCACGACATCGAACCACGGGGGCACCGGTGACCAAGTCCACGTCACGTACCCGTTTCCGAACGCCACTCGCAGCCGTGATGGCGGGCGCGATGCTGGTCATCGGCGTGTCCAGCGTCGTGAGCGCGGCGGTCCCGACGATCAACGCGTGCGTCAACAAGACGACCAAGGACGCCCGGATCAGCATCTACTTCCATTCGGTCGCCGACTGCAAGAGCAACGAAGCCTTCAAGACGTGGAACGTCACCGGGCCGACCGGCGCCACTGGCGCCAAGGGTGCGACCGGCGCGACGGGGCCGACAGGCGGCAAGGGTGCCACCGGCGCCACAGGTGCGACCGGCGCTACGGGGGCGACGGGGTCCTCCGGTGGAAGCGGCTCGACGGGCGCGACCGGCTCGATCGGTGCCACGGGCCCGACTGGGCCGACCGGACCGACGGGTCCCACGGGATCGACTGGCGCGACCGGCGATACCGGAGTCCCAGGGGTGACAGGCGCCACCGGCGACACCGGAGTCCCAGGGGTGACAGGCGCCACCGGCGACACGGGACCGAGTGGTGCCTCCGGTGACACGGGGGCCACCGGCTCGACCGGAGCGACAGGAGCTACCGGGGTAGCGGGCATCACGGGCGTGACCGGCGCGACTGGCCCGACTGGCCCCACGGGCCCGACGGGCGACACAGGTCCGACCGGCAACACGGGCCCGACAGGCGACACAGGCCCCACGGGCGACACAGGTCCGACCGGATCGACGGGAGCGACCGGCGTCAGTGGGGCTACCGGGCCGACGGGCACGATCGGCGCCACAGGGCCGACGGGACCGACGGGCGCTACTGGTCCGACCGGGCCTAGCGGCGTGACGGGCGCGACCGGTTCGACCGGGTCAACGGGTACCACAGGATCGACCGGTGTCACAGGATCGACAGGCGGCACCGGCGCGACTGGCGACACTGGCCCGACGGGCGCCACGGGATCGACTGGCGCAACAGGTACAGCCGGCCTCGACGGCGCGACCGGGCCCACCGGACCCACGGGCCCGATCGGACCGACCGGGAATACCGGCGTGACGGGCGCGACCGGAGTGACAGGCGCCACCGGAAACACCGGCTCCACGGGAGCGACCGGGAACACAGGTGTGACGGGTAGTACGGGTGTGACAGGCGCGACCGGCGACATCGGACCCACGGGCGCGACCGGCAACACAGGCGACACCGGTGCGACCGGCGCGACTGGAAGCACGGGCGTGATAGGCGACACAGGGGCGACCGGCGCGACTGGGAACACCGGTGACACTGGCGCCACAGGCGCGACCGGGAACACAGGCGTGACCGGCGACACCGGCGCTACAGGCGTGACCGGAAGCACAGGCGTGACCGGCGACACGGGCGCGACAGGAGCTACGGGCGCCACGGGCACTGCGGGAGCGACCGGCGCAACGGGTCCGACCGGACCAACCGGCCCGACTGGTCCCACGGGTGCGACAGGAGCGACGGGTCTACCAGGCGCAACGGGAGTCACTGGTGCCACCGGAAACACAGGCGTGACCGGCGATACCGGCGCGACAGGCGCGACCGGCAACACGGGTGATACCGGCGCGACGGGTGCGACCGGGAACACGGGCGTGACGGGCGACACCGGCGTGACGGGCGCGACCGGTAACACAGGCGTGACCGGCAACACGGGAGCGACAGGCGCTACGGGCGCCACAGGCACTGTGGGAGCGACGGGCCCGACCGGACCGACGGGACCGACCGGTCCCACCGGACCGACTGGCGCCACAGGGATCACGGGCGCCACAGGGATCACGGGCGCCACCGGGGCAACAGGCGCAACGGGCGTCGGAACCACGGGAGCCACCGGCCCCACTGGACCGACGGGGGCCACCGGATCAACGGGCTCTACCGGTAGCTCAGGATCGACTGGTGTAGGCGCCACAGGTGCCACCGGCGCCACTGGTGCGACTGGGTCGACCGGTCCGACCGGGCCGACCGGGGCAGGTGTGACCGGCGCCACCGGCGCAACCGGCTCGACGGGTGTCTCTGGCGCAACAGGCGCCACGGGCGCCACGGGCCCTGCAGGCGGTCCCACCGGACCGACCGGTGCGACCGGTCCTAGCGGTGCCACCGGCGCGACTGGTGCCACCGGCGCGACCGGCCCTGCAGGTGGGCCCACCGGACCGACAGGTGCGACCGGAGGCACCGGCCCGACAGGATCGACTGGCGCCACTGGATCCACGGGCTCCGCAGGCACCGCGACGGTCACGGTCGTCGAGCTGGTCAACAATGCGACCAGCGCCACCGCTGTCTGCCCTGCCGGCAGCCACGCGGTCGGCGGCGGGGGCAGGTCCACTCGCACGAACGGCAGCGGAGGCAATCAGTCCCCGAACTTCCAGGGCAGTTACCCGTCGAGCGCTCTCGGCGTTGCTTCTTCGAATGGCGCGACGAATCCTCAGGCCTGGACGGCGACGTTCTTCGCACAAGACATCAGCAACACGGCCTGGGCGATCTGCGCACCGAACTGAGGTCCGCGCGCATGCGGAGTCGAATGTCCGCATGTTGACCGCCCAGAACCGATGAACCCCGGCCATTTTCGGCCGGGGTTCTCGCTTGTCCGACTCAGGCGCCCTCAGCCGTCCCGGCCGGGCTCAGGACGCGCTGGGCTTTGGCTTCTTGGTCGGTTTCGGGCTGTCGGTCGGCGCGGGCGTCGCCTCGGGGGTCGCCTCGGGCGATGCGCTTGCGGCCGGCGTCGCGGACGGACCCGGGAGTGGATCCGGAGCGACCAGTGCCGGGTTCAGCTGGATCCCCTTGTTGATCTCGTTCTGGCCGTCCTCCGTGTCGCCGATGGCCGCCAGGGCGATCCCGAGGTTGAAGTGGCCGCTGGCGTTGTTCGGGTCGACCTCGATGAGGTGTTTGTACAGCTCGATCCCCTCCTGGGTCGAACCCGCAGCGACACGCAGGATGGCGAGGTTGTAGAGCGCGGAGGAGAAGTCCGGGTCCTGCAGGAGAGCCAACCTGTAGTCGTTCTCGGCCTCGAGGGCCCGGCCGGCGTTCTGTGCCTGGACCCCGAGGTTGAAGATGCAGTACTTGTTCGTGGTCTCGAGCGCCAGGCACGCCTTGTAATGGGTGGCCGCGTCTGCGGCGTTGCCGGCCGCATCTGCCGTCAGCCCGGCATTGAGCTCATCCTGGGCCTGATCGGCCGGTGACTTGCCGACCCCGCACGCGGCGACCGCCACGATGAGCAGACCCATCGCCGCCATACGGCCGATCGAGCCGACAGGCGAGCGATGCACCGGGCTTCTCTGGAGCGTGGGATGCATTCAGGTTCTCCGTGGACGCAGGAACGATGAGGGCCGCGCTATGGTAGCGGACACGTGGGATCGCGCCGGGCTGCGAGCTGAGCGCCAGTCCGAATGGCTGGGTCGGCCAGCCGATTGGCGAGCGCGACCGAGGATGCGGCCCTAATCGTCGCTCGAATCGCGGCCAAGCCCGACCGTGGTGACCATGTCGACCTTGCCCTCGAGCTCCTCGAAGCGCCGTCCGACGACGCTGAGATTCGCTCCGACGGCGAACGACAGAAGCGCGATCGCCGTCGCGATGACGGACAGCGCGTCGACGGGCAGGAAGAGGAACCTGCCGCCGCCCCAGAGGCCGTAGAGCACGAGTGCGATGACCGACCACGCCACGCCGACGAGGGAGAAGAAGGCGAGCGGGCGGTAGTCGCGGAAGAGGAGCAGGATCGCCCAGGAGATCGTCAGGCCGTCGCGGACGACATGCAGGTGGGTGCTGGTGCCTTCGACCCGGGGGCGGACGTGGAACGGGACCTCGCGGATGCGATATCTCCGCTGCGACGTCTTGATGGTGAGTTCGACTTCGATCTCGAAGTGGCTCGAGGCGAGAGGCAGGCTCTTGACCAACATCCGGCTCATCGCGCGGTAGCCGGACAGGACGTCTGTGACGCTCACGTTGAGGAGCGATCTCAGGATCTTCGAGAACAGGATGTTGCCGAGGTTGTTGATGGCGTTGGGGCTCATCTGGCCACCGGCCTCGGCGCGCGAGCCGACGACCATGTCCGCCTCGCCATCAAGGACGGGACGGATCAGGTCGTGGACGCTGGCAGCGGGCAACTGGCCGTCCCCGTCGGCGAGGACGTAGACATCGGCCTCCACGTCACGGAACGCGGCGCGGATGGCAAATCCCTTGCCCTTGCGTGGTTCGAAGATGATGCGCGCACCGGCGGCCATGGCGCGGCTGATCGTCTGGTCGGTGGAACCATTGTCGATCACCCAGATGGCAGCGTCTGGGAGCTCTGCCTGGAAATCGGCGACGACCGTTGCGACGGTCTTCTCCTCGTTGAGGCAGGGGATGAGCACGGCGACGCGATGCTTGGCCGGCTGGATGCCCGGGTGTCGAGCGGCATTGGGCAGAAACGCGACGGACATCTGGTGGGCTGACTCGCTAGATGTAGTCAAGAGTGGTCCGGTCAGTTTCGGTCATGATTGGCACCACATGGTAGTGACCCGTTCGGGTCAGGACTAGGGGGACTTCGGGGTCGGTAGACTGGCGCGCGATCACCTCGGATCGCGAACTCGGGAGGATCCCTGCCATTCCAGACGGTCAAGCCCATCAAGAGCCCAAGCCCCGGGCGACCGGGGCGTCGTCGCGTTTGCGGGGCCCACTCGACCTGGTCGAGCGCATCCGCCCGGCGGTCCGCGGCGACTCGGCGAGGGCATTGACGCGCTACGAGATCCTCGGCCTGGTCATCCTCGTCGCGATCCCGTTCGTGATGAACGCCGTCGCCCTCCTGCCTGAGCTCACGATCGCCGCCCCATCCGTCAACGACGATCAGTACCACTACCTCTTCATCCAGCAGGCCTCGCAGACCCTCAAGAACGGCGGCAACGTCCTCGATTTCTGGCTGCCGCAGGTCGAGACCGGCGTGCCGCAGTTCCTCTACTACCAGCACCTGCCGGCGCTCGTGGTCGTCGCACTGCAGCGGTTGTCGCTCGGGACGCTGGACCTGCTGACGGTCTTCAACGGCGTGCGCTATCTGCTGATGATCGCCTTCCCATTCACGGTCTTTGTCGGGATGCGATTGTTCGGGTTCTCCACGGTCGCGGCCGCGCTCGCTGCCGCGGTCTCGACGCTGCTCTCGAGCGACTTCCGGTACGGCTTCGAGTACGACAGCTACGTGTTCCGGGGCCTGGGGCTGTTCACCCAGCTATTCGCGATGCATATCGCCTTCCTGACCGTCGCGGTCGCGTATCGCGCGTTCCAACTCGGGAAGGGGTTATGGATCGCGGGGGTGTTGCTCGGGATCCTGGTGCTGACGCACGTCTTCTACGCGTACATGACGGTCATGGCGATCGGCGTGCTGTTCCTCTGGGGTCTGAACCGGCGGACAGTGCGGGGTCGCGTCTGGGCGCTGGTGATCGTCGGTGGGTTCGCCGCGGTGATCAGCTCGTATATGTGGCTGCCATTCCTGACCCTGTCACCGTGGCTCAACGCGACCCCATACCTCCAGCCCGAGAAGTACGACTCGTATGGGGCGCCGCAGATCCTCACGTGGTTGACGAGCGGCGACCTCTTCGACCATGGGCGGCTGCCGGTCCTGACACTGCTGTTCGCGGTCGGCGTGGTGGCGGCACTCGTCGGGCGGAGTCGAGCGGCACTCGTCACGTTGGCGTTGTTCCTCGTGTGGTTGCGTCGTCTATTTCGGGCGACCGACCCTGGGCTCGCTCGTGGATCTCCTGCCCATGCACGACGGCCTCCTGCTCCACCGGTTCAGCGGAGCCGTGGACCTGGCCGCGATCATCCTCATGGGACTTGGTGCGGCGGCGATCTGGGAACTGGTCCGACCGCAGCTGTCCGTCCGGCGTCTGGCCATGGCCGGCGGTGTGATGCTCGTCCTGCTGGCTCCCGCGGTCGCCGAGCGCATCGATTTCTACCACTTCAACACCGTCTTCCTGCAGCGGACCTACGATGCCGTGGCGGCTGATACCGATGCGCAGACGATCCTGACCACGATCGAGAGCCTGCCGGCCGATCGGACCTATGCAGGGTTGCCGGCCACCTATGCCAAGACGATGAAGTTCGGCGACGTCTACTTCTACGACCTGTTGACGTTCCACTTCCTCGACGGCTTTGCGCCACCGAATGAGAGCATCTCGTTCAACGCCGATTTCATCTGGGATTTCAATGAGCAGGACCCGGCCGACTACGACCTGTACAACGCCCGCTACGTCGTCGCCCCGAGCAACCTCAAGATGGCGGACTTTCTGAAGCCGATCAAACAGACGGCCAAGTACACCCTCTACGAATCGACGACGAGCGGCTACGCCGAGTACGTGGCGATCGGCTCGCGCGTGGCCGTGGCCGACAAGTCCGAGCTGTTCAACGCGAGTCGCGCCTGGGAGCGGAGTGCGCCACCTGGCGTGCAGCCGCCGTTCATCCGGTTCGATTACCCCGCCACCTCGGTGGGCCCTGGGCCCGCGACGGCTCCTGGCTGTCCGACCGGCAAGACGGATTTCTCGCTTTTCCATCCTGGCGTCCTCAACCTGGTCACGGAATGTCCGACGGCGTCCACCTTGGTCATCAAGACGACCTTCCACCCGAATTGGCACGTGAAGGTCGACGGGGTCGAGGTGCCGACGTTCATGGTCTCGCCGTCGTACATCGGGATCTCCATGCCGGCTGGCAAGCATCAGGTCGATGCGACCTACGAGGCGACACCGATCAAGACGCCGCTGCTCATCGCCGGTGGGATCGCGCTGCTCGTCCTGTTGCTGCTGCGCGGACGACTCGATCGGCCGTCGTTCCGTCGAGGACGGTCGCGTGCCGAGGCCGACGCGGACTAGATCTGCGGTTCGACGCCTACGAGAGCATCGGCTCGCCGCGGCGCAGCGCGCGTGCCCTGTTGGCCCACATCCGCAGGCGGAGGTTCCAGAAGTCGCGGACGGCCCTCAACACGACCTGCGGCCTGGCACCACTGGCGGACCCGGCGGTGCGTGGGTAGTGCGGGACGCCGACTTCGACGACCGTCCGGCCGGCGGCGCGGAGCTTGATGATCATCTCCGCCGAGAAGAAGGCGCCGCCGGATTCCACGCGGAGCCCTTCGAGCGCCTCGCGCCGAAAGAGCTTGCAGGCGCAGTCGACATCGGTGACGGTGAGACCGAAGAAGATCCGGTTGGCGAGCCGATACGCCCGCGCGTAGGCGATCCGCAACGGCGGATCGGCACGCCTGATGCGAAAGCCGACGACGACGTCGGGCCGGTCAGCTGCCGCCATCCGCTCGGTCAGGCGGCCGATATCGGCGACCTTGAACTGGCGATCGCCGTCGGTGAAGGCCACGTGCTCGTAACGAGCCGCCCCGAAGCCTGAGCGAAGGGCGGCGCCGTAGCCGAGGTTCGTCGGGTGGTGGACGACGCGAACGACGTCCGGGTGGGCGGCGGCGAGGGCGTCGGCGAGTGCCGGGGTACCGTCCCTGGAGCCGTCGTCCACGGCGATGATCTCGAACGTGTCGGCGAGGAGGGGGAGCGTTTCGAGCGCCTCGGCGACGAGTCCCTCGAGGTTGGCCTCCTCGTCGTGGGCCGGAAAGAAGTAGGAGAGGCGCGCCAGGCGAGGGCCGACCGGCGCAGCAGGTGTGGACACGATTCGGATTGTACGGGCGCGACACACGAAGAACCCCGGCAGGTTGCCCTGCCGGGGTTCCAGGAGTCGCGTGGAGTGGGATCTACGGCGTCGCGCAGAGTGCGTAGGCCGTGATCGTGCTGGCCGTGCCCGTGCCGCCGTTGGCGACATGGACGTTGTTACCGATCGCGGTCCAGACGGTGGCCGAGCTCGGATAGGAAGACTGGACGAACCAGGCATTCTTGGCGATGTCGTTGTTGACGATGACGGCGCCTCCGCCGACGAGCTTGCCGCTGGAGCAGGTTGCGGTGGCGGTTGCCGGCGCGCTGCCCGTGGCCTGGTTGTTGGCGTTCGGGAACGACACCGCACTGCCGGTCACCTTGGTGACGGTACCCGCGCCGTCACCGGTCCCCGTTGCGCCGGTAGCGCCGGTCGCTCCCGGTGCACCGGTCGCGCCCGTGGCACCGGGCGCACCCGTTGCGCCGGTCGGCCCGGTCGGTCCCTGGACGGTCGAGTCCGCGCCCGTGGCACCCGTGGCGCCCGTGGCGCCTGTGGCACCGGTGTCGCCGGTCGGGCCGGCGACGGTGGAGTCGGCACCGGTGGCGCCCGTAGCACCTGTCGCGCCGTCAGCGCCGGTCGGGCCGGCAACCGTGGAGTCAGTGGCACCGGTAGCACCGGTAGCACCTGTCGCGCCGTCGGCGCCGGTCGGGCCGGGGACGGTCGAGTCAGCGCCCGTGGCACCGGTCGCACCAGTCGGACCGGTCGCGCCGTCGGCGCCGGTCGGTCCCTGCACGGTCGAGTCAGCGCCTGTCGCGCCGGTGGCGCCATCGGCACCGGTCGCACCGGTCGCGCCGTCAGCTCCACTGGCGCCCGTTGCACCCGTCGGGCCGGTCGGGCCGGTCGGGCCGGTCGCACCGACCGCACCCGTCGCACCGGTGGCGCCAGCGGCACCATTGGATCCGCTGGCACCGGTCGCACCCGTCGCACCCGTCGCGCCGTGGGTGCCGGCAGCTCCGGTGGCGCCCGTGGCGCCGGTCGCACCCTTCGCACCGGTCGGCCCGGTCGCATTCCAGAAGCGGTAGACCTCGGTCGACTTGCAGTAGGTCTTGCTCGCGTAGATGCTCAACCGAACGGTCTTCGTGGTCTTGTTGACACACGCCTTGATCACGGTCGGGTTCGAGGTGGGCTCACTGGCGCCGACGGCGCTCGCGAATGTCAGGGCCAATGCCCCGGCCATGAGAAGGGCCGCCGGCTTTCGGAACCGGGCGGCCGACTTCGGGATGGAGACCATGTAGTCCTCCGTGGGAATGGACCCGTCTCGGAAGATGACGAGACGACAAAAAGTCCTGTCCGCGCATCGTCGCCGAGCGTGATGCACACGAACGACGGGTCGAATGGGCCATGGCGGCCAGTACCTTCGGAGACGCGCCCCGCGGAGCGTGCGGCGCAGGCGTGGCGGGTCGCCCGAAACAACGAACGCGAGCTACAGCTCGGGTACGTCCTCGGGTGCGATGTCGCCCTTCCGGCCGACCTCGGACGCCGCGATCATCTGCGTCCGGTTGATCAGGATGAGGTCGTAGTGGCTGATGACCCGGCGGTCGGCCAGGGAGCGCATGGTGACGGCCGTCATCGCCACGAACCGTGGGTCGGTCGAGTCGACGAAGGCCGCCACGTCCGTCTGGCCGAAGACGTGGATCTTCCCGGTGACGGTATGACCGGGGGTGAAGATGACGAATTCGCGGGGCTTCCGCGCCTCGATCTCGTTGCCGAAGACCGGCTCCACGAAGCCGACCCCTGAGCCCGGTTCGGGGACCGCCGCCTGCGGCTGGGCGATGAACGAGATCTCATCCTGGTCGACCATCAGCTCGGGCAGGACCAGGCTCGTCGGTTCGCCGTTCCGGCGAAGGAGCTGCGCGTTCCGGACATGGACGTAGCCGCTCGACGCGTTGATGAGATCGGAAAGCCGACCGAACCGCCCGACATCGATCACGCCGGTCAACCGCAGGTGCGTTCCGACAAGCTCGATCGGCTCGTCGTGCCCCGCCGGTTCCTCGTGCAGGAGGTCGTCCCAGACCATGGTCGGATTGTAGTGATGCGCCGGGCCGTCGACTGTCGCTCAGCCGGGAACGGTGGTCGCTGCCGGCCCCTTGCCGGGCTTCGGCGGGTCTGGGCGCATGACCGTCCACGCTGACCGCGTCGAGCGAGCCGTCGGCGCGGAGCCTCCCTTCGGCGCCGACGACGTCGCCGACGGCGATATCGCTCAGCGTGGCGGCGTCCTTGCCCCGCGTCTCGTAGGTCGTCTTGTCGGTCACGTGGATCACCTTGGTCGAACCATCGCGCTGCTTGACCGTGATCGAGTCCGCGGTCTTGGCGGTGACGACGCCTCCGACCTCGGACGGCTCGATCCTGACCGTGATCGCGGTGAACGTGTCGCCGGCCACGGTCCCCTGCGCGACGATCCTCGAGCCGACCGTCACGTCAGCCTTGGTGCCGGCTGCGGACCCGAGCTTGTAGGCGGTCGAGCCGTCGACCGTGATCACGCGTGCCGCGCCACCCTTGCCCTTGACGGTGATGGTCGTGGCCTCGACGGCGGTGACCTCGCCGGCGCTGATCGGGGTCGGGACCACGATGGTCTCGATGGCGTACGTCCCGTCGGCGTTCCGTGTCTGGGTGAACCGCACGGTGTCGCCGACCTGGAGATCGCCGACGGTGATCGTCTTGCCACCCTTGGTGATGACGGTCGAGCTCGTCAGGGTGATGGTCCGGGTCCAGCCATCGTCGGTGGCCAGCGAGATCTGTGGCGCGTTGATCGCCCGGATCGTGATCGGGCCTCGGCCGACCCCACCGAAGGACGTGCCGAGGTGCTTCTCGCCGTTGGCGGGCTTGCCGGCCTTGTCCGGATGCGATCCGTCGCCGGGCTCGTCGCTGGAGTCGGGCTTCTCGGTGGCGCCCGCCGAGGCCGAAGCGCCGACCGCGACCGTGGGATCCGTCGACGGCGACGGACGCATGATCGACGAGGACCGGGATCGCCAGGGCGAGACACGCCACGAGCACGAGGCCGATGCGTATCCGCTGATCCGGACGACGAGGGCGCGAGTCCGGTGGCGGTCCGATGACCGGTTGGATGGGTTCCTGGATCATCTCGGAACCGTAGCCGATTGGTGGCGCGACGTCGCGGTCTGCCGTCGTCAGATGGTGCCCTGCCACACCGGAAGATTCGGGTCAGGCATCCCCCGCGGGCTCGCCCTGGAGGGTCAGCCGGAAGGTCGCCCCCTCGCCAGGCACGGGTGGATCGAGGAGCAGCTCACCACCCATCCCGCGCATGAGGGCACGTGACACGTACAGACCGAGGCCACTGCCATTGCCACTCACCCGCCCGGCGGTGCCGCGCTCGAAGCGGCCGAACAGCCACGCTCGGTCCGCGTCGTCGAGCCCGGGTCCCTGGTCCGCGATGGTCACCCACAGGCGCCGAAACTCCGGGTGGGCACCGATCTCGACCGACACCGTGCCCTCGCCGTACTTGACGGCGTTGTCGAGGAGCGCCCAGAGGACCTGGTCGAACTGGTCGATGTCGGCGATGGCGAGCCAGTCGGGGGCGTTGTCCTGGAGGTCCAGCTCCCGGTCGGTCACCCCAAGGGCTTCCCAGGCGCGACGGAACCGCGGTGCGATCGCGAGGACGTCGGGGACCGGGTCGGGTGGCTGTGACTCGAGCCGTCCGACGAGGACGAGCTGCTGGACCATCCGCGACAGGCGATCGGCCTGTTCCGCGATGATCTCGAGTCTCGGATCGTGGTCGGTCGCCGCGAGTGCCTCCGCATTCGACCGGATGGAGGTCAGCGGCGTCTGCAGGTTGTGACTGACGCCGCGCAGGAAGTCGTCCTTGATGTCGCTCAGGTGGCGCAGCTTGAGGTTCTGGTCCTGGACCTGGTTGAACAGCTCGGCGTTGCGGATCGCCACGCCGATCTCGCTCGCGAACAGGTCGAGCAGCGTCTGGTCGGCGCGCTCCCAGGTCTGGGTCGCCGGCAGGCTCGCGCGGAGGAGGCCGATCCGCTCCTCGCCCGCGCGCAGGTCGGCGCGGATCGGGACGGACACGCCGGGGATCCGCTCCTCGGGCTCGACGCTGTCCGGATCGACGAACCTGATCGTCGCGGAGATGAAGCCGAAGGCACGTTCGGCGTCACGCGCCGCGTGTTCCGCCATCAGCTCGACGCCGTCTCGCGGCTCGGCGGATTCGACCGCTGCCAGGATGAGCCCGAGCTGCTGGTTCCGTCGCTGCGCGTCGCTCGCGAGCCGGTTGTGGCTCTCGGCAAGCCGGGCGAGCACGTCGTCGCCCTCGACCGGGAGCGCCTGGCTGCCGTCGCCCGCCGACACCCGGGTGACCGCATCGGAGATCTCGAGCAGCGGCGCGACGAGGTCCCGCGAGACCGCGGCGCCGCCCAGCACGGCGGCCGCCACGGCGATCGCGATCATGAACAGGAGGAGCCGGCTTCCCACCTGCGGCTCGAGGGCGCCGGTCGCGATCAGGAGCACCCCGAAGATCGCGAGCGGGACGAGCGCCGCGGCCAGCAGGGTGATCGTCAGGCGCGCCTGGAACGAGAGCCGCGGACGGCGGTCCGCCAACGGCTCCCGTTGCGGGGTCACGGTTCGCTGTCGGCCGCGTCGACGGTGTTCGCCACGACGGCCGATGGGACGAGGCGGTATCCGATCCCGCGGACGGTCAGGAGATGACGCGGGCGGTTCGGCTCCTTCTCGAGCTTCTGCCGGAGGCGGCGCATCGTCACCCAGACGTACGAGGCGTCGGCGTCGTCGGTCTCGGCCCAGCCGCGGCTGAGCAGCGTCTCGGTCGTGACGACGTTGCCGAGGTTCGCGGCGAGGGTGAACAGCAGTCGCGATTCGGTCGGGGTGAGCCGGACCGGGACACCGCCGACGATCGCCTGGCGCCGGTGGAGCTCGAGGACAAGGTCGGGCCCGAGGTCGAGGCCCTTGCGCGGAACGCGATCTCCGACGCGCCGCAGGACGCGCTGGATGCGAGCCCGAAGCTCCGAATAGTGGTACGGCTTGATGATGTAGTCCTCGGCGAACTCGTCGAGGAGGTCGGCCTTGTTATCGCCGGCGTCGATGGCCGACAGGACGATGATCGGCAGGTCGGCACGGGCCTTCACCTTGCGGGCCAGCGTCAGGCCGTCCATGCGTGGCATCAGCAGGTCGACGATGAGCAGGTCAGGCCAGGCCGTCTCCAGGCGCTTGAGCGCCTCCTCGCCGTCGCGGGCGGTCGTGACATCGAAGCCATCGTCGCGCAGCTGATCGGCCAACGGCACGAGGAGCCCGCGGTCATCGTCCACGAGGAGGATCCGCGGTGCCGCGGACTCGTGAGGATAGCCTGCCGAGCTGCCGAGCATGCCTCCGAGTATAGGCGTCACCGAACGCCCCCCAAGCGCACCGGACCGCACGAGGATTCGGTGCGCGAACGCACGACTGCAAGGTTCGCTGCAAGGTTCCGAGCCAACACTCGCCCAGCATTCATCTCTCTTTTCCGGGGGCTCTTCGAATGGGAATACGATCGCGAGCCGCACCCCGCGGCTCGTTCGGCCGAACTGCGCGCCGAACGTTGCGGCGGGGTGGGCGGCCGACGGCGTCTCCGACCCTTCATCGGGGCGCGCCGCCGACACGAGCGGAAGCCAGCGGGCAGACGCTCGTCGAGTTCGCGCTCGTCCTGCCGCTGTTCATGACGCTGATGCTGGGCGTCATCGAATTCGCGTTCCTGTTCAACTCGATCCTGGTGGTGCAGTTCGCCGCCCAGAACGCGGCGTTGATCGCCGCGGAGATCGGGGATGTCCCAGGCGACCCCGGGCAAGCTGCCGGTCGCGGACTGCGCCATCCTCCAGGAGGTCGAACGCGACATCGCCGCGCCCGCGGACAGGGCTCAGATCGGCACGGTCGACATCACCTGGGTCACGGCCGCCGGCACATCGCAGGGCTCAGGCACGACGACCACGACGACCTATACCCGGTCAGGGACGTCCGACTGCGACTATCCCAACGGGACGTCGGGGACGGTCCCGTACGGCGCCCCTTCGCCGAACAACTATCCGCCCGTCGCCCGGTGCAACTTCCTCCAGCCGACCGCCACGCGCTGTCCGGCGACTGCCGGGATCAACCACGTCGGCGGTCCGGACTTCATCGAGGTCCAGATCACGTACACCCACACTGTTCAAGACACCACTCGGCAGCTTCGTCAAGCCCAGCGGCGGCGCTTCGCTGACGTTCTCCCGCTCGAACACGGTTCGGATGGAGCCGATCCTGTGAGCGCGCGTGCCCGCTCTCGGAGACGGATGCGCGGCCAGGCACTGGTCGAGTTCTCGATGATCGTTCCCGTCGTCCTCCTGATGCTGCTCGGGATGCTCGAGTTCGGCTTCGCGCTCGATCATTCGTCGACTGTCGGGAACGCGACGCGAGAGGGCGCGCGAATGGCCTCCGTCGCTGGTGAACGGGGGAGGGACGCTCGGCTGCACGGCCCCCGCCTCCCCGAATGCCGCAACGGTGGACGGCCGCATCGTTGCTGCCGTCCAGCGGATCCTGGCGGCACCCGGCTCGCGGGTGAATCTCTCGGACGTCAGCGAGATCCGTATCTACAAGTCAACGAGCACTGGTACGGAGACGGCCGGCAAGGTCAACGTGTGGACCTATTCGGCCACTCCGACGGTGACCGCCGACGGCAACGTCAACTTCGCCCCGTCCGGTGCCCAGCCGTGGGCAGCCTGTTCGCGATCGTTCCTGTGGACGAACTGCGCGTCACCCCCGGCCGGGCTGCTCCAGTGCCCGCCGGATTCGATCGGCGTGGGCATCAAGTACACGTACCGGCTTGTCACCCCACTCGCGGCAGCGATGGGTTTCTTCGGTGGTGGCGGCGCCTCGTCGATCGCCGTATCAGAGCGAGCGGTCATGGCCATGAACCCGACCTGAGACGGCGCCATCATGATGCATCCGGAAATCACGCGATCTGTTCAAACCGTGGACTCCCGAGCGAAGGTCGATCGGCGGCCTCGCGGCCAGGTTCTGATCATCTACGTGGCCGCGATCTTCGTCTTCATCGGCATGCTGGCGATCGTGATCGACGTCTCCTGGTACTGGATCAACAGCAACCGGATCCAGAAGGCGGCCGATGCCGCTGCGCTGGCCGGGGTCGTCTGGCTGCCTGGCGACGAGCCCAAGGCCGTTCAGACCGCGATCTATGAGGCCGCCAAGAACGGCTACACGGTGACCAGCAGTGGTGTCCCCCAGAACGGCGTGACCATCACAGCCGCGAAGGCAGCCGGCAACGATCGGCGCCTCGAGGTCACGATCAGCGCCCCGGTGAGCACATTCTTCATGCGCGTCTTCGGGCTGAATACGATCCCGGCCAGCCGGGATGCACGCGCCGAGTATGTCCTCCCGGTCGCGATGGGCAGCCCCGAGAACTACTACGGCGTGTTCGGGGATGTCCGCGGCGCCACGATGACCACGTCGACGACCACCACCAGCACGAATACCGTTACCGGACGCGCGCACCGCGGCGGGTCCGCGCGTCGCCACCCAGAGCTTCACGGGCGCGAACTGGAGCGCCTCGAGCGGGACGCTGATCACGGCCATCAACAGCAACAACAACGTCTATGCGCGGACGACGACCGCGAATGCTCTCCAACAATGGGGGAACTTCGGGTTGGCCACCGCCGCGGGCGGGTCTCCGATCCCGAACCCGATCATCTCGGGCAACCCGACGACGGCGATCAACATCGTCGGGCTCGAGGTCAACCTCGATGACGCGTTCGTGTCCCCGAGTGCGTGCAGCAACTCGACGATCGGCGTCCAGCTCACCTGGAACGCCAGCGCGACGACGCCGACCTGGTCGACCCAGGTCAAGACAGGCAACCTCGGGACGAGCACGACTGCAGGTGACTACCTGCTGGGGTCCAATTCGAATACGACCGCATGGGGAGGGCATACGTGGGTCCGAAGCGACTTCACGGATGCGAACTTCCGGATCCAGCTCCAGGCGCTCAAGGGCTGTGGGACGTCGGGGATCCAGTTCAACGTGGACCAGCTACGCGTGACCGTCTACTACACGGTCTCCACGACGACCACGACGACGACCACGACGACGACCACGACACCGCCGGCCGACTATCCGCTGTATGGGCCGGGATCAGCGTGCGTCAACGGCGCGACCCGGTGCTATCAGAGCGATGCGGCCGGTAGCGGCCAGGTCCTCAACCCGCGCGGCTTCTGGGCGACGATGAACACCGAGGGTGCAGAGAACCTCAACGGCGATGCCTTCCAGCCCTACTACGACAACGGCAGCACGGTCGCGCCTGCCTGTCCGACCGCGACCCTGCGCGCCTGCTACGACCCGGACGACTACTACAACTATGCGGTCGAGATGCCACCGAACTCGTCTGGTGGTTACGTCTACATCTTCGACCCGGTCTTCTGCGAGACCGATGTCGCGAGCGGGACCGGGGATCGCCATTTCAACGGGGACAGCCACGCGGTCAGCTCGTTCTACGAGCTGTATGACACTGGCTCAAGCCTCTTCTCTCAGGCGGATGACACCCTCATCGCCACGTCGGGGAGCACGTTCACGGCTATGGACTACTCGGACCCATCGATGGGCGGCGGTACCGGCGGCAGCGATTGTCGCCAGAAGGCCACGTCGTACGGGGATGCGCGTGACTACCACGACTCGTGGTATCTCCTCAATCCATCCAACCCGCTGACCGGCGGGCCGAGCGGCACCGTCTATCGGGTGCACACGACGGGCACCGATCCGGCCAATGCCGCGCAGCAGCGGAGCGCGGACGGCGAGCAGAGCTTCGCGATCTACGCGACGGGCACGGCACCGGGCGGGGCGCTTCCAAAGGTGTACGGCCTCGGCGCCATGCAGATGTTCACGCCGCTGTCCGCCAAACCCACCCCGGACTCGGTGTCGACGTTCTATCTCGCGCAGATCGACGCGATCCACGCCGGAAAGACACTCGAACTCCACCTCTGGGATCCTGGCGACACCCAAACGCTCGTCGCGGACCTGGCCGTCCTGATCCCGACATCCTCGGGTTGGAGCGCCACGCCATTCTCGTATTCAGCCAAGGTCGGGACCTCGGGCTCGGGACCGAATGCTGCCTGCAATACCAACAGCAGTTCGAGCACGACGGCCGTCCGAACGTCCAGTGGCGGCTCCGTCGGGAACTTCAACGGGTGTTGGCTGACCATCGACATCCCGATCCCGACGACCTACACCGGCGCCCAGCAGGGTTGGTGGAAGATCCAGTACACGATGCACAACTCCCAATCGGGTACAGGGACCTCGAACGACGTGACCACCTGGACGGCAGAGATCCAGGGGAACCCGGTCCATCTCGTGGTTCCCTGAGCGAGTGACTCAGGGGACGATCAGGTGGACCGGGTTGCCGCGGATGCTCACCTGCCACGTCGTGGTGTCGTTGGCGGCCTTGATGTTGTATTCGATCTGCCACCAGCCGTCCTCGTCAGTGATGTCGCCGGGGGGATTGAGCCCGTTCGCGCCATAGTTCTTGCCGAGGTCGATGCTGATGGTCACGAGATGGTTGTTGAACTGTGCCTGGCCGCCGACCGACGTCTGGAGCGAGGTCACGCCCGTACCGGATCGGCCATCGTCGGCGACCCAGTCGAAGGTCGCGTAGTGGTACACGTTCCCGTCGGGGCTGAGGAAGCGCAGGAACGCGTCGCCCGCCGACTCACCGGGATCGAACAGCTGGATGACGAGGGTCTTGCCGGCGTGGACCTTCTCGATCTGGGCGAAGTAGAAGGTCTGGTTGCCCGCGTCAAGGTTCGTGTACGCCGCCATGCGGCCGCTGCCATAGACGCGGGCCTGGCCGCCGCTGGCGCCGACCCAGATCGAGAAGAGGTTCTCGGCACCGACGTCGGCGTTCGCGGCCTGCAGGCTCGTGTTGACGTTCAGGCGATACGTGCCCGCCGGCAGGCCCGACGCCAGCTGCACCCACTGGTTGTGGGCAGGATCCGTGGAGCAGTCGGCTTTGTTCGGGTCCGAGGAGTTGGCCGGCGTCCCGAAGTTGCCGCTGAAGTCGCCCAGGGTCTTGCCGGCGGGGTCGTAGACGAGTGATGCCACCGGATTGCCGTCGTCCTGGGTGTTGGCGACGGTGCCATTGGTGTCGTACAGACGGTAGGTGACGGCGACCGGGGCGATGACCTGGCTGGGGACATGATCCGTCCAGTGATCGCCCGCGCCAAACGATCCACCGTGACCGTTGTCACCAGTCGCGCAGAAGATCGGGTCGAACAGCTGGACCTGACCATTCGGCCCGACTTCGATCGTGTAGTCGTAGCCCGACGGATCGTAGTCGGGGTTCGGGTCGCCCTTGGCCCCGGCAGTCCCGTTGCCGAGGAATTTCGGGGCAAACTCGTCGCCGTTCTCGCGAACGCCACCCGAGGTGAAGATCGCGCCCCAGAACCCCTGGGAGGCGAGCGGCTGGCCCGTGACCGGGTCATCGACCGCGAGCGTCTTGTTGACCTTCGGGTCGGCGGTCGACCCCTCGAAGAAGCCGACGCCGTAGTAGTTCTGCGGGCTGCCCATCGGCACCGGCAGCGTGAACTCGGCCTCCGACGTCTTGGTGATCGGGATCGACGTGATGCCGATCACGCGCATGAAGAAGGTCCCGACCGCGGCGTTGATGGTGACGTCGAGGCGACGCGGGTCGGCCTTGTTCTGGACCGGGGTGATCGTGACGTCGGTGCCGGCCACGTAGCCGTTGCGGGCTGCTTCGTCCGAGGCGAGCTTGTAGGCGTCGGAGACACGATCCGGGAGCATCACCGCGCCGGCCAAGGCCGCGGCGTCGGCTGCGCGCTGGACCTTCAGGGAGCTGACCCAATACCACGAGACATCGATGACGAGCGCCGCCAGCATCAGCAGGAGCATCATCCCGCCCGCGAAGATGACCAGGATCTGGCCACGACTGGCCTCACGTCGCCGGCCGTTCGCCTCGTTCGGGGCGGCGGTGTGGAACTGCCTCATGGGTCGCTGCACTCTCACTCAGTCGGGGTTGAGGGCCATGACGGTGCGGTCGCTCATCGGCAGGGAGGACGCCCCGGCGAGTCCGAGCGCGCTACCGAGGGGCGTGACGAGCTGGTAGTCGTAGGTGAGGGCGACGCCGATCGAGTCGGTCTGCCCGAAGCCCGCGTTCCGGCGAGAGCAGGCATCCCAGTTGCCCGAGGTGAGGACGAACTTGAGCGGGACGCCGTCCACCATCGGGCCGTTGCCCTGCTGCCACACGTCGACCAGGCCCTGTTCGTCGCCGTTCGCGTCCGCGTCGTAGATGCGGATCCCGGTGACGTGGCTGAGGTCGACCTGCGAACCGTTCTGGGTCAGGACCCGCTGCACCGCCGCGACGACCTCGTCGTCGACCTTCGAGCAGTCGAACGCGGTCGAGCCGTTGGCCAGCGCCGCGCCGGTCCGGGCGCCCTCGCGGGTCGCGTACTCCAGCGTCATGTGATGTGAGAAGGCCAGTCCGAATTCGACGATGCCGAGGAGGATCAGCAGGAAGACCGGCAAGACGAGTGCGTACTCGACGAGGGACTGGCCCTCGGCGCCCTCCTGGTGTCGCAGGGTCCGGATCGCTCGCGTCACAGGATCGGCTCCATCCGCATCGCGTTCGAGTGGACCATCGTGTAGCCCGACCCGGACGACGGCAGCAGCGAGTGGAGCGGGGTCACCCAGCCATAGTCGTAGGTGACTTCGACGCCGATCGTGTCGACGCTCGTCTGGACCTTGCAGCCGCTCAGCTCGTCACAGCGACTGCTCGATGGGTAGCCGTTCGAGACCTCGCTGTAGGGCAGGGTCGCGGGCGTGCCATCCGACAACGGGCAGGACATCGATCCGCTCCGGTCGTAGACGTCGGCCGGTCCGAGGGCCTTGCCGTTGGTGTCCGACTTGAACACCCGGACCTGGCTGATGCGCTCGCTGCTGGCCGGCGCCGTGACGCTGTTCTCGATCGTGCGCAGGATCGAGCAATCGGCGCTGTCGGTGCTGCCGGCCTCGGCCGCGGTCAACGCGGCGTTGCGACTCGCGAAGTCGATCGACAGGTATGCGTTCATGGTGAACGCGAACTCGATGACGCCGAACAGCAGGACCATGAAGATCGGAAAGACGAGTGCGAACTCGACGAGCGACTGCCCCTCCGAGCCGGCTCGCCGCCGGGCGCTCGCCCGGTCCCGTCGTCTGTCCCGTCGCGTCGATGTCATACCTGTGAGGCTCCCGAGTTGATCGGTGCTGGACGAAAGTCCCGCGTGCACCATAGGAAGTACTAAGCAGGAAGCGCCCGGGCAAGGCATCCGAAAGTACTGTTGGTGCCGCCGTGACGCCTTTCCGTTGCCAGGCCACAACACTCGCGGTGGGGTCCTGACGGGTGCGCACGGCTACGGTCGGAAGCGCGGGTCTCGGGTGCCGCGGGCTGGCGTCCGGTGGCCTTTGGAGCGGCCCGCTGGGGTCGGGCTCGTCGGCGCCGAAAACGGCCGCCGCAACAGGACGTCGGGGGTCAGTTGTAGGTGAACTTGTCGCCGGCGACGACCGTCGTCGTGCCACCCGGGGTCGTGACCCGGAGGTCGACCGTCTGCCCGGCCGTCCCAGCCGGTGACGTCACCCTGATCGTCGAGTCGTTGGTGACCGTGAAGCCGACGGACGTCCCACCGAACGACACGCTGGTCGTGCCGGTGAAGTACTGGCCCGTGATCGTGACCGTGGTCCCTCCCAGGTGCGATCCCGCCGCCGGGCTGATGCTGCCCATGACCGGGACCGGATACAGCTGGACGAGGTGCGATCCGCTCTTGGCCAGCGCTGCGGCGGCCGCCTTGAAGATGTTCGAGAGATCGGTCGATGCCCCGGTCTTGCCGATGCAGTAGAAATGGTCGCCGTCGTTGTTCTCGGTGGCATCGCAGGTGGTGGTCCCGACGTCCGGCCCCGTCGCCATGTTGTCGAGCAGGGCCGTCGCGGTCTTGCCCTTCCACGTGCCGGATGTGTCGGGACAGGCCGGATCGCCGCCGCTCGCCGCGTCGAGCCCGAAGCCGATGGTGAAGACCTCGATGCCCTGGGCCTTGACCGCGGTGGCCGCCGCGCTGGACAGCGCGCAGTAGTTCGGGCCGCTCGCCACCGCCGTGTTCGGCTGGCCGTCCGTCTCGAAGATGATCCCCTTCCGGACGCCCGTCCGTCCGTTGTGGGTCAGCTCATAGGCGGCCATCGTCATCGGGTCCGCGAGGTCCGTCCCGGTGCTCGAGTTCGGATAGCACGAGATGCCCGCGCTGACCTTCGCGTAGGTCGTGCTGAACGACGAGCCCGTGCCACTCAGCCCGATCGGGACCCAGCGTCGCAGGTCCGCCGGTGCCGTCGCGGTCCCGAGCGAGCTCGCGTTCGAGGCCTCGCATCCGCCGGCCGTCACGGCCGGCCCGATCGTCGCGAGCCCCAGCCACTGGACGGCCGGGTCGTACACGCCGACGAGGGAGTTGGCGGCCGCCTTGGCATTGGTCGTATCGGTGCCGTTCATGCTCGACGTGCGGTCGATGACCAGGACCACGTCGACCGGGGTCAGCGGGGAGGCCCCGCACGGACCGTTGCAGGCGACCGAGGTGACCACGCCGGTCGATCCGCTGGCGACTCCCACCACGCGCCCGAACGAGAACGGCGTGGTCGCGGCGCCCTGGACGACGACGACATTGCACTTGTCGCCCAGGCTCGGATCGCAGGTGCTGAACCGGTTCGGGCCGGCACCGATGAAGTCGCTCGCGACGGGAGCCCTGCCCAGCGAATGGCTCGGATCGCACGTCAGCGGGATGTCTCGCGAGATGTATGGCTGCGGCGGCGAGCTGCTGTCGACGCCGATCAGGCAGCGGTAGCTGATGGTGTAGGCCGAGTTCGGAAGGGACGGGAAATTGGCGTGGATCGTGTTGACGATCAGGGTGTTGGCGGCCGTCGCCGATCCCGTCACGGAACCGTCGATGGGCAGCAGGGTGCCGCCGGCGAGCGCGGCCGAATCGAGCGTGTTGACCAGCGTCTGCCGGTCGTTCCGGAGCATCCCGATATCGACGACCAGGGACGTGAAGGCGAGGATCACCACGAGGACGAGGGTGAACAGGATGACGACCTGCCCCCGCTCGCGGTCGCGGTCGCGCTGCCCCAGCGAGCGCAGCCAGCGCATCGGCTATTCCAGGACCATCTGGACGGTGGAGCTCATCGGGAACGTCGCCCCGAAGAACAACGGAAAGAACGTGTGGTACGTGTAGCTCACCGTGACCGCGACCGCGTCACCGGGCTGGGACGACGTCTTGCTGCTCCAGTCGCACGACGCGGACACGATGTGGACGCACGTGGTCGTCACCGTGATGCCCGAGCCGATCCCCGTCGCGGAGTTGCGAGCCGCTCCGGTCGCCAATGACGGGATGGTGGTCGGATCCGACGCCGTGACCGCGGCGCGTGCGCCCTCGCGGCTGGCGTTGATGACACCCATGCGCGTATAGAGCATGAACCCGAAGTCGAGGATGCCGGCCAGGATCAGCAGGAACACGGGGAGAACCAGGGCAAATTCGACCATGGCCTGGCCGCGCGTCCGCGATGCCCGACGGCGGGACTTGTGGTGCGGCTTTGCCGGCACGAGCGATTTCACCCCTTGCTACCGGAAGCCTGCCCTCGATGGCATAGTCCGTTGCCGGAAAAGTCCCATAGGACCACCCCGTACGTCGATAGTGCATTCGTACTTCGGGGGTGCACGGACGGTGCCGGCTGAGCGTCGCTGGCAAGGATCCCGGTGTCGGTCGGCACCGTCGGATGCGGACTCCGCTCAGTGCGCCTTCGGGTCCACGAATCGGCAGCGGGGGCGCAGCGGGCAGGCGTCGTGCGCCGGGCGCTGCGCGTGGCACACCTTGCGTCCGTGTTGGATGAGGTTGACGTGCGCCTCGTACATCTGGTCGGGCTCGAGCATCCCGAGGAACAGGTCGTGCGCGTCGTCGGCGGTCGCCTTCGGGCCGATGAGCCCGACGCGGCTGGCGACCCGCTCCACGTGCCGATCGACCGGCATCAGCGGCAGCCCGAACGAGAAGAGGAGCAGCACCGAGGCGGTCTTCTTGCCGATGCCGTCGATCGAGACGAGCCAGTCGCGGGCGCCGAGCGCGGTCATCTCGCCGAGGAATTCGAGCGAGTAGTCGCCGCGCTCCTCGCGGATCCGGCGCAGGGTGGACTGGATGCGTGGCGCCTTCTGGTTGGCGAGCCCGCCCGGCCGGATCGTATCGACCAGCTCGGGGAGTGGTGCGAACTCGATCGCCGCCCAGTCCGGCGCCACCCCATCCGGCAGCCCGTCGCCGCCCCAGCCGGCACCCGGGTTGTGGGCCTGGACCTCGCCATCGCCCGGGTAGCGTGCGCGAAGTGCCTCGAAGGCCACCTCGGCGTTGATGTCGGCGCTGTTCTGGGTGAGGATCGTGAGGATCAGCTCGCTCGTCGGGTCGAGCCGGCGCTGCCACGTCGGCCGCCCGTACAGCCCGGCGAGCTCGTCGAGGACGAAGCGGACCAGGCCGGGTCGGTATCGCTCGAGGGTCTTCGCCCAGGTGCGGCCCGGGTCCGAGAACTTGCGTTTGCGGGGTCGGCGCGGCTTGGCCGACATGGCCTTGGTGGTGACTGTGCTCACCCGCCCATCGTAACGGCCACCTGCCGCCTCAGACCAGGAGCGACACCAGCCGCGCGACCCGCTCCCCGCACCGTTCGAGCGGTGCGACCCCGGCGGCCATCGCGGCCTCGACCGACTGCGGCCCCTCGGCGACCGGGACCGCCACGGCCCCGACGGCCGCCAGTGCGTCGATCCCCTCCGGCTCGACGCCCCCACCGACCGCGATGCACGGGACGCCGGCCGCCTGAGCCCGGCGGGCGACACCGAGCGCGGTCTTCCCGAACGCGGTCTGTGCGTCGATCCGGCCCTCGCCGGTGATGACGAGGCCCGACCGGCCGAGCTTGGCGTCGAAGTCCGTCGCCTCCATGACCAGGTCGACGCCCGGCCGGAGCGCGAATGACGAGAACCGGTCCTGGATCGCGAGCAGGCCGAACCCCACTCCGCCCGCCGCCCCCGCCCCTGGCGTGTCACGTTCACGCCTCCCGGTGGCGGCTTCAAGAGCATCCGCCCAGGCTTCCAGCGCCCACTCGAGGATCTCGCGATCCTCGCTGCTGGCGCCTTTCTGTGGTCCGTACGTGGCAGTCGCACCCGTCGGTCCGAGCAATGGGTTGCTGACGTCGCACGCAACCGCCAGGTCAACTTCGGCGAGGCGGGGATCGAGCCCGTTGAGAGCGACACGCTCGACGTCGAGCAGCAGGATGGGCGGCGTTGGTGTCGGCTCTTCGACCGGCGGCTTCCCGGCTTCGTTCAGTGGCCGCGCACCGAGCGCCTGCAGGAGTCCCGAACCGCCGTCGTTCGTCGCACTTCCGCCGATGCCGAGGGTGATCCTTCTCACGCCCGCGTCGAGGACGGCAGCGAGCAATTGGCCGGTCCCGTGAGTGCTGCGCATCGTCGGACCCATGGCGTCGGGCACGAGGGTCGAGAGCCCAGAGGCTTGGGCCAATTCGACCACCGCGCGCGAGCCATCTTCCGAACGGATCCATTTCGCGATGCGGGGCTCGAAGTCGATACCCTCGATCGGTGTCTCCTGCCACTCCCAGCCGCCGGCGGCGGCGACGGCTTCCAGCGTCCCCTCCCCCCCGTCAGCGAGGGGGCAGAGGAGGATCGTGTCGTCGGGTCGGGCGCGGGCCCAGCCGCTCGCCAGTGCGCGCGCGACCTCGACCGAGGTCAGCGACCCCTTGAACGAATCAGGCGCGATAAGAACGGTCAGCGGCTTGTCGACTGCGATATGCCTCACAGTCTTATCGCCTGCCCACCGGAGTCACGAACGGGCCGTGGACGGACCGATCGGCGTTCGGCAGTGATGGCTTCGAGCGTGGCGGCGAGTCCCGGGAGTTCGTTGTGTGCCTCGAGGCTGGGAGCGTAAGACTGGAACGCATATCGACGGTGCGAACGACGGCGCGAGAGCGCGACACCAACGATCACCCAGGGGTGCGTCGGCGCCGCCCCGCGAGCGCAGCCGCCCGTGCCGCTGCCGGTGCGACCAGCTCCGGGACGCCGTCGGGCCGGTGTCGTTCGATGTATTCCGGGATCCGCACCATCGGCGGCCGTTCCTGGTCGGCCAGCTCGATGACCTCGAGCGACAGCCGTCCGCGGCCGGACCGCGGCAGCTTCATGGTCGAGCCCATCTCGGCGAACAGCCGGGTCTTGCGTCTCTCCTCGAGCCGCTTCATGACGGCCTGCAGGATGACGAACGACATCCGTGACAGTCCCTCGAGCTCCTGGTTGCGATGGATCCGCCGCTCGAGGTCGACCTGGCCGAGGCCCTCGATGCCGAGCCGCTCGGTGGCGTCGATCAGATGCCCGATCTCGACCGCGTAGCCGGTGAAGAACGGGATGGACTCGAGGAGGGCCCGTCGCCCGGCGTACTCGCCGGCGAGCGGCTGGATCATCCCCGACAGCTCGGGGTAGAACAGGTTGATGAGCGGCCGCGCGACGAGCTCGGTGACCCGCCCGCCACCGCCCTCGGTCAGCACGCCGTGCTCGACGATCGGGCGCTGGTAGTAGCCCTTGACGTATTGCAAGCGCGGCTCGTGGAGCAGCGGCCCGAGCGTGCCGTAGACCATCCGCTGATGCCAGTTCTTCACGTCCGTGTCGGCCCAGACGACGATGTCGCCGGTCGTCTCGTAGAGCGACTTCCAGAGCGCCTCGCCCTTGCCCGTGAACGAGCCGTAGCGCGGCAGGATGTCCGGGTGCTGGACGACGCGGGCGCCTTCGGCCTCGGCGATCTCACGCGTCCGGTCGGTCGATGCGGAGTCGATGACCAGGACCTCATCGAGCAGCGGCACCCGGCCGACCATCTCGCGCATCGCCCGGCGGACGATGGGGCCGATCGTCTCCTCCTCGTTGAGCGTCGGGAGCACGAGGCTGATCGTCAGCTTCTGCTTCTCCTTGAGCGTGACCAGGCGGCGAAGGTCCGAGAACTCGGCGTGGTGGAAGTTCGATTCACCGAACCAGCGCTCCACCCGGACCGGGACGGCGCGCGCCTCCTCGGCGGCGCGGTCGGCGGCGGCCAGCGTCTCGGCCCGCGCAGCGAGCTGGTCGAATGTCGTGCGCTCGATGGTCTCGCGGGTCTTGACGACCATGACGCTCGACCGGGCGCGGGCGGCGATCGCCTCCGGCAGCGAGCCGAACAGGTACGTCTCGCCGTCGGCGCCGGCGGGCTGCGCCGACGCACCCATGACCACCAGGTCCGAGCGCTCCGCCTCGCGCAGGATGGCGTTGCGAACGTTGGGTGCCTCGCGCAGGACGGCCTCGCTGCGGCCGCTGATGTGCTGCTTGATGAAGGCGGCCAGCGCCCGCTCGGCCTGGGCCCGGACGGCGAGGGTGATCCCGGGCGGGACGAGGTGGAGGACGACGACGGTCGCATCGTGATGCCGCGCCACGGCATCGGCGAAACGCAGGGCGAGCTCCGCGTGCGGGCCGCCGCGGACCGGCACGAGGACCCGCCGGATCTCCTTCGATCCGCGCTGCTTGACGACCGCGATGTCGCACGGTGATTCGCGGACGACCTCGTCGATCGTCGGCGAGAAGACGGTCGGGCCGTTGCCGTCGCGCCCACCGACGGCCCGTCCTCCCCAGCCGAAGATGATGAGGTCGGCCTCCTGCTCGGCCGCCGCCTCGACGATCCCTTCGGCGGCGTGCCGCCCGATCCGCACGATCGGATGGATCGTGGTGCCGTCGGGCGCGTAGTCCAGCACTCGCTGGAGCAGGCGCCGGGCATGTCGCGCCCGGGTCGCGCCCTCGGACAACGGCATCCCCTCGGGCACCTCGACGATCCCGAGCGCCGAGAGCTCGCCGGCCCGCGGGTCGACCATCGCGGCACCGAGCTTGATCAGCTCCTCGGCCGTCATCGGGTTGGCGACGGGGATGAGGATGCGGACGGGCAACGGGGTCTTGGCACTCACCGGCCGGCCTCGACGGCGGCTTCGTTCCAACGCGTCACGAGGTACGGCTTGAGCAGCTCGAACTCGCGTGCCTGGCGCTCGACGCGCTCCTCGGCCTGCTCGGTCGTCACGCTGCGGTTCTCGATGACGAAGCTCCCCACCCGCCCGAAGTAGATCGGCACCAGCGCCGCGACCAGCGTCTCGAGTGACGGCTTGGGGTCGCGGGCGGCGATGATCAGGTCGTAGATGACGCGTGCCCAGACGTCGTCCGGGAAGTGGAACGCCGCGACCGCGTCGGCCATCTCCAGCGTGGTCGCCCGGGTGGAGGCCACGTCGCCGCCGACCCCGAGCCGCGACCGCGCGGCATCCCCCAGGCGGCCGGCCTCGGCGGCGAGCTCGAGGACCGTCTCGAGCGTTGCCGGTGCCAGCATCCGGGCCCAGGTGTCGGTCAGTGTCAGCGACCCGGCGTGGAACTCGGACAGCAGGCGGAGCGTGTTCACCTCGAGCGGCGGCGGCTCGATGATCCGCTCGAAGCCGTAGGCCGGGACGTCATGGCTGCCCTGGATCCCGAGCCAGTGGTCGGGATATTTGTTGGCCAGCCGCAGGATGGTCCCGACGACCTGGCGGAACATCGGCCCGAGGTCGGAGCCCGGGTCCTTCGGGTCGTGGATCTTGGCGCCCAGGCGGGTCTGGCAGACCGCGAACCCGGCGGTCACCGCGGACGTCGTCATCCAGATGTCGATGCCGAAGCGGCTGATGTCGGGCGTCCAGTCATCGAGCTCGAGGTAGTGCCGGACGAGGTCGCCCGAGACCCCGAAGTCGCCGCCGATCGGCTGGCGGATGCGGTGGCCGTAGAGCGCCCGGGTGAGCGGGTAGGTCACCGTGTTCGTGATCGTGCCGTCGTACTTGTACCGGGCATACAGCGGCGCCACGAAGTCGTAGCCGCCCTTGACGATCGGCCCGGCGAGCAGCTCGATCCACTCGGGGACGATCGAGCGGAGGTCGGAGTCGACGACCACCAGCGCCTGGACCTTGAGGGCGTCGGCGATCTCGAAGATCGTCCGCAGGGCGGCGCCCTTGCCGCCGACGCCGTCGATCTCCGGATAGGTCAGGCTGACCCGCTCGAGCCGGTTGGTCGGGCGGACGAGGAGGATCTGCTCGATGTAGTCGGGCGGCTCGGTCTCGACCACGACGCGACCGGTCCCGTCGGGCGACCCGGCGTCCGAGTTGACGAGGACCGGGTGGAGGTCCGGGAAATACTGGACCAGGCCGGCCTGCGCGGCACGGACGACGTAACCGATCGTCGCGGCATTCTTGAAGCTTGGGATCCCGACCATGATGTCGGCCCGGCCGAGGCGCTCGATCTCGTCGCGGATGGCCGGCGTGAGCGCGGTTTGGGGCACGGCGTCACCGTACCACCCTCAACGGCGCGGCATCCCGCTGACGACCCACTCGGGGTTCGCCTCACCGGGTCGATAGCGGCTGTTGGCGGCCTTGAAGGTCAGACCCTCGAAACCCTGCGCCCGCCACGACCCGACCCAGGTGTGGATGGGCGGCCGGACATAGGCCCCGACCCGCACGAAGTCCGACTCGACGAGCGCGCCCTCGAGCAGCCGACGCCGCTCGAGGAGAGGGACGTCGAGCAGGGACGTGTCATCGAGCCAGAGCAGGTCGGTCACGATCAGGCGGACCTCGTCTTCCGGCTCGAAGGTCATCGCCTCGAGCGCACCCTCCTTGAGCTTGATGGTGTCGGCGGCACGGTCGCGACGCAGGCCGAACAGGGTCGACATGGACGGCAAGTCGTCGGACCACAGGTAGACGCTGCCCGCCTCGCCCCCTTGCTTGGTCACGATGCCATCGACCACGAGCGATCCGGCGCGCGCACCCGATGCCAGGCCCTCGAGGATGCGCGCGACGTCCGGGATCGGCTCGCCGTCGGAATCGACCATCAGGGCGCCGCCGTCATCGACCGCGGCGAGCGTGCGCAGCCCGACCCACAGCGGCTCGACGATCGGGTCGACCACCTTCTGCGGTGCGCCCTTGGCGAACACCTGCGGCCGAAGCGAGGCGAGCATGTCGCGCGGGCGGGCCGGCCCGGTCGCTCCGTTGTCCTGTGCCATGGCCACATCCTACCCAACCGGGCGCGCTTCCCGATCGGCCGGCGCGAGGGTCAGTCCGCGTAACCGGCCGGATGTCGCCGGCGCCACTCCCAGGCCGATCCGACCATCGCCTCGATGTCCGGCTGAGCGGGTCGCCAGCCGAGGACATCGGCGGCTCGTTGCGCGCCTGCGACGAGGACGGGCGGATCGCCCGCCCGGCGCGCACCGACCCTGTGCGGGATCGGGTGTCCGACGACGGCCTCAGCGGCGGACAGGACCTGGCGGACCGAGAAGCCGCCGCCGTTGCCGAGGTTGAGTGCGAGCGCGTCGTCCGTACGCGGGTCGCCGGGCGCGGTCGCGTCGAGCGCGAGCAGGTGCGCATCCGCGAGGTCCGAGACATCGATGTAGTCGCGGATGCAGGTGCCGTCGGGCGTCGGGTAGTCGTCGCCGTTGATCGTCACCTCGGTCGCGTCATCCGCTGCGGCCAGGATGGTCGGGATGAGATGGCTCTCGGGGTCGTGATCCTCGCCGAGCGTGGCGGTCGCGCCGGCCACGTTGAAGTAGCGGAGGGAGATGCTGCGCAGGCCATACGCCCGGCCGTACCAGGCGAGCGCTGTCTCGAACGTCCGCTTCGTCTCGCCGTACGGGTTGATCGGACGAAGCGGCGCGTCCTCGGGGATCGGCGTGACGTCCGGCACGCCGTAGACGGCGGCGGTCGACGAGAAGACCATGCGCCCAACACCGGTCGACCGCGCCGCCTCCAGCAGGGCGACGCCACCGGCGACGTTGTCGCGGTAATAGAGCGACGGGTTCGCGATCGACTCGCCCACCCGCGAGCGCGCGGCGCAATGGAGGATCGCCTCGATCCGCTCGGTCTCGAGCAGCCGGGCGAGGCCGTCGCCATCCGCGTAGGTCCCGACGTGGAGGCGGGCGCCAGCCGGGACCGCGGCTCGATGGCCGGTCGTGAGATCGTCGACGACGACGACCTCGTGGCCGGCGGCGAGCAGCGCCTCGGACGAGACGGAGCCGACATAGCCGGCACCGCCGGTGACCAGGATCCGTGTCATGCCCGAAGGGTACCCGCGGGCATGAAGACGGGGCGGCCCGCGTCGCGGGCCGCCCCGTCTCCGTAATGGCTTGGTCAGGTCAGCCTGATGCGGTCAACGTCGACTCGTGACCGGACACGGGTTGCCGCCCAGGTCGTTCTGGAAGTTGTTGTAGCGATAGCTGATGCCGGCGGGATTGGCCGACGTGATCGGCACCTGGTACGGCGTCAGCAGGAGTGGGCCGTAGGCCGTCGTCGAGCTGCCACCGAAGTGGTTGATGGTGCCCGGGATGAAGTTGCCGCCCTCCTGCCACGTGCAGGTGCCATGGTCGATCCGTGTCGTGTAGAACGGATAGAACTCGGCGCCTGCCGGCGGGTTGACGCAGTTCTCGCCGGTGGTGCGGTTGCAGAACGGCGGGTTGAACTGTGAGTCGGAGGCTTCGATCCGGGGCAGGTCCGCTTCGAACAGGACGTGCGAGTAGTTCGTCTTGCCCTTGATCAGCGGGCTGGTGAACAGCACCGGCGTCGGATGGAACTTGGCATCCTGCACCGGGTTCGGGTTCGTCCCCGGCCAGTCGTTCTGATAGGACTGACCGTCGAAATCCTCGTCGTCGAAGAAGCAGCCGTTGATCTTGATCAGCAGCGAATCCGAGGCCGGGACGCAGAAGTTGTCGCCGTCGTCCTCGTCCAATCCCGTGCCGCTGTCCTGCGGACCAGGTACCGCGCAATTGAAGTCGGCGTCGACCTGGATGCAGTTCTCGAAGTGCCCGATCTCGTCAGAGTAAGCGACGTTGTAGGTGTGGGCCGACCAGGTGTTGCCGCGCGGGTTGCCCGTGCTGTACTCGGGGTGGAACGCATAAGGCTGCATGTTGCAGGTGTTGGAGTCGGGCTGATAGAGGATGTGCCCGAAGCCGTTCTTGGTCGACGCCGTCATCGAACCCTTCTTGTGGGTCGTGTTGTCGTTGATGTCGACCTGGAAGCCGTCCTTGGTGTCGTGCATATGGATGGTGAGCCGGTCACCCGGGTTCATCATCAGGTCCTTCTTGTAGTCCGGGGTCACCGCCGACAGGTTCGGCGCGTCGAACGTGCCGGTGAACAACGGGTTGGCGGGCGCCTGGGACTTGCCATTCCTGGTGATGTACGCCCAATTGATCGGCTCGAGGCCGCCGAGGATGTAGTTGCCGCAGGCGCCGTTGTTGCCCACGTTGTTGGCCTGGTCGAGGCTCAGGCTGTCGATCGTCATCGCGGCGCAGTATTGCGTCGCGCTGCAGCCGAAGCCCTCGAACTGCGGCACGTAGCCCGGACCGTAGAACTGGAGCTCCATGTAGGCGTTGCCCGGATGGTGCCCGATGTAGTCGGCCTTCGACGGATCGAGGCCCTCGAGAGCGTTCGAGTCTGAGTCGGCCTTGCACTCCTTGGTGTATTCCGGGGCCGACTCGGTATCGCACATCGTCAAGCCGAACCAGAAGGTCGGCCGCAGCTGGAAGTTCCAGGTCCCGCCGGAGCCGTCGTTCTGCGGCTGCTCCTTCGGTTCCTTCGGCAGCGTCACCTGGTAGGTCATGTCGTTGCCCGATCCGGGCACGCTCGACTTGAACAGGACGGACGGCTCGTCATGGCCGACGTATTCGTTGTTGAGCGTGTCGAATGGATCGACGCAGAGCGATCGATGGCTGGTGCAGACCGAATCGTCCCCAAGTGCCGGCTCCTGCGGTGCGGCCGCGTTCGCCGGGATGACCGATGCACCGAGCATCAGCAATCCGACTAGGGCTCCGGCCAGCGTCCTGGTTCGTTTCACGATGGGAGACCTCCATGCTGGGTCGCCCGGGCGCTGCCCATTTCCGGGTGCGCCAGGGCGCCTTCCAAACCCCGCTTGAGGCGACCCCGATACAGGAGCGGTACGAGCTCCGCCGGGGTCGGTCGGATGTCGACCTGTTCCCGGTCCACCTCCTCCGTGGGCGCTAGACCGTCGTCGACCGCCTGGTCGGGTCAGCTGGCGGCAGCGTCGTGCAGACTCGGGATTATCCGACTATCCCGCCATGCCCGCTCTTCCGAGCGGGAAAACGTGGTGCCAGGTGGCACCGTCCCGGCGTGGTCTACTTGAGACGCGGTACTTGAGATGGGCGACCCATCGTGTCCTCCTCACGTTGCGGCCGACCGACCGATCAGCGTCGTCGGAACAGACGATCCAGGAGTGAACGGCGACGGTCCGGCGGCGGTTCGGACTCCGGCGCGTCCACGGCGGCATCCCCGGGCGCGACGACCGGCTGCGGCGCGGCCTCGGCATCGGGCAGGCGCTCGGCCTCCAGATCGTTGACTGGCTCGGGTTCGGCCGTGATCGCCGGTGGTGCCTTGGCCACGGGCTCCGTTTCGGCGACGACCTCGGGCTCAGGTTCCGGTTCGAGTTCGGGCTCAGCAACGACTTCGACTTCGGGCTCGGCCGCGGCAACGACTTCGACTTCGGGCTCGGCCGCGACCTCGGGCTCGGGCATGGCTTCGGGCTCGGCCGCGACCTCGGGCTCGGGCACTCGGGCTCGGCCGCGACCTCGGGCTCGGCCGCGACCTCGGGCTCGGGCATGGCTTCGGCCTCGGCCGCGACCTCGGGCTCGGGCATGGCTTCGGCCTCGGCCGGGCTCGGCCGACGACTTCGGGCTCGGCCGCGACTCTCGGGCTCTCGGCTCGGCCGCGACCTCGGGCTCGGGCATGGCTTCGGCCTCGGCCGCGACCTCGGCTCGCGGCCTCGGCCGCGACTTCGGGCTCGGCCGCGAATTCGGCCGCTGCCTCAGGCTCGTCGTCATCGCGCCGGACCCGGTAGTCGATGACCTCCTCGAGGCGGGCGACCATGCGTTGGGCCGCCACGTTCTCGGGGTCGATGGCCATGGCCTTGCGGGCCAGCTCGAGCGCGCCTTCATCGTCGCCGCGATCGAGCGTCACCCGCGCGAGCCCCACCACCGCGATCGAGTTGCGCGGGTCAGCTCGGGCGACCTGCCCGTAGAGGCTCTCGGCGCGGTCGAGCAGGCCGACGGACAGGGCGCGCTCCGCCTGGAGGAGCAGCTCGATCATCGATCCTCCGTCAGCATCCCTTGGGCCAGGAGGAGCAGCGTCGCGCGGTCGTTGAGGGCCGGGTCCACGATGACGCGCTCCAGGAGCTCGTCAAGGATGCGCCCCACGAGCGGTCCCTGCTCCATCTCGAGCGCGGCCATCACGTCGGCGCCGTCGACCGCCAGACCGCGCAGGTCCAGCGCGACGTCGGCAGCAAGCTGGGCGTCGATCCGCGCCCGGAGCTCATCGAGCCGCCCTGCCGTACGCGGCAGACCCGACCCGACGTTGTCAGCCTCGCGCAGCTCGATGAGCTCCTCCAGCGCGCCTTCGCCGAGCGTCCCGATGCGACCGATGAACCGGCGCACGGCGGCATCCGACCAGGTCGATTCGTAGCTGAACATGTGCAGCCGGACCAGCTCGACCACGCGATCGCGCCTGGCCCGAGGCTCATGCAGCCGGTCGAGCAGCTCCCCGGCGAGCTCGGCGCCGACCACGTCGTGGCCGAGGAAGTGCCCCTCGGCGAAGGTCGCCGGCTTGCCGATGTCGTGGAGCAGGGCAGCCAGCCGGACGACCGGCCGCGATCCCGTGGCGGCGTCCACGGATCGCAGCGTGTGGTCCCAGAGGTCCTCGCCGGGAACCTTGTTCTGTGGGATCCCGCGCTGCGCGGCCAGCTCGGGCGAGATGGGCGCGAGGAGATCGGTGTCGCTCATCAGCCGCAGGCCGACCGACGGCTCCGGCGCCGCGAGCAACTTGTCGAGCTCGGCAGCGATGCGCTCGCCGGACAGGTGCGCGACCAGCCCGGCTCGCCCCTGCATCGCGGCCAGCGTCCCGGCCTCGACACCGAAGCCGAGGGTCGCCGCCAGCCGGACGGCGCGGATCATCCGCAGCGCATCCTCCTCGAACCTCGCTCCGGGGTCACCGACGGCGCGGAGCACGCCTGCCCGGATGTCGAGGATGCCGCCATACGGGTCGATGAAGGTCGGACTGTCTCCGGGTCGGGCGCCCCACGCCATGGCGTTGACCGTGAAGTCGCGGCGGGCAAGGTCGACTTCGATCGTGTCGCCGAACTCGACCCGCTCGGGCCGGCGAAAGTCCGAGTAGTCATGGTCGGTCCGGAATGTCGTGATCTCGAATGTCTCGCCGTCGCGGCGGACCGCGACCGTCCCGAACCGGTTCTCGTAGATGGCGCCGGGGAACAGTTCGACGAGGCGCTCGGGTCGAGCGTCGGTCGCGAGGTCCCAATCGGCCGGGAGCCGCTCCAGCACCAGGTCGCGGAGCGACCCGCCGACCACGTAGGCGGCGTGACCGGCGGTCTGCAGCGACCCGATCAGTCCCGCGACGGCGGCCGGGACCGCGTCTTCGATCGTGGCCGGCGGCCCCGTCAGTTGCGACCCAGGAAGAGGTACGAGCGCCACGCCTCGTTGTGAGCGTCGGCGAGGTACGGGGTGAACAGGGAGTAGATGTCGCTGCGCGGCTCGAACGGCGGTCGGAGCAGTCGCAGCCGCGCCTCATCGAGGGTCTTGCCGCCCTTGCGGTGGTTGCAGGGCTTGCACGCCGCCACGAGGTTCTCCCAGGTGTGACCGCCGCCGCGGTGGCGCGGCATGATGTGGTCGAGGGTCAGGTCGTGCGACTGGCGACCGCAGTACTGGCAGGTGTGCCGGTCGCGCGCGAAGACCTCGCGGCGCGACAGCTTGACCCGCGGTCGGGGGCGCCGGATCTGGTACTGGAGGCGGATGACGGAGGGCGCGCGATATTCGGTCCGCGGCGTCCGGATCACCTGGTGGTCGTATTCGATCACTTCGGCCTTCTCGCCGAACACGAGGCGGAAGGCGCGAGGCAGGTTACAGACGTTGAGCGGCTCGTAGTTCTGGTTCAGAACGAGTACGACACCGTCCATCTCGCCGGAAGATAGCAGAACGTCCGGAACGTGCTGGTCACGCTTCGACCGTCGCCTCGACCCGACCCGTCGCGATCGCCTCCAGGAGCGCGGCGTGGTCGCGCTCGGCCTGGTCGGCATACGTGGCCGCGAAGTCCGCGATCGCGTCGTCGAACGCCCGGCCCGTCCCGAGATACGCCGAGATCACGACCGCATCCCCGGTCCGTGCGTGCGCGCGCGCAAGAGCCCAGGCGCACAGCGCGGCGTAACGCGTCAACCCGACCGCGTCCATGAGCTCCGGATCGCCCGAGCCCTTCTTGTCCCACAGCTGCCGGACGTAGTACTGGCGCCCGGTGACCGGCCCCTCGGACCAGCCCAGGAACCCGTCGCTGGCCGACTGGGTGAGCCGCTGGCCGGAGACGACCCGCAGGCCGTGATGCGGCAGCGCTGACGCGCCCATGTAGGGCTCCAGGACCGACGGCCCGGCCTCCTTGATCTGGAGCACGATGAAGTCGCCGTCGGGATGCTCGGGCCCCTCGAACAGGGCCACCCAGCAGTACGTTCCGACGCTCCCGACGCCGACCGCCTTGCGCGCGACGTCGACCAGCTCGAACCGGTCGAACACGGTCCGTCGGTCGTCGGATAGCGATGCGCGGTACCCGTCGCGCGCACCCTCAGCCTGGTCCATGTCGAAGCCCGCGTCGTCGAACCGGACGATGAGCGGCGGACTGACGACGAACCGGTGGTGCCCGTCCACCAGCTCGGTCAGCTTCTCGACCGCACGCGCGTGCGTCTTGCGATGCACCCGCCTGAGGTGCCGCGTGACCCGCATCCGATAGCGCTTCGGGAAATGCGCCACGACGTCGTCGATCGTGATCGACGCGTGCCACATGTCCATGGTCGCCAGCTCGGCGAAAGCACGCATGCGCTCGCGGTACTCACGCACGACGAGCGAGACCATCTCGTGACGTGCCGCCGGATCCGGCACGCGGGCCCGTGCGACGAGGTCGATGCTCGCCGCCAGCCGCTTGACGTCCCACTCCCAGGCGCCGGGCAGGGTCTCGTCGAAATCGTTGATGTCGAAGACGACGCGTCGCTCTGGCGTCGCGAACTCGCCGAAGTTGCTGATGTGGGCGTCGCCGCAGGCCTGGACCCGCAGCCCCGTGACCGGCGTGTCGGCCAGGTCGGCGGCCATGATGGCGGCGGCACCACGGTAGAAGGCGAACGGCGACGCGGCCATCCGGCCGAAGCGATAGGGGATCAGCTCCGGGACGCGCTCCACGTTCGTGGCATCGACGATCGCGATCGGGTCCCGGCCGGGCGACGGCGTGTATGCGGCGTGCGACGACCTGGGCGTGCTCACCCGCAAGGCACGCCCGCGTTCGATCCGCTGTGCGCGGGTGTCGCTCATCGGAAGGTCGCCGCGCCGGTGGCCGGATCCCAGCCGCCCGCCTGCCCGACCTTGGTCGACAGCGGCCGGCCGAGAGCGTCGGCGATGAAGCGAGCAGCGGTCAGGACGCCGTGGAGGGCCACGCCCGACTCCCAGCCCGACGCGTCGAGGAAGTAGACGAGGTCCTCGGTGGCGAGATTGCCGGCGGCGCCCGGTGCGTACGGGCAGCCGCCGGTCCCGCCGGCCGACGCGTCGAAGCAGCGGACGCCGGCATCGAGGCCGGCCGCGACGTTGGCCAGAGCGGTGCCACGTGTGTCGTGGAAGTGGAAGGCGATCCGTTCGGGCGGGATGCCGGCGTCCACCGCCAGCCCGGTGAGGGCCGCAACCTGGGACGGCACGCCGACGCCGATGGTGTCGCCGAAGCAGACCTCGTCCACGCCGAGCTCGAGCAGGCGGAGCGCCACCTCGACCGCGCGTCCGGGTTCGACGCGGCCGGTGTACGGGCAGCCGAACGCGGTCGAGACGTAGCCCCGCCTCCACCAGCCGAGCTGGCCGGCACGGTCCAGGACAGGCGCGAAGGCCGCCAGCGACTCGTCGACCGTCATCCCGATGTTGGCCGTCGTGAACGCATCGGTCGTTGCGGTGAAGACAGCGAGGGCATCGGCGCCCGCGGCTTCGGCTCGGGCCATGCCGCGGACGTTCGGGACCAGGACCGGATAGCGGACGCCGGGCGCGCGCGCGAGTCCGACCAGCAGCTCGTCGGCGTCGGCCAGCTGCGGGATGGCGCGCGGAGCGACGAAGCTGGTCGCCTCGATCTCGCGCAAGCCGGCCGCCGCCAGCAGCTCGATGAAGCGCGCCTTCGTCGCCAACGGGATCGGCGTGGCCTCGTTCTGGAGGCCGTCGCGCGGCCCGACCTCGTAGACGCGGACGTGCTCGGTCATGTCGTCACCGATGCGGTCCTCGGGCGCCGACGACGGACGGCCCGATCAGCCGAGCGGAGGGTCCATCGCCCGCTCGATGCGGGCGATCTCGACCTCGATCCGGCCGAGCAGGTCGATGGCGGCCACGTGCTCGGGGCTGCCGTGCTTGGCGGCGTTCCGCTTCCGACGCGTCTCACGATGGAGGGCGAGCAGCTCGTCGCGCGTCTGCGGCAGCGGCGTGGACGCGGTCTCGTGATGGGTCATGGGATCCTCCGGTCGAACGTCGCTGAGCGTACCCGAACGCACGATGTCAGGGCTCGATGGTCGCGAGCCGCTGGCCGCGGGTCACCTGGTCGGCCGGCGCGACGAGGACGTCGGCCGATCCGGCCGGCGATCGTCGCGACGACCGCGTGCTCCATCTTCATCGCCTCGAGCGTGACGACCGGGTCCCCGGGTTCGACCGCGTCGCCGACCGCGGCGTGGACGGTCAGCACGGCGCCCGGCATCGGGGCGACGACGTCGACCGGGCCTGTCGCGCCCGCGACCCCGTGCGCGACGGCCGCCCGGGCCGCGGCGTCCACGTCGGGTGGCGGCGCGAGCCTGAACGCCACGCTCCGGCCGGCCAGGTCGAGGTGGACGGTGTCGCCGACTCGCACGAGCTCCAGCCCCGCCCCCGAAGGGTCGGCCGGCGCGTCCACCGCGACCAGCCGTGTCTCACCCTCTGCCTCGAGCCGCATCGAGCGGGCGGCGTTGAGTCGCCAGCCGCCGGCCCACGGATCGGTCGTGTCGCCTGCTCCAAGCAGGGCTCGTGCCGCCTCGGACCAGGCGTCGGACGGGATCGCGGTGGCCTCTTTCCAGTGGTCCGGCGGCCAGATCCGGGTCAGGACATCGGTCCGTGCCTCGCCCGCCTGGACGACCGGTTGGCGGACCAGCCAGCGCAGGAACCGCAGGTTCGTCACCACGCCGAGGACGAGCGTCCGGTCGAGCGCGCCGGCGAGGCGCTCGAGGGCCGTCGCGCGGTCCGGACCCCACGCGATGATCTTGGCCAGCATCGGATCGAACCGTCCGCCGATCTCGCTGCCGATCTCGATGCCGGCGTCGACCCGGATCCCGTCGCCCGTCGGCCAGCGGAGCGCGTCGACCCGGCCGATGGCGGGCAGGAAGCCGTCGTCGGCGTCCTCCGCGTAGAGGCGGACCTCGACTGCATGGCCGTCCGGGCCCGGCGTGTCGAGGACCCGGAGGGGCTGCCCCGCGGCGATGTCGAGCTGGTCGGCGACGAGGTCGCGGCCGGTGACGAGCTCGGTCACGGGGTGCTCGACCTGCAGCCGCGTGTTCATCTCGAGGAAGGTGGCGCGGCCTCGCCCGTCGACGATGAACTCGCACGTCCCGGCGCCGACGTAGCCGACCGCTCGCGCGAGCCTGAGGGACGCCTCGCCGAGCCGCGCGCGAAGGGGCGCATCCACGGCCGGCGACGGCGACTCCTCGAGGATCTTCTGGTGCCGGCGCTGGATCGAGCAGTCGCGCTCGCCGAGCGAGATCCCGTTGCCGTGCTGATCGAACAGGACCTGGATCTCGACGTGACGTGCCCCGACGACGAGGTGCTCGAGGATGAGCCGATCGTCGCCGAAGGCCGCGGCAGCTTCACGACGGGCAGCCGCGATCGCGTCCGGCAGCGCCTCGGCGCCACGGACCGTGCGCATCCCCTTGCCACCGCCACCTGCCGCGGGCTTGACCAGGAGCGGGAATCCGATCCGGTCGGCGGCAGCCAGGAGCGTGTCGTCCGATTGGTCGGGATCGTCATACCCCGCGAGCACCGGCACCCCGAGCGAAGCGGCGAGCCGCCGGGCCGCCGCCTTGTCGCCCATCGTTCGGATCGCAGCGGGTGGCGGGCCGACCCAGCGGATCCCGGCCGCGATGACCGCCTCGGCGAAGTCGGCGTTCTCGGCGAGGAACCCGAAACCAGGGTGGACCGCGTCGGCGCCGGCCGCGCGTGCCGCCTCGACGACGGCCGGGATGTCGAGCAGGTCGAGTCCGTCCGGCCCGTCCGTGTCCGGGACGATCGCCGCGATGCCGAGACGGATGCATGTGCGGGTGATCCGAGCGACGATCTCGCCGCGATTGGCGATGAAGACGGCGTGGATCGGGGTCTCATCCGGCGTCCCCGGCGTCCCCGGCGTCCCCGGCGCTTCCGGTGCTGCCATGAAAGCGTCAAGCGCGTCAATCGCGACACGCCACCGCCCACCGACGCGCCGCGCCGGCAACTTCCCAGTCGCGATCCATCGCTGGACGGACCGCGTCGTCGCCCCGACCCGGGCGGCGGCTTGACTCGGGCTTAGCTCCTCGGTCATGACTGTCGCGATCGTCGCATATCCGGCACGATGATGGGTGTGCGGCAAACGGGTCCGCTCACGCGATGTCACTCGAGAGCATCAGGCGATCGATGACTTCCGCCCCGCCCGCACAGTCGAGCGTGATGCTCCAGAGTGACATCAGCCGACGAGGATCCTTGATGGCGGGCTCCCGGCAGGCGCGTCGGGGCAGGTGTCAGTCCGGATCGGGCGCCCAGGATGGCCGGCGTTTCTCGGCGAAGGCGCTGAAGCCCTCCTGGGCCTCCTCGCTGGTCCGCTGACGGGCGATGACCCGGGCGGTGTGCCATTTGGCCGAGCCGTGGCCGAGCCCGCGCACCTCGCGGATGATCGCCTTCGCAGCGCGCGCCGCGGTCGGACCGGCCGCCAGCAGGTCGTCGACGGCGCCTTCGACGGCCGCATCGAGCGCCTCCGTCCCTTCCACGATCTCGTGCACCAGCCCGATCCGTGCCGCACGCGTGGCATCGAACCGCCGCCCGGACGGGAAGAGCGCCCTGGCGTGCGTCTCGCCGATCTTGGCGATCACGAACGGGCTGATGACCGACGGCAGGATGCCGAGCCGTGTCTCGGTGAACCCGAAGCGTGTTCCCGACTCGGCGATGACGACGTCCGATACCGCGCAGAGACCCATCCCGCCACCGAGCGCCGCGCCATGGACCCGCGCGATGACCGGCACCGGGCACGTGTCGATGGTCTCGAGCATGTCGGCCATCGCCATCGCGTCCTGCTCGTTGCCCTCGGTGTCGAGGGCCAACGCCGCGCGCATCCAGTCGAGGTCGGCCCCGGCACAGAACGATTGCCCGGCACCGCCGAGGACGACGGCGCGGAGCTCGGCTGGACCCTCGCGGTCGAGCATCGCGAATGTCGTCCGCAACTCGGCGATGAGCGAGGCGTCGAACGCGTTGTGGACGTCCGGGCGGTCGAGCGTCACCCGTGCCACGACGCCTCCGGGACCCGTCCGCTCGACGCGCAGGCTGCTGCCCGACCTGGCACTCACGGCCGCATCGTACGGCACCCCGACATGATCCATGGGTCCCTGACCGGGCCGCCGTTCGTCGGGCTCGGAACGGGCGCGGGGCTCTGCTAGGCTCGCCGGCGTGCGCGTGACGGCGACTTGAATGCTTGGCCCGTGGGACCCGAATTGGCGCCCTGACCCGACCGGCCGGAGGCTGGCGGGCATGTACGCCGCGCGGCGCGGGGCCTTCGCCGCGGCAGCGATCTTCGGGAGCCTGGTCGCGATCGCGGCGATCATCACGCCGCCGTTGACATCGAGCGTCCCTCAGCTCGATCCGGAGGCGGGCGCGATGGTCGCCCTGATCAGCCTCCCGGGACTCGCCCTGCTGGGGGCCGGCCTGACCTCCGCCGCCCTCGGGTCCCGGTCCTCGGCGGCGAGCGCTGGACTGGCGATCGGGATCGGGTCGCCGGTGGCCGCGGTCACCTCGGCGATGATCGGGGCGTTCATCGTCGTCGGGCTGTTCAGCGGGGCGAGTCGCGGTGGCGACATGGCGGGAACGCTGCTCCGCGCCGGAGTGACGGCTGCCGTCAGGATCTCGCCGCTCATCGCGGTCGGGTCGGCAGGGTGGGTGATCCTCGTGCGTCGGTTCGGGCCGGAGGTCAGGCTCCCATCGGGCGAGGCGTCGCGGGTGGATCCGCCCCCAGCTGACTCGCATCTCGACGACCGGCCGCACGGCTGACGGCCGCGCGGGCTTGGGGGTCAGTCAAGGAGCCGGACCTCGTCACCGAGCCGGATGCGTCCGGGCGTCTCGACCTCGCCCCACACGCCGAACATCAGGTCCTTGCCGTTCATCTGCCCGCGGTATTGCTTGATCGCGTGGAGCGTGTCGTAGTCGCGCTGGCCCGTGCTCGGGTCATGTGTCGTCATCGCGCAGCGCGCCACCTGGCCGCTGATCCGGAGAACGGTCTCGCCGAGGCCGATCCGGCCACCGAGCCAGGTGTCTTCTTCGTGCGGCCCGCCGTCCTCGAGCTCGATCAGCATCCGGAACCGCCGGGCGTCCACGTCGCCGACGCCGAGCACGGATCCGAGCGCATCGAGCGACCCGTCCGTCACGAGCGTGGCCGGGTGCGCCCGCCGCGTCCCGCCGATCCGGTCGCAACGGACGATCCGTACCACCCGACCCAGGAAGTCCCCGAGCGTGTCGCCCAGCGGGCCTTCGACGACGTGGCCGAGCGCGACGCGGCCGTGCACGGGGGCCTCGACCGGCTCCCCGAGGCGGACCGCGTCTTCGCAAACCATCCCGTTCGGGAACGTCAGCCGCAGGACCGTGGCGCCCGGATCGGTCCAGGCGCGGACCTGGACCATCTCGCCGGCGATGAGCTGGTCGACGAGCCGGCCGCCCTCATCGATGACGAAGAACCGGCGATCCTCGGCGACGCCCAGCGGCCCGAGCGTGATTTCGTCGCGCGTCTCGAGTCCGAGGCTGCGGACCGGCGCGATGTTCAGGCGAGCGACGTGCGGCATGCCCGGATGCTACCGGACAACGACGTTTCGGATGTCGAGGGCGGCGCCTTTCTTGAACCACAGGACCCGAAAGGCGAGGAAAGCCTCGACCCGCTCCACGCCTGGTCGCCAGCCGTGGTCGTAGTAGTTCTGGAACGGCTTTCCATCCGGCTCGAGAGAGCGAAGTTCGATCTGAGCGACGCCGTCCTCCAGGCTGATGTCAGTGGGCCAGGCGTCGGCGAATCCGAATGACACCGCGGAGACGACTCCATTCGGGATCGATGCCTTGCCGAGGGAGACCTCATAGTCGCCGACGTGGTCGATCGGGATCGAGGATCGTGCGTTTTCCAAGGGTCGAGCGGCGACGAGGGCTGTCGGTTCAAAGGAGGGGAGTGGCTGTCCGCACGTATGTGGAGATGCACCGTCAGCGCATGGAACGTCCTTGTAGCCGCCTCCATCGGCGAACAATGACTGCGCTTCGAGCCGTTGGGTTTCCATGCAGGCAGGTCCGCTCGGGATCCCTCCGCACATGAGAGCGTCCTGGGTGGTCCCATCCGTCAATGTGATGCGTACATCGATCGGAGCGGCGCCCCCGAGCGTCACCAGGACCCCATCTTTGGGCGGCGGATCCGGGACGATGACTGTCGCTGTGACATCGTCGCGCGTTCGCCCGGATCGCGCTGCCGCCGCGTCGGTCATCGCGAGGCATCGTTGTGGCCCGTAGACCTCGGTGCAGGGTTGCGGTCGCTGGGGCGGCGCCTCGCCGACGACCGTGCATCCGGCGACAAGTCCAACGATCGCAAGCCAGCGTGCGACGACGGTCCTCACATCCGGAAGACCCCGAAGTGCGTCTCGGGGATCGGGTGCGTGGAGCGCGGCTTCGATGCCCATCGTCAGGATCCGGCGCGTGTCGAGCGGGTCGATGACGCCGTCGTCCCAGAGCCGGGCGGTCGCGAAGTAGGGCGAGCCCTCGCGCTCGTACGTCTCGAGGATCGGCGCCTCGAAGGCGTCGCGGTCGGCAGTCGGTCGCGAAGTCACCACCGACCGTCGACAGCACGCGCGCCGCCTGCGGCCCGCCCATCACCGAGATCCGTGCGTTGGGCCACGACCACAGGAAGCGCGGCTGGTAGGCGCGCCCGGCCATGGCGTAGTTGCCGGCCCCGAATGAGCCGCCGATGAGGACCGTGAACTTCGGTACCTCCGCCGAGGCGACCGCCGTGACGAGCTTCGCGCCGTCCTTGGCGATGCCCGCCTCCTCGTACTCGCGGCCGACCATGAAACCGGTGATGTTCTGGAGGAAGACGAGCGGGATCCGGCGCTGGCAGGCGAGCTCGATGAAGTGGGCGCCCTTGAGCGACGACTGGCTGAACAGGATCCCGTCGTTGGCGATGATCGCGACCGGGTAGCCGGCGATGTGTGCGAAGCCGGTCACAAGCGTCTCGCCATAGAGCGGCTTGAAGTCGTGGAAGCGTGAGCCGTCGACCAGCCGGGCGATCAGCTCGCGGACCGGGACCGGGCGGCGCGGGTCGAGCGAGACCGCCCCGTAGAGGCCTGCCGGATCCACCGCGGGTTCCTCGGCCGCGCGCCGATCCCAGGGCGGCTCGGGCGTCTTCCGGTTCAGGTTCGAGACGATCGAGCGGCCGAGCGCCAGGGCGTGCTCGTCGTCGAGCGCCTCGTGGTCGGCGACGCCCGACCGCCGCGTGTGCAGCTCGGCGCCGCCGAGCTCCTCAGCCGTGACGTCCTCGCCGGTCGCCGCCTTCACCAGCGGCGGCCCGCCGAGGAAGATCGTGCCGGTGCCGCGGACGATCACGGTCTCGTCGCTCATCGCGGGCACGTACGCCCCGCCGGCCGTGGAGGAGCCCATCACGAGCGCGACCTGCGGGATGCCGAGCGCCGACATCCGGGCCTGGTTGTAGAAGATCCGCCCGAAATGGTCGCGGTCCGGGAAGACGTCGGCCTGGAGCGGCAGGAACGCCCCGCCCGAGTCGACCAGGTAGATGCACGGCAGCCGGTTCTCGAGCGCGATCTCCTGGGCGCGGAGGTGCTTCTTGACGGTCATCGGGTAGTACGTGCCGCCCTTGACCGTGGCGTCGTTGGCGACGACCACGCAGGTCGTCCCCTCGATCCGACCGATGCCGGTGACGATCCCGGCGCTCGGGGCGTCGTCGTCGTACAGGCCGGTGGCGGCGAGCGGGCTCAGCTCCAGGAAGGCCGACCCCGGGTCGAGCAGGCGCTCGATCCGCTCCCGGACCGGGAGCTTGCCGCGCTCGCGATGGCGCGCGATCGAGCGTTCGTCGCCGCCGGCGCCACGCCCCGCGACGACCGCCTGGCGCGCGCGCAGGTCGTCGACGAGGAGTGCCATGGCGTCGTGGTTGGCCCGGGTCTCGGCGGCCGCGGGGTCGAGCCGGCTGCGCAGGACGGGCATGAGCCGATGATAGGTCGCGCAGTGACCACCGACCGACGCCGACCGCGGCATCCTGTGCCAATGCTCTCCGACCGGATCGCCAGCCTCGCGGTCATCTTCGCGTTCTCGATCGGACTTGGCGTGGCGACGGTCGCCATCCCGTTGCTCGCCCTCGAGTCCGGGTACGACGCGGCCGCGGTCGGGTTCCTGGTCGCCACCTCGGCGGCCAGCCAGCTCGGCTTCCGGCTGTGCCTGCCGTGGCTGCTGCGGCGCGTCCCCGATCGGAGCCTAACCGCTCTGGCGAGCCTGCTGATGCTCGCCGGCTTCTCGATGCTGCTCGTGTCGACCGTCGTCGTGGTCTTCGTCGTCGCCCAGCTCTTCCAGGGCGCCGCGCGGGCGATCTTCTGGACGAGCAGCCAGACGCACGCGATCCGCGGTGAGGGCCGTCCGGTCGATCGGCTGGTCGAGATGAACGTGGCCGGCAACGCGGGGACGATCATCGGGCCGGTCGTTGCCGGCTCGCTGGCCGTGCTCGGATTGCCGGTTGCGATCGCCGCCGCCGCGGTCGGAGCGGCGGTCGCCGCACTGGGCACCACGGCACTCCGACGCCTGCCGGCCTATGACCGGGAACGACCGGCGACGTCGACCCGGCTGCTCCGTCGCGACGGGGTCGACGTCGCCTGCTGGGCGAGCGTGGTCGGCGGGGGCTGGTGGGCGATGCTCGGGTCATACATCCCGGTCATCCTCGTCGGCGCCTCGGTCGGGTCACAGGGGATCGGCTGGCTGATCACGCTGTCCGAAGGAGCGTCGATCGTCGGGATCCTGGTCCTCCGCGGCATCGCCCATGGACACATCCGACGCGCCGTGCAGATCGGATCCTTTGCTGCCGCCGCGGTCCTGATCGGGCTTGCGGCGGCTCCCGCTGCGCTGGCCGGCTACCTCGTGCTCCTCGTCGCCGGCGGGGTCGCGAGTGGGGTCATCACGACGCTTCCGCCGGCGATGGCCAGCCTCGCGGCCGAGCCCGAGGAGCAGGGTGACGCCATGGCGCTGACGGGCACGTTCCGCGCCGCCGCCCTGCTCGCCGTGCCGGCCACCGTCGGCGCGCTGCTGTCGGTGGTGACCCTGCCCGTCGCGGTCGTCGCGCTCGGTCTCGGGTTGGGCCTGCCCGGGCTGGCGATCGGCCGTGGTAGGCCCGGGGCCGATCGGACTCGCAGCGCCGACGAGGCCGACGCCACGTCCTGATCCCCGATGCTCCGTGCTACTCTGGCATAGCAAGTTATGAGCACCACACCGGGCATCGCAACGCCGCCCGTTTCCTGGGGGGGCCCTCGCGAGCCCAGCCCGGTCGCGGAGGCGATCCGGATCGAGCTCGCGGAAGCGTGGGGCGACATGGGCGCCGCGTGGGGCGTCACGCCGGCCATCGCGCGTGTCCAGGCCTACCTCATGGCCCGCCAGGAACCGCTGACCGAACGCGAGGTCCGTGAGGCGCTCGGGCTGTCGCACCGGGCGGCGAGCCTCGCTCTCGCCGAGGCCGAATCCTGGGGCATCGTCGAGCGCGTCCCGGAGCCGCGGCGGGTCGGTCGCCGCGGACCTGCCGGCACGGCGTATCTCGCCGTCGGCGACCACTGGCAATGGTTCGGGCGGGTGATCGCGGAGCGAAAGGTCCGCGAGGGCGACCCGATCATCGCCGTGCTGGAATCGAAGGAGCGCGAGGCCGCGGCCGCCCTCGAGGCGAACCCGGGCGATGCGGAGCTGGCGGCGCTGCGCGACTGGCTGTCGGCCTTTCTTGTCTTCGTGCGCCTGTTCGACCGGGCCGTCGGGCTCGTCCCGCAGCTCGAGCCGCGCGAGCTCGAACGCGTCGCTGGAGCTCCTCGGACGCGTCCCCGACGCGACGATCCTGCGGTTGTTCGACCTGCTCGGCGGCCTGCCCGACCAGGACGTCATCGACCTCGTCGATGCTCTGTCGCGGCTCTCCCCGGCCGCGGCGCGGCGAGCCACCAAGCTCATGTCGGGAGTCGTCAAGACGATCGCGCGATAAGGTCGGGCCGCCGGCCTCGCCGGCCGCGGAGACACCCATTGCGGGCCGCGGATGCGCTCGTGCGATAATCGCCGCGCGCGAGGGGCTCGGCCGACTCGAACGGGCGACGACCCCGGGGCCAGACCCGGCCGGCGATCCGAGCGCGAGCCACCAGAGGAACCCTGCACTCATGACCGTCGAAACGTCCACCTGGGCGACCAAGAAGGGTCTCGCCCAGATGCTCAAAGGCGGCGTCATCATGGACGTCGTCACGCCCGATCAGGCCAAGGTCGCCGAGGATGCCGGCGCGGTCGCCGTCATGGCGCTCGAGCGCGTCCCCGCCGACATCCGCAAGGCCGGCGGCGTCGCCCGCATGTCCGACCCGTCGATGATCGAGGGGATCATGGATGCCGTGACCATCCCGGTCATGGCCAAGGCCCGGATCGGCCATTTCGTCGAGGCCCAGGTCCTCGAGGCCCTCGGCGTCGACTACATCGACGAGTCCGAGGTCCTCACCCCGGCCGACGAGCGCAACCACATCGACAAGCACGCCTTCAAGGTCCCGTTCGTGTGCGGCTGCCGGAACCTCGGCGAGGCGCTCCGGCGGATCAACGAGGGCGCCGCGATGATGCGGACCAAGGGCGAGGCCGGGACCGGCAACATCGTGGAGGCCGTCCGCCAGCTGCGCGACGTGCTGGCCGAGATCCGCCGGCTGCAGGGCATGCGCGACGACGAGCTGTTCGTCGCGGCCAAGGAGCTCGGCGCGCCGTACGAGCTGGTCAAGGATGTCGCGGCAAACGGCAGACTGCCGGTCGTCAACTTCGTCGCCGGTGGCATCAGCACCCCGTCGGATGCGGCGCTGGTGATGCAGCTCGGGGCCGAGGGCGTGTTCGTCGGCTCGGGCATCTTCAAGAGCGAGGATCCGGCCCGGATGGCCAACGCGATCGTCCAGGCGACCACGTTCTTCGACGATCCGAAGAAGATCGCCGAGGTCTCCAAGGGATTGGGCGCCCCGATGCGTGGGATCGCGCTCGAGGAGATCCCCGACGAGGAGCGTCTCGCCGTCAGGGGCTGGTAAGGCGACCGCGAACGCGCCGGCAGGACAGCCATGAAGATCGGCGTGCTGGCCCTCCAGGGGGCATTCCGAGAGCACCTCGACACGCTCCACGCGATCGGCGTGGACGGGGTCCGCGTGCGCGAGCCGGCCGACCTCGACGAGGTCAGCGGGCTCATCCTGCCCGGTGGTGAGAGCACCACGATGCGCCAGCTCATCGAGCGCTGGGGGATGCGCGAGCCGATCCTCGACCTGGCCGAGAGCGGCAAGCCGATCTTCGGGACGTGTGCCGGGATGATCGTGCTGGCCACTGAGATCGCCGGCGGCGAGCCGCCGATCCTGCCGTTGCTCGACGTGACCGTCGAGCGCAACGCGTTCGGGCGCCAGCTCGACTCGTTCGAGGCCGACATCGAGGTCCCGGTCCTTGGCAGCGCGCCAATCCATGCCGTGTTCATCCGGGCGCCGATCGTCGAGCGGACCGGCGGGGACGTCGACATCCTGGCCCACCTCGACGACGGCCGGATCGTGGCCGTCCGCCAGCGCAACATCCTGGCCACCGCGTTCCACCCCGAGCTCGCCGGCGAGACCCGCTTCCACCGGCTGATGGCGACGATGGCCGCCGAGCACGACGACCCGGGCGAGGGCTCCGGCCGACGCCCATACCCGACCCGACGGTCGCTGTCGGCGCGCCGGGACCGGTCGGACACGTGAGCGCGCTGCGGTCGCCGCGGAGCAGCGGCAAGGTCCGTGCCGCGCGCCTGACCGACCTCGCCGCCCTCGGGGAGCTGTCCCGGCTGTGTCAATCGGACGGCGCCGACACCCGCTCGCTCGGGCTGCCGGTCAACGGCCCGCCGATCGGCGTCTTCAGCCTGTTCCGACTGCCGCTCGGTGCCTTCCGGCCGAACGACCTGATGTTCGTGTACGAGGAGGAAGGCCGGATCGCCGGGCTCGTCCGCGTGGAGCGTGAGGCGGTTCGCGACGAGTGGACCATCGTCGAGCTCGACGCCGTCGGGATGGCGAATGCGGGCGAGATCCGCTTCCGGCTCGTCCAGCAGCTCCTGCGCGAGGGGGCGAAGCGCGCCGCCGCCCGCTTCCACGTCGCCTGCGCGGATGCCGACGGAAACGTCGAGCTGCTGATGCAGGCCGGCTTCATGCGCTACGGAGAGGAACGCGTCCTGTTCCGCTCGGCCGACCAGCACCTGCCGGAACCGTGGACGGACGAGCGGGCCGCCGGCTGCGGCATCCGCTCGACGACGCCGCTCGACGCGTTGCCCCTGGCTCGGCTGTACGCCAACGCGACGCCGGCACCGGTCGCGCGTCTCGAGGCGATCCGACTGGCCGACTGGGAGCGACAGGGCGCGCACTGGCGGGTCCCGCGCTCCAGCCTCACCCCCATCCTCCGCTTCGCCGACGTCGAGAGCTATGTCCAGGCGTCGCCCGAGGGTGGCAAGGACGGGACCCAGCTCGACGCATTCCTCCAGGTCGGTGTGGCCAAGGAGGACCAGCCCCACTACCTCAAGGTCCTCGCCCGGCCTGACGCGAACGTGTCGTCGCTGGTCGACTTCGGCCTTGGCGTCATCGCTGCGCGAACCACGCGTGGCGGCGACCATCGTCACGACCACGGGGTCATCGCCCCCGTCCGGACCTACGAATCGCCGATCGACCGGCGCCTGGAGGAGGCGGGCTTCGATTCGATCGCCAGCGTCAACCTGCTGATGAAGGAAACCCTCGTCCGTGTCGCCGAACCGGCCCTCGTGCCGGCCGGCGTCCGCTAAGTGGAGGCTCGCATGCCATCAGGTGAGCGCCCCCGTGAATCGATCGACGACCTCGACGCGCTGCTCCAGGCCCTGCCGCCGGAGATCGTCGACGCGGTCAATGCCCTGCCGGACCGGAACGCCCTGATCGAGGTCGTGATGGACCTCGGCCGATCGCCCGAGGCGCGCTTCCCCGACTCGGAGGTCAACCTGCTCCAGCGGGAGATCACCGACGAGGACATCGCCTTCGTCGTCGACCACATCGGGTCGTTCGGTGACGACAACCGCGCCGGGATCGAGCGGACGCTCCACCGCATCAGCGCCATCCGCAATCGGAACGGCAAGATCGTCGGATTGACCTGCCGGATCGGGCGGGCCGTGTACGGCACGATCGAGATCATCAACGACTTCGTCGAGACCGGGAAGTCGATCCTGATCATGGGCCGGCCGGGCATCGGCAAGACGACGATGCTGCGCGAGGCAGCCCGCGTGCTGGCCGACGACATGGGCAAGCGCGTCGTCGTGGTCGACACCTCGAACGAGATCGCCGGCGACGGCGACATCCCGCACCCGGCCATCGGCAAGGCCCGCCGGATGCAGGTCCGCACGCCGTCGATGCAGCACGAGGTGATGATCGAGGCGGTCGAGAACCACATGCCGCAGGTCATCGTCATCGACGAGATCGGGACGGAGCTCGAGGCGGCGGCCGCGCGGACCATCGCCGAGCGCGGCGTCCAGCTGATCGGCACCGCACATGGCAACAACCTCGACAACCTGATGCTCAACCCGACGCTGTCCGACCTGATCGGCGGGATCCAGAGCGTGACCCTCGGCGACGAGGAGGCACGTCGCCGGCGGACCCAGAAGAGCGTCCTCGAGCGCAAGGCGCCGCCGACCTTCGACGTCATCGTCGAGATCGTCGACCGCGAGCGGGTCGCCGTCCATGCCGACGTGGCCGACACCATCGACGCGATGCTGCGCGGCGACCAGGTCTCGCCCGAGCTGCGCTGGCGCGACGAGGAAGGTGTCCATCGGAGCCAGGGCCGGCCGCGGCCGTCGCCCAGGGAGCAGCTCGGCGCCGAGCGGTTCGCCGGCCTGGTGGGAGCCGGCTCGCCGTGGCGGATGGAGCCCGGCTGGCGGGGCGACGGGGGGTACCGCAGTGGCGGCTACCGAGAGGCGGAACGTGGTTCCGGCCTGCGGCCGGGCTATCGGCCGGGCGCGACCGGTGGCTGGCGCTCGTCACGTGGCGGCGCCGGCCGGGAGCCCGCGACCCGCGGCCCCAACGCGGAGGGTGGCTGGGCCGGCGCGGCCGGCACCCTGCCAGGTGAGCGATTCGCGTCGCCACCGGGAGGCGGCGGTCGTGGTCCAGCGAGCGTCGCCGAGGCGCCGTTCGTCGCCGGCGAGATCGCGGACCGCGGCCCGCTCGAGCGCGGCGCCGTCCTGACGCCGGCCGAGACCCGGGCACGCGAGGCGCGGGAGCTCCAGCGCCAGAAGGCCTGGGCCGACCAGGCCAGCCGCGCCCTCAACGCGATGAAGGCCGAGGACGGGACCGGCCCCGGTCAACGCCGACGACCTCGACGACGACCTCGACAAGCTGCCGCTCGGTGCCGAGGAAGGCCCCGACGGAGGGACCGTGCTCGTACCCGGCGGGTCGCCGCTGCCGACGCTCCGGGTGCTCCCACAGGGCATCAGCCGCAAGCGGCTCGAGCAGGCGATCCGCGATCTCCAGCTGCCGGTGGTCATCGCCCGCGACGTGGACGAGGCGGACGTCGTCATGACCCTGCGCAACGAGTACAAGCAGAAGACGCCGATGCTCCGCGACGCGGAGGACCGAGCCGTCCCGATCTACGTCCTCAAGAGCAACACCATCCCGCAGATGCAGTCGAGCCTGACCTCGATCTTCTCGCTCGAGATCGACCCGCGCGAGGCCGCCCTGCGCGAGACCGAGGACGCCATCGAATCGGTGCTGTCGTCGTCCGAGGCCGTCGAGCTGTCGCCGCAGAACGCGTACATCCGGCGGCTCCAGCACCAGATGGCCGAGCGGGCGAACCTCGTCTCGCGATCGCGCGGACGCGAGCCGTACCGGCGGGTGCGGCTGTACCCGGACGCCGCGCGAAGCGGCTGGCGCTAGACCGCTCGCACGCCCGCACGAGCGACCATCGGGGCGCCGTTCCGGGTACCGTAGCGGTCCGATGATCGGCCGCGTCGCGTCCCACACCCATCTCGCTCTCGACTTCATCGGCCACTCGGCGGTGGTCGTCGAGCTCGACGGGGTCCGCCTGCTGACCGATCCCGTGACGCGCGCCCGAGTCGGGCCGCTGCGTCGCGTCGAGCCCGTGCCGGCGCGCGAGCGGGTGCGCGACATCGACGCGGTCCTCATCTCGCATCTCCACTGGGACCACCTCGACGTCCCGTCCCTGCGGGACCTTGGTCGCGACCTGCCGATCTACGTGCCGGCCGGGTCGGGCGACTGGATGCGTGGCGCCGGGTTCGGCGACGTGCGCGAGATCGGAGTCGGCGGCGAGGCGACGATCGGCAGCGTCGTCGTGCGGGCCGTGCCGGCCGTCCATTCGGGCTATCGGCCGCCGCTCGGCCCGACGGCGCCGCCACTCGGCTATGTCATCCGCGGCAGCCGGACGGTCTACTTCGCCGGCGACACCGACCTGTTCGATGGGATGGGCGAGCTGGTCGGCGCCGACGAGTCGATCGACATGGCACTCATCCCGGTCTGGGGCTGGGGTCCCACGCTGGGGCGTGGCCTCCACCTCGACCCGTACCGGGCGGCGCAGGCTCTCCGGCTGATCCGGCCGCGCGCCGCCGTGCCGATCCATTGGGGAACCTATTGGCCGCACGCCCTCGGCCGGGTCTTCCCGGAGCGGCTGGTCGAGCCGCCGGCGGCGTTCGTCGAATATGCCGCGGAGCTCGCACCGGATGTCCAGACCGTCCCGACGGCCGTCGGTGATGTCGTGGCGTGGGAGGCATGACCATGGAGGAGACCGTGACGGAGACACGACTGATCGACCTGCGCCGTGGCCTGGATCGGCTGAGTCGCGGGCTCATCGCCTATGGCATCGTCGCGCTGGTCGTGGCAGCGATCGCGTTCGGGGCGCTGATCTGGGTGAACGGCCGGATCGGCAGCCTGCGGACCGAGGTCACGACGACGGTCGGCCTGCTGGCGACGACGACCGCCGACACGGCGTCGACACTGCGTGACGCGTCGACGACGGCACAGACCTTCAGCGACACGCTCGGTCAGGCTGCGAACTCGCTGCCCGCGATGTCCGACCGGATCCACACGCCTCCAGGCCGGCCTCGACTCGCTCGAGACGACGCTCCGGTCGGTGAGCATCCTGGGTGCTTCGCCGTTGGGCGGTGCCGCCGATTCGGTCGCGAAGATCTCCGCCAGCCTCGACGGCATCGACCAGCAGCTGTCGCTCATCACGGTCGCGCTCAAGGCCAACAGCGACGCCCTGGCCACGAATGCCGCGTCGCTCGGGAAGCTGGCCGATAGCACGCAGGCCCTGGCGACCCGTCTGGGCTCGGGGGTCGTGGAGGATTCGCTGGGCGACGTCCAGATGGTCATCGTCGTGGTCCTGCTCGTGTTCACCGCGCTGTCGCTCGTGCCGGCGATCGGGGCGCTCGTGTTCGGGATGTGGCTGCGGCGAGAGCTCGAGGCGGGGGTTCGCCCCGCGGCTGCCTAGGGGCCACGGGTGCGGTGACCCGTGCCCGACGTCGCCGCCGCGGCACTTTCTGACAGATGCACGCCACCCGAGCGTTCGTCAGCCGGTCCCGGTCAGATGAACACGAGGTGACACATCTGTCAGCGGTTACGTCGGCGGGCTCCGGCGCTTGAGCGTGGATGGTGTGCGACCTCGGCTCCCGCGGCTGACCAACGCTCGCCTGACGAGCATTTGGCAAGAACGCGGGCCCCAGCGCCGGACCGGGCCGCGCCGCGCCTGGACGCCGCCGCGTCACGCCGGACCGCGCTGCGCGTGTACCCCGCCGCGCGTCTCAGCGCAGCTCGTGCCGCAGCGCCGACTGCGCCGCGAGCATCCCGCTCATGCCGTGGACCCCGCCGCCGGGTGGCGTCGATGACGAGCACAGGTACAACCCCGCGCCCACGCGATACGGGTCGAGCGCCGGCCAGGGTCGGAAGATGAGCTGGCGGATGTCCTGGATCCCGCCGTTGATGTCGCCCCCGATGTAGTTCGCGTCATGGGCCGCCATCGCGGCCGGCCCGTGGACGGATCGGGCCAGGATCCGGTCATGGAAGCCGGGGGCGAAGCGCTCGACCTGGGCCTCGATCCGGTCGGTCATGTCGACGTCGGACCCCGCCGGCACGTGGCAGTACGCCCAGGCCGTCGTCTTGCCCTCCGGACCACGCGATGGATCCCATGGCGCGTACTGGACGAACAGGACGTACGGCCGGTCCGGGTGGCGCCCGGCCGCGACATCGGCCTCCGCGGTCGCGATCTCGTCGAGCGTCCCGCCGAGATGGACCGTCGCCGCGCGGCGCGCACCCTCCGCCGCCCACGGCACCGGCCCGTCGAGCGCCCAGTCCAGCTTGAACACGCCCGACCCATAGCGGAAGCGCTCGGCTCGCCATCGAGCGCGCGTCGGCAGCCGATCGCCGGCGATGGCAGCCAGCTGGTGCGGCCCGGTGTCGAACAGCACGACACGGGCCGGGGGCAGCTCGGCCAGCGCGTCGACGCGATGATCGACGACCACCTCGCCGCCGGCCGCCTCGAGCTCCGCGACGAGCGCAGCGGCCACGACCGCGGCGCCACCGCGGACCATCGGCCAGCCCGCGGCGTGCGCATAGGTCGCGAGGACCAGCCCGAACGAGGCGGTCAGCGGGCGGTCGAGATCGAGCATCGCGTGAGCGGAGATGCCGCCGAACAGCGCCCGGGCAGGCTCATCGCGGAACCGGCTGCGAGCCAGCCCACGCGCCGACCGGAGTGCCGGCAGCGCCGAACCGTGCCAGCGCCAGCGGGTGGCGGGGCAGGTGGATGACCGGCTGTAGGATCTCGGGAGTCAGCTTGTCCACATCCCGCACGAGCGGCCCGAGCAGCCGCGCCCACGCGCGCCCGTCCGCCTCGCCGAGCTCGCGTGCGGTCGCCGCGACCGAGCGCTCGAGCACCACGGCTCGCCCGCCATCGAGCGGATGCGCGATCGGAGCATCCGGGTGGATCAGCTCCACCCCGCGCGCGGCGAGGTCGACGGTCCGGAAGAAGGGCGAGGCCGTCGCCAACGACAGGATCGTCGAGCACAAGTCGTGGCGGAACCCGGGGAGCGTCAGCTCCAACGTCCGTGTCCCGCCGCCGGCCTCCGGGGCGGCTTCGTAGACGCGGACCGAGCGCCCGGCACGGGCCAGCGTGATCGCCGCGGCCAGGCCGTTCGGTCCCGCCCCGATGACGATCGCGTCCACCGAGCCGCGCAGGCCGGCGCCTCGGCCTTCGGAGATCAGCTCGGGCGGTCCACCGTGTTGGCCGGATCGTTCACGTTGGTCACCTCGATCGAGATGTCGCCACCGGTCGTCCCGCTCGACTCGAATGCGGCGAGGTAGCCATCGTTGGCGATCCAGACATCGATCGTCGCCCCGCTCGGCAGCGCGGTGAGCCCGCCGACGACCGTCGTCGAATCGATGTGGTAGTGATGGGCGTCGATGCCGTTCTTCTGCTCGGCGCCCATGTCCTTCGAACTCTGCGCCCAGGCGAGACCGCCGAACGCCCCGACCAGGAGGCTCGGGTCATAGGTCGCGAACAGGCCGTTGGCCATCGTCTCCGGGACCGAGGCAAGCGGGCCGCCGCCCTGGGCGACCCACGCCTCGTCACCGATGACGACGATCCGCGTCCCGCCCGACACGGTGAGGTCCCGCGACACGACGGGCTTGTTCACGACGGTTCCGGTGTAGACCGGCTGGCCGGCGACCGTGATCGCCACCTTGTACGAATCGAGGTTGGTGAGACCCGCGGTGAGAGCGCTGATGTCGAACGACGGGATCGCGCCACCGCCCGATGCCACGGCTCCGGCGCTGGCGCTCGGCGGTCCGGGCACGGCCGGTGTCGCCGTCGCAGCACCACTATCGATCGACGCCCCCGGGCTGCCCGAGGCGGCGGCGCCGCTGCACGCGGCGACGATCAGGGCGATCGGCACGAGGAGCGTCGCGGCGCCCTTGACGGATCGGAACGTTGTCATCTGTCTTGCATCCCCCGACTCGCCGATCAGGATGCCGGCGGCGCCAAATCATGCGGCCGGTCGGCCGATGGCGCAAGCGCCCACCGTCAGAGCCCGCCGCGGTCGAACCAGATCCGCTCCCCGGTGAACCGCTGCGTGACGGGATCCCAGGGAAACAGGATGAGCACCTCGAGCGAGACGGCAAGCCCGGACGGCGCGACACCCGCCCAGGGGCCCTGGTTCGTCCCGGTCAGGGTCGCCACCTCGAACGCTCCCTGCGGGCCGATGACGATCTCGGTCAGGGCGAACGCGTTATCGGGGAATGCCGCGAAGAGCTCCGTATAGAACGCCCGCGCGCCCTCGTGACCCTCCCAGCGCTGGCCGGTCGGCACGATCTCGTAGAGGCAGTCTGGGCTGAGCGTGGCGACGAGCCCGTCGATATCGCGGGCGTCCTCGGCGATCGAGTGCCGGACCCACAGCCGCTTGATCCGGCGGAGCTCGGCCGGGTCGAATGGCCGGGCGAGGCGTCGTCGGATGGACGGCCGCTCGGTCACGCGGTCACGCCCGGGCGATCCGCTCGACCGCCTCGAGCGTCCGGTCCACCTCGGCGGCCGTGTTGTAGTGGACCAGCCCGAGCCGGAGCACGCCGCCCGTCTCGGCCAGCCCGAGCCGCTCGATCAGACCGGTCGCGTAGAAGTCGCCGTCCCAGGCGTAGATCCCGTCGCGTCCGAGCGCCTCGGCGGCGGCCCGTGGATGGACGCCGGCGATGGAGACGGACACTGTCGGGACGCGCGTCGCGAACCGCGCCGGATCGGTGATGCCGTGGACGGTCACGCCCGCGATGGCGGCGAGCCCCGCGAGCAGGTGCCCGACCAGCTCGCGCTCGTAGGCGGCGATGGCGACCATCGCCGCGACCAGCTCGCGCCGTCGCTCGCTGGCGCCTTCCGCCCCCGGCGCGCCGGCGACATCGCCGTAGTCGCGCCCGACGTCACGCAGGTAGTCGGTGGCGGCGAGCGTGCCGGCGATGCCCTCGTAGTTCGGCGTCCCGGTCTCGTAGCGGTCGTGGGCGGGACGGACCTTGTAGGCCGGCAGCCGGTCGAGGACCTCGGCCTTGCCGTACAGGACGCCGACGTGCGGGCCGAACCACTTGTAGGCCGAGCAGGCGAGGAAGTCGGTGTCCAGCGCGGCAACGTCGATCGGACCGTGCGGTGCGAACGCGACGGCATCGAGGAAGGTGAGAGCGCCGACTTCGTGCGCCCGGGCGACGATTTCCCGGACCGGGTTGACCGACCCGACCGCATTGCTGGCATAGCCGACGGCCACGAGCTTCGTCCGCGGGCCGAGCTTCGATTCGAGGTCCTCGAGGTCGAGCGTGACGTCGTCGAGGCGGATGTCGGCCGTCTTGACCGTCACGCCCCGGTCGGCCGCCATCGCCCGCCAGGTCGAGACGTTCGCCTCGTGGTCGAGCGTCGTGACGAGGATCTCATCGCCGGCCCCGAGCGTCGCCCCGATCGAGCGACCGAGATGGAGCGTGAGGGTCGACATGTTGGCGCCGAACTTGATCTCGTCCGCCGACGCCGCGCCCAGGAAGTCGGCGACGGCGGCGTGCGCCTCGGCGGCCATCGCGTCGGTCGCCTCGCTCGTGGTGAACGCGCCACCCGAGTTGGCGTTCATGTCGCGGTAGTAGCCGACGACCGCGTCGATCACCCGCTGCGGGACCTGCGTCCCGCCCGGCCCGTCGAGGAAGACCACCGGCCGGCCATCCTGCTGGCGGGCAAGGCCCGGGAACTGGGCGCGCAGGGCGTCGACATCGAAGACGGGCATCGGGACTCCGGGCTCGGTGGGTTCTCGCGGAGCGTACCGAATGCGGTCGGTCCCGGCGCGGCATCCACGCCCTCAAGCGCCAGCGTCGCTCCATTGCTGACAGATGCACGCTACGCGAGCGCTCGTCGACGCCGTCCCTCGGGTGCGGTCCACGGCTGAGCGTGGGCCGTCGATCAGCGACCGGCGGATCCGGTCATGTGCTCGTATGACGAAGCATCTGACAGACGATCCGTGACCAACGCTCGCCTGGTGAGCATGTGGCGGGATCTGGGCCTGGGTGGCGAGGCGGCTGACGGGGGCGGCAAGCGGCGGCGGGAGGGCCGTTACCGGACCCCCCGCCGCCACGCGGGATCTATGGCAGCCGGCCGAACCAGACCGCCGAGAGCCCCGCTCCGAGCACGACCAGGAGGAGACCCGTAGCGACCAGAGCGAAGGTCACTTCCTGCCGCTGCTCGGTGTAGCCGATCCGCGACTGGAGGTTGTCGTAGACGCTCGCCAGCTGCGCCGCGGTCGGCGCGTTGAACGCCTCTCCGCCGGTGATCGATGCGATCTGCTGGAGGGTCTGCGTATCGGGCGGCACGTTCAGGGTGACGGTCTGTCCGAAGTCGTCCTGGACGTCCACCGTGCCATCGGGCGTGCCGAGGGCGATGGTGTAGATCGGGACGCCAAGGGTCTTGGCACGCTGCGCGGCATCGAGCGGCTGAGCCTGGCCGACCGAGTTCGCACCGTCGGACAGCAGGATCGCGGCCACCAGCGGCTTGTCGGCGGGCTTGTCGGTGCCGGTCGCGGGCGCCGAGGAGGACCCCGGCGCCGTCGAAGGATCGGGCGCGGCGGAGGCATCGGGCGCGGCGGTTGCATCGGGCGTCTCGGACGCGTTGTCCTTCTGGATCTTCTCGGCGATGTCGAGGACCTGCATCAGGGCGTCGCCCATGGCCGTCCCGTCGCGTGCCGTCAGGCTGTTGATCGCCTCTTTGGTCTGGGCCCGGTCGGTGGTCGGGCTGACGAGCGTGACCGGTTCGGAGGCGAACGCCACCACCCCGACCCGAACGTTGTCGGGAAGCTGGTCGATGAACGACAGGGCGGACGCCTTGGCGGCGTCGAGCCGGGTCGGGGACACGTCCGTCGATCGCATCGAGCCGGAGACGTCCATGGTCAGGATGACGGTCGCGTCCTCGCGGGGGACCTGGAGGACCATCGTCGGTCGGGCCAGCCCGATCAGCAGGGCCGCGATCGCGCCGAGGTACAGCACGGGCGGCAGGTGACGGCGCCACGACGGGCGCCGCGGGGCCAGGTTGGACAGCAGCGCCAGGTTCGTGAACCGGACCGCGTACTTGCTGCGGCGGCGCTGGGCCCACAGGTAGAACCCGATCGCGACCGGGATCAGCAGGAGGCCGAGGAGGAATTGCGGAGCGATGAAGTTCATGCGGGTCGTCCTGTGCGATCGGGGGTCCGGGTGAAGCCCTTGGCCAGGGCGGGCAGCCACGGGCCGTCGGTGGAGAGTCGGAGGTGGCGGATGGCGAGCCGGCGGAAGACGGCGGCGAGGGCAGCACGATCCGCGGTGGCGGCTTCATCGAAGGCCGCGCGGAGGTGCCGGTCGCCGGTGTCGACGCGGAGCGTCTGACCGGTCTCGGGGTCGACGAGGGTCAGCTCACCGACGTCGACGAGGGCGTCCTCGCGGGGGTCGGTGACCTCGAGGGCGATGACCGCATGGCGGCCGGCGACCTCTGTGAGCGCCGGGACCCAGTCGCGCGGGCCGCGGAAGTCCGAGACGATGACGACGACGCCGGGCGTGGTGCGGATGGCGCCCACGAGCCCGAGGGCTCGTGCCGGCGAGGTCTCGCCGCCGCCCTCTTCCGGCGGCTCGGTCGCGATCGTCCGGAGGAGTCCGAGCATCCCGCGGTTGCCGCCGGCCGGCGGGCTGACCGCCTCGCGACCGGCCCCGAAGGTGACGACACCGAGCCGGTTGCCGCGCCGTGCGGCGAATCGGCCGACGACGAGCGCGGCGCCCTCGGCCACGTCCGCCTTGCGGCGGTCGGCCGTCCCGAAGTGCATCGACGGGGAGTGGTCAAGCAGCAGCCAGGCCGTCAGCTGACGGTCGGGCACCTCCTCGCGGACCTGCGGGATCAGCGATCGGGCGGTGGCGTTCCAGTCGATGCGGCGGACGTCGTCACCCGGTTCGTACGGTCGGATCCGGTCGAGCTCGAGGCCCTGGCCGTGGCCCCGACCGAGGTGGTCGCCGCTCATCTGGCCACCGACCCGACGGTCGAGGGTCAGCTCGAGCTGTCGGACCAGGCGGTCGGCGATGGGGCCGGGGCCGGGTCGGGCCGGAGTCCGGCCACGCCCGCCGATGCGGGCGAGGTCCGAGGTTGGCCGTGCCGGGGTGAGTGCCGCCGCGGTCGGGCGGGGCTGGGTCATGCGGTCGGCTCCATCGCCATCTCGAGGCGCGGCGCCGGGACCAGGGTGAGCACGCGCTGCACGATGGTGTCGGCGGTGATGCCGTCTGCCAGCGCCGCGTAGCTCAGCACGAGCCGGTGGCGCAGGACGTCCGGGGCGAGCGAGCTGATGTCCGACGGCAGCACGTAGCGGCGGCCGTGAAGGAGCGCCATCGCCCGGGCGCCGTGGATGAGGTTGATCGAGCCGCGCGGGCTGGCGCCGTACGAGACGTAGGCCTCGAGGTCGGGCGCACCCCAGTAGGTGAGCTTGCGGGTGGCCTCGACGAGCGCGACCGCGTAGCTGATGAGCCGCGGGTCGACGTAGACCTCGGTCACGGTCTGCTGGAGGCGGATGAGGCCCTTGGCGTCGAGGATCTCGCGGGGCGCCGCCGCGGTCACCAGCGAGCGGGCGACGATCTGCGCCTCGTCGGACGGGTTCGGGTAGTCGAGCAGGATCTTGAGCATGAACCGGTCGACCTGCGCCTCGGGGAGCGGATAGGTGCCTTCGGCTTCGATCGGGTTCTCGGTGGCCAGGACGAGGAACGGCGTCGGGACCTTGAACGTCTCATGGCCGATCGTGACCTGGTGCTCCTGCATGACCTCGAGCAGCGCCGACTGGACCTTGGCCGGGGCGCGGTTGATCTCGTCGGCGAGCAGGAAGTTCGTGAAGACGGGGCCGGCTTCGACCTCGAACTCACCGCGATCCGGCCGGTAGATGCGGTTCCCGACGAGGTCGGACGGCATCAGGTCCGGGGTGAACTGGATCCGCTTGAAGGAGCCGCCGAGGACCTCGGCCAGCGTCTTGATGGTGAGTGTCTTGGCGAGTCCGGGAACGCCCTCGAGGAGGAGGTGGCCGCCGCTCAGCAGGCCGACCAGGATCCGCTCGAGCATCGCGTCCTGCCCGACGATGACCCGTCGGATCTCGAACATGATCGCCTCGGCGGTCGCGCGCGGATCGGCGGGGTCGGGGAGGGCGTGGAGGTCGGTCGGCTTGGGGGTCGAGTCGGTCATCGTGGTCTCCGGAATGGGTGGCGGCATGGATCGACGGACGGTCGAAGGTAGCCTCGACGTTCGCGGAGATTCCTGAGGGTTGTCTGAGAAGGTTTCGCGCGCGGGCTAACGTTTCGAAACCTGGAAAGCGGCGGGTCGGCTGCCACCCAGAAACGGCGCGGTTCGTCGTGTACCACCGGCCTGCCTCATGCGACCCGCAGCCGGACCTCAGTGCTCGGTGGCCCCCGTGAACGTCCAGCCCTCGATCCGGAGCGCCGGCACCACGACGCCGCCGAGGAACCCCTTGAGCGTCTTGCGCTCGCGCGCGACGGCCACCGTCCCGGCCAGCGCGGCCAGGTAGCTCTGCGTGAACCGCAGGTTCTTGACCGGGGCGACGATGCGCCCACCCTCGACCAGGAACGTCCCATCGCGGGTCATGCCGGTGACGATCGCGAGCTTGGGGTGGACGGGGTTCGTGTAGTGGAACCGGGTCACCAGCAGGCCGCGGTCGAGCCCGCCGATCAGCTCCTCGCGCGACGCCGACCCGCCCGACATGACCATGTTGAGCGGGAACGGGCCCCACGGGTTCGGGGCCGGCAGGCCATGCCCGGTCGACGCCACGCCGTCGCGCGCCGCCGTCTGCGCGTCGTACACGACGTCGCGGCAGACGCCCGCCTCGAGGAGCGACACCCGCTGCTTGGCGACGCCCTCGAAGTCGAAGGGCAAGGGCAGGCCGGCGGGGTCGTAGCCATCGTCGACGATGGTCACGAGGTCGCTGCCGATCCGCTTGCCGGGTTCGGCGAAGCTGCGCTCCTCCTGAACGGCGAGGGCCGAGAAGCCGAGGTAGCCAAGCATGTCCACGAGGTCGACGACGGCGTACTCCTCGAGGACGACCGGGTAGTCGCCGGGCTCGACCGACACCGCGGATGCCGTCGCGCGCGCCTTGCCGGCAGCCTCGCGACCGAGCCCCGCCGCGTCGATGGTCGAGGCGTCCACCGCGGCCGCCTCGGCGTAGCCGCTCCCGCCATCGGGTCCCATCGACACGGTGATGAGCTGCGAGGTCGTCCGCGTCCCGGCCGCCCGCGCCCCTGCCGAATTGGCGACGGCCATCGATTTCGAGCCCGGTCGCGAACGAGCCGTAGGCGGTGACCCCGGCGTCGTCGGCGGCCCCGATCACGGCACGCACGGCCTCGGCGCGGAACTCCGGTGAGGCGGCGGCCGTGGTCGGGCTGTAGGCCGCCGGGACGGCCTGGATCTCGGTCGCGCCCGGCAGCCCGCCCCAATCGTCGAGCTCCTCGACGACGCCGGCGATGGCCCGTGCCTGGTCCGCGAGCCGCCGCAGCCCCTCCGCATCCGTCCGCCCCGACGATGCGACCCCGACCCGCTTGCCGATGACGACCCGCAGGTTGATCGAGACGTTGGTCTCCGCGACGTTCTGGTGGATCTCGCTGTTGGCGAAGCGGGTCAGCGCGGAGTCCTCGGCCATGACGAGCGCCTCGGCTTCGGTGACGCCGTCCTGCATCGCAAGCGCGAGGACGGTCTCCGCAAGCGCCAGCGCGTCGCGGCCTCGATCGTCGTCCACCGGTCAGCGCCGCCCTACCACTTGCCGACCCCGACCTGGACGTTCCGGAAGCGGGCGCCCGGCACCGCGTGCCCGACGTGCCCGGTCTGGCTGGGTTCGCCCTTGCCGCAGTTGGGCGTGCCGAGCATCACGTAGCTCCGCTCGTCGCCCACCGCGTCGCATGATCGCCAGAATTCGTAGGTGATGCCGGTGTAGGTCGGGTTCTTGAACAGCCGGCCCTTCTTGCCACCCTTGATCTCGTAGGCGACCTCGGTCGCGAACTGGAAGTTGAGTCGCCGGTCGTCGATCGACCACGACCGGTTCGAGGCGAGGTACAGGCCGTCGTCGGTGTCGGCGACGATCTCGTCGAGGCTCATCCCGGGCTTCGGCAGCAGGTTGATGTTGGTCATCCGGATGAGCGGGATCCGGTTCCAGCCGTCGGCGCGCATCGCGCCACCGCTCTGGCGCCCGATCCGTGGCGCGGTCTCGCGCGAGGTCAGGTACCCGACGAAGATCCCGCCCTGGACCAGCGGCACGGCCTGGGCGGCGACGCCCTCGTCGTCCCAGCCGAACGTGCCCATCCCGCCGGGGACTGTCGCGTCGGCGACGATGTCGACGAGGTCCGAGCCGTAGCGGAAGCCCTCGTCGAGCTTGTCGGTGGTCAGGAAGCTGGTGCCCGCATACGACGCTTCGGTGCCGTAGACGCGGTCGAGCTCGGTCGGGTGGCCGCACGACTCGTGGACCTGGAGGTAGAGCTGGCTCGGGTCGAGCACGACCGTGAACTGGCCCGACGGGCATTGCGGCGCGGTCAGCAGCGCGACGGCCTCCTCGGCCAGTGGCTCGGCATGCTCGGCGAGCTGATGGCGCCGGACGATCTCGTAGCCCCCGCTGCCCCAGCCCCCGCCCGAGTCCGGGTAGCTCCGGCGCTGATGCTCGTCGCCGTCCACGGCGTTGGCCTCGACGGCGGTCCCGATGTGGGTGATGGTCTGCTCGGTATGGCTGCCATCCGTGGCCGCGAATGTCTTCCATTCGCGCTGGGCGCCGTACATCGACTCGGTGAAGGCGATGCCCTTGACCCGCGACGCGGCGCGATCCGCCTCCAGCAGGTCGCCGATCTTGCGCTCGAGCGGGACCGCGAACGGGTCTTCCTCGACCGGCGTCTCGAAGGTCCCCCGAGCCGGCGGCCGGTCGTCGAGCCGGGTCCGGTCACGCAGCGCGGTCGCGCTCGCCCGGGCGATGCGGACCGCCTCGGCGGCGACGCGGTCGGCCTCGGCTGATGTCATGACATGGGACGACGCGAACCCCCACGCGCCGTCGACCAGGACCCGGACGCCGAAGCCCTCGCTCTCGCCCGAGGCGACACCTTCGACCCGGCCGGTCTTGACCGTGATGCTTTCCTCGAGCCGGCGGACGACCCGGACGTCGGCATATGCCGCGCCCCTGGCGGTGGCGGTATCGAGGGCTCGGTCGGTCAAGTCGGGCATCGGCGGTGCAGCCTAGCACCGAGGCTCGCGGCCGGCACATCGGGCATTCGCCCTAGCGACAGCCGCGGCTCCCGACCTAGAACGTGGTGCCGCCGGCGACCGCCTGGAAGGTCAGGTACAGCCCGAGCCCGAACACGAGGAACGAGGCGACCAGCGGCAGATAGGTGCTGAACCGGCCGAGCGGCGACGAGGTCTCGACGCGATCGAGTCGGCCGCGGGCGAGCACGAGGCCGAGACCGATCCCGCTCATGACCAGGGCCATCCCGAGACCGAAGGCGACGACGAGGACGAAGCCGAACGCGGGCCGTCCCGCGGCGATCGACCCGAGCAGGATCAGCAGGGCGCTGGCCGACGGGATCAGCCCGCCGGCGAGGCCGAGGACGAACAGGCTGCGCCAGGTGATGGTCGCGCCGGTCGGCGGAAGGTGGCTGTGGCTGACGCCACCGTGGCTGTGCTCGCCGGGTGCCGCCGCGTCGTGGTCGTGGTCGCGCGCGTGGTCGTGGTCGTGCGCATGTTCGTGGGCCTCGCCATGCTCGTGCGCCGAGGCATGAGCACCGGCGGCCACCCGGAAGCGCCAGCGCCGCCGACCCTCGCCGAACAGCATCCAGCCGCCGATGGCCACGATCGACACGGCGGCGATGACCGGCGCCGAGCGGACGATGACGTCGGGTGGCAGGAACCCCTGCGCGCCGACGACCAGGCCGGCCAGGACCAGGATCCCGATCGTGTGCGACAGCGTCACCGACAGGCCGAGCCCGGCGGCGTGCAGGGGGGTCCCCTTCGTCCCGACGAGATAGGCGGCCATCAGCGTCTTGCCGTGTCCCGGCGTCAGGGCATGGCCGGCACCGAGCGCGGCGGCGGTCAGGATCGAGACCAGCAGCACCCAGGGCGACAGGTCCGCCGACCGGAAGATCGACGGCAGGTCCCCGCTGCTCACCCCGCCCGGCACGGTCCCGGCCGCCGCTGCGGGAGCGCCGGGTGCGACGGTCGTCACGACGGGTGCGCTGACGCTGGTTCCGCCGGGCGGCGGCGCATCGGTGGCGGTGGCCACGTCGGCGGCGCCCGGCAGCGGGCTGGCGTCCGGGACGGCCAGCGGCGGCAGGGTCGGCCCACCCGGCGATGCGATCAGCGCGACCGAGGCGTCGGCGAGAGCCTGGGTCAGCAGTGTCGTCGGATACGCGGTCAGCCGCGCCGAGGTCGTCGCGGTCCGCAGCTCGGCACCCTTGGCGGCGGTCAGCGTGACCCCGGAGCCGCTCACGACGATCTCGCGCCAGCCGAGCCGGTCGGGGAACGAACCGTCCTTGTAGTCGATCGCCGTGGTCGCGCTCACCGGCGCCGCGAGGCTGGTCGCGTACTCGCACACCATCCGCATCGTGGACAGGCCGCCGACGCCCGGCGGGAACGTGAGCCCCGCCTCGACCACGGTCAGCACCTGGGCGGTCCCGTCCACCGACAGGGCGAGCGACGGAGCGAGCTTGTCGCAGGCGGGACCGCGCCCGGCGTCGGTCTCTGCGTCGGAGACCTCGCCATCGCCGTCGGTGTCGAAGTCGAGGCGCGCCTGGAAGGCGGGGATCTCCGCCTCGTCGATGACGACGTCGAGGAGGACGCGGTCGGGCTCGACGCGGATCCCGGCGTAATGGTTGATGGTGAAGTTGCCGAGCGGGTGTGCCGCGGCCAGGGCGGGGACGACCAGCGCCGCGGTCAGGCCGAACAGGGCAGCCGCGCCAAGCCGCCGGCGAAGGGGCGCGCGGCCGGTCATGCGAGCTCCGTGGGGGTCGGTCGTGCGGTGGTCGTCATCGTGTTCGCGTCCCAGATGATGCAGCAGGTGCGGATGCGGTGCCGCTGTGCGACCCGTGGCCCCAGCGGCGTCCAGCGTGGATACGCGCCGGCGACGCCGGCGGATGAACGAGGCAGGGAACCGCTGGACGCTCGGCTACACTCCGTTCGTGCTACGACCCGGGGTGCCCGTCCGCGGCTGGTTCATCACGATCGAAGGACCCGAGGGAGCCGGCAAGACGACCCAGGCGTCTGCCCTTGCGACACACCTCCGGGAGTCCGGGCTCGACGTGCACGTCACCCGCGAGCCCGGCGGGACCTGGCTCGGCGAGCGACTGCGCGAGGTGCTGCTGGCGCGCACCGACGCGGTCGCCCCGACCGACCCGTTGACCGACGCCTTCCTGTTCAACGCGGCTCGCCGGCAGCTCGTGACCGAGGTCATCCGGCCCGCGCTCGAGGCCGGCCGGACGGTGATCTGCGCGCGCTACGCGGACTCGACGCTGGCGTACCAGGGGTACGGCGCCGGCGTCCCGCTGGACCGGCTCCGGGCGCTCGAGGCGACCGCGACGGATGGGCTGAAGCCCGACCTGACGATCCTTCTCGACGTGCCCGCCGACGAGGGTCTCGCCCGCGTCGCGCCGGGCGACGTCACCCGCTTCGAGGCGGAGTTCGACCTCGATTTCCACCGTCGGGTCCGGGACGGCTTCCTGGCGCTCGCTGCCGCGGAACCGGGCCGGTTCGCGGTCATCGACGCTCGCCGGCCGGCCTTCGACGTCACCGCCGCGGTGGCCGCCGCTGCCGACCGACTGGCCCAGCCGAGTGAACCAAGACCGGCCGGCTCGCGCACAACGGGATGACACAGGCGGGTCCGTCACCTCGGCCCAGGACCTCGTCGCCCATCGACGAGGTCGATCGGGCCGTGCTCGGCCGCCTGGCCGATGGGGAGCTCGATGCTCTCGAAGAGCTGTATGACCGCTACAAGACGATGGCCTACTCGATCGCCTACCGCATCACGAATGACCCGAGCCTCGCCGAGGATGTCGTCCAGGACGCCTTCCTGGGCGTCTGGCGGAATGCCGCCCGCTACATCGAGGGTCGCGGCAGCGTGAAGACGTGGCTGCTGTCGATCGTCCACCATCGCGCCATCGATGCGGTGCGCCGGCGCCGGCCGACGACCGAGCTCCCCGATGTCGAGGGACCTCCGCCGAGCGCGCTGACGCTCCCCGACGTCTGGGCCGAGGTCTCGGCCGTGCTCGACGCGGACACGGTGCGAGCGGCCCTCGATATCCTGTCGGACGTCCAGCGCGAGGCGATCGAGCTGGCCTACTTCGGGGGGTTGACCCAGCAGGAGATCGCCGAGCGGACCGCCACGCCGCTCGGGACCGTCAAGAGCCGGATGCGCCTCGGGTTGCTCGCCATGCGCCGGACCCTGGACGGAGGAAGCTCGTGACCGGCCCCGGACCGATCCAGGACATGACCTGCGATGAGATCCGGGAGGTCGCCGGAGCCTTCGTGCTCGGGGCCTTGCCGGCGGCCGAGGCGGACGCGGTCCGCGCCCATCTCGACTCCTGCGACGACGCACACGCCGAGATCCGCGAGCTGGGCGGCGTGCTGCCCGTGCTGGACGCGAGCGTGCCGATCGTCGAGCCGCCGGACGGGTTGAAGGCACGGATCATGTCGGCCGCGGCTGCCGATCTCGCGGGCGCTCTGCTGTGCCGGTTCCGCTGCCGGCGGCAGCCACGCCCGTCCCGCCCGAGCCGACGCCGTTCCCGACCGCCGCCGAACGCGACGCACGACGGTCGCGGACGTCGACCGGCACCTGGGTGCTGCGCATCGCTGCGGTCCTCGCGATCGTCCTGCTCGGCGGTTGGAACCTCCTGCTGCAGGGCCAGCTGAGCGCCGCCAAGACGTACGAGCAGAACGTCGCCGCGGTCCTTGACGTGGCGGCGCAGCCCGGGTCCACGACCGCGATCCTCACCACGGCCGGCGGCACCGGCGGGTCGGGTCTGGCCGCGATCAGCTCCTCGGGCCAGGTCACGATGGCCATGCAGGATCTCGCCCCGACGAGCGGCAGCACCGTCTACACCGCGTGGGTGATCGCCGGCGACGGCGTGCCGGTCCCGCTGGGCGACTTCACCGTCGGCAACAGCGGCACGGGCTCGCTCGAGGCGACCGGCGCGCCGAGCACGCCCGGTGTGGTCCTGGCGCTGACGCTCGAGCCTCAGCCGGGTGCCACGACGCCGACCCTGCCGATCATCTCGAAGGGCGTGGCCACGGGCGCCGGCTGATCGCGCTATTCGCGGCCCGGGAGCCCGGCGTCGGGTCGTTGCCGGTCGCGATATGCGTCCCGGTCTTATCCGTGGCGAAGGAGGAGCACAAGCCCCCCGATCCGCGGGCACGAACCTCTCTTTGGGAACGCTGTCACGCTCGATCGAGGGTCTATCGGTCTTCGACAACGGCCGATAAGGGCCGATGTGGCCGTCCTTCGCCAAGCCATAAGCGCCCGGGGAATATCGCCCAACCGATGGGCCCGACGACCTACCCCTCGGGCTCGACCCCCGACGCGACCGAGCCACGACCCTCGGCGCGCGCACGATCCAGCCCGAGCGCGGGCCGCCGCGATGAGTGCGGCCGAATCCGAGCCGTCGGCCGGGAACCGCGCGACACCGGCCGAGACCGTGATCGGGCGGCCGGCGACGGGCGGCAGGGCCGCGATGCCGTTGATGATCCGCTGCGCGACCATCGTGCCCGCCGAGCCCGGGGCGACCAGCACGAACTCGTCGCCACCGACCCGCCCGACGGTGTCGACCAGCCGGACCAATTCGGCGAGGACCGAGGCGACCCGTCGCAGGACGTCGTCGCCGGCCTCGTGGCCGCCGACGGTGTTCGTGGCCCGGAAGTCGTCGACATCGAACATCGCGAACGAGACCTCGCTGCCCTGGCGCGCGGCGCGCGCGAGCTCGAGCTCCAGGATCCGCCCGACCGTTCGCTCGTTCGCGAGGCCGGTCAGCGGGTCCGTGTGGGCCATCCGCTCGAACCATTCCGAGCGCTCGGCGGCGGTCGACGCCAGCCGCGCCCGGTCGACGGCCAGCGCGGCCAAGCCGGCCAGACCGCCAAGCGTCTCGCGCTCGGCGCCGTCGAGGGAGCGCGGAGCCGGCCAGCCGAACCCGATCGCGCCGACCGACGTCTCCACCCCGGCGCTCGAGACGACGAGCGGCAGGTAGGCACCGACGAAGGACGATCCATCGTCCATCGTCGCCTCGCGGTCGAACGTGGCGGTCCGGGTCGTCGCCGCGGTCGCGAACGGATCGGCCGGGTCGGCGACGGACAGCGCGAGCGCGGCTGCGGCCGCCTCGTCCATGCCGTGCGACGCCACGAGCTGGAGACCCGGCCGGTCCGGATCCGAGATGAGCACCGCGCCCATCGCCGGTCGAAGGACATCGATGGCGGCGGCGAGCACGCCCTCGAGCGCGGGCTCGAGCCCGGCGCTGCGCGCGACGGCATCGATGGCGCCGGTCAAGGCGGCACGGGGATCGCTGGGCAGTCGGTCTGTCGACACGTGGGGGACTCCTGCACGGCAGAGTGGGCACTCGGGGCGGCATCGTACACCCCGGCCCGGCGGCGGCGACCGTCATTCCTCGTTGACCCGGGTCGCTCGCGGCGCTGATACTCCGCGCGTGAAACTCGTCGTCGCCATCGTCCACAGCGAGGATGCCGGTGCCCTGGTGACCGCCTTGCTCGACAAGGAGTTCCGGGCCACCCGCCTGCAGAGCTCGGGCGGCTTCCTCAAGCAGTCGAACGCGACGATCATCCTCGGTGTCGAGGACGACGACGTGGACGAGGTGATGGGCATCGTCCGCGCGAACTGCACGTCCCGCACCCAGGTGGTCAACCCGATGCCGCCGATCATGGAGCCGGGCGAGTTCTTCATGCCGTATCCGCTCGAGGTGGAGGTCGGCGGGGCGACGGTGTTCGTCGTCCCGGTCGAGCGGTTCGAGCGGCTGTGACCCACCCGTGAGCCCGTTCCGGCCCGACCTGATCGACTGCTGGATGTTCCGGATCGCGATGACCGCCCGCGGTGTCGAGCGGCCGGAGATCCTGCTCATCCGCCGCTCCCCCGGACGGATCCTGTCCGGCCTGTGGCAGTGCGTGTCGGGCACGCTCGAGCCCGGCGAGCGCATCACCGAGGGCGCCCTCCGCGAGCTCCACGAGGAGACCGGTTTCGGGCCCGACGACATCGAGGCGTTCTACGACCTCGATCTCGTCAACCAGTTCCACGAGCCGTCGTACGACGCCATCGTCAGCGCAGCCGTCTTCGCGGTCCGGCTCCGACCCGACGCCGAGCCGGTCCTCTCGCACGAGCACGACGCCGCCACCTGGCACGACCTCGACGAGGCCCATCAGCAGGTGATCTGGCCCGGCTACCGGACCGCCATCGAGCGGATCCGCGACGACCTGTCCGAGCCCGAGCGCGCGCCCTGGTTCGAGCTGACCCTGGCCGGCGACCGGTCGGGCTCCGGAAGCTCTCCGAAGCTGACCCGCTGGTGAGCTCGGCGTCCGTCGCGCTCGGTCGCGCGTCCTCCGGCCGGACGGCTCGGATAGACTGACCTCGATGACCACCGAGCCGCCCATCAGGAGAGCCGAGTGATCGACCGGACCGACGCGCCCACCACCGCCGAGTCGGCGAGCCCCGCCCAGCGTCGCGTCTTCCATTCGAAGGTCGACACCATCCGCCCGACCTACGGCTTCGAGGACGTCTCGCTCGCCCCCGGCATCGACACCGTCGAGCCCGCCGACGTCGACCTGGCCCAGAGCTTCTGCGGCATCGACCTCGCGATCCCGATCCTGGCCGCCGCGATGGACGCCGTCGTCGACCCGCCGATGGCCGGGGCGCTGGCGCGGCTGGGCGGGCTGGCGATCCTGAACCTCGAGGGCATCCAGACCCGCTACGACGACCCGGCGGTCCTCTTCGAACGGATCGCCTCGGCCGAGGACGGCGAGGTGCAGGGTCTCCTCGCGGAGGCCTACCTGTCGCCCGTTCGCGAGGACCTGATCGCTCGCCGTATCGATGAGATCCATCGGGCCGGCTCGCGGGCGGCCGTCGCGGCGACGCCGGGCGCGGCCCGGCGGTTCGGGCCGTTCTCCGCGGAGCACGGCGCGGACCTGTTCCTGGTCCAGAGCCAGGTCTCGTCGGCGCGCCACCTCGCGACCGGCTACGACCCGCTGTCGCTCGCCGACTTCACGCGCTACATGCCGATCCCGGTCGCGGTCGGCAACACGACCAACGCGGAGGCGGCGTTCGCGCTGATGGAGCAGGGTGCGGCGGCGGTGTTCGTCGGTGTCGGGCCGGGCGCCGCGTGCACGACTCGCGAGGTCCTCGGCATCGGCGTGCCGCAGGTCACCGCGATCAGCGACGTCGCGGCGGCCCGCGACGCATACCAGGCCGAGACCGGGCGCTACGTCCCGGTCGTGGCCGATGGCGGGATGCGCCGTGGTGGCGAGCTGGCCAAGGCGATCGCCGCCGGCGCCGACGCCCTGATGATCGGGTCGCCGCTCGCCCGCGCCGAGGAGGCCCCGGGCCGCGGCACGAACTGGGGGATGGCCGCCCCGTCGCCGACGCTGCCGCGCGGGACGCGGATCCGCGTCGGGACGCGCGGGTCGCTCGAACGGATCCTGCTCGGCCCGGCGCACGTGACCGACGGATCGGAGAACCTGGTCGGCGCGCTGCGCCAGTCGATGGCCGCGCTGGGTGCCCGGACGCTCCGGGAGATGCAGCGCGTCGAGATGGTGTACGCCCCCTCGACCCAGACCGAGGGCAAGTCCTGGCAGCGGAGCCGATGACATGACGACGTCCCCGCGCGCGCCCGGCCATCGGCCGGCCCGACCGTCGATCCGCTCCGGGCCGATTCTCGCCGTGGCGGTGGCAGCGACGCTCCTGGTCGTGGTGGCCGCCTGCTCCAGCACGTCGGCCCAGGCCGGCTGGACCTTCGGACCGACGCTCGCACCGCCGTCCGCCTCGGCCGGTGCGTCGGGAGCTGCGCCGTCGTCGGCCGCCTCGGCTGCACCGGTCGCGTCGCCCGGCCCGTCCTGAGGCCCGGGTCCGACGACCGATGACCGCGCGGCGATGGAGGACGACCTGGTCGACTCCGGCCGCTTCGTCCGCATCGAGACACGCGGGGAACGATCCGGCCTCGCCCGATCCGTGACGGTGGGGTTCATCGAGGACGCGCTGGTCCCGGGCGCTCTGGTGGTCGCCGCCGGATCGGCGGACGCGGCCTGGGCACGGAACCTGATGGCCGATCCGCACTGCCGGGTCTGGTTCGGAGACCACTCGTTCGAAGCGCTCGCCGAGCCCCTCGACGCTGCCGACCACGCGCACGCGATCCGCGACCTGATCCTCCGCTACGGGACGCCGGCCGAGGGCCTCGGACACGGGACGTCGTTCCGGCTACGCCCGGTCGAGCGAGCCGGTCGAGCCGGGTCCGGTCGCACCGGCCCACGACGCCCGATGACCGTCAAGGTCGAGCTCGAGACCAGCATCGCCCGCCCGGCCGCGGACGTCTTCGCCGCGATCGTCGATGTCGAGCGCTACCCCGAGTGGCTGATCGCGTCGGGGATCGTCCGCGTCGAGCGGCTCGATCCCGGCCCTCTCGCCGCAGGTTCGCGGCTGCGCATCGCCCAGACCGTGGCCGGTCGCTCGACCGTGCTCGAGGGCGCGGTCACCGTCCTGGCGCCGGGTGCCGCGTTCGGCGTGCGCGGCAAGGATCGGGACGGCATCTCGATCGAGATCGACGCCGTGCTGGCACCGGACGAGCTGTCCACCCGGCTGCGCTGGTCGCTCCGTCTGGGGCTGCCCCTTCGCTATCGGATGTTCGAATCGATGGTCGCCCCGCAGGCGCGCCGCGCCGCCACGCTCGACCTCGAGGCGCTCAAGCGCCGCCTGGAGTCCGTCACCGGACACTGACATCCGTCCACCTCGCGCGGCGCCGCATGCCGATGCCGGTCGCCCGCGGGGCCGCCTACCTTCAGGTCATCGGGATCCCAGCCACGGGAGCCCGGCAGGAAGGAGTCAGGCGCGATGTTCCACCCGAACCAGCTTCGAACCGGCGAGGCGCTTCCGATCGTCGAACCCGTTCACGGCGGCGCCTGCCTCGTCGCCGGATGCACCTGCAAGGACGCGCGGATCGTGTCCCATCGTCGAGCGGCCTTCTTCGCGGCCGTCGCTCGCCGGACAGGACAGACCGCCGACCGCGTGATCGCCCCAGATCCGGATTGGCGGATCCCCACCATCGAAGGAGAACAGTGACCATGGATACCAAGTCGAGTCGCGCGATCGCGGCCGTCCTGCTCGCCAGCAGCGGGTTCGTCGTCGGCGTCACGGTCTTCGCGATCGTGCTCACCAAGATCCTGGTCGACGCCGGCCTGCCAGGCGTCCGACCCTCGGACAAGGCGGTCCTCGAGGACCTCATCCCGCTGCTGCCGCTCATCGGCGCATTCGCGGTGGTCAACATCATCGCCGCGGTCGGTCTCCTGCTCGAGCGAGCGTGGGCGTCCGGTCTGGCCATCGCCACGAGTCTCGTCGCCGTCGCCATCGGCGTCATCGGCCTCGTCCTGATCGCGGCCGGTTCCGATCCCCTGGCGTCGACTGCCAGCGGGCACTCCAGCGCGGACGGGTTCGGCATCGTCGGCCTGTTCACGGTCCTGTATCTCGCGATCATCGGGGCCGTGGCGATCCCTGGCTGGTCGCAGCGCGGCTCCGCGGGGGCCGCGGCATGAGCGGACTGACGACCGGGGCAGCCCCGCTGCCCCGGTACGCCCACCGCCGTGGCACGCGCGGGTTCGCCGCCATCGTCACCACTCTGGCCGGGCTCGTCGTCCTGGGGGTCGGCGCCGTCGTCCTCCCGACGACCGCGCTCGATCGGCTGGCCCTGTCCTGGCTCATCCCGCTGACCGTGGTGTTCGGGTTCGCACACGTGGTGGCGGCTTACGGACTGATCCGGCGGCGGACCTGGAGCGCCGCGCTCGCCGGCTATCTCGCGGCGATCGGCATCGGGATCGCGGTCTACGGCCTCATCCTGATGCTGACCGGCCAGGACCCGTTCGGGGCGACCAGTTCGCTGCCGTCGGACCGGGCCTGGGCACAGGGCTTCAGGCTCCTCATCTGGATGATCGGGCTGTGGTCGGTCTCCGCGCGCTACGCCTGGAAGGCGGTCCGCCCGCTCGACGGGGCGCCGCTCGGCGGTCACCGCGCCGGTCCGGCGATGGTGGCCGGCGCCTGATCTATCCTCGGTCGGCGATGACCGACCAGTCCACGCTCTACGACCGCGCCGGCGGGACGCCTTTCTTCGAGGCGCTCGTCGGCCGATTCTATGCCGGGGTGGCCGAGGATCCGTTGCTCCGGACGATCTATCCCGAGGCCGACCTCGGGCCGGCCGAACGCCGCTTGAGGCTCTTCCTCATCCAGTACTGGGGCGGCCCGACAACCTATGACCAGGAGCGCGGCCACCCACGATTGCGGATGCGCCATGCGCCGTTCGCGATCGGGCCCGCCGAACGCGACGCATGGCTGGCACGGATGCGGGCCGCGATGGCCGACGTCGCACCACCGCCCGATGTGGCCGGTGAGCTCGAGCGCTACTTCGCGATGGCGGCGGAGGCGATGCGCAACCGCTGACCTGTTCGGCCGGTGCCGGCGCCGGCTCGCCGGTCGCCGGTCGCCGCGCTCGTTTCTGACAAACGCACGCCACACGAGCGTTCGTCAGCTCGGACGGAACGATCGCGTGGCCGGCACGCTTGGGCAACGGCTCGATCTCCGGCAAACCGATCACCTCGCGTGCAGATGGCGCAGATCCTTTGTCCAACGCTCGCCTGACGTGCATCTGGCGGGAACCGCGTCGGCCAGGTGGTCGAGCGGCCGAGCGTGCACCAAGCGGACCCGGGGGTCCGGCTCAGCTCCGGGCATCCGCTCGACCCGCCTCGGCCCAGCGCCGCCGGGTAGACTAGCGGCCAGTACCGGCGAGTGGAGGACCGATTGGCGGAGGCCACCGAGGCGACCGACGAGACGACGGACGCGCCCGCCGACGACCCGGCCGGACCGGGCACGGACGCGACGCGGCCCACGTCGGAACGCGGCAAGACCGTCCACGGCGAGGCGGCCAACGCCGGTCACCGGATCCTCGCCCCCGATGACGCCGAGGTCGAGGCATACCTCGAGACGGCGCTCAAGGCGCCGGCCCCGGACCGCTCGCGCGACGACCGGCCTGCCGGCACGGCAGTCGACCGCACCGGCGACCGTCGCGGTCCTCGACTTCGGCAGCCAGTTCGCCCAGCTGATCGCCCGGCGCGTGCGCGAGCTCGATGTCTACTCCGAGCTGCTGCCGCACGACACCCCGTACGACGAGCTCGAGCGTCGCGGCACCCGCGCGATCATCCTGTCGGGCGGCTGGAACTCGGTCTACGACACGGACGCGCCACGGCCCGATCCGGCCATCTGGTCCGGGCGGATCCCCGTCCTCGGCATCTGCTACGGGGCGCAGCTGATGGCCAGCGAGCTGGGCGGCGACGTCCTCCCGGCCGACCACCGCGAGTACGGCCCGGCCACCATCACCATCACCGCCGAGGACGGCCTGTTCGTCGGTCTCGAGCACGAGCAGCCGGTCTGGATGAGCCACGGCGACTCGATCACCCGGCTGCCGGACGGTTTCCATTCGACCGCCCAGACCGATTCCACGCCGTATGCCGGCCTGGCCGCCCCCGAGCGCAACCTGTACGGCATCCAGTTCCATCCCGAGGTCGTCCACACGCCCCGCGGCCGCGACGTCCTGCGCAACTTCGTGGTCGACATCGCCGGCATCGAGCGGACGTGGACGCCGGCCAACTTCATCGACACGACCGTCGCGGGGATCCGCGAGCGCATCGACGCCCACGCGCGCCAGACCGACTCCGACGGCCTCGTCATCTGCGCGCTGTCGGGCGGCGTGGACTCGGCGGTGGCGGCGGCGCTCGTCCATCGCGCGGTCGGGGATCGCCTGACCTGCATCTATGTCGACCACGGGCTGATGCGCAAGAAGGAGTCGGAGCTCCTGCGCGTGACCTTCGAGCGCGACCTCGGGATGAACCTCGTCATGGTCGACGCCCGCGAGCGGTTCCTGGCTCGCCTGGCCGGCGTCGAGGATCCCGAGGAGAAGCGGCGGATCATCGGCGACGAGTTCATCCGCGTCTTCGAGGAAGAGGCCGCCAAGCTCGGCCGGATCGACTTCCTGACCCAGGGCACCCTCTACCCCGATGTCATCGAATCGGCGACCGCGGAGACCAAGGCCGCCCAGAAGATCAAGACCCACCACAACGTCGGCGGGCTGCCGGCCGACCTGCGCTTCCAGCTCATCGAGCCGCTCCGCTACCTGTTCAAGGACGAGGTCCGCCGGGTCGGGCTCCAGCTGGGCCTGCCCGAGGCGATGGTCCTGCGACAGCCGTTCCCCGGGCCGGGACTCGCCATCCGCATCCTCGGCGAGGTGACCGGCGAGCGGCTCGACACGCTGCGCGAGGCGGACTGGATCGTCATCGACGAGATCAAGGCGGCCGGCCTGTACCGAAGCCTGTGGCAGTCCTTCGCGATCCTCACGCCGGTCCGCTCGGTCGGGGTCATGGGCGACGGCCGGACGTATGCCAACGTGGTCGCCATCCGGGCCGTGACCAGCGAGGACGGCATGACCGCCGACTGGGCAAAGCTCCCGTACGACGTCCTGGGCAAGATCTCGTCGCGGATCGTGAACGAGGTCCCGGGCGTCAACCGGGTCGTCTACGACATCAGCTCGAAGCCGCCGGCGACCATCGAATGGGAGTGAGGGTCCTGACCGGACCGTGACGGATGGGTCATCGAAGGCCCCCTGCCGCTTGGTAGCATTCGGAACATGGTTGATCAACCCGCCTCGGCCGAGAGCGCGCCCGGATCCGTCTGCCCGTGGTGCTCCGCCGAGCTCACCCCAGGTGCGACCATCTGCCCGTCGTGCGGCGCGAACCTGACATCCGACGATGAGCACGAGCTACCCGGCGTGACCGCGATCGACCAGGACGTCCTCCGCGGACTCAAGAAGTCCACGCCCGAGCCGCAGCCGGCTGCTGTCGTGGATCAGCGGCGAGTACGAGCCCGAAGGACAGTCACAGGTCGAGGCCGGTGCGCTCCAGCCGCCCGACGTGAACGTCCAGCGCGAGATCCTCCGTCTCGAGATCGAGGCCGAGGTCGCCAATCTCCAGGCCGAGGCCGACGCGCGCTACGCCGAGGCCGTCGTGGACGGTCGCGTGAGCGAGCTGCCGGAGGGCGTGCAGGCGCTCGCGACCGGGTCGACGCTGGACGAGGTCATCGCCGCTCTCGACGGTCCGGCCGACACTGCGACCGAGGGATCCGCCGCGGAGGCAGCGTCCACCGAAGCCGAAGCGTCCACCGCGACCGATGTGGCCGCCGCTGCCGACGCACGCGTCGCCCGCCGCCGCCGAGGATGCTTCGCACGCCGCCGAGGCCGCCGACGCTCCCGCCCCCGAGGTCGAGGACACTCCCGCCACCTGACGCGAGGCCCGGACGCCCGTCCCGGCTATCCTGCCCCGGTGCCCGATCGACTCCCTGCCCCCGGCCCGTCGTTCCTTCGCGAGATGCCCGTCCGCATCGGCGACGAGACCTTCCGGGCCGGTATGGGGCGCCCGTCGGACGCGCCAGACGGCTGGTGGCTGGCGATCGTCTGGGTCGCCGACGCCGATGGCGTCGTGAGCTTCCGCGACGTGGCCCCGGCGGCCGGCCCACCGCCCGATCCACCGCTCGCCCGCCTCGGGCCGGCGATCAGCGGCGCGTTATCGGGACTGATCCTCGAGGATGACGGGAGGCTCCAGATGCGCCTCGGGCTGGTCGCCCCGCCCGACGATCCGACGCGACCGTGGCGCAGCCCACTTGCGCTGCGTGCGGGCTTCCGGTTCGAGCCGGCCCGCGCGGCGACGCTCAGCCAGAACGGCCTGGCCGAGGAGGTGCTGACGGGCTTCGTGCGAGCGGTCGAAGGGTTGCACCGAGCCTGATCGCACAACACGGGTAGACTCGCGCTCGAATGAGGGACCTGTTCGACGACTTCCTGGAGGAGCTCCGCCGTCGCGAGGCGATCGCGCGCGGTGAGGACCCCGACGCCGGATCGCGAAAACGCCCGCCGGACAACGACAGCGGTGGCGGCGGCGACGACGGCGGCGACGACCCTCCGAAGGGCCACGACGACGACCCGGACGGCGATGACGAGTCCGCGGACGACCACGCCACCGGCGGCGCCGACGACGAGCCGGCCCGCCAGCCCGTGTCCATCACGGCTCGCCGGCGTCGGCGTCGCGGGCCGGGCGGGCCCGACGATGGCGGCTCGAGCCGGGCGGCCCGCGTGGGTCGGCGCTTCGGGCTCGGTGTCGTGGTCGTGGCGGTCATCGCCGTCATCCTGCTGTTCAGCGTCGGCATCGACCTGCTGACCGATGCGCTCTGGTTCCAGAGCGTCGGCTTCGACTCCGTCTTCTGGACCAGGATCGGCGCGACGGTCGGTCTCGGGGTCGGCGCATTCCTCATCGCTGCGGTCGCCCTGCTGGGCAACCTGTGGATCGCCGGCCGGCTGGCCCCGCCGCCGGGCGAGGGCGGCGGCTCCTTCCGCTCGCTGGTCGACCGGTTCAACGAGGCAGCCCAGGCGGCCGACGATCGGCGCGGCGGGCAGCGGTCGCCGTTCGGCCCCGGGCGCGACCGGTGGGGTGGCCAGACGACGAACGCGGTCGCCTTCGACGTCGGCGACATCCCCGACCTGACCCCGTTGGCCGGCTGGGGCCTGGCCGCGCTCGCCCTGCTTCTCGCGCTGTTCATCGGCGGCGCCGTGTCGGGCGCCTGGGAGACGGTGCTGCTGTGGATCCACCGGGTGCCGTTCTCGGCGACATCGAGCGTCACCGACCCGATCTTCGGCAAGGACATCAGCTACTTCCTGTTCGAGCTGCCGTTCCTGCGGCTGATCCAGGGCGTGTTCAACGGGATCGTCCTGGCGGCGCTGGTCCTGACGCTGACGCGCTACCTCGTCGGGGCGTCGCGCGGCGGGCTCGTCTTCTCGACGCCGGTCCGCGTCCACCTCGCCGTCCTTGGCGGGCTGTTCCTGCTGTCTGTCGCCTTCGGCTACCAGCTCGACAAGCTCGAGCTCGTGTACAGCACTCGGGGCGTGGCGACCGGAGTCAGCTTCACCGACCAGAACGCCCAGTTCCTCGCGTTCGACGTGCTCACGATCATCTCCGGGATGGCCGCCGCGTTCCTGGTCGGCGGGGCGTTCACCCGGATGATCTGGCCGCTCGGTCTGACGATCGGCATCTGGCTGGTCGCCTCGATCGTCATCGGGCGGCTCTACCCGGAAGCCGTCCAGCGCTTCACGGTCGAGCCGAACAAGTACGCCCAGGAAGAGCGCTACATCGGCAACAACATCGCGATGACCAGGCTGTCTTATGACCTCGGGAACTGGACGAACATCCCGTTCACCGGGGACCAGCCGCTCACGGCCGACCAGGTCGTCAAGGAGGCAGACACCTTCACGAGCGCCCGGCTGTGGGACCCGCGGCCGCTGCGGACGACCCTCGACCAGCTCCAGACCGTGCGCAAGTACTACGACTTCACCGGCGTCGATACGGACCGCTACACGATCAACGGTGTCAAGCGCCAGGTGATGCTCTCGGCGCGCGAGCTGGCGCTCGAGCAGAACCCGAACGCGAACGGCTGGGTCAACCAGCGGATCCGCTTCACGCACGGCGTCGGGGCCGCGATGGTCCCGGTCAACGAGGTCAGCGGCGAGGGCCAGCCGCAGCTCCTCGTCAGCAACCTGCCGCCGGCCTCGACGGGCGGCGCGCCGACCATCGATCCGGCCCACTCGGGCATCTACTTCGGCGAGCGCCCGAGCTCGTATGTCGTGGTCGGCGCGCAGTCGAACGAGTTCGACTACCCGACCGGCGAGAACGACCAGGAGGGCTCGATCGGCACGGAGACCCGCTGGACGGGGACGACCGGCGTCAAGCTCGACAACACACTGATGCGGCTTCTCTTCGCGGCGCGCTTCCGCGACCTGGACCTGCTCATCAGCAACCAGGTGACCCAGGACAGCCAGCTCCTGTTCCATCGCTCGCTGAGCGACCGCCTGTCGATGATCGCGCCGTTCCTGCGCTTCGACGCGGATCCGTACCTCGTCATCGACACAGCCGGGCGGATGACCTACATCCAGGACGCCTACACGACCTCGGACCGGTTCCCGAATGCGCAGGCCTACGACCCGCCGTCGGATTCGGGCCTGGCCGGCGATCCGTTCGACTACATCCGCAACAGCGTCAAGATCACGGTCGACGCCTACGACGGGACGATGCACTTCTACGTCGCCGACCCGGACGACCCGATCATCCGGGACTACGAGGGCGTCTTCCCGGGCATGTTCGAGCCGCTGTCGGCGATGCCGGCCGACCTCCAGGCCCACCTGCGCGTCCCCGAGGACCTGTTCAACGCACAGACCAACATGTTCGGCCGATACCACGTCACGAACACGCAGCAGTTCTTCGGTGCGGACGACCTGTGGACGGTGCCCAGCCAGACCAGCGAGCAGACGCTTCCGTCGGAGTCCTACTACGTCGAGATGCGGCTGCCGAACGAGCAGGGGGTCGGAGTTCCTGCTCCTCCAGCCGATGGTCCCGACCGGGCGGCCGAACATGATCGCCTGGGTCGCCGCCCGCATGGACGCCCCGAACTATGGACAGGTGCAGGTCTACCGCTTCCCGGCCGACACGACCGTCTTCGGACCCGCCCAGATCGAGGCGAGGATCGACCAGGACCCGACCATCAGCGCCCAGGTCTCGCTGTGGAACCAGTCGGGCAGCAAGGTCATCCGCGGCAGCCTGATCGTCGTCCCGCTCGACAAGACGCTCATCTACCTCCAGCCGGTCTACCTCCAGTCGACCGGATCGGCATTCCCCGAGTTCAAGCGCATCGTCGTCGCCTCGCCGACGCAGGTCGTCTGGTCCGATTCCCTGGGTTCTGCGCTCCAGCTGCTGCTCACGGCCGAGGCAGGCTCCTCACCCGAACCGAGCCCCAATCCGACGCCGGCTCCGACACCCGAACCCGGAGCGTCGCCGAGCCCGACCCCCGGCCCGGGCGGGAGCCCGGGTGCGAGCGCGCCGACCGGCCTGCCGACCGACGTGGCAGGGCTGATCGCCTACGCGAACACGCACTTCGAGCTGGCGCAGCAGGCGCTCCGTGACGGCGACTTCGCCCGCTACGGCGCCGAGATCGCGCAGGTCCAGGCCGCGCTCCAGCGACTCCAGGTCCTCGCCCCGGGTCTCGCGATCCCGAGCCCCGGAGCGTCCGCCACTCCCGCGCCGTGAACCGCAGGGCGGCGCTGATCGGCGCGCTGCTCGCCACGCTCGAGACGCCGGCCACGTGGCCGCTGGCGCTGGCCGCGTTCCTGGTGCGGGGCGGGCTCGTGCTCGTGCTGGTCCCGATCGTCGTGCTGCCGACCCCGGTCGGGTTCGGCAATGTGTTCGCCCCGGCGCTCGGCTCGATCGCGTTCGGGTCGATCTCGACCGGCCTCGTCGTGACCTCGGTCGTGGCGGCCCTCGTGGTCGTCGCCTGGATCGTGTTCGGCGGGTGGCTGGCCGCCGGGCTGGAGGCCGAGGCTGCCTGGATGATCGCCGACGACGAGGACGTGCGCGCGCCCGCCGATCCGGGCGGATCACCCGTGGAAGCAGTGCGGCATCGGCCGACCGGCACGCCCAGGGTGGCGGCGCGGATGCTGGTGGCTCGGCTCATCGCCTACATCCCGCTGGCCGTCGTCCTGGCGGCCGGCACCGTCCGGATCGTCCTCGTCACCTATCGCGAGCTGACGAGCCCACTCGACACGTCGACCCCGATCGTCCTGCGCGTCCTGCGCGCCACGCCCGAGGTGATCGTCGCCGTCGTCGTCGCCTGGACGCTGGGCGAGATGGTCGCGGCGATCGCCGCCCGCCGCATCGCCCTCGCCGGTGACGGCGTCCTGTCGGGGCTGCGCGGTGCGATCGCGACCAGCATCCGCCATCCGATCGGGTCGGTCGTCCGCTTCTGGCTGCCGACCGCCGTGCTGTTGGCGGTCGTGATCGCATCTGCCACGGGTGCGGCATGGGCGTGGTCCACCGTCGATGCGGCGCTTGACGGCACGCCCGATCTCCTCGGGATCCTCGTCGTGACCGGCGCATTCGTCGCCCTGTGGCTGATCGGCCTGATCCTCATCGCGGTCGTGAGCGCATGGCGCGGGGCCGTGTGGACCGTGGCCGAGGTGGCCCGCGAAGGGACATTCGGGGGGTCCACCGACCGCCGACCGGGTGATTGGCAGGCCGATCGGTCGTCTGCGACGCTGTAGCCCGGTCGGCTTCCGACCGGTCCCGACGGCGAGGGTCAGACGTTGACGACCAAGACCATCGATTGCATCGACTGCGGCTCGTCCGTGCCCTATGGCCGGCTGTCCTGCCCGGCGTGCGGGGCCCTTCTCGCGTCGGTCGCCGGGGCGCTGCGATCGCCTGTCCGCGCGGTCGAAGCCGTCGACCCCGAGCCTGAACTGATCGCCGCGGCCGACCCTGGGCCCGAGCCGATCGCTGCCGCCGACCCCGAGCCGGAGCCCGAGCCAGTGACCGCTTCCGATCCCGAACCGGAGCCGGAGCTCGTGGTCGCATCCGACCCGGAGCCGGACCCGGAGTCGGACCCGGAGCCGGTGACCCTATCCGACCCCGAACCGGAGCCCGAGCCGATCGCCGCGGCCGGCCCTGAGCCCGTGCCCGCATCCGACCCCGAACCGGAGCCCGAGCCGGTCGCCGAGCGTGACGAGGTCGATGAGCTCGAGCCCATCGCCGCCGCCATCGAGACGCCGCCGGTCCCGGTCGTGCCCGAAGCCTCCCGCTGGCCCCCTCTCGATGACACCGAACGGGTGTTGGAGCCGCGTCCGTACGTCGGTCGCGCCGTCGTCCGTGACGGCGTCGCGGCATCACCGGCGGCCTACCGACCGCCGGCCTTCGCTCTCGCGACCGCGACCTCGACGGGTCTTGCCTGGCCGACGGTCGGCAAGCGCGCCGCCCTTGGTCGATCGGGAAGATCCGGCACCGCCGACCCGCCCGCCGAGGCCAAGCCCGACGTTCCCGGCGCGACCACCCCGTCGATCCGATCCCTCGAGCTGGCCGGCTGGCTCGTCGTCGCCGGAGCGGCGGCGTCGATCCTCGGCTTCGTCCTGCCCTGGTCGCGCGTCGTCATCGGTTCGGCCCACACGGGCGGCTATTTCAATTCGTGGGGACTCGCCTCGCCGACCCACCTGATCGTGCTGGCGGGCCTTCTCGTGGTCCTCTGCCTCGCCATCGTCCCGACCAGCGCACCGGCCTGGATCCGCACCGGTGTCCTCGGACTGGCCTCCGGCGGGATCCTCGTCGGCCTCGCCTGGCCGTACGTCGTCGGCCCGCTCGGCGCCGAGGTCGGCGTGATCCTCGCACTAGTCGGCGGCATCGCCCTCGGGATCGGCGGGATCCTCGCGTCGTGGGCGACTCGTCACGCCTCGGAAGAGCCGTCCGTCTGAGCCCTGGGTGCCGCCGGAGTCTCCGAACGGCCCCTGCTACACTGCCCGGACAGGGGACCGGATCCGGAGACCGACCGGTCCGACCGTGGCCCACGGAGGCGGCGATCCAGGCGCATGGACCAGATACTCCAGTCGATCGGCGACTCGGTCAACACGATCTTCCAAAGCGACATCGTCCAGTTCGGACTACGAGCCGTCGGGCTGTACCTGGTCATCATCTGGCTGGCGTGCGCGTACTGGGCGTTCCGCGACATGCAGCAGCGGTCGGACAACGCGATCCTGCCGTACATCGCCGCGGCAGGGATCATCCTGTTCACCCCGATCTTCTTCATCTTCGCCTACTGGATCTACAAGCTCGTCCGGCCGCATGAAAAGATCGGTGAGGTGTGGGAGCGCAATCTGGCCGAGGAAGCCCTCCTCGCCGAGGTCGACTCGATCCACCACTGCCCGACGTGCGAGCGACGGATCGACGACGAATGGATCATCTGCCCGACCTGCCGCACGCGACTGAAGCGCGTCTGCCCGAACTGCAGCCGGCTGGTCGGCATGGACTGGTCCCTGTGCGCCTGGTGCGGCAAGGACTTCGAGCGCCGCGAGCTCCCGGCCGCTGCCGCGATCGGCGCCCTGCCGCAGGGCCGTGACGCCACGAGCCGCGTCGCCGTCCCGGCATCTGCCGCAGCCGACGGCGCCGCGATGGCGCCCACGCCGCCGCCCACCTCGATCCGCAACCAGACGCCGGCACGCCCCGCCAAGGGCTCGATCCCGGCGTCCGCGCAGGATCCGCTGCCCGAGCGTTGAGCTCGTCCGACCCGCCCGTCGGCGAACCGGGCGGGACGTCGGACCCGACCGGATCCGACACGCCGCCCGAACCCGGCTCGATCGTCACCGTGCCCGGGGTGATCACGCCACCGGCGACGGCCGGGCCGCCGCCGCCGCCGCCGACCCGGCTCGGGGCGTCGACCTTCACCATCGAGGGCCGCTCGGCGCCGGCCCTGTTCGTCATCGGCTGGCTGGCGACGCTCCTCGGGCTCGGCATGATCGCCATCGCCCTGATGAGCGGCGACTACGACAGCCGGGCTGGTCCTGCTCTTCGTCGGACTCGCTCGTGCTGTCGATCGGTCTGATCGCGGCGGCCGGCTCGCAGGGGATCGAGCGTCGCGTCCGGGGCGTCCTGCCGTACGTCGGCCCATCGCCGTTCCTCGTCTTCGCTGCGGTCCTGCCCGGTGTCGATCCTGGCCGGCTTCGTGGTCGGGCTGCCGCTCCACTGCGCTCGGGATGGCGCTCGATGGGCCGCTCGCCGCCCTTGTCGCGGTCACCGTCCAGGCGGTCATCTACATCTGGCTGGTCCGGCTGCTGGTGGTCGACACGGGAGCGCTGTCGTGGCGCGAGATGGGCGTCCTCCGGCTCGACCGGACGGCTCTGGCCGAGATCGGCGGGGGCGCCTTGTGGGCCGTCCCGATCATCGCGATCACGGTCGTCGTGACCGAGATCCTGCTGGCGATCTTCCCGGTCGTCCCGGTCAGCCCGTTGCCACCGACCCACGAGGCCAGCGGCTTCGCGCTGTCGCTGCTGGCCGGCGTCATCGTCGCGCCGTTCGGTGAGGAGATCCTGTTCCGGGCGTTCGCCACGACGGCCTGGGTCCGTGGCCTGGGCATCTGGCGTGGCGTCGTCCAGGCGGCGCTGATCTTCGCCTTCGCACACGTCCTGACGATCTCGGGCAAGGACGCCGGGGAGGCGTTCGGGCTCGCCGCGGTCGGCTTCGGGTCGCGCATCCCGATCGCGATCGCACTCGGCTGGCTGTTCGTGCGCCGCCGGACGGTGTGGGCCTCGTTCGGGCTGCACGCGGCGTTCAACGGCATCCTGCTGGTCATCGCCGAGATCGCCAGTCGCTCGCTCTGACCCCTCGCGGCGCGGGCTCCGAGCGACGGTGAGCGGCCGTGAACCACCGGGTGAGCCACCGATGAGGGCCCGTCGCTAGGCTCTGCGTCGTCCTCGAGGTCCGGATGGCGGGGGGAATCGGCGGGCTCCCGTCGTTCGGGCCCGGGGACGCCCCAACGGTCTGGTCGCCGTTCCTGGCGGCGCCATAGAACGCCCATGCGTGCGTTGGTCGGCTCCGCCAGTCGCTCACGCACCTTGGGATGCGCTCGCTCCGTTGCTCGCCGCCCGCCTTCGCCTCGGCGCCCCACGGCGCCGATCCTCAGTTCGAAGGAGGCGTTGGATGCCGGGATCCGAGGGTGGACGGTCGATCCGCGAGCTGCCGGCCACGGAACGGCCGCGCGAGCGGCTGGCGCTGCGCGGTGTCGGCGGGCTGACCGCGGCCGAATTGATCGGTCTGGTCTGGGGTTCCGGCACGCACGGGCGATCGGCGGTCGACCTTGCCTCGGACGCGCTGGCCCGCCACGACGGGCTGACGGGGCTGGCACGCGCCACGCGAGCTCGAGCTGGCCGAGGTCAAGGGCATCGGCGACGGCCAAGGCCGCCCAGCTGGTCGCGGCGTTCGAGCTCGGTCGTCGCCTGCTCGCGGACTGGCCAGCCGGGCGCTGGACGATCCGCGGCCCGCACGACGTCGCCGAGCGCCTGATCCTGCAGATGGGTCGCCTCGAGCGCGAGGAGCTCCGGGTGGTGATGCTCGATACGAAGAACCACGTGCTCCGCGTGGCGACGGTCTACCAGGGCAATGTCTCGTCGTCACTGGTGCGGGTCGGGGAGCTGTTCCGTGACGCGGTCCGGCTCAACGCGGCGGGCGTGATCCTGGTCCACAACCACCCGTCGGGCGACCCGACCCCGTCGCCCGACGACCTCCACCTGACCGCCGAGGCGCTGGCGGCCGGCCGCCTGCTCGACATCCAGCTGCTCGACCACCTGGTCATCGGTCACGATGCGTACGTCTCGCTGCGCGACCGCGGCGTCGCCTTCGATCGGTCGCCGTCGGGCACGCGGGCGGCCGATCGACCGTAGGGCGAGATCCCCCGGGAGAGCGGCCGTATCATCGGCCGGTCGTCCAAGACACTCATATCGGGGGGAGAACCATGTGCAAGCGCTTCGTCATCGTCCTCGTGATCGGTGCCTCGCTGCTAGCGGCGTGCTCGTCGGGGAGCTCGCTCACAGGGAAGACCTGGCAGTGGACGGCGATGACGACCACGACACCGACGTCGCAATCGGTCGTCCCGTCCGATCAGCAGGCGAACTACACGGTCGAGTTCAAGTCGGACGGCACGTTCGCGTCAAAGGCGGACTGCAACCAGGTCAGCGGCACGTATACGACGACGTCGTCCGGCGGCCTCACCATCGTTCCCGGTCCGAGCACGCTGGCCGCCTGCCCGGAAGGGTCGCTGGCCCCGATCTTCATCGCCGGCCTGGGCTCGGCGGCGAGCTACACGATCACCGACGGCGCGCTGACGATCACGACGCAAGACGCGGCGACGCTGACCTTCAAGTAGCGCCCCGCGGCCGGACGCCGGCTGCCACCCGCCGGTCGGCCGGGGGCGACCGGGTATACTGCCCCGGCTGCCCCGCCCGACCCGGTTCGGATCCGCGCGACCCGCCGTCACCGGCGATGCCCGCGCCCCCCGACGATCGCCAGCGACCATGCAAGCGACCCCGACCACGAAGGACGCACCGCACAGATGCTCGACCGGATCCTCGGCCTCTTCTCGCGTGACATCGGGATCGACCTCGGGACCGCCAACACGCTGGTCCACGTGCGCGATCGCGGGATCGTGATGAGCGAGCCGTCGGTCGTGGCCATCGACGCCAAGACGAAGCGCGTGCTTGCGGTCGGTGCCGAGGCGAAGCGGATGGTCGGCCGGACGCCCGCCAACATCATCGCGGTCCGGCCCTTGCGCGACGGCGTCATCAGCGACTTCGACGTGACCGAGCAGATGATCAAGTACTTCGTGGACAAGGTCCACGACCGGGTCGGCACCATCGCCCGGCCGCGGATGCTGCTCGGCATCCCGTCGGGCGTGACCGAGGTCGAGAAGCGGGCCGTCCGCGACGCGGCGCTCAACGCCGGTGCGCGCTGGGCCGGGCTCATCGAGGAGCCGATGGCGGCGGCCATCGGCGCGGGCCTGCCGGTCAGCGAACCGTCGGGCTCGCTCATCGTCGACATCGGCGGCGGGACCACCGAAGTGGCGGTCATCAGCCTCGGCGGTATCGTTGTCAGCCGCAGCATCCGCATCGGTGGCGACGAGATGGACCAGGACATCGTCACGTTCGCGCGACGCGAGTACAACCTGTTCCTCGGTGAGCGCACGGCCGAGGACATCAAGATCGCCATCGGCTCGGCCTACCCGGGCGAGTGGGACGCCCAGCGCGTCGCGCTCCGCGGCCGGGACCTGCTGACGGGCCTGCCGCGCAGCGTCGAGGTCGGCGCGGACCAGATCCGCGAGGCGATCGAGCCGTCTGTCCAGTGGATCGTCGACACGGTCAAGGACACCATCGAGGAGACGCCGCCCGAGCTCGTCGCCGACATCATGGACCAGGGGATCGTGCTCGCCGGCGGCGGCGCGCTGCTCGCGGGGCTCGACCGGCGCGTCGCGGAGGCGACCCAGATGCCCGTCCACATCGCGGACGACCCGCTGACCTGCGTGGCGCGCGGGACCGGCGTCGTCCTGCAGGACCTCGACCGGATGTCTCGCGTGCTCGTGTCCGAGACATACACGCGGCCGCCGCGCTGAGCCGCACGCTCACCACAGGCCGTCGACCGATCCGACCGACATGACCGCCGTCCTCGCGAACCGGGCCGCCCGACGCCGTGGCGTCGCCTTCATGGTCCTGCTGCTCGTCTCGGTGCTGCTGATGGCGTTCTCGTCCAACCCGACGGTCCGCGACGTGCAGAACGGGGTCAGCTTCGCATTCCGGCCGATCCAGGGCGGCCTCGACCAGATCGCCAGCGGCGTCTCCTCGGTGGTCGCCTCGATCGGCGAGATCGACCGTCTGCGCGTCGATAACGCCGCGCTCCGCGCCGACAACGACCGACTCACCATCGAGAACGCGCGACTGCAGGAGATCCGCCGCGAGAACGACCAGCTGACCGCGCTGCTCCAGCTGCGCGCCGGGTTCGAGCTCAAGACGACCGCTGCCTCGGTGATCGCTCGCGAGTCGTCCGAGTTCCGCCGCCTGGTCGTGCTCGACAAGGGCACCGACGACGGCATCGAGGAGGGCGACGTGGCAGTGGCGGCCGGCGGGGCGCTGGTCGGGCGGGTGGTCGAGGTCGGTCCGTCGAGCGCCAAGGTCGTGCTGCTGACCGACAGCGGATCGACCGTCATCGGCCAGCTGGCCACCAATGCCGCGACGGGCCAGGTGGTCGGCCAGCTCGGCGGCGTCCTGACCATGAGCCAGATCGACTCCACGGAGACGGTCTCTCCCGGCGACGAGGTGGTGACGGCCGGTATCGAGCTCAGCGATGGCGTCCGCTCGCCGTACCCGAAGGGCCTGCTGATCGGCCAGGTCGTCGACGTCTCGCGCGATGCCAACAGCGTCGTCCAGACCGCCTACCTGCAACCGGCGGCCGACCTCGACAAGCTCGAGTTCGCGCTGGTCATCACCGACTACCAGGGTGGCCTGCCGCCGATCGAGCAGCAGCCGGTCGACTGCTCGGGTGGGGTGCTGCCCCAGGGCGAGCAGCCATGCATCTCGCCGGGCGCCTCGGCGAACCCGGGCGTCCTGCCGACGCCCGGTCCGACCGTCAGGCCCTGACCCTGGTCGGGCCTGCCGTGTGGGCCGGTCAGGGCTGCTACGCTTCGCGGCGATGAAGGGCATCGTCCTCGCCGGCGGGACCGCCACGCGGCTCTACCCGCTGACCATCGTCACCAACAAGCACCTCCTGCCGATCTACGACCGGCCGATGATCTACTACCCGATCGAGACGCTCGCGCGGATGGGCATCCGCGAGGTGATGGTCATCGTCGGTGGCAAGAGCGTCGGCGACGTCGTCGAGCTGCTGGCCGACGGCTCCGCATTCGGCATCGACCTGACCTATCGCTACCAGCCGGGCGCTCTCGGCATCGCCCATGCCATCGGCCTTGCGCGCGATTTCGTCGGCAGCGATGCGTTCTGCTGCGTCCTCGGTGACAACATCCTGCGCGGGCCGGCACTCGCCGACGTGGCCAGCACGTTCGAGGTCGGCCCGTATGGCGCCGGGACACTGCTCTACCGCGTTCCCGATCCCGAACGATTCGGCGTCGCGGAGATCGGACCGGACGGCCACATCGTCGGCTTCGAGGAGAAGCCCGAGCACCCCAAGAGCGACCTCATCCCGATCGGGGTGTACTTCCTCCGGCCGGACGCCTTCGAGGTCATCGACCACCTCCGCCCGTCGGGCCGCGGCGAGCTCGAGATCACCGACGTCCTGAACCACTACATCCCGGACCGACGTCTCTACAGCCCGGTCTACGAAGGTCACTGGGCCGACGCCGGAACGGTGCCCTCGCTCCTCCGGGCCGCCGAGCTGGCGGCCGCCGACGACGCCGCGGGTCGCCTGCCGCCGCCGGTCAGCCGCCCCGTCGCGTGACGGCGTGAGCGCGGACCGACCGTTCACGAACCTGCTGGTCACGGGCGGTGCCGGGTTCATCGGGTCGTGCTACGTCCGCGACGTCCTGGCCCGCCGGGACGGGACCCGGATCACGGTGCTCGACAAGCTGACCTACGCGGGCAACGAGGCGAACCTCGCGCCGGTGCGTGACGATCCGGAGATGGCGGCCCGCTTCACGTTCGTCCGCGGCGATATCGCCGACCCCTCGGTCGTGGCGCCGCTCGTCGCCGGCGCGGACGCCGTCCTCAACTTCGCCGCCGAATCGCACGTGGATCGCTCGATCCTCGACCCGGAGGCGTTCCTGGCGACCGGCGTCGTCGGCGTCCACGTCCTGCTCGAGGCGTGCCGCGTCGCGCCGGGGATGCCGCGCTTCCTGCAGGTGTCGACCGACGAGGTCTACGGCTCGGTGGACACGGGCCACGCGACCGAGACCGACCGGCTCGCACCCCGGTCACCGTATGCGGCGGCCAAGGCAGCCGGCGAGCTGCTGGTCGGCGAGCTACGTCGCGACCCACGGTGTCGATGCCGTCGTGACCCGCGGCTCGAACACGTACGGCCCGTACCACCATCCCGAGAAGCTCATCCCGCTGTTCATCACCAACGCGCTCGACGACCAGCCGCTGCCGCTGTACGGCGACGGCCTCCAGCGGCGCGAGTGGCTGTACGTCGGCGACCACGCGGCGGGGATCGACCACGTGCTGCGACACGGCGCGAGCGGCGAGACATACAACGTCGCGGGCGGCTCCGAGCGCACCAACCGCGAGGTGGTGACGCTCCTGCTGGACCTCCTCGGCAAGCCGTGGTCGCTGGTCATGCAGGTCGAGGATCGTCCGGGCCACGACCGGCGCTACGCGATGGACGGCGGCAAGATGGCGGGGCTGGGCTGGCGGCCGTCGATGACGTTCGAGGACGGGCTGGCGGCGACCGTGGACTGGTACCGAGCGAACGAGCCATGGTGGCGCGCCGCCCGCTCGGGCGACTGGGACGGCTGGTATGCGCGCCAGTACGCGGGCCGGCTGGCGACCGGTCAGGCGGCGGCCCCGACGACCGGCGAACCGGCCAGTCGCGGCTGATGCGGGTCGCCGTGACCGGGGCCGCTGGCCGCCTCGGGAGCGCCATCGTCGCCGCCCTCGCAGACGCCCCGTTCACTGGCGCGGCGGGACCGATCGCCTGGGCACGGGACGCGTTCGACCTCGACGCACCCGAGGGCGTCGGGCTGCGGCTCGACCGGGATCGACCCGAGGTCGTCGTCCATGCCGCGGCCTGGACCGACGTCGACGGTTGTGCGCTCGACCCCGAGCTGGCGATGCGCCGGAACGCGGTCGCGACCGGGGTCCTGGCGGCCGCCTGCGCCGCGCGCCGCACGGATCTCCTGCTGATCTCGACCAACGAGGTGTTCGACGGCGACCGCCTCGATGGCCGTCCGTACGAGCCGACCGAACCGGTCTCCCCCGGCAACCCCTACGGCGCCTCGAAGGCCGAGGGCGAACGACTCGCGACGGTCGCGTTCGAGGCCGAGGCGGGCGCGGCGCTCGGGATCGCCCGGACGGCGTGGCTGTTCGGGTCGCCGGGGCGCGACTATCCGAGCCGGATCCTCGACGCCGCCGAACGTGCGCAGGCCGCCGGACGAGCCGCTCCGCGTGGTGTCCGATGAGTGGGGGACGCCGACGTACACGGCGGACGTGGCCGAGGCCGTCGTCGAGCTGCTGGCCGACGACGCGACCGCCGGCATCCACCACCTCGTCAACGGCCTGTTCGCGACGCGGTCCCAGTGGGCGCGCTACGTCGTCGGCCGCGCGGGTCTCGACATCGAGCTGGAGGACGTGCCCGCCTCGACCTGGACCCGGCCGTCGCGGCCCCCGCGCTGGGGCGTGCTCGCGCCGACCCCGCTGCCCTCCGGCGAGCCGATGCGCCCGTGGCCGGACGCGATGGCCCACTACGCCCCGGCCCTCCTGCGCGCGGCGCGGGCCCGCGCGTGAGCGCGCCCGTGACCGCGCCCGACCTGCCACCCGATCTGCAGGGCGCGCCGTCCGCGCTGCCGGGCGTGACCTACGGCCGCATCGCGCGGCACGTGGACGGGCGCGGCTCGTTCCGTGAGCTGTGGCGCGCGGCCGACTTCCCCGCCGCTGGCTTCGTCCAGGCCAACCTGTCCACCTCGGACGCCGGCGTCCTGCGCGGGCTCCACCTCCACCGCCGACAGGACGACCTGTGGGTCGTGGCCAGCGGCCGCGCATTCGTGGCGCTCGTCGACGTCAGGCCGCTGCTCGACGGCTCGGGCGGCAGCGCCGTCGTCGAGACTCGCGAGCTCGCCGGCCGATTCGTGGGTCTACATCCCGACCGGCGTCGCCCACGGCTTCCTCGCCGTCGAACCGCTTCAGCTCGTCTACCTCGTCACGAACGCGTACGACGGCTCCGACGAGCTCGGCTTCGCCTGGGACGACCCAGCCGTGCGGGTCGCCTGGCCGGTCCTCGAGGGGACTCCCGATGGCCGCCCCGTGACGTCGGCTCGTGATGCGGCCAACCCGCCGCTGGCCGATCTCGTGGTGCGCTTGCGCTCCGCCACGGACTGATCTCGACCCCACCCATCCGCCCGGGTCCTCCCTCGGCGCCGACCGAAGGGGCTAGCGCGCTCGGGACCATCCCGCGATTGAGCCGTGCACCGACCGGACCGAGTCTGGGAAGGCACTCATCCCGCCTGGTCCCGTGCTCGGAGCATCCATTTGCGCAAGACGGTCGCCGCCCTCGCCCTGGTCCTGGTCGCCGCGCTCGGCGTCGCCGTGCCGTCGTGTCGCGGCGGCCACGAACGACCCGAAGGTCGTGATCATCGTCGGAGCGACACAGGGTGCCACCGCGGGCTACCGGGCCGACGCGGACGTCGCGTATGCCGAGGCGAGGAAGTACACCTCCAACGTCGTGAAGGTCTACAGCCCGAACGCGACCTGGACCAAGGTCAAGGCGGCGGTCGCGGGCGCATCGGTGGTCATCTATCTCGGTCACGGCAACGGCTGGCCGAGCCCGTACACCTATGACCCGTCCTACACGACCAAGGACGGCTTCGGGCTCAACGCGACCGCCGGCAACGGCGACTCCAACGTCAAGTACTACGGCGAGCCGTACATCAGGACGCTCGATCTGGCGCCGGGTGCCCTGGTGATCCTCAATCACCTGTGCTACGCCTCGGGCAACTCGGAGCCGGGCAACCCGGAACCGACGATCGCCGTCGCCAGGCAGCGGGCCGACAACTTCGCGGCCGCGTTCCTCAAGGCCGGCGCCGGGGCGGTCATCGCCGACGGCCACGCGGGTTCCGAGCGATATCTGCGCCCGCTGTTCACGACGCACCAGTCGATCGAGGACCTGTGGCGGACCGTCCCGGTCGGCAACGGCAACATCGTCAGCTTCGCGTCCGCCCGGACGCCGGGCGCGATGATCTACCAGGACCCGATCACTCCGACCTCCGGCTTCTACCGGTCGCTCGCGGTGGGCACGATGGATGTAACGACCGATGAGGTCGTGACCGCCGGCTACGGCGACACCAGTGTCGATCCGACCAGCCTCGTCGTGCCGGGCAATGCGTCGGTGTCGACCGACGGCGCCGGCCTGTTCTCCTCGCTCGACACCACGGCAGCCTCGTCGGAGACGCTCCCGGCCGGCACCCGCCTCCGGGTCGTCGACGAGTCCGTCCAGACCACGGCCGAGGGGACGGAGGCGCTCGTCCAGGTCGTCGGCGTCGACGATCCGACGATCACCGGCTTCATGGCCGCCACCGACCTCAAGCCGCGCGACAGCGCGCCACCCGTCGTCCGCGTGCTCGATCCGGGTCCGCCGTTCTCGCCCGACGGCAATGGCCATGGCGACGTCGCGACGCTGCGCGCTCGGTTCACCGAGTCGGTCACCTGGACGCTGCAGATCAAGGACGGCGGCGGCACAGTCCTGCTCGACACGACCGGCAGCGGCTCGACCCTGTCAACCACGTGGGACGGCCTGGTCGGCGGGCATCCCGTCCCCGACGGCGCCTACACCGTCACCGTGACCGCGGTCGACGCGTGGGGCAATGGGCCTGCCCATTCGACCCGGACGGTCGTCGTGGACACCGCCCCGCCGCACCTGACCAACGTCACCCCGGCCGCGGACCCGGCCCCGTGGTTCTCGCCGAACGGCGATGGGGTCCGCGACACGATCAGCCTCGCCGCCACCAATTCCGAGGACGGCGCGATCGAGGCCACGGTGCTCGACGCCAGCTCCGCCGTCATCGACAGCTGGAGCGTCCCGAATGGCAGCGCGGCGACGACCGTGACCTGGGACGGGCGCAAGACGAACGGCGCGGTCGCACCCGATGGCCTCTACACCGTCCGGCTCGCTCCACGCGACGTCGCCGGCAACCTCGGCGCCGCGGTCGACCGGACGGTCGCCGTCGTGGGCGCGATGCGCGCGTTCACCAACGCGCGGTCGCTCTTCTTCCCGCAGGACGCCGACAGCCTGGCGGCGTACACGAACCTGTCGTTCATCCTGGCGAGGCCGATGACCACGACCCTGACCGTGCGTGACGCGACGGGTGCGATCGTCAGCACGCGCTACGACGCGGCTCCGCTTCCGGCCGGCACCTATACGTGGCGGTACTATCCCCGGGCCACCGACGGCACGATGCTCCCCCGCGGCCGCTACACGGCGTCGATCAGCGTCACCGACGGCACGCTCACCGCTACCGGTTCGTTGGCATTCACCCTCGATGCGTTCACCATCAAGCCGAGCGACTCGACGCCCGGGCGAGGGCAGACGATCAAGGTGTCGGTGACCTCGGCCGAGAAGCTGACCCGGTCACCGGTGCTGCACGTCAAGCAACCGGGCTACGCGGACTGGTCAGTCCGGATGACGAAGACCGGGACATATACCTACAAGGCGACCATTCGGATGAAGTCGAACAAGGGCGTCGGGCTCGTGTCGTTGCGGGTTCGCGGGGTGGACGTCCTCGGTGGGGTCAATTCGACGACGACGTTCATCCGGCTCCACTGACCGTCGCGCGGGACCTCAGCAGACCCCACCGAACCACACCGTACTACCCCTGACCGGGACCATCGAGCCGTAGCGCGGCGTCCCCGTCGGGACGAGGCTGGGATGTCTCAGCCCGTCCGACAGGTACGTCTCTGATGATCCTCGCCCGCCCGCCAGCTCGCCGTCCCGCCCACGCCGGTCCGTCGCTCGTGGCGCTCGCCGCGGCCGTGCTGCTGGTGGCGGGGCTGGCGCCGATGGCTGGCGTGGCGCCCGTGGCGGCCTCGGATGCGACCGCCGGAGACGCGAATGCGGCCGGCGGCACGCCGGTCACGCTCCAGCCGACCGTCCAGTACGAGGAGGCGGTCGCCCATGCCGGTGACAAGACGACGTTCGCGCCCGGCGCACGTGTCAGCGTGCCGTTCAAGCCGCGCGCGGCGGACCGCTGGGCGGTCGGTGGCGTGCGACCACGCGAGCTCCCGGCGGGTCTCCTCGGCGGCAAGGCGCTGCGCGCGGCCAGGCGGCCGGGCCCGCCGATCCGTGACGACCCACCGGCCGCCGCCGCGACCGTGTTCGGCGACGGCCCCAACGTCGCGGCAATCGACCGGCCGTCGGTCGACCCCGCGTCGGCGCCGATGGCCGACCTCGCGGCGGCCGTCGACCCGGGCGGGCTCAAGCGCGAGGTATTCGGCTTCCTGCCGTATTGGGAGCTGACCGACTCGTCGACCCGGCTCGACTGGGAGAAGCTCTCGACGATCGCCTATTTCGGCGTCGGCGTCGCCGCCAACGGCGACCTCCAGGAGAAGAACGCCGACGGTTCGACGACCGTCGGCTGGGGCGGCTGGACGAGCGCGGCGATGACCAAGGTCATGAACAGCGCGCACGCCAGCGGGGCCCGGGTCGTGCTGACCATCCAGAGCTTCGCCTGGACGTCGGCCGGCGTCGTCCGCCAGCGTTCCCTGCTCGGCAGTGCTGCAAACCGGGCCAATCTCGCTCGCCAGATCGCGGGTGCCGTCCGGGACCGCGGCGCGGACGGCGTCAACCTCGACTTCGAGCCCATCATCTCCGGCTACAGCGACGAGTTCACCGCCCTCGTCCGGACCATCCGGAAGGAGCTCAACAAGGTCGCGCACGGCTACCAGGTCACGTTCGATGCGACCGGCTGGATCGGGAACTACCCGATCGGCGACGCGACCGCGTCCGGCGGCGCCGACGCGGTGGTGGTGATGGCCTACGACTATCGGACCGGATCCTCGAGCGTCGCGGGCTCGGTCGCCCCGTCGGGTGGGCCGACCTACGACGTCGCCGACACGATCCGGGCCTACATCTCCCGGATCCCGGCGTCGAAGATCATCCTCGGCGTGCCGTATTACGGCCGCGCCTGGTCGACCGCGTCATCGGGGCTCCATGCCAAGAACGTGTCCGGGACGAAGAACGGGGCGTCCACGACCGTGGTCTACAGCACGGCCGTCACGTTCGCGGCCGACCACGGGCGCAAGTGGGATCCGGTCGAGGGCGCCGCGTGGACCGCGTACCGCCGAAAGAACTGCACCGCGAAGTACGGCTGCGTCAACCCATGGCGCGAGCTCTACTACGACGATGCCCAGGCGCTCGGGCGCAAGTACGACCTCATCAACCAATACAACCTTCGCGGCGCCGGCATCTGGGCGCTGGGCTACGACGGCACCCGGACCGAGCTGTATGCGATGCTCAAGGCCAAGTTCATCACCGACAAGATCCCGCCGGTCATCTCAGGCTCGTCGCTGAGCAGCTCGCTCAGTGTCACCCAACGGCGACGGGCGGCTGGACACGGTCACGGTCCGGGTCAGCGCGACCGGCCTGATCCGATATGGCTGGACCGTGTCGCCCATCGTGAACGGTGTCGTCCACGGCCCGGTTCGGACAGGCGGCGCGCCGGGCAGGGGCGCCGCGTTCACCTGGAACGGGCAGGACGACAAGGGTCGGATCGTCCCCGACGGGTCGTATCGGATCACGGTCTGGACAGCCGATGCCTCGAACAATCGCGCCGCCGTCGCCAAGGACGTCGTCGTCGACCGTCGGCCGGCGGTCGTCACGACCGGGTCCTCGTCGAGCTTCATCTCGCCCAACGGCGACGGACACAGCGACCGGACGACGCTGTCGATGACCGCCGATTCGCCCATCACCGGGTCCGCGCGCGTGTTCGACTCGCACGGCAGGACCGTCCGCCGCTGGACGTTCACCAAGGCGACGAGTGGCTCGTGGGTCTGGGACGGCCGGGACCGAGCTGGGGTCACGGTCGCCGACGGCAGACTACACGTTCCGGGTCGTAGGGTTCGATCGCGCCGGGAACCGGACGAGCCGCGATCTTGCGGTCACCGTCGACCGGACTATCCGGACGGTGACCTGGTCACGGAGCTCGTTCGCACCGAAGGCCGGCCAGCGCGCTCGCCTGGCGTTCAGCCTCCGGCGCTCCGCCCACGTGACCGTCACGATCCTGCAGGGCGCGACGGTCGTCCGCACGATATGGACGGCAAAGCCGTTCGGCGTGGGAAGTCACGCCTGGACATGGAATGGCCGGACGGCATCGGGCGCGCTGGTCAAGCCCGGCACCTACCGGGTGGTCGTGCGGGCCGTCAGCTCGGTCGGGACGTCGTCCTTCTCGCGGAACGTCGTCGTCCGGCTGCCGATGACACCGGCGGCGTGGTGCAGCCGCGCCGACGGGCGCGCCGACTAGACTGCGAGCGATGCCCGGATCGACGCCGCCCTCGACCGTAGCCAGCGCCGCGCCGTCCCTCGAGCCGGGCCACGCCACGCCGGGAGGTGGCCCACCGGGAGCGGGCGTCTGGGTGATCGTGCCGACCTACAACGAGGCGGATAACCTCGGGCCGATCTCCGCGGCCATCCTCGCGGTCCTGCCCGGCGCCACGTTGCTGATCGTCGACGACGATTCGCCGGACGGGACGGGGCGCCTGGCCGACACCCTCGCGGCCGCCGACGCGCGCGTGCGGGTCCGCCACCGCAAGGTCAAACAGGGACTCGGACGCGCGTATCTCGATGGCTTCGGCGTGGCATTGACCGGCGGCGCGACCACCGTCGTCCAGATGGACGCCGACTTCAGCCACGACCCGGCGGCGCTGCCGGCGCTGACTCGGCCGATCGCCGACGACACGGCGGATCTCGTGATCGGTTCGCGCTACACCGCGGGTGGCTCGGTCGTGGACTGGGGGCTCGGCCGGCGGATCATCTCGCGCGGAGGAAGCCTGTTCGCCCGGATCGTCCTCGGCCTCCGACACGAACGACCTGACCGGGGGCTTCAAGGCGTGGCGGGCGACGACGCTCGCGGCGGTGCCGTTCGACGGCGTCCACGCGGGCGGCTACGTCTTCCAGATCGAGATGACCTACCGGGCGAGCCGGGCCGGGCGCTCGGATCGGCGAGGTGCCGATCACCTTCCGCGACCGGCGGGTCGGCCAGTCGAAGATGAGCCGGCGGATCGTCGTCGAGGCTCTCGTCGTCGTCGTCCAGCTGCGGATCGAGACGCTGCTCCGGCGCGGCGCCCGCCGGTGATCGATCGGCCCGAGGGCCGGCTGGGAGACGTCGGACGCCCGGACGCGCCGGGCGTCCGTGTCGTTCTCGACGTGCGACCGCTCCAGACGCCCGACCGCGCGCCGCTGGGAGCGACCTACCTGGCCGAGCTGCTGCGCGCCTACGACGAGGCGCCGCTGCCCGGGGAATCGTTCGCGATGCTCCTCGGGTCGGACCTCGACGACCCGACCGTCGCCTATCCGCACCTGTCGATCGTGGGCCGGCGCCAGCTCCCGCCGACCCGGCTGCTGCGCTCCGGCTCGATGACCGTGGACCCGTTCCTGCTCCGCGGCGCCGAGCTCGGTGCCGCCTGGCGCGCGGAGCGAGGCGGCGCCGCGGGTGCGGTCTACCACGCGGTCGGCGGGGCATCACTCCCGATCGCATCGGACCTGCCGGTGGTCGTGACGCTCCTGGACCTCGCCCCGTGGGAGCTGCCGGACGCGTTCGCCCGGACGATGGCCAGCCGGTTCGGCCAGCGACTCCGGGGCCAGCTGATGCGCGATGCGGCGCGGGTGATCGTCGGCAGCGAGGCGACCGCGCGGGCGGCCCGCCGCCTGCTCCGCATCCGGCGCGACCGCGTGCGGATCATCCCGTTCGCGCCGCGGCCCGCCTTCGCGGGGCCGACCACGGACGCCGAGCGCGAGACGGCGGCCGGGCTCCGGGCGCGGCTGGGTCTCGGGGATCGCTATCTCGTGTTCAGCGGGCGGTTCGATGCCCGGCTCGACGTCGCGACGCTCCTGAGCGCCCTGGCATCCCTGGCTGCGCAGGCCCGGCCCGCCGGGCTTGACAGAGGACGTTCCGTGGCCGCCGCGCATCCTGGTCGTCGGTGCGAGCCCCGAGGATCGGGCGTCGGTCGCCCGCCTCGCGGCCCGAAAGTCGGTGGGGGAGGCACTCGCCTACGCGCCCGGCCTGGCGGCCGAGGACCTCGCCGCGCTGGTCCGTGGCGCCCGGGCCGCCATCCTGCCGGTGTTGTCCGAGGCCGTCGGGTTGCCGGTCATCGAGGCGCTCGCCGCCGGCACGCCGGTCGTGGCCTCCGCGGTCGGGCCGCTCCCCGAGCTGGTCGGGCGGGCCGGTCTGCTGGTGGAGCCGCGCGATCCCGACCGGCTGGCCGTCGCGATCGGGACGATCTGGGCCGATGACACGGTCCACCGGGGCCTCGTCATCGCCGTTCGCGATCGGGTCGGCCAGCCGCCAACATGGGCTGACGTCGCCGCCGACACCCGCCGCGTCTACGCCGAGGTCGGCATCCGGCGGCGCGTCTGACGCCTCGCCCCGCGCTCCGCCGACCCGCGGTCGGGCCTGTCCCCCGGGTCAGCCCCCCGACGGGGTGGGCGTCGCCGGCGGCGTGTCCGAGCCGGGCTTGAACGAGGCCGGATAGCCGGTCGTGCTCATGGTGAGCACCTGCACGAACGTCTGGCCGGCGGTGAGGGTGACCTCGTTCCCGCTCGCGTCGTAGAACTGCGTCGGCGCCGTGAACGCGGTCTTCTTCCAGGTCCCCTTGATCGTCCGGCCGTTGGTCGAGATCCAGGCCGGCCCGTGGCCCACCACGTTCGCCTCGAGGCGCGGCGCTCCCGGGTGGCCGTCGTTGAGCGGGCCGAAGACCATGCGCATGACGATCACGTTCTTCGGCGCGATCCGCGTCCCGTCGAGCGCGTCGGTCTCCTTCTTCTCGCCGGTCACCGAGCGCAGGTACGTGTTGGTCGTGCGGTCGTAGCGTGTACTTGATCGTGTTGTACGGGTAGCCGACCGTGATCGTGCCGCCGTACGGCCGGTTCTCGAGCGGGGCGTCGGGCGCGAACTGCCAGGCCGCGGTGTAGGCCTTGTCCTTCGCCCCGAGGAACTTGCCCATCGCCTGGAGCTTCGCGCCGGTCGTGTACAGGTTGTGCGGCGCAGCCCGGGTGGTGATCCGGTGGAACGTTCCGCTGAAGCGGAACTCGTCGCCGTTGTAGACGTACTGCCCGTGGCCCTTCGCGGCGAGCGTCGCCTTCGCCTGCGGCGAGCCCCCGGCGTGGGCGTAGACGGCGCGCCACTCGGAGGCCCAGGCGATGTAGTACAGGCGCGAGCTGCGGACCGGCCCGATCAACTTCGGCAGCGTGTCCTGGAAGATCGCCATGTAGCGCGGGATCCCGCCCTCGGCCGGCGCCTGCCAGACGATGGACGCCTTCGACAGCCCCGACTGCGGTCGTGCCGGTCCGAGGTCGTCGATCATGACCGCGATCGGGTGACGCCTCGCCACGGCCGGGGTCACCGGCAGGCCGGTCAGCGGCCCGGGGACGACCAGCGGCGTCGGGACGGGGGTCGCGGTCGGGGCCGGGGTGGGGGCAGCGGTGTCGGTCGGGCTCGAGGTGTCGGTCGGTGCCGGTGTCGCCGTCGCGGCCGGCGTCGCACTCGCGGTCGCGACCAACCCCTGGTTCGGCGGCTGGCTCGGGGACGCCGAGCCACCGAGCGATGTGGCCGCGACGACGACCACGAGCGCCGACGCACCGATCAGACCGACCACGCCGACGGTCGTCCTTTGCTTCACGTTGTCAGACCCCTCCTGGGTTGAGACTGGGGTTCCCGGCCTGGTGACGGACCATGACCGCGCCAGCGCGCAGGATAGCCGAGGTTCGGACGTTCGGCGTAGACGTGAATGTGGCGCCGGCCGACGATAGACCTCCGACCATCGCGTTCATGGTCGAGGCGCAGTAGGCTAGGACCATGACCGACCGACCCGCCAGCGACGACCCGACCGGACCGCCGGACCCGCCGACCCCGAAACCGAAGGTCACCCGCGCCCGGACGACGGCGGTCGGCAGCCCGGGCGCCAAGTCCACCGCCGCGAAGGCGACGACCACCAAGTCCGTGTCGGCCGCGAAGCCGGCCACGCCGAAGCCGCCGACGCCGAAGCCCCAGGCGCAGCCGCCCGCCGCGGACATCATCACGACCGAGACCGTCGTCAACCGTGGCTTCGACAACGTCGAGGTCGATGTCCTCAACCTGACCAACGGCGGGATCGACACGGTCAAGGCCACCCGCGTGGACGTCCGCCAGGGCGGCATCTCACGGGTCGACGCCCAGGATGTCGCGGTCACGATGGGCGGCATCGCCATCGCCCGCGCCTCGCGCGTGTCGACCGACCGGAGCGGCGTGGCGATCGCCTTGTCCGGTGAGTCTCGGTTCCAGCGGTCGTTCGTGCGGAACATCCTCGCCCGCGACGTCCGCCTCGATCAGAGCGCCGCCTGGAGCGTGTTCGGCGGCCGGGTCACGTTCGAACGCCAGAGCTTCGCGGGCGTCGTCATCGCCCAGCGCGTCGAAGGGAACATGCGACCCTTGCTCGATTGGCGCGGCGCGCTGGTCATCGCGGCCGTCGCCGGGGTCGTGACCGCCGTCGCCCGTCGGGGGCGCTGACCGCCCGGATCAGCGGACCCGGACGATCCTCGGGTCGATCCCGGCCTTCTCGGCCTCCTCGAGCGTCCGCCTCCGGGCCTCCTCGGTGTTGACCCGGTGGAGCTCGACGACGTCGGCCGGCTCGCCTTCCATGATCAGCTCGCCGCGCTCGATCAGGATCGCGCGGTTGCAGTACTCGGTCACCCAGTTCATGTCGTGGGTCACCAGCACGACCGCCTTGGCGGCCGACACGATCTGGATGACGCGGGCCTTCGACTTCTCGCGGAAGTTCGCATCGCCCGTGGCGAGGACCTCGTCGAGCAGCAGGATGTCCGGGTCCACCGAGGTCGCGATGGCGAACCCGAGACGGGCTCTCATGCCGGAGGAGTAGGTCCTCAGCGGCGCGTCGATGAACTCGCCCAGCTGGGCGTACTCGATGATCGACGGCAGGAGCTCGTGCGTCACCGCGTCGTCGAGCCCGAGGAACGCCCCGCCGAGCAGGATGTTGTCTCGCCCGGTCAGCTCCTTGTCGAAGCCTGCGCCAAGGGTCAGCAGCCCGGAGACGTGCCCGTACACGTCGACCGCGCCCTCCGACGGCCGGATGATCCCGGCCAGGACCTGGAGGAGCGTGCTCTTGCCCGCGCCATTCGGCCCGATCACGGCGAGCGACTCCCCCCGGCTGACGTGCAGGTCCATGTGACGGAGCGCCCAGAACTTCTGGACCTCGCCACGCCCGAGCATCTGGCCGATCGAGCTGCGGATGGTCGTCTTCTTGGTGAAACGGAGGTCATATCGGACGCCGAGGTTTGTGGCGCCGATCGCAAACCCGGGGTCCCGCTCGGGACCGAGCTTCGGGGGGCGGCGGAGGAGGTGCATCAGATGACCTTGGCGAAGTTCGGTTCCAGCCGCTTGAAGACCATCGTGGTGAATGCCAGGAACACCACGCTGGCCAGCAGCAGGACGACCAGCGGCTCGATGTTCGGCGGCCCGCTGGGCGGCGCCCCGGCCGTCCCGTAGATGACCGAGCGATACGCCTCGAACAGGATGGCGAACGGGTTGGCGTTGGCGAAGGTGGTCAGGACGTGGTGCTCCTTGAAGAACTTGATGTCGTCGAGGCTGGCCAGGCTGTACAGACCGGGCGACAGGAACCACCACAGTCGCAACAGGTGGCCGACGACATTGCCGAGGTCGCGGAAGAAGACGTTGCCCGCCGCGACCAGGAACGAGACGGCGAGGGTGAACACGAACTGGACCACCGCGATGAAAGGGATGAACAGCAGCCAGGGTGTGATCCGGTCGGAGAAGAACAGCATGAGCAGGCCGAGCGCCACGGTGCCGAACGCGAAGCTGACGATGCCGGCCGTGGTCGCGGCGACCGGCAGGACGATCTTCGGGAACTGGATCTGCTTGATCAGCTGGTCCTGGCTGACGATCGACACCGTGGCGTCCGTCACCGACGCCGAGAACCACTTCCAGGGCAGGATCGCCGAGAAGATGAACAGCGGGTAGTCCGGCTGGGTCCGAGGCACGATGATCGACACGAAGACGACGTACACCAGCATCTGGAGAAGGGGGTCGAGGACCCACCAGATGTTGCCGAGCAGGGTGTCGGCGCCGCGCTTGTGCGCGTCGGCCTGGACGAGGTAGCGCACCAGCCGGCGGCGCGACAGGATGTCCGCGATGCCGTCGCGCACGAGCGCGATGGGACCGGGGTTGCCGGCGGCATTGCGGAAGGCTGCCGGAACCTCACTGCGGGCGGACATCGGGCGGAAGGGTACCAGCCTCACCCAGCAGGCGCTGGCGGTCGCCCGACGAACCGATCGACGAACCGCTGGCTGGCACCTCCGCGCGCCGGCCCGAGCTGACGATCCAGGAACGTTTCGTAGCCGGTCAGGTCGAACCGTCCGGTGGCGATCGCCTCGATGACCCCGTCGGTGTCCGTCACCTGCGTGCCGATCATCTCGGTCCGGTAGTCGAGATACAGCCCCGGGTCCTGCTCGTACTCCGCCAGGTCGCCGGTGAGCAGCACGATCGGCCGCCGCAACAGGGCGAACTCGACGACCGAGGACGAGTAATCGGTCACCAGGATGTCGGTCGCGGCCAGCAGATCGTTGATCTCGGCGGCCGGGTCGACCACGACGTCGTAGCCGACGGTCGGGGTCGCCGCCGGGTCGAGGTTCGGATGCGTCTTGAGGACGAGCACGTGGTCCGCGGGCAACGCCGCCCGAAGCCGCACGGCGTCGAGACCCGGCGCCGCCCGCTTGCCGATGCCCGCGACCGCGGAAGGTCGGGGCGTACAGCACGACGCGCCGGCCGGCCAGCGCCGGGTAGGCGGCCGTCACCCGGCTGCGTGCGGCTGCCAGCTCGGTCTCGTCGAAGAAGAAGTCGGTCCGCGGCCAGCCGAGGGCGACGACCCGCTCGAGCGGTGTCCGCAGCGCGGCCGCGTACGGGCGGCGCGTCCAGTCGCCCCCGACGACGACCGCGTCGTAGTTGCGATGGAGGAATGTCCGCTCCGGCTCGGCGATCGGCTGTCGCGTGTCGAGCCCGAAGCGCTTGAGCGCACCGGCCGCGTGCCAGACCTGGACGACGGTCGTCGTCCGCCGGTGCGGCGCGACGTGGATCGGCAGGTAGGCGTTGTCGACCACGAACAGCCCGGCCGTCTGGAGGTGGTACATCCCGCGCACCAGCCGGACGAGGTAGGCGAGCTTGCCCGCCAGCCCGTAGCTGTACGGCTCGAGCAGCAGGACGACGTCGAGGTCGGGGCGGCTCGCGCGCAGCGCGCGATGGATGAACAGCAGGTTGCCGTCGAGCTCGGATACCCGCGCGGTGGCCAGGACGACCCGCTCGGGGTGGGTGGGGAGGAGCGTCGCGACGAGCCGGACCAGGAGGAGGAACGCCCTGGCCAGACGATATTCGAGCCGGGTCATCCGCCGGTCAGGCCCGGGTGCGGACGATGATGTTCTGACCGTCGAGCGTCACTTCGTTGTCGTGCATGAGCTGGGCGATGACGTCGGCCACCTGGTTCGGCTGCATGATCGAGGACGGGTCCTCCTCGGGCGCCAGCTTGCGTCGCAGCTCGGTGGCGGTCCGGCCGGGCGAGATGCTGTAGATCTTGATGCCGCTTCCGGCCAGCTCGTCGGCCAGCGTCGCCGACAGCGACACGACCGCCGCCTTCGACGACGCGTAGGCCAGCCAGCCGGGCCGCGAGGTGATGCCGGCCGTCGAGGCCACGTTGAGGATCTTGGCCGGCCGGTCGTACATGTAGCGCGTCATCTCGCGGATGAGGAGCAGCATCGCGAACACGTTGATGGTGTACGTCTTGACGATGTTGTCGGCGTCCGTGTCGAGCAGCGACTGCGGGTCCGCGTAGCCCGCGATGTTGAGCAGCAGGTCGATGCTGCCGAACCGCTCATGGACCCGCCGGACGAGATCCGGGATCCCGTCGAGATCCATCAGGTCGTAGGCGATGAGCTCGACCTCCTTGCCGTCGCGCTGCATCGCGGCGGCCGTCTCCTCGAGCCCGCGTGCGTTGCGGGCGATGAGCACGAGCGCCGAGACGTCGGACTCCTGGCTCATCCGCACGGCCGCGGCCCGGCCGATGCCCTGGCTGGCACCCGTGATCACGCAGACCTTGCCCACCGTCAGCCGCCGCGGCCGATGCTGTCGGCGTAGATCGCCTCGGCGGTCACGATGTCGGTCGGGACCGTGATCTTGATGTTCCGCTCGGACCCCGGCAGGATCCGGACCGGCGCGCCGGCGTAGCGGTGGAACAGGCTGGCGTCCTCGGTGAACGTGACGCCATCGCGACGCGCCGCGTCGTGGGCCGCCGCCAGCGCCGCCCGATCGAACTTCTGCGGCAGCTGGACGTTGACCAGCTCGTCACGCTCGAGCAGGTCCTCCACGTAGTCGTGGCCCTTGAGCACGGTGAACGAGATCGGGATGCCGTACATCGCGTTCGGGTCGGGGGCGGCGATGAGGTCGCGGAACTCGGCGGCGGTCACCAGCGGCCGGACTGCCTCGTGGACGATGACCGACTCGCAGTCCACGAGCTCGCGCAGGCCGAGGTAGACCGATTCCTGGCGCGACGCGCCTCCCGACGATGCACGAGAACCGCTCGTCGAAGCCGTGATTGGCGATCAGCCGGCGCGTCTCCTCGAGGTGGGCCTCCGGGCAGGTGATGACGACCTGGTCGATGTCCGGGATCAGCCGCGCCTTCTCGAGCACGTGGATGATCAGCGGCTTGCCGCCGAGCAGCAGGAACTGCTTGGGGAACGGGCGCCCGATGCGCTTGCCGATGCCACCGGCGAGCACGATCATCCCGATCTTCATGCGGTCCTCCGGTGCGGATGACGGTCCGCCATAGCCTACGTGCAAACGGCCGGGTCGTTGGCACCGGTATCATCCGCGCCGGGACGTCGCACCCGTTCCGGCATCCCCGTCGGTGGCCCCACCGACCCGACCGACGCCCATCCCAGAACACTCGAGGAGCCTGGATGCACGCTGGCACCCGTGATCCCGCGATCGACATCCGGTCGATCTGCTGGGAGCGTGTGCAGCTCGTCATCGAAGCTCGCGTCGAGCCCTCGTCGACGATCGCCGCGGCGGGGCTCCGGCTGCGCGAGGTCGGCGGCAGACGGACGCTGACGCCGACTCGGGTCGACCGCGACGGAGACCGGCTGACCATCCACTACAACGTCATCACCGGCCTCGATCGGGACAGGCTGCCGGACGGCCGCTGGACCTTCGGCGACCGGTGGCGCTCGAGGATCCAGCCGCTGCCGGCCTCGACCCGGCGATGGCGCGCGATCGTTCCTCCTCGAGAGTGGCCTGTTCACGGTCGCGCCCGCGTACGACGCGGCCACCCGGACGCTCGCGCTGGTCGCATCCGTCGATGAGACGATCCAGCGGACGACGGACCCGACGCTCGTCGACCAGCGTCCGGCTCTCCGCTCGCTCGTCGGCGATCCACGCTCGCCGGTTCGGGTTCCAGTCGCTCATCTGGTCCTCGCGCCTCGTGCACCGCCGCGGCCGGCCGCAGATCCTGTTCGCTTCGGCGCTCATCTCCGAGCTGTCGGGCAACCTCGGGGCCGTCCACGACCGGATGGTCGAGCGCGGGCTGGACCGCGAGTACGACCTGGTGACTGCCCTCCGGCCACGTCGCGAGCGACGCGGCTTCGTCGGCCGGGTCCGCCTGGCCAGCGCGCTCGATCGTGCTGCGATCATCCTGCTCGACGACTCATACCCGCCGCTCCATTGGCTGAAGATCGGGCCGGCCGTCCGGGTCATCCAGCTGTGGCATGCCGCCGGGGCGTTCAAGACCGTTGGCTTCAGTCGCCTCGGCACGCTGACCGACGCGGATCGGTTCGCGCGGGTCCATACGAAGTACACCGCGGCGATCGTGAGCTCGGACCATGACGTGTCGTTCTATGCCGAGGCGTTCGGCATCCCCGAGGGGATCGTCTACCCGACCGGGATCCCGCGGATGGACCGGTTCTTCGACGAGCGTGCCCAGGTGGCCGGCCTGGCCGCGGCTCGCGCCGCATTCCCCGAGACCGAGGGCCGGACGACGATCCTGTACGCCCCGACGTTCCGTGGAGACGGGCCCAAGTCCTCGCACTTCGACCTCGGCGTTCTCGACTACGCCGCGCTCCACGCGGTCGCCGTCGAGAAGGACGCGGTCGTCATCATCAAGCTGCATCCGTTCGTGGTGCAGCCGCTCGGCATCCCGGCCGCGTTCCGCGATCGCCTGCTGGACGGCTCGCGGGCCGCCATCGACGTCAACGACCTGCTGTTCGCGGTGGACGTGCTCGTCACCGATTATTCGTCGATCGTGTTCGAGTTCTCGACCCTCGGCCGGCCGATGCTGTTCTACGCCTACGACCTCGACGACTACGCCGGGTCGCGCGACTTCTACGAGCCGTTCGAGACGTTCGTGCCCGGCCGGATCGTGCGGACGTTCCCGGAAGTCGTCGACGCGATCCGGCGCGACGACTACGAGGCCGACAAGGTCGCGCCGTTCGCCGCCCGGCATTTCGCCCACCTCGACGCGGGATCGGCCGACCGGGTCATCGACCAGTTCGTCCTCGCCCGATGAGAGGCCTCATCCTCACCGTCCGGATCGTCGCCGTCCGGCTCGCCTTCGCGTACGCCCGTCTCCTGCCGCTCCGCTCGCGGGTCGTCCTCGCGACGGCGCACTCGGCCACTCTCGCGGGCAACCTGGTCTCGATCAGGGACGATCTGAGGGCCCGCTACCCGGAGATCCCGGTGGTCGTCCTCGCACGCCGGCCGGCACGGGGCCTGCGCGGCCGGATCGCGGCCCTCGGCCAGGCGCTGATCGCCGGCTACTACCTCGCCACCTCGCGCGTGTTCGTCGTGGACGACTACTTCTTCCCGATCTACGTCATCCACCCGCGCCCCGGCACGACGATCATCCAGACGTGGCACGCCTGCGGCGCGTTCAAGAAGGTCGGCTACAGCCTGCTCGACAAGTCGTTCGGGGCGGACGAGGAGCTGACCCAGCGGGTCCGGATCCACTCGAACTACGACGTCTGCCTGGTCGCCTCGGAGGCGTCGGCGCCGCACTATGCCGAGGCCTTCGGGCAGCCGCTCGAGCGGTTCGAGTGGCGGCTCGGGATCCCGCGCACGGACGTCTTCTTCGGGGAGGAGCGGCTGGCACGGACGCGCGAGGCGATCCGCCGGCGCTACGGGCTGACCGACGGCCGGCGAGTGATCCTGTACGCGCCGACGTTCCGTGGCGACACCATCACGACCGCGCACGCGACCGACGATCTCGACCTGCGACGTCATGCGCGCGATCCTCGGCGAGGACCACGTCCTGCTGGTCCGGCTCCACCCGTTCGTCCGCTCGCGGACCGTCATCGGCCCCGAGCTGGCCGGCTTCGCCATCGACGTCTCGGACTACCCCGACATCAACGAGCTGATGCTCGTCAGCGACGTCCTGGTGACCGACTACTCGAGCGCGATCTACGAGTTCTCGCTGCTCGAGAAGCCGATCGTCTTCTTCGCGCCCGACTACGAGGCGTACGAACGGGAACGCGGCTTCTACTTCGACTACCGGACGGGCGTCCCGGGTCCCATCTTCGAGACCAGCGAGGCGCTGGCCCGATACCTGCGCGCCGGGGCCTTCGACACGGACCGCGTGCGCCGGTTCCGCGAGGCGTCGTTCGCCGTCGCAGATGGAGGTTCCTCAACACGCGTCACGGACGGTTTGATCGTTCCGTCATTGACCCGGGCGGGAGCTTGAAGATCCGACGCGAACGCGGTCCTTCGAAGGGCCGGTGTACCATACCGCGGCCCTCCATCCCCGGCGTCTGCCGGCCATGCGACAGGACAGATCCACGACCATGACCTTTCGAGCCAAACCCGTCGTCAAGCGCGCCCGCCGACCTTCGTGGGAGACGCAGGACCGACGCAGCCTCTACCTCAATATCGGCTTCGGCCTGATCGTCATCCTGGCGGTGGTCATCCTCGCCGTCGCGGCCGGCCTCACCTACTACAACGACCACCTCGCGTCGGTCGGCTCGGTCGACGGCCAGTCGATCAGCAAGGACGAGTTCAGCGACCGGCTGCAGGTCGACTCGTGGCGGCTCGACGAGGAGATCCGGCGGACCCGAGTCAGAGGTGTCTGCCGGCCACATCAGCCAGACGCAGGGCGCCGCTCAGGAGCAGACACTCGAGCAGTCGAGGTCGCAGCTGCCGGCGGCCAGCCTCGAGCGGTTGATCGACTCGACGCTGCAGGGCAAGCTGGCCGCCGAGGAGGGCGTGACCGTCACGCCGCAGGACATCGATGCTCGCCTGACCGACGAGGCGACCACCCCGGAACAGCGCCACGCGTGGGTCATCGAGGTCGCCCCCACCACCGACACTGGAGCCATCGAGCCGTCCGACGCACAGAAGGCCGACGCCAAGGCCACGGCCGAGCAGGCCCTCAAGGACATCCAGGGCGGCAAGGCCTGGGAGGACGTCGCCAAGACGGTCTCGACCGATACGGCGACCGCGCCACAGGCCGGCGACCTCGGCTGGATCCAGGCCGATGACACCCAGGCCGACGAGGCGTTCCTGAAGGCGCTCTTCGCCGCGCCGGTCAACACCCCGACCGATGTCGTCGAGGGTGCCGACGGGATCTTCCGGATCGGCCGCTCGACCGAGATCGCGCCATCCGCGGTCGACAGCGCCTACCAGACCAAGATCGTCAACAACGGCGTCCCGATCGATCACTACCGGACGGTCGTCGCGGCCGACGTGCTGCACCAGAAGCTGCAGGACAAGATCGTCGCCGACGTCGTCGGCCCGGGTCCGCAGCGCCGTGTCTCGGAGATCTACATCAAGCAGGCGGACACGCCACCGGCGGCCGATGCGATCAAGGTCCGCCATATCCTGTACTCGCCCAACGGCGATCCGTCGAACGCATCGCAGGTCGCCCAGAGCGACCCGGCCTGGGCCAGGGCACGATCGCTGGCGACCATGACCTACGCCAGGCTCAAGACCGACCCGAGCCTGTTCGACTCGATCGCCCGCAAGGAGAGCGACGAGGAAGCGGCGCTCGGCGCGACCGGCACGGGTGGCAAGCTGCCCGTACTTCGACAAGACCAGCAGCGTCGATCCCGCCTTCCTGGCGGCGATCATGCAACCCGGCCTCAAGCCGGGCGACATCCTGCCGCCGGTCCAGTCGGCGTTCGGCTGGCACGTCATCCAGATCATGTACGGCCCGACCGACACCGACCACCTCACCGACCTCAAGACACAGTCGGACAAGGGCGCGGACTTCGCGGCCCTCGCCCGCGACAACTCGGATGGCACGACCGCCAGCATCGGCGGGGATCTCGGCTGGGTCGCCAAGGGCCAGCTGAGCCAGCCCCTGACCGACGCGATCTTCGCGGCACCGGTCGGCAAGACCAGCGAGGTCACGACGGTCGACGGCGACGGCTCGTACCTGTTCAAGGTCTTCGCCGAGGAGACCCGGACGCCCGAGGGCAGGCAGCTCACGCAGCTGACCTCGAACGCGTTCTCGACCTGGTACGACGCCAAGAAGGCGGCGGTGACGATCACGCGCGATCCGGCCATCGAGGCCACGGCACAGGCAACCCAGTAGCGGGAGGGACGAGTGCTCGACGCGCTCGTCGCGGAGGCGCGGCTCCGCTGGGGTCTCGACCCGGCGGATGGACTCCAGGTGGTGGCCGGCGAGACCCTCGTCGGCGCCCCGATCGAGCCGTCGCGCCCGTTGCTCGTCGTCCCGCTGGCCACGCTTCGTGCCGAGCCCGACGGGGCACCGACCGCTCCGCTGCCCGGCCGGGCCGGGCCCGCGGCGCGTGACCCGCTGACGCTGCTGCGGCGGCTCTATCCCGCCGACCATCCGGTCGGCCGGTTCGGGGCGCCCGACGGCGTCACGGTCGCGACCCTCGGCCCGGACGCGCTCGACGCGCCGCTCTACCTCGCCCCGATCGCGCCCGAGCTGGCGGTCGCGGGTCCGTGGGCGATGCCCTGGATCGCCGACCGCCTGCGTGCCCCGGACGGCTGCCCGTGGGACCGCGAGCAGACCCACACCTCGTTGCGCAAGCACCTGCTCGAGGAGGCGTACGAGGTGTACGACGCGCTCGAGGCGGGTGCCACGCCCGAGCTGGCCGGCGAGCTCGGCGACCTGTGGCTCCAGATCGTCCTGCATGCGCAGCTGGCCGCAGAGGCCGGCGTGTTCGACCTGGCCGACGTCCAGGCCGCGATCGGCTCGAAGATCGTCCGGCGCCACCCGCACGTGTTCGGCGACGCGGTCGCACGGACCGCCTCGGACGTCAATCGCCAGTGGGAGCGGATCAAGGCGGACGAACGGGCCGCCGCGGCCGAGCCGGGCGCGGACGCGGACGACTGCCGCCGCCCCGCAGAAGGGCGCCCTCGACGGGATCAGCCCGTCGATGCCGGCCCTCGCCGCGAGCCAGGAGATGCAGGAGCGGGCGGCCAACCTCGGCTACGACTGGCCGTCGATCGACGGCGTGCTCGACAAGGTCGCCGAGGAGGCAGACGAGATGCGCCGCGCCGCCACCGACGCCGAGACGGCCGAGGAGTTCGGTGACCTGCTGTTCGTGCTGGTCAACGTCGCGCGCCGGCGGGGGATCGAGGCGGAGGCCGCGGTCCGCGCCGCGAACGCCAAGTTCAAGCGCCGGTTCGGGAGCGTGGAGCGTGGTGCGGCTGCCCAGGGGGTCGCCCTGCGCGACCTCGATTTCGCCGCGCTCGACGCGTTGTGGGATGCCGCCAAGGCTGAGGAGAGGACGTCATGACCATCGGAAACCGGCCGCCGACCGTCCGGGCCGACGGGCGCGGTCCCAACGACCTGCGCCCCGTCACCTTCACGTTCGGCGTCCAGAAATGGGCCGAGGGCTCGTGCCGCATCCGGGTCGGCGACACCGAGGTGCTGTGCGCGGCGACGATCGTCGATCGCGTCCCGCCGCATCTCCGCGGCAAGGGCACCGGCTGGGTCACGGCCGAGTACTCGATGCTCCCGCGCGCGACGGCCGAGCGCACCGACCGCGAGTCGGTCAAGGGCCGGATCGGCGGCCGGACGCACGAGATCCAGCGCCTCATCGGGCGGTCGCTGCGCGGCGTCGTCGACCTCGGCCGGCTCGGCGAGCGGACGATCACGGTCGACTGCGATGTCCTGCAGGCCGACGGCGGGACCCGCACGCGCGTCGATCACCGGCGGCTACGTCGCCCTCGCGGCGGCGCTCATCACCTACGGCATGGAACGTCACCTGGTGGCCAAGGTCGCGGCGGTCTCGGTCGGTCTCGTGAACGGGCTGCCATATCTCGACCTCGACTACTCCGAGGACTCGCGCGCGGACGTCGACCTGAACGTGGTCGGCACCGATGCCGGGGCGTACGTCGAGCTCCAGGGGACGGCCGAGGGCAAGCCGTTCGACCGGGCGGCGGCGAACGGGCTGCTCGACCTCGCCGACGGCGGGCTGGCGAGGCTGTTCGAGGCGCAGGCGGCCGTCCTGGCCACCGTCCGGCGGTGACCGACGCGCCGGCTGCTCGTCGCGACCCGGTCGGTCCACAAGCTGCGAGAGCTGCGCGAGCTGCTCCAGCTCGACCACACCACGCTCGTGTCGCTCGACGACCTCGGCATCGAGGGCGACCCGGTCGAGGACGGCGAGACGTTCGAGACGAATGCCGCGATCAAGGCCCGCTTCGGCGTGCGTGCCAGTGGTCTGCCGACCATCGCCGACGACTCGGGGATCGAGGTCGATGCGCTCGGTGGCGCGCCCGGCGTCCGGACCCGACGCTATGCCGGCGAGGACGCCACGGACGCAGCCAACAACGCCAAGCTGCTCGGCGCGCTGGCGGGCTTGCCGGCCGAGCGGCGTGGTGCCCGCTACGTCTGCGTGCTGGCGCTGGCACTCCCCGATGCCGCGGGTCCGCGCGGAGGCGTCTCGCTCGTGACGGCCCGGGGGACCTGCCGCGGCCGGATCGCGACCGAGCCGCGCGGGACCGAAGGCTTCGGCTACGACCCGATCTTCGAGCCGGCCGCTGAGCCGCCCGGCGGCCGGACGCTCGGGCTGTGGACGCGCCGCCGAGAAGCACGCGATCTCGCACCGCGCTCGCGCCGCTCGCCGGATGGCGCCACGCCTGGCAGCCCTCGGCTTCTGACCGTGCGCCGGATCTGCGTCTTCTGCGGCGCCAGCCCCGGCCGGCGCCCGGTCTATCTCGATCTCGCTGCGTCGGTCGGGTCGGGGCTTGCCGAGCGTGGGATCGGCCTCGTGTACGGCGGTGGCCGGGTCGGGATGATGGGCGCCGTCGCGGACGCGGCCCTGGCGGCCGGTGGCGAGGTCATCGGCGTCATCCCGCGCGGCCTGGTCGAACGCGAGCTTGCCCACCGTGGCGTCACGGAGCTGCGGATCGTCGACACGCTCCACGAGCGCAAGGCGGCGATGTCGGACCTGGCCGACGGGTTCGTCGCGTTGCCGGGTGGACTCGGCACGCTCGAGGAGCTGGCAGAGGTCGCATCGTGGGCGCAGCTCGGACTCCATGCCAAGCCGATCGGCCTGCTCGGCCCGGCCGGCTACTGGGACGCCCTGGCCGGCTGGCTGGACCACGCCGTCGAGGAGGGGTTCGTCGCCGCTGAGCATCGCGCGCTCGTCGCCGTCGATCGCGACCTCGATTCGCTGCTCGCCCGCTTCGCGGCGGTCTCCGGCAGGACCGACGGCTCGCCGGGCCTAGCCGCCGGGGGTCGCGGTCGCCCTGGGTGCCTTGGTCGGCTTCGGTGACGGCGTCGGCTTGGGTGTCGGCCACGGCGTCGGTGCGGTGCCGGGCGATGTGAACAGCCCGGCCGCGACTGCCTGGATGCGCTTGAGGTCGGGCTCCTGCGAGTCGCCGTACTGGGTCGACTTCGGCGTGGACCAGCGGTGAGCGGATGACGACCCGGGTCACGTCGTTCTTGCCCACCTCGTCGACGATCGCGGCGAGCGCCGGGAGCCGGTCGACCGGGATGTCCGAGGTGAGCGTCCGTCCGACCGCGTCGATCAGGTCGGGAAGCTGGAAGAACAGGCTGCCACCGTGGGTGGCCTTGTCGCGCAGCGCCACGAGGATCTGCTGCTGGCGCGCCTGACGGGTGAAGTCGCTCTCGCCGAGCGCCTTGCGCGAGCGCGCGTAGGCGAGCGCCTCGACACCGGTCATGTGGTGCTTTCCGGCGGTGATCGAGTAGCCGCGCACGTGACCGGCGCCGTAGCCGTCGTAGGTCGGGTCGTCGAACCCGCGCGGGACGTTGATGTCCACTCCACCGACGGCGTCGACCATCTTGATGAAGCCGTTGAAGTCGAGCCGGGCGTAGTAGTGGATCGGGATGCCGAGCAGCGCCCCGACGGCGTCCTCGAGCGTCCGCATCCCGCCCTTGGGGAAGTCCTTCGGGTGCGCGTCGGCGTACGACAGCAGCGAATTGAGCTTCGGGCCGAACGTGTCGCCGTTGCCGAGCGGCGTGTCGATGAGATCGCGCGGGATCGAGATCAGACTGACGGTGTGCCCGACCGGGTCGAGCGAGGCGACCATCATCGTGTCGGTCAGGGTCTCGGTCCGTGTCCGGGTCGAGTCGACGCCGACGAGCAGGACGTTCAGCCGCTCGCCATCGCCCGGGCCGGGATCGGCCGCCGGGTCCGCGCCCCCGAGCGTCGAGCTCGTGAAGATCCGCCCGAACGTGTCGCCGATGACCGTCCCGTAGCGATAGACCACCAGGTGCGGGATGACCACGATGATGGCGATGACGATGAGCCCGACGATCCCCAGCCGCCCGGTCGGACCCGCGCGGACCGGATCGAGGAACGCCTGACCGGTGGCGACCAGCCGCCACGCGAGCACGAGCACGTTCAACGCCAGCAGCGTCCCGAGCACCGGCGGGGCCGCGATCCAGGCGGCCAGCCGCGCGGGCGACTGCGTCTGCAGCGCCAGGATGGCCAGGAGCAGCAGGACGAGCGATGGGATCAGGAACAGGGCAGCCAGGCGGCGGCGGCCGTTGTAGAGCTGGCCGAGCCCCGGTATCACGGCCGACAGGCCCGCCGCAGCGAGGCGGCGGAGGTCGGTGGGCCTCGTGTCAGGCCGGATCCTGGTGGCTTGCACGCGGGGTGGGGACTCCTCGGTCGTGTGGCGCCGGCGTCGGTGTCGCGCTCGAGTCTAACCCGTCGTCGGCGCCGGGCATGGAGACGCCGGGCGATCGATCAGCCTGCCATGACCGCCCGGCGTCTGGACCTGTGACGGGCCGACCCCGTCGCGCGTGACGCGGCTCGGACGGGGACCGGTCGGCTAGGATGGCGCGGTGACCGACCAGACCCTGCGCCGACTGATCGGGGCGATGGCGACGCTGCTCGTGGTGGTCCTCGCCGCCGGCGTGCTCGTCGTCCTGTCGCGTGGCGGGTCAGCCGGGTCCGCGACCCCGCCGCCGGGGAGCAGCTTCGCGCTGGCGTCGGCAAGCCCGTCGGTCGCGGCCGGCGCGTCGGCGGCGCCCACCGCGAGTCCGACCGCGACCGCCGCGACACCCAGTGTCGAGCCGTCGCCGAGCGTGGCGGCGTCCGCCTCGCCGCCGCCGGTCCCGCTGGCGACCCTGACATTCCTGCACCTGAAGCTCGACGCGACCGGGCCGCCGGACGCCCAGCCCAGGATCGTCACCTTCAGCACCGACGGCCCCGGCACGATCTTGGCCAAGCTCGCGACATCGTCCGGGACGACGCCGGCCAAGACCCACATGTGCCTCCAGGTCGGGGCGAAGGTGCTCGGCTGCAACGACATCAGGTCGGGCACGTTCACCGGCACGACGAAGCAGGCACACGCGAACTGGCAGGTCACGGTCCAGGGCACCGCGGCCGCGACGCCGATCGTCGACCTGACCCTGACGTTCCAGTCATTGGCGCCATCGGTCAAGATCGAGCACGCCCGCTTCGACGGGACGGACTTCCCCGACACGAACGGGATCCAGGCCCGCTTCACCGCCCGCGGTCCGGGTGATGCCCATCTCGTCGCGGATTGGGGTGGCCATCCGTTCGTGTACGAAGTCGACCTGTTCGACGAGACCTCGGGGACGGGGAACGTCTCGCTGGCGAACCAGGGCCCGTCCACCAATGTCGACCAGACGATGCCGGTGACCGTCGGCGCCTGGCGGCTCGTGCTCCAGAACGTCGAGAACGGGTTCGGGACGACCGACCTGACCGCGACCATCGGCTGGCCCTGACACTGGCGCGCCCGCGCACCGACGGTGACCGCACGCACCGATCGTGACGTGGCCCGCAAACGCGGATCCGCCAGAGCAGGGTTGCTTCGACGCACCCGTTTCGGGACATGGACAGGGCTGGTCTGGCGCGGCGGGGGTATGCTCGGGAGGCACTCATCACGTGACGCGGGCACGGCGCATGTCGTCCCGAGGCCCGCGCCACGCCGTCACAGACATCTGACGCGCTGCCCGAGGGGAGGCTGAACCTCATGTCGCTGCTCGAGCGGGTCGAGCGGGCCCAGCAGCCCGTCGCCGACCCAACGACGGCCCCGCCTGAACCAGTGGCGCCGGCGCCCACGCCCGCGCCGACGCCCGAGCGCGTCGCGGCCCGCGACGAGCTGCTCCGGCAGATCCGCCAGAAGATGCAGGACGAGGTCCAGCTCGTCTTCACCACGCTGCTCGACACCAAGGCGGAGGAGCTCCGGACCAAGGTCGAGGGCATCGTCGACAGGGTCATCACCGCCAACGGCTTTGCGGTGACGCGTGCCGAGCGGATGCGGCTCGTGGAGGAGCTCATCGGCGAGGTGGGCGGACTCGGCCCGCTCGAGCCGCTGCTCGCCGACGAGACCGTGACCGAGATCATGGTCAACGGCCCGAACCACCTGTACATCGAGCGCAGCGGCAAGATCCTGCGCGTCGACACCGTCTTCCTCAACGACGAGCACGTGCTCCGGATCATCGACCGGATCATCACCCCGCTCGGTCGCCGCATCGACCAGACGAGCCCGCGGGTCGACGCCCGACTGCCCGACGGCTCGCGCGTCAACGCGATCATCGAGCCGCTGTCGCTCATCGGTCCCGTGATCACGGTCCGCAAGTTCCCGGCCAAGCCGATCACCGTCGACGACATGATCCGGTTCGGGACGGCGACGCCCGAGATGTTCGACTTCCTGCGCGCCTGCGTCGAGGCGCGGCTCAACGTGTTCGTCTCGGGCGGGACGGGTTCGGGCAAGACGACCTGCCTCAACGTGCTGTCGTCGTTCATCCCCGACGACGAGCGGATCGTCACCATCGAGGATGCGGCCGAGCTGCAGCTCCGGCAGACGCACGTGCTCACGCTCGAGGCGCGTCCGGCCAACCTCGAGGGGAGCGGCGAGATCACCATCCGCGACCTGCTGCGCAACGCCATGCACATGCGTCCCGACCGGATCATCGTCGGTGAGTGTCGGTCGGGCGAGGCGCTGGACATGCTCCAGGCGATGACCACCGGCCACGACGGGTCGCTGTCGACCGGCCACGCCAACACGCCCGCCGGACATGCTTCGCCGCCTCGAGACGATGGTCCTGATGACCGGCTACGAGCTGCCGCTGCGGGCGATCCGCGAGCAGATCGCGTCGGCGGTGGACCTGATCGTCCACACGGCGCGGCTCAAGGACGGCTCGCGCAAGATCATCAACATCACCGAGGTCTACGGCATCGAGGACGACGAGATCCTCACCCAGGACATCTTCGCGTTCGTGCAGACCGGCGTCAGCGACGAGGGCAAGATCGTCGGCGAGCTCAGGCCGACGGGCATCCGGCCGACGTTCATGGGCGTCTTCAAGGCGAGCGGGGTCGACCTGCCGCCCGGCGAGTTCGGGATCCCGAGCATCGACCAGGTCGACCCGGACACGATCCGCAAGGGGAAGGGCCGCTGGACCGACGGCGACGCGCAGGCCGGATCGGCGATGGCCAAGCCGACCATCGGCGTCGGGCGCGCGGTGACCGCAGGCGGCATGGTCTACATCTCGTCGATCGGGCCGGTCGATCCTGACAGCGGGTTCGTCGTCAGCGGCGCGATCAAGGAGCAGACCCGTCAGTGCCTGACCAACCTCAAGGCCAGGCTCGAGGCGAACGGCAGCTCGCTCGACAAGGTCGTCTGGGCCAACTGGGCTCTTCGCGAGCCGAGCGAGTTCGACGCGTTCAACGAGGAGTGGGCGCGCTGGTTCCCGGGCGACACGCCGATCGGCCAGGGCACGCTGATGCCGCCGCTCCAGCGCCGGGCCGGGTTCCGGGTCTCGATCGGGGTCATCGCCGAGGCGTAGTCCGGTTCGTGTCCGCCCGTGCTGTCAGGCGGCTTTCCCGCTCGCCGGATGGGATTCGCCCGGCACGTGGAGCCAGCCGAGGATGCGCAGCGCCTCGATCAGATGCTCGGCCCCGAGCCTCGCGTAGACGAGTCCCAGGTGGTTCTTGACGGTCTGCTCGGTGACGCCCAGCTCGTAGGCGACCTGGCCGTAGGTCTTGCCCTCGGCCTTGCGGATGATCACCTCGCGCTGGCGAGGCGTGAGCCGCTCGAAGGTGAACGGTTCACTCATGGTGTCGGTCGCTCCTTCTCGGTGTGCTTCTGTCGCTCGATCTGCGCCCGGGATCATCACCGAGTCCCTCCCGGTCACAACAGCCTGACCGGTGTCGCCTGACGTTCCCACGCATCAACCATGCAGAACCGCCATCAGTCGGTTGCCGACTTCGCGCATGGCAGGCGAGCGGCACGGCCAGCCGCGTCATCGGGCCCGTCGATTGCCGACATGTCGCAATCGGCGCGCGCTTGCGCGTAGACTCCTGGACCCGATGTGTGCCCGAACTCGCAATGTCATCACCGATGTCCTGCCGGACATCGACGCGGTCGTGGCGGCGCTGGCGGATCGTCCGGTGGACGCCCCCGAGGAGTTGCGGGCACGCGTCGAGCTCGCCTACCTGACCACGTACGTGGACGCCGATGCGGGCGATCTCGAGGTGGCGATCGCGGCTCTGCGGGCGCGAGCGGGTGGCGGCGATGCCGCCGCGCCATTCGGGGTCCGCCGCGTCAGCGACGACCTTCGACGACCTTGTCGCCGAGGCCCATCGAGCGGTCGAGACAGACCGTCTCGACCTCGACACGGTCCTCGCCCTCCAGTTCGCGTCGGGGTCGATCGCTGCAGCGCAGGGTCAGCGGCTGATCCTGTTCATCGGCGTCAACGCCGAGGCGAGGCGCGTGATGTGGGCCCACGGGACGGCCGAGCTGATCCGCCGCCGGGAGCCGGTGGAGCAGCTCGTGGAGCTCGGTCGGTGGCTGCTGCTGTGGGGCGAGATGTCCACCCTGGCGATCGGCGAGGGCTATCGCGCGACGGAGGGCGAGCTGCTCGCGCGCGACGTGGCCGCCCGTCGGGCGGCGCTCGATGAGCTGCTCGGGGCGGTCGGCGGCGACGGCCGGGTCGGTCCACGCTTGCGCCGCCTGTCCATGCGCTACGGCCTCGATCCTGACACGACATTCCGCCTGGTCGCGATCCTGCCCGGACCGGACGTCGATCCGACGCCGGATGAGCCCGGGATCGACGACGAGGACCTCGACCTCCTGGCACGGCGCATCGACCACCTGATCCGACGGCAGAGCGCACGGGATCGGCCTGGCACCGGCATCAGCGTCCCGCTGGCGGTCACGTGGCGAGGGTCGATCGTCGCCATCCTTGGACCGGATCGGCAGGAGTTCGCCCGCCTCGCAGATGCCGTGCATGACGTGCTCGGCGCCGGCGCGGGCTCCGCCGAGATGCCGAGCTGGGTGGCCGTCGCGATGGCCGCCGACGGGGTCCGGGCCTGGTCGCGCACGTTGGTCGAGCTGCAGGAGAGCCTGCGGATCGCGAAGGCGATCGGCCGCCACGGCGTGATCGACGACGTGGCCGCGCTCGGCGTCGAGCGCCTTCTGCTGAGCGACCCGGACCTGAGCGCGACCATCATCGAGCGGGAGCTCGGGGCGCTCCTGGCCGACCCGAGGATGGGTGAGGAGCTGGTCGAGACGCTCCAGGTCTATTTCGATGCCGGCGGCAACCGCCGCGAGACGGCGCGCCGGCTCCACCTCGCCGACCGGACCGTCGCCTACCGTCTCGAGCGTGCCGAACAGCTGCTCGGCCACGGCCTCGACGGCGAGATGGGGCGGCGACTCAACGTCGCGCTGACGCTGCGCCGACTGACGATGGCACACCGGGCCCCATCGATCGGCCAGGCCGAAGGCGGAGACGTTCCCATGTACGATGGCGCCCGGCCCGGGGAGTAGCGTAGCCTGGCAACGCACGTGCTTTGGGAGCACGAGATCGCGGGTTCGAATCCCGCCTCCCCGACCATCCCCACGATGGCGTAGCGTTGCCGCGTGAGTCGGGACTCCGAGGATTTCAATCGGCGCCTGCTGCGCGCCCGGGACGTGATGGATCGCGCGTACGCGGAGCCGCTCGACGTCCGCGCCGTGGCCGCCGTGGCACATGTCTCCGAGGCGCACTTCATCAGGAGCTTCCGCGCCGTCTTCGGTGAGACGCCGCATCGCTACCTGCAGCGGCGACGGGTCGAGCGCTCGATGTTCCTTCTGCGCGAGACCGACCGCAGCGTGACCGACGTCTGCTTCGATGTCGGCTTCAGCAGTCTCGGGACGTTCAGCCGCACGTTCCGCGAGATCGTCGGCGAGACGCCGTCGGGCTACCGGCTGGCGCACGGCCCGATGGAGGCGCCGAACTGCTTCCAGATGATGGCCATGCGGCCGTTGACGGCTCTGTCCGCCGCGAAACCAGGCACGAACGAGAGCAGTTCCGGAGAAGCCGCGGCGTCCCCGTCGGCTTAGGGTGTGGCTGTCACCACGATAGAAAGGAGACCAGCCGATGACGACCAAGCTCGCCGTGACCTCCGTGAAGGTCCTCGACCAGGAGGAGGCGCTCGACTTCTACGTCAACAAGCTCGGGATGGAGAAGGGCCAGGACATCCGGCAGGGCTCGTTCCGCTGGCTGACGGTCCGTTTCCCGGACGACCCGGAGCGTCGAGATCTTCCTGGAGGAGCCAGGACCGCCCGTGCACGATGAAGCCACCGCCGAGCAGCTCCGCGAGCTGATCACGAAGGGCGCCCTGGGCTCGCTCGTCTTCTACACCGATGACGCCCGCGCCCTCTACGAGACGCTCAAGGTGCGCGGTGTGACCGACTTCACCCAGGAGCCCATCGATCACGGCTACGGCACCGACATGGGCATCCGCGACCCGTTCGGCAACGGGATCCGGATCCTCCAGCGGGCGAAGGTCGCGCAGAAGGCGACGGCCTGACCCCTTCTCGCCCGGGGGCGGGAGTACCGTTGCACCGTCGAGGGGAAGAAGGTGCCAGGGGAGTCGGGACGATGCCATCAGCGCGACACGAGGTGACGATCCAGCGGCCGCCAGCGGAGGTCTTCGCGTTCATCGCCGACGGCCTCAACGGACCGAAGTGGCGGCCCGGGATCCTCGACATCGCACACGAACAGGGAACGGGCGTGGGTGCCACCTACAAGCAGGGCGTCAAGGGTCCGGGCGGGCGGCGGGTAGCGGCCGACTACCGGATCACGGTCTACGAACCGAACACCCGTCTGGCGTTCGAGGCGATCGCTGGCCCCGTCCGCCCGACCGGCGAGTATCTCCTCGCGGACGCCGCCGGCGGCACGCGCTTGTCCTTTTCGTTGCAGGCTGAGCTCGGCGGGCTCAAGAAGCTGCTGATGGGGGGAGCGGTGCAGAAGACCATGGACGCGGAGGTCGGCTCGATCGAGCGGCTGAAGACTCTGCTGGAGTCGGCGCCGAGCACCTAGCGGACGGCAGGCCGGTGCCGCTGCGGGTTGGAATCGCCCAAAGCGGGATAATAAGGGCATGACAGACACGACGACGATCGGCGAAAGCGCCGCCCCGACACCGTGGCCCGCGCCACCCGACACTGCGTCCGGATACGTGCCCGGCGTCTGCAACATCGGACCGGCCGAGATCGCCAGGCGCCGGCGCGGTGGACATGTCCTCCTCGCAGCATCAGTCGGCCTGTTCGCGGGATTGCTCGTGATCCGCGCCCCGGCTCCGGCGCGGTTGTTGGTCGCGCTGCCGGCCTCCGCCGGGGCCTCGAGCTACCTGCAGGCGCGCTTCCACTTCTGTGCCGGGTTCGGGTCGCGAGGCCTCTACAACTTCGGTGAGGTCGGGCCCGTCACGCAGGTCGAGGACCCGGTCGCCCTTGCCGCGGATCGGCGGCGTGCGCGGCAGATCGGACTGGGCGGCGCGGCGATCGGGATCGCGGTCGGCGTGCTTGCGGCGGCGCTCCCGGTCTGAGCCTGGCTCTAGCCGGTCGGGTGCATCAATCGCTGCAGCGGCCGGACGCAGCAGCGGCCGGGCTCCGGGTCCAGCTCGACCTCGACGCCCTGCGATCAGTCGAGCGGCTTGCGCGCCACGAGTCGCTCCATCACGCCGAAGAACCGCCGCTCGAGGTGCTCGATGGCGAGTTCGTGCTCGGCGACGTGATCGAGAGGGTCGCGAAGCAGGTGGTCCCCTTGGAATCGGACGGTGAACGGCTCCATCACGTGCTCGGCCAGCCGGATCGCGAGATTCGGGCTGCGGGTGTGCTCGAAGGCCACGATCCGACCGCCCGGGCGCAGCACCCGGACTGCTTCGGCGACCGCGCGCCCGTCGTCTGGGATCGTGCAAAGGACGAGGCAGAACGTGACCGTGTCGAAGGTCTCGGCCGCGAACGGGAGGGCGGTGGCGTCGCCGAGCCGGAGGTCGGCCTGCCTGACCCCTGCGGCCACGCGGGCGACGGCGATGCGGAGCATCGAGTCGCTGAGCTCGATCCCGGTCAACCTCACCGTGTCCGGATACCAGCGGAGCGTGCGCCCGGTCCCGACCCCGACCTCGAGTGTTTCCCCGGTGGCCTGTGACGCCAGCCAGGCCCGGCCATCGCCGATGACGCGCCCACCGTCACCCGACGTCCGATCGTACCGATCGGCTGTCCGCTCGTAGATCGCCCGTATCCGGGCGGTCTCGGCAACGGCCCCGTCGTGCGGATCCCCGTTCGCCGTCACGCTTCCATCCGATCCATGCGACCGATCCTTGTTCTGAGCCCGGCGCCTCATCGTACGGCGTCCAGGCCGTCTAGCCGAGCACAGCCGCCCCGATCGCGACGATCGCGAATGCCCCGATGACGAGCCCCGAGGCGAGGTTGATCCGGTGGATCCACGCGGGCGTCACCCGCGTGCGCGCCGCCCCGACGGCGGTCGTCAGGACGATCCACCACGTCGTCGAGCCCAGCAGCACGCCGGCGACCACCAACGCCGCGTCGGCGGTGGCTCCGGTGGTCACGCCCAGACCGGCGAACAGCGCGCCGAACGACAGGATCGTCATCGGGTTGGCGAGGGTGAGCCCGAGGATCGAGAGGTAGGCGCCGGCCAGACCGCCTCGCCGCCGGGTGACCGTCGCCGCCTCGGTGGGCGCGGCGCGGATGGTCTTCCAGGCGAGCCAGAGCAGGAACAGGCCACCGACCAGACCCAGGACCTGCCGGGCGCTGACCAGGAGGTCGGTCAGGGCCCCCAGCCCGAACGCGGCGATCGCGCCATAGGTGGCATCGGCGGTCGCCACGCCAAGTCCGGACACGAGGCCGACCAGCCGGCCCTCGGCCAGCGTGCGGCGGATGACGAGCAGGCTGATCGGCCCGACGGCGGCCGCGATCGTGAAGCCGAGCAGGTAACCGCGTAACGCGAACGCGGGATCCACGGGTTCTCCTTTCGAGTGGGTGGGGCAAGAAAAACGCCCTCGGCGTCGTGTGCCGGGGCGTCACTCGGGCTGGTCGTCGGCGCCCGTCGGGGCGCGCTCGGACTCAAGTGGGCCGGTCAGGCCCTTGGTTCTGGCTCGTCGTCGGGCTGCTGGTCATCATGTCGCGGGCAGGGTGCGGTACGGCCGATCCGGTTGTCAACGCTTTCGTCGGTCCGCGCGACCGCTACATTTCGACGATGACCACGACGACGCCTGGCCGCCCGCTCAAGGTCGGCATCCAGCTCCCCGAGGTCGAGCGCGACGTGCGCTGGCCCGAGCTGCTCGACATGGTCCGCGCCATCGAGGACCTCGGCTTCAATTCGGCATGGGTCGGCGAGCACCTGCTCTATCGCTGGGCGGATCGTCCCGCGCGCGGGCCGTGGGAGGCCTGGACCACGCTGGCGGCGATGGCTGCGGTGACGACGCGCATCGAGATCGGGCCGCTGGTCGCCTGCACGAACTTCCACAACCCGGCGCTCCTGGCCAAGCAGGCGGTGACGATCGACGAGCTGAGCGGCGGCCGTTTCGTGCTCGGTCTCGGCGCCGGCTGGAACGAGACCGAGTTCCGGGCGTTCGGTCTCCCCTTCGACCATCGCATCGACCGGTTCGAGGAGGCGTTCACCATCATCCGCACGCTGCTCCGCGACGGAGCCATCGACTTCGACGGGCGCTGGTACCAGGCCCGCGATTGCGAGCTGCTGCCACGCGGCCCGCGCCCCAACGGCCCGCCGCTGATGATCGGCTCGCGGGGGCCACGGATGCTGCGCGCGACGATGGCCGATGCCGACTCGTGGAACTCCTGGTACAGCGACATCGAGAACCGGCCGGCGGGCGTCCCGCCGATCCGGCGGCTCGTCGATGATGCCTGCCGGGCCGTCGGTCGTGACCCGGCCGAGGTCGAACGGACGGTGGCCGTGCTGGTCCGGCTGCCGGGCGGGACCGGCCGCCTCCAAGGCTCTGACCTGTCCGCCCCGATCGTCCCGCTCGACGCCGAGCCTGCGATCCTCGCCCGGACGCTGCAGGCGTTCGCGGCCGAGGGGATCGCCCACGTCCAGATGGTGCTCGACCCGATCACGCGCAATTCGATCGTGGCCCTCGCGCCGATCCTCGCCGAGCTCGACCGCGGCGGATGAGACGCGCGCCCGGTCGGCGCGAATCGGCGTGCTAGCATCCGCCGCGATGCGCACATCCAGCGGCTCGGTGCCGTCCGGCGGTCACAGGCTGCTCCTTGCCGCTGTCGCGACGGCCTGGCTGGTGGCCGGCTGTGGGGCCGCCGCAGTCGCGACCCCCACACCATTGCCGACCCCGACCGCCACGCCCGTGCCGTCGCGGACCCCGCAACCGCCATTGACCGCGCCGGCCAGCGCCGATGCCGTCTATCTCGCGCTCCTCGCCGACGGCCTCGTCATCGCTCCGCTGGATGCCGATGCCGGGATCAACGGCCGCGATCCCGTCAAGCGGATCCATGCGACGTACGAAGGCTGGCCGCTGGCGATCAGCCAGTTCATGACCGCGAAGTCGCTGGCGAGCGGCATCCATTGGGCTGCCGGCACCAAGCCGGGTCGTGGCGAGGCGCCGATCGCATTCATCGGCGAGAACATCCTCGTCCAGTGGGGTCCGATCGCCACCACCAAGGGGCCGACGACCCCGGATGCCGACCATCTCGCGTCCGCGGGCCGACTCCGTGACGCGCTCAACGGGCTGGTCGGACCGTTGAAGTCCCGGACCATCGTCCCCATCCCTGCCACGCCGGCCGCGTCGCCCGGCTCGAGCCCGGCCGCCGGTGCGTCCGCGGCTCCCTCGGCGAAGCCGTGACCCTGCCAGCCCGCCCCCAGCGTTCGCGAGCCGTCTCGGGCCGCACGTCGGACGAGGTGACCCCTCTCGACAAGCGGATCATCGAGCATCTCCAGGCGGACGGCCGCCGGCCGTTCACCCAGATCGCCGCGGACCTCGGGGTCTCGGAGGCGGCCGTGCGCGCCCGGACGAACCGGCTCATCGAGCGCGGCATCCTCCAGGTCGTCGGCGTGACCGATCCGCTCAAGCTCGGCTTCCACCAGATGGCGATGATCGGTATCCGCTGCGAGAGCGCGAAGCTGATCGAGGTCGCCGAGCACCTCGCGCAGATGCCCGAGGTCGACTACGTCGTCATCACCGCCGGCAGCTACGACCTCCTGATCGAGACGGTCTGCGAGGACAACGACGCGTTGCTGGCCTTCCTGGCCGAGCGGTTGCGGGCGATCGACGGGGTGCGCGAGACCGAGACCTTCGTCTACCTCCGGCTGGTCAAGCAGACCTACCAGTACGGGACGCGCTGACCGGCCGCCCCGATCCATCGCGTCCCGGTCGGAAGGCGTTGCGCGAGGGCACCGAAGCGCCCGCCGATGGGCGGACCATCGTCCACGGACGGCTAAGATGGCGTGACGCGGGGGCGCCATGTTCGCCGACGCCCCGAACCGTGCGAGGTCGAGTCTGGCGGTGGAACCGGTCCTGATCCTGATCGTGATCCTCGTCGCCGCGAACCTCGCGGTCATGGCGTTCGTCGTCGTCCCGCCGCTGATGGGCCGACCGGGTCACGCCACACCACCGACCGCCGCGGCCGTGGCCGACGATCGCCGGGCGGCCGAGGCCGCGGTCATCGGCGGGATCGCCAGTCGGACGGCCGAGGACGGGGTCCCGACCGAGACCTACGACCGCGTCGTCCGGATCGTGTCCTGGATCTTCCTGCTGGCCACGACCGTGGTGGTCGCCACCACCGGCCTGTGGCCCGACACCGAGCCGGCGATCCTGGTCCTGCTCGCGTTCTCCGGCCTGTTCATCCTCATCGTCCACGACCTGCTCCCGCCCGACACCCTTGGCCCGGCCAAGTTCGTGGTCGAGGGGTCGGTCGCGATCACGGTCGCGACGCTTCTCGTCGCGCTGACCGGGGGCGTCGCCAGCCCGTTCTTCTTCGCCTTCCCGCTCATCGTCGGCGGCGCTGCGCTGGTCGTCTCACCGCCGATCACCGTGGGCCTGACCGCGGCGGCCGCGATCGGCTACGTGCTCGCGGTCTTCGCCGGGACCAAGGTCGCGCTCGGGCCCGGCGCCGCGGCCGTCGTCGGCATCAACCTGACCGCACTGATCCTTCTGACATACGCGGCGATGGTCATCGCCCGGGCCCAGCGTCGGACGCGCGACGCCGCGATCCGGCTGTCCACCGTCGATTCGCTGACCGGCCTCTTCAACCGCTCGTTCTTCTTCGCGGCGATGGACCGCGAGATCGCGCGGAGCGCCCGGTCCGGCCGCGGGTTCTGCCTGCTGATGATGGATCTCGACGAGCTCAAGGGCATCAACGACCGGCTCGGGCACTTCTATGGCGACCGTGTCCTGCGCGGCGTCGGCGAGGTCATCACCCGGGGCGTTCGCCAGATCGACACGGCCGCCCGCTACGGCGGCGATGAGTTCGTGGTGCTGCTGCCCGAGACGGACCCGACCGGCGCGTTCGTCCTGGCCGAGAAGATCCGGCTCGGCGTCAACGCGATGCCCGTCGACCTCCCCGGCGCCGACCGCCGGCCGTCGCTGTCGATCGGGGTCGTGAGCTACCCGGACGACGGGCGGACCGCGGACGAGCTGATCATCAGCGCCGACGGGGCGATGTACGACTCGAAGCGTGCCGGCAAGGACCGGGTGACGGGCGTGCCGGCTCCGCGCAGCGGGCGGTCCGCGACTCCGGTGTAGCATCGCTCCGTGAGCGACAGCCAGCCGCGACCCCGTCCGGAGCCGAAGGGCTTCTCGACCCGCGCGATCCGGGCCGCATCGCGTGCGCCGGACGTCCGGCAGACGCCGACGAGCGTGCCGATCTACCAGACCGCGACATTCGCGTCGGCCGACGCCGATGAGCTTGGGCGAGTCGCCGCCGACGGACGCAAGGGTTACGCCTACAGCCGCATCTCGAACCCGACGACCGCCGCACTCGGGGCCGCCTACGCCGAGCTGGCGGGTGGCGCCGCGGGCGTCGCCCTCGCATCGGGGATGGCGGCGATCCACGCCGCGCTCGCGTCACTCGTCGTCGCGGGCGACCGGGTGGTGGCGCCGCTGGCGGCCTACGGCTCGACCCGCACCCAGCTCGCGCGGCGGTTCGGTGGCTTCGGTGTCCGGGTCGAGTTCGTCGACACCACCGACCTCGATGCCGTGGCGGCGGCACTCGCCGCCGCTCCGACCCGCGTCCTGTATGCGGAGACCATCGCCAACCCGACGACCCATGTCGCCGATCACGCGGCGCTCGCCGAGCTCGCCCATCGACATGGCGCTCGGTACGTCGTCGACAACACGTTCGCATCGCCGTATGTCTGCCGGCCGCTCGCGCTCGGTGCGGACCTCGTGGTCGAGTCGGCCACGAAGTTCCTGGGCGGCCACAGCGACGTCATCGCCGGTGTCGTCGCCGGCCCGTCGGACATGGTCGCCGAGGTCGAACGCGTCCAGGTCGACACCGGGGCCACGCTCGGCCCGCTCGAAGCGTTCCTCGTCCTGCGCGGGATCCTGACCATCGCCCTCCGAGTCGAGCGCCACGCGGCCACCGCAGCCGCCCTGGCCGCCTGGCTCGAGGCACAGCCGGGCGTCCGCTCGGTCCTCTATCCGGGACTGGCCAGCCATCCGCAGCACGAGGTCGCGCTGCGCCAGTTCCGACAGGGCGTGGCTGGCGGGATGCTTGCCTTCGAGGTCGAGGGTGGGCGGGTCGCCGGCCGGGCGCTGATCGACGCACTGTCCCTCACCGAATTGACTGCCTCGCTCGGGAGCGTCCACACGATGGTCGTCCACCCGCCGTCCACGTCGCATCGCCAGTCGAACGAGGCTGATCTCCTGGCGGCAGGCATCACGCCCGGGCTGCTGCGGGTGTCGGTCGGGCTGGAAGACCTCGAGGACCTCGAGGCGGACCTGGCCGTCGGGCTCGACGCCGCGCGGGCGACAGGCGACCCGGTCGATGACACCGCAGCGGTCGACGAGGGGCCCATCCCGGCCCTCGACGCCGTCTAGGGGCGCGAGCCATCGCGAGTCCGGCCGCCATCTCGGCGGCCACCACCCGACCGTCTGGCTGGAACATCCCGGCTCGCCTCGGCTACGGGCTCTGGCGGCTGTTGACGTCGGTCGACTTCGCGGTCTTCCAGATCATCGTGCTCGCCCTGCTGGCGGTCATCGGGATGACCATCAAGCAGCTGCCCGACTTCGCGTTCCGCTCGGCGACCGACTACGCGACGGCCATGGAGCAGCTCCACGAGCGCTACGACCCGGTCCTCGGCAGTGCCATCGTCGGTGTCATGGAGCGGCTGTCGCTGTTCGCCGTCTTCCGCTCTCCGTGGTTCAGCGCCGGTCTCGTCGTGCTGGTCGTCTCGATCATCGTCTGCACGCTCGACCGCACGCCTCGCCTGTGGCGCGGTGTGAGCGACGTCCGGGTCGCCCAGCCTGAGCCATTCTTCGACCCGATCCTCCCCGATCGCGCGGCGATGGACGGCGTTGCCGCCGCGGATGTCGGCAAGGTCCTGCGCCGGAGCGGCTTCCATGTCCGCGAGGAGACCGCCACCGACGGCACCCGGTACGTGTACGGCGATCGGCACCAGTACACCAAGATGGCCACCCTGCTCACCCACCTCGGGCTGATCCTGTTCCTGATCGCCGCGGCGGCGACCGCGCGGCTGGGCGACGAGCAGGGCCTGGTGGTCGCCGAGGGCCAATCGCTGACCGTCCAGCCGATCGGCACGCCCGGCCTGCTGCTGGTCAAGAACATCGACTTCGAGGCGCCCGGCTTCGACACCGGCCATCCGACCGACTTCACGACCGACCTTGCGGTCTACCAGGACGGCCACCAGATCGCGCGCAAGACGATCCGGGTCAACGATCCGTTGTCGGTCGCGGGCTACACGTTCCACCAGAACGGGTTCGGGCCGGCGCCGCACGTCGTGCTGAAGACAGCCGCCGGCGCGCTGCTGTGGGACGCGCCGGTCCCGATGACCGATGAGGCGTCCGGCCTGCCATACGCCTCGATCGGCATCCCGGGCCGCGACATGGGTCTCAAGCTCTTCCTCGACAAGGACGCCGACGGCAACGCCATCCTGACCGTGGCCCCGTATACGGTCGTCGGGACCGGCGCCGACGGCCAGCCGGTCGAGGACCTCTACCAGGCGGTCGACCTCCACCAGGGCGACGTCAAGGTGTCTCAGGGACTGGACCTGTCGATCGGTCTGGTCGATTTCGGCCAGTTCACGCTGCTCATCGCCAAGGCCGACCCGGGGCAGGGGATCGTGTGGATCGCCTTCGCATCGCTCATCGCCGGGATCGCCATCACGTTCTACCGGCCGCGCCGGCGGGTGTGGACCCGGATCGCACCCGACGGGCAGCTCGGGATCGTCTGGCGATCGGACCGCTACGTCGACGTCGAGCGCGAGTTCGGACGCCTGCTCGACCAGCTCGTGGCCGTACGGCGCACCGGCTGAGCCGCCAGCCGCTCGGACGACCCACCCCGACCAAAATGCTCGCGCCGGCAACCGTCGCCGGTGCTGAACCGCAACCATCCCTGCTGGTAGGCTCGACCCAACGCGCGCACGTGTGTTGCCGTGCGCCCTTCACAGGTGACAGATCGCAGGAGTGCCATGACTGCGCGACAATCCGCCATCTCGGAGATCGCCAAGCATCGGGTCGCCAAGACCCAGGATTACCTCAAGGACGCCGGCGCCGACATCTACGGCAGCTACGTCTTCGACGAGGTGGCCCAGCGCCAGTACCTGGCCAAGCCCATCTTCCGCAAGCTGCGGCGGACGATCGAGGGCCACGAGCCGTTCGATCCGGCGATCGTCGACGCGGTCGCCCACGGCGTGAAGGAATGGGCGCTCGCCCACGGCGCGACCCACTACACCCACTGGTTCGTGCCGATGACGGGTTCCACCGCGGAGAAGCACGACTCGTTCCTGACCCCGACCGGCGACGGCCAGACCATCGCCGAGTTCTCGGGCAAGAACCTGGTCCAGGGCGAGCCGGACGCGAGCTCGTTCCCGTCCGGCGGCCTGCGCGCCACGTTCGAGGCTCGTGGCTACACCGGCTGGGACGTCACCAGCCCGATCTTCCTCCAGGTCGAGACGAACGGCGTCACGATGACGATCCCGACGGCCTACGTCTCGTATACCGGCGAGGCGCTCGACTTCAAGATCCCGCTCCTGCGCTCGCAGGAGGCGCTCGGGACCCAGGCCCTGCGCGTGCTCCGCTGGTTCGGCAACACGACCTCGAGCCGGGTCTTCACGAACATCGGTCCGGAGCAGGAGTACTTCCTCGTCGACCGCCGGCTCGCCGAGCAGCGACCGGACCTGCTGCTGACCGGGCGGACGCTGTTCGGCGCCCCGTCGCCCAAGGGCCAGGAGCTCGAGGACCAGTACTTCGGCCCGATCCGCGAACGGATCCTGGCGTTCATGATGGATCTCGATCGCGAGCTGTGGCGCCTCGGCATCCCGGCCAAGACCCGCCACAACGAGGTCGCGCCCGGGCAGTTCGAGATGGCGCCCGTCTACGAGGCGACATCGGTCGGGTCCGACCACAACATGGTCGTCATGAGCCTCATGCGTCGCCTCGCCGCGCAGCACGGGCTGATGTTCCTCATCCACGAGAAGCCATTCGCCGGCATCAACGGCTCGGGCAAGCACAACAACTGGTCGATGGCGACCGATGACGGCGCGAACCTCCTCGACCCCGGGGACGACCCGCATGCCAACGCCCAGTTCCTTGCGTTCCTGGTCGCGGTCATTCGCGGCGTCAACGTCCACGCTGACCTGATCCGCGCGAGCATCGCCGACGCCGGCAACGACCATCGCCTGGGCGCCAACGAGGCACCGCCGGCGATCGTCTCGATCTTCCTCGGCGCCCAGCTGGTGGACGTCATCGGCCAGCTCGAGCAGGGGCCGGCCGCGGCCTCGAAGAAGGGCGGCGCGATCGAGCTCGGCGCGACGTCGCTGCCGGTCCTCGCCGCCGACGCAACGGACCGCAACCGGACCTCGCCGTTCGCCTTCACGGGCAACAAGTTCGAGTTCCGCGCGGTCGGCTCGTCGGCCCCGATCTATTGGCCGCAGACCGTCCTCAACACGGCTGTGGCCGATTCGCTCAAGCAGCTCGCCGATGAGCTCGACAAGCTCGATCGCGGCGACTTCGAGAGTCTGACCGCGATCCTGTCGGGCCTCGTCAAGGACAACAAGCAGGTCCTGTTCGAGGGCAACAACTACTCCGAGGAGTGGCACGCCGAGGCCGCCCGCCGCGGGCTGCCGAACAACAAGACCACGGTCGACGCCCTGCCGGCGCTGACCACCAAGACCGCCAAGGCCCTGTTCTCGAGCTTCGGCGTCCTGTCCGAGCGCGAGCTTGCATCGCGCGTCGAGGTCAACTGGGAGCGCTACGTCAAGATCGCCGACATCGAAGCCAACACGGCGCTCGACATCGCCTCGACGATGATCCTGCCGGCCGTCGCCCGCTACCTCGGCGAGCTCGCGGCTGCTCCGTCGTCGAAGGGCATCAACGGCATCTGCGTCAAGATCACGGGGCTGGCCGATCAGCTCGTCGACGCCATCGACGGGCTCACCCATGCCCAGCACGAGGCGCACGAGGCCGGCCCCGTCCAGGCCGAGGCGAAGGCGTTCGCGACCGAGGTCATCCCCGCGCAGGCGAAGCTGCGCACTGTCGTCGACGAGCTCGAGACGCTCGTCGCCGACGACCTGTGGCCGTTGCCGAAGTACCGCGAGCTGCTCTTCCAGTACTGATCGTCCCAGGCGTCCGGCGCGCTCGAGGCGGATGACGTCATCCGCGGCGCGCCGGTTGACCCCCTGTCCGGCATCATATGGATGCTAAGCGCCTCGATCAGTCCCAGGGGGTCGACCGTCATGGATCCACAGACCACACTCGTCGGCACGGGGTTCGTCGTCCTGGCGGCCGTCGTCTGGATCGTCTGCGCGGTGTACGCGTACCAGAACGCACCGAAGTTCGGCCGCAGCGCCGGGCTGTGGACGTTCCTGTGCATCCTGTTCGGCCCGATCGCCCTGATGATCCTGTACATCCTGCCGAAGAAGGAGCCGGTCCACGCCGCGGGCTCGGGCCATGCGCACACGAGCCCGCAGGCGGGCCTGTACGAGGTTCCGAAGAAGAAGCACTGAGCGTCGGCGGGCGATGATGTCCGGCCGCCCCTCATCCCGCGAGTCAAGGTCGCCCGTGAGGCGCGAGCGCGGCTGACACTGCGAGTTGGCCCATACCGGTAGGCCAACGATGCGGCACCATACGACCATGCTGGCCCCGGACATCCGCCCGATGCGCTCGCTCGGGCTGCTCTCCGTGGCGCACGCCATCAACCACGCCCAGGCCGTCCTGTTGCCGCTGATCTTCGTCGCGATCATCGACGAGTTCAAGATCAGCGTCGAGACGATCGCCTTCCTGGCGGCGACCGGAGCCTTCCTGTCCGGGATGGTCCAGCTGACCTACGCGGGTCTGACCAGGATCGCGTCGCGACGGCACCTCCTCGGCTTCGGCGGGATCCTGTTCGGCGGCGGGTTCGCCCTCCAGGCATTCGCGACGAGCTTCCTCACGTTCGCCGTCCCGAACGTGGCGTCGCGGATCGGCGGCTCGCCGCAACACCCGGTCGGCAATGGGCTTCTGGCCGAGCAGTTCCCGACCGAGCGTCGCGGGTTCGCGATCAGCGCCCACATCGCCGGTGGCAACGTCGGCACGGTCGTCGTCGCGATCGTCGGCGCACCCCTTCTGGCAGCCGTCGGCTGGCGCGGCGCCTCGATCGTGTTCGGCCTGCCGGCGATCGCCGTGGCCATCCTGATCCTCCTGTTCGTCCGCGAGGCCGGCACCGACCGTGCGGCGGCCCGGGCGAGCGGCACGGTCCGGGCGGCATTCGGCCGGATCCTGCGCGACAGCGACCTGCGCTGGCTGTACCTGACGTCGGCGCTCGGCGGTGGCGGCCGTGGCCTCGGCGTGGTCAACCTGTTCGCGCTGATCTACATGACCCAGGTCCTCGGCCTCGACTCCGCGACCTCGGGGCTGATGTACGGCGCGCTGATCGTGTTCTCGGTGCCGATGCCCCTCGTCGCCGGCTGGCTGTCGGACCGGATCGGACGCAAGCCGCTCATCGTCGGGGTCTACCTCGGCGGCGCGCTCGGCTTCGTCGTCTTCCTGGCCGCCGGATCGTCGCTGCTCTGGCTGTGGGTCGGGATCGTGCTGATGGGGTTGTTCTCGTTCTCCGAGAGCCCGCAGCTCCAGGCCCTCCTCGGCGACATCGCGCCACCGGCCAGTCGTGATGCGTCGTATGCCTTCTACTTCGCCATGGCATTCGGGGTCGGCTCGCTGTGGACCGCGTTGTACGGCGTGGTGATCCAGGCCTTCGGCACGACGCAGGGACTGCCCATCGTGTTCGGGCTGATGGCGTTGACGTTCGTGCTCGCCGCGCTCGGGACGTTGCCGATCCACGCCGAGGAGCGCGCCAGAGCGAATGCCGCCTTCGAGGCCGCCCTCGACTGACCGGCTGGCATACTGCCGCGGTGGCCGGCCGGCGTGGCAGGCCCGTGCGAGGGATCGATGGACGCTCGGATCCTGCTCGTCGAGGACGACCCCTCGATCCGCGAGGTGACCGCGATCGGCCTCCGCAACGCCGGCTTCACGGTCGAGACCGCCGCCGACGGCGCCGTTGGCCTCGAACGATTCACCGCCGAGCCATTCGACCTCGTCCTTCTCGACGTCATGCTTCCACGCCTCGACGGCCTCGAGGTCTGTCGGGCGATCCGCCGCGACTCGACGATCCCGGTCGTGATGCTCACGGCCCGCGCCGACACGATCGACGTCGTCGTCGGTCTCGAGGCCGGGGCGGACGATTACGTCAAGAAGCCGTTCGAAGTCCCGGAGCTCGTCGCCCGGGTGCGAGCGGCGCTTCGTCGGGCCGGCCGTGGCCCGGGTGATGCGGACCGCCTCCATCTCGGGCCGGTCGCCATCGACCTCGCCGGGCGGACCGTGACCCGCGACGGGGCGCCGGTCGAACTCACGCGGACCGAGTTCGACCTGCTCGCCGAGCTGACCCGACACGCCGGCACGGTGCTCACCCGCGACATCCTGCTCGATCGGATCTGGGGCTACGACTACCTCGGCGATTCGCGGCTGGTGGACGTGGCGATCGGCCGGCTGCGGGCCAAGATCGAGACCGATCCGGCGGCGCCCGTGCTGGTGCTCACGGTCCGCGGCGCCGGCTACAAGGCAGCGCGCTAGTCGATGCACGTGTTCCGCGGCATCCGGGCGCGGCTCACGGCCACCCTGGTCGCCCTGGTGGCGCTGACCGCGGTCCTGCTCGGGACGGGTGCCTACCTGTTCGTCGAGAACGGCCTGCGCGACCAGGTCCTGCGCGACGCGCACGACCAGGCCGCCTTCGACCTGTCCGTCATCGTCCCCGCCGCCGACCTGCCGGCCGATCCGACCACCGACGATATCAGCAACAGCCGCCTGCTCGACACGTTCCACGCGCGCGGGGTCGAGGCGATCATCGACCTCGGTGCGAACGGCGTCGCCATCTCGTCGACCGAGCTGACCGGCGCCCTCGACGCGCTGCCGGCCGACCTGCGCGACGGGGTGGCGGCGGGCGAGCTGGCGTACGCCTGGACGACGGTGGCCGGGACGCCCAGCCTGGTCATCGGCGGGCGGGTCGGAGGCGGCGGACCCGCGTTCTACTTCGTCCACGACACGACCGAGCTCGAGGCCGCCCTGGCGCAGTTCCGCCTCGCGCTCATCGCCGGGGCACTGATCCTGGTCCTCGTCGCCCTGCTGGCCGCCCGCTGGATCGCCCGCGGCGTCCTCGCCCCGGTCGAGGCCGCGAGCCGCGCCGCCGAGCGGATCGAGGGCGGCGACCTGTCGGCGCGCGTGCCGGTCACCTCGGACGACGAGTTCGGGACGTGGGCGGATCGCTTCAACCGGATGGCCGCGGCCCTGGCCGACACGATCGCCCGGCTGGAGGCTGCCGAGTCGCAGAACCGACGCTTCGTCGCGGACGTCGCGCATGAGCTGCGGACACCGCTCTCGGCGCTCGTGGCCGAGGCGTCCATCGTGCGCGAGCACCTCGACGCGCTGCCGCCCGAAAGCCGTCGGGCAGGGGAGCTGCTGATCGCCGACGTCGGCCGGTTGCGGACGCTGGTGGACGAGCTGATGGAGCTGTCGCGCTTCGACGCCCGCGCGGAGCGGATCGCGCTCGAGCCCGTGGACCTCGGCCGGCTGGTGCGCTCGGTGACCGCGGCGCGCCTGCCGGCGGCGACCGTCGACCTGCCCGCCGACCGGCTGGTCGTGGACACCGACCCGCGGCGGCTCGAGCGGATCCTCGGCAACCTCCTCGACAACGCGCGTGAGCACGCGCCCGGATCGCCCGTCGAGGTCACCTTGACGGGCGCAGGCGACGGGCTCGTGCTGGCCGTGGCGGACCGCGGACCGGGCGTGCCACCCGACCAGCTCGCCCACCTCTTCGAACGGTTCTACAAGGCGGACCCCTCGCGTCACGGCGGCAGCAGCGGCCTGGGCCTGGCGATCGCCGCCGAACATGCGGCACTGCTCGGCGGGACCATCGGCGCGACGGACCGCCCGGGCGGCGGCCTACGGATCGAGCTGCGCCTGCCTGTGACCGAACCGTTACCGGCCGGCGATGACACGGCGATGGGCGGCAGCGACGCTGGGACTCCGGAAACGTCGTAGTGGAGCACCCGAACGTGATGCGACTGCCGTCCTCGATCGTCCTCGCCGGCGTGCTGGTCCTGAGCCTTGCGGCCTGCGCCGGGTCGACCGGCGATCTCGGGACGGTCCCAAGCCCGGTGTCGACCGCGACGACCTCGCCCGACCCGACCAGTCCCGACCTGACCCCTGCCCCGAGCGCCCCGACCGGGGCGTCCACCGCGCCGTCCAGCGAGCCGACCGCCGATGCATCCGCCGAACCAGGGGCCTCGCCGACGCCGGGCTCTCCGGCCTCCGGAACGATGACCGTTCGGTCGTACTTCGTCCTCGGCGGCGAGCCCGGCTCCGTCGGTCTCGTTCCGGTGCTGCGGATCGTCCCGAAGACCGTGGCGGTCGCCACGGCCGCGATGAACGCCCTGCTCAATGGTCCCGACCCTGACGTCGCCCGCGAACGGACGATGACGACCGCGATCCCCGACGGCAGCCGGCTCCTCGATCTGACCATCAAGAGCGGCGTCGCGACCGTGGACCTGTCGACCGAGTTCGACTCCGGCGGCGGGACTGCGTCGCTGCAGTACCGCCTCGCGCAGGTCGTCTACACGCTGACGCAGTTCGGCACCGTGCGATCGGTGGTGTTCCAGATCGAGGGCCAGACCGTGACCGTGTTCGGCAGCGAGGGGATCGTCCTCGACGGCCCGGTCGGCCGGTCTGACTACACCGACCAGCTCCCCGCGATCTTCGTGGACCGGCCCGCCTACGGCGCGGCCCTCTCGGACCCGGGCGATGTCCGCGGCAACGCGGACGTCTTCGAGGCGACATTCCGGGTCGCGATCCTCGACGGGTCGGGCGCGTCGATCGTCGACCGGCAGGTCATGGCGACATGCGGCTCCGGCTGCCGCGGGACCTTCGCGGTCGCGCTGCCGTACACCGTCGCGAAGGCGCAGTGGGGGACCCTGCGCGTCTACGACCCATCGGAAAAGGACGGGTCCCCGCAATCGACCCGCGACTATCCGGTCTGGCTCACGCCCGCGAGCTGACGGGTCCCGGCATGGAACGGCCCCCGCGGAGCGGGGGCCGTGCTGCGGTGTGCTGGAGTTCCGACGGGTCAGTACGAGCTGCCGCCGCTCGAGGATGGCGCCGCGGATGCGCCTGGCGCGCTGCCCGTCGGCGAGGCCACGAACCACTTGCCGGACTTTCCTTGGCCGGTGGTGTCCCCTGCCTTCGTGTCGCCCGCGAAGTAGTACAGCGGGATGCCGTTGATCGCCACCTGCATCGTGCCGTCCGGCCGGGCGAAGGTCGACAGCGTGCCGCTCACGCCAGTTCCGGTGGCGAGCGTATCGGTCGAGGTCACGGTGAATGGCGGCCAGTTCTGTGCGCAGGTGTCCGTGCATGTGGTCTTGTTCGCCGAGTCGGGGGTGAATTCGTAAAGCGTCTTGCCGTTGTCGCCTGTCAGGTAGGCGCCGACGGTGCCGTTGGCGACAGCGACGGTGTACGTCTCGCCACCGCCCGACGAGGCTGCGGCCGATGGCGCCGTAGACGCGGCGGCGGCAGCGCTCGGTGCCGTGCTGGCCCCACTGCTACTGCAGGCTGCGACGAACAGGAGCGCTGCGCCGATCGCTGTGACGGCACGGATCCTGGTTCCGGTTCGGATGATTCTCATGGTGATCTCCTCTGGATCGGGTCGCGACGGACTTGCAGAGTGACCTACGTCGGGCGGGTCAGGCTGGTTTCGGACCGTGGCTGCCACTTCGCGCCATCGTGCGTTATCATCCCGGAGCCCTGTTCAACGGGCATCCTCGGTCGGGGCGTGGCGCAGCTTGGTAGCGCGCATCGTTCGGGACGATGAGGTCGGAGGTTCAAATCCTCTCGCCCCGACCAGTCCCACCTGTCGTTGCGTCGTCAACCGTTCTTCCCGGATGGCCACGAGGCCGAGCAGCCAGGCGTTGTCGTTCGGCACGGGATGCACTGCGACGATCTCGGGACCATCGACATCGACCCGGCCGAGGATCTCGCGGAGCGCCTCCTCGCGCAATCGGTCCGGGACGGCGGGGTTCCGCCACAGGGTGCCGAACTCCATCAGGAGATTCCGGGCGCGTCGAAGCCGCAGCTCGTCCGGTGGCAGCGATTCGGCGGCGGGTGGGCTGCTCGAGTCGCCGCCATTCCCGACTGAACGCCTCGATCGCGATCGTGCCGGAGGCGAGTCGGCGCCTGGAGCTGCGTCCGGGCCTCCGCCAGGGCGCCAGGATCGGGAGCGGCAGCCACCGGGGTCGTGCCGCGCATCGCACGCAGGACCTGGGCCACGTCGGCGTCCGACAGCCGGACCCGGTCGAACAGGCGCGCGATCTGCTCCTCGAAGCGATCGGCCCGATACGTCGCCGAGGGTCCGCACGCCGGACGGCGCGCATGGCGGATGCGCCGTCGGTTGTTGTTGGCGTCGCCGTGATACGCGCTCCCGCAGTGGATACAGCGCATGAGCCGCGCGAGCGGGTAGGGGCGGCGTCGGACGATCCCGCCGGGATGGCGCGTCCGGCGCTCGGCCCGGATCGCCTGGACCCGCTCGAATAGAGCCGCGTCGACCGGGGCGTCGTATCGAGCGGACCGCTCCTCCTCGTCGGGGTGGCCCTTGTGGCGGATCACCCGACCGGCGTAGAGCGGGTTGGTGAGGATCTCGGCCAGGCCCGGCTCGGTGAGCCCGAGTTCGTCGGCGAGGGCGGTGTCGCTCCAGCTCCCGGCGGCGTATAGCTCAAACGCCCGACGAACCCGCTCGAGGTCTGGCCCATCCACCGGGCTCAGGAGCCGGCGCTCGCCTGTGCGCGCGAAGCCGAGTGGGGGATGACCGCCTGGATCGTCGAATAGGCGCCATTTTTGCTCGTAGCCACGGGCGACATTGCGCGACAGCCGCCGGATGTAGGCGGCGTCCGAGACCGTCTTGAGTCCTTCGACCTCGTAGGTATCGACGTTGCCGGCGATCAGCCCATCCGCACAGAACACGAGGACGACCCCGGCCCGGGCGAGCCGATCCCGGTAGGTCCACGCATCCGCGACGTTTCGGGCGAAGCGACTCGTGTCATAGACGAGCAGAACCTCGAACGCATCGGCCTCGGCATCGGCGAGCATCCGGGCGAAGTCCGTCCGCCGCAGGGTGTCCTTGCCAGATACGAGGTCGACGTATTCTCGATCGGTCGACACGAGACCGTGGCGTTCCGCGAACTGGCGCTGCTCGGCTCGTTGCAGCTCCGGGCCATAGCGGTCGGCCTGGCCCCGGGTCGACTAGCGCAGATAGCCTGCCCACGTCCGCCCGACGAGGTCTTCGGGTCTACCCTTCATTTCGGAGGCGCCGCCAATCGACGCCGCGTCACTGATCGAGGAGGAACTGACGATGGGAGCCACCGAGAACTTGGCGACGGCGCGCGCGGTCACCGCCGCATTCGACAGCGGCGACATGGCGAAGCTCGACGAGCTCATGGCCGACGACATCGTGTGGCACGAGATCGGCCGCGCGGAGCCGCGTCGCGGCAAGGAGGCGCTGCGTGCCGCCAGCCCCGGTACGACCGACTACACGATCGAGGGCAAGACCCATGACGTCCTTGCCAGCGATGACCACGCCGTAACGCTCGTCGAGGCGACGGCCACGCGGGCGGGTCGGACGTTCACGTACCGGACGGCGGAGATCTATCACATCCGCGACGGCAAGGTCACCGAGCGCTGGGCTTTCTCCGACGACACCGCCGCCATCGTCGCGTTCTTCGCCTGACGGCGGCCGCTGGAGGAAGTCCCGACCGGCCTGTCATCCGGGGTGCCCGGCGGCATCACCGGACCGGCTCCTTGGGCAGAACGTCGTCGCCAGCACGATGAGAACTTAGTGGCGGCGGCCCTCGAATGATGAGGGCTTGACCATTGCCGAGGCGGTTCGCCGACGATTCAGACCGAGAGGATGGGACTCGGATGCCTTGGCTGGTAGATCGGCAGCTGCGCACCTCCGCATCGTCATCGTGGCGATGGCTCCCCAGCGCTCCTGACGGATCGGGCCGAAGCTCGCGTCGGCCGTAGTCATGTCGGCGATGGTGGTGGCGATGTCGTCGCACATCAAGAACAGCTCATGGCTGGATTGATCTGCCGGGTGGATCGTGACCTCCGCGGGAGGCAAGGCAGCTGAAAGCCATCGATGCCGGCGCTGGGTGGCTCATCAACTGAATACGCCTGCAGGCGACCTCGGGGTCCCAGACGTACCCTATGGACACACGCGCCCGTGAGCTTGGGCTGGTTGGTCGCCAGAGGGGCCCCTCTCCCGACGACGACGGGTGCGTCTGATCGTCGGCAGGGGAAAGACAGCACGTGGCTCGGATCATCGTCTACACCGGCAAGGGCGGCGTCGGCAAAACCAGTGTGGCGGCCGCGACCGGCCTGCTCGCCGCCGATCGTGGCTATCGCACGCTAGTCCTCTCAACCGACGCCGCGCACAGCCTCGGCGACTCCTTCGACCGTCCGCTCGGACCCGAGCCCACCCGGCTCGGCCCGAATCTCTGGGGCCAGGAGTCCGAGGTCTTCCACAACATCGACAAGTACTGGGGGACGATCCAGGCGTATGTCTCGAGCGTCCTGCAGTGGCGCGGCCTCGATGCCGTGATGGCCGAGGAGATGAGCGTGCTGCCCGGGATGGACGAGCTCGCCAGCCTGCTCTGGATCGCCGAGCACCACGACCGCGGCGAGTTCGACGTGATCATCGTCGACGCCGCCCCGACCGGCGAGACTCTCCGTCTTGCTCAGCCTGCCCGAGGCCGGCAAGTGGTGGCTGGAGAAGGTCTACCCGATCCAGCGACGGGTGGCAAAGCTGGCCAGCCCGATCGTCGGCCGAGTGACCGGCATGCCGATGCCTGGCGACGAGCTGTTCAGCGCGGGCGAGGAGCTGTTCCACCGGCTCGAGCACATGCACGACCTGCTGGTCGACCCCGAGCTGACCTCCGTCCGGGTCGTCCTGAATCTCGAGAAGATGGTGATCAAGGAGGCCCAGCGCTCGTTCACCTACTTCCACCTGTACGGCTATCCGACCGACCTGGTGGTCTGCAACCGGGTGCTGCCGCCGGACGCCGGCGCGTACTTCGGGGCCTGGCGCGAGGCCCAGCAACGCTACTGGCCGATGGTCGAGTCGGCGTTCGCCCCGGTCCCGGTCAAGACCGCGCCGTTCTACCGCGAGGAGGTGCTCGGCGACCGGATGCTCCGCGAGCTCGGGGCGTCGGTGTTCGGCGAGGAGGACCCTGTCGGCATCTTCTACCGCGGCCGGCCATACACGGTCCGCCGTGAAGGCGAGGGCTTCGCTCTCGAGCTCGAACTCCCGTTCACCTCGCGCGATGAAGTCCGTCTGACCAGGTTCGGGGACGAGTTGGTCATCCAGGTGGCCGCCTGGCGGCGGAACCTGATCCTGCCGCGTGTGCTGCTCGACGCCCCGACGACCGGCGGCGCCTTCCACGACCACACTCTGCGGATCGAGTTCGGTCCTCCGCCGCGCGCAGCGGCCGAGGCCGCGAAAGGAGCGTAGCGACATGTCGAAGACAGACCACACCCCCGACGAGGCGGCGCGCCTGGCTATCCTGGAGGAACGACTGGCCGAGCTCGAGGCCCGCGAGGCGGACGTGGGTTCCATCGAGACCTTGGTAGCGCAGCTCGTCCCGGGCGACGTCCGTAGCCACCTGCGGGCCGCCCGCAAGGAACAGTTGCTGGCCGCCCGGGCGATGCTGGATCACTGGATCGCGCGGGTCGATCGCGCTCCGGAGGAACCGATCCGACGGCGGGAGTCGATCAAGCTGGAGTAGCGGGGTTTACGACCTCCTGTCTCGGCCCGGTGATGGCCGCCGGGAGACAGTCGAGGTGGACCGCGCTCGTGGGCGGGCGGGACGGTAGCGGACCGCGCCTAACCTATCCGCCCGCGCTCGCCCGGCGATTTGCGTACCGGGCGCCCCCGATGTGACGGCACTGGGCTTGCCGTTGTGCGGGTGCCAGCGGTACTCGCCCCTCCGCCAGTAGCCCTTGACGCCGCTCGGCGTGGAATCGCGCGTCTACATCTGTGGGCCGACCGCACTGGTCGAGGTCGCCGCGAACGCGCTCGTCCGGCTCGGGCTGCCCCCGACCGCGTGCGGACCGAGCGGTTCGGACCGAGCGGGACATGAGCGCCGAGGAGGCTCCGATGATCGACCACACCGACGATCCGTCGATCGAGCGCGAGCTCGACGGTAACGCCCTTGCCGGCCCCTTCGAGATGTTGTTCGGCGGTGATCTGACGGCCGTTCCGGGCCGCTGCGCCCACTGTGGCACGGTCAACATGGTCGGGGCCATGAGGGCCTACACGGGCGGCCCGGGCGCGGTCGTGCGCTGCCCGGCCTGCGACGAGGTCGTCCTGCGCGTCGTGGTGACGGCCGAGGCGACCTTCGTCGACGCGCGCGGTGCGGCCTACCTGCGCTTCGAGCGGCGATAGCCGGTCGCCGGAGTGCCATGGCGGGTGTAGCAGCGTCTCAACTGGACTCGCTCAGCAGCTCCCGGATGACCTGCTCCGAGCCGTCGTAGTCGCCCTCGCCGACGTGCGTGTGGCGGATCCGGCCGGACCGATCGACGAAGAAGAACGCCGGCCAATAGCCGTTCCGATAGGCGTTCCACGTCGCGTAGGCCGGATCGAACGCGACGGGGTACCGGATGTCTGCTTTCGACACGGCATCCCGGACGTTGCCGAGATCGCGTTCGAACGAGAGCTCCGGCGTATGGACGCCGATGACCACAAGGCCGGCCGATGCGTACCGGTCATACCACGCCTTGACATACGGCTGGACGTGCTGGCAGTTGATACAGCCGAAGGTCCAGAACTCGACGAGGACGACCTTGCCGCGGAGCGACGCGATCGTCAGAGGGGCCGAGTTGATCCACGCATCGATCCCCGCCAACTCGGGGGCAGGTCCGAGATCCTCGAGGGCGACATTCGATGGCAGCGACGTCGCGATCGCAGCCGGTACACCGGCCACGCCTGGTCGCATCGGCACCTGTCGCCGGACCGGTGGCGGCTTGAGGCGGGGTGCGAACCGTCCGAAGCATGTCGAGCTCCTCCTGGATGTTCGGTTGCTGTTCCACCGCGAGGAGCGCCCCACCCCACCCGGCCGGAAGCAAGGTAGCGACCCGGTCCTCCAGCGTGAAGTCGAGGCCGGTGGCGACGAGGGCGGCGGTCACGAGCATCGCGACGCCCAGTCCGCTTCGGAGGCGTCCGCGGCGGATGGCGCCCTCAATGGTGTGACTCGCCCGTCGGCTCCATCCGGCGATGATGGCGATGGGGACGATCGCGCCGGCGACGTACGCGAGCGCGATGACCACGGTCTCGACGCTCGGGCCGTGCGTGACCGCGGTCGCGATGACGGCCGCCATGATCGGTCCGACGCATGGTGCCCAGACGAGGCCGATGGCTCCGCCGAGGACGAGCCCGCCGACCAGCCCATCGCCCGGTCGACCGGTCGCCAGGCGCATTCCGTACTCGGCGACCGGCGCCAGGCCTCGCTCGCCCAGTGCCTCGATCCGCCTCGACACAAGCGTCAGACCGACGAGCCCGAGCACGACCGCGCTCACGAAGCGCAAACGATCCGTGGTCAGGCCAGCGGCCGCGAGGGCGGCGGCGAGAACGACGGCCGCGAGCACGAACGTGAGGCCGAACCCGACGAGGATGCCGAGAGTCCGCCTTCGGCCCCCGGTGGCCGCTGCGCCAAACACGAGCGGAACGACCGGGAGCGTGCACGGCGCCAGGATCGTCAGCACCCCGGCCACGAAGGCGAAGCCAAGGACGATCAGCACGTCAAACCTGGCCTCAGCGAACGATAAGAGGGACTCGGCACGGGCCTACTGAAGCGGGGCCGCGGCGATCGGGTGGGTCATCTCGGTGTCCCACAGGACGACCGTGTGGTACGTCATCGCGTCAGCCGACGCAGGCACGACGAAGTCCTGCATGCCGCTGGTGCCCTTGAGCGGGCCAAGGTCGACGATCGCGGTCTTGTCGACGTCGCCGTCCTTGGTCACGTCCTTATTCGTGACAAGGATCACGTTCGTGTGGGTGTTGCTGGCGATCGAGAAGTCCTCGAACGTGATCGCGAACGTGCCGTCAGGCTTGTGGAACAGGGCGACGGTGCCTGTCGCGGTGCCGTCGACCGCGTGGAAGGTGCCGGTGCTCACCGGTGCGGCGATGCTGGGCGCAGCACTGTGTTCCATCATCGCCGAGGCGCTCGGCTCGGCACTATGGTCCGTCATCGCCGATGCCGATGGCATCGCGCTCACTTCGGCCATCGCCGATGCACCAGCCGAGGCTGGCGCGCTCGCTCCGGCGCTTGAGCAGGCTGCGATGAGGACGACGGCGGACAGGCCGATCGTGCATGCCGATAGGGTGGCGATCCGGGGACGATGCATGACGACTCCTTGGGCGATGGTGTTGGAGTCGCTCACCTTGGTCGGCGCCCATGACAACCCGATGACGGTTTGATGACGCGAAAGCGCTCGCGCGACGATGCCTACACGCCTGACGCCCTCCTCTTCATCCTCGTGATCGTCTTCCCGCGCAGTTGACGATTCGCCTACGATTCCGGCGACGGCGATGCTGCAGCGAGGAGGCGGGACCCGCATGACCGCGACCCTGGCGGGCTGGCACGACCTCTACGTCACGGTGGGGGCTGCGGCCGCGACGCTGGTCGGCCTCCTGTTCGTGGGCCTCTCGCTCCACATCCGGGTTGTGGTCGCGCACCCAGAGGTCCGCAGCCTCGCCCGCGTCACCCTCACCGCCTTCTTCGCTGTGGTCCTCGTGGCAGTCGCGGTGCTCCAGCCGACCGACAGCGCCCTCGTGGTCGCGGACTGGCTCGCCGCCATCGCGGTCGTGAGCCTCGTCCTGACGGTGAGGCCGCTCCGCGACGGCCTCACCCGCGGCCGCGGCAGGGCGCTCGGGCTCCGGACAATCACGGCGCGCTTCGGCGTCTGCGGGCTGGCCTTCGCCGGCCTGTTGGCATGCGCCAGCCTCTTGGCCGCGGGTCGCACGACCGATGCCCTCAACCTGCTGCTCGTTGTCGTCGTGCTGCTGCTCGTCGTCTCGGTCCGCAATACTTGGGATCTGTTGGTGACGCTCGCGGCGAGTTCTGGGGACGACGACAGCTAGACCGGTGCATGTGGCAAACCCCCTCCCAGGGGCGACGCCTCCGTAAGCGGATGCGCACTTCGCTAGTCGAGCAGACCACAGCTCGTCCGTCTGGACCATGCCCTCCGGCTCCGGCAGCCGAGGCGCCAGGATCCAGACGAGCTGTGCCGTGGTCGCCGCTCTCACCTTGAACCGGGCGTTCGCCAGGTGGTGCTTCACGGTCGAGTGCGACAGGCCGAGTCGGTGGGCGGCAGCCTTCTCCGACCCGGCAACGAGGACCGCGGCGACCACCCCGACCTCACGCTGTGTGGCGCGTCCGGCGGGGCGGGAGGACCGACGCGTCATGCGCTCTGGAGCCAGTCGGAGGGCTCTGGCGGCTCGGCGAGCCGCATCGTGATCGGAAGGTCGTTCGTGGCCGCGCCCGTGCGGCGCGAACCCGATCGACGACCGTTCGTCCCGACGCAGGCAGTGAGCCCTCAGCGTCCGTGCAGGACCGCCACGTCAGCAGCCACTCCCTCAGGTCCATGCTTGACAATCTAGATTTAGTGCTAAATACTAGCGCAGGTCGAGTCAACCCGACCCGACAACATCCGGTCCGAAGCCTGAAGGGAAGTCATTCAGTCATGAAACGATCCATCGCCCTCCTCGTGCCAGCGCTCGCCATCGCGATCGCGGCCTGCTCCAGCGCGGCCTCACCGAGCGCGGCGCCCACCACCGCTCCCACGGCGCCCGCCGCCGCCGCCGGCCCCCAGCATCGCGCCTTCGGCATCGGCCGCCGCCATGGCCAAGGACATCGTCGAGACCGCCACCGAGGCGGGCTCGTTCAAGACCCTGCTGGCCGCGGTCAAGGCTGCCGGCCTCGTGGAGACGCTCCAGGGCAAGGGTCCCTTCACCGTGTTCGCACCGACCGATGCGGCCTTTGCTGCCCTGCCGGCCGGCACGCTCGACGGCCTCCTCAAGGATCCGGCCGCGCTCAAGAAGATCCTCCTGTACCACGTCGTCTCGGGTTCGGTCACCGCTGACAAGGTCGTCGGACTCACCTCAGCCACGTCGGTCGAGGGATCGCCCATCGCCATCTCCGTCAAGGACGGAACCGTCTACCTGAACGACAGCGCCAAGGTCGTGACTGCCGACGTGATGGCCTCGAATGGCGTCATCCACGTCATCGACAAGGTCCTTCTTCCGCCGGCCAGCTGACCCTCCCGACCGACCCATCCCACCCGAGGGTGGGGCCTGTCTCTCCTCCAGGCCCCACCCTCGTCCCTGTGAAGGACGCATCGTGATCACCACCGACCAGCCCGTCACCGCGCCGACCGTGGAGCTCCCGGCTTCGCGGGCCGCATCCCTGCGCCGCTGGAACATCGGCCTTGGCTTCGTCCACGCCGTCCAGGCCGTCGCCGTCCTCGCGCTCGCCACCGCCTTCGCGCTGCCGGTCACGGCCACGTTCATGGAGGGGCCGCCGGGCACTGCGGCAGGCGCGCCGACCACCCTCTTCGAAGTCTCCGTGGCAGGGGGCGTCGCCCTCTTCCTCCTGCTGTCGGCCGCCTTCCACTGGCTCGTGGTGCTGCCCGGCGTCTTCGGGCGCTACACCTCCGGCCTGGTGGCGGAGCACAACTACTTTCGCTGGGCCGAGTACTCGCTCTCGTCGTCGGTGATGATCGTGCTCATCGCGATGCTCACCGGGATCAGCGATATCGCGGCCCTGATCGGCATCTTCGCAGTCAATGCGGCGATGATCTTCTTCGGAGCAGTCCAGGAACGATACGAGCGACCGGGAGGCTCACTGTGGCCGTTCTGGTTCGGGTGCATCGTGGGCATCGCGCCGTGGCTCGCTGTCGGCGTCTACCTTTGGTCTCCCGGTAGTACCGCCGAGCCGCCAGCCTTCGTCTATGCGATCTTCGTCTCGCTCTTCGTCTTCTTCGACATCTTCGCGCTTAACATGTGGCTCCAGTACCGACGGGTCGGGCGATGGAAGTCGTACGTGTTCGGCGAGAGGGCCTATTTCGTGCTCAGCCTGGTCGCGAAGTCGTTGCTCGCCTGGCAGGTGTTCGCGGGGACGCTGGCGGGCTGATGGCCTCGGACTCCGCACGCCATCTCAGCCTGCACGAGGCGGCCGATCTTCTCGGGGTCCACTACATGACGATCTACCGTCGCGTCCGGCTGGGGATCCTGCCGGCCCGCAAGATCGGCGGCACGTGGTTGGTCGATCCTGCCGATCTGGAGCGGGCGACGACAACGCCAGAACGTGGTCGACGGCGCCGCGGGAACAGCCATCCGCGAGTCTCGATCTGGCAGGAGCGACTCCAGGCGCGGATGCTCGGCGGTGACGTCGCGGGTAGCTGGCAGGTCATCGAGGCTGCAATGGCTTCGGGCTTCGAGCCAGGCGAGATCTATGTCCGCCTCCTTGCGCCGTCGCTGCACGCTATCGGGGCGTCGTGGCGATCGGGTCACGTCTCGATCGACCAGGAGCATCTCGCGAGCAGTGTGGCCACGACGCTGATCGGACGATTGGGCCCCCGGTTCGTGCACCCGGGCCGCAAGAAGGGCGTCGTCATCGTCGCGATGCCGCCGGGTGAGCGTCACGGACTCGGGGTCGCGATGCTGGCCGACATCCTTGCTGATGCCCGATACGGGGTGCTCAACCTGGGTCCCGACACGCCGACGGCGTCCCTCGTCGCTGCCATGCGCGATGCGGGGTCTCTCGCGGCGGTCGTCGGTGAGCGTCGTCGACGTCGAGCGTCGTCCGGCAGCCGGACGCCTCCTGGCCGCCGCCCGTCGGGAACGACCGTCGGTTCCCCGCCTGGTCGGCGGAAACGCGGTTCCGGACGAACGGGTGGCGCTCGGTCTCGGTGCGGACGGCTGGGTCGCGGATCCGCGAGAGCTCGGCGACCTGATCGAAGCGCTACGGGCACAGGCGCGATGATCCCCCTGCCCCCTCCCGTGGCGGGTATCCCGTTCGATGTCGAGACCGCCGCAGGCCGGGTCGCCGGCTACCGGCAGGGCGAGGGACGGACGGTCCTGCTCCTGCACAGCTTCAATGCGGCCGGTGCTGGGATCGAGCTCGCGCCGCTGGCGTCGCGGCTGGCCCAGCACCGACGGGTCGTGCTCGTCGACTGGCTCGGATTCGGCACATCGGATCGGCCCGACGCGCCCTACGGCTGGGCTCTCTATGGCGAGCAGCTCGAGCGCATCCGGGTGGCCGCCCTGCAGCCGGGCGAGACCGCCGTCGATGTCGTCGCGCTCTCGCTGCCGGGGCAATACGTCGTCGTCGCCGCTGCGGAGCATCCGGATCGGTTCGGCCGGATCGTCCTGATCAGTCCGACGGGATTCGGCCGCTTCAAGGGTGAGGCTGGGCGAACCTCCCGGAACCTCTACACGTTCCTGCGCCGGACCGGGATCGGGCGGCTGCTGTTCGCGGTCCTCGCTCGGCGTCGGGTGATCCGCTGGTTCCTTCGGCAGACCTTCGCGGATCCATCACGAGTCCCACGGGAGTACGAGCGGTATTGCTGGCGGACGTGCCAGCAGCCCGGCGCGTGGCGGGCTCCGTTGGCGTTCGTCTCCGGTTTGCTCAACGATCCCCGGGCCGAGGGCGCCTACCAACGGCTCGCGAACGCGACGCTCCTCCTCTTCGGGGACCATCCGCGCTTCACCGACCCCGCGGCCGCGGAAGCGCTCGTCGCCGCGAACGGCCACCTCGAACGGATCACGGTCGAGCACGCCGGCGATCTCCCCCAGCTCGAGCAGCCGGACGAGACCGCGGCCGTGCTCGACCGGTTCCTGGCGTAGGTCTCGGCAGGCGACGGCATGCGGATCCTCGTCGTCGGCGCGAGCGGCTACATCGGCGGTCGGCTCGTCCCGCTGCTCGCAGCGCAGGGACACGAACTCGTCCTGATGAGCCGCGATGCGCGGCCCATCGCCGCCCGGTTCCCGCAGGCGACGGTCGTCGTCGCCGACCTCCTCGACCCATCGACGTTGCCATTGGCGCTCGAGGGGATCGACGTCGCCTACTACCTGGCGCACTCGATGGGGGCGGGTGAACGAGGTTTCGCTGACCGGGACCGGCAGGCAGCCCGCAACTTCGGCCAGGCGGCGAGGCGTGCCGGCGTGTCGCGAATCGTCTACCTCGGCGGCCTGGGCGACGATTCCGCCGACCTCTCCCACCATCTGGCCAGCCGCCACGAGACCGGCGCCCAGCTTGCGGCACACGGCGTCCCAGTGACGGAGTTCCGGGCGGCGGTGATCATCGGATCCGGCAGCGCGTCGTTCGAGATCCTCCGCCACCTGACTGAGCGCCTGCCGATCATGATCACGCCCCGCTGGGTGGGGACCCGTTGCCAGCCGATCGGGATCGCCGACGTGCTCGACTACCTCGTCGGAGCGCTCGACCACCCGGAGGTGACGGGCGTCGTCGAAGTCGGCGGCCCCGACATCCTCTCGTATGGCGACATGATGCGGACATACGCCCGGCTCCGCGGCCTCCATCGCCTGATGATCCCGGTCCCCGTGCTCACACCGCGGCTCTCGTCGTACTGGGTGAATCTGATCTCGCCGGTACCGGCAGCGATCGCCCGGCCGCTCATCGAGGGCCTTCGCAACGAGGTCATCGTCCGGGATCCCGGCCCGGCCGCCGCGTTCGGCCTCCACCCGCTTTCCTACGTCGAGGCGCTCCGGCAGGCCATCGATCGAATCGACCGCCACGACGTCGAGACGACTTGGTTCGACGCGCTCGCCGGGTCGGATCGGGCGAGCCTCTCGTCGGTCACCTCCCGCGAGGGGATGATCGTCGAGCGTCGGGCGCGGTTCGTCGCCTTGCCGCCCGAGCGGGTCTTCGCCGAGGTAGAGCGGCTCGGCGGCGCTGCGGGCTGGCCGTATGGGAGCGTACTCTGGAGGATCAGGGGACTCGTGGATCGCCTGGCCGGCGGGGTCGGGATGCGCCTCGGACGCCGCGACCCCGACCATCTCCGGGTCGGCGACGCGCTGGACTTCTGGCGGGTGGAGGAGGTCCGCCAGCCGACTCTTCTCCGCCTGCGGGCGGAGATGAAGGTCCCCGGCCGGGCATGGCTCCAATACGAGGTGACCGCGATCGAAGGCGGCAGCCGTCTCGTCCAGACGGCGTTCTTCGAGCCCAAGGGGCTTCCTGGTCTCGCCTATTGGTACTCGCTCTACCCTGTGCACGGCCTGATCTTTCGCGGGACGGTCCGCGTCCTCGCGAAGCGGGTCGTCCGCCGGGCCGCCGACGACCTGACGGCGGGCCAAGCGCATCTCTGACGGGATCTTCCGCGTCGGCCGCGCCTGAACGGCGAGATCATTGTCAGCGTCAGTGGTTCGCGCTCTCCTGCAGGTGTGCGCGACGAGCGCGTTCGCCTTTAGGTGCCGAAGGAATGGGCCGACAGGTGCTGGGTCAGTTCGAGCTGGACCGTCCGCGATTCAGCGGACGGGCCTCTCTCCGGAGCCTAGGAACCCGACGACTGCCGCGACCGCCTCGTCGAGGGGTATCGGGAGCCGGATGGTCCGCAGTCCATCGAGCGAGGCGGCGGATAGCGGGCCACCGACAAGGCAGATCGGTGGATTGGCCGACGCGCTGAGCGCGTCGATCACGGCGCCCGCCGCGACGACATCGGACGGGGTGACCACGCCCAAGACGACCATCGGCGCCGCGGTATCCCGGGCGGTCCGGAGCCAGCTCTCGAGCGGCACATTCGCACCGAGGTAGAGCACGTCGAGTCCGGCCCTCCGGGCGGCCACCGCGAAGGCGAATGCCCCGATCTCGTGGTGACCTTCGGGAGGCAGGCCGACGATCACCTGTGGCAGCCGGTCGCCGAATCTCGCGGCATCGTAGAAGCGCGCCAACCGGCGCCCGACCGTCTCGCTCGCTGGGTGTTCAGCGCCGACATCGATCTCGTCCTGCGCCCGGGCGATGCCGATCGCCCGCAGGGCAGGGGACACGAGGCCCTCGATGGCTAGCTCAAATCGGTGGGACGCGAAGCTCTCGTCGAGGCACGCTCCTGTTCCTGGGCGCCGCGACCCGAGGACTGGAGCCAGTTCTTCGTGGGTTGCCGTGACGTCGCGTTCATCGACAACCGACTCGGGATCGACAATGGCGAGCAGGGCAAGGCCGTGCCCGTTTGCACCGGGTTGCGCAGGCCATGGGCCGAGACGTGGGCGGATCTGCGGACGATCTCCTGACTCGGTGGTGCTCGGCGAGCGGCGGCTGTTGCCAGTTGGCCGCGACGAACCGGCCGGGAAAGCGCGTGGGATGTGAACGCTCGGGCCTGCAATCGTCCACGGAGGTACGTCGCCCTTGCCGGCGAGTGGACCCTAGCCTAGGCTGACGCACGATGGTCGGCCGTGGTCGCGGCTGAAGCGCCGGAGGGCAATCGCCATGGATCAGGCGCAGCAACTCCTTGCGCTGATCCTCGCAGCGTGCATCGGGATGCTCGCGACGCTCGGGATCCTCCGCAGGCGACGACGTGCGCTCGAGCCTCCCCGCAAATCGCCGTTCGCGGCCTCCTCAGAGGGCGAGAAGCTCTGTCCGCGGTGCGGCATGGGCAACCAATCGACCGACGACCGCTGCATCAACTGCGGGGCGACACTACCGGGTTGACGGCTCGGGTGCGGTTCCTGACTCGCGATCCCGCGCGGACGGGTAGACCGCCCTCGATCGGTAGCGCGTTGTCGAGGGCTCGGGTTGCCGCAAGAGAAGTTCTCATGGAGTGCAGACGATCGAGCCCGTCACATGTGTATAGCCCTGCTCGCCCTGCTTCGCGTCGTACGCATCGACGTCGAATCGAACCGTCTTGTTGTCGCTCGAGTAGGTAGTGGTGCCCTTCGACAGATCCTTTGTTCCCGAGTCAGGCGCCCACTTGTAGTAGAGCCTGCTGGTGCCATTGATGACCGCGAGGTCCACCTCTCCGGACGACTTGGCGCCTGGCCCGTCCTGATCCGTGAATTCGAAGGTGCTCCAGCCCTTCCCGCCGACCGTCCGCGGGTCCATCAAGATCGCGGCGGGGAACACGACGGCTGGGTCGCTTTGGCTGGTCTGCCAGTTGCACCAGGTCTCGGCCGACTCGGGTATCAAGCCCGTCTTCAATCGCTCGCTGATGTGTGGTCCCGCCAACGTGAGATCGAGCGTCAGACCCTGCGACCGGGATGATGTCGGATCTGGCGTTGGGCTGGATGTCGATGCCGCACTCGCTCGGGCAGCGGCGGATCCCAAGGCGGAAGCAGCGGGCCTCGTCGACGACGGGGCCGTCGGCGAGCAAGCACCGACCAGCCCGACCATGAACAAGGCGCACGCGATTCCTCGACTTGGCGCCGGCCGTAATGACCCCATCGCGATCCAACGTGAGTCCTTCATCAAGAGGCCCTCTTGAAGTTGCCCGTCTGCCCTTAGACTTCGCCGTCGCCCGGCGGATCGTCGATGTGCCGTTCGGCGTATTGCGGATTCGCTGGGGGTTCTTGTCTTCATGAACGCGGCGGGTAGGCTTGCGCGATGGGCGATCTGGAGGGTCGCGACGAGCGCCTCTTGTTCGAACTGGTTTCGGAATGGGACGGCATGAGTCCCATGTCCGCGAGCGAAGTCCGCCGGCTGATCGCCGATGGGATGCTGCGCCTGGTCCCATCGGACGCCGCGCTCGTGTCCTACCGCGAGAACGGCCAATTCGGGACCGTCTCCACCGACCCGGCGATCGCCGCCTGGCGTCTGGCTCAGGCTGATGAGTGGTACCGGCAGCGACACCCTGTCATAGAGCATTGGGTCCGCACGAGGGACGATCGGGCCGTGCGGCTGTCCGACGTCATCGGAGCAGCGGCGCTCCATCGGCTCGAGTTGTACCAGGCGTTCTGGCGCCCGTTCTCGGTGGAGCGGACCCTCGGAGTGCGGACACGGCCGGCAGTTGGCGGAGCCCCGATCGACCTCGCCTGCTACAGAACCGGCCGCGACTTCTCGCTCCGGGACGTCGAGGTGATCGAAAGGGTTTCGTCCGTGGCGGCGCGGATGCTGACCCAGGCCGCAATGCGGCCGCTCGTCATGCCGCTTCTTGGCGCGCTGCCGTTGACGGTTCGCGAGGCGGAAGTGCTGGCGTGGGCAACGCTCGGCCACACCAATGCTCGCATCGCGACCCGCCTTGTCGTGAGCGAGCTAACGGTCAAGAAGCACATGGAGAACGTCCTGCGGAAGCTTGGCGTCCGCAATCGCATCGAAGCTGCGGCGCTCGCGCGAACAACGTGGGCTCGGGCATCGGTCGAGCCGCCGTCGCCCAGCCGATCCGAGCTACGGAGCGCCCTCACAGCACGCCAGCGCGAGGTTCTCAGCACGGCAGCCGCGGGCCGGTCGCGCCGGTCGATAGCCGATGAGCTCGGGATCGCTCCCGGTACCGTGAAGCGTCACCTCGAGGATGCTTACCGTCGTCTCGGTGTCGAAGGGCGGGCGCCCGCCTTCGCCGCACTGGGCGCGAGGATCGACTGACCGGCATCGGACAGGTCGCGGTCATCGTGGGCCTGACCAGAACATCCGTCCTACGGGTTCGCGCTCAAGACAACCCCCACGGGCGTTGCGCGACCGCACCATAACGCACCGACGTACCTCACCGTGTTCGGTCGTGTCATCGCGAGGACCCTGCGCATCGACCCCCGACCCCAACGTGCACCGGGTCAGTCCCGGGGCACTCCCGGTGCTCGGGCGCACCCACCGAAGTCACTCACGTTCCTTGCCAGCGTGTGGCGCCGGAGGTGGTCCGGCCATCACGGGTCAAGGTCCGGCCCGGGCTGTCGGTTGCGAGTTGACGCCGAGAGCGGATGCTGGGCGATGAGCTCCATCGACCGACGACTCACAACATCTGGTTCATTCCAACGAGGGATCATCCGATCGAGCCAGCTCGGCAGCCACCAATTGGCGCGGCCGACGACCTGCATGGCGGCAGGGACCAGGATCGTTCGAAGCAGCAGGGCGTCGAGCAGGATCGCGACCGCCAGGCCCAGCCCGAATTCACCGATCGGCCGGCGACCGCCCGCCACGAATGCCAGGAAGACAGCGACCATGATCGCTGCCGCCGCCGAGATGACCCGACCTGTCTCAACCTGGCCGATCCGCACCGCGCGGGCGTTGTCGCCCGTCCGGAGCCATTCCTCGCGCATTCGACTGACGAGGAACACCTGATAGTCCATCGACAAGCCGAACAGGATGGCCACCAGCATGACTGGCAGGAACGCCTCGATCGGACCGGGCTTGCCCAGGCCCAGCACTTCCGATCCCCAGCCCCACTGGAAGACGGCCACCACGACACCGACCGACGCTCCGGCCGCAAGCAGGTTCATCACGGCGGCCGTCAGCGGGATCACGATGCTCCGGAAGGCGACCAGCAGCAGAAGGCAGCCGAGCAGGACGATCACGGCGATGAACAGGAGCAGCTTGCCAGCGAGCACGGCGGCGAAGTCCTGGAAGATGGCGGTCTGGCCGCCCACGTAGACCCGCAGGGTGGTGCTTGCCTCGGCGTCGGGGATCAGCGTGTCGCGCAGATGATCGATCAGGCTCGCGGTCTCGACCGACTGGGGCGACGTGGTCGGGAGCACGGCTACCACCCAGACCGCATCGCCGGCGACCAAGCGGGGCGACGTGACCGAAGCCACCCCGGGCTCGGTTCGCAGTTCGCCCGCAAGCCTGCCCAGGGCGCCCTGGGCGCCGAGATCGGACGCCTGGGCGACGAGCTGCAGGGGACCGTTCGAGCCGGGCCCGAAGCCCTCGGCCAGGATGTCGTAGGCCTTGCGCGTCGTCGAGGATGCGGGGTCGTTGCCCTGATCGGACGACCCGAGCCGGATGTCGAACGAAGGCGCGGCCAGGAGCAGCATGATGGCCGTCGCGACGAGGCCCAGAAGGATCGGGTGGCGCTCCAGGAACGTCGCCCAGCGCTGCCAAGGCCCGCGCTCCGCCTGCGGCTCGGTCGGTCCCTCGAGCATCCGCCGGCGATCCGATCGGCCGAGGATCCGCAGTCCCACGAGTCCGAACAGCGCCGGCAGGAGGGTGATCGCCGCGGCCACAGCACAGAGCACGACGACCGCGGCCGCGATCCCGACGCCCGTCAGGAAATCGATCTGGAGGACGACCAGGCCGAGCATCGCGATCGAGACGGTGCCGCCGGCGAAGACCACCGCCCTTCCGGCGGTCGAGACAGCCGCGACCGCCGCCTCCTCCACGCTCAACCCTGACCGCAGACCGGTGCGCTGGCGGGCCACCACGAAGAGGGCATAGTCGATCGCCACACCCAGCCCGATCAGGGCGGCCACGGTCGGGGCCAGGGCGTTGACCGGCAGGACGCGACTCAGCAGACCGATCAGCTCGATCGCCGTGCCCACCGCCAAGAGTGCGGCGACCAGGGCCACGCCGGCTGACAGGAACGATCCGAATGCGATCAGGAGCACGACAGCGGCGATCAGGATCCCGATGAGTTCGCTGCCGGCGACGGGGCTGCCTTTGAGGGACTGGAAGCCGAGGCCGCCGAACTCGATCTCGAGGGAGGCGCTCCGAACGGCCGAAGCCGCCGTCTCCAGCGGTTGGACGTCAGCCGCAGTCAGGTCCTGGTTCTGACCGTTGAGGGCGACCACCGCGTACGCCACGGTCTGATCGCCGTTGATCTGCCCGGCGGCCGCCGGGTCGAACGGGCTTCGAACGCTGGTCACGACCGCGATCCGGGCGACCGTGGCCAGGAACGTCTCGATCTCGGCCCGGACGGTCGGGTCGGTCAGCCGGCCATTCGTGCTCCGGAAGACGATCGTGTCGTCGCCTGCCTGGGCGCCCGGACCGCTCGCCGCCAGCAGGGCCAGGGCCTGGGTCGATTCGGTTCCCGGCAGCGTGAACCCATTGGTGAACTCGGTTCCGAGCCGGCGGCTACCGACGGCCGTGCCCACCAGTAGCAGGAGCCAGAGGACGATGACGACGAAGCGGTGCGTGACGCACCAGCGGGCGATGCGAGCCATGGCATGGACCTCTGTGAGGGATGACTGGATCTGGACGCAGACCGCGGGGTCACGGTCGTCGGTCAGTTCGCCGCGGGGACGTGTCCCGGTTGCAGGTAGTAGCGGCGGACGACCGCGAGAGTGAGCAAGGCCATCGCCACGACGTCGATAGCGATCCAGATGAGGAGCACCACTGCGGCGTCGGACGCCGACGCGCCGACGCCCGGCGGTGGCCCGACGGCGAGATTCGTCGCGAACCCATCGACGAAGTCGAAGAGGGACAGCGAAACCCAGACGAGGCCGCCGACCCAGACGCCAAGTCCGGTCAGCTGAAAAAGAGCGAGCGCCACGAACGGGGCCGTGATGCCAAAGGCGAAATCGGCGAGACCCGGGAAGAACCACGCTGGCGAGCCGCCGGCGGCGAGCGCGTCCTGGGCCACGCCGAGGGCCGCCACCCGATAGGTCTGGATCAGAACCAGCGCGACGATCACGACGACGGCCGCCGGACGGGCTCCGGCGGACTTCACGGACGAAGTCTTCATCGCCGAACCATCCCGCGAGCCGGTGGATCCGTCGTCCCTCCGGGAGCGCGTCGGCGGATGATCGTTTCGCTGTAGTGCCGGCCCCTTGCCGCCGGAGATGTACGTCCGCCGGAGTACGAGGACCTGCTCCGGGTGCGGCATGACAGCACGCGCGCAGACTCGTACCGTGGAACGATAAATCGCCCGTACGCCCTGCGCCCGGGCGCGATCCATGTCCTGGACGTGGCACTGGCGCTCGGCATCGCCATCGCGGTCACGGTCGGGACGGCCTTCCTGTCGGCCGGGAACCCTCCAGGACCGATCGGGTACGCGCTCCTGACCGCGTCTGCGGTCGTGCTGGCCGTGCGCCGCCTGGCCGGCCCGCTGGTCCTGGTCTCGATCGTCATCCTGACGATCGCCTACGCGGCCATCAGCGGACCGAACATCGCCTTCGCCCTGCCCCTCGGCGTCGCCCTGTACACGGTGACTGATGCCGGTCGCTGGCAGCTGGCCGTCGCCGGCATCGTTGCCATCTCGATCGGGTCGCTCGTGGCCGGAGTCTTGACCGGTCGAGGCCATGCCGGTGACATGGGCAACGCAGTCTGGATCGCGGGCTGGCTCGTAGCCAGCATCGTCTTGGGCCTGGAGACGAGGGCTCGCCGGCAGCTCCGGCAGGAGGCCGAGGAACGTGCCCTGGCCGCCGAGCGGACCTACGAGGCGGAGGCGCTCAGGCGCACCGGCGAGGAGCGGATCCGGATCGCGCGCGAGCTCCACGACATCCTCGCGCATCGAATCTCGCTGATCAACGTGCAGTCCAGCGCCGGTCTGCATCTGATGGACCGTCAGCCCGAGCAGGCGCGGTTCGCGTTGACGGCCATCCACAACGCAAGCAAGGAGGCCCTGGTGGAGCTACGGGCGACACTCGGGGTCCTTCGCCAGGTGGATGCTCCGGACCCGCGGGCCCCGACGCCCGGCTTGGCCCAGCTTGGCCTGGTCGTCGGCGACGCGAGGTCGGCGGGACTGGCCGTGGAACTGGCCATCGACGATCAGATCCCGGACCTGCCGGCCGGGGTGGACCTGGCCGCCTTCCGGATCGTCCAGGAGTCACTGACCAACGTCGTCCGGCACGCCCGGGCGGCTTCGACCACCGTCTCCATCGCGTACCGCTCACGGGAGCTCCTGATCGACGTGCTTGACAACGGATCCGGCAGTGACGGGCGATCACCGGCGAGCATCGGCGGTGGCCTCCTCGGGATGCGCGAGCGGGCGGTGGCGCTCGGCGGCGACGTCGAGGCAGGACCGCTGCCGGGTGGCGGGTTCCGCGTCCACGCCCGCTTGCCTGTCGTCGAGCGGCCGTGATCCGGGTTCTGCTGGCTGACGACCAAACGCTCGTCCGAGCCGGCTTCCGGGCCATCCTGACTGCCGAGGACGATATCGCCGTCGTGGGCGAGGCCGCCGACGGGCTGACGGCGGTCGCCGCCGCGCTGGCCGAGCGGCCGGACGTCGTTCTGATGGACATCCGGATGCCGGGCCTGGACGGTCTGGAGGCGACGCGTCGGATCGCTGCCGACCCGCGACTCGACCACGTTCGAGTCGTCATCCTGACCACCTTCGAGACCGACGAATACGTCTTCGAGGCGATCCGGGCCGGGGCTAGCGGGTTTCTGGTCAAGGACACCGACCCCGCCGACCTGCTTCGGGCGATCCGGGTCGTTGCTCAAGGCGACGCGCTGCTGGCCCCCAGCGTCACCCGCCGTTTGATCGCGGACGTCGCCGCACGCGCGCGGATCGGCACGCCCATTCCCGGCCTGGACGAGCTCACCGAGCGCGAGCGGGAGATCCTGACCCTCGTTGCGAGTGGCCTCTCGAACGACGACATCGCCCAGCGACTGGTGATCAGCCCGATGACGGTGAAGACCCACGTCAGCCGCGTGATGGGCAAGCTGGCAGCCCGGGATCGCGCGCAGCTCGTCGTCTTCGCCTACGAGTCAGGGCTGGTGAGCCCCGCGCGCGCCCTGCGCTGAATCCTGCCAGCCGGCGCTTGATCAATAGTCACGCGGTCGGCGCGCGCAACCCCGCTCGATTTCAGTGAGCTCGATCTCCAGCGGCAATCTGGCCGGGACATCAAGGTGCTTACCGTGGCTTGTCTCCTCTCGCCCCGACCATTCCCACATGCTGCTCCTGCCGTACCGCTACCAGCCCGAGTAACCATGCGTTCTCGTTTGGCTGCGGATGCACCGCGAGCACTAGGCGCGTGCCTCCGCCGCGGTTGGCACGCGCGACGCGCGGACCACCGCAGCGCGTGCCTCCGCGTCGAGTCTGGCCATCGTCGCCTCGAGTCTGCCGCATAGCGTCCGAGCCTCCCGATTGCACGGAACGCCTGCGGCACGCGTCATCGTGGAGACCTACCGGTTGTCCGACTGCACGGGTGATCGGATTCGGGCAGTCTGGTGCTCCCAGCGGTCGCCGATCCTCACCGTGTAGACAGGCCCGCGGGCCTCACCGTTCGGGAGCCCGGCATTAGGGGCGTTCGCGCAAACCGCCGCCGGACGCGCTCCGCATTCGCTTCGTGAGCCAGTGGCCCATGAGACTCATTGCCGCGCCGAACGCGGCGCTGGCCACGCCGATGATCGCGAAGAAGGGGACCTTGCCGAGCAGGGGGTCGGCACCCCCGTAGCCGGCCGCCATGAAAGTGAAGCCGAGCGCGAAACCATATGCCGCTCCGGCGACGAGCGACTGACGCCGGTCCTGGCAGATCCCGCCGACCGCGAGGGCCGCGATGCCCCACGGGATGAGGTTGCCGACTGGAGAAATAGCAGCCCTCATCGCGGACGTCAGCGTGCCGATTGCTCGATGACGCCTTGCCGACCCCGATTGTGGCCCCTGAGCTCGGGGTCGTCCTGTTTCTCCGCGCCCGCGGGCTCCGGCAGACGCGGCGCCGGGATCCACACCAGCTGCGCCGTCGTCGCCGCGCCGACCTTCGACCGCACGGTCGCCAGGTGGTGCTTCACGGTCGAGTGCGACAGGCCGTCCGTCGCGCCATCGGCGGGCCTACGCGACGTGCTGGCTGCCAGGCCTCGTGATAGCGACGCGGCGAAGGGCGGCGGCGGCCCACACCACCGCACCGGCCAAGAGAATGATCGGGAGCACGGGAGCACCGATCGCAGGGGCCCCGAGGGACAAGGATGCGCTCACCCCCACGCTGCCGGCCACTGCGAGCGCCATGGAGCCGACGCCGAGCCGCATCAGCGTGATGCACGGTCGAGAGATCCTGGGGTCCGGCGTTGCATGAGCGACCGCCACGGCACTACCCGTCGACACGACGGCCCAGGCGAGGAGGGCGGGCCACCAGAGCGCTCCGCTCGCTGTGGAGTCGATGGCAGCCGCGCCGGCCGCGAGCAGCCCTGCGAACGCAGCGAGCGCAAGGGCCGTGCCGGCCAGCAAGGCAACGACATGGAGACGCCGGCGTCGCGGCCGCGGACCGGCCGACCAGAGGAACAGGAGCGCGGCGGCCATGACCGCGAGCAGACCGACGGCTCCCGCGAGCGCGACGGCCTTGACCGCCTCCGCCCCGCCGTTCGGACCGTCGAACATCCAGAGGCGGGGGTTCCGGACCCTCACGTTGACGATGTACGCCCAAGCCAGGGCGAAAGCAACGGTGGCGAGCAGCATCGAGGCGAGGCCCGATCGCAGGCGCGCGGCCACCGCGATCGAGTCCACGGGGCCAAGCTCCGGGTGGCGATGAGCATGGATCGCGCTCAATGCAAGGTCGGCGATGGTGGACGCCGTGACGCGGTGCTGGCCGAGAGCCTCTTCGAGCTCGGCCCCATAGCGGGTCCGCCAGGATGCTGGGTAGAGGAACAGCACGAGCTCGGCCGTGGCGCGAAGCCAGCCGCGCGACCTCATTGGGGTACCTCAAGCGCAGCGCGGGCCGCCCGCTGACGCCCGACGTTGACGACGCGCTCCATGGTCGCGAGCCGGGCCTCGAGAACGCCGTGGCCCGTTGCCGTGAGCGCGTACGGGCGACGCCGGCCGGCAGGCTCGAGCGCGACGATCAGGCCCTCGCGCTCGAGGCGGGCGAGCGCCCCATAGAGCGTGCCCGGCTCGAACCGCACGCTGCTGAAGCGGGCGATGTCCTCGAGGATGCCATAGCCGTGCTTCGTGCCGTCGGCGAGGCTGGCAAGGATGAGCAGGCCCGGGTCGGAGAGCCGCCCTACATCGTTCTCCACGGTCACCTCTGTTCAGCCAGACGTAGTAAGTGTCACTTAGTATAGATCGACGTGCGGCGCCGTCAAGCGGCGCCCGACTAGGGGGATCGCTACTCGTCCGATTGGGCGGTAGACTCAGGCTCCGGCAGCCGCGCCCCCAGGATCCATACCAGCTGGGCGGTGGTCGCCGCCCCCACCTTTACGAGCTCGCCCAAACCCTGGGTGGTGAGCACGGCTTTATCTTCGACGGCGGTCGCGACGTCCTGCTCAAGGGGTTCAGCAGTCCGACATGCCTGTTCGAGCTGCGGGAGAAGAAGTCCTGAGCGGTGGCCATCCACCTATGGGCGTCCTCGTCAATGACCCGCGGTGCGCTCGGTCCGCTGAGGGATCCCGGATGCCCACGCCGGGTCGTCGGTCACTGTTCGGCTGTCTTACCGCTTAAGGCGAAACCAGCGCCGATCAGCGCACAGAACACGATGACCGCGAACCCGAACACACCCGACAGGACACCGGCCTCCGTTCCGCGGCCCAGCAGCTGGCCGAAGCCGACGACATCGAGAATGATCGGCAAGAGGCCCAAGATCTACTGGCTGGTCCTCGGCGGGGAGCAACCGGAATTGTGCTATTACGATCCAGGTCGCGACCCTGAACTGGTCATCAGAGCCGACGAACAAGCGCTCGGTGGCGTCCTCCTAGGTCGGCTTGCCCTCGCCGACGCAGTCGGTCGGGGAGATATCCGGTTCGACGGACCGCCAGCACTCGTCCGGGCCTTCCCGACGTGGCTCGTCCAGACCCGGTTCGCGAAATATGCCGTGCCAGCTAGCCCGAGCGAGTTCGCTTTGACGACTGGTCCGATGTCGTCCCCAGGAGTTGCGTGACTCACCGTTTTCCTTGACCTCCCCCCAAGGAACGACTAAGGTTCACCAATCGGTGAACCATTAGTGAGGAAGCCTCAGGTGACGGAAGATCTGGACCGCCTGTTCGCGGCCCTCGGCAACCGTCATCGGCGTGAGATGGTGGATCTCCTCGGTCTCCAGCCCTACTCGATCAGCCGGCTCGCACAGTTGCGTGGCGTCTCCCTGCCGGCGATGAACAAGCACGTGCGGATCCTGGAATCAGCCGGCCTCGTGACCCGCCGCAAGCTCGGGCGGACCACGTTCCTGACGCTCGATCGATCCGCGATCCGCGCACTCCAGAGCTGGCTCGGCGGCTTCCACGCGTATTGGGGAACAGAGAAGGAGACCCTCGAGAACTACGAACGATTCCTGACCAGCGCCCCCAGCACCAAGAGGGTGGACCCGTGAAGAAGTACCTAGTCCTGTACCACGACGTGTGGGAGCCGATCCCCGAGGTCCAGGCCGCCTGGCAGGCCTGGTTCGCCCGGGTCGGGGATCGGTTCGTCGACAGCGGCACCCCGTTCGGAGATGCACACGAGATCACGCGCGGTGGGACTCGAGGACTCACCCGGGCCGATGCGCCTGCGACCGGTTATTCGATAATCTCGGCCGCGAGTCTGGAAGATGCCGAGGGCCTGTTCGCCGACTGTCCGTACGGTTCGAGTGTCCGGCTCTACGAGTCGAAGGCGATGTGAGCATCGCAGCACATGATCGGCGGCGATGACCGCCGACCCAATCCAGATCGGGTCGTGGCGCGCGAAGCGCCGACGACCAAAGGGAGGTCATCGACATGGCGAACTTTCTGCTCACGTTCCACGGCGGCAGCATGCCCGAGACGAAGGAAGCCCAGGATCAGGTGATGGCTGCATGGACCGACTGGTTCGGCAGCCTCGGCGACGCACTCGTCGACGGCGGCAATCCAGTTTCACAGTCGAAGGCGATCTCGCCGGACGGCTCCGTCATGGACGCGACGATGGCGCCGACCGGCTATTCGATCATCAAGGCGGACGACCTCGACAGCGCGGTCGCGCTCGCGAAGGGCTGCCCTGTGCTGGCCGGCGGGGCCTCGGTCCTCGTTTCGGAGACGTTCCCCGTTATGTAGTTGGCTGGGCCGGCTGATTGTCGTCACCACGGGCCCTGGCAGGCCGTCGGTCTGGTGAGCTCGCGAGGGGCGCCTATGACAAGCTCATCATCGACATCGGGTTTTCCGTGCCGACCCCGCCCGGTGAGGGAGACGATTCCGTGCTGGACGGCAACCTCGACACCGAACATGACGGCGGCCTCGTCGGACTCGCTTCACGCCACGTCCGCGGTTGTATCCTCTGCCGCTCGGTGGGCCACACGGACCGTGCCGAGAAGGTCGTTCGTCTGGGAGCTAAGCCTCTCGCCCGACCACTTGCTCTATTTCATGCTTACCGCCGGCGCTACGGCTCCGCTCCTCTGTCCGCGCCTCCGCGTCTCAGCTCACGTCCTCGACGGACTCGTCGCCCTTAGGCCGCGTCCGCCAACACCTCGGCGTCGATCGTGCGCTGACCGGCCGGATGGGCCTGGGTCACCGTGCCCTGGCGGAGCACCGTGACCGAGACGACCAACGCGGCGACGATCAACACGGCCGAGAAGCTCATGGCCAGTTGCGCCCCGCCGGTGACCGCCGTCCCCAGGTCAGCCCCCGCCGTCGCGAGCGTCCCGACGCGAGTGGTCAGCAGTGACGCCATCACCGCGAGGCCCAGCGAGCCGCCGACCATCCGGGTCGTGTTCACGAGGCCGGACGCCAGTCCCGCGTCGGCGTTGGTGGCCCCCGACATCGCGAGCCCGACGGTCGATGGGAAGGTCAGTCCGGCTCCGATGCCGATGAGCAGGAGACCCGGCCCGACGTCGACCAGGTAGGTCGCATCCGCGGGCAGCCGCGCCAGCCAGAGCATCCCGGCGAGGAGCAGGACCAGGCCGCCACGCAGCACGGCGCGTTGCCCGAACCTCGTGATCAGGGGCACGGCGAACACGAAGGACATCACGCCGATGCTCACGCTGATGGGGAGGAAGCCCAGTCCGATCGCAAGGGCATCGAAGCGCAGGACGCGCTCGAGGTACAGGCTGCCGATGAAGAACGTCCCGAAGAAGCCGGCGGTGACGAGGACGATGACCAGGTTCGCACCCGTGACGGCTCGCGATCGGAAGATCCGCAGGGGCAGCAGCGGATCGGTGGTCCGATGCTCACGCACGACGAACCCCGCGAAGGCGAGCGCCGTCGCAACGGCACCGACCAGGGTCTCGATCGAGAACCAGCCCACGTCGCTCGTCCGGATGATCGTCAGGACGCCGAGCATCAGGGCAGCGGTCACCAGGATCGCGCCGGGGACGTCAGCCCCCTTGCCGAGCCCCAGGCCGACGTCGTCCTTGATCAGACGCACCGCAAGGATGCCGGTCACGATCCCGATCGGGACATTGACGAAGAAGATCCAGTGCCAATCGAGCAGCTCCGTGAGGACGCCGCCGGCCAGCAGGCCGATCGACGCGCCGGCCGCGGCCACGAAGCTGTACAGGCTGATCGCCCGGGTCCGCTCCTGGGGCTCGGTGAACATCGTGACGATCATCCCGAGGATGACCGCGGAGGTCATCGCGCCGCCCAGGCCCTGGATGAACCGGGAGGCGATCAGGACGGGACCGCTGGGGCTGAGCCCGCAGACGAGCGAGGCAAGCGTGAAGACCGTCAGGCCGACGAGGAAGATGCGCCGCCGGCCGAGCAGGTCGCCCAGGCGGCCGGCCAGCAGCAGGACGCCGCCGAAGGCGATGAGGTAGGCGTTGACGACCCACGCCAGGCTCGACTGGCTGAAGCCGAAGTCGCGCTGGATCGCCGGGAGCGCGACGTTCACGATCGTCGAATCAAGCACGATCATGAGGGTGCCGGCGCACAGGACGGCCAGCGCGAGCCAGCGCTCGTCGCGTGCCGCGGGGAGAGTGGGAGAGGTGGTCGACATGCAGGCAAGGGCTCCTGGTGGCGCGAGGATGGGATCGGTCCCGGGTCTCGACCGATGGTCGGGAACGTGCTACGATCGCCGCATCCGGAGGGTCTCTCCGGTTCTGCGCCACTATACGGAGACAGTCTCCGTTTTGCAAGGGCTCCATGCAACCGACACCGACACGCAACGTTTCCGCCGACGCGCCTCCCGCCGGACGGCCGCGCCGAGCTGACGCCCAGCGGAATGTCGAGCGCCTGATCGCGGCGGCGCGCACGGCGTTCGCCGAGAACGGGCCGAACGCTTCGCTCGACGACATCGCGCGCGCGGCAGGGGTCGGACCCGGGACGCTGTACCGCCACTTTCCGACGCGCCTGGCGCTCTTCGAGGCGGTCTATCGGGACAGCGTCGAGCGCCTCTGCGCGGACGGGGATCGCCTCGCGACCTCGGAGGCGGCCGGGCCTGCCCTCATCGATTGGCTGCAGGGCTTCGTGACCGTGATCTCGCAGAAGCGTGGCCTGGCCGCCGCCCTGACCGAGGAAGGCCGGACCAGCGAGCTCTTCGCCCAGTGCCACTCGATGATCAACGCCACCGGGGGGATGCTCCTCGATCGCGCGAAGGCCGAAGGCGCCGTGCGCGACGAGGTGGACCTCGATGACCTGCTGAAGATGACGAAGGCGTTCGCAGTGGCCGCCGAGACCTCGCCGGACGGGCCGGCCCTCGCGGAACGGCTGCTGGTCCTGTCGATGGACGGGATGCGCCCGCGCCACCCTCGAGGCGCCAAAGGCTAGGCCGCCGCACGCGGCGCAGTCGGGTTCCCGAACGTTACTCCGGCGGTCAGCCGAACGTTCGGAGCCCGGTCAGGCGGACCGCCGCGACCGGCCGTGCGAACCCCTTGAGCGTGGCCTGCTCGAACGGCTCGGCCACGGCGAGGTCGCCGGCGGCCGCGGCCGTCCGCCCGGCCGCCAGGACCATCCCGTCGGCTGCCTCGGCGCAGAGGCGCGCGGCCAGGTTGACCACGCTGCCGATCGCGGCGTAGTCGACGCGATCGCGGAAACCGATCCGGCCGAGCGTGGCGTAGCCGGTCGCGATGCCCACCCCGAACCCGAGGTCGAAGCCCAGCCGCTGCCAGCCTCGGGTCAGCCCCGCCACACCGTCGCGCCAGGCGAAGGCCATGCGGATCGCGCGCTCTGCGTGGTCGGCCTGCTCGATGGGGTCGTTGAAAAAGACCATCAGCCCGTCACCAGTGAACCGCTCCAGGGTCCCGCCGAACTCGGACACCTCGGCGCCGAGCGTGGCGTGATAGTCGCGGAGCACGCCGAGGACGTCCTCGGGCGCTGCCGACTCGCTGAAGGCCGTGAACCCGCGAAGGTCGGCGAAGGCGACTGTGATCTCGCGCCGATGACCGGCCAGCAGCCGCTCGCCGGCCTCGGACGCGATCAGCGCGGAGACCTGGGGGGCGAGGAACCGGGACAGCTCCGAGCGCTGGCGCTCGATGGTCGCCGTCATCCGTGACAGCCGCAGCGCCAGTGTTGCCTGGTCGGCGAACGTCGCCACGAGCTCGATCTCCGGCTCGTTGTACGGATCGGGCTCGTCGCGGTAGACGTTCACAACGCCCACCACGACGCCGTCCTGCAGCATCGGGACTCCGAGAAGCGTCCTGAACCCGCCGAGGCGCTGCGCGTCGGGATAGTCGTACTCGGTGTCGTCAAGGCAGTCTGGGATGTGGACGGGACGCCGCTCCAGCACCGTCCGCCCCGTGCACGTCGCTCGGCCAGGAGTGATCGGGTGGGCTCGGTTGAAGGCCACGACCTCGGGCGGCGCCCCCACATCGGCGACGTGATGGTACCGGCCGTCGGCCTCGAGCAGGTAGACGAAGCCGCGGCTTGACCGGGTGAGCTCGAGCGCGTGGCGGAGGATCGTATCGAGCACGCCGTCGAGGTCGACCGGGGCGCGGGTGAGGCTGCGCAGCACGCCACCGATCGCCGCCTGGTAGGGATCGAGTCGACGCCCCTGTGGATCCACCGGCAGATCGTACGACGCCACGGCGCCGCCAAGCCCTGATGGCTGGCCGGACGGGGTCGTGGACGAGGCGGCCAATGGGTGATGAGGTAGGTTCCGTCGGGTCGGATCCTCTCGCCCCGACCAATCAAGCCTCCTGCCCCGCAGCGGACGACGCCGGGGCTCCGAAGGCCGCGTCCATCCCACGTGCCTCCGCGTGAGCGGTGTGCGACCTAGTTGCATTCGCCGATCCATGCGCGTATAGTGAACCGTATGGTTCAGTATATGAGCGGCCGGCTCGATGCCTCCTTCGCGGCGATCTCGGACACCACCCGACGCGGCGTCCTGGAGCAGCTCGGACGTGCCGACGCTTCGATCTCGGATCTGGCCCAGAGGTTCCACATGACCCTGACGGGTATGCGGAAGCACGTCGGCGTCTTGGAGCAGGCGGGGCTGGTCACCACGGAGAAGGTCGGGCGCGTGCGGACCTGCACGCTCGGCCCGCGCCGACTGGAAGAAGAGACGGCATGGATCGAGTGGTACAGCCAGCTCTGGGAGGCACGCTTCGACGCGTTGGACAAGGTCGTCGAGGAACTGGATCGGAAGGAGAAGGTCGATGGACGCAACAAGAGAGACTGAGCTCACCTCCACGAAGAACGACACGACGGTGGCACGCACGTCCGAGCGTGAGCTGGTCGTCACACGAACCGTCAACGGCCCGGCGCGCCTCGTGTTCGAGGCGTGGACCAAGCCCGAGCTGTTCAGGCAGTGGTGGGTCCCGAAGTCGCTGGGAATGTCCCTGCTGTCCTGCGAGATGGATGTTCGTGTCGGGGGCAGGTACCGCGTCGAGTTCGCATACGGGGACTCACAGGCGGCGTTCTTCGGCACGTACAGGGAAGTGACACCCAGCTCGCGCCTCGTCTGGTCCAACGAGGAGAGTGACGAGGGTTCCGTCACGACAGTGACCTTCGCCGAACAAGGCGGCCAGACGTTGCTGGTCATGCACGAGCTGTATCCCTCGAAGGAAGCTCTCGACGCCGCCGGAACCGGCGCGGCGGAGGCGATGGGAGAGACGTTCGATCAACTGGACGAGCTTCTCGTCACCCTGGGCGCGAGCGAAGGGCAGTCATGACGTCGTCGATCGGCGGCGGCTAGGTTCCGTCGGGCCAACGCCTCTCGCGCCGACCATTCCCACATGCTCGTGCTGACGCGGCTCATGGTCGTCCGCGACCGGGGCGCGACCGCCTGCTCTGAGACGTCCCCGAGTCCCGCCTGGGTTCGCGGCAGACGAATCAGGCCGGACGCAAAGTCTCGGATCGACGAGCAGCGATGGCTAGCCGTCGGCGTGCCGCAACGCGTACAGGACGTACGCGATGGAGATGATTGCGCCGACCACGACACCGGGGGTCATACCAGCGAGCATGAAGCACACGATCAGGATGACGATCGGGGTGATGACCATCCGGCTGGACAACGCCTGGTGCGCCCTGGACTCGGCCACGACGGACCTCCTTGGTGGCGTCGTCTGATAGCTGCGCCACTACGGCGAGCGTGCTCCCCATCCTCTTGGACGACCAGTGCCGAAGCACCTGAACGGACGTGCCCTCTTGGACAGTGCGCACCGGGTCACCTTCCGCGAGCAGCCGGGCCGCTTCGGGTCGAGCCAGCCTGACGCACCGCGCGTCACCTCCGGGCCGGGCTTCTTGACGCGCAGGCGGTCGATGACGAGAGTCCTTGCGACAGACACTGAAGGGTGCTCCCGGTGACCGAAGGCACGGAGGATCGACCGAGACTGGTCTTGCTGTGTGGCCTGCCTGGCTCGGGCAAAACGACTCTCGCCCGTGAGATCGCGGATGCGTACGGGGCAGTTCGGCTCAACCCAGATGAGTGGGAACTTGCCCTGGGTATCGACCCGTTTGACGCGGAGTTCCAAGACAGACTCGAAGCGGAGTTCTGGCGACTCACCGAGCGACTCATCGCCCTGGGAACGTCGGTGATCCTGGACTGGGGCTTCTGGGTGCGATCGGAACGTGACGAGAAGCGGGATCTCGGGCGGTCGCTCGGCGCCGCGGTCGAACTCCGTTTCCTCGATGTGCCCTACGACGAATTGGTGCGGCGGGTCGTGGATCGTCACGCCGAAGGGGGACTCGCAGTCACGGAGAGCCACATGGACGAGTATCGAGGCCTCTTTCAGCCGCCCACAGATGAAGAGTTGGCTACGTATGACCCGCCCTTGTAGGTGTCCTCCAGGGCCCGAATCGCCGGCTTGACGATCCCCTAGGGCTGGTTCGCTCGTCCCGGTTGGCCTTGACCTGGGAGGCCCACATCGGAGACCCAGGCGCCGGCGGGCGAATACGGCGCGAGCCAGGTCGAGTCGCCCAGGACGCTCAGGTTCACCGCCAGCCAGTTCGTCGACCTGCCGGTCGCCGCCTCGATGCCTGTCACGTCGAGGCTGACCGAGGCGCCCGGCAGCAGGTCGGCGACGAGCGGCGACGTGATGAGCGGCAGCGGCGCCGGATCCGCGCCGTCGCTCGAGGATGCGGTCACGGTGACGAACGAGTGGGCCACCTCGGCCTCGAGGTCGCGCGACGCGGTCGAGAAATGGGGCAAGGCCGCCGGGATCGTCGTCCGCCCGGTATTCGTGATCTGGATGACGGCACCGAGGCCATCGGGGCTCGGCTCGAGGTCGTAGCTGACTGCCCGGTCGCCCCAGACCCGCACCTCGACGCTCGGGATACCGACCCGTTCGGCGGCCGGCAGCGGGCGACCGCCGACGTCGCGCATCTCGAGGGCAAGCCGGTAGCTTCCTGGCGCGACCGGTGTGGGCACCGCGAGCGCGATCCGTCGACTCCCTGACCCCACCCTGCGGGCCGCGACGGTCGTCGCGGGTTTCGCATCCGCGGCGTTCAGTCCGGGTGCAGCGGGCGGCGGGTTCGCGGGATCGGTCGAGGGCGTCGTGGCGTCGATGGCGCCGGCGTCGTTCGACGCGACCCCCGAGGTCGCGATCGTCGCCGCGTCCGAATCCAAGGCGATCGCTTCCCATGTCCCAGCGAACTCGACACCGGTCGGGATGGCGCCACCGACCCACGTCAGATCGACCGAAGCTTGTTCGCCGGGATGTGGTGTGCCGCCCACGATCGGGGCGGCGAACACGATCTTCCGGCCGGCGATGGAGCCGAGGTGGATCGACGTCGCGATCCGGCTCACATTGACGCCCCAGGAGTGTGATGACGACCAGAACTGCTGCATGCTCCGCAGCGTCGGCTGGCCGCCCCACCAGCGGCCGCCCGGCGTCAGGTACCAGTCCTTGATGAACCTCGCTGTGTCATCGATGTTCGCGGCGAACGTCGCGTACGCACTCGCGAAGCGAAGCGGATCGCGGTCGTAGGCGTTGTAGCCGAACAGGTTGTGTTTGGCCTGTGCGATGTAGCTCCTGCCCCAGCGCGACTCGTGCATGGCGGCCGCCAGCAGGAAGCGGGCATTGATCCCGTATTTCTTCTCGGCGTCCACGAATGCTGCCCCGAGCCTTGGCAGGGCCGTCGCCGCCTTCAGGTACTCATCGATCGCCCAGGCCGACACGCCGCTCTTCGACAGGAGGTTCGTGTCGAGCGTGATGTGACCGCCGGCGTGGTACGGCTTCGCCCGCGGCACGCGAGCGTCCGCGGAAGGGACGACGACACTCACCATGAGCATGGCGGCGAGCACGGCCAGCGTGACGCGGAGGCGAGGGAGACGGGTCAATGGATCACGACGTGCGGCTGAGCGCGACGTGGAGCCACGTTGCGGTGTCAGCGTCGGTGTCGACCACACGAATGGCCATCAACGCGACACTCGGTGGAGAGCGGGCTCAACCTCTATCCGGCGTATCCATCGGTCAAGTCGCCCGATTCACCCATCGGGCAGCGTCGATAGGCCCACCCGGCCGATGAAACCGGTGTGTACGTACTCAGAGGTCCGGGCCGACGTCGTCGCCTTCTGAGAGCCGAGCCTCCCGGAGTGGCTCCTTCCGCCGGTTGACGGCCCGTTCCGGAGATGTCGTCGACCATGTCCGTGGTACAACGATGGCTCGAGCCTTGCGCTGGTGGATCCCGATGAGTCTGTTCGGTGCCGTTCGATTGATGGTGGTGGCCGGGGCGACGCCCACGCGATCCCCTGGCGGATCCGGAAGCCTGCCGCCGATGCGTGAAGGCCCTCGGTCGGCGTGGAGACTTGGGCCTGCTGACGTGGAGGAGATCGGTTCCGCGGCCCGACTGCGCCTCGTCGGAGACGAGGATCCATCCGCTGGGATATGTATCGTGATGACGGTCGTATCCCCGGTGATCCGCCGTGCAGGCCAAACTTAGTAGGTGGTCTGCACCCTCAGGAGGGGGTTGGCGCGAACAGGCTGTACTCGCCGTTGTAGCGGACGTCGAGCAGGTTGTTGAACAGGTTGAGCATGTTGATGAAGCCGATGAGGAACGACAGCTCGACCAGCTCGGGGTCCGAGAAGAGCTCCTTCACCGCGGTCGCCAGCGACGGCGGGATGTCATTCGAATCCCGCATCGCCGCCCGGGTGAACTCGATCGCAAGTCGTTCGCGCGGCGCGAGCGCAGACGGGTCCGCGACGACCGCCAGGGGCTCGTCGATGATGTCCGAGATGTGGACGAGATCGCAGTGGGAGTTCGTGCAGAACTGGCACTCGTTGGTCTGCGAGGCGGTGATGATCACGAGCTCCTTGACCCGCCGCTCGAGCAATCCGCCGGGGTAGACACACTGCCCGAAGCCGGCGAACCCGCGCAGGATCTCCGGCCGCAGGCACATCGCCTGGATCATCTCCACCGGCGGACGACCACGCTCCCAGAGCGCCCGGCTCTCGTCGAACGACGGGTCGTCCTTCACGGCTTCGAACGCGGAGCGGATCTGTTCCGGGCTGACGGTCACGCGCATCGGTGGCTCTCCTCAGGCGGGAGGCGCAGCGTACCGGACGGGTGGCGACCCCGGGCGAGCAGCGTACCAACGGCGGGTGTGCGGCGGTGACCGCTGCCGAATCCTTTGCGAGCCGTGCCATCCTAGGACGCGTGACCGATCCCCTCGCCACCGATGAGACGCGTGTCGATCGCTGGCTGTGCGCGGTGCGCCTCGTGAAGACCCGCCCGCTCGCGACCAGGTCGTGCGACGGTGGCCACGTCCTCGTGAATGGATCGCCGGCAAAGCCGTCGACGAAGGTGCGAGCGGGTGATCGGGTGGAGGCGTTCATCGCCGATCGCACGCGCATCGTCGAGGTCGTGCGGCCGATCGAGTCGCGTGTCGGGGCCGCCGTGGCCGCGACCTGCTACGTGGACCACAGCCCGCCCGTCGTGCGAGAGGCCGGCCCAGCGATCACGCTCGTCCGAGGGGAGGGTCGGCCGAGCAAGCGCCTGCGACGCGAGTTGGAGCGCCTGCGCCGGGCTGCCGACCCCTGAGCGAATGGGTCGTTGACGGTTCTTACCGCGTCTCCCAGCCGAACGGCAATCTGCAGACCATAGGATCACATCTTGGCCTGGCTCCCTTTCCCCCGGGGTGAGCCAGGCCACGTTCCACGTCTCGCGGAGAGCGCCGACCTACGTCCGAACGCTCTCGATGGCGGATGGCGTCGGTGACGGCAATCGACCATCCAGGAAGTCGATCCAGAGCTCAGGCGCCGCGAGCCAGATCGATGGTGTTCCTCGGCTGCGCCACCTGCCGGGTCGCAGCTCTGGCCCCGACCGGCGCATGACCTCGAGGAGTCGCCGATCGGCCGAGACCGCCACGCCGTCGACCGGGGGGAGGGCAACATCGTTCGAACGACGTGGTCCGAGCCTCCAGGTCAGGGTGAAGTCGCCGACGACAGCCCCGCACCGGCAGGATCGGAAGTAGCCGATCTCAAGGCGACGGCCCGCAGCCATCGCGTGAAGCCGGCCGCGGAGCGACTCGTGGATGCGAAGGGTCGGCAGGACGCCGTTCATCGGGCCGATCATGGCCGTGCCGCGAGGCCCGATCCGCCCATCAGGCGTTGCTCGAGGTCGCCCACAGATTGACGCCGCCCTCGACGGCGAAGCGGTCGATCTCGGCGAGCTCGGCGGGGTCGAACGCGAGGTTCTCGAGCGCTCCGAGGCTGTCCTCGAGCTGCTCGACCGAACTTGCCCCGACGAGGGCCGATGCGACCCGCGGATCGCGGATGGTCCAGGCGAGGGCCATCTGGGCGAGGGTCTGGCCGCGTCGCTGGGCGATCTCGTTCAGGCTCCGGACGTTGGCGACGTTCGCGTCGGTCAGCAGATCCGTGTTGAACGAGCCCTCGCGCGCCGCGCGCGAGCCTTGCGGGACGCCGGAGAGGTAGCGATCGGTCAGCAGACCCTGCGCCAGGGGCGAGAACGCGATCGCGGCGATCCGTTCCTCGGCCAGGACATCGAGCAGCTCCGCCTCGATCCAGCGGTTCAGCATCGAGTAGGACGGCTGGTGGATCAGCAGCGGCGTGCCGAGATCGCGGAGGATCGCGGCGGCCTCCCGTGTCCGCGTGGCCGAGTACGAGGAGATGCCGACATAGAGCGCCTTGCCCTGCCGGACCGCGGCATCGAGGGCGCCCATCGTCTCGTCCAGTGGCGTCTCCGGATCGAAACGGTGGGAATAGAAGATGTCGACATAGTCGAGGCCCATCCGGCCGAGGCTCTGATCGAGGCTCGCCAGGAGGTACTTGCGGGATCCGCCGACGACCATACGGTCCCGGCCACATGTCGTACCCGGCCTTGGTCGAGATGACCAGCTCGTCGCGATAGCCGCGCAGGTCGGACCCGAGCAGACGCCCGATGTTGGCCTCCGCGGAGCCAGCCGGCGGACCGTAGTTGTTGGCGAGGTCGAAATGGGTGACCCCGCGATCGAACGCGCGCAGCACGATGGCCCGCTGGGTCTCGAGCGCACGGTCGCCGCCGAAGTTCTGCCACAGGCCAAGGGAGATGGCGGGCAGGTGGACGCCACTCGATCCGACCCGCCGATAGGGCATCGAGTCGTAGCGATCCGGGGCCGCACCGTGCGCCGACATCAGGACAAATGTACCCGAGGCTTCAGGCGCTCACGCGCCGATCGAGCGGAGATACTCCCGGTTCCGGCGCGCACTCTCGCGGGGCGTGCCCATCCCGGGCAGCACGTCCTGTTCGACGACGATCCAGCCGGCGTAGCCGATCAGATCGAGGGCGCTCAGCACGCCAGGGAAGTCGACGTCGCCTGTGCCGAGCTCGCAGAACACGCCGTGCCCGACCGACGTCGGCCCGTCCCAGTCGTTCTGGCGCGAGGCTCGAACGACAGCGGCGTCACAGTCCTTGAGATGGACGTGCCAGATCCTCTCGGCAAACTCGGAGACCGCGGCCACCGGGTTCTCGCCCGTGCCGAACGTCCAGTGGCCGGTGTCGAGACACAGCCCGAGGAGGGAGGCGTCGGTGCTCTGCGAGGAGCCGACGCGTCTCGTCGCCGGTCTCGACGAGCGTCCCGATGTGCTGGTGAAAGACCGTCCGAAGCCCAGTCTCGTCCAGGACTCGCCGGGCGACGGAATCCGCGCCGGTCGCGAATACCTCCCACTGCTCGTCCGGCATCGACAGATCGGGCGTCACTCGACCCGCGTATCGCGTGCGCAACGGGTCACCGTACGGATCGTTGCCGAGAACGATCACGCTGTCGGGCCCTCCGACGATCGCCAGCTGGGCGGCGGTGCGCAGCGCGTCCGCCGCGCTCGTCTCGTGATAGGTCCGGTCGTGCAGCCTGACGCTGACCCACGAACCGACGAGCGCGAGTCCGCGAGAACCGAGCTCGTCGCGAAGGCGCGCGGGGTCGGTCGGCATGAACCCCCAATCGCCGAGCTCGGTCCCGGCGTAGCCGGTCTCCGCCATCTCATCGATGACGCTCTCGTATCCCGTGTTCGCCCCGTCGATCCCTTCGATCACGCCCCACGAGCACGGGGCATTCGCGACCCGGACCATCGGCGGCCTCATCCCTGCGCCGATCGGACGCGCGCCGTCGATTCTCGCGCGCACAGGGTCGCCGACAGCCGAACGACGGACGGCACGAGGACGCCGTCTGCGTCCTCCAGGGCTTCGACGATCGATTCCACGGCGAGCCGTCCCATGTCGGCCTTGCGCTGCGCGACCGTCGTCAGGCTCGGGGCGGTCCACGATGCGGCGGCGATGTCGTCCAGGCCGACGACGCTGATGTCGTCCGGGACGCGACGCCCGGCGGCTCGGAGCGCTCGCAGGACACCGATGGCGGTCAGGTCGTTGTAGCAGTAGATCGCTGTCACGTCCGGGTGGAGCGCGAGCATCTCTGCCGCCGCTCGGTCGCCACTCGTGACGTCACCCTCGCCGCCGATCACCGGCGCGTCCGACGGATCGAGGCCGGCGTCGGCGCAGGCGGCCCGGAACCCGTCGATCCGTGGCCCGGCCGCGGTGAACCGTTCAGGCCCGCGGACGTAGCCGATCCGCCGGTGCCCGAGCCCCACCAGGTGCTCGACGGCGAGGCGGCTCGCCCCGACGTTGTCGCTCGTGATCACCGTCACGGACAGGCCGTTGGGCTCGGCGTTGGCGACGACGACGGGGACAGGCGCCGTCGACAGCCAGGTCCAGCCCTCGTCCGACAGCTGGCTCGAGGCGACGATCATGCCGTCCACGCGGTGGTCGGCCATGAGGTTCAGGTACCGCATGGTCTGCCGTTCGTCGTACGCCGCGGTGCCGAGCAGGATCGAATATCCGAGCTCGCGGGCCCGGTCGTCTGCCGCCTTGACGAGCTCGGGAAAGAACGGGTTGGCGATGTCGGTGACGATCAGGCCAAGCGACCGCGTCCGCCGCATCCGGAGCGAGCGGGCGACGCCCGACGGTCGATAGCCGAGCTCCTCCGCCGCGTCCTTCACCGCGGCGGCAGTGGCGGGCCGCGGGCTTCCGATGCCGGCAAGGACCCGGCTGACGGTGGCCGTCGACACGGACGCGCGGAGAGCGACATCGCGGATCGTGACCCGAGTCGCGCGTCCGGTCACAGATCGCACCCCGCACATGCAACTGTTTCGATGCCCGGGAGTGTAATCGATTTCAGCAGGCTGACGACTCGCGGGTCTCGGAGTCGCAGCCTACCGTGCCGCCAGCACAGCCCTGCCCACTGCACGCAGGCGATCGTGGGTCGCGTGCATCCAGTCGATGCCGCTCGGCAGGTATCGCTTCGGCATCTTGGCGACGATCGTGTAGTTGGCGTCGCACACGTTGGCGATCGGCGAGCGCGACGCTTGCGTCACCAGCTGATACGTGTCCATCTCGGACAGACCCGTCTCGGCGCAGATCCATCGGATCAGCTGCGTGTGGGCGATGCGGAACGCATCCTCGAGCGGCCGGTACGAACCGGCGACCATGATCGACTCGTCGTCCTCGAGCCGCGGCCATTCGCAGGAGACGCCCTTGATCAGCTCGATCGTGAGGAGTGTGTTCATGGCGCCTTCGACGGCGACCCCGCAGACCTCGCCCTCGCCCATGGTGTAGTGCCCGTCGCCGATCGAGAACAATGCCCCCTCGACGTTCACGCCCAGGTACACCGTCGTCCCGGCCTGCGCCTCGGGCGTGTCCATGTTGCCGCCGAACGCCTCGGGCACGAGCACGTTGCGGGCCTCGTCGGCGGCCGGCGCGACCCCGATCGTCCCGAGGAACGGCAGGAGCGGAAGCCGGACGGAGAACGCCGAGTCGAGCGCCTGGTAGATCACCTCGCGGGCGGCGAGGTCGACGGCGTATCGCCACGTTCGCTCGGGCAGGGCCGGCTGGAGGGTAGGCGTGTATTTGGTGCCGGTCAGAGCGCCGAACAGCGGGACGGTGGTCGACACGGCCCAGTCCCGGGCCGGCTGGACGTCGATCAGGTGGATCGCCAAGGTGTCGCCGGGCTCGGCTCCCTCCACGAAGAAGGGACCGGTCTGCGGGTTGATGAACGGGTAGACGATCGTCTCGCTCGGGAGATCGCCGCTCGTGCGGATCCTGCCCCCGAAGGCATCCTCGGTGAAGAGGTCGAGAACGTCTCCGGGTCGGACGCGCATGATCGGCTCGCACCCGCCGAACGTCCAGGCGTACTGCTCGGGCGCCGGGACGAACCGGGTGACCGTGATCGCGCTCATCGGCGACGTCCTCCGCTGCACTCTCCCTCCGACCATCCTAGCGAGTCCGACGCGGCATCGGCGCCCAGCGTTTGCGCGCCGGCGCCCGGTCCGTCAGGCTTTCAACATGAAGCTCGTCGCCATCGGCATCGGCAGCGTCATCTTCGGCATCGAGCTGCTCCGCGACGTGTTCCAGGTCGAGGAGTTCCGCGGTGCCGAGCTGTGGCTGGTGGACACTGAGCCGGCGGCCCTGGCCCGGATGACCCGGCTCGCGGAGCGCCTCGATGCCGCGGCCGGCTGGGACGTGGCGGTCCACTCGACGACCGAGCGCCGTGAGGCGCTACCCGGCGCGGACTTCGTCGTGACGTCGGTCGCCGTCGACCGGATCGCGACCTGGCGGGCCGACCACGACCTGGCGCTGCGCCACGGGTTCGCCAGCGTCCTGTCGGAGAACGGCGGACCCGGCGGGCTGTCCCACACCCTTCGGTCGGTGCCACTCATGGTCGAGATCGCCGCGGACGTCGCGGAGCTCGCACCCGCCGCGCTCATGCTCAACTACACCAACCCGGAGAACAGGGTCTGCCTCGCGATCCGGCGCCACACCTCGGCGCGTGCGATCGGGCTGTGCCACAGCGTCGCCGAGACGATCGATGACGTCGCGCGAACGCTCGGCCGGCCCCGGGCGGAGATCGACGCGCACGCCGCGGGCCTGAACCACTTCACCTGGATGGTGGCGATGACGGACACCCGCGATGGCAGCGACCTCCTGCCCGAGCTCCGACGGCACAGGCTGGCGGAGGAGGATCAGCCGCTGGGCCGGCTGCTGGCCGAGCGCTTCGGGCTGGTGCCGGCGATCGACGACGACCATATCGGCGAATACCTGCCGTGGGCGGCGGACATGATCGGCACCGCGGGCTACGACTTCGAGCGGCACGATCGGCGCAGCCGGGACGACGTGGCGATGCTCGACGCGTGGGGCTCGGGCGAGCGGTCGGTCGCGCCGCTGCTCGCCGAGCCGTCCAATGAGGCGAAGGTCGGGCACAGCGCCGCCGAGATCATGGGCGACATCGTCGCGGGGCGAACACGGCGTCGACCGTCGTTCATCGTCCCGAACGACGGCTACATCGACAACCTGCCGGCCAATTCGGCGGTCGAGGTGCCCGGTATCGTCGAGGCCGGCCAGGCGCTGGGCGTCCCGGTGGGCGCGATGCCCGAGCCCGTGGCGACGCTTCTCCGGCACGAGCTCGCGATCCAGGATGCCGCCGTCGAAGCGGCGCTCGAGGGCTCGCGCGATCTCGCCATGCGGGCCCTGCTGCTCGACCCGGTGGTCACCAGCGCGGCCGCGGCCGGGCGCTTCCTCGACGACGCGCTGCGGATCCATCGGGAGTGGCTGCCGCGCTTCTGGTCGTGACCGGCTGACCGCCCCGACGCGTGGTATCGCCACCCGATCGGCCCGCATCCGATACGCTCTCGGCATGATCCGCTCGCGCTGCTCGGCTTCTGGCACGTCCACGCAAAGGATTACGCGGCGGAGGCGCAGGCCCATCCCGATGCCGAGCTGGTCGCCGCCTGGGACGAGGATCCCGATGCGCGGGGCGGACGGCGCCGCGAACTACGGCATTCCCTTCCATGCCGACCTCGACGAGCTCCTCGCCCGGGACGACATCGACGGGGTCATCGTGACCACGCGGACGACCGCTCACCTCGAGGTCATGCTCGCCGCCGCGCAGGCCGGCAAGCACATCTTCACCGAGAAGGTCGTGGCCCTGGCGCCCGCCGACGCCCGGCGGATCGTCGACGCCGCCGACCAGGCCGGCGTGACCCTGACCGTCTCGCTGCCTCGCCTCACCCATGGCTACACCCTCGCGATCCGGGAGATCCTCGCGTCCGGTCGTCTCGGGGTCGTGACCCAGGTCCGCGTCCGGCTGGCACACGACGGCGCGGTCGGCCGGCAATGGCTGCCCGCCCGGTTCTTCGATGCCGACGACGCGGGCGGCGGCGCGCTGGTCGACCTCGGCTGTCATCCGCTGTACCTCACCCGGCTGTTCCTGGGCGGGATGCCGGAGAGCGTCTCGGCCGAGTACGGACGGGTGACCGGTCGCGCGGTCGACGACAACGCCGTGGCCGTGCTGCGTCACAAGAGCGGCGCGCTCGGGATCGCGGAGACAAGCCTTCGTCAACCCCGCATCGCCGTTCACGATCGAGATCCACGGCACGACCGGCAGCCTGCTCTTCGGAACGCCCGAGCGGAGGCTCATCGTCCGTCTCGCGTCGGGGCGGGCCGAAGGGGAGTGGAACGAGGTGCCGGTCCCTCACGACGGGCCGACGCCGTTCGCGCAATGGCTGGCCCATATCGCCGACGGCACGCGCGCCACCGAGAACATCGACCTGGCGCTCGATCTCACCACGCTCGTCGATGCCGCGGATCGGTCGGCCCGCATTCGGGCCGGGCGAGCGCCATCGAGCCACAGCCGATCGCCGGCGGGACGGAGGAGTAGGGATGGTCGAGGGCGCACGCATCCGGGTGGGGATCATCGGGGCCGGCGGCATCGCCCGCCCGCATGTCGACGGCTACCTCCGCGTGGCCGACGCCGCCCAGGTGACGGCCGTCGCCGATATCGATCCCGGGCACGCCGGTCGTCTCGCCGAGCGCGCGGGCGGCGCGCGGGTCTTCGCGGACTATCGCGAGATGATCGGCTCGGGCCTGGTCGACGCGGTCGACATCTGCCTGCCCCACCATCTCCACGCCGACGCGATCGTCGCCGCTGCGGAGGCCGGCAAGCACGTGCTGTGCGAGAAGCCGCTGTGCCTGACGATGGACGAGGCCCGTCGCGTGCGGGCGGCGGTCGCAGCCAGCGGGATCACCCTGATGTGCTCCCACAACCAGCTGTACATGCCGCCGGTCGCGGCGGCCAGGCGGCATGTCCAGGACGGCCTCCTCGGCCCGATCTACGAGGCCCGGACGACGGACAGCTTCTACAACGACTTCGACCCGAGCTCGATGGGCTGGCGCGCCAGCCGCGCGACGAGCGGCGGCGGCGAGCTCATCGACACCGGCTACCACCCGACCTACCTGCTGCTGTACCTCGTGGGCCGCCAGCCGATCGAGGTCATGGCGATGCTGAGCCGTCACCGGCTGACGTTCATGGAGGGCGAGGATTCGGCCCAGGTCGTCATCCGCTTCGAGGACGGGTCGATCGGCTCGATGGTCACCAGCTGGGCCTACCAGCCGGCCGGCTCGACCGAGCGCTTCTCCGTCGTCGGTGAGGCCGGCAGCCTGTGGAGCGACGGCAAGTCGCTGTTCCACCGCCCGCGCGGCGGGGAGACCGTGCGACTCGTCGAGCCGCCGACCGAGAACATCGAGACGATCCAGCTGGCCGTCGCGGACTTCGTCGCGTGCCTGCGCGAGGGCCGGCGGCCGATCAACACCGAGACCGAGGGCATCGAGGTCCTGAAGGTGATCCTGGGGGCGTACGCCTCGGCGGATCAGGGCCGCATCATCTCGCTGCAGGAGATGTTCCCGGACTAGCCCTGGCCGACCTGGACGGCCCTCCCGGTCGCGACGCTCTCCGCGGCGGCTTCGGCGAGCACGAGGGCGGCGCGGCCATCGGCGAAGCCCACCGCCGGCGGACGGCCACCATCGATGGCCGACACGAACTCGGCGAACTCCGCCTCATAGGCGTGCGTGTACCGCTCGACGAAGAAATGGAGGACCGGGCCGCGCGCCTCCGTCACCGTCGCGTTGTTGGTGCGGACGGCGGTCGCCGTCAGGTTGCCGGCCTCGAGCGAGCCGAGGTCGCCGAACGCCTCGAGACGCTGGTCGTAGCCGTAGGCGCTGGTGCGGCTGTTGACGATCGTGCACAGGGCGCCCGACGCGGCCCGCATCACGACGATCGCCTGGGCGTGGTCGCTCGCGTTCGCGAACATCTCGAGGCCGTTGGTGGACGCCATCGCCTGGACCTCCACGATGTCGCCGAGGAAGAAGCGCGCCATGTCGAAGTCATGGATCGTCATGTCGCGGAACATGCCACCCGAGGTCCCGAGGTACGCGGCGGGCGGTGGCGATGGGTCGCGGCTGGTCACGCGCAGGGTCCGGAGGATGCCGATCTCGCCAGCCTCCACGCGGCTCACGGATCTCGCGGAAGGTCGGATCGAAGCGCCGATTGAAGCCGATCATGACGAACGGCGCGTGGGGCGCGATCTCGGTCCAGCATCGGTCGACCTTGGCGAGGTCGAGGTCGATCGGCTTCTCGCACAGGACCTTCTTGCCGGCCAGCACCGCGTCCCGCAGCAGGTCCGTGTGGGTCGACGTGGCCGACGCGATGACGACAGCGTCGACGTCGCCGTCGTCGAGGGCGTCGCGCGCATCGACACTCCACCGGGCGCCGTACCTGCCGGCGAGGGCCTTCGCGGCGTCCTCGATGGGATCGCACACCCAGGCGAGTCGTGCGTCGTCGTGGCCGGCGATCACGCGAGCGTGAAGGTGTCCCATCCGTCCGGCGCCGAGAAGCGCTACGCGCAGCACCTGTGGTCCCTCCGAGAGAGTCCCGCCGATCGGTCCACTCGGCTCGCTTGACGACGGTCTCGCGGCCACGCGATACTGTAAACGATTGCACGGTGGGGCGCTGCGCGACGTCGTGGGGCGCTGCGCGACGTCCGGCGCCGTTCGACGATCGGACCTGCTGACCCCGTCGCATCCGGACCCTTGCCCGAACGAGGCTCGCATACGGACCCGGCATGAAGGACACACATCACGCGGCCGCGCGGTCGCTCCTACACCGCGCGGCCGCCCCCGGCCCCGATGGACTGGTCGTCGCGGTCGATCGAGCATCGGCCGGCTGGGACTATGCCGAGCTCGCGGTCTATCGACTCGAGGCGGGCCAGCAGGTGGCGCGGCCCGCCGACGATTCTGAACGGCTCGTGCTGGTGCTCGAAGGGCGCGCCACGGTCCGGGCGGGGGAGCGCGATCTCGGGCTCGTCGGTTCCCGGAGGACCGTGTTCGACGGGCCACCAGCACCGGTCATCCTGGTCGCGCCGGACGTGCCTGTCGAGGTGACCGCTGCGACCGATGCGCTCGTCGCGATCGCAAGCGCCCCGGGCGGGCCGGTCTCGCGGACGGCGCTCGTGCCGCCGGACGAGATCCTCGTCGAGATCCGCGGATCGGGCCAGACCGAACGCCGCGTCCACCACCTCCTCCCGCCCGGGGCCGAGGCCGGTCGTCTGATCGCATTCGAGGTGTTCACGCCGGGCGGCAACTGGTCGAGCTACCCGCCGCACAAGCACGACACCGAGGACCCTCCGACCGAGGCCCGACTCGAGGAGATCTACTTCTACCGGTTCGCGAAGCCCGAGGGCTTCGCCTTCCAGCGCGTCTACACGCCGAGCCGGAGCCTCGATGAATCGGTCGCCCCGGGCGACTGCGACGTGGTGCTCGTCCCGGCCGGCTACCATCCGGTCGCGGCGGCCGTCGGGTACGACTGTTACTACCTGAACGTCATGGCCGGGCCGCACCGGGCCTGGAACTTCACGCTGGATCCCGATCACGCATGGCTGATGGATTGGGATGCGCAGGCGCCGCTCGAGTCGCCTGACGGGGGTTCTGCATGACGACCGTGCAGCTCACGACCGCACAGGCGCTCGTCCGCTGGATGATCGCCCAGCGATCCGAGCTCCTCGACGGCACCGAGGTGCCCCTGTTCGCGGGGGTGTTCGGCATCTTCGGACACGGCAACGTGCTGGGTCTCGGCACGGCCCTCTACGAGGAGCGTGACCGGCTGCCGACCTGGCGTGGCAATACCGAGGAGGGGATGGCCCTCGCGGCGGTCGGATTCGGGAAGGCGATGGACCGGCGACAGGTCATGGTCGCGACGTCGTCGATCGGCCCCGGTGCGCTCAACATGGTCACGGCCGCCGGGGTCGCCCATGCGAACCGGATCCCGGTCCTCCTCCTCCCCGGCGACACGTTCCAGGGCCGGGCGCCTGACCCGGTGCTCCAGCAGGTCGAGCCGTTCGGCGACCCGACGATCACGGTCAACGACGCCTTCCGGCCAGTCAGTCGGTATTTCGATCGGATCACGCGACCGGAACAGCTCATCGCCACGCTCCCGCAGGTCGCCCGCGTCCTCACCGACCCGGCCGATGCCGGACCGGTCGTCGTCGCGTTGCCACAGGACGTGCAGACCGAGATGTTCGCGTTTCCGGCGGCGATGTTCGCGCCGAGACTCCACCGCGTCTCCCGGGCGGGGCCGGACGCGACCGCGCTTGCCGAAGCGGTCGAGGTCCTCCGGTCTGCGCATCGGCCTCTGCTGGTCATCGGTGGCGGCGTCCGCTACTCGGGTGCCGGCGCGGCCGTTCTCGCGTTCGCGGAACGGCATGGGGTCCCGCTGGTGGATACCCCGGCCGGCCGCACGCTCGTGCCGCATCGGCACCCGCTCTATGCCGGGCCACTGGGCATCGTCGGGTCGCGGTCGGCGAACCGACTCGCCTCGGAGGCCGACGTCGTGCTGGCCATCGGCACCCGCCTCCAGGACTTCACGACCTCGTCGTGGACGGCGTTCGCCGAGGACGTCCGTGTCGTGTCGATCAACGCCGCGCGCTTCGACGCGATCAAGCACGCGGCGCACGCCATCGTGGGCGACGCCCTCGTGGCCGTCGAGGCGCTACAGGGGCCGCTCGAGGGATGGTCGGCCGACGCGGCGTGGTCGGCGAGCGCGGAGGTGGAGCGGTCGGCGTGGGATGCCTACGTGGACGGGCTGCGTGCCACTCCAGGAGCCGGTGGGGGACTGACCTACGCCCAGGTCGTGGGCGCCATCAACGACGCGAGCGGGTCCGAGGACTACGTCCTCACGTCGGCCGGCGGGTTGCCGGGTGAGCTGCATGGCGGCTGGCGATCGGACGTGCCCGGCACCCCGCGCGGCACGGCCGGCGCGACGATGGACCTGGAATATGGCTTCTCGTGCATGGGCTACGAGATCTCGGGCGCTTGGGGTGCGGCGATGGCTCGGTCCGCCACGAACCCGGAGGGTCTCGTCACCGCGATCCTCGGAGATGGCTCCTACCTCATGCTCGATGCGGACCTGTTCTCGGCCGCGTTCGCCGGACACCCGTTCGTCGCCGTCGTCTGCGACAACGACGGATATGCGGTCATCCATCGGCTCCAGATCGATCAGGGCGCGGCCGGGTTCAACAACCGGTTCGAGGACGCGCTGGGGCCCGGGGCACGCGAGCGCCCGCTCCGCGTCGACTTCGCGATGCACGCCCGAGCCCTCGGATGCAGCGTCGAAGAGGTCGCGGCCGATGGCACCCTCGCGGATCTCCGTGCTGCCTATGGCCGCGCCCGCGCCACCGCGCGATCGACCCAGCGGCCGGTCGTCGTCGTGTGCCGGACCGATCCCGATGCGTGGACCGAGTCGGGCGCCTGGTGGGAGGTCGGTGTCGCCGAGGGTCTTGCGGGTCGCGAAGACTACGAACGGTTCAAGCGTCGCCAGCTGAGATGGCTCGCGGCTCGTACGAGCTGACGGCGAGCTCCGGACGCAGCTCGCCGGAACCGCGGACGATGAGTCGTGTCGGGATGACGATCCGCTGGGGCGGCCGACTGTCGCCGCCCATCCGTGCGAACAGCAGTTCCGCGCCGGCACGCCCGAGCTCGCCGGGGTCATACCCGACGACGCTGACCGGGGCGGCCAGCAGATCGGCCAGCTCGAAATCGTCGAACCCGACGAGGCCCACCGGACGGTCGATCGAGCGGATCGCTCGGATCACCCCGATGCAGCTCCGGTTGTTCTCGGCGAAGATCGCGGTCGGCGGGTCCACGCCGGTCAGCAGCTGCCGTGCGGCGACCTCTGCCTGTTCCGCCCGCTGGGCGTCGAACCGGACGATCGTTGGATCGAGTGGCACGTCTGCTTCGATCAGCGCCTTCTTGTAGCCGGCCAGGCGCTCCTGCGCGGTGGTCAGCATCTGCGAGTCGCCCACGAAACCGATCCGTCGATGACCGAGGTTCAGCAGGTGCCGGGTGCCTCGATAGGCCCCACCGGCGTTGTCCAGGACGACGGCGTCAGCATCGATACCGATCGCCGGCCGGTCGACGAACACGACGTGGACGCCGAGTCGGCGCTGCGGCTCCAGGTACCCGTGATCGCCACCGGTGGGGACCACGATGAGACCGTCGACGTGCCGTTCGAGCAGGCCCGTCACGACGCGCTGCTCCCGTACGACGTCCTCGGCCGAGCTGCCGAGGATCATGGTCGCCGAGTTCCGGTTGGCGACGGCTTCGACGGCCATCGCGATCGTCGCGTAGAACGGGTTCTGCAAGTCCGCGATGACCAGGCCGATGCTCGACGTCGCGAGACCGGTCCGCAGGTTCTTGGCGATGATGTTCGGCCGGAACCCGAGGCTGACCGCTGCACTTTCGACTCGTCGGCGGACGTCGGGACGGACATTCGGCTCGTGGTTGAAGACCCGCGATACGGTCTTGAGACTGACTCCCGCCAGCTCTGCCACATCGTGCATCGTCGGGCGACGGTCGCGATCGACCGGCCCTCCCCTCCCGTTCACGGCTGATGACATCGTGCGCCGATTATGGGTGGCCTCCTGGGGTCGGTCAATGGAATATTCACGCTCGATATGCACCCATATCGCGACCGAATCGCGATTGACAACGTTGAACTTTTCCAACTTGACGCGCAGGGTGCCATGGGCTATACAGCGGTTGACGCGGTCCGACGCTGGTGTCGGACCGGCCGCGGCGCCGGAGGATGGAGAGATGCGCGCCGCTACGTCGCTCCGCGCCGCTCAGTCGAGCCATGCGAACGGGTCGAACCGAACGGGGAAACGATCGACGACCTGATCGAGCGGGCTCGCTGCGCACCAATCCGGCCCCAAGAGAACGGGGCCTTGCAACGATCGGGAGATCCAGACAGAGGAGGAGCCATGAGTCCGGTACGCGGACGATCCCGTTGGGCGGTCCTGGCCGCATCGATGGTCGTCGTCCTGGCTGCCTGTAGTTCCAGCTCCAGTCCATCGCCGGCGGCCAGTACGGCCGCATCGGCGCCGCCCGCCGCCTCGGTACCCGCGGCCAGCGAGGCCCCGAGCGCATCCGCTCCCGCTTCCGCCGCCGCCGGCGCCAGCGCCGAGCCGACCCCGCTGACCGGCCAGTCCTGCTCATCGTCGGCCACCGTCGTCAAGTTCTGGACGACGCATACGCCGCCGGATTCGAACGTGCTCGCGACGATCGTCGAGGCGTTCAACACCGCGAACCCGGACATCTGCGTGAAGATGACCATCGTGCCGGGCGCGGAGACCGACATCGCCAAGCTGCTGACATCGATCCGCGGCGGCGCCGCGCCGGACGTCTACATGGCCGACCGGTTCACCGTCGCACAGCGCGCCTCTGAAGGCGTGCTCGACCAGCTCCCCGATGGCACCGCGAACGCGTCTGACTACCTGCCGTTCGCATGGGCCGAGACCCAGTATCAGGGCAAGACCTACGCGCTGCCGTTCGACACCGACGCCCGGGTCCTCTGGTACAACAAGGACTTGCTCACGGCCGCCGGCTGCGACCTGACCAAGTTCGACATGACCAAGGGTGCGGCGACGATCGCCGACGTGACCGCGTGCGCCGACAAGATCAACAAGAAGGACTCGAGCGGCAACTACACGACCATGGGCTGGATGCCCGGCGGTCCGGGAGCTGGCGGCAACGCCGGCGCCTTCGACCAGGGCTGGCACTACACCTGGGGCTTCGATTTCGGCGGCAGCTTCGCCGACATGGCGTCCTGCAAGGTGACGCCGACCGATCCGGGCGTCGTGGCCGGCTATCAGTTCATGTACGACTGGGCGAAGGCCCATGACCCGCAGGCCGTGAGCCGCTGGGTCACCACCAACCTGCCTCCGAACCCGCCGGCCGCCCAGAACCCGTTCTGGACCGGCAAGCTCGGCATGACCATCAGCGGCGACTGGCGCATCGCTGAGCAGCAGCAGTACGCCCCGTCGGGCCACTACGGCTTCACCTACATCCCGGTGCCGAAGGCCGGCGATCCGACCACGACGTGGGCCGGTGGCTGGTCGTTCGCCCTGATCCCGGGCTCGAAGGCCAAGGACCAGGCGGTCAAGTTCATGCAGTACATCGCCGGGACTCCGGGCCAGACGGTGTACACCAAGCAGTCGACGCACATGCCGACGCTGAATGCGTTGCTGTCCGACTCGTCCCTCTATGACACCCAGCACGCGCAGTTCGTCACCCTGCTGCCGACGGCCAAGAGCCGCCCGCCGCTTCCTGTCGGAGCTGCCTACTGGGACGCGCTGACCACCGCCCAGGGCTCGGTCGAGCTCAACACCCAGACGCCGATGGACGCGCTGACCGCCGTCCAGGCGGCCGTCCAGCCGCAGCTCGACGCCGCCGGCTGCTAGTCCCCCGCAAGGGTCTGTGACCACGCGGGGACCGGGATCCCGGTCCCCGCGTGCGTCCCTCCTTCCCGGTCCTCCAATCGGCAGAGGCGCTGACATGGCCGTAGCCCCCGCCGCCATCGGGACGAGAGTCGTCCCGCCCGCCCGCCGCCGTCGCTTCCGTCGACTCGGGTCGATGGAACGTCGGAACCTGAAGTGGGGCCTGCTGTTCATCAGCCCCTGGCTCTTCGGGTTCATCGTGCTCGGGGTCTTCCCGATCATCTACACGTTCTACCTGAGCCTCACCCGCTACTCGGGCATCAGGCCGCCGATCCTGATCGGGGGGCAGAACTACCAGCGTCTCGTCGCGGATCCGCTGTTCTGGAAGTCCGCCTACAACACGCTGTACTACACGCTGCTGGCCGTGCCGGTCGGCGTCGTCGTGGCGATGGTCCTGGCCCTCGCCATGAACCGAAAGGTGCGCGAGGTCTCGGTCTATCGCGCGGTCTACTACCTGCCGTCGATCCTGCCGGTCTTCGTGATCTCGTTCATCTTCGTGGTCATGCTGAACCCGGGCTACGGGCTCGTGAACGCGGCGCTCTCCGCCGTCGGGCTGCCGTCCCCGAACTGGCTCGGGGATCCCGCCTACACCAAGATCGCACTCGTGATGATCGCCCAGCTCGGCGCGGGCCAGTTCGCGCTCGTGTTCCTGGCCGGGCTCCGTGGCGTGCCCCAGGAGCTGTACGAGGCGGCCGAGATCGACGGCGGCGGGACGTGGCAGAAGTTCAAGAGCATCACGATCCCGTTCATGACGCCGATCATCCTGTATGACCTGATCATCGGGCTCAGCTTCGGGCTCCAGGTGTTCACGTCGGCCTACATCCTGACTGGCGGCGGACGGACGGCCGCCGGCGCCGACAACTCGCTGCTCACCTACGTGTTCTACCTGTACAAGCAGGCCTTCCAGTACGGGCAGATGGGCTACGCCGCCGCGATGTCCGTGGTGATGTTCGTGGTCAGCGTGGCCCTCGCCGCCGCGGTCTTCCGATGGGCGCGCGGCTGGGTCTTCTACGGCGGGGAGGAAGCCTAGATGGCAACCGACCTGGCGGAGACCCCGCGAGCCGTCGCGACACCCATCCCGAGGCGTCGGCGGAGCCTGGGCCACATCTTCAAGGGATCGGTCGGGCCACGGGTCATCCTGATCGCCGGGGCATTCCTGTTCATCGTCCCGTTCTACTGGATGGTCGTCAGCGCGCTCAAGTCGAACCACGAGCTGACGCAGTTCCCGCCGAGCCTGATCCCGGGCGAGTGGGTGTGGCAGAACTTCGTCGACGCGGTCAACTACATCCCGTTCGGCCTGTACGCGATCAACTCCGTGATCATCACGGTCGGGGTGACGATCGGCGCGGTGATCTCGAACACGCTCGTCGCCTACGGCTTCTCACGGATCCAGTGGCCGGGCAGGAACATCGTCTTCTACATGTGCATCGCGACTCTGTTCCTGCCGTACCCGGTGATCCTGGTCGCCCTGTTCGACATCTTCGGCAAGCTGCCGGCGTTCGGTCTGCAGGGCTCGCAGTCATGGGTGGACACCTTCCTGCCCCTGATCGTGCCGGCGTTCTTCGGGAACCCCTTCTACATCTTCCTGATGCGCCAGTTCATGCTGGGCATCCCGCGCGAATTGTCCGAGGCGGCGAAGATCGATGGCGCCAGCGAGATCCAGGCCTTCCGGAAGGTGATCCTGCCATTGGCCAAGCCGGCCGTGGTCGTGGTCGCGATCTTCTCGGCGGTCGGGGCGTGGAACGAGTTCCTGCTGCCGCTGCTCTATCTCCAGGACAGCTCGAAGTACCCGCTCGCCGTCGGCCTGGCGTTCTACACCAGCCAGCACGACGTCGCCTACAACCTGCTGATGGCGGCCTCGACGCTCGTGGTCCTGCCGATCATCCTGTGCTTCATCTTCGCCCAGCGGTTCTTCGTCGAGGGCATCACCGTCGGCGGGGTCAAGGGTTGACCACCGGCCCCGGCACCGCCCTCGTCGCGATGGTCGGTGGACGACCGATCGCGCTGTCGCGCCTGGAGGCGCGGTTGGCCGACATCCGACGAGGGCCGCGCGGACGCCATCTCCCACCTGACGGCGGGGAGGCATCGGCCGGAGCGCGTCGCTGGATCGTCCAGGAGCTGGTGACCGAGGCAATCCTCCTCCACGAAGCCCAGCTGGCCGGCCTCGCGGCCGCCGGAGACGAAGCCGTCCTCGCGCCGGCGATCGTGTCGCGCCTCGTGGACAGGGTCACCGCGACCGTGACCGTCGACCCGCGCGCCATACGCGCGTACTACGTCCGCAATGGCGATCGGTACCGACGCCGCGAAGCGCGGCGCGTCCGTCACATCCTGCTCGCCGACGAGGCGACAGCCCACGAGGTCGTGGACCAGCTCGCGGACGGCGGAGCGTTTGGCGCCCTCGCCGAGCAGTCGTCGGTGGATGCCGGGAGCCGGACGATGGGCGGCGACCTGGGTGACGTCCACCGAGGCGAGCTCACCGGGGCGCTCGAGGACGCGATCTTCAGCGCCGAGGTGGGGGTCGTCCTGGGGCCGATCCGGACCGAGCACGGCTGGCACGTCGCGCGGGTCGAGGCCGTGACCCCAGCCTCGCCCGTGCCCTATCGCGAGGCTCGTCCTGCGATCGAGGCGGACCTGCTGGTGGCCGAACGGAGTCGGGTCTTCGGAGCCTGGCTGGAAGAGCGCCGCAGGGCGCTCGTGGCGATCGAGCCCGGGTTCGAGCACCCGGCCGATCCGGTCCACGGGTTCCCGAGCCATCGGCATTGACCGGGGCGTGACGATGAGCCAGATCGTGGTCACCGGTGGCAGCGGCAAGGCGGGTCGGGCGGTCGTGCACGACCTCGTCGAGCACGGTCACGAGGTCGTCAACGTCGACGTCGTCCCGTCCAGCCTTCAGGAGGCGCCGTTCCTCCGAGCAGACCTCACGGACCTCGGCGAGACGATCGAAGCGCTCCGCGGTGCGGATGCGGTGGTCCATCTCGCGGCGATCCCGGCGCCGCGGATCAGGACGGTCGAGCGCACCTTCGAGATCAACATCCTGAGCACCTACAACGTCTTCAGCGCGGCCGCGCAGCTCGGGCTGCGCCGCGTCGTCTGGGCGTCGAGCGAGACCGTGCTCGGCCTGCCGTTCGGTGGACGACATGCCCGCAATCTGCTCGACCCGGACGCCGTGCCCGGCCATCACCCCGAGCCCGACTACGCACCGATCGACGAGGAGCATCCGCTCCGGCCGCACTCCAGCTATTCGCTGACCAAGGTCCTGAGCGAGGAGATGGCCCGCCAGTTCGCACGCTGGAGTCACATCCCGTTCGTCGGCCTGCGCTTCTCGGCGATCCGCGAACCGGCCGAATACGACTCGTTCCGCGACGGCTGGGACGATCCGCACCTGGGAGAGTGGAACATGTGGGGATATGTCGATGCGCGTGACGTCGCCCAGGCCTGCCGGCTCAGCCTGACCGCCGATCTGACCGGGGCCGAGGTGTTCATCATCGCGGCCGGCGACACGGTCATGGATCGCCCGAACGCCGAGCTCCTCGCCGCCTGCTACCCGGGGGTCCAGCTGCGCCCGGAGACCGGCGACTTCGAGACCCTGCTCTCGATCGACAAGGCGCGTCGCATGCTCGGCTACGACCCGGCATATTCCTGGCGCGATGCCGTCGGTGGACGGATCGGCGCCGGCGCCGGCACGGAAGCCCGGAGCTAGACGATGGAGATCGTCGCAGTCGAATCGACAAATCTGTTCATCGGCTCCGAAGAGTCGCCACGCCAGGTCGTCCGGATCGTCGTGCGCGGCACCGAGCCGGCATCGAGCGAGCCCGCCCGTGTCAGCATCCAGGGAGCGCAGGTTCGAACCGCCGAGGCGGTCTCGCTTGGACCGCTCGGAGACCGCGAGGAAGCGCGTCTCGAGGTCGGGGTCACGGTCGATCCGTCGGCAGCTCCGCACGAGCTCGTCGATGCCGTCGTCGTGGTCGAGGATGGGTCGGGGACGGAACGCCTGCCGTTCCAGCTCTCCGTCGAGGAGCCCGGCTGGCGGATGTACCTGATCTCGCACTTCCACTACGACCCGGTCTGGTGGAACACGCAGGCGGCCTACACCGAGACGTGGGGCGCGACCATCCAGTATCGGTCGCCGTTCCAGGAGCCCGGTCTCGCCCTCGTCCGCTCCCATCTCGAGATCGCCCGGCGCGACCCCGACTACAAGTTCGTCCTCGCCGAGCTGGACTACCTGAAGCCGTATTGGGACGCCTACCCCGAGGATCGCGACTACGTCCGCACCCTTCTGGCCGACGGCCGGCTCGAATTCGTGGGTGGCACCTACAACGAGCCCAACACGAACCTGACCAGCGCCGAATCGACGGTCCGGAATGCGATCTACGGCATCGGCTACCAGCGCGACGTGCTCGGCGGGGCGCCGGCCACGGCGTGGCAGCTCGACGCGTTCGGGCACGACCCCCAGTTCCCCGGGATCATGGCCGGCGCCGGGCTGTCCTCGAGCTCGTGGGCGCGCGGGCCGTTCCACGAGTGGGGCCCGAACTGGGTCCGCGGTCCCGGACGGCTGCCCTTCGCCGAGCTGGCGGCGGGCGAGCATCCGCGGATGCAGTTCCCGATGGAGTTCGACTGGATCGCCCCCAGCGGGCGAGCCCTGTTGACGAGCTTCATGGCCGACCACTACTCGGCGGGCTGGTGGATGGACGCCGCGCCGACGCTCGAGGCGGCCGAGGCCGAGGTCCATCGGCTCTTCACCGAGCTGGCGACCGTCGCGGCGACGAAGAACGTCCTCCTTCCGGTCGGCACCGACTACACGCCCCCGAACAAGTGGGTCACCGCGATCCATCGTGACTGGAACAGCCGGTATGTCTGGCCGAAGTTCATCACCGCCATCCCGCGCGACTACTTCGACGCCGTGCGCGCCGAACAGGCCGCGACCGGGCGCCCGTTCTCGCCGCAGACCCGGGACATGAACCCGATCTACACCGGCAAGGACGTCTCGTTCATCGACACCAAGCAGATGCAGCGGCAGGCCGAGAACACCCTGATGGGTGCCGAGAAGTTCGCCACGATCGCCGCATTGATGGGCGCGCGGTTCCCGACCGAGGCCATCGACAAGGCCTGGCGGCAGCTGCTGTTCGGTGCCCACCATGACGGGATCACCGGCTCCGAATCGGACCAGGTCTACCTCGACCTGATCGGCGGCTGGCGCGAGGCGCTGGAGCTTGGCGCGACGGTCCACGAGGCTGCCATCAGCCACCTCGCGGCGCGGATCGAGACGGCCGGCGACGGCCAGGCGATCACCGTCTTCAACCCGTTGTCCTGGCCGCGATCGGATATCGCCCATGTCGACATCGCGCTGCCCGACGACCGATCGCTCGGGATCGAGCTGCGGGACGACGGCGGAGACGCGATCCCGTTCCTGCTCGAATCGGCCGATCCGGCCGACGCCCGCGGACCGCGCCGGGCGACGATCGCGTTCCTGGCCGGGGATGTGCCCGCGATCGGGTACCGGACGTTCCACGCCCTGCCGAGCGCGACGCCGCTCGACGACGCCGGCTGGCGGGCGGTCGACACCCTGGCGATCGAGAACGAGACCTTCGCTCTGACCGTGGATCCGTCGCGCGGGGGCGGGATCGCCAGCCTGCTCGACAAGCGCAGCGGCAAGGAGCTCATCCGGCCCGGCGAGGTCGTCAACGAGCTGCGTGCCTATCGCGAGTACCCGAACCATCCGTTGTTCCAGGAAGGCCCATGGCATCTGACCCCCGATGGCCGCTTCACGTCGGCGATCGACTTCGACACGGAGGTCACCGTCGAGGTCTCACCGATCGGCCAGCGCGTCCGGCTGGACGGTCCGTTCAAGGCGTCGCGACGCCACCAGGAGATTCGGCTGTGGACCGGCATCGACCGCGTCGACCTGTCGACGGCGATCCATGACTACGACGGCCACGACCGGCTGTTCCGGCTCCGCTTCCCGACGGTCGTCGCAGGTGGCACACCGGTCTCGGAAACGGGCAACGCCGTCATCGGCCGGCCATTCGGGCGGCCGAACGTGGACGTCGCCGAAGTCCCGTTCACGCTCGACCATCCTGCCTACAACTGGTTCGCCCTCGGCGTCACGGCCCGGGTCGCGCTCGGCGCGGCCGGTGCACCCGCGTCCGAGGCACGGGCGGCACGGGCGATCGGCATCGCCGAAGTCGTGGTCGGCGACGACGCGCGCCACGACGGCGTGATCCGCGAGCTCGTCATCGCGCTCGTCCGGCAGGGTGTCACCTCGACGGTGTCGCAGCACGACGGTCACCGCTACGGCGTGATGCACATCGACTCCAACCTCCCGGACGTGCGGCTGGCCATCGGGCGCCCCGACGAGAACCACTTCGTCGCGTCGGTGCTCGACGAGGCGGATCCCGCGTATCGCGCCGAGCTCGACCGACAGCTCGCGGCATCCGGACACGCGCGCGTGTGGGTGCCCGACGACGGTGCAGCCCGGCGCCGGAACGAGCCCATCACCGACCTTCGCGGGGCCCGCGACCTGCCCGTCCTGATCGTCGCCGGCGGCGATCCCGACCAGACGGCGGCCGCGCTCGACGCGCTCGTGGCCGACCTCGCGGACGGCGTCATCGACGTCGACCAGCCGGCCGAGCTGGACGGCTCGACAGGGACCACCGAGGACTACACGGTGGCGATCCTGAACCACGGCATGCCCAGCTTCAACGTCGAGGCCGACGGCAACCTGTATCTCTCGATCATGCGCTCGTGCAGCGGCTGGCCGTCCGGGGTGTGGATCGATCCGCCACGGCGATCGACGCCCGACGGCGCGAACTTCCAGTACCAGCACTGGAGCCACACGTTCGACTACGCGATCGCGGCCGGTGCCGGCGACTGGCGCGACGGCGGGATCGTGCGCGCCGGGCACGACTTCAACAACCCCCTCGTCGCCCGGGTCGTCGACTCGCATGCCGGGCGCCTTCCGGCGACGGCGAGCTTCGTCGAAGTCGAGCCGGCGTCCGTCGTCCTGACCGTGCTGAAGCCGGGCGGACTGCCCGAGGCCCGGATGGCCGGGATGGATCTCGACCCGGCCGGCGGCATCGCGATGCGCCTGTATGAGTCGTCGGGACGACCGACCCAGGCGACGATCCGGACGCGATGGCCGATCCTGTCCGCGGCCCGGACGGACCTGCTCGAGCAGAACAGTGAGCCGATGGAGGTGTCCGGATCGACCCTGGACGTCCGACTCGAGCCATACGAGATCGTCACCATCGCGGCGACCGTGGCGGCCACCGCGGACGCCGAGACCGGAGCCGTCGGGCTCGCCCCGAGAGGCGAGGCGGCGCAGCCGGTCTACGCCGACTACTGGCTGCACAACAAGGGCGCGGCGCCGATGGGCTACCAGTCGGTGACCGTCCAGATCAAGCCGTCGTTCGCCAGCGGCGAAGGCCCCTACGTGCTGCCGGTCATCGTCGCATCGGAGCGCACGGACGGTCCCACCGCGGGATCGGTGGTGATCGTCGTCCCGCCCGGTTGGGAGGCGACGCCCTCCGAGCGGATCTACCGGCTCGCCCCCGGCGCGCACGTCGCCTTCGAGGCGTCGGTGCGACCTCCGGCCGGTGCATCGCCCGGCCGCTACTTCGTGGCCGCCCGGATCGTCGACGAAGGTGGCCAGACGCACGAGGACGTCGTGACGGTGGATCTCGTCCGTGGGGCGGACGGGACGACCCCGAACCCGGTCGATGGCGAGCGCTCGGCGGCCCTCGGCTGGGCCGTCGAACGGGCGCTGACCACGGCCGGTGACGGTCCCGAGCCCGGCGCCTCCAGCCAGGCCGGAGCGCGCCACGACCCCGGCGGCGAGATCGCGGTCACGCTGCTGGAGCGTGCGATCACGGTCGTCCCGGGTGACGGCGGCAGCCTCCGGGTCCAGCTGTCGAACAGCGTTGCGAGCGAGATCCGCGGCGAAGCCCAGATCCTGAGTCCGCTCGAGACGTGGGCGACGATCAAGCCGTGGACACAGGGGTTCGCGGTCGAGCCCGGTGGTCGGACCACCATCGAGTTCGGCGTGGAGCCGCCTCGGGATGTCGCCGCCGGCACGTACTGGGCGCTGGTCAAGGTCATGTACTTCGGTCGTGTCCTGTACTCGGAATCGGTCCCGGTCACGATCGGGGCCGCGGCCGCCGTGCACGCGCCGGATCTGGTGGCCGAGCCGACGTAGGTCGCCGCGCCGCCAACGATCTCGGCAGAACGGAGGTCCAGATGACGAACGGGATCAAGGTCGGCGTGCTGCCGTGGGGCCAGCGGACCGACTGGCCATCGCTCCAGGCCATCGGCCGCCGCGCCGACGAGCTCGGCTACGACTCGCTCTGGACCTGGGACCATCTCTATCCCATCCAGGGCGACTGGCGTGGCCCGATCTTCGAGGGCTACATGATCCTGGCCGGCTGGGCCGCCGTGACGTCGCGCGCGACGCTCGGACTGATGGTCGGTGCGAATACGTTCCGGAACCCGGCGTTGACGCTCAAACTGGCCACGACGCTCGACCACATGAGCGGCGGTCGAGCGGTCCTCGGCATCGGCGGCGCGTGGTTCGAACGTGAGCACGCCGCGTTCGGGATCGAGTTCGGGTCCGGCTTCGGCGAGCGACTCGACTGGCTCGATGAGGCGGTCGCGCTGATGCGCGGCATGCTGACCGACGACTCGGCGACCGCGCGCGGCCCGCGCTACCACGCGACTGCCGTCCGCAACGACCCGCCGCCGCTCCAGGCGCGGCTCCCGATCCTCATCGGCGGTGACGGCGAGCGAAAGACGCTGGCCACGGTCGCGCGCTACGCCGACGCGTGGAACACCGGCGGGGATATCGACTTCGTCCGGCACAAGGACGAGGTGCTTCGCCGCTGGTGCGACGAGGTCGGCCGGGACGAGGCGGAGATCGAGCGGACGCTCGGCCTCGGGCTGGTGATCATCCGCGATGAGCCGGCCGAAGCGCGACGCATGGACGCCGTCTTCCGCGAGCACCACCCGGGGTATAGCGACCCTCCGAAGAGCGGCACGGCCGAGCAGATCGCCGAATCGCTGGTCCCGTTCGTGAAGCTCGGCTTCCGGCACATCTTCTTCGACGCCCCGGCGCCGTTCGATGACGAGACCGTCAGCCGGTTCGCCGGCGAGGTCAGGCCGATGCTCGAGCAGGCAGCGATCGCCGCGGCCGGACGATGACCGCCCGAGCCACGGCCGCCTGACGATGGCCATCCGCCTCGCCCTGGGTCACCTCGAAGGATTCGACGAGACCGTCTCGACCTTCGCCCGGCAGCTCGGGCTCTCGAGCGTCCAGTTCCACACGCCGACCGATCTCACGGGCGATGCCGGCTACTGGTCGCTCGACGAGCTGGTGTGCCTGCGGGAGCGCTGCGAGGCCGACGGGCTGGTCGTCGAGGGCATCGAGAACGTGCCGTACGCCCACTGGGACAAGGTCCTGCGCGGATCGCCGGGGCGGGACGAGCAGCTCGCGAACTACGCCACCACGATCCGCAACATGGCGGCCGCCGGGATCCGCGTCCTGGGTCACCACTTCCTGCCGACCTATGTGTGGCGGACGGACCTGCACGCACGCGGGCGCGGCGGGGCCCTGGTCACCGCATTCGACGCCGCGCGAGTGGGCGACGGGAATGCCCTGACCGGCTACAAGCTGACGCCCGGTGCAGCGCTCGAGGAGCCGATCGGCAGCGAGCGGATGTGGGACAACTACGGGGTCTTCCTCGACGCCGTCCTGCCCGTTGCGGAGGAGGTCGGCGTCCGCCTCGCCCTCCACCCCGACGATCCGCCGACGGACATCCCGCTCGGTGGCGTCGCACGCATCCTGAGCAGCCCGCAGGCGCTGGAGCGGGCCGGGGAGCTGGCCGGCGACAGTCCCGCCTGGGGGCTCGACCTGTGCCTCGGCTCGGTGTCGGAGATGGGCGGGACAGAGACGGTCAACCGCGTCATCGACACATTCGGGCCGCAGGGCCGGATCGTGTACGTCCACTTCCGCGATGTCCAGGGAGTGGTCCCCCGCTTCCAGGAGTCGTTCCTCGGGGAGGGGAACTACGACCCCGCGGCGGTGCTCCGCCGGCTGGCGGCGGTCGGCTTCGACGGCTTCCTGATCGACGATCACGTGCCGGCCATGATCGGCGACGAGGACACCTGGGCGAACACGACCTCGGCGGCCTATTGCAGCCGCGGCCGGGCGCATGCCATCGGCTACCTGCAGGGCCTCCTCCACGCCCTCGACGGCGCGACGGTCGCAGCATGAGCCCGGCTCGGCTGGTCAGGCGATGACCCGGGCAGGCGCCGGTGTGCCGAGCGGCTCGGTCGTGCTGGTGACGGGCGGGTCGCAGGGGATCGGCCGCGCGGTGTCCGAGCTGTTCGCGGCCGAAGGCGCCTCGGTCGGTGTGGGCGGGCTCGAAGCGGACGCGGTCGACGCCACGGTCCGGGCGATCCGGGAGGCCGGTGGCGAGGCGCTCGAGGTCGTCGCGGACCTGACCGACGAGCGCGCTGTCGAGTCGGCGGTGGCGGCTGTCGTGGATCGGTATGGGCGCCTCGATACGCTCGTGACGTCGGCCGGGATCCAGCGCTACGGGAATGTCGTCGACACGGACGTGGCGACGTGGGACGAGGTCTTCGCGGTCAACGTGCGGGGTGTGTTCCTGGCCGCCCGGTCGGCGCTGCCGCACCTCCGGCGGAGTGGCCGCGGATCGATCGTCGTCATCTCGTCCGTGCAGGCCCACGGGACGCAGACGGAGGTCCCGGCGTACGCCGCAAGCAAGGGCGCACTGGATTCGCTCGTGCGCGCGATGGCCCTCGACGAGGCTCGCCACGGCGTGCGCGTGAACGCCGTCTGCCCGGGATCTGTGGACACGCCGATGCTGCGAGCGTCGGCTCGACGGTTCAGCGACGGAAGCCAGGAGGCGGAGGACGAGACCATCGCCGGATGGGGCCGGATGCATCCCATGGGACGAGTCGCCCAGCCGCGCGAGATCGCCGAGGCGGTCCTGTTCCTTGCCAGCGATCGCGCGAGCTTCATCACCGGCGAGGACATCCACGTCGACGGCGGTCTGCTCGCTAGCCTTCCGGTCACGCTGCCGGAATGACGACACCAGGACGGACCCGATGTACGGCGGGGTAGAAGCCGGCGGGACGAAGTTCGTGTGCGTCATCGGCACAGGCCCCGATGACATCGTCTCGACGACGCGTCTCGAGGTGACCGGTCCGGCGGAGACGATCCATGGCGCGATCGCGTTCTTCCGGCATGCGATCGACTCGGGGATCCGGCTCGATGCGATCGGGATCGGCTCCTTCGGACCGGTCGAGCTGCGCCCCGGGCATCCGCGCTACGGCTCGATCACGACGACGCCCAAGCCAGGGTGGTCGGACACGCCGATGGTCGAGCCATTCGCAGCGGCCTTCGGCGTCCCGGTCGGTTTCGATACCGACGTCAACGCGGCTGCGCTGGCGGAAGGTCGGTGGGGCGCCGGGCGGGGTCTGGCGTCGTTCGTCTACATGACGCTCGGGACGGGGATCGGTGGCGGCGCGGTCGTCGACGGCCGGATCATGCACGGGCTCGGCCACCTCGAGATCGGCCACCTGGCCGTGTCGCGTCATCCATCGGACGCGTTCGAGGGCGTCTGCCCATTCCATCGCGATTGCCTCGAGGGGATGGCCAGCGGTCCGGCCATCGCGGCCCGGTTCGGCCGACGGGGCGAGGACCTCGAAGGTGCCGCGCGGATCGCCGCGGCCGAGCTCGTCGGCTTCTACGTCGGTGCGGGCATCCGCTCGATCATCTACGCCCTGGCGCCGGAACGGATCGTCATCGGCGGCGGGCTGTCGGGCCTGCCGGGTGTGGCGGCGGCCGCCCGCGCGGAGCTCGATCGGCAGCTCGGCGGCTACCCCGGGCTGCCGGAGCATGCCGAACCGAGCTTCATCTCGCCTGCCCTCCTGGGCGGGCAGGCCGGCCCGGTCGGGTCGCTGATCCTGGCCGAGCGGGCGATCGCGATCGCCGACCCGGTGCACCCGCAGGCAGCCAGGACGGGCGCCTGATGGGCAACGACTTCGCGACGGTCTTCGAGCCGTTCGTCGAGGGACTCGATCACCCCGAGGGGGTGACGCTCGGGCCGGACGGGCACATCTACGCGGGAGGGGAGGCCGGACAGGTCTACCGCGTGGACCTCGACGGCACGTCCGAGATGATCGGGACGACCGGCGGGTTCCTGCTCGGCTTGTGCATGGACGGGGACCTGAATGCGTATGTCTGCGACACGGACAGGAAAGCCGTCGTCCGCGTGAGCCCCGATGGGTCCGCATCGACCTACGCCTCCGGGTCGCCGTCGCGGCCGATGCGTAATCCCAACTACCCGGTGTTCGACGGGCTCGGCAACCTGTACGTGTCGGATTCCGGTGGCTGGAAGACGAACGACGGCTGCATCTGGGTGATCCGTTCCGACGGCACCTGCGAGATCGTGCGTGACGACATCGTCGCCTTTCCGAATGGCCTCGCCCTCGGCCTGGACGAGACATCTCTCTACATCATCGAGAGCACGGGGGCCCGTGTCGTCAGGGTCCCGGTCTCGGAGGGTCACTCCTCCGGGCCGGTCGAGACGGTCTGCGAGATGCCTCCGCGCCACGTCCCCGACGGCCTCGCGTTCGACGTGGATGGCGGCCTCTACGTGTCCTGCTACACACCCGACGTCATCTTCCGGCTCGCCCCGGACGGGACGCTGGACACCGTCGCCGAGGACTGGGAGAGCACCATCCTCTCGGCTCCCACGAACGTCGTCTTCGCGGGTCCCGACCGCTTGACGCTGGTCGCGGCGAGCCTCGGCCGCTGGCACCTGTCCAAGGCTGCGGTGCGAATCCCCGGGGCGCCCCTTCACTACCCGCGACTCCCACGCACGGGGAGCGCCGGGTCATGAGCGATGTCGGACGCGTGGTCGTGGTCACCGGCGCGGGATCGGGGATCGGGCGGGCGACCGCTGCGACGTTCGCGGCGATCGGTGACCGGGTGGTGGTGGCCGACTACGATCGTGCCGCGGCCGAGACGGTCGCCGCCGAGCTGCGCGAGGCGGGTGGCGAGGCGATCGCGGTCACGGTCGACGTGAGTGACCGGGCGCAGGTTGATGCGATGGTCGCGGCGGCTGTCGCGCAGTTCGGCACGCTCGACGTCCTGGTCAACAACGCGGGGATCGGCGTCGCGGGCGACGTCCTCGAGACGAGCGCCGACGACCTCGGACGGACCCTTGCCGTCAACGTCGTCGGCACCTTCCAGTGCTGCCAGGCCGCGATCCCGGTGATGCTCGAGCAGGGCGGCGGGATCATCGTCAACGTCGCGTCGGTCGTGGCCTTCGCCGCCGTCACGCGACGCGCGGCCTATTCGACGTCGAAGGGCGCGATCGTGGCCCTGACCCGGTCGATCGCCGTCGACTTCATGGATCGCGGCATCCGCTGCAATGCGGTCGCGCCCGGGACCGTCGACTCGCCGTGGATCGGCCGGATCCTGGCGGATCAGCCCGACCCGGTCGCGGCGCGGCAGGCCATGGTGGATCGGCAGCCCCTCGGGCGTCTCGGAAGACCCGAGGAGATCGCCGCCGCGATCCGGTACCTGGCGTCCCCGGAGGCCGGCTTCGTCCACGGCTCGTGTCTCGTCATCGACGGCGGGTTCCTGGCGCGCTGACCTTGCCCGCGCCAAGCGGGATCAAAGCGGTCCTCGCTCAGTCGGCGGTCGCGACGGATGGCATCGCCACGGGATCGAGGAGATATGTCTGGAGCACGCCCAGGCCCTTGACATCGACCTCGCGCGGCCGGAAGGGATACCGGTCGGCGCACATCCGCCAGGTCGACCCGGCGACCTGGATCTGGCCGGGGACGCCGGTCGACTCCATCCGGCTGGCGAGGTTCACGGCGTCGCCCCACACGTCGTAGCTGAACTTCCGGTGACCGATGACGCCGGCCACCGCCGGCCCGGATGCGATGCCGATCCTCATCCGGATGGGGTTCCCGGGTGTGGATTCGGTCAGGGTCGCGACCGACAGCATCTCGAGCGCCATGTCGACGATGACCGAGGCGTGGTCGGGTCGCGGATCCGGCGCGCCGGCAACGACCATGTACGCGTCGCCGATCGTCTTGATCTTCTCGAGCCCGTGTCGCTCGGCGAGCGTATCGAAGCGATTGAAGACCTCATCGAGCACGGCCACGACCCGGGCCGGGGTCTCGTGCGCCGCGAACGGCGTGAAGTCGACGACGTCGGCGAACAGGATCGTCACCTCGTCGTAGTGGTCGGCGATGACCCGTTCACCGCCCTTCAGCCGATCCGCGATCGAGCGAGGCAGGACATTGAGCAGCAGCGTGTCGGACTCCGCCTTGGCACGCAGACGCTCTCCATCGATGAAGACCACGAGCCCGAGCGCGACCGCGGCGGCGACGATGAGATCGACCGCCGCGAACAGGCTCCTGGCGAGCGATGGCTCCGGTGGCGCCTTTCGAACGAAGGGGTCGATCACGATGCTTGCGACGACGACCAGGATCACGCCGGCCAGTGCCGGTCGACCGGCGCGGGCCCCCAGGAAGAGCACCGCCGCGATCGGGACGAGGGTGATCCAGATGAGGTTGATCGCGGACCACGACAGCCCTCCCGACGGCACGAGGCTGGCGAACAGGACGGCCAGCCCGACGACCGCCATGATCGCGATGAGGGGTGTCAGCTCACGGCTCCGGTGGAACCACACCAGGGCCGCCCCGAAGGCGACGACCTCGACGAATGCGAGAGCCGGACTGGCGCGGCGCGACCCCAGAGCGTTACACTCCTGCCACAACTGAAGAGCGACGTATCAAGAGTGGCGGAGGGACCGGCCCGATGAAGCCACGACAACCTACCGGCGACTGAGCCGGCAAGGTGCCAAGTCCGGGCAGGCCCTCCGCCTGCGAGATAGGGAGCGCTTCGCTGGACCCTTCCCACACCGGAGGGGTCTTCTCGTTTCTCGGGCCCGGTCCATTCGCCGTCTGGCAGCACGAGATGAGCGAGATGACGAACGCCCGTGGAGCGCACCTGGTCGGCGGGCTGGCCGCACCCGGACGCAGCGACCGCGATGACGACCACAGCCGGTGTCCTGGGCCAGCACCTGACCCGCCTGACCGATGGCGAGACCGGCCCGCGCAGCCAGTGGATCTGGTGGCAGATCGACAAGCTCACCGCGGTCGACGGCATCGCGATGGGTCCGCCACAGGTCAATCCCGAGACCGGCAACCCCGATTACTCGGTCTTCCCCGGGCTCGAGGTCGATGACGGCGTCGTCATCCCGGAGCGGGCGCTCGGCTACGCGGATGCCGCGGTCGAGTCATACGTGGAGTTCGTGCGTCTGCGTGCCGCCGGTGTCATCCCGGCCGACGTCCGTTTCCAGGTCAGCGTGCCGACGCCATACGCGGTCGTCGTCGCCTGGGCAGCAGGAGAGGCGCAGCGATCGTCTGTGGCAGCCGTTCAAGGACGCGCCTGTTCGCCGAGGTCACGGCCATCCAGCGCGAGATCCCGGCCGTCGACCTGGCCATCCAGTGGGACGTCGCGGTCGAGGTCGGCGTGCTCGAAGGCGTCTTCAGTCCGATCGACGAGCTCGCCTCCGAGCAGCGCATCGTCGACGAGCTCGTCGCCTGCCTCGAACAGGTCGAACGCACCCGCCAAACGTCGGGCTCCACCTGTGCTACGGCGACTACAAGCATCGCCACTTCAAGGCGCCGACCGACCTCGGCGCTGCTGGTCCGCCTGGCCAACGCGGTCGCTGCTCGCGTCCCGTTCGACTTCGTCCACATGCCCGTGGATCGCGAGAATGGTCGCGTCCGCGGCCTATTTCGCGCCGCTGCTCCGGGCTGCACGCGAACGGGACGGAGCTCGCCCTCGGCGTCATCGACTACGAGAACGACTCCGCCCGGATCGACGAGCTGGTCGCCGCTGCAGACACCGCCGGCCGGCCCTACGCCGTCGCCACGGAGTGCGGCATGGCCCGGCTCGGCGAGCGCGGCGAGGCCGTCACGCTCGAGGATCTTCTCGGCCAGCACGCGAGAGTCGCGGCGCCCGTGCGTTGATCCAGGGCCAGGACGGCCCTAGTCGATGGCGATGATCGGGTTCTCCACCGTGACGACGATCTTGCCCGACACGACGGGCGGGATGTAGATGCCCGGTGTTGTTGATGTCCGTGGCAGAACTCGCTGACCGCCGCAAGGCCGGACGTGGTGAAGATCGTGTACGGGCCGCCGAGGCTGATCGGATGGATGGGCACGGGTGCGTTCGTCGGGTTGAAGTTGATGATCCCGAGGTAGTAGCCGTTGTGACCGACGAGGTCAGCGTAGGCGTAGAAGACCGCATTGGTGCACCCACTGTCGACGTTGGTGAACGAGTCGATCTCGACGTCGGTCACTGTCAGCTTCGTACCGGCCGGGAATGCGGTGTGCGTCGCACGTCGCAATCCCAACCGCTGATGTCAGTGCACGTCCCGGTCGAGAAGTCCCATTCGGCGGTGTATGGCGTGCCCGGGAGCCCCGCTCGCGCCGGTCGCACCAGCTCGCGCCGGAAGCACCAGTCGCGCCGGAAGCACCACTCGCACCGGAAGCACCGGTCGCGCCGGTCGGGCCCACCTGGTTCCAGCTGACCGTCGCATCAGTGGACTTGCAGCCTGCCGGACGGCGACGCTCCGATCGCGACGTTGTACAGCGAACCCTGCTTTGTGGCGAGACACGCGGTATAGGTGTTCGGTGGCCCGGCAGCCACCGCGCCGATGACGACCGTGAGCACGAGGACCGCCGACGCCGCGAGGGCGAGCGGCAACAGGCGGCGTCCTTCCCGGCGGTGAGCGAGGATGGGAGACACGGTTCCACCTCCGACCGATGCGGAGGTTGGTCATGTCAGCACACGCTGCGGCACGAGTCGCGGACCATGCGCCCAAGGGCCCGTACCGCGGGAGACCCCCTAGGTCGAGCCCGGTCCCTCCGCGATGGCGCGAGGATGACGAACCGGTCCGCAGACGGCAAGCCAAGATTCCGCAACGCCGGTGACCACGCCCACCTGCATCGCCGCGTCCCGACTGGCTACACGGGCGCGGCCGCGAGGCCGGCTGCGGGTGTCTGTTGTACCGTCGTTTCGGCTGCTCGCGCGCGTCGATCGACGGCGTGCACCGGGAGGACCGCCGGGTCCAGCGACGAACAGGGAAGCGGGGACGTCCGTGCCGGACGAAGTCGTCGGCCGCGGGAATGAGCTCGCGGCGGTCGAACGGTTCGTGGAGCGTGCTCGAGGCGGGCTCTCGGCGCTCGTCCTCGAGGGCGAGGCGGGCATCGGCAAGACCACGATCTGGCATGCGGCCGTCAGCCGTGCCAGGGCGGCGGGCTTCACGATCCTGACCTCGGGACCGGCCCGCTCCGAGCAGGGTCTGACCCTCGGCGGTCTGACGGACCTGTTCGCCGACGTCGATGCCGGCGTCCTTGCCGACCTGCCGGATCCGCAGCGTCACGCCCTCGAGATCGCCCTCCTGCGGATCGAGCCGTCGGGCAGCCTGCCCGACCAGCGGACGCTGTCCGTGGCGGTCGCGGGCCTGCTGCGCGCATTGACGGCCCGCTCGCCGGTCCTCCTTGCCGTCGACGACGCCCAGTGGCTCGACGAGAGCTCGGCGGCGATCGTCGCCTATGCCGTGCGGCGCCTTGCCGACCGCCCGATCGGCCTGCTCGTCTCGGTCCGGACCGGGTCGGTCGAGCAGGGGACGCCCGACCTGGCGTCGGCAGTGGGGCCCGAGCGGACCGAACGGATCAGGCTCGGTCCGCTCTCACTCGCGGCCCTCCACCAGGTGCTCGGGGAGCGGCTCGGCCGGTCGCTCCCGCGGCTCGTGCTGGTCAAGGTCGAGGCCGCGTCTGGGGGCAACCCGTTGTACGCCCTCGAGATCGGACGTGCCCTCCCGGCCGACATCGACCCGTCGAACCCGCCCGTCCCGCTGCCGATCCCGGACTCGCTCGGGCTGCTGATGGCGGGCCGGGTCGCCGCGCTCCCGATGGGCGCGCGCGAAGCCATGCTCTTCGCCGCAGCCGCGGCCGAGCCCACGACCGAGACGCTCGACCGAGCCCGACCGGGGTTCGCGGAGGCGCTGGAGCCGGCCGTCGACGCGGGCCTCGTCGGGATCGAGCAGGGGACGGTCCGGTTCAGCCACCCGCTGATGGCCCAGGCGGTGCTCGGTCTCGTGCCGGCCGCCGAGCTGCGTCGCGCCCACGCCGCCCTGGCGACGGCGACTCCGTCCCCGGACGCGCGCGCACGGCACCTCGGGCAGGCGGCGGACGGACCGGACGAGTCGGTGGCCCAGGCCCTGGCCGATGCCGCCGGCGCGGCCCGGCTCCGGGGCGCGACCCTCGACGCGGCCGCACTCTACCTCGACGCCGATCGGATGACCCCGGCCGACCTGACCGACCGCCGTCTCGAGCGGGCACGGCTGGCCGCCGAATGCCTGTTCATCGACCTGTCCGAGATGGTCCAGGCGGACGGCATCCTCGAGACGGCGATCGCCGAGGCGCCGCCGGGCCCGGCCCGTGCCGAGGCGCTGAGCATCAGGGCGCTCGTGCGCTACTACCACGGTCGCATCCTCGACGCCGTCGCGATGGGGGAGCAGGCACTCATGGACGTCGGCGACGCGGACGCGACGCTGCGGGCGCGAGTCCTCGGCCGCCTCGCGTTCCTCGTCATGCAGCTCGACCTCGAGCGCGGCCTGGCCCTGATCGACGAGGCCATCGCATTGCTGGAGCCCGCGGGTCCGCGCGGGCACGGAGCGCGGAGTCGATCCGGACCTCCTCGCCAACGCGCTTCTCCTGCGGGCGAACGCCGAGATCGGTCTCGTCCGGCCCACGCGCGTCGACGATTTCGAGCGCGGCCTTCGCCTGATCACGCGAGACGGACGCTCTTGGGAGCACGAGGGGGCCGACGGCAGCGCGTTCGGTTTCGCCCGGCTGACCGACGACCTCGACCGCGCGATCGAGCTGACCCACGAGCTGATCCGCGCGAAGTCCGGGCCGGGCGGCGACGATCCGTTCAACCTCGTCCAGCTGTCGGGCCTGCTGGTCTACCGCGGTGAGTGGGCGGAGGCGCAGCGCGTCGCCGAGGCGGCGATGGAGGGCTACCGGCGCGAGGGAGCCGAGCTGCATCCGGCGTGGGGACTCCGAGGCATCGCCCTGGTCGCCGCGCACCAGGGTCGACTCGGGGAGGCGCGCCGATGGGCAGAGGAGGGCCTGGCGCGCGCCATGGAGCGCGGCGACGTGGTCATCTCCGCGTTCCACCGGCAGATCCTCGGGTTCGTGGCCCTGTCGGCCGGTGAATGGGCCGAGGCCGATGCCCATCTGTCGGCGGGCGCCGAGCTCGCCGCGCGCATCGCGGTCCGCCATCCCGGCCGGTTCAAGCTCGCCGGCGACCAGGTGGAGGCGGCGCTCGCCCGCGGCGACGTCGATCGAGCGGCCGCGATCGAGGCGACGCTCGAGGAGGCCGCACGCATCGCTCCGACGCCGTGGGTCATCGCGGTCGGTGCGCGCTCAGCGGGTCTCCTGGCCGCGGCTCGCGGCGACCTCGACGGTGCAGCGGTGGCCTTCGATCGCGCCCTCGTCGACCACGAGCGGCTCCCGATGCCGTTCGAGCGGGCGCGCACGATGCTGGCGCGCGGGCAGCTTCATCGCCGCCGCAAGGAGAAGCGTCTCGCCGATGAGACGCTGCGCGCCGCGCTGGCGGCCTTCGAGGAGCTCGGCGCCGTGACCTGGGCGGATCGGGCGCGGATGGAGCTCGCCCGCGTCGGACGGCGCCCGCACGCGCCGGCGGGGCTGACCGAGACGGAGCGGCGCGTCGCGGCGCTGGCGGCCAGCGGCCTGAGCAACAAGCACATCGCCGAACAGGCTTTCCTCGCGCCCAAGACCGTCGATAATGTCCTCGGGCGCGTGTACGAGAAGCTGGGCATCCACTCGCGCGCCGAGCTCGGTGCCCAGATGGCCGCCGCCGGGATGGTCGCCGACGTCGACGTGGGCGCCGATGAGCCGGCGGCCGGGTCGGGGTGATCGCGTCCGCCGGACGGCACTGATCGAGGTAGACGCCTCTTTCATCTGGCCGCCGACGGGGCTACGGTCACGACCATGGACCGTCCAGCCGACGCCGACCCGATCGAGACATTCCTCGTCGAGCGCTACTGGCCCGACGTCGACCTCGCCCAGCTGCAGGCGGCGCTGCCGCGATTGGACGCCGCTGCCGGGGCGATGGCGGCCGAGGGCCGGCGGATCGTCCACCTCGGCTCGATCCTGATGCCGGCCGACCACGTCGTGTTCTCGCTGTTCGCCGCCACCGACGAGACGCTCGTCCGCCAGCTCAATGAACGAGCCGACCTCCCGGCCGATCGCATCGCCCGGGCGATCGCCCTGGCCGGTGCGGCCGGGTTCGGCGGCGAGGGCGGTTCGCGCTGACATAGGAGGTATACCTCATGATCCACACTCAGCAGATCACGATGCGAGTCCTCGTCGTGCTCGCGGTCCTGTCCGTGGCAGGCGTTTCCGCCTGCACCTCGGCCGGAGCTTCGCCGGCCCCTTCGATCATCGTCGTGCCGCCGCCATCTGCGACGGGGACTGCCGAGCCGAGCGCCTCCGAGGCACCCTCGGCCGCGGCATCCGAGCCGGCCGACGCGTCGACTGGCCCGAGCGCAGTCGCAACCTCGATCGATCCATGCCAGCTGGTCACGCCGGCCGAAGTCGCGACGGTCACGGGAGTCGAGTGGGGGTCAGACTCGGCAAGCCCGACGACGCTGGATAACAACGGCAAGGCCTGCGAGTACGGCCAGGAGGGCATCCAATTCGACGTGATCGTCGTGCAGGCGCCCGATGCCGCGACAGCCAAGGCGCAGGAGCCGGCATTCAAGGCTCAGCTCGAGCAGACTGCCACGACCGCGGGCATCGCCAACATGAAGCTGACCGAGCTCCCGAACTTTCTCCCGGGCGTGGACGCCGCCATCATCGACGGCAGCACGGCAATCAACGGGACGGAGGTCGGCGGCACGGCGCTCTACGCCCTTAAAGGCCCGGTCCTGCTGGCCATGACTGAGCTGACGCAGGGTGGTCAGGTTTCACCGTCGTCGGCGTCTCCGAACGCGGGGAACACCGCCATCGAGGCCGCGATGGAAGCCGAGGCGAAGATCGCCCTCGGACGCATCCCGTGAACGCCTTCCACGCGACATCGGCCGGCCATTCGATCCGACGGGCCGCCCGCCGTCCGCGTCACCGGCCCGCGCTTCGCCTTGGCGTGCAGCACCAGCACATCTTCCGGGGGGCCGACTTCCCCGGCGCTCGCCAGCGGGGGGCCGGCGAGCGCCGGGGGGACGTCGTTGGGGTCCGGCGGTCGGGGGCCTGGCGGCTCGGGCTCCGGTGGCGTGGCGGCCAGGATCCGAGCCTGTTCGGAAGGAAAGGCCTCAGCCCGCGCCCGGGACCGGCCCTTCACGCACCCCGAAGACGTTTCCGTCGGGATCCTTGAACCACGCCCCGCGGGCGGGCCCGATCTGGGCGATGAAGTTCGTGGTCTTCGGCGTCTCGTAGTCTTCGAACGGCACGCCACGGCCGGTGAGTTCGCGGACGGTGGCCTCGACGTCTGCGACCTCGAAGTGGGCGACGGTCTGTCCCACGTTGGGTTGCCCACGGCGGACCGACAGCTGGCTGCCCTTCCCGGCACCGAAGCGGATCGCAAACGGCGCTTCCTCGAGCACCGGCAGCCGGAGTCGTTCGGCGTAGAAGTCCTTCGCGCGCTCCAGGTCGGTCACCGCGACTGTCACCACCACCAGCGAATCGGCGAGCACGGTCATCTCCTCGGATGCTGCGTCGGGTGCGGCAGCGACGGCTGGCGCACCCGTGATGGGCGAGCGGCTGCGCGCTATAACGGCCGCTCCATGTGTCGCACCCAGTATCGGCTTGTGCGCGGCCCGATGAAGGCCGAGATAAGGAATCGCAAGGTGTCGCTGGTTATCACCTGACTCTCAGAAACCGGCGAGACAGTCGAGGCTGATGGCCGGGCTCCAGCACTCGCCGATCGACGAGCGGCCCCCTGGCGAACCAGGTGACAACGAATGTACGAACCGCCCCAGCCCCCGACTCCCTCGGGAGCGCCCCAGCAGCCGACCCCGCCCGCGTGGGCCCCGCCGATGGTGCCGCCTGCGGCGCAGTCCACGGCCCCAGCCCCCAGCGCCGCCGATCCGATCACCGAGCGTGTGGCCTGGACGCCAACCTCCAATGAGTCGCCGGTCTACGCGCCGGCCCCGACGGCTCCCGCCCAGGGCTACGCCCCCGCGGCGTATCCCGGCGCGGCCGGCTCGCGGTCGTCCGATGGCGGCCGTCGCTCGGTCGGCCCCGGCTTCGTCCTCGGCGCGGTCCTCGCGTCCGCCCTGCTCGCGTCCGGTGGCACGTACCTCGCCGTCCAGGCGGGCGAGAACCACACGACCCCGGCCAACGCATCGTCGGTCACCCCGGCCGCCGCGAACTCCACCCCGGCTCCCGCCGGCACATCGGCCCCGGCCACGGGCGGCACCTCGGCCCCGGCCGCCGGCGGCCAGGCCAACGTCGCGGACATCTTCAAGAACGTCAGCCCGGCGGTCGTCACGATCGTCGCCGACGGCGTCACCGCCACGGACCCGACGACCGGCCAGACCGGCACCGGGACCGCGACCGGCTCGGGCATCATCTTCGACGCGAACGGGCTGATCCTGACCAACCACCACGTCGTCGCCGGCAACCCCTCCAAGCTGACCGTCAACCTCAAGGACGGCCGCTCCCTCCCCGCGACCATCTACGGCATCGACACCCTGACCGACCTCGCCATCGTCAAGGTCGACGCGACCGGCCTGCCGACCGCCCCCATCGGCGACTCGTCCACGATCCAGGTCGGGCAGCAGGCGATCGCCATCGGCAGCCCGCTCGGCACGTTCACCGACTCGGTCACGAGCGGCATCATCTCGGCCATCGGCCGTGACATCCCGGTCGAGAACGAGGTCCTCCACAACCTCATCCAGACCGACACCGCGATCAACCCGGGCAACAGCGGCGGCCCGCTGCTCGACCCGAGCGGCAAGGTCATCGGCATCAACACGGCCGTCGCCGGCGACAGCCAGGGCATCGGCTTCGCCATCCCGATCAACATCGCCAAGCCGCTCCTGGCGCAGGCGTCGGCCGGCCAGCAGCTGTCCCGCCCGTGGCTCGGCATCGTGTTCGAGACCATCGATCCGACCATCAAGCAGGCGAACAACCTTCCCGTCGACAACGGCGCCTGGATCCCGACCGCTGACGCGGCCGCCGGGCAGGGCTCGACCGGGCAGGGCTCGACCGGCCAAGATCCCAATGCACAGGGTGGCCAGGGCAACGATCCGTTCGGCCAGGGCACGAACCCCTTCGGCCAGGGCGGCAGCCAGGGTCAGACCGGGTCCGCCGCGCAGCCGACCGTCGTCTCGGGCAGCCCGGCCGACAAGGCCGGTCTCCAGCCCGGTGACATCATCACCTCGATCGACGGGACGACCCTCGATGCGAGCCACACCCTCGACCAGGTCGTCGCCGGCTACGCCCCCGGCCAGACGATCAAGCTCACCGTCCTCCGCAACGGCCAGACGCAGGACGTCTCCGTGACGCTCGGCACCCGCCCCGCCACCAGCTAGCTCTCGCGCCTTCGGCGCACCAACGGGACCGTCATCCGTGACGGTCCCGTTTTTTCGTGTGCGCGCTCCGAGCGATGGACGCCCTCGTCCGTGCCACCGGTTGGCGGATGATAGGGGCGACATGCAAGTGATCGAGTTCGTGGCCGGCGTGCTGCTGCTGGTGCTCGTCCTGTGGGACGTCTTCCAGACCGTCGTCGTCCCCCGACCGAGCCCCGGCTGGTTCCGGCTCGGCCGGTACGTGGTCCGCGGTTCGTGGCGCGTCGTTCGCGCGCTCGGTCGCGACGACCTCGGCACGCGCCACAGCCAGCTCCTCGGGCTGTTCGCCCCGGCGATGACGATCATGCTGCTCGTCACCTGGCTGACAGGTCTCATCCTCGGGTACGGTCTGATCCTCCATGCCCTCCGCGACGAGATGACGCCGAGCCCGGAGGATCTCGGGACCGCGATCTACTTCGCCGCCAGCTCGGTCCTGACCCTCGGCTACGGCGATATCGTCGCCAACGGGACCCTGGCCCGGTTCGTGGTCATCGCAGCCGCAGCGACCGGCCTCGGCATCGTCGCGCTGGTCGTCACCTTCCTGTTCTCGCTGTACGCCTCGTACCAGCGGCGCGAGATCCCCATCGTGCTGCTGCAGGCCAAGGCAGGCGCTCCACCGTCGGCCGTCGTCCTGCTCGAGAACCTCGCCCGGATGGACGCCAGCGCCCGGCTGCCGGAGTTCTTCGGTGAATGGGAGCGCTGGGCGGCGGAGGTCCTCGATTCACACGTCGCCTATCCGATCCTCGGCTACTTCCGCTCGAGCCACGACAACCTGTCATGGATCAGCGCGCTGGGGACCGTCCTCGACACCGCGAGCCTGGTCCTGACGACCATCGAGGGCGTCCCGCGCGGTCACGCCGAGCTGATCAAGAGCGTCGGTTCGCACCTGGTCGAGGACATCACGAACCTCGGCTTCCAGGAGCGGTCGTCTGACGGGATCGACCGCGCCGCGTTCGATGCCGTGTACGAACGGCTCGAGGCGGCCGGCTATCGACTCTGCCCGGCCGACCGTGCCTGGGCGGATTTCTCAGCGGCGCGCGGGTCGTATGCCCAGCGACTCGAGGCCATGGCCGGCTACTGGGCGGTCCCGTCCACGTCCTGGTTCGGCGCCAGCGAGCCGTTGCGGTCGCCGACCCACACGCGCGAAGAGGTGGCCTGACTCTACCTCTGCGTTCGAACGTTCAGTATTGACTGAACATTCGGAACAGGCGTAGCATCCACTCCATGACACCGGGCGAAGCGACCTTCGTCGAAGAGATGGGCCACTTTCTGGGCACCAGCGGGATGACCCCGATGGCGGGCCGCATGTGGGCCTGGCTGCTCATCTGCGACCCGCTCGAGCAGACGGCCGCCGACCTCGCGACCGAGCTGCATGCCAGCCGCGGGGCGATCAGCGGGACGGCTCGCCTGCTCGAATTGGCCGGCATGATCCGGCGCGGACGCCGGCGCGGCGATCGCAGCGAGTACTTCTCTGCACCAGCCGGAGCGCTCGAGGCACTCCTGACCGATGCCGGCTCGACGTACGGCCGCATCCGGGCCATCACGGAGATCGGCCTGGTGGTGCTCGCCGACCGCCCGCCGTCCGTCAGCGCCCGGCTGCGCGAGGTGCACGACGCCTACACCTTCTTCGAGCGCGAGTACCCCGCCCTGATCGCCCGCTACCTCCGCGAACGGGCCGCGGTCGAGCCGGTCCTGCTCACACCAGCAGCCGCTCAACAGGACGTGCCTGCCTGAGTGGCGGGTCCAGAGAGGAACCGTATGACGGCCATCATCGAAACCGAGAAGCTCACCAAGTCCTACGGCGAACACCGCGGCATCATCGATGTCGACCTTACCATCGAGAAGGGGGAGGTCTTCGGGTTCCTCGGGCCGAACGGCGCAGGCAAGACGACGACGATCCGCGTCCTGCTCGACCTGATCCGCCCGACGAGTGGTCGGGCCACCATCTTCGGCATCGACACCCACGCCGACCCGATCGCGATCCATCGCCGGCTCGGGTACGTTCCCGGCGAGTTCGCGCTGTACGACCGGCTGACCGGGGCGCAGACGCTCGAGTACTTCGGCAACCTGCGCGGCGGGATCGATGAAGCGTACCGGGCGCGGTTGATCGAGCGCCTCGACGTCGATCCGAGTCGGCGGTTCAAGGAGTATTCGAAGGGCAACAAGCAGAAGATCGGCCTGCTCATCGCCCTGCAGCATCGACCCGAGCTGCTGATCCTCGACGAGCCGACCTCGGGGCTCGACCCACTCGTCCAGCAGTCGTTCTTCGAGGTCCTCCACGAGGTCGTCGGCGACGGCGGCACGGTCTTCCTGTCGAGCCACATCCTGAGCGAGGTCGAGAAGTCGTGCGATCGGGTCGCGATCATCCGTGACGGCCAGCTCGCGAAGGTGGACCGCGTCGACGCCCTGCGCGACCTCGCCCATCACCAGGTCGAGCTGCGCTTTGCCGGTCCCGTGCCGACGGCCGACTTCGAACAGCTCCCGGGTGTGAGCGACGTGTCCGCCACGGACCATGTCCTGCACCTGCGGGTGACGGGTCCGATGACACCGGTCGTCCGGGCCGCGGCCCGCTACGAGCTCCTCGAGTTCAACAGCCGCGAGCCGAGCCTGGAAGAGACGTTCCTTGCCCAGTACGGCCCCGACGGTGGTGCGCCGGCCACGCCGGGCACTCCGGCCGGCACCGCGTCATGACCGCCCAGGCCGGGTTGCCGGCACGCTCCACGACGTTCGGACCGATCCCGCTCCGTCGCCGCCTGTACGGGTTCGGGAGCATCTATGGAAAGACCATCCGGGATTCGCGCCTCGCCTTCATCATCGCCGCGGGTCTCCTCGGCGGGATGGCACTTGTCCTGGGCACCGCCATCTCGACCGTCTTTCCGACCCCGGAGTCCCGGCTCGAGATCGACAAGCTCATCGGGAGCATCCCGGCCTCGATGGTCAACCTCTTCGGGAAACCCGAGAAGCTGGGCACCCTGGGCGGCTACATGAGCTGGAAGTACGGAGCGATCTTCGCCCTCGGGACGGCGCTGTGGTCGATCCTCGCGCTGTCCTCGACCCTCGCCAGCGAGGCCAGCCGGGGCAGCCTCGACTTCGTCGCCGTGACGCCGTTCGGCAAGCGCCGGATCGCACTCGAGAAGCTGGCCGCACACCTGACGATGCTGGCCATCGCCCTGGTGATCCTCACGGCGGCCACCACGGTCAGCTCGAACGCCTTCGGCGACGCCGCGCTCGGCGACCAGATCCCGCCGCTGTCGGCGCTCGGATTCGCCTTGTGGGTGGGCGCCATCGCCCTGTTCTTCGGCGGGCTCGCGTTCGCGCTGGGGCCGGTCCTCGGTCGTTCGGGCGCGGCTGGCGTCGCCGGTCTCGTGATGATCGTGCTGTGGGTCGTCAACGGCCTCGACATCGGCGGGCCGCTGACGGCCCTCAGCCCATTCCACTGGACCGCCGACCACATCGCGCTTGTCGGCGAGTACGACTGGCCGGGATTGGCGCTCGTCGGCATCGTCTCTGCGGTCTTCCTCGCGATCGGCGTCGAGCTGTTCACCCGGCGCGACCTTGGGATCACGTCCGGTCTGTCGCTGCCCGCCCTGCCGGCCGCCGTCCTGGGCGTCCGGGGACCGATCAGCCGGGCGTTCGGCGACCAGCTGCCGCGCGCGCTGTCGTGGGGGATCGGGCTCGGGCTGATGGGCGCACTGCTCGCCTCGCTGGTCGGGCCTATGGCCGAGCAGATCGGCCAGAGCGCGGACCTGCTCAAGATGTTCTCCTCGATCTTCCCCGACTTCGACCTGGGCTCGGCCGGTGGCTTCCTTCAGCTCTACGTGGAGCTGTTCTACATCGCCGCCGGGTTCGCGGCAGCGACGCTGGTCGCGAAATGGGCCTCGGACGAGACGGACGGCCGGCTGGATTCAGTCCTGGCGACCCCACTCGGACGAGCCCGCTGGGTGGTCGCGGGTAGCATCGCCGCCATCCTCGGCATCGTCGTGATGAGCGTCTTCTTCGCGGCCGGGATCGGGCTTGGCGCAGCGTCCGGCGGGGTGGCTGCCGGGGACGCGATGCTGGGTTCGACCGCCCTCGGCCTGTTCGCGGTCGCGATGGTCGGCGTCGGCGTCGCCGTCGGGGGTCTGTGGCGGACCTCGCTGGCGGCCGAGATCACGGCGCTCGTGGTGGTCGCGACCTACCTCATCGACCTCCTCGCACCGGCTCTCAAGCTGCCGGATTGGGTGCATCAACTGGCGCTCACCGCGCACATGGGGCAGCCGATGACGGGCGCCTGGGACCCGGTGGGTGTCGTTGCCTGCCTCGTCATCGCGGTGGCTGGCATCGGGCTCGGCGCATGGGGCTTCGCTCGTCGTGACGTGAACGCCTGACGGGGCGGCACCTAGCGGTAGCGATCCGTCCCGGGGTATGGAGGAGCCGCCGATCGCGCTCGATCGGCGGCTCTCGTTGACAGGTGAGCCGGTCTAGAAGAAGCCGAGCGGCTTCGGGCTGTAGCTCACCAGCAGGTTCTTGGTCTGGGTGTAGTGGTCGAGCATCATCTTGTGGTTCTCACGTCCGACGCCCGAGGCCTTGTAGCCACCGAAGGCGGCTCCGGCCGGATAGAGGTGGTAGCAGTTCGTCCAGACGCGACCGGCCTTGATGCCCCGGCCCATGCGATAGGCCAGGCTACCGTCGCGGGTCCAGACACCGGCCCCGAGACCGTAGATCGTATCGTTCGCGATCTCGAGTGCCTGGGCCTCGTCCTTGAAGGTCGTGACCGAGAGCACGGGCCCGAAGATCTCCTCCTGGAAGATCCGCATCTTGTTGTGGCCCTTGAACACGGTCGGCTCGAAGTAGTAGCCGCCGGCCAGCTCGTCGGGCATGACCGTGCGCTTACCGCCGATCAGGAGCTCGGCGCCCTCGGACTTGCCGATCTCCACGTACTTCGTGATCTTCTCGAGCTGGGCCGTCGACACCTGGGCACCGATCATGGTCGTGATGTCGAGCGGATGACCCTGCTTGATCGCGGCGATACGCTCGAGCGACCGCGCCATGAACCGGTCGTAGATCGATTCCTGGATCAACGCACGTGACGGGCAGGTGCAGACCTCGCCCTTGTTGAACGCATACAGCACCAGGCCTTCGATGGCCTTGTCGAGGAACACGTCGTCGGCCGCGAAGACGTCCTCGAAGAAGATGTTCGGGGACTTGCCACCGAGCTCCGTCGTGGACGGGATCAGGTTGCCGGCGGCGTACTCCATGATCTTGCGACCGGTTGCGGTCTCACCGGTGAACGCCACCTTGGCGATCCGCTTGCTCGAGGCCAGGGCCATCCCGACCTCTTCGCCAGGGCCGACGACGATGTTGATCACGCCGGGCGGGACGATGCCTTCGGTGATCTCGGCGAACTTGAGGATCGACCACGGCGTCGGGCTTGCCGGCTTGATGACCGACACGTTGCCGCCCGCGAGCGCCGGGGCGAGCTTCCAGGCCGCCATCAGGAGCGGGAAGTTGAACGGGACGATCTGTCCGACCACGCCGAGGGGCTCCCGGAAGTGGTAGGCGATCGTCTCGTTGTCGAGCTCGGTGATCGAGCCCTCCTCGCCGCGGATGACGCCGGCGAAGTAGCGGAAATGGTCGGCCGCGAGCGGGATGTCGGCGGCGAGGGTCTCGCGGACCGGCTTGCCGTTGTCCCAGCTCTCGGCGACCGCAAGCATCTCGGCGTGAGCGTCGATCGCATCGGCGACGAGGTTCAGGATCCGGGCCCGCTCGGTCGTGGAGGTCTCGCCCCAGGCGGCCCTCGCAGCGTGCGCGGCGTCGAGGGCCAGCTCCACGTCTTCGACCGTGGAGCGCGGGACCTCGGTGAATGGCTTGCCCGTCGCAGGTGTCAGGTTCGCCACGTACTGACCCTTGACCGGAGCGATCCATCTGCCACCGATGAAGTTGTCATACCGCTCGCGAAGTGGGACCGGGCTGCCGGCCTGGCCTGGCGGCGCGTAGGTGAACTCCTTGGTTGCGATGGTCATGGTGCCGTGCCTCCTTCGTCCCGTGAGGGACAGATCCGAGGGCCAGCGTCTGCGGCTCCGCCATCCGTGGTGGCGGCGACCCCGCGGCGCGACATGCCGGGCGGGGAGGGACTGGTCGTCATCCGATGGTGGCTGTTCGGCCGCCCCGCGAGCCAGTGCCACAGGTCACCAGATGGCGTGGCGGACCCGGTCCCGTCTCAAACGACGTCGCGCCGGATCGTCAGCGACGCGATGGTGGCGAAGAACACGGCGAACCCGGCGAGGACCAGGAGGTCCCATCGCAGGGCGGCGGTCGCGAGGTCGGCGCCGGCGATGAACACCTGGCGAAGCCCTTCCACGGTGTAGGTCAAGGGCATGATCCGGGCGATCGGCTGGACGATCGCGGGCAGGCTGCTGATCGGTAGCAGAACGCCGGACAGGATGAACTGCGGGACGATGACGAGCGGGATGAACTGGATGACCTGGAGCTCGGTGCGGGCGAAGGTCGACAGGAAGATCCCAAGACTGACGGCACCGAGCGCGGTCAGCACGACGACGAGGAAGGCGTAGATCGGGCCGCCCGCGCTCGGGATCCCGAGGCCGATCCAGAAGGCGGGGAGGGGACCGATGGCCGGCACGTGCAAGCTCGCCAGGGCCCACGTCATCAGCAGTGCGACCTGGATGGTCGCGAACAGTCCGAAGCCGAGGATGTAGCCGGTCACGATCTCGCCGCGGGTCACCGGCGTCGCCATCAGGCGCTCGAGCGTTCCGCCCGTGCGCTCGCGCAGGAAGCTCACACCGGTCAGGACGTAGACGAAGAAGTAGGCGAAGAACCCGACGATGGCCGGGGCGAACGTCGAGATCGGATCGCTGCTCGGCGCGCCATACAGCGTGGTGTGCTCGATCGGTCGGGAGGCTGACGCCGGTGATCGACTGCGCGGCATCGGTGAGCGCTCGCTGCAGGGCGCCGACCTGGCTCGCCTCGCCCGACGGATCGAGGCCATCGGTCAGGACGGTGATCGGGGTGCCGCCCGCTGCCGAGCCCGGCCGGCAGCGTGATCGCGATCGTCGCCGATCCATCACGGACCTGGGCCTCGGCAGCGGCCGCATCGGGGACGATGGTGGCCGTCCCGCCGTCCGCCTCGAGCGTGGTCTTGATCGCGCCCGCCACGACGACGCCCGGAGCCCCGGCCTCGTTGACGATGACGGCGTCGATCGCGGGCGCCTGCCCCTCGCGCAGGATGAACGTCACGAGTCCGGTGACGAGGATCGGCGCGATGAACAGCAGTCCCAGGGACGGCCGATCCCGCCGGATCTCCTCGACCACCCGCCGGAACAGGGCGCGGACCCGACGGCCGCTCACCGGGTCACCGCGGCGTCGCCGCCGAGTCGCAGAAAGGCCTGCTCGAGGTCATCCGTCCCAGCCTGGGCCCGGATCTCGAGGCCGCTCCCCCGGGCGATGACCTTGCCGGAGCGGATGAACAGCAGCTCGTCGCAGCGGTCCGCCTCGTCCATGACGTGGCTCGACACGATGATCGTCGCGCCCCCGTCGGCGAGGGCGCGGAAATGCGACCAGAACTCGACCCGGAGGACGGGGTCCACACCGACCGTCGGCTCGTCGAGGAACAGGATCGGCGGACGATGGACGAGGGCACAGGCCAGCGACAGGCGGCGCCGCTGGCCGCCCGACAGGGTGCCGGCGATCGAATCGACCCGGTCGCCCAGGTCGACGACGCGGAGCGCGTCGGCGACCGCCGAGGATCCATCGACGCCGTAGGTGGCGGCGAAGAACCGGGCGTTCTCCCCGACGGTCAGGGCCGGGTAGATCCCGTCGCTCTGGGTCATGTAGCCGATCCGCCCGAGCATGGGACGGGACGGCATCGGCGTGCCGAGGACCTCGGCCCGTCCCGCCGTCGCGCGGGTCAGACCGATGAGCAGTCGGATGAGCGTCGTCTTGCCCGAGCCGTTCGGTCCGAGCATGCCGTAGATGCGGCCGGCGGCCAGGTCGAACGAGACGTCATCGACGGCGCGGATCGGTCCGAAGGCCTTGACCAGGCCCATCGCGCGGACGGCCGGCACGGCATCGGATCCTTGTCCCGCCGGTGAGGCACTCATGACGGCCATGTTCGGGCTAGTCTGCGACACGGCGGCGGCTCAGTCGCGTCTCCCCGGGCGGCCACCCTGGCGTCGCGATCGTCGCATCGCGGCATCCAGGGCGAGCAGCGGTATCGATACGAGCAGCACGAAGAACACGAGCTGCCCGGCTTCGGGCAGATCCATCGTCCGTCGCCTCCCGGGGCTTCGGACCGGACCCACAGTGGATCCGGTGTGGCAGGGGCGGGACTGTAGGGGGCCCGCCCGGCGTCCGTCCATACGGCGCTTGACCTATCGGGTCGAGATGGCGACCCGGCAGAGGTACCAGCCGGCCGACCGAACGGTTCATTGTGGCGACCCGGACCAGCCTCTACGTTCGCGGCGATCCATGGTCCGACCATCGCTCCGATCCAGATGGCGGCCCGGGCTGCAGGCACTCGTGCTGTCGGTCTCGGGCGTGCTCGTCGTGTCCACGGCCATCCTCGTCTCGAATAACGTCGGCGACCACCTCCAGCAGACCGCGGTCGGGCAGGCGGTTCGCGAGACCGAGGCGGTCGTCCACGGCTACATCGACCCGGCGCTCACGCCGGCCGTGCTGGCCGATCCGACAAGCCCCGCGGGTGTCGCCCTCGACGCCGACCTGGCCCGGCTGGTCGCGCCCGGCAAGATCCTCCGGATCAAGGTCTGGGCCAAGGACGGCACGGTGGTGTTCTCCGACCTGCCGGCGTTGCGTGGCCACCAGTTCGATGTCGAGGACGACCTGCTCGGTGTCTTCGGCGGCGAGGTCTCGACCGAGTTCTCTGACGGCGAGCGGCGACGAGAACGTCTTCGAGCGTGGGCTCGCCGCCGAGTTCCTGTCCATCTACCTGCCCGTCCACTCGGCGACCGACGGCAGCGTCATCGCCGTCTACGAGGTGTACGAGGACGCGGCGCCGATCGTGGCCGACATCGCGCGATCCCGGCAGGACGTCCTGCTCATCGTCGGGGCGATGGGCATCGGGCTGCTGCTGCTCCTCGTCGCCGCCTTCTCGGTGGCGTCACGCCGGTTGACCCGCCAGAACCGGCTGCTCGTCGAACAGGCGATCACCGAGCAGATCCTGACCACCGACCTGCGGCGCAGCCAGGAGCGGTTCCGGTCGCTCGTCCAGAACTCGGCGGACGTCAACATGATCATCCGGACCGACGGCCTGATCGACTACGAGAGTCCGGCCGTCGAGCGCGTGCTCGGCTACCCGGTGGACGATCGCTCCGGCCAGTCCGCCTTCGCTTCCGTCCACCCCGACGACATCGGCTGGGCCGAGCGGTTGCTCGGCGATGTCGTCAAGACGCCGGGCGCGACGGTCACGGGCGAGTTCCGGGTCAAGCACGCGGACGGATCCTGGCGCTGGCTCGAGGCGGTCGGAACGAACCTCCTCGACGACCCGGCGGTCGGCGGCGTGGTCATCAACTACCGCGACATCACGTCGCGCCGGACGCTCGAGGAGGAGCTCCGGCACATGGCCTTCCACGACTCGCTGACGGGCCTGGCGAACCGCGCCCTGTTCATCGACCGGCTCGAGCACGCCCTCCTGCTCTCCCATCGGGCGCCGCGCCCTCTGGCCGTGTCCTGTTCGTGGACCTCGACGACTTCAAGACGATCAACGACAGCCTCGGTCACGGCGAGGGCGATGCGATCCTCGAACAGGTGGCCGAGCGCCTGCGGGGCGGCCTGCGGGCCGGCGACACGCTCGCCCGGATGGGGGGCGACGAGTTCGCCGTGCTGGTCGAGGACCCACCGGCGGCCGGCGACCCGACCGTCGTCGCCGAGCGCCTGGCCGGCACGCTGACGGCGCCGTTCACGGTCGGCGGCAAGGAGCTGTTCGTCCACGCCAGCTTCGGGGTCTCGGTGCTGGCGGCGCGCGACCAGACCGCCGAGGAGCTGCTGCGCAACGCCGATATCTCGATGTACATGGCCAAGCGCAAGGGCAAGAACCGGATCGAGGTCTTCGAGCCGAGCATGCACGCCGCGGCGATCGCCCGGCTGGCCCTGAAGGGCGATCTCGAGCGAGCCCTCGAGCGCGACGAGTTCTTCGTCCTGTACCAGCCGGTCATGGACCTGGCGACGCTCGAGATCGTCGGTGTCGAGGCCCTGCTGCGCTGGCGTCATCCGGAACGGGGTGTCGTCAACCCGGTCGACTTCATCCCGGTGGCCGAGGAGACCGGCCTGATCATCCCGCTCGGCCGCTGGGTCCTCGTCGAGGCGTGCCGGCAGGCGAAGGCGTGGGACCGGACCGCGCCGGGGCGGCCGTTGACGATGAACGTCAACGTGTCGGGCCGGCAGGTGGCCGAAGTCGGGTTCGTCGAGGAGGTCGCTCGGATCCTGACCGAGACCGAGGTCGACCCGGGCCGGCTCGTCCTCGAGTTCACGGAGGGCGTGCTCATCCAGGACACCGATGCGACGAAGGCCACCCTCATCGCCCTCAAGGCGCTCGGCGTCCGGCTCGCGATCGACGATTTCGGGACCGGCTACTCGTCGCTGAGCTACGTTCGCCAGTTCCCGATCGACGTGCTCAAGATCGACCGCTCGTTCATCGCGAGCATGGCCGACGGACCCGACGAGACCGCGCTGCTCCGGTCGATCCTGCATCTGAGCGAGACCCTCCACCTCGAGACGGTGGCCGAGGGCATCGAGGAACCCGAGCAGCTGGCCGACCTCCAGGCGCTCGGCGCCGATCTGGGGCAGGGGTTCCTGTTCGCCACGGCCGCTCCAGTCGGCCGAGGTGTCGAAGCTGCTGGCCGTCCCTGGTCGCCGTCTCGATCGCCCGTCGCTCGACCGCGGGGTCGCCTGATCCAGCCTGGTCGTCGCGTGTTGCCGGGGAGTGGTACCGTAACGACACGGTTACGGAAGGACGTGGCGCGGACACCCCGGCGGCCACCCCAGGCAAGGAGCTCGTCCATGGCGCACAGCGGCAGCGGCACCAAGGCTGACCCGTGGGTGCTCAAGACACCGCCCGGGACGTCCGAGTACCAGATGTACCTCGATGACGCGGGCGACCCGCCGGCCATCATCTGCCAGGTCGGGGGGACCCAGCTCAAGTACGACAAGCGGGCGATCGACGACCTCCACGCGATGCTCAAGGCGCACGGGGACTGGATGCCGCTCGGTGGCGCCGATGAGCAGAAGCCGGCACCGGAGGGCTCGGTCGAGGCGTGGGGTCGCTCCGAGGACAACCCGGTCGGCGGCTGGTACGGGCTCAAGAAAGGCCTGCGCGGGCGGTTCGGCGTGTACATGCCGCCGCTGATGGAGGCACTCGGCCTGGCCGAGGTCACCCACGACGCCAAGAACAACAGGATGCGGGCGATCTAGGCCGTGCCGCGTGACGCGTCGCTGCCGGCGCGCGATCCATTCGACGCTCTCGGCGATCCGAACCGGCGCGCCATCGTCGAGCTCCTGGGCTCGGGGGACCGGTCGGTCCGGGAGCTCGCCGACGCCCTGCCGATCTCCCGGCCTGCCGTGTCGCGCCACCTGCGGCTGCTCAAGGAGGCCGGGCTCGTGGTCGAGGAGCCACGCGGTACGCGCCGCATCTACCGGCTCCACGACGAGGGGGTCGAGGCCGTCCGCGCCTATCTCGAGCGCGTCTGGGGCGACGCCGCGACACGCTTCCGGCTGGTCGCCGAGAACACGACGCCCAAGGCGTGATCGAGCCCATCCGCCTCGCCTTCGAGGTGGCCTGCCCGCCCGACCACGCGTTCGAGGTGTGGACGGGCCGGATCGGGACGTGGTGGCCGGCAGATCACACGGTGTCGGGCGAGGCCGGGATGGCGGTCGTCCTCGAGCCACGCCGAGGCGGCCGGATCTACGAACGGACGGCGGCCGGTGTCGAGCACGAGTGGGGCGAGGTGACGGTCTGGGAGCCACCCGGCCGCTTCGTGTACCTCTGGCATATCGGCCGCGACCGCGCGGCCGCGACCGAGGTCGAGATCCGTTTCGTCGAGCGCGGGGGCGGCGCGACCCTGGTCGAGATCGAGCATCGCGGCTGGGAGGCCCTCGGCGATGAAGCCGCATCCTGGCGCCAGCGGAACCAGGGTGGCTGGACGACCCTGCTGCCGCACTACGTGGCGGCGGCGAACGCGGCCTGACGCAGTCCGGGCAGGCCGCGCGTCAGCCGCGGGTGGCCGCCTCGGCGAATGACGCCATGTCCGGGAAGGTCGCATCGGGCGTGGCCGCGGCCGGGGGCGTGGCGCCGCCCGCACGGCCACCGCGACGGTCGATCCAGACGGTGGTGAGCCCCAGCCGCTTCGCCGTGACGTGGTCGTGGAACAGGCTCTGGGCGACGTGCAGGATGCGGTCGTGCGGCAGCCCGAGACGCTCGAATGCCAGCTCGAAGGGCCGTTCGTCAGGCTTGTAGCGGCCGGCCTGCTGCGCGGTGATGACCCAGTCGAACGTCGTGTCGAGCCGCACCGCGGAGCGGGCGAACAGGTCGTCGTCGCAGTTGGTGATGACCCCGAGCCGGAAGCGCTCGTGCAGCCGCGCCAGGGCCGCTGCCGAATCCGGGAATGCCGGCCATGCGCCGACCGAATCGGCGAATGCCGCGACGGTCGCCTCGGCCGGCTCGACGCCGTAGCGGGTGGCGACCCCGCGGGCAGCGAGGGCGAGGATGTCGCGGTAGCGGCGGTACGGACCCGCCTCGGCGGGGGCCTCGACGTCCGCGAACGCGCCGAGCAGCTCGTCGTCGGACGATTCCATCCCGGCGGCGCCGAGGACCTGGCGGAGGGCGGCCGCGATCCCAGCCTCCCAGTCGATGAGCGTCCCGTAGCAGTCGAACGTGAGCGCCTCGAAGCGCCCGTAGTCGAGATCGGTCACCTGGCTCGCAGCCTCCTGTCGCGCCCATGATGGCCGACCGCGCGCAAGTCCGGGGTCCCGAAACCGCCGTCCGGCGGACGACGTATCGACGGACAGACACGCGCGAGCCCGTGACGTCCCCGCAGCCGCCGGGAGGAGCCGGGCCAAGGGCAGGTCCGGACGTGGCGGCGCGACGGCGGCGGGTCGATCCGACCCGCCGCCGCTCGTCGTCTCGAGGCTGCTAGCATCCGGGCTCATGACCGCCCCCCGCTACGACTTCATCATCGTCGGTGGCGGATCCGCGGGGTGTGCGCTCGCCAACCGGTTGTCGGTGGATCCGTCCACCCGGGTCCTCGTGCTCGAGGCCGGCCGGCCCGACTACCGGTTCGACGTGTTCATCCACATGCCGGCGGCGCTGACCTTCCCGATCGGCAGCCGCTACTACGACTGGATGTACGAGTCGGAGCCCGAGCCGTTCATGCACGGCCGGCGTGTCTACCACGCGCGCGGCAAGGTCCTTGGCGGCTCGTCGAGCATCAACGGCCAGATCTTCCAGCGCGGCAACCCGCTCGATTACGAGCGCTGGGCGGCCGACCCCGGGATGGGCAGCTGGGATTACGCCCACTGCCTGCCCTACTTCAAGAAGATGGAGACGTGTCTTGCCGCCGCGCCCGACGATCCGTGGCGCGGCCATTCGGGGCCGCTCGTCCTCGAGCGCGGGCCCGCCACCAACCCGCTGTTCACGGCCTTCTTCGCGGCCTGCCAGGAGGCCGGCTACACGCTGACCGAGGACGTCAACGGCTATCGCCAGGAGGGCTTCGCGCCGTTTGACCGGAACATCCACGACGGCCGGCGGCTGTCGGCCGCCCAGGCATACCTCAAGCCGGTCCGCGACCGGAAGAACCTGACGGTCCGGACGCGCACATTCGTCACCGGGGTCGTGTTCGAGGGGCGACGCGCGGTCGCCGTCGATATCGAGCGCCAGGGCGGCGGCACCGAGCGGATCGAGGGCGGCGAGATCATCCTGGCCGGCGGCGCGATCAACACGCCGCAGCTCCTCCAGCTGTCGGGGGTCGGGGCTGCCGCGGACCTCGCGGCGCTCGGGATCCCGGTCGTGGCCGACCTGCCGGGCGTCGGGGCCCACCTGCAGGACCACCTCGAGGTGTATATCCAGTACAAGTCGCTCCAGCCCGTGTCGATGCAGCCGACCGCGACCGAGAAGTGGCGGCGGCCATTCATCGGCGCCGAGTGGCTGTTCATGCGGCGCGGCCCCGGCGCGACGAACCATTTCGAGGGTGGCGGGTTCGCCCGCTCGAACGACGACGTCCTCTACCCGAACCTGATGTTCCACTTCCTTCCCCTGGCGATCCGCTACGACGGATCCGCGGGGGCGCCGGGCCACGGCTACCAGGTCCACGTCGGGCCGATGTACTCCGATGCGCGCGGCTCCGTCTCGCTCACGTCGACCGATCCGCGCCAGCACCCGGCTCTCCGCTTCAACTACCTCTCGACCGAGCAGGACAGGCGCGAATGGGTCGAGGCGATCCGCGTCGCCCGGCACATCCTCAACCAGCCGGCGATGGACCCGTTCAACGGCGGTGAGACCTCGCCCGGCCCGGTGGTCACGACCGACGACGAGATCCGCGACTGGGTCGCCCGCGACGCCGAGACCGCGCTCCATCCGTCGTGCACAGCGCGGATGGGCGTCGACGACCAGTCCGTGCTCGACCCGCTGACGATGCGTGTCCACGGGCTCGACGCCTTGCGGGTCGTCGACGCATCGGCGATGCCGTACGTCACCAACGGCAACATCTACGCGCCGGTGATGATGGTCGCCGAGAAGGCCGCCGACCTGATCCTCGGCAACACGCCGCTCCCGCCCGAGCACACGCCGTTCTACCGGCACGTCCCGGGCGCGGCAGCGGCCTCGGCACCGACGGCAGCCGCGGCAGGGTCCGCGACCGGCTAGCCGCGTCTCCGGTCGGCGAAGGCCCGGAGACGCGCTCGTGTCTCCGGTGTCCTGAAGCAGGCGAGCTCGGCCTCTGCCTCGGCCGCGGTGGCCGCCTCGAAATGGGTCTCGAGCGCGTCGAGGAACCCGCGCTTGGTGCCGAGGACGCCAAGCCGCGGATACGCGGCGAGCCGGTGCGCGAACGCCTCGGCTTCGGGGAGGAGGGCATCGGGTTCCACGATTCGGCTGACCAGCCCGATCCGCAGCGCCTCGTCGGCGTCGATCGGCTCGGCCCACAGGGTCAGGTACATCGCCCGGCCGAGGCCGACGACACGCGGCAGGAGCCAGGTCATGCCGCTGGTCGGGCTCAGGCCGAGCGGGGTGTCCGGCAGGCCGAACTGGGTCCCGGTCGCGGCGAACCGGACGTCGCACAGCAGTGCGAGCTCGAAGCCGCCGGCCAGGGCATGGCCGTGGACCGCCGCGACGATCGGCACCCGGCACGCACGGAACGCGGCCGCGAGCCGCATGTACTTGCCGATGGTCGTGGCGAAGGTCGACTCGTCCATGCCGGCCATCGCCGTGATGTCGCCGCCGGCCGAGAACGCCCGGCCCCGCCCCGTCAGCACCGCGGCACCGACCGCGTCGGTCCGCCCGACGTCCTCGATCGCCGCGAGGAGGCCGTCGAGCATCTCGTCGTCGATGGCGTTCAGCTTTGCCGGCCGATCGAGCGTGACGATCGCGACGTCGCCCCGGAGCTCGAGCCCAACCGTGGCCATCTAGACGACCTCCCCTCGATAGCTCCGGATGACGCGCCGCGTCTTGCCGTCCCCGGCGATCGTGCCCGGTGCGACCGGCGTCACGGCGGCGGTGAAGTCGAGCTCGGCCTTGAGCCGTGCTTCGACCTCCCGCGCGAGCGCGTCGTGCGCGGCCACAGGCACGTCCCGGGCGACCTCGACCGAGATCGGCACCGGGTAATCGATCGGCGGCGGGCGATCGATGACGACCCGGAACTCACCGGTCACCCGCGGCGCGATCGAGAGCAGGAGCGCCTGGATCGACAGCGGGAAGACGTTGATGCCCTTGACGATGAACATGTCGTCCGACCGGCCGAGGATCCGGAACCGGAAGGTCGTCCGACCGCACGGGCAGGGAGTGGTGAAGACCTGCATCAGGTCGTGCGAGCGCATCCGCAACAGCGGGCTGGCCTCGCGATGGATGGACGTGTAGACGACCTCGCCCTGGGCGCCGTCCTCGAACGGCAGGACCTCGCCGCTGTCGGGGTCGATCAGCTCCGCGATGGCGTTCCCGGTACCGCCGTAGTGGACGCCGTTCCGCTCGTCGCACTCGCCCGAGTGGAGGCCCAGCTCGCCCGTCCCGTACTGGTCCCGCGCGACCATGCCCCACGTGTCCTCGATGCGCTCGCGATAGCCGGGCACCTGCAGCCCGGCCTCGCCCGAGAAGTAGCCGCGCCTGAGCCCGACCGAGCGCGGCTCCATCCCGAGCCCGGCGGCCACCTCGGCCAGCCGGACGGCGTAGGACGGCGTCGCCCAGATGCCGACCGGATCGCTCATGCCGGCCATCATCGCAAGCAGGCGCTCGCTGTGGCCGACGCCGAATGGGATCGTCGCCGCACCCAACGTCTCGAACGTGAGGTGGTCGGACAGGCCGCCCGAGTACAGGTTGTAGTTCATGCACTCGAACACGATGTCGCCCGGTCGGCAGCCCATCGTCCACAGCGCCGCTGCCCCCATCTCCCCGTAGTCGGCGGTGTCACGGCGAGTGAGCCCGAGGCGCATCGGCTGGCCGGTCGTCCCGCCGGTCGCCTGGATCCGGACGATCCGCTCGAGCGGGGCACACTGGTTGACCCCGAGCAGGGCCCCGTCCGCCTGCGAGTCCGCGATGTCGGTCTTGTCCATGAACGGGATCCGGGCGAGGTCCTCGCGGTGTCGGATGGTCTCCGGGCGGACGCCCGCTGCGTCGAGGCGGTCGCGGTAGAACGGGCTCGTCGCGTAGTCATAGGCGATCTGCTCCGCGAGGCGCTCGTCTTCGAGTCGGCGGATGGCGGCCGGCGTGAGCGTCTCGAGCGCCTCGTTCCAGAACCTGCGCGACACGGCTCCTCCGACTCCGGACCGTGGCTGCCCGGTCCACCCCGACGATAGCCGCGTCGACTCTCGCCCGCGTCGCGGCTGGACGGATGTCCATGCCCCCGACCGGACGGGCGTCCGCTGTCCACGCACGGTCGCCGGGCGACCATCGGGCTGACCCCCTCCCCCTCAGAGCGACCCGACCAAGGAGCCTCCGATGGAAGCGTCTACGCGAACTTCCTGGAAGCCGAGGGTGATGAGCGGATCCGCGCGGCCCATCCGGGCGGCACGTACGAGCGGCTGGCCGACATCAAGCGCCGCTACGACCCGCGCAACCTGTTCCGGCTGAACCAGAACATCCGGCCCGCACCGCTGGCCTGACCGGCGGGCGGCTCGGCCGCCACGCTCACCGGTGACCCTTCTTCGCCGTCTTCGGGGCCGTCGAGCTCTTGGACTTCGGCGGCATGCTGGCGCCGAACGCGACGGCGCGCCCGACCCAGCCGCGGATGGCGTCGTCGTCGCCGACGACGTCGGCGGGCAGGACGGTGAACCCGGTCATGGGTCGCCCAGGCATGGGCTCGAACGTCTGGGCGCCATCGAGCGCCTGGGCGGCCGCCAGGTCGGTGCCGCCGAGGCGGACGTGCCAGCTGTCCCGGTAGAGGCCGCTGACCATGTTGCCGCCGACATACAGGCACGGATAGCCGAAGGTGAGGCGCCGCTCGACCTCGGGAAACCAGCCGGCGACGGTGTCGAACCGTTCCACGAGCGCCGCCGGAGACTTGTCGAACGCGGGCATGCTTCACCTCCGGGTCGAAGCGTACGCCCTCGTCTAGGCTTGTCACCCCGCCCGCTCGAGGAGGCACGATGGCCGGCACCAACACGAACGATCGCCCGATGCGCGTCGGCATCGTGCTGCCCATCGCCGAGACCGACGGCGGTCCGGACGGGATCATGTCGTACGCGGCCATCCGCGACGTCGCGGTCGCCGCCGAGCGGACAGGGTTCGACTCGGTCTGGGTGTTCGATCACCTGCTGTTCCGGTTCGGTGGCGAGACGACCGGCATCCACGAATGCTGGACGATCCTGTCGGCGGTCGCCGAGGCGACCAGCCGGGTCGAGCTCGGCACCATCGTCATGTGCACCGGGTTCCGCAACGCCGCGCTGCTGGCCAAGATGGCCGCCACGCTCGACCACGTCAGCGGCGGACGGCTGATCCTCGGCATCGGGTCGGGCTGGCACGACCCGGAGTTCGAGGCGTTCGGCTACCCGACCGACCACAAGGTGTCGCGCTTCGAGGAGGCGCTGACGGTCATCACCGACCTCGTCCGCACCGGGCGGGCCGATCTCGACGGCACGTACGTGACCGCCCGCGCGGTGGTCCTGCGGCCGCCGGCGCGGCCAGACCTGCCGATCCTTGTCGCGTCCAAGGGCCCGCGGATGATGGACCTCGCCGCGCGCCACGCGGACGCCTGGAACGCGGCCTGGTTCGGGGAGCCCGATGAGCGGCTGGCCGGCCGGCGGGCCGATCTCGCGGCGGCCTGCGCGCGGGTGGGACGCGATCCGGCGACGCTCGACGATCACGGTCGGCATCGAGGTCCGGTACCCGGATGCCGAGGGCGCCCAGCCGCCCGACCCCGACGATCAGAGCCCGTTCCTCTCGGGCACGCCCGAGGTGGTCGCCGCGGGCCTGCGGATGCACGCTGAGGCCGGCGCGGACCACGTGATCGCGACCCTCACGCCAAGCACGCCCGAGACGGTCGCGTCGTTCGCCGAGGCGGTGACGCTGTTCCGCGCCACGCCGGTCGCCTAGGGGCCGGCGGGCGCGCGCACGCCGGCCGCCGAGCGCCTAGAGGTCGTCGATCCGCTGGATCGGCAGCCGCGGACCGTAGCTCGGCGGCCTGATCCCGCTCAGCTCGAGGAGGCGGACGACCCGCGCCCGCTGGCCCCGGTACGGCTCGAGCAGCTCGAGCATCCGGGCGTCCGTGCCGCGCGGCTCGCGGGCGAGCGCATACACGACCAGGTTCGGGATGTGGAAGTCGCCGACGCTCACCGCGTCCTGGTCTCCGAGCGCACGGACGCCGACCTCGGCTGCGGTCCACGTCCCGATCCCTGGCACGGCGATCAGCCGGGCGTACGCGTCCGCCAACGGGAGGTCGACGATCGCCTCGAACCAGGCGGCCCGCGCGGCGACGCGCCGGATGAGATCCGCCCGGCGTTTCTCGACGCCGAACGGGTGGTACGTGTAGTAGGGGAGACGGCCCAGCACGGCCGGGTCCGGGGCGAGGCGCAGGCGCCACTCGGGCGGGCCTGGAGCCGGCTCGCCGTATGACCGGATGAGGCCGAACCACGCGCGACGGGCTTCCTTGCCGATGACCTTCTGCTCGAGGATGGCCGGCAGAAGCGAGTCGAGGACGGCGCCCGTCCGAGGGATGCGGATGCCCGGGTAGCGCCGCTCCAGCTCGCCGATGAGCGGGTGACCGGCCGGGATCGGTGCCGGGTCGGCGCTCAGGCCGAGGAGGTCCGGCACGGCGTCGAGTGCGTCCTCGGCGCCCGGCCCCCACGCCTCCGCGTGGATCGTCCCGTCGCGGTGGGTGATCGCGACGGTCGCCGGACCTGCCGGTGTCCGTATCGCACGCCAGGCACGGGCGCCCGACAGCCGGATCGTGGGATCGCCCGGCCCGCGGGACAGCGGCCCGAGCGTCCGTCGGAGGTCGAGCGGGCCGTTGGCGTCGAACGTGCGGCTTGGCATCGGCACCGATGCTAGGCCCCAAGCACCCGCTCCGCGCAACGGGCGGACGCCGGTCGTGGCGCGTCGGCGACACTGTGGCCACACGACAGGACGTCAAGCCCGGGAGGCCATCGGATGCGGATCCTCGTCATCGGCGCGGGCGGCGTCGGCAGCGCGGTCGTGCCGATCGCGGTCCGCCGCGACTTCTTCGAACAGATGGTCGTCGCCGACTACGACGCGACGCGTGCCGAGCGGGCCGTGGCGCGCTTCCCGGGTGACGGCCGGCTCGTCGCCGCGCAGGTCGACGCGTCACGTCCCGAGGCCGTCGCCGCTCTGTGCCGCGAGAACGGCATCACCCATGTGCTCAACGCGGTCGACCCGCGCTTCGTGCTGCCGATCTTCGAGGGCGCTTTCGCGGCGGGAGCGGACTACCTCGACATGGCGATGTCGCTGTCGCACCCGGATGCCGACGCACCGTACGAGCGGACCGCGATCAAGCTCGGCGACGAGCAGTTCGCCAAGGCCGACGCCTGGTCGGCGGCCGGACGGCTCGCGCTGGTCGGGATCGGGGTCGAGCCGGGGCTATCGGACGTCTTCGCGCGCTACGCGCAGGACCACCTGTTCTCGGAGATCGACGAGGTCGGGGTCCGCGATGGCGCGAACCTCGTGGTCGAGGGCTACGACTTCGCGCCGTCGTTCTCGATCTGGACGACCATCGAGGAATGCCTCAACCCGCCGGTCATCTGGGAGGCGGACCGCGGCTGGTACACGACGCCGCCGTTCAGCGAGCCCGAGGTGTTCGACTTCCCCGAGGGCATCGGCCCGGTCGAGTGCGTCAACGTCGAGCACGAGGAGGTCCTGCTCGTCCCGCGCTGGGTCAAGGCCAAGCGGGTCACGTTCAAGTACGGCCTCGGCGACGAGTTCATCAACGTTCTCAAGGTGCTCCACATGCTGGGGCTCGATCGGACCGACAAGGTCCGCGTGGGTGCGACCGAGGTGTCGCCGCGGGACGTGGTCGCGGCCGTGCTGCCCGATCCCGCGGCGCTCGGCGACCGGATGCGTGGCAAGACCTGCGCCGGGACGCTCGTCAGCGGCACCGGGCTGGACGGCCAGCCGCGCCGCGTGTACCTGTACCACGTGGTCGACAACGAGGTCACGATGGCCCAGGACGGGTCGCAGGCCGTCGTCTGGCAGACGGCGATCAACCCGGTCGTGGCGCTCGAGCTGCTCGCGAGCGGCGTTTGGTCGGGCGTCGGCGTGCTCGGCCCGGAGGCGTTCGACGCCGTGCCGTTCCTCGACCTGCTCACGGCCTATGGCTCTCCATGGGGGATGCGCGAAGGCGGCTGAGACAGCGCCCGCGCCGGCGAAGACGTCTCTGCGCGACGTTTTCGCGTTGGTTTCGCTCAAGCGGAATGATTTCGCGTGGTCGAAACGATCGCAAGATCGAGTTCCTGCGCGGTCTCTTCGCCCGGGCCTGCTCAAGCGATGGGTGGCTCCCAGTCCGGCGCCGCCAGCTCGAAACCCTGCGAACTCGAACGCGGGCGTGACGATGCATCCGACCAGCGTCCATGCCCCGAGCGAAGCCGCCGACTGCCAGGCACCCGCTGGGACGACCGCCTGGACGTCTGCGCGCCCGCCCCCGACGGGGCCGAGGCGGTGGACGGTGACGGTCGCGTCACCTTCCGACCAGACGCACAGCTCCACCGGGTCGCCGCCGGAGTACTGCCAGGCCTCGTCGGCATCGAGCCGGTGCCAGTGCGACCGATGACCAGCGGCGAGAAGGAACAGGATCGCGCTGCCGGATGGCCGCCCACCGTCGGACGGCGCCTCCGCCCGCCACGTCTCGGCGTACCAGCCACCTTCCGGATGCTCCCGCATCCCGAGCGCATCCACGATCGCGGCGGCGTCGCTCACCGAACGCCGAGCGCCTTCTGGAACGACCAGTCCATGTCGGTCCCGAGATCGACCTTGATCCGGCGCGGCGGGGCGCCCGCCGTGAGCGAATCCGGGAGCGCGGCCGCCCATGCGTCGATCACAGGCTTCATCCGGTCGGTGTCCTCGGCTACGAAGTGGAGCGCACGCTGTCCCGGGGCGGTCGTCCGCCCGGCGAGGACCGCGATGCCGTCGAGACGACGCTCGAGATCCTCCTCCTCGGCCGCCAGGACCAGGCCTTCATCCGCAGTCGGCAGCCATCGCTGGTCACCGGCCAGGATCCGGACGATCGCGTGCCGGTCTGCGAAGGGATGATCGATCCGCTTCAGCGAGGCGTCCGCGACCGCGATCTCGGTCACGCCGTCCGGTCGCGTCCTCGTCGAGAGGACCCAATGGTCGGCATCGTCGGCCTCGGTTGATCGGCGTTCGATCTCGGCCTTCAACTCGTCGGGTGTGCGTCCGTCGGTGGGCTCGTCGAGCAGGTCGAGCTGGCCGACCCAGCGCTCGACGCCATCCTCGCCCAGGAGGTTGTCGAGGAACAGGAAGCCCACCTGAGTCCGGATGTTCTCCGGCACCTGGCTGAAGCCTGGGTGCCACAGCCTGACGTCGACGCGCTGGCGAGCCGGGTCCCACGAGGCGATCGCGCGCATCTCCGCGAGATCGAAGTGCACTCCGTGGACCGTCAGGCCGGTCATCGACCTGGTGGCCTGCTTCGAGGGGTAGTACTCCCACATCGCGTCCACGGGCGGCGCCGCCGCGAGCCAGCGCAGGGCGGCCTGGCGGATCTCAGGTTTGCCCTCGGGCGAGACGCAGAAGGCGTGCTGCGCGGCTCGGCCCGGACCCAGCTCCCAGGCCATCGCGGGATGGATGGTCCTGACAGCCCTCGTGATGTCCTGGACCAGTCGATCGTCGAACGCCTTCGACGTGATCGCCATGGCGACCCGATCCCGGTTCTCCGGCCACCATGCCCAGAAGTCCGTCGTCCCGGGCGGCGACGGCTCGCGTTTCAGGAATCGCACCGTCCGGTCCCTCCTGATCTGGGCCGAGCATAGCCGGGTGGCGTACCGTACCGGCATGTGCCGAAGCATCAAGACCCTGCGTCGCCCCGACGAGGCGGCGACGACGGGCGAACTGGAGGCCGCCGCCCGCCAGTACGTCCGCAAGATCAGCGGCTACAGCAAGCCGTCGGCTCGCAACGCCGAGGCGTTCGAGGGTGCGATCGCCGAGATCGCCGCTGCCTCCACCCGGCTGATGGAGACGTTGGGCGTCGAGGTCGAGGTCGGCCCGGACCGCTGGACCCCGCGAGCCTCGGCCGCGATCCACATGCATCCCCATCCGCACGCGCACGACGGGGCGTGACGGCGCGACCGCGGATCGTCGGTCAGGACGCAGAAGCCGCGCGGTGCCAGCCCCCCGGATAGTCCATCACGAGGCCGTCGCTGTCGACGACGAGGTCGGCGCGGACACCATCGGACTCGAATCGGTAGGTGCCCCCCGCGTCGGACAAGGTGAGGCACGTGTACGTCTGGGTCGCGGGAGCGATCGCGAGCCCCGGGACATCGATGACGGCGACTCGGACGTCGCGGGACTCGCCGGGCTGGAGCCCGAGTCGGCGGATGGGCAGGCTCTTGGTGTACGGCGTCACCCGGATATCGACGTCGATGCAGCCGGTCAGGCTTGGGACCGGCTTGCCATCGGGGGTCGTCCAGCCACCGCGGCGATCGGACGTCACCGACAGGCGCTCGGCGCCATGGATCTCCATGTCCACTGACCGCACTTTCCACTCCGAGTCGCAGCGGACCGTGTAGGAGACCCGTGTGGGTTCCTGCGCGATGACGCCGATCACGACACCGCCCGCCGCGGTCGAGCCGTCGGCGAATGCGTGGAGCGCGAGGTGCTCGCTTCCCGGCCATCGATCGGCCATCCAGACGATCTCCTGGTCCATCGACTACTCCTCCATGTCGCTGAGTCGGCCCCAGTCCGTGATCCGCGCGAGATTGATGGCGATGATCGGCCGGTCTTCAAGCCGGTGGTTCCCGTACTGGGGATAGCGCGCCTGGAGGGCGCCCACGGCCGCAGCGTGCTCGATCGGCGCGACCCCCGGTTCCAGGACGCGGGCTGAGCCCTCGGCACGAAGCCAGGCGAGTCGTACCCACTCCTCGTTCCAGCGGTCGACCAGGACGCTGACACGCGGGTCGGCCTGGATGTCGCGGACCCGGGCGAGGGCGAGCGGATCGTCGTGGCGCTTCGGCTTCTCGTCGAGTGGCGTGTAGAGGACGGCCCGGTCCGCATCGAGGCTGAAGCAGATGGGCACGAGGCGCGGCCGACCGTCGGGCGCGATCGTGGCCAGCACGGCCCGACGAGCCGTGTCGATGAAGGCGCGCTGGGTCGGTGTCAGCAGGGGCTCGGACGGCATCGCCGCCTATGATGGGGCTGTGTCGCGCTTTCGTCGGTCGCTTCGAGGAATCGGTCTCCGGGCGGCGTGGCTGGCGATGATGACGGCGGTCCTCGTCGGTTGTTCGACGAGCGGGGCGTCGGCACCCGCGACGTCCGGCGACACCGCGAGCACTGCGCCCAGCGTCTCCGCGACAGGCGCCCCCGGTGCGACACCGTTCCCGCCGGCCGGCTCGAGCCCCGGGCACCCGCTCAATGTCCCGCCGCTCGGTGGCGCGGCCGCCGGCCGTGCCTACGCCGCGTTCCTTGCCCGCCTCGGTGACGACCGGACGACCGTCGCCCGGCTCGACCGGGACCTGACCAACGCGTCGAATGCCGCCGACCTCGACGCCGTCCGGAAGGCGGCCGTCGCGATCCTCGATTTCGTCGAGGTCGAGCGCGACTGGCTTCTCGGCAACGTGCCGGCCGACTGCTATGCCGACGCCCACGCGTCCGCGATGGGGATGCTCGAGGCCTATGGCGCGGCAGCGGACCGGTTCGTGGACTGGAGCTCGACCGGCGGCGGGCTCAACGGGCTGCCGGCGCTCGGTCGCGCCGCCGAGGCGGCAAGCACGGCACAGGCGGCGTTGACGACGTTCACCTCGGTCCTGAGCGGGACGTCATGTCCGGGCTGACCGGGGACGCGGTCCCGCCCGTCCGGCACGTCACGAGCCGGCGGATCGTGGCCGTCCGCGGAGAGTCGCTCGAGGTCCGCGACGACCGCGTCGTCGGTGAGGCACCGCTCGAGATCCGGGCGGCCGGTCCTCGGCAGGACCCGGTCGCGGTCGCGGTCACGATGCGGACGCCCGGCAACGAGGCGGAGCTGGCCGTCGGGTTCCTGTGGACCGAGGGGCTGCTCGAAGGCCAGGAGGTCGTCGGCACGGCCGGCGGCGACCCGCGCTCGCTCAGCCAGCCCGACGACACGATCGTGGTCCGCCTGTCACGGCCGTTCGACGACACCAAGGTCGCCGAGCGCCATTTCGTGGCGACCGCCTCGTGCGGCATCTGCGGCAGGGCCTCGATCGACGAGGTCGCGCTCCGCGTGGCGCCACTGCCCGCCGGCCCGACCGTCGCCCGGTCGGTGATCCTCGCCCTGCCGAACCTGCTCCGTGCAGCGCAGCGTGCGTTCGACGAGACGGGCGGTCTCCACGCGGCAGGCCTGTTCAGCCCGAAGGGCGAGCTCCTTGCCCTTCGCGAGGACGTCGGCCGCCATAACGCCCTCGACAAGGTGGTCGGTTCGCAGGTGGTCGCGGGCGCCATGCCGCTCCACGAGCGGATCCTGATGGTCTCGGGACGCGTGAGCTTCGAGATCGTCCAGAAGGCGGCGGCCGCGGGGATCCCCATCGTCTGCGCCGTGTCGGCCCCGTCCGACCTGGCCATCGAGACCGCCGAGCGGCTCGGCGTCACGCTGGTCGGATTCCTGCGCGGTGACGGGTTCAACGTCTATGCGCACGATGCGAGGGTGGACCTGCGCGACCTGAGCGGACTTGGCTGACCGTGTGGGCTGACTGTGTTGGCTGAAGACCGGGGGTAGAGTTCGCGCCGGAGGTCCCATGTTCCGGATGGCGGTCGGACAGAGCGACGAGGTCGAGCCGGCGGACGCGATCGCGGCCGCCATCGAGGCTTGCCGCGCGGCGCTGGGCGATCTCCGACCGCAGGCCGGGATCCTGTTCTCGGCGTTCGACAGCTTCGATCCCTCGGTTGCTACGGCCCTCCGCGACGCATTCCCGGATGCGACCGTGATGGGGTCGACCTCGGCCGCGGAGATCTCGTCGGTCAGCGGCTACCAGGAGGACTCGCTCACCCTCGCCATGTTCGCGTCGGATGTCGTCGACGTGACCGCCGGCATCGGCGCGGGCCTCAGCCTGGACCCCGAGGCGGCGTGCCGGGCCGCGGTCGCGCAGGCGCTTGGCGCGACCTCGAAGGAACCGAAGGTCTGCGTCGTCCTGGCCGAGGGGTTCGGGGTCGACCCGCAGCAGACGCTCGCAACGGTCGCGCGCGCGCTGCCCGACGGTGTCCTGATCGTCGGCGGCACGTCGGCCGGCCGCGATTTCGGGGCGCCACAGCCGTCGTACCAGTTCTCCGGCGATGTCGTGGTCGACGATGGCGTCGCGATCCTGCTGTTCTCGGGTCCGGTCCTCGCCTCGGCCGCCGTCGGGACCGGCTGGCGGACGCTCGGTGCCACCGGGATCGTGACGAGCTCGGGCTCAGGCGTGGTCAACGCGATCGACGGGCGTCCGGCGATCGAGTTCCTGGCGCGCTATCTGGACGCGACCGGTCCGGCGTCGTTCGGGAACCCGCTGTCCGTGATCGAGGTCGGCGGTGACGAGCCCTACTACCGCGCGATCACGGGGACCGATCCCGCGTCCGGCTCGATCTGGGTCGCCGGCGAGGTCCCGGTCGGAGCGACGGTCCAGCTCTCGACCGCGGAGATGGACGACGTCCTCGCCGGCACGCGCGGGGCGCTCGAGCGGGCAACGGCAGCGTTCCCCGCGGGCGCGGAACCCGAGGCGGCGCTCGTCTTCTCGTGCGCTGTGCGTCGCTTCCTGCTCGGCTCGCGGACGCGGGTCGAGGCGGAGTTCGCGCGATCGGTGTTCGGTGAGGCGCTGCCGCTGGCCGGGATGTATTGCTTCGGCGAGATCGGACCCGTCCGTGGCGTCGACACCAGCCGCTACTTCAACGAGACCTTCGTGACGCTGTTGCTTGGCACGTGAGCGACGACGCGGATCGCGCGGTCGATGCCGAGCCGGAGGCGGTGCACAGGGAGATCGCCCGGCTGCGACGTCGGGTCGGACGGCTGGAGGACCAGCTCGAGCAGGTCGACACCTATCGCAACACGAACGCCAAGGCCCTGAATCGCGTCAACGACGAATTGGCGATCGAGAAGGAGCGCTCCCACGCGCTCCTGCTCAACGTCCTGCCGCAACCGATCATCGACCGGCTGAACGCGGGCGAGGAGATGATCGCCGACCGCTACGACGACGTCGCCATCGTGTTCAGCGACTTCGTCGGGTTCACCGAGATCTCGACGCGGCTCGAGGTGTCGACCCTCGTCTCGTCGCTCAACGGCCTGTTCTCGGCGTTCGACGCGGCCTGCGCCGATCTCGGCGTCGAGAAGATCAAGACCATCGGGGACGCCTACATGGCAGCGGCCGGCCTGCCCGGGACGTCGCCCGATCCGGTCCGAGCGGCGGCCGACCTGGCACTGGCGATGCAGGCGGCGGTCGCGCGACGCCGGCGACCCATGGCAGGTCAGGATCGGCCTCCATACCGGCCCCGTCGTCGCCGGCGTGATCGGGACGAGCAAGTTCGTGTACGACCTGTGGGGCGACGCGGTCAACACGGCGAGCCGGCTCGAGACGACGGCGCCGGTCGGCCGGATCCAGGTCTCCGCGGCGGTCGCCCTGGCGCTGGGTGACGCCTACGACCTCGAGCCGCGCGGTGCGATCGAGCTCAAGGGCAAGGGCTCGACCGAGACGTTCCTGCTTCACGGGCGTCGCGGCGGCTGAGAGGCTGGGGGACTCGACGCCCCGGCGACTGTCAGGCCCGCGGCGGCCGATTGTTGACGAACTCGAAGCCGAAGCGGCCCTTGATGCAGAGATGGCCGTCGGTCACCGACGAATTGGTCGGCGAGGTGACCTTGACGATCCGGTCGTCCTGTTCGTGGAGCGAGACCGCGCAGCCCACCCCGCAGTACGGGCAGATCGTGTCGGTCACGGTCTGGGCGGACTCGTCCCAGGTGCCCGCCTCGCGCATGTCGTACTCGGACTTGAACATCAGCGCGCCGGTCGGGCAGACGCCGATGCAGTTGCCGCAGTAGACGCACGCCGACTCGGGCAGCGGCACGGCCTGCTCGGTCGAGATCCGTGCGTCGAAGCCGCGCCCCGCGACCGCGATGGCAAACGTGTTCTGCGCTTCCTCGCCGCACGCGTCGACGCACTTGTAGCAGAGGATGCACTTCGAGTAGTCGCGGACGTACAGGTTGTTGTCGACCTTGGTCGGCTGCGCGACCGTGGCCGCCGCCGCGTCCCCAGCAGGCGCGTGGTGGTGGCCCGCTTCGTGGCCATCGCGCTCCCCGGGCTGGGCGGGTGCCGCCGGAGGCCCGAAGCGTGCCGGGTCGGCGCCGTACCGCTCGGCATAGCCGGCGATCGAGCCGTCGGGAGCGATCGGGCCCGCCAGCGACAGATCCACCGACGACCCCAGGAATTCGAGCACCATCCGGCGCGACAGCCGGACTCGGTCGGAGTCGGTCTTGACGTCCATGCCGGCCTCGACCGGTCGCGAGCATGCCGGCACAAGCACGCGCGACCCCGTGACCTCGACGACGCACACCCGGCAGACGTTGACCGGCGTCAGGTTCTCGGCGTAGCACAGCGTCGGGGTGTCGATGCCCTGGGCACGGCAGGCGCCAAGGATCGTCGTCCCGGCCGGGACGGTCACCGCGACCCCGTCGATCGTCAGGGCCACCGGTGGCGGCGCCTCGACCGGTGGCGGCGCGGGCGGCCGCGACGCGCGGGCCGGTGGCGTCAGCACGATCTCGGTCAGCGGCTGGGCGGCCGGGTCCTCGCCGAGATGCGGCGCCTGCGGGTCGGGCGCGGGGTCGCGATCCATGCTCAGGCCGTCGGTCACAGGGCCACCATCCCGGGCTGCCGGAACGCCGACTCGATGGCCGACGATGCCGTCTGGCCCAGTCCGCAGATCGACGCGTCGCGCATGGCCTGGCCGATGTCCCGGAGGAGGACCAGCTCGTCATCGCGCGAGCGGACGTGCGACCCGGCCGCCAGCCGCGCCAGCAGCTCCTCCTGGCGGGCGCTCCCGACCCGGCACGGGACGCACTGGCCGCACGACTCGTCGCGGAAGAACTGGGCGATCCGACGCAGCGTGTCCACGAGGTCGGCTGTCTCGTCGAAGACCATGATCACGCCCGAGCCGAGCGTCGCGGCCGCCGCACGCGTCCCTTCGAAGGTCAGCGGCATGTCGAGCGCGTCGGGTCCGACGAACACGCCCGCCGCGCCGCCGAGCAGGATCGTCCGGATGGACCGGCCGCCGGGCACGCCGCCCGCCAGCTCGATCAGGTCGCGCAGCGTCGCCCCGAACTCGACCTCGTAGACGCCCGGCCGAGCGACGTGGCCGGACAGGCAGAACAGCTTCGGCCCGGTCGAGCCGTCCGTGCCGATCCGGGCGAACGCCTCGCCGCCACCGAGCACGATGGCCGGCACGTTGGCGAGCGTCTCGACGTTGTTGACGACGGTCGGCTTGCCGAACAGCCCGACCTCGACCGGGAACGGTGGCTTGTTGCGCGGCTCGCCGCGCTTGCCCTCGATCGACTCGAACAGAGCCGTCTCCTCGCCGCAGATGTAGGCGCCCGCGCCGCGCCGGAGCTCGATGTCGAAGGCGAAGCCCGAGCCGAGGATGTCGGCGCCGAGCAGGCCCGCCTCACGGGCCCGGGCGATCGCGCCCGCGACGCGCGACTCCGCTTCCGGGTACTCGCCGCGGATGTACAGGTAGCCCTTGCCCGCGCCGGTCGCGAAGGCCGCGATGGTCATCGCCTCGACCGTGGCGAACGGATCGCCCTCGAGCAGGACGCGGTCCTTGAACGTGCCCGGCTCCGACTCGTCGGCGTTGCACACGAGGTAGTGCGGCTGCGCCGGGCTGGGTCGCGACCGCCGCCCACTTGCGGCCGGTCGGGAAGGCGGCCCCGCCGCGACCCATCAGCTTGGACGCCGTGACCTCGGCGATGACCGCGTCGGCCCCGATCGCGAACGCCCGCTCGAGCGCCTGGTACCCGCCGTGTGCCCGGTAGTCGTCGAGCGAGGTCGGGTCGACGACGCCGATCCGACCGAGCAGATGTCGACGATCGGCGGCCGGCTGCGGGAGATCGAGTACGGCCGCCGGCCCGTTCCTGGACGTGCCCCGACCCGGTCGCGGCAGTCGTGGCGGTCGCCGATTCGAGCGCGGCAGTGACCCCGGCCGCATCGACCGGCGCGGCCGTCCAGGTCGTCGCCGTCTCGCCGGCGGCGGTGAACATGGCGGCCGGCGCCCGGTCGCACAGCCCGAGGCACGGACTGCGCAGCCACGTCGCGCGGCCGTCCCGGATCGGCTCACCGGCCGCCCCGACGGCCCGTGTCAGGTCAGCGCAGATCGCCTCCGCGCCGGCCAGCCGGCAGGCGATGTCGTCGCAGACATGGGCGACGACCGGTGGTCGGGGCGTCGTCGCGAAGAGGGCGTAGAACGTCGCGACGCCGTAGGCCTCGGCGGGAGCGACCGCGAGCCTCTTGCAGACGTAGTTGAGCGCGGGCGTGCTGATCCAGCCGATCCGCGACTGGATCGCGTGGAGGGCCGGGATCAGCTCCGCCCTGCGGGCGCGGATGGCATGGCCGCCGCGGGCCGCGTGGCCGTCGTTCCGCGCGTCGCGCGCCCCGCCGAACCAGCCCGAATCGGGCGGCCCGAGCACCGCGTCCACGGCGGCCCGTTCGGCCGGTGACGCGAGGGGGCCGATGACGTGGAGATCCATCGCAGCCGAGTGTAGCGCCGGGTGTCAGGGCAGGGAGGGCGACCTCGGCCGGCCCCGAACGTCGGCCCTGACCCACCCGCGGCGCGGACCTTCGGCGGCGAGCCTAGCCCCGGAGGTCCTCGGCGACGTCCGTCGAGCGCCCCGGCCGCACCGATCTCCTCCATCCCCTGGCCCGCCTCGGCGAACCCGGCGGCCCCGATGTCCACGGCCGTCCGGCGGACGGATTCACCGACCACCATCTCCTCGGCGCCCTGGTAGCTGAGCGCCGCGCCCGATTCGGCCAGCTCGTCGCTCCGTTCGGCCAGGCCCTCGGCGACGACGAGCCGGGCGACACCTTCGGCCGCCTCCGTCTCGCCCAGGAACTCGACCCGCTCGCCGGTCTCGGCCAGCGCCCGTGCGATCGCACGCGTGCCGCCGGCGCGCACGATGGCGTCGACCGACACGCCGAGCAGCTCGTCGCCGCGGTCGGCCAGGAAGGTCGCGAGGACCGGCATCCCGATCCGGCGGACGACGATGGCGACCGCCCCGAGCTCGCCGCTGACGCGCGCGATCTGAAGGCCGCGTTCGAGGTCGTCCTCGCTGATCGCCCCGACGACCGCGCCGAGGAGCGAGATGTCCTCGGAGGTCGCGAGCAGCTGGGCACCCTGCTCGACGTCGTTGATCCCTGCCGCCGCGACCACGTCTCCGAGGGCCGATACCCGGCCGGCGACGATCAGCTCGTCGGTCCCACGGGTGAAGTCGCTGGCACCCTCGACGACCGCGGCGCGTCCCGCCGCAGCGGCATCGGCCGCAGCGGCCACGACGTCGAGCCCGGCCTCGACACGGGCGGCCCCGTCGACCCTCTCGGCCTTGGCAGCGCGCGAGGCCAGGGCAGCCGTTTCCTTCGCGGCGCTTCGTGAGGCCGCCTTCGATGACGTCTTGCCCGATGTCCTGGTCGACGTCTTCGCCGAGCTCCGCGCCGTGGGCTTGGTCGCCGCCTTGGCCGCGGCCGCCCGGGTCGTGGTCTTGTCGGTCGCCGCTGCCGTGGTCTTGGCCGGCGTCTTCGCCGCGGGCTTGGCCGGACGCTTGCCGTTGCCCCCCGTCTTCGGTGGCATCACGATCCTCCTTTGCCCGACGAACTGGCGCGCCGGGCGGAATGCGAAGGCTAGCACCACCTGCGCCGCGAGGGTCCGAATCGGATCCGGTGAACGCGGTGTTATCGGGACTCCTACACTCCCGGGACGCGCCTTCGCGGGTCGGGTGTTCGACGACCGGGGCGCGGCACGAGGGGACGGGCATGACGTCCACGTCCACGTCCACGGCCACGGCCAAGGCGCGCTCGCCGCTGCCCATCCTGCAGGGCGTCCTGCCGCTCGACCCGGCCCGCGTCCCGGTCGACATCATCGCCGGCGCCACGCTCGCGGCACTGGCCATCCCCGAGGTCATGGGCTACACCAAGATCGCCGGGATGCCCGTCGTCACGGGTCTCTACACGCTGCTCCTGCCGGTCCTCCTGTTCGCCATCTTCGGGTCGTCGCGCCATCTGGTCGTCGGTGCCGATTCGGCGACGGCGGCGATCCTGGCGACGGGCCTTCTCGCGACCGGGGCGGTCGCGGGATCGCCCCAGTACACGGCGCTGGCCGGACTCGCCGCGCTGATGTGCGGTGTCACCCTGCTCGCCGCGCGCCTGCTGCGGCTCGGGTTCATCGCCAACTTCCTGTCGCGCAGCGTCCTCATCGGGTTCCTCACGGGCGTCGGCATCCAGGTCGCGATGGGCCAGGTGGCGGGCATGTTCGGGGTCGATGCCGGCAGCGGCACCACGCTCGAGAAGTTCGCCAACACGCTCCGCGCGATCGCCGCCGGTGACACCGTGCGTGGCGACCCTGGCGGTCTCGATCGCGGTCCTCGTCACCATCGTCGGGCTCGGCGCCGTCAACAAGAAGATCCCGGGCGCGCTCATCGCGGTCGTCGGCTCGATCGTGCTCAGCAAGGCGCTCGACCTGTCGGCCAAGGGCGTCACGACGCTCGGTCCCATCCAGGGCGGGCTTCCCGCGATCGGCCTGCCGCAGGACGTCATCACGATCGACAACATCGTCGCCCTGCTGCCGATGGTCCTCTCCCTGTTCGTCGTGATCCTCGCCCAGAGCGCGGCGACGTCGCGCGCCTACGCCATGAAATACGGCGACAGCTTCGAGGAGAACGTGGACCTGGTCGGCCTCGGGCTGGCCAGCCTCGGTGCCGGCGTGACCGGCACGTTCCCGGTCAACGGCAGCCCGACCAAGACCGAGATGGTCGACAGCGCGGGCGGCCGGAGCCAGGTGTCGCAGCTGACGGCCGGGGCGATCGTCGTCGTCGTGCTGCTGTTCCTGACCGGTCCGCTCGCCGACATGCCGAACGCGGTCCTCGCGGCCGTCGTGTTCCTGATCGGCATCCGGCTCGTCGACTACCTCGGGATGAACGACATCCTGCGTGTCCGTCGCGACGAATTCGTCGTCGCCGCGGTGACGGCGGCGGTGGTCGTGATCGTCGGTGTCGAGCAGGGGATCATCCTGGCCATCGTCCTGTCGATCATCATCCACGTCCGGCACAGCTACCACCCGTACGACCGGCTGGTGACGCGTGGCGGCGGATGGCAGCCCGACCTTCTCGTCCATCGAGAGCGGGACGCAGGCGCTGCCGGGCCTGGTCATCTACCGCTTCGGGGCGGGCCTGTACTACGCCAACGCGACCCTCTTCACCGCCGAGATCATCGAGCTGGCGACGACCGCCGACCCGCCGCTCACGTGGCTCGTCCTGTCGGCGTCGGCGATGGGTGACATCGACTACTCCGGTGCCGACGCGGTCCGGGCGGTCCACGAGGAGCTCGCGTCGCGGGGCGTGACCCTCGTCATCGCCGAGGTCGATCCGCTGGTCATGAAGCTGCTCGATGCGTACGGGCTGACGGACAAGATCGGGAAGGCGAACATCTACCCGACGACGCGCGAGGCGATCGAGGCCTACCGGCCGACGACCGCGGCCGCGTCATGACCGATGCCCTGCGGCCCGTCACCGACGCGCCGCAACGCGCCGGCGCGGCAGGCTCGGGCTCATGCGCCGCCTCTGACGAGGCCGTCGGGCTGGCGTCCGGCGAAGGATCGGCCGGACCCGGTCGCCCTCCTCGAGGAGCAGGCGGCGACCCGGATCCCGGAGCTCATGCCCGTCCGATACGGCCGGATGATGGCATCGCCGTTCGCGTTCTACCGTGGCGCGGCGCTGCTGATGGCGGCCGACCTGACGACGCTCCCGGTCAGCGGGATCCAGTCGCAGCTGTCGCGGGGACGCGCATCTCAGCAACTTCGGGATGTTCGCGTCGCCGGAGCGAGACCTCGTCTTCGACATCACCGACTTCGACGAGACGCTGGTCGGTCCGTGGGAATGGGACCTGCTCCGATTGGCGGCCAGCCTGGTCGTCGCCGCGCGTGGGCGCGGCTTCGATGCCCACATCGCGCGTCACGCCGTGCATGAGGCGGTCCGCTCGTATGCGACACGCATGACCGAGTACGCCGCGATGCCGGCGATCGACGTCTACTACTCCAAGGTCGATGCGCATGCCATCCTCGGGTTCACCGACGTCCGGGCACGCACCTATCTGCAGGACACGATCAAGGCGGCGGCGCACCACGACGCTCTCCACGAGCTTCCGAAGATCACCGAGCTGACCGGCGGGAGGCGCCGGATCGTCGACCACCCGCCGGTGATCACCCATCCGGCGGAGTTCACGACGCCGCTTGCCGAGACGGCTCTGCAGGGCTATCGCGAGAGCCTCCAGGAGGACCGACGCGTCCTGCTCGACCGCTACCATCTGGTGGACTGGGCCATGAAGGTGGTCGGGATCGGGAGCGTCGGACTGGGCGCGTTCGTCGCCCTGTTGCTCGGGACCGGCGACGGCGATCCGCTGTTCCTCCAGGCCAAGGAGGCAGAGGCATCGATCCTCGAGCGGTTCCTGAAGCCGAGCCCCTACCCGTCGCACGGCGAGCGGATCGTGACCGGGCAACGACGGCTCCAGGCGACCAGCGACATCCTGCTCGGCTGGACGATCGGGGAGCGCGGCCGCCACGTCTACGTCCGCCAGCTCCAGGACCAGAAGGGTGCCGCCGTCGTCGAAGCGATGACCGCCGACGACCTCGAGGAGTGGGGCGAGCTGTGTGCCTGGGCCCTCGCTCGCGGCCACGCCCGGTCCGGCGACCCGGCGGTGATCGCGGGTTATCTGGGCGACGGCGTGGCATTCGGCCACGCGGCCGGCGACTTCGCGACCGCCTACGCCGACCAGACCGAGCGGGATCTCGACCACGTTCAAGGCCGCCATCAAGGCGGGCCGGATCAAGGCCGAGCAGGGGGTCTGACCACGGGCCGCCGACCGGCGGTCCGCCGGACTGGGGCCGCTGTTAGGCTTGGGCCCGCACGGGTCGCCTGAGGGGGAGTGGAGATGACCATGGCTGACGAACCGGTCGCGAACGCCGCGACGCTCCAACCGCGTTCGCGCCGGCGTCGGAGCATCCTGGCGGGCGTCGTCCTCGTCCTCGCCTGCCTGTCGATCGTGCTCACCACGGTCGCGGTGTGGACACACCAGGTCGCCTTCAACACGGACCGCTTCACGGCCCTGGTGACGAATGTGGTCGCCGATCCGGAGGTCATCGACCCGCTCAGCGCCCGGATCAGCCAGCAGGTGGTCGATGCGGTCGGCGTCCAGGCGAGGATCGAGGCGCGGCTCCCGGACGCCGTGAAGCCCCTCGCCGCCTCGCTGACGGTGGCCATCCGCGACGCCATCGACAAGCGCCTGCAGGTCGCGCTCTCCAACCCGAAGGTCCAGGCGGCGCTCCTGACGTCCGTCTCGTTCACCCACGCCCAGGTCATGGCCGTCCTGCGCGGCGATCCGGACAACGTGAACATCGTCGATGGCTACGTGACGGTCGACGTCTTCCCGATCGTCGGGGCGGCGCTCCAGCAGCTCCAGGAGATCGGGCTGATCCCGGCCAACGTCCAGCTGCCGGACCTCTCGACGCCCCAACAGCCGGGCGTCCTCGCCCAGCGCGTGGCGACGGTGCTCGGCGTGACGCTCCCCGCTGACTTCGGCACGATCCAGCTGATGCCGGCCGACAAGCTCCTCGCCGCGCGGACCGCCGTCCAGGCGTTCGACATCATCGTCGCGGTGCTCATCGCCCTGAGCATCCTCCTCGTGGCGCTCGCGCTGTGGCTGGCCGACCGACGGCGCCGGATGGTGATCTTCCTGGCGATCGGCACGATCATCGCGTTCGTCATCGCCCGGACGCTGATCCGCGGCGCCGAGGGGGCCATCGTTGGCGGGATCGCCGACCAGGATCTCGCGGGCGCGGTGCGCACGACCCTCGACGCCGTCTTCGACGACCTGCGCGGTCTGACCCTGATCGTGCTGATCGGGACCGCGATCGTGGGCGTCGCGGCGTACCTGTGGGGCCGGCCGGCGTGGGTCGTGACCGGTGCCCAGGCCGTCGGCGGCGTGGCGGGTCAGGCAGGTTCGGCGGTCGCCGGGCAGGCCGGCGCCGGGCGGACCGGGATGACCGAGGTGGTCCGCGACAACCGGACCACCGTCGAACGCGCCGGTCTGGCCCTCATCGCCTTCATCGTCGTGTGGCTGGTGGTCGGGATCGAGGTCGCCATCCTTGCGGCGGCACTGGTTGCCGGTCTCGAGCTGGTCCTCGGGGCGATCGGGACGAAGCCGGAGGAGACGGCCGCGCCGGTCGACACGCCGCCCGCGGCGCCAGTCGAGGCGGCGCCCGTCGCGGCCGTGGAACCGCCCGCTGCAGCTCCTGCTCCGGTCGAGACGCCACCTGCCGCACCGGCTGCGACCCCGCCTGCCGCCGCGAAACGCACGAGAAGCCCGAGGACCACGAAGGGCACCAAGGGCTCGTAAGACCTCGCGGTCCTCAGACCATCGCCAGCTGTTGGTGCGTCGGCGCACCAGCCCGGGCACGAAGCAGGCGAACCTCCGCAAATCTGGGTGGACGCGCGCCGTCGCGTGGACTACACAGAAGTGTCGCAAACCGACCCTATCCGGGTCTCGTTCAGAGCGCGCAGGAGAGGTGGCTTCATGATCAGAACCCGGTGGCGCATCGCAGCCGCAGGCGCCTCGTTGTTCATGCTCGGTCAGCTCGTCCTTGCCGCCCCGGTCGGGGCGACGACTGGTCAGGCGACGGTGACCGCCGACATGCCATCTGCCGTGCCGGCTGGCCGGCTCTGGAGCTTCAACGATTTCTTCCCGCGGACAGTCACGGTGAAGACCGGATCCGACCTCCAGTTCACGAACGAGGGGTTCCATACGTTCACGGTCCTCCCGGCCGGCGACACGGCGAAGCAGGACTGGCAGACGAACGGCGCCGCCATCGACGATACCGACGACACCGCGCTCAACCCCAATGGCACGACCCACGCGGCATTCAATATCCCGGCGCTGCTGCCGACCTGCGGGCCGGCGCCGCTACCGTCGTGCACGTTCGACGGGAGTTCGACCATCAACATCAGCCCACTAGGCCCTCCCGGTCCGGTCGACGTCCACGTCTCTGCCGATCCCGGGACGTATGTCTTCATCTGCCGGATCCATCCGGGCATGAGCGGCACGCTCAAGGTCGTCGCGGCCAACGCGAAGGTCCCGAGCCAGACGCAGGTCGATCAGCAGGTCAGCAAGCAGGTCGACAAGGACCTGAAGGGCGCGTGGCAGGCCGACAAGAAGGCCAACCACGACGCGATCACTCAGAACAAGGATGGGTCGCGGACGCTGCACGTGACAGCAGGCACGTCGAGCAAGGACGGCAAGGTGGCGCTGCTCGAATTCTTCCCCCGCAACCTTGATGCCAAGCCCGGTGACAAGGTCGTCTTCACGCCGCGCTCGCCGAACGAACCCCACACCGTGACCTTCCCGATGGACTTCGGGACCGACATGATCAACCTCTGCGAGGACGGATCGTCGGATACGCCGTTCGGGCCTCCCGATTTCTCGTGTCCCGACCACCCAGGTCAAGGGCCCGACGAGGTCGAATTCGATGGCGGCAACGGCGTCTCGCATGTGACCCAACCGGGTCTCGACGGCACCGTCTCCGATTCGGGCACGATCGGGTCGCCGAAGGTCGCCAAGGGCTTCGGCATCCGCCAGAGTGACGTCCTGGGTTCGTGGACGATCTCGCTGAGTGGCGCGGCGCCGGGTACCTACACGTACGTCTGCCAGATCCACGACGGGATGGAGGCGACCATCACCGTCCACTGACGGTCGACCGTCACAGCGCGATGGCCCGGGCTCAGGTCCGGGCCGTCGCCTTGTCCGGGATCGGTCAGACCGTCGCCGGCTCCGCCAGCTTCTCGATGCGGATGGCCGTCGCCTTGAACTCGGCCGTGCCCGACTTCGGGTCCGTCGCGTCGATCGTCAGGAGGTTGACCGCGACCTCGTCCTGGAAGTGCAGCGTCATGAACGTCAGGCCCGGCCGCAGCGACGGGTCGATCCGGATCGGGACCTCGACCTGGCCGCGGCGCGAGACGACCCGGACCCGCTCGCCTTCCGCCAGCCCGTAGGTCAGGCGTCCTCGGGGCTGATGTCGAGGCTCTCGCCGCGGCGCAGCGGCGAGGTGTAGCCGCCGGTCTGGACGCCGGTGTTGTACGAGTCGAGGCGGCGGCCGGTCGTCAGCCGGATCGGGAAGTCGTCGTCGAGCCGGTCGACCGGCGGGTCGTGGTCGACCGGCACGAACGGCACGCGATTGCCGGGGACCGGGTCCTCCCACAGCCGGGAGTGGAGGAACAGCTCGCCCGGATGCGTCTCGTCGTAGCACGGCCACTGGATCCCGCCGAGCTCCTCGAGCCGCGTGTAGCTCATCCCGGCATGGACCGGCGACAGGCGTCGGACCTCGTCCCAGACGGCTTCGGCGTCGGCCTCGCCCCAGTCGTGCGCCCATCCGGTCGCGCGAGCTCGAAGATGATCGCCAGGTCGTCGCGCGCCTCGCCGGGCGGCTCGAGCGCCTTGCGGACGCGCTGGACGCGCCGCTCGGAGTTGGTGACCGTCCCCTCGGATCTCGGCCCAGGCGGCGGCGGCCGGCAGGACGACGTCGGCGAGCTCGGCGGTCTTGGTCAGGAACATGTCCTGGACGACGAGGAAGTCGAGGCCCGACAGGAGCTGCGATCGTCCGCTGCTGGTCGGCCTCGGACTGGACCGGGTTCTCGCCGATGACGTAGACCGCGGTCAGGTCGCCGCGCTCCATGGCGTCGAACATGCCCGACAGGTGCCAGCCCCGCTTGCGGGGGCACGGGGACGCCCCAGTCGGCATCGAACTTGCGCGCGCAGCGCGTCGTTCTCGACGTGCTGGAAGCCCGGCAGCCGGTCGGGCAGGGCGCCCATGTCGCCGCCGCCCTGGACGTTGTTCTGGCCGCGCAGCGGGTTGACGCCGCTGCCGTACCTGCCCGACGTGACCGGTCAGCAGCGACCAGCGAGATCAGCGCCAGCACGTTGTCGACCGCGTTGTGGTGCTCGGTGATGCCGAGCGTCCAGCAGATCATCGCGCGCGGTCGCGGTCGCGTAGGCGTGCGCCAGCTCGCGGATGGCCTCGGCCGGGACGCCCGTCTCGCGCTCGGCGTACTCGAGCGTGTACGGCTCGACCTTGGCCTTGTAGGCCTCGAAGCCGCTCGTCGCGCGGTCGATGAACTCGCGGTTCTCGAGCCCGGCGGCGATGATCTCGCGCGCCGACGGCGTTGGCCAGCGCGATGTCGCTGCCGACGTCGAGGCCGAGCCAGACGTCGGCCCACTCGGCGCGAGCTCGTCCGGCGCGGGTCGACCGCGTACAGCCGCGCGCCGCGGTGGACGCCCTTGCAGCAGGTGGTGGAAGAAGATCGGATGCGTCTCGCGGGCGTTGCTGCCCCACAGGACGATCAGGTCCGTGTCTTCGACCTCGCGATATGAGCTTGTGCCGCCCCCGGCACCGAACACGGTCGCCAGACCGGCGACGCTAGGGGCGTGTCAGGTCCGGTTGCAGCTGTCGATGTTGTTGCTGCCCAGGACCGCCCGGCTGAACTTCTGGGCCGCGAAGTTGACCTCGTTGGTCGCCTTCGAGCAGCTGAAGATGCCGAATGTCGTCGGGCCGTGGGCCGCCTTCGCGGCCACGAACCCGGCGACGGTCCGGCGAGCGCCTCGTCCCAGGTCGCCGGTCGGAGCTCGCCGCCCTTCGTGTCGCGGACGAGGGGCTGGGTCAGTCTCAGGTAGGGCTTCGCCACGCGGTGGCCTCCTGCGGGTTTCGACGACGTGGCGAGTGTAGCCCTCGGACGCTTGCCCGACGAGGATCCCCGACCGACCATGGGGTTGTCGGATAGCAGAGCTAGGTGCGCGATCGGTGATCCTCCCCAAGGTCCGGGATCCGCGGTTCATCACGGTGCGTCGCGGTGGCAGCCTCGCGGACGACGATCATCGGTTGCTCGCGGTATGGGCGGCCGACTGCGCGGCGCACGTGCTGCACCTTTTCGAGGCGGTCCGGCCCGGCGATGACCGACCGCGCCGGGCGATCGACCTCGGCCGTGCCTGGGCGCGGGGCGACATCACATGGGCAGAGGCCCGCACAGCGGCGGGCCACGCCAACGCCGCGGCCAGGGACCTGAGGGGCGCTGCGCGGCATGCCGCGTATGCCGCCGGACAGGCCGCCGCGGTGGGCCATGTCGCGGCCCACGAGCTCGGCGCCGCGGCCTACGCCATCAAGGCGGCGCGTGCTGCCGCGACCGACGATGAAAGCGAGGCGGCCCGCCATCTCGAGTGCCAGTGGCAGCGTGCCCAGCTCCCCGAGGAGATCCGCGAGCTGGTGCTCGACGACGAGCGGCTGCGCAACGAGCTGTGCTGGTTCGTGTTCGACCCCTGACCAGCCCGGTCGCGCCGCCGTCCCGCGGTGGCCGGGAACCCTCAGCGGTCGTCGTCGCGGTTCGGTGGGGCCAGGAAGACGCGGAACAGGACGATGAAGCTCACGATCAGGGTGATGCCGAAGGCGATCATCGCCAGGTAGGCGAACCCCTGGAACTGCGTCAGCGATGGCTGGAGCAGGATGGCCATCACGATGGCCGTCCCGATCAGCTGGCCGACGACGATCACCCCGACCGTCGCCTGGCGCCCGATGTCGCTCACGCTCGAGATCGACTTCTCGAGCCCCTTGGTGTCCACCTCGACAACGAACTTGCCCTTGTTGTACTGGTCGAGCCAGCTGAGGGTCGCGCTCTCGAGTGACGGGAGCCGTCGAGCGAGCTCCTTGCCGATCCGGACCGCGCTGCCCTGGACCTGCTTCTGGATCTTGTCGGGGGTGAACGATTCGAGCAGGGCGGCCCTGGCCTCGGTCACGGCCGCATCGCCCAGGTCGATGTCGAACGACAGCGCGCGGGCCGTCTCCTCGGCCTGGATGACCGCCTTCATCGCCAGCGTCAGCTGGCTGTCGAGCTGCAACCCGTTGTTGAAGACCGCACCGAGGAAGGCACCGAGCGCGTCCCCGAGTGACGAGGCCTTGCCGTAGACGAGGTACTGGCGGGCAAGCCGGTCGATGTCGGCGCGAAATCCCGCCTCGTCGAAGCCGCGGGAGGGCTTGCCGAGCGCGAGGAGGCCGTCACCGATCCCGGGGATGTCGACCTCCTTGATCGAGTAGATCAGCCCGAGCAGGTCGACTCGCTGCTGTGACGTGAGCTGGCCGACAAGACCCAGGTCGAGGAACACGATCTGGCCCGTCTCCGGCACCACGAAGACATTGCCGGGGTGCGGGTCGCCGTGGAAGAACCCGTCGATCAGGACCTGCTTGATGATCGCCCGGATGAACACAGTGCCCAGCTCGGTCGTATCGAAGCCCGCGGCACGGATCTCATCGGCCTTGGAGATCTTGATGCCGTGGATGAACTCCTCGGTCTTGACCCGCTGGCCCGAGAATTCGTCGTAGACGATCGGCACGTGGATCTGCGGGAACCGCTGCATCCCGTCGGCGAGCCGCTTCGCGTAGTACGCCTCGTTGCGGTAGTCGAGCTCCTTGAGCACGCCCTGGGCGAACTCGCGGACGATCCCCTGGAGGCCGATCTTGCGGGCGATGGCGAGCCGCTGCTCGGCGACACCGGCGAGCTGCTGCGCGACGCCCAGGTCGGCCTGCGTCTTGGCCACGATCCTCGGCCGCTGGACCTTGACCGCGACGAGCGTCCCGTCCATGAGCCGCGCCTCGTGGACCTGTGCTGTCGATGCGGCGGCGAAGGGGACCGGGTCGAACGTCTGGTACAGCTCCTCTGGCGGCTTGCCGAGCTCCTTGACGATGGTGGCGACCACGTCCTCGTAGGCGAACGGCTGCCGCGTCGCTCTGGAGCTTGGACAGCTCCTCGATCCATTCAGGCGGCAGGATGTCGCTCCGGCTGGCCATCATCTGGCCGATCTTCACGTAGGTCGGACCGAGCTGCTGGAGCATCTGCCGGATGCGCGCGGGCGCCGTCTCGTCGGTGAGGTCCGGCGTCTCGCCGAGGACCCGGCGCGCGAACCAGCGCCGGACGTCGCCGACCGGCGTGTCGGCCAGCGCGATGTCGAGGCTGGTCGTGTAGATGGCGCTGTAGACCTGCTGCAGCCGGAGGTTCTCGATGATCGCGTTCCGCCGCGGCGTGGGCAGGCGCTCGAGGAAGCCCCAGATCCCGCGGCTGCGGTCGGCCGACAGATCCGGCCGGTTCAAGCCGAGCACGGCTTCGGTCACGGTGGAGAGGGCCGTGTACAACGCCGCGCCGACGATGATCCACAGGAACACGGGGTCCGCGACGATGCCGATCTTGATCGGGGCGATGATCGAGGTGATCCAGATCGCGATGGCATTGATGATCACGACGAACAGGCCGAGCGTGGTGAACAGCAGCCGGCCGAACAGGGCGACCAGGACGGGCCGGGCGAACCGGTTGACCAGGACGAGGACCGCCGCCCACGTCGCGAAGCCGATGATCCCGGCGCCACGGAGCGCCACGATCGGGGCGCTGTTCGGGCCGAACGGGAACGGTTGATTGATCGAGATGACGCCGAAGAACAGGACGATGACCGCGAGGAGGACCGTGTCGATCACGACCTCGACCAGGAAACGACGCATGCTGCCCCCTTCTCGGCGGTCCGGCCGCGACGACGGTCTCGCGGCGATCCATTGTCGCGCGGCCGCGGGTCACCCGTCGGGCCGGGCGACGGTCAGACGAGGCTGACCCCGGGCTCCCCGGCGGCCACGCTCCCGATCCACCAGCGCTCGACACCTGCGGCGTCGAATGCCGCCTCCAGCGCATCGACGCTGTCGGGCGCGACCGCCGCGAGGAGACCGCCCGACGTCTGCGGATCGTGGGCCAGCGTGACGAGGTCGGCCGGCACATCGGCGCCGACCGCGAGGGAGCCCGCGACGAAGCGGCGGTTGTGGGCCGCACCGCCGGTCTCGACGCCGGCCGCCGCGAGGTCGCGCGCGCCGGCGAGGGCGGGCAGGGCCGCTGCCTCGAACAGGAACCGGGTCCCCGACGCACGCGCCATCTCGAGGCCGTGGCCGAGCAGGCCGAAGCCGGTGACGTCGGTCGCCGCGGAGATGCCGGCCGCGACGAGCACCTCGGACGCCGTCCGGTTGAGGCGGCGCATCCCGGCGATCGCGGCGGCCAGGTCAGCCGCGCTGGTCCTGCCCTGGCGCGAGCCCGACACGAGGACGCCGGTGCCGAGCGGCTTCGTCAGCACGAGCCTGATCGCCCGGCCGGGCGCCGCCCTTGCGCAGCAGCCTGTCGGGGTGTGCCGCACCGATGACGGCCAGCCCGTACTTGGGTTCGGGGTCGCGGATCGTGTGGCCGCCCGCCAGCGTGCCACCCGCCTCGCGGACCGTGGCCGACGCACCCGCGAAGATCTCGGTCATGATCTCGCGCGGCAGCTCCTCGGGGAATGCCGCGATCGACAGCGCGAACAGGACCCGGCCGCCCATCGCGAACACGTCCGACAGGGCATTCGCCGCGGCGATCTCACCGAACGTCCTCGGGTCGTCAACGAGCGGCGGGAAGAAGTCGAGCGTTCCGATGATGGCGAGGTCGTCACCCACCCGGTAGACGGCGGCGTCGTCGGGCGGATCGAGGCCGGCGATCAGCGAAGCGTCCGGATCGGCGGCGGCCTCCGCTCCGAGCCCGGCCAGCGCCTCGGCCAGCAGGTCCGCCCCGAGCTTCGCGGCGCAGCCGCCGCAATCGGTCAGGTCGGTGAGGCGGATGGGGTCGGTCTCGATGGCGGTCATGAGCACGATGATAGGGCTACCATCGCGCCGGGAGCGGTCGGGTCCCGGTGGGTCCCCTGGTCTTCAAAACCAGTGGCGCGGCGCTCGGCGCGGCGCGGTGGGTTCGACTCCCACGCGTTCCCGCCACGGAGGACCTCGACTTGTCCGAACGCCCACGACCACCGAGCGTCGAGCGACTGCTGACGGTCGTGCGCCCGCGGCTCGGCGCCGACGTCGCACCCGATGCGCTCGCGGCGGTGGCACGCGAGGTCATCGCCGACGAGCGCGCCCGTCTCGACGACGGGGGAGCCGCCGACGCCGGCCGGCCTTGACGTGTTGGCGGCGACGGTCGTGGCACGACTTGCGGCCTTCGCCGACCCGGCGGGGAGCGGCCTGACCCCCGTCCTCAACGCGACCGGCGTCGTGCTGCACACGAACCTGGGCCGAGCACCGTGGCCACGGGTCGCGATCGAGGCCGCGATGCGGGCGGCGGGTGGCTACTCGCTGCTCGAGTTCGAGCGCGAGGCCGGCCGCCGCGGACCGCGCTTCCGGGTCGCCGAGGAGCACCTCATCGCGCTGACCGGGGCCGAGGATGCGCTGGTCACGATCAACAACGCGGCGGCGGTCGCGCTGGCGGTCGGGCTGGCCGGGACGCACGGGGTCGCGGTCTCGCGCGGCGAGCTCGTCGAGATCGGCGGTGGCGTGCGGATCCCCGAGATCGTGCGGCGGACCGGCGCCCGGCTCGTCGAGGTCGGGCACCACCAATCGGACACGCGCGGGCGACTTCGAGGCGTCGCTGGCCGACGGCCGCGCGACGGTCGTCCTCCGCGTCCATCCATCGAACTTCGCCCAGACCGGCTTCGTCGAGGCGCCCGACCCGATCGAGCTCGCACGCCTCGCCCACGCGCACGGCGCGATCGTCATCGACGACCTCGGGAGCGGCGCGCTGCTCGAGACGTCCGTGTTCGGGTTGGCCCACGAGCCGACGCCGCGCGAGCGGCTGGCTGCCGGCGCCGACCTCGTCACGTTCAGTGGCGACAAGCTGGTCGGCGGGCCACAGGCGGGGCTCATCGTGGGGCGGGCCGACCTCATCGCCCGGATCCGGAAGGACCCGCTCGCCCGCGCGGTCCGGCCGGAGAAGGTGACGCTGGCCGCGCTGGCCGCGACCCTGGGCCTGTATCGGGCGGGTCGTGCGGTCGCGGACATCCCCGTCTGGCAGATGATCGCGGCCACGCCCGGGACGCTCGGGAGACGCGCCGATGCGCTGCTCGCCGGGTTGCCGTCCCAGGCCCGGGCACGCGTGTCCGTGACCGAGATGGACTCGGCGGTCGGCGGCGGGTCGCTGCCCGGCGAGACGCTCGAGTCGGTCGGCCTGGTCGTGACCGGGGGCGGCCCCGACGCGCTCGCGCGCAGGCTTCGGACGGGCGATCCGGCCGTCGTCGCCCGGGTCCAGGACGGCGCGGTGCTGCTCGACCTGCGGACGATCGATCCGGCCGACGACGCGGCGCTCGGGGCGGCCCTGGCCCGGGCGCTCGCCCCGCGTGATCGTCGCGCCGCCGACCCGGGATGACCGTCGTCGTCGGGACCGCGGGGCACATCGACCACGGCAAGACCACGCTCCTGCGGGCGCTGACCGGGATCGACGCCGACCGTCTGCCCGAAGAGCGGCGGCGGGGGATGACCATCGACGTCGGCTATGCCCACCTGATCCTGTCCAGTGGCGAGGCCATCGATTTCGTCGACGTCCCGGGCCACGACCGGCTGGTCGGCAACATGCTGGTCGGGGCCGGCGAGATCGACGCCGCACTGCTGGTCGTGGCCGCCGACGACGGCCCGCGCGCCCAGACGGTCGAGCACCTCGCGCTGCTCGACGCGCTCGGCGATCCGCGACGGCATCGCGGTCGTGACCAAGGCCGACGTCGCCGGCCCGGAGCGGACGGCCGAGGTGGTGGCCGCCGTCGGCCGGCTGCTCGACGGGACGTCGCTGGCCGGCTCGCCGGTCGTGGCGGTCTCGGCGGTGAGTGGCGAGGGGCTGGGGGCGGTGCGGATCGCGCTCGCGGACCTCAGCGCGCGGGTCGCCATGCGGGCGGCGGGTTCGGTGCCGGTCACGACGGCCGCCGGTGCGCGCCTCGCCATCGATCGCGTCTTCGCGGTCAAGGGTCGTGGCGTGGTCGTGACCGGCACGCTGCGCGGCGGATCGATTGCCCGAGGCGCCGTCCTGCGTCTCGTGCCCGGCGACGGGTCCGCCCGCGTCCGCGAGGTCCAGGTCCACAACGCCCCCGTCGAGGTCGCCGGGCCGGGTCGCACCGCGCTGAACCTCGCCGGAGTCGACGCGGGCGATCTCCATCGCGGCCTGGTCCTGACCGACGACCCGTCCGTCCTGGTGAGCGACCGGATCCTCGTCAGGCTCGCCTCGGTCCTGCCCGACCGCGCTCGGGCCCGGGTCCACCTCGGGACAGCAGCCGCAGATGCGAGCGTGGGACGGAACGGGCGCGACGCCCTCGAGCTGCCCGACGGGACGAGCGGCGCCATCGTTCGCCTCGCGACGCCCGTCGCGGTCGCGGCGGGCGACCGCCTGGTGCTGCGCCGAACGTCGGGTGCGGAACGGATCGTCGGGGCGGTCGTGCTCGATTCGGTGCCGGCTCGCGGCATCTCGCGCCGCCGTCAGACGCCGGAGCGGGTCACTCGGCTCAGCGCCGCCGTCGAGGCCGGCGACGGTCCGGCGATCGAGGCTGCCAGGCTCGACCTCCACGGGGTGCTCCCGCCGATCGGGCCCGGACCGCTCCGGATCGCCGCGGACATCGAGACCGCGGCCGAAGATCACGTGCTGACCGCGGTCGATCCGGAGCTGGACCTGCCCGGGGCTCGGGTGGTCGCCGCGACGGCACTCCGCCGGCGCGCGACGATCGACCGTTCCGCCGCCGCAACGGCCGGGGCCGCCCTCGTCGACCGGCTCGTCACGGACGGCCGGCTGGTCCGTGACGGGGCGACGGTCCGCCGGCCGGGGGCCGGTCCGCTCCCGCCGGTCCCGGACCCCACGCTCGCCGCCGCGATGACTCGCCTGGAAAGCGCTCTCGCGGTCACCGCGCCGCCACCGCTGGCGAACGCCGCGCGAGCAGCCGGCTGCCCGCCCGACGCCGTCCGCGCACTCGAGCGGGCCGGCCGGATCGTCGTCCTCGAGCCGGACCTCGCCTACACGACCTCGACCTATCGCGAGATCGCGGCGATCGCCGTCGACGCCGCCCGCCGCGGACCGCTGACCCCGGCGGCGCTGCGTGATGCCACCGGGTCGAGCCGGAAATACGTGATGGCCATCCTGGCCGACCTCGACCGGCGCGGGATCCTGCGCCGGACCCCGGACGGCCATCTGCCCGGGCCGAGGGCCAACACGGGCATCGGCGCCGAGGCTGCCGGGAGCGGCACCCTGACCAAAGCCCGATGACCCGCGCCGACGTGACCGCGATCGTGCTGGCCGGCGGCCGATCGAGCCGGTTCGGTCGCGACAAGCTCGCCGAGCCGATCGACGGCCGCCCACTGCTCCATCACGCCATCGAGGCCGTCCGCCCCGTCGCCGGTCGGATCCTCGTGGTCGTCGCACCCGATGCCGCGCCGATCCTGCCGACGGGCACGACGTTGATCCACGACCCGACTCCTTTCGACGGGCCGCTCGCCGGCCTGCTCGCAGGCCTGCGTGCCGCCTCCGACCCGGTCGTGGTCGCGATCGGTGGCGACACGCCGGCGCTCGTCGCCGCGGTCATCGGGTCGATGCTCGTCGCGCTCGACTCCTCGGGCGTCGACGCGGTCGTCCTCGAGCACCACGGCCGCGCACGGCCGCTGCCCATCGTCCTCCGCCGCGAGCCGGCGGTCGCCGCGGCGTCGAGCCTCCGTGCCAATGGTGAACGGCGGCTGCGGGCGATGACCGAGGTCCTTGCCACCGAGCTCGTCCCCGAGGCAGCCTGGCGATCGCTCGACCCGGACGGCGTGACCCTCCGCGACATCGACACGCTCGCCGACCTGCCGTAGACACACGAAGGCCTCCGCCGGAGGAGCGGAGGCCTTCGTGTCTTGGAAGGATGGAGCGGGTCAGCGGGAGGTCAGACCCGGTACGGCCAATGCGAGAGCTGCGGGACGGTCGGGCCGATCTCATCGGCGGCGAGCGCCCGGCGGATGGTGGCGAGGCGGGTGGCGAGACGCTCCCGAAGGCTCGGCTTCGGGTCCAGCGACGCTGCGAATCGACGCTGTCGGGCCTTTGCCCCCAGCTCCTGGAGGTGTTGGTTCACGTAGATGACGGCGATGGCGTTCACTGGATCTCTCCTTTCCGCTATCCCGGATGAGTTCCGTGGCGCACAAGGAGCATCGCCCCGACCGCGTGCGGCGACCACCGTCGTCCGGCGTCGAAATGGCATCGTCATCCGTCCATGCGGCCGCGGCCATCGCGTGTAGTGCGACGCCATCCACGGCGGGATCGGCGAGCGCGTAGCATCGGCCGGTGACAAGCGTCCACCTGCTCCATGCCGGCTACGCCGGCGACCGTGTCGGCAGCAGCGTCGTGCTCGTCCGCGATGGCGACGCCCTGATCGTCGCCGACCCGGGGATGGTCGCTCGCCGTTCGCTGATCCTCGACCCGCTTGCCGATCTGGGCGTCGCGCCAGAGGCCGTCACCCACGTCTTCCTGAGCCATCACCACCCGGACCATACGGTCAACATCGCCCTGTTCCCGAATGCCGAGGTCGTCGACTTCTGGGCCCGCTATCGCGACGACCTGTGGCTCGACCACGACGGCGACGGCCATCACCTCGGCCCGAACAGCGAGCTGTGGCTGACGCCCGGCCACACCGAGGAAGACGCGACGCTCGTCGTCACCGCCGATGACGGCGTCTACGCGATGACCCACCTGTGGTGGAGGGCCGACCGGTCGCCCGAGGTGGACCCGCTGGCCGCCGACCAGGCCGCCATCGAGCGCGGCCGAGCACGGGTCCTGGCCGCCGCCGACATCGTCATCCCCGGACACGGGGCGTCGTTCCTGGTCAGCCGCTGACGAGCGCGATCGAGCGCTCGCGCGACCTGGTCAGCGATTCGACCGCCGAGCGACGATGTTGAGCCGGACGTAGTCGATCAGCGGCTCCGGCATCCGGGCGGCGACCTCGTGGACGAAGGCGGCGTGCTGCTCGGGCGGCAGCCGGTCGAGATGCGGGCCGAGCACGACCGTCCGCAGGAACGTCTCGAATGGCTCGCCCGGCTCGAAGCGGGTGGGCTCGTCGGTCAGCCAGCATTCGACGTCGACGAAGCCGGCGGCCTCGAGGCGTTGGACTGTCGCCATCGGCGTCGCGAAGTTGACCGGGCCGAGCCAGCCGTCGCCGACCGTCGCCAGCGCACGCTGGACGGTGGCGATGTTGCCGACACCACCGCATTGGGCGACCAGCCGGCCACCGGCCAGCAGGACCGCGGCCAGGTTCGCGAACAGGGCCTCGTGGTCGAGGACCCAGTGGAAGGTCGCCGTGGACAGGATCGCGTCGACCTGCCGCTCGATCGGGAGCGGACGGGCGAGGTCCGCCACGACGAACTCGATCCGGTCGCCGAAGGGTGCCAGCCGCTCTCGCGCCGCCTCGATCATCGCAGCGGACCCGTCGAGGGCCACGACCCGGCCGCGCGGGAGCCGGGCGGCGAGCATCTCGGTGACCCGGCCGCTGCCGCAGCCCGCGTCGAGGACCCGTTCGTCGCCGGCCAGCGGCAGCCGGTCGAGCACGACAGACCCCCAGCGCGTCTGCGGTCCGGCGACGCGGTCGTACGTCGTGGCGTCCCAGTCGCGGGTCATCGGGCGGACACGGGTCGGCGCGGACGGGTCGGGCGCGTCAGGCGGCCGACGACGGTGGCTCGACCACGGGAGCCGTGCCCGGCACAGCGGCACCGGCCTTCTCGCGCAGGCCGACGTACGACACCAGCGCCCCGACGACGAGCAGGACGGCGCACACGAGCATCGCCAGGTGGAAGGCGTCGATCGAGGCCTGGTTCGAAGCTGCCACCTGGGCGGCCGTCGCGCCGGCGGCCGGCGGATTGATCGGCTGGAAGGCCTTGCGCACTGCCTGGTCGGTGGTGTCCAGCCCCGTCAGCGACCCGAGCGAGGCGTAGTAGGTCGCGCTGATGGCGATGAAGATGAGCGCCCCGAGGAGCGGCTGGCCGACCCGCGAGATCGAGTTGTTGATGGCCGACCCGATGCCCGAGAAACGCCCGGAGATCGAGCCCATCAGCGTGCTCGTCAGCGGTGCCACGACCAGCGAGATGCCGAGCCCGAACAGCAGGGTGTAGGGAAGGATGTCGATGAGCGCGTCGACCGGCGGGACGATCGTCGACAGGTCGTCGAGTGAGGCACGCCACGGTGCCGAATGGACGGGCAGGCGCGAGAACCAGACCAGACCGGTGGCCATCAACAACGGCCCGGCGATGAGGAACCGGCGCGATCCGATGCGCCCGGCGACGGTCCCGATCCGCGTCGACAGGAGCGCCAGCATGAGCCCGCTCGGCAGCCCTACCAGCCCGGCCCCGAGTGCCGTGTAGCCGAGCACGCCCTGGAGCACGACCGCCTGGTAGAAGAACGTCACGTACAGGCCGCCATAGATGAAGAAGGTGGCCAGGTTGATCGACGAGAAGGCGCGCGACCGGAAGATCTCGAGCGGGACGAGCGGGTGCGGCCGCTTCGCCATGAGGATCGGGAACGCGATCAGCGAGACGACGCCGATCGCGATCGCGATCCAGGCCGCCGTGTCGGTCCATTCGTTGGCCTGCCCGCGGATGACCCCGAACGCGAGACCGCCGACCGCCAGCGCAGCGACCAGCGCGCCGAGCCAGTCGAACCGGCCGGTCGACTCCATGTCGCGCGATTCCTGGACGTGCGCGAGGGTCGCCCACAGGGCGAATGCGAGCAGGGGGACGTTGATCAGGAAGGCGACCCGCCAGCCGAGCGTGTCGACCAGGCTGCCGCCGACGATCGGCCCGAAGATCGTGAGGGCGGCTGTCGATGCGGCCCAGATCCCGAACGCCCGGCCGCGCTCGGCGCCGTCGAAGGCGTGGGTGATGAGGGCCAGCGATCCGGGGATGAGCAGCGCCCCGGTGGCACCCTGCGCGAGGCGGAAGACGATCAGCCACTCCAGCGTGGGAGCCAGCCCGCACAGCGCCGACGTCGTGGCGAACCCGACGAGGCCGATGGCGTAGACGCGCCGCCGCCCGTAGTGATCCGACAGCGCGCCGGCCAGGATGAGCAGCGCGGCGAGGACCGCGAGGTAGCCGCCGACGATGTACGCCTGGCCCTCGAGGACGCCGACCAGCGTGCCCGGCAGGTCCTGGCCGATGTGCTTGAGCGCTGCGTTGACGATGGTCGAATCGAGGAAGACCGCGCCGGAGCCGATCACGGTGCAGATCAGGGTCCAGCGCTGTCGTGAGGTCATCCCGAGGCAGTGTCGCAGCGATGCGGGGATTCGGGCAAGGTGCCGCTAGACTCTCGGCCATGCCGGGACCCGTGGCGCTCGTCGGCGCCGGTGAATTCCTCCCCGCGATGGCCGATTTCGACGCCGAGCTGCTGGCGGCGACGGGCCGCTCGCGACCGCGCGTGGCGATCCTGCCGACCGCGTCGTACCCGGACGGTGAGGAGGTGTTCACCCGCTGGGCGTCGATGGGCGTCGCCCATTTCGGGGCGCTCGGCGCCGAGGTCGAACCCGTGCTCGTCCGCGACCGGGCCGGCGCCGATGACCCGGCCGCGGCCCAGGCGATCGGCGAGGCCGACGTCATCTATCTGTCGGGCGGCAAGCCCGGCTACCTCATGAGCGTCTTGGCGGGGAGCGCCGTCGGGAGCGCGATCGCGGCCGCCAACGAACGCGGCGCGGTCGTGGCCGGCTGCTCGGCCGGGGCCATGGCCCTGGCAGGGCAGGTGTTCGACTTCCGCTTCAGGCTCGCGCCATGGCCGTTGCGCTGGCGGGCCGGTCTCGGGTTCGTGGCCGCCGCGTCGGTCGTGCCGCACTACGACGCGTGGCCGGAGCCGCTGTGCGCCCTGATCGTGCTCCAGGCGCCGCGCGGATCGGTCGTGCTCGGCATCGACGAGGAGACCGCCATCCTCGGTCGCGACGGCGCGTGGCAGGTCCACGGTCGTTCGCGGGTGACCGTCTGGCACGGCCGCCGCCGCGATCGCTATCGGGCCGGGGACACGTTCGGTTTCTGAGGGCGCGTCGGCTCCGTCGCGTGTGAGTCGACGACCGTGTGCCCGCCTCGCCGCCTCAGTCCGGCTTCACCGTCCGGAAGCAGTCCGAGCAGTAGACGGGACGGTCCATCCGTGGCTTGAACGGGACCTGGGCCTGGTTGCCGCACGACGAGCAGATGACCGCGAAGTACTCGCGGTTCGGCCGGTCGTCGCCACGCTCGTAGCCACGCGGTCCGCCGATGTCGCGGACGTCATAGCCCCCATCGCGGCTGGCCCGACGACTGGCCCGGCAGCTGGTGCAGCGCTTGGGGTCGCTGACGAACCCCTTCTGCTGGTAGTACTCCTGATCCGCGGCCGAGTGGATGAATTCCACTCCGCAGTCCACGCAGTTCAGGCTTCGATCGACGTAGGTCACGATGCTCCTCCGAGACGCGATTCGCTCCAGAGGTGCGCCTTCCGAGGGCAGCCGCATCGGCGGACGGGATGGCGTGATGGCGGGGACTTTGCCGGGGACGCGCTCCCAGGTGCCGATGTAGGGGCCCTGAAGTCGGGGCGCACCGGTGTAAGTGACCGGAGGATACAACGGGTCGGCGAAATGGGCTGGCGGGGCCCCGGCGGCGGCCGGCGCTGCTCTCGACGAACCGCCCCAACGGCTCGTCGTCGCGCTGGCGACCGTGCCACCCTACCTGTCACAATGGCCGCCGATAGTGGAGTCGGCGAGCGGGGAGTCATGGGGGCGCCTCGCTCGCGCCAATGTTCCGGGCCTTCGGCGTCCCAGCTGCCGCGGATCCCGGCCTGGTGACTCCTCGGTCGTCCGAACGAGCCGCCAGGAGGCACGACGCACCTCGATGCTCAGGATCATCCACACCGCGGACGTCCATCTCGGCGCGCGGCACGACGATCTCGGTGAGCAGGCGGCCGCCCAGCGGGAACGTCAGTTCGCGGCGTTCAAGGCCGCAGTCGACCTGGCGCTGACCGAGAAGGTCGACCTGTTCCTGATCGCGGGCGACCTGTTCGACTCGAACATGCAGCCGCGCCGCTCGGTCGAGCGGGTCGCGGCCGAGCTCGCCCGCCTGGCCGAGTCGCGGATCCGGACCGTCATCATCCCGGGCACCCACGACGTCTTCGACCGCGCGTCGATCTATCGAGCGTACGACCTCGCCGCGATGGCCGGTGTCACCGCCGCGACGGCCGCCGAGCAGCTGGTCACCGTCCTCGACCCGGATCACCCGTCGGTCCACCTCGTCGCGCTCGAGACCGTCGTCCACGGCCGGGTCTTCGCCGACCAAGCGTGCGCCGCACAGCCCGCTGCAGGACGTCGCCGCCGACGTGGCCGCCGCGCGCGCCGACGAGAAACCTGTCACGTGGCACGTCGGGATGGTCCACGGCTCGATCGCCATCCCGGGCAAGACCGACCGCGACGAGGTCGTGATCACGACCGAGGAGATCGCCGCGACGGGGCTCGACTACCTCGCCCTCGGGTCACTGGCACTCCGCCCAGAGCGGCAAGGCCGGGACCGTCGCGTACGCGTATTCCGGCGCCCCGGAGGCGGTCGCCCTCGACCAGGACCGGGCGGGCAAGGTCCTGCTGGTCGAGCTCGACGAGAAGGCCGGCAAGCGGACCACGACGATCGAGGAGCGACAGGTCGGACGGACCCGGTTCACCAAGCTCGAGGTCGATGCCGCCACGGTCGCCAGCCAGCCGGCCCTGGTCGACCTGCTGTCGGCCCAGACCGATCCGGACCTCGTCCTCGACGTCCGGCTGGTCGGCGTCCGCCGGGACGAGCTCGACCTCGACCTCGATGAGATCGAAGTGGCCCTGGCGCCCGCCTTCCTCAAGGTCCGCGTCCGCGACGCCTCGGTGCCGGCGCTGACTGAGGGTGCGCTGCCGTCCCCGGACACGATGGCCGGGCGCGTTCATCCGCGACCTCGAGGCGCGGATCGCCGAGCTCGAGGCCGCCGGCTCCACCGCCGAGGCCGCCGAGCAGCGCGACGCCCTTCGGCTCGGCCGGCTGCTCCTCGCGGGCCACGAGGTCACGCTGTGAGGATCCGCAAGCTCGTCGGCCGCGACTTCCGCCGCTATCGCACGTTCGACATCGACCTGGCTCCGGGTCTGACCGTCATCCGTGGCCCCAACGAGGCCGGCAAGACGACCGTCCAGCGCGCGCTCGAGCTGGCACTCACCAAGCGCGCGACGAGCACGGCCCAGGAGCTCGACGGCCTCCGGCCGTGGGGTGCGCCGCCCGACGCCCGGTCGATCATCTCCATCGACTTCGAGCAGGAGGACGAGGACGGCCAGCACGTCGGGAGTCTCGAGAAGACCTTCGCCGGAGCGCGCGGGACGGTCCGCCTCGACTACGAGGACCAGTCGATCACCGATCCGGCGATGGCCGACCAGGTGATGGCCGAGCTGACCGGCATGCCGACCGAGGGCTTCTTCCGCTCGACCGCGTCGGTCCACCACCTCGAGCTCGCCGACCTGTCCCGCGACGAGGGCGGCCCTCCGCGACCGGCTGCAGGCCTCGATCAGCGGCGCGGACCGCGGCACGAGCCGGCGCGCGCAAGAAGCTCGACAAGGCGCTCCACGACCTCAACACCCGCGGCGACCGCAATCCCGGCCGGCTGAAGCTGGCCGAGCTGGCGGTCGAGCAGTCGAAGGCCGCCCTCGACCAGGGCGAGCTGGCATTGGCGCAGCTCGAGCGCGACCGCGACGCGCTGGCCACAGCCCGCGAATCGCGGGCCGACGCCGAGACCGCGCTGACCGAACGCCGGAGCATGCTCGAGAAGGCACGCCAGGCCGAGCGGGTCATGGCCGAACGCGACGCCGCCAGCGAGCGGTACGAACGCTATCGCCAGGCGGTCGAGGTCGACATCGAGATCCAGGACCTCGCCAACACGCACCCGTCGGCCACGCCATTGCCGGTCCTGCGTGGCACGGTCGAACGGCTGCGGACCCTCGACGGACGCATCCGCGAGCTGCGGGCCGCGCTGTCGGGCGAGGTCAGGGTCGACTTCAAGGTCGCACCGGAGCCGACCTGGCAGCCGCTGTCCCGGCTGGCCATCGCGCTCGTCGTCATCGGGCTCGTCATCGTCGGCCTCCCGGTCCTGCTCAAGTTCCTCGGCGTCGCCGACCTGGGCATCCCGATCCAGGCGGTCGGCGCCCTTGTCGCGATCGTCGGTGTCGTCGTCGCCGCGGTCGCGTTGTGGCTGCGGCGCAGCTACAAGCTCCAGGCGCAGATGCGCGACGTCGAGATCGACCGCCGGCTGCGCGGCCGATCGGAGATGGAGGCCGAGCTGCGCGACGCCGAGGCGAAGGTCGAAGAACCAGCTCGGCCCGCCCGGGCTGGCCGACCTCGCCGAGGCCGAGGACCTGCTGTCGCGCGAGGAGGCGCACGTCGGCCAGATCGACCGTCTGAACGGGCAGCTCGAGGGGCTGGTCGGCAAGGAGCCGACCGAGTCGCTGCCGAAGATGCGCGACGCGGCCGCCCTCGAGATCGCGCAGAAGACGAGCGCGCTCGAGGCGCTCGGGCCGATCGCCAAGGAGCCGCGCGCACGCGAGCGGCTCGAGGTCGAGGTGCGCGACCAGGAAGGCTGCCCTCGAGCGTTCACGCGACGACGAGGCCAACGCGCGCGCACGGGTCGAGGCCAACACCGTCGACGCCGAGCAGGTCGCCGGCCAGGCCGAACGCCTGGCCGCCTGGCGCGAGCAGCTCGCGGCCGCACAGCGCCGCCAGCGGGTGTTCGCGACGACTCTCGCGGCGATCGACCGTGCCGAGCAGACGACGATGAAGACGGCGACCCGCTACCTCGAATCGCACATGGTCCGCGACCTCGCCACCGTCACCGGCGGCCGGTACCGGCGGGTCCGCGTCGACGACCGGACCCTCGACATCGAGGTCTTCGCCCCCGAGAAGAACGATTGGGTCCCGGTGACCTCGCTCAGCCAGGGCACGCTCGACCTGGTCTACCTGGTCGCCCGGCTCGGGCTCGTCCGGCTGGTGACCGGCGACCGCCGGCCGCCGCTGGTGTTCGACGACCCGTTCGTGACGCTCGATGACGCCCGGGCGGCTCGCGCCCTCGGCCTGCTGAAGTCGATCGCCGCGGACTTCCAGGTCATCTACCTGACGACGTCGGCACGCTACGACACGGCCGCCGACGCGGTCGTCGTCCTCGACGGCCCGACCAGCGTGGACAGCGGAGCACCGCTCGCGACGGACGATGCCACGGCCGCCACCCCTCCGACGGACACCCACGGAGCGTCGGGCGCGGCGACGGACGGGACCGCGCCCGTGGAGACCACGAAACCGGGACGCCGCGCCTGAACGAGCTCGGCTCGGCCCAGGCGGCGACGATCGTCCTCGGCCTTGTCTCGGCGCTCGCCTGGGGCGGTGGTGACTTCGGGGGAGGCCTGCTGTCCAGGCGGACGGCCCTGTTCGGTGTCGTGCTGGTGTCGCAGCTCGCCGGGGCGGTCCTCGCCTTCGTCCTCGCGCTCGTCAGGGGCGAGACGGCACCCACCCAGGCCGATCTCGGCTGGAGCGTGCTGGCGGGCGTCTTCGGCGGGATCGGCATCACGGCGCTCTACCGCGGCCTCGCGGTCGGACGGATGGGGGTCGTCGCGCCGGTCACGGGAGTCATCGCCGCGCTGATCCCGGTCACGGCCGGGATCATCCTCGAGGGCCTGCCGCCGCCGCTCGTGCTGGTCGGGATCGCGGCTGCCGTCGTCGCGGTCGTCCTCGTGTCGCGCGTCCGTGATGAGGGGAGCGGTCGCTCGGGCATCGAGCTGGCGCTCGTCGGGGGCGTGGCGATCGGCGCGTTCAGCGTGTGCGCGGCGCAGATCAGCGACGGTCATGCCTTCGGGCCGCTGGTCGTCATCCGCGGCGCCGAGGCGGTCCTGATCGTGGCTGCCGTGGTCGTGACCCGGTCGGCCTGGCGGCCTGCGGGGCGGCTCATCCCGGCCATCGCCGTGGTCGGCGTCCTCGACATGGTCGGGAACGGCGCGTTCATCCTCGCGGTCCAGGCGGGTGCTCTGGCTGTCGCGGCTGTGCTGTCGTCGCTCTACCCGGTGACCACGGTCGTGCTCGCGACGGTCTTCCTGCGCGAGCAGGTCACGCGGACGCACGCGGTCGGGATCGGCCTGGCGATCGCAGCGATCGCCTGCATCGCGCTGGGGTCGACCTAGCGCGGCTCGCCTCGCAGCCCGCCTATCGCATCCTGGCCCGTCGGCCGACGGCGCAGCCTCACGTCGTCCACCTCGGCCGGATCGCGCAGGACGACGATCTTCCGGAAGCCCTCGCCGAACAGCGGCGGCGAGGCGCCGTCGAGCGCGGTCCTGACCCCCGCGAGCTGGCGACGCACGACCGCCATGTCCACGGTCCGGGCCGGCCGTGCCGCGTTCCTCGCGACGACCGTCTCGGGCGGAAGATCGAGGACGATGGCGATCGCCGGGACGCCGGCGGCCTCCGCCCGGGCGACCAGCGCACGCCGGGCCGCGGCTCGGACGCTCGTGGCGTCGACCACGGTCAGGCGCCCGTCCGCCAGTCTCGTCGAGAGCGTCCGATGCAGCAGCGCGAAGGCCGCGTTCGTGGCCGCCTGGTTCGCCTCGTCGCCCGACACGATCGCCCGGAAGCGATCCGAGGACAGGATCTCGTCGGCGGCGAAGTGGCGAGCCGCGAACGTCGACTTGCCCGCCCCGGCCGCACCGACCAGGACGACCAGGCTGGGATCGTCGATCTCGATCTCGAGAGTCACCTAGGTGACCGCTCGCCGGACCTCGTAGCCGCCCCCGTCCGCGGCACGGATCTCGTAGACCGGCTGGTCGTACACCGTCGGACCGCGGCGGAGGTGCCCGTCGGTCAGCCGGAAGCGCGAGGCGTGCCAGGGGCACTCGATGCAGCCGTCGACGACGGTGCCCTGCGCGAGCGGCCCACCCGCGTGGGCGCAGACCGCGTGCAGCGCGTGGACCATGGCGCCGATCCGGACCAGCACCAGGTCGTTGATGCCGGCCTTGGCCTTGGTCGGGGTCGCCTCGGGGAGGGTCATGAGGTCGGTCACGTCGCCGGCGTCGAGCTTGACCCATTTCGTCCCGGCAGCCGCGGAACGCGTGCCGGCTCGACCATGTTGCCCGATGACGTAGACGACGTCGCCCCCGATGATACGCGCCGGCGGTCAGCAGCAGGAAGCCGACGAACGAGACAGCGCGACCGCGATGGTCCGGTCCGGACCGCCCGCCGATCGCAGCACGAGCGAGACCAGGAGGAGCACGAGGGTCACGACCATCAGCGTCGCGTGCGTCGTCGCTCGCGTTCGGGCGGTGCCGTCGGTGTCGGTGTAGTCCGCGAAGCCGGCTACGGCCGCACCCAGCATGAACAGGATCGTCGCGACGAGCGCGATGTCGCGGCCGCGGCGTTCTGGCCGAGGACGTCGAGGATCACGGTCAACAGCAGCGCGCCGATGGGGAGGTCCGTGACGGCGGCATGGACGGGGTGGCCCAGCCACGTGCCGTTCAGGAAGTCCTTGACCGGCCGGATCGGGCGGAACAGGGCGTTCAGCCAGCGATGGTTGAAGTCGCCGAACGGTCGCGCCCAACCATCCTGTGCGGCTATCAGCCGAGCGATCAGGCGACCCATCCGACACCTCCCCGGCGAGTGTATCCACAGACCGTCCACATCGCCCACAAGTTCGGGGATAACTTGCGGCGTTCCCATCGCACATTCGTGGACAAGCCGGTTGTGGCCTCGTGTGCCCGGGCCGTACATTTCGTCTTGCCCGAAGGGGCAGGTTGAACCGCCAGACCGGTTCGAGGAGTGATCCTCGGGACGGTCCCGGGAACCAGGTTCGCAGGTCGCAAGGCCGGCGAGCGAGGGACCCGGCGACGACCAGGGACTGCGGACTTGTTCGCAGCTTCAGGACCCGTCGAACGGAGGTCCCCACCAGTTCCTTCGGGCGCTTTCGTGTGTCCGGGACGCCCGCGACCGCCATCCGCTAGGCTCCGAACGTGCCCGCCACCGAGTCGCCCGCGCCCGATCCGACCCTGGCCCGCGCCCCTGTTCGCCCCGCCCAGGACTGGCGGATCCTCGTCGCCGTCTTCTGGGTGACCTCGATGGTCGAGGGTCTTGGCGTCAGCCAGATCTTCGCGCTGCTGCCGACCTACCTGCGCCAGATGGGCGTCCCCGACAGCCAGCGTCTCGCGTTCGTCGGGATCTTCAGCGCCCTCGTGTTCGTGGTCGGCATGCCGCTGGTCCCGCTGTGGGGCGCCTGGGCCGACAAGTACAGCCGCAAGGTCGTCATCGTCCGGAGCGCGCTGGTCGAGGCGGTCGTGTTCGCGGCCGTCGCCCTCGCCCGCGAGCCGTGGCAGGTGGCGCTGGCGATGCTGCTCATCGGCTTCCAGCTCGGGAACACGGGCGTCATGCTCGGCGGGATCCGTGACGTGACGCCGCGCGTTCGGATGGGGACGACCATCGCGATCTTCGGGATGTCGGGTGCGGTGGGCTTCGCGGTCGGGCCGGCGCTGGCCGGGATCCTCATCGACGGCTTCGGGTGGTCGCTGCCGGCCGTCTTCGGCCTGTCGTCGGTGTTCTCGATCGGGACCGCTTTGCTCGTCACCTTCGGCTCGCGCGAGGTCCGGCCAGAGGTCGTGCCGACCGGCCGGATCGTCGACCTCGCGTTCGCCAACCTGCGTGGTGTGCTGACCGACCGCGCCACCCGCCGGATCTTCACGATCTTCGGGATCTCGTACGTCGCCATCCAGATGAGCCGGCCGTACATCCCGGTCCTCGTCGAGCGCATCGCCGGTCCCGGGCCCGGCCTGGCCTCGGCGATCGCCCTCGTCGCCGGGACCGCGGCGCTCGTCGGGGCGCTGGTGTCGCCGGTCGGTGGCGTGATCGGCGACCGGATCGGCTTCCGGCCGGTGCTCATCGCAGCCCTGGCCGGGGCGGGCGTCGTGGTCATCCTGATGCCGGTCGTGCCGTCGATCGCGAGCCTCGCCCTGCTCGCCGTCGTCCTGGGCGCGTCGACCGCCACGGTCAGCTCGATGATCTTCGGGCTGCTCGCCACCGAGCTGCCGGCCGACCGGCGCTCGGCCGCCCTCAACCTTGTCTACCTGCCCCTCTATGCCGCGGGCATCGTGGGGCCGGCCGCCGGTGCGCTTGTCGTGTCGGTCGGTGGCATCGGCGGGCTGTTCGCTGTGGCCGGCGCCATCTTCTTCTTCGGCGCGCTGACGATCCTGTCGCGCGTCGGTCCGGCGACCGGCCCCGAGGAGGTCAGTCCGGCGGATCGCCCGCCGACTCCCGTCCAGTTCTGACCGACCGGCCCGGTCGGCCCGCGCAGGGCCGTCAGCCGGTCGCCTCCTTCCGGCGGCGCGGCTGGCTATAGGGCCGGGTCGATCGCGCGGGCTGGGCCGATCGCACGGGCGGGGTCGGGCTGGCCGGGCACCTGGTCGGGCTGGCGCAGGATGATCACCGCGAGCAACATGGTCAGCCCGCCGTACCACAGGGCGGGCAGGGCCAGCATGCAGGCAACGGGGACCGTCCAGCGGCGATCGGTCCGGGCGCCCCACACGACGACGGCCACCGCGACCGGCAACCGGACCATCAGGGGGATGGGCACGGCCGCCCAGGTCGGGTCCCGGCCCGCGATGGACGACAGGACGCGGAGCCATTCGAGCCATGCGCCCGGCATGATCGCCGCCGAGATGGCGATGATCGCCGCCGTCGCCCCGAGCGCGATCCCCAGGTTCCGCCACTCGCGCCGGACCGCGAACCAGAGGAGTCCGATGCCGGGCGTCACCTTGGTCAGGAGGATGAGTGCCCACGCCCCGGGCCAGCGGAACCCGACGACGATCGCCGTCGCCAGCAGCAGGGAGATGTTGCCGCCGGCCATCTCTGCGCTCGCGAGGAGCACGCCGATGGCGAACAGACGCGGCCCCGTCAGATAGCGGACCGCCATCAGCAGCATGGCCGTCCAGACCCCGAGGAACGCGACCCACGGCAGGGCCTTGAGTGGCGCGATCACCTGCAGGAAGGCAGGCGAGTAGACGTAGGCGCCGGTCGTCGTCCAGTCGGCCTGGGCATACATCGCATCGAGCCGCGGGCCCCAGTAGGAGATCGCCTCCTGGCCGGTCCCCAGGCGATCCCCGTCGGGTTGGGCGAGCAGGACGATCGCCAGCCAGACGACGCCCGCGACGAGCAGACCCGCGATCGGCAGGTCCTGCAGGCGGCGTCTCAGAAAGGCCGGCCAGATCGGTCGGCTCCGTCCGAGGTCGACGTACGTGGACAGGTCGGTCATGTACCGGGACAGGATGGCCAGGGCTTGGGCAACGGTGTCATCCTTCTTCGCGGCGACGCCGCTGATTTGGGGGTCAGGCGGGGAGGTCGCGCTCGGCCGGCCCGATGTAGTTGACGTCCGGCCTGATCAGTCGGTTGTCGGCGGCTTGCTCAAGGACGTGGGCAGTCCACCCGGCATGGCGGGACAGCGAGAACGCGGCGGGGAACAGGTCTGGCGCGAGCCCGACACCCATCAGCACCGGCGCGGCGTAGAACTCGACGTTGGTCTTGAGCGGCCGCTCCGGGTGCTTCTCGGCCAGCACGCGCAGGGCGACGTCCTCGATCTGGATCGCCTTCTCGAGCCAGTCCGGCCGGTGCTCCATCCCCTCGGCCACGGTGCGGAGCGCGGCGGCGCGCGGGTCGTAGGCCCGGTAGACCCGATGCCCGAAGCCCATCAGCCGCTCGCCGCGGTCGAGCGCGCCGCGGACCCACTCCTCGGCGTGGTCGGCGGAGCTCACCTGGGACAGCTGGTCGACGACCTCGGACGGGGCACCGCCGTGGAGCGGGCCTTTCATCGTCGCCGATGGCGGCCGTCACCGCGGACGCGATGTCCGAGCGGGTCGAGGTCACGACACGGGCGGTGAACGTCGAGGCGTTGAAGCTGTGCTCGGCACCGACGATGAAGTACGCATCGAGCGCCCGGGCCGTGCCGGCGTCCGGCCGCTCGCCGTTGAGCTGGTAGAGGAATCCCTCGACCAGGTCGAGCGACGGGTCCGGCTCGATCGGCTCCTTGCCGGCGCGCAGCCGGGCGAAGGCCGCCAACGCGGACGGCGAGAATGAGGTCAGCGCCCGGGCGTGCTCGATGGTCGGGGGCCACGGCAGGTCCTGGGTCGTGCCCCAGCCCGACACGGCGGTCCGCAGCGCGTCCATCGGCTTGGTCGACGCGGGCAGCGCACGCAGGATGGTCATCACGGCCGGCGGGACGGCTGCCGTTGCGAGCCGGTGACTCGGGTCCCACTCGCCAGTCCACAGAAGGTTGGCGACCGCCGGATAGGTGCCGTGCGCGACGAGGTCGCCGATGCGATAGCCGCGATACAGCAGCCGCCCGCGCTCGCCGTCGACCAGACTGAGGCTCGTCTCGCCCGCAACGACGCCCATCAGGCCGGGCGAGAAAGGACGCGTCGCGGTGGCGGTGTCGGCGGGCGGGGTCGCGGCCGGGGCGTCGGCGGGTGGGGAATCGGTCATGGGTCGATGGTAGTCCCGAGCGTCAGCGACCGCTCAGCGCGTCGAGGACGAGCCGGACGACCACCGAGCCGCCGACGGCGACGACGACCGCGGCGATGAAGCCCTGGACGTCGGTGAAGCCCATGGCGTTCGCGAGCCAGCCTCCGACCAGTCCGCCGAGGATGCCGATGACGATGTTCGGCAGGCAACCGCGGGCGGTCTTTGCGCCGATGAGCGCTCCGGAGATCGCGCCGGCCAGAAAGCCGACGACGATCCAGCCGATCGGGTTCATCTCGAGCATGGGTCGGAGTCTGACATCTCGGCGCGGGTGGGGCCTCGACGGCGGGCGGTGCGCGGGCCGCGGCCGCCGCCGGCGGGCTCAGGCGAGGAACGACTCGACGGCCTCGACGACGACGTCGGGATGCGTGTGGTGGGCCGCATGGCGGGCGCCGTCGACGACCACGATGCGGCCGTCCGCCAGCCGCTCATCGAGCGACAGGGTCGCGTCGCGGAAGACCGGCAGGCTCTCGCCACCGAGCAGCTGCAGGACCGGCTGCCGGACGGCGCCGAGACGGTCGAGCGAGGCGGCCGGGTCGGCTTCCGCCTCGAGCTCGCGGAGGATCGTGCCGGCAGCCGCGGCGCGGAGAGGCCAGACCGGGTTCGCCCGGTATGCCGCCAGGTCGGCCGAGGACATGCCGACCACCTCGGCCAGGAAGAGCGCGAGCGCCCCGTCCCGATCGCCCGCGGCCAGCCGCTCACGGAGGCGCGCCTCGATGCCGGCCGGGTGATAGCTCGAGCCGGGCGGCGTCGGCGCCCCCTCGTACGACACGACCCGCCGGATCGTGTCGGTCAGCAGGGCGGCTCCCAGCGCGCAGCGGCCACCGTACGAGTGCCCGAACACGTCGACGGACGCGCCCGGCTCGGCCGCCACCGACTCCGCCACGGCCGCCACGTCCTCGAACTCTCGCTCGATCGCGTAGTCCGGCGGCGTCGCCCGATGCACCCCGCCCACGACGATCGATGGCGTGGACCCGGAACCGCTGCGCGAACCGCGGCCCGACGACGCGGAACGTCGTGTGGTCGGCAGTCGACCCGTGGACGAGGACGAGCGGCGGCCCGTCGCCGCTGCTGAAGACCGCGATCGGCGTCCCGTCGCGCGACCGGACCACGGACGATGGCGCCGCGTCGATCATCGCTCGGGACGCCAGGCATAGAGGATGTCGGGCTGGCCTTCGTCGTTGCCCGATCCGTCGCCGGTCGCGACGATCACGAACCCGCGGTGCTCGTAGAACGTGCGGGCTCGTCCGTTGGCCTGGAAGCAGTACAGGTCCAGGCCTGCGGGTCGGCGTTCCTTGGCGACTTCCATCAGGCGCCCGCCGATCCCGTGCCCGATCCAGTCCGGCGCGACGTACAGCTGGTCGACCATCGACTCGGACAGCGCCATGAAGGCGATGATCCGGCCGCCGGCGTCGGTGGCGACCCACGTCTCGTGCGTCGGGAGCATCACCTCGGCCATCCACAGACGGACGTCGTCGTCGGGATGGCTCGGCGGGAAGTCGAACGTCGCTCGCCACGCCGCCAGCCACACGTCGCCGAGCATCGGGCCGTCGGCCGGACCCGCGCGCCGGATCGTGAACTCCGGCAGGCGAGCGGGCGGTTCGGTTTCGGTGCTGGGCGGCTCGGCCATCACCGGATCACCGACCCGGCAACCTGCCGGCCGCAGCCTCGTCAAGGATCCACGTCACGCCCGATCGTCGAGCGAGCTGCGCCGGCCACCGGCGCGGGTCGACCTCCGGCCCGAACACGGTCGCGACCGCGTCCGCCTTCTCGGCGCCCGACACGACCATCAGGACGGACCGGGCGGCCCCGACGATCGCGGGGTTCAGGGTGACCCGCTCGACGTGCGGCTCGATGTGCGTCGGCGCCGGGATCCCGAGCGCCAGCTCGCTGGAATCGAGCGCCGGCGAGCCCGGGAAGACCGACAGGAGGTGTCCGTCCGGGCCGACACCGAGCAACAACATATCGAACGACGGCCAGCCGTCGACCGATGGCAGGTCGGCCGCGCGGAGCTCGTCCGCCAGCGTCGCCGCGCACCAGGCGGTCCCGCCGCCGTTACCGATCGCCTCGCCGGTCGGGAACGGGTGGACCTGCTCGACCGGGATCGGCACGCCACGGCCCGGACCACCGGCCGTCCCTTCCTCCATGTCGGAGAAGTCGAGCATCACGTCGTCGAAGGCTTTGACGTTGGAGAACGGGTGGTCGTGCGGAACGAAGCGGTCGTCGCCCCACCACACGTGCACGTTGGCCCAGTCCACCGCGTCGCGGAGAGGCGGCGCGACCAGCTGCCGGTAGATCCCGACCGGTGTCGAGCCGCCGGTGGTCGCCCAGTCGGCGCGGCCGCGGGCCACGATCGCGCCGTCGAGCGCCGCCACGATCCGTCCGGCCGCCTCCGTCGCGAGGGCTGCCGGGTCGGCGACGACGACGATCTCGGGTTCCGTCACCTCGGCCTGCCGTTCGTGTGGCCGGTCCCGTCGGCCGCGTCATCGTCCACGCCACCACCGCCGCCGTTGCCCGCGCCGACGATGCGCGCCGCAGACCGCAGCGCCCCGACCGCCACCGGGTCGCGCCCCCCGGATTCGATCGCCTCGGCGAGCAGCTCCACCTCGGTGCGGCGAGGGGCCCGGAACGACCGGTCGAGCGCCTCGACCCCATCGAGCCAGACGCGGACGTGGACCGTCTCGGCCTCGGCGGTCACATCGGCCCGCAGCTCGGATCCGCGCCGCTCGGCCAGCAGCTCGACCCGGAGCGTGGTCCCGGGCGGCGTGCTCGACACGACCGGGCGGACGACGACACCGACCTCGGCGCGGCCATCGGACAAGGTCGCCGCGAGGCCGCGCGCGATGACCGGCTTGGTCCCGGCCGCACCCGGCCGAGCCCCGCGGGCCGATGCAGGGCTCGTCGCCCGTCCGCGGCCGCCCGCCTCGGCCAGGGGCTTGACCACCGAAAGGTCGAGTCGCGATGCGAGCCAGCCGACGTGGTAGATCGGCTTCACGAGGTTGGTCGACCCCGGCGCCCCGGTCTCGTCGTGCGTGCCGTAGGTCACCGCGATCCGGCGCAGCGAGCGCAGGTAGGGCAGGAAGTCCGGATCGTCGAAGATCGACGCGATGGCCTCGCGCCAGCGTGATTGGCGGATGAGCGCGAAGTCGCTGACCGCGATCGTCGTGCCGTCGGCCAGCTCGGCCATGTCGCGCAACCGGGTCAGACCGTCGCCGCTCCACGACGAGCCGTCGACGATGAGTCGATCGGCTCCCGTCAGCAGGTCGACAGCGGCGCGCTCGCGGAACGGCGGTTCACCCGGCCACCAGATGGTGACCGGCAGGTCGTGGACGACGAGCGGCGTGGCGATCGCGGACAGGTGGCGGCCGGCCTCGCCGCCGCAGGTCACGTGGATGGTCTCGGCACAGGTCTCCGGGGCGTCCGGTCGCGGCAGCACGCAGTGCGCCTCGACCCGGGCGTCGAGCCACGACGGTCCGTCAGGATCGGCGGACTGGATGACGATCGTCCGCGACGGGTGCCGTCCGGTGAGCATCTGCATCGTCGCCGCGCAGCGCTCGGAGTACTCGGGCCGGCGGGCGACGACGACCAGGTTCATGACGCTCGTGCGCGCCGCGATGCGGCGGGCCGGCTCACCGTCCTCGGTGACGGTCAGGTCCTGTGACGCCCAGATGCGGGCGAGCGCGCTGTCGATCTCGTCGATCGAGTGCGCGCGTTCGCGCCAGCGCAGGACGGGCTCGCCGTACAGGGTGGTCGCCTCGGGGACGTCGATCGCCATCGATGCCGTCCGGCTAGATCCGACGCCAGTGGCGGCCGTCGCGGTTGATCAGCTCGTCGGCCTCCGGGGGTCCCCAGGATCCGGCGTCGTAGTTGGGGAACTCCGGTGGCGGGCCCGACGCCCATGCGTCGATGATCGGGTCGACGATGCTCCACGCCTCCTCGACCTCGTCGGCGCGGGTGAACAGCGAGGCGTCGCCCTGGAGGGCGTCGAGGATCAGGGTCTCGTACGCATCCGGCGAGTCGACGTTGAAGGCCGAGCCGTAGGTGAAGTCCATCGTCACCGACCGGACGTCGAGCCCGAGGCCCGGGACCTTGGCCCCGAACCGCAGCATGATCCCCTCGTCGGGCTGGATCCGGATGGCGAGCAGGTTCGCGTCGGGCTCGACCCCCTTGTCCTTGAACAGGCGATGGGGGACCTCGCGGTACTGGATGGCGATCTCGGTCGCCCGCTTGGGCAATCGCTTCCCGGTCCGGACGTAGAACGGGACACCCGACCAGCGCCAGTCGTCGATCAGCAACCGGGCGGCCACGAACGTCTCGGTCTCCGACAGCGGGTCGACGTCGGCCTCTTCGCGGTAGCCCTCGACCTGGGTCGCGGCGACCCAGCCGGGGCCGTACTGGCCGCGCACGACGTGACGGTGGATGTCCGGCCGGGTCATCTCGATGGCCCGCAGGACCTTGACCTTCTCGTCGCGAAGGGCGTCCGCCTCGAACGTCGCCGGCGGCTCCATGGCGACCAGGCTGACCAGCTGGAGCAGGTGGTTCTGGACGACGTCGCGCGACGCCCCGGTCTGCTCGTAGAAGGCGCCGCGACTCTCGATGCCGATCGTCTCGGCCACGGTGATCTGCACGTGGTCGACGTAGCGGCGGTTCCACAGCGGCTCGAAGATGCCGTTGCCGAACCGGAAGACCATCAGGTTGCGGACGGTCTCCTTGCCCAGGTAGTGGTCGATGCGGTAGACCTGCGACTCGCGGAAGACCTTGCCGACCTCGCGGTTGAGCTTCTTCGCCGATTCGAGGTCGTGCCCGAACGGCTTCTCGATGACGACCCGGCGCCAGCCGCCGTCGTGGTGCTCGTGATCCAGCCCGACCCGGCCGAGCTGGCCGACGATCTCGGCGAACTGCGACGGCTGGGTGGCGAGGTAGAACAGCCTGTTGCCGCGCGTGCCGTGCTCCTTGTCGAGCACGTCAAGCTCGCGCGGCCAGCTCGTCGAACCCGGCCGCGTCGTCGAAGTCGAGGCGCCGGTAGCAGATGGTGTCGGTGAACGTCCTGCACGCCGCGTCGTCGAGTGGCAGGACCCGGCTGTACTTCTCGAGCGAGGCGCGGATCTCGGCCCGGAACGACTCGTCGTCGTACGGCCGCCGGCCGATGGCCACGAGCACGAACTCGAGCGGCAGCAGGTTCGTCCGCCACAGCTGGTAGAGCGCCGGGATGACCTTGCGATGGGCCAGGTCGCCGGTCGCCCCGAACAGCACCAGCATCGATGGGTCCGGGACGCGCTCGAGGCGCAGGCCCTCGCGCAGGACGTTCTCGATCGGGCGAGATCGCGACGGCCGCTTGCCCTCGCGTGCGAGCCGAAGCTCGCGCATGGTCCGCGGGGCGTCCTTCGGCCGTGGTGATGGCTGGGCCGGGATCGGCTGGTCGGCCGGCGCCTCGAGCGTGGGGTCGGCCGGGTCGACGGGGTGAGCCGGACTTGCCGGCGCCTTCGCGGTCCGGGTCCTGGTCTTCGGAGGCGTCGCCGCCATCGACCCGCTACTCGGTCTTGACTTCGTGGCCGCCGAACTCGTTCCGGAGCGCGGCGAGGACCTTGGCCCCGTACGAATCGTCCTGGCGCGACCGGAATCGGGTCAGCAGCGAGAGCGTGATGACCGGTGCCGGGACGTCGTGGTCGATCGCCTCCTGGACCGTCCAGCGGCCCTCCCCGGAGTCGGCCACGTAGCCCTTGATGTGCTCGAGGTCGTCACCACTCGAGCGGAACGCCCGACCGGCCAGCTCGAGCAGCCACGACCGGACGACCGAGCCCTGCATCCACAGGTCGGAGATGCCGGCGAGGTCGAGCGTGTAGTCGCTGGCGTGCAGGATCTCGAAGCCTTCCGCGTAGGCCTGCATCAGCCCGTACTCGATGCCGTTGTGGACCATCTTCACGTAGTGGCCGGCGCCCGGACCGCCGACATGCAGGTAGCCGTTCGGCGGGGCGAGCGTGGTGAACACCGGGACGAGCGGCTCGACCGCTGCGGCATCGCCACCGACCATCAGGCAGAAGCCGACCTGGAGGCCCCAGATGCCGCCCGACACCCCGGCGTCGACGTACTGGATCCCCTTCTGTGCGAGCTCCGCATGGCGCCGCACGTCGTCGTGGAAGTTGGTGTTGCCACCGTCGATGATCGTGTCGCCCGGCTCGAGGTGCTCGAGCAGCTCGGTGATCTGCGCCTCGGTCGCGTCGCCGGCCGGGACCATGATCCAGACCGAGCGCGGCTTCTCGAGCGCCGCCACCAGCTCGGCGATCGAGAACGACGCGGTGGCGCCCTCGCCCGCGATCTCCCTGGTCTTCTCGGGCGTCCGGTTGTAGGCGACGACCTCGTGGCCGTCGCGGACGAGCCGGCGGACCATGTTCGCCCCCATCCGGCCGAGGCCGATGAACCCGATGCGCATCTGCGTCAGCCCTCCGTTGAAGCGTCGGAAGCGTCGAGTGCCGCCGCGAGCGCTCGTTCGAGCGTAGCCAGCCCGGCATCGGGATCGGCCCCGAGGTGGATGCGCACGATCGGCAGGTCATGCGCCTCGAGCGCTGCGAAGTCGCCCGCGGCCTGGGCGTCGATGAGCTGGCCGAAGGTGTACGGCCAGCCCGGGATGTCGAGGTCGTCCGGGTGGTCCGCGGTCAGCTGGATGAACCAGCCGATGGGCGCGCCGCCCTTGTGCAGCTGCCCGGTGGAATGCAGGAAGCGTGGCCCGTAGCCGGCGGTCGTCGCCCGCTTGGTCCTGTCGCGCAGGAGGGCCCGGATCCGGCTCATCGCCTCGTCGCGCTCGGGCGTCGGAGCGATGAATGCCTGGAGGCAGAGGTAGGCGGTCGGCCGGCGGCGGTCGAGGTGCCGGGCGAGCTCCCCGACGAAGCCGCCATCACCCGTCGTCAGGCGGAGGGCCGCATCGCCGAAGAGGGCCAGGCCGTCCTCGTTCGCGAGCGGGCTCGGCGGTCCAGCCGCGTCCGTCGCCCGTCGTCCGTGCCCGGCCGACTCGAGGAGCTGGCGGGTCAGCTGCTTGGCCTCCTCGACGTTGGGCTGGTCGAACGGGTCGATCCCGAGCACCGCACCCGCGATCGCGGTCGCGACCTCCCAGCGGAGCGCCTCCGCACCGAGGTCGATCGGATCGGCGATGTCGATCCGGATGACCGGATGACCGGCCGCCTCGAGCGCCGATGCCAGGGCGTCGCGGCCGCTGTCGGTGCCACCCGCGAGCGAGAGCCGGACGAACGCGCGGTCCGAGCCGTAGGCCTCGACCGCCCCGAGGGGCTCGAGGTCGACCGGCACGATCCCGACGCCGTGCTTGCCGGTGCTCTCGGCGAGGAGCTGCTCGGCCCAGGCGCCGAAGCTCGCGATCTCGTCGTCGGGCAGGAACGTCAGCTTGTCGCGGCCGGCCTTGGCGAGGGTCCCGATCGCCAGCCCGAGCGACACGCCCGGGTTGCTCGCCGGATCGGGCTCGTGGCAGGCGCCGAGCATCGCCTGCGCCGACGCCAGCAGGGCGTCGAGGTCGATGCCGATGAGCGAGGCTGGGACGAGGCCGACATAGGTCAGCGCCGAGTATCGCCCGCCGATGTCGGGCGGGTTGAGGAATTGCTCGCGGAACTCGTCGGTGTGCGGGATGGCATCGACGCTCTTGCCCGGGTCGGAGACGACCACGAAGTACTGCCCGGGGCGGCGCTCGTAGCTGTGGTGGGTCACGGCCTTGAGCTCGGCCTCGACCCGCGACCAGGCATAGGCGAGGAAGGCGTTCGGCTCGGTCGTCGTGCCCGACTTGGAGGCGACGATCATCAGCGTCCGGATCGGGTCGAGATCGTCGAGCGTCGCCCGGACGTACGCCGGGTCGGTCGAGTCGAGGATCCGGAGTGCGAGGTAACCCTCCTGCGACCCGAACGTCCGGTGGAGGATGTCCGGCGCGAGGCTGCTGCCGCCCATCCCCGCCACGACGGCCGTGGTGTAGCCCTCGTCCACCACCGCGTCACCGAACCCCTCGAGCCCGGGGATCTCCTCCACGAAGTGCGCCGGCGCGTCGAGCCAGCCGAGGCGCCCGGCGATGGCCTCGCCGACCCGCGGGTCCGCGGTCCACAGGGACACGTCACGCGCGAACAGGCGGTTGGTCCAATCCTCGGTCCGCGCCCGTACGACGGCCGACTCGTAGGCGGCCGCGCCGTCGCCGAGGGCCATGCGCGGAGCGGCGAGCGCGATCGAGGTGGGGTCGGTCATCGTGGCCTCCGTGGATGGTCGTCCATGGTACGCCGCCAACGATGCCGTGCGAGTGTGGCGTCGATGTGACGCGAGCCTCAGTGCTCGGTCGCGGCGGCCTCGATCGCGAGCACCTTGGCCAGGCGCCGCCGATGGCGCGGCTCGCCACTGAACGTCGCGCCGATGAACGCGACAGCACATTCGTACGCGGGCTCCGGCCCGATGACCCGCGCCCCGAGGGTCAGGACGTTCATGTCGTCGTGCTCGACTCCCTGGTGCGCGGAGTACGTGTCGTGGCACACCGCGGCCCGGATCCCACGCATCTTGTTGGCAGCCACGGACGCGCCGACGCCCGAGCCGCAGATCAGGATCCCGCGATCGGCGTCGCCGTCCACGATGGCCTCGCCGAGACGCTGGGCGAAGTCCGGGTAGTCGTCGGCCGGATCCGAGCCGTCACCGCCGAGGTCGATCAGCTGGTGCCCGCCATCGTCGGCGGCGAGCCGGCGGATCAGGCCGTCCTTCATGGCTGCGCCGGCGTGATCGGCGGCGAAGGCGATGCGCATGTCCGAAGGATACGGCCCGCGCATGTCGCGGATCGAGTAGGGCGCCCTAGCCAGTCAGGGTGATGCGGCCACTGGCGGTATCGACATGGATCGGCAGCGACCCCAGCGGCTGGTCCGCCGGGCCGGCGATGACGGCGGCCGCGTGGGCGGGATCGAAGGCGGCCCCGTGGCAGGGACAGATGAGGTATCCGGACGCGCGGTCGTAGCCGACGGTGCATCCGGCGTGCGTGCAGACGGTGTCGTACGCCACGAACCTGCCGTCGCGCAGCCTGATGACGACGGCGGGGTCGCCGGTGATGGGGTCGTCGAACGAGACTGCCCGACCCGATGCGAGCTGGCTCACGTGGGCGACGACCGGCCCCGACGGCGGCGCCGCTGTCACGACCGGGCTCGCGGCGACCGACGCGGCCGGCGTGCCGGCGGCAGGGGTGTCGGCGGCAGGGATGTCGGTGGCAGACGGAGATGGCACGTCCGTCGGAGCGTCCGTCGAAGCGTCTGCCGGGGCGTCCGTGGCGCCCGGCGAGTCCGGCGATATCGTGCCGCCGACGCCCGGCCGCTGCCGCCCGAGGACCGACGCTCCCACCGTGCCGGCCAGGCCGGCCACCACCACGGCGGCAAGGCCGAGGAACCCGGCCTTCAAGACGAGCCGGCGCTCGGGTGAGACTGGCTCGTCGAGCGCACCGCCGTCGAACTCCCGGTCCACCCACGTCTCGATGGTGAAGCGACCGCCGGTGCCCGCGAGGGCCAGGGTCAGCCACCCAAGCGCGTACGGCAGGTCCGGCCCGTAGTAGTACGGCTTGATCGCCCAGGACGCAGTCAGCCAGAAGAGGACGGACAATGCGAACCCACCGGCGGCCGCCAAACGGAACAGCAGGCCGGTCAGAGCGCCGAGCCCGACCGCGATCTCGGCGACGGCGATGACCAGCCCGATCGCCACGGGGAATGGCTGCCCGAAGAGCTGGACCAACGGCGCGAGCGGTGAGACCCGGACGAAGCTGTCGAGCTGGGCACCGATCGAGCCGGGACCGGTCGCCTGGAGGAAAGCGGGATCGAGGATCTTGTCCAAGCCCGCGTACACGAACGTCGCCCCCAGGAAGGCGCGCAGGGGGAGCATCGCCAGTGTCAGACGATCGAGCTCCCGGGCGGGATCTGGCGGTTCGACGTCGAACTGTTCGCGCCGGGACAAGCGCGCATGGCGTGAACGGATCGTCGCTTCACGCTGGGCGCGCAGTCTGTCGCGGCGGGACATGGTCACCTCACGGGCATGGGTCTACAAGGAGCGCCCGCCGAGCGTCAGCCCCGTTGCTGAAGACAACCTGAGGGACCGGACGTTTCCCTGGACCGGCGGCCGGGGCCGCGAGGCCGCCGCGTCAATTCTTGTTCGGGTCCATGTGGCCGAAGTGGCCGCCGTCGAGGGTCGGGATCCGGCCGTGCAGGCCGTCACGCACGACGAGCCGGCCGACCTCGGCCACCCGATCCGTGCTGAAGCCGAACTTCTCGAAGATGGTCGCCGCCGGCGCCGAGGCCCCGAAGTGATCGAGCCCGATGATCGCGCCCTCGTCGCCGACCCAGCGCTCCCAGCCGAGCGAGACGCCCACCTCCACACTCACCCGCTTGCGGATCGATGGCGGCAGGACCTCGTCACGATAGGCGGCGTCCTGGAGGTCGAACCGCTCCCAGGAGGGGAGCGACACGACGCGGGTCGGGATGGCTTCGCGCTCGAGGGCCTCGGCGGCGTTCCAGGCCAGCTGGAGCTCGGAGCCGGTGGCGATCAGGATGAGCGTGGGCGTGCCGCCCGCGGCCTCGCGGAGGATGTACCCGCCGCGCGCGACGCCTTCGCGGGCGAGGCGATCCGTGCCGGGAAGCGTGGGGAGCTTCTGGCGGGTCAGCGCCAGCGCGACCGGCCCGCCCGTGTGCTCGACCGCGAGCGCCCAGGCCGCGGCCGTCTCGTTCGCGTCGCCGGGCCGGACGAAGGTCAGGTTCGGGATCGCCCGCAGCGCCGCGTAGTGCTCGACCGGCTGGTGCGTCGGGCCGTCCTCGCCGAGCCCGACCGAATCGTGGGTCCAGACGTAGGTGACGTGGAGTCCCGACAGCGCGGCCAGCCGCACCGAGCCCCGCATGTAGTCGCTGAAGGTCAGGAACGTGGCGCAGTAGGGGATGAACCCGCCGTGATAGGCGATCCCATTGGTCGCGCCGCCCATGCCGTGCTCGCGCACCCCGAACCGCAGGTTGCGACCGGGCTCATCGGCGCTGAAGCTCGGCTCGCCCTTGACGTCGGTCAGGTTCGACTCCGACAGGTCGGCGGCACCGCCGAACAGCTCGGGCAGCCGTGGCGCCAGCGCCTGGATGGCGTCCTGGCTCGCGTTCCGTGTCGCGATCTCCGTGCCCGTCGCGTAGGTCGTGAGGTCTGCGTCCCAGCCGTCGGGCAGGGCACGGTCGATCCGCCGGCGGAACTCGGCGGCGGCGGCGGGGTCGGAGTCGGCGTAGCGCTCGAAGTTCGCCTCCCACTCCTCGACCATCGCCTCGCCCGTCGGGATGGCCGTGCGGAAGCGGTCCCGAGCCGCATCCGGCACGTAGAACGAGCGGTCCGGGTCCCAGCCGTAGGCCTCCTTGGTCAGGCGGACCTCTTCGACGCCGAGCGGCGCGCCGTGCGCCTTCTGGCTGTCGTGCTTGTTCGGGCTGCCGAAGCCGATGTGCGTCCGGACCGCGATCAGGCTTGGTCGGCCGTCCATGCGGGCCGCCTCGATCGCCGCCGCGATGGCGGCCACGTCGTTGCCGTCCTCGACCCGCTGGGCGTGCCAGCCGTAGGCCTCGAACCGCTTCGGCACGTCCTCCGACCAGGCCATCGACGTCGGCCCGTCGAGCTGGATGCCGTTGTCGTCGTACAGGACGATGAGCTTCCCGAGGCGCAGGTGGCCGGCCAGGCTGGCCGCCTCGGAGGCGATCCCTTCCTGCATGTCGCCGTCCGAGGCGATGACGTACGTGTGGTGGTCGACGATCGTGCCGGCAGGCCCGTTGAACTCGGCCGCCAGGCGACGCTCGGCGATGGCCATCCCGACGGCGTTGGCGAAGCCCTGGCCGAGCGGCCCGGTGGTCGCTTCGACGCCTGAGGTCAGCCCGTACTCCGGATGCCCCGGCGTGATGCTGCCCCACTGGCGGAACGACTCGAGGTCCTCGAGGCTGACCGCGTAGCCGGTCAGGTGGAGGAGCGAGTAGAGCAGCATGCTGGCGTGGCCCGCGCTCAGGACGAAGCGGTCGCGATCCGGCCAGTCCGGACGGGTCGGAGCGTGGCGCAGGAAGCGCGTCCACAGGACGTAGGCCATCGGCGCCATGCCCATCGGTGCGCCGGGGTGGCCCGAGTTCGCCTTCTGGACGCCGTCGATCGAGAGCGTCCGGATGGTGTCGATGGACAGCTGGTCGAGGTCGGTGGCCACGGTCATCGGGGACTCCCGTCGGATCGATGTCATCGCGAGGGCAGGTGCGACCCGGCCATTGTAGGTGGCGGCGCGGGACCGACCGGCGTTGCGGTCCGGCTATCCTCCGAGGATGCCGCCGATCCCTCGACCCGGCCGCCCGTCGCGCCCCCGGGTGCCGAGGGTCCCGGGGCCGCGACGACGACGGGGCGGCGCGGCGACTGGCAGCGCGCGGGGACCATCGGCGGCGCGGATCGTCGTCCTCGGCGACCTGATGCTCGACGTCGTCCTGGCACCCGGGCGCGACCTCGAACCCGGCACGGATGTTCCCGGGCGTGTGGGGCTGGTCCAGGGCGGGTCGGCCGCGAACACGGCTCGCTGGCTCGGCCGGCTCGGGGCGCGGACGACGCTCATCGCCGCGGTCGGTCGCGACGGCGCGGGCCGCGCGCTGGTCGAGGCGGTCCGGACCGACGGCGTGACCGTCCGCGTCTCGCGCATCGCGGGTGCGAGGACCGGTCGGATCGGCGTGATGGTGGCGCCCGGCGGGGAGCGCAGCTTCGTGGCGGACCGGGGCGCGGCCGACCTGCTCGACCCCGCCGACCTCCGTGCCGCCTGGTTCGAGGATGCCGACGCGCTGCATCTCCCCGTCTACTCGCTCCTCGGTGCTCCGCTCGGGCTGGCCGGCCGACGGGCGATCGAGCTCGCGCGGGCGGCCGATGCGACTGTCAGCGTGGACCTCGCCTCCATCGGTCCGTTGCTGGAGTCCGGCCGACGCGCGGCCCGCTCGCTGATCGTTGGGATCGCGCCCGACCTCCTGTTCGCCACGGCTTCCGAGGCCCAGGCGCTGATCGGCAGCCATCGCGTCGACGAGCTGCTCGAGTACGCGCCGACCGCGGTCGTCAAGCGCGGCGCACAGGGCGCCACCGTCCTCTCCCGCCTCGGCAGCGGGCCGGTGCGATTCGAGGTTGCGACCGAGCGTCTCGAGGCTGCCGATACGACCGGCGCCGGCGATGCCTTCGATGCCGGCTTCCTCGTCGGCTGGTTCGCGGCACGAGCGGCGGGCCGATCGCTCCCGGCGTCGCTCCAACGGGCCGCGCTGGCGGGCCATCGAGCCGCGGCGCGGCAGCTGTCGACGCGTCGACCGGAGCTGCCGCTGGGCTAGGCCGGGCAGCCCGCCGACTTGTCCGCCGCCGGCCCGCGCGCCTCCTCGACCGGCCGCTACGCTACGTCGCACGATGCTCACCGACCGACTCGACGTCAGCCCCGAGGTCTCGGCCGCCGTCGCGGCCGGCCGGCCGGTCGTCGCCCTCGAGTCGACGCTGATCAGCCACGGGCTGCCGTACCCGCAGAACCTCGAGGTCGCTCGCGCGTCGGAAGCCGCCGTCCGGTCCACCGGCTCGATCCCGGCGACCGTCGCCGTCCACGCCGGCCGGCTCCGGGTCGGACTCGACGACGAGTCGCTGCTGGCGCTCGCGACGGCCCCCGCCGGCTCAGTGCGCAAGGCCGCCCGGCCGAGCCTGGCCGCCGCGATCGTGGCCGGTGGCTGGGCGGCGACGACGGTCTCGGCGACGATGATCGCTGCCCGCGCGGCGGGGATCGCGGTCTTCGCCACGGGCGGCATCGGCGGCGTCCATCGCGGCGCGCTCGGCGGACCGAACCCGACCTTCGACATCTCGTCGGACCTCGAGGAGCTCGGCCGGACGCCGATGGCCGTCGTGTGTGCAGGCCCGAAGGCCATCCTCGACATCCCGGCCACGCTTGAGTACCTCGAGACACGGGGAGTGCCGGTCGTCGCGGTCGGGCAGACCGACCTGCCGGGCTTCTACGCGCGTTCGGCCGGTATCGCGGCCCCGGCCTCCGTGCCGGATCTCGCCGCGGCAGCCGACCTCGCGGCCGTCCAGCTCGGGCTCGGGATCGGCGCCGGTGTGCTCGTGTGCGTGCCGGTCCCCGAGGCGGAGGCCCTCCCGGATCAGGTCGCCCGGACGGCCGTCGAACGCGCGCTCGCTGATGCTGCCACTGCCGGGATCGCCGGTCCGGCCCTGACGCCATGGCTTCTCGCCCGGATCGCGGTCCTGACCGACGGCGCCTCGATCCGCGCCAACACCGCGCTCATCGTCAACGACGCCCGGGCGGCCGGCGAGCTGGCCGTCCACCTCCGGGGCGTCGCGGCCGCCTGATCCGGGCAGTCCGGCGCCGTCCGGAGCCCTTCGGTCGTCTTGCCGCTCGATCGAACGCTCGACTACACTCCGGAACGACCCCGCCCAAGCCGCCCGCGAGGAGGCCCGACCGCATGCGGATCTACGAAGGTAGCCCGCGCCAGGATTTCGAAGAGGTCTTCCGCTCGATCGGGGCGTTCCTCGACCAGCGCGGGATGAAGGACGTCCTCCTCCTCGAGGCACCCGACGGCTTCATCGTCCAGGGTCTCGTCACGTCGGGAGGGAGCACCGGAACCTGGTCAGAGAGCGTCGGCACCCAGGCCAAGGAGACGCTGACCTTCCTGGACGACGACATCGCCCGGTTCATGGAGGAAGCCGGCTCACGCCGGGGGTCCACCGCGACTCACCAGGCCGGGCATTACGAATCCGCGTTCCGGGTCATCGGCCGTTACATGGACGACCAGAAGCCCAGGGACGTGTTCTTCTTCGAGCAGGAGGGCGCCTTCGTCCTCCGCCTGTTGATGAGCAGCCAGGCGGGTTCCCGCCATGAGCTGGCCGAATTCACCCGCGACGACATCGCGGACATGGTGGCGCGCGGGCCGGCCCTGCGCCACGCTGAGATGAAGCCCGCCGAGGGCAGCCCATCGCACGGAACTGGAGGTAGGCCATGAAGGCGCTCAAGACAGTCGCTGTCGCACTGGGGATCACCCTTGCGGCGCTCATCGTGATCCCGCTCGCGGTCCTGGCCGGATTGTTCGTCTGGCTCAAGGTCACCGAGGAGGATGACGAGGAGCTTCTCGAGCTCGATCAGGAAGGCGCCTGATCGACATCGATCCCGCGATCGAGACGCACGAGACGCCCGCCAGACCGGCGGGCGTCGAACTGTCCGGCCGCCCTCGAGCGACCGCAGCCCCCGTCTCCGATGCCGATCTCCGCGACCGCCGGATGGCCGAGCTCGGCGTCCTGGTCATCATGGTCTTCTGGGCCGGCAACTTCATCGTCGTCAAGGGCGCCATCGGCATCCTGCCGCCGATCGGCTTCACGTTCCTCCGCTACCTGCTGGCCTCGCTCACCCTCCTGACACTGCTGCGGGTGCGCGAGGGCGCCTTCCGGGTCCCGCACGGCGACGTGTTGCGGATCATGGGCCTGGGCGTCATCGGCTTCGGCTGCTACCAGATCCTGTGGCCGGTCGCGCTCCAGACGATCCCGGCCGGCGACTCCGCCCTGCTCATCGCCGCGACGCCGGTGATCACCGCGCTGCTGGCGATGGCCACCGGCGCCGACGTGCCGAACCCGGTCAAGCTCGCCGGTGCGTTCGTCTCGTTCGCCGGTGTCGCGCTGGTGATCGCCGCCGGCCAGGGCCTGTCGCTCGGGGCGTCGCTGGTCGGCGACGGGCTGACGCTCGTGGCCGCGGCCTGCTGGGCCGTCTACACCGTCTTCGGGTCGACCATCCTGCGCCGCCACTCGCCGCTGGTGACCACGACCTGGGCGATCCTCGCGGGGACGCTGTTCATGGCGCCGCTCGGGATCGGCCAGCTGGTGTCAGCGGGCGCCTCCGGAGGACTCGCCGACCTCGGTCCGCCCGTCCTCCTTGCGATCATCTACTCGGGAACGCTGGCCGCCGGTTTCGCCAACGTCGTCGTCTTCCATGGCGTGAAGCTGCTCGGACCGACCCGCGTCAACGCCCTCCAGTTCCTCGTCCCGGCGCTCGCGGTGGCCATGGCCGCGATCTTCCTCGGCGAGCCCATCCGGCCGATCCAGATCGTCGGTGGAGCGGTCATCCTGGCCGGCGTCGCGCTCCTGCGTCGCGGCTCACTGCCCGGCGGGCGGCACGTCGTGCGAGTGCTCGGCAGCGTCGGGCGGTGACGGGGACGGGCGGAGCGTGACCGACTCGGACGGGGCGGCGCCGCCAATCCCACCCCTCGCGCCCGACGCGCCGCCGCTGGCGATCCTGGTCGACTACGACGGGACGATCGCGATGACCGACGTGTCCGACACGATCATGGCCGAGCACGTTCCCGGCGCCTGGGAGACCGAGGTCGCGGCCTACGACGCGGGCCAGGCGGGTTCGCGCCGCCTGATCGAGCTCGAGATGTCGATGGTGGACGTCCCGTTGGAGACGCTGCTGGCGACGGCGACCGCGCAGCCGCACGACGCTGGGTTCGTGCCGTTCGTCCGGCTGGCGCAGACCGCCGGGATCCCGGTCGAGGTCGTATCGGACGGGTTCGGGTTCTTCATCCAGCCCGCGCTCGAGGGGCTCGGGGTGGGGGAGCTGCCGGTCGTCACGGCCCGGACGACGTTCTCGGGGCGGCGTGCCGCGGTCACGTTCCCGAATGGGAACCCGGCGTGCTTTGTGTGCGGGACCTGCAAGCGCGATCGCGTCCGCGCCCACCAGGCCGCCGGTCGCGCCGTCGTGTTCATCGGCGACGGCGAGAGCGATCGCTACGCCGCAGGCTACAGCGACATCGTCTGGGCCAAACGGAGCCTCGTCCGGATCTGCCTCGAAGCCGGCTGGCCATTCCACCGCTGGACCGAGTTCCGCGAGATCGAGGCGTGGCTGGCGGAGACGCTGACGGCCTGGGCGGCCGATCCGACGAGCCTACCCGGACCGCAGCCTCACCCGTTCTTCTGCGGCCCCGAGACGTGGGGCGCGGGGCTCTGGGACCCGCCACCGGGGGCGTGGCCGCCGTCCGCCCGCGGCCGGTGACGCCGCCCCGCCGCTGACGCCGCCCGCCCGCGACCGTTGACCGGGCCTATATGCGTGGGAGTCTTATCTCGGCGGCATCGGCACCGATATGCGAAGCTGCCGAGTCCTGTCCCGGCACCGATCCACGCTCGGGCGGTCTCGTTCGGCACGACATCGGGGCCTTGTCCGCCTCCTAACCCGCGACTTAAGCGCGGGAGGCATGGCGCCGACCGTATCGAGGACAGGGTGATCGCGAGATCGGGCGGTCAGCCCCACTCGTCCCAGTGCGCGAAGTCCTCGAACGGCACCCAGCCACGCTTGAGGCTCGGCGACCTGACGTCGGGGATCGGCCGGCCGACAGGCATGACTCCGATCGGGGTGAACTCGTCAGGGATCCCAAGGTAGGACCGTAGGCCGTCGATCTCGGGTCCGATGAACCCGCAGCCGAGCCCTTCGTCGACCGCGGCCAGCATGATCGTCTGCATCGTGGCGCCGATATCGACCCACCAGAACGGGACCGGCCAGTCGATCTCGGAGCCGTCGTCGCGGACCTTGTCGGCTTCCTGGTAGCGGCGGTGGTAGATCGCTTCGCTGACACACGGGATGAACTGGGCGGTGCACTCGCTGACCCACGGCCCGAACAATTCGAGCATCTCGTCTTCGCCGCAGATCTGCGCGACCTCGCGGCGGCGTTCCGGGTCGGTCACCACGATCAGCCGCTGACCCTGGCTGAACCCCGCCGACGGCGTGCGCTGCGCCAGCCGAGCGATGCGCGCGATGACCTCGGGCCCGACGCCGCCCTCCTCGAACCGCCGAACGGCGCGCCGCTTCATGACGACATCACGGAACTCCACGGTCCACCTCGATCATGTCGCGATGATGCGACACGGACTCACGATTCGAATTCGTCGCGGATCGTATCGTCGCCCTGGTCGAAGGTCGAGCCAAGTCCGACCTGACCACGCCAGAGCCCGGGTAGGCGTATCGGCGCATCACCGCCGGCATCGATCGTCAGGCCGCGCAGTCGAGCCGCGATGTCTGGCACGTCGCGCAAGGAGCCCTCGGCGATCGATGCGACCATGTCGAACGCCTCGTCCTCCGGCATGCGGAGGTATCGACCGTTCAGCCTGTAGAACAGGCGAACGCTCACCCAGCCGAGTCTCTTGTTGCCGTCGATCAGGGCGTGGCCGGTAACGACCGAGTGGAGGAGAGCCGCCGCCTTCGTGTCGAGGTCCGGATACGCCTCTGCGCCGAAGACCGTTGCTCGCGTGCGCGCGACGGCTCCCTCCAGGATCCCGATGTCGCGCACCTCGGGCGGTCTTCCGAGCGTGGCCTCGGCCGCACGGAGGAGGTCGTCGAGATCGAGATGTTCGGTCACATCTCCCCGAGCCGCCGAAGCAACTCGGCGTCTTCCTGGACGATCTCCGCCAGATAAGCGTCTCGCAGACGGATCCGACGCTTCACGTATTCGTCGATCGCGGTCCGGGCGACGTCCTGCATCGAACGCCGCTCGCGTCGCGCGGTCTCCCGCAGCGCCTCAGTCTCGGCAGCAGTCAGTCGGAGGGTCATTGGCATGGTTGGATGATACCGCTCGGTATCACAAGGTCAAGGCTGAACGTTTCGCCGATCCAATTCGACGGCCGAAGGCTCATCCGGTAGCATTGGAAAAACCCCCGGGAGGACCTGATCCATGGCGAAGTATGTCTTTGTGACCGGAGGCGTGACCTCCTCTCTGGGCAAGGGCATCACTGCCGCCAGCATCGGTCGGCTGCTCAAGGCACGCGGCCTGCGGGTCTCCATCCTCAAGCTCGATCCGTACATCAACGTGGATCCGGGCACGATGAGCCCGTACCAGCACGGCGAGGTCTTCGTCACCGACGACGGCGCCGAGACCGACCTCGATCTCGGTCACTACGAGCGGTTCATCGACGAGAACCTGAGCCAGCTGAGCAACGTGACGACCGGCCGCATCTACCAGGCGGTCATCGCCAAGGAGCGCCGCGGCGACTACCTCGGCGGCACGGTCCAGGTCATCCCGCACATCACCAACGAGATCAAGGAGCGGATCGGGCGCGTCGCGCGCGACGGCGACCCGGATGTCGTCATCGTCGAGGTCGGCGGAACCGTCGGCGACATCGAATCGCTGCCGTTCCTCGAGGCCATCCGGCAGATGCGCAAGGACGTGGGGCGGGCGAACGTGCTGTACGTCCACGTCACGCTGCTCCCCGCGCTGGCCGCGACGGGCGAGCTCAAGACGAAGCCCACCCAGCACTCGGTCAAGGAGCTGCGCGGCATCGGCATCCAGCCGGACGTCATCGTCCTGCGCTCCGACCACCCGGTCCCCGACGAGATCCGCGAGAAGATCGCGCTGTTCACGGACGTCGCGACGGAGGCGGTCATCCCGGCCGAGACCGCCGACACGATCTACGAGGTCCCGCTGATGTTCGAGGCCTCGGGCCTCGGCAAGCTGGTCGTTCGCGAGCTCGGTCTCGGCGACCCGGACGTCGAGCCGGACCTCGACTCGTGGCGCGCCCTGGTCGAGCGGATCAAGGCGCCCAAGCCGGTCCTCGAGATCGCCCTCGTCGGCAAGTACATCGAGCTGCCCGACGCCTACCTGTCGGTCACCGAGGCGCTGCGCCACGCGGCATGGGCGCACGAGGTCGACGCCAAGGTCCGCTGGGTCGATTCCGAGGCGCTGACCCACGACAACCTGCACGAGCGGCTCGAGGGCGTCGCCGGGATCCTCGTCCCGGGCGGCTTCGGCCATCGCGGCATCGAGGGCAAGGTCCTCGCCGCCCACTTCGCCCGCGAACACCGCATCCCGTACCTCGGCCTGTGCCTCGGGCTGCAGTGCGCCGTCATCGAGTTCGCGCGCGAGGTCGTCGGCACCGGCGACGCGAACTCGACCGAGTTCGACATGTTCACCGACCACCCGGTCATCGACTTCATGCCCGACCAGCGCGACATGGAGGACAAGGGCGGCACGATGCGGCTCGGGCTGTACCCGGCCCGCCTGACGCCCGGCTCGCGGGCGGCCGCGGTCTACGGCCAGGAGGTCATCTACGAGCGGCATCGCCACCGCTTCGAGGTGAACAACCGCTATCGCCAGACGCTCGAAGCGGCCGGCATGACCCTGTCCGGGCAGTCGCCCGACGGCCGGCTGGTCGAGATCGTCGAGCTCAAGGACCATCCGTGGTTCGTGGCCAGCCAGTTCCACCCCGAGTTCAAGTCGCGGCCCGAGCGGCCGCACCCGCTGTTCGACGGGTTCGTGACCGCGTCGCTGGCAGTCCGCGACGGCCGCGAGCCGGTCTTCGCCGCCCGCGTCGACCCGACCGCCGACGAGACGCCCACTTCTCCCGCCGGCGCGGGCGATGTCGTCGAGTCCGTCCCGAGCGCCTGACCTCGTCCTCGCACCGTCGCTCGCAAGTCGAGCGGTCTCCGGATTCGGCGCATCGATCCTCGGCGGCGCGGCGCTCGGCGGCGCGGCGTGGTTCGCCGACGGCCTGGAGTGGCCTCTCAGCCTGCTGATCCCGGCCAACCTCATCGGCGTCTGGCTCGGCGTTGCGTTCGTGCTCGGCGTGTCCGCCCGGACGATCCCGACCGGGGCTCTGCGCGGGGTCATCGGGCTGCTCTCTGCGGTGATCGTCTACTACGCGTTGATCCGGGTCTTCGGCCACGGGGTCCGGGTCATCGGGGCGTCCCACGCTGCGACGGTCTGGGCGGCGGTCGCGCTGGTGGCGGGACCGGTGATGGGCGGCGCGGGGGCCGTCTGGCGCCACGGCGCCGGCTGGCCACGGGCGATCGGCGTCGCCCTGTTCGCGTCGGCGCTGTTCGCTGAAGGCTTCGTGTTCGGGGCGCCGCGGCTCATCCGTTTCGACCAGGTCCCTGTCGATCCGGGTGCGCTGCTGTTCGGTGCCGAGATGATCCTGGGGCTGGTGCTGCCCTGGGCGCTGCTCAGGCGCGACGAGCGGGTCCGCGGGTACCTGGCGCTCGTTGGTTTCGCGGTCGTGGCGGTGGTTGCCATCGGCCCGGTCAACGCCGTCCTGCGTGGGCTCGCCGACAGGTTCTGATATCGGCGGGTCCTGCGCCCAAGACGACCCTCATATCTTGATGCCACTCGAGAGCATCAAAGCCAGGCGCCCGGGCCATTGCCCCCTTGGGTGATGCTCCAGAGTGACATCAGCGGCAGGGGGTCTTTGTCGCGGCGCCTCGATCGGTGTCGCCTCCGCGCTCCTCGGCATCGCGCCCCCGCTCATTGGCGCCGCGCCCCCGCTCATTGGCGCCGCGGCGCGCCGCGCCCGCGCTCCTTGGCGCCGCGCCCGCGCTCCTTGGCACCGCGCCCGCGCTCATCGGCGCGACGTTTCTGTCATATGCCCGCCAGGCGAGCGCTCGTCAGCGCCGGGAGCGGCCAGCTCGACGAGCCGAGCGTGGGATCGGCGAAGGCAGCCCTCAGATCCTGTCAGATGCACGCCCGATGACACATTTGGCAACGACTGGCTGACTAGTGCCCGCGTGATGCGCATCTGACAGAAATCGGCCATGGGACGCCGCCGACGAGCCCGACCGGCACGACCCGGCGGGCGGCGTACTATCACGGCACACCCCCTCCCACCTGGAGCCCGACTCATGAAGATCTTCCTCGACACCGCCGACATCGACGAGATCAAGACGGCAGCCCGCTGGGGCGTCCTCGATGGCGTCACGACCAATCCGACGCTGTACGCCAAGGTCGGTGGCTCGTACGACGAGATCCTCAAGCAGGTGTGCAAGATCACGCCCGGGCCGGTGTCGGCCGAGTGCGTCTCCGACGACGTCGACGGGATGCTCGAGGAGGGCCGCCACTACGCGACGCTCGCCCCGAACATCGTGGTCAAGGTCGCGATGTCCGAGAACGGGCTCGAGGCGATCTACCGCTTCGCCGAGGAGGGGATCAAGACCAACTGCACGCTGATCTTCACCGCGAATCAGGGTCTGCTCGCGGCCAAGGCAGGCGCGTCGCTGATCTCACCCTTCGTCGGGCCGGCTCGACGACATCAACCAGGACGGCATGATCGTCATCCGCGAGCTGGCCGAGATCTTCGCCATCCACGAGATCGAGTCCGAGGTGCTGGCCGCCTCGATCCGCAACCCCGTCCACATGACCCAGGCGGCGCTCGCCGGCGCGCACATCGCGACGGTGCCGTTCAAGGTCCTGCAGCAGATGGTCCACCACCCGCTGACCGACAAGGGCATCGTCCAGTTCAAGGCGGACTGGGAGAAGGCGCACCAGGCGGCGGCCGCCAAGGCCTGATCCGGGTCAGGCCGCGCTCGGGCGGTCAGCTCAGGGGCCGGCGAGCCCTCAGGCGCGCGCGGGCGAGGAAACCGTCGGCCGGGCGGGCTCTGGACGACGGACGTCCGGATCGGGGAGCACGACATCCCGGATCGCCCCGATCAGCTCGTGGTACGACGCGATGAACGCGCGCAGCGTCCTGCACCGTCGGCCCGAACCCGTCGAACTCGTCGATCGTCAGGCCGTCGGGCTCGTAGGCGCGTCCGAAGTCGGGGAAGCGCGCCTGCAGCTCGTGCACCAACGCCGGGTCCACCGGCTCGTCGATCCGTGACTCGGGCGTGATCCCGCTGGCGTTGAACCGCACCTGCCAGGCGTGGGTCATCGTCAGCACCACGTCGCCACCGACCAGCTCGGTCCAGTGCAGGCGGTGCCGGTACGCCGCGGCCAGCAGCCGCGTCCGGTAGCCGCGCTCGCGGTAGACGCCGACGGCCCGCTTGAACGCCGCGATGCCCGCCCAGTCCAAAGCGTCGGGGTGGACGGCGATGCCGTCGCGCTCGGCCAGGACCCGCATCCAGTCGTCGAGCCGCCCGACCATGATCGTGCAGACCGGCGTGACGGTCGCGCGGTCGCCGCCGGCCGCGGCGAAGGCGTCCAGCCCGCGCTCGACCGCTTCGGCGACCGCGATCGACTGCGCGACCGTGAAGCAGACCGTGGCATTGATGCTGACCCCGGCCGCAGTCGCCGACTCGATCGCGGCGATCCCGGCCCGTGTCGCCGGGAACTTGACCTGGATGTTCGGGGCGAGGCCCGCGAACCGCAGACCCTGCTCGAGCATCCGCTCGGTATCCGGGTAGAGGGTCGGGTTGGTCTGGAGTGACAGCCGGCCCTTCCGCCCGCCCTCGCGCACGAACACCGGTTCGAGCACGGCGGCGCCGCGAACGGCCATCTCCTCGACCACGGCCCAGGTGATGGCGGCCTCGGTCCATGACGGGTTGCCGGCCGCCAGCTCCGCGATCCGGGGCGTCCAGTACGACCCCTCTTTGCGCAGGACCTCGAGCACGATGCTCGGGTTCGAGGTCGCCCCAGTCGCCCCGCGCGCGACCGCGTAGGCGAGATCGTCGAGCGCGCACGAGTCGTTCCAGTAGTCGGTCGGACGGCCCGTGACCGTGCGGAGCATCGGGCAGTCGATCATGTCCTGCGGGGCCGGGTCGGTCACCGCTGTCCCTCCTCCGGGTTCGCGCCGGGCGGCGGAAGGTATCCTAATCGATGATCGATGACAGGCCACCCTGGAGGACGACGCGTGGCGGCGACCGAGGAGATCCTGGGCCAGTTCCTGGGCGACGAAGCCTTCCCGGTGACCTGGGATTCCGAGGTCGAGAAGGGCTTTTTCTGGGTCTACGACGATCTCCACATCCCGCACCCGGTCAGCCCGATGTTCTTCGACATCGGCGGCTGGTGGCTCAGCTGCGACCACATGTTCCGCCGGTTCGGGACCCCGTTCGCGGTCGACTGGCTGGCCAAGAACGTCAACGGCTACGTCTACACGACGGCCATCCCCGCCGACCCCGACCTGCGCATCGACGCCACCGAGTACAGCGGCCGTTACGGCGCGCGGGTGCCGCGCGACGCTGCCTTCGCCTCCACGATGGGCGCCTATCTGGACACCGTCCTGCCCGTCTACGGCCGTGACTTCGCCGACTGGTGGCGCGACCGGCTCCGCCCGGAGATGGAGCGGAACTTCGCGTTCCTCGAGGCGCGACTCGACGCTGCGGACGAGATGGACCTGGCCGACGCGGCGTGCCTGCTCGAGGACGCCATCGACATCCACGATCGCCACTGGAAGATCCACTGGATGCTCAACTTCGCCCAGCTGTCGGCGACCCTCAAGCTCCGGGCGGTGATGGAGAAGACGCGGGGCGCCGTGGATGAAGCGACTCCTTGGCCGCCTCCAGAACTCCGCCTCGGACCGCAACTGGGACTCGATCGAGGCGCTGTGGCGGATGAAGAACGAGGTCCGTGACGACGACGAGCTGAAGGCCGCCTTCGCCCCCGACGACACCGAGGCGATCGCCGCCGCCCTCCGCTCGACCGAGCGCGGCCGCCGGTTCATCGCCGAGCGCGTCGAGCCCTACCAGCGCGAGTTCGGCTGGCACGCCGTGTGGAGCCACGAGTTCATCTTCCCGACCGTCCGCGAGCAGATGGAGCCGGTCCTCGAGCTGGTGCGCGGCTACCTCACCACCGACTACGACTTCCCGACGGCGATCGAGGCGATGCGCCGCGACATCGAGGCGGCCTCGCGCGAGATCCTCGACGGGCTGACCGGCGAGGCGCTCGAGGAGATGCAGGCGGCCAATGCGGTCAACCTGCGGATGGCGCCGCTGACGCCGGACCATCACTTCTACATCGACCAGGGCGCCAACGCCCACCTCCGGCTCGTCCTGCTCGAGGTCGGCCGGCGCCTGGTGGAGAGCGGCCGGCTCGACCAGCCCGACGACGTGCTGTTCCTCCGCTACAACGAGATGCGGGCGCTCATCGGCAGCGCCGATGCGCTCGGCGCTCACGCGATCGTGGCCGAGCGCCGCCGCGAGCGCGACGCGGCCGCGCGCATTCACCCGCGCGATTGGGTCGGCACGGTCACCCCGTCGCAGCTCGCCTTCCCGTACCTCGTGAACTGGGGCTACCCCGACCGCTTCCATCAGACCCAGTCAGACGACCAGCGCCAGATCACGGGGCTCGGCGCGTCGCCCGGCGTCGTCGAAGGCATCGCCCGCGTCGTCCGCACGGTCGACGAGTTCGACGACGTCCGGGACGGCGACATCCTCGTCTGCCAGATGACCAATCCGGCCTGGGTCGTGCTGTTCACCAAGATCGCGGGCCTCGTCACCGACACGGGTGGCACGACCTCGCATCCGGCCGTGCTGGCAAGGGAGTTCGGGATCCCGGCGGTCATCGGCACGTCCGTGGCGACCCACCGGATCGTGACCGGTGATCGGGTCCGGGTGGACGGGACCGCGGGGCGAGTCGAGATCCTCGTGGACGCGGCCTCGGCGACGTCCGACCCAGCGACCATCCCGGCCGCCGCGATCGGGCGCTGACCGGTGCCGTCGATGGCGGTCACGCCCCTTCTCCCGCGCGCCGTCCTGGCCGACCAGGTGAAGGACCGGCTGCTCGACGGGATCATGGACGGCTACTACCCGCCCGACTCGCGGATCGTCGAGACGCAGGTCGCCCGGGATCTCGGCACGAGCCAGGCCCCGGTCCGCGAGGCGCTCCGCGGTCTCGAGGCGCTCGGGCTCGTCGAGATCACGCCGTTCCGCGGCGCCCGCGTCCGACGCCCGTCGCGGCGCGAGATCATCGAGGCGTACGCCGTCCGTTCGGCGCTCGAAGCGCTCGGCGGTTCGCTGGTGGTCGACCGCGTCACGGACGCGGACGTCGCGGACCTCGCCGACGAGCTCGAAGCCATGCGCGCGGCCGCCCGCGACGACGACAGCCACGCGGTGGCCGAGGCCGACGCCCGCTTCCACGGCCGGATCATGGAGATCGCCGACAACGGCGAGCTCGAACGGGTGTGGGGCACGCTCCAGCCGTTCTCGCGGACCTACATCACGCTCGCCGTCCCGGGCGCCGACCAGCGGTGGTCGGCCGAACTGCACGCGCCGATCCTGGCTGCCCTCGAGCGTCGCGACACCGACGCCACCGTGGCCGCCATCCGGCGACACTTCGACGAGATCACCGCCGACATGGCGAGCCGCCTGCCCGCCGACGAGACCGAGCCCACCACAATCGCCCGCAGACGCAGCCGAAGGACCTTATGACCGACACTCCGCGCCTGTCCGAAGAGTTCACCGCCGGCCCCGCCAGGCTGCGGGTCGACGTCTACGGCTCCGAGCCCCTCGACCACCTCCTCGACGACATGAGCTTCCTCGACTACCGGCTGGCCGACGTCAAGGTCGCGCCGGCGGTGACCGTGGAAGGCCCCGACATCCTGTGGCTTCGCGACGCCCCGAAGGGCATCGCCTACGACGGCCGGACGATGACGTTCAGCGGTCCGTGGCCGGCCGGGCCGATCCAGAAGGTCGTGGTCACGATGCTTGCGCTCCGGATGGAGGAGGCCGGGCTGCACCCGTTCCACGCCTCGGCCGTGCGCTACCGCGACAAGACTGTCCTGTTCCTCGGCGGTGAGTCCAACCACGGCAAGTCGATGGGCCAGATCGAGGCGTGCCGGCGCGGCGCGCTGCTCGTCTCGACCGAGACGACGGTCATCGACGAGTCGGGCGTCGCGGTCGCCGGTTCGAAGTCGCCGTTCCTCAAGAAGCGGACCGAGGGCACCGAGCGCGCCGACAAGGCCGCGCCCGAGCGCGGCGTCGACAAGTTCTTCGGCTCGATGCCGACCTGGGAGATCCTGACCGAGCCGACCCCGATCGACGTCGTCATCGTCCCCGCCATCGACGGCAACTTCGACCCGTCCACGGTCGAGATGATCCCGTTCGAGCGGCAGTTCCAGACGTTCCATTCGGTCCAGAACTACTTCCTGCTCAACGAATTGCTGGCGCCCGGGTTCGTGATGCCGGTGGTGGATACGGACGCGCTTGCGCGCCGCCCGAGCCGACTTCGTGGGCCGGTTCGCCGAGCGACCGTACTTCTTCATCCGGGCGGCGAACCCGCAGGTGCTCCTCGACGAGATGGACCGGGTGCTCTAGACCGGCCGATGCGCGCCTTCGACTACGAGCGGCCGACCCATCTCGACGACGCGATCGCCCTGCTCACCGAGGCCGGGCCCGACGCGCGTCCGCTGGCGGGTGGCACCGACCTGATCATCCGGCTCCGCGACGGGACGATCCGGCCGCGGGTCGTGGTCGACGTCAAGGGGATCGAGGAGCTCGACGCGGAGATCCGGGAGGCCGGCGGGGCCGAAGGCGGGCTCACGATCGGTGCGCGCACGGTCATGACCGACATCGCCGCCGACGAGCGGATCGAGCGCGACCACCAGGCGCTGGCCGAGGCGGCCGCCGTCGTCGGGGCGGTCCAGATCCGGAACCGGGCCACGCTGGCGGGCAACATCTGCAACGCGTCGCCGGCCGCCGACACCGTCCCGGCTCTGCTCGTGTTCGGGGCACGGGTCGTGGTGGCCGGCCCGGCCGGGGTTCGGCGGATCCCTGTCGACGATGTGTTCGTCCGGTCGGGGGTCACGACCCTCGCACGCGGCGAGCTCGTCACGGCCATCGAGCTGCCCCGCCCGACGGCCCCGACCGGCAGCGTCCACGTCCGGCGGACGCGGCGCCGCGGTCACGACCTTGCGGCGGTCACGCTGGCCTGCGCCGTGGATCGGTGCCGGGGTGACCAGGATCGCGTACGGGAGTCTCGGTCCGCGGCCGGTCCTCGTCGTCGACGAGACGGGCCTGCTCGCGGACCGGATGGCGCCGGACCGCGCCAAGATGGAGCGTCTCGAGACGCTCTTCGTCGACGCGAGCCCGTCGCCGACGTCGATGCGGGCCAGCCCGGAGTACCGGCTCGCGATGCTCCACGTCCTCGGCCTGCGCGCCGTCGGCATCGCCATCGATCGGCTGGCCGACGCGGCGGCGGTCCGGCGATGACCCAGCGCCGGACGCTCGCCCTCACCGTCAACGGCCGGACCCGCACGATCGACGTCGAGGTCCACCACACGCTCCTCGAGGTGCTCCGCGACGACCTCGGCCTGACGGGCACCAAGGAGTGCTGCCTGGTCGGGGAATGCGGCGCCTGCACCGTCCTGGTCGATGGTCGGAGCGTGGATTCGTGCCTGATGCTCGCGGTCGAGGCCGACGGCGCGGCCGTGACCACGATCGAGGGGCTTGCCGCCGGCAACCGACTTCACCCGCTCCAGCAGGCGTTCCTCGACACCGGCGCCGCCCAGTGCGGCTTCTGCATCCCGGGCCAGCTGGTCTCGGCGCAGGCGCTGCTCGCGCTCACCCCGCACCCGACCCGCGCCGAGGTCGAGGAGGACCTGGCCGGCAACCTCTGCCGTTGCGCCGGCTACGAGCAGATCATCGAGGCGGTCCTCGAGGCGGCTCGCGGCGACGCCCACGAAACGACGCATCCGACGCCGGCGGTCGGGGAGCGATCGGCCGTGCCGGACGCGAACGTGGCGCCGCAGTGAGCGTCGGGGAGCCCGAGGCGCGCGTCGGCGGCCGTGCCCGTGTCACCGGGGAGCAGCAGTACGTCGCCGACCTGCCGCACGACGACGTCCTCCATGTGAAGCTGGTCACGCTTGACGTGGCACGCGCGCGGATCGGCCGGATCGACGCCACCGCGGCACTCAAGATCCCGGGCGTCCGCTTCGTCACAACCCCGGCCGACCTGCCCGACCCGATGCCCCGCTTCGGTCCGCAGCGCAAAGACCGACCCGTCCTGGCTACCGGCGAGACCAAGTACCACGGCGAGCCCGTCGCCGCCGTCGCCGCCGAGACCCACGACGCGGCCGAGGAAGCCGCCGCCCTCGTCAGGGTCGAGTTCGAGGAGCTTCCCGCGATCCACACGATTGCCCAGTCCCTCGCCCCCGACGCGCCGCTCGTGCAGGACCCCGCCCTCCGCCCGGGCGACCCGTGCGCCGCCACGAATGTCCTCCACGAGCACCACCACGGCTGGGGCGATGTCGACGCCGCCGCCAAGGACGCAGACCTGGTCGTCGACGGCACCTACGCCTTCCCGATGGTCACCCAGTTCGCGATCGAGCCCCACGCCTACATGGCCGCCCCCGACGGCGACGGCATCGCCATCTGGAGCGCGATCCAGCACCCGTACTGGCTCCAGCGTGTCATCGCCGACCTGCTCGGCCTGCCGCTGTCGAAGGTCCGCGTGTTGGCGCCCGACCCCGGCGGCGCGTTCGGTGGCAAACAGCACGCGAAGTACGAGCCGCTGCTCGCCTTCATGGCACGTGCGACGGGACGCAAGGTGCGCCTCGTGCTGACCCTCGAGGAGACCTTCCAGGCCGTCCGCCGGGGAGCGTCCGATGTCCACGTCCGGACCGGCTTCCGGCGCGACGGCACGCTCGTCTTCCGCGACATCGAGGCGAACTACCTGATCGGGGCCTACGCCGACATCGCGGACCGGACCGTGGCCAAAGGCGCATACACCTCCAACGGCCCGTATCGCGTGCCGAACGTCCGGATCCTCGCCCGGAGCGTGCTCTCCCACACCGTGCCCTCGACCGCGTTCCGTGGTTTCGGCAACCCGCAGCAGATCTGGGCGGTCGAGTCGAACATGAATGAGGCGGCGCGCGAGCTCGGCATCGACCCGCTCGACCTCCGGCTGCGGAACCTCGCCGGCCCGGGCGAGGCGTTCATCCCGCACGACACCCCGGCCGACGGCGACTGGGCCCAGGCCGTCGAGCGGGCGGCGGAGATGATCGGCTGGCGGACCCCGACGCCGCCCGGCCGTGGCCGCGGCTTCGCCGTCGGGCTCAAGTCCGGCCCGACGACCGGGCTGTCGTATTCGACTGTGCGCCTGCTGGTCGACGGCAGCGTCGTCGTCTACGCCGGTACCTCGGACATGGGCCAGGGCGCGCGGACGATCTTCGCCCAGATCGCCGCGCAGGAGCTGGGCGCGCCGCTCGACTGGGTCACGGTCGTCATGGGCGACACCGCGGTCGTACCGTACGACCAGCAGACCTCGGCCAGCCGGTCATCCGTGCTGATGGGCAATGCCGTGCTCGCCGCGTGCCGCGACATCCAGTCCAAGCTCCGGGCGTTGGCCGCGGGCCTCGAGGGCGTCGACGAGTCAACGGTGGAGATCGAAGGCGGCGAGGTGCGCGTCGGCGACAGATCGGAACCCATCCGCGACGTCGTCGCGCGCGCTCTCGGACGCCTCGGTGGCGAGATCACCGGTCTCGGCGAATCGCGCAAGGAGGCCGACCCGGACCACCCGCTCGGCGGGACATCCGCCTTCTACGAGTTCAACGCGACCGCGGTCGAGGCCAGCGTCGACCGCGATACCGGCGACATCACGATCCACCGCTACGTGACCGTCTCCGACGTCGGGAAGGCGCTCAACCCGAGCCAGGTCCGCGGCCAGGACGAGGGAGCGGCCGTGATGGGCCTCGGCCACACGCTGATGGAGCACTACATCCTCGACGACACTGGCCGGATCCGGAACCTCGGCGCCATCGACTATCGGATCCCGACCTCGATGGACCTGCCCCTCCGGATGGAGAGCGACATGATCGAGAACGCCGACGGGCCTGGGCCGTACGGCGCGAAGGGGATGAGCGAAGGCGCGCTGCTGCCGGTGGCGCCGGCAGTCGCCGCGGCCGTCGCGGACGCGACCGGGGTCGTGATCCGCGACCTGCCTCTCTCGCCCGAGCGGGTGTGGCAGGCGTTGCGCGAGAGCAAGCGCTCGTGAGGCGGACCTACCCGCTCGACCACGCGTACGAGCTGCCGCGCGAAGACGTACTCGCGCTCGTCGGTGGAAAGGCCGCGAACCTCCGCGAGATGATCGGGCTGGGGTTGCCAGTGCCGCCCGGCTTCGTCGTGACGACCGAGACGTGCCGGGCGTTCCTGGCCGGCGGCTGGCCGGATGGCCTCGACGCCGAGCTGCGCGAGCGGATGGCGGGAGTCGAGACCGCCGTCGGGCGGCGCTTTGGCGACGCCTCGGACCCGCTGCTTGTCAGCGTGCGATCCGGTGCGCCGGTATCGATGCCCGGGATGATGGACACCATCCTCGACCTCGGCCTGAACGACGCCACCGAGGCCGGCCTGGCCGGGACATCTGGCAGCGAGGCATTCGCGCGAAGCTGTCGCGAGCGGTTCGGCGCCAGCTTCCGTTCGATCGTCGGCGTCGCCGACGTCCCGGACGACCCGTGGGAGCAGCTCCGCCTCGCCATCGAGGCCGTCTTTCGCTCCTGGAACAGCGACCGAGCCCGCGCGTATCGAGCGAAGGAGGGGATCGCCGACGACCTCGGGACCGCGGTCACGGTCCAGGCGATGGTGTTCGGCAACCGCGGCGCGACATCGGCCACCGGCGTCGCGTTCACGCGCAACCCCGCGACCGGCGAGCCCACCCTCTACGGCGACGTGCTGTTCGACGCCCAGGGCGAGGACGTCGTGGCCGGAACGCACGCCACCGAGCCGATCGCCGCGCTCGACCACCGCCTCCCGGCCGTCGCAGCCGAGTTGCGCGAGACCGCAGCCCGCCTCGAGCGCCACTACGCCGACCTGTGCGACATCGAGTTCACCATCGAGGACGGCCGGCTCTGGTTCCTCCAGGTGCGGGTCGGCAAGCGCAGCCCGCAGGCCGCTCTCCGGATCGCCGTTGACATGGCCGAGGACCCGGCGTTCCCGCTCTCGCGCGCCGAGGCAGTGGCCCGTGTCTTGCGCCTGCTGGCCGATCCCCCGACATCGTCCGTCGGCCGGGCGGGTGGCGAGACGCCCTTCGTGACCGGGCTGCCGGCGTCGCCCGGGATGGCGTCCGGCGAGATCGCCACGAACCCGGAGGCGGCCGTCGCCGCGGCCGAGGACGGACGCGCCGCCATCCTCGTTCGTGCCGAGACCTCGCCCGAGGACGTCCACGGGATGGCCCGAGCGGCCGGCATCCTGACTTCGCGTGGAGGGCTGGCGAGCCACGCTGCCGTCGTGGCCCGCGGCTGGGGGATCCCGGCTGTGGTGGGTGCCGGCGATCTTGAGGTTCGCGACGGCGAGATCGTCGTCGGTGATCGCGTCCTCCGCGCGGGCGACGTCATCACCATCGACGGCGGCACCGGCGAGGTCTTCGAAGGCGCCCTCGCCGGCGCGACTGAAGTCGTGCCCGAGGCAAAGACCCTCACCGCGTGGGCCACCGAGCTCGGCATCCCGATCGGCGGCGATGAGATGGTGGCCCGGAAGAGCGCCACGCCAACAGACGCCAGCGCGGTCACCCCGGACGCCTGCATCCGGGCGATCGGCATCAAGGGCTTCGCCCAGCCACAGGGCGTCGCCGACGTCGTCCTCGCGACGCCTGACGACGTCCAGCCGGTGCTCGACGCGCTGGTCGCAGACGGTCTCGTGGCACCTTCGGCAGGCGCCCTCCGCTTGACCGAGGCGGGATCGAGTCGTGCCGCGGCACTCCTCGCCGGGGAGCAGGCCGCCTGGGGTCTCGACAACGCCGAGGCGGCATTGGACGAGTTCCCCGCGCTCGACCAGCGGATGAAGGACATCGTGACCGCCTGGCAGATGCGCGACGCGGCGGCCGGTGTCGTCAACGACCACGCCGACGCCGACTACGACCACGGCGTCCTCGACCGACTGGCCGCGCTCCACGAGGACGCGGTCGTCGTGGCTCACTCCGATCGAGTCCGGCTGCCCGAGGCTCGGCGGCTATCGCGTCAGGCTCGGCCGCGCCGCCGAGGCGGCCGAGGCCGGCGACGGCCGCTACGTCGCCTCACCCCGGGTCGACAGCTACCACGGCATCTGGTTCGAGCTCCACGAGGACCTCATCCGGCTCGCCGGCCGCACCCGCGCCGACGAGGTCGCCGCCGGCCGCGCATAGCGAGCGACAGCACGCTTTGGGACCTCGCGAAGACCGGTCTAGACCGGGCGAGTTCCACTCGATCATGGCCCGAAGGCGACGATACGCTTACGACAATGGACCCGGTCTTCGCCCTCGTAGGGTTCATGCTTCTCGCCACCGCAGGATTCATCGAACTGGCGGTGCGTCAAACCGTCGACCGGTCACCGAACGTGCGGAAGAACGCGCCACTGATTCGGCGGCTGAATATCCGCGTCGTAGTCTGCGGGCTGGTGACAATAGCCCTCGCGGTATTCATCCGCTGGCTCGAAACCACGCCGGAGTAGTCCGTTTCTAGGGTCGTCGCCATCGTCGTCCAGACACTTGCTCGGAGGTACGATTGGGCGACATGGGATCAGGTCTCGCCCTCGGAGTCGCGACAGGGTTGGTCTTGGGACTCCTGACCTCGCTGTCGCCCGTCATCGCGATCGTGGCGATCTTGGCTTTGTTGGTCGGCGCGGTGATCAGCGTGGGCCGGCATCAGGAGCCCACGCATACCATCCAGATGGCCGGAGCGCTCATGGGCGCCGGGGCCGTACTCCTGTACGGAACCTACAACACGGTCGCGGCGTGCTTCGATACCCCTGATTTCTGCGGCAATGCGAACGTGTGGCCGTTAGGCGCGTTTGCAGTCGTCACCGTCGTGATCGGCGCAGCAGCGGGCGTGGTCGCCCTCCGAACCGCACGCTAATCTCGGATTTCTTAGCGCACGCTTTGCGATGCCGACGGCACGTCGCCTGACCTCAACATGAGGCTTGACCGCGCGGACCGGCGCCATCACGGTTGCTTCTCATCGCACCCGAGGGAGAGAACGTGGCGAACCCGTCCAACGAGGAGATCGTCCGTCGCTACTACCAAGCGCAGGCCGCCCATGACTACGACTCGGCCGGCGCCTTGCGCGACCCGGACTGGTTGTGTGAGTGGCCCCAGTCGGGCGAGCGGGTCCGTGGCAGCGCGAACGACCGGGCGATCATGGAGAACTGGCCGGGCGGCCGGCCGAGCGACTTATCGGTTCGCGTCGTCGGGAGCGAGGACCAGTGGGTCGCGACACCCTCGAACACGATCCACCGCGTCGTCGGCAGCGGCGACTACTGGTTCGCCGATGGGACGAGCGTCTACCCCGATGGCTCGACCTGGTTCCTCTCCGTCCTGATCCAGCTCCGGGGCGGCAAGGTGTATCGCGAGACGTGGTACTTCGCCCCGCCGTTCGATGCCCCCGCGTGGCGAGCCGCCTGGGTCGAGCAGATGGGGTGACCCACAAGTCGTCGTCGCCCCGCGCCTGACCAACCGTGAGCTCGTTGACCCAACCGATCCCGGAGGAATGCGCCGTGAGCGACCCCCAGGCGAACAAGCAGACCGCGATCGACTTCTACGAGCTGATGTTCAACGACAACCAGCCGCGAGAGGCACAGGATCGATACACCGGCGCGGACTACCGGCAACACAACCCGGGCGTGGGTGACGGCAAGGACGCATTCATCGACTACTTCGACCGAATGGCTAGCGAGTACCCCGGCAAGCGGGTCGACGTGAAACGCGCCATCGCCGAGGACGACTACGTGGTCCTCCACTGCTACCAGCACTGGCCGGGCGACCACGACTATGCGGGCATCGACATCTTCCGGTTCGACGACGACGGCAAGATCGTCGAACACTGGGACGTCCTCCAGGTCCTGCCCGATCCGGCGGATGCGAAGAACGACAACGGGATGTTCTAGAGGCCCCAACCTCAAGGGACATTGGCGCACGCTTTGCGAGGACAAGGCTACGTACTCTCACATCACCCCGCCGGGGTAGCTGGCCGCGTCCTCAGGACCAGGGAGGCTTCGCATCGGCGAGGCGATCGGCGACAGCGAGAAACGATCGCGCATCGGCATCGTGCCCGAGTTCCTGGAGGAGGAGGCCGCTCGCCACGCGCTCGATGAAGGACCATTGCCACGTGCCTTCTGGGTCAACGCCTGTCCGGAGGCCGACGGATGCACAGCGTTCGAACGTCGCTGCCGCGACGTCGCCGCCGACATCCAGGAGCTCGTCGTTCCAGCCTCGGAGGATGACGCCGAGGTCGTGGGCCGGTTCCGACGCCAGGCCCTCGGGGTCGATCAGCCGGAACTGCTGCCCTTCGCCTGGTGTGTCACCTCCGCCGGGCAATTCGAGGACGTTCCAGGGGTGGGCGTCGCCGTGGATGAGCACCGGCTTTCGGCCATCCAACCAACGCGCTCGCTGGCGTGCGTACCCGATGGCACGTTCGATGCACTGTTCCGCGCAGGGCTTGCCGAGGTTTTCCCATGCTCGCGGAATGTAGTCAGCAAGCCGCCTTGCCTTGGCTGCGCCGTCTGCCAGGCCATCGCCGTTCACGGGCCGCCAGCCGCGGGCGACGGTCTCGGTGATGGCTGCGAGTTGCCGATCGACCGGCCACCCGAGCTCGGCCATCTGGCGGCCCAGGCGTTCGAGCAACAGGCTGCGCCGCTCCTCGTCGAAGCGGATGAGCCCGGCGTAGGGGTCGCCCTCCGCGAGCTGCAGCGTGCGCAGTTCCTGCGTGAACTCAGTCGGTCCGCGAGGCACGGCCACCTTCAGCACCGCCGGCTCACCTTCCACCGTCACCACCTCGGCGACGTAGGCGAAGTTGCCGCCGGTGAGCGTTCGCCCGGTGCTGATGCCCCACTCCGCCTCGAGGCTCGCGACCACGGCCGGGAGCTCAACTAGCCAGCGTTCGCCCACCGCCCCGAAGTAGGTCGCTGCCGCGCGGAGCTCCTCACTTATCTCGATCGTGGCCATGGCAGGTACTGTGCTCCGGGCAGATCCATGTGTGTGTCGGCGAGGATGGCCCCCGGCTCTGGCCCGGCGCACATGCCATCCGGTAACGTCGAGCGATGGCGATGGCAATGCAGGTGTCAGAGGTACCGCGGGCGGTGGTTGCGGCCATGTCGATCGCGTCAGCACTCGGCCTCAGGGTCGACGACGCGATCGTTCTTCACGTCTCGAACAGGCTCGCGTTGCGCCTGCTGCCGTCCGACGTTCTCGTGCGTGTGGCTCTCGCAACGCACGAGGCCGCAGCGCTCGAAGTCGAAGTCGCGGCACGGCTGGCCGCAACGGACAGTCCCGTGGCGCTTCTCGATCCTCGAGTGGCGCCGGGCGTCTACGAGCGCGACGGCTTCGCGATCACGCTCTGGACCTACTACGAGCTCCAGCCGGCTCGCGAGCTCCCACCAGCCGATTACGCTGATGCGCTGTCGCGGCTTCACGTCGGTATGCAGCACGTCAATGTCGCCACGCCGCATTTCACGGATCGCGTCAATGAAGCTCAGCGACTCGTTGGGAGCCGCGACCGGACTCCGGAGCTCGGCGACGCGGACCGTGACCTTCTCGTGAACACGTTGAGTCGCGTGATGGGCGCGATCGCCGGGCGAGGGGCCGCGGAGCAGCTGCTGCACGGCGAGCCACACCCGGGAAACGTCCTCAACACCAAGAACGGCCCGCTGTTCATCGACCTTGAGACTGCTTGTCGCGGTCCTGTCGAATTCGACCTCGCTCATGTCCCGAGGTCGGTCAGCGAGTGCTACGCCGGCATCGATCAAGCCCTGCTCGACGATTGCCGCGTCCTCGTCCTTGCGATGGTCACAGCCTGGCGGTTGGATCCTGAAGACCAGTTCCCCAGCGGAGGACAGGCAGCCCTGGACCTCCTCGCCGCTTTGCGGGCCGGTCCACCGTACCCGGAGCTCGGCGCCATCTCCGGCCTCGACTGAGGCCGAGACGAGTAGGGTCCGTCCGATCTCGTCGGGCGGACGTGGTCAATCGGCGTCGAGCAACTCGATCACGGGTGCCATCGCGTCGAGTGTCGCGAGGGTCGCGGGCCAGAGGACGAGCTCGATGTTCGTGAAGCCGGCCGAGCCGAAGGCTCGCAACGTGTCGGCGATCGCCTCGGACGCGCCGCGTATCGGGGTTCCGAAATCCGCCTGCGAGCCGCCGACCGAGGTCGGCTCGATCACGAGTCCGGCGGACCTCCCGATCGTCTCCGGGTCGCGGCCGGCGGCGACACACGCATCCACCAGGGCCGCGAGTCGCGGCTCGAACTCCGCGAGGTCGCTCCGCTCCTCGGCGAACCAGCTCCAGGTGTCGGCATGGAGCGCGGCCAGACGCATCATCTTCGGCCCCTTGGCGCCGATCATGATCGGGATCCGGCCGGGTCGCGGACCGATCGGTCGCTGTTCCAGATCGCGCGCCGCATGGAACGTGCCCTCGAAGTCCGCGTGCCCCGTTCGGAGCAGGGGAACGATGATCTCGATCGCCTCGGCGAATCGACCGTAGACGTGGTCCTCCGGTAACCCGAAGGCATGCGCCTGGCGCCCCGCGTGTCCCGAGCCGAGGCCGAACACGAACCGGCCGCCGCTGATCTCGTCGATCGTCTCGGCGGCCTTGGCGGTGATGCCCGGGTTACGGTGAAGAGCGGACAGGATCCACGTGCCGACCTTGATCCGTGAGGTCGCGGCCGCCACAGCGCCGGTCATGGCGACGCCCTCCCAGAACCCCTGCGGGTCACGATCCGGCGGGCGCCAGAGGAGCTCGTCGCACGTCCAGACGATGTCGAACCCGATCTCCTCGGCTCGCAGGGCGAGGTCTCGGATGTTCGCCCACCGAGACGTGGCACCCCCGCCGAACACTTCCCCCATCGGGAGAACGAGGCCGATCTCGAACGGGCGCATAGGACCTCCGTGGGCGACAAGGGCTCCGAGTGTAGGCCGCGACCGTCAGCCGCCGATGACCTTTTCGGTGGCGACATTCCCGCACGCTTTGCGAGCGTAGGCTCACCTCATGGGACCGAAACCGGACGGCTTCGAGCCGGTCGTACTGGACCACGCCGGATCGGAGCGTGGCTATCTTCTGCGAATCCCTCGCCCGATCTCGGAGAGTCCCGTCCCGCTCGTGGTTCAGCTCCACGGTCGCGGCATCGGCCCGGCTATGTTCGATCGCTGGACCGGGTTCGGGGAGCTCGCGGACGAAGCCGGTTTCGCGCTTGCGATGCCGAGCGCGATCCGCGAGATCTGGAACGACGGGCGGTACGGCGATTCAACGTGGAACGGACACATAGAGGTCGATGACGTGGGCTTCCTCCTCGCCGTCATCGACGATGTCATCGAGCACCACGCGATCGATCCTGCTCGCGTGTATCTCGTCGGGATGTCGAACGGCGCGACGATGGCGGGTCGAGTGGCCTGGGAGCGCCCTGACCGGATCGCCGCTGTCGCTCAGGTCGCCGGCACGGGTGCGGTCGGGCTGATCTCAGAGCACCGTCCAACCGTCCCGGTCCCGCTGCTGCAGATCCACGGCACCCGCGACCGATTCGCGCCGTATGCGGGCGGCCGAGCGGGACACTGGCTGCGCCTGTTCGGGCGACGTCCGATCGTTCCCAACGTGAGCGTCGACGAGTGGGCTCGCGTGTGGGTCGAGCGCAACGCCGCGGCGGACACGCCTCTCGTCGAGGCGGTCGCGCCCGACATCACCGTCCGCCGCTGGCGCGGCCCCGGCCCTGCGTCCGACGTCGCCTTCTACCGCGTAGAGGGCGGCGGTCATACGTGGCCGGGTGCGCGTATCTGGATACCGCCCCATCTCGGCCGCGTCAGCCACTCGATGGATGCGGCGCGTGTCATCTGGAGCTTCTTCCTGGCGCACGCCGGGGTCCCCGCCCTGGAGGGTCGAGCCCTATCGGGCGACATCGGCGAACGCTAGGCGATGCGGACGTTTCGTCCGTTGGGGCAGGCGTCGTGCACCGCTGGCACGGCCCGTCTGGCGTGGTAAAAGTGGCCGATGGAACGACAAGCCGCGATCGCAACGTATCGGGCGGGTTTCGGCTTCCTGACGATCGCCGCGATCGCGACCCAGCTGGTTGATCTTTCCGGCAAAGGCACGCTGAACCTGGTCAGCTACTTCAGCTACTTCACGATCCAGAGCAACCTCATCGCGGCGACGATCCTCATCTTGGGGGCCGCCCGTTGGCGCAGCCCGCGCTCGTCCACCTTCGATCTCGTGCGTGGCGGCGCGGTCGTCTACATGAGCATCACCGGGATCGTGTTCACGCTTCTGCTCTCGGGAACCGATGTCGACACGGCGATCCCGTGGGTCAACACCGTCGTCCACCAGCTCATGCCGATCGTCCTGGTCGTCGACTGGCTGCTCGATCCGCCGGCGGAGACGCTGACGTACCGGCAGGGCCTCCTATGGTTGATCTATCCGCTCGTCTGGATCGTCTACATCCTGATCCGGGGCGCGCTCGTCGGGCTCTACCCGTACCCATTCCTGGATCCCGACAACGGCGGCTACGGCAGCGTGGCCGTCTACTCCGTCGCGATCCTCTTCCTCATGCTCCTCGTCTGTGCAGCGACGGTCTGGCTTGCACGTGCTGTCCGTGGCGGGCCGCGGCCTGAGGCATCCGGGCCGATGCGAACCGGGTGACATCGGCGGACACCGACTGGCGCGACCGGCGTCCTGCGCAGGGAGACCAGCCCACGCTAGCCTTGTGCCACCACTGCATGGAGATGCGCGTTGAAACTCCTCCTCACGTCCGCCGGGATCACGAACCCCAGCATTCGAACAGCCCTGCTGGAGCTCCTCGGCAAGCCGATCGAGGAGTGCGTTGCCCTCGTCAACTCCACCGCGAGCTATCCGCTGCGGCCCGGCCCGCAGCTCGCCTGGAGCTTCATCGCCGGCCAGCAGCCCGAGACCCCGATGACCGAGCTCGGCTGGAAGTCCGTCGGCGTCCTCGAGCTCACGGCGCTGCCCAGCATCGCGCGAACCGTCTGGCTCCCCGGGTCGAGGAGGCCGACGTCCTGCTCGTGAACGGCGGCGACACGATCTATCTCGACCGCTGGATGCGCGAGTCCGGGCTGGCGGAGCTCCTCCCGTCGCTCGATCTCGTGTACGTGGGACTCAGCGCCGGGAGCCTGGTCATGTCGCCGGCCGTCGCGGACTGCTTCGCGTCGTGGACCCGTCCCGTCGGGGGCGAAGGGCTGGGCTTCGTCGACTTCGAGATCTTCCCGCACCTCGACAACCCCGATCTGCCGCACAACACCATGGCCGATGCAGAACGGTGGGCGGCCGGCCTGACCAGGCCCGGCTACGCGATCGACGACGAGACCGCGATCAAGGTGGCCGATGGGGTCGCCACCGTGATCTCTGAGGGGCACTGGCGGCTGTTCGAGTTGTAGTGCCCCGGGAGCAGGCGGGGCTTGGACGTGGGCGCGGTCGTCGGCGTGGCAGAATCGCCGGCGATGGGCTTCCTGAAGCGACTCCTCGGTGGCGCCAATGCGGGAGCGCATGATCCGACGACCTCGGATCCTGCCGATCCGGTCGACATCGACGCGACCGAGCGTGCCTACGATCTTGAGCTGGCGCGCGCGGAGCAGGACCGCCTGGACGAATTGAGCCAGCGCCAGTTGCGCTACGCGGCCTATGCCTGGCAACCGCCGAAACAGGGCGGCGACCGACGCGCCGACGATGACGACAGCGCCGATCGCGACTGACGGCCCAGGGCATCGATGACTCGGCAGCTCGTCGCCATTTCGGCGCACGACCCTCAGTGGGCCGAACGGGCGGCAGTCCTCATCGCGACTCTCTACGGCGCGCTCGGAGCGAGCGCGCTGCGGATCGATCACATCGGAAGTACTGCGGTCCCGGGAATGGATGCGAAGGACGTCCTCGACATCCAGGTGAGCGTCACGGACTTGAGTGATGCTCAAGGGCAGTTCGACCGACCCCTGCGCGCTTTGGGCTTCGTGGGGTTTCCGATCGGCCGAGACCATGTACCCGCCGGCCGGAATGATGACCCCGCCCGTTGGGCCAAGCAATTCTGGGCGCGCAGGGGCACCGGTGAGGACGCCAACCTTCACGTCCGGGTGAGCGGATCGCCCAACGAGCGCCTTGCTCTTCTGTTCCGGGACTGGATGTGCGCACACCCGCAGGCGGTGATCGCGTACTCCGCCATCAAGCGATCCCTGGCCGCGGCGATCCCCGATCTCGACACCTACGCGGAGGTGAAGGACCCGATCGTAGATCTGGTGATCGTCACGGCCGAAGAGTGGGCGGCCGAGACTGGCTGGAGCACATCGACCGAAGGCGCGAGTGGGCACTCATAGGGACACAAACGGGGTCGCTGGAGACCCGTGGTTGGGGCAGACTCAGCACATGGTGATCGTGATCACTGGGCCGATCGCAAGTGGCAAGAGCACCGTCGCACGAGCGCTCTACCACGAGCTCTCTCGCCTCGATGTTCGTGTGGCCGTCATCGACCTCGACATCATCGAGGACATGCTCACTGCGGATGGACCGAAGTCCGACCTCGAATCCTGGACGCTTGCGCGTCACGCTGCGTCGAGGCTTGCCAACGGTTTTCTAAAGGACGGAGTCGCCGTCATCATCGCCGACGGCTCGTTCAACCTGGTGGGCGACCGAGCGGCGTTCGAACAGCACCTCGACCCGAAAATCAGCCCGCTCTACGTGACGCTCAAGGTCACCGTCGACGAGGCGCTGCGCCGCGCGCAGGGTGACCCGACGCGCGGCGTGTCCCGTGATCCGGCATTCCTCGCGGGGTACTTCGCTGTCGCGACAAACGCGTCACGCGACCTGCCCGTCACTGACGTCGTCATCGATACCGAGTCGGTCGCGCCGACGGCTGTTGCTGCCGAGATCGCACGCATCGTCGGCCGAGATGGGCGATGGGGTCCGGGCTAGTTGGCCGGTGTCTGCGTTCCTCTGAACACCATCCGATCACCATATGCCCCGCCGCCCACGTTCGCGTGCCCTGACGATTGCACGGATGCAGCAACCGATGGGGTCCTGCTATGCGTCGTCCCGCCAATGACATGGACCGACGCCGGACAGATGATCGGGTCGGATCATCGACGGCCTCTCGCGTCGAGACAAGCAGGGGATCTCAGCACTCATGGCACCGAACACCTCAAGCATCGACACCACCACAGCCGCAAAGCCGACGCGCGTCGCGCGGCGTGACGCCCGCCCGGTCGCTGATCGGGCTGACGACGGACGCCTTCTGCGCAAGATCTTCGCCAAGCGACCCGCGATCGAGATCCTCGCGTCGGACCCGTCGCAGGAGCGATGACGGCGACCACATCGGGCGGCTCTGCCAAGACGTCGGCTGCAGACGAGCCAGCCGACACGGCATGCGGACCGCCGACGTTACCGGATCGGCTTGACCAGCACGTATTTGCCGTACCAGGCGGTCTTGGCGATCTGGCGGCCGGGCGTGTACGGGTCGTCGAGGCGACTGTCGGTCTCGTAGTAGCGCTGGTACCGCCAGCGGTAGGTCATCGTGTAGCGGAGCGCCTTGAAGGACATCGCCTTGTTCACCGCGTGCGACTCGCGCAGGGGATCGGTCAGGTAGACACCGCCAATTGAGAACCGGTTCGAGTAGCGCCCGGCGGCGTCCCGCGCGAACGGATCGCCGACCAGCCCGTAGTAGCCGGTGACCATCTGCGCGTGCGCCCCGCGCCAGCCGACCAGTCCGACCGGCTTCCGAGTCGCGATCAGAGCCCGGACGGCGGCCTTCACGGCGCCGTCGTAGCTCGAGTAGGTCGCGATCTCGTAGACACGGGACCCCGCGACGAGGGCGCCGGCGCCCCAGCCGTAGTAGTTCAGGGCGTTGCGCCAGCCGTTCGGATCGGAGCCGTGGCCGCCGGCGAGCGTGTCGTGGCTGCGCTCCCAGGCGAGGATGCGGTCGCGCACCGATGCCAGGTTCGTCGGCTTCCAAATGAAGCTCGTGCCGCCGGTTCCGCGCACGGCGACGAGGTTCAACATCGTCCGGACCGAGGTCGCGGTGCACGCGGCCCAGTTCGGGTTCTGGAAACGGAACTGACTGGCGACGAAGAGATTCATCCATCGGGGTGGGGCCGGCGGGATGGCAGGCGTCGGCGCCGGGGTCGGGATCAGGGTCGGTGTCGCCGAGGGCGTCGGGGCCGCCGTCGGGGTCGGAGTCGGGGTTTCGGTCGGTGTTGATGTCGGTGTCGGCGATGGCGTGACCTCCGGCGTCGGTGTCACGTCCGGCGTCGGTGTCGAGTCCGGCGTCGCTGTCGGGTCGGTCGATGGCGTCGGGTCGATCGCTGCCGACGGATCGGGCGAGACGGATGGGCTCGCGTCGGCGGCGGCGGCAAGCGTTGGCTGACCGACCAGGAGGAACGCGCTCCCCAGCAGCGCCCCCACAATCAGGTGGCGGCGTCTCGCACGTCGCACACGCCGGACGATGTGTCGGCCCGTGAGTCGCCTCGACATCGCCCCATCGTGGCGAGGCTCAACGGTTGCCGGCACTGGACCCTTGGCTACGGACAGGCATCTATTCGTCTTGGGCTCCGCTCACTTGACGGCCAGACAAGGAGACTATAACGTGATACTCATGAGTAGCACGTTCGGCCGTGAGTTGCGATGGGTCATGGGCAATGTCGGCCTCGCGCTAGTGGTTGCATTCGTCGCAACTCCGCTTGTGTCTTCGATCTATTTGGCGACAGATTGGCCGTCGGAAGGCTGGAGCGGATCGGCCATCGAGACCTACCTCGGTTCGACGCTTCTCCTCGTTCCATACGTCGTTATCCTCGGTGCCCCGGCGCTCGCCGCCGTGCTTGTAACGATCCGCTTTCGTCGACCTTCGCGACTCATGGCGATCCTGCTCGCAGTGATCGTCGGCGATGGGTTGTTCACGGCTTTGTTGACGCGGCCGTTCGACCGAGATCCTGGAGTGATCACCTTCGCACTCACCGCGCTGCTCTTCCTACCGCTATGGGCGGCCTACGGCGCGATCCTCTGGCCCGGGACGGGCACGTTCCCCAAGGACGGGTCGCCTGACGAATCGAGACAACGGAGTTCTGCTCGACGATGACTTCCCCTGCCGCCGCCGCGATCCGACGCCAGGTACCCGAGGACGCCGCCGCCCTCCGCAACGTGATCGGCCAGGCCTTCGATGCTCAGCCGGGCGTTGTTGCCCTCGAGGAGGCGCTAGCGAAGCGCTCAGACAGCACCGGCTACGTCGCCGTCGTGGATGACCGGGTGGTCGGGCAGGTGCGGCTCACACGAGGCTGGATCGACGCGGACGCGCGACTGGTCGAGGTGCTCTACCTGAGCCCCTTGTCGGTTGCGCCGGAGTGGCAGAGGCGCGGGATCGGTCGAGCACTCGTGGCCCATGCGGTCGCCGAGGCGCAGCGCACCGCCGTCCCGGCGATCTTCCTCGAAGGCGACCCCGCCTACTACGGGCCACTCGGCTGGAGACCCGCCTCCGAACTGGGCGTGACGCCGCCCTCCGCCCGGATCCCGAAGCCTGCCTGCCAGGCCGTATCGCTCCCTGGGTGGCAGCCCTGGATGCGCGGAACGCTCGTCTACGCGGACACGTTCTGGGCGCTGGACTTCGTCGGCCTTCGGGGCGACAGGCTCGCTCGCGCGCGGGCAAGCCTGGGGATGACACATCCAGCGGCTCGCCTGGCGAGCCCGATGCGCATCGGTAGGGACGTCCGATCGTGGCCATGAAGAAAGCACGGCCCCTGCGTTCTGTGACGAGCCCATCTCTCGGCATCGTGTGTGTCATCACCGCCGTGACGACTGTCGGATATGTGGGACTGCTCGGGCAGCAGGGATCTCTGCCGGGTATCGATCCCCGCATGTGGCTCGTCGTCACCTTCCTGACCGGATCCGCGATCGCGAGCGGTATCGGGGCGTTCACCCAGTCCGCTGATCTGCGCGCTGTGATCGCCGCAGCCTGCGCTGCGGGCCTGCTGTCGTTGGGTTTCCTTGCCCTGTTTTCGATCGGGCTCGGCCTCATGGTGGCCGGTGGGATCGCGCTCCTGGCGTGGGGCAACGCCGTTCGGGGTTCGACCGAACCGCGGGTGAACGTCTGGTCCGCGGCCGCGGCGATCGCCATGCTGGGCCTCCTGGCGCTCGGGCTCATCGCGACGGGCTGACTATCCTGCGCGAATGGCCAGACGTGCCGGCAGCAAGATCCATAGGCTCCGGGACGCGATGCATCGAGCAAGCGAGTCGCTCGATCGCGACCCGGGCGACTCGGTCCTGCGCGCTGCCTGGAGCAAAGCCTCCGCCGACTACTACCTGGCGCTTCACCCCGACGACGCGAGATGGCGTCGGACGGAGCCATCAGACGACATCCCGTCTGTCGAGGAGATCCGAGAACGGTCCTTGGTTGCCGACGCAGCCCACAAGGCCATCCCGTCCTGGGGTCGAATCGACCCACGGCCGGGTCATCGCGACGCCTGGTCAGCGCAGCTTGCCTGGGCTCTGGAAACCTGGGGTGAAGTCTTTACGGATCGGTTTCGTGCGGCGGAGGCAGCGATCAAGGCCGGTGACCGAGATGGGCTCGAGTACTGCGTGCGCTTTCTGGAAGCCGACCCTTGGTGCCACGGTTCCGGCTACGTCAAGGAAGGACTGATACCCGCCATCACGAAGCTCGAGCTGGACGGCCCTACTCGCGGTCGGCTCGCACGTGTCGTCCTCACCGTCGTCGACGACACGCGTCCGCGCCGAGAGATCAGGCGGTACGGCAATCTCGCCCGATCGGTCGCATCAACGGACCTGCGAGCACAGCTTGAGGGGCGTCTAACGCACGTCGACAGGCAAGTCCGCTACAACGCCACCAGGGTGCTAGAGGCGCTCGGCTGAGCTTCAGCGGCCCTTCGCGTACCCGGTCGCGGTCAGCTTGTCCCAGAGCGAGCCGGCGTTGTTGTTCTGGATGTGATCCATCATGTAGGCCTGCCCGACGTCGACGGGGCCGAAGGCGTCGTCGAAGCGGACCTTGGCGATCGTCTCCTCGCGGCTGAGGCCCTTCGCGACCGCGTCGGCGACGGCGGCCTTCCAGGCCATCAGCACGGCCCGCTGGTTCTTGACGTACTCGAGGGTCACGACCGGGCCGTGGCCGGGGACCAGGTAGTCGACGTCCGGTAGCGCCCGGATCCGCTCCAGCGCCTCGAGCCACTGGTCGACGTTCGAGGTCATCAGCCACGTCTGGACCCCGCTGAAGATCGTGTCGCCGGTGAACACGACGCGCTCCTCGGGCACGTGGACCGCGAGCTGGCCCGGGGTGTGGCCGGGCGTCCACAGGCAGTGGAACGTGTGGTCGCCGAGCCGCAGGGTCAGGTCGCCCGTGAACACGACGGTCCCGCGCGGCAGGTTGGCGTAGTACAGGTCGCGATCGGGGATCAGCGGCGCGGCATCGGGGTCGTCGGTCGGGATGGCCTCGAGGGCGTATGCGAACGGATCGAGCGCCGCGTTCGGGTCCATGAAGATGTCGTAGAGCGCCTGGTGGTTGACCACCTCGCCGGCGCCGCGGAACCACCAGTTGCCGAAGATGTGGTCGACGTGGTTCTCGGTGTTGATCAGGTAGCGGATGGGGCCGTGCGACTCGGCCTCGGCGCGCATGGCGACCGCGCGGGTGGGGAGCTGTGGCGTGTCGATGACGACGACGCCGGCCGACGTGGTCACGAAGCTCGGGTTGCAGCCGCGCAGCTTGGTGGTCGTGTAGACGTTGGGCGTGACCTTCTCCAGGTCGAGCGTGGCGGTCGGCATCGGTGGCTCCTGGGCTGTCGCTATTGCGTCGCGGTGAGGCCGCCGTCGATGCCGAGCACCTGCCCGGTGACGAACGACGCGGCGTCGGAACAGAGGAAGATCGCCGGGCCGACGAGGTCGCGCAGCTCACCGATGCGACGCATCGGGATCCGGCCGACGATGCCCTGCTTGAACGCGGGATCGGCGAGGAGCGTGGCGACCTGGGGCGTGTCCACGAAGGTCGGCATGATCGCGTTGACCCGGATGTCGTGCCGCGCCCACTCCGTCGCCCACTGGCGAGTGAGCGAGCTGATGGCGCCCTTGGCGGCGACGTATGCCGAGTAGCCGGCATCGATGCCGAGGTTGGCGCGGACGGACGACAGGTTCAGCACGGCGCCGCCGTGGCCGGCCTCGATCATCGAGCGGACCGCCGCCTGGGTCGGCAGGATCGTGCTCCGGAGGTTGAGCTCCATGATCCAGTCCCAGGCCTCGCGCGGATAGGTCTCCGCGGGGTGGAGTTCCTTGCCGGCGCCGCCCCCGACGGCGTTCACGACGATGTCGAGCCGCCCGAACAGGTCGATGGTCTCGAGGACCATCCGATCCGCATCCTCCTCCACGGTCGCGTCGGCGGTGATGGCGATGCCTTCGGATCCCGCGGCCTGGACGCGCTGGACCGCTTCGTCGAGCACGTCCCGACTGCGGCCGGCGACGGCGACCTTTGCCCCGGACGCCGCGAATGCCGCCGCGATCGCCGACCCGATCGCGCCTCCGCCGCCCGAGACGAGGGCGACGCGTCCGTCGAGGCTGAAGATGTCGAGCTGGGTCATCCGGCGCCCTCTGATGATCGATTATCGAGGATGATTCTGCCATAGGGGTCGGGGATCCGACCGCGGAATCGGACTATCAGTCTCCCGCAGGGTAGTGTGTCAGGAACATTGGTCAGTTGTTGTCATTTACCCTCCCCTAGACTGGTAGTCACAGATCCAGGCTGTCGACTCGCGGTGTGGGGTCAGATCCACGCTCGATCGGCCGCCGTCCAGCCTCCCGGAGAAACGGATTCGACGGAAAGACCGGACTACCAGTCTCCCCCAGGGTATGTGGCAGGAACGGCGCAGCTCGTGCCGACCACCGAGGACCGCCGGGGAGGCGTCTTGGCTTAGATCGGAGCAGTCATGACCCTGAACCTCGACGGATTGATCCCGGCGACCGTCCTGCCGATGGACGCCGACGGCCAGATCGACGAGCCCGCTCTGCGGTCGTACATCGGCTGGATCGCCGGGCAGGGGCCAGTGGCGCTGGCGATCAACGTGGACACCGGCGAGGGTCCGCACCTGACCCACGACGAGAAGGTCCGCGTCCTGGGCATCGTCCGCGAAGTGACGGACCTGCCGATCGTCGCGGGGCTGGCCGGGCCGTCCACGGATGCGGCCGTGCGCCAGGCACGTGACTTCAAGGCAGCCGGTGCCGACGCGCTGCTGGTCTTCCCGATCCCGGCCTACCTGAGCGAGCCGCTCGACGTGCGCGTCCCGGTCCGCTACCACGAGGCGATCGCCGACGTCGGCCTGCCGCTGATCCTGTTCCAGCTCCAGCCGGCTCTCGCCGGGCTCAACTTCGCGCCGGACACGCTCCGAGCGATGGCCGCGGTCGAGGGTGTCGTCGCGATCAAGGAGGCCTCGTTCGATGCCCGCCGGTTCGTGGACACGGCCCGGCTCATCGCCGACCTGCCGCGGCCGATCACTCTCCTGACCGGCAACGACAACTTCATCCTCGAGTCGTTCATGCTCGGGCGCGACGGGAGCGCTTATCGGCTTCGGGGCGGTGATGACCCGCGAGCAGGTCGACATGATCGATGCCTGGCAGGACGGTCGCATCGAGGATGCGCGCGCGCTCGGCCGCCGCGTCCAGCGGCTCGCCGATGTCGTCTTCGCCGCTCCGGTGGGGGATTACCGCGTGCGACTCAAGGAGTGCCTCCGGATCCTGGGCGTGCTGGAAAACGCGTACATCCGCCGCCCGCTCATGCCGCTCGACGACGCCGAGCGCGCGTTCCTGGCGGACGTGCTCACCGAGGTCGGGCTGTTGCGGGAGTCCGTCACGTCCTCGACGCCGAATTAGGGGACCTGGCCGTGCCGCGCGACCCGAACATCCCGGCGGCATTCGACGTCTACACGCTGGTGCTCCTGCGACGTCCGCCGGATGCACCCCAGCTGCCCGAAGCCGAGCTCGACAGGCTCCAGTCCGAGCACCTCGCCTACCGCGCCGAGCTGCGTCAGCGGGGAGTCCTCGTCGCCAACGGACCGTTCGGTGAGCAGGCCGACATCTCGCTGCGCGGCCTGTCGATCTTCACCTGCGACCTCGACGAGGCCGCGCGGCTCAACGACGTCGACCCGCTGGTCGTGGTCGGCCGCCTGTCGTACGACGTCTTCGAGTGGTGGGTCGCAGCCGGCACGCTGGCGTTCCCGAGCTGGCCGGATCCGGTCGGTGACCGCCGGTCGATGCCCGACGATTAGCGCCGCTACAAGGACCTGCCGGGCGCCATAGAAAAGGCTTACTATCGGCCCCTCACCACCGACCTCGAGCGGAGGGCCAGCGTTGACGGCGGAACCCGCGGACGTCCTGATCATCGGTGCCGGAGCCTCGGGCGGCGTCGTCGCCCTTCGATTGGCTCAGGCGGGTTTCAAGGTCACCTGTCTCGAGCAGGGGGAGTGGCTCGACCGGGCCGACTACCCCGGCAACAAGCTCGACTGGGAGCTGAAGGCGCGCAAGGACTGGGCGACCAGCCCGAACATCCGCGGCCTCGCCCAGGACTACCCGATCGTCGAGGACGACACCCCCGTCTCGCCGCTGATGTACAACGCGGTCGGGGGGTCGACGATCATCTTCGCCGGCGCCTGGCCGCGCGCCCTGCCGTCCGACTTCCGCGTCCGCTCGCTCGACGGCGTCGCCGACGACTGGCCGATCGACTACTTCGAGCTGCTGCCGTACTTCTACCGGACCGATCGCCAGTTCGGCGTGTCGGGGCTGCCCGGCGACCCGGCCTACCCGCCCGACGCCGAGGACGCGCCGATGCCGCCGCTGCCGATCGGCTCGGCCGGGCTCAAGGTCGCGCGCGGCATGACCAAGCTGGGCTGGCACTGGTGGCCGGAGTTCAACTCGATCAACTCGGTCGCCTACGACGGCCGGCGGCCGTGCGTCCAGCGCAGCACCTGCCAGTCGGGCTGCAACGAGGGCGCCAAGGCCTCGACCGACCTGACCCACTGGCCCAAGGCGATCGCGCTCGGCGCGCGGCTCGTCACCGGCGCGCGTGTCAGCAAGATCGAGACCGACGCTCGCGGTCTCGCCACCGGCGCCACCTGGATCGACGCGGACGGCCGCGAGCACTTCGAGCCGGCCAAGGTCGTGGTCGTCGCCGCGAACGCGATCGGCACGCCCCGACTGCTGCTGCTGTCGGCCAGCCCCCGGCACCCGGACGGGCTGGCGAACTCGTCGGGCGTCGTCGGGAAGCGGCTGATGATGCATCCGTTCGCCAACGTCGCCGGCCTGTTCGAGGAGCCATTGATGAGCTGGGCCGGCCAGTTCGGCGACCTCATCGAGTCGCTCGAGTTCTACGAGACCGACGAGAAGCGTGGCTTCGTCCGCGGCGCCCGCTGGGGCCTCGCGCCGACCGGCGGCCCGATCAATACGGCACTCCCCAGCCGAGCCGGGGAGCAGGCGTGGGGCCCCGGGCACCACGCCCACGTGCGGACGCATCTCGGTCACGGCGCGAACTGGGGCCTGTTCGCCGAGGACCTGCCCGACGCGGCGAACCGCGTGACGCTGTCCGGGTCGGTCACCGATTCGTCGGGCATCCCGGCGCCCGAGATCCACTATTCGATGGCCGACAACGCCCGCCGCATGCTCGACTTCCACATCGAGCGCGCGACCGAGTCGATGGAGGCCGCCGGCGCCTACAAGATCGAGGTCGATCGGCTGATGCGGTATTCCGGCTGGCATCTGTTGGGGACGGCCCGGATGGGGGACGACCCGAAGACGTCGGTCGTGGACCGCTGGAACCGCGCCCACGACGTGCCGAACCTGTACGTCGTGGATGGGTCGTGCTTCGTCACCTCGACGGGCGTGAACCCGACATCGACGATCGTGTCGATCGCCCTGCGCGCCGCCGACCACATGATCGAGACGCGGTTCGAGCAGCAGGTGCCCGTGTGACGCCGGAGGTCGCGAGCCTCGACGCCGAGGAGCGTGCCACGCTGGCGGCCGTCGCCGACCGGCTCATCCCGGCGGCCGACGGGATGCCGTCGGCAGCCGAGGTACTGAGCGACGAACGGCTTCGGTTCGTGCTCAAGGCGCGGCCCGACCTGCTCGGGCCGCTCCGTGCGACGCTTCGCCCCGACCTCGGCGACGACGTCCAGGCGCGCCTCGATGCCCTCGGGCGCGACGAGCCGTCGAACCTCGGCGCGCTCCAGCTCGTCATCGTCGCCGGCTACTACACCGACGGCGACGTTCGCGACCGGATCGGCTATCCCGGCCAGGTCGCTCTCACCCTCCGCTCGTGGGAGGTCCCCGCCTACATCGATGAAGGCCTGATCGACGCCGTGCTCGCGCGCGGCCCGGTCTGGCGCGATCCCGCGACCGGCACGCGCGCCGTCGTTGCCGACGCACCGCGAACGTATGCGGAGCGGTTCGCCGCCCCGCCCGAAGGAGACAGCGATGGCCACCACGGCACCTGAGACCACGCACGCCGGTTGGCTGGACCCGTTCCTCGCCGACTGGCGCCCCGGCACGGGCGAGCCACGCGAGACGCGCGAACCCGCGAGCGGTCGGCCGCTGTTGACCCTGCCGCAGTCCACGCCCGAGGATGTCGCCCGTGCCGCCGCCGCCGCGGCCACCGCCCAGCCGGCCTGGGCCGACACGAGCTACGCCGAGCGCGCCGCGGTCCTCCGCCGCGCCGCCGAGATCTACGAGGCCCATCGCCCCGAGTTCGGGACGTGGACCCAGCGCGAGACCGGCGCGGTCCACGGCAAGATGCACCACGAGCAGAACTTCGCGGCGGGCGAGATCAACGCCGCGGCGACGATGCCGTTCCAGCCCTACGGCCAGCTCGTCCCGAGCGTGGTGCCCGGACGGCTGTCGATGCTGCGCCGCGTCCCGGCCGGGGTCATCGGTGCGATCACGCCGTGGAACTCACCGACCGTGCTCGGGATGCGCGTGGTCGCGCCGGCGCTGGCCCTCGGCAACGCCGTCATCCTCAAGCCCGATCCCCAGACCGCGGTCTGCGGCGGCGCGGTGTTCGAGGCGGTCTTCCGCGAGGCCGGCCTGCCCGAGGGGCTGCTCCACGTCGTCCTCGGCGGCGCGGACGTCGGCGAGGCGATCGTCACGGACCCGAACGTCAACCGCGTGTCGTTCACCGGCTCAACGGCCGCGGGGCGGCGGGTCGGCACGCTGGCGGGCCAGCTGCTCAAGCGGGTCAGCCTCGAGCTGGGTGGCAACAACGCCTTCGTCGTGCTCGACGACGCGGACCTCGAGGCGGCGGCGTCGGCCGGGGCGTTCGCCTCGTTCCAGTTCCAGGGCCAGGTCTGCTTCGCGACCGGCCGGCACATCGTCCACCGGAGCATCGCGTCGGCGTACGTCGACCTCCTCGCCGAGAAGGCCGGCCGGATCCGCCTCGGCGATCCGTATCGGGAGGACGTCGACCTCGGCCCGATCGTCAACCAGAAGCAGCTCGAACGGGTCGACGGGATCGTCCGGCGCTCGGTCGACGCCGGCGCCACGGTCGTCGTCGGTGGCACGCACGACGGCCTGTTCTACCGCCCGACCGTCCTGACCGACGTGACCGCCGACCACGCCGCCTGGCGCGAGGAGATCTTCGGCCCGGTCGCGCCGGTCGTGACGTTCGACACCGACGACGAGGCGCTCGCGCTCGCCAACGACAGCGAGTACGGGCTCACCGGCGCCGTCTACTCGAACTCGATCTCGCGCGGGCTCGCGCTCGCGCAGCGGTTCCGCGCGGGCATGGTCCACGTCAACGACCAGACCGTGAACGACGAGGCGACCATCCCGTTCGGTGGCATGGGCGCGTCCGGAAACGGCGCCCGGTTCGGCGGCCCGGCGAACTGGGACGAGTTCACGGAGTGGCAGTGGGTCACCGTCCGCGAGGACCCGCGCACGTACCCGTTCCCGTACTGAGTCGGGCCGCGCGTCGCTGATGGCATCGATCACCGAGGTCGCCCGGCTCGCCGGCGTGTCGGCGGCCACGGCGTCGCGCGTCGTGTCCGCCTCGGACTACCCGGTCAGCCCGGCCACCCGCGAGCGCGTGCTCGAGGCGGCACGGACGCTCGACTACGTCCCGAACGCCCTGGCCCGCGGGCTGCTCAAGAGCCGCGTCCCGGTCGTCGCGGTCATCGTCCACGACATCACCGACCCGTATTTCGCGGAGGTCGTCCGCGGCGTCGAGGACGCCGCCTCGGTCGCGGGGTTCCTGGTCATCACCTGCTCATCCGAACGGGACGCGGAACGCGAGCGGTCGTACGTCCGGCTGCTGCGCTCGATCCGGGCGGCGGCCGTCGTGTTCGCGGGTAGCGGCCTCGACGACCCGGTCGTGACCGAGGAGATCGATCGCCATCTCGCCGCCATGCGCGCCGACGGCGCGGCGATCGTCCACCTCTCGCCGCACGCCCTGGGCGAGCCCGAGGTCGGCGTCGACAACGCGGCCGGGGTCGCGGCGATGATCGCGGCTCTCGTCGCGCTGGGTCATCGACGGATCGCGTTCCTAGCAGGGCCGCGGTCGCTATTCGTCGCCCGGGCGCGGCTGGCGGGTTACCGGCAGGGTCTCGCGGCCGCCGGGATCGCGTTCGACGAGCGGCTGGTGGTCAGGACGAGCTTCGATGCGGCCGGCGGCGCGCTCGGCGTCGACACGCTGCTCGCGACCGAGGTGCCGTTCACCGCGGTCTGCTGCGCGAACGACCTGCTCGCGCTGGGTGCGCTCGGGCGGCTGGCAGAGCTCGGGATCGCGGTCCCGGACGCGGTGTCGGTAGCGGGCTTCGACGACATCTCCACGGCCGCGCTGACCGCGCCGAGCCTGTCGACCGTCCGACTGCCGCTTCGCGAGATGGGCCGGCGCGGCTTCGCGCACGCGACGGGCGTGCTCGCCGGCGACGAGCCAGGCCGCGAGATCCTGCCGACCGAGGTCGTCCTTCGCGGGTCGACCGCGGCACCGGCGCCAGCCGCGGCCGCGGCACCGGCCGGTCCTGTTCGCCCGGTCGTGGCCGGTCCGGTCTCGGCCGCCTGATGGGCGGTGCGCTGGCGGGCCGAGTCGTCTTGATCACGGGGAGCAGCCGCGGGATCGGCGCCGAGGTCGCCGTGAAGGCCGCGGCGGAGGGTGCGGTCGTCGCGATCCACTATCACCGCGGCGCAGACGCGGCAGCGGCGACCCTCGATCGCGTCCGCGCCACCGGCGCCGCCGAGGCCGAGACCTTCGCCGCCGACATCGCCGACGGCGCGCAGGCGGAGGAGCTCGTCGAGCGTGTCATCGCGCGGTTCGGTCGCATCGACGGTCTCGTCAACAACGCCGGCCTGACGCAGGTCGGGCCGTTCCTCGAGATCGACCCGGCCGACTGGGACGCCGTCATCCGGACCGACCTGACCGCGGCTTTCCACACGAGCCGCGCGGCCCTGCCGTCGATGCTCGAGCAGGGGAGCGGCACGATCGTCAACGTCGCGTCGCGGCTGGGCCAGATGGGGGTCGCCGAGACGGCCGCCTACTCGGCCGCCAAGGCCGGGCTGATCGGGCTCACCCGCGCGCTCGCGCGCGAGTTCGGTCCGCGCGGGATCCGCGTCAACGCGGTCGCTCCGGGCGTCACCGTCACCGACATGACCACCGATCTCGTGGACAGCGAGGAGGGCCGGCGGCGGTTGCGCGACATGGCGCTCGGCCGGTTCGGACGGGCGGACGAGGTCGCGGACGCGGTGCTCTTCCTGCTGTCTGACGCGTCCTCCCTCTTCCTCGGCCAGACGCTCAACCCGAACGCCGGCGGGTACATGCCGTGAGCCCAGCCTCCAAGGTCATCGAGGTCCGCGAGGCCGTCGGGCTCGTCCGCGACGGCAGCACCCTGCTCATCGGCGGGTCGGGCGCCGGGCACGCGGTCCCGCAGCGGTTCATCGACGAGCTGGCCGCCGTCTTCACCGCCGAGGGCCGGCCGCGCGACCTGACCACGGTGCGGATCGTCGGCATCGGCGACTTCGCCGATCGCGGCTTCTCGCAGCTCGGGCTGCCCGGGCTGATGCGCCGGACCATCGGCAGCAACATCGGCAACGAGCCACGGCTTGGCGCCCTGGTCGAGGCCAACCAGCTCGAGGCGTACTCGTTCCCGCAGGGCGTGCTCTCGCAGCTGATGCGCGAGATCGCCGCCGGCCGTCCCGGGCTCGTGACGCAGGTGGGCCTCGGCACGTACGTGGACCCGCGGCAGACCGGCGGCAAGCAGAACGCCTGCACGACCGAGGACCTGGTCGAGGTCGTCACCCTGCGCGGCCGCGAGTGGCTGCTGTACCACGCGTTCCCGATCGACGTGGCCGTCATCCGCGGCACGACCGCCGACGAGGACGGCAACCTGACGATGGAGGGCGAGGCCGTCCAGGGCGAGATGCTGGCGATGGCGATGGCCGCCCGGAACAGCGGCGGGATCGTCATCGCGCAGGTCCGCCAGCTCGCGACACGCGGCAGCCTTGGTCTGCGCGACGTCAAGGTGCCGGCCGCGCTCATCGACCACGTGTACGTCGATCCGGACCAGTGGCAGACGTACATCACCCGCGACTCGCCGTACTACGCGGGCGCCCAGCGCCGTCCCGTCCGCCCCGAGCCGCCGCTCCCGCTCGACGTGCGCAAGATCATCGCCCGCCGGTCGCTGCTCGAGTTCCCGCCGGGAGCCATCTGCAACCTCGGCTTCGGGATCAGCCAGCTCATCGGCCGGGTCGCCTGGGAGGAGGGCATCACCGACCGTCTGGTGCTGACCGTCGAGCAGGGGATCTTCGGCGGGGTGCCGGTCGCCGGCAACGAGGGTGGCGCCGGGTTCAACTACCAGGCGATGATCGAGCAGCCGTCGATGTTCGACTTCTACGACGGCGGCGGGCTCGACATCGCGAGCCTGTCGTTCGCCGAAGTGGACGCCGAGGGCAACGTCAACGTCCACGCCTTCGAGGGCCGGGTCCGCGGTCCGGGCGGCTTCCCGAACATCAGCGCGCGGACGGGCCGGATCAACTTCGTCGGGACGCTGACCGCGCAGGGGCTCGAGCTCGACATCGACGGCGGCGTCCGCGTCGTCCGCGAAGGCGCACTCCACAAGTTCGTGCCGCGGGTCCGCGAGATCTCGTTCAGCGGCCGTCTCGCGCGCGAGCGCGGGCAGCAGGTCCGCTACGTCACGGACCGCGCCGTCTTCGCGCTCGAGGACGACGGCCTGGTCCTCATCGAGGTCGCGCCGGGCATCGATGTCGAGCGCGACGTCCTCGGCCAGATGGGCTTCCGTCCGCGGGTGGCCGACCCGCTGCCGACGATGGATCCGCGGCTGTACGCGACCGGGCCGATGGGTCTGGCGGCCGACTTCGGGGCGGGCTCGTGAGCGCGCTCGTCGCGCTCGAGCTGGGGCGTGTCGCCCACCTCGAGCTGGTCAACCCGCCGCTCAACCTGTTCACAGAGGCGCTCGTCCTCGCAGCTCCGCGATGCGCTGCGGGCGATCGAGACGGCCGAGGACGTCCGCGCGGTCGTCGTCAGCGGGCGCGGTGAGCGCGCGTTCTCGGCCGGCTCGCATGTCGGCGAGTTCGAGGACCAGGCGGGCGAGGCCGGCCGCGACCGGCACCAGCTCGACCAGGACGTCTGGCGCCAGCTGGCCGAGCTGCCGATGCCGACGATCGCGGCGATCGAGGGCCACTGCCTCGGCGGCGGGCTCGAGCTGGCGCTGTGCTGCGACATCCGAGTGGCATCCGAGACGGCCAGGCTGGGTCTGCCCGAAGTGAAGCTGGCGGTCATCCCCGGCGCCGGCGGGACGCAGCGGTTGCCGCGGGTCGTCGGCGCGACCCGGGCCAAGGAGCTGATCCTGACCGGACGCGTCCTGACCGCGACGGAAGCCGAGGCGATCGGGCTCGTCAACCGCGTCGTGCCGGCGGGCAGCGCCGTCGCGGCCGCCGACGCACTCGGAGCCGAGATCGCGCAGCGCGGTCCCGTCGCCGTCCGCGAGGCGAAGCGACTCATCAACGATGCGCTCGATCGCGACATCGGCGCCGGTCTCGAGGCCGAGTTCGAGGCCTCGGAACGGATCTTCGCCACCGAGGACATGGTCGAGGGTGCCCGCGCCTTCTTCGAGAAGCGCGATCCGAGATACACCGGCCGATGACCCGGCCGACGATACGGAAGGGAGCACATGGCTGACGTCGAGCGTTTCGGGGTGTTCCTGCCCTCGTATGTCTGGGAGGGCGACGGCCCCGAACGCGCCCGCGGGATCAAGGCGTTCGCCAGGGAGGTCGAGGCGCTCGGCTTCGACTCGCTGTTCATCACCGACCACCTGCTGGCGGCCAAGCGTTTCTACAGCGTCGACTGGCTCGAGCCGCTGACGACGCTGGCGGTCGCGGCCGGGGCGACCGAGCACGTCCGTCTCGGCACGTCGATCCTGATCATGCCGCTGCGCAACCCGGTCATCCTGGCCAAGGAGCTGGCGACGCTCCAGTTCCTGTCCGACAACCGGGTGATCCTCGGCGCCGGCGTCGGCTGGAACGACGTCGAGTACGAGGCGGTCGGCGTCCACAAGTCCGAGCGCGGCAAGCGCACCGACGAGATGCTCGACATCATGATGCCGCTGCTCGAAGGCGAGCGGGTCACCTACCACGGCGACTTCTACGACGTGGACGACGTGTTCATCGAGCCGCGCACGTCGCAGCGGCCGCTGCTCTGGATCGGCGGCGGGTCGCAGCTGGCCGACCCGAAGTCGCCGGACGTGCCCAAGTTCGTGAAGTCGGTCATGGCCCGGACCGTCCGGTGCCGACGGCTGGATCCCGCGGCCCACGTGCCCGCCGCCGGACATCGCCCGCGACTGGCAGGAGCTGCAGACCGCGATGCGCGCCGCCGGCAAGGACCCCTCGAGCACGCTCGTTGCGCACGAGAACTTCATGCATCTGGTGATGACCAACGACCCGGTCAAGGCTCGTGAGGAGCAGCATCGGGCGTTCCTCAAGGTCATGAGCAACGAGCGTGGGCCGGCCTACCTCGAGACGGTCTACCTGTTCGGGACGCCCGACGAGATCATCGCGTCGCTCCAGGCGCGGGTCGATGCCGGCGTCGAGTACTTCTTCCTCCACACGATGACCCCCGACCCGGCGCAGCTGCCGGCTGTGGGTCGACGAGATCATCCCGAACGTGACGTTCCCGCCGACCGTCGGGCCGGTCCGCCGACCGCCGACGCCCTGGCGATGACCCGGCGGGTCGTCCTCCTCGGCAAGCCGCTCAAGCGGCGGCATTCGGTGGTCATGCACAACGCCGCCTTCGCGGCGGCGGGGATCGACGGCGAGTACGTCCTCGCCGAGCTCGACGAGGCTGACGTCCCGGGCGCCGTGGCCGCGGCCCGCGGGCCTGAGTTCCTCGGGCTGGGCGTGACCGCGCCGTACAAGCCGCTCGTGGCGGGCCTGGTCGATGAGGTCGAGACCGACGGCGCACCAGATCGGCGCGGTGAACAACGTGATCCGGACAGACGATGGCCGGCTGATCGGCATCAATACGGATGCGCCGGGGTTCCGGGTCGGGGTGGAGATGGCGATGGGCCGGGCACTGGCCGGGGCAGATGTCGTCATCGCCGGAGCGGGCGGCGCGGCCCACGCGGTCGTGTTCGCGTGCCTCGATGCCGGGGCCAGCCGGGTGACGATCGGGAACCGGACGATCGGCCGCGGCGGCGGCGCTCGCGACGCGGTTCGCGGGCGTCGGGGGTGGGACGGTCACGGCGGTGGCGCTCGACGACCCCGCGTTTGCGGCGGCGCTCGAGTCCACGGACCTGGCCGTGAATGCGACGACCGTGGGCATGACCCAGCCCGGGATGACCATCGACGTCGACCGGCTGCCGGCCGAGGCGACCGTCTTCGATCTCGTCTACGTGCCGGCCGAGACGCCTCTGCTGCGGGCGGCACGGGCGCGCGGTCTGCGCGCGGCCAACGGCTCGGAGATGCTCATCGCGCAGGCGGTCATCGCCTTCGAGCGCTGGACCGGGGTGGGCGGCATGACCGACGTCATGCGCACGGCCGTGGCCCCGCTGCTCGCCGACCCGACCGTGACGGCCTGACGCGATGGCCGGCTCGAGGTCCCCGATCCCGGCGCGATCTACACGGTCGGACTGAACTACCGGGCGCCCGGGAGGCACCCGGAGCCCGACCCGAGCGGCCGCTCATCTACGGCAAGGCCGCGACCTCGGTCGCGGGCGACGGCGCCCGCCTCGACTGGGACCGCTCGCTGACCGCCAACGTCGACGCCGAGGTCGAGCTCGGGGTCGTGATCGGCGAGACCGCCTGGAACGTTCGGCCCGAAGAGGCGCTCCGGGTCGTCCTCGGCTACACGATCGTGAACGATGTGTCGTCGCGCGACCCGTGGCTCGATGGCGATCAGTGGCTGCTCGGCAAGTCGATGCCGGGGTTCTGCCCGGCTGGTCCGTGGGTCGTCCCGGCAGCGGATCTCGATCCCGCGGACCTCGCACCTCGGCTGCACGATCAACGGCGAGGCGATCCAGGACGGGCGGACATCGGACATGCGCTTCTCGGTCGCCGAGATCGTCGCCTTCCTGAGCCGCCACGTGGAGCCTGCGCCCAGGCGACCTGATCGCCACCGGCACACCGGCTCGACTCGCGTCGCCGCCGGGCCCCGACCGCCATCTCCAGCCCGGCGACGTCGTCCGCTGCTGGATCGAGGGGATCGGCGACCTCACCACCCACATCGCCTGACGTGACGAGAGGAGGACCCGAGATGAAGCCGCCGACCGTGTTCCTGGGCGAGATGACGAACCCCGAGGTCGAGGCATTCGTGCGGGACCACGACACGGTCCTCGTGCCGATCGGCTCGACCGAGCAGCACGGCCCGCACGGCCCGTTGCTGACCGATGTCCTCGTGCCGGTCGAGGTCGCCCGTCGCGTGGCGCCGCGGGTCGGGCGCCGCCGTCGCGCCATCGATCAACTACGGGCTGTCGTACCCGCACGTCGGGTTCACCGGCGTCGTCCACCTGCGGATCGCCACGTTCATGGCGGTCGTCGAGGACGTCGCGGTCGGTCCTGGCGACCATGGGCTTCCGGCGGATCGTGTTCCTCAACGGCCACTACGACAACACCCTCGCGATCGCCTACGCCTGCGCGAACGCGGCCGCAGCGGCTGCCCGACGGCGCGCGCGCCTTCCCGATCAACTACTGGGACGGCATGACCGCCGGCGAGGCCGGCGAGTACTTCGGTCCGACGGCCGGTCTCCACGCCAACACGGCCGAGACGTCGGCGGTGATGGCGATCGACCCGACGCTCGTCGACATCGACGCCGCCAACGCGGAGATGCCGCCGTTCCCCGAGGTGACGAGCCCGGCCGCGGTGCACACGGCCTTCTTCTTCTCGACGCCCGGGCTCGGTCCATCGAGCGAGCCACTCCGGGAACGTGGGGCGACGCGCGCGAGTCGTCGGCCGAATACGGCGAGCGCTATCTCGCAGGTCGTGACCGAGGCGACGCTGCGGATGCTCGATGACGTGCGAGCGGACGTTCGACGGCGATGCCGCCGCGCTGAGCCGTCGAGTCCGCGCTCGGCGGCGAATCCGGTCCGCGTCGTACGCAGGTGCACGCCGCGCGTCACCCGGAGGGCCGGGTCGAGCTCGAGCTCCACGAGGTCGGCCCGCTGACCGACCGCGATGCGGCCGCGGTCCGAGACCCCGAGGAGCGCCAGCGGGTTGCGGCTGGCGGCCGCGACGGCGGCCGGCAGCGCGACGCCCGAGCCGCCAGGTTGCGGACGGCTGTGTCGAGGGCGATCGCCGAGCCGGCCAGCGTCGCTGGTCCCGACCAGCGTGACGCGCTGGCCGACACGACCTCGACCTCGAGGCCGCCGATCCAGCCCCGGCCATCGCCGGTCCCCGCGAGGGCGACCGCGTCGCTGACGAGCAGCAGCCGGTCGGCCGGCTTGAGTCGCGTGATGAGCGGCCACAGGGCCGGATCGACGTGGATGGCCGTCGGCGATGAGCTCGACGTAGGCGTCGTCGTCGAGCAGGGCCGCGACCGCGAGACCCGGCGCGCGATGGTCGATGCCGGTCATCGCGTTGAACAGGTGGGTCGTGGACGTGGCGCCCGCCGCGTAGCCCGGCTCGGGCCTGCTCGACGGTCGCGGCGGAGTGACCGAGCGAGACGGCCACGCCACGGTCGCGCGAGCCAGCCGATGAGCTCGGTGGCGCCGGGCAGCTCGGGCGCGACGGTGATCAGCCGGAGCCCGTCGACGAGCGGCTCGAGCGCGGCGCGCGGCGACGTCGGCCGGGACGAGCAGGTGCGCCGGGTCGTGGGCGCCGCGTCGCGACGGGGCAAGGAACGGACCTTCGAGGTTGAACCCGAGCGGCTCGGCGCCGTCGGCGGGTGCGTCCGGCAGCCAGGCTCGGACCCGATCGGCGAACGCCGCGAGCACGTCGAGCGGGGCGGTGACGGCGGTCGGCAGGAACGAGGTCACGCCGCGTCGGAGCAGCCGGCGGGCCATCCCGTCGAGCGCCGCCGCGATCGCCCATCGCGTCGTGGCCGCCCCAGCCGTGGACGTGGACGTCGACGAACCCGGGTGCGATGTACGGACCGTCGGCGCTCGCGCCGGCGCCGTCGTCGAGCTCGATCGCGGCGATCCGTCCGTCCTCGAGGGTCAGCCGCCCCGGCGACGACCCGGTCGTCGAGGACGAGCCGCGCCCGCGATCGTGCTCGGCGCGTCAGGCGCTCATCGGTCGGCCTCCGAACCGCCCGTCCGCTCGACACCCGGATCCTCGACCTCGAACTGGACGACGAGCCCGTAGCGGTCGGCCGGGTAGCGCGATTCGGTCGCCTCCACACGTCGGCCGTGCCCGTCCACGATGACCCGCCGCTCGACGAGCAACGGGTCGCCGGTCCGGATCCCGAGCAGGCGGGCATCCTCGGCGGTCGCGGCGGCCGCGGTGATCGTGCCGGTCCCGCGCCGGAGCACGATGCCCGCCCGACCGAGCGTCTCGTGGAGCGACCCGCTGACGAGGTCGGCGGTCATGACAGCGTTCGCGCAGGCTCCGATGAGGACCGCCGACTCGAGCGCGATGGGCTCGCCGTCGGCCAGGCGCAGGCGGCGCAGGTGGACGACCGGCTGGCGCGGCCGGGATGCCGAGGCTCGCGGCCTCGGCGGTGGTGGACGGTCGGATGGCGCGGGTCAGCACCCGCGAGCTCGGGACGCGGCCCTCGCGGAGCATCTCCTGGGTGAACGTCATCAGCCGGTTGGCGCGGCGATGGGCCGGCGGCTCGGCCACGAAGCTGCCGCGGCCCGGCTCACGCGGCGATGAGTCCGTCCTCGGCCAGCCGCTGCATGGCGTTGCGGGCGGTCATCCGGCTGACCCCGAACTCGGCGCACAGCTCGGCGTCGGACGGCAGCCGGTCGCCCGGACGCAGCGTCGCGATCCGCTCGCGCAGCGCCTGCTCGATCTGGCGGTAGTGCGGCTGGTAGGCGGGCTCGGTCATCGGTCGGCGTCGCCGGCCGAGGTCGCCGCGGGTCATCGCTCGGCCGGCCGCGGTCGGCCGCCTCGGCGCCGTGGACCGCCGCGCCGATCGCCCCGGCCCAGGTCCCGAGCTCGGCCGTCACGATCTCGACCTCGTCGAGCGACGTCGTCCGCACCCGCCGGCGCGATCTCGGCGCGGATCGGCTCGAGGAGGAGCTCGCCGGCCGCCGCGACGCCGCCGCCGATGACGACCCGGTCGGGCGACACGACGGTGATCATGTTGGCGATGCCGATGCCGAGATAGCGACCCACCTCGGCCAGCCCGGCCAGCGCCCGCGCGTCGCCGGCCTGCGGCCGCGACGACGGCCTCCTCGACGGTGTCGGTCCCGCAGGCCGCGGCGATCCGGTCGGCCCGGGCGAACGCCTCGAGGCAGCCGTGGTTGCCGCAGTCGCACGACGGCCCGTTCGGGTCGATCGTCTGGTGGCCGATCTCGCCGGCCGTGCCGTCGTGGCCGAGGTGGACCCGCCCGTCGATGGCGATCACGCCGCCGACCCCGGTGCCCGAGGGTCAGCCCGACCATCGAGCGCGCACCGCGCCCGGCACCCAGCCGCAGCTCGGCCAGGCCGAACGCGCGGGCGTCGTTGATGAGCGACGACCGGCACGGCCGAGCGCCGCCTCGATCGGGCGCGGCGACCGGCCGACCGGCCCAGTCGCCCGGGCACGTTGACCAGGAACCGGGTCGCGCCGGTGGCCGGGTCGTACAGGCCCGGCACGCCGATCCCGATGCGTCGACGACACCGGGGCAGGCGCGCGACCGCCTCTGCGCCGACCGCTCGGCGAGCCGCGCACGACCGCGTCCGGACCCGTCGGCCGCCGGCGTCGCGACCTGGCCGCGGTCGAGCGTCGCGCCACGTCGCCGTCGTGCTCGACGACCACCCACTTGATGTTCGTGCCGCCGAGGTCGAGACCGAGATGACGTCGGGTGGGCTGGGCCGTCGCTCACGGTCGATCAGGTCTCGCCGGTGACCCGGGTGTAGGCGGCCGCGACGATCACGATGATCGCGCCGAAGACGATCTGACGCGTCGGCTCCGGGCAGGCCGAGCGCCGTCAGGAGCGCCGTCAGGACGGTCAGGATGAGCGCGCCGACGAGCGTGCCGCCGTAGCCGCCTCGGCCGCCGAGGATCGAGGTCCCGCCGATCACCGCCGCCGCGACCGAGGGCAGGACGAGCGAGTCGGCGAGGGAGACGCTGGCGGTGTTCGTCAGGCCCGACAGCAGAAGGCCGCCGACCCCGGCCAGCAGCGCCGAGATGACGTACAGCACGATCAGGACCTGCCAGGCGCGAGCGCCCGACAGCCGCGCGGCGACCGGGTTGTCGCCGATCGCGTACAGCAGCCGGCCATAGCCGGTCCGTCGGAGTCCGACCAGGATGATCAGCATCACCGGGACCAGCACGAGCAGGCCGGCCGGGATGAAGCCGAGCAGCGTCGCGCTGCCGAGCGTCGTCAGGATGTCCGGGACGCCCGCACCCGGTCTGGACGGATTGGAGCTGCCAGACGTTGGCGAGGCCGAGGACGACGAAGCTCATGCCCAGGGTCATGATCAGCGGGTGGACCCGGAAGACGCCGATGCCGACGCCGGTGACCAGGCCCGCCAGCATGGCGACGAGGAGCGACACCAGGATCGCCTGAGGCACCCCGCCGGGACTGTGGACGAGCGTCGCCGTGACGAACCCGGTCATCGACGCGACGGCGCCGACCGACAGGTCGATGCCGCCGGTGAGCATGGTCAGCGTCTGGCAGCCGGCGAGGATCGCCAGCGGCACGGTCGTCCGAACGATGATGTTCGCCCAGCCCGGGCTGACGATGCCCGGGTCGACGATGTCGATGATCAGGATGAGGATGCCGAGCAGGCCGATGAGCGGGATGATCGGGCGATCCCGGAACAGCGCACGCCAGGCGTCGGCACCGCGCCAGCGATCGACCGCGACGGCAGCCGCTCATCGCGCGGCTCCGCCGCAGCTCGATGACGCTGCCGACCATGACCACGCCGATGAGGATGACGCCCTGCGCGACGATGGCCAGGTTCGAGTCGAGGCTCAGGAAGCGTCATGTCCGTCTGGATCAGCTGGAGGACGACCACCGCCACGATCGGCCCGAAGACGCCGCCCCGGCCACCGGCCAGGCTGACGCCACCGAGCACGACCGCGGCGACGCTCAGCAGCGTGTACGGTCCGGGGACCGGGGTCCCGATCCCGGTGCTGGCGGTCAGGGACAGGCCTGCCAACGCCGCGAACAGACCGGTGATCGCGTAGGCGAGGAACTTGGTCCGTCCGACCGGGACGCCGCTCCGGAACGCGGCCAGCCGGTTGCTGCCGATCGCGTACATGGACAGCCCGAGCCTCGAGCGCACGCAGCGGGAACCAGATGACCGAGACCACGACGAGCAGCACGACGGCCGCCTGTGGGATCCACTCGTTGCCGAGCGGCCCGACGGCCAGACCGTGAGCCAGCTCGCGGCGCCGCCTCCCGGCGAGGATCGGACGAGCAGCGCGAAGCCCGCCCACACGAACGACATCGCCAGGGTGACGACGATGTCGGGGACGCGCGTGACCACGACGAGCCGCGCCGTTGATCGCCTCCGAGCACGAGGCCGAGGCCCAGCACACCGACGACGACCACGACCCCGGTCGCATCGGACTGGTTCTCCATGAGGGAGGCGGCGACGACGCTGGTCAGCGCCATCATCGACCCGATCGACAGGTCGATCCCGCCGCTGATGACGATGACCGCCTGGGCGACGGCGGCCAGGGCGAGCGGCAGGACGGACGTCCCGAGACCCTGGACGCGGGATCGGGCCGTAGCTCGGCTGGATGAGCTTGGTGAAGACCAGCAGGCCGACCAGCAGTGCGAGGAGGCTCAGCATCCAGGCGTTCCGGCGTGCCCACGCCGCGATCGCGTCGGCCTGTCGGGAACCTGCGCCCTCGATCGGCGCCGCGGTGGCGCTCATGGACCGGTCCACGGGCGTCGGCGTCGCTCCGACGGCGGAGCGGGGTCGACTCCTCGATCGCGGCGCCCACCGTGTCCTCCGGCAGCTCGGCGTCGGCGCGGAGGTTGTAGGCCGCTCGCAGCAGCGACGCCTCGTCGGCGTCGGCGCCGGCCATCTCGGCCACGATCTCGCCACCGAAGATCACGATGGCACGGTCGCAGACGAGCTGGACCTCCTTCAGCTCGGAGGTGTAGAGGAGGACGGCGGCCCCGGCCTCGGCCAGGTCGCGCAGCAGGACGTAGATCTGCTGCTTGGTGCCGATGTCGATGCCGCGCGTCGGGTCGAAGCACAGCATCGTCTGGACGCCACCGGCGACCCAGCGTGCGATCGTGACCTTCTGCTGGTTGCCGCCGGAGAGGCGACGCACCTCGCCGCCGGCGCGCGCGTCGATCTGCAGCGTCGCGACGGCGTCGTCGACCATCCGACGCTCGCCGGCCGAGGTCGATCAAGCCCCAGTCCCGGAGCGCGCGCGACCATCGGCAGCGCGATGTTCTCGCGGACCGAGCGCTGCATGAGCAGCGCCTCCGCGCGGTCGGCGGCGACGTAGACGAGCCCGGCCCGGATGGCGTCGGCAGGATGGCGGAAGCGAGACGGCGTTGCCGTCGACGCAGGAGCTGACCGCTCGCCGGCCGCTCGGACCCGGCGAGGATGTCGAACAGCTCGTCCTGGCCCTGGCCCTCGAGGGCGACGACGCCGAGCACCTCGCCCGGGTAGAGGTCGAAGGTGACGTCGTGCAGGTTCGATGCCGCGCGCTGAGCCCGCGGGCCGCGATGCGCGGCTTGGTGTCCGCCGGCGCGTGCCGCCGGCCGCGGTCCCGTGGTCGGCGGCCGGGCATGTCCTTGACGACCTCGCCGAGCATCAGCTCGACGATCTTGTCCTCCGAGCCCGTCGTCACGTCGACCACGCCGACGGTCTCGCCTTCGCGCAGGACCGTCGCGCGGTCGCAGACCGCGGCGATCTCGATCATGCGGTGCGAGATGAAGATGACCGAGCGGTCGGCGCCTCGCTGCCGCCCGACCACCTCGAGGACCCGCTCGGTCAGGTTGGCGGGCAGGGCCGCGGTCATCTCGTCGAGCATCAGCACGTCGGGCTCGATCGCCAGGGCGCGGGCGAGGTCGATGATCCGCAGCGTGGCGAGCGGCAGGCGCCGCGCCGTGGCCGGCCAGGTCGAGGTCGCCGAGGCCGAGCTCGCCGAGCCAGTGGCGGAACGGCTCGAGCGGTGTCTCCGTCAGCCGCAGGTTCTGCCGGATGTCGAGGTCCGGGATGAGCGCCGGCTCCTGGTAGACGGAGACGAGCCCGCCGCGGCGGGCCTCGGCCGGCGAGTGGACGGTGCGCGCGCTGGCCGCGCACGGCGATCGTGCCGGCGTCCGGCGTGACGGCGCCGGTCAGGATCTTGACGAGCGTGCTCTTGCCGGCGCCGTTGGCGCCCATCAGCGCGTGGACCTCGCCGGGCCGCACGGCCAGCGATGCGGAGCGCAGGGCGACGACCGCGCCGTACGTCTTCGAGACGCCGGTGGCCTCGAGCAGCAGGTCGGTCGTGGTGAGGGTCATGCGCTCCGCGGGATGTCAGGGCGGAGGGCGACGGCGATGGCCGGCGCGCCGGCTCCCTCGGATGGACCGGTGTGAGGGTTATGCGCCCTTGCAGGCCGGCGGGAACGGTGTTGGGATCGTAGGTCGTCCAGCTCGTCGATGGACAGGCTGAGCGGCCAGAGCGGATCCATGCCCGGGCACGGATTGCCACGCCTTGAGCTTCGGCCTGACCGTCGGCGGTCAGGTTGTCGACCACGACCGGGTCCAGCAGGACCGTGTTCGGCTGGGCGGCGCCGGCGGAGGGGGTGACCGTCTCACCGTTGAGCAGCTTGAGGCCAGGGTGATGCCCGCGCCACCGACGGCTGCCGTGTTGGTCACGGCCGCGCCCTTGAGGCCCGGGATAGTCGGTCGGGATCGAGGAGCTGGGTGACGAACCCGCCGACGTCGGCGTCAGCGATCGGCACGAACGTCTTGTTGGCCGCCTTGATCGCGTCGACGATCTGCTCGCCCATGCCGGACGCCCAGATGCCCTGTGATCTTGTCGTACTCACCGCTGGCGATGAAGTCGTTGGTGAGCTTGGTGGCGGTGGCCGGATCCCAGCCCGTGGCGACGCCATCGGGGCTCGGGACGACGTTGATGCTCGGGTAGTCCTTGAGGACGTTCTTGAAGCCCGATGTCGCGGTCGGAGTCGGCCGGAGTTACCGGCGATGCCGCGGGTGTACCAGACGGTGCCCTTGCCGCCCATCTGATCGAACAGCCACTTGGCGCCGAGCTCGGCGTACTTGACCTGGTTGTTGTAGAGGTTCCAGGTGTTCGGGTCGGTCACGTAGCGTCGACCGAGACGGTCTTGATGCCCTGCCGCGTGCTGCCTCGGCCAGGGCCGGGTTGAGCGCCGTCGGGTCGTTCGGGTTGAAGACGATGGCGTTGACGCCCTTGGCGATCAGCGTGCGGATGTCGGCCAGCTGGCCGGCGGCATCCGTGTTGCGATGGATCACGGTCAGGTCGGTGGCCGCGATGCCGGCCGCCTTGGCCTGCGCCTTGGCGGTGCAGACCTGCTCCTCGCGGAAGCCGTTGCCGACGCCGCCGCCGTTGGAGTAGCCGATCGTGAACGCCTTGGTTGCCGCGCCGCTGGGCGCGGTCGACGCACGCCGAGCTTGAACACGCGGCGGCGATCACGGCGACGGCCGCGAAGCCGATCAGCGCTCGCATCCGGTTGGATCCCTTGATCATGTGCTCTCCTCCTGTGATCAACGACGTGCCGACATGGTCACGCCGACGAATGGATCCGCTTCCCGCTCGGGGGAGCCAATCGATCCGATCTATCGGTCTCACCTCCTACGCGGGATCCCCGCCACCTCACCCCTCTCCCGGTCGATCGCACGGGCGATCCGCCGCGCATGCTCTCGATAGGCCTCATCGAACAGTGTCCCGTGAGCGCTCGGCGCCTACGACCGACGCTCGGGTCAGGACCGGTGGCAGAGCGCCCCGCTCCCGGAGGAGCTCGGCGGTCCGGACCTTGATGCAGTTGACGATGGCGACCGCGCCGATGGTCGAGCCCGGGCCCACGGGGGTGTCTAGGCCGTCGATCGCGCACCAGCGCGTCGGCTGGCGGCGAGCAGAGGTCGATGACGAGGTCGGCCTCGTCGAGCAGCCGCGCTCCGACGACCGGGTCGGGCTCGCCCGGACATCGATTGGGCGACGCGAGGTGACCGCGATGACGCGCATGCCGCGCCGGCGGGCGCCACGCGCGCCATCTCGACGGCACGGCCGTCAGGCCGCCGGCCGAGAAGACGATCATCACGTCGTTCGGCCCGAACGTGAAGTTCGACAGGATGACCTCGGCGAGCCCGGGCGTCCGCTCGATGAACATCGCCTGGCGCTGGCCGTTCGAGCCGACGACCTGGGTGTGGAACGTCATCGACAGCTCGACCATCGGGTTGAAGCCCGGGTACGAGCCGTAGCGCGGGAACATCTCCTCGACCGGGATGCGCGAGTGGCCCGTCCCGAACAGGTGGACGAGGCCATCGGCGGCGATCGCGTCGGCGCACCAGCGGCTGGCCGTCTCGATGCGCATCGCCCTGGGTCGCGGCCAGCCGCTCGAGGAGGGCCGTCGCCTCGCGGTCAGCCACGTCGAGCGCGGGCACGGTCGTGGCGGATCCCGCGGCCGTGGTCGTCATCAATAGTCGCCCGCGGGGCGATCGCCCTGGCCCGCGGCGCCGGCGACCGACCGGGTCCACCGCCGGCCTTGCGCGCGCGGAAGTCGTCGAGATGGTCGCCGTCGCGGTGGCGCCGATGCGGGTCACGCCGAGCGTCCATGACGTCGAGCAGCGCGTCGAGCGTGCGGACGCCGCCGGCCGCCTTGACCCCGATGTGCGGCGACGTGTTGGCGCGCATCAGGATGCAGGTCGTCGTGGGTCGCGCCGCTCGGCGCGAAGCCGGTGCGAGGTCTTGACGAAGTCGCCGCCGGCCGCCTCGGTCAGGTGGCAGGCGCGGATCTTCTCGTCGTCGGTCAGGTAGGCGTTCTCGAAGATGACCTTGACGATCGCCCCGGCCGCGTGCGCCACCTCGACGACGGCCCGATGTCCGCCTCGACGTCGGCGTCGCGGCCGGACTTGAGGGCTCCGATCTGGATGACCATGTCGAGCTCGGTCGCGCCGTCGCGCGAGGGCGCGCTGCGCCTCGAACACCTTGATCTCGGTGCGGTGGTTGCCGTGCGGGAAGCCGATGGTCGTGCCGACCGCGACGTCCGTCCCCGCCAGGATCGCCTGGCCGCGCGCGCGACGTCGGCCGGCCGGACGCACACGGAGGCGACGTCGTACTCGGCGGCGAGCCGGCAGCCGTCCTCCACGAAGGCGTCGTCGAGCTCGGGGCGCAGCAGCGAGTGGTCGATGGTCTTGGCGATGTCGCGATCGGTCAGGTCGTCGATGGAGATGGGCTCATCGGGTCGCTCACTTGCAGTACGGGCGGAGGACGTCGCGCGCGAGCAGGAAGCCCGCGCTTGACCAGGTCGTCGGTGCCTCTCGAAGTCGCGGTCCTCGTGCTCGATGATGCAGTCGCCGTCGTAGCCGGCGCGGTACAGGGCTCGAAGAAGACGACGCCCAGTCGACGTCGCCGAGGCCGGGCAGGCGCGGGATCTGCCAGCCGATGCCCATCGAGAACGACGCCGCGCTCGTACAGGCCCGTCGCGGTCGATCATGCAGGTCCTTGGCCTGGAAGTGGAGGATGTGCGGCCCGAACTCGCGGATGAACCGCGGCGATGTCGATCATCTGGAGGACCAGGTGCGACGGGTCGAAGTTGAGCCCGATCGTGCCGCCCCACTGCTCGAGGATCCGGCGCCAGATGCGGGGCGTCGTGGCGATGTTGTGGCCGCCCGGCCACTCGTCGTATGCTGAAGAGCATCGGGCAGTTCTCGATGGTGATCTTGCGCGCCGTGGTCCTGGGCGAAGGCGACGATGTCGGGCCAGACGCGGAGCGCCTCTTCCCAGTTCTGGTCCTGGTCCTTCGAGCGCGTCGCCGCCCATGAACGTGTTGACCAGCGGGACGCCCATCTTCTCGGCGGCCGTGATGACGTGCTTGAGGTGGCCGATGACCTCGCTCGCGATGGGCCGGGTCGGGGTGCAGCGGGTTCGGGTAGTAGCCGAGGCCGGAGATGGCCAGGCCCTTGGCCCGCGATCTCGTCGACGATCTCGCGTCGCCTGGCTGCGCCGACAGGTTCGCCACGTCGATGTGGCTCGTGCCGGCGTAGCGCCGGGTCGGCGCCGGCGGCCTGCGGCCAGCAGGCGATCTCGAGGACTCTCGAAGCCGTTGGCCGCGCGCCCAGTCGGCGACGTCCATCAGCGGCGTCTCGGGGAACGGAGCGGTCAGGAGGCCGAGCTTCATCGTCGCGCCTCCGTGCCGACCGGCAGCGGCGCGCGGACGACCTCGACCCAGCGGCCGAGACGGGCGCTCTCCGCGATGGCGTCGTCGACCAGCATCTCGTCGTGGCCGTCGGCGAAGGTCGCGTAGGTGCGGGCGGTCCGCGGGCCGGCCCGCGACGACGTCCGCGTAGATCGCCCGGAAGGCGGCCGCGAACGTGTCGCCGAAGCCCTCGACGTGGCCGCCGGGCAGGCGCCGCGGCCGCGCGACCGGCGGCGTCCATGAGGGCCGGGTTCTCGCATCAGGATCTCGTTCGGCCGGTCGCGATGGCCGAGCCAGAGCTGGTCGGGCTGCTCGGAGTCCCAGGCCGACCGCCGAGCGCGACGCCGTCGATCTCGTACTGCAGCGAGTTCTTCCGGCCGGCGCTGATCTGGCAGATGCGACCGCTCCGCGGGCGCCGTCCTCGAAGCGGAGCAGGATCGTCGCCACGTCCTCGGTGTCGATCGACCCGGGGACGGTCTCGGTGGCGACGCTCGGTCGAGAAGGTCTCGACGCGGCCCGGCCGGCTCGCTGCCGGACCGGATGAAGGTGGTCAGGTCGGCCATGACCTCGACGACCCGCTGGCCGGTCACGAACGTCATCAGGTCCAGCCAGTGCGAGCCGATGTCGCCGACCGCCCGCAGGGCACCGCCGCTGCTCGGGCTCGAGCCGCCAGTTCCAGTCGGTGTCGAGCAGCAGCCAGTCCTGGAAGTAGCGGCCGGTGACGAGCCGGACGTCGCCGAGGTCGCCCGCGGCGACGACCTCGTGGAGCGTGCTGGTTGAGCGGGTAGAAGCGGATGTTGAAGTTGACCGCGTTGACGAGCCCGGTCGCTCGCGCGAGCTCGACGAGCTCGGCCGACTCGGCCGCGGTCATCGCCAGCGGCTTCTCGCACACGACGTGACGGCCGGCGGCGAGGACGGCCTTCGCGTGGGGCAGGTGCAGGTCGTTCGGGCGACGTGACGTGGACGACCTCGACGGCCGGGTCGTCTGCAGCAGCTCGTCGAGCGACTCGTAGGCGCGCGGCACGCCCAAGGGCGTCGGCTCGCGCGGCGCCCACGCTCGGGCGTGCTGCCCAGGACGCCGCGGACCTGCACGCCGATCCGGCGCAGGGCCTCGACGTGGACGGTCCCGATGAAGCCCGTGCCGATGACGGCCGCGCCGACGTCGGCGATCCTCCTCATGCCCTGTGTCACCCGCTGGCTGGTTCGGCCATCTGTCTAGACGATCTAGATGGGACTCGCGTGCGAACGACCTCTCGGCAACGCGGCCGAACGGCCATCGCGCTCCAGACTTCCTCCGCCTCACATCCTACTTTGTCATGTCAAGTGCAAAAGTCGAGTGCCGGAGGGTTCCGACAGCGTATCATCGGCCGATGATCCGATCATCCGGCGACAGGACAGATCGATCGCCCGAGGAGGTCGCGACGGACGGGGACGCCGGCCACGCCGGTCCGTTCGGGCGGCTCCGCGACGAGTCGCTCGACGCCCTGGTGGTGGTCCTCGACGAGGTCCGCTATGGGCGCTCCAGGTCGCGCTCCGAACTGGTCGCACGGACCGGACTCGGCCGCGCCACCGTCGCCCAGCGGGTCGGCGAGCTGATCGAGCGCGGGCTGGTCAGCGAAGGCGACGTCGGACCGAGCACCGGCGGCCGGCCGCCGCGCCAGCTGACCTTCAACGCCGATGGCGGTCACATCCTGGTCGCCGACCTCGGGGCGACCAGCATCGACGTGGCGGTCACCTCCCTTGACGGCCGGATCCTCGGGCATCACGACGAGCCGGCCCGGATCGAGGCCGGACCGGACCAGGGCCTCGACCGGGTGGATGCCCTGTTCGACACGCTGCTGCGCACGACGCCAGACCTCCATGGTCGATTGTGGGGGATCGGCATCGGCGTCCCGGGGCCGGTCGAATTCGGATCGGGCCGGCCGATCTCGCCGCCGATCATGCCCGGCTGGGACGGCTACCCGATCCGCGAGCGGTTCGCGGCGCGCTACGGTGCCCCGGTCTGGGTCGACAACGACGTCAACGTGCTGGCACTCGGGGAGTGGCGCTCCGGGATCGCCGCCGGCCACGCCGACGTGGTCGTGGTCAAGATCGGGACCGGCATCGGCGCCGGGATCATCTCGGACGGGCACCTCCATCGCGGCGCCCAGGGCAGCGCCGGCGACGTGGGTCACATCCAGGTCACCGACGACCCGGCCGTCGTGTGTCGCTGCGGCAACATCGGCTGTCTCGAGGCGCTGGCCGGGGGAGCGGCGATCGGTCGGGCGGGCCAGGCCGCAGCCGAGGACGGGCGCAGCGCCCGGTTGCGGACCGCGCTCGACCAGCGTGGGGTCGTGACCGCCGAGGACGTCGCCCGGGCCGCCTCGTTCGGCGACCCGGTCGCGGTGGCGCTCCTCGGCGCGGCGGGACGGCGCGTCGGCTCGATGCTGGCCAGCGTCGTCAACTTCTTCAACCCGTCGCTGATCGTCATCGGTGGCGGGGTGGCGAACAGCCCGGACCAGCTGCTGGCCGCCATCCGCGAGACGATCTACGGCCGGTCGCTCCCGCTGGCGACCCGCGACCTGCTCATCCAGCGCTCGTCGCTCGGCGGGCTGGCCGGCGTCATCGGCGCGTCGGCGATGGTCGTCGACCAGCTGTTCGCGCGCGACTCGCTGGCCGGCTGGATCGAGACCGGGATCCCGTCGGGCCCATCGGTCGGCGCCTCATCCGCCGACGCGACGGCGTCGCCGGTCTAGCCGCCGCCGACGACCCGGTCCGTGAAGTCGCCCGAGGCCGGGTCCTTGAGGATGAGCTTGTGGCGGCCGTCGGGCAGGATCTCGCGCTTGATGACCACCTGGCCCTCGTACATCTCGGGCTCGTGACGCGATCCGCGGCCGTCGGCGCCGCCGCGCCACTCGAGCTCGACCGGCTCCCAGGCGTGCGCCTTCGCCGACCGGTAGGCGGCGTCCATGATCGCGTTGACCACGTAGCCGTCGTAGAACGTCTCGCGCGGGGCGCGGCCCTCGTCGATCGCCCGGAACATGTCGCTGAACATGTCCGATGTAGCCGAGCTCCGACACCTCGTCGCCGACCGGGAACAGCCAGCCCGATCGAGCTCTCGGCCTTCTCGGCCACGTAGCCGCCGCCGGACCGCCGGCGCGGAGAACATCTCGAAGCCCGTCCGCAGGAAGTGGTTGAGCCAGATCGTCCCGTGCGTGCCCGCGACCTCGTCGCGCAGGTCCATCCCGCCGCGGAACGTCCAGCTCACCTCGAACTGGCCGATGGCGCCCGACTCGAACCGGATGAGCGCGACGGCGTTGTCCTCGTCGGCGATCGGGTGGACGAGCGTGTCGGTGTGGCACAGGACCTCGACCGGCCGGTTGCCCTTGCCGACGAAGTTGCGGATGATCTCGATGCAGTGGCAGCCGAGGTCGACGATCGCGCCGCCGCCGGTCAGCCGGCCGTCCCAGAACCACGCGGAGTGCGGGCCGGGATGCGTCTCGCGTGAGCGGACCCAGGTCACGTCGCCGATGCGCGCCGCCCTCGACCGAGGCGATCGCCTTGAGCGTCTTGGGCGTGTAGCACAGGTCCTCGAGGTAGCCGCCGAAGACGCCCGGCCGCCTCGACGACCTCGAGCATCCGGCGCGCCTCGTCGGCCGTCCGGCCGAGCGGCTTGGTGCACAGGATCGCCTTGCCGGCCTGCGCCGCCAGCGCGACGGCCTCCTCGTGCAGGAAGTTCGGGACGCCGATGACCACCACGTCGGTGTCCGGGTGGTCGATCGCGGCGCCCAGGTCGGTCGTGGCTTCGGTGATGCCCCAGCGCTGGCGGAACGCCTCGCCGCGCTCCGCTGTCCGCGAGTAGACGACGCGCACCTCGTCGCGCCCGCGCTGGCCGTGGAGCGTGTTCGTGTAGAAGTCGCCGATGAGCCCGGTTCCCAGCATGGTGATGGCGTGGCCGTTCATCGGTCCTCCTTCCGGGTCCGTCCGAGCACGAGGTCGCGACCCTCGACCAGCGCCCGGAGCTTGGCGCGGGTCGCGGCACGTGGCGTCTGGCTGAAGCCGCAGTCGGGGACGAGGGTCAGCCCGCCCGCGAGGACGCCGGCCGCCAGGACCAGGCCGATCCGCTCGGCGACGTCATCGGCGGTCTCGACGTACGAGTTCTTGACGTCGACGACGCCCGCCGCGACGTGCCGGCCGGCGCCAGCGATCTCGCCGAGGATCTCGACCTCGGCCATCTCGCGGTTCGCGAATTCGAGGACCAGCTCGTCGACGTGGAAGCCGAGCATCGCGTCGAGCACCGGCCGGTAGGTCCGCCGGGCCAGCGGCCGGCCGAGGTAGTTCCCGAAGCACAGGTGCGCGCCGAGCCGCGCTCGCCCGACGATCGGCTCGACCGCCGCATTGAACAGGGCCGAGAAGTCGGCCGGGGCGTCGGGATGGATGGCCGGCGACGGCTCGTCGATCTGGATGACGTCCGCGCCGGCATCGACGAGGCCCTCGAGCTCGGCGCGCAGGATCGGCACGAACGCCGCGGCCACGTCGTTGCGGCGCGGGTACACCTCGCCCGGTCCGTAGGTCAGGCGGCCGGACAGCGTGTACGGCCCGGGTAGCGTGACCTTCAACGGGCGTGTCGTGCGGGTGGCCGCGTAGCGATATTCGGCGACGACGCCGAGACCGTCGGGCGCGGCGATCGGTTCGAGGACCCGGAATCGGTGCTGCTGGTCGTGCGCCCCGGCGCCCAGCCGGCGATCCGGAGGGAGGGCCATCACCCCTGTCACATGCCGGTAGAACTCGGCCGTGAAGAAGCCGGCCCGGCGCATCTCCCCGTCGGTGACGACGTCGATGCCGGCCTCCTCCTGGTCCCGGAGCGCGAGGTCGACCCCATCGTCGAGCATCTCCTCGAGGTCGACGGGGCCGAACTCGCCGCGCTCCGCCGCCGCGATCCCCGACACGAACCACGACGGCCGGGCGTGCGAGCCGACGACGCTGGTCAGGAGCGGTCCGTCTGTCATCGATCGACCTCAGCGAATGCGAATGCCCGAGCCGGATTGTCCACGAACAGGCGGCGGCGGATCGCCGCGTCGATGCCGGCGGCCTCGAGCTCCGCGGTGAACCCATCGAGCAGCCAGGTGAGTCCCGGCGACCCACCGTACACGTGCAGGTAACCGCGTCGCGCGGCGTCCATCCCGAGGACGATCCGGTCGCCAAAGCCGTCCTCGACCATCCAACCGATCAGCTCCGCCGTCGAGTTCGGCACGTCATTCCAGCGGTATGACTGGTCGTATTCGACGTTCGCCCCGGCCGACAGCATCGCGCGGTGATAGCCACGATCCACGACCTTGTCGACGTGGCTGAGAGTGACGTGCGAAGGGTCCACGCCGAGGTCTGCGAACAGCTCGACCTGCTCGACCCCGCCGGTGCCCGCCTCGCAGTGGGTGAGGATCGGGACGCCGGTCCGCGCGTGTGCCGCGGCGGCCGCCTCGAAGACCATCCGGTCGCGTTGGGAAGGACCGTTCAGGCTGCCGGCGACCTTCAGCACGCCCGCCCGGTATGGCGTACGTCGGACGATCGGCCCCGAATAGTCGAGTTCGTCGATGCCGTCGGTGACATCGAGCACGAACAGTTCGGCGAGATCGTCGACGCTGACCAGGTGGCTCCAATGCGCGGGACCGTAGAAGCGGTCGTGGTGGAGGCCGGTCGGGGCGACGATGTGGACGCCGGTCCGACGCGAAAGCTCGGCGAGCTTGCCGGCGTTGCGCCCCGCATCGCAGGGCATGGCATCGACGATGGCCCCGAGCCCGAATCCGGCTGCCTCGGTCACCTCGACCGCCATCAGATCGATGTCGGCGAGGTCGAAGTCGGGCTCCATCAGGACCGGACGGCCGCCGTCGATGACGACGTGCTCATGGGCATAGGTGACACCCAGGTCGGCAGGGTCGATGTCGCCGAGGACGGTCCGGACGAATGTCACGTCCCGGGCTCGGGCAGGACGTCGGGCGACACCGACAGCACCGACCAGCCGCCATCGACCTTGAGCAGCTGTCCGGTGACGACCCGCGATTCGTCCGACAGGAAGTAGACGGCCGCGTGGGCGACCTCGTCTGGGTCCATCATCTCGCCCGCCAGCGGCTGTTTGCGGGCCGCGAAGGCGCGGATCCGGGCGTCGCTCGCCGCGCGTGTCGCCATCGGCGTGTCGGTGAGCGATGGCGCCACGACATTGACCCGGATCCGGTCGCTCGCGTACGTGGCCGCCATCGTCGTCATGAGTGCGATGGTCGCGCCCTTTGCCGCGGCGTAGGCGTGGGTGGCGAACATCTCGGGCGACGGGTCCGTCGCCGTGACGCTGCCCATGAGCAGGATCGAGCCGCGGGTCCCGGAGGCGTTGGCCGACTGGGCGAGCATCTGGCGGACGACAGCTCGGCAGGTCATCGCCTGGCTGCGCAGGTTGAGTTCCAGCGTCCGGTCCCAACCCTCCGCCGTGAGCTCATGGATCGGACCGTCGCCGTAGCGCCGTCCGCTGCCGCCGGCGACCGCGAACAGCCCGTCGATCCGTCCGAAACGATCCGCGGCGGCCCTGATGGCGGCATCGGCGGCGGTCGCGTCGGCGAGGTCGGCGGCGGCCCAGCCCGCTGCGGCGCCACCGGCCTCGATCTGGTCCGCGAGTGCCCGCGCATGCTCGGCGGAGCGCGAGACCACGAAGACGGACGCGCCTTCGGCGGCGCAGCGGACAGCCGTCGCGGCGGCCATGCCGGTCGAACCCGTGATCAGGATGACGCGGTCGCGCAGCCGCCCGACGCGGGGAGCGGGATCGGACCGGGGGACCGAGCTTGGGGACACGCCCCGGATGGTAGTCTCGCGCAGCCGGATCCGGTCAGGCCGGACCGATGATCTCGAGACCGCGCCGCTTCGCGAACACGATCTGCAGGTCCTGGCTGATGCCCGTCGCGAAGCCCGCCTCGCTCAGGGCCAGGTAGTACTCCCACATCCGCACGAAGCGGTCGTCGAAGCCCATCGCGCGAACGCTGTCGACCCGATCCATGAAGCGCGTCCGCCAGGCCCGCAGGGTCAGGACGTAGTCGGAGGCGATGTCGGTCACCTGCTCGATCAGGAGCCCCGTGTCGCGGGTCGCCCCCTCGATGACCGCGAGCGACGGGCACAGGCCGCCCGGGAAGATGTAGGTCTGGATCCAGTTCGCGCCCCGCAGCTGGCGGGCGTACGCGGCGTCAGGGAAGGTGATCGACTGCAGGCTCAGCCGTCCGCCAGGCACGAGCGCGGCATCGCAGATCTCGAAGAAGCGCTCGAAGTACTCGGCACCGACGGCCTCGAGCATCTCGATCGACACGATCGCGTCGTAGGTGCCCGTGATGTCGCGATAGTCGCGCAACTCGATGTCGACCAGGTGTTCGAGCTCGGCGGCCTGGACGCGTTCGCGGGCCAGGTCGTACTGCTCGCGCGAGATCGTCAGTGACGTCACCCGGCAGCCCAGCTCGCCGGCCGCATAGAGCGCGAAGCCGCCCCAGCCCGTGCCGATCTCCAGGACGTGCTGACCGCGCATCAGCCCGGCGCCCTCCGCCATCAACCGGTACTTGTTCCGCTGGGCATCGGCCAGTGACTGATCGGGCGCGGCGAAGACCGCACTCGAATAGGTCATGGTCTCATCGAGGAACGTCCGATAGAACTCGTTCCCGAGGTCGTAGTGAGCCGCGATGTTCCGGCGGCTCTGGCGTTTGGTGTTGCGCCGTAGCCGATGGGCGATCGTCCGGCGAAGCTGGGCCGGCCGCCGGATCCAGCCGGTCGACAGGGCGAGCGACTCTCGGTTGAGCGCTGCCCAGCGGAGCAGGCCGGCCAGATCAGGACTGGACCACAGGCCGTCCATGTACGCCTCGCCACCGCCGGTCTCTCCTCCGACGAGCAGCCTGACCACTGCCTCGCGGTCGTGGATGTGGATCTCCGCCCGTGGCCCGGCACCGGTGTCCCCGAATGTGCGCGTCTCGCCATCGGGCAGGACCGCGACGAGGTGCCCGACTGTGACTCGCGCCGCCGCTCCGAGGGCGATCCGCCACGCCAAGCGGGACAGGATGGGATCGGTGAGCTGGGGCAGCCGTCCGGCCGTGATGGATTGGTTCATGGTGTCGCCTCGCTGTGTCGGCGGAAACGGGCGCCCCGCAGCCATAGCTGCAGGGCGTGCCAATGGATCAGGCCGATGGTCGTGTGGGTGACGAGCGGATAGCGAAGGAGCAGGCGCATCACCATCCGGTCGGTCAGGCGCCGCCGGACGAGGTCAAGGCTGGTGTGCAGCAGCAGCCCGTCGCCAGGGTCCTCGTTGATCGTGATGCGGAGCCTGGCCGGCTCGTCGCGAACCCGGACGGTGTAGCGGCCGGTCATCTCGATGAACGGCGACACGTAGAACGCCTTGTCCATCGAATCGACGAAACCGGTTCCGTCTGCCGTGCTGCGCAGGCTATAGAGGTGCCGCTCGCCGTGCGTGTTGTGCACCTCCACGATGACCGCCCGGAGCTCGCCGGCCGGATCGCGGCACAGGAAGAAGCTGGCCGGGTTGAACGCATAGCCGACCACCCTGAGGTTGGTCACCAGGGTCACCTGCCAGCCCTCCGGATCTACGTCCTCACTCCGCAGGTGCTCGCGGATCCGTGCGGGCAGGTCGTCCGCCGGCGGGTCGAGGTGGTCCTGGTCGCGGAACGACAGCAGGTTCGGCCGGCCGCGGCTGATCGTCCGGAGTCGGCGCGGGACCTCGTCGAGCTCGTCGAGATCGAGGGCGACATAGAACACGCGGTGCTCGAGGGCATAGGCGAACGGCCGGACGCGGCGGTGGCGCACGACACCTTCGAGCAGATGCGACCTCATGCCGCCTGCTCCATGTCCGCTGCCTGGACGAGCCGCGCCGCTTCCCAGCCGGACCGACAGCCGTCCTCGTGGAACCCGTAGCCGAGATGCGCACCGGCGAACCAGGTCGACCGGCGGCCCTGCAGGGCGCCCACGGCCTTCTGCGCCTGGAGCGTCCGGAACGTGTACGTCGGGTGGCTCATCGTTCGCTCGACGAGGATCGCCTCGGGTCGGACGCGACCACCTGGATTCACCGAGACGCAGTAGTCGATCGGGCCGGGCAGCGATTGCAGCCGGTTCATGTGATACGTCATCGACAGCGCCGTGCCTGGCCGGGCGCAATCGTCCTGGTCCACGTTCCACGACGCCCGCGCAGCGGCGCGGCGGGGGAGCCGGCCCGGATCGGTGTGGAGGACGACTTCGTTCGCCGAATACTCGAACCCGCCGAGTGCCGAGCGTTCCCTGGGATCGGCATCGTGGAGCAGGTCGAGGGCCTGGTCGGCGTGGGTGGCCATGACCACGGCGTCGAATTGCTCGGTGCAACCGTCGGCAGTCCGGATGGTCGCGCCGGCCGCATCGCGCGCGACGTCGATCACCGCGACTCCGGAGCGGATCGCGCCGGCCGGCAATGCGGCGACGATGCGATCGACATAGCGCATCGACCCGCCTGTGATCGTCCGCCACGTCAGCGCATTGCGGTAGCCGATAAGGCCGTGATGGTCGAGGAACCGCAACAGGTAATCGATCGGGAAGTCGAGGACCTGCTCGGCGCCGGTGGACCAGATCGCGGAGGTGATCGGGACGAGGAAGTGCCGCCGGAACCCGGGACCGTAGTCGCCGGACTCCAGGAACTCGCCGAGGGTCGCCGGGGACGGCTCGGGCAGGTCCAACCTTGCCCGCGCTTCGCGGTAGAAGCGCAGGATGTCGGCCATCATCCGCCAATGACTCGGCCGGGCGATCGATGCCGGCGTAGCCAGGTAGCCGCGGACCCCACGCGAGCTGAACTCCGAGTCGCACGCGCGACAGGTCGAGCCCAGCGACATGTCACTCACCTGCGTCTCGACACCGAGCTCGGCGAGCAGTCGGACGAATGTCGGATAGGTGCGCTCGTTGTAGACGATGAATCCGGTGTCGACGGCGATCGGCCCGGAGGCCGTGTCGAGCTCGACCGTCTTGACGTGCCCGCCGACGTCCGCATCCGCATCGAACAGCCGGATCTCGTGCTCATGGCGGAGGGCGTAGGCCGCGGTCAGGCCGCTGATCCCGCCGCCGACGATGGCGACCTTCATGCCTGGCCCTGTGCGTCGGGTCGCTGCCCGGCATCCGCTGCACGGGCGTCGAGGGTCCGCTGCATGCCGTCGGCCGCGTTTCGTCCGATGGTCGCGAAGGCGCGACCGAGGAACGGCTGGATGAGTCGTCGCGCGCCGTCGAGCGTGATGTCGGCGGTGTAGTCGACCCGAGTCCGGGCCCCGACCTCCTCGAAGCGGATGTCGTCGACGGCCGAGACGCCCGATCCGGAACCGACCAGGACGACCCGGGTCGACGGCTCGAAGACGGAGATGCGGTACTCCATCGGCGCGACCCTGCCGCCGATCCGGACGCCGAGGCGATAGCGCGTCCCGACCCCGACCGGACCGGCATCGAGTCGCTGGGCGGTCGCGACGCCCGGATCCCATTCCCTGGCGTTCACGAAGTCGGCGACATAGGCGAACGTCGCGTCGAGGGGCAGGGTCGTCTCGATCTGCTCGTGGAGAGTCGTCATCGGTGCCTCCCGGCGTCTGCTTCATGGATGGGTCGGTGGTCGGGGGCGGGATCGGCCAGGCCGGACATGCCTACCACCAGGTCCCACAGGCGCCGGCGATCGGCGCCGGTTAGCCGCGTCATCGGGACGCGATCGAACGGCCGTGGCCGTCGATCGAGCCAGAGGGATCCGCCGTGGGCCGCCGCCTCCGGGGTCGTGGCCAGCCAGACCAGCGTGTCGGTCCCCTCGGCCGGCGTCCGGAGGAGGGGACCCATCAGCCGGGCGAAACCGGGAAGGGCGTGCCACAAGCCGGGCGTGTCCGCCCAGCCCGGATGCATCGAATCGAAGCGAACACCGCCGCTGCCGGCGCGTCGCGCCCACTCGCGGATCAGACTGACCTGGGCACGCTTGGCCCTCGCGTAGGCACGTGTCCCGTCGTAGTCACCGATGCGGTACTCGAGGTCGTCGAGGTCGAGGGCCTGCGCGTACTGGCCGCCCGAGGTGACCGCGATGACGCGCGCCCTGGGCGTCCGCCGCATCAGCGGCAGGAGCCCGCCGATGAGGACGAACGGGCCGACGACCATCGTCGCCACGGTCGACTCGATGCCATCCGGGCCGACGGTCCGCTCGGGGAAGATCGCGCCGGCGTTGTCGATGAGCACATCCAGGCGCAATTCCGACGCCAGGATCCGTACCGTCGCGGCACGGACGGACGCGAGGGATGCCATGTCGGCAACGACCACCGGGAAGCGGTCCGCTCCGTGGCGCACGAAGAGCTCATCGCGGACGGCCGTCAACCGCTCGTGGTCACGCCCGACCAGGACGACCCGCGCCCCGAGCGCCGCGAGCTCGTCGGCGACCTGCCGACCGAGCCCGGAGGTCGGTCCGGTGACAAGCGCCGTCCTGCTCGCCAGGGCGTCCGGTGGTGGCGGCGTCCAGCTGAACAGGCGTCGCCGGATGGCCGGTCCGATCCTCGAGAAGCTGCCGACGACCGTCACTTCGAGGAGGTCGTCGATGAGGGTCCGTGGCTCGAGCTGTTCGGGCAATGCGTCGCTCCGTCTATGTCTAAGGTTTGTCTAGCGTCTGGTGCCAGACTACGCGTGAATGTTAGAGTCTGTCAAGACTTGGCCGTGTGATATGCTCGACAAACCATGTACACCATCAGGCAGGCAGCGGCACGGACCGGGCTCAGCATCCCGACGATCCGGGCCTGGGAACGCCGCTATGGGGTCGTCTCGCCGAGCCGGACCGCGGCGGGCTATCGGCTGTACGACGACGCCGCCATCGAGCGCCTGAATGCGATGCGATCGCTGGTCGAGACCGACGGCTGGCGTCCGAGCCAGGCGGCCGAGCGTGTCGGCATGCCCGGTCTCGACCTGGCCGCCGTCACGAACCGGGCGTCAGCCGCCGGGCGCGGACGGGAGATCGACCCCGCGGCCGACAGCCCGACGACCGTGGACGTCGCCATCGAGGCCTTCGTGGCTGCGGCGGGACGCCTGGACATCGACAGGATGGAGCGGGTCCTCGACGAAGCGTTCGCGAGCCAGCGGTTCGAGCTGGCGATGGACGCGATGGTCTTCCCGGCACTCCGGGCAGTCGGCCAGGCGTGGGCTGGCGGCGACCTCGACGTGGCCGCCGAACATGCCGCGAGCGAGACTGTCCGGCGCCGCCTGTCGCATTTCTTCGACGCCGCGCGCGGTCCGATGGAGCAGGCCCGGCTGCTGGTCGGGATGCCGCCCGGCGGACAGCACGAGCTCGGGGTCTTCGCCTTCGCCGTCGCCTGCCGCCGAGCGGGCCACGGGGTCGCCTATCTCGGCGCGGACGTGCCCGTCGTCAGCTGGCTGCGGATGGCGCGCGAGACGGCCGTCCCGGCGATCGTCCTGGGCTCCGTCACCAGCGAGGATGCGGCCGCGGTGGACCTCGTCGTCGATGCGATGAGGACGACGGATCGTCCTCCCGTCTGTTTCACCGGAGGACCGGCGTCACTCGATGCGAGACTGGCGTCGGGGGCAGTCCGGTTGCCGCCGGCGCTCGATGAGGCAGTCGCCGTCGTCGCCGTCGTGATCAGCTCGAATGAGCGTCGAACAGCCCGTTGACGACGACCCAGTGCGGGTCTATGCTCCTTGTATCCCGACCGGCAACCGCGCTGCGGCAGCAATTCCGCGCGCACCATCCGCCCGGTCCCCCCATCACCCGAAGGTGACCTTTCCCATATGCCCGGACCCGGCCCCGACCAGCGCGATCAGCGCGCACAACGCAACCGACGACCCCGACGCCGCGCCCCCATCGGTGGCGGCGGCCGAGCACCCGTCACTGAATACGAGGAGCAGCAGGAGCTCGAGGCCGCCCGCGAGCGGAACGACCTCGAGGTCGCCGACCTCCGCGAGATGAGCGTGGCGGAGCTCCGCCAGGTCTCACGCGATCTCGAGGTCGATGCCGCCAGCGGCGAGCGCAAGGACGTCCTCGTCGACCTGATCCTCCAGCGCCAGACCGAGCGCGCCGGCCATGACTACGCCACCGGCATCCTCGACATCGTCGACGAAGGCTTCGGCTTCCTGCGCCGCCACGGCCTGCTCCCGAGCCCCGACGACGTCTACGTCAGCTCGAGCCAGGTCCGCCGCTTCGGGCTCCGCATCGGCGACCGCGTGTCGGGCGCCGTCCGCGCGCCGCGCGAGGCCGAGAAGTACTGGGGCATGCTCCGGGTCGATTCGGTCAACGGCGTCGACACCGACACCGCCCGGGCGCGTCCCGTCTTCGGTGACCTGACCCCGGTCCACCCGGACGTCCTGATCAACCTCGAGACCGACCCCAAGAACCTGAGCCAGCGGCTGATCAACCTGGTCAACCCGATCGGCAAGGGCCAGCGCGCCCTGATCGTCAGCCCGCCGAAGGCCGGCAAGACGATGCTGCTCAAGCAGATCGCCAACGGCGTCAGCGCCAACTACCCGGAGATCCTGCTCATGGTCGCGCTCATCGGCGAGCGGCCCGAGGAGGTCACCGACATGCGCCGGAGCGTCAAGGGCGAGGTCATCTGCTCGACCTTCGACGAGCCGACCGAGAACCACACCCACGTCGCCGAGATGGCGCTCGAGATCGCCAAGCGCCAGGTCGAGACCGGCCGCGACGTCGTGATCCTGCTCGACTCGATCACCCGTCTGGCCCGCGCCTACAACCTGGCCCTGCCGCCGTCGGGCCGCACCCTGTCGGGCGGCCTCGATCCCGATCGCCCTCTACCCGCCGAAGCGCTTCTTCGGCGCCGCGCGGAACATCGAGGAGGGCGGGTCGCTGACGATCATCGGCACCTGCCTCGTCGACACCGGCTCGCGGATGGACGACGTCATCTACGAGGAGTTCAAGGGCACCGGCAACTCGGAGCTCATCCTCGACCGGAAGCTCGCCGAGAAGCGGATCTTCCCGTCGATCGACGTCCAGCGCTCGGGCACCCGCCGCGAGGAGCTGCTCCTCGAGGAAGGCACCCTCAAGATGGTCTGGACGATGCGCCGGATGCTGTCAGCGGTCGGGGCCAACGAGGGCATCGAGATCCTGCTCAACCGCCTCGCGAAGACGCAGTCGAACGCCGAGTTCCTGTCCACGCTGACGAAGAGCCTCGACGCCTGACCCGTCGGCGACCGCCGAGTTTGCCTCGGCTGCAACGTCCGTGATACGGTTACCCGAGATGTCGTAAGCCCGCGAAGCGGGCGGCGGCCGCGCCAAGAGACCCCAGCTCAAAACCGCGACCCCGGGACGGTCCACGACCCCCGACCCACGCGCGAACCCCCCAAGCGCCCGGGCCGTCCTCCGCCAGGAGACCGTATTGCTGAACGCATCGGTCGGCATGCAGCGCGTCCTTGGACGCCTTCACCGGCCACCGAGCCAACCAGCCTCGAGCGCATCGGACGTCCCCACGCGGAGTGACGCCGTCAGCCGGCGACTGCGTCACGGGTTCGGCACGATCGTGGCTGCTTCGCACCTCATGCCGGCCGGTCGCCGGGTCGTGAGCGAGCACCCAGCCGCTGAGATCCCCGTCAGGAAGACGTTCGTCCGCACGCGAAAGCGCTCGCTCGTCGGCCGCGTCGGACACGACCGCGTCGTTGCACTCGCGGTCGCTGGCATCCTCGTCGGGGCGACCGCCGTCAGTCTGTCGGTCGGCCATCCGGGCGTCGCCACCGGGAACACGAACGGCGCCGGTTCCGCGCCCCGGATCGCGATCGGCGGCGACGTCGCCGCAGCGGTCACCCAGACCGGGGACGTCGCCACCGCCGGTGACGACTCGGATACCGCGGGGAGCGTCGAGTTCGCCGACCCGGGTCCGTCGAGTACAGACCCGACCGATCTCGCAACCCTCGGTCTCGCCGGCGTCCCGACCGGCGACGTCGAGCCGCTCAGCGACCGTCCCGACTCGGACGCCACGGTCGACGTCGAGGGACCGTTCACCGAAGACGGGACGCTCGTCAAGCCGATCGCCGTCGACACGACGGTCCGTGACGGCAGCGCCCTGGTCAAGACCTACACCGTCAAGGGCAACGAGACGCTCGCCGCGATCGCGGCCAGGTTCGACGTCTCGACCATGTCGATCGTGTGGGCCAACAACCTGAAGTCGATGAAGGACATCCGTGCCGGCAAGGTCCTGCGCATCCCGCCGGTCACCGGTCTCATCGTCAAGGTCACCGCGGGCGACACGCTCGAAGCGATCGCCGCCCGGTACGACGTCAACGGCACCGACATCATCGCCACCAACGGGCTCGACGACGCGACGCTGATCATCGGCCAGGTGCTGGTGATCCCCGGGGCCGCGGGCGCGGACCTCCCCGTCGCCGAGCCAAGCCCGGCAGGAACCCAGTCCACGTCGTCACCAGCGGCAACGGTTCGAGCGTGCGGCCGCCGAGCTCGTACAAGGGCGGCAAGTTCCTGTGGCCGGTCGTCGGTGGCGGCAACTACATCAGCCAGTACTTCCACTACGGCCACTACGCGATCGACATCGCCGCCGATTACGGCATCGACGGTTCGCGCGGCCGCGGCCGGCACGGTGACCTTCGCCGGCTGGAAGAACAATGGCGGCGGCTACCAGGTCTGGATCTCCCACGGCTCCAACCTGTACACGACCTACAACCACATGTCGGCGATCACGGTCGGCGTCGGCCAGCACGTCGCGCGCGGCACGCAGGTCGGGCGGATCGGGATGACCGGCGACGCGACCGGTCCGCACTGCCACTTCGAGGTCTGGATCGGTCCCATCTGGGACGGCGGGACCCGGGTCAACCCGCTGGCCTACTTCTAGGCGTCGCGACGCCGCCCGGGCCGCCCTCGCCGGCGCGGTCCCGCTGCCCGTGCGAGAATGGCCTCGATGTTCCTCGACCGCGTGAAGATCTGGGTCCGCGCCGGCGATGGCGGCGACGGGGCCGCGACCTTCCGGCAGGAGGCCCACGTCCCGCGCGGCGGCCCCGACGGCGGTGACGGCGGTCGAGGCGGCTCGGTCTACCTGCGCGTCGACGCCGGGCAGACCACCCTTCGCGACTTCAACCACAGGCACCACTTCCGGGCGACGCCCGGTGGCCGCGGCACGAAAGCCACGGCGGCACGGCAAGGCGGGTGACGATCTCGACCTCGATGTGCCGCCCGGCACGGCGGTCTACGACGACGAATCGGGCGACCTCGTCGCCGACCTCGTCGCCGTCGGGCAGAGCACGATGGTCGCCCGCGGCGGTCGCGGCGGGCTCGGCAACACGCACTTCAAGAGCAGCACCCACCAGGCGCCCAAGCACGCCCAGAAGGGCGAGCCCGGATCCGAGGGCTGGCTCCGGCTCGAGCTCCGGCTGATCGCCGACATCGGCCTGGTCGGGCTGCCGAACGCCGGCAAGTCCACGATCCTGGCGGCGCGTGACCGCGGCGACCCCGAAGATCGCCGACTACCCGTTCACGACGCTCGAGCCCAACCTCGGCGTGATGGACCTCGGTGACGACGACGAGCGCCGCCCGACGATCGCCGACGTCCCCGGGCTGATCGAGGGCGCCAGCGCCGGCGCCGGCCTGGGCCACGCGTTCCTGCGCCACGTCGAGCGGACGCGGATCCTCGTCCACGTGGTCGACGGCTCCGCGCGCGATCCCGAGTGGGACTACGACGTCATCCGCGAGGAGCTCCGGGCGCACGACCCGGCGCTGCTCGACAAGCCGATGCTGGTCGCGTTCAACAAGGTCGACCTGCCCGCCGCCGCCGAGACCTGGCCGGCCTTCAGTCGTGCTCGCAAGACCGAGGGGATCGACGTCATCGCGATCTCCGCCGCGCACGGCGAGGGGCTCGGGGAGTTTCGCGCACGGGTCGCAGACCTGCTGCCCGACGCGACCGAGCTGGCAGAGCCGCCCGAGCCGTCGGGCGTCGTCGTCCATCACATCGAGGCGATGGGTGACGGCTTCAGCGTCGAGCTCGACGGCGACGGGGCGTTCCGGGTGCGTGGCGCGCGGATCGAGCGCATCGCGGCGCAGACGAACTTCGACGTCGAGGAATCGGCCGAGCGCTTCCAGCGCGACCTGGCGCGGCTCGGCATCGAGGCCGAGCTGCGTCGGGCCGGCATCGCGGCCGGCGACCTCGTCCGCATCGGCGGGACCGAGCTCGAATGGGAGGCGCAGCCCTGGGAGCGCTCGTGACCGACGGCCCGCAGCCGATCGTGCCCGGCTCGCACGGCGTCTTCGGCGGCACGTTCGATCCGATCCACAACGCCCACCTCGCGGTCGCCGAGGAAGCCGCCGAGACGCTCGGGCTCGAGCGCGTGCTGTTCGTCCCGGCCGGCGAGCCGCCGCACAAGCCCGGCCGCGCGATCACGCCGGCGGCTGATCGTCTCGCGATGGTCGAGCTGGCGATCGCGGGCAACCCGCGCTTCGCCGTCGACCGCCGTGAGCTGGATCGGCCGGGGCCGTCGTACACCGTCGATACGCTCGAGACATTGCGCGCGGACCGGCTGGCGGCCGGCCTCTCGGTCGATCTGACTCTCGTCCTGTCGGCCGAGGCCTTTCTCGGGCTGATGAGCTGGCGCGAGCCGCGTCGCGTGCTCGAGCTGGCGCGCGTGGTCGTCGCACCGCGCGACGGCTATCCGGACGCCGGCCCCGACTTCCTCGCCGAGCGCCTGCCCGACCTCGCCGATCGCGCGACGTTCCTCGACGGCCCGCGGATGCGCCTGTCCGCAAGCGACCTGCGCGCGCGGGTCGCGAGCGGGCGATCGTTGCGCTATCTGGTCCCGGATGCGGTGTCGGGCTACATCGGCGACCATGGGCTCTACCAGGACCTACGGAGGAACCCCTCATCGTGACCGAACCCGCCATGCCCCGGACGCCCACCGATGCCACGACCGCGCCGCGCGCCGACGGCCTGCCCAAGCGCGCACCGGTCGCACCGGCCGCCGGGCGACCGCCGCTCGAGCTCGCGCGCCGGATCGTCGAGCTGGCCGAGGACAAGAAGGCCGCGGACATCGTCCTGCTCGACCTTGCCGGGCTGACGACGATGGCCGATTACTTCGTGATCTGCTCGGGTGGGTCGGAACGGCAGCTGTCGGCCATCGCGGACGGGATCGTCGGCGGCCTGCGCGACGAGAAGACGAAGCCGATCGGGCGCGAGGGGACAGCAGCGTCGCACTGGGTCCTGGTCGACTACGGGTCGGTGATCGTCCACATCCTCACGCCGCCCGAGCGCGAGTACTACGGCCTCGAGAAGCACTGGTCCGAGGCACGGACCATCCTGTCGGTCCAGTAGCGCGGCGCAGGGAGGCGCATGCGGCCGTTGTCGCCTGCGCCTGGCATCCACCCTGCGCCACGATTCTCGGTTCGACGTCTGTGTGGTCTGCCTGACCAGTCTCCCGTAAGGGGTGGGGAGTACCGACGGGTCATGCCGAGCGAGGTCGGCTCGCTCCTAGCATCGCGGCATGTCCGCCGTTCGAGATCGCTGCCCAGCCTGTGCCCGCCGGCTCATCACGACCCGGTTCGACACGACGTTCCGTCTCCCTGACCGGAGCGAGCGGCTGTGCTTCGGCATCCCCGGCGGCCTGTGCGAGGACTGCTCGCAGCTGTACATCGATCCGGACCTGATCGAGCTGCTCGACCTGGGCGAGGGTCGCTGCGTCTTCGCCATCGAGAGCGATCTCGTCGTCCAGGAGCAGGCCTGGTCCTCCGGCCACTGACCTCTCAGGCGCTCCGCCGGTCGCGACCGGCATGATCGATGATCCAGAGACCGAAGGCCAGCCGTCGCTGTGCCTCGTCGACCTCCGACCCGGGCGCGCCCTTGACCATCGCGTCGAGCTCGACCAGGCCATCGAGCGCGGCGGTCAGCTCGGCCGTCGTCCACAGCTTGGCCTGATCGCGCAGCTTCTCCATCCGGTATTCGGTGGTGATCCCCATCGCCTTGCCGATCGCCGGCAGCCGCTCGCCGGCGTCGAGCCGGTCGCGCGTCTCGAGAACCTCGCGCACGCGCCGGTGGAGGACCGCGAGCAGGACCGGCTCGGGGGTCGTCTCGATGAGCCGTTCCAGGAGCTCGAGAGCCCGCTCGACGCGGCGCTCGCCGACGGCGTCGGTGAATGCCCAGACCGAGCCCGGGATGGCCTCGGCGACGAGCGCGCGGACGTCATCGGGCCCGATCGGCTCGGAGCCGCGATAGAGCGCCAGCTTGTCGAGCTCCATCGAGGCGATGGACGTCTGGTGCCGGCGCTCCGCGTCACCCTCCTGGACGAAGCCACCGACCCGCTCGGCGATCAGCTTGGCCGTCCCCGGTCCGAGGATCAGCCCCCGTTCGCGGGCCTCGGCCTCGATCCAGCCGGCCAGTGCACCGCCCTTGGGCGAGCGGAACTGCCGGACGCTGCCGCCGGCCGCTGCGATCGCATCGGCCAGCCGCTTGGGCACCGGTGCCTTCGCCCCTGACTGGCTGGCATCGACGACGACCAGCGCATTGCCGGGCGCGACCAGGCCCAGCGCGGCGAGGAACGTGTCGCGGTCCTCGTTCTTGACGACCAGGGCGCCCGCGTTGTGGACGACCGCCAGGGTCCCGCCGCCGAACATGACCGGTGTCGCGACCCGCTCGTTGAGGCTCGCCAGCTGACCGGTCGCCGTGTTGCGGTTGCCGCGCAGGACCCAGCGTTCGAGCGGGGCTCCGCTCTCCACGGCAAGCGCGGCGTCGAAGCGATCGATGGCCCGAGCCACCGACAGCTCGTCGTCGCCCCAGAAGAACGCGAGCGGCACGGTCGTCATCGGGCGGCTGTTCCGTGCCGCTCGGTCCGAGCCGCGGCCAGCGCCCGGCCGGTCCAGGCGAGGCGGCGGACCTCCGCCGGGTGGACGCCCGCCGCGCGGCAGACGTCGGCCTCGAGTCGGCCGGCACGTGCCCGGATAGACCGGTACGTCGCCTCGTCCCAGCCGGTCATCTGCCCGTCGACCAGGCGGGCCGGGTGTCGTCGTCGCCACCGGGCGAACCGGGCGTCGAGCGACTCGATCCGCTGGGTCGCGCGCTTGTCGGCATAGGCGACGATGCGCTCCTCGCGGGTCGCGAAGGCGGCCCACCTGCGGTACGCGTCCGCGTCCGCAAGCCGGGTCACCGGGTGGTTGGCGACTGCCCGCGCGAGCTCAGGGTGGCCGGCCCGGGTCAGCCACGCGGCCGATCCGTCGCCGTGGCGGAGGGCGTGCGCCGGATCGTCGCGAGGGAGAGCCTTGTCGGCGTCGTGCAGCAGCGCCGCGGCCTCGACCAGCGCGCGGTCCACCGGGATCCCGCGGGCCTCGATCCGTGCCGCCAGCCAGCCGGCGACCTCGGCCACGGCCCGGGCGTGCCGGATGAACCAGGGCGGGGAATCCAGGGACAGCAGGAGGGAGGCGGCCTCCACCCGCCCAGGCACGGTCATCTGGCCGATGGTACCCGACGGTCAGGCTGCGGCCGGCTCGGGTGGCAGGGCCGGCCGCCGTCGACGCGGAAGGTGTGGGCAGCAGCCCGGTCACCGGGATCGCGCAAAGATAGGTGGTCACGACCGCCGGCCTCGCGGCAACGACCGATCCCGCTGGCGCAACCGCCGCCGGCCGGCCTCCCTCGGCATGGACCGTCATCGCGCTCGCCTCGAACCCGACCACGACCGATCCGTCGAGATCGGTCCTGAAGACGCGCGCTCCCGATGCTGCCAGTCGGTCGAGGGTCTGTTTCGCCGGATGGCCGTACGGGTTGCCGGTCCCCGCCGAGGCGACCGCGACGGTCGGTCTCGTCGCATCGACGAACGCCTGTGTCGTCGCGGTCTTGCTGCCGTGATGGGCGACCTTGAGCAGGTCGACGTGCGGCAGGTCGTCCTTGAGCAGCGATGGGTCGATGCCCTCCTCGACGTCGCCCATCAGCAGGAACCGGCGCTCCCCGACCTGGCCGAGCAGGACGATCGAGACGTTGTTGATGCCGGTCCCGCCATCGGGCGGGGTCGCGGGCACCTCGCCGCGGATCGGCCACAGCACCTGCATCGCGATCTCGTCGACCGACAGCCGGTCGCCGGCGGCCAGCAGGCCGCGCTTCGCGGCTCGCCACGGCAGCCAGCGTCCGCTGCCATGCCGCATAGCCGGGACCGGGCCCGATCATCCCCGGCTCGAAGACGCGACCGACCCGGTAGCGTGCCAGCAGCAGGGCGAGGCCGGCGACGTGGTCCTCGTGCGGATGGGTCAGGATCACGGCATCGATCCGCCGGTCCCACGGCGGGATCCGCGCGTCGAGCACGACGAGCAGCCGATCCGGGTCGGGGCCGCCATCCACGAGAAGCCGTCCGCCGCGGGAACCCTCGACGAGGATCGCGTCGCCCTGGCCGACGTCGAGGATCGAGATGCGGGCGATCCCGGACGGTCGTGCAGCCAGGACGCCGCCGGTCACCGCGACCGCGACGATGAGGGCGACCGCCGCGCCTCGTGCCATCGCGTGGCCAGTGCTCGGGGCCGGGCGCGCAGGAGCGCGCGGCACCGTTTGCCGAGGTGCCGGCGTCGATGGTCCGGCGACCGGCGGTGCCGGAGACCCGCCGACCGGCGGTCCGCCCGTCGATCGATGGACCCTGTGCCACTGCGTCAGCGCGACCAGCCCGAGCGCCGCGACCGCGGCCGCAACGAGATCGAATGGTGGACCAAGCGTGATGCTGGCGAACGGCAGCCCAGCGGCCGTCACCACGATCGCGTCCAGCACGCGCAGGATCACCCAGCCGGGTGCTGCCAGGACGGACCCGACCACCGGCGGCAGGCCGGCGATGACCAGCGCGCCGCCGGCCAGCGCGATCACGCCGGCGGCCATGGCGGGCGCGACCAGCGGCACCACCAGGAGGTTGACCACGGGCGACAAGACCGCCAGCCGTCCGAACGAGACCAGGATGATCGGGAGGGTCGCAGCCTGGGCGGCCAGGGACACGCCGAGGCTCTCTGCGAGCCAGCGCGGCATCCGCCCCCGACCGTGCCGTCCGAGCCAGTCCGCGAGCGGCGTCCCCCATGCGATCAGCCCGGCGGTCGCCAGCGACGATAGCTGGAACCCGGCGTCGCCGATCAGCGCCGGATCAGAGACGAGCAGGATGGCCGCCGCCCAGCCGAGCGCGGCCGCGGCCCTGCCCGCCCGGCCGCTCTCCCGCGCCAACAGGACGACCCCGGCCATCAGCGCGGCCCGGACGACCGACGCCGAGGCCCCCGCGAATGCGACGTAGGCGACGATCGCGAGCACCGTCACGACCGATCGCCGCCGCCGCCCGAGCCGGCCGGTCATCGCCGCGATCGCGGCTGCCACGATCGCGATATTCCAGCCCGAGATGGCAACGACGTGGCTGACGCCGGCCGTCGTGAACGCGGCCGCAAGGTCACGATCGACCAGGTCCCGAAGCCCGATCAGGATCCCCGCCGCGAGCCCGGCCTCGGGTTCCGGGAGGACCCGGGCGAGCGCGTCGGCGGCGCCACGTCTCAGTTCCTCGAGGCGACGGCCCGGATCGTCGGGCGCGGGTCGGACGTCGAGGGTCCGCGACGTCAGCGTCCCGGCGGCCCCGATCCGGAGGAGGTACGCGCCATAGGGAGAGTCGGGCCGCGGCCGGATCGTGCCGGCCACGATCACGCGGTCGCCGGGGATGACGACCGGGTAGCGGGGAAGCGTCGCGGCGACACGGAACGGTCGATCGGAATCGGCCGGAGTGGCGAGCGTGGCGGTCTGAGCCCCGTCGCGTGGGGACCCGGCCGCCTCGACGACGAGCGACCACGGCCCGTCACCGTCGGGCGGGACATCGAGGGGCGCCGGCCCGGCGGGGACCACGGCCAGTCGGATGGCGACCAGGCCGGCCCCAAGCGCGACGGCGAGCAGGGCGCGAACGCCCGGATGCGGCCGGACCTCCCCGATGAGAAGGATGCAGGCCAGGCCGAGCGCGATCGCCGCGCCGAGATGGCTCGGTGCGACCTGCCCGGCGGCCACTGCCGCGACGATGGCTCCGAGAGCGAGCCGGCCGCTGCGACCCATCCTCAGCGGACCGTCACGAGATCCTTGAAGCCATCGAACGTCTTCTGGCCGACCAGCTTCCGCGTCCGGAGGTCGTCGACCGCGCTGAACGGCTGACCGTCGCGCGAGGCGATGATCTTGGCCGCGGTCGCGGGGCCGATCCCCGGTAACGTGTCGAGCTCGCTCGCCGTCGCGTGGTTGAGGTCGATCGGGCCGGCCGAGCCGGTCGACCCGCCGGCGGTCGCGCCGTCCCCACCCCCGCCGTTCGCGCTCGCAACAGGGCCGTCGTCGCGGGAAGGAACGCGGATCTGGTCGCCGTCGTGCAGCTGGGCAGCCAGGTTGAGCTCGCGTCCGGCGCGAGCGCTGTCGACGCGCGGCCCGTAGCCGCCGGCTGCCGTCAGCAGGTCGCCGACGCGCGCAGTCTTGGGCATCCGGAAGACGCCCGGGTGGCTCACCGCCCCGATGATCTCGACGACGACCTCGCCGTCGCTCGCTGCCCCGCTCGGCGCGCCCGCCTCCGCGGTCTCCGGTCCCTGGCTGCCGACCGGTGTCCCGCCGACGACCGCAACGGAGCCTGACGCCCCGCTGCCGAACGCCAGCGCGAATGCGGCAAGGGCGAGCACGACGGCGCCCCCGATCGCGACCATCGTCGCCCGCGACACGGCCCGGAACCCCGTCGGGACCGGGAGCGGTTCCGTACCGTGCGCGACGGCGGGCACGGCCGGGTCTTCCAGGACGCGCCACGGCGTCGGACTCGGATCCACGCGACGACCTCCACGGCGGGCGGTCGCGCGACGACGTCACCGGCAGACGCGACGTCTCGCCACGTTGGGGGCACTTCCGACGCGGCGAGACGTCATCCGCACACTAGCGACGGCGGCTTATCTGCCGCTTATCAACCGTCTCGTGGTGCCGCCGGGCACAGTCGGTGCGGACTGCCAGAGATGAGGGGCCGTGACGTGCGATATGCTCGGACGACGGCTCTGCCTGAACGACACGTCACACGGGCCGAGGGCCACGCGATCCGGCCGGGTACCGGGCGCCCATCCTCGCGAGTAGGTGCGCCATGCGAACCCCCGGAAACGCGCGTGCGGCTGCGATCTCACGGTGACTAGCGCTACCAGCGCGCCAGCTGCAGGCGACCCGCCGAGCGCGTTCTGCCCGCGCTGCCTGCGGCGCAGCGACCCGGTGGCGATCGATGGTCGGGTCGGGCTGTGCTACTGCGCGGAGTGCAGCCGATATGCGTGCCGTTGGTGCTGGGCCGAGGCGGCCGGTGCGTGTCCGACCTGCGCGGTCGCGTACCCTATCGTGGTGGTGCGACCACGGACATTCCGGCGCTCGATGGCCGCGATCTTGCGTCGGTTCGAGCTGCGACGGTCGGTCGCCGCGACTGCCCTGGCCATGGTCGTGATCGTGCTGGCCTTGACGGTCGGGGGCGTGTTCCGGCCGGTCGGCAGTGCGGTGGGGGTGGCCGACGCCCCATCCTCGAGTAGCACCGCCCATCCGGAGTCGTCCGCGCCGTCGAGCGGCACGGCAACGCCCGGCTCGACTGCCCCGACCGCGACCGCGACAGCGACCGGCTCGGTGGCCCAGACGACGACTGCGCCCGGTGGCGTCGTGACGTCCGGAGATTCGCCGACGCCGCCAGTCACGGGCGTGAGCCCGGACCCGACTGTCGGACCTCGGCGGCCGCCCAGCCCGACCCCGTCGCCGACCCCGACTCCGGGCGTCACCCCGACGCCGACACCAAGACCGACCCCGACCCCGACGCCGACCCCGACCCGACCCCGACGCCGACCCCGACGCCGACCCCGACGCCGACCCCGACGCCAACGCCCACGCCGACGCCGCCGACATGCAAGACGGTGCCGCCCCTCATCGGCCTGACCTACAAGGCTGCGCGAACGGCCTGGACCTCGGCCGGCTTCACCGGATCATTGACGGGAGGACACGGCAACGCCACGGGTGCTCACCCAGGATCCTGCGGCCGGCGCGTGCCTCCCGGCGAACACCGATATGGTCGTGACGACCGTAGGCGCCGGTCATCCCTCGGGATCGAGCGTCAGCGCCGCCGAGTTGATGCAATAGCGCAGGCCGGTCGGGTTCGGCCCATCGTCGAAGACGTGGCCGAGGTGGCCGCCGCAGGCCGCGCACATCGCTTCGGTCCGGGTCATGAACATCGAGCGATCCTTCTCGGTCGCGACCGCGGCCGGGTCGGCCGGGGCGAAGAAGCTCGGCCAGCCGGTGCCCGACTCGAACTTGGTCTCCGAGCGGAAGAGCTCGGCGCCACAGCCCGCGCAGCGGTACGTGCCCGCCCGATGCTCGTTCCACAGGGCGCCGGTGAAGGCGCGTTCGGTGCCCTTGTGGCGGAGGACCCGGTACTGCTCGGGGGTCAGGGCGGCGCGCCATTCGGCGTCGGTCCGGTTCGAGTTCGATGGGGTGGGGGACGGCTGTTCGGACGGCTGGGCAGGGGTGGTGTCGATGTCTCTCATGCGGGAAGGTTACGTCCGGTTCGTGTCGGGCGGATGACGGACGCACGCTCGAACGCGTTACCGTGAGGCGATGTCAGACCCCTTCGTCCCGGTCGATTTCGAGCCTCCTCGGGGGCTCGATCACCCGGCATTCGAGCTCCGACCGCTCGGTCCCGAGCACAACGACAGCGACTACGCCGCGTGGACCTCGAGCATCGACCATATCCGGGCCACGCCAGGCTTCGCGGGCGGCTCGTGGCCGCACCCCATGACTCTCGCCGAGAACCGCGGCGACCTCGTCCGCCACGCCGCCGACTTCACGGGGCGGATCGGTTTCACCTACACGGTCCTCCAGCCGGGCACGGAGACCGTCATCGGCTGCGTCTACATCTATCCGAGCCCGACCGCCGACGCCGACGTGCGGGTGCGCTCGTGGGTCCGTGCGGCGGATGCGAAGCTCGATCCGGTGCTCTATCGGGCCGTCGCCGCATGGCTGGCTGCCGCGTGGCCGTTCTCCCGGATCGACTACGCCGCGAGGTCCGACGCCTAGAGGGCCCGCGGCCCCGCGCTTAGCGCGGCAGGCGCTCCCAGTCGACCCAGCGCGACCCATCCCACCAGCGGTGCCAGGTCGTGCCGTCGCGGCCGGCTGCCCAGACGTCGATGCGCTCGGCGCTCCATGACGATGCGGCCGGGTCGCCGGCCAGCTCGCCTCCGAGCGACTCCCAGGGGTGCCACGACGCGCCGTCCCAATAGCGGTTCCAGAGCTCCCCGTCGGGGAAGACGGCGAACACCTGCAGCTGGTCGGCAGCCCACGCGGTGGCGGCGGGCGCCGAGGCAAGTGTGCCGCCCAGCGATTCCGGCTCGTCCCACGCACCGTCGTGGAACGACCGATGGGTGAGCGCCGTGTCGGCGCCCACCCAGAAAAGGTCGATGCGGTCATCGCCCGAGGAGACCGCCGCAGTCCCGTCGGTCATCTCACCCTCCCGTTCGTGAGGAGGCTACTCCGCCGAGCCCAGCGCCCGCCCGAGATCGTCGGCGACGCATGCGTCGAGTCGTCGTACGGCGGCCGCCGATCCGCGACTCACTGCTGCCAACAGGCGAGCTGCGGAGCGCCGGACGACAGAGGGTCCAGCAGGCGCGAGCGCACTCGCCTCGGCGAGCATGCGACGCTCCTCGGACTCATAGCCGAACTCGCGTGCGCGCTGGACAGCCATGGTGTACAGGAATGTGGAATGCATGAGGTGAACCTCCCTTGAGGTCAGTGGTGGTGCTCTTGCGGGAAATGCTCGCGCGTGTCCGCACCCCAGCGCATCGCGGCGAGGTCGAACGCGACGAATGCGATGAACACGATGGCGATCACGATCAGGATGCCCATTGTCACGTCTCCTTGCTAACCTGTCTGCACTGTCTTATCGGTTACTGCTGTAATGTACCCTCTTGCGCGTAACCTGTCAAGCGTTATATAGTGGTTATCACCATGAACATCCAGATGCTCGACGAACCGCGCCGAGGGCACGCCCACGACGTCGACCTCGAGGACACCTTCGACTTCCTGAACACCGACGACACCGACAATGGTTTCCCCGTCGAGAAGCTGCCCACGCTCGACAGCGCCCTCGCCTGGTTCGTCGACCGGGGCGTCATCCACACCGATGGCGCGGACCGCGTCCGTGCCCAGGCCGCGGCCCACAGCCCGGTCGAGACCCAGGAGCTTGCCCGGGTCCACCGGGTGCGATCCGCACTGCGCGATGTCGCGCACGCGATCTCGGAGCAACGGGCGCCCGACACCGGTTCGCTCGAGACCATCAACCGGGCGCTCCACGCCCGGCAGATCATCGAGCTCGTCCCCGCACCGGACGGCTGCAGCGTCGACCACCGCCATGTCGGCGATCCGATCGATGACGCGCTGGCGCGGCTGACCGAGCCGCTCGTGCTCGAGCTGACCGAGGGTCACCCCGAGCGCATCAAGACGTGCGCGAGCGACACCTGCGACTGGATCTTCTACGACGCGTCACGGACCAGCCGTCGGCGCTGGTGCGACATGGCGACCTGCGGCAACCGCGCCAAGGCCGCGCGGCATCGGGCCAAGGAGCGCGCGGAGCAGGCCGACCCCGGCGGGGACTCGGCGCCGCCCTCGATCCTCGCCTGAGGCCTACTCGGCGGCCGGCACCTGGGCGAGCACCGACTGGATCGCCTGGGCGGCGCCCATCAGGGCCGCCGACTCGGCCGGGATCACGATCTTCGTGTTCGGGACTGAGCGCGAACTTGCTCAGCGTGTCGAGCTGGAGGATGGCGACCAGCGTCGGGTTCGGGTTCTGAGCGGTGATCGCGCTGTAGACGATCTCGATCGCCCGGGCGCGGCCCTCGCCTTCGAGGATGGCAGCCTGCCGCTGGCCCTCGGCGATCAGGATGGCGGCCTGCCGCTCACCCTCGGCGCTCTTGATCGCGGCCTGCCGCTCGCCGTCGGCCACGTTGACCGCGGACTGCTGGATGCCCTCTGACTGGAGGATCTTGGCCCGCTTCTCCTGGTCGGCCTGCTTCTGGAGCGCCAGCGCCTGGAGGATCTGCGGCGGCGGGGTGATCTCGACGATCTCGATCCGGTTGATCCGGATGCCCCACTTGTCGGTGACCGCTTCCATCTGCTGCTGGACGTCGACGTTGATCCGCTCGCGCTCGGACAGCGCCTCGTCGAGCGACAACGTGCCGATCACCGAGCGGAGGGCGGTCCGCGCCAGCGCGTCGATGGCGACGTCGAAGTTGGCGATCGAGAACAGCGCCTGCTTGGCGTCGACCACCTGGGTGAAGATCGTGGCGTTGACCGACACGACCACGTTGTCCTTGGTGATGACCTCCTGGCGGTCGCCGGGGCGCGGGTACTCGCGCATGTCGACGCTGACCAGCTTGTCGATGAACGGCGCGATGATCGCCAGCCCCGGCTCGTGGATCGCCCGGAACTCGCCGAGCCGGGTGGTCACCCCGACGAACCCCTGCTGGACGAGGTTGACCGTGTTGCGCAGCAGGTAGAACGCGAACAGGACGAACAGGATCGCGATGATGAACGCGACGACCAGGGGGATGAGGTCCCCGTTCATGTGACTGTCTCCGCTGCGGCCGGTGCGCCCGCGGGACGGACCACGAGCGTCGTCCCGCGGACCGCGGTGACGACCACGGGCGCACCCGACGGGATGAGCAGGTGATCAGCCGAGAAGGCAAGCCAGGTCTCGCCGGCAAGGCGGACATGGCCGGGGTGGAGCTCGTCGCCGATCGCGTCCAGCCCGAGCGCGCGCTGGCCGACGAACCCGCCGTGGACGCCCGGCGTGAGCGGCGGCTCGCCCTGGCGGCGCAGGCGCTGGCGCAGGAACGGACGGCCGACGACGACGCCCAGCATCGCGACGGCGATGGCGAGGACGGCCTGGATCCAGACCGGACTGTCGGGAACGAAGAAGGCCAGCAGGCCGGCCGCGAACGCGCCCGCGGCGAGGAAGATCGAGAAGAAAGTCGTGCTCGCCAGCTCGAGCACGAGCAGCGCCAGAGTTGCCACGAACCAGATCGCGTAGATCGGCATGGCCGGAGTCTAGGCCGTTCCTGTTGCGCCGTCGTGGCGTCGCGTCAGCGTCGCTCGAGACGTGGTACGACCTCGGTGGCGAGACGCGTCATCGATTCCTCGTCGTGCGGCGACGGGAACCCGGCGATCAGGTGGTGATAGCCGAGCTCCACGAATGGCGCGAGTCGCTCCGCGATGTCCTCCGGTGTCCCGACCGGCTGGTCCGTCCACTGGTCGGCGTGACCGTTGCGCTCGAACATCGCGGCGTGGACGCGTTCCGCCTCCGCCCGCGAGTCGCGGATGATCACGGTCCCGATCCCGGCCGTCCGCTCGATCTCTGCCGGATCGCGCCCGACCGCGTCGCAGTGCTCGAGCAGGATCGCCTCCTTGCGCCGGACGTTGGCGATGCCACCGCCGACGTTGTTGGCGTCGGCGTAGCGGGCGACCAGCTTGAGCGTGACCTGCTCTCCGCCGCCGCCGACCAGCAACGGGATCCGGGCCTGGATCGGCGGCGGATCGTTGCGGACTGCCTGTGCTGCGTAGTGCGGGCCTGCCGCACTCGGGCGCTCGCCGGCGAGCATCCCGCGCATGATCGGGAGCGCCTCGCCGAGCCAGCGCAGCCGCTCGGGGAAGCCGCTGCCGAACGGGATCCCGAATGCCGCGTGCTCCTCCTCGAACCACGCGGCGCCGATGCCGAGGACCGCCCGCCCGCCGGAGATGTGGTCGAGCGTGGTCGCCATCTTGGCGGTCAGGGTCGGCACCCGGAACGTGTTGGCTCCGACCATCAGCCCGATCCGGACGTGCTCGGTCGCCTGCGCCCAGGCCGCGAGCATCAGCCAGGCCTCGAACATCGGGCCATCGGAGCTGCCGACGATCGGGTAGAGGTGGTCCCACGTCCACAGCGAGTAGTAGCCGAGCGCGTCGGCGCGACGACCGGCAGCCAGCAGGTCGGGCCAGGTCGTGTACTGGTTCCAGCAGTTGGCGCCGAGCCGGATCGTCGCGGTGGCGCCCGGGGGGTCGCCGGCGGTCATGCCGACACGGCGGACATGCCGCGGACGGCCAGCTGGGCCGCCACGACGTTGCGCACCCACGAGGCGCCGGCGTCCTCGACCGAGCGGACCTTGACGTGGCGGATGCGCTTGCCGGTGCCCTCGATGCGGCCGTCGCGGTTCGGCAGGTCGACGCCGTCCGCGAGCTGGAGATTGACCCAGCGACTTGTGCGGGATGATCGCGAACAGGAAGTCTCGCATCGAGCGGCCGGTCCCGATCACGAGGATGCCGTCGCCCGCGTCGAACACCTCCGAGGCGCCCGGAAAGCCGTCGAGGACCGTCGCGTCGCAGCGCCCGTGCGATGTCGGCGACGGCGGGTGCGGTCGCATCGAGATGCCGGTCGAAGGCGAGCGCGTCGGTCGTCGGCTCGGTCATCGGATGACGAGGTTGACCAGCTTGCCACCGCCGGCGACGACGATCCGATCCGGCGTCCCGGCCGTCGAGGATCGCCCGCACCCGGTCGCGCGCCAGCACGGCGGCCTCGATCTCCGCGGTCGTGGCATCGGCCGCCACGACCACCTTGTCGCGCAGCTTGCCGTTGACCTGGACCGGGATCTCGCGGGTCGACTCGACGACGGCGGCCGGGTCGACGTCGGGCCAGGACTCGGCATGGATCGAGCGACCACGGCGCCCCGGCAGCGGCCTGGCGGCGGCTCCACAGCTCCTCGGTGATATGGGGGGCGGCGGGCGCGAGCATCAGCAGCAGCAGGCGAACCGCCTCGTCCCAGGCCGGCGTCCCGGCGACGGCCGTGCCGCGGTAGCGGAACAGGGTGTTCGCCAGCTCCATCAGCTTGGCCACCATCGTGTTGAAGCGGAAGCCCTCGTAGTCGGCGGTCACGTCGCGGAGCGTCCGATGGGCGGCGGAGCGCAGCGCGGCACCGGCGTCCAGCCTCGGTCTGGCCGGCCGGCAGGGTCCCCGACTCGGGGTCGCCGGGCTCGCGACCATGCGGGTCCAGGACGAGCGTCCAGACCCGGTTCAGGAAGCGGTGCACGCCGCCGATGCCGGTCGGGCTCCACGGGCCGCCCTGGTCCCACGGGCCCATGAACATCAGGAACAGCCGGATCGATGTCGGCGCCGTAGCGCGCGACGAGCTCGTCGGGGTCCTGGACGTTGCCGCGCGACTTCGACATCCGCTCGCCGTCGGCGCCCAGGATCTGGCCCTGGTTGAACAGGCGCTTGAACGGCTCGTTCTGCTGGATCAGCCCGACGTCGCGCATCATCTTGGTGAACTCGCGGGCGTACAGCAGGTGCATGACGGCGTGCTCGGCGCCGCCGGTGTACTGCTCGACCGGCGTCCAGCCCTCGACCAGGTCCGCGTCGAACGGGGCGTCCGCCTTGTGCGGCGACAGGTAGCGATACCAGTACCAGCGACGAGTCGACGAACGTGTCCATCGTGTCGGTCTCGCGTCGGCGCGGGCCGCCGCACGTCGGGCACGGTCGACGTTCAGGAACGCCTCGTCGCGGGTCAGCGGATTCACGCCGCTGCCCTCGTAGTCGACGGTGTCGGGCAGGCGGACGGGCAGGTCCTCGTCGGGCACCGGGCACGATCGCCGCAGGTCGGCAGTAGATGACCGGGATCGGCGTGCCCCAGTAGCGCTGGCGGCTGATCAGCCAGTCGCGCAACCGGTAGGTGACGGCCGGCCTTGCCGGCGTCCCGCGCCTCGAGCTCGGCCGACGATCGCGGCGGCCGCCCTCGTCGGCGGACAGGCCGGTGTACGGGCCGCTGTTGACGAGGCGTCTCGTCGGCCGAGTGGGCGATGTACGCCTGCGTCGAGCTCGGCGCGCCTCGTCGCCCGGCGCCGCGACGACGCGTCGGATCGGCAGCCCGAACTTCCGCGCGAACGCGAAGTCGCGCTCGTCGTGCGCCGGGACGGCCATGATCGCGCCGGTCCCGTAGCCGGCCAGGACGTAGTCGGCGACGAAGATCGGGATGCGCTCGCCGTTGACCGGGTTGATCGCGTCGGCGCCCGAGCGCGACGCCGGTCTTCTCGCGATCGGTCGACAGGCGGTCGATCTCGGTCCGGCGTCGCGGCCTGCGCGACGTAGGCCTCGACCTCGGCGCGGCGGTCCGGGCGCGGTCAGCGTCGCGACCAGCGGGTGCTCGGGGGCGAGGACCATGAACGTCGCCCCGAACAGCGTGTCGGGCCGGGTCGTGAAGACGCGCAGTTCGTCGCCGCCGGCGTGGTGCGTCGGACGGGGCCGTCGTCGAAGACGATCTCGGCGCCCTCGGACCGGCCGATCCAGTTCGTCTGCATGATCCGGATCGGCTCCGGGCCAGTCGATGCCGCCGAAGTCGAGCAGCTCGTCGGCGTATTTGGTGACGCGCAGGTACCACTGGTCGAGCTCGCGCTTCTCGACCTTCGCGCCGCAGCGCCAGCAGTGCCGGTCGGCGCCCTCGACCTGCTCGCGCGCCAGCGTCCCGTCATTGGGGCACCAGTCGACCGGCGACTTCGCCCGATAGGCCAGCCCGGCCTCGAGGAAGCGCAGGAACAGCCACTGGTTCCAGCGGTAGTACTCGGGGTCGCAGGTGACGACCTCGGCCGACCAGTCGAACGTCGCGCCCATCGATCCGGAACTGGCGGCGCATGTTGTCGATGTTGCGCATCGTCCAGTTCGCGCGGGTTGAAGCCGCTCTTGATCGCGGCGTTCTCGGCGGGCAGCCCGAAGGCGTCGAAGCCGATCGGCAGGAAGACGTTCTCGCCGTGCATCCGGTGGAAACGGGCGATCGCGTCGGTCGGCGTGACGATGTACCAGTGGCCGATGTGGAGGTCGCCCGACGGGTACGGGTACATCGTCAGGAGGTAGTACGCGGTCGCGGGCCGCGGCGAGATCCGTCTCGTGCAGGCCGAGCTCGTCCCAGCGCGCCTGCCAGCGCGGCTCGATCGACGCTCGCGTCGTAGCGCTCGATCCGGGCGCGCCCCTCGGACGGCTCGGGTCGCGTAGTCGGTGGTGTCGGTGTCGGTCACGTGGTCCTCGGAGACGTGACACCCCCCGCCGCGCCGGCGAGGGGTGAGAGGTCGGCGCTCATGTCGCGGTTGGTGGAGCTACGGGGACTCGAACCCCGGACCCCCTGCATGCCATGCAGGTGCTCTTCCAGCTGAGCTATAGCCCCACGGAAGGCGGAGTCTACCAGAGGCGACCGGTCGATCCGGAACGGCGGACTGGACCCGATGCCAAACGTGGCACCATCGCGGCATGACCACATTCGACCTCCTGCTCCGCGGCGGGACCGTGGTCGACGGCACCGGACAGCCGGGCCGGCGGGCCGACGTGGGCGTCCTCGGCGACCGGATCATCGCGGTCGGTGACCTGGCGGCCATCGACGACGGCGAGGTCGCGACGGTCCTCGACGTCGGCGGGCGGGTGGTCGCCCCCGGTTTCATCGACCCGCACGGCCACTCCGACGGCTCGCTGTTCGTGGACGGGGCGCTTGCCAGCCACCTGCACCAGGGCTACACGACCCAGCTGTCCGGCAACTGCGGCGACACGCTGGCGCCGATCACACCGCGCGGCCGCGAGATCGTCGAGCTGTCGCTCCGCCCGAGCCAGCTCGTCGCGCGCTGGGAGACGTTCGGCGAGTACCTCGATGCCGTGGCCGAGCAGTCGCTCGGGCCGAACGTCGCCTTCCTGGTCGGCCACGGAACGGTCCGGGCCGCGATCGTCGGGACCGAGGCGCGGCCGCCGACGCCCGAGGAGCAGGTCGCCATGGTCGCGGAGGTCGAGGCGGCGATCGAGGCCGGTGCGACCGGCCTGTCATCGGGCCTGATCTACTCCCCGGGGGTGCACGCGGCGCCGGACGAGGTCGAGACGCTGGTCACGGCCGCGGCGCGCCGAGGCGGCCTGTACGCCACCCACATGCGCAACGAAGCCGATGGCCTGTTCGCGTCCCTCGACGAATCGGTCGCGGCGGTGCGGGCGGCCGGTACCGGGGCCAGGCTCCAGGTCTCGCATCTGAAATGCGGGTCTCGGGCCGTCTGGGGCCGTGCCGGCGAGGCGGTCGCACGTCTCGAGGCGGCCCGCGCCGATGGTCTCGACGTCGCCGCGGACCAATATCCGTACACGGCCGCCGGGACCACCCTGGCGTCGATCCTGCCACCCGCGCTGCAGGCCCTGGGCGTGGACGCCTGCGTCGCGGCGCTGGCCGATCCGGACGTCCGCAACCTGATCCGGGTCGAGATCGCGCGCGGCATCTCGGGCTGGGAGAACGTGGCGGTCGATCCCGGCTGGGCAGGCCTGCGCATCTCGTTCTCGGCGAGCTTCCCGGAATGGGCCGGCCGCTCGCTCGCGGATCTCGCGGACGAGCTGCACCGCGACCCAGCCGACCTCGCCTTCGACGCCCTGGTCGCCGACCGGCTCGACGTGTCGGTCGTCATCGATTGCATGGACGAGGCCGACGTCGAAACGATCATGGCCGTGCCCTGGATCGCGGTCTGCACCGACGCCGAGGGCCGCCGGCCGGGTCATCCCGTGCTCGACGTCGGGCGGCCGCATCCGCGGACGTACGGAAGCACGGCCCGGGTGCTCGGACACTACGTCCGCGACCGCGGGATCCTCTCGCTCGAGACGGCCGTCGCCAAGCTGAGCGGCGTGCCGGCAGGGCGGCTCGGCCTGCGCGACCGTGGCGTCGTGCGCGAGGGCGCCTTCGCGGACCTGGTCGTGTTCGATGCGGCGACCGTGGCCGACGAGGCGACGTATACGGCTCCGGCGCGCTATCCGACGGGCATCGACCATGTCGTGGTCAACGGCCGGCCGGCGATCGTCGACGGCGCCGAGACCGGCGAGCGGCCGGGTCGCCTGCTCCGGCGGTCGTGACCCCTCAGCGGTCGGCGAGCCCGGCCGCGGCCACCGAGACGCCGGCGGTCGTCCGTCTGCCCGGTGGCTCCCTCCCGTACACGCTCCGGCGCTCGCCGCGATCCCGCAGCCTGCGCGTCGTCATCCACCCGGACCGAGGTGTGGTGGTGACCGTCCCATCGGCCGGTCGACGTGGCTGGTCGGACCCCGAGCGTCACGTCCACGACTTCCTGGCCGACCGCGAGCCGTGGCTCCGCCGCCACCTGGCACGACAGGCTGCCGACCGCGCCGAGCTGGCGGCACGCGGCGGCCTGCGCGACGGTGCCGCCATCCGCTTCCGCGGCGAGCTCCACCGGCTGCGCCTGGTCCCGGCACGGGCCGGGCTCCGGCGCTCCACGGTCGAACGGATCGGGGGCACGGCCGAGGACGAGATCATCGTCCACGTCGCGCCGGCCGACCGGCGCTCGACCGCAGCGGTCCTCGAGGCGTGGCTCAAACCCCGGGCACGGATCGCCATCGAGCGCGAGATCGGCCGCCACGCCGCGGACCTGCGCGTGACGCCGGCTGCGGTCTCCATCCGCGACCAGCGGACGCGCTGGGGGAGTGCCTCGAAGCAGGGCCGACTCGCGTTCTCGTGGCGGCTGATCCTCGCCCCGCCCGAGGCGCTCGAGACGGTCGTCGTCCACGAGCTCGCCCACCTCCGCGTCTTCGGGCACGGCCCACGCTTCTGGGGGCTCGTCGCGTCGCGCCGGCCCGACCACAAGACGTGGCGTCGCTGGCTCCACGACCACGCCACCGAGCTGCACGCCGCGCTCGCCGAGGGGACCGACCTCCCCTGACCACAGCGCACCTGCCGGCACGCCGCCCCAAGTCCGGACTAGGCAGATAGATCCGCTCCATCGCGCAGCGCGACGACACTGAACGCGGTCACCGGCCGCTGGAACCCGGCGAGGGACAGCTCGCCGACGGGCTCGACGTCGACAGCGTCCTCGACCTCGGCGTAGAGGCGCTGGGAGATGAGGATCTGCCCGCCGACGGCCTTGTCGGCGAGGCGTGAGGCGAGATTGGTCACGGCCCCGATCGCGGCATAGTCGGAGCGAGCCTCGAAACCGACCTCGCCGCAGGTCGCATAGCCGAGCGCGATCCCGATCCCCAGGTCGAGGTCATGGCCGCGCTTCCGCCAGCGTGGCGTGAGCTCGGCCGTTTCCTCGCGGAGCGCACAGCTCATCTGCACCGCCCGCAGCGGCGCGTCCGGGATCTCGATCGGGTCGTTGAAGAAGAGCTGGACGCCGTCTCCCTCGAGGAAACCGACCGTTGCGTCGAAGCGGGTCACCAGCCGACCGATCGTCTCGTGGAATTCTCCGAGCACGCGCATCAGCTCTTCGGGTTCGACGGCGTCCACGAACCTCGTCCAGCCGCGCAGGTCGGCGAAGACCATCGAGACCTGGCGGCGGTGGCTGGCGAGGATCGATTCGCCACCCGACGTGATGATCGCCTCGGCGAGCTGTGGCGACAGGAACCGCTGGAGGCGCCGCACCCGGGCGAGCTCGGCGACCTGTTGCCGCACCCGCTCATCGAGCGTCCGGTTGAGGTCGGTGATCTCGTCGTGATAGCGCTTGATCCGGAGGAGTGACCGGACGCGTGCGAACAGCTCGTCGTGGTCGAACGGTTTGGTGAGGACGTCGTCAGCCCCGGCTTCGAGCCCCCTCGCCTTCTCCGACCCGAGCGCGGCCGTCAGCATGATCACGGGCAGGACGGCCGTCTCGTCGCTCTGCGCGCAGACGCCGGCAGACGGCGTAGCCATCGGGCGGCGGCATCAAGACGTCGAGAAGGACGAGATCGGGTCTGTCGGACGCGATCAGCTCGAGCGCGGCGACGCCGTCGCCGGCCGACAGGACCTCGTAGCCCCGGGACGTGAGCAATGCCTCCAGCAAGCGGACGTTCTCCGGCACGTCGTCGACGACGAGGATCCGGGCCGCTCCGCGCGGCATCAGGCGCCGCCTCTCTCGCAGTGTTGCCTGACGATGTCGATGAGTCCGTCGACGTCGACGGGCTTGGCGAGATACCCGTCGAAACCGGCGGCAGTGAACCGCTCGCGGTCCCCGCGCATCGCCTGGGCGGTCACCGCGAGCACCGGGATGGCTGCAGTGCGTTCGTCCATCCGCAGCCGGCCGCAGGGCCTCGAGGCCGTCCATGTCGGGCAGCTGGATGTCCATCAGCACGAGCGCGCGGTCGATGCTCGGCCGCGAGGTGAGGGCCTGCCGCCGGTCGATGCCTCGAGCGTGTCGATATCCGGTGGCCTGGAGCACGTCGCGAAACAGCTTCATGTTCTTGTCGTTGTCCTCGACCACGAGGATCTGCTCGCCTGCCACGTCTATGCGGATCGCGCCGGGAGGGTGAACACGAACGTGCTGCCTTGTCCCGCTCGCTGTCGACCCAGATCCGTCCGCCGTGCAGCTCGACGAGGCGCTTCGACAGTGCCAGCCCGAGGCCGGTCCCCTCGATCTGCTCCTTGCCCGCGTCGGCCTGCTGGAACTCCTCGAAGATCCGGTCCTGGTCCTCCGGGGCGATGCCCGGCCCGGTGTCGGTGACGGACACTCGCACCTCGCCTCGAGGCGCGCGGCGGCGATGTCGACAGTGCCGCCCGCCGGCGTGAACTTCACCGCGTTCGACAGCAGGTTGAAGATCACCTGCACGATCCGGCGCTCGTCGCCGATGACAGTCTCGACCCCGGGCTCGGACGACAACGACAGATGGACGCCTCCCCTGGTCGCCCGCTCGCGCACGATCACGACCCCGCGCTCGAGCGCCTCGGGCAGCGAGAACGGCGCGACATGGAGGTCGATCTGGCCGGCCTCGACCTTCGACAGGTCGAGGACATCGTCGATGAGCGACTGCAGGTGGCGCGCGGAGTCGAGGATGTCGTCGAGGTATTCGGCCTGCTTGTCGTTGATCTCGCCGAAGAGCTGCTCTGCGCAGCACCTGCGAGAAGCCGCTGATCGCGTTCAGCGGGGTCCGCAGCTCGTGCGACATGTTGGCCAGGAACTCCGACTTGTGGCGACTGACGGACTCGAGCTCACGGCTCTTCTCGTCCAGCTCCGCGAGCGCGCTGGCCAGCTCGCGGGTCCGCTCCTCGACCTGCTGCTCGAGTCCCGCATAGGACGCCTCGAAGCTGGGCAGTCATCCGGTTGAACTCGTCGGCGAGGGCGCCGAGCTCGTCGCGGCTGGAGGCATCGATCCGCTGATCGAGCGACCCGGAGCCGATCCTCGCGGCCGCGACCTGGATCGCCTCGATCGGCCGGGCGAGGTTCCGGGCGAGGAGCACGCTCGTCGCGATCGCCACGAGGAGGAACACGACGAGGAGGGCCGCCGTCCGCCAGATCGCCGCCTGGATGGGGGCGAACGCCTCGCTCAGCGGCTCCTCGACGAACACCCGCCAGCCGGGCGGGTCGACCCTCTCGAACGCGCTCAGCACCTCCGTGCCCTGCGGATCGCGTCCGTCGGTGACCACGCCGTGGGCCGCGGCCGATCGCCGGCGAGTGCGTCGTGCACCTGCGGCAGCGCCCCGAGGTTCGTGTCGGCGAGGACAAGGCTGTTGTTCGCGGTGTGGGCGATGACGCGGCCGCCGGCATCGACGGCGTAGGCGTAGCCCGCGGTGCCGATCTGCGCCCGGCGGATCGCGTCGACGACCGACCCCAGGTCGACGTCCGCGACGATGACGCCCCTGCCCGGGGGGCCTCGGCGACCGCGATGCTCATGTGTGGCCGGCCATCGGTCTGGCTCGATGGTCGACGGTCCCGAAGATACCGTTGCTCGGCCCGCGCGCCGGAACTCCTCGCTGCCGGAGCGGTCGCCCTGACAGGTCACGCTGTCGATCTTGTCGATCTCGTTCGGAGTAGGCGTCGCACGCACTCCGCGCCGGCCGCATCGAGGTACGTCAGCGCGCTGATCGCCCGCTGACGCAGGAACAGGTTCGTGAACGTCCGCTGACGCTCGGTCCCGGCCGTGTCGTCCGGGATCGGCTGGGCCACGCCGTCGAGGTCGCCGACCAGCTCATCGACGAACTGGCGGATCGAGATGGCGGCGGACGACGCCTTGTCCGCCTCGGCCTCGGTGACGGCCCGTTTGCTGTCCTCGTAGGAGAACCAGAACTCGCTGACCCCCACCGAGATGATGGCCGCCGCGACCAGCGTCCCGACGACCGCCACGTATTTCCAGACGAGACGCCGATGCGGCCGTGCCGGAGTTGCCACGTTGGCTCCAGCGTCGGCTGCGCGGCTATCGGTAGACCAGGTCGGCCTGCGAGATGACGCCGTCCGGGACCTTGATCCCCAGCTCGGCCGCTCGCTTCAGGCTAAGGGCGAACTCGACCTTCGGCACCTCCTGGGCTGGCAGGTCGGCGGGCTTGGCGCCCTTCAGGATGCTGTCGACGTAACGGTGCGGCCGCGGTCCCCGACGGGCGCCAGGTCGACGCCGAGCGAGAAGAGCGCGCCGTGGTCGATTCTGTTGCGGGTCGACCCACTCCTTGCGACTGCGCCTGGACGGGAAGGTTCGCTGCTGCCGCGAGCCCGAGGATCTTCGACGAGAAGTTGAGCCGAAGGCTGGGCGACAGGATGAACACGCCGTCGACCGCCCCGGGCGCGAGCGACGTCGAAGGCGGCCTCGAGACCGGCGGTCGTCGGATGCCTTGCGTTCGTCCAGCTGATCCCGAGCTTGGCTGGCGGCGTCGCGCGCCTCGGCAGGAGCGGCGGCGTCGCGCGGTGTCGGTCGGATCGACGAGCGTGAGCAGGCGCAGGGGCTGCAGGTCAGGCAGGATCTGCCGGTAGATCTCGAGCTGCTTGACGACAGGGTCGCGCGCGCCCCACACCCCGGTCAGGTTGCCGCCCGGATGGACGAGGCTGTCGACTAGGCCGTCACGGACGGGGTCCGACGGATGCAGGAAGACGACCGGGATCCGGTTCGCCGGGTCTGCCGTCGCGTCTTGCGCGGCGGCGATGGACTTGTCCTCGAACGCGACGATCAGGTCGACGCGATCGCGGACGAATTCCTGCGCCTGCGCCGTCGGCCTGATCCGTTGGGTCACAGGTTGCGCCAGATCCAGCTCGGATCCGCTGACCGTCGTACTGCGCCCTGGAGCTGCTTCATCCGGCCCTCCACGAGCTTCCCGTCGCCGATGAGCTGCTGCATCACCTGGCGTCGGCGGAGCGTCGAGCCAGCCGAGATCGCCGAGTCCCGCACCAGGGTGGCGAGGGAAGGAGGGTTGTGGTCCGTTCCGACGTGCATCACGCCGACCCGCAGGAACGGACGGAGGGTCGGAGCGGCTCGTGGCGGAGCAGGCACCGGCGAGGCTGGCGACAAGGAAGAGGCTCAGGAGCTTGAGAGCGGACGGCCAGGTCTTCATCGGAACCCTACCCCTCACAGATCCCCGGGGACGGAGACTACTCCAACGCTGTCGATGCGCAGCGAGACGACCCCGGCGAGCCAAGGTCGTCTCGCCACCGCTCGAGGACGGCATTGGACGTCGATCAGAAGGAGCAGTGGCCTGGATCGGGCGGCGTCCTCGCGTCGCGTGGCGCCGTCCGGGACGAGCTGGACGGCCATGGTCTGTGCGACAGCGTTCGTCTCGTTGCGGACCAGGTGCACGTCCCCACCGCCGACGTCGACGAACGAGTTGTTGGCCGTGTTCGGCCGTGTAGACGTGCGGCGTGCACGTCTTGTCGCTGCCCTCGTAGACGGTCACGCTCCCCTGGGTGACGATGACGAAGCTGGGGCCGGGGTGCGTGTGCCAGCCGGTGCTGCCACCGGGCTGCCACGTGTTCTGCTGGACGTACAGGTCGGACGCCCCATGCGTCCAGATGATCTCGTTCCAGGGCTGTGGGGTCCTTGCTGTGCACGTGCGAGAAGAGGTTGCCGAACGTCGCCTTCGCGACCGTGACCCCGACGAATCCCGTTGCAGGCGTCGCCATGCACGTTGCCTGCGTACAGCGGCCAGGCTGAGCACGACGATCACGACGCGACCGACGCCAACCTTGGACTCTCATCCTGTCCTCCTTCCGCGATCCCGGCGCTTCGTGTTCCGGCGGATCGTCTGCACCGCTTGCCGCGAACGCTAGGAGGACGTCGATCGCGCGCCAACCGTGCCTGCCTGCATGTGCCGGGGGATGCTGGCACCCCTCCGGGCGACACCCGCGGCGATCGCGTGTATCGCGGCGCTATCCGGGCCGCGCACGCAGAAGCGTCGAACGAGCGTCGGGAACGTGTCGATGTCGATGGGCTTGGTGATGTAGCCGGCGAACCCCGCCGCGGAACAACCACTCGTCACGACCATCGAGCGGCAGGGCGGTCACCGCCACGATCGGGATGAGCGACGTCCGCGGCTCGGCCCGGAGCCGGCGCGCGGCCTCGGTGCCGTCGAGATCCGGGAGACGCAGGTCCATCAGGATGACGTCGGGAGATGCTCGGACGCGAGGGCGATGCCCTCCGTCGGCCGTCGCGGCCTCGAGCGTCCGAAACCGGGCCGAGCGGAGCACGTCACGAGCGAGCTTCCGGTTCCAGTCGCTGTCATCGACGATCAGGACCAGCGGGTCGTCCGGCATCACGAGCGTATTCTCCGTCGGTGTCCATCCGCATCGTGCTTGCCGAAGACCACTACCTCGTCCGTGAAGGCGTCCGGCGGCTGCTCGACGCGCAGCCCGGGTTCGAGGTCGTGGCGGTGTGCGGGGACCTCGACTCGCTGCTCGAAGCCGTCGATCGCGTGGCCCCGGACGTGGTCGTGACCGATGTGCGCATGCCGCCCGGGAACTCGGATGAGGGGATCCAGGCAGCCAGGCGCTTCCGCGACACGAACCCACGGCTGGGTGTCGTCGTCCTGAGCCAGTACGCGAACCCGACCTATGCACTCGCGCTGCTGGAGACCGGCAGCGCCGGCCGTGCCTACGTCCTGAAGGAGCACGTGCACGACCTCGACCAGCTCCTGGCGGCCATCGAGGCGGTCTCGATCGGTGGTTCGCTCATCGACCCGAAGGTGGTCGACGGCCTGGTCGCGGATCGGGCGCGCGCGACGACGTCCCCGCTCAAGCAGCTGACCGCCCGGGAACGCGACGTCCTGCGGAAGATGGCGGAGGGCAAGAACAACGCGTCGATCGGCGAGGACCTCGTCGTGACCGAACGGTCGGTCGAGAAGGTCATCAACTCGATCTTCATGAAGCTCGGGCTGACATGGGAGCCGTCCGTCCACAAGCGCGTCAAGGCGGTCATCCTGTACCTGGCCGAGAGCGATGGAGCCTATCGGGACCAGGGGACCGAGCCGTGAACGATCGATCCACCGCCCGACCGGTCGTCGACGGCCATGCGGCCATCCAGTGCCTCGACGCGATCGCGCAGGCGGGTCAGCGATGCCTCCGGAAGTCGGCCGTCGATGCCGACGTCGAACGTCAGCAGGCCATCGGTGTCGATCACACGAACCGTGGCCTCGGACCCGGGTGACGCGAACGACAGCGTCTCGACGCAGGTCAAGTAGATGGTGGTGGTGATCTCCGGCGGGTAGGGAGCACCCGCCGGTGCGTCGACCGCGACCGTGACGCCGAGGCCGTCGGCCGCCGACCTGATGGCGCTGGCAAGGCCGCGCGCCGCGAGCAACGGCGGATGGATCCTCGCCGCCAACGCCGTGGCCTCAGCCATGGCCGTGCGGACGTTGGCCGTCATCTCGTCCAGAAGTGCGTGCGCGGCGATCGGATCGGCGTCGATGAGCCCCGCCAGACGTCGCAGATCGACCGCGAGGGCGACGAGCTGCTGCTGGAGTCCATCGTGCAGCTCACCCTCGAGAGCCCGTCGGTCCGCGTCGGCGGCCAGGACGAGGCGCCTGCGCGACGCCCGCAGGTCCTCGGTCGCGGCGTCGTCAGTCATCGATGTGCCTCGCGCCACTCAACCAACGTCGTTCGCTGATGCTGCTGCCGGGAGGACGTGGTGGAGATGAGGGGACTCGAACCCCTGACCCCCGCGATGCGAACGCGGTGCTCTTCCAGCTGAGCTACATCCCCACGGGCGATCACGCGACGTCCGCGGACGGGCGACCGAGCCGGAATGGTAGCACGAGGTCGGCGGGTTCCCGACATGTACCCTTCTGTCGATGGCGGTCATCTGTCGAGCCTGCGGTCAGGCGAACCCTGACGGCTTTCGGATCTGCGGCATGTGCGGGACGGCGCTCAAGCCCGCTGCACCGCCTCGCCAGGAGCGCAAGGTCGTCACCGTCCTGTTCTGCGACCTCGTCGGGTTCACGGCACGTGCCGAACGCCTCGATCCCGAGGACGTCCAGGCCATCCTGGCCCCGTATCACGCCCGTCTGCGCCATGAGCTCGAGCGCCACGGCGGGACCGTCGAGAAGTTCATCGGCGACGCGGTCATGGCGTTGTTCGGCGCCCCGATCTCTCGCGAGGATGACCCCGAGCGCGCCATCCGCGCCGGACTGGCCATCCGCGACTACGCCATCGAGGATGGGATCGAGCTGCGCATCGGCATCACCACGGGGGAAGCGCTCATCTCGCTCGACGCCAGCGCGGCCGAGGGCGAGGGGATGGCATCGGGCGACGTCGTCAACACGGCGGCCCGCCTCCAGGCCTCGGCCCCGATCAACGGGATCCTGACCGACGAGCCGACGTTCCGGTCGACCAGGACCGTCGTCGACTTCCGCTCACGCGATGATCTGCGGGCCAAGGGCAAAGCGGAACCCGTCCGGGTCTGGGAGGTCGTGGACGCGCGGTCGCGCTTCGGCTCCGACGTCACCCACGATGCGCGGATCCGGCTCGTCGGTCGCGAGATCGAGCTCGGCCTGCTGCGCGACGCGTTCGGTCGAGCGCGGGATGAGCGGATCCCGCAGCTCGTCACGGTCGTCGGCGTGCCCGGCATCGGGAAGAGCCGCCTGGTCCACGAGATGTCGCGGATCGTCGACGCCGAGAAGGACATGATCCGCTGGCGCCAGGGCCGCTCCATCTCGTATGGCGATGGCGCGGCGTTCTGGGCCCTGGCAGAGATCGTCAAGGCGCAGGCGGGGATCCTCGAGCAGGACGACGCCGCCACCGCCGGCGACAGGCTCCGCGAGACGATCGGCAGCGCGATCGAGGACCCCGTCCAGGCGCGCTGGGTCGAGTCGCACCTCCGCCCCCTGATCGGTCTCGAGACCGATGAAGGCTTCGGGGGTGACCGGCGCGGCGAGGCCTTCGCCGCTTGGCGACGCGCCCTCGAGGCGTTTGCCGAGGATCGGCCACTGGTCCTGGTCTTCGAGGACCTCCACTGGGCGGACGACGCCCTGCTCGACTTCCTCGACGAGCTCGTCGGCTGGCTCGCGGACGTGCCCCTCCTCGTCATCGGCACGGCGCGACCCGAGCTGCTCGAGCGGCGACCCGGCTGGGGCGGCGGCAAGCTGAACTCGTCGACGCTCGCCCTGACCCCGCTGTCGCGGGACCAGACTGCGGCCCTCCTCGCCGATGCGGTCGGGACGCCCGACTTGCCGCGTGACGTCGAGCGCGTCCTCCTCGAACGAGCCGACGGGAACCCGCTCTACGCCGAGCAGTTCGCCCGCCTCTACGTGGAGCAGGGATCGGCCGGCGAGTCGTCCATCCCCGAGACGCTGCAGGGCATCGTCAGCGCGCGTCTGGACACGCTGTCGACCGCCGAGAAGGCCGTCCTGCACGACGGCGCGGTGATGGGCAAGGTCTTTTGGACCGGTGCTGTCCGGGCACCCGACGACGCCGGACCGCTGCTGCTCGCCCTCGCACGGAAGGGCTTCGTGACCCGCCAGCGGCGGTCGTCCGTCGAGCGCGAGACCGAATGGTCCTTCGCGCACATGCTGCTGCGAGACGTGTCGTACGGGCAGATCCCGAGGGCCGAACGGAGCGAGAAACACCGCCGGGCGGCCGAGTGGATCGCCCGTCAGGGTCGGCCGGACGACCACGCCGAGCTGCTCGCCCACCACTGGGTCTCGGCCCTGCGGCTGGCGGAGGCCGCCGGCCTGGACACCAGCGACCTGTTGGAGCCGACGCGACTCGCGCTGAGGGCGGCGGGCGACCGGTCGTTCGCGGTGAGCGCCTTCCGACCGGCGAGCGCCTACTACGCGGATGCTCTCGATCGCTGGCCGCGGGACGCCGATGACCGACCCGAGCTCCTGTTCAGGTACGCCCGGGCCCTCGATGCCGTGGGAGACGCCGGTGTCGTGGCCGCGACCGAAGCGGCCAGGGACGCGCTGCTGACTGTGGGCGCATCGGAGCGTGCGGCTGAGGCGGAGACGATGCTCGCCGATCTCGCGTGGCTCCATGGCAGGCGCGACGAAGCGTACGACCACCTCGAAGCGGCGCAGGCGCTCATCGCCGACGGTGAGCCGTCTCCTGCGAGGGCACGCGTCCTCAGCGCGGCGTCGCGGTACCACGCGCTCGGAGGTCGGAGCGCGGAGGCGATCGCCACCGGCTACCAGGCCCTGGTCATGGCGGAGGAGCTGGGGCTCGACGCGGTCCAGTCGCACGCACTGTGCAACCTGTCCATCGCCAAGCGACTGGTGGGCGACCGTAGCGCGGATGACGATCTGGCGCGCAGCGTCGCCATCGCCCGGGCCGCCAACTCCGTCGAGCTCGGACGGGGGTTGAACAACCAGGCGATGGGGGCTGTCGAAGCGGGGGAGTTCAGGGAGGCGGTGGCTCTCCTCGAGGAAGCGATCGCGTTCGACGAGGGCATCGGCTCGCCCACCTACGCGAGATTCGCTCGTGGCAGCCTGGTCGGGCGCCTCGTCGATCTCGGCCGGTGGGACGAGGCGATGGCCGCCGCCGACCTGTTCATCGCGGAGAGCGAGATCGAGCCGCACTACCAGGAGATCACGGTGCGGGCGGCACGCTCGAGCGTTCGGCTGGCCCGCGGAGACCTCGACGGGGCCGACGCCGATGGGAGGATCGCCTTGGCCCTGGCACGACACGCGAAGGATCCGCAAGCGCTCGTCCCGGCGATCGTGAGTCGGATGGCGGTCGAGGCGATCCTGGGTCACGCCGACAAGGCGGATGCCCTGCGGACCGAGGTCAGAGCGGTCTCGGCGGCATCGGGCGGACGCGGCTTGTACTACGTCGGGGCGTGGTGGATGGCCCACCTTGCAGGCTGTTCGTCGGACTTCCTCGATTCACTGGAGCGGGACACACCGTTCGGCCGCGTTGCGAGCGTCCTTGACGACGGTGATCTCGATCGGGCCGCAGGTCTGTTCGAGACGATGGAGGCACGCTCGAACGAGGCATACGTCCGGTTGCTGGCGGCAGAGCAGAGGTTCGCATCCGGCGACCGCGCTGCCGGCGAGCACGATCTCGAACGGGCGCTCGCCTTCTATCGCGAGGTCCGGGCGACGTGGTTCATCGAACGGTGTGAGGTCTTGTCGTCCGGCGTCACGCCGGAAGGCTGAACCAGAACCGGGTCAGACCGGACCGGGACTCCGCCCCGACACTGCCACCGCCGGATTCGACGAGCTGCTTGACGACGGCCAGGCCGATGCCCGCCCCGCCGCGCGCGCGATCCCGCGACTTCTCGACCCGGTAGAAGCGCTCGAAGACGCGCTCGAGGTCCTCGGGCGGGATGCCGTCGCCGGTGTTCGAGATCGACACGAGCAGATCGGTCGCGTGGCGCTCGGCGCGGACCGTGACCGTCCCGCCGGCGGGCGTGTACCGAGCGGCGTTCGACAGGAGGTTGGCCAGGACCTGGGCGAGGTGGTCGGGGTTGGCGCGCGCGGGGAGGGTGTCCGGGACGTCGACCACGAGTCGAAGGCCGGCCCGTTCGAGGGTCGGCTGGGCGAGCTCGAGCGCCGTCCGGATCGCCGTCGCGAGGTCGAGCTCCTCGAGCCGCGGCGGCCCGGTCGCGGCATCGCCCTCGCTCAGGGCGTCGAGCGAGTGCGACAGGCGGACCAGTCGTTCGGCCTCGTCCCACAGCGAGTCGTAGGTCGCCCGGTCGGCGACGATCACGCCGTCGCGCAGCGCCTCGAGATAGCCCTGCAGGTTGGTCAGCGGCGTGCGCAGCTCGTGCGCGGCATTGGCGATGAAGTCGCGCCGCATCATCTCCTGGCGTTGCAGGCTGGCGGCCATCTGGTTGAACGAATTCGGCGAGGCTGGCGATCTCCTCCGGGCCCTCGCGCGGGACGCGCGCCGCATAGTCGCCGTCGGCGATCCGGCGGGCGGCGGCACCGACCTCGGCGAGTGGCCGCGCGAGCATCCGTGCGAGGACGACCGCGAGCGACACGCTGGCGATGACCGCCACCACGACCGCGGCGATCGACAACGGTCGTGACCGACCGGTCGTACATGTCCTGGGCGTGGTCGGCCGAGATGCCGGCCTCGGCCATCAGCGAGCGGAAGACGTCGGCGCCCACGACGGTCACGCCGACGGCCAGGATGGCCAGCCCGACGGCGGCCGAGACGAGCGCAGCCAGCGCGATCCGGGTCGCGATGCCGCGCCCGATCATGTCCGGGCCGCCCGATAGCCGATGCCGCGGACGGTCGCGACGTAGCGCGGTCGCTCGGCGTCGTCGCCGAGCTTGTCGCGCAGCCGGCCGATGTGGACGTCCACGGTCCGGTCGAGCACTTCGGATTGGTCCTGGCCGTAGACCGCGTCGAGCAGCTGGTCGCGGGTGAGGACCCGTCCGTCCGCCTCGATGAGCGTCGTCAGCAGCCGGAACTCGACCCGCGTCAGCGGGATCGGCTGGCCGTCGCGGGTGACCTCGAACCGGTCGGCGTCGATGACCAGGTCGGCGAAGCGTGACGGGGGCGCGGGTCGGGTCGTCGGTCGGGGTCGTCGCCGCGCGGCGCAGGATCGACTTGACGCGCAGGACGAGCTCGGCCGGCGAGAACGGCTTGGGCAGGTAGTCGTCGGCGCCGTCCTCGAAGCCGGCGATCCGATCGATCGTCGAGCCGCGGGCCGACAGCACGAGGATCGGTGTCGCCGCCGCGGCATCGTCGCGCCGGACGGCACGGATGACGGCCCTGCCGTCCAGCTCGGGGAGCATCAGGTCGAGCACGACCAGCGCCGGCCGGTGGCGTTCGATGGCATCCAGCGCGGCCGGGCCGTCGGCGGCCGTCACGACGCTGAAGCCGTCGCGCTCGAGGTAGGTCCGCACCAGGCGGACGATCTTGGCGTCGTCGTCGACGACGAGGATCGGTCGCTCGGGGATCGGTGAGGTGGGCTGGGTCGGCATCGGCAGCATGGTAGGGGAGCGATGCTAGGCCGCTCGCGTGACGGCGCGGTGACGGACCGGCGACGGACGGGGCGACCGCGCGGATCCGTGGCGCACGACGGCGCGGATCCCTGGCAGGGCGCGCGCAGACTGCCATACGCGCGCCGTGTGCACCTTAGGAGCCGCCGATCACCTGAGTCGTGCCCATATTCGGCTGGTGACGGTCGTATGGGGACAGATCTGGCCCTGCACGGCCGTTCGACAAGGCTAACGTGCACGCTGGCCGACGAGAACGGCAACATCCCGAGAAACCGGGCGCCACAGCCGCTGTGCCTGCATCGTGGCAGGTCATCGAGTTCCAGAAAAACCATGAACGGTCTTGCCTCAGTAGAACATATGTTCTAATCTAACGGTCCGATGGCGACCCTCTCCGCGGACGTGACGGCAGCCGTGGCGAGCCTCCAGGCTCGCTGGGGAGCCGCAGCTCCGCGGATCACGGATGGGGCCCTCGCGCTGGCGCCCGAGTCGGCGCGCGGCCCTCGCGGCACTCCCCGACGTCGGGCCGCGGACCGAGCCCCGCCCCGACCCGGACGACCGCGTCATCCGGACCGGGTTCGCGGCGCTCGACGCGATCCTGGGACGCGGCGGCCTGCCGAGGTCCGCCAGCGTCGCGATCCGCGGCGATGGGTCGAGCGGCCGGACCACGCTCGTGCTCCGGCTCGCTGCGGAAGCCCAGATCCAGGGATCCATCGTGGCCTGGCTCGACCTGTCGCGCAGCTTCGACCCGGTCGAGGCCGTCGCGCGCGGCGTCCGCCTCGAGTGGCTGGTCGTCATCACCCCCGAGACGCTCGACGAGGGCCTGGCCATCGGTGGCGCGCTGCTGGCCGGGCGGTCGGTCGACCTGCTCGTCCTCGACCTGCCCGGCGGCCGACTCGCGCCGACCGGACAAGCCCGCCCGGATCGCCGACCGGCTCGGCCGGCTGGCGGCGCTCGCCCGTCGCTCGGAGACGCTGTTCGTCGTCCTCGAGCCGCCGGGCGTCAACGGGACCCTGGCGACCGCCGTCGCCGAGTCGACCGGCGTCCGTCTCGAGCTCGCCCGGCGGTCGTGGATCCGGCTCGGGCGCGACATCGTCGGCCAGCGGACGGAGGCGCTGGTCGCCCGCGACCGATACGGCCCGCCGGGACGGCGGGCGACCCTCCGGATCCTCTACGCCGACGGCGGCGAGCGCGACGCCTGCCTCGCCCGCGACGACCTCCTCCACGACGAGGCCCCCGATCCAGCCCCCGCGATCGACGAACGGACCATCGACCATGCGACTCCTCCACCTCTATCGGCCGCATCTCCCTCTCGAGCTCGCCCGGGCGCGAGCCTCCGACCCCTTCCCGCCCGGCCCGCTCATCCTGGGCGGCCGGCCGTGGGATCCGGGTCCGGTCGTCGACGCGAGCCCGGACGCCCGGGCGCTGGGCGTCCGGCGGGGGATGCCGCTCGGGAGCGCCCATCGGCTCGTCCCTGAGGCGACCTTCATCGACCCGGACCCCGACGCGGACCGGGCGACCGTCGAGACCGCCTTCGAGACGCTCGCCGCGTTCAGCCCGGGCATCGCCGGCAGCACCGACCCGCTCGATCCCGCCTTCGGGCTGTTCGAGGTCCAGGTCGATGGCCTCGAGGCGCTGTGGGGCCCCGAGCCGGTCCTCGTCGAGCGGCTGGCCGCGGCGCTGGGCTGGGATGAGGTCCGGGCCGGGATCGCAGGGACCCGGTTCGCGGCGACGGTCGCCGCCGTCCTCGCCCGGCCCGATGCTCCTGTCCTCGTCCCGCCCGGTGGTGAGGCCGACTTCCTCGCCCCGCACCCGGCCGGTCTGCTGACCGCCGATCCGGACGTCCGCGCCCGGCTGACGCGGTTCGGCCTGCGACGCATCGGTCCGGTCGCCGAACTCGCCCGGTCCGCGCTGGTCGCCCGGTTCGGCGAGGAAGGCGCCCGGATCCATGCCCGGGCTCGCGGCGAGGAGATCGAGCCGTTCCGGCCACGCCACGCCCCCGAGCGGCTCCAGCTCGCCCTGCCCATCGAACCCGCGGTCGAGGACCTCGAGCCGCTCCGCTTCGTCCTCCACCGGCTCGCCGGTGCCCTGACCGGCCAGCTCGTCGCGCGCGGGCTGGCGGCCTCACGGGCGAGGCTGCACCTCGACCTCGACCTGGCGTTCGCCCGGGCCGGGGTCCCGGCCGCGGTGGACGTCGAGCAGCGCTTCCCCGAGCCGACCGCCGACGCCGAGGCGATCGAGCGCCTGCTGTTCGCCCGGCTCGAGCGGAACCCGCCGCCGGCGGCGGTCGCGCGTCTCGGGCTGGAGCTCGACGGGACGGCCCCGGCGGCCGGTCAGCAGCTCCCGCTGTTCACGCCGCAGGCCGCCCGCGGCGCCCGGCTCGAGTGGCAGCTCGCGCGGCTGGCGCTGACGTTCGGGGAGGATCGCGTCCGGCGCGTTGCCATCACCGATCCGGACGCACCGCTGCCCGAGACGCGCTGGGCGTGGCGGCCGGTCCTCGCGGTCGACCGGAGCGTGCCGTCGATGACCCGTCTCCTGCGCGGTCACCCGGTGATCGAGGCCGAGCTCGACGATGCCGGCACGCTCGTCGCGATCCGCTGGAACGGCCGACGCGAGACCGTCGAGGTCTGCAACCGCTGGCGGGTCGAGGAGGCCTGGTGGCGCGAGCCGATCGCGCGGGACTACTTCAAGGTGGCGGGGGATCGCTGGCTCGCGCTGGTCTATCTGGACCGCGTGCAAGGGTCCTGGCACCTGGAACGCCTCTACGACTGACCGCGGTCCCTGCCCATCCGCCCGAGATGCGTGTCGTGGAAGGACGTCGATAGCTTCAGGCCATAGCCGACCGCGCGGTCCATCCCGACGTGGGCGACGAGGATGGCGCCCGCGATCGCACATGGGACGCTGTTCGTTGCCACGGCCAGGCCGAGGACCGCGAGACCCAGTGCCCAGTTGTGGACCAGGTTGTACGTGAAGGCCCCGAGACGCGGGCCGCGGAGGTAGCCGACCGCCGAGAGGTCGGGGAGGAGCAGGAGCGGCAGAACCAGGAGCCACGACCCGCCAAGCCAGCCGTAGAGCGCGAGCCCGGCGATGAACGCCGCCGCCCCTTCCAGCCTGAGCCAGCCCCGTACGGTCGCTGCCGGCACGGTCATCTTGCCCGCCGTCGACTCGACGGGTGTCGTCATCTCCGCCATCTCGATCTCTCCGATCCCTCGCGCCCGCCCCTTTCGTCGAGTCCTGATGGCTACACTCTATAGCCTTGACGGCTAATGTCAATAGCCTATTATGACGACATGAGCCCCGCCCCCGCCAGGACGTCGACGGACGCGATCGTGGCCGCCGCCCGCCGGATCCTCGAAGCCGACGGGCTGCCCGCGGTGACGATGCGCAGCGTCGCCGAGGCGGTCGGCGTCAGGGGCCCATCGCTCTACAAGCGCGTTCCCGATCGTGCGGCGCTCCTCCGCGCCGTCTCCGACAGCGTGGTCGCCGATCTGGAGCGCACGATCGAACAGGCCACCGAGACCGACGATCCACGCGCCGACCTGCGCGCCGTCGCCATCGAGTACCGGGGATTCGTCGGTCGCAACCCGAACGGCTACCGCCTTCTCTTCGCGGACCTGCCGACAGGGGCGAATGCAGACCCGGCCGCTCTCGCTGGCCTGGGCCAGCCGATCGTCCGCGCGATGGGGCGCCTCGCCGGGGAGTCAGTGGCGCTGGAGGGCGCCCGGACGATGGTCGCGTGGGCCCACGGGTTCCTGACCATGGAGCTCGCTGGCGCGTTCCGGCTGGGCGGCGACCTTGACGCCGCCTACGCGTTCGGGATCGAGTCGATCCTCGTCGGTGTCAGCGGGCTGGAGTTCCCAGCGTCAGGCTGAGCACGAAGAGGACCACCAGGAACGCCACGACCAGCGCAAGCGCCCCAAGGTCCCTCGAATGCGCACTCTGCACGATCTCGCCTCCCCCAGGCTTGGTCGGACCGACTCCCGACCGGTCGCCTGCAGGATAGACGCCCGGACCGAACGATGCGTTGCGCCGGCGCACCGAATGTCGCGCTCCACGCGACGGTTCAATCGTGCTGGCAGGCCGCCCCGTACAGGATCGTGACCGTCGTCAGGCCGCCGGTCGGGGTCGCTGCGACCTGGAGCATGCAGCCGGTCGATGGCCCAGTCATGTCCAGGGTGTACGTGCCGTCCTCGAGCGGACCACCGAGCGCTGTCGTCGTGTAGCCCGCCGCCTGAAGCTGCGTCTGGAGCGAGGAAGCGACCGTCTGGGCAGCGTCGCCCTGCACGACCAGGACGGCCGAGGCAGGCCCGGCCGCGGCGTCGTCGGGCGTCGAGCCCGGGATGGTCGGGAAGCCCTTCGGCAGGGTGTCCCAGATGCGGCCCCAGTCAGTGTCGGTCTGGCTGGTGGTCGAGCCTCCGCCGGCCGCCGGAGCGCTCGCGGATGACGCGGTCGAGGCCGCGCCCGCGGCAGAAGCGGCGGCGGTCGCGGTCGGGGCGGTCGGGGCGCTCGGCGCCGTCGACGAGCCGGCCGACGAGCACGCGGCGAGCACCACCGAAGCGAGCAGGATCAGGCCGATCGCGAGTCGATCCGTCGTGGCACGGCGGCGCTGGACGATCATCCGGCCATCGTACCCCCGGCCGATCCGAGGACGTGATCCGACAGACAGGCGTCTGGAATCGCCGACCGCCGGACCCACGAAGGATCCGGCGGTCGATCGGCTCGGCGTGTGTCCTCGGCTACTGGGTGAGACCGGCGCACTGGCCGATCGCCCGTCCATGGACGAAGTTGGGCGCCCCGAAGTCATCCGAGTTGACCTGCACGGCCGGGACGTTGCCGTGACAGATCAGGTTACCGACCCCGTCACCCACAAGCGACGGGGTCCATCGTGCTACTCGTCCTTGATGGTTCGCACCGAACCGTAATGGCCGGGTGTCCCAGGGGTTACATCGGCTACCCACCGCTCACCGGGTTCGCCGAGATGGCGATCTTCCGAGGTCCACAGCGACTCGCCTGTCTGACGATGTCGGCGTCGAGCCACTTCTCGGCGTTCGTGCCGATCGGGCAACGACGGATCCCCGGACGAACGACGCGAGAGAAGACTGCGCAGGCGCGACACGATCGTCATCGGCGTCCAGTGTAGACACCAGACATGACAGGACCCCGTCACCCCCAAGCGACGGGGTCCTGTGGCCGCGAGGCGTCGCTCACCGACGCTTCCGGCGGGTCGACAGCCCGACATGCGAGTCGGGTGCCGCCGATCGTCCCGAGCCCCCCAAAGGCGACGAGACGTCGTTGTGTGTTCTACGTACCGGCCGCCTCGACCGCGAGGACCGCCGGCAGGAGGCCGAGGATGAGGAGTATCGCGAGGGCGACGAGCGCCCCGGTCCGGATTGCGGAGAAGGCGATCTGGCGCATCGGTGCGTGCATGCCGGTGTGACGCTGCGATGCGCGTTTGTGTTGCGTGATTCGTGGTCTTCCGGGCACTGGATTTTCGTCCAGGCGAGGGGCAGGACCCGCTGGTCATGACAGAACATCCGTTCTATACTGGCGAGCCCCCTGTCAGCCGGCTTTCGACCGGAGCGACCCGTGGCACAGACCCCGTACGCCGAACTCCACTGCCACACCAACTTCTCGTTCCTCGACGGCGCCTCCGCCCCGGACGACCTGGTCGAGCGGGGCGTCGAGCTGGGGCTGACCGGGCTGGCCGTCACGGACCACCACGGCCTGTACGGCGTGGTCCGGTTCGCCGGCGCGGCGGAGGCGGCCGGGCTCCACCCGGTCATCGGGGTGGAGATCGAGCTGCTCGACCCGGCGGTCGCCGGATCCCGGCGGGATCGTCGTGCCGGCGCGCCGGGCCGACCGCGCGGTGGTCGTCGAGCCGCGAGCGGACGGGACCCGCGCTGTCGAGCCCGTGGTCGAGGGCCTGCCCGGCCCGTCCGCGACCGACGCGTGCCCGCCTGCCCGGCCATCGCGCGCCGGTCAAGGAGGACCTGCGCGGCATCGGCGAGCGCCAGCGCGGGCCGCACCTCGTCCTGCTCGCCCGCGACGCGACGGGCTATCGGAGCCTGTGCCGGCTCGTCTCGCGGGCGAACATGGCCGGGACCAAGGGGGTCCCGCGCTTCACCCAGGCGCTCCTCGCCGAGCACACCGAGGGCCTGCGTCGCGCTGTCGGGCTGCCGCGACGGGCGAGATCGCGCGGCGGCTCCGGGTCGGCGATCGGGCCGGCGCGCGGGCCGTCGCCGAGCGCTACGCGACGCTGTTCGGGCGCGGCGACTCGCCCGGCGTCACCAGGGCCGGCTTCTTCATCGAGCTGTCGCACCACCTGCTGCCCGACGACGACTGGCTCGTCGCGGAGACGGCCGCGCTGGCCGAGGAGCTCGGGCTGCCGGTCGTCGTCACCAACGACGTCCACTACGCCCGGCCCGAGGACCGCGAGCTGCACGACGTCCTGACCGCGCATCCGGCACGGCCGCACGCTCGACACGCTCGGCCGACCTGCGCCGGCCGGACGGCGAGTCGTACCTGAAGTCGGGCGCGGAGCTGGCGGCGCTCCCGCCGGGCGACCCGCCGGCGGCATCGGTCGAGCCGGACGCCCGGACGGCCCGCGCCTGGGCGGAGGGGATCGCGACTCGGCCGGGAGCTCGCGGCCTCGTGCTCGGTCGACCTCGGCTTCGAGCGGTACCGCTTCCCGGGCTTCGCCGGTGCCCGAGCGGCGAGACGCCGTTCTCGTACCTCTCGGAGCTCTGCTGGGCGGGCGCCCGCAGGCGCTACCACCCGATGACGTCCGCGGTGGTGCAAGCGGCTGGCCCACGAGCTCGACGTCATCGAGCGGACCGGCCTCGCCGAGTTCTTCCTGATCTGCTGGGACCTCATGCGCTTCGCGAAGGAGCAGGGGATCCCGGCCCAGGGCCGGGGCAGCGCGACCAGCTCGATCGTGTCGTACACGCTCGGGATCACCCGGGTCGAGCCGATCCGCCACAACCTGCTGTTCGAGCGGTTCATCAACGAGGGCCGGACGACCTACCCGGACGTCGACATCGACTTCTCCTCGGAGCGGCGCGAGGAGGTCATCCAGTACGTCTACGACCGCTACGGCCCCGACCACACGGGATGGTCTGCAACCTCGTGACGTACCGGGCGCGGTCGGCCGTGCGCGAGGTCGGCTATGCGCTCGGGTTCCCGCGGCCGCTCGTCGACCGGGTCGCCAAGGCGCTCGAGACGTACGACACGGTGATGGTCCGGCGCGACCTCGAGGCGGACGGCGGGTTCGCCGAGTTCTTCCGCCGGCCGGGCGAGGGACTGCCGGCCGAGACTGGCCGCCGCCGCACGGCTGCCGAGGGGCTCGGCTTCGTCGACGGGATGGGCCAGCTCAACACGCGGATGCCGCTGGTCGGGAAGGTGCCGCCCTGGCGCCAGCCGCCGAAGCCGGTCGATCCCGAACGCGCCGCGACCGTTCGCCTGGCTCGGATCGGCGACCGCCGGCCGATCCGCGAGCTCGCCGGGCCGCTCGCAGCCTCGGCGATGTGGGAGGGGGCGCCGGAGATCGCCGCCGTCGATCCGGCCGGGTGGGCCGGCCTCGACGACGAGGGCGGCCCGGCGACACCCCGGCCAGCGTCGCCTGGCTGCGGTCGCGGCCGCGGCGACCGGCTACAAGGCGCGACACGGACCGGCTCGTCGCGCCGCGCGCTCATCGACGGCCGGCGAGGTCGAGTCCGCGGGCCGACGGCTCGGCAGGGACGTCGCCCGGCCCGGAGGGCGACGTCGGCAGGACCGCCGCCGCGTGGCACGGACGCGCGCTGCGGACAAGCTCGGGCGTCCGACCCGCTGGGATCCGCCGGCCGCGCCGGTCATCGCTCGGTGGCGCGAGTCGAGCCGGAGCCGCCGCCACAGCCCCGCGGCGGCTGCGACCGTCGGCCTCTCCGACTGGGAGCGCTGGCTCGAGTTCTGCGCCCGCATCGACGGCTTCCCGCGCCACCTGTCGCATCCACTCGGGCGGGATGCTCGTGACCGCGGCGCCGCTCATCGACATCGCGCCGATCGAGCGGGCGACGATGCTCGACCGCGTCGTCGTCCAGTTCGACAAGCGCGACGTCGAGACGCTCAAGCTCATCAAGCTCGACCTGCTCGGGCTCGGGATGCTGGCCGCGATCGACGAGACGCTCCAGCTCATCGAGCACGACTGCGCGGTCTGCGTCGACCTCGACCGGATGCCCGAGGACGATCCCCGAGGTCTTCGAGATGCTCCAGGCGGCCGACACGGTCGGCGTCTTCCAGGTCGAGAGCCGGGCCCAGATGCAGACGCTGCCGAAGTCGCGGCCGAAGAGCCTCGACGACCTCGTGGTCGAGGTCGCGATCATCCGGCCGGGCCCGATCCAGGGCAACGCCGTCCACCCGTACCTGCGCCGCAAGCAGGGCCTCGAGCCGGTGACCTACCTCCACCCGAGCCTCGAGCCGGTGCTCCACGACTCGATGGGCGTGATCCTCTACCAGGAGCAGGTCATGCGGATCGCCATCGAGGTCGGGGGCTTCACGCCGGCGGAGTCGGACGGCTTCCGGCGGGCGATGGGGACGTGGCGCTCGAGCCGCGAGATGGAGAAGCTCCACCAGCGGTTCGTCGAGGGCTGCATGCGCCAGCCGGGCATGACCGAGGAGGTCGCGGAGGAGCTGTTCCGCCAGGTCGCGGCGTTCGCCAGCTTCGGGTTCGCGAAGACGCATGCCGCGGCGTTCGCCCGGACGGCCTACGAATCGGCCTTCCTCAAGCTGTTCTACCCGGCCCAGTTCCTGGTCGGGCTCATCAACGCCCAGCCGATGGGCTTCTACCCGGTCGAGGTCCTGGTCAACGACGCGAAGCGCCACGGGGTGGCCGTGCTGCCGGTCGACGTCAACGCATCGACCTACAAGACGACGACCGAGTGGGTGGGACGGCCCGGGGAGCCGCTGCCGGAGGGTGCCGGGATCACCGCCCGCCCGGAGCCGATCCGCTCACCTGCCTGCGTCGTGCCGTCGGCCGCGTCGCGCGATCGCTGGACGCCCGAGGTGACCGCGGGCTGGGGCGTCCGGCTCGGGCTGCGCCTGGTGAAGGGGATCGGCGAGCAGCACGAGGAGCTGCTCGACCGCGAGCTGGGGCGCGGGCCGTACGCGGGCCTGGTCGACGTGGTGGAACGGACCGGCCTCCCGGAGGAGGTGCTCGAACGGCTCATCCGGACCGGCGCGCTGGATTCGCTCGGGCGGCCGCGGCGCGAGCTCCTGTGGCAGCTCCGCGAGGTCGCGGGCGCGTCACGCGGTCGCGTGGATGGGCGGGCGCTGCGCGGGCTGGGCCGCGCGGCCGGGAAGCGGGCCGCGGCGGCTGGCCGGCCGATGGACCTGCGGCTGCCCGCGACCGACGCCCCGGCACTCCCGGAGATCACCGAGTCGGAGCGGATCGGCGACGCCTACGCGGTCATCGGGCTGGACGCGCGGCGTCAGGTCGTCACGCTGTTCCGGCCCGCCCTGGACCGACTGGGCGCGGTGACCAACGCCTCGCTGTCGGAGCGGCGGTCGGGCCGGGTCCGGATCGGTGGGCTGGTCGTCACCCGGCAGCACCCGATGACGGCCAAGGGCACGGTCTTCCTCGCGCTCGAGGACGAGACCGGGATGGTCAACGTCACGCTCTGGCCGGATACCTGGGCACGGCTGCGGAGCGTCGTCCGCCGCCACGCGCTGCTGCTGGTCGACGGCGAGCTCCAGCGCGAGGGCGAGGTGGTCAACGTGATCGCCAGGGAGGTCCGGGCACTCCCCGAGGTGGCCGCCGCGGCCGGTGGTCCGGCACGGCCGGCGGGCGTCCGCCAGCTCGGCCACGCCGGGATGCGCCGTCTGGGCTGATCGTGCGGCCCATCGAGGACCGCGGGCGCCAGACACGACGCCACGCTGGTGGGGCGACCCTCAGCGTTTCCAACGGTGCGGGCGACAGGCCGCGGTGCAGATGCGGTCGTTCGGGCCATACGATGCCCTTGCCACGCCCAAGGAGATCGCAACCGATGCAAAGCCGCGAGCAACCGTCCGGCCTCGACGACGTGCAATCCCCGGCGTGGCGCGGGCGCTTTCCCTACAACGAGATCATCTCCCTCCTCGACGTGAACCGGCCGTTCAACCTGGCCGAGAGCACGTCGCAGGACCTGACGCTCGGCGATCTCATGGACCTCGCGGATCTCACGATCCTCCGCGGCGTGAGGCTGGGTTACGGCTCGTCCGCCGGCTCGACGGTGCTGCGCGAGGAGATCTCCCGCTCCTGTGGCGTCCCCGTGGAGCAGATCATCACGACCCAAGGCACCGCGCTCGGCCTGTTCCTGCTCGCCTACGAGGTGTGCCGGCCGGGCGACGAGGCCGTCCTCGCGACACCATGCTTCCCGCCGAGCCGAGACTGCCTCCTGGGGGCGGGAGTACGCGTCCGCGAGGTCAAGCTGTCCTTCGACACCGGCTATCGCCTGGACCCCGGCAAGATCGGCGCGAGCCTCTCGCCCAAGACCAGGCTCGTCAGCATCGCCTCGCCGCAGAACCCGAGCGGCGTCTCCGTATCGCGGGCCGACATCGAAGATCTGCTCGAGCTGATCGAGACCTCGTGCCCCGAGGCGGTGCTCTTCGTCGACGAGACCTACCGCGAGGCGACCTACGGGGATGCGGTCGCGGCCGAGAGCGTCGCCGGGCTCCACCCGCGCGTCGTCACAGGTGCGTCGGTGTCCAAGGCGCTCGGCGCGCCCGGCCTGCGGACGGGCTGGCTCACCGTGCCGGGCGCCGAGCTCCGGTCGCGCATCGCCGTCGCCAGGATGAATATCGTCATCTCGGGGTCGGTGCTGGACGAGGCGTTCGCGGCGGTCCTGCTGCTCCACAAGGAGGCCGTCCTCGGACCGCGAAGGCTGCTGCTCGCCCGGGCCCTCCAGCAGCTGGCAGAGTGGTGCGAGGGCGAGCACCACCGCATCGACTGGGTCAGGCCCGACGCCGGCGCCCTGAGCTGCCTGCGCCTGCGCGCCGACGCATTCGACGATGCGGCCGTCGAGCAGTTCTGGGGTGTGCTACCCCGCCACGACGTCCAGCTGGCGCCCGGGACCTGGTTCGGCGAGAGTCCCCGGGTCTTCCGGCTCGGCTTCGGCTACCTGCCGCCCGACACCTTCGGGCCGGCGCTGGCGGCCCTGTCGGCGGCCATGGACGCCGCCTTGTCGTGACTGACGTTTCGGCGGGGCCATCCCGGCCGCCATGGCCCGTCTCCTGACCTTGTTCGAGCAGGGCAAGACCCTGTCGTCAGCCGACGACACCAGGTGACCGAGCCAACCAGAAGCCGAATCCCAGGACCGCGACGGTCGCGATGGTCGAGACCACGAGCATCGCCAGCGGCCCGAAGGCGTGGACGAACGGCACCGCGAGCGCGGTGATGAACCCGCCCCCCACGAACGGCTCGAACAGGAGCTGCTTGTAGCCGAATGACTCGGTCGCCCCGGTCGTCCGCTTCGGGTCGGCCATATCGATGAGCATGAAGCCCGTCGCGATCGTGCCCTGCGACTGGCCGTAGTCGCCCATCGCGTTCTCGAACCAGCGTCGTCGGAAGAGTCGCGGGGCGAGGACCAGCACGCCGAAGACGCTCCAGGCGATCGCCGCGGCCGAAATGATGATGATCGGCCCGAGGTTCGCGCCGAGAGCGGCGAGCGACATGGTCCCGATCGCCGTCAGGAGCAGCACGTCGAGGGCGAGGCCCGAGACCTCATTGACCCGGCGGCGGTCGATCAATCTCGCGACCCCGATCCGCACGGCGGTGTACTGCACGATCATCCCGCCGATGATCGTCATCGGGAAGAGCGGCATCAGGCTCATGATCGCGTCCGCGCCCGTCAGCAGTCGCTCGGCCGCCTTGAGACCCTCGAGGATGGCGGCGCCGGCCAGGATCGAGAGGCCGATGAACATCACCGCGGCGGTCAGCGGAGCGATCGATGCCTCCTCGGCCGCAGCCGTCGTCTCGGTCTCGACGTCGTAGTCGCTCTGGTGACCGAGGTCGCGATCATCGCTGCGACTGATCGGCTCCTCGCGGGCGATGGTGAACCGCCGTGACCTGACGGCCCAGCGCACAAGCAGCGACCCGACGATGACCCCGGAGAGGAGCCCGATCGTGGCCAGCCCGAGCGCGACGTCGGTCAGGTCGGGCGCTCCGGCCGCGGCGAACGACCCCGACAGGCCGGCGGCCGTCCCGTGGCCACCCGTGAATGCGATCTCCATGAGCGCGGCAGCTTCGGGGGCCATGCCGAAGACAGGGACGAGGATGACGATGGTGACCAGGGAGCAGACGGCGTACTGGCCGAACGACAGGCCGTAGCCCAGGGTCACGTGTCCGCTAGACGCATGCCACATGCCGCGCAGCGACGGAAGGGTCTTGCCAAGGAGCAGCGCGGCGAAGATGACGTTGATCAGCACGCCCGGAAACTTGGCCCAGATGGAGGCCACGTCGGCACTGATCAGGGACGTGCCGCCGGTGATCTGGCCCATGACCTGGGGTCCGATCAGGAGCGCGAGCCCTCCACCGATGACGGACGTCGGCAGGAACAGGTCCCGCAGGAACGCGACCCTGCTCCTGATGAGCGCTGCGACCGCGAAGACGGCCGCAAGGACGACGAGGGAGGCCGCGATCTGGCTGACCGTGAACGTCACGAGGACTTCACCTGCAGATCAGTTCCATCGCGGTCCACCGGTCTGGCGACGTCCCTCGATCGAGTCCGAGGCCGGCGCCAGGACCTGCGTCATTCGCGCATCAACATCCCGGCTGCCTCGCGCTCGAGGTCGACGTACGGCTCCCCGCTCACGTCGACGACGACTCGCCTGATCGTGCCACCGGTGAACCTGTACGGCCGTTCGCCGGGATAGTCCCCCGTTACGGGGTCTCCGACATCGCGGCCGACCGCCAGCCCTTCGCCGGCGATCATGTAGCCACCCGGCTGGGTCTTGATCCGTCCCTCGCCGACCTTCGTCTCACCGTGATAAAGCGACAGGACGCCTTCTGCGACGGGCGACGGTCCCGCGCCTTTCTTCTCGAACGACGCCGACAGGATGAGGTTCTCGCCGGTCGGCAGGTCCTCGGTCGCGACGACCTTCTGTTCGAACATACCGACGAAGCTGTTGACGTAGTGGAGGCGGTCGTCCTTGACGTAGAGGGCATGCCCGCCGAAGCGAGACCCTTGCGAGAACAGCACGCCCTGCGCGCCGGGCGCGGGGATGTCCACCAGGGCGCCGATGACGAACGACCGCCCCCGGACCGTCACGGCCTGGGCCTCGGGCACCTCGGCATGCTCGGGGAAGTAGACATAGCGTGCGCGCGGCGCCGACAGCTGCGGCCGTGGCGCGATGAAGATCTCCAGGGCGGAGCGGTCGTCGAGCGGGAAGCCGTCGTTGGCACCTGCTTCGGCGTACCACAGGTTCACCATCTCGCGGAGCTTGTCGGGCTGTTCGGCAGCCAGATCGTGCAGCTCGGAGCGGTCGACGTCGGTGTGATAGAGCTCCCAGGCGTCCTCGTTGAAGTGGCTCCAGCCGGCGATCGTCGGGTGGGTCGTGATGGCCTTCCAGCCGTCGTGCCAGATGCCACGCGATCCGAGCATCGAATAGAACTGGGTGTGGCGGGCTCCCGCCGCGGCGCCATCGTCGAAGCTGTAGCGCATGCTCACGCCGTCGAAGTGACTCTGCGTGTGGCCCTTGATCTTCTCAGGGGCTTCGATGCCGAGGGCGTCGAGGACGGTCGGGACGAGGTCGATGGCGTGGTGATACTGGGTCCGGATCTCGCCCTTTGACGCGATCCCGGTCGGCCACGAGATGATGCACGGGTCGCTCGTGCCGCCGTTGAACTCGTAGCGCTTCCACATCTTGAACGGCGTGTTGAAGGCCATCGCCCAACCGTTCGGGTAGTGGTTGTAGGTCTTCGGGCCGCCGAGCTCGTCGAGCATCTTGAGATTGGCGTTGATGTCGTCCGGGATCCCGTTCATGAACAGCATCTCGTTGACGGAGCCGTCTGGCCCTCCCTCGCCGCTGGCCCCGTTGTCGGAGACCACGATGATCAGCGTGTTCTCACGCTGGCCGGTCATCTCGAGGAATTCCAGCAGTCTCCCGATCTGGTGATCGGCGTGCGACAGGAAGCCCGCATATACCTCGGCCATCCGGGCGAACAGCCGCTTCTCGTCGTCCGATAGCGTGTCCCAGGGTCGCGTCACGTCGAGCGGCGGGAAGGGCTTCCCATCCGGGCCTGTACGCGTCCCGGGGGTGCCGATCGGATTGACCGGTGGAAGCTCGGTCTCGGCCGGGACCAGGCCCATCTCCTTCTGGCGGGCGAGCGTCGCCTCGCGCATCGCCTCGTAGCCCATGTCGAACTGGCCCTTGTACTTGTCGATCCAGTCCTTCGGCGCGTGATGCGGCGCGTGTGCGGCGCCCGGTGCGTAGTACAGGAAGAAGGGTTTGTCGGGCGCGACGGCCTTCGCGTCCATGATGAATTCGATGGCCTTGTCGGTGATGTCCTCACCGAAGTGGTAGCCCTCGTCGGGCGTCTTCGGCTGGTCGACGGGATGGTTGTCGTAGATCAGCTCGGGGAACCACTGGCTCGTCTCGGCGCCCGAGGAACCCGTAGAAGCGCTCGAAGCCGCGGCCGGTCGGCCAGTTGCGTCGGGTCGACGCCAGGTTCATCTCGACGGTGGGGCAGAGGTGCCATTTGCCGACCATGTATGTGTTCCAGCCGAGCTCGCCGAGGATCTCGGGAAGCATCCCGTTCTCCGGCGGGATCGTGCCGCTGGCATTCGGGAACCCGCTGGCACCCTCGGTGATGCAGGCCATGCTGTTGCGGGTGTGATTGCGCCCCGTCAGCAGGCACGAGCGGGTCGGGGAACACAGGGCGGTCGTGTGCCACTGCGTGTAGCGCACGCCGTCGCCGGCGATCTTGTCGATGTTCGGGGTGGCGATCGGTCCGCCGTAGCACGACATCGCACTAAACCCGACATCGTCGAGGACGACGTAGATGACGTTCGGGGCGCCCGCCGGCGCGGCCGGCGCGACGAATGGCGTCCAGTCCTCCTGCGAATCGCGGATGTCCGTGTTGATGAGGCCCTTGAACGGCGTCGCCATGTGCTTCACCCCGGTGGTCGGTCGCGTGGACGGCCATCCTTTCATATCGATAGCGGGCTCGTGGGTCGCAGCAGCGTCATACTTCGCGCCTCGGGAAGGGGGTTGCACTGTCGATGGCAGCAGGCGGGGAGCAAACGTCGGCGACCGAGCCGCCGAGCCGGGACATGGTCTGGATCCCGGGCGGCACGTTCCGGATGGGATCGGACCACCACTACCCCGAGGAGCGGCCGGTTCATGAGGTCGTCGTCGATGGCTTCTGGATGGACGAGCACCAGGTGACAGTCGCAGCCTTCCGTCGTTTCGTGAAGGCGACCGGGCACGTGACGGTGGCGGAGCGTGCGCTCGATCGGGCCGACTATCAGGACGCCGATCCGGAGCTGCTCGTGCCGGGCTCGCTGGTCTTCCGGGCGACCCGTGGCCCGGTCGACCTGAACGACTACCGGAACTGGTGGCACTGGGTGCCCGGCGCGGAGTGGCGGCATCCTGAAGGCCCGGGCAGCGACCTGTCGGGCCGAGACCGTCATCCGGTCACCCATGTTGCCTACGAGGACGTGACCGCCTATACAGCGTGGGCCGGCAAGGCTCTGCCGACGGAGGCCGAATGGGAGTTCGCCGCCCGCGGCGGGCTCGACGGCGCGGTCTACACCTGGGGTGACGAGTTCGCCCCGAAGGGCCGGATGATGGCCAATACGTGGCAGGGCGAGTTCCCGTGGCAGAACCTGCGCACCGACCGCTACGAGGGGACGTCGCCGGTCAAGGCATTCCCGCCGAATGGCTACGGGCTGTTCGACATGGCCGGCAACGTCTGGGAATGGACGGTCGACTTCTACGCGCCATCGCATCCGGAGGTGGCTGCCCACGCCTGCTGTGGACCCACGGGGCCGAGGGTCAACCCGCAGGTCAGCTCACCCGACGCGTCGTTCGCCGTGGGAGGTCCGGGCGAAGCATTCCCGCGGATGGTGGTGAAGGGGGGCTCGCACCTGTGCGCCCCGAACTACTGCCTCCGCTACCGACCCGCGGCGCGTCAGGCCCAGTCCGTCGAGACCTCGACCGGACACCTCGGCTTCCGCTGCATCGTCCGGGTCCCATCGTCGTGAGGCCGCGATCCGAGCGGAAGGACCCGGACGTTCAGCGCGAGAAGGTCAGGTGTGTGATCCCGCTCGGGGCGACTTCCGACGTCACGCTGTAGCCGTCCTCGAGCCCGCGGAGGTCGTCCCACAGCCGGATGCCGCGGCCGAGCAGGATCGGGACGATGGCGACGTGGAGCCGGTCGACGAGTCCTGCGCTGAGGAACTCGCGGACCACGGTCGGGCCGCCGCCGATCCGCACGTCCTTGCCACCGGCGGCCTCCAGCGCGAGGTCGAGCGCCTCGCGGGGCGTCGCGGTGAGGAAGTGGAACGTCGTGCCGCCCGCCATCTCGAGCACCGGGCGCGGGCTATGGGTGAGCACGAACACCGGGACGTGGAACGGAGGCTCGTCGCCCCACCAGCCGCGCCAGTCGGGATCGTCCGCGAAGTGGTGGAGACCGAACATGCCGGCACCCATGATCTCCGCGCCGACCTCGGCGAAGTACGCCTGCGCGTACTCGTCGTCGACGCCGGTCGTCCCCTCACCGGACGTGTCCTGCAGCACTCGGGCCCGGAACGTGCGGGTCGCGATGTAGGCCTCGGTGAGGCGCGCCCAGTCCGGCCCGAACGGGTTCTCGGGCGTCTGGTCGGTCGTCGTCGCGAAGCCGTCCAGGGAGATGTTCAGGTCAACACGCACGGCCATCGACGTCCTCCGGGGTGCCTGATCGCGCAGTCGTTCCAGTATGCCGATACGGCTGTCCGCCGCGTTACCACCCCTCGGGGTGGCTACGCCGAGTCGCGCGATACCCGACGATCATGACGCCGAGTGCGACGACGCCGAGGGCGGGCAAGAGCCAATCCGGAAGGTCTGAGTCTCCGGCGGCCGGCGTGCTCGAGGCGGAGGGAGTCGGGGTCGCTCCCGGTATCGCGACCGCGGATGTGGATCGGGTCGGCGATCCTGTCGAAGCGATGCTTGATGAGCCGCTGGGTGCTGGACCTGGTGCCACGACCGCGAAGTCGCCGAATTCGGTCGCGACGGCGAGAAACGATGGCCCGGCATCGGCCGACCTGGCCTTGCCGGGCTGCCACGCGCCGTTCGCATATCGCTCGACCGTCGCTTCGGTGAGGGTGGGATCGGCGGCCCGCAGCACGACGCTGACGAGCGCAGCTCGCGGGAGCTGTGATCGGTGTCCCATCCTGGTCGGTCACGGTGATCCGGTAGACGTTGCCGACGATATGCCCATCGGTCGGAACTCCCTCGGCCGGGACCGGCTGGATCGACACCTTGATGGTCTTCGCGCCGGCGGGCAAGGTCAGGCCACCGGGCTGAGCCAGGATCTGCGCCTGCGGTTCAAGCTCCGGGGTCGCGACCGCCACCAGTGGGCTCTTGCCACCCTGAACGGATATCGTCGCTGTCGCGCCCTTCGCTCCGCCGTGCTGGCCGGGCGGTGGCGGGTCCAGCCAGCGATACGCCTCGAGAGGCACCACTCCGTCGTACAAGGGCGGCGCGGACGGGACAAGCACCCGGGCGGCGACGATGACCAGGAAGCCCGCGCCAAGCGCGGACAGGGCTGCACCGCGTCGTCCCACTCAGAGCCACCAGGTCGCGAGGTCCGCGACGGTGTGGGCGATGGCCGGGGCAGCGACCCCGCCGGTGGCCAACCGGAGGCCGGCCAGCCACAGGCCGACACCAAGATCGAGCGGCACGACATGCCAGCCGTACAGCGGCACGTGCATGATCGCGAACAGGACGGCAGTGACGATGACCGCGATCGTCACGCCGAGACCGCGTTCGAGCCCTTCGAACAGGACACCTCGCAGGACCAGTTCCTCGGCGGTGGCGACGAGGATCGTCGCCGCCGCCCACGGACCGAAGGATGGGGCCGGAGAAAGCCCCGGGATCGGCCCTGATCGCGTCACAAGCGCCAAGCCGACGAGCACCGCGCCACCCGCGGCACCGATGGCGACAGACGACGCGCGCGAGCGCCCTGTCCGCGACCCGCTGAGCACCGCGACGCCGAGCAGTCCGACACCGAACACCGACCCGATCGCGACCGCATCGGCGGCCCCTGAGACGGTCGCCGCCCACCGCATGGCGACGGCGATGCCCAGACCCGTGGCCGCGATGACCGGACTGCCGATGCGAAACCCGGGTCGGAGCGCGATGGCCGTCATCGAGCCAACGGCACGAACGCGATCTGGCCCGTCTGATAGGTCGGCGGCCAGACGAACGTGTAGGACCGGACGGCCTGCCACTGCCAGATGACGGCTGCGGCTCGCTCGTTCTGGCCGAGCGTCGCCGGATCCGTGGAGAATCGGAGCCCGGCTCCGTTCGGCAGCGACCCGGTCGGCAGGTCGACCGAGCGGGCTGCTGCAGCGATGGCTTCGGCGTCCGCAGAGCCACCTCGCATCGCGGCGGGCAAGACGTCGTGGAAGAGAGCCCACGCAGCCGAGAACCCCGACAGCCCTTCTTCAGTCGGGCCAGCGTCCGACGCGATGGCGTCGGTCGGTCCGGCGATCGTGTACTCGGGCGGTGCCGCCCCCGGCGTAGAGGTGCCGTACTCGCCGGAGTCGCCTGACCCGCCGGGGGGCGACGCCGACACGGCCGCGAATCGGTCGTAGAGAGCCCGTGCGGCCGGGTCGAGCGCGGATGGCTGGAAACCGCCGGTCGGGCGGTCGGAGGCGAAGATCCCGACCGCGTCCTGTCCAAGGTCGCCGGCGAAGTCCGGGTCGCACTCGGCCATCGTCGAGCCGATGAGCGCCCCGACATGCAGCCCGGACGCGAGCATCGCACGCCGGAACGCGATCCCGTCGGGGATGTGCGACGCGAGGATGACCACGTCTGGTCGGGCCGTCTCGAGCTGGGTCATGACGGCCGGCCAATCGGGCACCGTCAGGTCGTAGGTCGCCCGCGCGACGATCGGGGTCCCGGCGCTCTGGGCCGTGCTGGCCGCCGCATCCGCGACCGAGTTGGCGTAGTCGTCGTTGGCGGACACGATCGCGATCCGCAGCTGCGAGGGCGTCTTCTCGAGCCGCGGCGCCAGCTCGTTCGCCGCGAAGGCGGCCGAGTTCGAGCCGAGGTTCGTGCCGCTTGCTCCGACCCGGAAGACGAGGGGAAGGCCACGACCGGTCAATCGGTCGGCGACGGCGCCCGCCTCCCAGTAGACCAGGCCTGCATCACTTGCGGCCTGGCTCGCGGCGATCGACAGGTCCGACGAATAGGCTCCGACGACGACCGCTGCACCCTCGGCCTTCAGCTCGGCCATCACGGCCCCCGCGTCGCCCCCAGGCTCGAGGTCGTGCACGTCGAGGACGATCCGCCGACCATCGACGCCGCCATCGGCGTTGACGAAGTCGGCCGCCGCCTGGACGCCGGCCAGCTCCTCCGTTGCCAGGTCTCCGGCGTTGCTCGCCAGCGGGAAGACCGCGCCGATGCGGATGTCGGCGGTGGCCGATGACGAAGCAGTCGACGGGGATCGAGCCGGTGCAGCGCAGCCCGCGACCAGGATCAGGACGACGATGGTCGCGGCGCGTCGAACCAGGGCACGACGTGATCGGTGGCCAGCCATGACTCCTCCATGATGGTTCAGTCCTCGATACGGGCCTGGCCTTCTCGGATCGTTCATCGCGAGCCTCCTCGCCGACGGGGATGACGACGACGCTTGGCCGGCCGCGACGGGACGGGGCGGGCCAATTCGATGACCTTCGTCGGTCGCGACCGGCGCCATAGCAGGATGCCGCCCAGGATCGCGGCGGTGATCATCGCGGTCGCTGCGCCAAGGATGACCGTGATGGACCCGGGCCCACCCTGGCTTTGCTCCTGTTCGATCGTGGTGAAGTCGCCGAGGTCCGTGACGTCCGCCAGGAAGACCCCGGGTTGACCGCCCTGGCCGGTCGGGAGGTCGTGCCAGGTTCCACCGACCAGCTGGGAGATCGCGGCCACGACCACGCCGTTCGGCGCGCGGAGGCTGACGGTCGGCATGGTCGCCGGGTCGATCGCCAGCTCGGTGCCGGCCTGATCGCTCACGGAGACCCGATACACGTTGCCCGTGATCGCTCCGCTCGCTGCGCTTGGTGCATCCGACACAGGCTCGATCGAAACGGTCAACGACGTGACACCGCTTGGCAGCACGAACGCACCTGACCCCGCGATCAGCTGTGCCTGCGGCGGGGTCTCGGTGGTGGCCGCCACGAATGGCGGGCTCGACGCTCCGCTGACGATCACAGTTCCGTGATACGAGGACGGCTCACCGGCTTGATCCGTTCGCGGAACGAGATAGCGGTACGGCTCCTGCGGCACGACGCCGTCGTACAGCGGTGGCGAGGCGAGCGGCGACGCGAGTTGTGCCACGACGATCACGCCAAACCCGGCGCCCAGCGTCAGGATCGCCGCCCGTCTGCTCACTTGACCGTGAAGAAGACTTCCGGCGACCACACGCGAGGATCGAACGGTGCGTGATCGGAGGCCACGAACTCGGCCTTCAGGACGTAGGTGCCGGGCTGGACCGGCAGGTCCTGCTCGAGGCCATAGTTCATCGACACGAGCACGTTGTCGACGTAGAGGTGGACGTGGCCCTGGTCGGGCTGGACGTTCGTCGTCGTCGCGCTCACGATCTTGGCGCCGGTGAGCGAGATGACGACGTGCACCGAGGTCCCGGTCACGGTCTGGCCTGACGTCGGCTGGACGATCGTGACGACCGCCGGCGATGCGGGCCTGCTGCCGGATGCCTGCGGCACCGAGACGCTCGGGCCAGCGGACGCGGCGGGCGCGCTCACATCCGAGGTGACCGCGGAGCATGCCGCCGTGCTCACGAGGAGGGCGACGACGACAACGACTCGGGTCATCCGGAAGAACGGCATGGCGAACCTCACTTGACGGGGATATCGAGGCTTGTCGTCAGCTGATCGCCGTTCGGCGCGGGCCCCGAGATCGACAGGCTGTAGGTGCCGGTGGTCAGCGTGGTGTCGGCGACGAAATGGCCCGGCTCGAGCTGGCGCGGCGTCAGTGGGGCGAGCGGTCCTCCCACCGGACCGAGCGCCATCGTGACGCTTGCCACCGGCAGCTCGTTGCCCGTTCGCGTCGAAGAATGTAGCGTGCACCTCGTTGGGCACCCGGCGTTGCCCGGGTCGAGATAGACCTGGACCGTCCGGCCCTCGGAGAGGTGGACCGTATAGATGGTCGGCAGGCCCGGGACAGCGTTGACATCGATCGAGGGACTCGGGGACGCGCCAGCCGCGCCGGAGGCGCGAGTCGTCAGCTCGAGCGGGACCTCGACCGACGAGGCGCCACGGGCCACCAGGGCGGTGATCTGCCATGTCCCGTCGAGCGACAGGTTCGTGCCGCTCGCCGCGAAGACGCCCGGGTCCCGTCGTCGTCAGGTCGAGCCGCGAGCTGCCGACATCCGGACGGGCCGGAAGCACGAATCGCAGCGTCACCCCGTCGGCCGGGACAGGCGCACCGCTGTCGTAGTCGGTCACGGTGGCGGTGAACGAGTCGAACCCGGCCGTCCCGGGCGAGACCTCGAGTCGGAGCTTCACCGACGTGCCGAAGTCGTTGCCGTCCACGACCAGCGGCGGCGAGACTCGGGCTGGGCGACGGCGCCGCCGCTGCGGCTGCGACCTCGACCGGCGGCGCGAGGTTGACGAGCGACGCGGTCAGGAGAAGGACCGTCGCACCGACCAGCAGCTCGACCGAGCCGACGCGGCGAGGCCCGCGGACGCTCCGGCCGGCGGCCGGGACGTTCCGGAAGTGATTGACCGCACCGAGTAGCGCCAGCGTGGCCAGCAACGCCGTCTTGGCGATCACGAGGTGACCGAAATCGGTGGAGAGGAGCGCGTCGACGGTCCCGACCTCGGCGATCGCCCGCAGGAGGCCGGTCACGGCCACGGTCGCGATCCCGATCGTGGCCAGCCACGAGAACCGCCGGGCGGCCCGGGCCGTGCGCTTCGTTCGGCGGTCCGCCCGATCGTCAGGAGCAGGCCGGCGAGGCCGCCCAGCCACAGGCCGACCGCGATGACGTGGAGCGCCTGGACCGCGACGTCGACTGCAGTATTCGAGCCGGCCGCAGCGTGGCTCAGCAGGACGTCCGCCAGCAGGGCGCCGGCGGCGCCGAGCGCCACGAGCGCGAGTGCGGCGTGGCCCGGTCGACGCTGCTCGATCACGACCCCGATCGCCCGCGACCAGGAGTGGCAGACCACGGAGCAGGATGCCGCTGCCGATCGACGAGCCGAGGATATCGCCGAGCGCTGCACCCGAATCGGCGACCTCGACCGCGATCACGATGCCGGAACCGACGGCCGCCACGATCCAGGCCAGCGGCAGCAGCCGCCCGATACAGCGACGGTCGACGGGGTGGCGACGATGATCCCGAAGGTCGCGGCACCGAGCAGACCGAGCAATCCGAGGAACAGCAGCCATCGTCCGACGATCGCGCCGGCCGACGGCGCCGCGCCACCGCCGGCGGTGCCCGATCCCGCCGTCGCGCCGGACCCGAGCGGGCGATGGGGCGACACCGACGCCAAAGGCGAAGGAGCCCGTGGCCAGGTGGCCGTCGACGGCCGAGACGGTTCGCCAGGCGACCGTGTACACGCCAGGCGACAAGGGCTGCAGCGGAGACCGTGAGCGTGAGTGGATCGGCCGCGACGTGCGGTGGTCGGGTCCGGTGCTGACGAGGTTTCCGCCGGTGTCGAGCACCTTGATCGTCGAGAGTTTCGGATCCGGTCGCTCGCCGAACGTGATGGTCACCGCCGTCGGTGCCGTCGCCACGTTCGCGCCGGGACTCGGATCCGACGACTGCGGCAGCGCGTGGGCTGTCGCCGAGCCGGCCAGGAGAAGCGTCGCGACGAGCGCGACGAGCGCCGCGACGCTCCTCCGAGCGGAACTCATCTGACGGTCACGCTCCGCCAGCGGAACGACGACGTGTCGCCACGAAGAGTCCCGCAGCACCCAGGATGACTCCAAGCCCACCGAGCACGACGGCGACGATGAGCGCGGTCGAAGCCGAATCGTGGGCCTGTGCGGCAGCAGTCGTCGCTGCCGTCGCGGCATCGATCGCCGTCGTGTCGGGCGGCGCGCTCGCGACGGGGGCGGCAACGGGCGACGCGGATGCGACCGCCGACACTCGTGCGTCGAGTCGATCGAGTTGTGTGGTGATCTCGGTCAGCGACGGCAGCTGGGTCGGGAACTGGATGTCCGTCGCCTCGACCACGGAGTTGAAGGTCGAATCGCTGGACGTGGACGTCTCGTCGACGACGGTGTCATGGATCTTGCCCGACAAGTGGAACGTGTAGTCCCCGGGGGCGGTCGGGACGAGTGGAGCTTCATAGTCACCCGGGACGCCGAGACCGGTGTCCGGGTCGAACTTGTTGAGCAGATCGAGCGCAGCCGACTGCTGACCGCCGACGCTGACGACGACCTTGAGGTCTCCGTCGTCGATGTCGACGACAGCCTTGCCACTGGCGTCCTTGACGACCACCTGGACCGCGTTCAGCTGGCCGACATAGGTCGGTTCCTGGACCCATCCGAGGGCGACGCTGTATGGCCCGAAGGTCTTCACCACATGGGCCTGCGTTGAACCGGCGACGAGCAGCGCGGCGATGGCGGCGATGGGCACGGCGAGGCGGACGTGCCCGACCCAGGTGAGATGCGTGCCGGTCTCAGACCGGTGCTTGCGAAAGAACACGGGATGAGCCTCCTGTCAGACGGAGCGAGATGAGCAGCGCGACACGGCGTGCTCGAGCCCGCATCCGGGAATGAGGCGCCAGACGGTGAGGGGTCGAGTCGGCCGCTAGGGAGCGGGCGAGGGCGGAGCCCTGACCGCGCGGCCGCGACCGACGAACGACTCGGGACGGCCGTCTCGAGTCGCCGCGGGTCGCGGAAGAACGTGTTCGGCCAGCGTGTACCGGCCCTGCCGTACAGACGCGATCCGCGCGACCAGAACATCGTGCCGCCAGCGGAACAGGGCGCCGACGGTGGCGACAGAGAGCGTGACGAGCGCGATGACGAATGCAGCGTCCGAGTACTCACCGGATCCGAGGACGGAGAGGCCAGGCAGGGCCTCCCCGATGCGCAGGTGCTCGAGGTTCTCCTGGACGACGAACAGGACCGTCGTCGCCGCGGCCAGCCGCCACCAGAGCCCGACGAGACGCCATCCGAAGACCGAAGCGCCCGGCGTCCGCTGGCCGGGGACGCCGCCGACCGCCCGCGCGACGACACCGAGCCGGTAGAGCCGCCACGTTGCAAGGCCGAGGAGACCGATCCCGGCAGCCAGGACGACGACGACGGCGGCTGCCCACGACCCATCGTGTCCGCTGTGTGCCAACGCGTCGTCGTACCCGGCGCCGTACGTCAGCAGGAAGACGAGATCGTGGGCCACGACGAGCGCTACGAGAGTGAGCGCCACGAATGTGATCTGCCGCCGCAGGGTGACCATGCCGCGGACTATACGAGCGTTGCTCAGTTCCGTCATCGCGGCGGAGGATCAGCCCCAGTCGACCGCCACGTGGCCGCAGCTCGGGGTCAAGCGGCCTTGTCGAGTTGGCCGGGAGTCGCTGGCGTCGGCGTGAGGTCGTCATACCCCTTCCACCGATAGATGAGGGTCGACACCCCCCAGCTCCCGAGAAAGATCGCAATGATGACGATGCCGATCAGCCCGAAGTCGACCCCGGTGATGAAGTCCCAGAACCCGCCCGTCAGGCCGAATTCGTCAGCGAGGATGCTCAGGATCTCGATCCCGCCGATGAGGAAGGCGATGATGACCGAGACCAGGGTGATGTTGAGGTTGTAGTAGAGCTTGCGGATCGGTTTGACATACGCCCAGCCATAGGCGCCGAGCATCAGGATGCCGTCCGTCGAGTCGATCGTGCACATCCCGGCGGCGAAGATGGCCGGCAGGAGGAGGATGAGCGGGATGGGCAGGTGACCAGCTCCCGAGGTTGCGGCGAGTCCGAGGAGCGCGACCTCGCTCGCGGTATCGAAGCCGAGGCCGAAGAGGACGCCCAACGGATACATGTGCCAACTCTTGCGGATGACCTTGAGCATCGGCCGCAGGAGCCGGGCAAGCAGGCCGCGGTTGTTGAGGAAATCCTCAAGGCTCTCTTCGCTGTATGAGCCGCCGGCCGAGACCTTGCGGAACATCTTGTAGATGTCGATCAGGACGATCAGGTTGATGATCCCGATGATGATCAGGAACGTGCCCGAAACGGCGGTCCCGATCAGGCCACCGATCTGTTGGGCTGCCGGGATGTCGCTGATGATCCCGGCGGAGATCGCCACGAGAACGGTCAGCGCGACGACGATCGTCGAGTGGCCGAGCGAGAAGAACAGTCCGACCGCGACCGGCCGCTGGCCGTCCTGCATGAGCTTTCGGGTGGAGTTGTCGATGGCAGCGATATGGTCGGCATCGACCGCATGCCGGAGCCCGAAGGTATAGGCCAGGAACGCCGTGGGAAGCATGATCGGGAAGGCGGCCGAGCTCGCGATCGCAAGGGCCCAGGTGACGACGTTGAAGAGGGCCAGGAAGACATAGACCGCGAGGATCCGGTTCCGGAGACCCGGCGAGGATACGATCAGGCGGCGGAGCGAGGCCAGCATGGCGGAGTCTCCTGGGGCCGCAAGTGGGGCGATGAGCCTACCAGACGAGCGGTCGCTATTGCAACCGGTCGCAGCTGATTCGGGTGGTACCAGCGGCGACTATCATGAATACGCAAGCTCCATCCAGGCGGATGTACCATCGGCAGGTGGTATCCGCAACGGCTCCTCACCCAGTCGACGAGACGATCGCTCGAGCTCGGGCAGAGCTCCAGGCACGTGGGATGCGCTGGACCCATCAGCGGCGAGCGCTCGTCGAGGTGCTCGTTGGATCGGATGGTCACGTCACCGGGGTCGAGCTCGTCGAACGGTGCAAGGCGATCGATCCCGATACGACGCCGTCAACCGTCTATCGAACCCTCGACGTCCTGGAAGGGATCGGCCTCGTCCGCCATTCGCACGGGCTCGACGGCCGTGAGGAGTTCCACGTTCTCCCTTCGACCGAACATGGGCACTTGAGCTGTGAAGCCTGCGGCGCGACTTGGGAGATCGAGGCCGACGAGGCCTATCGTTTGACGAGGTCCCTGGCACGCGATCGCGGGTTCTGGGTGAACCTTTCGCATCTGACCATCGTCGGACGCTGCACGGACTGCTCGCCGGCGTAGGCTGTCTCGCCGATCGATATGCGGCTCCTAGACGCGTCTTAGCGCTTGGCCCCGGCCTTCTGCGAGGTGGTCCCGCTGCGTGTCCGGCCATCGCCTGCGCGCGCCGTGGGCTTCTGGCTCTGCGAGCTGCGGCCGCGGTTCGGGCTCGAGTAGGCGAGGAAGCGGCGATACCACGCTGCGCCGGCAGCAAAGAAGCCACCGATGACCGGCGACAGGACGAACGCCGATACCGCCACGTCACGGGCGGTGTCCGGCGCGGGCGGCGCCGCCGGGTAGATCGTCGACGAGAACCCGAGGACGAGGATCGAATAGCACAGCGCCGACACGAGCCCGACGACCACCCCCAGCAGCCAGCTCGCCCGTGGGGCCAGGAAGCCAGCGATGAAGACGCCGCCGATCGCGGGCGTCTGGATGAAGTACGCGAACATGAACTGCGAGAGCGTCCCGCCCTGTGTCCCGATGACCGCGATCGTGCTCGCGACGGTGATCAGGACGGGGACCCACAGCGCCTTGGTGTGGACGGCGATCCATGGCAGGGAGGCCAGGTCCTGACGGACGTGGATGGGCCGGATCGATGCCCGGAACGCCTCGCCGAAGCCCATCCGACCGGCGGGGACCGCCTTGTCGCCGCTCGAGGTCTTGCTCGAGCTTGAGCTGCTCGAGCGACTGGTCGTCGCCTGGGTCTCACCGTCGATGGTGTCGGCTGCCTGATCGCCGGTCATGGCGGCTCGATAGCGGCGTCGCGCCTCGGCGCGTTCGGTCCTCTTGGCGCGGGCCACGGTCTCTCCTGAAGGTGGTGGGTGACGGGGGTCGGGCAGGTGTGGAGCGCATCGTAGTCCAACGTCCCGACCGGCGGGATAAGCGCCAGTGAAGGTCTGTCTGCTACAACCGACCTCCCACCGCCAGCTGCCCTTCCCGCCGGGAGGTCACCGATGGATCGTGCCCGGCGCGCGGGGCTCACCGCGCTCATCGTCATCGTGATGGTCGCCTCGGCCGTCGGCGCCCATGGCTCAGCGGCGTTGGTGGGCGCCGTCGGGTGGCCTCCGTCGAAACTTGTGGTGTCCGAGGTGCAGACCGGCGGCGCATCGGCGTCGGACGAGTTCGTCGAGATCGCGAACCAGGGGTCCGCGCCGGCCGACCTGCTCGGGCTGGAGGTCGTGTATGCGACCTCGTCCGGCTCGACGGTCACGCGCAAGGCGACCTGGGGCGTGTCGTTGATGCTCGGTCCTGGGCAGCGGTTCCTGTTGGGCAACGGCTCGGGGGTCTTCGGCAGCGACGCCGACGCGACCTACTCGGGCGGGTTCGCCGCGACCGGTGGCGCCGTCGCGATCCGGGTCGTCGGTGGATCGGCGATCGACGCGGTCGGCTGGGGCGACGCGACGAATGCCTTCGTAGAGGGAACGACCGCACCGGCGCCGCCGGCCGGCTCCAGCCTCGAACGCCTGCCGGGCGGGACGGCCGGCAACGCGACCGATACGAATGACAACGCGCAGGACTGGTTCGTGGAGGGGACTCCTTCGCCGCAGGGATTCGGCGCGCCGCCGGTCCCCTTCCCCGAGGCGAGCCCGACGCCGACCCCGAGCGGGACCCCGACTCCGACGCCGTCGCCGATCGCGAGTGCAGCGCCGACGCCCACCCTGTCGGCGATGCCGACTCCGATCGCGACAGCCACGCCATCGCCGATCGCGACGCCCACGCCCATGCCGTCGCCGACTCCCACCCCGACGCCGTGCCGACGCCGACTCCGACGCCGGTTCCGACGCCGGTTCCGACTCCGACTCCGACGCCGACGCCGACTCCGACGCCGACCCCGACCCCGACCCCGACCCCCACGCCCACATCGGTGTCGATCGCCGCGGCCCGGGCGCTCGCGGACGGCGAGACCGCCATGATCGAAGGCGTCCTGACGACTCGGCTCGGCGCCCTCGAATCCGGGCGGTCCGGGTTCATCCAGGACGCCTCGGGCGGGATCGCGCTCTATCTCGATGACACAGTGACCGGCGACTGGCCGGCGGGCACCTCCATCAGCGTCGAGGGCACCGTTGCCAGTCGCTTCTCGCAACGGACAGTCCGGATCGCCGAGGCGGACATCACGACCGGGCCGGTCGCTTCGCTCCCCGATGCGGTCCAGATCGCGACAGGTGAGGCGACCGAGACGATCGAAGGCCTTCGTGTGACCGTCTCGGGTCCGGTCGTGGGAGCCCCGGACCAGCTGACCGACGGTCTCGGCGTCACCATCGACGACGGCTCCGGCCCGGTTCGGGCGGTGATCGGTCCCGAGGCTGCCGGTGGCGTGGCGATCAGCTCGGGGATGCTGGCGACGGTCACCGGCCCGCTCGGGCAACGCGACAGCACCGGGACGGGTTCGGCCGGATACCGGATCCAGGCCACGCTACCCGGCGAGCTGGAGCTCGGCCCGACCCCGACCCTGACCCCGACGCCGTCACCCACCGCCTCCTCGAGTCCGACCCCGACCCCCGCGGCGACTCCGACTCCAGCCCCGACCGCGACCGCCACACGGACCCCGACACCGACCTCGACCGTAACAGCCACGCTCACGCCGAGCCCGACGACAAGCACGACCCCGAGCCCCACGCCGTCGGGTGCGATCCTCACGATGGGGCAGGTGCGAGCTGTCGCGGTCGGCTCGAAGGTGCGGACCACCGGCGTGGTCGCCGCGGAAGCCGGGCGCCTCGGGTCTCCGGCACTGCTGGCCATCGTCGACGCGACGGGTGGCCTCGTCGTCCATCTGCCGGCCGGAGCCGGCACGTACACGCGCGGAACGTTGCTCGACGTAGCGGGCAAGCTCGCGGCGCCGTACGGCCAGCTCGAGATCCGCCCGGCGAAGGCCGACATCCGTCTCCTCGGGACCGGGGCGCTCCCGACGCCGGACGCCGTCGCGTCGTCGGGCCTGACCGAGTCGAGCGAAGGACGGCTGGTGACGACCTCGGGCCGACTGGCCAGCAAGCCGAAGAAGACCTCCGCCGGCGTGCTGACGATCATCCTCGAGCGCGACGGTGCGGCTTCGGTCAAGGTCATGGCCGACCCGTCGAGCCGTGTCGCCGGAGCGTCGCTCAAGGTCGGCACGACGTATCGGGTCACAGGTTTCGTCGGGCAGCGGGCGTCGCGATCGGGCGCTCTCGACGGCTACCGGATCTGGGTGCGTGACACTGCCGACCTGGTCGTGACGGCAGGCCCGGGCGCATCGCCATCCCCCAAGCCCCATGGCGGCAAGGCATCACCGACGCCGGGGAGCGGGTCGCCGGCCACCATGTCGATCGCCCGCGCGCTCCGGATCACCGATCGGGATGTGGCCATCGACGCGGTCGTGACGGCACCCGCGACGTTGCTCGACTCGACCGGGCGGCGGATCGTCGTCCAGGACGGATCAGGCGCGGTCGAGGTCCTGCTGCCGACCGACAGCGTCGCACCGGCGGTCGGGTCCCGGATCCATGTCGACCGGCCGGATCGGCGTCGCCTACGACGCCCCGCGACTCCGGTCGGACACCCTCGCAGTCACGGGCAGCGGGTCGTCGCCCGCCGCCGTGATCCTCCATGGGCAACCGGGGCTCGCCCACGAGTGGCAGCTGGTGAGCGTCACAGGCCGCGTCGACACGGTCCGCAAGCTCGGTGACCGGTGGCGGGCCGAGATCATCGTCGGCACGCAGAAGGTCGTCGTGGTCGGCGAGGCCGGGGCCGGCATCCCGAGCACCGCGCTCGAGAAGGGACGAACGGCCACGGTCGTCGGGATCGCCCGGCGGCCCTTCCCCAGCGCTTCCGACCGCCGCTTCGCGGTCACGCCCAGGTTCGCGGCCGACATCCGCGTCGACGGGCGACCCGTGACCGCCGCGTCGGGCCGGGCCGCCGATGCCGCACAGGGCACCGGCGCGACCAGCGCAAGCCCGGCCGCAACGCCAGCCGGAGCCGGCGCCCCGGCCGCGGACCTGGTCGACCTCGACGGGCTGGTGGGTACCACCGTCAGGGTCGGCGGGCTCGTCGTTGAGCTCCGACCGGACGGCTTCATGCTCGACGACGGGACCGCTACCGGACGTCTGATCCTCCGCGGAGCGGCCCTGGACCTCCTGCCGTTGATCGAGCCCGACGATGCGCTCGACGCGACCGGCCACGTGGAGGCATCCCCGGACGGTGCGGTGCTCGTCGTCGACGACCCGGCCGGCATCGTCCAGGCGAGCGATCCGCTCGCGGTGGCACCGTCGGTGACCCCCAGCGTCGACCCGGCCGCCGGCGCTGCCGACGCCACGGCGCCACCGCCCGCCGGCAGTCGGTTCGCCGGCGTCGGTGTCGGGTCGTTCGGGCTCGATCCGGGGGCAGCAGGGATCGGGATGGTCCTCGCGATCTCGGCCGCGTCACTGGCCGTCACGGTCCTTCGACGGGAGCGGCTTCGACGCCGGATGGCGACCCGCATCGCCGGCCGGCTAGCCGCCTTCGTGAGCCCCTCGACCGGCCTGCCCGGGACCCCACCAGCCGCCTCGCCGGCGACCCCCCTCGGGACCCCACCCGCTGAGCGTGCGTCAAGCACGATCCACTCGGCTTGACGCTCGTGAGAACAGGGGGCTATCCTCGGCCGAGTTTCGCGCCAGCGAAGCAGCCCCGTGAGCGAGGAAGAGGTCTTGCCGAACGCGGACCACCGCGTCGAAAGCCCCTCGGATCGCAGGATCGCGATCCCAGCCGGAGAACGGCAGTACCACATCGGGCTCGGTCCAGGTGAGCTGGCCGAGTACATCCTCCTCCCCGGTGACCCCGATCGGACCTCCCGGATCGCCTCGCGCTTCGATTCCATCGAGCTCGAGCACCGACACCGCGAGTTCGCCTCGGCCACCGGACAGTTTCGAGGCCGCCGCGTATCGGTCGTGTCGACCGGTATCGGGACGGACAACGTCGAGATCGTCGTGGCTGAGATCCTGGCGATCACCGAGCGGCCGACCTTCATCCGGGTCGGGTCATGCGGGGGGCTCCAGCCAGAGATCGGCCTGGGAGACCTGGTCGTCAGCTCGGGTGCGGTGCGCCTCGAATCGACCACGAGCTACTTCGTCCACGACGGCTACCCCGCGTTCGCCGACTACGAGGCGGTCGCGGCCCTGGTCGAGGCGGCGGAGCGGCTCGGACACCGGTACCACGTCGGGGTGACGGCGACGGCACCCGGGTTCTTCGGTGCGCAGGGGCGCCCGATCCCCCAGTTGCCTATCCGCTACCCTGACCTCGCGGAGGACATGGCGCGCCAGCGCGTCCTGAACTTCGAGATGGAAGCGTCGGCTCTCCTCGTCCTCGCGACCCTTGCCCGTTGTCGAGCCGGCGTCGTCTGTGCGGTCTATGCCGACCGGACGACCGGCGAGTTCGTCAGCGGGGCCCAGAAGGACGCGGCCGAGGCGGCCTGTGTCGAGACCGGGCTCGAAAGCCTGCTCGTGCTGGCCGACATGGATCAGCAGAAGCGCGAAGCCGTGACGGATCGCTGGCGGCCGTCGTTGTGGCGACACACCGTTTGACCACGCATCGTTGAGCGGATGCGGGACATGGGATCCCGCGACGCATCGAGAGGATGGAGGAGCCCACATGGCTGAGGCCTATTGCGTCAAGGACAAGAAGAAGGTCGAAGTCCAGAACGCGCAGAAGATCACGATGAAGAACGGCAAGCCGGCGATCCAGGGCACCTGCCCGATCTGCGGCGGCAAGGTCTTCCGGATCGGCGGCTGACACCGCTTCGTTCCTAGGGACGGAAAAGGGCCCCCGCCGTCGGCGGGGGCCCTTCCATATCCCGGGCCGAATGACCTGTCGGATCCGGGTAAGCCGGCTCTCTGCCCTCGCGGCCCCCTTTGGTACGATGGCCCCGACGCTCGGAAGCGGTGGACCCGCGGCACACGTTCGCGGCACCCCGGTCCGATCCCACGTCCGACATGACCGTCCCGACACCCGCGTCCGGCACGGCCCGACGCGCAACTCGCCCAGGAGGTCCGTCCCATGGCAACCCGCGTCGGCATCAACGGCTTCGGCCGGATCGGTCGCCAGTCGCTCAAGGCGCTGATCGAGCGTGCCCCTGACATCGAGGTGGTCGCCGTCAACGACCTGGTCGATGCCGAGATGAACGCACTGCTGTTCAAGCGCGACTCGACCTACGGCACGTACCCGGGAGACGTCCGGGCCGGCGAGTCGTCGATCGTCATCGACGGCCGCGAGATCAAGATCCTCGCCGAGCGCGACCCCGCGAATCTGCCCTGGGGCGACCTGGGTGTCGACATCGTCCTCGAGAGCACCGGCCTGTTCACCGATGCATCGAAGGCCCACGCCCACATCGATGCCGGGGCGAGCAAGGTCATCATCAGCGCTCCGGCCAAGGGCGAGGACCTCACCATCGTCCTCGGCGTCAACGAGGACCGCTACGACCCGACCATCCACCACGTCATCAGCAACGCCAGCTGCACGACCAACTGCCTGGCGCCGGCCGCCAAGGTCGTCCACGACCTGCTGACCATCGAGCGCGGCCTGATGAACACGATCCACAGCTACACCAACGACCAGCGCATCCTCGACGTCGCCCACAAGGATCCGCGCCGCGCCCGGAGCGCCGGCCAGAACATCATCCCGACGACGACCGGCGCGGCGAAGGCGCTGGCGCTCGTCATCCCCGACCTCAAGGGCAAGTTCGACGGGTTCAGCCTGCGCGTCCCGACCCCGACCGTCAGCGTCGTCGACTTCACCGCCGACGTCAGCCGGCCGACCTCGGTCGAGGAGCTCAACGACGCGTTCCGTGCCGCCGCGGCCGGCCCGCTCAAGGGCATCCTCGGCGTCTCGGACGAGCCGCTGGTGTCGATGGACTTCAAGGGCGACAGCCGGAGCTCGATCATCGACGCCGAGTCGACCATGGTCCTCGGGGGCACGATGGTCAAGGTCATCTCCTGGTACGACAACGAGTGGGGCTACAGCTGCCGGGTCGCCGACCTGATCTCGTTCGTCGCCGCGCGCCTGCCCGTCGCCGCCTGATCGACCGATGGACAAGCTGACCATCCGCGACGTCGACGTCGCCGGCAAACGCGTCTTCGTCCGCGTCGACTTCAACGTCCCCCTTGCGGACGGAAAGGTCACCGACGACTCGCGCATCCGGGCGGCCATCCCGACCATCAACGCCCTGTTGCAGGGCGGCGCCTCGATCATCCTGGCGAGTCACCTGGGTCGTCCGGACGGCAAGGTCCAGGACGGCCTCCGCCTGCGGCCGGTCGGGGAGCGGCTGACCCAGCTGCTGCGGCGCAACGTGCCGGTCACGGGCGATGCGCTGGGTGTCGGGACCGAGGATGCGGTCAAGCGCCTCCGCCCCGGCGAGGTCCTCATGCTGGAGAACCTGCGCTTCCATGCCGAGGAGGAAGCCAACGACCCGGTCTTCGCGGCGGCCCTGGCCTCGTACGCCGACATCTTCGTCAACGACGCGTTCGGGACGGCCCATCGGGCGCACGCCTCGACCGTCGGCATCGCCAAGCTGCTGCCCGCCTATGCCGGGCTGCTCATGGAGCGCGAGCTCGAGATGCTCTCGAAGCTGCTCGAGTCGCCGGAGCGGCCGTTCGCAGCCATCCTCGGCGGCGCCAAGGTCTCCGACAAGATCAGGGTCATCGACCACCTTCTGACCAAGGTGGACCTGCTCGTCCTCGGTGGCGGGATGGCCAACACCTTCCTCCTCGCCCAGGGCAAGGCCGTCGGCAAGAGCCTGGCCGAGCCCGACCGCGTCGACGACGCACGCCGGATCCTGTCGAGCGCCGCCGCGAACGGCGTCCGGGTCGTCCTCCCGGTCGACGTCATCGTGGCCAAGGAGGTCACCCGCGGCACGGAGTACAAGACGCTCCCGGCCGAGAAGATCCCGGCGTCGTGGCACATCGTGGACATCGGCAAGGCGAGCCAGGACCTGATCGTCGAGGCACTGGCCGACGTCAAGACCGTCTTCTGGAACGGGCCGTTGGGCGTGTTCGAGATCCCGTCGTTCGCGCACGGGACGAAAGCCGTGGCCCGGATCCTCGCCGAACGCGCCGATGCCGGCGCGACCGTGGTGGTCGGTGGCGGGGACTCGGTCGCCGCGATCACCCAGCAGGGGCTGGCCGACCGGATGACCCACATCTCGACCGGCGGCGGCGCATCGCTCGAGTTCCTCGAGGGCCGCGAGCTGCCCGGCGTGACCGTCCTGCTCGACCGGCCGGCACCGCCGAAGAGGAGCGCAAAGACGACCGTGAAGGCCCGGGCATGAACACGCTCATCGACGTCGTCGACGCACGCGAGATCCTCGATTCGCGCGGCAACCCGACCGTCGAGGTCGACGTCATCCTGGCCGACGGGTCGGTCGGTCGGGCCGCCGTGCCGTCGGGTGCCTCGACCGGGCTCAACGAGGCGGTCGAGCTGCGCGACGGCGACAAGGCCCGCTTCGGCGGCAAGGGTGTCAGCCGGGCCGTCTCGAACGTCACCGAGACGATCGGTCCGGCGGTCTACGGGCTCGACGCGTCCGACCAGGCCGGCATCGACACCCTGCTGTGCGAGCTCGACGGCACGCCCAACAAGAGCGTGCTCGGCGCGAACGCGATCCTCGGGGTCTCGCTCGCGTGCGCGCACGCAGCGGCCGCCTCGTACGACCTGCCGCTCTACCGCTACCTCGGCGGGGTGGGGGCACGGACGCTGCCGGTGCCGTTCTTCAACATCCTCAACGGCGGCAAGCACGCGCAGGACTCGACCGACTTCCAGGAGTTCATGGTCGCCCCGGTCGGTGCGGCGACCTTCGCCGAAGCGTTCCGTGCCGGCGCCGAGGTGTTCGCCGCGCTCCGCTCGATCCTCCACGAGGACGGCCATTCGACCGGCCAGGGCGATGAGGGCGGCTTCGCGCCGTCGCCTGCCGACCAACGAGGCCGCCGTCGAATACATCCTGCGAGCCATCGAACGCGCCGGCTACCGGCCGGGCGAGGACGTCGCGATCGCCCTCGACCCGGCGACCAGCTCGTTCCTCGTCGAAGGCACCGGGGTGGAGGGCGTCACCGGCCGCTACGACCTGGCCCGCGAGGGCCGAGTGCTCGACTCGGGCGAGCTGATCGACCTGTGGGAGCGCTGGGTCGCGACCTATCCGATCGTGTCGCTCGAGGATGGCCTGGCCGAAGAGGATTGGGCCGGCTGGCGTGAGCTCAACAGCCGGCTCGGGTCGCGGGTCCAGCTGGTCGGCGACGACATCCTGGTCACCAATCCTGCGTTCATCGCCCGCGGCATCGCGGAAGACGCGATGAACTCGGTGCTCATCAAGGTCAACCAGATCGGGACCCTGTCCGAGACGATCGACGCCATCGACCTCGCGCGGCGAGCCGGCTGGACCGCGATGGTCAGCCACCGCTCCGGGGAGACGGAGGACACGACCATCGCCGACCTCGTGGTGGCGATGGGGACCGGCCAGATCAAGAGCGGCGCACCGTCACGCTCTGAGCGGGTCGCCAAGTACAACCGCCTGCTGCGGATCGAAGGCGAGCTCGGCGACAGCGCGCGCTATCCGGGCCGGTCGGCGCTGGCCGGTGCGGGCGCCGACGATGCCGCCGCGACAGGCGCCGGAGCCGCGAGGGCCGACGCGCGCGGATGAGCCGGCTGGTCGATCGCGGCGCCATCATCGCTGCCTATGTCGGGGTCGGCATGGCCCTGACCATCGTGGTCAGCTTCATGCTCTTCATCCCGATCGAGTGGTTCATCTGGGTCCTCGCCATCCCGTCCGGTCTGCTGATCGGCTACTACGCGAACCAGCGCTCCGACCGGCGCGCCGGTCCGTGGAGACGCATCCTCGTCAACGGCCTGTTCGCCGGGTTCGTCACCGGCCTGACCGCGGCCGTGCTGCTGCTCTCGATCAAGGCGTTGTTCTTCTTCGGTGACGACGGCTTCCGCGATCCGGGCGAGGGCGGCCGGGTCACGGTCGACAAGGACGATGGCCGGCCCACCGCGTGTCTCACCGGCGCCGATTGCGTGTACCAGCGCTACCTGCAGGCCGGCCGTGGCGACGACCTCGTCGCGGCCGGCGTGACCGACGCGGGTTCGTTCACGACCTTCTACTGGAACGAGCAGTTCGGTAGCGCGGGCACGATCCTGGTGATCACGACGCTCGGCGGCCTGGGCGGCGCGGCACTGTACGGGGTGTTCCGGCCCAAGACGCTCGTGGCGCCCGAGCCGGGCTCGGTGACCGCCCGCACGTGACCCTCGCCCGCACCTGATCCTCGAATCGAAACGCCCCGGCAGGACCGGGGCGTTCGCGATGTCAGGTGGAGTCGGGCCTACCCCTTGGGCGCGGCCTTCTTGGTCGTCTTGGGGGCCGCCTTGGCGGTCGCCTTCGCCGCCGGCTTGGCCGCAGCCCTGGTGGTCGTCGCAGCCTTCTTCGGGGCCGCCTTGGTCGCCTTCGCCGCGGGTGCCTTGGCGGCGGTCTTGGCCGGCGCGACCTCGGCGGTCGCTGCGCTGGCTTCGGCGGCAGCCTTGGCGGCGGCTGCCTCGGCGCGGGCCGTCTTGCTCAGCGCTGCGCGGGCCTTGCCGGCGGCTGTCTGGGCGCCCTTCGCCTTACCGGCCTTGCCGGCTGCGATGCGGGCCTTGGCGGCCTTGGCGGCGGCTGCCTTGCCGGTCGTCTTGACGACGCGACCGCCGGTCTGGACGTGCTCGCCACCGAGCGCGGCGTTGACCTTGCGAGTCAGGCGCGACTTGCGGCGGGCGGCGGCGTTGGGATGGATGGCGCCGACCTTGGCGGCCCGGTCGAGGGCGCTCAGCGCCTCGGCCAGCGCGGCCACGGGATCGATCGTCGAACCGGCGGGCTCCGCGGCGGCGCTCAGGGCCTTGGCGACGTAGGTCTTGGCGGCGCTCCGGCGGGGCTGCAGGACCTCGTGGCGGCTCTGTGCCTGACGGACCCTCTTGAGTCCGGACGGCGTGCGTGCGCCGGTCCAGGTGCGGGGCGTCTTGGCCAAAGTGGGCGAACCTCAAACTGCGTGGGAGAGTCGATCGACACGCGACGCGGAAACGAGCGCCGGGCGCGAAGGCGGATGGTACCACAGGTCCGCCGGGGCTCAGACCGCCGTCCGGTCGGCTGCCTCCGTCGCGTGTGGAGTTGCGGCCGTGGTCTCCGACTCGGTGGTGGCAAGAGCAGCCTCGAGCCGGTCCAGATAGGGCCGGGCGCGCAACCCGGTCAGGATCTCACGGCTGCCTGCGGCTGCCGCGACGACCTCGGGCTCGCGGGGGTCGAGGAGAGTCGCCATGTCGATCCCGAGGAGAGCCTCTTCCCACGGGACGCCGAGGTCGCGCCAACCCTCCCGGACGATCCGGTACTGGGCGATCGCCTCGCCGGTTCGCCCGTCGAGAGCCGCGATCCCGGCACGGATCGCCGTGCGTCGTAGTTCGGCGGCAGGGCCGTGGACGCCCGTCGCGTCGATGGCCTCGAGGTCCGCTATGGCGCCGGCCCGGTCGCCCGACCACAGCGCGGCGCGCGCCGCAACGGCCCGACGGCTGGGCAGTCCCAAGACCGTCTCGAAGCTTTCGATGGCGAACCGTCGGGCCTCCGCGAGGCGCCCTTCGGTCAGCGCCCGCAGTGCCCGAACTTCAGCGTAGTCCGCAGCGATCCGGGGATCGTCTTGGCCCTTCACGAGGATCTCCCACTCGGCCCAATCCTCGGTGGCGGTCTCGCCCCGCCAGCACCGGTACACCAGCGTCGTGCCCAGGAACCACGCCCGGTCCGGCCGATCGAGCTCACCGGCCAGCTGCGTCGCCAATTCCGCGAGCGCCCAGTCCCAATCGCCGATCAGACGTGCCTCCTCGGCGGAGTTGCCCAGGATCAGTAGCATCCGCTGGCGCATCCCCAGCCTGCGAGTCTCTGCCAGCGTCTCGCGGTCAAACGCGAAGGCCTTGGCGGGGTCCCGTTCGTTCAGGTAGTAGGCGAGATTTCCGCGACAAGCGATCGCGATGCTGACGAGCCCGTGCTCCTCGGCAAGCTCGAGGGCGCCCCTCGTGAGGGCACTTGCCTCGTAGCTTCGGCCGGTCTGGCCTAGGAGGATGCCGCGTCGCATGAGCAACTCGACCACGACATCGATGAGATCGAGTCGCTCCGCGCGGCCGATGTACTCATCGACGAGCTGCAAGGCCAGGCCGATGTCGTTGTGTAGGGTGTAGGCGCCGATCATGGCCGTCGCGAGGCGCACCAGCGCGACCTCGTCGTCGATCCCCTCCAGCTCCTTCATCGCCGGCTCGAGCAGGGCGACCGCATCCTCGCTCCGATACGCGGAGTTGAGCGTTCGGTTCATCGCGCTCAGGCTGCCGGCGAGCCCCGAGGTGTCGCCCATGGCCCGGCGAAGGTCGATCGCGCGACGGAGGAGCGCCTCGGCCTCATCGAGCCGCGCTGCCTCGTTTGCGGCCCGCCCGGCGCGGTCGAGGAGGTCGGCCTCCTCGCTCGGCTCGGTCGCGACCGTCAGCGCCGAACGGAGGAAGCCAAGCGCCTGTTCGTAGGATCCCAGCGCGAGCGCCCTATCGGCGGCCGCTCGCAGGGCGATCCTCGCCTGGCGTGCCAGAGCGTCGGCTTCGGCAGGTTCGCTCGCGTTCTCGTGCGCCGCGAGGTAGTGACTGGCGAGGGCGCCGGCCAGCTCGTCGCTCCCGAGCGACTCGAAGAACCGGGCCGCCGCGAGGTGGCGCGTCTTCCGATCGCGGCGCGCGAGGGTGTTGTACGCGACCTCGCGGATGAGCGCCTGGACGAACGAATACTGGCCGCGTTCCGGGCTGCGCGGGTCGAGGTCCTGGGTCAGCAGCTCGCGCCGGACCAGCTGGCGGAGGATCGGCTCGAGGTCGGCCTCCGGGATACCCGACACCGCGACCAGGCCCGCCTGCGTAAAGCTCTGGCCGAGGACAGCGGCGTCCGACGCCAGGGCCCGCTCGGGCGGCGCCAACGCGTCAAGTCGCGAGGAGATGAGCGCGGTCAGCGTCTCGGGGACGGCGACGGTCGTGAGATCACCGACCGGCTGGCAGACCCCGGCGACCAGCCCGAGCCGTCCCTGTGCCAGCAGCATCCGGACGGTCTCGACCGCGTACAACGGCATGCCGTCCGCGCGAGCGACGATCGAGGCGAGAGCGGACTCTGGCAGGCCCGGCACGAGCCCCAGGAGCAGCTGGCGCATCGCGTCGGTCGTCAGGGGTTCGAGGTAGACGGATGTGAAGTTGCGCTTGGCGGCTCCCCAGGCCGGGCGCTTGTCCAGCAGGTCCGGCCGAGACAACGTCACGACGAAGATGGGCACGGAGCGCGACCACTCCATGACGTGATCGACGAAGTCCACGAGACCGGTGTCGGCGTGGTGGAAGTCCTCGAAGACCATGACCACCGGCCCGGATTCGGCGAGCCGTTCGAAGAACGTCCGCCACGCGCCGTACAGCTCCTCGGTCGCCATCCCCGACTCGAACCCGAGCAGGACGAGGAACGCCCGCTCGATCCAGCGGCGCTCATCGGGGTCGGCGATGTACTCGGCGAGGGCCTCCGCGATCTTGCTTCGTGAGGTCGGCTCGTCGTCGGTCTCGACCAGGCGACAACGGCCGCGGACCATCTCGCCGAGGGCCCAGAAGCTGATGCCGGTCCCGTAGGCGGGCGATCGACCGGAGTGCCACCAGACGTCCTCGGCAACCCCGTCGAGGTACTTGACGAACTCCCAGCCGAGTCGCGACTTGCCGATCCCGGCCGGGCCGATGATCGACACCAGCCGTGCCCGCCGCTCCCGGCTCGTCGCCTGGAACAGGTCCTTGAGGAGCCTGATCTCGTCGTCGCGACCGACGAACGGCGCCTCGAGCCCCTCCCCGGAGCGCCGGCCGTCACGCTCGCCGATGACGCGGAGCGCTCGCCACGCCGGGACGGGGCTGGTCTTGCCCTTCAGGTCCTGTTCGCCGATAGGCTCGAAGGCGATCGATAGCGACGCCGCCTGGTACGTCCCCTCGCCAACGAGGACCGTGCCCGGTGCGGCGACTGACTGGAGCCGCGCGGCGGTGTTGACGATGTCGCCGGCGACCATCCCCTGGTTCGTGGCGCCGAGAGTGACGGCGGCCTCCCCGGTCAGCACACCGACCCGTGCCTGGATGGTCGGTCCGAGCGTGCGGACAGCCTCGACCAGGTCGAGCGCGGTGCGGACCGCCCGTCCGGCATCGTCCTCCAGCGCGATCGGCGCACCCCAGACGGCCATCACCGCGTCGCCGATGAACTTCTCGACCACGCCGCCGTAGGAGTCGATGATGCCGCGCGCGAGGTCGAAGTAGCGGGTCAGGACCTCGCGGACCTCCTCCGCGTCGCGCTCCTCGGCGAACGGGGTGAAGCCGACGAGGTCGGCGAACAGGATCGTGACGTGGCGGCGCTCAGCGACGGGTTCAGCGGTCGCAGTGAACGAGGCGGGCGGACGGCTCTCGTGGATCGCGGCGGGTGTCGACCCGGCCAGCACCGTCCCGCATTCGCTGCAGAACCTGGCGTCGGGCAGGGTCGACGAGCCGCACGACGGGCAGACGGCCGACAGACGGGTGCCACAGTCCTTGCAGAACTTGGCTCCGGCCGGGTTCTCGCTCCGGCAGACGGGACAGGCCACGCGCGACTCCTGGGCTGGGGACCGGGTGAAGATATCAGCGTACCGGAAGGCGCGCCGCCGGTCGGGATGCGTCCCTCGGCTACACTGCCGCGTCGTGACCATCCCCCAGGACCGCCTGCGCAACTTCTCGATCATCGCGCACATCGACCACGGCAAGTCCACGCTCGCCGATCGGCTGCTCGAGTTGACGCACACGATCGAGGGCCGCCAGATGATGAGCCAGGTGCTCGACTCGATGGACCTCGAGCGCGAGAAGGGGATCACCATCAAGGCCCGCGCGGTGCGGCTCGAGTACACCGCGCGCGACGGCCTGGTCTACGGGCTCAACCTGATCGACACGCCCGGCCACGTCGACTTCGCGTACGAGGTCAGCCACAGCCTGCAGGCCTGCGAGGGCGCGATCCTGGTCGTCGACGCGACGCAGGGCATCGAGGCCCAGACGCTGGCCAACGTCCATCTCGCCCTGCGCGAGAACCTCACGCTCATCCCGGTCCTCAACAAGATCGACCTGCCGTCGGCGGACCCCGACACGATCATGGACGAGCTCGAGAACGTCCTGGCCATCCCGCGCGAGGAGGTCATCCTCGCCTCGGCCAAGGACGGCACAGGCGTCGCCGAGATCCTCGAGGCGATCGTCGCCCGGATCCCCGCGCCCAAGGGCGACCCGGCCAAGCCGTTGAAAGGCCTGATCTTCGACAGCCACTACGACGCGTACAAGGGCGTGGTCGTCTACGTCCGCCTCGCCGAGGGGACGATCCGCCAGGGTGACGCGATCCGCCTGATGGGGAGCGGCGCCGAGGCCGATCCGCTCGAGCTCGGCGTCTTCCGGCCGCAGCTCGTGCCTGTCGAAGCAGCTGGTCGCGGGCGAGGTCGGCTACGTCGCGACCGGGCTCAAGAGCGTCCGCGACGCGCAGGTCGGCGACACGGTCACGACCGTCGCGCGGCCGGCGGACAGACCGCTGCCCGGCTACCAGGAGGCCAAGAGCCTCGTGTTCGCCGGCATCTACCCGGTCAGCGGCGAGGACTATCCGCTGCTGCGCGATGCGCTCGAGAAGCTCCACCTCAACGACGCGAGCTTCACCTACAGCCCGAGAGCTCGGTCGCGCTCGGCTTCGGCTTCCGCTGCGGGTTCCTCGGCCTGCTCCACATGGAGATCGTGCAGGAGCGGCTCGAGCGCGAGTTCAGCCTCGACCTGATCGCCTCGGCGCCGTCGGTCGAATACCACGTGCAGCGGACCCTGGGCCGCCCGCCGGTCGTCGTCGACAACCCGGCGCTGCTCCCCAACCCGTCGGAGATCGAGGCGATCGAGGAGCCCTGGGTCAAGCTCAGCGTCGTGACGCCGACCGGCTACATCGGGCCGCTGATGGAGCTGTCGACGAACCGTCGCGGCGAGTTCATGACGATGGAGTACCTCGACCCGACCCGCGTCGTCCTCCATTTCGAGATGCCGCTGGCCGAGCTGATCGTCGACTACTTCGACCAGCTCAAGAGCCGCAGCCAGGGCTACGCCTCGATGGACTACGAGGAGCTCGGCTACCGGCCGGCGAACCTGGTCAAGGTCGACATCCTGGTCAACGGCGAGCCGGTCGACGCGCTGTCGCTCATCGTCCATCGCGACCGGGCCCAGTCCACGGGGCGCGCCCTGACCGAGCGACTCAAGCAGCTGATCCCGCGCCAGATGTTCGAGATCCCGATCCAGGCGGCCATCGGATCGAACGTCATCGCCCGCGAAACGGTGCGGGCGATGCGCAAGAACGTCCTCGCCAAGTGCTACGGTGGCGACATCACCCGCAAGCGCAAGCTGCTCGAGAAGCAGAAGGAAGGCAAGCAGCGCATGAAGCGGGTCGGCTCGGTCGAGATCCCGCAGGAGGCATTCCTGGCGATGCTCCGGATGGACGAGGGCTAGGACGCGCCGGTGGACGAGTTCATCAACCTGGCGCGCTGGCTGATCACGATCGGCCTGACGCTGCTCCTGGTCATGCTCCGCCTCGACGCCGAGAAGTTCGGGACGGCCGAGTACTACGAGGCGACGCGCGACGGCGAACGGCCGCGCGTTCGCCGCCGGCTGGGCTGGTATGGCCTCGGGTTCGCGATCGCCATCGCCATCCTGTACATCCATCCGTCGCCGCAGGCTGGACCTGTTCCTCGGATCCGGCAACCGGGTCGGCGCCGTCCTGGGCGGCCTCGCCTACGGTCTCCTCGGGATCGTCGAGGCGGTCTCCTTCGCGACGTATCGCTACCACCGCCTCCGCTTCCCCGATTCCTGGTCGTACCCGGGGGCGCTGCTCAACTCGACGGCCACCGCGTTCATCGACGAGGCGGCCTTCCGCGGCGCCCTGTTCGGGCTGCTGCTGGTCGGCCGGCGTCAACCCGACCCTCGCCAACTTCATGCAGGCGATCATCTACACGCTCACGACGCGGCTCGGGGCGCCCGGCCGGGACCGCTACCTGCTGGTCCTGACGCTGGGGATCGGCCTGATCGGCGGCTGGCTGACGGTCGTCACCGGCGGGATCGGCGCGGCGTTCCTCGGCCACGCGATCACGCGCTTCGCGGTCTTCCTGAGCACCGGCCACGCGGGCCAGACCAAGCCCCGCGGTCGCGAGGTCGAGGAGATCGAGAAGCGACGACGCCCGCCCGAGGGCTGGCGGGTGATCGGGTCGCGGGAGTCCGCCTCTCGGGATCGCTGACGGTGGCCCGCGCCGCCGCCCCGTCACGCGGCGTGCCGCCCGTCATGGCATCTGTCGCCGCGCCGCCGGTCGCGCTCTACGTCCACGTCCCGTTCTGCGTCTCGCTCTGCCCGTACTGCGACTTCGTGGTCTACGCCGGTGCCGCCGCCCGCGGCCCGCGGGCGCGCGTCGAGGCGTTCGTCGCGGCACTCGGGGCCGAGCTGGAGCTCGCGCGGCGACGCGCTCGATGCGGCCTTCACGGCGCGGCCGGCCGCCGCTCGAGACGGTCTACCTCGGCGGCGGGACGCCGTCGCTCCTGCCGGCCGACACGATCGCCGCGCTGCTCGCCCTGGTTCGCGACCGCTACGGCCTCGCACCTGGCGCCGAGGTCACGCTCGAAGCCAATCCGGGCCCCGACGATCGCGGCGATGCCGAGCGTTCAAGGCGGCCGGCGTCACGCGTCTGTCGCTCGGGGCCCAGGCCATGTCGGCGGCGGGCCTGCGCCGGCTCGGACGGCGCCACCGCGTGGTCGATGTCGTGCGGTCCGTCGCGGCGGCGCGCGCTGCCGGCATCGGCTCGATCAGCCTCGACCTCCTGTACGACATGCCCGGTGGCACCCTGGCCGATTGGATCGAGACGCTCGACGCGGCCCTCGCGCTCGAGCCCGACCACCTCTCGCTCTACGCGCTCACGCTCGACGATCCCGACGCGGAGGGCCTGACCGGCCTCGACGGCGACCACCTGCCGACGACGCGCCGGCGCGCGACGCTGGCGCGCGACCGCTCGATCGGCACAGGACGAGGATCGCGCGGCGGCGCAGTACCACCACGCCGTGCATCGGCTGGCCGACGACGCCTGGCATGGCTACGAGATCAGCAACTGGGCCCGCCCGGGCCACGAGAGCCGCCACAACCTCGTCTACTGGGAGCGCCGGCCGTACGAGGCGGTCGGTCCCGGCGCGCACGCGTTCGACGGGGTCACCCGACGCTGGAACGCGGCACGCCTCGACGGCTACCTCGGGGCGCTGACACCGTCTGACGGCAGCGACCCGCGGCTCCCGCCGGGCGAGTCCGAGCTGATCGATCCGGTCACGGCGGCCGCGGAGACGGTCATCCTCGGGCTGCGAACGGACCGTGGAGTGCCGCTTGCGGCCGCCCACGAACCGCCGCTCGCCGACCCGTTCGGCTGGGCGCTGGCCGCCGAGCTCCTCGAGGTGACCCCCGACGACCGCGTGGTCCTGACGACGCGCGGCCGGCTGCTCTCGAACGAGCTGTTCAGCCGCCTGGTCTGACCGCGGCGACGCGCGTCCGGCGATCGGCGGCCAGTGCTGGATTGCGGCCTGCGCGCGTTGACACTGGCCCCAGCCGACTGCTACGATGCCGTCACCACCGTTAGCACTCTCACGCATCGAGTGCTAACGACGTCAGGAGACAGGCCATGGCGCGTCGGATCCGTCGCCCACTCGGCCCACTGGACCTTCGCACCCAGGCGATCCTGCGGGCCGTCATCGAGGAATACGTCACCACCGCGACGCCGGTCGGCAGCCAGGCGCTCGTCGAGCGGTACCGCCTCGGCGTGTCCAGCGCGACCGTCCGCAGCATCCTCGCCGAGCTCGAGGCGAACGGCCTGCTGACGCATCCGCACACCTCGGCCGGGCGCGTGCCGACGGACGCCGGCTATCGCTTCTACGTCGAGTCGATCGTCGAGACCGTGCCGCTCCCCGCGGTCGAGCAGCTGATGATCCGCCACCAGTTCGGCCAGGTCGAGTTCGCCAGCGAGCACTGGTTCCGCCTCGCCGCCACGACGCTCGCGTCGGTCACCCGTTCGGCCGGCCTCGCCACGCCGGCCAAGCCGCGCGACGCGCACGTCCGCCGGGTCGACCTCGTCGCCATCAACGAGCGGATGGCGAGCCTCATCCTCGTCCTCCGCGAGGGCACGATCAAGCAGGCGCTCGTCACCCTCGAGACCGACGAGTCGGTCGACCAGCCGACGTTCAACGCGGTCGCCACGATCCTGAACGAGCGGCTGTCGGGCATGACCGCCACGCGGGCCGACGGCACGCCTGGCCACGCTCCGCGGTGACGATCCGGTCGAGGCGCTCGCCCGCCGCGTCGGCGAGCGTGCCGTCAAGATCGTCCGCGAGTACGACGCGGCCGCCATCGAGGAGGTCTTCAGCGACGGCCTGCTCAACGTGATGGACGCCCCCGAGTTCGCCCAGAGCGACAAGCTCCGGCGCGTCTTCTCGGCCCTCGAGAACCGGACCTACCTCGGCGAGCTGGTCGGCAGCGTCGCCGGCGCCGGCCGGGTGCAGGTCTTCATCGGCCACGAGAACCAGCCGCTCGACATGCGCGACGTCTCGCTCGTCCTGGCGCCGTACGGCCGGCCGGGCCGTGCCATCGGCGTCGTCGGCGTGCTCGGGCCGACGCGGATGTCCTATTCCCAGGCGATCGGCACGGTCCGCTTCGTCTCCGGTCTCATGAACGAACTGGTGGATCACCTGTATGCCTGAGCGACAAGCCACGCCACCCGCGCGGAGGAGCGCGCAGGCCGAGATCGACATCTCGCCGACGACCCTGCTCGCCGAGATCGAGCGGCTGACCGCCGAGCGCGACGCTGCCCTCGCCACCGCGGACGAGTTCCTGCTCGCGCCTCCAGCGCGAGCGAGCCGAGTTCCTGAACTTCAAGCGCCGGACGACCGAGGAGCGCGAGCGCGAGCTGGGCCTCGCCGGTGAGGACCTGATCCGCAAGGTGCTGACCGTCGCCGACGACTTCGACCGGGCCATCGACACCCGCCCGGCCGCGATCGCCGACGACCCGTGGGTCGAGGGCATCGCCGCCATCGACCGCAAGCTCCGCGTCGCTGCTCGAGAGCGAGGGCGTCGCACCATCGATGCGTCGCCCGGTCGCCCGTTCGACCCGCGCGAGCACGAGGCGATCGCCAACGTCCCCGGCACCGGCCACCCCGACGGCGAGATCGTCGAGGAGATCCGTCGCGGCTACCGGCTGCGAGACCGCGTCATCCGCCCGGCGCTCGTCGCCGTGGCGTCCACCACCGAACCCAACGACTGACCCAGACCAACCCAGACCCAAGACCTGACCAAGGAGCATCCATCGACATGGGCAAGATCATCGGCATCGACCTCGGCACGACGAACTCCGTCGTCGCGGTCATGGAGGGCGGCGAGCCGACCGTCATCGCATCCGCCGAGGGCGGCCGGACCGTCCCGTCGGTCGTCGCCTTCACCAAGACCGGCGAGCGGCTCGTCGGCCAGCTGGCCAAGCGCCAGGCAGTCACCAACCCGGCCAACACCGTCTATTCGATCAAGCGCTTCATGGGCCGTCGCTGGGACGACCCGGAGGTCAAGCGCAGCGAGCAAGCTCGTCCCGTACAAGGTCGAGAAGGACCCCAAGAGCGACGGCGTCGCGGTCAAGCTCGCCGACGGCAAGGTCTACACGCCGCCCGAGATCAGCGCGATGATCCTGCAGAAGCTCAAGACCGACGCCGAGGCGTACCTCGGCGAGAAGGTCACCGAGGCGGTCATCACCGTCCCGGCCTACTTCGACGACACGCAGCGCCAGGCGACCAAGGACGCCGGCCGGATCGCCGGCCTCGACGTCAAGCGGATCATCAACGAGCCGACCGCCTCGGCCCTCGCCTACGGCCTCGACAAGAAGGACGACGAGAAGATCGCCGTCTACGACCTCGGCGGCGGCACGTTCGACATCTCGATCCTCGAGCTCGGCGAGGGCGTCTTCGAGGTCAAGGCGACCAACGGCGACACGCACCTCGGCGGCGACGACTTCGACCAGCGCGTCATCGACTGGCTGCTGGCCGAGTTCAAGAAGGACCAGGGCATCGACCTGTCCAAGGACCAGCAGGCGCTCCAGCGCCTCAAGGAGGCCGCCGAGAAGGCCAAGATCGAGCTGTCGACGACCGCGTCGACCGAGATCAACCTGCCGTACATCACGGCCGACGCGACCGGTCCGAAGCACCTCGTGATGACCCTCACCCGGGCCAAGCTCGAGGACCTCGTCGACGACCTGGTCGAGAAGACCAAGGGCCCGGTCCTGGCCGCCATGAAGGACGCCGGCCTCAAGCCGGCGGAGATCGACGAGGTCATCCTCGTCGGCGGCATGACCCGCATGCCGGCCGTCGTCGAGGCGGTCAAGGCGATGTTCGGCGGCAAGGAGCCGCACAAGGGCGTCAACCCGGACGAGGTCGTCGCCATCGGCGCCGCGATCCAGGCCGGCGTGCTGGCCGGTGAGGTCAAGGACGTCCTGCTCCTCGACGTGACGCCGCTGTCGCTCGGCATCGAGACGCTCGGCGGGGTCATGACCAAGCTGATCGAGCGCAACACGACCATCCCGACCTCGAAGTCGCAGGTCTTCTCGACCGCGTCCGACAACCAGACGCAGGTCGAGATCCACGTCCTCCAGGGCGAGCGCGACTTCGCGACCGACAACAAGACGCTCGGCCGGTTCATCCTCGACGGCATCCCGCCGGCGCCGCGCGGCATCCCGCAGATCGAGGTGACGTTCGACATCGACGCCAACGGCATCCTCGACGTCAAGGCCAAGGACCGGGCGACCGGCAAGGAGCAGCAGGTCCGCATCACCGCCTCGTCGATGCTCGACAAGAACGACGTCGACCAGATGGTCCGCGACGCCCAGGAGCACGCCGAGGAGGACAAGCAGCGACGCGAGGAGGTCGAGACCCGCAACCAGGCCGAGGCCCTCTCGTTCCAGGCCGAGCGGACCATCAAGGACCTCGGCGACAAGGTCTCGTCCGAGGACAAGCTCGAGGTCGAGAACAAGATCGAGTCGCTGCGCGAGTCGCTCAAGGGCTCCGACATGGACGCCGTGAAGACCGGGATGACGTCGCTGGCAGAGGTTCTGCAGCGGGTCTCGACCGCCGCCTACCAGGCCGCCGCGTCGTCGGCCGGGGATGCCGGCAACGGCTCCTCGGACGGTGCCGGGCCGGACGGTGGCACCGGGGAGTCCGACGGCGGTGCCGGTGACGGGGCGGGTGCCGGAGACGAGGAGACGGTCGAGGGCGAGTTCAAGGAGGTCTGAGCCTTCTGGGGATTCTCGCCGATCAGGGACGGCCCGCGGGAAACCGCGGGCCGTTTCGATTCGGGGCGTCTGGGCCGGGCGCGTGGCGCGGTGCGCGTGGGTGGGTGGCGGGCCTGATTTCTGACAAATGCACGCCATCCGGGCGTTCGTCAGAACATTTCCGGCAAATGTCTCCTTCGAGGGGAAATTGCCGGAAATCGCTCGTCGGAACGGTGTTTCGCCACGCTCACGGACGATCGGGCTGCGGGCGGGCGGCAGCAACGCGCTGACGAGTGCCCGCCTGGCGTGCATCTGTCACGAACATCACGCCATGACGACTTCCGTGGGGTTGCCGGATCCAGCGTCTGAGCTCCGCGGTTCGAGCGGGGAGTGCCGTCGCGAAGGTCGTTGCATGCGCATCGATCCGGCGGCGTGCAGTTCGGTCGTCGGGCAGAACAAGGAGTCTCGTCACACTCCGCACCGTCCAGCCGCGTTCGCGTGCGATGGCGGGTGCGAGGCGACCCTTTCGATCGAGCGCGAACAACATCGCCTGGAGGTCGGGGACCACGGACTTGACCTCGATCACGAGCAGCGATCGGGTCGCCCGGTGGAACGCGAGGATGTCGATCGAGCCCCGTTCGCCGCGAACGTTGAAGGACACCTCGGTCGCGACCTCCCAGTCGGCGGAACGCAGGATCTCGAGTACTCGGTCGACGAGCCGGGCGTGTCGCGCATCGAGGAGTCGATCCAAACCCTCGCCCTGCCAGAGCAGCCGAACATCTATGCGGGCATCGAGGGCGACCGCGACGCGAACGAGGGTATGCAGCGCTACGCGATCGGCATGCCCGCGCTCGATCCGCCAAACGACGGAACGCGACACGCCCGCCCGCTTCGAGAGTTGGTCCTGGGTCCAGCCTCGCCGGTGACGGAGCGCTCGAAATCCGAGGCCGAGCCGGATAGCATCCACCGCTCAAGGATGGAGACGAGCCCTTGCCTGCGACTTATGTCCGGTCGAGCGCCCGCGCGGATAGCATCTTCGTCATGAGCGACCCGGGGGAAACACGCGATCCGAGGCTCACCTTCGGCACGGTCGTCGACGTGTATGACGAGATCCGCCCGACGTACCCGGAGGCGCTGTTCGACGAGCTCTTCGCGCTCCTGCCGTCGGAGCCCGAGATCCTGGAGGTCGGTCCGGGAACCGGCCAGGCGACGAGGGACCTGCTTGCCCGCGGTGCCCGCGTCCACGGCGTCGAGATCAGTCCCTTGATGGCCGACAGGCTGCGATCGAACCTTCCGACCGAGCGCCTCCGGGTGACTGTCGGGGACTTCGAGACGATCGACCTTGCGGCCGCAGAGCGCCGACGCGGTCTTCTCGGCGAGTGCGTACCACTGGATCTCTCCCGCGGCCCAACTGGATCGACCCGCGCTGATCCTGCGTCCGGGCGGCATCCTGGCGGTGGTCGGGCTCTTCCAGGTCGACTCGCCGGAGGATCGGGGCTTCTACGCCGCGGCGCAGCCGATCTACGAGCGGTACGGGCGAGCGCACGAGGATCCGCCAGCGAGCGCGCGGCACGAACGTCGAACCGACGATCGCTCAGGCGCTCATCGGCCCGGATCCTCGCTTCACCGACGTCGACGTCCACCGCTGGGACTGGGACCAGTCGTACACCGCCGCGGAGTACCGGAAGCTGATGCTCTCGTTCTCGGACACCAACATGATGGATGCCAGCGATCGCATGGGCCTGGTCGATGACATCGAGGCGTTCATCAACAGTCGTTTCGACGGACGCGTGACGAGGCCGCTGGTCGTGGCCCTGACGACGGCAAGGCGTTCGAGCGCCGACGACGGCACGAGCCGGCGCGCTCCGTAGGTCAGACGGCGGAAGCCACCGAGAGCGGTGCGACGGGTGCGACCTCGCCGGTCGGCTGGACCAGGAAGATCCAGACGTCCCAGGTGACGTGGCTGACGACGAGCGCCCCAAGAGGCACGCCGGCCGCATAGAGCGCGCACCAGTGCGCCCCGGCGATCCCGGCCGCGCCGAAGAGGGTGAAGTTGCCGGTCACGATGTGAACGCCGCCGTAGGCCATCGCCGCCGCGGCCGCCCCGGTCCAGCGGCCGTAGCGCGCCATCAGCGCCTCCTGAACGAGGCCACGCCAGAACAGCTCCTCGGCGGGGCCGATGACGGTCGCCAGGCGGACCGCGATCTCCTCCTTCGGCCGGATGGTCCGGAGCGTGTAGATGTCGCGGATCTGGGCGTCACCGCCGGGCACGAATCGCCGCGCGAAGACGTCGCCGACCCGGAACGTGGCGTACAGCGTCGCCGCCGATGCCAGTCCGAGAGCCACCTCCTTCGGCCCGATCCGCGTCCGGCGCGCCGGGCGGCTCGTCAGCAGCGCGAGTCCGCCGAGGTTGAGCCCGGTCATCGTCATCCGGTGCCAGAACCGGTCGCGCGGCCCGCGGAAGGTCGCCGCGAACCAGCCCTGGGCGAGGACCAGCCCGAACTCCAGGGCGCCCGGGACGACCGCGCGGCCCGACGCCCGACGCCCGCGCCCTGGCGCACCCGTCCCGTCAGCCACCGACCACCCGCGACAGCACGAGCCCGAGCACGAGCAGCGACCCGAACGCGAGGTGCAGGCGCGCAGTCTGGAGGTCGATCATCGCGATCGCGCGCGCCTGACCCGTGGCGCCCAGCTCGGCCGCCCGGATGACCGCGACCAGGAACGGCAGCGACAGGACCGCGAGCAGCGTCCACGACGGCAGCGACACCCGCGATGACCGCCACGGCCAGCACCATATACGCCCCGATGACGAGGCCCACATAGCCGTAGTGCGCCCAGCGCCGCCCGATCCGCGCCGAGATCGTCGAGATGCCGGCCCGGCTGTCCTCGCGGATGTCGCGCCACTCGTTGCCGTGGAGGATGGCCGCGACGAGCATCCCGATCGGGATCGACAGGACCAGCGCGGTCGTCGACCACTCGCCGCTCACCGCGAAGTAGGCGCCCTCGACCATCAGCGGCCCCATCAGCAGGAAGACGATCGGCACGCCGAGCGCGCGGTTCTTGTACTCGAGCGGCGGCGCCGTGTAGCCCCAGCCGCCGACGAGGCCGAGGAGCCCGAGGACGATGATCGCCGGGCCGCGCAGCCAGACGAGATAGAGCCCGACCACGACCGCGAGCGCGAAGAACGTCCCGGCGATGAGGAGCGCGGTCCGTTCCTTGATCCGGCCCTTGACGATGGCATGGCTGGCGCGCGGGCTGGTGATCGTGTCGACGCCCTTCCGGACGTCGTAGACCTCGTTGACGATGTTCGTGCCCGCGTGGAGGAAGACGGCGCCGAGCAGGGCCGCGATGAACGGCGGCCAGTTCCACAGCTCGTCGACCCAGGCGAGGGCCGCGCCCGCGAGGACCGGGATGACCGAGGCGGTGAAGGCGAACGGCCGGAGGATCTCGTACAGCGCCCCGGCCCGCCGCCGCGCGCGCTCGCCACCGGTGAGCTGCCGATCGTCGGCCAGGCTGAGCGTCACCGGCCCGGCGGCCGCAGCCGCGACACCGCCCGAGACCGATCCCAGCGCCGGGACCCCGCCGACTCCGACCGGCGCAGCAGCCCCCACCTCGCCGACGGCCGTCCGGTCGGGGATCGACGCGTAGATCGCCGCCGCCGCGATCAGCTCGTCGATCTGGCGATCCTCCTGGAGGACCGGCTGGAGGAGGGGCAGGTGGAGCCCCGTGCCCGTGTGGAATGCCATCGCGCCCGCGGCCACGTCCTCGCGTGTGCCGCACAGCATGAACGCGTCGAGCAGCTCGTCGGGGATGAGGTTGCCGGCGGTCGTGAAGTCCTCGGCTCGCCAGGCCGCGGCGATCCGGTCGCGCAGCTCGCGGTCGAACCCGGCCCGCGCCAGCGACACGTCCGACAGCACCGACATCATGTAGATGACGAACGGCTCGCGCTTGGCCCGGTTCAACGCCTCGCGCCGCGTCTTGTCGACCAGCGAGAGCAGGTAGCCGGCCGTCTCGAGTGAGCCCGGGTCGCGCCCGGCCTCGATCGCCGACGCGTGGAGCCGCTCGAGGATCCCGCGCAAAGACGGGATCGACTCGGCCGGCCGCGCGAGGTAGCCGTCGGCCTTCTGCCCGGCCAGCTCGACGAACGCCTTCCGGTAGGCGGCGATCACGATCGGGATGCGGTGCGTCGGCGGGAACATCGGCTGGATCGGCGGGAGGCCCGGGGTCGCCGACGGCAGCCGTTCGCCGGCCCACAGGGCACGGATCTGGTCGATCGCGGTCGACACGCCCGCGACGGCGGCGTCGGGCTCGTACGGGATGCCCATCTGCTTGAGCCGCAGCGGCAATCCCGTCCCGATCCCCAGCACGAACCGACCGGGCAGGATCTCGTCGAGCGCGGAGCCGGTCATCGCCAGCACGACCGGGTGGCGCGTGAACGGATTGGCGGCCCCGAGCGCGACCCGGAAGCCCGCCTCGTCACCATCGTCGTCGGCCGCGATCGGCCTGCGCGATGGCGGTCGTGAAGCTGACGCCGTCGCGCTCGAAGTAGCTGTCGTGGACCCAGACCGAATCGAGGCCCTGGTCGCGCGCCTGGCGTGCCCATGTCACGACCTCGTCGACGTCGCCCCGTGCCGCGAGACCGAGACCGATGGGGCGAGCGAGCAGACGCATGGCGATGCCGATGCTAGCCGCTCAGCGGAGGAACAGGCTGACCGCCGGCGCCACGGCCCCGACGACCAGGACCACCACGTATGCCGCGAGCAGCAGGAGCCCGGCCCGCAGGTGGAGCTGGACGTTGGTGCCCATGATGGCCATCAGCCCGTACGGGTTGTCGTAGTTGGGTGCGAGGCCGCGCGACACGCGGAGCGCGAGCGGGATCGTGACGAGCATGAGCAGGACCGGGACCGGCAGGATGCCGGCCAGAACACCTGCGACGAGGACGACCATCGCGATGGCGACGGCGACGTTGTAGCCCGTGATGATCGTCGTCTCCGAGAACCGCACGGGGAGCGTCCTCTTGCCGGCCCGCGCGTCGCTGCGACGGTCCGGGATCTCGTTGACGTACAGGATCAGGGCGACCAGCAGCGCCACTGGGATCGAGGCGACGAACGGCTCCCAGGCCAACGTGCCGCCCGTCTGGACGACGTATGCACCCAGCAGCATCAGCGGCCCGAACCCGAGCGCCACGGCGAACTCGCCGAGCCCGCGGTACACGAACTTGAGCGGAGGCGCCGTGTAGCCGAGGCTGACGATGAAGCCGACGACCCCGATGACGAGCAGCGCGGTCGAGCCGTGGGTCGCCAGCAGGACCAGACCGATCAGGCCGGCGATGACGTAGAAGATCGTCGACAGGGTCGCCATCTGGCGCAGGCTGACCAGGCCGTACTGGATGACCCGGGATCCGCCCGAGAACTGTGTCGGCGTGACATTCGCGTCATCGGCGCCCGACATCGTGTCGAACACGTCGTTCGCGACGTTGAGCCCGAGCTGGACGAAGCACGCGCCGATGATGGTCAGCACCGCTGCGCCGAGGTCGAAGAAGCCGTGCGACGCCGCGATCAGGATGCCGAGCAGGACCGGCACGAGCGTCGCGGTCAGGAACGGCAGGCGGGTCGTCCGCAGGGTGAGGAACCCGAACGACAGCCTCGGCTTGACCGGGGTGCCGCGTTCGGCCGAGAGCGCGTCGAAGTAGCGGCGCGACTTGCCGACCGAGCGCTCGGAGTACTCGAAGAACGGGACCTCGGCCTCGTCCCAGCCCCACGCCGTTCGGGCCGCGACCGTGATCTGGCCGTTCGCCGCCGTCGCCGGTCCCCAGACCGTGACGTGGCGGCGCTCGTCATAGCCATAGCCGGGCTGCGGCCGGATGTGCGAGCCGGTCAGCGAGACCTCGCGGTCGGTCGGGACCGTCAGGCCGGCCGGCGGTGCGAACCGGGCGGTCAGCTCGGCCGGGTCGATGTCGGCCTCGACCGCGACGCTGACCGGGTAGCCCGCATCGTCGACCCAGGTCAGGATCTGGAACGGGTAGCCGGACAGCTTGTCGAGGCCGGCCCGGGCGTCGATCTCGGGTGTGCTGCGCATCACGCCGCCTCCTGGCCGACGACGGCCACGACGGGCACGGCGGCGGTGTCACCGGCTGCCCAGTACAGGACCTGCCGCGGCGTCACCTCGATGAGTGCGCGCTCGAAAAAGAGGGGCAGCGCGACCCGCGCCTTGAGGAAGTAGACGATCGACGGTTCCTTCTTCTCCCAGATCGGAAGGAGTCGCTCCCAGCCGCCGTGGGGGTCGTCCTCGATGACCCGGGCGTCGCCCTGGATCGTCGCCCGATCGAGCGAGCCGCCGACAGCCACCGGGTCCGTGATCGAGACCGACACCTTCGGGTTGGCGCGGATGTGGTCGAGCTTTCGGCTGAACAGGCTCGACGACGTCAGGTAGATCCGCTCGCCGTCCCACAACGGGATGAGCGGGTAGGTCACCGGGCGGCCGCCCGCGTCGATGACGGTCAGCTCGCCGACGAGCGCCGCCTCGAGCAGCGCCGCGACTGGTGCCGGGAACGGTTGCCATCGTCTGCCTCGCGATCACTGGGAACCGGTCAGATATCGATTTGCTACCGCATCGTAGCACGTTTTACAGACGTCGCAGCCACCAGCGGCCCGCGCGCTACGATGAACGGAATGACCGCGATCCGCGCGCTGGTCGCCGACCGTGTCCGCATCCCGTTGCGCCGACCCATCGCGACCGCGAGCGGCATGTGGCTCGAACACGAATCGTGGGTCATCCGCGTCCACCATGACGATGGCCGGACCGGTCTCGGCGAAGCGGTCGTCGAGCCATCGGCCGGCGAGGTCGCCGACACGATCCTGACGTCGCTCATCCGGGAGGCCGTCGAAGGGGCGTCCGAGAGCGGGCTTCCATCGATGGCGGAGCTCGAGCCGCACGGCGCGCCGGGCCGGGCGCTCAACGCGGCGATCGAGAGCGCGCTCCTCGACCTCGAACAGGTCCCGGCCGCCGATGTCCTGCCGGACGGTGGCGGGGTCGGGGTCAGCGCGACACTGCCCTCGCTCGGGGCGGCTGCCGCGGCGGAGGCCGCCCGGCAGTCGGTCGAGTCGGGTTTCGAGACGCTCAAGCTCACGGCCGGCGCGGAACGCGAGACCGAGGTGCTGGTCGAGCGTATCCGCGCCATCCGAGCGGCCATCGGCCCCGACGTCCGCCTGCGCCTCGAGGTCGACGGTGCGTGGGATCTCTCGACGGCCGAGGACCGCCTGTCGGCGATCTCGCGCTTCGATATCGAGTTCGTCGAACAGCCATTGCCCGCGCACGATGTCGACGGGCTCGCCGAGCTGCGCCGCCGCGTCCGCATCCCGATCGCGGCCGATGAGGCCGCCTGGTCGGTCGGCGCAGTCCGGACGCTGCTGGCCGCGGAAGCGGTCGATGTGCTCGTGCTCAAACCTGCCCGGGTCGGCGGCCCGGCGGCCGTGACCGAGATCGCCGAGCGGGCCGCAGAGCACGGCATACCGGTCGTCATCGGCACGCTGTTCGAGACGGGCGTCGGGCTCGCGGCAGGCCTCGCCATGGCCGACCACCTGCCGGATGTCGACGGCGCCCTGTGGGCGACCCCGCCCGACCACGGCCTCGCGACTGCGGGACTGCTCGACCACGACCTGCTGGCCGAGGCCCTGATCGTGGCGAGGGGTCGGATGCACGTCCCAGGTCGGCCGGGGAGTGGTGGACTCGGGATCGTCCTCGACGGCAGGGCGCTCGAGCGATTCAGGGTCGAGCGGGTCGGCGCGTCGGGATGACGCGCGGCCCACTGCCGGGGTACCATGCCCGCCCATGCCCGACACTCCCGTGTCGTCGGCCTCGTCCCACTCCGACGCACCGGCGACCTCACCGCTCATCCATGCCCGCGGACTGACCAAGCGGTTCGGCTCGTTCGTCGCCGTCGACGCCGTCGACTTCGACGTGGCGCGCGGCGAATCGTTCGGCTTCCTCGGGCCGAACGGCGCCGGCAAGACGTCGACGATGCGGATGATCGGCTGCGTCTCGCCGATCAGCGACGGCACGCTGACCGTGATGGGGATGGACCCGAAGACGCAGGGTCCCGAGATCCGCGCGAACCTCGGCGTCGTCCCGCAGCAGGACACGCTCGACATCGAGCTGACCGTCCGCGAGAACCTGTCGATCTACGGCCGCTACTTCGGCCTGTCGCGCGGCGGAGGTCGCCAAGCGCGCCGATGAGCTGCTCGAGTTCGTCCAGCTCACCGAGCGCGCCAACGACCTGGTCGAGCCGCTGTCGGGCGGCATGAAGCGTCGCCTGACGATCGCCCGCTCGCTGATCAACGAGCCGCACCGTCCTGCTCCTCGACGAGCCGACGACCGGCCTCGACCCGCAGGCGCGCCACCTGCTGTGGGACCGGCTGTACCGGCTCAAGCAGCGCGGCGTGACGCTGGTGCTGACCACGCACTACATGGACGAGGCCGAGCAGCTGTGCGACCGCCTGGTCGTCATGGACAAGGCGAAGATCGTGGCCGAGGGCATCGCCCGCGCTCAGCTGATCGAGCAGCTACTCGACGCGCGAGGTCACCGAGCTCCGCTTCGCGCCCGGCGTCGTCAGAGACGCTCGACGGCCAGCTCGATGGGATCGCCGACCGCGTCGAGCGCCTGCCGGATCGCGTCCTGCTCTACGCCGACGACGGCGAGGCGGCAGCGGTCGCCGTCCACCAGCGCGGCCTCGAGCCCGAGACCGTCCTCGTCCGCCGGTCCTCGCTCGAGGACGTCTTCCTGCGCCTGACCGGGCGCACGCTGATCGAGTAGGGCACCGATGGCTGCGCTCACCCGCCCCGTGTCGACCCTCGGCCGCGCGTGCTTCGAGCACCGGCTCGCTGACCTACCGGCGGACCTACCGCTCGTCGCTGTTCAGCTCGTTCGTCTCGCCGGTGCTGTTCCTGACGGCGATGGGCCTCGGGCTCGGGCGGGTACGTCGTCCAGACAGCGCGGCTCTCGACGGCGTGCCCTACCTCGTGTTCCTGGCGCCCGGGCCTGCTGGCCGCGACCGCGATGCAGACCGCGTCGTTCGAGGCGACGTTCCCGATCATCGGCGGGCTGCATCTGGAACAAGGTCTTCCACGCGATGTACGCCACGCCCATCTCGGCCGCGCGACATCGCGCTCGGGCAACCTCGCCTGGATCACGGCCCGGCTGTACGCTCGTCGCGGCGGATCTTCACGCTGGTGATCGTCGTGTTCGGGGCGTACCAGTCGCCGCTGGTCCTGCTGTGCATCCCGGCCGCGGTGCTGACCGGGCTGGCCTTCGCCGGGCCGATCGCCGCGTTCGCTGCGACCCAGCACAACGCCGAACCGCTTCACGCAACATCTTCCGCTTCGTCATCACGCCGCTGTTCCTCTTCTCCGGCACGTTCTTCCCGATCAGCTCAGCTGCCGACGAGCCTCCAGGTGCTCGCGGTGGCTCACGCCGCTCTACCACGGCGTGGCGCTCACCCGCGCGCTGCCCTGGGCACGGTCGCGGACGATCCGCTGGCCACGGTCATCCACCTCGTCTACCTCGTGACCGCTGGCCATCGGTCGGGGCGTATCTGACGATCCGGACCATCGAACGCCGGCTGGATCGCGCGGATGACGCGCGCTCCGGATCACGCCCGCCTGTCGCCATCGGCAGTCGACGCTCGATGCGCCTGATCGAGCGCAACCTGCTACGTCTACCAGCACGGCTGGCTGGTCCTCCTCTCGGGCTTCTTCGAGCCGCTGTTCTACCTGCTCGGGATCGGCTTCGGCCTGGGGGCGCTGATCGGCACGATCCCCGGACCCGACGGGCAGCCGATCACCTACGCAGCAGTTCGTCGCACCGGCGCTGCTCGCCACCGCCGCGATGAACGGCGCGATCACCGAGAGCACGTTCAACTTCTTCTTCAAGCTCAACTACGACCAAGACGTTCACGACTCGATCCTGTCGACGCCGCTGTCGCCCGGCGACATCGCGCTCGGCGAGCTCGGCTGGGCGCTCATCCGTGGCGGGCTCTACGCCATCGGGTTCATGGCCGTCATCGTCGTCCTCGGCCTGTTCATCTCGCCCTGGGCGCTCCTCGCCATCCCGGCGGCGCTGCTCGTCGGCTTCGCGTTCGGGGCGGTCGGGATGGCGGCGACGTCGTTCATGCGGACGTGGCAGGACTTCGACCTGATCCAGCTCGTCGTCCTGCCGATGTTCCTGTTCTCCGGGACCTTCTATCCGATCGACGCGTACCCAGAGGCCCTCCAGGTCTTCGTCCGGTTGACGCCGCTGTACCAGGGCGTCGACCTGATCCGGTCGCTGACCGTCGGGGTCGATCTCGCCGGTCCTGCTGGTCCACGTCGCGTACCTGTCGATCATGGGCTTCGTCGGGCTGGCGGTGACCTCGCGGCGGCTCGACAAGCTGCTGCTCAAGTAGCGGCCGGCCGCGGCGTGACGGCGTGAGGCCCTGACGGCGTGACGGCGTGACCGACCGGGCCGCGCTCGCGGCGCTGACCGAGGAGATCGTCGCGTGCCGGCGCTGCCCGCGGCTGGTCGCGTGGCGCGAGGAGGTCGCCCGCGAGAAGGTGCGCCGCTTCCGCGACGAGACGTACTGGGGCCGGCCGGTGCCGGGGTTCGGCGACCCGGACGCGCGGATCGTGCTGCTCGGCCTGGCGCCGGCGGCGCACGGCGGGAACCGGACCGGGCGGGTGTTCACCGGCGACGCGTCGGGCGATTTCCTGTGGGCCGCGCTCCACCGCGCCGGGCTGGCGGATCGACCTGCCTCGCACCGCGCCGACGACGGTCTGACCCTGACCGATGTCTACATCGCGGCTGCGGTCCGCTGCGCCCCGCCCGCCAACAAGCCGACGACCGCCGAACGCGACACCTGCGCGCCGTTCCTCGTCCGCGAGCTCGGGCTTCTGTCGGAGGTGCGCGTCATCGTCGCGCTGGGCGCCTTTGGATGGGACGCGGCCCTGCGGGCGTTGGTCGCCCTGGGCGACGTCCCGGCCCGGAGGCCTCGGTTCGGACACGGCGCGGAGGCGACGATCGGCCCCTACCGCTTGCTCGGCACCTATCACCCGAGTCAGCAGAACACCTTCACGGGCCGCTTGACGGCCGACATGTTCGACGCGGTCATCCGGCGGGCAGCGACCCTGGCGGCGGTTCAGGCGGTGGGACCGCGCCCGGCGGCCAGCTCCTCGGAGTAGTTGATGAGGTCGAGCTCGCCGGGCGAGTGACCCTCTGCCGTGAGCAGGACGGCCGCCTCGGCTCGGTGCTGGGTGCCGTGGTTCACGACGTGGACCAGCATCTGCCAGACGGGCACGCCTTCGTGGACGTAGGCGACGAAGCCGTCGGTGACCGTCGGCAGCCAGGCGTCGACGGCGGCCCACTCCTCGTCCCAGGCGGCTCGCAGCTCATCGATCGTCGGCAGCGGGTCGTCTTCGGGTTCCGGGGACTGGCCGGTGTCCTGGAACGAATGGCGCCATCGTTGTGAGGCGCCGAGCTGGTGGACGAGGATCGCACCGAGGCCGCGCTCGCCGACGACGTCCGTGCGACCCCAGACGGCCGGTTCCACGCCGTCGAGGACGGCCAGCACGCGCTTCGTCGCCCACCGATCGTAGGCGAACAGGAAATGGACCTCGTCGACCTGCATCGCCGTCAGCCCTCCGTTGCCGACCAGCGGGCCACGACCGCGTCGAGCCGCTCGAAGGCCACACCGTCGAGGGTGGCCGCCGCGTCGACGAACCGCTCGAGCATCGCCATCCGGTGGCCGCGACCGATGCATTCGGGATGGATCGTGATCATCACGAGGCCGCCCGGCGCGTGCCCGTACGCGTAGCGCAGCTCCTCGGTCCAGATCTCGAGCACCGCGGACGGTGCTGTCAACCCGGCCCGGTTCGGGCCGGGCTCGAAGTGCGGCCAGTCGTCCATGGCCCAGTAGACCGGCACCTCGACCAGCGATCCCGGCTGGCCCCAGGCCGTGCCATCGGTCAGCGAGTGGCGATCGCCGTGGCGGATCCGGTACGGGTGGTAGTCGTCGGCCATCATCGACGAGTCGTAGGCGAAGCCGGCCGCCTCCACCAGCCTGATCGTGGCCTCCCCGAGCGACCAGTACGGGGCACGCCAGCCCGCCGGCGCCGACCCGGTCACGGCCCGGACCGCCTCGATCGAACGCTCCAGGACGTCCCGCGCCGCGTCGTCGGAGAGCTCCGCGAAGTCCTCGTGGAACCAGCCGTGGCAGCCGAGCTCATGGCCCCCCGCCAGGATCGCCTCGGTGTCGTCCGTGAAGGTCGTCAGCGAATGGCCGGGGACGAAGAACGTGGCCGGGATCGACCGCTCGGCGAGCAGGGCGAGGATGCGCTTGATGCCGACCCGCGGGCCGAACTCGGCGTGGCTGACCTTGACCGGCGGGTCGCCGCGACGGACAGCGTCGGAGATCGCGTCATGGTCGATCGTGATGGCAACGGTCAGGTGCGGGGCAGCCATGGCCCGATGGTAGCCGGGTCGCGGGCGCCGGGTCGGGCACGTGGGCCTACTTGTCGGGGACGCCGTTCATCCGCTTGGTGAACGTCGGCAGGCCCGGGACGATGGTGCCCTTGGTCAGGCTGGAGACGTCGTCGTGAGCGCCGATCCGGACGACCCGCATCCGATAGCGCCGCGCCGAGGTCTGGGCGATGCCGCGGTTGATGCTCCGTGCCGAGGTGTAGCCGGCCTCCGCCACCAGGCGCTCGAGCATCGCGTCATACCCGCCGCCGACGTATGCCATCGAATTGGGGAAGACGCCGACGTGGACGCCGATGATCCGACGAGCCTCGCTGACCTCCGACCACATCGTCGCCTCGGACGCGTTCGGGTGGCCGTTCCCGAAGGCGGTCAGCTGGACGTGGTGGACGTCATGGGCGCCGACCCCGTTGCCGGCCTTCACCAGACGACGCGCCTCCTTCCAGGTGAGGTTGCCGAACTTCACCGCGTCGAGGGTCAGGTAGAACTCGGCGACCATCCCGTGTGCCTGGAGCAATGGCAGGACGGTGTTGACCCAGTCGTGCGAGCCGTCGTCGAAGGTGATGATCACCGGCCGGACGGGGAGCGGCGCCCCCGAGTCCCAGTGGGCGGCCAGGTCGCGCGGCAGGATCGTGGTGTAGCCGTTGGCCCGGAGCCAGTCGAGCTGGGCGGTGAAGGCCTGCGGCAGCGTGTCGTAGGTGACGAACCGCTTCTTGGCGGCCGCGGACCAGTGCGTGTAGCCCGCCGGCAGCGCTCGGACGCGGTGGTAGTACAGGACGGGCACGTTCTCGCTCGCGGTCACGACGGATCCCTTGCCGGCGGGATGGGGCGTCGGCGCCGGCGCGAGGTACGGCCCGGACATGGGCTGCGGCGTGGGCGTCGGCGCGATGTCGGCGGGTCGCGGCGTCGCGGTCGGCGCGACCGGCGCCGGGACCTGCGCGACCGGGGCGACCGGAGCGATCTGGACCACGGACACCGACAGCGTGTCGGCCACGCAGCCCATCGTCAGCGCGGCGACAGCGGCCACGGCGATGAGGCGGTGCAGGAGACGGCGTCGTCCGATGCTCAGGCGGCGAGCCGTCGTCATCGCGATACCGACCTCGGATCCCGGAGCCATCGTGTCGAAGCGAGCGTGTCGTGTCTGGGAGAAGCCGCGGCCCGGTGAGCGTCTGACGAAAGCGTCCCGCCATCCCCGGGGCCGCGTGGGTCCGCACGGCCGCCGAGCGGTCGCCGGTCGTGCCGTCCGCTCGCATCCGTATCCTCTCACCGACGGGCGTGTCTGCAAGCCCGGACTTTCGTCTCAGGTCGCCGAAAACCTGCCCGACCGCAGCGCCTCCCGTATCCTTCGATCCCGTGGCCACCACCGAACGCGACTTCTACGTGATCCTCGGCGTCGAACGCACCGCGTCCGACGCCCAGATCAAGGCCGCCTTCCGCAAGCTCGCCCAGCAGTGGCACCCGGACGTCAACGCGGACCCGGCCGCCCAGGAGCGGTTCAAGGAGATCAACGAGGCGTACCAGGTCCTGTCGGACCCGGAACGCCGATCCCGCTACGACACGTTCGGGCGTGCCGGGGTGGACGGCGGCGCCCCGGGTGGCGCCGGGTTCGAGGGGTTCGGCGGGTTCTCCGACATCTTCGACGCGTTCTTCGGTGGCGGGGCGGCATCCGCGTCGTCGCGACGCGGCCGCCCGCTCCCCGGCGCGGACCTGCGCTACGACCTGCGCATCTCCTTCGAGGAGGCCGTCCACGGCACGGAGAAGGAGATCGAGTTCACCGTCCTCCAGCGCTGCGAGACGTGCGGCGGCAACGGTGCCAAGCCCGGCACCGAGGCGACCACCTGCCCGCAGTGCAACGGCCGCGGCGAGGTCCGCTCGATCCGCCAGACGATGCTCGGCCAGATGGTCAACGTCAGCGCCTGTCCGCGCTGCGGCGGCGAGGGCAAGATCATCGAGACGCCGTGCGAGACGTGCCACGGCGACGGCCGGACCGAGCGCAAGCGCACCCTGCGGGTGACGATCCCGGCCGGGATCGACGAGGGACACCAGATCCGCCTGTCGAACGAGGGCGAGGTCGGGCCACGGGGCGGTCCGCCGGGCAGCCTGTACGTGGCGGTCCACGTCCTGCCCCACCCGTCGCTGACGCGCGAGGGGACCGAGCTCTTCTACGACGCCGAGATCTCCATCGCCCAGGCCGCGCTCGGCACGCGCATCTCGGTGCCGACGGTCGAGGGCAGCGAAGAGGTCGAGATCAAGCCCGGGACCCAGCCGAATACCGAGATCCGCCTGCGCGGCAAGGGCGTCCCGCACCTGCGTCGAGGCGGCCAGCGCGGCGATCTCCACGTGATGGTCGACGTCGTCGTCCCGACCAAGCTCTCGAAGAAGGGCCGCGAGCTGCTGGCCGCCTACGCCGACGAGGCTGGCGAGACCGTCGCCCACGGTGGCGGCGGGCTGCTCGAGAAGCTCGGGCTCGGTTGAGCGACGCCGGCCCCGGCGGTCCGGGGGCCTGGCTCGAGCTGTCGGTCGACGCCGACGTCGAGGCGGTCGAGGCGGTCAGCGAGATCCTCGGCCGGGTGGCGTCCGGCGGGACGTCGGTCGAGCCCGCGTTCGAGCTCGTGGACGAGGGTCTCGGCGCTCGGCTGGATCCGACCAGGCCGGCCACCGTGCGCGCCTATCTGCCGGCGCGCGACCGGGTCGCGGCAGATCGCGCCGTGGCCGAGGTCGCCGAGGCGCTCGGCCATCTCCAGGCGTTCGGGCTCCGTCCGATCGGGGAGCTGCGGACGCGGATCGTCCAGGAGGCCGACTGGGCCGACGCCTGGAAGGCGTACTTCCCGGTCATGCGCATCGGCCGGCGACTGGTCATCCGGCCGACCTGGCGCCGCCACCGTCGCTCCCCCGACGATGTCGTCCTCGCGCTCGATCCGGGGATGGCGTTCGGGACCGGACTCCATCCGACGACCCGGCTATGCCTCGCCGCGCTCGAGTCGGTGGCCGATCGTGGCGGCATGACGAACGCACGCGTCCTCGACGTCGGCTGCGGCTCGGGGATCCTCGCCATCGCCGCGCTCAAGCTGGTCGCCGCGACCGCGCTCGGCGTCGACACCGACCCGATCGCCATCGAGGCCTCCGCCGCCAACGCCCGGCGCAACGGGCTCGCTCGACGACTGCGCGTCCGCGAAGGAAGCCTGCCGACCGGCGAACCGGCCTTCGACGTCGTCCTTGCCAATCTCATCGCGGGGCTGCTCGTGACGCTCGCGACGGGCCTGCGCGACGAGCTCAGGCCGGGCGGCGTCCTCGTCGCGTCGGGGATCTTCGTCGATCGCGAAGCCGGATGTCGTGGCCGCCTTCGAGCACGTCGGACTCACCATCGTCGATCGCCGCGCAGAAGGGGACTGGGTGGCGCTCGAGGCCGTGCGGCGCCAGTGATCACCCATCGGATGGGGCCGGCACGGTGCCGCCCTACAATCGGCGGCGATGCCGGTCTACTTCCCGTTCCTGCTCGGCGCGCACATCATCCTGGCGGTGAGCCTCATCCTGCCGTCGATCCTGCTGCCGTTCGCCCTGCGAACGCGCCGGGCGACGGTCGAGTCGGAGAACGGCGTCGTCCGCGGCCTGCTGTGGGCGCAGACCCACGGGACGCTGGCCATCGGGCTCGGCCTGGCACTGACCGGGCTGGGGCTCATCGCGGCCCTCGGATCGACGCATGCTCCAGCAGCCATGGCTGCTCCTGGCACTGACCATCTACTTCATCAATCTCGGTATCGCGTTCTTCGTCCAGCGGCCGAACCTTCGGCGGCTGGTCGGCATCCGCGCAGCCGCCGATGACAAGATCTGGCTCGAGCGGGCGAAGCGCCAGCGCTACGTGTCGTACCTGATGGCCGGTCTGGTCGGCACGATCGGGTTCCTGATGAGCTCGAAGCCGGTGCTCTGGTGAGCGCGGCCGACGAGCCCGGGACGGTGGCGGAGACGGTCGCGGACTGCCTGTTCTGCAAGATCGCCGCCGGCACGATCCCCGCCGACCGGCTCCATGACGACGACCTGGTCGTCGCCTTCCGGGACATCGCGCCGCGCGCGCCGACGCACATCCTGCTCATCTCGCGGCGCCATATCGCGTCGGCGGCCGACCTGACCGACGCCGACGGGCCGCTGCTCGGGCGGCTGTTCGCGGTCGCCGCGAGTCTGGCCCGCGACGCCGGCATCGCGGACGGCGGCTATCGCCTGGTCTCGAACGTGGGCCGCTGGGGTGGCCAGACGGTCGGGCACCTCCACGTCCATCTGATGGGCGGCCGGCCGTTCGATTGGCCACCCGGGTGAGCCGCGCCAGACGGCGGTTCGGTCGGGCGTGGCGGTTCGCGTCCGGGCTCGCGCTCGCGGCGGCACTGGCCGCGACCCTGGCCGGCTGCGGGACGGTCGACGAAGCCGGGCGATCGTTCCCGGTCGCCTCGATCGGTCCGGCGATGACCGTGTCGCCGGCCGTCGACCAGACCCGGGCCGAGCTCGTCCGCGTGCTCGGCGACCACAGCCTCCAGCTGAGCGACACGCAGACACCGGTCCGGATGGCCGAATCGCCCCTGCTCACGACGGCGCCGCGCGCGGTGTACCAGGTCGTCCTGCCCAAGGATCCGGACAAGGGCTACATCGTCGTCTACGAGTTCCCCGACGCCACGCGCGCAGCGGCCGCCGCCACCGAGCAACAGGATTACCTCGGGAGCGGGCCCGGCCGGGTCCAGACCCCACAGGGAACGGTGAGCGTCATCCGCCAGGTCGGCCCCACGGTGGTGATGTACCAGTGGCTGCCGGCCGCGGCCCAGGATCCGTCGGCGGGCGGGATCGAGACGGCGCTCGAGACGCTCGGGGTCGGCTACCCGGTCGCCAACTGACGAGTCCGGCTGACGGCGTCAGCCGACGCGGGCAGCGGCGCCTCGACCGCGACCCACGCGCGCACTTGCGGGCGCTTGACCTTGAGCGTGTGGGTGCGCGGGAAGTCCTCGTCCGGCCACAGGCGCCAGCCGGCGATCCGCTGGTTCGGCCCGAGCGTCGCGTTGGCGGCCTTCACGGCCGCGTCGATCCGCTCGCGAAGCACCGGCCGGGATCGTCGCCGGCACCGGCCCCCGGCACCGCCGGCCCGCCCGCCGTCGATCCCAGGACGATCGCCTCGATCCGTCCCGGGCGTGTCTCGAGGACGACCGAATCGCGGATCCCGGCGATCCGCAGCGCGTTCTCGATGTCCTCGGGATAGACGTTGAAGCCGTTGGGCAGGACGATGATGTCCTTGATCCGACCCGACAGGATGAGCCGGCCGTGCGGGTCGAGGTGGCCGATGTCGCCGGTGCGGTACCAGCCGTCCTCGGTGAACGCCGCCGCCGTCGCCGCCGGGTCGTGCCAGTAGCCGCGGGTCACGGTCGGGCCGCGGAACTGGATCTCGCCCTCGGGGGTGATCCGCATCTCGACCCCGTCCGGCGGTCGTCCGACGGTCCCGAGGCCGTGGTCGTCGAGGCCGGTGCAGCTGCCGGTCCCGGTCTCGGTCGTGCCGTAGCCCTGGAGGACCGTGACGCCGAGGTCCTCCCAGCCCTGCTGGAGCGCCGGCGGCAGGAACGCGCCGGCCGACAGGAACAGCCGGAAGTGGCCGCCGAGCTGGCCGTGGATGCTGCCGAACAGGCGCGGCCGGATCGACATCGGGAGGTGCCGCGCGATCGCGCGGAGCCGGGCGAAGGCGGTCTCGCGCTTGCGCTTGGCGACCTCGCGGTCGAGGGCGCTCCAGAACAGGTCGAGGACCTGCGGGACGACCACCATCGAGGTGACCCGGTGGTCGCGCAGCGCGTCGAAGATGACCCGCGGGTTGCGGCTCCGGACGTACAGGATGTCGGCACCGACCGACAGCGCGTAGTACAGCCCGACCGACTGCTCGAGCAGGTGCGACAGCGGCAGCAGCGACACGATGCGGTGCTCCATCCGCGGCACGATCCGGTGGAACGACTCGATCGCCGCGACGACGTTGTCGTGGGCCAGCATCACGCCCTTGGGCGTGCCCGTCGTGCCGGACGTGAAGACGAGCTCGAAGACGTCGCTCGCGAGCCGGCGCCGGCCAGGCCGCGAGCTGGGCCTCCCAGTCGGCCGGGATCGTGTCGTCGACGTCGGCGGCGATGGCGTCCACGATGGTCGTCGGGAACCGCTCGAGACCGGCCTCGTGCGGATCGGGTGCGTCGCGGCCGGTGCCGAGGACGAGGTGCTTCGCCTCCGATGCGGCGACGATCCCCCTGATGGCGTCGGCCGACATGCGCAGGTCGAGAGGCACGAGGATCAGGCCGGCCCGCATCGCCCCGAAGTAGGTCGCCGGGAGCTCGGGCGTGGATGGCGACCAGGTCAGGAGACGGTCGCCCGGTTGGAGCCCGAGCGCGCGCAGCCGCCACGCCGCCAGACGCGAACGGCGGTCCAGGTCGCGGTAGGTCCAGGTCGCGGTCGTGCCGTCGTCGAGGCGCAGGCTCAGCGCCGTCTTGTCGGCGTTGGCCGCGACGGCGTCGGCCAGCACGTCCAGCAGCGTTTCCAGGGCGGTCTCTCCCCTCAGGATCCCCGCAGCGCGACGTACAGGCGCATCGCGCTCGACACGCCCTTGAGCTCGACCGGTCCGATCTCCCGGAACGCGGTGCCCGTCCCGTTCGTGGCGCCTGGGCCGTTCGCGGCCTCGACGACCTCGTGGCTGACGAGCACCTCGCCCGGTCTGGCGTACTCGGCGATGCGCGAGGCGAGGTTCACCGTCTGCCCGTAATAGTCGCCCTCCTGGAAGACGACCGGCCCAGCGTGCAGGCCGACATGCGCCGGCGGCAGGCCCGCGTCGGAGACGCCCGCAACCATCTCGAGGGCCGCCTCCACCCCAGGCCCCGGGTCCTTGAAGTACAGCATGACCCCGTCGCCCAGCCACTTGACGGCTCGGCCGCCGTGCTGGACCGAGGTCCGTTCGACGAGCCGCGCGAGCCTGCTCGCGAGATCCGCCGCCGCGACGTCGCCACGCTCCTGGGTCAGGTGCGTGTAGCCGGTGATGTCGAGGAAGCACATCGCCGGAGGGCGTTCGACCTTCACCCGCCGACCCGTCCTCGCCAGCATCGCTTCGAACCCGCCGAGGATGTTGGCCATGAACACATGGTTCTGCTGGCCGCGGTAGATCGCGACCAGCGCCTGCTCGTCGAGGTCGGTCATCCCGCTCGACACCTCGCCCAGCCCGGCCCGGATCTGTGCGGCGCTGGCGCCCTTCGCCAGGAGGGGCCCGGTCACCTCGGAGTTCCAGGCATCCCCGGACGTCTCGGCGACACGCCGCAGGCTGTCGCCGGCGACACGCACGTTGCGTTCGAGGATGAATGGCCGGTACCCATGGGCCAGTTGATGTTCGAGCAGCGGGACGATGGCCATCTCGTCCTCGCGCATGCGGTCGCCTGGGGCCGGGGCGGCCGAGCCGGTCGCCTCGCGGACGACGACCAGGAGCGACATCGGGATGCCGGTCCGTGCGCTCACCTGCTCGAAGGTCTCGCTGGTGAGCGGCGAGAAGACGCTGTACGCGGCGTCGTCCATGAACCCGAGCGTGAGGTCGCCACTGCGCAGGGCGTCGGCGAGCAGGTCGAGCTCGATGCCCGCTGCCTCGAGCCGGTAGGCGACGCCGATCCGTCGCACGTCCCCCTCGGACAACCGACCATCGGCATCGGGGGTGATGATCGCCATGTCGACCAGCCCGTCGAGCGCCTCGACGCTGACCCCGGCCCGCCAGGCCGCGTCCTCCCGGGTATAGGTGTCCACCGCCGTACGATACGACGCGGTCGTGGTGATTTCGTGACTCGGCCACGAACCTCGCGGCCGTATGGGTGCCAGCCGACAGCGTTCCAGTGCGGCGTCATCTGGATACGGCGATTGCTGTTGGCCCCGCGATAAGCCGGGAATGAGTGGCCGTTGAGCGCATACGTCCATCCTCGCCCTCGTGGATCCCGTTCGACTTGGCCACCACTACCGGGCGCTGCGGCTACGCCGGCAATGGCGGCAGAAGGACCTCGGTGCGAAGGCCGGCGTTTCAGCATCCGCCATCTCCAGGATCGAGCGCGGACGGATCGATGAGGTGTCGGTCGCGACACTGCGGAAGGTGGCCGAGGCGCTGGATGCGTCACTCGACATACGCCTTCGGTGGAACGGCGAAGGGCTCGACCGCTTACTCGACGAGGCCCATGCCGGCCTGGTGGAGGACTTGGTCCAGCGGCTCATGGCTGACGGATGGGTCACGGAGGTCGAGGTGTCGTTCTCGATCCGTGGCGAACGCGGGTCGATCGACGTCCTGGGCTATCACGAGCCGACAGGAATGGTCCTCGTCACAGAGGTGAAGTCGGTCGTCCCGGATTCGCAGGCCACGCTCTTCGCGTTGGATCGCAAGACGCGGTTGGCCCGGAGATCGCCCGCGAACGCGGATGGACATGTCGCGGCGTCTCGCGACTGCTCGTCATAGGCAATTCGTCGACATCGCGGCGACGGATCGATGCCCTGGCGAACACCTATCGGGCAGCATTCCCCGTCCGTGGCCGGGACGTCAATCGATGGCTGCGTGCGCCTGGCGGCTCCATCGCCGGACTGCTCTTCTTCCCATATTCTCGCCGAGTGCGTGGTAGGAGAGGCACGACGGGTGTCCAGCGTGTTCGCGTGGTCGGATCGAGCGTCTCCCGCTCCCAGATGAGCAGCGGACGGCGATCTGGTGGCAACGACGGCTCGCCGATTGGCTAACGATCACCTGGCGCGAGTCTGGGAATCGGGCGGAAGGGCCCCGCCGATCAGGCCCGACACGACTCGCCGACCCCTCGCCGGGCGTTTGACCGGTCCGGGACCCTCGGCTATGCTCCGCCAGCCTCGGACGGGAACGCCGCCCGAGGTGCGTCAGGGCCGGGTCGGCCGCCTGCCCGACGACATCGACGAACCCGAGGCCTGGGGAGGTGAACCGGGATTGGCAGAAGTCCGAGTGGGTGAGAACGAGACGTTCGAAAGCGCCCTGCGTCGCTTCAACAAGAAGATCCAGCAGAGCGGCATCCTCGCCGAGGCTCGCCGGCGCGAGCACTACGAGAAGCCCTCTGTGAAGCGCAAGCGCAAGGAAGCAAAGCGCAAGAAGAACGCCCGAACGCAGGTCGGCTGAACGGGCCACGGCCCGACCTCAACCCCTGATCCCCGCGGGCCCACCGGCGGCCCACCGCGACCGCGGTGACCCGCCCGCCCGAGGTGCCAGATCCGGTGTCCCTCCAGGAACGCGTCAAGTCAGACATCGCCGTCGCCATGCGCGGCGGTGACGGTCTGCGCCGCGATGTCCTGCGCATGGTCACGAGTGCCGCCTACAGCGTCGAGAAGCGCCAGGGTCGGCCGTTGACCGATGACGAGTATCTCGCCGTCCTGTCCCGTGAGGTCAAGACCCGGCGCGAGTCGGTCGATGCCTTCCGGGCCGGTGGGCGACAGGATCTCGTCGACAAGGAGGAGGCCGAGATCGCCATCCTGGCCGACTACCTGCCGCAGGCGCTGACCGAGGCCGAGCTGACCGTCCTCGTCAGCGACGGGATCGCGGCGACCGGCGCCGCCTCGGCCCGGGACATGGGCAAGGTCATGGGCTGGCTCTCGCCACGGACACGCGGTCGCGCGGACGGCAAGCACGTCAGCGAGCTCGTCGTGCAGGCGCTCGCGAGCGCCGATCTGGCCGCCCACGACAGCGGCACGCACTGACCAGCTCCGGATGACCCGCACATGCTGACCCGGCCCGTCGACACCTCGGCCCGGTTCACGCGTCACGACATCCCGCGGGTCGCGATCGCGGCGGGCATCCTGATCCTCGCGCTGGCAGCGATCCTCGGCGCCGACATCCTGCCCGAGGCTCCGCTCGACGTCGCGCAGGGCCAGATCGCGACACGCGACATCGTCGCGCCTCGCGCCGTCGACTTCGAGAGCTCGGTCCAGACCGACGCGGCTCGCGCCGCCGCCAGCGCCGCGGTGCCCTTCCAGTACAGCTTCACGACCGAGAACGCGATCGCGATCGCGGCTGCCCAGCAGCTCAAGTTCGAAGACCGGGTCAAGCAGATCGATACGACGTTCTCGGCCGAGCTGACTGCCGCAGCCCGGAAGATCCTCCTCGCAGCCGACCTGCCGGACCTGTCCGACAGCGCGAAGGCGACGCTCGTCGGGCTTGACCCGTCCGGCTGGGCCGCGGTCCGTACCGAGGCCGCGCGGGTGTTGGACGCGACCCTTCGGACCGAGCTGCGCGATACGGACGTGGAGGACACGAAGACCCGCATGTCCGGCCGGATGGCCGGTCAGCTCGATGAGTCGGAGCGGATGCTCGCCGCCGAGATCATCAACCCGCTCGTCGTCCCCAACTCGTCGCTCGACCTCGACCTCACCACGCAGGCCCGCGCGACGGCGGCCGCCGCGGTCGCACCGGTCCTGGTTACGATCCGCCAGGGCGAGGTGATCGTCCGCAACGGTTCGCCCCTCGCCGCGACCGACATCGAGAAGATCGACGCGCTCGGGCTGCGCCAGTCGGTGCCCGACGTGGCGAGCTTCGGCGGCTGGCTGCTGCTGGCCGTGCTCGTGGTGTCGATGCTGCTGGCGTGGCTGTGGCGCTTCCGCCCGGCCCTCTGGCATCGCGACAACGTCCTGATCCTGATCGGGCTGCTCGTCGTCGGCGCGACTCTCGCGCTCAAGGTGACGGCCGGGCGCCCGACGCTGCCGTTCTTCCTGCCGACCGCAGCGATCGCGATGCTGCTGGCGATCCTGCTCGATGCGTCGGTCGCCACCTTCGTCATCGCCCTCGTGGCCATCATCGGCGGTGCGGTCAACGGCGGCTCGCTCGAGTTCGCGACCTACATCTTCCTCGGCGGTATGGCCGGCATCGTCGGCGTTCGCCGGGGCGACCGGCTCCAGACGTTCGTCCAGGCGTCCGTCGCCGTGTTCGTGGTCGAGGCGCTGGTCGTCCTCGTCTTCTCGCTCCTCGGCGCACGGGACATCCGGGGGATCTTCGAGTTGTGGTTCGCCTCGGCTGCGTCGGCCGCGGGATCGGGCGTCGCGGCGGTCGGATCGTTCGCGGCGCTCGGGTCGGTGTTCGGGATCCTGACCGTGTTCCAGCTGCTCGAGCTGGCCAACCCGTCGCAGCCGCTCCTTCGCCGTCTCCTGGTCGAGACCCCGGGCACGTACCACCACTCGCTGATGGTCGGCAACCTCGCCGAGCGGGCGGCCGAGTCGATCGGCGCGGACCCGCTGGTCACCCGCGTGGCAGCGTATTACCACGATGTGGGCAAGCTCGCGAACCCGCTGGCGTTCATCGAGAACCAGGCCGGTGGCGACAACATCCACGACCAGCTCGACCCCGAGGTCAGCGCCCAGATCCTCAAGCAGCACGTGGTCGACGGCATCGACCTCGCCTACAAGTCCCACCTCCCGAAGGCGCTCATCGCGTTCATCCCGCAGCACCACGGGACCGCGATCATGAGCTACTTCTATGCCCGGGCGAAGGAGCTGGCGGGGCCCGGCGTGACCGTCGACGAGCGCACGTTCCGCCATTCGGGACCGAAGCCGCAGTCGCGCGAGGCGGCGCTGATCATGCTCGCCGACGGCGTGGAGGCATCCGTCCGTTCGCTCGCCTCGCGCGATGAGGGGGCGATCCGGGCGATGGTCAGCCGCATCTTCGAGGAGCGCATCGGCGACGGCCAGTTCGACGAGTGCGACCTGACCCTGCGCGACATCGAGCGGATCCGCGAGGCGTTCGTCGGCCAGCTCCTCGCGATGTATCACACCCGCGTCGCGTATCCGCAGAACACGGTCGTCGAGCTCGAATCGCGGCGCGCGGCGAGCGGCGGCGGAGGCGGCGGCTCGGCCTCGTGACGCGGGCGGTCTACACGGGCCCGTGGCGAGTCGACGTCACGATCCGCGACGGGGTGGTCTCGCCGGTCCCGGCGGCGCGCCTGGCGCGGGCGATCGCGTCCGCCCTCGACGCCGCCGGCGCGCCCTCGCCGGCCTCGATCGGGCTGATCCTGTCCGACGACGCCGAGCTGGCCGAGCTCAACGAGGCGCACCTCGGCCACCACGGTCCGACCGACGTCCTGTCCTTCCCGCTGTCGCCGTCGCCTGACTTCCCGCTGCCGCCGGGTCGCCGGCCATCTCTCGGCGACATCGTCGTGTCGGTCGAACGGGCCGCCGACCAGGCCGAAGCCGGCCGCGGCGGACAGACCGGCGACGTCCGCTGGTCCGCCGCCGACGAGCTGCGACTCCTGGTCACCCACGGTGCGCTCCACATCTGCGGCTCGACCATGCGGAGCCCGCCGAGGAGGCGGCGATGCGCACGCTCGAGCGGCGTCTGCTCGCCACGACCTGACATGTCCTGAACCCCTGCTACCATCGCGTCGGGCCCTCCCGGAGCGGGATCGGGCCCTGTCGTGCTGTCTTCGGAGGGTGGATTGAAGGTCGTCGTCGGTCTCGGCAACCCGGGATCGCAATACGCCGGGACGCGCCACAACGTCGGCTGGCTGGTCATGGACCGGCTGGCGGAGCGGGCCGGCTGGGCCGGCAAGGGCCGCCAGCGGGACGCCTCGAACGTGGCGATGGGTCGCTTCCGCGGTCTCGACCTGACCCTCGTCAAGCCGCTGACCTACATGAACGACTCCGGGCTCGCGGTCCGCAAGGTCATCGCCCGCGAGCACGCCCCGCTGGCGGACCTGCTCGTCGTGGCCGACGACTTCGCGCTGCCGTTCGGCAAGCTGCGCTTCCGCGAGGGCGGCGGCGCGGGCGGACACAACGGCCTGGGCTCGATCATCGCGGAGCTCGGCACGGAGAAGTTCAGCCGGCTGCGGATCGGGATCGGCGAGCCGGACCGCAGCGCCGTGGACCACGTCCTGACCGCGGTTCGCGCCCGACGAGCAGCAACGGCTCGACGAGCTGCTGGACGCGGCCGCCGATGCCGTCGAGGCCTGGGCGCGCGACGGGACGAACAAGGCCGCCAATCGCTTCAACATGTTCGAGCTGCGACCGGCCGACCAGACCCGGCTGGCCGCGCCCGGCGAGGTCGACGGGCCACCCGACACCGACGGCATCCGCCGGACACGGACCGGCTGGCGCCGCCTTCGGCCGAACAAGCCGGACGCCTGAGCGATGCCCGAAGGTGCCTGATCGTGCCTGACACGCCGCTCCGTGGCCGGCGCGGCCGTGACCGACGCATCGCCGAGCGCGTCGCGACCGACTTCGCGGCACGCCACGCTCGCCGCCGCCCGGGGCCGAGCGCGACTTCGACGTCGCCGCGGTGGATGCCGAGGTCGAGGACGCCCGCCGGCCGGCGCCGCCGAGTCGAGCCGTGGCGCGGCCGGCGACCGCAGCGACGCCTGCCGCGCCCGCCCGAGCCGGCGGCGGCCATCGCCTCCCGGACCTGTCGGGGCTGCCGCCGCTGCTGGCGGCCAGCGGGACCTTCGCCGCGCTGCGCGAGCGCCTGGGACGGGACACCGACGACGCGAAACGGACCGGTCGCCACGTCGGGCTGGTGGCGGTGCCCCACGGCGCCAAGAGCTATCTCGCCGCCGCCCTCGCCCTCGCCCCGGCCGGTGAGCGGCTCGTCTGGATCGCCCGCGATGCCGAGATCGGCGACCGGGTGGCCGAGGAGCTGGGCGCCTGGCTTGGTGACGTGGAGGCGGTCGCGGTCCTCGAGCCGCGGACGGCGCTCGCCTACGAGCGGAGCGAGCTGATCGCCGACGAGACCGCGGCACGGGTCGCCGCTCTCGCCGCGTGGCGCAGCGGCCGTGCCCGGATCCTGGTCGCCGGCGTGCAGGCCCTGCTCCAGCACACCATCGATCCCGACGACCTGCCGGCCGCGCCGCGCGAGCTGCGCCTCGGGGCACGGGTCCACCAGGACGACCTTCTTCGCGAGCTGTTCGACCTCGGCTACGTGCCGGTCAGCGAGGTCGCGGGTCGTGGCGAGTCGGCGCGCCGTGGCGGCATCGTCGACGTCTTCCCGCCGTCGATGGCATTGCCCATCCGGATCGAGTTCTTCGGGGACGAGATCGACTCGCTCCGGTCGTTCGACCCGACCGACCAGCGCACGGTCGGCACGCTCCAGTCGGCCGTCCTGCTGCCGGCCTCCGAGTTCCTGCTCCCGGCCGGTGGCGCCGCGGCCATCCGCGAGCGCCTCGGTCGCGCCGCGGCCCGACTCCCGGAGCGGCTGGCGGCGGACCTCGAGCGGTTCGATGCGCCGGCGCTCGACTCGGCCCGCGCGACGGACCCCGACCGGGCCAGCCGGGCGATGGCCGTCGGCGATGCGGCCGAGGTGTGGGCCGCCCACCTCGCCCCGGCCACCGGTCTCGACCATGTCGAACCCGGAACGCTCCTCGTGCTCGACGAGCCGGGCGACATCGCCGAGGCGGCCGGGTTCCTGTGGCGACAGGCCGACGAGCGGCGGGCCGAGCTGGTCGAGGCCGGCGACCTGCCGAAGGACTGGCCGTCGACCTATCTGCCCCCGCGCGACTGGAAGGGCCGCCTGGTCGCGTCCCGGACGCTCGAGCTGACCTGGGAATCGGTCCCGCCCGAAGACGTCGCGATGGCCCGCGGCGGGCTGTCGTCGGGCGACCCGTTCGGCTGGCGCGAGCCGGTCCTGCCGGCGGGTCGTGCCGGGCGACTCGATGCCGCCGTCGAGGCCTGGCGTGCCGACGGCGCCCGGATCGTGCTCGCCTCGGACCAGGCGCCGCGGCTGGCAGACCTGCTCGGCGAGGCCGGGCACGCCGTCGCCGTGGTCGACCGGGTCGTCGAACCGCCGCCACCCGGCGCCATCGCGCTCATCGAGCGGAGCCTCAACGGCGGCTTCGTCGGCGGCCCCGACGGGCTTGCCTTCGTCACCGACCGCGAGCTGTTCGGGACGGTCCGGGTCCGGCGCCCGAAGGCGCTCCGACGGGTCGTCCCGCGCGACATCCTCGAGCGGCTGACGCCGGGCGACCTCGTCGTCCATATCGACCACGGCGTCGCGCGCTACGAGCAGATGCTCCGCCGCGGCGGGGCAGGGGAGGACCGCGACTATCTCGAGCTGTCGTTCGCCGGCGGCGATCGGATCTTCGTGCCGGTCGAGCAGATCGGGCGGGTCACCCGCTATTCCGGCGGCGAGCGGCCGGCCCTGTCCAAGCTCGGCGGCACGGACTGGCTGCGCGCCAAGCAGCGTGTCCGCAAGGCGGTCGACGACCTGGCCGAGGAGCTGCTCGCGCTGTATGCGTCACGGGCGGACGCGCGCGGCCACGCCTACGCCCAGGACACGCCCTGGCAGTCGGAGATGGAGGCCTCGTTCCCGTACGAGGAGACGATCGACCAGCTGCGTGCCGCGGCCGAGGTCAAGGCCGACATGGAGCTGACCCGGCCGATGGACCGGCTGGTGGTCGGCGACGTCGGCTACGGCAAGACCGAGGTCGCGCTGCGGGCGGCCTTCAAGGCGACCCAGGACGGGATGCAGGTCGCGGTCCTCGTCCCGACCACCGTGCTCGCCGCGCAGCACCACGCGACGTTCTCGCAGCGGTTCGCGGCCTTCCCGCTCGAGGTCCGGCTGCTGTCGCGCTTCGTGTCACCCAGCGCGCAGGAGGCGACCCTTGCCGGCCTGTCCGACGGCACCGTCGACATCGTCATCGGCACGCACCGGCTGTTGAGCAAGGACATCCGCTTCCGCGACCTGGGGCTCGTCGTGGTCGACGAGGAGCAGCGCTTCGGGGTGGCCGCCAAGGAACGGCTCAAGCAGCTCAAGCGCGAGGTGGACGTGCTGACCCTGTCGGCCACGCCCATCCCACGGACGCTCAACCTGGCCCTGGCCGGGATCCGCGACCTGTCGGTCATCGAGACGCCGCCCGAGGACCGGCTGCCGATCCAGACCCGGGTCGCCGAGGCTTCGGCCGGCCTCGTCCGCGACGCGATCCTGCGGGAGCTCGACCGCGGCGGCCAGGTGTTCTACGTCCACAACCGGGTCGAGACCATCGAGGCGCAGGCCGAGCAGCTCCGCCGGATGCTGCCGGGCGTCCGCTTCGTGGTCGGTCACGGGCAGATGGCCGAGGGCGCGCTCGAGAAGGTGATGATCACCTTCGCCGACGGCGCCGCGGACGTCCTGGTCTGCACCACGATCATCGAGTCGGGGCTCGACATCCCCAACGCCAACACCATCGTCATCGACCGGGCCGACACGCTCGGGCTGGCGCAGCTGTACCAGCTCCGGGGGCGGGTCGGGCGCTCCTCGCGGCGCGCGTACGCCTACCTGCTCTACCGCCGGCGCGAGCGGCTGTCGGACGAGGCGCGCAAGCGGCTGCAGGCCATCTTCAACGCCTCGGAGCTCGGGGCCGGGTTCCAGATCGCGCTGTCCGACCTCGAGATCCGCGGCGCGGGCAACATCCTCGGAGGCGAGCAGTCGGGGCACATGGCGGCGGTCGGCTTCGACCTCTACTCGCGCCTGCTGGCCGAGGCGGTCGAGACGCGCAAGGCGTCGATGGAGGGCCGGGCACCGATCGTCGAGGCGCCGCAGGCGGTCATCGACCTGCCGGTCGAGGCGCACCTGCCCGACGACTACGTCCCCGACGAGGCGCAGAAGCTCGAGCTCTACCGGCGTCTCGCCCGGGCGCGGACAGGCGGCGACCTGGCCGCCTTCCGCCAGGAGGTCATCGATCGCTACGGACCGATCCCCGACCCGGTCGCCCGGCTCGTCGAGGTGGCCGAGCTCCGACTGGCAGCCGAGGCCGCCGGCGTCGCGTCGATCTCGCGGGAGGAGGGCTGGCTGGTCGTCCGGTTCGGGGCGGGGCTCACCCGCGCGACCGCGATGCGCCTGCTCGCGGGGCCGTCGCTGCCGGGTCTCCGGGCGAACGACGTGACGTTCGCGAGCAACCAGGTCCGGCTCCGGCTGCCGGCCGATCCGCGCAAGGGCTGGGTGTTGACGCAGGCCGTGGTGGCGCGACTGTCCGTCGCCTCCGGCTGAAGGCGGCCGCGACGCGCATCCGGCCTTGCCTTCTGGGCGTACCGTCATGCACACAGGACCGCACACGCCAAGGAGGTGTCCGATGCGTTCCTATCTCGTGGTCGGCAACCAGACGCTTGCCGGGCCTGAGCTGACGGCGGCCATCGCCGAGCGGATCGCCGCGGATGAGCCGACCAGGTTCCACGTCGTCGTGCCGGCCACGCCGGTCCAGGGCAGCTTCACGTGGGACGAGGACAAGGCCTATGCCGCCGCGGAGGAGCGGCTCGAGGCCATGCTGACCCAGTGCGCGCGATGGGCGCCGAGGCGACCGGCGAGGTCGGCCACAAGGACCCTGTCGAGGCGGCGCGTGACGCGTTGCGCGGGTTCTCCGCCGACGAGGTCATCCTCTCGACCCTGCCCGTCGGCATCTCGCGCTGGCTCGGCCAGGACGCGCCCACTCGACTGACGGCCTCCGTGCCGGTGCCGGTCGTGGTCGTCACCGCCGAGCCGGCCAAGACCCAGTCCGGGGCGCGCTGAGACCGGCGCAGCGAGCGCTCGTTCGCCGCCGTCGGGCGGCTAGAGTGGGCAGGTGACGACCGACCCTGACCCGCTGCCCGGGCTCACCGAGCACGCGGCCCACAACCGCGCCTCGTGGGACGCGTACAGCGACGAGTACCAGGCGCTCCACGGTCGAGCAGCTCGCCGACAGCGGCGGGATGGCCTGGGGGACATCGCAGATCCCCGAGGCCGAGCTGCACATCCTCGGCAAGGTGGATGGCCTCGACATCCTCGAGTTCGGCTGCGGCGCGGCGCAGTGGTCGATCGCGCTGGCGAAGCGCGGCGCGCGGCCGGTCGGGCTTGACCTCTCCGAGCGGCAGCTCGAGCACGCCCGGCGGCTCATGGCCGAGGCCGATGTGTCGTTCCCGCTCGTCCACGGCAGCGCGGAGGCCGTCCCGCTCCCCGACGAATTGTTCGACATCGTCTTCTGCGACCACGGCGCGATGACCTTCGCCGATCCGTATCGCACCGTTCCAGAGGCGGCTCGCCTCCTGCGCTCGGGCGGGCTGTTCGCGTTCAACCACCACTCGCCGCTCGAGACGATGTGCTGGCCGCCGGGCGTCGAGACCATCACCGACCGGTTGGCGCTCGATTATTTCGACCTGTACCGGATCGACGACGAGGACGAGGTCTCATTCCAGCTGCCGTACGGCCGCTGGATCGCGCTGTTCCGGAAGAACGGCTTCACGGTCGAGGACCTCGTCGAGCCACGTCCGCCCGATGACGCGACGAGCAGCTACCGGTCCGCGGAGCAGCTCGCCTGGGCGCGTCGCTGGCCGGCCGAATCCATCTGGCGCCTGCGCCGGGACTGAACGCCGGACGAGGCGTGCTCGCGCGCGCGACCGGGCGCCGGTCAGGCGGGGTCGTCGCCGAGACCGTGCAGGTCGCCCGAGCCGTGGAGCTCGACCAGCGTCTCGCGCCGACCGCCGGCGCCGACCTGCCGGTCTGCGACCACCGCGTGACCGGACAGCGATCGTCCATCGGCCGTCCGACCGGTGAGCTCGCCCTCGTCGATCGCCGGCCCGACCCGGGTCACGATCCGTGCGCTCCAGCGCGCATGGCCGTTGCCGTCGTCCCAGCAGTCCACCGTGGCTCCCGGCAGGTTGACACCCCCGAACGTCACGTCACGAAGGGCGAAGCGGACATGGTTGGTCGTCACGTCCCCACGGTAACAGCCTGCCGGCAGGCCGCCTCGTGGCTGCGCCCCGGCGTACCATCGCGCCACCAGTCGGACCTGAAACGGAGAAGCGCATGGCTGAGCTGACGAACGACGAGGTCATCCACGCTTACATCCACGCGCTGACCATCGACGACGCGGCGGCGCTCGGGAGGCTGCGCGACCCCGGCTGGTACGTCGACTACCCGCAGTCGGGCGAGCGGATCCGCGGACATGCGAACGAGCGAGCCATCGCCGACAACTACCCGGGCGGACTCCCCGACATCGATCCCAGTCGGATCGTCGGCAGCGAGGACCGCTGGGTGGTGTCGCCGAGCTTCACGTTCCAGCGGGTCGCGGGCAGTGGCGAGACGTGGTGGACCGAAGGCCGGGCACGCTACCCGGATGGCTCGATGTGGCACCTCGTGACGATGTTTCAGCTCCGCGACGGTCGTGTCGCGCGCGAGATCACGTACTGGGCCGAGCCATTCGAGGCGCCCGCCTGGCGCACCGCCTGGGTCGAGGAGATCCAGCCCGACTGACGCGCGGCATCGACCCCTGCCGTCGCCGACACGACGAACGTCGGGCCGAGGCATGCGACGGACGACCGTGGCAGACCGTGCCCATCCCGGCCATCCTTGGGACATGAACCGTCCCCGGCGCGACAGCGTCGACAGCCTGTGGCGCCCCGATCGGCGGGCTCTGACGCTCGGGCTCGTCCTGACCATCACCCTGGTCGGGTTCGAGGCGCTCGCGGTCTCCACGGTGATGCCGATCGCGGCGCGAGAGCTCGGCGGCATCGAGCTGTACGGCTGGGTGTTCAGCGCGTTCTTCCTCGGGTCGCTGATCGGCATCGTCGTCGTCGGCGGCGCCATCGACCGCGGCGGGCTGGCGCTGCCATTCGCGGTCGGTCTCGGGCTGTTCGCGATCGGGCTCCTGGCGGGCGGCCTGGCACCGGCGATGTTGGTCCTCGTCATCGCCCGCTTCGTCCAGGGTCTCGGCGCCGGGACGATCCAGCCGATCGCCTACGTGGCGATCGGGCGGACCCTGCCCGAGGCTCTCCGCCCACGCATGTTCGCCACGCTTGTCCACGGCGTGGGTCCTGCCCGGCCTGATCGGCCCCGCCATCGCCGGCAGCGTCGGCGAGACGTTCGGCTGGCGCTATGTCTTCCTCGGGCTGTTGCCGCTCATCGCCATCGCCGGCGCGCTGACGCTCGGGGCGCTGCGTGCCGTGGCGCCGGCCCCGGCCGTGACCGATCCGGAGTCGGCCCGGGCGCGCAGGGGCCGCCTGCCGCTGGCCATGACCGTGTCGTTCGGCGCGGGGCTCTTCCTCGTCGGCCTGACGAGCGACCAGGTCGTGGCGACGGTCCCGCTGACCGTGGCCGGCCTGCTGATCGGGATCTGGGCGCTGCGGCGCCTGACGCCGCCCGGGACGCTCACCGCCCGGCCGGTCCTGCCGGCTGCGGTCCTGCTCCGCGGCATCCTGACCTGCGCGTTCTTCGGCATCGATGCGTTCGTGGCGCTGACCGCTCGTGGGCTGGCGCGGCCTGTCGGCGACCGAGGCAGGGATCGCCCTGACCGCGGCCACGGTCGCCTGGACCGGCGGCGCCTGGATCCAGGCCCGCGGCGCGCGCCGCTGGCCGACCCACGCCTTCGTCCGGGTCGGCTTCGCGGTCGCCATCGCGGGGCTCGCCGGGATGCTGCTGGTGCTCCGCCCGGAGATCCCGTGGCCGGTCGGTGTCATCGCCTTCGGTGTGGCCGGACTGGGGATGGGGCTTGCCTACTCGCCGCTCGCGCTGATCGTCCTGCGCGAGGCGCCGGCCGACCGCCAGGGGGCTGCGACCAGCGCCCTGTCGCTGACCGACTCGCTCGGGACGGCGCTCGGGACCGGGATCACCGGGGCGTTCGTCGCGGCCAGCGTCCGGATGACGAGCGAGCCGGCGGCGGGCCTGGCGGTCGGGTTCACCGTCGCGGTGGCCATCGGCCTCGGCGGGCTGCTGCTGACCGGCCGGCTGCGCCCGCGCGACGTCCCGGTGAGCGTCCTCGCGCTGTCCCCGGCGTCGCCGCCGTCGTGGTCACCGCCGTCATAGATCGGCCGGGCGCCTGCGGTAGACTTCGGGCTCTCGCGTGGTGGCAGAGCCGCCGCCGTGGCCCCGACCAGTGGAGGCCCAGATATCGTGTCTGCCGAGGAGCTGCGGGCGAAGATCCGCGAGGTCCCCGACTTCCCGAAGCCCGGCATCCTCTTCTACGACATCACGACCCTGCTCAAGGACGCCGAGGCCTACAAGGAAGCGATCGACCTCATGCTCGCGCCGTATTCCGGCGAGCCGATCGACATCGTCGTGGGGATGGAGTCGCGCGGGTTCATCTTCAGCTCGCCGATGGCCTACCAGCTCGACGCCGGGCTCGTCCCGGTGCGCAAGCTGGGCAAGCTGCCGGCCGAGACGATCACCGTCGAGTACGCGCTCGAGTACGGCTCGAACACGCTCGAGATCCATCGCGACGCGATCGAGCCCGGCCAGAAGGTGCTCATCGTCGACGACCTGCTGGCGACGGGCGGCACGGTCCACGGCACGATCGAGCTGGTCGAGCGGCTGCGCGGCGAGGTCGTCGGGCTCGCGTTCCTGGTCGAGCTCGAGTTCCTCAAGGGGCGCGACCGGCTCGAGGGCCGGCGCGTCACGAGCGTCGTCAAGTACTGACGATCCCAGCGAGGCACGAAGCGATTGACCGACCCCACCCGAGACCCAGACGGCACGACCCCGTCCGCCGACGGCGGGTCGGCGGCACCCGATGCCGGGACTGGACCGGCCGCCGGCGGACCCGCGGTCGATCTCGGGCGGCGGCGCTTCTTCCGCACCTTCGCGGGTGAGCTGATCCAGACCGCGGTGACCCTCGCCGGGGCCGCCCAGGCGCTCCAGCAGGTCTCGGCCCAGGCGGCCGGCGCGATCCTCGAACCCGGCCGGGGCGGCGGAGCTGCTCGGGCCGGCCGGTGACGACCCGGCCGGGACACCGGTGCGACGCACCGGTCCGACCGGGTTCCGGACCCCGTTCCGCGAGGACGGCGGGACGCTGTATCTCATCGACCAGCGGCGCCTTCCGGACGCTCTCGAGGAATACCCGTGCCGCTACGCCGGGGAGGTCGCCTACGCGATCCGCGAGATGATCGTCCGCGGCGCGCCGGCCATCGGCCAGGTCGCCGCCATCGGGCTGGCGATGAGCGCCGAGCAGCAGCGGAGCGGCATGCCATACGCCCGCCGGGCGACCCTGCGCGGTGCCGCGCAGGCCCTCATCAACGCCCGGCCGACGGCAGTCAACCTGCGCTGGGCGGTCGAGCGGGTGATGGCCCGCTACGAGGAAGTCGGCGATCTGTCGGATGACGGTGCGGCCATCGCGGACGCGATGCGCGCCGAGGCCGACGCGATCGTCTTCGAGGCGACGACGGACCACGGCCGGCTGGCCGGGTTCGGGCTGGCGGTCCTGCCGCCGCTCGAGGAGCGGCCGGTCCGCATCCTGACCCACTGCAACACCGGGCCGCTGGCATGCGGCCAGTTCGGGACCGCGCCTCGGGATCGTCCAGGCGGCCCACCACGCCGGGCGACCGGTCCACGTGTGGGTCGACGAGACGCGGCCGTACCTGCAGGGCGCCCGGCTCACCGCCTGGGAGCTGGCCCAGGCCGGCGTCCCGCACACGCTGCTCCCCGATGTGGCCGCCGGGTACCTGATGTCCCGGGGCGAGGTCGACGCTGATCCTGGTCGGCGCCGACCGGGTGGCGGCCAACGGCGACACCGCCAACAAGGTCGGCACGTACACCCTGGCCGTCCTCGCTGCGCCGTCACGGAGTGCCGTTCTACGTCTGCGCCCCGACCAGCTCGATCGATCTCGCGACCGCGACCGGCGCGGACATCGTCATCGAGGAGCGCAGCCCCGACGAGGTCACCTCCTTCCGCGGCGTCCGCATCGCGCCACCCGACACCGCCGTCCGCAACCCGGCCTTCGACGTGACGCCGGCCGACCTGATCACCGGGATCGTCACCGAAGAGGGCGTGGTCAGGCCACCGTTCGCGGCGGGCCTCGCGGCGGCGACCGAGGCCAGCCACGCCCGCTGGGCGGCGATGCCCGGTTTCCAGCGGTGCGCCCGCCCGCCGAGATGCCGGCCGCGGAGCCGGCAGCCGCAGCGGCGGCCGACTGATGACGACCGTCGCCGTCGGCCGGCGCGGGATCGTCGCCCGGGCCACCACCGACAAGGCGCTGCTGCGCTCGTTCCTCGAGCGCGACCGGCTGTACGCCGCGTACGCCATCTGCGACCTCGAGGAGCGCGAGTTCGCGCGGACGCGCTGGGGCGTCGCGCTCGACGGGCGACGCGCCGGTCGCGGTCGTCCTCGAGTACGGCGGCCCGACGCCCCAGCCGCTGTTCGCGATGGGCCGCGAGGACGGCATCGCGGTCGTCCTGCGCGACCTCATCCGGCCGCGGGTCGCCTACGTGGCCGCCCCGGCAGCGCTGATCCCGGCGATCGAGACCGCCTACCGGGTCGATCCGGGGCCGGCCGATGGTCCGGATGTGGGTCGACCGGGCGCATTTCCGGCCGTACCCGGCCACCGTCCAGCGGCTGCTCGCCGGCCGAGATCGGCGACCTCAACCGGCTCTACCAGCTCGGCTTCGCGTCGTGGCTGCCGTCGTCGGCCATCGCGAGGGCGTGTACTACGGCATCCGCGTCAACGGCACGCTCGTGTCCGCCGCGGGCACCCACGTCGTCGAGCCAGGCGGCCGGCTCGCGGTCGTCGGCAACGTCCTGACCCACGCCGACTACCGTGGACGCGGCTTCGCGACGGCGGTCACCGGGCGCGGTGACGGCCGACCTGCTGCGCACCTGCGACCAGGTCGTGCTCAACGTCCGCTCCGACAACCCACCCGCGCTCAACGCGTATCGCCGCCTCGGCTACGCCGAACACGTGCGCTTCGAGGAGCGGCTCGTCCATCGCCTCGGCTCGCCGTGGCCGGACCTGGCCGCCTCCGTTCGGCGCCTCTTTTCCCGCAAGGAGACCGACTCTCGATGACGACCACCACCACGTCCCCCGCCCACGACGTCACCGACCTCGGCCTCGCCGCCGAGGGCGTCCGCCGGATCGAATGGGCGGAGCGCGAGATGCCCGTCCTGCGCCTGATCCGCGAACGGTTCGAGCGCGACCGGCCGCTCGACGGCCTGCGCATCGGCGCCTGCCTCCACGTCACGACCGAGACGGCCAACCTGATGCGCACGCTCAAGGCCGGCGGCGCGGATGTCGTCCTCGCGGCGACCAACCCGCTGTCGACCAAGGACGACGTGGCCGCGGCCCTCGTCTCCGAGTACGGCATCGCCACCTACGCCCGGCGCGGCGAGGACCGCGACACGTACTACTCCCACCTCGCGCTCCGTCGCCGACACGCATCCGCAGCTGACGATGGACGACGGCTGCGATCTCGTCTCGCTCCTCCACACCGAGCGCCCGGACCAGGTCGGGGAGGTCCTCGCGGGCACCGAGGAGACCACGACCGGCGTCATCCGGCTGCGGGCGATGGCCGCCGACGGGACGCTCCGGTTCCCGGTCATCGCGGTCAACGAGGCCCAGACCAAGCACCTCTTCGACAACCGCTACGGCACCGGCCAGTCGACGCTCGACGGCATCCTGCGCGCGACGAACATCCTCATCGCCGGCCGCAAGGTCGTCGTCGCCGGGTACGGCTGGGTCGGGCAAGGGCATCGCCTCGCGGATGGCCGGTCACGGCGCCCACGTCGCCGTCGTCGAGGTCGACCCGGTCCGCGCGCTCGAGGCGCTGATGGACGGCTATCCCGGTCATGACCGCGGGCGAGGCGGCGCCGTGGGGCGACCTGTTCGTCACGGCGACCGGCAACGTCAACGTCTTCCGGCGCGAGCATTTCGAGGCGATGCACGACGGCGCGATCATGGCCAACTCGGGCCACTTCGACGCCGAGCTCGACCTGACCGCCCTGCGCGCGATGGCCGAGGGGCACGTCCGCGAGGTCCGCGAGAACGTCCAGGAGTTCGACCTCGGCGGCAAGCGGCTCAACCTCATCGCCGAGGGGCGGCTGGTCAACCTCGGTGCCGCCGAGGGACACCCGGCCGCGGTCATGGACATGAGCTTCGCCAACCAGGCGCTCTCGGCCGAGTACGTCGCGGCGCACCACGCCGAGCTCGAGCCGCGGGTCTACGTCGTCCCGGAGGCGATCGACGCCGAGGTCGCGCGGCTCAAGCTGGCCGCGCTCGGCATCGAGCTCGAGCCGATGACGCCCGAGCAGGTCGCGTACGTGGCGTCCTGGCAGCACGGGACCTGAGCCCGAGCTCGACCGACCGGTCGCGGTCGCTCCGTACGGCGCCTGGCGCTCGCCGATCCGCATCGAGGACGTCGTCGGCGACGTCATCGCCCTGGCCGAGCCGTGGATCGACGGCGACGACGTGTTCTGGCTCGAGGGCCGGCCGACCGAGGACGGACGGCGCGTGCTGGTCCGCGCGGCGGCCGACGGCTCGACCACCGACCTGACGCCGGCCCCGTTCAACGTCCGCAGCCGCGTCCACGAGTACGGCGGCGGGTCGTACGTGGTGGCCGGCGGGGTCGTCGTCTTCTCGCACTTCGGCGACGGCCGCCTGTACCGGCTCGACCCGGGGTCCGAGGCGGCGGTGCCCATCACCCCCGAGGTGGCCTGGCGCCACGCCGACCTGCGGCCCGACCCGGTCCGCCGCCGGTTCGTCGCCGTCCGCGAGGACCACACCGGGGGCGGGCTGCCGACGAACACGATCGTGGCCGTGCCGCTCGATGGCGGCGACTCGACGGTCCTCGTCAGCGGGCCCGACTTCGTCGCCTCGCCCCGGCTGTCGCCGGACGGCAGCCAGCTGGCCTGGCTCGAGTGGGACCACCCGGACATGCCGTGGGACGCCACCCGGCTGCGCGTCGCAGCGTTCGAGCCCGACGGCACGCTCGGGCCATCCAGCCTGGCCGCCGGCGGACCGGAGGAGTCGATCGTCCAGCCCGAATGGGCGCCCGACGGCACGCTCCACCTGATCAGCGACCGGAGCGGCTGGTGGAACCTGTACCGCCTGGTCGACGGGCCGCGTCTCGAGCCGCTGGCGCCGATGGAGGCCGAGTTCGCCGACCCGTCGTGGGTCTTCGACCGGTCGTCCTACGGGTTCCTGCCCGATGGCGCGATCGTCGCGATCGCGCGCTCCGACGGGCGCGACCGGCTGTTCAGGCTCGAGCCCGGCCACCTCATCGGCGAGGTCGAGACCCCGTTCACCGAGCTCGACTCGCTCCGGATCGGATCGTCGTCGATCGTCGCCGTGGCCGGCGGGCCGGGCGATCCGGCGATCGTCGTCCGGTTCGACCCGGCGACCCTGGCACCAGCCGGGGTCCTGCGTCGGGCGAGCACGTTGACGGCCGACCCGGCTGTCATCTCGGCGCCCGAATCGATCACCTTCCCGACGACCGACGGCCTGCTGGCCCATGCGCTCTACTACCCGCCGACCAACCCGGACTTCACGGGACCGGACGGTGAGAAGCCGCCGCTCATCGTGCTGACCCACGGCGGCCCGACCGCGAACGCCTCGACCGGGCTCGACCTGTCCAAGCAGCTGATGACGAGCCGCGGATTCGCGATCGTCGACGTCGACTACGGCGGGAGCAGCGGCTATGGCCGCGCGTACCGCCGACGGCTCGACGGGATGTGGGGAGTCGTCGACGTCGACGATACCGTCGCCGCGGCCCGGTTCCTGGTGGACCGCGGCGACGTGGACCCCGAGCGGCTGATCATCGAAGGCGGCAGCGCGGGCGGCTACACGACCCTCGCGGCGCTCGCCTTCCGCGACGTGTTCGCGGCCGGCATCACCCACTACGGCATCGGCGATCTCGAGCTCCTCGAGGTCAAGCCCCACAAGTTCGAGTCGCAGTACTCGCGCCGCATGGTCGGGCCATATCCGGAAGCCGCCGAGCGCTATCGCGAGCGCTCGCCGATCCACTTCGTGGACGACATCGACTGCCCGGTCCTCGTCCTCCAGGGGCTCGACGACAGGGTGGTCCCGCCGTCGCAGGCCGAGGCGATCGTGGCGGCCCTGGCCTCGAAGCGGATCCCGTACGCGTACCTCGCGTTCGAGGGCGAGGGCCACGGCTTCCGGGGGGCGACTGCGATCCGCCGCACGCTCGAGGCGCGGCTGTCGTTCCTCGCCCAGGTGTTCGGGTTCGAGCCTGCGGACGCCATCGAGCCGCTCGACATGCCGGGCCTCGACGAATGGCGCGCGCGCCGAGAGCATCGGGCCGCCTCGACGGTCGGCTAGGTCTCGCGCGGCGACCCGCACGGGCTCCGTGCTAGGCTTCGGGGCCATGAGCATCGTCGACGCCGCGCACTACCTGTTCACCTCGGAATCGGTCACCGAGGGCCATCCCGACAAGATGTGCGACCAGGTCTCGGACGCCATCCTGGACTCGATCATCCGCGACGATCCCAACGCCCGGGTCGCCTGCGAGACGGCGACCACGACCGGCCTCGTGATGGTCCTCGGCGAGATCTCGACCACCACCTACATCGACATCCAGGCGGTCGTCCGCGACACCGTCCGCGACATCGGCTACACCCGTGCCGACTACGGCTTCGACTACCTGACCTGCGGCACGCTGATCTCGGTCAAGGAGCAGTCGCCCGACATCGCGCAGGGCGTGGACTCCGCGCTCGAGGTCCGCGACGACGCGGCGTCGGCCTACGAGCTCGGGGCCGGCGACCAGGGGATGATGTTCGGGTTCGCCTGTCGCGAGACGCCGGAGCTCATGCCGCTGCCGATCGCGCTGGCCCACCGGATGGCCCGCCGGCTGGCCGAGGTCCGCAAGTCGGGCCAGCTGCCGTACCTCCGGCCCGACGGCAAGACCCAGGTGACGGTCGAGTACGAGCACGGCGTCCCGACGCGCGTCCGCACGGTGGTCGTCTCGGCCCAGCACGATCCCGACGTCCGTGCCGAGCGGCTTCGCGCCGACATCGTCGAGGCCGTCATCCTGCCGACGATCCCGGCCGAGCTGCGGTCCGACGACCCGATCATGCACGTCAACCCGACCGGGCGGTTCGTGACCGGCGGCCCGATGGGCGACGCCGGCCTGACCGGCCGCAAGATCATCGTCGACAGCTACGGCGGGATGGCCCGCCACGGCGGCGGCGCCTTCTCCGGGCAAGGACCCGACGAAGGTCGACCGCTCGGCCGCGTATGCCGCGCGCTGGGTCGCCAAGAACGTGGTCGCCGCGGGGCTCGCCGACCGGTTCGAGGTCGAGGTCGCCTACGGGATCGGGATCGCCCGGCCGATCAGCTTCTCGGTCGAGTCGTTCGGCACCGGGCGCGATCGCCGACGAGCGGATCCAGGCCCTGATCGAGCGGCACTTCGACCTCCGGCCGGCGTCGATCATCGCCGCGCTCGACCTGCGCCGGCCGATCTACCGGCAGACCGCCGCGTACGGCCACTTCGGCCGGCCCGACCTCGACCTGCCGTGGGAGCGGACCGACAAGGCGGCCTTGCTGGCGTCCGAGGCCGGATTGCCGGAGCCTGTCGTCGCTGCCTGACAGCTTCGCGCGGCACGAGCCTCGGGTCGGCCATCCGGCAGATCCGGGCGCCCGTAGACTGGGCGGCGCATGTACGCCGTGATCCTGGCCGGCGGCGGTGGGACCCGCCTCTAGCCCCTCAGCCGGCCCGAGTGCCCGAAGCCGTTCCTGCCGCTGCTCGACGAGCGCTCGCTGCTCCAGCGGACGGTCGACCGCCGGCTCGGCTAGGCGCTGACCGACGACATCACGGTCGTCACCGACCGGCGCTACGGACAGCTGGTCAGGCGCAGGTCCCCGAGCGTCCGCGTCGTCGTCGAGCCGCTCGGGCGCAACACCGCGGCGGCCATCGCGCTCGCGACCCTCGCCATCGACCGCCCGGAGGACGAGGTGATGGTCGTCCTGCCGGCCGACCAGACGGTCGAGAAGGTGGACATCTTCCAGGGCGTCTTGCGCATCGCCGCCGAGCGTCTCGCGACAGGGTCGTTCGGCGATCGAGGCACCCGCTCGTGACGCTCGGCATCCAGGTCGACCGGCCGGCGACCGAGTACGGCTACCTCATCCCTGACCTCGGTCGCGGCGCGGACGTCGGCGAGGATCGGCCGATCCGTGCGTACCCGCTGCTCCGGTTCGAGGAGAAGCCCAAGCCGGCTCGGGCGGACGAGCTGGCCACGCTCGAGGGCGTCGCCTGGAACGCTGGCATCTTCCTGTGGCGGCGCTCGGCCATCCGCGCGGCGCTCGACCGCTACACCGGCCTGCTCCAGTCGCTCGGGCCGATGCGTCGCGACACGCGACCGACCCTCGCAGCACGCCTACGAGGCGATCCAGCGGCCGGTCTCGATCGACTACGCGGTCATGGAGGGCGCAGCCCAGAGCGGCCAGGTGGTGATGGCCTCGATGGATGTCGGTTGGTCCGATCTCGGGTCGTGGACGGCGCTCCTGGCGGCCATCGGTGCGCGCGGGACCGGGTCGGTCGTCCAGGCGGGCGAGTCCGTCGAGGTCGAGCACGACGACCTGATCGTGCGGCGGATCGGCGACGGCTGGGCGTCGTCGAGCCACTCCATCGCGGTACGATGAACGCCGCCCAGCCCATCGCGATCCTGCGCGGGACGCGGCCCCGACCGAGACGACGATCGAGTGCACTCGCTCGAGCGCTGCACCGACCCGGAGGATCTGACGTGACCCTGACCGGTCAGGCACCGGCCCCCACCACGATCGTGTTCGGGACCGACGGCTGGCGCGCCCGGATCGCCGACGAGTTCACCTACGAGAACGTCCGGCGCTGCGCGGACGGCGTGGCTGCCTACGTCGTCGGTCGGGGCGAGCACGTCGAAGGGCGTCGTCATCGCCTACGACCGGCGCTTCTCGTCGGAGCACTTCGCGCTGGCGGCGGCCGAGGTGCTGCTGGCGCATGACATCCCGGTCGCCTACGCGGTCCACGCGGTCCCGACCCAGATGAGCTCGTTCGAGGTGATCGAACGCGGCGCGGCGGCCGGCATCGTCATCACCGCGAGCCACAACCCGTGGATCGACAACGGCTTCAAGGTCAAGGCGCCGACCGGGGCCGCGGCGGGCGCGGACCTGCTCGGCGTCATCGAGGTCGCGGCTCGCGCAGAACGGGGGGATCGCCATCGACCGCCGGCCGTTCGCCGACGCCGAGGCGGCGGGGCTCGTCGAGCGGTTCGATCCGTACGACGGCTACGAGCGCTTCGTCCGCTCGGACCGTCGACCTCGATGCGCTCAAGGCGGCCGACCTGTCCGTCCTGGTCGACCCGATGTGGGGCGCCGGCAGCGGCTGGCTGTCGCGGCTGCTGGCCGGCGGCCGCATCCGGGTCCACGAGATCCACCAGGAGCGCAACCCGTACTTCGGCGGCGTCAATCCCGAGCCGATCCGACCGAACATCGACGAGGCGCTCGGCATCCTCGCCGGCGGCGGCTACGACCTCGGCCTGTTCCTCGACGGCGACGCGGATCGCGCCGGCGCGGCCGACGAGCGGGGCACGTTCATCCACCAGCTCGAGGTCACGGGCCTGCTGATGTACTACCTCGCCGAGCACCGCGGCCTGCGCGAGCCGGTCGTCGTCAGCGTCAACAACACGTCGATGGCCGCGCGGCTGGGCGAGCACTACGGGATCGCGATCTACGAGACCCCGGTCGGCTTCAAGTTCATCGGGCCGAAGATGATCGAGACCGGCGCGATGCTGGGCGCCGAGGAATCGGGCGGCTTCGGGTTCGGGATGCACCTGCCCGAGCGCGACGGGGTCTACGCCGACCTGATGCTGCTCGACCTGTTCCTGCGCGAGCGACGCAGCGGGCCGCTGGCCGGTGTCCAGGGCGATCGCGCACTTCCACGAGCTCGCCGGGCCGTCCTTCTACCTGCGGGTCGACGTCCACGTCGAGCGGGCCGCGTACCCGGAGACCAAGCGTCGCCTGCTCGTCGATCTGGCGGCCGAGCACGCCGGCCGAGCTGGCGGGCGAGCCGGTCGCCCGGACCGTGCCGCTCGACACCGGCGACGGCTTCAAGTTCTTCCTCGCCGACGGCTCGTGGCTGCTCGTCCGGGCGTCGGGGACGGAGCCGCTCGTCCGCGTCTACACCGAGGCGACCTCGGCCGGATCTGCGCGACGCCCTCCTCGTCGCCGGCGAGCGACTGGTCCGCGGCTCGTGAACGGCGATGAGGCGGGAGCCACTCGGCGGGTCGACAAGCCCTGGGGCCACGAGCTCATCTGGGCGCACACGGATCGCTATGTCGGCAAGGTCCTGGTCATCGAGGCCGGTCACCGCCTGTCGCTCCAGCGCCACCTGATCAAGGACGAATCGATCCTCGTGACGTCGGGTCGCCTGCGGCTCTACCTCGAGGATGACGACGGCGTCGGTCCAGGTCGAGGAGCTCGGTCGCGGGCGACGACCGCCACGTCCCGACCGGCCGGATCCACCGCTACGAGGCGATCGAGCGGACCGAGCTGATCGAGGTGTCGACCCCCGAGCTCGACGACGTCGTCCGGCTCGAGGACGACTTCGGGCGCGAAGGTACCAGTGCCCCATAGGCCGCGGCGTAGGATCGATTTCAGGGCTGGTCCGCCGGCCCGTCGGGTGTACCCTTCACGCAGACGCGACCGCCATCACCGGTCGAGGTGCATGACCGGACGGCGGCCCCGCGAGCGCCCTGCGGGCGACGGAGGTAGCACCGCGATGCACAGCTCCCTGATCGGCAAGGTCGAGAAGGCGAATCGCTACGCGCGCGAGCTCGATCGCATCACGATCGAACGACTTTCGCTCACGTTCCGTGGCGACAACGACACCCATCACGTCGGGCTCGACGCCGGTCAGTGGCAATGCACCTGCCACTACTTCGAGAGTTGGGGGTCGTGCGTGCACCTGCTCACCCTCCAGAAGGTCTTCGGCGTGATGCTCCCCGAGGAAGCCCAGGTCTCGATCTTCGCCGCCGCGGAGCCAGTCTCCGCCTGACTCCCCGGCGTCACTGGCGCACCGCGGGACGGCGCGGGCGCGCGTTGGCGGCTGCGCTCCTCGCTCACGCACCTTGAGGTGCGCTCGCTCCGGTGCTCGCGCGCCGCCTTCGCCGGCACCGTCCGGCGGCGCGATCCTCGGTTCCTGACGCGGGTCAGCGGCGCCAGGCCACCACCGCGCCCTTGGCGGCGCCGATCGATGGCTTCGAGACACGGTGCCAGCCGGATCCGCCGTCGTACACGCTGAGCGTGACGCTGCTGTCCTTCTCCTGCCAGGCGATCACGAGACGCTGACCGTTCGCGTCAAGCGCGAACGCGATCGCGCTCGACGAACCACTCGGAGGCGGGATCGACGCGATCGATGAGCCGTCGCCGCCCAGCCAGGCGTCCGTGTCGCGGACGATGACCGGATCACCCGGAGCGTCCATCGTTGCGAGCCGACGCCCATCGGCCGAGGCCGCGAGCAACGCGTGCCCCGACGGGCCCGTCGGACAGGTCGCCCGACGTGGTGTCGACGATGGTCGCCTGCGGGGACGACGCGTCACCGGTGACGACGACGAGCCGGTCCGGCCCGATCCAGACCGGCGGTGCGGCGTCGACGGAGCGGTCGATGGGGATCTGGAGCGCGCTCCCCGCCGACGGATCGATGAGCACCACGTCGATGCCATCGCCCGACAGGAGATCGCCGGCCAGCGTCGCGTAGCGTCCGCCCTCCGGGTCCCAGGTCACGTAGTCCTGGTGTCCTTTCGGGGCGTCGCCGCTCGGGTCGACGGCCTTGACCGTACGCCAGGTCAGCGACTTGCCGAGGTGGATCGGGTCGCTGGTGGCGGTCGTCCCGTTCGCCAGGGCGGCGGCGAGGACGTCCGAGCGTCCCGTCGCGATCCACGTCGTGTCGCCCTTCGGCAGCTTGATCGGGACCGGCTTCGCGGCGGTCGAGCTCCAGCCCAGCAGCGAGGTCGCATCGGCTGTCGCGACGAGGGCGACCAGGCCGTCCGGCGCGACGTTCGCGGAGGCGCTCGGCTCCGCGCTCGAGCATGCCCCGATCGCGGCCACGCACGCGAGCGCGAGCGCCGGGCGGAGGGCGCGGCGCGCGCGGGCTGCGGGACCGCCGGTCCGGATCGTGGTTGGCATCGGCGAGCGAAGTGTGCCATGCCCACGGCGCCGGTCATCGGACGGTGAGGTCCCAGTAGTAGACGGCCGAGCCGACGTCATCCGCGAAGCCGACCGTCAGCTGGATCGACCAGTGTCCCTTCTCGGGCGCCGCGAAAGCGATCGGGCCGGCGCCCTCACCGAGGCCGACGGCGCCGGCGCCGTCCGAGGTCCCCGCGGCGACCCGGCGGGCGGCCCAGGTGACGATCCCGACGTCCGGCTCGACGGAGACGGACAGCCGCTCGCCGGTCCCCACGGTGATGGCGCTCCCGGGCAACCACGGGCTGTCCGACCCGCCACCGTTCCAGGAGTAGGAGCCGAGCTCCCCGGCCACCGGATCGCCGCCCTCGACCGCCAGCGCCGCGACCGGCGGCGCGGCCGAGACAGCCGAACGATCCGAGGTCGGAGCGACGGTCGGCGCCGGCGAGGCCGGCGCCGCGATCGACGCCGCCGGTGCGCGCCGACGGAGCGGTCGCTCGGCGGAGGGCTCGCGGACGCGCTCGTGCCACCGGTCGCGCAGGCGGCGGCGACGAGGCCGATCAGCGCGATCGTGAGTCCGGACCGCGTCTCGCGCGAGCGATGGATCGGATGCCCTCCGTGACGGGTCACAGGCATTGCGCATCGATCCCCGGAGTCGAGCGACCCGCGCACAGGTGCTGACGAAGACGCTCACCGTCGGGCTCGTGTCGCCGACCAGTCCCTCGCCGCTCGGGGTCGCGAAGATGGCGCGGAACTCGGTGCTCGCCGTCAGCCGCTGGGCCAGCACGTAGGTCCCGCTCGAGGATCCTGCCGGCATCGAGCCCACGGTGGTCCACGCCGTGGCACCCGGGGCGCGCCTCTGGAGCGTCACCGCACGACCGGAGACCAGGTTGGCACCGAGCCTGCCGTACGAGTCGGCGTCGACGACCTTGAGCGTGGCGGTCAGCGTCGTGCTGCCCCCGACCAGGATCCCGCTCGGCGACGCGCCGAGGGTCAGGACCGTCGCGAGCGAGAGACAGGTCGAGTACTTCGCGGACGTTGACGTCAGGTCGTACATGACCTGGAGGGTCGCCACGTCGCAGCGCCCGAAGGAGTGGCGGTTCCAGCCGGTCGACGGCTTGGTCCGCGAGAAGGTCTGGACGACGGCGTCCTCGTAGTCCGAATCGTTCGAGTAGTTCACGTGGTGGTCGAGTCCCTCGACGTGCCCGAGCTCGTCGAGCGTGATCGTCTCGGCGTCGTAGCAGCCGTTGGGCGGGGAGGCGTAGGCCTGGCACCATTTGAGCGTGCCCCAGTCGTAGACATGGCCCTGCTCCCGGAGCCACATGGTGAAGCTGGTCGGTGGGGTTCGCGTGAAGCAGGCGAGGCCGTTGACCCCACACGTCGCGCCGGCTCCGTAGCCGATCGGGTTCGGTCCGGCCGAGTCGTAGACATAGGTTGCGGCGCGCGAGCCACGTGACGCGTTGGCGTCGGCGACCGCCTTCGTGATCGCGGTCTTGATCGCCGCGGTCGGCACGGAACCCGACCGCCAGCGGAAGCGCAGGACCTGGTCCTGCCCGAACGGGCCACCGGACAGCTTGGGGTCCGGACCGTGGGCGGCGACACCGCCGCCGGTCAAGGCCAGGGCCGCCACCGCGGCGATGGCCGCCATCTCCCATCGGGCTCGTGGATGGAGACGTCGTGTCGCGTTCATCGTGCTGCCTCAGCCAGCGGGACGGTCGCTCCGTCGGGGATATGGCGGAGTCGTGACGTGGCGGACGACCCGTCGGCCGGCATCCGGCCGTCGGGGGTGAGCAGGACCCAGCCGGTCGGCAGCTCGGTCGCGGAGCCGGCAAGGACCGCGTCGGCCCCGAGGCCGAGATCGTCGGGGATGGAGCCGAGATCGACGGCATCGCCTCCGTCGACCGGGACCGATCGCAGGCCGCGCCCGGCACCGGTCGCGACCTCGTCGACGAGCCGGGCACCGTCGGTCGTCGCCACGACGACGGCAGGCCCAGCGGAGGCGTCGAGCACGGTCCGTGCGCCCGTCTCGAGGTCGGTCGAGACGATCGGGCAGGGGAAGCCGCGGCATGCCCCGTACGTCACCAGCGTGTCGCCGTCGACGCCGATGAGGGTGCCGAGATCGGGCGCGTCGAGGACCCGGGCCGGCCCGCCGGCGGGGTCGACGATCCTGGTCCGGCAGGCCACATCGCCGCACGATTGGACCGCCAGCCGGTCGCCAGCGAGATCCCATCGGAACTCGGTCGACCACGTCTGTCCGAAGCGGCCGTCCGGTTCCGGTGCGGCCAGGACCTGGCGAGCGGGGCTGCCACCGGAGATCGGCCGCAGCCAGATCCCGAGGTCGGCGCGGGTCGCGCGGTCGACGCGCATCTCGTAGATCGCCGACCGGTCGCGATCGACCGTCGCGCGGCGGATGACGTTCCGCTCGGTCGCGATCGGCCATGCGCAGCCGGCGGCCACGTCGAGCAGCCGGAGCGTCGAGATGACGCCGTCATCGGCACCGACCAGGACGACCCGGCCGAACGGTCCTGCCGCGAACGACTCGGCCGGAAGGTCGAGGGTGCGGACGCCCGGGACCCCATCGAGGCCAAGGGCCAGCCGCTGACCGGCGAGTGCGCCGGCGCGGTCGAGGACGGGGTCGAGCCGGAACCACGGGGCGGCCGAACCGTCCGCCAGCGCGACGACATCGGGACCTCGGGACGTCGCGATGCGGCCGGCCGGCGAGCCCGAACACGCCGAGGGTGCCGACGACGGCGTCCCGGCGCCCACCGTCGCCGCGCCGACCAGCGCGAGCGCGGCCACGGCGACGAAGCCTGGCCCGAACCACCGTAGCCATCGTGCCTCCACCATCAGGTACCTCCTCCGGCGGATGGACTGCTGGCGGGAGGAGGGCGAGGCACGGATCCTCGCAAACGGCCCTTATCGGTCGCTTATCCGCAAAGTCGCAAGGCGGGCTCGTGCGAAGCGGCCGCGTGGGCGACCGAGGCCAAGGCGGAGCCGAGCACGCGAGCGAGCGCACCCCAAGGTGCGTGAACGAGGGAGCGGAGGCTCCAACGCGGGCATCGGCCGTCCACGTGGCCGCCGTGGTACCGTGCCACTCTCAAAAGGCCGTCTGGTCGCGAAGTCGGTGAGATGCCGACACAGTCCCGCTACGGTGAACGCCCCTCGGGGCGCAAGTCCGGTCGCCGACCACACGGTGCATGCTCGAACCTTCGAGAGAGAGGTAGGCAGACCGTGCGATCTTTCGGATAGACCCCTCCTTCGACCCCGTTCGAAGCGAGGGGTTCGCGATTCGTCGCTCCCCCTCCGAGCCCATCCCGCTCCGGAGGTTCCCGTCCGTGTTCCCGCCGTCCCCGTCCGCCCGCAGAGGCGGCCCGCTCGGCCGCATCGCCATCCTGCTGGCGGCGGTCGCCCTCGTGCTGGGCGGCTGCAGCATCACCAGCTCCAGCGGGGCGCCGTCGAGCCCGTCGGTCGCGTTCGCCACGGTCGCGCCCGTGACGACGCCTGCCCAGACGGCAGCCCCGAGCCCGACTCCGACGCCGGCCCCGGCATTCCCCGTCACCCTGACCGGCGACGACGGCACCGCTGTCACCCTCGCCGCCGAGCCGCAGAAGATCGTGTCGCTGACCCCGGCCGTGACCGAGACCCTGTTCGCGGTGGGCGCGGGCGATCGGGTCGTCGCCACCGATGACGCAAGCGACTACCCGGCCGACGCCAAGACCCTGCCCCATGTCGTCGACTACGGCACGGTCGACGTCGAGAAGATCGTCAGCCTCGACCCCGACCTCGTGATCGCCGGTGGCGCGGGGTTCACCTCGGCCGACGCGATCGCCAAGCTCCGCTCTCTCAAGATCCCGGTGCTGGTCGTGTCGAGCAGCACGCTCGACGAGATCTACGCCGACCTGGCCCTGGTCGGGACCGCAGCCGGGGAGAAGGAGGCTGGGACCGCGCTGGCCGAGTCCGTGCGCGACGACATGACCGCCATCGGGACGGCATCCCAGGCGGCGGGCCAGCAGGCCGGGGCCAAGCCGCGCGTGTTCTACGACGTCGGGTACATCGACACGACCGGACAGATCTACGGACCGGGCAAGGGTTCGTTCCTCGACGAGATGCTCGAGATGCTCGGCGTCGACGTCATCACCGGCGACGCGGTGACGTACGAGGTCCCGCTCGAGACGCTCATCGAGCGCGATCCGCAGGTGATCATCCTCGGCACCAACGCCTTCTACATGCCGACCCCGGCGACCGTCGCCAAGCGGACCGGCTGGTCAGCCCTGAGCGCGGTGAAGAGCGGCGACATCCGGTCGGTGGCCGACACGGAGATCACCCGTCCGGGTCCCCGCCTGGCGACCGGGATGCGCAACCTCGCGCTGGCGATGTACCCGAACCTCGTGCTCCCATCCGTCGCGCCGTCGGGCGCACCGACAGCGTCGCCGTAGCGATCCATCGATGGCGACCCGCACGGTCTCCGCGGACATCCGGTCGGTCAGCCTGGCCGACCGGATCCGCGGCCGCCCCGGGATCATCGCGGTCCTCGGGCTGGTCGCCCTGGCCGTGGCGCTGGTCGCGGCCGTGACGGTCGGGTCCACCCAGATCGGCCCGACCGACACCGTCGGCGTCATCCTCAAGCGCGCCTTCGGGCTCGACTTCGGTGGCCACTGGACGGCCGCCACCGAGACGATCGTCTGGGAGCTGCGGCTGCCTCGCGCGCTGACCGCCGCCGTCGTCGGCGCCGGGCTGGCGGTCGCCGGAGCGACGTTCCAGGGAATCGTCCGGAACCCGCTGGCGGACCCGTACGTGCTCGGGACGTCGTCGGGCGCGGCGCTCGGGGCCGCGCTGGCCATCCTGCTGCCGGTCGGCCTCACGGTCTTCGAGTTCGGCCTCGTCAACGTCTGGGCGTTCGTCGGGGCGCTGGCTGCCGCGCTGCTCGTGTTCCGCCTCGGCGGCTCGGGCGGGGCGGGCGGCATGACCCGGCTGCTGCTGACGGGCTACGCGGTCGGGTCGATCCTCGCCGCCCTCCTGACGATGGCGATGTACGTCTCGGGGACGAACCTGCGGGCGATCTTCTCGTTCCTGCTCGGCGGGCTCGCCGGGGCGTCGTGGGAGCGCCTCGCCCTGGCCGCGCCGCTGATCCTCGGCGCGTGCCTGCTCATCGGGCTGCGGGCGCGATCGCTCGACGGGCTGCTGCTCGGCGACGAAGCGGCCGGTCATCTCGGCGTGGACGTCGGACGCGAACGGGGGATCCTGCTCGTGCTGGCCACGATGGCGACGGCCGCGGCGGTCGCGATCACCGGCCTCATCGGCTTCGTCGGGCTGGTCGTCCCGCACGTCGTCCGGCTGCTCGTCGGCGCCTCGGCACGCCGGGTCGTGCCGATCTCGGCCATCGTCGGGGCCGTCCTGCTGACGCTCGCGGACCTCGTCGCACGGCTGCTCGGCGACGTCCCGGTCGGGGTGGTCATGGCCATCGTCGGGGCCCCGTTCTTCCTGGTCCTGCTCCGTCAGACCCGATCGGGGTACGAGCTGTGAGCGCCATCCTCGCCGCCGATGCGGTCACGGTCGCGTACGGCGACCGGACCATCGTCGCCGATGCGAGCCTGTCGCTGCGAGCCGGCGAGCGGGTCGCCCTGGTCGGGCCGAACGGGGCGGGCAAGTCGACGCTGCTGCGGGTCCTGACCGGGGTCCTCGAGCCGCGCCGCGGGAGCGTCTCGCTCGGCGGCGAGCCGATGCGGACGCTCGACCGGAAGCGGATCGCCCGGACGATCGCGGTCGTCCCGGAGCTCGCCCAGATCCCGTTCGCCATGACGGTCCGCGAGGTGGTCGGCCTCGGGCGCCTGCCGCACGATCCGCCGCTCAGCGGGCCGCGCCAGGTGGACCTGGACGCGGTCGACGCCGCGCTCGAACGGGTCGGCGTGGCCCATCTGGCCGACCGCGACGCGCGACGCCTGTCGATGGGGGAGCGCCAGCTCGTGTTCGTGGCCATCGCCCTCGCCCAGGCGGCCCCGATCCTCGTCCTCGACGAGCCGACGGCCCACCTCGACATCCGCCATCAGGTCGATGTCATGCAGCTGCTGGTCGACCTCAACGAGCGCGACGGGGCGACCATCGTGGCCGTCCTCCACGACCTCGCCCTCGCCGCCAACTTCTTCCCGCGGGTCGCGCTGATGCGCGCCGGCCGGATCGTCGCCGACGGTCCGCCGGCCGACACCCTCGACGCCGGCCACATCCGCGGCGTGTTCGGGGTGGACCCCGCGCTCGTCCGGCTGCCACTGGGCGCAGGTTGACCGTGACCGTCCGTCGCCTCCCGCCGCGTCCGGACGCGGACACTCGGCCGCCCATCGGCATCGGCGGGACGCTGCAGGCGGCCTTCGCGCTGCTGACCCGGCTGCCCGTCCGCCCTGGCGACGACATGGCGAGCGGGGCGGCGGCGTTCCCGATCGTCGGGATGCTCGTGGGCGCTGTGGGCGCCGTCCCCATCATCCTCGGTGGCAGTCTCGAGCCGGTCGTCGCGAGCCTGCTCGCGGTCGCGGCGATGACCGTGCTGACCGGCGCCCTCCATCTCGACGGGCTGGCCGACACGGCCGACGCCCTCGTTGCCCCCGATCCGATGAGCGCCGAACGAGCACGCAAGGATCCCTCGGTCGGGCCCGGCGGCGCGGTGGCCCTCATCCTGGTGCTCGGGACCGAGGTCGCGGCACTGGCGAGCCTCGTGACGTCCGGCGGCCTGGCGGTCGCGGCCGCGGCGCTGGTGACGGCGGCCGTCGTCGGCCGGACGCTGCCGGTCGTGGTCGTCCTCCTGGTCGGCGACCGTGCCGAGGGGAACGGCTTCGGCGGCTGGTTCGCGGCCCGCGTCCGACCGGCCGACGCCCTCGTGGCGGTCGTGCTCGCCGTGCTCGTGACCGTGGCGCTCACGCTGGTCGCAACCTCGCCGGCCGTGGTCATCGGCGGCCTGCTCGGGTCGGGGGCCGGGCTGGTCATGGCAGGCGCGGTCGTCAACGGCCGGCGCCAGCTCGATGGCGACGGGATGGGCGCGATCATCGAGCTGACGGTGGCAGCGACCCTCGTGGCGGCCGCCTTCGCGGCCTCGGTGGCCCGGTGAGGGGCCGGCAGCATGGCTGAGCCCCTGATCCTGGCGCTCGGCGGCACCCGCAGTGGCAAGAGCCGCTTCGGCCTCGCTGCCGCGGAGCGGTTGGCCGGCGAGGGCGGCCGGGCGTGGTTCCTGGCCACCGCGTGGCCCGGCGACCCCGAGCTCGACGACCGGATCGCCCGCCATCGTGCGGCCCGCCCGTCCTCATGGCCGACCATCGACGTCGGTGCGGACCTGGTCGCGGCGCTCGCCCGGACGGCGCCCGGCGAGCCCGTGCTCATCGATGGCTTCACGCTCTGGCTGAGCACCATCCTCGGCGACGATGTCGCCGCCATCGACCCGATCCTCGATGGGCCGGTCGCTGCAGCCCTGCAGGCCATCGCCGAACGCGCCGGGCCGGTCGTCGTCGTGAGCGACGAGGTAGGATCCGGGATCGTGCCGATGCACCCAGGCGCGCGCGCCTATCGCGACCTGGTCGGGATCGCGCACCAGCGGTTGGCCGAGCTGGCCGACGAGGTCCACCTGCTCGTGGCCGGGCTGCCGATCACGCTGAGGGGCGGGGGTCGATGAGCGGCCGACCGGCACCTGAGGCCACGTCGGCGGCCGAGGCCGCCCTCATGGCCGACCTCGCCACGGTCCGACCGCTCGATGCGGACGCGATGGCCGCCTGTGCCGCGCATCTCGACCGACTCACAAAACCGCCGGGGAGCCTCGGGCGGCTCGAGATGCTGGCCATCCAGCTGGCCGGTATCTCGGGCCGCCCGGACGGCACGGTCGCCGCCCGGGCGATCGTGGTGGCCGCCGCTGACCACGGGGTCGCACGGCGGGGCGTGTCTGCCTATCCGGCCGAGGTCACGGCCCAGATGGTCGCCAACTTCGTCGCCGGCGGCGCGGCGATCAACGTGTTGGCCAGCGCGGTCGACGCGCGGGTGGTGGTCGTCGACGCGGGCGTGGCCTGGCCGATCCCGGACGTCGAGCCTGACCTGCGCCGCGGCGGCCGGCTCGTCGGTGCTCGCGTGCGGCCCGGCACAGCCGACATGACCGAAGGTCCGGCGATGACGCGCGACGAGGCGCTCACGGCGATCGCCACGGGCCGGACGGTCGTCACCGAGCTGCGTGCCGACGAGACGGGCCTCGACCTGCTCGGCATCGGCGAGATGGGGATCGGCAACACGACGGCGGCGAGCGCGCTGGCGGCCGTGTTCACGGGTGCTCCTGTCGAGGCGGTCACCGGCCGCGGGACCGGCATCGACGACGCCGGTCGGGAGCGCAAGATCGCCGCCATCGAGACGGCCCTCGCGGTCAACGGGCCCGATCCCGACGACCCCCTCGGCGTCCTCGCCGCGGTCGGCGGGCTCGAGATCGCCGTGCTCGTCGGCGTCCTCGTGGAGGCGGCCCTGGCGGGCATCCCGGTCGTGCTCGACGGCTTCATCAGCACCTCGGCGGCGCTCGTGGCCGTGGCACTCGAGCCGCGGCTCGGCCCCCGTCTCATCGCCGGCCACCGCTCGACGGAGCCCGGGCACCGGATCGTCCTCGACCATCTCGGCCTGGCTCCCATCCTCGAGCTGGACCTGCGGCTCGGGGAGGCGTCGGGCGCGGCGCTGGCGATGGGGATCATCGTGGCAGCGGCGGCCATCCGCGACGAGATGGCGACCTTCGACTCGGCGGGGATCGACGGGCCGGCGTGACGACCATCGTCCTGGTCCGTCACGCGGCGACGGATGCGTCCGGGCGGCGCTACAGCGGCCGGGGCGACCCACCCCTGTCGGCGGACGGGCGACGAGAAGCCGAGGCCCTCGCCCAGCGACTCGAGACGATGCTGCCGGCAGGCGTCCGGATCGTCACCAGCCCGAGCCGGCGCGCCTACGACACTGCCGCGATCCTGGCCATCCGCCTCGCCCCGGCCGTCGTCGACGTCGATGAGCGCTGGCTGGAGACGGACGTCGGCGAGGCCGAGGGTCTGACCTTCGACGAGGTGGCAGCCCGATACCCGGACCTCGCGGTCCGGCTGGCCGCCGGCGACGCCGAGATCGACTGGCCGGGAGGCGAGACGGCATCGGCACTGGCCGAGCGGGTCGCCGCCGCCTGGGCCGCCATCAGGACCGACGACGGCCCGACGATCGTCGTGTCGCACGCCGGAACGCTCCGCGTCGCACATGCGCTGGCGACCGGTCGCCGACCGATCGACGTGCCGTTCCCGGGGACGGCGGAGGCCGTCTTCGTCGAGATCGAGGGCACCGGTCCGGCGTCCGAGGCGGGGCGGATCAGCGAGCGCTGAACGCCCTTTCGACGAGACGGGCGATCGCGTCGGCGGTTGCCGGCCCGTCGCCGTTGTCGAGGTTGACCGCTGTCGCGCCGAAACCGACGACCGGGATCGCCTCCGCCAGGATCCCGACGACCGCCAGCCCCGTCTCGAGCGTGAGCCCGTCGGGCTCGGGCATCGTCAGCGCCCAGCCGGCTGCCGCGTCGAGACAGTCCAGGTCGAACGCGATGTACAGGCCGTCGACACGCGTCGCGACCACGGCCGCCCAACCGGCGACGGCGGCTCGTCCCGCGTCCGTCGCCAGCATCCCGGTCCCGAAGTGGGCGACGGGCGAGGCGGCCAGCACCCGCGACTCGGTCTCGTCGAGGACCTGCCCGCCGAACAGCGCCGCGTCCTGCTCCATGACCGTCGGTCCGTCGACCGCGGCGACGAGGTCGGGGTCGCCGCGACCGCACAGCATCGCGAACGGCATCCCGAAGACGTTCCCGGACGGTGTCGTGTCGGGCGTGTTGAAGTCGCCGTGCGCGTCGAACCAGGCGATGGCGAGGCGGGCGGACGGTCGGGCGGCCCGCAGGCCCGCCATGGCCCCCGCGTTGGCGGTGCAATCGCCACCGAGGACGAGCAGGCGGGCACCCCCGAGCGCGTCGGGACCGTCGGCGGCCCACAGCGACGCAGCCACGAGGTCACGCTCGCGCGGCAGGAAGTCGCAGATCGCCGCGCGGTTCTTCGCCCGCGGATCGTCATCGGGCCGGAACCCGGGCTCGATCGCCAGATCGCCGGCATCGCGCAGGTCCGTGCCCGCGAGCCCGGGCTTCGCGCGCAACCGCTCGAGCAACCCGAGGTCCCGGAGCCCGGCGGGCGTCCGTTCCATCCCGGGCAGGTGGCCGCCGAGCGCGGTGGGGACGCCGACGATGACGATCGGTCCGTGCATCGGGGGCATCGTGCCGCATCATGGAGCCGTGCGCATCGACGAGTTCGCCCTGGAGCGCTATTTCGCGCGGTGGGAGTTCGCCGCCGGCCACCTGCTGTGCGCGTCGGACGTCGAGGCCTACCCGATGGCCGACCTGCTCGGCCTGTCCGACGACGAGACGCGCCGACTGTGGGACGGCCTTCGGCTCGGCTACACCGAGTCGACCGGCCATCCGCTCCTCCGCGCCGAGATCGCGTCGCTCTACGACACGCTCGGGCCCGACGACGTCCTGACCTTCGCCGGAGCCGAGGAGGCCGTCTTCTGCCTGATGAACGTCCTGCTCGGGCCGGGCGACCACGCGGTCGTCACCTGGCCCGGCTACCAGAGCCTGTACGAGGTCGGCCGGGCGGCCGGGGCCGAGGTCACCCTCCACGAGCTGCGCGAGCCGGCCGGCTGGGCGCTCGACCTCGACCTGCTGCGGAGCCAGGTCACGCCGGCGACCCGGCTGATCGTCGTCAACGCCCCGCACAACCCGACCGGGATGCTGCCGGACCGTGCGACGTTCGACGGGCTCGTGGCCATCGCCGCCGAGTCGGGCGCCTTCCTGCTCCTCGATGAGGTCTACCGCGGCCTCGAGTTCGACCCGGCCGACCGCCTGCCGGCCGGAGCGGATGCGCTGCCCGCGGGCATCTCGCTGGGCGTGATGTCGAAGGCGTACGCCCTGGCCGGTCTCCGCATCGGCTGGCTGGCCACCCACGATCGTGCGCTTCTCGGGCGCCTCGCCGCATTCAAGGACTACACGACGATCTGCTCATCCGCGCCGTCGGAGATCCTGGCGATCATCGCATTGCGTGCTCGCGACAGGGTGCTCGGCCGCTCGCGCGGGATCATCGCCGCGAACCTCGAGCGCCTCGATGCGTTCTTCGAGGACTGGGCCGACCGGTTCAGCTGGGTCCGCCCGCGAGCCGGCTCGATCGGCTTCCCGCGATTGACGGTCCCGGGCATCTGGATCGACGACTGGGCGGCCGAGCTGGTCGAGGCGACCGGCGTCCTGCTGCTGCCCGGCTCGCAGTTCCAGTTCCCGGGCAACCATTTCCGGCTCGGCTTCGGTCGGAGCGACCTGCCCGAGGCGCTCGACCGGCTCGAGGAGTACGCGGAGAAGACGCTCCGCTGAGTGTCAGCCCGTCACCAGCTGACGGTGACGTGGACGGCGCCGCTCGACAGCGGGGCCAGGCGACGGAACGCGTCGCTGTACAGATCGATGAGGTGCCCGTTCCCGCAGGCGCACCAGTCGATGAGCTTGACCGCGACGCACGACCCGCCGCCGCAGACACGGACGATCCGGCCGCGCCACGACCCGACGCGCAGGCCCGGCCCGGCGGCCGCGTACATGCCACCTGGGTAGCCCGAAGCGCAGACGCTGCTGCCGCTCTTGCAATACCAGGTCGCCGGGCCGGAACGGCTGTGGCCGGTCGAGCCGGCCCGGAAGGTCGGATGCAGGACCTTGGGGATCACGCGCGTCTTCGCGGTCGTCTGCGGAGTCGGGCGGGTCATGCGCGGTGCCGCGGCCTGCGTGAAGTCGGCGATCGGCTCGCCGCGAGCGGGACGCAGCGCTGCTTCCGCTTCGAGCGCTAGCGTCGGCGCCGCGCTCGGGGCAGCCGGCAGCACGATCGCGTGGAAGTCGGCCGATGTGAGGATCCTGGGCTGGCTGGGCGGTCGAGCGGTCGCGACGTTCGCGGCAAAGAAGAAGGTCGCGTTCAGGCAGAAGAGCGCCAGCGCGACCGCTCGCCGACGCGTCAGTTGATGGCGCCCACGACGATCAGAACGTCGGGACGCCGGCGTGCGGTGTTGGGCATCAGATCGACGATGGTCGCCGCCCAGGGGTCACAGGCAGGCGGTACGGTGCGGTCCGGTGCGTTGCAGGGGAGTGACAAGGCCATATCAGACCCGTGGCTCAGCCGCGCTTGCGCTCCAGGTCCAGGAACGGGAGCTCGACGACCGTCGCCGCGACCCGGCCGCGCCGTCCCTCGACCGTCCATTCGACCGCCAGCGGGGTCCCGAGCGGCTCGTACTGCGGCGGCACGGACGCGAGCGCGATGGCCTGCTTGAGGATCGGGCTCCAGCCGTGGCTGGTGGCTCGGCCGACCTGGCGTCCGGCCGCGAAGACCGGCACCGGCGATCGATCCACGCTCGGGCTGATGGCCGGCGGCAGTCCCTGCGCGTCGTACAGCCCTTCGATGTCGTACCAGTCGAGCTGCAGCCCGACCAGCCGGCGCGCCGGACCACCGGCACGGGCCTCGCGTTCGAGCGCCAGCCGGCCGACGAAGTCGCCCTTGTCGAAGCTGACCAGCCGTCCGAGCCCGATCTCGCCCGGCGAGTAGTTCTGCTCGGGGTTCATGGCGTGCCGCGCGGAGGTGTAGTCGACCTCGAGCAGGATGAGCCCGGCCTCGAGGCGCACGACGTCGAGGGCGAGCATCCCAGCCGGCCGGATCGCATATGCAGCCCCGGCGGCCATCAGCGCGTCCCACACCTTCACAGCCCCGGCGGTCGGGATCCACAGCTCGTAGCCGAGATCGCCGGTGTAGCCGGTGCGCGACACGTCGACCGCGACCTTGCCGACCTTCGCTGGACGTCGGCGGAAGTATCGGAGGTCGGCGAACGACTCGCCGGCCGCATCCTCGAGGATCGCCCGCGACAGCGGCCCCTGGAGCGCAAGCGCGGCAGTCGCCTCGGTCTCCTCGTCGATGGTGACGTCCAGCCCGGCGCTGTTCTGACGCAGCCAGCGCAGCTGCGGGTCGGCTGCCGTCCAGCGGAACCGTTGCTCGTCGAGCCGATGGATCGTGCCGTCGTCGACGACCTTGCCGTGCTCGTCGCACCACGGCGTGTAGATGACGCCCCCGACCGTCAGCTTCGTCGCGTCACGGGTGACCACCCGGTCGACCAGCCGGAGCGCGTCGGGCCCCGACACCTGGTACTTGTAGAGGGGCGATACGTCGATCAGCGCCGCCGCCTCGCGGATGGCGTTGTACTCGATGTCGTGCGCGTCGGCGTAGACGCTCGAGGCGTAGTAGCCCGACCACTCGCGCCACTGCATCTTGCGGTTGAGCGGCGAGGTGCGCGGATGGAACGGCGTCCCGACGCTCACGTGCTGGCGGCTCCTCGTGTGGCTGAGGTGGCCAGTATGCCGGGTCGAGCCGCCCCGCCGTGGCGAGGGCAACGGGTCGAGGCCGGGCCGGGCGGCTAGACTCACTATCCTCCCTGTGGGGTCCCGATAAACCGCGGAGGCACGCTCCTTTGGCCCAGTCCTACGACGCCATCGTGATCGGCGGTGGTCACAATGGCCTCGTCAGCGCGGCCTACCTGGCGCGCGCCGGGCTGAGGACGCTCGTGCTCGAGCAGCGGCCGGTCCTCGGCGGCGCGGCCGTCACCGAAGAGCTCTTCCCGGGCTTCCGGTTCTCGGTCTTCTCGCTACGTCGTCAGCCTGCTGCGGCCGGAGATCATCCGCGACCTCGAGCTGCCCAAGCATGGGCTCGACATCCTGCCGCTCGACGGGACGTTCACGCCGCTGCGCAAGGGCGACGGACGCGAAGGCCAAGGGCGACGCCGGCGGCAGCGACTACCTGTGGCGCGTCAACGACCACGGCCGGACGATCCGCGAGCTGCGCCGCTGGTCCGCGGTCGACGCCGAGGCATACGAGGAGTACGGCCAGCTGATGGTCGAGATGGCCCGTTTCATCAAGCCGATCCTGGCCATCACCCCACCCGACCTGACCAGCCGCGATCCGCGGCCGCTGCTGCCGCTGGCCGGCCTGGCGCGACGGTTCCAGTCGCTCCCGGAACGGCAGCAGGCGGTCTTCGTCCAGCTGATGACGATGAGCGCCTCGGACTTCCTCGACCAGTGGTTCGAGACCGACCCGCTCAAGGCGACGATGTCGGCGTCCGGGATCATCGGCACGTACCAGGGAGTCAAGAGCCCGGGCACGGCGTATGTCCTGCTCCACCACTACATGGGTGAGATCGACGGCGCGTTCCGTGCCTGGGGGATCCCGAAGGGCGGGACCGGCGGGGTCAGCAACGCGATCGGCGACGCGGCACGTGCGCTCGGCGCCGAGATCCGGACGGACGCTCCCGTCGCGAGGGTCATCGTCAAGGGCGGCCGGGCCATCGGGGTCGCGCTCGAGTCGGGCGAGGAGATCCACGCCGACTCGATCCTGTCGTCGCTCGACGCGCACCGGACGTTCCTCGGACTGCTCGAGGGGGGCACGCTCGATCCGGCCTTCGAGCAGGAGGTCCGCCGCTTCAAGTTCCGCGGCTCGTCCGGCAAGGTCAACCTCGCCGTCGATCGGCTGCCGGACTTCAGCTGCCTGCCCGGCGTCGGCGAGCACCTGCGTGGGGCGATCAGCTTCAGCCCGTCGATCGACGAGATGGAGACCGCCTACGACGACGCCAAGTACGGCCATTTCTCGCGCAAGCCGTACATCGACATGATCATCCCGACCCTGGTCGACCCGACGATGGCGCCGCCCGGCAAGCACGTCATCAGCTGCTTCGTGCAGTACGCGCCCGTACAAGCTCGCGCCCGAGCTCGGGACCTGGGACGACCAGCGCGAGGCGTTCGGCGACGCGGTCGTCGACCGGATCTCGGAGTTCGCGCCCGGGTTCCGCGACAGCATCCTGTTCCGCAACGTCCAGACGCCGCTCGACATCGAGCGCACGACCGGGCTGACCGAGGGGAACATCTTCCAGGGCGAGCTGTCGCTCGAGCAGCTGTTCTTCAACCGGCCGGTCCCCGGCTACGCCCGCTTCCGCACGCCGGTCCGTGACCTGTGGCTGTGCGGGTCCGCGACCCACCCGGGCGGCGGGATCATGGGCGCGAACGGGCGCATCGCGGCGCTCGAGGTCCTCCGGGCGCGCGGCCGGAAGGCGGCCTAGGCGGTGGCTTCCGCGATCGGCGCCGCGGCGTCCTACGACGCGATCGTCATCGGTGGCGGCCACAACGGCCTGGTGACCGCGGCCTACCTCGGCAAGGCCGGGCTGCGGACGGTCGTGCTCGAGCGGCGCGACGCGCTCGGCGGCGCGGCGAGGACGTCGGAGCTCGCGCCGGGGGCACGCGTCCCGACCCTGGCCCATACCGTCGGCCGGCTCCGGCCGTCGGTCGTCCGCGACCTCGATCTCAAGCGCCATGGGCTGTCGCTGGTCGGTCCGGACGTGCGCGTCTTCGCGCCGGGTGTTGGCGGCGACGCAGTCGTGCTCTGGGGCGACATCGCCAGGACCGCCGAGGGTCTGCGGGCACGATCCGCCGCCGACGCCGAGCGGTACGCCGGCCTTCGACCGGCTCGTCCGTGCCCTGTCCGGCTTCCTCGGCGAGCTGGCGGGGCAGGCCCCGCCGGACATCGCCTCACCCGGTCTCGGCGACGCGCTGGCCGGTCTCCGCCTCGGGCGAACGTTCCGTGGCCTCGGGCGCGACGACGGCCGGACGATCACCCGCGTCCTGCCGATGGCCGTCGCCGACTTCGTGGCCGAATCGTTCGACAGCGATGCCGTCCGTGCCGCCATCGCCTGGCGCGGCGTCCAGTACACGGCGATGGGGCCGTGGTCGGCCGGCACGACCGCGGTGCTGCTGACCGATGCGGCCGGCAACGACGGGGGAGCGGCCGGCCAGACGGTCTACGCCCGCGGCGGCCCGGGCGCGCTGGTGGCGGCGCTGGAAGCTGCCGCGCGCGACGCCGGCGTGGAGATCCGGACTGGCGCGGAGGTCGTGGCCATCACCTCGCGCGACGGCCGCGCGACCGGCGTGGCCCTGGCCGACCGGCGAGGAGATCACCGCACGTGCCGTCGTCGCCGGGATCGACCCGAAGCAGGTCCTGACGCGCCTGGCAGACCCGGTGGCCGTCGGCCCGAACCTGTTGTGGCGCGCCGGCAACATCCGGACACCCGGCACGGTCGCCAAGGTCAACCTCGTCCTCGCCGGGCTGCCGCGGTTCACCGCCGCGGGCGACGATGCCCGACTGGTCCGCGGGCGGATCGTCATCGCCCCGGGCATCGATGCCATGGAACGGGCGCACGATGCGGCCACGTTCGGCCGCCTGCCCGACGAGCCGATCCTGGAGGCGACCATCCCGTCGCTGGCCGACCCGTCCCTGGTCGACGGGGCGGCACCCGGCACGCACGTCATGAGCGTCATCGTCGGGGCCGTGCCGTACGGGCTGCGCGGCCGGGCCTGGGATGACACCCGCGAGGAGCTCGGTGATCTCGTCGTTCGGACGCTCGACGGCTACGCGCCCGGTCTGGCCGGTCTGGTCACCGCGCGCCAGGTCCTGACCCCGCTCGATCTCGAGCGCGACTACGGCCTCACCGGCGGTCACCCGATGCACGCTGAGCAGGGCCTGGACCAGTTCTTCCTGTGGCGGCCGCTGCTCGGCCATGCCCGCTACAGGCTCGTGCTGGACGGCCTGTACCTGGCGGGCGCCGGGTCGCACCCGGGCGGTGGGATCACCGGGCAGAACGGCCAGAACGCTGCGCGCGAGATCGTCGGCGACCTGCGGAAGCGGCGCCGTTAGGGTTCCGAGAGGCCTTGCGGCGACCCGATCGTTTCCGCGATGCATGTGGACTGCATCACACCGCGGGATATGCCGCCCACGTGCATCGCCGACGACGTTGACCGGCCGGAGAGGATCCCGGCCAGCCCTAGAGTGAGACCGGCAGCGGCCGGGGCCGGCCGAACCCGTCGGTCAGGCCGCGCAACGTCCGCCCGAGAGGGACGCTGACGCGCCCGAGCACGCTCGGCCGGACCCGCTGCGGTCGGACGATCCGCGGCGAAGGGATCACCCGGCGCCCGACGGCCATCGGCTCGCCCATCTCGGCTGCGTCGCCGCCGCGCCGCGGCTCGGCGATCGAGGCGGCCGGCGCACCGACCACCCGTGCACTCCGCGGCGTCGAGCGACCGTGCCAGCCGAGGAAGTCCTTCGGCGCGACGCGGATCACCTGCGAATAGGTCGCCGCATACTCGGCGGCGGTCAGCCCGAGGGTCGCGAGTTGGTCGGCGTACTTGTCGAGATGCGCAGCGGGCAGGACCTTCGCGCTGGGACGGTCAAGAAGCTCCGCCTCACCCTCGATGAGCCCGACATCGAAGTCGTCCTCGGCGTTCCCGAGGGCGAGCATCACCGACGGATTGGCGCGCAGGTTACGGACCTTGCGAGCACCCGGCTTGGAGAAGACGAGCAACGCCTCGCCGTCCCACCAGAACCAGGTCGGGACCAGGTGCGGGCTTCCGTCCGGCCCGACCGTGGACAGCCACACGACGGGCTCGTCTTCGAGGAAGCGGAGGATGCGGGCGGTGGCGAGCGAGGTGTCCATGGCCACAAGAGTGGCCCGCCAGACGGTCGGTGACTGCCGACCTCGGTCGCGGGGCGGGATGGACATCCGACGGTGCGCCGGGTCGCCTTCCGGCAGGGCCGTTGTTCCGTCCGGCAGGGCCGTTGTTCCGGCGGCGCGGGTCAGCTGCCCTTGTTGCCGCCGAGCAGGCCGCCGAGCTCGCCGAGGACCGACCCGATCTCCGACGTGCCGCCGGTCCCGCTGCTGCCGCCGGACCCGGCCGCACCCGCAAGCCCGCCGAGCAGGCCGCCAAGGCCCTCGAGGCCACCCATCGCGCTGCCGAGCCCGCCGCTCGGGACCTGGCCCTTCGGGGTGAGCATGTCCACGATCTGGGGCAGGAACGTAGCGAGCATCGGAAGCAGCTGACCGGCGGAGATGCCCGCACCGGATGCCAGCTGCTGGACCGTCTCCGGTCCGAGCGCCTGGCCGACCGCGGCCGGCTCGACGGACTTGTTCTGGCCGGTCGAGATCCACGAGTCGACCTCGTCGCCGAGGCCCCCAGCGCGGAGCTTGTCGAGGATCCCGTCGATGCCGCCGGCGGCCTGGACGGCCTGGCCGAGCCCGACGAGCGCGGCCATATCCGGCGTTCCAGGCTGGCTGGTTCCGGGCGTCGCACTCGTCGCGGGGGTGGTGGGATCGCTCATCGGAGAACCTCCTGCGCTCGTGCCGACCGGGGCGGCGATGGTACGCCCGTTACTCGGTGGACGGGCGCTCGGCGGACGGGCGCTCGGCCGTCTCGGGCTCCTCGGGCGGGTCGGGCAGCGTCCAGTCCCACGTCCGCAGCCGCTTGAGCAGCCGCCGGCCGGTCAGGTCGAGGTGGATCGGGGTGACCGCGATCCGCCGGTTGACGACGGCATGGAAGTCGGTCCCCGCGACAGCCAGACCCGACGGCGGCGGGCCGCCGATCCAGAAGTAGGGGATCCCGCGCGGGTCCTGGCGCTCGATCAGCTGGTCCTGGTAGACGCGCTTGCCGAGCCGGGTGACCTCGACGCCCATCGAACTCCTCGGGCGCGACCGCCGGGACGTTGACGTTGACGAGCTCGCCGGGCGACAGCCCGTGCTCGAGGATGTTGCGAGCGACCGCCGTCGCGGCCCGGCCGGCGAGCTCGAAGTCGGGATGCGCGTAGTACTCCTGCGAGATCGCGAAGGCCGGGCAGTTGTTGATGACCGCCTCCATCGCCGCGCTGACCGTGCCCGAGTACGTGATGTCGTCGCCGAGGTTGGCGCCGTAGTTGATGCCCGCCGCGACGAGGTCGAAGCCGTGCCCGAAGTAGCCGAGGAAGGCGAGGCTGACCGCGTCGGTCGGCGACCCGTCGACCGAGTAGGCGAGCGAGCCATCGGCCAGCACACGTTCGCGAACACGGAGCGGGCGCATCAGCGTCTTCTGGTGGCCGACCGCGCTCTGGTTGGTGTCCGGGGCGACGACCGTCACGTCGCCCATCCCCTCGAGCGCCTGCTTGAGCGCGAGCAGTCCCCGCGACTCGACGCCGTCGTCGTTGGTGACCAGGATCCGCGGCCGTGAGGTCCACTCGCCGAGCGGCCGGGCGTTGACACGCAAGGCCCGTGGGCCGCGTCGCGCCGCACCACCCGCCAGCGGCTCGCCGCGCTCCTTGTCGACGTCGCGGCGCTCGGTCCGGGCCCGCTCGCGCGTCATGTCCATCTCGGGCGCCTCGTCGCGGCGCTCCGGCGGGGTGCTGCCCTCGTCGCTCACGTCAGGGCGTGGGCGGACGCCGGATCGGGCTCGTCGTCGTCGGGCTCGGCGATATCCGCGGCGCTGCCGGGGGCCGGCTCGCGCGGGATCCTGACCGGGCGGCCGTCGCGTTCCTCGAGACGGCGCGCGGCACGCCCGGCGACCGACCGGTCGCCCGACGTCCGATGGAGGAACTCGAGGACCAGGGCCGAGCAGACGGCCGCGATCGGGATGCCGAAGATGGCGCCGGGGATGCCCGCGATGCGGCCACCGATGAGGACCGAGCCGAGGACGACGATCGGGTGGATGCCGACCGCGCCCTGCATGATCCGCGGCTGGAGGACGTTCATGACCACGAACCAGCCCGCGCCCATCAGGATGATCGCCGGGAGCGTGGACTCGGGCTGCAGGACGAGGGCGACGATGACGACCGGTGCCCACGATACGAACGGCCCGAAGAACGGGATCATCTGGAGCAGCCCCGACGCCACCGAGGTGAGGGCCGCGAGCGGCAAGCCCAGGATGAGGTTGGTCCCCAGCGCGATCAGGAAGTAGACGGCGCCCATCAGCGCCTGCCCGCGCAGGAAGCCGCCGAACGAGCGCGACACGGCGACCTCGACCAGCCGCGCCTCGTCGGCATAGGCGGGCGGCACGATCCGGAACAGGAAGGTCAGGACCGCGTCGCGGTCGAGGACCATGTAGATCGACAGGAAGAACACGATCAGCAGCGTGCCGACGACGCTGAGGCTGGCCACTGCGATCTGCTGGAGCGGCTGGACGAGCGCGGCGGCGATCTGGTCGAGGTTGCCGAGGGCCGCCTCCGCCTGGGCGACCAGGTCGATCTGGTTGAGCCCGATCGAATCGAGCCGTTGCTGCCACGGCGCCAGGATCGTCGGCAGGTTCGTCTTGATGTCCGGGATCTGCGCCGCGAACTGGGCGATCGAGGTGGCCAGGGCCCCGGCTGCCACGACCACGACGAGCACGAGGACGACCACGACCGCGATGTAGACGAGGACCGTGGCCACCGCGCGCGGCAGGCGCGGGATCATGTTCACGATCCCGGTCACGATCGGGCTGATGATGAACGCCAGCAGCCAGGCCAGGAAGAACGTCAGCAGGATGTCGCCGAAGTAGAAGAACAGCAGCGACAGCTGGCTGACGATGCCGAAGAACAGGAAGATCACGCCGAGGATGAGCAGCGCGCTCAGCAGGCGTCGCTCCCGCGTTCCCGGCCCGATGTTCAGCATGGCATCAGCGCAGGCCCATCTTCTCCCGTACTTCGGCCATCGTCGCCTCGGCGATCGGCCGGATCCGCTCTGCGCCGGCCGCCAGGATCTCGTCGACGAGCCCCGGTGCCGCCATCAGCTCGGCGTAGCGCTCTCGGGCCTCAGCGTAGCGGGCGACGATCCGGTCGGCCAGCAGCTTCTTCATGTCGACGCAGCCGGTCCGCGCCGTCCGCTCGCCGTCCCACAGGCTCTCGTAGTCGTCGCCGAACGACGGCTGGAGCTGGCAGACGTTGCAGACCTCGGGGCGTCCCGGATCGGTGCGCAGGATCCGCTGCGTGTCGGTCACCATCGACATGACCTGCTTGCGGATCAGCTCGGGCGTGCCGAGGATGTCGATGGTGTTGCCGATCGACTTGCTCATCTTCCGCACGCCGTCGGTGCCGAGGACGGTCGGCGACTCGGTGTAGACGGCCTCGGGCTCCGGGAAGGTCTGCCCGTAGCGATGGTTGAAGGCGCGCACGATCTCGCGGGTCAGCTCCAGGTGGGCCGCCTGGTCCTTGCCGACCGGCACCAGCGACGCCTTGTAGATGACGATGTCGGCCGCCTGCAGGACCGGGTAGGTCAGCAGCCCGTGGTTGACGTCGTCGGGCTGCTGCTCGCGCTTCTCCTTGTAGGTCGGCGTCCGCTCCAGCCACGACACGGGCGTCACCGTGGTGAGCAGCCAGGCGAGCTCGGTGACCTCGGGGCGGTGGCTCTGGACGAACAGCGTGCAGCGCTCGGGATCGAGCCCGAGGGCGAGCAGCGACGCGGCCATCTCGCGCGTCCGCTGGCGGAGCACGTCGCCGTCGTGCGTGCTCGTCAGGGCGTGGTAGTCGACGATGCAGTAGATCGCCTCGTACTCGGTCTGGAGCCGGACGTAGTTGCGGATCGCGCCCAGGTCGTTGCCGAGGTGGACGACGCCCGACGGCTGGATGCCGGAGAACGTGCGCGGCCGCGCCGCCGGCGCCTCGACCGAGGCGGGAGCCGGACCTGGGGCGAGGTCGGTCGTCATGGCACGCGAGTGTAGCCGACGACACTCACCCGGCGGTCGCTCAGGCGGGTCGGCTACCATTCGGCCGATGTCGCGACCCGCACGGCCCAGGTCATGAGCGGCAGTCCGCTGCGCGTCGCGGTCCTCGGCGCGGGGACCGTCGGGCGCGAGGTCGTCCACGCGCTGCTCGAGCGAACGGCCGAGCTGGCGCCATCCGACGGCCGTGCCCTGGTCCTGACCGCGCTCGCCGTACGTGACGTCGATCGCGCGGTCGCGGCCGGCTTCCCGGCGTCGATGGTGTCCGACGCGCCCGCCCACCTCGTGGCCGACCCGGATGTCGACGTCATCGTCGAGCTGATGGGCGGCGACGAGCCGGCCCACACGCTCATCGCGGCCGCCCTGGCGATGGGCAAGAGCGTCGTGACCGCCAACAAGCACGTCGTCGCCCACCACGGGGCGGAGCTCGAGGCGCTTGCCCGGCGGACCGGCGGGATGCTGCGCTTCGAGGCCACCGTGGGCGGCGGGATCCCCGTCCTGGGGCCGCTGGCCACCGATCTCGCGGCGAACCGCATCGAGCGCGTCCGCGGCATCGTCAACGGCACGACCAACTTCATCCTGACCGCGATGACCGACCAGACCCAGCCGATCGACCTCGCGGCGGCGCTGGCCGAGGCACAGCGGCTGGGCTACGCCGAGGCCGACCCATCGGGCGACGTCGAGGGGCTCGACGCCGTCAACAAGCTGGTGATCCTGGCCCGGCTCGCCTTCGACCGCTGGCTCGACCCGGCGACCGTCGCCACCCGCCCGGATGGCGCGGACGGACCGGCCGGCCCGGGTATCACGACCGTCAGCCTGGCCGACCAGGAGGACGCGCACCGTGCCGGGCTGATCATCCGACTCGTCGCGACGGCATCGGCCGGCGGCGACGATGGCCGGATCGCGGCGGCCGTCCTGCCGACCGCGCTGCCGCTCGGATCGGCGCTCGGGCCGGACGGCTGGCGTCGCGCAACCGGATCGAGGTCGATGCCGCGCCCGTCGGACGGGTCGGGTTCGACGGCCCGGGGGCCGGCGGCGCCGCGACGTCCAGCGCGGTCCTCGGGGACCTGATCGCGCTGGCGCGCAGCGCCGGTTCGACCTGGGGCCCGCGGCCGGCCGCCACCGGCCCGGCCGGCGAGCCCGCCGTCCGGCCCGACCGGCCCGTCCTGATCGCGGCCAGCGGCATCCGGTACCCGATCGATGACTGAGCGGACGACCGTCCCCGCCGACGCCCGGCCACGCCTCCTCGAGCGGTACCGACGCTTCCTGCCGGTCACCGATGCGACCCCTGCCCTGACCCTCGGCGAGGGGTTCACGCCGCTCGTCCATGCCGAGCGGCTGGGCTCCGCGCTCGGTCTGCGCCGGCTGTACCTGAAGGTCGAGGGCCAGAACCCGACCGGCTCGTTCAAGGATCGCGGGATGGTCCTCGCCGTCGCGAAGGCCGCCGAGGCCGGTGCGCGGGCCATCGTCTGTGCCTCGACCGGGAACACCTCCGCATCCGCCGCGGCCTACGGTGCGGCCGCCGGGATGGACGTGATCGTGGTCCTGCCGAAGGGCCAGATCGCGCTCGGCAAGCTGCTCCAGGCGCTCATCGCGGGCGCGCGGGTGGTCGCCATCGATGGCAACTTCGACCAGGCGCTGGGCATCGTGCGGGCGCTTGCCGAACAGGACGACCATCCGGTGACGCTGGTCAACTCGGTCAACCCGTTCCGCCTCGACGGCCAGATGACCGCGTCGTTCGAGATCTGCGACGACCTCGGCCGGGCACCGGACGTGCTCGCCATCCCGGTCGGCAACGCGGGCAACATCAGCGCCTATTGGGCAGGCTTCCGCGCGTACGCCGAGGCCGGGATCGTGTCGTCCGCGGCCGGCGATGTGGGGCTTCCAGGCGGCGGGCGCCGCGCCGATCGTGGTCGGCCACCGGATCGAGCATCCGGAGACCGTCGCGACGGCGATCCGGATCGGCGACCCCGCCTCGTGGGACAAGGCGATCGACGCCCGTGACGCCTCGGGCGGCCGGATCACGGCGGTCAGCGACGACGAGATCCTCGCCTCGTACCGCGCGCTCGCGCGGTACGAGGGGATCTTCTGCGAGCCGGCCTCGGCCGCGGGTCGTCGCCGGGATCACGCGGGCGGTGACGGCGGGCGAGCTCGACCCGGACGCCACGGTCGTGTGCGTCCTGACCGGACACGGTCTCAAGGACCCGGCCACGGCCGAGCGCCAGGTCCCGCCGTTCCTCGAGGCCGAACCGACCATCGGGTCGGTCGCCGTCGCGCTGGGCTGGTAGGAGATCCACCATGGCCCACTGGCTCGCCGAGCTCGATGGCAGCCGGGTGACCGTCGAGGTGCCCGGTTCGTCGGCGAACCTCGGCGCGGGCTACGACTGTCTCGGCGTCGCCCTGGCCGTCACCGACCGGATCGAGGTCGAGGTCCGCGCCTGGAGTCGCGGCTCGATCGAGCTCACCGTCGAGGGCGAGGGTCGCGACGAGCTGCCCGACGACCGCGAGAACCGTTTCGTGCGCGGTCTCGAGGCGGTCCTGCGCGAGGCCCGCGGGGAGCTGCCCGAAGGGCTCGGCTGGCGGATCGCGATGCAGAACCACATCCCGCTCGCGCGCGGCCTCGGCTCATCCGCGGCGGCGACCGTCGGTGGCGTGCTGGCCGGCAACACGCTCGCCGGCGAGCCGCTGTCGACCACGGAGCTGCTGCGGATCGCGACCACGATCGAGGGCCACCCCGACAACGCCGCCGCCGCGCTGCTCGGCGGGTTCGTCGTGTCGGCCGTCTGGGACGACGGCGTCGAGGCGATCCGGTTCGACGCGCCGCGCGACCTGCGCGCCGTGCTGTTCATCCCCGAGCTCCGTCTCGGGACGGACGACATGCGCTCGGCGCTGCCGACATCGGTGCCGCTGGCGGACGCGGTCGCCAACCTGGGTGCCGTCGCGGTCGGCGTCGCGGGCCTGGCGACCGGACGCTACGACCTGCTCGCCCGCCTGACCGTGGACCGTCTACACGAGCCGTACCGGGCGGCCGTCTACCCGCAGCTCCCACGGATGGTCGAGGCGGCCCGCGCGGCCGGCGCGATCGGGGCGTGCCTGTCGGGCGCCGGCTCCACCATCATCGCCTTCACCGACGGGATGGCCGGCATCACCCGCCTCGAGGCGGCCTTCTTCGCCGCCGCCGCCGACACCGACCTGATCGGCCGGGTCCTCGTCGTCGAGCCGCGCAATACCGGCGCACGCGTGGCCTCGCGGAGCTGATCTCGGGCGGTCAGGGTCGGTCGGGTGGGCTCCCGGGACGTCCGGTCACGTTGACGGTCACTTCTACCATCAGGCCATGGACGGACTGTTCCACTCGGTCGGGAACGGGATCAGCGGACTCGTCGAGGGATCGTTCCAGGTGATCGGCGGCACGCTGCGCGGGATGGTCGACGCCGGGAACCAGGCGTTGCCCGGCGGTCTCTTCCTGGCCGTGGCGTTCGTGCTCGTGGTCGTCGTGGGCTGGAACCTGGCCAAGCGCTGAGGGGCGCCCGTGCGCCGGGATCAGGGCGTGTGCGCCGCCACGAAATCGAGGACCTCGGTCCAGGCCGCAGCGCTGGCGTCGGCATACTCGGCCGCCTTGCGATCGAAGAAGCTGTGGGGCGCATCCGGGTAGGTCACGATACGGTGGTCCACGCCGGCGGCCGACAGCGCCGCATCGAATGCGGTGACCGCCTCGGCGCTGGTGGCGGTGTCGGCCCCGCCGATGATGGCGAGCACCGGGGCCCCGAACTGCCCGACGACGTCGAGCGGCGCGGGAGCGTCATTGCGCCACGCCCCGACAAGCGTGCCGTACATGCCCATCACACCCGCCAGGGGCAGACCGAGGGTCGCGGCCAGGTACGACATCCGGCCGCCCATGCAGAACCCCAGGGTGAAGACCGCCCGCGGCGCTGGTCGGTCCCCGTCGGGCGAGCCGATCTCCTCGACCCCGGCCACGATGTCGGCCGAGATGCCCGCCCAGGTCGTCTGGGTCACCTCAGCCATGTGGTCGAAGTCGTCGCCGCGCGGCTCGGCCCCGGCCGTCCGGCCGAACCAGTCGATCGCGAGAGCGTCGATCCCGCGCTCGGCGAACCGCAGCGCGAGCTCCTCGTAGTAGGGATGGAGCCCGCGCACGTCGGGCAGGATCACGACGGCCGCGCCGCCCGGCTCGCCGGCCCGAGCCCGGAACGCCGCGAACCGGTTGCGATCCGAGGCGGTCAGGACGAGCCGCGACTGGTCGAGCGAGCCGCCCGCGATGGGCGCGATCGGCGGATGGCTGTCGAGATCGAAGCACATGGCGGGGCCTCCGGGGGACGTGACTCGGTCATGGTCGCAAAATCGGGCGTCCGCCGCCGTGCGCGCCGGAGGGCCCGAGGACAGCGGGTAGAATGCCCCGGCCATGTCACAGCAGGTCGTCCCCCTCGTCGTCCAGAAGTTCGGTGGCTCGTCGGTCGCCGACGCCGACCGCATCAAGCGGGTCGCCCGCCGGGTCGCGCGCGAGCGTGCGGCCGGGAGCGACCTCGTCGTCGTCGTGTCCGCGATGGGCGACACCACAGACGAGCTGCTCGGACTGGCGGCGGCCATCACCGACGACCCGGATCCGCGCGAGCTCGATGTCCTGCTCGCGACCGGGGAGCACCAGAGCGCGACCCTGCTGTCGATGGCGCTCCACGGTCTCGGCGTGGCGGCGATCAGCCTGACCGGGCCGCAGGCCGGGATCACCACCGACGGCCGCTACGGCCGCGCCCGGATCGCGGGCATCGAGCCGCGCCGGGTCCATGCCGAGCTCGCGGCGGGCAAGGTCGTCATCGTGGCGGGCTTCCAGGGCCAGAGCGCGAGCGCGGCGGCCGACGACGAGATCACGACCCTCGGCCGTGGCGGCAGCGACACCACAGCGGTCGCCCTGGCCGCGAGCCTCGGCGCCGCGCGCTGCCAGATCTTCACCGACGTCACGGGCATCTACACCGCCGATCCTCGACTGGTCGCCCGGGCACGCCAGCTGCCGGTCATCGGCTACGAGGAGATGCTCGAGCTCGCCCACCAGGGCGCCCAGGTCATGCAGGTCCGCGCCGTCGAGCTGGGCTGGGTCAACGGCGTCGTCATCGAGGTCCTCAGCTCGTTCGAGGACGCGCCCGGCACGCTCATCAAGGAGGATCCGTTCGTGGAGCAGCGCAACAAGGTCCGCGGGCTGGCGCACGACCGGAACGTGGCCAAGGTCACCATCGTCGCGGTGCCCGACCGGCCGGGCGTCGCCCGATCGATCTTCGATCCGCTGGCCGAGGCAGGCATCAACGTCGACATGATCGTCCAGAACGTCGGCCACGGTGGCGAGACCGACCTGTCGTTCACCGTCCCGCGGGTCGAGCTGGCGGCCGCCAAGAAGACCCTCGAGCCGCTCGTCCGCGAGCTCGAGGCGCGCGAGCTCACCACCGACGCGTCGGTCGCCAAGGTGTCGATCGTCGGGGCCGGCCTGCACAACGCGCCGGGCTACGCGGCCCGGATGTTCGGGACGCTCGCCGATGCCGGGGTCAACATCGAGATGATCTCGACCTCGGAGGTCCGCATCACCTGCATGATCGCCGAGGCCGATCTCGAGACGGCCCTGCGCGCGCTTCATGACGCGTTCGAGCTCGAACGGCCCGAGCCGGTCGATGTCGGCGCGACGCCGGCCGGATGACGCGACAGGCCCCCGATGACGCCGTTCCTCGCCCGGCAAGAGCACCTGGCGCGCGTCGGGTCCACGAACGACGTCGTCCGCGACTGGCTGGCCGCCGGGACGCCGGAGGTCTGCCTCCTGGTCGCCGACGAGCAGACCGCGGGTCGGGGGCGGGATCGTCGCGTCTGGGTGGCGCCGCCCGACGCGGCGCTCCTGGTGTCGCTCGGGTTTCGGCCCACCTGGCTGGCGCCAGCTCAGGTCTGGCGGCTGGCGGCCGTCGCGTCACTGGCGATGGCCGAGGCGGCCGAAACGGCCGCCGGGCTGCCGGCAGGCACCGTCCGGCTCAAGTGGCCCAACGACCTGGTCATCGCGATGCGCGACGAGAGCGGTCCCGGCGGAGTCCGCAAGATCGGCGGCGTCCTTGGCGAGACGACCGGCCTCGGGACCGTCGACCCGCGTGCCGTCATCGGTCTCGGGATCAACGTCGATTGGGCCGCGGCCGACTTTCCGAAGGACATCGCGGCCACGATGACCTCGCTCCGCGAGTTGGCCGGGCGCCGCATCGAACGAAACGACCTGCTGACCGTCTTCGAGGCGTACCTCGAGCCGCGCATCGGTGCCCTCCGGGCCGGGCGTTTCGACGGCGCCCCATGGACCGCACGCCAGGTGACGACCGGCCGGCAGGTCCGCATCGAGACGGCGCACGGCATCGAGACGGCCCGCGCGACCGGTGTCGACACGGTGACCGGTGCGTTGATCGTGACCGATCCCGAGTCCACGACCAGGGACCGGCATGTCCTCGTCGGCGAGATCATCCATGTGCGGCTGACCGAACCCACCACGGTCCGGGTGTAACGAGATGGCCCGAACGGCATTCTGGAAGGTGGACCGTTCTGTGGAGGGTGGTCCGCGCCTTGTCCACCTCGACCGCGACCGGCGGCTCGTCGAGGCGGCCCAGGCGGACCCGGCCCGCTTCGAGGCCCTCTACCGGAAGTACCTGGCCCAGGTGTACAGCTTCGCGTACTACGAATTGCACGACCACCACGAGGCCGAGGACGCCACCGAGCGCACCTTCCTGGCCGCGCTGGCGAACCTGGCGCGGTTCGAGGAGCGCGCCCGGCCCGGCGACGGAGAGGGTGCGTCCACCTTCCGGGTCTGGCTCTTCCAGATCGCCCGCAACGTGATCGCCGAGCGTCGCCGCCTGGGCCGCCGCCACCCGGAGGTCCCGCTGGAGGCCGCGGCGACCGCCGCCGCGCCGGTCGACCTGCAGGGCGACGCCGAACGCCACGATGCCGCCCGAGCAGCGTGGGGAGCGGTCGCGCGTCTGCCCGACGACCGCCGCCGCGCCATCATCCTGCGCTTCGTCGACGAGATGTCGACGGCCGAGATCGCCGGTGTCCTCGGCCGGTCCGAAGGCGCCGTCCGGGTGCTCATCCACCGGGCGCTGCGGAGCGTGGCGCGCGACCTCGACGACCCGACCCGATGACCGACGCCTTCGCCGGTCGAGACAGCCATGACATCGACGCGCTCGTGACCGATCGCTATCTCGAGGCGCTGCTCGCCGCGCACGCCCGCGGCGCCGACCACGGCCCGTCGACCTCGATGCCGGACGACCCGATCCGGCGGACCGCCGATCGACTGGCCCGCGACCTGCCGCGGCTCCATCCGTCGTTCCGGTTCGAGGAGGCGCTTGCGGCGCGGCTGGCGGAGGCGGCCGAGCGGATGCGCCGCCCGGCCGGCCATGACGGAGCGGTCGGCCCGCAGGTGCCGCTGGCCGGGTTCGACCCCGCCGACCCGACCGGCGTCGGTCCCGAGGTCTGGCCCGACCGCCGACGCCCGCTGCTCATCGGCGGCGCGCTCACCTCCGCGGCGATCTCCGTGGCGGGGGCCGTGTACGTCGCGTGGCGGCTCAACCGCCCGGCGGCCGGCCCGATGGCCCGCGCTGCCCGCGCGGTCGCCCGGTCGAGGGCGATCTGATGCCCATCAAGCTGCCGTCGTTCCGTGCGCGCCGCGACGTCTACCCGGCGGACCTGTGGACCAAGTGCCCGTCGTGCGAGACGATGCTGTTCAACAAGCAGCTCGACAAGGCGATGCGGGTCTGTCCGACCTGCGGCCACCACTTCCGGCTGTCGGCTGCGGCCCGGCTCGCCCAGCTTCTGGATGCGGGCTCGTGGACCGAGCGCGACGCGGGGCTCCAGTCGGTCGACCGTCTCGGCTTCGTCGACCAGAAGCCCTATCCCGAACGCCTCGAGGCTGCCCAGACTGCGACCGGCATGCGCGACGCGGCCGTCTGGGGGACCGGCGCCATCGACGGACGACGGGTCGCCATCTGCGTGATGGACTTCGGGTTCATGGGCGGCTCGATGGGCGCGGTCGTCGGCGAGAAGGTGACCCGCGCCGCCGAGGCGGCCCTGGACCTGCGCGTGCCCCTGATCGTGGTCAGCGCATCGGGCGGTGCGCGGATGCAGGAAGGCACGCTCGCCCTGATGCAGCTGGCCAAGACGCTCGCCGCGCTCGAGCGCCTGCGGGCCGGCGGGGTCCCGTTCCTGTCGGTCCTGTCCGACCCGACGACCGGTGGCGTGTTCGCCTCGTTCGCGTCCGTCGGCGACGTCAACATCGCCGAGCCCGACGCGCTGATCGGCTTCGCCGGCTCCCGTGTCTCGGCAGGCACCATCGCCCAGGAGCTCCCGCCCGGTTTCCAGCGCTCCGAGTTCCTGTTCGAGCACGGCTTCATCGACCGGATCGTTGCGCGCCCGGGCCTTCGCGACGAGCTCGGCCGCCTGCTCGAGCTGCTGCCGGTGCGCGACCTGCTCGACGAGCTCGGAGCCGGCCCGCTCGAGGTCGAGGCGCCGGGCTTTCGGCCATTCTCGTTCCTGTCCTCGCTCGCCGAGCGGGTGGGGGATCGGGCGAGCACGAACGGCACCGTTGCCCCGCCGACCGACACGCTGCCCGCGAGCGATCCGCGCGACGCGGTCTGGGCGCGCGTCCAGACCGCCCGGAACCTGCACCGCCCGCGGACCCTCGCGTTCGTCGAGGCGATGACCGACGGTTTCGTCGAGCTCCATGGCGACCGGCTGTTCGGCGACGACGCGGCGATGGTCGCGGGCCTTGCCCGTCTCGATGGACGACGCATCGTCGTGGTCGGCCAGCAGAAGGGCGACGACACCGACGAGAACATCCGCCGCAACTTCGGGATGCCGCACCCGGAGGGATACCGCAAGGCGATGCGGGTGATGGAGCTGGCCGAGCGGTTCGGCCTGCCGGTCGTGACCTTCGTCGACGTCCCCGGCGCCCATCCCGGCCCCGAATCCGAGGAACGCGGCATCGCCGAGGCCATCGCCCGCTCGATCGGGCTGATGAGCCGGCTGCGGACCCCGATCGTGACCGTCATCACCGGCGAGGGCGGCTCGGGCGGGGCGTTGGCGATCGCCGTCGGCGATGTCGTCATCGCTCTCGAGAACGCGGTCTATTCGGTCATCTCGCCCGAGGGCTGCGCCGCGATCCTGTGGCGGACCGCCGACGAGGCGCCGGCCGCCGCGCTGGCGATGAAGATGACCGCAGCCGACCAGCTGGCGCTCGGTGTCATCGACGTCGTCGTCCCCGAGCCGGGCGAGGGTGCCCACACCGACCCGGCCGAGATGGCCCGCCGCCTGAAGCCCATCGTCGTCGATCGGTTGCACGCGCTCGAGGCGATGCCGATCGACCAGCTGCTCGACACGCGCTACCGTCGCTACCGGGCGCTCGGGTCCTACACTGAGGCCGAGTTGCCGGAGCTCGAGTCGCAGGCGGGTCGCGGTCTCGGCGATCGTCTGCGCGACCTGCTCGATCCGGGTCGGCGTGCGGTCGGGGCCGCCGTCCCGACCTGGTCGCGCGATGAGCCGCCGGCTCGCGAGGAGGTCTAGACGGTGCCCGAACCGGCCAAGCCCGAGGCCAGCCGCCCGAAACGCTCCGCAGCCGAGCGCGCGGCCGACCACGCTGCCATCGACCGGCTGAGCGGCGAGCTGCTGCCCGCGCTCATCGCCAAGCTCGGGGCGACGGGCCTCGGCGAGCTCGAGGTCCGCGAGGGCGGCTGGCGGGTCCGGCTGCGCCGGCCGGCCGACGGCTACGCAAGCGTGCCGGCGGCGGGCCCGGCGACGCGCGAGCGCCGAACGGGCGATCGGGAGCGTCAGACGCGGGCCGGCGCGGCCACGGGCAGCGGGTACGCCGCGAGCGGGCTCACGCCGGTCGGGCCCGGCCGCGACGGGCGTGACGCGCACGGGGAGCACGCCGGCCACTCGTCCCGCGACGGTCTCGATGGCCGCGACGGCCTCGTCCGCGACGACGGCCGGATCGCCGCGACGTCGCCGGCCGTGGGCATCTTCCACCCCAGGCCGGAGGCCCGGACCGGCACCAAGGTGCGCGCCGGCGACCGTCTCGGGTCGGTGGACATGTTCGGGGTCCCGCAGGAGGTCGTCGCGCCGGCCGACGGTGTCGTCGGGGCCAGTCTGATCGAGCCGGGTGACGCGGTCGAGTACGGCCAGGAGCTGATCCTGCTCGAGTTCGCCTCCGCCGCCACGCCGGAGGTCTGACCGTGTTCCGCAAGGTCCTGATCGCCAACCGCGGCGAGATCGCCCTCCGGATCCTGCGAGCCTGTCGGACCCTCGGCGCCGAGGCGGTCGTCGCCTACAGCGAGGCCGACCGCGACTCGCTGCCCGTCCAGCTCGCGGACGAGGCGATCTGCATCGGCCCGTCGGAGGCGCGGCGCTCCTACCTGTCCGTGCCCGCCGTCATCTCGGCGGCCCTCGTGACCGGCTGCGACGCGATCCACCCCGGCTACGGCTTCCTGTCCGAGGACGAGGGCTTCGCGGAGGTGGTCACGGCGCACGACCTGACCTTCATCGGGCCGTCGGCGTCGGTCCTCGAGCGGTTCGCCAGCAAGGCCGGGACTCGCCAGCTGCTGGCCGACCACGGGCTGCCGACGATCCCGGGCTCGGAGGGGATGCTGCGCGACGAGATGCACGCCCTCGACGAGGCCGAGCGGATCGGCTACCCCGTCCTCATCAAGCCGTCGGCGGGCGGCGGTGGCAAGGGGATGCGGATGGTCCGCACGCCACGCGAGCTCGAATCGGTCCTGCGCGTCTGCCGGTCCGAGGCGAAGGCGGCGTTCGGCGACGATTCGCTCTATCTCGAGCGCTGGCTCGACGAGAACCGCCATGTCGAGGTCCAGGTCGCGATCGACCGCTATGGGCACGGTGTCCACCTGTTCGAGCGCGACTGCTCGGTCCAGCGCCGCCACCAGAAGATCCTCGAGGAGGCGCCGACGCCCGCCCTGTCCGACGCCGCCCGGCTCGATCTCGCCGAGCGCGCCATCCGTGCCGCCGTCAGCGCGGGCTACGAGAACGTCGGCACGCTCGAATTCCTGGTCGACGCGGCCGGCGACTTCTACTTCATCGAGATCAACAGCCGGATCCAGGTCGAGCACCCCGTCACCGAGATGCTGACCGGGCTCGACCTGGTCGCGATCCAGATCCGCATCGCGGCCGGCGAGCCGCTCGGGTTCAGCCAGGCCGACGTCCGCCTGCAGGGCCACGCCATCGAGTTCCGGATCAACGCCGAGGACCCGTCGCACGAGTTCCGGCCGGGCGCCGGCGTGGTCGAGCGCTATCACGCCCCGGGCGGTCCCGGCGTCCGGATGGATTCGCACCTGTACAGCGGCTACGAGGTGCCGCCGTTCTATGACTCGCTCCTCGGCAAGCTCGTCGTGTGGGGTCCGGACCGACCGACAGCGATCGCCCGTTCTCGAGTCGCCCTGGACGAGCTGGTCGTCGACGGCATCGTGACCAACGTCACGATCCACCAGGCGCTCCTCGCCAACGAGGCGTTCCTCGAGGGTCGGATGACGACGAACATGCTCGACCGCGTGGGCAGCGCGGCGTTCCTCGCCGCCGCGGCGCGATCGTGAGCCCGGCTGGGTCGTGCACACCTGCACAGACCGCCCCGCACGCGGCCGTCGCGAGCCGCCAGACTGACCGTCACCCGACCTGGAGCTGCCCGTGACCGAGACCGTCCACACGACCCGGGAGATCGAAGCGCTGATCCCGCACCGATGGCCGTTCCTGCTCGTCGACCGGATCGTCGAGTACGACGCCGAGGCGCAGCGGATCGTCGGCATCAAGGGCGTGACGGCCGGCGAGTGGTATTTCCAGGGCCATTTCCCCGGCCTGCCGGTGGTGCCGGGGGTCATCCAGGTCGAGGCCCTCGCCCAGACCATGGCGGTCTACGTCGCCAAGCAGCCGGGGTTCGGTGAACGGATCGGGCTGTTCGCCGGGATCGACGATTGCCGCTTCAAACGCGTCGTCACCCCCGGCGACACGCTCCGCCTCGAGGTGACCATGGAGAAGCTCGGAACGCGCTTCGGCCGCGGCCGGGGGGTGGCCAGCGTCGACGGCGAGACGGCATGCGAGGCGACCCTCAGCTTCATCATCCCGCCCGCGTCGGTCCTTCGGTGACCAGGGTCATCGTCCTCTCGGACGTGCACGGCAACGCGGTCGCCCTCGAGGCCGTCCGCAAGGCGATCCGCAGCGAGAAGCCCGACCTCGTCGCGGTCGCCGGCGACCTCGTGCTCAACGGCCCGGACCCGGCCGGCACCGTCGACCTGCTGCGCGAGATGGAGTCGGCCGGGGCGGCGATCGTCAGCGGCAACACCGATGTCGCGGTCGCCGACTTCGACTATGCCGCGGCGTTCCCGTGGATGACCGACGGCGTCCCGGATATCTTTCGTGCCGCCACGGAATGGGCGCACGACGAGCTGGGTGACGAGCGGATCTCGTGGCTGCGGCACCTGCCGTCGGAGAGGCGGCTGCGCGCCGAGGACGGCACGATGATCCTGGTCTGCCACGCCTCGCCAGGCTCGCAGACGGCCGGCTTCGACAAGGAGCTCGATCCCAACGTCGTCATCGAGCGGGCGGGCCGGACCGACGCCCGGGTCATCGCCTGCGGCCACACGCATGTTCCCGAGGTCCGCGACCTCGGCTGGAAGCTGATCGTCAACGATGGATCGGCGGGATACGTCTTCGACGGCGACCCGACGGCGTCGTGGGCACGGATCGACATCGACGACGGCGAGATCACCGCCGAGATCCGCCGGACCGAGTTCGACGTCCTCGCGGTCGCCAACGCGATCTCGGCGCGCGGCCTCCCCGGCGACGTCTATCGGGCCGCGACGGTCCGCACCGGGAAGCTGGTCCGATGACCGGGGCCGCCTGCCATGACGGCACATCGCCGCGTTGTCGCCTGCGCGCGGGCGCTCACGCACCTCAGGGTGCGCTCGCGTCCGTGCTCGGCTCCGCCTTGCGCTGCACCGCCCTCGCGGGCGGATTCTCAGTTCGATGAGCTCTCCGATGACCGACCGGAAGCGGGTCGTGGTGACGGGGATGGGGCTCGTGACCGCGCTCGGCAACGACGTCGCATCGACCTGGGACGGCCTGATCGCGGGCCGGTCGGGGGTGCGCACCATCGAGGCGTTCGACCCGTCGCGGCTGTCGGTGAGGATCGTCGCCGAGGTCCGCGACTTCGACGCGAGCGGCCTGCTCGATCGCAAGGAGCTCCGGCGCACCGACCGCTGCATCCAGTTCGGACTGATCGCCGCGCGCGAGGCGCTCGATCAGGCCGGTCTCCCCGAGCGGTTCGAGGGCGAGCTGGCCGAGCGCACCGGGGTGATCCTCGGGACCGGCCTCGGCGGGGTCGGGACGCTGATCGACGGCTTCACGACGAACGCCCTGCGCGGTCCCGACCGGATCAGCCCGTTCCTGATCCCGATGGGCATCCCCAACATCGGGGCCGGGCAGGTCGCCATCCAGTTCGGGATGACCGGGCCCAACTTCACGACCGTCTCCGCCTGCGCGACCGGTGGTCATGCGCTCGGCGAATCGAGCGAGATCATCCGGCGCGGCGACGCGGACGTGATGGTCGCGGGCGGCACCGAGGCCGGCGTCTACGAGGCGATCGTCGGCGGGTTCGCGGCGATGCGCGCGCTGTCGACACGGAACGACGACCCGGAAGCGGCGTCGCGCCCGTTCGACACCGGGCGCGACGGGTTCGTCATGGGCGAGGGTGCGGGCGTCGTCATCCTCGAGTCGCTCGAGCACGCCGAGTCCCGCGGCGCGACGATCCTCGCCGAGCTGGTCGGCTACGGCGCGACCGCGGATGCCTCGCACATCACGCTGCCGGCGCCCGGCGGCATCGGGGCGGTGCGGGCGGCCAACCGGGCGCTCGCCAAGGCGGGGCTCTCCGCCACGGACATCGACCACGTCAACGCCCATGCGACCTCGACGCCGGAGGGCGACAAGGCCGAGCTCCAGGCGATCAAGACGATCCTCGGCGAGCGCGCCGGGGCGGTGTCGATCACGGCCAACAAGTCGATGCTCGGCCATACCCTCGGCGCCGCCGGCGCGATCGAGGCGATCGTCACGATCCTGACCATCCGTGAGGGCTGCGTCCCGCCGACGATCAACCTCGACGACCCCGATCCCGAGGCCGCCGGACTCGACCTCACACCGAACGTCGCCACGCGTCACCGGGTCGAGACCGTGCTGAGCAACTCGTTCGGGTTCGGCGGGCAGAACACGGCGCTCATCCTGAGCGGCCCGCCGCGATGACCGACGACGCGGCCGCTGCCGTGCCCGAGCCCCGCGACGGCGGCGATGTCGAGCTGCTGGCCCTGATCGACCGGTTGGCCGGGCTGCTCGAGCGCTCGGACCTCGCGGAGCTCGAGGTCGAGTCGGGCGGCACCGGGCTGATCCTGCGCAAGCCGGTGGCAGTGGCCGCCACTGTGCAGGCGTCGAGCCCGGCCCCGGCCGCCCCCGCGACGCACGCCGAGACGCCGGCCGCCGGCGAGCCGTCGACCGCCGGACGCGACCCCGCGGTGAGCGCGCCGCCGTCGATCAAGGCGCCGTTGACGGGCATCTTCTACGCGTCCCCGGCGCCCGGGACGGCGCCCTACGTCCAGGTCGGCGGCGAGGTCGCGGTCGGCCAGGTGATCGGCCTCATCGAGGCGATGAAGCTGTTCAACGAGATCAAGTCGGACCTTGCCGGGCGGGTCACGCGCGTCGTCCCCGACAGCGGGGCCCTGGTCAAGGCCAAGCAGCCGCTCATCGAGGTGGAGCCACTGTGACTACGCCCGTTCGCCACGCCCACGTGACCGGCTGGGGCCGCTACGCGCCGAGCCAGGTCCTGACCAACGACGACCTCGAGAAGATGGTCGATACCTCCGACGAGTGGATCGTGTCCCGGACCGGGATCCGCGAGCGGCGGGTCGCCGCCGCGCACGAGACGACCGCCTCGATGGCGGCCGTGGCCGCGCTGCGCGCCATCCGGACCGCCGGCATCGACGCCGACGACATCGACCTGATCCTGCTCGCCACGCTCACGCCCGACTACTGGATGCCCTCGACGGCGGCCCTGGTCAAGGAGGCGATCGGCAACACGCGCGCCGCGGCGATGGACGTGGCGGCCGCCTGTTCGGGGTTCGTCTACGCCTATGCGACGGCCCACGCCTACATCACCAGCGGGATGGCGAAGCACGTGCTGGTCATCGGCGCCGAGCTGTTGACCCGCTTCCTCGACTACACCGACCGCAACACCTGCATCCTGTTCGGCGACGGCGCCGGTGCGGTGGTGCTGTCGGCGTCGGACGAGCCCGGCGGCGGGCTCGGCATCGAGATGACGACCGAGCCGCAGGGCGCCTACATGATCTGGCTGCCGGCCGGCGGCGCCAAGAGCCCGCCCTCGGCCGAGACCGATCGCCCGCGGCGAGCACTACATCCGGATGGAGGGCAAGGAGACGTACCGGTTCGCGACCCGGACGCTCGCCACGACCGCGCTGGCGGCGGTCGCAGCGCGCGGGCCTCGAGCCCGCGGACATCGACCTGTTCATCCCGCACCAGGCCAACATCCGGATCATCGAGGCGGTCGCCAAGGGGCTGGACCTGCCGATGGACCGGATGTTCGTGAACCTCGACAAGTACGGCAACACGTCGGCCGCGTCCGTGCCGATCGCCCTGGCCGAAGCCGTCAACGAGGGCCGGGTCCAGGTCGGGGACAACATCGTCATCGTCGCGTTCGGCGCCGGTTTCACCTCCGGCGCCGTCGCCATCGAGTGGACCGCCGACCCCGCGCGCGGGATCGCCGGCGACGCTGCGGTTGACCCGGCCGACATCACAGTCCGGCTCCCGGTCGACTGGGACTCGGTCGACCCGATCCCGGATGCGCTGGCCGAGCTGATGCGCCAGCCTCGGCCCGATCGACGTCCCGCTCGACGATGTCGTCCCCGACGAGCCGGCTGCCGCCCCACAGGAGGTCAACGCGTGATCGATCTGTCCGGAAAGACGGCCCTCGTGACCGGTGGCTCGCGCGGCATCGGGCGGGCGATCGTCACCCGGCTCGCGACTCAGGGCGCGGACGTGGCCTTCACCTACAAGGGCAACGCAGATGGCCGCGGCTGAGGCGGTGGCGATCGTCGAGGGCCTTGGCCGGAAGGCTCTTGCGGTCCAGGGCGACGCGTCACAGCCCGACACCGCCGAGGCCGTCGTCAAGCAGGTGCTCGAGGCGTTCGCGAAGGTCGACATCCTCGTCAACAATGCCGGTGTCACCCGTGACGACCTGATCATGCGGATGTCGGTCGAGGCCTGGCGCGAGGTGCTCGAGACCAACCTGTTCGGCTCGTTCTACATGACCAAGGCCGTCACCCGGCCGATGCTCAAGGCGAAGTCCGGCCGGATCATCAACATCACCTCGGTGTCGGGCCAGGCAGGCCAGATGGGCCAGGCCAACTATTCGTCGGCCAAGGCCGGGCTGATCGGGCTGACCAAGGCGACGGCCCGCGAGCTGGCCAGCGCGCGGGATCACCGCGAACGCCGTGGCGCCGGGCTTCGTCGACACCGAGCTGACCCGCGGCCTCCCGGACGCGCTCAAGGAGCAGCTCCGGGCCGCGACCCCGCTCGGACGGTTCGGCGAGACGACCGAGATCGCCGCCGCCGTGGCGTTCCTCGCCAGCGACGAGGCCGCGTTCATCACGGGACAGGTCCTCGCCGTCGACGGCGGCCTGGTGATGATGTAGCGAGCGGTTCACCGGCCTGCCGGAGGTCGCATGGTAGACTCGCCGCGCGTTGACCACCCAAGGCGCGCTCGGGTCTTCGGCCGAGCGACGATCACCCTCAGTCGCCGCCTTCCTGTCATTCCTGTGGCCCGGTCTCGGCCACTGGTATTCGCGTCGGCAGCGCGCTGCCCTGCTGTTCGCTCTGCCGTTCCTGGTGGTGGTGCTCATCGTCGCCATGCAGGCCACCGGCGGAGTCGGCCAGCTTGCCTCCCTCCTGATCTCGCCGTCATCGGCGCTGACGATCTCGATCCTGATCGTGCTGCTCGGCGTCTGGCGTGAGATCGCGGTCCTCAATTCGGCGATGGCGGTCCTCCCCCGCGGCGCCTGGCGGCGCGGCCGATCGCTGGTCACGATCGTCCTCATCAGCCTGATCATCGTCGGCAGCCACGCCTGGGCCGGGTACGTCGCGTGGGCGTTCTACGATGCGGGCTCGAGGATCTTCGTCGGCGCCGAGGGACCCGACACCGGCATCGGCGGAGGCGCCGTGGAGTCCGGGGCGGGCCCGACCGGATCCGTCACTCCCGGCCAGACGCCCGACCCGAACGACCTGTACGTGTCCGGACCGTTCGCGACACCGGCCACCCCGAGCTCACGCATCAACGTCCTGCTGACGGGCGTGGACTCGGCCGAGGACCGTGCGCATGCCCTGACCGACACGCTCCTGGTCGCGAGCGTCGATCCCGTCACCGGCCATGTCGTCCTCGTCAGCTTTCCCCGTGACATCACCGGTTTCCCGCTGGTCGACGGCGGCACGTTCAAGGGCAAGATCAACTCGTTCATGACCTATGTCGGCCAGCACCCCAAGGAGTTCAAGGGCGCCCCGCTCGTCGAGCTGGTCAGGGAGCTGAGCTTCCTGGTCGGGGTCCCGATCGAGTACTACGCCGCGGTCGACCTGGCCGGCTTCCGTCGCCTCATCGACGTGGCCGGTGGCGTCACCATCGACAACCAGCGGGCGATCGACGATCCGCGCTATGACTGGCTCGACGGCCGACACGGGTTCACGCTCTCGGTCGGCACGCACGTGCTCGACGGCGAGGACGCACTCGCCTACGTCCGCTCGCGCTACACGCCCGGCGACAACGACTTCAACCGCGCGCGCCGCCAGCAGGAGGTCCTGGTGTCCCTCTCGAAGAAGCTGGCCACGCCCGAGATGCTGCCGCGGATCCCGCAGCTCATCGGCGTCGCCGGGGACACCCTCCGGACCAACTTCCCGTCGGACCGTGTCAGCGAGATGCTCAAGCTCGTCCAGGGGATCGACAGCACGTCCGTGACCCAGGTCGTCCTCGGGCCGCCGTATTCCGTCCATCCGCCAGACAGCGAGACCGATGGGATCTACACGCTCCGCCTCAAGATGGACAAGCTGGCGGCCGAGTCGATCAAGCTCTTCGGCAGCGACAGCGCCTACGCTCAGCCCTGAGTCGCGAGGGCGTCCGGCTCGACGTCGGCCTGGGCGAGCCGTGACCGCTGTGCCACCCGGAGGCGATCGGGGACGAGCCAGCGAGCGACGAACAGGGCGACATCCATCGCCCGTGGGCGGCCGTTGCGGCGGGCCTCGCGCCAGATGACACGCGCCGCTCCAGGCTCGCCCGCCCGTTCGGCCATGGCCGCGACCCGGACGAGCAGGAACGCGGCATAGGCCTCGGGGGTGACGAGGTCGCGCCGATCGCGGATCCATTCCACCCCGTAGCGCCAGTCCGTCGCGAAGCGACCGGTCATCGATGCTCCGTCGATGGGTGCCCGCCAGACAGCCAGCCGCTCGGGGACGTACACCAGCCGGGCGCCGACGGCGGCCGCGCGGAGCACCCAGTCGGCATCCTCATAGCGGCGGACCGACGGGTCGAACGGCACCCGCTCGAACAGCGACCGCCGGGCGAGGATGGTCGATGTGCTCACGGTGCTCTCGCCGAGACGTAACGAGCGGCGCACGAACAGGTAGTCGCTCGCGTGCTCGCCCGGAGCGGGGGCCCGATCGCGCCAGGCCGTGTCCAGGCCATCGGGCAACCGGACGAACCGTGCGCAGAAGACGATCGAGGCCTCCACCTCTGAGCTGCGGATGAGGTCGAGCTGGCGTTCGAGCTTGGTCGGCAGCCACAGGTCGTCGTCGTCGAGTAGAGCGACGAAGGTGCCACGCGCAAGGCCGATCCCGGTGGTGCGGGCTGTCGGCGCGCCGGTCGCGACCGGAAGGACGACGACGCGCAGGCGGGGGTCGTCGATCGCGGCGACGGCCGCCTCCGTCGCGGGGTCGGTGCCGTCGACGACGACGATGATCTCGAGGTCGGTCATCGTCTGGGCGACGACGCTGGCCAGCGCACCACCGACGAGGTGGGGCCGCCCGTGGGTGGTCACCACGACGCTGACCGAAGGCGCCGGCGACGATGTGTCCAGCTCAGCGCCCCTGGAACATGGCGGGGATGGTCTTGGCCATGATCTTGACGTCGAGCCAGATCGACCACCGATCGATGTAGGCCAGGTCGAGCTGGACCCAGCGGTCGAAGTCGGGCTCGCGCCGACCCTCGACCTGCCACAGGCCGGTGATGCCCGGCTTCATCGACAGGCGGCGGCGGTGCCACAGGTCGTAGCCGTCGACCTCGCGCGGCAGTGGCGGACGCGGCCCGACCAGGCTCATCTCGCCGCGCAGCACGTTCCAGATCTGGGGCAGCTCGTCGAGGCTGGTCGCCCGGAGGATCCTGCCCGTCCGGGTCAGGCGCGGGTCGTCGGTCAGCTTGAAGGCCGGGCCGCGGATCTCGTTGCGCCCCTGGAGCTCCTCGAGCTGGCCCTCGGCGTCCGGTTGCATCGTGCGGAACTTGGCCACGTCGAACGGACGGCCATGCAGGCCGACGCGGGTCTGGCGGAAGAGGATCGGCCCGCCATCCACGAGGGCGACCAGCAGGCCGATCACGGCCATGACCGGTGCCAGGATGACCAGCGCCACGGCACCCAGGCCGACGTCGAGCAGCCGCTTGCCGGCCAGCGCAAGGTCCCGGTCGGGGCCGTAGGTCAGCGACAGGACGGGGATCCCGTCGAACTCCTCCACGCGCCCGCCGGGAGGGTCAGGCCGAGCTCGCCGACCGGGATGCGGACGATCTTGCCCTCCTCCTCGCACAGGCGGGTGATCGGTTCGACGAGCGCGACGTGCGCGGCCGACAGGCAGATCGCGACCTCGTCGACGACGCGGTGGTGGAGGATGTCCTCGATGTCGTCGAGCGTGCCCAGGATGGGCCGAGGACCCGTCTGATCGGGCGCGTTCACGTCGAGCGCCAGGTGGCCGATGACCCGCAGCCCGAGCTCTCGATGCCGTTCGACGCGGTCGGCGAACCGGCGGGCGTCGGTCTCGGAGCCGATCACCAGCATGAAGTGGCGATTGTGCCCGCGATCGCGCAGCGTGCCGAGGGCCAGGCGGATGGAGATCCGCGATGCCAGGGTGACGACGAGCTGGACCGCGAACAGGAAGACCAGGAACAGCCGGCTGATCGATGGGAGCTTGAACAGGAACAGGGCGGTGAAGGTCGCCACCGCGAACAGCAGATCGGCGCGCAGGACGTCACGCATCTCGCTTCGGATCGACCAGCGCGATCGCAGCCGGTAGAGGTCGTGGATCCACAGGGCTGCGATCCAGGCCGCCGCGTAGGCGGTCGCGATGACGAACGGATCGAAGCCGGCGGCGCGCAGCGTCGCGACCCAGTCGAGTCCGAAACGGAGCCACGAGACCACGAGGAAGAGGGCGAACGCGCTGAAGCCGTCCGCCGCGAGGAGCCCGAGACGGAGGGCCATGTTGTGACGTCGGATCAAGCGGTGGTCCCCAATTCCGCGCGATGTTCCCGCCGCATCATAGGCAGGCGGTGCGCCGATGCATAGGCCGTTCGGCGCAGCCTCAGGGTACGCCGGTAGGCTGGCTCGCAGACGAGCGGCGCGCGTACGGTGGTCGCGATGCGATCCCTCTCGGCGGTCCGCCGCGCCTCCCCGCTCGTCGCGCTCGTCGTGTTCGTCGTGGCGATGCTCGGGCCGATGACGGTGTCCGCGTCGGTCGCATCGCCGTCGTTCTTCGTGGACGGCAAGCACGGCAGCGACAGCAACAACGGGACGAGCCTCGGCTCCGCGTTCAAGACGATCAAGGCCGGCTTGTGGGCATTGCGCTACGGCGGGACGCTCGACGTGGTCGGCTACGACGACTACGTCTACTACGAGCAGATGACCGGATCGCAGTGGTTCATGAACGGGACCTCGACGACGCCGGTCGTCATCCGCGCCTACGGCTACGGCAGCCCGAGTGCGGTGCGTCCGATCGTGTCGGGCGCGAAGGTGGTCAGCCGGCCGGGCGACGCCAAGTGGGTGCGACCCGATCCGACGCATGACCCGAACGTGTGGGTGACACCGTGGACCACGGCGATCCCAGGCTATGACGCGTCGGTCCGCGACTTCCACCAGGAGCGCATCTTCGTCGATGTGTCGCAGCCGTTGGTGCGGCCGGCGACGACCACGCTGGCCGGGCTCCAGGCCACGCCCGGTTCGCAGTACTGGGACGGCCACAACCTGTACGTCCGACTCGGCGGCTGGGGTTCGACGTCGGGTGACAGCCTCGATCCGAACGACCACACGGTCGAGATCCCGACCTACACGGGCATCCTGGTGTCGTCCGGTTCGAACTACGTCCAGGTGCTCGGCTTCCGCATCCGGCACACGACGATGGGCGTCGGCTTCACCGGGACCGCCAGCCACGACCTGGTCCAGGACGTCGACGCCAGCTACGACTACACGATGGGCTTCTTCACGGCCAGCTCGTACAACACCTTCCGGCGGGTGACCGGGACGCGCAACACGATCCAGCTGATCAAGCTCGATAACGGCGCCGACCACAACCTGGTCGAGGATGCCGTCGGCATCCAGAACATGGGCCAGGGGATCAAGCTGACGGGTTCGGGGACCCAGTACAACACCGTCCATGACTCGACCTTCAGCGGCGGCATGGACGTGCCGGTCAACCAGGGCGGCTACGGCGGCTACGTCCAGGGCATCGACATCGAGCAGGGCGCCAACCACAACACGATCCTGTCCAATCGGATCGAGCGCAACCGGCGCGGGCTGATGCTCTACCAGACGAGCTCGAGCGGCGGGGCGCTGACCGGGAATGCGATCAGATACAACACGTTCATCGGCAACGAGACGGGCGTCGTCCTGTGGGACGGCAAGTACACGACCACCCAGGGCAAGGGGGCGGTCACCTTTTACCGGAACGTCTACATCGACAACACCAAGGCCGTGTCGTCCGAGGCCTACACGTCGGCCAAGGTGTTCGACCACGAGACGTTCTACCGGACGGGTACGGTCAAGACCCAGTCACACAGCACCTTCTACATCAAGGCGGGCTCGATCACCGTCCGCAACTCGATCATCCGCGGCTCCGCCGGCTACCACTTCTACGCGGCGAGCGGGGCCAAGATCACGGTGACCTACACCACCTACTGGGATCACCGGCCTCGGCACCCGGAACAGCTCGAGCCGCGTGGTGCTCGGGACGGGGGCCCGGCACATGGATCCGGGCATCCTGTCGTACGACCCGACCGCCTCGACGTACCTCATGACCGGGCCGGGATCGGCGAGCTATAAGCTCGGCTCGAGCGGCGGCCCGGTGGGTGCCCTCTGGCGCTGAGGCGGATCGTCCCCGACCGGCTGCGCTGAGGGCGCGGCCTCGAGCAGGATCACGTAGGCCCCGGCGACGACCGCGAACACGACCCCGGCTGCGGCCACATTGAACAGGTTGTTGACCATGCCCTGGGCGAGGTAGCCGAGGACCGCGAGAGCTCCGGCGACCTCGATCGCCGGGATCCGCCGTCGACGCAGGCCGAGCAGGACGCGCACGGCCGCCAGGGCGATCGCGACATTCACGATGAAGGCCCCCACGGCCCCGGCCACCCCCGTCTCCGCGCCGGCCAGCAGGATCGTGTTGTGGGCATTGTTCGTGGCGGCCCCGAGGGCCGTGTGGACATAGCGGTCGGGGTCGCTGGCCGCGACGACCACGGTCTGGCCAGGTCCGACGCCGGTGAGCGGGTGGTCGACCATCATCAGCGTCGCGGACGTCCACAGGGCCAGCCGGTCCGGCACGTCGCTGGTCAGGCGCTGCACTCCGACCGGGGCAGACAGACCGCCCGACCCGGCGTTGCCCGGGTCCACCGGCGTGCTCGGGGTGATCAGGAAGCCGAGCGCAACGACCGCCATGACCGGGACCATGTACCGCAGCCGACCGCGAAGGAGCAGCAGGACAACCAGCACGACGATGGCGAGACCGAGGGACGCCCGAGTGAAGGTCAGGGTCAGCGCGAACGCCTGGACGAGGACGGCGGCCCACCAGGCGTTCCGTTCACGCCGGTCGACGGCATCTGTCGCGAGGCCGGCCGTGAGGACGATCGTCAGGATGAAGATCGCACCGAGGAAGTTCGGCGAGATGCCGAGCGTGCCGGCGATCCGGCCGGGCACCTCGAAGTACAGCACCGAGAACTTCCTCGTCGGCTCGAGCCCGATGCCGCCGAGCGGCAGGAAGAACGCCGCCAAGCCGAACGCCGCCTCGGCGGTCCCGAGCAGGGCCATCGCTCGCGCGACGAACAGCCGCCGGCGTTCGGCCGGCTCGGCGAGGGCGACGAGCAGCGCGATCACCGCGAGGTACGTGTAGCGGGCGGGCGAGCGCAGCAGCATCGTGATGGCCTGGGTCGGCAAATCGGCGTTGACCACGCTGCTGACGATGCCCGCTGCGACGAGGATGACGAGGCCGGTCACGAGCAGCCACGGGATCCGGACCGTGAACAGCCGGCGGAGGTCGACCGCGAAGGCGAGGAAGGCGATCCCGAGCAGCGGCAGGATGTCGTCGAGGCTCAGCCCGCCGAGCACCGGGACGTGCGGGACGAGCGGCGTGGCGACGAGGAGGGCCAGTCCCGCGGCGGGCGCCCAGGACGTCCGACGAGCGAGCCACCAGCCGCTGGCAGCACCGACCAGCGCGATGAGGAGCGTCAGGCCGGCGAGTTCGAGCGGGGTCAGGTCGGCCGCGGTCACTGGCGTAGGGTGCCATACCAGTCGAGTGAGACGGAGGCCGCCCGGCCGACGTCGTGCGTCTCGGCCACGGCACGGGCCGCCGCGCGCAGCGTCGTCGCCGCGACCGGGTCGCTGGCGATCCGCAGTGCCCGCTCGATGGCGCGGTCGAACGCGACCACGTCGTCGGGTGGGACGGCCAGCCCGGTCACGCCATCCTCGACCAATTCGGTCAGGCCACCCGTCGCCGAGGCGACGACGATGGCACCCGCCGCCATGGCTTCGAGGGCGACCAGACCGAGCGGTTCGCGGTAGACCGATGGCACGACGACGACCTCTGCCGTGCGCATGGCCGCGGCGACGCCATCGCGGCCGAGGTCGCCGCGCAGGTCCAGATCGAGCCCGAGCTGGCCGGCGAGGGCGGCCAGCGGCGCCGCCTCGGGACCGTCGCCGATGATCGTCAGGCGGCGGCGCGGCGGGTACGAGGGCGGCCATCGCCCGGATCAGGACATCGGCGCCCTTGCGCTTGACGAGCCGTCCGACGAACAGGACGCCGTCGCGAGCCGGCGGCAGAGGCCGCGTCCGGCGTGAACCTCGTCGAGCTCGATGCCGGGCGTCAGGACGCGCACCCGGCCGGCGACGACCGGGTCGCGCAGCGCGATCTCGGTCGCGAGGAACCGGCTGTTGGCGACGATCAGCGCCGCCGACCGGAAGGTCGACCGGGCGAGCCGGGCGTGCCTGGCCGATCGTGCCGGGAGATCCATGACGTCGGCTCCGTGCGCGAACAGCACGAGTGGAGCGCCGGCCAGCGCCGCGACCGGCCGCGCGATCAGCCCGGTCGGGTAGGCGATGTGCGCCTCGACCATGTCGAACCGCGGCCCGCGGATCCGGGACTCGAGCGCGGCACGGCCGGACGCCCAGGCCAGGCTGCCATACTTCGCGGCGACTCGACGGTGGACCGCCGGATCGCGGATCGCGGCCACGCGGACCTCGGCGCCGAGGGCGCGCAAGGCCTCGATCCGCGCCTCCACGAACGTGCCGAACGCGGGGTGCAAGGGGCTGCGGATACAGATTGGAGATGACGAGGATGCGCACGCGCTCAGGCCGCCCGCACGTCGTCATCCTCGACGAGAACCTGCCGGTCCCGCTCGATCGGCGCGTCTGGCAGGAAGGCCTCGCCCTCGTTGGCGCCCGCTTCCGCGTGACGATCATCTCGCCGCGCGGTGCCGGCGAGATGGGCCGCATCGCCGAAACCCGCGACGGGATCCTGATCCTGCGCTACCCCCAACGTGCGGCGACCGGGCTGAGCGGCTATGTCATCGAGTACCTGCCCTCGATGTGGTTCACGGCGGCGTGGCTGCTCGCGCTCCGGCTGCGCGGGCGGATCGACGTGATCCACGGGTGCAACCCGCCCGACCTGTTCTTCCTCCTCGGCCGGCTCGGACGCGTCTTCGGTGCTCGCTACGTGTTCGACCAGCACGACGCCAACCCGGAGCTCGCGGTCACCAAGTGGGGTGATCGGCACATCGGCCGTCTGCTCGTCCGACTGACCCGCGCCCTCGAGCGAGCGTCGTATCGGACGGCGGCCGTGGTGATCGTCCCGAACGACTCGTACGCGCACCTCGCTGCGGAGCGCGGCGGCCTCCCGCCAGAGGGCATCGTCGTCGTCCGCAACGCCCCGCCAGGCGACCATTTCCGCGCCCTGGCCGCGGGGACCCTCCCGCCCGACGATGGCGACCTGCGGATCGGCTACCTCGGGGTGATGGGCTCGCAGGACGGCGTGGAGATCCTGCTCGAGGCGGCGGCCCGCCTGCGCACCATGCGTCCGGACATGCCGGTCGAGCTCGATCTGGTCGGTGACGGGGAGGCGCGGCCCGCGCTGGAGCGTCGGGCGGAGTCTCTCGGTCTCGGGTCCGTCGTGCGCTTCCACGGCTACCAGGGTCCCGATGTCTTCGTTCCCATCCTGGCAGCCACGCACCTGTGCGTCTCGCCGGATCCACCCACGCCGTTCAACGATGTCTCCACCATGACCAAGGTCGTCGAATACCTCGCCATCGGTCGACCCGTCGTTGCCTTCGATCTCACGGAGACGCGATCGATCGTCGGTGACGCGGGATCCATCGTCGAGAACGCCACCGCCGATGCCCTCGCGAGGGAGCTCGCTGCCCTGGCCGACGACCGCCCGCGCCTCGCGGCGCTGACGGCTGCCGCGGGTCGACGGATCGATGAGCTCGACCTGCGCTGGGAACGGTCGGCCGAGCGGCTGCTCGAGGCCTACGACAGACTCCTGGACGCAGGGTCGTGAGCTGGCTCGAGGATCAAGGCGCCGGGGACGTCGTGGGCGCGGCCGCGGGTGCCTTGTAGTAGCGGCTGTCGGACCCGAACAGCTTCACGGACAGGCTGGCCAGCTTGGTCATGTTGAGCTTGAGCGTGTAGATCCCCCCGGTCGCCGTGTTGGGTGGGTGGGTCGAGTAGGGCGGCCCGAGAACATAGTGCTGGATCGACTTGTCATTGATCCCCCGGCACGAGCGCGACCATGTCGGCGGCCTGGCTCGCCGGAAAGTCCGTCCTGACCGTCTGCGCCGCGGCCTTCAGCAACGCCGGGATCTTCGGCAGGTTCGACGGCCGGGTCAGCTGCTTGCGGAGCGCGATCAACAGGATCTGCTGGCGCGCCGCCCGCGCGAAATCGCTGTCGGCCTTTCGTGATCGAACGAACGCCAGCGCGGTCTTTCCATCGAGGTGGTGGGTCCCTGCATGGAAGACGAACCCATGCGTCCCCGCCGCGTCCTCCCATGCGTAGCTCGGGTCGAAGATGTTCTGGTCATACGTGACGGTCACGCCTCCGACGAGGTCGACCATCTGCTTGAAGCCGTCGAGGTTGATCGCCGCGTAGTAGTAGATCGGGACGCCCAGCAGGTAGCCGAGCTCCTTGGTCAGCGTGTTGATGGGGCCGTCCGGGAACTCCTTGGGATGGAGCAGGGCGTAGGTCATCAGTGAGTTGAGCTTGCCGTTATATGGCCGCCCATCCCACAGCTTGAAATTGGAGATGTCCCGCGGAAAGCTGACCATGACGACGTCCTTCGTCGCCGGATCGATGCTGGCGATGAGCATCGTGTCCGTCAGGGCGTGATCACGACCGTGCCCCGAATCGATGCCGGTGAACAGGATGTTGATCCGTGCCGACGGCGTCGGCGGGCTCTGCTCCGGCTGCCCCTGGAAATCGACCCCGTTGTCGCTTGGATCGGCCGACGCCGAGCCGCTCGGTCCGGGCGTCGTGGACCCGTCCGGCGCCGGCGAGGGGGTCGGCGTGACCTGCCCGACGAAGATGGCGTTGCCGGCGTCGTAGAAGCTGTAGGCGTAGTACGCCGCGGCACCATGCGTGAGCAGGACCACCGCCGAGAGAGCGACGAGGACGATGACCGTCGGGCGTCGCCGCCACGCCCGCGGACCTCCCGACGCCATCGCGGCTTCGACCATCGAGATCAGCCGCCACGCCCCCAGCAACAGGACGATGGCCAGGACGCTGAGCGCGAAGGTCGGCGGTGATCAGCTCGATGGCGAGGACATCGAGGCCACGCGCGGCCTGGAGCAGCAGGAGCGCCGCGGCGATCAGCGCGGGGATGGCGAAGATGAGCGCGGCTCGCCGTCGTCGTTCGTACGCTTGCCCGAGACCGGGCCAGAGGAACGACAGGAAGGTGGCCAGTGACGGAGACCGCGTCGGCCGCGGGTTCGGGGCGGGTTCGATGGCCAAGGTGGCGGCACTCTAGCATGGCCTGCCGGAAATGCCGGTCGACCGCGTCTCCGAGCCGGATGCCTACCGGTTGCTTCTGGACAGCATGGGGGTCAGCGAACCGGGCTGGAGCCTGCCGTCGCCGAGCTGGATGACCTCATAGCCCGCGGCTCGCAGCGATCCGGCATCGAGCAGCCGCCGTCCATCGATGACGAGCGGCCGCGCCGGCCGGCCCGTCCAGGCGGCCCAAGTGCAAGTCCCGGAACTCCGGCCACTCGGTCGCGATCACGATGGCGTCGGCTCGGTCGAAGACGGACCCCGGATCGGCGACGACGTCGAGTGCCGGGATGCGTGCCTGGGCGTTCGGCCCGGCCGCAGGATCGTACGCGCGCACGTGCACCCCTTCATCGAGCAATCGGGCAGCAAGGCGCATCGCCGGTGAATCCCGGGTGTCGTCGGTGCCGGCCTTGAAGGCCAGGCCGAGCAGGCCGATCGTCGTCCCGTCGGCCCCGCCGACGGCGGCCAGCACGCGGTCGGCGAAGCGGTCCTGCGCGGCCAGGTTGGCCATCGACGCGGCGGTCGTGACGTGCATCGGCAGGCCGAATGTCCGTCCGGCGGCGGCCAGCGTCGTGAGCTTCCTCGGGAGGCAGCTCCCGCCGAAACCGAAGCTCGGGTGCATGTACGTGCGGCCGATCCGCGGGTCGGCGCCGATCCCGGCGAGGACCTCATCGACATCGGCCCCGGCCTCCTCGCACAGCGAGGCGATCTCGTTGGTGAACGACAGCTTGAGCGCGAGGAAGGCGTTCGCGCCGTTCTTGATGATCTCGGCCGCCTCGACGTCCACGACGAGGCGTGGCGCCTCGATGCCCTCGTACAGCGCGATGACCGCCGCGAGCGCGTCGGGATCGGCATCGGGGAAGCGGCCCACGACGACGCGGCTCGGGTGGCCGAAGTCCTCCACCGCGGTCCCCTGGCGCAGGAACTCGGGGTTCGTGAACACCCGTGCGGTCGGCAGCCCGGCTGCCTCGATCGTCGGGCGCGTGCCGCCGACCGGGAGCGTGCTCCGGATGACCAGGATGTCGTCCGGCCCGATCCGCTCGCGGAGAGCCGTCATGGCCGCGTCGAGCTGGCGCAGATCGCTCGTCCCGTCGTCGCCGATCGGCGTCCCGACGCAGACGAGGATGATCCCGGGCTCGTCCGGCATCGCCGGACCCACGGTCAGCCGACCGTCGCCGACCGCCTTGTCGAAGGCCTCCTGGAGCCCCTCCTCGTGGATCGGGATCCGGCCCGCACGGAGGGATTTCGAGCCGGGTCGGACCGGTCTCGACGAGCTGGACGACGTGGCCGAGCCGGGCCAGCCCGACGGCCGTCACCAGCCCGACATAACCGGCGCCGCGACCGTGACGGGACGTTGTCGGCGAGTCGACATCGCGAGAGGGTACCAGCGGGACCGGCCACCGCCATCGGGCCCCGCCAGGCCACGTGTTCCGCATGGCGTCTGCGGGGTCCTGCCATGAGGCACGTGTCATGCTTTCGTCTTGAAGAAGCCGCCGACCGAGCAGATGACCAGCCGGTCCTTCCCACTCCCCACGGCCGCAGGACGAACATCCGCTGATGGGCGGCGACCTCGACAGTGGCACTCCGGCAGACGTCGCCCTTCGGCTCATCCATCGTCGGGCCTACGTCGACGCCGTCTCCCGGGCCGTCGGCCGGTCCGTCCTCGACATCGGGTGTAACGACGGCTACGGAGCTGCCCTTCTTGCGGGGGTCGCCCGGACGACGGTCGGGATCGACGTGTCACAGGCAGCCATCGCGGCCGCGCGCGCCCGACCCGAAGCGGCCGCCATCGACTTTCGTCTGACCGATGGCGGAGCCCTACCGTTTCCCGATGACTCGTTCGAGATGGTGACGGCGTTCCAGGTCATCGAGCACGTCGCCGAGGTCGGTCCGTTCCTCGATGGTTGTCGATCCATCGGGTGACCGTCCCCGGCGGCAGCGTCATCTTCACGACGCCGAACGCGTCGATCCGCCTCGATCCGGGGATGGCGCCGTGGAACCCATTCCACGTCCGCGAATACACCGCCGACGAGCTGCGCCGTGAGCTCGAGCCGGTCTTTCCGGAGGTGCGAGTGCGCGGACTCTTCGCCCCGACCCCGGTCGCCGCGCTGGAGATCGCCCGCGCCACCGCTGCGCGCGACCGCGTGCGACATCCCCGGCCACGACTCGTCCAGTTGGCGATCGACATGTTGCCGGATGGATCGAGGGCTCGTCTGCGCCGGATGAAGGGGACCGCGGGCGTCACCGACATCCAGGAGCTCCGTGCGGTACAGGTACCGCCGGGCTCTGCTACGCTCACGCCCGATGTCGGCTGGCGACCCGCGAGCACCCTCGGAGCCGGACGGGCCCGCCGGCGATCCCCCGGTCGCGGGGTCGGTCGTCGACTCCGCCAGCGCCTCGGCGCACCGAGATCCTCGCCCGCGCGGTCAGTCTCGCGCTCATCTTCGTCGGCTCGATCATCCTGTCGCGGACGCTGGGGCCGGATGGTCGAGGCGCCCATGCGTTCTACGTCGCGCTGACCGTCCTGGCTGCCACCATCCTCGGGCTGAGCGCCCCGGGCGGGGGCTACCTCCTCGCCGTCCGCCAGGGCGTTCCACCCACGCGAGTCTTCGCCGCGAACGCCATGTGGTTCGCGGCGAATCAACGGCCTCCTGGCTGCCGCCGGCACCGTGGTCCTGCAGGTCGTGTTCGGGTTCCTCCCGCGCCCGCTCGCGGACATCGGGGCGTGGCCCCTGCTGGTCGCGGTCGGGGTCGCCGGCTTCAGCGCGAACCTGCACCAGCTCCAGCTGGCGTTCGCGCGCGGGCGCTCGATCGCCGGGGCTGTGCTGAGTTTCGGCCCCTACACCGTCGCGGCGATCGGTTACCTCCTGCTGCCGGTGACCGGTGGCGGGCTGGCAGCGGCACTGGAGACCTCGCGCTCGCGCCGTACGTCCTGGCCGTCGCCGCGGCGTTCGTCCGTCCCCTATTCGGTCGTGGCGTTCGGTCGCGCGCGACCCCGGACTGGCGAGGCGCTGAACTCCGCGAGGGGCTGCGGATGTACCCCGGCGAGTTCGCCGGGATGCTCCACCAGCGCGCCGACGTGCTGCTCCTCGGTATCCTCGCCACGACCGCCAGCCTCGGCGTGTACGTCGTGGCCTACCAGACCGTGGAGCCGAGTCCTGGTCCTCGCGTCGGCCAGCGCGGCGACGGTCCTCGCCCTCGGCCACGGCCACCCTGACGTCGAGCGCGGGATGGTCACCGCCCGGCTGATCCGCGAGACGCTGCTGTCCGGCGGCCTGCTCGCCCTGCTTGCGGCGGTCCTCGCGCCGGTCCTTGTGCCGCTGATCTACGGGCCCGATTTCGCCGCCTCGGTGACGCCCTTGCTCATCCTGTTGCCGGGCATCGTCGCGTTGTCCTGCGGCCGGATCGCGATGTCCGATCTCATGCGCCGTAACCTGCTCGAACGGATGGCGGCCATCTCGGTCGTGGTGATGGTCCTCAACGTCTCGCTCAACCTGGTCCTGATCCCGGCCTTCGGCGCGGTCGGCGCGGCGACCGCCTCGCTCGTCACCTTATTCGATCATGGCGATCCTGGCGATCTCGGTCGACCGGCGAGCCAGCGGGTTCACCGTCCGGGCACTCGTCCCGGGGCCGACCGATGTCGTCGACCTGCTGCGGGCCTGGTCACCGCGCTCACTCGGGGTCTGGCGGCGGCCGCCGACCTGAGGGGCGCTTTGATCCGGATGGTCGGTCCTGGTCGGCCAGGGGCGGGGTCGACACGAAGATCGGCAGCTGAACAGGGCGTGATACCAGGCGTCGGCCTGCGGCGTCGCCGGGATTGTCGACGCCGCCGATACGCGCCACTGCTGGCGACGAAGACCTGCGTGCTGGCGGCAGCCGTACCACTCCATCGGGCGGGTCGACAGGTAGTCCCTCCCCCGGAGGCGATATTCGGTCGGCAGCAGCACGGGCGTGTCACGCTCGCGGGCGATGGCCGTTCGGCGACCCACGTTGGCGAGGATCCAGTCGCGGGGCGATCGTGCGCGTATCGACGGCACTCGCGCTGTTCCCCGACGCGATCCCTGTCGCGGTCCCCATCGACAGGGCCACGACCAGAGCGAGCCCGACTGTGACGACGGCGGTTCGTTCGCGCCAGCTGGGCGATCCGGGTTGCCCGGCCAACGGCACGTGTCGCTGGAAATCGGTTGCGCCGGAGGTCGAGTCACCAGACAGCCGGCTGCGACTGCAAGGTAGGGCAACACCGGGATCATGTTCCGATCGAACTGGGCGAGTGGGGATAGAGACGATCGCGATCATGACAAGGACAAAGACCGGGATGGTCAGTTCCACCCGTTGGATTCGGCCGGATAGCCGATCCGGCCGATGCCGAGAGCCGCGAGGACGGCGGCGTCACGAAGGCCGAGACCCGCGATCAGGCCGGGCGCAGGTTCAGAGACAGGCTGTCGCTCGAGGCGCCGAGCCGCGGTTGCGCGTAGATGGCCGCCTGGCGTCCGAAGTAGTCGAGGACCGTCGGGGTGTCGAACAGGATGGCCGGCGTCGTTGCCACGAGCGCGGCAAGCGCCGCCAGACCGACGAGGTACGGCGTGCGTCGCCAGAAGCAGGCGACGAGGTCCTCGGTCGCTCTGCCGTGAGCAGATACGCGAGCAGCGGGACGCCCAGAACGATCGCGCCGTTCCACTTGGTCGAGGCCGCCAGTCCGGCCGCGGTCCCGGCCAGGAGCCACCAGCGCTCCCGCCGAGCGGCAAACGCCTTGATCGTGAAGAGGAGCGTTAGCGCGCAGAAGAATGCGACCGGGACGCCGGTCGTCAGGAATTCGCGAATTCGGAGATGTGCAGCGGCATCGCCGCCAGGAGGGCTGCAGCGATGACGCCCGTCAGCGGTCCGCGCAGCACCCACCCGATGGCGAACACCACGGCGATCGTCGCGAGGCCGAACCCCAGGACCAGCTCGCGACCGGCGAGCAGGTAGCGGAACCGGACGGGAAGCAGTCGGACTGGTAGAGGTACGCCGGATCTGTCGCCACCGACGGGCCCCCGAAATGACGGATCTCGGCGGTTACGACGGCCTGGAGGTCGACGAGGAGGGACGAGTACCAGAAGACGTGCGGGTTCCAGTCTCGATCGTGGACCATCGCGAGAGCAGGCCTAAAGATGATCCACTCGTCCGGGTGATATGCGAACGGTCGGCCGAAATCGATCCCGATCAGCCGGACGATCGCGGCGCAGACGATGATCCCAACGAGAGCCGACGCCGCGATGATCGCGACTCGGCCGGGGGCCACGATGCCGGCGAGACCAGGCACGGTCCATCGACCGACCGTACTCCAGCGGATGGTCACGCAGGGAACGGCAGGTCGGCGGCAGCTCGAGGATGCGGATGGTCGGACCGGGCGTGTCCGGACCAGGGTCGGCCCGGAAGACCTCCGGCAGCTCGAACAGCTGGGTGTAGAAGGCGTCGTGGACGGGGTCCTTCGGGTTCCCGTAGAACTGGCCGTAGATCGTGCTGCTGGTGACGAGGTAGCGCACGCCCTGTTCCTGGTACCAGGCCCACCCGCGTTGCCACAGGAACTCGTGGTTCCTCAGGCGGTAGCGGGCCGACGTGAGCTGCGGCGTATAGCGCTCGCGCGCCACGACCGTGTTGCGCGGCACGTTGGCGAGGATCCAGTCGAGAGCGAGCGTCCGCGTATCCGGTCGCTGGAGGCGGACGCCCTCCTGGTAGGCCGACACCGCGCCGGGGCCAGGCCCGCGATGAGGACGAGGATGACGAGCCCGGCGGCAAGGCCGGTGTTCGAGACCCGGCTCGACACGGCCCGCATCCCTCCGAGGCGCGAGGTGACCGGACGACGAGGAGCCCGGCCGCCACCGCGAGATACGGGACGATCGGCAGCAGGTTGCGCTCGTAATGGGTCGCCGGGATCGAGATGGCGATGAAGTACAGGACGACGAACACCGGCAGGGCGAGCTCCCGGCGATGACGTCCGGCGACGATCGCGACACACCCGGCCAGCCCCAGGATCGCGGCGACCGGTCCGATGCCGTCGATCAGGGCTCGCGTGTTGAACACGATGCCGGGTGACTGCTCGTTGCCGCGGCCGCGCGCATACAGCTGCGCCTGGAGGGCCAGGAAGTCGGTCACGCCGCCCACGTCAAGGAGTACGGCGGGCGTGGTCGTGATGAGCGCGATCGACGCCGCGATGACGATGAGGTAGGGCGTCCGACGGCGCAGGAGCGGCCAGATCTCGCGGAACGTGGCCGCGGTCGACAGGTACGCGACGAGCGGCACGACGAGCACGATCGCGCCGTTCCACTTGGTCGAGATCGCGAGCCCGGCCAGTACGCCGGAGAGGATCCACCAACGGTCCCCGCCGCGTCGCTGGGCCTCGACGGCGGCCAGCAGGGTCAGGGCGCAGAACAGGGTCACCGGAACGTCCGTCGTCACGTATCGCGAGTTCGTGACGTGCAGCGGGGCAAGGGCGACGATGGCGGCCGCGATCAGTCCCGCCGCCCATCCACCCCAGCGTCGGGCGATCAGGAACGTCACCGGGATGGTCAGGACGCCCATCGCCGCCACCACTGACCCGGCCGGCGAGGAAGTAGCGGAACTGCTCGGGGGAGAGCCTCGGAGTCGAACAGCCAGCTCTGCCCGCGGTCGAGCGTCGCCCCGCCCGTCGCCCGGACGACCGCGGTCACCACGGCCTGGATATCGAAGCAGGAACGACGAATAGAAGAAGTCGTGGGGGTTCCAGTCGCGGTCGTGGACCATGTCCATCGCCGCACCGACGATGATGTTCTCGTCCGGGTGGTAGGCGAACGGCCGGCCGAAGTCGATGCCCAGCAGGCGGACGAACGCCCCCAGCGCGATCAGTCCGAGGAGTGCGGCGACCGCCAACGTCGCGCGGTCGAAGGCGGCAGATCTCCACCTCGGATCCAGATGCACGGCGGTACCTTACAGCCCTCGAGCCGACCCACGCCGTCGACCGGTCCTCGTCGATCGCGTCGCTCGACCGGGTCCGCGACCGGGTAGGATCGGGCGATGGTTCGCCTTCACGGCCCGGCCTCGATCGTCGGTCCGTTCGCGACGTGACCGCCGCCGCGCCGTCGCCAGCGACCGCCACCGTCCGGCGGACCCGTCAGGCGCAGCCGGACGAGGGGCGCCTCGGCTGGATCGAGATCGGTCGCGTCGTGGCGATCCTCGCGGTGATCGCGGTCCACGTCGATTCGCCACTCGTCCTCCGGACATCGCATCCGAGCAGCTGGTGGTTCGGCAACCTCGCCGAGTCGGCCTCGCGCTGGTGCGTGCCGGTCTTCATCATGATCAGCGGCGCACTGCTCCTGACGACGGCGCGGACCGCCGATGCCGGCCCGTTCTATCGACGTCGATTCGCGCGACTCGGCCCGGCGATGGTCGTCTGGACGATCGCCTACCTGATCTTCGGCAACGTCACGAACGGCATCCCTCGCACGCTCGAGGAGGCGATCAGGAGCGTCCTGGCCGGTCGGCCGTACTACCACCTCTACTACCTGTTCATCATCGCCGGCCTGTACGTCGTCGCCCCGGGTCTGCGGCTGGCGGTCGAGCGCCTCGATCGGCGCGGTCTCGCCGGCGCGGCCGCGATCGCCTTCGGGCTGGCGATCGGCGATCAGCTCATCCTGACGTTCTTCGGCATCGGCGGTCCGAATGCGTTGACGCGCTGGTTGCCGTTCGTCGGCTTCTTCCTCGCGGGGGCGTTGCTGCGGGATCTTCCGGGGTCGCCGTCGCGGGTCCGGATCGCGGCCGCCATCGCCGTCGCCGGGATCCTTGCCACCGCCTTCGGGACGGCGCTGCTCGTCGGGCCGCTCGGCTTCGGGCTCGGACGCGGGCGATACCTGTACGAATACCCGTCGATCACGACCGTGCCGGTGAGTCTGGCCGTCTTCGCTCTCCTCGTGTGGGTCGGGCCGCCGGTGTTCGGCCGGCTGTCCGGCACCGCGAGATCGCTGATCGCCAGCGCCGCGGTGGCATCGTTCGGCATCTACCTGATCCATCCGATGGTCCTTGCCGGCCTGTCGAACCTCGGGCTGTACGCCTCCGCGACGTTCGTCCCGGTGGCGGTCGTCGCGACGATCGCGGTGACGTTCGTGATCTCCTGGTTCCTCGTGGACGTCATCCGACGCATCCCGGGCGTGCGGGTCATCGTGTGACAGACGCGTCGGCGCCGGCGCGCGTCGGTCTCGGGGTCGATCCGGACCCGCTCTTCGCGGATCTCATCGACGCCGTCCGCGCGAGCGCCGCGGATCTCGGACTCTCCACGCGCGACGTCCGGACGACGGGCGACGCGGACGGGCTCGAGACGCCTGCTCCTCATCGGGCGCCCGGGGCGGTATCAGGCGCTCCTCGGTGCGCGAGAGGCCGGTGGGCCGCAGCGCATCGTGTGGACCGGCGAGCCCCTGCCGACCGCGCGCACCGATGGGCCGGTCGGGACATCCCGGACAGCCAGGAGTCCGACGCGTGCCGGCCGGTCGCGGGGTTCGACCACTCGGTGTCGCTCTCCGGCGGGCCCGGCTGCCGGGACCGCTCGATCGCCGGCGCGTGGCAGTCACGACGGAGCGTCTGCTGCGGGCGAACCTCGGAGAGCTGTCGATGGCCGCGTCGGCCGGCGCGCGGCTCGTCGTCACCAGCCGCGATCGGGCGGCGACCCTGGCCGCCGAGAGCATTGATGCCGCGGTCGTGCCGTTCGGCTACCACGAGCGTCATGCCGGGCCTCTGACACCGGCCGACGGACGGGCCCCGCGACCTCCGACTGCTGATGCTCGGGTCGCGCGCCGGCCACACCCGCCGCGCTCGTCGGGTTGACGGGCTGCTGCGCAGCGAGGCCGGTCGAGACCTGACGATCGTCGAGGGCGTGTGGGGGAGCGAGCGGGCGGCGCTGCTTCGGCGAACGCGGGTCGTCGTCGACATCCATCGCATCCCGGGCAACTTCGTCGGGCTGCGGCTGCTGCTGACGCTCGCCGCGGGCGCCGTCCTCGTGACCGAGCCGATGACCGACCCGTGGCCGTTCATCCCGGACGTCCACTATCTCGAGGCGCAGGCGTCCGACATCCTCGACGTCGCCTCCGCCGTCGCCGAGGACGACGTCCGCCGGATGCGTCTGGTCGAGGCCGGCCAGGCGCTCCTCCGCGACTCGCTGACGATGCAGGCGTCGCTCGGGCGCGTGCTGGCTGCCGCTGCGCCGAGGTGATCGGCGGTCGTCGCGGCGCGATATCCTCGCGTCCGACGACCCAGCTCGCCGACCGCCACAGGGGAGCACCTTCCCGTGATCTCGACCGACGCGCCGCCGATCCCCTTCCACGTCCCGGATCGGCTCGACGTCGACGGGTTCGTCGAGGACGCGCGCGTCATCCTCGAGACCGGGCGCCTGAGCCTGGGTCCCTACACCGAGCGCTTCGAGACCGCCCTGGGGCCATGGGTTGGCGAAGGGAACGTGACGGCGGTCTCGAACTGCTCGGACGGGCTCATCGCCGCGCTGTGGGCCATCCGTGACCCCGGCGCCGAGGTGATCGTCCCGGGCTTCACGTACCTCGCCACGTGGCAGTCGGTCGTGTGGGCCGGGATGACGCCGGTCGTCGCCGACGTCGACGACCGTGGTCTTCTCGACCCGGCCGCGGCCGAGGCGGCCGTCGGACCGCGCACCCGGGCGATCCTCGGCGTCCACCTCGCCGGCCACCCGGCCGACCTGGGCGGACTCCGTGCCGTCGCCGACCGCCACGGTCTTGCGCTGCTGTTCGACAGCGCCCACGCTCTCGGCGCGCGATGGACCGATCGTCCGGTCGGGGCGGGCGGCGACATCGAGGTGTTCAGCATCGGTCCGACCAAGCAGCTCGGCGTGTCGGAGGGCGGCCTCGTCGTCGCCAACGATCCGGAGCTTGCCGGGCGGATCAGGCGGTTCGCGACCCAGGGCCACCGGCTGGGCGAGCTGGACGCCATCGGCATGGGCATGAACCTGCGGTTGCCCGAGCTGACCGCGGCGATGGCCCTGCGTGCGCTGCCCATGCTCGACGCCCGGCTGGCCGCGCGGGCCGCGATCGCCGAGCGGTACCGCGCGGCCTGGCGCGGCCTGCCGCTTCGACTGCCTGGACCGCAGGCCGGGGAGCGCTCGGCCTTCAAGGACCTTCTCGTGTTCCTCGACGACCCGACCGACCGACCGGCCCGTCCGAGACCACCTCGCGGCGGCCGGTGTCGCGACGCGGACCTACTACGACCCGGCGATCCCCGACCTGACGTCGTTCGAGGGGCGGGTCGCCTCGGCGGACAGGAGCCGCGCGCTAGCGCGGCGGTGCTTCGCGCTGCCGATCCACGGTCGCCTGACCGAACCCGAGGTCGACAGGATCGTCGCCGCCATGTGCTCGTACCCCGTCTGGTCGTGAACCCGGGCGACGCCGTCATCCTGGTCGGGGCGGCCGCCTTCGCCGAGGAGGTCACCGACGCGTGCCGCGCCGCGGGTGTCCGAGTGGCGGCCTGGATCGAAGGCATCGATCGCGACCGCGCCGACGCCGCGGCCGATCCGCCGATCCTGTGGGTCGACGATCAGGGTGCCTGCGAGCCGGGACTGCCGATCCTGCCTGCTATCGGCGCGGTGGCGCGCCGTGGCATCGTCGAACGGCTGGTCGGCGAGGGCCGATCGCTCGCGACGCTGGTCCACCCGAGCGCCGTCGTCGCCGCGAGCGCGACCATCGAGCCGGGCTGCGTGATCCTGCCGCTCGTGGTCGTCGGCGCGCGATCGCGGATCGGCCGCGGGACCATCGTCAACCGCGGGGCGCTCATCGGCCACCACACGACGATCGGCGAGTACGCCTTCGTCGGTCCGGGGGCCAACGTCGCCGGCAAGGTCACGATCGGGTCGGGCGCCTATCTCGCCATCGGGTCGATCGTTCGGGACGGGCTGACCATCGGGGATGGAGCCGTGCTCGGTGCGGGAGCGGTGGCCGTCGGCGACGTCGGGGCCGGCGTGACGGTCGTCGGGGTCCCGGCCCGGCCCATGGCGGGGCGCTGATCAGGCGGCGCTTCGCGCCCGCCGGCGAGCCTGCCATCCGCGCGGTGTAGGCTGCCGCCGTGCGCGTCACGCAGTACCGGATCGAGGGGCTCGGGCACCTGTCGACGCTCGTCGTCGATGAGGTCGCGGGTGTCGCTGCGGTGGTGGACCCGCGACGTGACGTGGACGTCTACCTCGACGCCGTGCGAGCGGACGACCTGCGCATCACCCACGTCGTCGAGACCCACCTCCACAACGACTACGTGTCGGGCGGTCGTGACCTCGCCGCGCTGACCGGAGCCACTCACCTCATCGGGGCGGGTGCCGAGCTCGCCTACGAGCACCGGCCGCTGGCCGACGGCGAGGCGTTCGACGTCGGGTCGATCCGCTTCCGGACCCTTGCGACGCCCGGCCATACGCCCGAGCACGTCAGCTATGCGGTCGCCGACACGACCCGGGCGGACGAGCCGTTCCTGCTCCTGACCGGCGGATCGATGCTCGTCGGCGCGGTCGGGCGGACGGATCTGCTCGGCGCGGACAAGGCTCGGCCGTTGGCCGCGGCGATGTATCACTCGCTCCACGACGTGCTCCTGCGCAACGAGGATTCGGTGATGGTCTACCCGACCCACGGCGCCGGATCGTTGTGCTCCGCGGGCACCGCCTCGACGTCGTGGTCGACCATCGGCTTCGAACGCCGTCACGACCCGCTGCTGGCACCGATGGAGGTCGAGATCTTCGCGCGGGCGCTGCTCGCCGGCCAGCCCGCGTTCCCGCGCTACTTCGCGCGGATGCGGCCGCTCAACCAGGCGGGACCGCGGCTTCTCGGCGGGGTCGTCCCGGAGATCCCGCCGCTGGCCGATGCCGCGCTCGACGCCGCGCTGAGCCGGGGCGCCCTCGTCGTCGACGCGCGACAGCCCGAGGCTCACGCGGTCGCCCACGTGCCGGGCTCGCTGTCGATCCCGGCCGCCGCGTCGTTCGGGACGTGGCTCGGCTGGCTGGTCGACGCCGACCGGCCGATCGTCCTGATCGTGGATCACGCGGCCGACCTCGACGACCTCTCGCGCCAGGCGCTCCGGATCGGCTACGAGGCGACCGCCGGGCACGTCGCCGGCGGCTTCGACGGGTGGCGTCGGGCGGGCCGTCCGGTCGAGTCCGGGGAGTCGCTCGCAGTGGATGACCTGGCGCGCGCGCTGTCCGCCGGCGGGCCGACGCGCCGTTCGTCATCGACGTCCGCCAGCTCGGCGAGTACGAGAGCGGCCACGTCCCGGGCGCCCTCCACATCATGGCCGCCGACCTGCCGTCGACCCTCGAGAGGCTGCCGGCCGACCGCCCCATCGCGACCATCTGCGCGAGTGGCTTCCGCTCGAGCATCGCCGCGTCGCTGCTGCGCTCGGCCGGCTTCCAGCGTGTCGCGGCGGTGTCCGGCGGCGTCCCGGACTGGCAGGCCCACGGCTATCCGCTCGACTACGGCGCCGGCACCGACGGGCTCGACTGGCCCGCACCGCTCGAGGACGTCGAGCACGCCGAGCCCCACCGGGCCCACGCCCACTGACCACGAGATCGGGCGTCCGCCGGCCCGACGGCGTCAGCCGACGTGCACGCCGATCAGCCCGAGCGCCGCGACCCCGAGCAGGACCACGTCGAGCAGGATGACCAGCCCGATCGCGGACCACGCCAGGACGTTCCCGATCCGGCCGTTGCGATGGTCGCCCATCAGGCGACGGTCGTTGGCGAGCAGGACCATGAACACCAGCACGACCGGGAGCAGCAGGCCCTGGAGGTTCTGCGAGGCGATGATCACCGGCAGCAGGTCGAGACCCGGGATGAGCACGACCAGCGCGCCGGCGAACAGCACGAACGTGTAGATCGAGAAGAACGCGCGGGCGTCCACGAACCGCTTGTCGACACCCGACTCCCAGCCGAACGCCTCGCAGATCACGAACGCGGTCGACAACGGCATGATCGTCGCCGCCAGCACGCTCGCCCCGAACAGCCCGACCGCGAACAGCGCCTCGGCCAGCTTCCCGGCCACCGGCTCGAGGGCCTTCGCCGCGTCGGCCGCCGAGGTGATGGTGCCGCCCGCGACGCCGATCGTGGTGGCCGCCGCGACGACGATGAAGATGGCGATGACGTTGGTCCACACCGAGCCGCCGACCGCGTCCGCCTGCTCCAGCCTGAGCTCCTGGACCTCGATGCCCTTCTCGGCGACCGCGCTCGTCAGGTAGAACTGCATGTACGGCGTGATGGTCGTGCCGACGACCGCGACGAGGAGCAGCAGGTCGGCCGGGCTGAGCGCCAGCGAGGGGGTCACGAGCGCGCGGCCGACCTCGCCCCAGTCGGGGTCGGCCAGGATCGCCGACGCGATATAGGCGAAGAAGACGACGATGACGGCCAGGAACACGCGCTCGACGGTCCGGTAGCTGGCCTTGATGACGAGCGCCCAGATGGCGACCCCGACGATCGGCACGACGAGGTAGCGCGAGATCCCGAAGATCTCGAGCGCGGCCGCCGCACCGGAGAACTCGGCCACGGTGTTGGCGACGTTGGCGATGAGCAGGACGGCCATCGCGAACGCGGTCGGGCGCACCCCGAACCGGTCCCGGATGAGGTCCGACAGGCCCTGTCCCGTGACGACCCCGAGCCGCGCGGCCATCTCCTGGACGATGGCCAGGATGACGATGGTGATCGGAAAGATCCAGAGCAGCGAGAGCCCCGTCTGGGCGCCCATCACGCTGTAGGTCGTGATGCCGCCGGCGTCGTTGCCGGCGATCCCGGCGATCAGCCCGGGGCCCATCACGGCCAGGAACGCGACGAGCCCGCGGCGCCCGCGGAACCGGCCGCGCAGGCGCAGGACGTCGCGCTCGGCGATGCGCTCGCGCAGGCGCGTGAACGGCAGCCGCATGAGGTCGGGTCCTAGCTCCGGGTGACGGCGTGGGTGCCGCGACGCCGGCGGGCCGGCAGGATGGTGTCGATCGCGTCGTCGACGGTGACGATCCCGACGAGGCGGTTCTCGGCGTCGACGACGGGCACGGCCAGCAGGTTGTAGCGGGCCACCAGCCCGGCCACGTCGTCGCGGTCGGTCAGGACGCCGACCGCGACCGGCTCGTCGATCATGACCTCGCCGATCGGCGTCGGCGGCTGCGCGACGATGAGGTCGCGCAGCGACAGCACGCCGACCAGCTTGCCGGCCGCGTCGACCACGTAGACGTAGTAGATGGTCTCGGCATCGGGCTCGAGCTCGCGCAGCCGCTCGATGGTCGCGCCGGCGGTCAGGTCGGCCGGGACGGCGACGAACTCGGTCGTCATCATCCCGCCGGCGGTGTCCTCCGGGTAGGCCAGCAGGCCGCCGAGCTCCTCGGCCTCGTCGCGCTCCATCAGCGCGAGCAGCTCCTCGCGGGTCGCGTCCGCGAGGTCGGCCACGAGGTCGGCCGCGTCGTCGGGCGACATCTCCTCGAGGATGTCGGCTGCGCGCTCCGGGGCGAGGCCCTCGAGCACCTCGACCTGCGTCTCGGGCTCCATCTCCTCGATGGCGTCGGCGACCGCCTCGTCGTCGAGCGCAGCCAGCACGCCGGCCCGGTCGCGCGGCGCGAGCTGGTCGATGATCGTCGCGAGGTCGGCCGGATGCAGCTCGGTCAGGCCGGCGTGCGGCACGCGCAGCCGGATCGAGGCGATGCTGGTCTCGACCGGGTCGACGTCCTCCCAGTCGATGTAGCGCTCGGGCGTCGGCAGCCGCAGGTTGCGCGCGAGGATCCGGTAGGCGCCCTCGATCCCGAGCCGGCGCAGCAGCCCGGCCGCCCCGACGTCGACGACGACGAGGTGGAGCTTGCCGTCGACGTCGTCGAGGCCGAGGTCGTTGACCCGGACCACCTTGCGCCCGTCGATGTCGACGATCTGCTTGTCGAGCAGGTCGGCGCGGAGGAGGATCTCGTCAGGCCGCTGCTGGAACCGCGTGATGTCGATGGTCCCGCCCGCCAGCCGGGCGCCGGAGGCGTCGAACCGGGCGACGTGCGACCAGGGCAGGAAGATGCGCCGGCGGTCGGTCGAGACGACCAGGCCGGTGACCGGCGGGTAGCGGTCGCCGACGGCGACGATCAGGTCGTCCAACTTGCCGAGCGGCTCGCCGTTGGCATCGAGCACGGGTCGGCCGATGGCCTGGCTCAGGTAGAGCATGGTTGCCACCTCACGAGCGGGCCGACCCGGTCGCAGGTGGTGGGACCCCGTGGGCGGGGTCAGCCGTCAGCGAGCGGGACGGACCGGGGCCTGGGTGATGACGCCGCCACCGGCGCCGATGGGACTGGGACCGTCGTCCACGAGGGTGTGTGGACCTCGGAGCGGGCTGGGACGGCCGGGCCCCGGAGGGTCGCGACGCCGCCGGAGTGTAGCCCCGAGGCGTGAGGCGGGTCAACGGAGCAGGACGATGGTCCTGCCGCCCGATGGTACCGATGGCGGCCCCGCGACCGCTGCCAACGATGGGACGATGCGACCGTGCGCGCGCGCTCAGGCACAGCGGACGTCATGCCCGACCGGAGTGGGTCCTCGACGGCCGTCCCGATGACCGGCGTGACAGGGGCGGGTGGCATGGGAGCGGCGGCCGCCGCGGGCACCACGAGCGCTTCCTCCGGCGGCTCGATCCTCCGCCGGATCGTCGGGTCGAACCCGGCTGCCCGCGTCCAGCCGATCGGCGACGGTGCGTGGACGACAACCGATCCACGCATGGAGGCGGAGCTGGCCGAGCGGCTCGACACGGTGCTCGGCATCGCCGGGCGGCTCGCTGCGTCCCACGACCGGAGCGAGCTGTTCCGGATGATCGTCGACGAGACGAAGCGGGCGCTGCGCGTGGACGCGACGGTCATCCGCATCCTGCACGACGAGCAGCTCGCGGTCGCAGCCTCGGCCGGGATCGGCGGCGACGTCGCGCCGCGACTCCGCGTCTATCGCCGTGACGAGGGCTGGGTCGGTGAGGTCCTCCGCAGCGGCAGGGTCCTGGCCGTCCCGGATGTCCGCGCGGACCAGACCCTCGGCGCCGAGGTCGGCGAGGACGCCTTCGACATCGGTGGGCATCTCGTCGCTCCGCTGATCCACCACGACCGGATCATCGGGGCGCTGTCGGCGATCACCCGCGAGCCGCGAGCCTGGACCAATGGCGACGTCGCCTTCATCTCGACCCTGGCGACCCACGCCGCGATCGCGCTCGCCAATGCCGAGCTGTTCGAACAGACCGTCCAGCGCGCGGCCCAGCTCGAGGTCCTGCAGGCCGCCTCGGCCCGGCTGAGCAGCGCGGTCAACGTCGAGCAGGTCGGCCGGACGGTCGTCGAGGAGACCCGCCGGATCATCGATTACCACAATGCGCGGGTCTATCTCGTCGAGCCGCCCGACCACGTGGTGCCCATCGCCTTCGAGGGTCGGGTGGGCGCCTACGAAGGCGTCGACATGGCACTCCTCGCGTGCCGGCTCGGGGAAGGCTTCACCGGCTGGGTCGCCCAGCACGGCGAACCGATCATGGTCCGCGACGCGAACATCGACCCGCGCGGGGCCACCATCGAAGGCACCGACGAGATCGACGAATCGATGCTGGTCGTGCCGATGCGCCAGGACGAGCTGACGATCGGGGTCATCACCCTGTCCAAGCTCGGGCTCGACGGCTTCGAGCCCGATGACCTGCGCCTGCTGACGATCCTCGCCGACCAGGCCGCCATCGCCGTCGGCTCGGCGAAGCTGCTGACCCGAACGCAGGATCTCGCCGGTGAGCTGCGGCGGCTGCTCGACATGAGCGCCGAGCTGTCGGGCAGCCTCGACTCGCGCCAGGTCGCACAGCTGATGGCCGGCCACATCGCCCGGGCGATGAATGTCGAGGAATGCGTCATCAGCTACTGGGACCGGCCGGCCGGTCGGGTCGAATCGCTCGGCTACTTCCCGACCCATCGGCTCGGCGAGATCGAGCCGTACTTCGACGTCGAGGGCTATCCCGAGACCCTCCGCGTCCTCGAGCGCCAGGACACGGTGATCATCGACGCCGACGACCCCGCCGCCGACCGGGCCGAGGTGGCGCTGATGCACGCGCGACGGCAACCAGGTCCTGGCGATGCTGCCGCTTGGTGGCGAAGGGCCAGTCGATCGGGTTGGTCGAGCTCGCCGCGAGCGGCTCGATCACGTTCAGCGAGGAGCGTCTCGCGCTCGCCCGCACGATGGCCAACGAGGCGGCGATGGCGCTCGAGAACGCGCGGCTCTACGAGGAGGCGCGGGCGCTCGCCGACCGCGATCCGCTGACCGGCTTCTACAACCACCGGTTCCTGCACGAACGTCTCGGCGAGGAGGTCGTCCGGACCCAGCGGGCCCGCCGGTCGATGAGCGTGCTGATGCTCGACCTCGATGACTTCAAGCTCGTCAACGACACCTTCGGCCACCTGTTCGGCGACCGCGTGCTCACCTGGACGGCCGAGCTCATCCGCTCGACCCTCCGCGCCTCCGACATCCCGGCACGCTACGGCGGCGACGAGTTCGCGATCATCCTGCCCGAGACCGACCGCGACGAGGCGGCCCGCGCCGCCGAGCGCATCCTCGACGCGTTCCAGGAGCAGCCGTTCGTCGGCGAGCAGCGCGGACCGGTGCCGATCGGGGCGTCGATCGGCGTGGCGACATTCCCGCAGGACGGCCGGACGGCGACCGAGCTGATCGCCGCGGCCGACGAGGCGCTCTACCGCGTGAAACGGGACGGCGGTCACGACGCCGCGCGGGCCGGCGAGCCGGCAGCCTGACCGACCGACCGGTACGAAAGTACTGGTCGGCGGAGCGCCATCGGTACCAGTGGGCGGGGATGGACGGGACGGGCCCGGACCGCCATCCTTTATTCCCGACGTGAGTGATCCCGCCAGCCGGCCTGTCCGCCCCGCCGAGACACCTGAACGTCGCACGACGCGCGCCTGGTGGATCTTCGCCGGGTCGTTCTTCATCCTCGGCCTGATCGCCGTCCTTCGGCTCGCCACGGAGAAGGCACGCCCGATCGACTGGGCCGTCGTCGGCCTGCTGCTCATCGTCGGGTACGCGGCCATCCGCCACCGCCAGGCCGTCGCGGACCTCGAGGTCGGTCGCCGCGAGGAAGCCGAGTCGTTCGCGCGGATCCTGTCGAGCCTGTCGCGCTCCGTGTCGCCCGACGCGATCCTCGGCGCGATCGTGAGCGAGCTGGCCGAGGCGACCGGCGCCGACCACATCGTCGTCGCCCGCCGCCGGCCCGACGCGCGGGTCCTCGAGGCGACGCTGGTGAGCGCCCGGCCCGGCGTGCCCGACTCGACCACCCGGCTGCCGATCGCCGACCTCGAGGATCCGGTCGTCGCCGAGCCGGATCGGCCGGAACGCGTGCCGGTCGCCATCCCGGTCGTCGCCGACGTCGGTGAGCCGGTCGGCGGTGGCCTGCGCGGCCGCCTCGACGACCTCGGCTCGCGTATCGGGGCCGTGGCACCGCTCGGGCTGCCCACCACTCGGCCGACGGCCACTCCTGCCACGCAGCCCGATCGGATGGCCGGCGAGCGGCAGATGGTGGCCGACCGGATCGCCGCGCGGACGCGCGACGTCTACGGGCTGACCGACACGTTGGCCGCGCCGCTCACCTCGGGTAGCGAGGTCGTCGGCGCCATCATCCTGTCGCACCGCACGGCCGGCGGCTGGTCCCCGACGACCCGGCGACTGCTGGCCGGCGCGGCGGCCGAGGCGTCGTCGGCGTTGTCGCGTGCCTACTCGCACCTGGCCGCCGAGACCCAGGCGTCGACCGACGCCCTGACCGGCCTGCCGAACCGACGCTACTTCGACGAGTTCTGCGGGTTGCTGGCGCGGCGACGCCGGTCGGGCGACGCGGTCGGGGTGCTGATGGTCGACATCGACAAGTTCAAGGTCCTCAACGACACGTATGGGCACGCGACCGGCGACGAGGTCCTGCGCGCGGTCGGCGGCGCCATCGTCGCGGCCGTTCGCGAGGACGACGTGCCGGCCCGCTACGGCGGCGAGGAGTTCGTGGTCCTCCTGCGCAACCCGAGCCCCGAGATCGCGCTCGAGGTCGGCGAGCGCGTCCGGGCATCGGTCGCCGGGCTCGACCTGGGCCGGCTCGGGGTCGCCGGCGTCAGCGTGTCGGTCGGCGTTGCCGTCGCCCGCCAGGCCGACCAGCCGATCGCGGACCTCATCGCCGAGGCCGACCGAGCCCTCTATCGAGCCAAGCGCGCGGGGCGGGACCGGGTCGTCGCCGCCTGACCGCCGGCGCTGGGGCGGCTCGCGGATGCGCCGCCCCAGCGGCGGCTACCATCCGCGAGGTGACCGACCCGGCTGAGCTGACCAACGGCGACCTCGCCCGGATCTTCCACGACATCGGCGACATGCTCGAGCTGAAGGGCGAGCTCGTGTTCAAGACCGTCGCCTACCACCGCGCCGCCGATGCCATCGGCCGCAGCCCGGTCGACCTCGTGTCGGCCTACCGCGCCGGCGATCCGCCGACCATCCCGGGCGTCGGCAAGGCCATCGCCGACAAGATCCGCGAGCTCGTCACGACCGGCCACATGGCCTACTACGACCGGCTCCGCGCCGAGGTGCCACCGAGCCTCGTCGAGCTGCTGCGGATCCCGGGCTCGGGCCCAAGACCGTCCGACAGCTCCACGTGGACCTCGGGATCGAGACCGTCGAGGATCTCCGCAGCGCGGCCGAGGCGGGCCGCCTGCGCGGCCTGCGCGGGATGTCGCCAGCGGACCGAGGCGCTCGTCCTCGAGGGCATCGCCAAGCTCGACGAGCGGTTCGACCGGATGCGGCTCGACCGCGCCGAGGAGCTGCTGACGGGCTGATCACGGCGCTGGCCCCGACGCCCGGCGTCCGCTCGATCGAGCCGGCCGGCTCGTTCCGCCGACGGACGCGAGACGATCGGCGACCTCGACCTGCTCGCCGAGACCGACGAGCCGGCCACGCTGGTCGAGGCGTTCACCTCGTTCGGGCTGGTCGACTCGGTGCTCAATCGCGGGCGGCTACAAGGCGGCCGTCCGGCTGATGCGCGGGCCGCAGGTCGACCTGATGGTGATGCCGCCCGGCGAGGCCGGCACCTACCTGATCCACTTCACCGGGTCGAAGGAGCACAACGTCCGCCTCCGGGCCATGGCCCGCGACCGCGGCTGGAGCCTGTCCGAGAAGGGCTTCCTGCGGATCGGCGACGACGGCGAGCCGCTGACCGGCGAGGCGGCCGAGCTGCGGACGTTCGCGACCGAGGCCGAGGCGTACGCGTTCCTCGGCCTGCCGTTCATCGAGCCCGAGCTGCGCGAGGACGCCGGCGAGATCGAGGCGGCCCTCGCCGGCCGGCTGCCGGCCCTGGTCGAGCTCGGCGACCTGCGCGGCGACCTGCACAGCCACTCCGACTGGTCCGACGGCCACCACCCGATCGAGGTCATGGCCGAGGCCGCCCGAGCCAGGGGCTACGCCTACCAGGTCCTGACCGATCACACCCAGTCGCTCGCCATCGCCCGCGGCCTGACGCCCGAGCGGGTCGCCGAGCAGGCGGAGATCATCGCCGCGCTCAACGCCCGCTTCGCCGCCGAGGAGGCGGCCGGCACCGCACCCGCCGGCGACACCGGCCGAGGGCTTCCGGCTGCTCCACGGCTGCGAGCTCGAGGTCCGTGCCGACGGCGAGCTCGACTACGACGACGAGCTGCTGTCGCGCTACGACGTCGTCGTCGCCTCGGTCCACGTCGCCCGCCGGCAGACACGGGCCGAGCTGACCAAGCGGACCCTCAACGCCATCCGCAACCCGCACGTCGACGTCATCGCCCACCCATCCGGGCGCAAGATCGGCCAGCGCGACGACCTCGACCTCGATTGGGACGCGGTCTACAGCGAGGCCGCCCGGACCGGGACGGCGCTCGAGATGAACGGCTCGCCGCCGCGTCTCGACCTCGCCGTCGAGCGCGCCCGACGGGCCGTCGGGATGGGCTGTCTCGTCGCCATCGACTCGGACGGCCACGACATCGGCGAGCTCGACTACGTCCGCTGGGGCGTCAGCCAGGCGCGCCGCGCATGGGTCACGCCTGCCGACGTGCTCAACACGCGGTCACGCGCCGACCTCCTGGCATGGACGGCCGCGAAGGCCGGGCGGGTATGAGCGACACGCGTACCATCGGCGCGATGGACGACCGCTCGGCGCGACGCGACCTGGCCATGGTCGCGGTCACCGTGGTCGGCCTGTCGCGGTTGGTCGACCCGCCGCTCATCTGGCTGGTCGCCGCGGCCCTGCTCGGGGCCATGCTGCTGGGCACCCTCCAGGTCCTCCACGACGAGGCGGCGCCGGTCACGGTCTGGTTCGGCGTCCCGATCGAGTCGGTCATCCTGCCGTCGGTCGCGGCCGTCGGCTGTCTCGGTGCCATCCGGCTCGTCCCGTTCGGGCTGTGGCTGCTGCCGGCGCTCGCCGTGACGTGGCTCATCGTCGCTCGCTCCCTGGCGCTCGAAGATCGCATCAACCGGTCGCAGACCGGGCTGACGCCGGAGGATCGGACGGCCGTCCTCGTGACGATCCTGCTGGTCGCGTTCCTCGGCTTCACCGGGGTCGCGGCCATGGTGCCGGGTGGGCTCGCCCAGACCGGTGGCGAGCTGCCCGGCAACAACCTGATCGTGCTGGCCGCCGGCGACGCGCTGGTCGCGTTCCTCCTCGGCTATCGCGCGGCGTCGCTGCGGGTCAACACCGCGCGTGATGCCCTGTGGGCGGCTGTCACGTATGCCGCGGCGATCGCCATCGGGGCGGCCGCGCTCCGGGCGATGGAGATCGAGCGGCTGGTGGGGCCGGCACTGCTGACCCTCGCGTTCTACCTGTGGGACGCGTTCATCGGCGCGGCACCGTCGCGACGGCGCGACATCCGCTGGATCGGCCAGATCGTGGTCCTCGTCGCGCTGGGGATCATCGTCGCCGCCTGGAACCTGATGCTCCGGGCCTGAACGCGTGCGGGATCGCCCGCGACGGCCATGCGCCCGGGTTTGACGCGCCGCCCGGACGGTGCTAGAAAGCATCTCCGCCCAGTGGCTCCGCGCGTCCGCGCGCCCTGACCCAGATCCGACCGAACCCGAACCCCGCCGCGCCCCGAAAGGACGACCGCCTCGTGACCTTCCCCGACGTCGAGACCCAGGCCCAGAGCCCCGTCAACCTGAACCGCCAGAAGCGGCAGCTGGCCGACCAGGCGATCGCCCAGGCGACGGCCGCGCAATGGGCCGAGGCCGCAGCCACCAACCGCCGGCAGCTCGAGCTCGGGCCCGACGCGGAGGCCGAGAACCGCCTCGCCAAGGCGCTGTGGGAGCTCGGTGAGCTCGGCAATGCGCGCGAGCACTACCAGACCGCGCTCGCCCTCGACCCGACCAACCGCATCGCCGAGCGGAACATCGACCGGCTCAAGATGCTGCTGGTCGCCGCCGGCGAGAAGACCGTCCCGGCCCAGGAGGGCAGCAAGGCGCCCGTCAGCATCTTCGTCGAGGAGACGGGCAAGACCGGCTTCGCCTTCCTGACCGATCTCGCCACGCCCCGCGAGCTGGCCCAGGTCAACCCGGGTGACGCCGTCGAGCTGACGCCCGAGGGGAACCGGCTGATCGCGCATTCGCAACGGGATGCGCATCGGCGTCGTCGAGCCGCGCGTCGCGGCCCGCCTGCTCAAGCTGATGGCCGACGGCAACAAGTACGCGGCCGGCGTCACGTCGCTCGGCGACAAGGACGTCCGGATCATCCTGCGCGAGATCTTCCAGGACCCGGCCAACTACGGGAAGGTCAGCTTCCCGACCGCGGCCAAGTCCACCGACCTGCGGCCGTACACCAAGGGCACGCTGGTCCGCGAGGAGATGGATCTCGAGGACGACCTCGAGGACGACGAGGAGGACGACGAGATCGAGGATCTCGATCGCGTCCTGCCGCCCGAGGCGACGACCGACGAGGCGTTCGAGGACGAGCCGGACGAGCTCGACGAGCCGTAGCTCGTGGGTCAGCGCGGCCCGGGGCCGCACGGCCGGCGTCGCCCGCCCGCCGCGTCCCGCCTGGCCGGCGCCGAGCACGGCATCTGGCGGCCCGACCCTTCCCTTTGATGCACGTGGACTGCATCAACGGCGTCGCGGGATATGCCGTCCACATGCATCACACGAAGGGGCTCGCAGCGCGCCGAGGACCGACCGGTGGCCGGCTGCGGGTCGCGCGTACCGGTCTCGGCTAGCATCTCCCTGATGACCGGACGCGGACCCCTCGATCCCCAGCCCGGCCACTCATTGCCCGTCTTCGACCGGATCGCGCCACCGCCGCCGCCCGCGATCGTGGCCGCCCGGATCGACCTCCACACCGGACCGGGCGATGTCGTGGCCGACCTGTTCGGTCGCGGTGGCTGGGTCGCGCGGGCGGCCATCGACCGCCAGCGCCTGGCCGTCTCGCTCGAGTCGAGCCCGCTCACCCGGATGCTCGCCGAGGTCGTGCTTCGGCCGCCGGACGTCCGTCACCTCGACGCGGCGTTCCAGGGGCTGGCCGGCTCGCCGCGCCGGGACTCGAGCCTCAAGGTCTCGATCAGCGACCAGTTCGCGACGCGCTGCGCGACCTGCGACCGGATGCTCATCGCCGACGAGATCATCTGGTCGGTGGACGACGAGGCGGGCATCGCCGGTCGCGCCCGGCCCGTGACCCGGCACTATCGCTGCACCGTCTGTCGTGACCAGCGCGGCGGATCCGAACAGCGCCAGGCACCGCTCGACGCCGACGACCTGCGCCGGGCGACGGCCGACGTCGGTGCCGAGGCGATGCGCGCGACGCTGCTCGACCGGTTTCCCGAGATCGACGGGGCGGACACGCTCCCCGACGAGCTGCTCGACCTGCACACCGGCCGCCAGCTGGTCGGTCTCGGGGCGATCATCGAACGGATCGAGGGAGATCTCCGCGCGGCGCCGGTGCTCGCGGCGCTGCGTCTCGCCTTCGTCCACGCGGTCCTGCCCGCCAGCCGCCTGGCGACGGGTCCGGGCCGGGCCTCCGCGTTGCGCGTCTCGTCGGGCCACGTTCGGCAGCCGACCGGCACCCAGTTCCGCGAACGCAATCCCTGGCTCGCGTTCGAGGACGCGTTCCGGCTCGTCCGCGGCTTCATCCAGCGGCTCGAGGTCGGCCCGTCGGGTCCCATCCAGGCGCGGCTCGGCGAGGACCTGCGAAGCCTCGGCGAGGGGAGCGCGACCACGGTCGTGGCGCTCGCCGGCGCGCGTGGCCTGGCGACCCTCCGCGACGATCCCGACGCGTACGGCCGAACGGCGCCGACCCCCCGCGTCCGACTCGTCCTCGGCCAGCCGCCTCAGCGACCGAGTCTCGACCGGCTCGCCGCGGCCTACCACGCGACCGCCTGGACGCTCGGTCGCGAGGCGACCACGCTCCTGCCGATCGGACCGCTGTCGGGCGCCTCGTTGCGGCCGGGCGCGGGCTGGCAGGGGGAGGTGCTCGGCGAGGCGCTCCGTGCGCTCGAGCCCGCGCTGTCACGCGAGGGGCGGGTCGTCCAGCTCGTCGACGGCGGCGTCGAATCATGCGTGGCGGTCGTCGTGGGCGCCGCCGCCGCCGGCTATCGGCTGCTCGGCGCGCGGGTCGCCGACGCCGACGACCCCACGACGTCGGTGGTGGAGCTGCTGCACCCCCGCGGCCGGCTGCCACCGGGCGCCCGCACCCGCGGCAACGTGGGTCTCGAACCGCTACCGGGCGGAGCCGGCGATCCCGACGTCGTGCCCGGACGCGGCCTGTTCACGCCGCCCGAGCGCGTCGACGGCCGGCCGTTCTCCTCGAGCGACGCCGCACGGACCGTGACCGAGGCCGCCGTCGAGACCCTCCAGGCGCGCGGCGAGCCGGCCAGCTTCGAGCGGCTGCTCGGCGAGATCCTGATCGGCCTCGATCGCGCCGGCGACCTGCGCCGGATGACCGCGGACGACAGCGCGCCGGCCGTGCCGGATGCGGCGTCGATCCGACGGCGACCCCTGACGATCCCGCCACGGCCGACACCGCGCCCGCGACCGCGAGCCGCTCACGTCGCGCCAGCCCGGATCGGGACGGACCCGCTGACCCGGTCGACCGGCTGCTCGGCCTGATCCGCGACGAGCTCGGCCGCCCGAGCCAGCGACGGCTCACCGAGATCGAGCCCGGCCGCTGGTGGCTGGCCGATCCGGACGACATCGCCGCCGCCGCCGCGCCGCTCGCGGACCGTGTCGAATGGTCCGTGTTCAGCCTGCTGTCCACTGCCGGTCCGATCGGCGAGAGCGCCTTCTTCGACCGCGTCGCTGCGCTGTTCGGCGGCCACGACGTCCCGGACGATGCCCTCGTCCGGGCCTGCCTCGACAGCTACCGCAGTCTGGCCAGCACGCCCGAGCGGATCGTCACCGGTGACGACCTCCTGCGCCGGAGCCAGGAGCACACCGAGCTGTTGGCGACCATCGCCGAGGCCGGCCACCTGCTCGGCATGCGGGTCTGGATCGGGCGTCGCGAGCAGAGCCGTCGTCATCGGTCTCGGGATCCTCGGCGACCTCCTCGAGCCGTCCGAGGAACACGCGTACCTCGGTTCGATCAGCCCGGCGGCCGACGATCTCGCCGAGGTCGATGCCGTGTGGTACGTCCGCGGCAAGGCGGCATTCCTGTTCGAGGTCGAGTGGACCGCGATGCTCGGCGAGCCGATCCTTCGCCGGCATGCCCGCATCCCGCCCGACGACGCGTTGGTCCGCTTCCTGGTCATCGCCCCGGAGCGGACGGAGCTCGTCCGCTACAAGCTCGATCGCTCGCCCCTGCTGCGGGCCGCCATCGCCGAGGGCAACTGGCACATCATCAAGTCGACCCACCTGCGCGCGTTCCTGGCCCGCGACCCGCTCGACCTGGCCGATCTGGAGCCGTACCTCGGGCTGGATCCCGTCCTGGAGCGCAACGCGGTGCAGATGCCGCTGTTCGGGACCTGACCTCCGGCGGTCGGGCGCGCCCCGCGCTAGGCTACGGGCAACCCCAGAGACGATCATCGCGCGACGCGGATCGCGCCACACAGGGAGAGCAACCGGTGACCACCTCCGATCCCGAGCTGACGCCCGTGAACGACCTCGCCGATCGCTTCTGGGAAGCCGTCCTCGAGCTCGATCCGACCACGGCGACGATGTACGGCGACGAGCGCTACGCGGACCGCCTCGGGGACCCGGGGCCCGAGGGCCGGGCGAAGGCACGGGAGCTGATGGAACGGACGGCCGCCGAAGCCGCCGCCATCGACAGCGTCGGGCTCCCGACCGAGGACCGGATCACCCGCGACATGCTCAAGGTCATCGCCGACCTCAACATCGAGGAGGACGACCAGCGGCTCCACCAGCTGCGCGTCGTCGACCAGATGGGCGGACCCCAGCAGCTCCTGCCGCAGCTGACCCAGTTCCAGCCGGCGGACACGCCCGAGCGGCTCGACGCGTTCGTCGCTCGCCTCGACGCCTACCCGGCGTTCATGGCGGCCAACGCGCGAGATCCTGCGCGAGGGCATGGCATCGGGCTGACCGCGCCACGGATCGTCGCCGAGCGGACCATCGCCCAGATCGAGCGGATGCTCGACGTCCCGATCGACGCGGCCATCGTCCCGGCCATGGTCAACGTCGCCACCGAGGCGGATCGCGAGCGCGTCCGCGACATCGTCCGCGACGTGGTCTATCCCGCCGACCTCGCGTTCCTCGACGTCCTGCGCGGCGACTACCGGTCGGCGACCCGCGAGGAGCCCGGCCTCTGGTCGGCGCCCGATGGCGACGCAGCTGTACCGCACCGCGATCCGGAGCTGGACGACGCTCGACCTCGACCCCGAGGAGGTCCACCGGATCGGTCTCGACGAGCTCGAGGCGATCGAGGACGAGCGGCGCGTCATCGCCCGCGACGCCGGCTTCGGCGACGACACCGCGGCCTACCGGGCGTCGCTCGATGCCGACCCGGCCAACACGCCGCGATCGAAGGACGAGCTCGTCGAACGCGCCACCGGCGACATCGAGCGGGCGATGGCGATCGCGCCGCGCTATTTCGGCGTCCTGCCGCGGGCCGCCTGCGACGTTCGCCCGGTCGAGGAGTACAAGGAGAAGGACGCGCCGTTCGCCTACTACTACCCGCCCGCGACCGACGGTTCGCGGCCGGGGATCTACTACGCCAACGGCTACGACCTGCCGAGCCGCAAGTACACCAAGCTCGCGACGACGACGTATCACGAGGCGGCGCCCGGTCATCACTTCCAGATCACCCTCGAGATGGAGAACCCGCACCTCAACACCTTCCGCCGCCTCGGCGCACGGATGGTCGGGGCGCCTACGTCGAGGGCTGGGGCCTGTACAGCGAGCGCCTCGCCGACGAGATGGGGCTCTTCCGCGACGAGCGCGAGCGGTTCGGGATGCTCGACGCGCAGGCGTGGCGGGCGGCCCGGCTGGTCGTGGACACCGGCCTCCACGCGCTTCGCTGGCCCCGAGAGCGGTCGATCGAGTTCCTGAAGGGCGCCGGGCTGTCAGCCACCGACGCGGAGATCGAGACCGACCGCTATATCTGCTGGCCGGGCCAGGCCCTGACCTACAAGGTCGGCCAGCGCGAGATCGAGTCCCTGCGCGCCGAGCTGACCGCCCGCGACGGGTCCGCGTTCGACCTGCGCGCCTTCCATGACGCGGTCCTCGGGCACGGATCGCTGCCGCTGGCGACGCTGCGCCGGGAGCTCCCGAACTGGCTGGCGACGCCCGTCTGAGCTGCGACGGTCCGGCGCATTTCGAGGCCATCTCAGCACGATTCTCGCAGCGATAAGGTCCACGAGACGCGTTATTCGCGTTGACGTGGCGCGCGAGCCTATGGCAGGATTGGACCGTCGCGTTCCGCCACACGCAACGATCGTCTCGCGGACCGTGCCGTCAAGACCGCCGATGAGGACCCGCATGGCCACCGAGCCCGCCGCCAGAACGACCCCCGCGCTCCGACGCGACGTCCAGTCCGCGATGTACGAGCGGGCGCTCCGGACGATGCCGGGCGGCACCGACTCGAACTTCCGGGCATGGGGCGACGACACGGTCTACGTCGATCGCGGCAAGGGCGGCAACGTCTGGGACATCGACGGCAACGAGTACATCGACCTCCGCATGGGCTACGGCCCGGTGATCCTCGGCCACGGCGACGACCGCGTCGACGACTACGTCAACGAGCGGATGCGCAAGGGCGTCAGCTTCTCGCTCACCTCGGAGGACGAGGTCCGCGGCGATGGAGCTGGTCAAGGAGCTGACCGGCTGGGTCGACAAGGTCCGCATGACGGTGTCCGGGACCGAGGCGACGATGCACGCGATGCGCATCGCGCGGGCCTACACCGGCCGCGACAAGATCGTGAAGTTCGAGGGCCAGTACCACGGCGTCCACGACTACGCGCTGATCAGCGTCGTCGCCGGACGACATGAGCGACCTCGGCGACCCGGATGAACCCGGTCCGGCTGGCCTGGGGCCGCGGCATCCCGGACGCGGTCGCCGACACGATCATCCCGGCCCGCTACAACAACATCGACGCGCTCCGGCGGCTGTTCGAGGCGCGGGGCGAGGAGATCGCCGCGATCATCGTCGAGCCGGTGCTCGGCAACGCGCAGGGCATCCTGCCCAAGCCGGGCTTCCACCAGGCGATGCGGGCGCTGACCGAGGAGTTCGGGATCCTGCTCATCTTCGACGAGGTCAAGACCGGCTTCCGCTTCGCGAAGGGCGGCGCGGCCGAGTACTTCGGGGTCACGCCGGACCTGGCCACGTACGCCAAGGCGATGGGCAACGGCTACCCGGCCGCGGCGTTCGGCGGCCGCGACGAGGTCATGAGCGTCCTGCCCGACAAGGTCAGCCACGGCGGCACGTACGCCGGCAACCGGGTCGCCGCCGCGGCCGCCGTCAAGACGCTCGAGATCCTGCGCGACACCGACGCGCTCGAGGCGGTCCACGCGACCGGCCGCCGCGGTCCAGGACGGCCTCCGCGAGGTGCTCAACCCGACCGGCCTGCCGTACCACTTCACCGGCCATCCGAGCGATGTTCGGGATCATGTTCTCCGAGGTCGAGGCGACCGAGTACCGCGACTGGGCGACCACGGACCACGAGCTGTACGACGCGATCGCGGTCGGGATGCACGCCCGCGGCGCGATGCCGGAGCCGGACTGCCGCGAGCCGTGGTTCTTCTGCGAGGCGCACGCTCAGGGCGACACCGTGGACCGCGTCGTCTCGATCTTCGTCGGACTCGCTCGACGCCGCGCTCGAGGCGCGAGCGCACGGGCAGGCAGCGCGGCCGATCGGGCCATCGGGTTCGGCGACCGCGGCTGGGCAGCCCTGAACGGGCCGGGCGGCATGGTCCTCGACGGCAACGCGGTCCGCTCGGTCGACCGGGCAGCCGCACTGCTGCTCGCGCTCGGCGAGAGCCAGGGCGAGGCCGGCGTGACGGAGCTGGCACGCCGTCTCGGCCTCCACAAGTCCACGGCCTCGCGGCTGCTGGCCACCCTCCAGAAGCGCGGCCTCGTCGAACAGGACGATGAGACCGGCAAGTACCGCCTCGGCCTCGTCGTCATCCGCCTTGCCGAGCGCGCCGAGCGCACGCTCGACCTGCGCCGCATCGCGCTGCCCGAGCTCGAGCGGCTCGCCCGGCTGACCCACGAGACGACCGGTCTCGGGATCCTCGAGGGTGACACGATGCTGACGGTCGCCCAGGTCGACGGCCCGAACCTCATCGCCGTCGGCGACTGGACCGGTCGGTCCACGCCCGCTCCACTGCGTCGCGTCCGGCAAGGTCCTGCTGTCGTCGCTCGCCGAGCGTGAGGTCCTGCGGGTGGTCCGCCGCGGCCTGTCAGCTACACCGAGCGGACGATCGTCGAGCTCGAGCCGCTGCTCGAGGAGCTCGCCCGGATCCGGCGACGCGGCTACGCGACGGCCATCGGCGAGTACGAGATGGCGCTCAACGCGGTCGCCGCTCCGGTCCACGACGCGCGCGGCAACGTCGTCGCCGCGGTCGACATCTGGGGCCCGGCCTTCCGGCTCACACCGCGGCGCATCCCCGAGCTGGCGGTCCAGGCGCGCGAGGCCGCGGCGGCCATCTCGGTCCGGCTCGGCGGGGCCGCCGCCTGACCGTCCGCCGGCGCTTGTACGCTTGCCGGCGATGCCCGACTTCGACAAGAAACCGTGGAGTGACATCGCCGCCTTCGTGACCCACGAGGTGGTGCCGGTCCTGCTGATCGTCGCTGGCGGCGATCATCGCCCTGCGCCTCGCCCGGATCTTCGTCCACGGCGTCGTCAAGACGCTGCTCGATCGCGAGGCGACCGAGGGGACCGCCCAGGAGCTGAGCGCGGTCGAGCTCAAGAAGCGGATGGACACGCTCGACACGCTCGGGGCGAACACGCTCAAGTTCTTCATCGTCGCGATCGCCTTCCTGATGATCCTCGGCCACGTCGGGCTCGACATCGGGCCGGCGGTCGCCGGTCTCGGGGTGGTCGGCATCGCCGTCGGGTTCGGCGCGCAGAGCCTCATCCGCGACTACCTCAACGGCGCGCTGATCCTGGTCGAGAACCAGTTCGCCAAGGGCGACGTGATCCGGGTGGCCGGGGTGTCCGGGACGGTGGAGGATTTCACCCTGCGGCGGACGACGCTGCGCGACCTCGACGGCATCGTCCACACCGTCCCGAACGGCGAGATCAAGGTCGCCTCGAACCTGACCCGCGTCTGGTCGCGGATCAACCAGGACGTGACCGTCGCCTACGGCACCGACATCGACACCGCGATCGCCGTGGTGGACGAGGTCGGTCGCGCAGATGGCCGACGATCCGATCTGGAAGCGGCGCGTCCTCGAGGCCCCGCGCGTCGAGCGCGTCAGGCGCTCGCCGAGAGCGGCGTGACGCTCAAGGTCCTCGGCTCGGTCCGCGCGGCAGACCAGTGGTCGGCTGCCGGCGACTTCCGCAGGCGCCTGCTGGCGGCCTTCAAGGAGCACGGCATCGAGATGCCCGGCCGCGCGGGTCGTCCTGGTCCTGACCCGCACCGAGCGGGCGAGCTCCAGCCGGACCTCGAGCGCCGCCGCGGCCCGACCAGGACGCGCTGGCCGACGGGACGACGTAGGGGACAGCGATCGGCGCGTGCCGCGATCGCGCGCGGTCGCGTCGCGCGGTACGATGCTGGGGCCAGCCGACATGGCAGCACGAGGGACCCCGTGAGCGTCGAGCAGCCCCTTCCGTCGCCCGAGATCGAGAACCTGCTCGCCGAGTCGCGCCGCTTCCCGCCCGACGCCGGCGTTCGCGGCCCAGGCCAACGCGACGGCCGCGCCTGTACGAGGAGGCCGAGCGCCGACTTCGAGGCGTTCTGGGCGAAGCGGGCGCGCGAGCGGATCGACTGGTCGAAGCCGTTCGACCACGACCCTCGAGTGGGACCTGCCGTTCGCGAAGTGGTTCACCGGCGGCGAGCTCAACGTCGCCTACAACTGCGTCGACCGGCACGTCGAGCGCGGCCTCGGCGACAAGGTCGCCTACCACTGGATCGGCGAGCCCGGCGACACCCGGACGATCACCTTCGCCGACCTCAAGCGCGAGGTCAGCAAGGCGGCCAACGCGCTCAAGGAGCTCGGCGTCCAGACGGGCGACCGCGTCGCCATCTACATGCCGATGATCCCCGAGCTGCCGATCGCGATGCTGGCCTGCGCCCGGATCGGCGCGCCGCACACCGTCGTCTTCGGCGGCTTCTCGGCCGAGGCCCTGTCGGGCCGGATCAACGACTGCGGCGCCAAGGTCCTCATCACCGCCGACGGCGGCTACCGGCGCGGCAAGGAGGTCGGGCTCAAGCACCACGCCGACGAGGCGCTGGCCGCCACGCCGACGATCGAGGCCACGATCGTGGTCAAGCGCCTCGGTCACGACGTCCACATGGTCCCCGACCGCGACCACTGGTGGCACGATCTGGTGGACCGCCAGTCCGAGGACTGCCCGCCCGTCCCGGTCGAGTCGGAGCACATGCTCTACCTGCTCTACACCTCGGGAACCACGGCCAAGCCCAAGGGCATCCTCCATACCACCGCCGGCTACCTCCTCGGGACCTCGTTCACCCACGAGGCGATCTTCGACGTCAAGCCCGACGACGTGTACTGGTGCGCCGCCGACATCGGCTGGGTCACCGGGCCACAGCTACATCGTCTACGGCCCGCTGGCCAACGCCACGACCGGGGTCATGTACGAGGGCGCACCGGATGCGCCGGCCTGGGATCGCTGGTGGCAGATCGTCGAGGACTACAAGGTCTCGATCCTGTACTGCGCGCCGACCGCCATCCGGGCGTTCATGAAGCAGGGCGTCGAATGGCCCGCGAAGCACGACCTCTCGACCCTGCGCGTCCTCGGATCGGTCGGCGAGCCGATCAATCCCGAGGCATGGCTGTGGTACCGCGAGCACATCGGCGGCGACCGGACGCCCATCGTCGACACGTGGTGGCAGACCGAGACCGGCCAGATCATGATCACGCCGCTGCCCGGGGTCACGACCACGAAGCCCGGCTCAGCGACCTTCCCGTTCCCGGGCATCGAAGCCGACGTCGTCGACGCCGACGGCGAAGTCGGTGCCGCTCGGCGGCGGCGGCTACCTCGTGCTCAAGCGCCCGTGGCCGGCCATGTTGCGCGGCATCTACGGCGACCCGGAGCGCTACCGCGAGACGTACTGGAGCCGGTTCCCGGGGATGTACTTCGCGGGCGACGGCGCCAAGCGCGACGAGCGAGGGCTATCTCTGGCTGCTCGGCCGGGTCGACGACGTGATGAACGTGGCCGGCCACCGGATCTCGCACGACCGAGGTCGAATCCGCGCTGGTCGACCACAAGTCCGTCGCCGAGGCGGCGGTCGTCGGCAAGAAGGACGACGTCACGGGGCAGGCGATCTTCGCCTTCGTCATCCTCAAGGCCGACCAGCAGCCGTCCGACGCGCTGGCGGTCCAGCTGCGCGAGCACGTCGCCTATGTCATCGGGCCGATCGCTCGCCCGAAGTTCCTGATGTTCGTGCCCGACCTGCCCAAGACCCGGTCCGGGAAGATCATGCGCCGCCTCCTGCGGGACATCGCGGAAGGCCGCGTCGCTCGGCGACACGACCACGCTGGCCGATGCGACGGTCGTCGACACCATCCGCGAGAACTCGGGCGCGGCGGAGGAGTGACGTGCCGTTCGACTTCCTGAAGCGGAAGAAGGGGCCGGAGACCGCGCCGACCGGCGCGCCGGATCCGGCCGTCAAGGCCGAGGCCGGCATCGCCTTCGACGGCCTGACCGAGGATTGGCGGCTGGTCGGCCGGATGCTCGTGCAGGGTCGGCTGTCGGACGCCCTCAACAAGCGCGAGCCGATCGAGATCGCGGACGTTCGATGGGCGCCCATCGACGGATCCGAGCCGATGGCGCCGGCGCCCGGATTGAAGACGGTCGATCCGTACGACCTCGTGATCGTGCTCGCCGGCGAGGACACGCTGCCCGACTCGAGCGAGGATGCCCGGGCCGCGCACCGCGTCCACAAGGTGTCCTATGAGGTCGCCCTCGAGGTGCCCCCGTACCGGGTCATCGGGACCGTCCTGCTCTATCCGGGGTCCGAGCCCGACAGCCTGCTCAATCGGTCATCGGAGATGTTCGTCCCGGTCATCGACGCGGTCGCCACGATGGGCGACCGGACGGTCAGCGACGGTCCCGCGGTGGCGATCCTCGTCAACCGGGCGTACCTGCGCGGGGTCGAGCAGGTCGACGCGAGGACGGGGGAGCGTCACGAGAAGCTGCCGGGCGCCTCGATGGGCGGGGTCAACTGGACCGACCGCGCCCGATAGGTGATGGCGGGACTGCCCCCGGCGATCGCTCAGGCGCGGACGGGTTCCTTGCGCACCGCGAAGCGGAAGCCGTTGCGCACGCTCGGTCCGAGCTTCGGAGAGCCCAGCACCCGATCGGCGAGGACGTCGAAGTCGGTCGAGATCTTTTCCTTCGGGAACATCTCGATGACGGTCCGGCCCTCGTTGGCGGCGCGCACGAAGTGAAGACCGCCTGAGCGGATGAGGGCGAGGGCCGGCATCCCGACCGTGCGCTCCATGTCCTCGACGGTGACGCCGCTGTTGGCCCGGTTGATGACCATCGCCAGACGTTCGCGGCAGCCCAGGCCGCCCGCCACGTCGCGCAGCTGGACCGCGGCCCGGATGGCAGGCACGTCGGGCGTGACCGGGACGAGGATCCTGTCGGCCTCGTCGAAGATCGCCTGGTTGAGCGTGCTGTACGACGGATGCAGGTCGATGACGACGACGTCGACACCGGCCCGCGCGGCGGTGATCGCTGCCGTGAGGCGGGCCGGATCGAGCACGTCGGTGTGGAGCGGCGAGTCGGTCAGGGCGACGACCTTCATGCCCGACGGGTGCGCCGAGGCGATCTCGAGCAGCGTCTCCACCGGGCCGCCCTCGGCCTCGTCCCGCCAGCTGTCGGCGACCGTCCGCACGGCGTCGATACCGAGCGACGTCGTGACGTGGCCGGTGACCGTGTCGGCGTCGATGAGGAGGACGGACTTGCCCTTGCGCAGCTGGAGTGCCGAGGCGAGATTGGTGGCGACCGTCGTCTTGCCGACGCCGCCCTTCGGGTTGAACACGGCGATCGTCGTGGCACGACCGTTCCAGCCGTTCACCCCGCTGCCGCCGGCCTGCAGGATCGGCCCGCTGCCGTCGTCCACGGTCTCGCGCCGGATGCACATGGCCTCGACCCGCCAGCGGATCGAGTCGGCGGAGTAGGGGCGGGTGAAGTATTCGTCGTCCTTGCCGGTCTCGACGGCCATCGTCAGGCGCTCGAAGGCCCGCGGCGACACGACGGTCAGGGCCGGGATGGGCCGGATCGCATCGCGCAGGACCAGCTCGTAGACCCGCCAGACGTCCTCGTCGATCTCGCCGTCGAGGACGGCCAGGCCGATGTCCTTGCGCATCTCGAGCAGCCGCTCGAGCTCGCGTGGCTGCTCGATCGGGAGCACCACGAAGCCCGCTTCCTCGAGCTCGGCGCAGACGGTGGCCGACTCGGTCGATGGAAGGGCGACGACGACGGCGGGACGGGTCATCGGGATACTCCTGGCCGGTGAGAGGGTCAGTCGGCGCCGTCGGGGTCGTGTGCGGCGACCCCGATCTCGCCGGTCGCCTGGGCGGTGATGCGTGCCTCGAAGCCGGGCAGCCCGATGATGGCCTCGGCAAGGGGCAGGGCCGGGTCATGGGTGACGGTGAAGACGAACTCGCCGTCGGGTCCGGAGGAGACGCCGATGGTGTTGACGCCGGGGACGCGGCCGAGGCTGCGCTTGAACGTCGCGATGCTGGCGACGCTGACGAGCCCGGTGACGGTCACGCGGGTCGTGCCGCGCTCGGCACGGGCGGAGACGCCCGGACCGACCGGCAGCGGGGAGCCCTCGTCGGCAGCGGCCAGCGCGGCTGCGACGCGGTCGTCCGCTTCGACCTCGCCGGAGAAGGAGGCGGCTTCGGCCTCGGCGGCCGCGAAGTCCGGCTCTTCCTGGGCGACCGGGACGTCCGCCACGGTCTCGGGCGTGACCTCGGCCTCGGCATCGACCGGATGGTCGGTGTCGGCGTCGGCGGCGTCGGCGTCGGCGTCGGCGGTGGCGGCGGGTTCCGTCGGCTCCTCTGCCTGGCCACCGGCGACCGGATCGGGCACCGGCTGCGACCAGTCTTCGGTCGGGACGGGATCGAATGGTGCGGCCGTGGGCTGGCCGACCGACGCCACGATGCCGGCCAGGTCTGGCGGCTCGGGCATGGTCTCGGCCATCGTCGCGATACGGGTCGGATCCTCCTCGGCGAGCAGTCGCTCGAAGAAGGCGGCCATCTTCGCCTCGAATGCCGAGACGGTCGCCCCGACGCGTTCGACGCGCGTGTCGATCGTGGCGCCATGGGCCTCGATCTCGCCGTCGAGGGCGGTCTTGCGCTTCCCGATCCGCGCCTCGGTCTCTTCGCGGACGCGGGCGATCTCTGCCTTCGACCATTCGCGGACGGCCGCGATGTCATCGTCGGCATGACGCCGCAGCGCGGCGACCTCCTCGGTGGCGGCGTTATGGATCTCCTCGACGACGGCCTTCGCGTCGGAGGTGAAGCGCGCCATCGTCTCGTCGCGCGAGGCCTCGGCGGCGACCTGCATCGCGCGGCTGAAATCGGCCATGAGCTTCGTCGCGCGACGCGCGGCGGGCGGTGCGGTCTGCTCGATCACGGCGGGTGTCGCTGCCTCCTGAGCGTGCGCGGCTTCTTCGGTGACGGGGGCCTCGACGGCGTCCGCCACCGGCTCGTCGGTTTCGGTCCGATCCGGATTCCACGGAAGTCGGAAACCAGCTCTGGTATCGGTCTGGGCCATCGGGTGAGATCCTCGTTCGGCAACGTCAGGAGGGGGTCACACCTGACATTCACGTCTGGGGCGCATCGTGGCAGCGGTGTCCAGTGAGGTGCAGTCGGCTGGTGGTACCAGAGGACCGCGCCGGTGGTACCGCCGGGTGCGCGTGAGGTGACGAACTCGTTCCGGGCTACCATGGCGGGGATGGATGCCCCGACGGCGCGCGCGCGACTGCCCGACCCGACCGACACGCTCGGTCGGCCGATCCACGACCTGCGGATCTCGGTCACCGACCGGTGCAATTTCCGATGCACCTACTGCATGCCCAAGGAGATCTTCGGCAAGGACTACGTCTTCCTGCCGCGCGACCAGGTCCTGTCGTTCGAGGAGATCGAGCGCACGGCCCGGATCTTCGTCGGGCTGGGTGTCGGGAAGCTGCGGATCACCGGCGGCGAGCCGCTCGTGCGGCGTCACCTGCCCGACCTGATCGCGATGCTCGCGGCCATCCGCCGGCCCGACGGCGGCGAGCTGGACCTGACCCTGACCACCAACGGCTCGGCGTTGCGCGCGCTCGCCCGGCCGCTCGCCGACGCCGGCCTGCGCCGGATCACGGTCAGCCTCGACTCACTCGACGACGCGGTGTTCGGGGCGATGAACGGGATCGACTTCCCGGTCGAGCGCGTGCTCGACGGCATCGACGCCGCGTTCGAGGCCGGGCTCACCCCGGTCAAGGTCAACATGGTCGTCCGGCGCGGGATCAACGAGACGAGCGTGATCCCGATGGCGCGCTGGGCGCGCGAGCGGGGGGCGATCCTGCGCTTCATCGAGTACATGGACGTCGGCCACTCGAACGGCTGGCGGCTCGACGAGGTCGTCCCGGCCGACGAGCTGATCGACACGATCGCCGCGGTCTGGCCGGTCGAGCCCGCGGAGCCCGGCTACCGCGGCGAGGTCGCCGGCCGCTGGCGGTATGCCGATGGGGGCGGTGAGTTCGGGGTGATCTCGTCGGTCACCCAGCCGTTCTGCCGCGACTGCACCCGCGCCCGGATCTCGGCCGAGGGCAAGCTGTACACCTGCCTGTTCGCCGTCGACGGGCACGACCTCCGGGCGCTGCTGCGTTCCGACGCGACCGATGCCGACCTGGCCGACGCGATCGCCGCGATCTGGACCCGCCGCGGGGACCGCTATTCCGAGCTCCGCTCGGCGGCGACCTCCACGCTGCCCAAGATCGAGATGTTCGCGATGGGTGGCTGAGCCGGGACACGGCAGCTCCCGGGCTTCTCCACAACCTGTCCACAGGCGCGGACAACTCGTGGACGGGCGGTCGCGACGATCGAGGGACTTCGTGGATAACCGCGTTGACCGTCCACCTGGCCCGCCCGTAACGTAGGTCTTGCCCGAAGGGGCCGACAGGATCGAAGGAACCGAGATCGCATCAAGGACCTCCGCTCCGCCGCCGGTCGCTTCGGGCGCTTCATTGCCAAGCCGGGCCGCTCGTCTCACCACGGGCACCCGACCTGACCCGCCCGACGGGACGTGATCGGCATCCCGGTGTCGATACTTCCGTCGGGCCGGTGAAGCTCCGGCCCCGACCGTCGATCTCGATGCGTACCGGAGGCCACCCTGATGTCGTCGACATCCCCGTCACCCTCCTCGACGTCGCCCTCGTCGTCGGCGACGCCACTCGATCCGTCGCGGCCGATCCCGCCGGCCGCGCAGCCGGCCCGGCTGGCGGCCCTCGTGTCTGCGGTCCGCGCCCGGACATCCCTGGTCCCGGAGGTCGGGATCGTGCTCGGTTCGGGACTCGGTGAGCTCGCATCCGATCTCGAGGATGCGGTCGCCATCCCGTTCGCCGAGCTGCCCGGCTGGCCGGCCGCGACCGCTCCCGGGCATGCCGGTCGATTGCTGCTCGGCCGGCTCGGCGGCCGGACGGTGGTCATGCTCCAGGGCCGCTTCCACCTGTACGAGGGCAACGACCCGGGCCTCGTCATCCAGCCCGTCCTGCTGTTCAAGCAGCTCGGAGCGCGGCTGGTCGTGCTGACCAACGCGGCCGGCGGCCTCGATCCGTCGTTCGGGCCGGGGACGCTGATGGTCATGCGCGACCACATCAACCTGACCGGCCGGAGCCCGCTCATCGGGCCGAACGCCGACGAGCTCGGCCCGCGCTTCCCGGACCTGACCGACGCGTGGAGCCCGCGCCTGCGGGTGGCGCTCCGGGCGGCGGCCGAGGCTGAGGGCGTCGCGCTCGAGGAGGGCATCTATGTCGGGCTGACCGGCCCGACCTACGAGACCCCGGCCGAGGTCCGGATGCTGGCCGGGCTCGGTGGCCACGCGGTCGGGATGTCGACCGTGCTCGAGTGCATCGCGGCGCGGTGGGTCGGCCTCGAGGTCTGTGGCATCTCCCTCGTCACCAACGCCGGGGCCGGCTACTCGGGTGAGCCGCTCACGCACGAGGAGGTCATGGCCGCGGGCCAGGTGGCGGGTCCGCGCCTGGCGAAGGTCATCCGGCGGTTCGTGGCGGACCTGGCGCCTGGCTGAGCGCGCGGCCGGCGGCCCGGGCCGGCGATCAGGTGACGGGCAGCTCCCGGCCAGCCGCCTTGGCCGCGGCGGCCTTCTCCGCCCACGCCTCGAGCACGCGGTCCTTGTGCGGCCGGATCGGGCAATGGCCGTCCCGATTGTTGAACTCGTCGCAGTAGCCGAGCGGGACGCACTTGGGCGCCAGGAAGGACCCGAGGAACGGCGACACCGCGAAGATCTCGTGCCGGATGAGCTGGAACAGCCGGCGGATCTCCCACTGGGCCATCGTGCACAGCCGCAGCCCGGACATGTGGATGAGCGCCCGGAGGTTGGTCGTCATCACGAGGTTCGTCCGGGTCGCGTTCGGGAACACGAAGCGGGCGTCCTCGCCGGGCACGCCCGCCCCGAGCATCTCGCCGTACAGCTCGAGCGCCCCGTCGACCTGCTCCTCGTAGCGCTCGAGGAGCCCGGGGTCGCCCTCGGCGATGGAGTGGGGGAGCATCGTGGCCGCGCCCTTGAACTTGACGTAGCGCTGGCTCTGCTGGTCGAACGCGACGCCCGCCCGATGCCGGACGAGCTGGTGCGACAGGGTGCGCGACACGCCGCTGATGGCGAAGGTGAAGACGATGTGCTCGATCGTCGAGCCGTGTCCGGATTCGATCACCGAGCCGATGAGCTTCTGCATCTTGAGCGCGTCGAACTCGCCGTCGACGGCGCGCTGGAAGATGACGTCCGGGTCCTGCTCCGAATAGCACGTCCGGCAGGCGGTGTAGACGAGCGGGACGTAGAACTTCTCGACGATCGCCCGATCGGGGAAGAGCAACGTCGCCCGCATCCCGAGGTCGCGGCGGCCCGGGTTCTTGGGGATCCCGCTCTTCTCGCGCGCGGGTCCCGCCTGGCTCGTCTCGATCGTCGTCATCGGACGGTCAGTCTATCGTGCCGCGGCCGCGCCGGACCATCGACGCCCCGTGGTCGATGCCTTCGGCTTCGGGATCGGCGACCTCGAGCGCGTAGGCGACGGCCTCGTCGAGTGTCAGGGCCGCTCCCTCGGCGCCGTACCGCGCGAGGTCCTCCTCGGACATGTGCTCCACCACGCCGGGCCGGACGTCGCCGCCTTCGTACATCTCATCGACATAGCCGGCCAGGCCGGTCCCCGTCAGCGCCGTCAGCTTGCGGGCGGCGCCGCGCAGGCGTGCGGCCCGGGGCAAGTCGCCATCGGCGACCGCCAGCGACGAGAGGTCGTCGAGGGTGAGCGTGACGCCGGCCGCGTCGCCTGCCGCGTAGAAATGGCGCATGGCGTGCGTGACGTTGTCGCGGGCAGCGGCGAAGTCGTGCTTCCGGAGCTGCGCCGTCCCCAGCATGTGCAGGCTCCACGCCTCCATCGTCCGGTCACCGATCGCCCGGAACATCTCGAGCGACTCGGATGCTGCCGCGATGCCCAGGTCGTCGATCTCCTGGAAGTAGCGGTAGTTGCCCAACCCCCACAGGGCATTGGCCTCGCCCCGCTTGTCGCCGAGCTGGTGGTAGATGTCCCGCGACTTCTCGAGGTAGCTGAGTCCGATCCTGTCCGCATCGACCCACGCCCGGCCGCCGAGCGGGTCGGGGACGGCGAACTGGAATGAGGCGTTGTAGTAGGCGTTCGCGATCTCGGCCTGGTCGCCGATCATCAGCCACAGCTCCAGCGCCTCCGTGTAGCACGGAGACATCAGGGTGATCTCGCCCTGCCACCAGAACGTGCCGCCGAGCGCCTCCATCAGCCGCGCGCGCTGACGCGGGTCGTCGTGCGACCATGGAGCGGCCGCCATGACCTCGAGCCGACGCCGGGCCTCGGCGAGGTGGCCGTGCTTCTGCCAGAACCGCCACATCGAGAACCCGACCCCGATGGCGATCGCCGGGTCTGGCGCTGCCACCGCCCGGTCGAGCACGGCCCGGATGTCGTCATGCTCGAGCTCGAGCCGGTCGAGCCATCGCCGCTGGTCGGCGCCCGACAGCTCGCCCGCCGCCCGGTCGACCAGGGCCACGTACCAGTCCCGATGGCGGCCCCGGATCAGCTCCAGCTCGCCGTCCGCCACGAGTCGCTCGCCGGCGAACTCCCGGATCGTGTCGAGGAGGCGGAAACGCGAATCGCCGCTGTCGATCTCCTCGACCTTGAGCAGGCTCTGGTCGACGAGCGCCATCAGCCCGTCGAGGATGTCCTCGCCGATGTCGGAGGCGGGCCCGCAGATCGCCTCCGCCGAGGCGAGATCGCAGCCGCTCCGGAACACCGACAGCCGGTCGAGCAGACGCCGGCCGCTGTCGTCGAGCAGCTCGTAGCTCCAGGCGATGGCGCCGCGGAGCGTCTGCTGGCGCGCCGGCAGGTCGCGCGAGCCGGCGGCGAGCACGTCGAGCTGCTGGTCGAGACGGACGAGGATGGCCTCCGGCGACAGGATCTTGATCCGCGCAGCGGCGAGCTCGATGGCCAGCGGCATCCCGTGGAGCCGGGCGCTGATCGCGGCCACCGCCGGGCGCGTTGTCGTTGGTCACGGCGAACCCGGGGCGGACGGACACGGCACGTTCGATGAACAGGCGGACGGCCGCGTACTGGCCGAGCGCGATCGGGTCGATGATCCCTGTCTCGCCGGCGACGTTCAGTCGCTCGATGCCGCTCATCTGGCTCGGGTCGGGTGGGGCCGGGCAGCCCCGGGACGGGGTACTCCTGCTCGCCCGAGACGTGGAGGACGGCCCGGCTGGTCACGATGGCCTTGATGTCGGGGGCTGCCCGGAGGAGGTCGGCCACGACCGGGGCCGCGGCGATGACCTGCTCGAAGTTGTCGAGGACGAGCAGAAGCCGCTTGTCGCGCAGCCAGTCGGCCACCGTCTCGCTGATGGGCCGCGTGCCTCCCTCGGTGACACCGAGCGCCGTCGCGATCCGCGGCGCGACGAGCATCGGGTCGCGGATCGGCTCGAGCGGCACGAAGAAGACGCCGTCGGGGAAGTCGTCGGCGGCGCGGGCCGCCAGCTGGAGCGACAGCCGCGTCTTGCCGGTCCCGCCCGGCCCGGTGAGGGTCAGCAGCCGGGTGGTGGCCAGCAGTCCGGCCGCCTCGTCCAGCTCGGCGTCGCGGCCGACGAAGGTGGTCAGCTGCACGGGCAGGTTGTTGGGCCGCGCGTCGAGCGTCCGCAGCGGTGGGAATGCGGACAGGAGGCCGTCACCCACGACCTCGAGGATGCGGACCGGCGCGGTCAGGTCCTTGAGCCGGTGCTCGCCGAGGTCGACCAGCCGGACGCCGTCGACCGGATGGTCTGACAGCAGGTCGCGGGTCAGGCTGGACGCGAGGATCTGGCCGCCGTGGGCGACAGCTGCGATCCGCGCCGCCCGGTTGATGCTGAGTCCGACCAGGCTCCCCCCGCTCTGCTCCGCGGCGCCCGAGTTGATGCCCATCCGGACCCGGATCGGGGCGTCGTCCGGCCACGGCTCGGCCTGGACCGCCCGCTGGCCCGCGACGGCCGCCTCGATCGCCGTCGACGCCTCGGGGAAGGCGACGAAGAACGAGTCACCCTCGGTGCCCTGCTCGACCCCGCCGTATGCCGCCCACGCCTCTCGGAGAAGTGTGCGGTGGCGTTCGAGGAGGTCCCGGTAGCGGTCGCGGCCGATCCGGCCCTCCAGCCCGGTGGAGCCCTCGATATCGGTGAACAGGAAGGTGTACGTCCCGCGCGTCAGCGGTCCGGGTTCGGTCATCGCGGGCGCACGCGTCGGCGGCTCAGTGCTGGTGCGCTTCGGTCAGGTCGCGCAGCCGTCCGGCAAGGCCGCGGAGGATCGCCAGCGACACGCGCGGCTCCTCGAGCAGGACGGCTTCGAAATCCCATGACGCCAGCGCCAGGCAGGCTGTCGGACCATCGGCCACGACCTGGGCGACGCGCGGCCGTCCGTCGAGCACCGACAGCTCCCCGAAGAAGTCGCCGGGGCCGAGCGTGGCGATCGTCTGGCCGTCGCGCACCACGCGCACCCGGCCGTCGACGATGACGAAGAACCCGGTCCCGATCTCGCCCTGCCGGGCGATCACGTGCTCGGCCGGGAAATCGACCTCGACGGCGGCCGCCGCGATGCGGTCCATGCCGTCGGTGTCGACGCCGTCGAACAGGCGTGCCGCGGCGAGCAGGGCCGACTTTCGGTCGCGGGTCAGGGTCATCGGGATGGTCCACTCCCTTCGTGGCCATGCTGCGCTGCACGACGGCGGGCCGTCAACCGGCGAGCCCGGCAGCGTGCGGGTGCATCTGGCACCATTCGCTCATGGCCGAGCGCGAGCAACTGGTCGACGCGATCTCCAGCTTCGCGCTGTTCGCCGACCTGTCACAGCCCCAGCTCGAGAGCATCGTCCACACCTTCGAGGAAGTCGTCTTCGGCGAAGGCGAGAAGGTCCTCCGACAGGGCCTCACCGGGTCGGGCTTCTACGTCATCCTCGATGGCGAAGCGGCGATCGTGGTGGACGGCACGGAACGGGCCCGGCTGGGCCGCGGCGAGTTCTTCGGCGAGGTATCGATCATCCTCGGGGAGTCGCCGATCGCCGACGTCGTCGCCACCCGGCCGATGAGCTGCCTGGTCCTCGCCGGACCCCGGGTGGAGACCTTCCTGATCGCCCATCCGCGGGTCATGTGGCGGATGCTCCAGGCGCAGGCGCGCCGGTTGCGAGCCGCGAACCGATGGCGGAGCTGAGCCAGCCGTTCCCGCCCGGCGAGTACCCGGTCGTCGTCATCGGGAGCGGACCCGGAGCCCTCCAGTTCTCGTCGTCGCTGCGCGCCCTCGGGCTCGACCACGCGGTCATCTCGGCCGATCCGTCACCCGGCGGGATGTTCCGCCGCTGGCCGCACTTCCAGCGCCTGCTGTCGTGGACCAAGCCGCACGCCCCGGTCGCACGCGGCACGCGCGCGTACGAGCGGTACGACTGGAACAGCCTGCTGACCGACGACCCCGCGGTCCGGGCGATCCAGCCCGGGCTGATGGACGGGACGTCGTACTTCCCGTCGCGGCCGGAGATGGAGGCGAACCTCGCGTCGTTCGCGGACAAGGCCGGCGTCGTCGTCCGCTTCGGCTGCCGCTGGACCGCGACCCGCCAGGTCAGTGGACCGGACGGCGACCGCTTCGAGGTCGAGACCACCGACGGCGTCTACACGCTGCCGGACGCTGGTCGTCGCGGTGGGCGTCGCCGAGCCGTACACGCCGCCCGGCATCGGCATGGAGCTCACCCACCATTACGCCGACGTCCGGCCGGTCGAGACGTACGCCGACCGGCGGGTGCTGCTGATGGGCAAGCAGAACTCCGGGTTCGAGCTCGCGACCGGGCTGCTGCCGTGGGCCCGTCAGATCGTGCTGATGTCGCCGTCGAAGACGCGGCTGTCCGTGGACACGCGGACGCTCGTCGGGGTCCGGGCGCGCTACGTCCAGCCCTTCGAGGACTACGTGCTGGGTGGCGGGGTGAGCGTGCTCGACGCGGCGATCGACCGGATCGAGCCGGTCGGCGACGGGCGGCTGACCGCCTACCTCCGACGCACCGACGGCGGTGCGGACCTCGCGCTCGAGGTGGACGACATCATCTCGGCGACCGGCTTCGTCTGTCCGCTCGTCGACCTCGCCGATCTCGGGGTCGGGGTGTTCGGGAGCAGCCGGCTGCCCGTCCAGACCCCGTGGTGGGAGAGCACCACCGTCCCGGGCATCTTCTTCGCCGGGACGATCGGCCAGGGCGCGAAGGGGCTCCAGAAGCACGGCGTGCCGGCGAACTCCGGGGCGGTCCACGGTGCCCGCTACAACGCCCGCTGCCTGGCCGGACGGATCGCCAGCGACCGGTTCGGGATCGAGGCGGACCGGCCGCACATCGCACCCGACGCGATCGCCGGCTTCGTCGCGAGCGAGCTGGCCGAGTCGCCCGAGCTCTTCCACCAGCGCGGCTATCTCGCCCGCGTCCTGACCGCGGACCCGGCCGGCGGGATGCGCGACGACGGCGTCCAGCCGCTGACCCACGTCCTCGACGGGACCGGCGAGGACACGCTGGCCGCGACGCTCGAGGCCGACGGCACGGGAGCCATCTACCCGGTCCTCTACACCCGGATCGACGGCAAGGTGGTCGAGCAGGTCATCGACCCGGACCCGCTGATGCGTTACGACACGGCCGACGCGCGGACGATGATCAAGGACCTGGTCCGGCGGGTCGGAGGCCGGTAGGGCGCTCTAGGCGCGGACGGCGAGGCGCGACAGCCGCTCGGTGGCGGCCAGGAGGGTCTCGGTCCGCTTCGGGAACGCGAACCGGAGCTTGGTCCGGCCGAGCTCGGGTCGCGAGAAGAAGGACGAGCCGGGCACGGCCGCCACGCCCGGGTCACGAATGAGCCGCAGGGCGAATGCCACGTCGTCCTCGCCGTCGTCGGCCAGGTCGGCGATGTCGGTCATCACGTAGTACGCGCCGGCCGGCTCGTGGATGCGGAAGCCGGCCGTGCGAAGGGCCGGCACGAGCAGGTCGCGCCGCGCGCGATAGCCTGCCACGAGGTCGTCGTAGTAGGCATCCGGAAACCCGAGCGCCACCACCGCCGCGGCCTGGAGCGGCGCCGCCGCCCCGACCGTCAGGAAATCGTGGACCCGCCGGATGCCGACGGTCAGCTCGGGCGAGGCGATCGTCCAGCCGATCCGCCAACCGGTGACCGAGTACGACTTCGACATCGAGTGGATCGACACGGTCCGTTCGGCCATCCCGGGGAGTGTCGCGAGCGGGATGTGCTCGCCCTCGAACACGATGTGCTCGTAGATGTCGTCCGTGAGCGCCAGCGCGTCGAACTCGACGCAGAGTCCGGCGATCAGCTCGAGCTCCGCGCGCGAGAAGACCTTGCCGGTCGGGTTGTGCGGCGAGTTGATGACGATGGCTCGGGTGCGTGGGCCGAACGCGGCGCGCAGCTCGTCGGGATCGATCGACCAGTCGGGCTCGTGGAGGGTCACGTAGCGCGGGACCGCGCCGGCCAGGATCGCGTCCGGCCCGTAATTCTCGTAGAACGGCTCGAACACGACGATCTCGTCGCCGGGATCCAGCAGCCCGAGCATCGCGGCGATCATCGCCTCGGTCGCGCCGCAGGTGACGGTGACCTGGGTCTCGGGGTCGATCGCGCCCCAGCCCGGGAAGTGGCGCGGCGTGGCCGTCGCGATCGCGTCGCGCAAGGGTTTGCTGCCCCACGTGATGGCGTACTGGTTGAGGTCGTCGTTGACGGCGGCGGCCGCCGCGGTCTTGAGCTCGGGCGGGCACGGGAAGTCGGGAAACCCCTGGGCGAGGCTCACCGCCCCGGCCGCGACGGCGAGACGGTTCATCTCCCGGATGACCAATTCGGTGAACCGTTCGGCCTTGGCCGAGATGCGGGGACGGACCATGCGCGGCAGTCTAGGCCCCCGGCGAGCCGAGGATCAGCGTTCGAGGTCGGCCCCGTGCGAGGATGCCGCCATGCAGGACGACACGCCGGTCACGATCGGTCCGTGGGTCCGCCGCTCTCGCCGGATCGCCTACGAGAACCCGTGGCTCACGGTCTGGCACGACGAGGTGGTGCGTCCCGACGGCGAACCCGGGATCTATGGCGTGGTCCACTTCGCGAACCTCGCCGCGGGCATCCTGGCCCTCGACGAGGGCGACCGGGTCCTCCTCGTCGGGCAGCACCGCTACACCCTCGACGGCTACTCGTGGGAGATCCCCGAGGGCGGCGTGCCGGCCGGCGAGAGCGCGCTGGACGGAGCGCAGCGCGAGCTCCTCGAGGAGACCGGCGTCACCGCGGCGGACTGGCGCGAGCTCGCCCGCGCGCACCTGTCGAACTCGGTGTCCGATGAGCTGGCGATCATCTATCTCGCGACCGGGCTGACCGCCGGCGAGGCGAGCCCGGACGGGACCGAGGTCCTGGCACTCCGCTGGCTGCCGTTCGAGGAGGTGCTGGAGATGACCCTTGATGGCCGGATCACGGACGGGATGACCATCATCGCGATCGAACGCCTGGCGCTCACGCGTCGGCTCGGACGATGAACATGCCACGGCCCGATGGGGAAGAGATCATCGGCCCGCTCGCGCCCGACAGGATCGCCGACCTGCTCGCCGCGTCCGCGACCACCGTCGTCGCGGAGCTCCTGGCGCTCGGCGACGAGGGCGGCTGGCGGCCCGAACCCGGTGAGTGGAGCGCGAACGAGTGCGTCGGTCACCTGATCGAGGCCGAGCGACGCGGCTTCGCCGGCCGGATCCGCATCATCCTGGCGGGTCCACCAGGTGGCATGGCCGCGCTCGAAGGCTGGGACCCGCCGGCGGTCGCCGAAGCGCGCGGCGACCATCGACGCTCTGGCGCGGAGCTCGCCGCCGAGTTCGACGCCATGCGCGCTGACAGCATCCGCCTGGTCCGTGAGCTCGGGCCGGCCGACCTCGTCAAGGCCGGCCTGCATCCGGACGTCGGTCCGCTGCGGGTCGACGGGCTCCTCGGCGAATGGGCCCATCACGACCGCAATCACATCCGCCAGATGCTTGCGGTCACCCAGGCTCGCGTCTGGGGTCAGATGGGCAACAACCGCCGGTTCAGCCTCGAGGACCTGTGACGAGAGCGATCAGGCGGCTGGTTCCTGTTCGGTCATCTCCATGACACGGAAGATCCCGAAGCCGATGATCCCGCCGATCACCGGACCGACGATGTAGATCCACAGACCGGTCAGATCGCCGCCCACCAGGGCAGAACCGATCGAGCGGGCCGGGTTGACAGATGAACCGGTCACGTTCGCGATGGCGAAGTGGATCGCGACCAGCGTGAGCGCGATCGCGAGCCCGGCGAAGTCACCGGCCCGCTTCGATGCCGTCAGGATCACGATCAGGAAGATCGCCGTGAACGTGGTCTCGAGGATGAGGGCACTGATGTCGCTGATGCCGGCTCCGGGCTTCGTGATGCCGGCAGTCACGGCGGCCTGGCTGACGGTCACGTAGATGATGACCGCGGCAGCGATCGCGCCGATGATCTGGGCGATGATGTAGCCGACGGCATCGACTGGCGTCGTCCGCTTGTCGAGGACCATGGCGACCGTCACGGCGGGGTTGAAGTGGCCGCCCGAGACGTGGCCGAAAGCGTAGATCGCCGCCAGCAACCCAAGACCGAACGAGAAGGGCACGACCAAGATCCCCGGGATCGCCGGCTGCGCGAGGCCGAAGTTCGCCACCGAGGCGTAGCCGGCCATCATGAACAGGAACGTGCCGAGCAATTCAGCTAGATAGCCGCGTGCGTTCATGGTCCCTCCGTCTCCGATGCGCGTTCGCGCTCGTTAACCATACCCACCGCAAGCCGCGCGGCGCGGGTCAAAAGCGCATCGCGCCACGTGCGACAGAGCACCTCGACGAGCTCGAGCCTGTCCACCGCATGGCCGGGATCGCGCCCGACCGCGACCGCCCCATGCCGCTCGAGGAGGATCGCATTCGCGAGTGGCTCCGGGGCCTCGGACAGGGCTGCGGCGATCCGCCCGGCCAGCTCCTCGCTGCCGGGCTCTCCGAGTGAAATGAACGGCAGGCGCGGGAGGAGGAGGGCCGTCTCGGGCAGGGCCGCCGGATCCGGGATCTCGCCCGCCAGGGTCAGCCCCATGGACGCCGGCAGGTGCGCGTGCGCGACGGCGCCGATGTCGCGGCGCGCCCGATGGACGGCACGGTGGATCGCGAGATCCGAGCTCGGGCCGTGCCCGCTCCGACTGACCGCCTCGCGCTCGGGATGGTCGATCCAGACGACGACCAGATCGTCGGGCGTCAGCTCGTCCTTGCGCAGACCCGTCGGCGTGGTGAGCAGGCGGTCCGCATCGAGCCGGATCGACAGGTTGCCCTCACCGGCGGAGATGAGTCCGCGAGCTCCGAGCCGACGACCGGCCCGGAGGATCCCGTCGATGGCGTCGGCGAGAGGCTCCACGACGACATCGTACGGTGGGGGATTGCGACGCGTGGGCACGTCGTCGCGGACCGCTCTCGTACCATCGAGCCATGTTCGAGGAGCCGGCCGCCGCGCCATCGCTCGCGGCCCTCCGCCGCGCGTCGCTGGCTCCTCGATGGACTCGGGTCAGGCGGCCTTGGCGATCGGTTCGGTCGCGGGCGCCGGGGCGAGCTCGACCCGGATCGCGCAATCGGCGCATTCGAACGCCTCGTCGGCGCTGTCGACGGTCGCCGGACCGTCGCACCATGGACACTCGAGTCGGATCATCTGGCAACTCCCTTGATGTGTGAGGACCGATGCCTGCGACGATGAAGGGCGGTCGTGACAGCTAGCGTGTCAACGCCCGCGATCGAGCTGCGCGGCGTGGTCAAGACGTTCGGCCGGACGACGGCGCTCGACGGCCTCGACCTCGTCGTCGGACGCGGCGAGCTGGTCGGCCTGCTCGGACCCAACGGCGCCGGCAAGACGACGGCCATCAAGCTGCTGCTCGGCCTGGCGCGACCAAGGGCCGGGTCCGGGAGCGTCCTCGGCGCCCCGCTCGGTGACCGGGCCACCCGCGCACGGATCGGCTACCTCCCGGAGCTGTTCCGCTATCAGCCGTGGCTCCACGCCCGCGAGGTGGTCGCACTCCACGCCGAGCTGGCGCGGATCCCCGGGCCCGACCGGCGTCGCGCCGTCACCGATGCCCTCGACCGGGTCGGTCTGGCGGACCGCGCCGACGACCCGGTCAGCACCTTCTCGAAGGGGATGCAGCAGCGTCTCGGACTTGGCGTGGCACTGCTCGGCGATCCGGACCTGATCCTGCTCGACGAGCCGACGTCGGCGCTCGACCCGGTCGGCCGGATGGACGTCCGCGCGATCGTCCGGGCGGCCCGGGACCGCGGGGCGACGGTCGTCCTCAACTCGCATCTGCTGACCGAGGTCGAGCGGGTGTGCGACCGGATCGTGATCCTCCACCACGGTCGTTCGATCGCGTCGGGGACGCTCGACGAGGTGGTCGCCGCGGACGGCGTGCGTCTCCGCGTGACGGGTCTCGACGAGGCCGGTCGAGCGGCGCTCGCCGGTTTCGGGCCGCTCGCGGTCGACGGGGAATGGCTGACCGTGCGGCCGCTGGCCGCCGAGCGCATCCCCGATCTCGTCGCGGCAGTCGTGGCCGCCGGTGGCCGCGTCCACGCGGTCGATCCCGGTCGGGGCTCCCTCGAGGCCCGCTTCCTCGAGCTGCTCGCCGACGACCCGGGAACCCCGACGTGATCGTCATCGCCCGGTTGACCGTGTCGGAGCTCGTCCGCCGTCGCGTCGTGTGGGTCCTGGCCATCCTGACGCTCGTGTCCGTGGCGCTGGTCGGGCTCGGCGTCTCGCGCCTGGTGGACCTCGCCCGCGAGCGCGGCACGCTCGAGCTCGAGATCCAGATCGGTGTCTCGCAGGTCCTGATCCTCATCGCGTTCATGTTCAGCTTCGTGCTGGCGATGACCGCGGCGTTCGTCGGTGCCCCGGCCATCGGCGGTGACCTCGAGAGCGGCGTCGCGTCGGCCATCCTCGCCCGGCCGCTCCGACGCGCGGAGATCCTGCTCGGACGCTGGCTCGGGTGTGCCGTCGTGGTCGCCCTGTATGCCATCGCGTCGGGCCTGCTCGCGATCGGGGTCACCTTCGTCGTCTCGGGCTATGGCCCGCCGGATCCCGCCCTGGCGGTCTTCTTCCTCGCCGGCCAGACGCTGGTGCTGCTGACCCTGACCCTCGCGCTCGGGTCGGTCCTGCCGTCGATCGCCGCGGGTGCGATCGCGGTCGTCGGCTTCGGTCTCGGCTGGATGGCCGGCGTCATGGCCGGGGTCGCCACCGCGCTCGGGGTGACCGCGCTGACACAGGTCGCCGAGATCAGCCGCTGGCTGCTGCCGAGCGACGGTCTGTGGCGCGGCGTGATCTACGGCCTCGAGCCGCCGCTGGTCGTCCTGATCGCGGCGGGCCGGGCGCCCGACCTCGTCAACGCCAACCCGTTCTACGCCGCGACACCGCCGCCGCTCGTGTTCGTGACGTGGTCGATCGCATGGATGGCACTGGTGCTCGGCGCCGCCACGTGGTGGTTCGAGCGGCGTGACCTCTGACCTCGTGCCCGCCCGCGGTCGAGAGTCAGCCTCGATACCGGAAGCAACCCGGCAGGTGGTCGTCAACGAGGCCGACGCTCTGCATCAGGGCATAGACGATGGTCGATCCGACGAACCGGAAACCGCGTTGGCGGAGGTCCGCCGACAGCCGATCTGATGCGGGCGTGGTGGCCGGGATCTGGCCCGCGACGGCGGAGGGCGGGAGTCGCGCCGGTGGCGGCGGGACGACGCTGGCCAGATATGCGTCGAACGAGCCGAACTCGCCGGCCGTCGCCAGCAGCGCGACCGCGTTGCCGATCGTCGCGTCGATCTTGGCGCCGTTCCGGACGATCCCTGCATCGGCCATCAGGCGCGCGCGGTCCTCGGGCCCGAAAGCCGCCACGACGGCCGGATCGAAGCCGGCGAAGGCGAGCCGGAATGACGGCCGCTTGCGCAGGATCGTCGACCACGACAGGCCCGCCTGGAACGACTCGAGGGCGAGCCGCTCGAACAGCTCAGCGTCCTCGTGGACCGGCCTGCCCCACTCGTCGTCGTGGTAGGCGACCATCACCGGATCGGGGTTCGGGCCGTCGGCGCCGGCCCAGGAGCAGCGCGGTCGGGGCTCGATCACCGGCCCACGATAGCGCCCCGTCAGGGGATCGGCGCGGTCGCGAACAGCGTGCTGCGGAGCATCGGATCGGTGCCGGGCCGGCCGGCGTTGAAGACAGACCGGAAGACGTCGCCCGAGACCTTCCTGGAGCCCGCCGACCCGATCAGCGTCACGCTGATCAACCGGCCCGACACGCCGCGGTTGCGCAGGTCGATCGCCTTCAGCGTGCCGACGTTGGTCCGCGGGTCGGCCGCGAACCAGGCCGACAGCTGGGCCCGGGTGTAGGTGGCCGTCGCCCACGTGGCATACGGCGACGCCGCGTCGTACGCCTTCCCGTTGGCGTCACGGTCCATCGAGCCGCGCAGGTACGAGACGACGCCCGCGACCCTGGCCCCGGTCGAGGACACGTAGACGTTCTCGTTGTTCTCGGTCGCACCACCGTCCGACGAGTGGTACAGCGTGTTCGCGATCGTCGACCCGCTCCTGAGCACGACGCCGGCCGTCGCCTTGACGATCACGTTGGTCGTGGCGTGCTCGCCGAGCGCGCCGTGGTAGACCTGCGACGACGAATCGTCGGGCACGTCGTAGTAGGAGACGCCTGGCCGGAGCCGCCGGGCGGCATACGAACGGGACGCGATCGCCTGGGCCTCGAGCGCGGCGGTCGGCCAGGCCGACGACATCTCGACCCCGACGACGCCGCGCAGATAGGTGTCGAGCGGCAGGTCGTTGACGACCGTGACGGTCGGCTTGGTCGACGAGGTCCGGATCCGCAGGATGCCGCGGAACTCGTCGTAGCGGCTCGGCTTCGACCACAGCTGGAGCCGGCTCGTGCTCGCCGCACCGCGGACGACGAGGCTGCTCGGCTTCGGCCCCCTGTACAGGACGACGCCCGCAGCCGAGGTCACCCGGATGGTCCACGACGTGAGCGGGCCGGTGGCCGTCGTCACGGTCTGCGGGATCACCCGCAGGACGGCATCGACCGGGAACGGGTGCGAGATGCCGTCGATCGTCCACGGCGCACGTCGGCCGTAGACCACCAGCGGCACGCTCGGCTTCGCGGTCCAGGCGTACAGGATCCGCACGCGGATGCGGCTCGTGGCGGGGACCGTCCCGAGGGTCGTGCCACGGTAGTAGTGCGCCAGGATCATCGCGGCGCTCTGGCCGGCGAGGGCTCGGCCGCGTGCGCCGTACTGCGACATGCCGACGCCATGACCGTAGCCCCGACCGTAGAACCGGACCGTGTCGCCCAGGACGGTCGGGCCGGAGGTCGGTGCGGGCGTGGGGGTCGGCGTTGCGGTCGGAGTCGGAGTGGGGGTGGGCGTGGGGGTCGGCGTGGCAGTGTCGGTGGGCGTCGGTGTCGGATCGGCGCCGAGGGCCGTCCGCGGGCTCCCGGCCAGGCCACCGACGACGACGACCAGCGCGGCGACCAGCAGCGCGAACGGCAAGCGCGGCGCGTGGGGTGGTGGTGCGGTGCGGCGAGGTGTGGTCCGGGGCGGCATGGGTCCCTCGTTCAGTCCGCCCGACGATGGCGGCTCCCACACGTCGCGACCATGACCCGACCGGGCCATGGGGGTCCTACCCGAACGGACCGTCGCGTCTACCCTTGCCCGGTGAAGCTGCACTGCTACCTCGGTCACGGCGCGAGCGGGACATCCGCCAGCATGGCCCCGTTCGTCGATGGCCTGAAAGCCCGTGGCCTGACCGCGACAGCCATCGACCTGCCGAAGCGACGCGCCGAGGACGCCGTTCCCGCGTTCCACCTGGTCGTCCCCTCGGCGCCGGACGTGGCGGTCGGCGGCCACTCGTATGGCGGCCGCGTCGCGAGCCTGGCGGCCGCCGAGCCCGATGCGCCGTATGCCGCCCTGGTCCTGTTCAGCTACCCCCTCCACCCGCCGGGCGCGCCCGAACGCACGGACGCGCGGATCGCCCATTGGCCGTCGATCCGCTGCCCGGTCCTGCTGCTGTCGGGGGAGGCGGACCCATTCGCCCGGATCGAGCTGCTCCGGGTCGCGGTCGGGCTGCTCCCGCAGGCCGAGCTCGTCACCTACCCGAGGCTGGGACATACCCTCAAACCCGTCCTGCCCGACGTCCTCGATCGGACGGCCGCGTTCCTGCGAGGCGTCTCGGGAGCCTGAACGAGCCGCCACGGTCGGTGGATGGAGGGTGGATAAGTCCCCTTGCCCCCGGTGGACAAGGCTCGTATCCTGACCGTCCCCCAACGACGCCGCGCGACCTCATGTCGTCCGGCGACCTCCCGTCCCGTCGCATCGGGCGAGCTCGCGCCGCGTCCCCAACCGGCCGCGCTGGGCCCGTCCCGTGTGACCCGGCCCACGCTCGACGCGCCCCAACGCGTCGTCCCGGCAGGAAGGAGCGACATTGCGAGTGCCGTCCGGCCGCCTGAAGGCGGTCCTCGCCGCGACCATCGCGACGATCATCCTCATCGGCGTCATCGCGCCGGGTCACACGCGTGCGAGCGACCCACCCGGTCTGGCCCGCTTCATGGCGGCCATCGCGCATGTCGAGTCCCACGGTGACTACGCTGCCCACAATCCCTCGGGCGCGTACGGCAAGTACCAGATCATGCCGTCGAGCTGGCGCGGCTGGGCCGCCCGCTACCTCGGCGATGCCAACGCCAAGCCGACGCCGGCCAACCAGGAGCTCGTGGCCGTGTCGAAGTTCCGAGCCCTGTACGCCTGGCTCGGCAGCTGGCGACGCGTCGCCTACTGGTGGCTCACCGGCTCGAGCCGGACGTACGGCTGGTCATCCACCGCGACGCGCTACGTGACGCGCGTGATGGCCGCCTACCGCGACGGTGCCGGGACGGAGGTCTCCGTCGCTTCCGTGGGGAAGCCGACGGCCACGACGCGCACGACGGTGACGACGCCCACGACGGCCACGACGCACACGCTTCGTCGCTTCGCCGAGACCAACGACAGCATCGCGTACGCGGGGACCTGGAGATCAGCCCGCTATTCGCGGTACGCGGGCGGTGCGGTCACGTACGCGACCTCGGCCGGCGCCACCGCAACCCTCAGGTTCACGGGCGCCAACGTCGTCTGGTACGGACCGGTCGGCCCGACCCGCGGTCAGGCCCGGGTTCGGATCGACGGCAAGCTCGTCGCGACAGTCGACCTGCACGCCTCGTCGTTCACCGCGCGCAGGGCGTTGTTCAGCAAGACGTGGCCCACCGCGGGATCGCACACCCTCGTCATCGAGGTCGTCGGCACACGTGGTCGCCCGTACGTCGCCATCGACGAGCTCGACGTCGGCAGCTAGCGGTCACCGAGCCGCGAGCACCTCGATCTCGACGCTGAAGTCCGCGGCCAAGGCGGTCACGCCGACCGTTGCCCTGGCCGGGGGCTCGGACGGGAAGTACTCGCGGTACACCGCGTTGAACGCCGCGAAATCGGCGAAGTCACGCATGTAGACCGTGCACTTGACGACGTCGCCGAAACCAAGCCCGACGGCCTCGAGCAACCGGCCGACGTTGTCGAGCATGGCGCGGGTCTCGGGTTCGATGCCGCCGGGGACGGCTCCGTGGCTGCCCGGCGCATCGCCGACCTGACCAGCCAGGAAGACGAATCCGTTCGCCTCCACGACCTTGGAGAACGGATAGGGACCGGGCTCGAGACCCGGACCGTTCGGGACGGTCTTCGGCATGGGTTTCCTCCTCGCCTGCGCTGTCGGGTCAGCCTAGGCCACCGTCACAGCCGCCGCGCGGCCGCCTCGATCGCCCGGTCGCACCACCAGGCGAGATCATCGGCCGCCGCGATCCCCGAGCCCAGGATCGCCCCGGCTTCGGCGTCGAGTCCCTTCCGCCACCCGCGTAGCAGGAGGCCGACGATCCAGGTCAGGTCGAGCTGTGCCTCCCAGTCGCCGATCGTCGGGCCCAGACCGCGCCGCGGCAAGGTCAGGATGGGCTGGTCGGTGTCGTCCCGGTCCAGCCACGGCGCTCCCAGCTGGAGTGGTTCGCGGGCGGCATGCTGCGCAGCACGCCAGTAGCTGGCCAACAGCTCATCCGGACCGATCGGGAGGGTGGCCGAGTTCGAGACGAGGAGCCAGCCGAGCTCCACTGCGACCGGCGCGAGGCTCATCATCTGCCAGTCGATGAGGGCGACCCGACCGTCGTCGAGAAGGGCGACGTTGGCGAGCTTGAGGTCGCCGTGCAATCCGGTCGCCGGCAATCGCCCGAGCGCACGCAGCAGCGGCGACGGATCCAGCGCGAGTCCGGAGACGATCGATCGAGCGGCAGGCGAGGCGACTCGCTCGAAGGCGTCCCAGCCGGCCAGGAACCGCTCGCCGACCTCCAGCCCTTCTGCGCGATAGCGCTCGGCCGATGGTCGCGAGAGCAGGAGAAGGCGCTCGCGGAGCGGACACCACGGCCAGCCCCAGTCGGCGGTGGTCGGCCGGTAGTCCGCCCAGCGCATGGCGTGCAGGCCGGCGACCGCATCGACGACCCGGTCGAGCGTCGCCGGACCGACGACCGGACCGCCGGCAGGGCCTTCCCACGCGATGAGCCCATCCGACAGGTCGGGCATGAGGATGGCGACCGCCGCGCCATCCGATCCGACCCCGAGGTATGGCGCGACGAGTGGTTCGGCAAGGCGGAGGCCGGCGTTGGCGACGAAGCCTTCGCGCAGCGCGACGTCCTGTGTCGCGCGCACGATCCAGTCGGAGGCGGCTGACGTGCGCTTGAGGATGAATTGTTCGGGGCCACGCTGGAGCACGGTCAGCCTGGATCCCGACCACCCGTCATGTTCGAACGACGCCTCTGGGACGTCGGCCAGCCCGTGTCGTTCGAGCATCTGTCGAAGGGTGCGCGTGGCCTAGTGCCTCAACATGGGGCCGGCACGTCGTCGGCGCCGTCCGGGCCGCCGTCGAGGTAGACGACGTGCGAATCCGGGCAGTTGCGCGTCAGGACGACGACGAGCGCCTCGGTCTCCGACGCATTCGCCTCGACGTGGATCTCGCCGGCCGGGATGTAGACGAAGTCACCGGCCGACGCCTCGAACGCGTGCTCCAGGCCGGTCGGCCCGAAGGTGTAGGACGCCGAGCCCGACAGGATGTAGATCGAGGTCTCGCAGTCGCCGTGATGATGGATCCGCGTCCGGTCGCCGGGCGCGGTCGAGACGATCGACGAATACAGCCGCGCAGACCCGACCGTCGGGTGCGAGATCGCGATCGAGCGCTCCATGCCGGGATGCTGGCCGACCGTGGTGCGCCGGTCGGCCGGGGTGACGCGGACGGCCATGGGCCGATGATACGAGCGGGTACCATCGCCCGCGTGCCCCGCTGGACGCCCGATCCGGATCGCTTCCCGCGTTTCCCGCTGCTCGACGGACCGTCGCCGCTGGCACCACTGCTGCGCCTGTCGGCCGCCCTCGGAGGCCGAGCCGAGCTGTGGATCAAGCGTGAGGACCTGCTCCCGCTCGCATTCGGGGGCAACAAGCTGCGGAACCTCGAGTTCCTGGTCGGGGCGGCGCTGGCCGACGGTGCGGACACCCTCGTCACCACCGGCCGGCGCTGGTCGAACCACGCGCGGCTGACGGCGGCGGCCGGGGCGCGCGCCGGGCTGAACGTCCACCTCGTCCTGTCCGGCCCGCCGACCGACCCGCCCAACCCCGGCGTCCGCCTGGACGAGCTCCTCGGCGCGACGGTCCATCTGGCGGCGACCGACGCCCGCGCGGACCGGACGGCCCTGCTCGAGCGCGTCGTCGCCGAGCTACGGGCGGCCGGTCGTCGCCCGGCGGTCATCGAGGTCGGCGGATCCGGCGCGGTCGGCGCGATCGGCCAGGTCGTCGCCGCGCTCGAGCTCGTCGACCAGCTCGGGGCGCGCGGCCTCGCGGCGGACGATCTCGTCCTGCCGACCGCGACCGGCGGCACCCATGCCGGCCTGCTCGTCGGCCTGCGCACGGCAGGTGCCTCCACGACCGTCCACGGTGTCGCCGTCACGCCGCCCGACGACCTGCGTGCCCCGATCGGGGCGATGCTCACGGGACTCGGTGCCGTGGACGGCCTGGCGACCGTGGCACCCGACCAGGTCGTCCTCGACGGCGGGCAGCTCGGGCCGGGCTACGGCCGCAGGACAGCAGCGGCGGATGAGGCGACCGGCCTGCTGGCGCGAACCGAGGGGATCCTGGTCGATCCCATCTACACGGCCAAGGCCCTGGCCGGCCTGATCGCTCTCGTCCGCGACGGGCGGCTGGATGGCCACCGGGTGGTCTTCTGGCACGCGGGTGGCACACCCGGCCTGTTCGAGCCGCTCGACGACATGGGCTGACTCGCCGTCTTGCGCGGGCTCAGCCCCGTTCGGGCGCCCGCGTCGCCAGGAGCGCGGCGGCGCCGAGCTGCTCGAACGGTTCGAGCGAGAAGATCGCCTCGACCGGCAATCCGAAGAAGACCGCCAGCCGCAACGCGAGGTTGAGGCTCGGCGCGTACTCGCCGCGCTCGATGTAGCCGACCGTCTGGTAATGGATCCCCAGCGCCTCGGCAAGGTCGCCGCGCGAGAGCCCTCGGTCGGCGCGGAGGAGCGGGATGCGGTTGAAGACGACCTCGCGGTCGGGCTGGCGGGCCTGGGCGGCCATCTCGGTCGCTACCGGACCGGCTCGTCGCCGGGCGCGTCGGGCTCGATCCAGGCGAGCGCGGCGAAGGGAAGCAACGGCACGTACACGCCGATGGCGACGAACCACGGCGTCAGGGCCGTCATTTCCAGCACGATCGGACCGACGAGGCTGAGATACGTCGCCAGCAGGCCGGCGATGGCCACGATGACGATCGTCAGCACGCCGTAGCTGACGACCAGCGCGCGATCGACCATCGAGCGCTGCCGTTCGTCCAGGAGATCGCGTCGGCCCATCCGGCCCTGGCCATAGCCGTAGAGCGCGAACGCACCGACGATGGTGGCCGAGAACAGGGCGATCGAGATCGGCGCCCAGAGCGCCGAGAGGATCTCCCCGGTCGCGAAGCGCCAGCCGACGATCTGGAGCGGGAAGCCGGTGAACGCGGCGATCACGAGGATCCGCCTGGAACGCTGCCGTGCCTCCGGCATCCGACGATAGAGAGAGGACGGGGTGACCATCACGATGCTACTCCGAGGCGTTTTACCAATCGGTCTTAACGTAGCAGTACTGCTACATCTTGTCAAGCAGACAAATCACGAACACAGTGAAGCCCCGACCGTTCCGTCGGGGCTTCGGTGCCGGGGAGGCGTCGGGCCTACTCGACGGTGAGCGTTCCCTTCATGTCCGGATGCACCTCGCAGATGAAGCTGTAGGTGCCGGCTGCAAGCGCGGGGACCGCGTAGGCCACCTTCTGGCTGGTGATGATGTCGCCCTTGAACACCTTGGCCCCGGACGCGTCCGAGATCGCGATGTTGTGCGGGGCGCCATCCTGGTTGTCGAAGGTCAGGGCGATCGGGCTGCCGGCCTTGGCGCTGACGGCCGGGGTGGCGAACTGGATGTCCTTGGCCACGACCGTGACGCTGTTGCCGGATGGGCTGCCGGCCGGGGCCGGGTCTCCGGTGGCGGGTGCCGCCGACGCGCCCGAGCAGGCGGCCAGCACGGCGGCCAGGGCGACCAGGCCGAGGGTGAGGGTCAGGCGCTTCATGTCGACGGGACTCCTTCGGATCTCGGGTTGAGTGGATGGAGGCTAGGCGCCGGCGGCGACGACGCCGCGGCCGGTGACGAGGCTGGTGAAGGCGGCGAGCTCGCGGCGGACGACGGTGACGGGGTTGCCGTCCTGGCGGGCGAAGTCGACGGCGAGGGTCACGATCAGCGCGACCTCGATGGCCTTGGCGACGTACGCGGTGCTGAAGTACGGACCCATGATCGCCCAGGCGACGATCGCGGTCGCGGCGTAGCCCATGAGGCCGATGCGGACGATCCAGCGGAACCGGACGGCGATGGCGAGCGGGATGACCATCGCGACCGCGGCGACGACATAGCCGATGGCGTTGAGGGTGAACAGCGGGCCGCCCAGCGTCGAGTGGATGTAGGCGGTCGACAGGGTCAGGGCGACGATCGCCGCGCGGATCGCGACGTCAACCGGGCGGAGGGTGGTGCGGGTGGCGAACATCGGACGGTAGACCTCTCTTGGCGTCTTGGGCCGGTCGGTGTGCCGGCGTCGGGCCGCATCGTCGGCCGGTGTCGGCGTCCGAGGCGCTGGTCAAGCGCCCTCGAATTGGGGGGTCTGCTGTCGAGCCCGACGGCTGGTCGCGCGACGGCGGCGGCATCGGCCGGATGACGTAGCCGCCATCGGCGAACGGCGATGCCGCCGCACGAACCGGACGGGTATCCTCGGTCCGTGACCTCTCCGACCCGGGCGCCCCGCCGGTCGCGCGCCGGCGCCCCATCCGCCCCGCCGGCCACGCCCGCGACGCCGACCGACGCGTCACGCGACGCCAAGCCCGGACCGCCGGCCAGCGGCCCGAGCTCTCGGCGCGCCGACGCTCGGCAGCTCGGCTGGGACCCCGACGGTGGCCACGGCGAGATCCACGACCTGCTGGTCGCGGCCGTCGCCGAAGCGGCCCGGCTGCTCGATGCGGACGGGGCGATGGTCTATCTGGTCGACCCGGCGACCGGCCACCTCCGGTTCGCCCACGACGCCGGCATCAAGAGCCGGCGCAGCCGCGCCTGGGTGCGCTCGCTCGATCTGCCGGTCGGCGTCGGGATCTTCGGCCGGGCGGTGGCCCAACGCGCGGTGGTCCGCACCAGCGACTACCTGGCGGACACCGCCTTCGACCATGCGCCGGAGACGGACCGTGTTGTCGAGGACCTCGGCATCCGCTCGATGGTCGCGGCGCCTCTGACCGCCGGCGGCACGGCCATCGGCGCGCTGGGCACGTTCTCGTCGCGCGAGGACGCGTTCAGTCCCGCTCAGATCGGGCTCGTGCGCGCGCTTGCCGACCACGCCGCAGCTGCGATGCACAACGTCCGGCTCATCGAGGCGCTCGATGCCTCCCGGTCCGAGCTGGCCAAGGTCGCCGACCGGGAGCGGTCGTTGCGCGAGATCGGTGCTCGGATCAGCGCCGCCGTCGACTTCCCGGCCGTCATCCAGCTCGCGGTCGACGAGGCGGCCCGGCTGTTCGACGCCGACGGCTCCCGCATCGAGCTCATCGACCACGAGACCGGGCGGCTCGTGGGCGCGTACGCATCGGGTGCGCTCGACTCGAGCCTGACGATCGAGATCGAGCCCGAGGATGGCGACTCTGAGTTCTACGGCGTCGCCGGCCAGGCGGTCCTGACCGGTCGCCCGTATTGGACCGGAGCGTACGTCACGGATCGGCGGTTTCGGCGCCTGCGCAGCGTCGACCGGCACCTCGCGTCCATCGGCATCCAGTCGGTGATGGCCGCGCCGCTGACCGACGACAACGGGCCGTTCGGGGCCATCATCGTGTCGACCGTCCGGCCCGACGCGTGGGACGACGGCGATGCCGGCCTGCTCGAGACCATCGCCGACCAGGCCGCCATCACCATCCGGACGACCCGCCTGATCGAGGAGATCGACCGGTCGCGCGACGCCCTCGGCCGGCGGGCGCAGGCCGAGCAGGCGCTCCGCGAGATCGCCGCCAGGATCACCGTCCTCCGCGAGCCGAGCGACATCCTGCGCGACGTCGTCACCCAGGCCGGGCGTCTGGTCCGGGCAGACGGGGTGATCCTCGACCTGCTCGATCCGGCGGACGGCAACCTGCATTGGGCGATGGACGACGGGCTGTCGGAGATCTTCAGCGACGAGGAGCGGGCGACGCTGTGGATCTCGGTCGGGGTGGGCGCGACCGGCATCGCGGTGGCCGAGGGCCGGGTCATCCTCGCCGACGATGACCTGGCGTCCCGGTTCCCGCCGTCACCCGTATCGACCGAGTTCTACGACCGCACGGGCTTCCACTCGATGATCGCCGCGCCGATCACCGGTGACGGCGGTCCGCTCGGGGTCATCGAGGTCTACTCGAAGCAGGTCGCCGCGTTCACCGAGACCGACGCCGGCCTCGTCGGTGCGCTGGCCAGCCAGGCCGCCATCGCCATCACCAACGCCCGCCTCATCGAGGAGCTCGACCGGTCGCGTGGCGAGCTGGCCCGGACCGCCGATGCCGAGCGGACCCTGCGCGAGATCGCCGGTCGGGTGACGGCGACGCACGACCAGGACGAGATCCTGCAGGCCGTCATCGACGCGTCGGTCCGGCTTCTCGGCGCCGCCGGGGCGATGATCGACCTGCTCGACGACGCCGGGACCGCCGACGCCTGGACGAGTCGCGAGGCCGGGTTGCGCGGGAGCGCCAGCATGGGCCTGCTGAGCGAGGTCAGCCTCGATCTCGACGCGGGCGTGTCCGGGCGAGCGATCCGGACCGGCCAGGTCGAATGGACCGGCGCCTATCTCGAGGACGACCGGTTCGAGCACACACCCGAGCGCGATGCGTTCGTTCGCGAGGCCGGCATCCGGTCGGTCATCTCGGCGCCACTCGTCCACCACGACGTGGCGGTCGGCGCGATCACCGTGTACGGCGACCGCCCGAACGCGTTCGATGCAGCCGGTGCGGCCCTGCTCGGCGCGCTCGCCGACCACGCCGCGGTCGCCATCGTCAACGCCCGGCTGGTCGAGGCGCTCGAGCGATCCCGAACGGAGGTCGCCCGCCAGGCTGATTCCGAGCGGACCTTGCGGGAGATCGCGGCGCGCGTGTCGGCCATCCTCGAGCCCGATGAGGTGCTCCAGCAGATCGTCGAGGAGGCGACCCGCCTGCTCGAGTCCGACGGCGCGCGGATCGACCTGTACGTGCCGGAGATCGACGCGCTGCGCTGGTCGTACGCGGCCGGCGACGCGATGTCGGTCGTGCCCGACTGGGCGCTGAACGTCGGGCTCAAGTCCGGCCAGGCAGTGGCCGGCACCGCCTTCGCCGAGCAGCGCCCGGCGCGCACCGACGACTACCTCGCGGACGAGCGCTTCCTGCGCGATGACCTGGCCCGCGACTTCGTCGACACATCGGGGATCCGCTCCGTGGTCGCGGTGCCCCTGGCCGGCGACGGCGCCCCGCTCGGCACCCTGTCGGTGGTATCGCGCCAGCAGGCGGCCTTCGATGACGCCGATGCCGAGACCCTGACCGCACTCGCCACGCAGGCCTCGATCGCGATCCGCAACGCGCGGCTCATCGAGGAGCTCGCCCGCTCGCGCGCGGTCATCGAACGACGGGCCGAGGCCGAGCAGGCATTGCGCGAGATCGCCACCCGGATCACCGCCATCCGCGAGCCGGGTGACCTGCTCCAGCGGATCGTCGACGAGGCGCGCCGGCTGCTGCGGGCCGACGGTGCCGTGATCGACGAGTACGACCGCGACGAGGACGCGCTCACGCCGGCCTATGACGCCGGGCTGACGGACGAGCAGCGGACGGCTGTCCGCGCCTCGCGGCTGCGCATCGGGGAAGGCCTGTCGGGCAAGGCCATGGCCGAGGGCCGGGTCATCGCCGCGGGCGACTACCTCGAGGGAGAGTTCCAGCACCTCGAGCACACCGACGAGATGGCCCGGGCGAGCGGAATCGGCGACCTCATCGTCGCTCCGATCATCGGCGACGACGGGCCGTTGGGGGCGATCGAGGTTTACCGGCGCGATCGGCACGCGTTCGACGACATCGATGCCGCGGTCCTCGGCGGGTTGGCCGACCAGGCGGCCATCGCCATCACCAACGCCCGGCTGATCGAGGCGCTCGAGCACTCGCAGGCAGCCGTCGCCCGGCGGGCCGACACAGAGCGGGCCCTGCGCGACATCACGGCCCGGATCGCCGCGCTGCGCGAACCCGACGTCATCCTCGACCGGGTCGTCGAGGAGGCGCGCCGGCTGCTCGGGACCGACGGCGCGCACCTCACCCGCCTCGGCGAGGACGGGACCTATCTCGTCCCGGTGGTCGTCGCCGGTGCGACCGACCCCGAGACCCAGCGCTGGCTGCTCGGCATGCGCTTCCGGCTCGGTGGCGGGATCAACGGACTGGCCGCCGAGACTGGCCAGCCGGTCTGGACCGAGGACTACACCGCCGATCCGCGGATCCCGCACGAGGACAACGACGACGAGGTCGCGGAGCGGCTCGGGCTGTGTGGGATGGCGGCCGCGCCGCTGCGTGCGCCTGGCGGCGAGGTCATCGGCACGCTCGCGATCTCGACCGCGCAGCCACGCACGTTCGCGGCCGAGGAGCTCGACCTGCTCCAGGGCCTCGCCGACCAGGCCGCCATCGCCATCACCAACTCCACCCTGCTGCTGCGGCTGACCGAATCCGAGGACCGCTACCGGTTCCTCGTCGAGAACTCACCGGATGTCGTGTTCTCGACCGATGCCGCAGGCAACTTCACGTTCATGTCCGACGCGATGGAACGCGTGTCGGGCTGGCGTCCCGAGGAGGTCATCGGGGGACACTTCTCGCGGGTCGTGGACCCGGGCAGCCACGAGGCGGCGATCGCGCGCTGGTCGGCCCTGGTCGCCGACCCGGCGGCCGAGCAGATCGCCAACATGGAGCTCCGCAGCCCGGACGGCCGGCTCGTCCCGGTCGAGATCAGCGCCATCGGCATCGTGGACGCCGAGGGCACCTTCCTCGGCATCCACGGCTCGACCCGTGACATCAGCGAACGTGCCCGGCTGGAACGCGAGCTGCGCGCCTCCGAGGAGCGCTACCGCTACCTGGTCGCCTCGTCGCCCGACCTCGTCTGGTTGACCGACGCCGATGGCACCCTCACCTTCCTGAGCGACGCAACCCGGACGATGCTCGGCGTCGAGCCCGACGAGCTGATCGGCCGGCCCTACGCCGAGATCTTCGCGCCCGAGGCGCGCCGCGACGCGTCCGTCCGCTTCCGCTGGCTGGCCCGCCATCCGAGCGCGGTCCATCGCATGCGGCTGCCCTTCCGGCATGCCGACGGCCGTGACGTCATGGTCGAGATCAACGGGACCGGGATGACCAGCGAGGGCCGGTTCATCGGCGCCCACGGGGCCGCACGCGACGTCTCCGACCGCGACCGGCTCGAGCGCGACCTGCGGCGGCAGGCCGGCGAGCTGGCGGCGGGGGAGGAGCGGGCGCACCTCGCCCGTGAGCTGCACGACTCGGTGACGCAGGCGCTGTTCTCGATGACCCTCGTGTCGCGCTCGGTCGAGCTCCTGCTCGATCGAGACGTGGAGGCCGCCCGTGGACAGCTCGCCCAGCTGCGCGACCTGCAACGCGAGGCGCTGGCCGAGATGCGCGCGCTCATCTTCGAGCTCCGGCCCGGCAACCTCGAACAGGACGGGCTGGCGCGCGCGCTGCGGACCCACACGGCGGCGCTCCAGGGCCGGATCGGGCTGCCCATCGTGGTCGAGAGCGCGCTCGACGATCGGCTGCCGCTGGCGATCGAGGAAGTCCTCTACCGGATCTCGCAGGAGGCGCTCCACAACGTGGTCAAGCACGCCAGCGCCCGCCAGGTCCGTCTCGAGGTGGGGCGGACGACGAGCGGCGTCCGGCTCAACGTCCACGACGACGGCAAGGGGTTCGACCCGACGCGCGTCCCGGACGGCCACCTCGGCCTGGCCGGGATGCGGGCCCGCGCCGACAAGATCGGGGCGAAGTTCACCGTCTGGAGCGTCCCCGGCGAGGGGACCCGGATCGAGGTCCTCGTCCCGGAGTCGGCGATCGCGGCGGGCGGCGCAGCCCCGATCTCCGCCGGACCGTCGCCGATCCGCGACGCATGACGTAGCCGACCGTCGACGTTCGGCCGAGGCCGGCCATGGGCGATGGTCCGTTCCGGCCAGGTCCTCCGCACGCCACCATGGGGTCATGCAGTCCGATGCGGGCCAACCTGGTCATCTTCGGGTCGTCGTCATCGACGCCGACGACCGGGTCCGGGAGAGCCTCGTCGGGCTGTTGTGCATCGGCGACCGCCTCGTGGTGGTCGGTGACGCCGGTCAGGCCGGTGCCGGACTCGACGTCGTCCTTGCCACCAAGCCCGACATCGTCGTCATCGACCCGCGATTGCCCGAGCTGGACGGGGGCCTGACGCTGATCGAGCGCGTCCGGGCCGCTGCCCCACAGGTCCGCATCCTGGTCATTGGCGCCGCGGCCCTGGAAGGGACGGATCTGCAGCGTGCCGCAGACGGCTTCGTGCGCAAGACGTTCAGGCCGAGCGACCTGGTGGCCGCGGTCGTCGCCGCCGCGATGCCGCCCGCGGGCTGACCCCGGTCGGACCTCGTTTGCTAGACTCGACCGCGCCCAGCCCGGCAGCCGCTCGCCGCGATGGCGCATCGCCTGAGGGAGCCGATGTGACCGAGCCGTCAAAGATCCGCGTGCTCATCGTCGACGACCATTCCGTCGTGCGGATGGGGCTGCGCATGTTCTTCGACCACCAGCCCGACATCGAGGTCGTCGGCGAGGCGACCGACGGCTCCGAGGGCGTGGCGATGGCCCGCCGGCTCGAGCCCGACGTGGTGCTGATGGACCTCCTGATGCCGAACATGGATGGCGTCACGGCCATCGGCCGGATCAAGGCCGAGCGACCGGTGACCGAGATCGTGACGATGACCTCGTTCATCGAGGAGGAGCAGGTCACCGCCGCCCTCGAGGCCGGGGCTTCGGGCTACGTGCTCAAGGACGCTGAGGCTGACGAAGTGGCCGCCGCGGTTCGCGCCGCGTACAACGGCGAGGTGCACCTCGACCCGGCCGTGGCGCGTCTGCTCGCCCAGCGGATGCGCAACAAGAAGTCCCCGGACGACGCGCTCGTCGAGCCGCTGACCGACCGCGAGAAGGACGTCCTGAGCCTGCTCGGCCAGGGGATGAGCAACAAGGAGATCGGCGCGGCGCTGTTCATCACCGAGCGGACGGCCCGGACCTACGTCTCGAACATCCTGGGCAAGCTCGGGCTGGCGTCGCGCACGCAGGCCGCCCTCTACGCGGTCGAGCACAAGCTGGTTGAGCCGCCGAAACACTAGCGCGGCGCGGGACGGCGTCGGCGCGCGTTGCGACCCTGCGCTCCGCGCTTACGCACCTTGAGGTGCGCTCGCTTGCGGTGCTCGGTCGCGCCTTCGCCGGCGCCGTCCGGCGCCACGGTTCTCGGTTCCACATCGGCCGGCAGCGGAGGGCTGCGGGCTATCCGACCTCGAGGATCCGGTAGCGCCGTTCGCCTGCGGGCGTCACCACGATCACCTCGTCACCCGTGTTCCGACCCACCAGCGCCCGGCCGACCGGCGACGACGATGAGATCCGCCCCCGCGTCGGGTCCGACTCGTCGGCGCCGACGATCGTGTACGCCACGGTCTCGCCGTCGTCGTCGACCGTGACCACCGACCCCAGCCCGACGTGCGAACCGGCCGCCGGCGCGTCGACGATGACCGCCGAGCGAAGCCGCGCCTCGATCGCCTGGACGCGACCCTCGAGGAACGACTGCTCCTCGCGCGCCGCGTGGTACTCGGCGTTCTCCTTGAGGTCGCCGTGCTCCTTGGCGGTGCGGATGCGCGCGATGACCTGCGGGCGCTTGACCAGGGTCAGCTCGTCGAGCTCGGCGCGCAGACGTGCCTCGCCCTCGGGCGTGAGCGCCACCGCGCCGGTGGTCGCCGGCGACACGGTCGAGGAGGCCCTCGGCGACACGAGCGGCGGCGCCTTCGGGACCGACCTCGACCCGCCCGATGCGGTCGCGACCCGTCGCTTCGGGGCCGGCGGCTCGCCTCGGGCCCCATCGGCGTCCCCGTCGGGCACGGTGACGATGCGCGTCGGCGGCGGGGACGGCTCGACCGGTTCGACGATCAGCGACCCGGTCAACCCGGTCGCGCGTCGCGCACCTGCCGGGTAGCGCAGGTTGGCCCACGGCAGGACGACGCTCGCATCGGGCAGCCGGGCTCGATCCGCCGCCGGCACGCCGGCCTCGAATGCCGTCAACAGCGCATCTTCGTATTCCTCGGTGGCGGACGCGGCCGCCCACCACACCTTGACGCCCTCGAGCGAGCGAAGCGCCTTGAGCCAGTGGCCCCCCGACGCCGGCCGGCGATCGCCGAGCTCGGTCCGCCCGATCGCCGCGACCCGCCGCCCGATCGACACGTCGGTGGCGCCGACGTAGATGACGGTCTGCGACGGCAGCCAGTACGAGCCCAGCCGAGCCGCCAAACCCTTCGATGTAGGTCGCTCGCCATCGAGACGGAGCGTCTCGACCCTCTCGATCCACTTGCCGATGCGGGTCAGCTCGATCGGGGCCGAGGCGAGAGGGGCCGGCAGCTCGAGGACGAAGACGCCCGGTCCCTGGGCAGGGACGGGTCGGCCCCAGACGGTCGGACCGTCCGCCATGAGCCCGACTGAGCGCAGGAGCGAGGCGGCGGTGGCGTCTTGGGTCATCGGCCGATGGTACAGGTGAGCGGCTCGCGCTATGGTGCGGCCATCATGTCGAACCAGATCCACGGGTGATCCGTCCCGGTCGCCGTCCCGTCATCGCCCTCGCCCTGGCGTCCGCCGCGGTCGCGGGCTGGCTGGCCCTGCCGTCCTCGGCCGCGCCGGTCGAAACCCCGGCGACGACCACGACGGTCCTCGGGTCGGGCAGCCGCGGCATCCCCGGTCGCGAGCCCCGCCCAGGCCCAGCCGTCGACGACCCCCCAGTCGACGCGTCCCCAGCTCGGCCGCTCCGCTGAGCACGACCCAGCCGGCACGACCCTCGGCGCCCATCTCGAACCAGCCGCCGCGGACACCCGCCGAGCTGGCCGCGACGAAGCCGTTCTCGATCCCGCACCACGGCCTGACGACCGCCACCCCGATGCTCCGGGCGGCACTCGACGCCCGGCTCAAGGCCATCCGGACGAAGACGGGCATCCCGGGGATCTCGGTCGCCATCGTCTTTCCCGATGGGTCGACGTGGCGCGGCGTCGCCGGGCTGGCCGACGTGGCCGCCGCCCGACCGGTCACGCCCGACACCGCGTTCCCGGTCGCCAGCGTCTCGAAGACCTTCACCGCCGCCCTCATCCTCAGTCTCGTCCAGGACGGCCGGCTGGGCCTCGACACATCCGCCCGCTCGTATCTGCCGAGCCTGCCGATCGACCCCGCGATCACCATCCGCGAGCTGCTCGACCACACCAGCGGGCTGCGCGACTTCTTCTTCGGCGCCGGCGTCGACCACGCGCTCCTGAGCAAGCCGGCGCGGGTCTGGGATCCGGCGCGCTCGCTCAAGTACCTCGGCAAGCCGTTCTCGAAGCCGGGCGTCTCATGGCACTACTCGAACACGAACTACCTGGTCCTCGGCATGGTCGCCGAGGCCGTCGGTCGCGACACGGTCGCCGACCAGCTGCGCGGGCGGTTCCTCGGCCCGCTCGGGCTCGATCACACGTTCTACCAGGCCGTCGAGGCACCGCGCGGCCCGGTCGTCCACGACTACCGCTTCCTCGGCACCTCGCCCAAGCTGCCGGCGATCGACCTGTCGGACGGGACCGCCGTCGCGCCGTTCACCTCGGTGGTCACCGCCGCCGGCGCCGCCGGCTCGATCGCGACGACCGCCACCGACCTCGCGCACTGGGCACAAGCGCTCTACGCCGGCGCGGCCCTCGATCGGACGACGCGCGACGCGATGGTCGACAATTCCCTCAGGACGGCGAAGCTCAAGGCGGCCATCCCCTACGGGCTCGGGGTCCAGGAGGAGGTCGTCGACGGTGTCCCGACCCTCGGCCACTCGGGCCGATATCTTGGTGCCCGGGCCGCGTTTCGCTGGCTGCCGGATCAGCGGATCGCGATCGCAGTGCTGACCAACCAGAGCCGCACCGACGTGAACCCGATCGTCGCGAGCCTGCTCAAGGTGGCCCTCGCCCCGCAGCGCGACTGCACGACCTGCGCCACCCTTCCGTAGGGGAGCCCCAAGGGGCCTATCCGCGTCCGGTACCGAAGGGGTCTTCCGTCGGACGCTCTCGGAGGGGATACTCGGGCGACGCCGGGAAGGGACGAACATGGCGATCCGTGTCGATGCCTACACGAGCGGGGGGATGGCCAGCGGCACCCTCGCACGCCCCGGGACGCTCCGGGAAGCCCTCGAGGACGGAGGCGCGCTGCCACTCGACGGTGCCGCCTGGCAGGGCATCGATGACCCCGCGGGTGCACCCGCCGGTTCGCTGTCGATCCCGAGCGATGACGTCCTGATCGCGGTCGGCGACGACGATCCGGGCGTCCCCGTCCACGCCGCCTGGCATCACATCCACCTCGAAGCCGGTCCGTACGTGCTCGAGGGCGAGCTGCCGACGTTGCCCGGCTTCGACCCCGGCCGAGCCCTGACGCGGCCGTCGGGCGAGTTCCTGATGCTGCGCGACATCCGGCTGTCGGTCCGGGATCGACCCGAGGCGGGCGTCTCACTCGGCGACCACGCCCTGGTCAACCGCTACGCCGTCGACCGGATCCGGGCCGACCTGCAGCTCGGCTTCTTCTTCCCTGGCGCCACGGTCGACCCGATCGGGACCGCCGGCGGTCTCGCCTGACCGCCCTGACGGCCTAGCTCGCGGCGGTCAGCCGCCGCTCCCCGCGCCCGCGCGACGACGGACGGGCTTGCGGTGCGCGTGGTGGTCGGTGCTCACGCGGGCGTGACCGACCCGCGCGCCGAGCGGCCGCGGCTCGACATCGCGGTCGGGGATGAAGCCCTCCTCGACGGTCCACGGGATCGCCTGCTTGAGCATCCGCTGGACCGCCCGCAGCAGGTCGGTCTCGTCGATGCAGACGAGCGAGATCGCCTCGCCGGTCGCGCCGGCGCGACCGGTCCGGCCGATCCGGTGGATGTAGTCCTGCGGGTTCCACGGCAGCTCGAAGTTGACGACCGCCGGCAGGTCCTCGATGTCGAGGCCGCGGGCCGCCACGTCCGTGGCCACCAGCACACGGATGTCGCCGGACTTGAAGCCCTCCAGCGCCCTCGTTCGCTCGGGCTGCGAGCGGTCGGAGTGGATCGCCACCGCGTCGAGACCCTCGCGGTCCAGCCGGTTGGCCAGTCGTGTCGCGGCCAGCTTCGTCCGGGTGAAGACCAGCACCTGGCGCATGTCGTTCTTGCGGATGAGATGGGCCAGCAAGGCTTCCTTGCGGTCGCGGTCGACGGGGTAGACGAGCTGGTGGATCGCCTCGAGCGTCGTGTTGCGTGGCGCCACCTCGACCGTGGCCGGATCCTTCAGGATCCCGCCCGACAACCGCCGGATGTCGTCGGAGAAGGTCGCCGAGAACATCAGGTTCTGCCGCTTTGCCGGTAGCAGCGCGATGATCCGCTGGATGTCCGGCAGGAAGCCCATGTCGAGCATCCGATCGGCCTCGTCGAGCACGAGGATCTCCACCTGGCCGAGATTGGCGACCCGCTGGCCGACGAGGTCGAGCAGCCGGCCCGGCGTCGCGACCAGGATCTCGACGCCGTCACGCAGCGCCTTGACCTGGGGCTCCATCGGGATGCCGCCGTAGACCACGGTCGATCGCAGCGGGACGGTCCGGCCGTAGGTGTGGACGCTCTCGTCGACCTGCATCGCGAGCTCGCGCGTCGGGACGAGGATGAGGACGCGCACGGGGTGTCGCGCGGGCGAGAAGCTGGTGTTCGCGTGGCCGCGCAGCCGGTCGAGGATCGGCAGCACGAAGGCGGCCGTCTTGCCGGTCCCCGTCTGTGCGGCGGCGAGGACGTCGCGTCCGGCCAGCACGAGCGGGATGGCAGCGGTCTGGACGGGTGTCGGGGTCTCGTACCCCTCCTCGGCGACCATGCGCACGAGGTCGGCCGACAGGCCGAGTAAATCGAAGGTCAAGCGGTCGCTCCTGAAATGTGTCCCGCCGCGGGCACCGATCAGGGGCGCGCCAGCGGCCAGTCACCGTGCGTCGATGGACGCGGTCGGCTGACAGGCACTCCGAGCATAGCCGAAATGGCTACGATCGGACCGTGACCGCTGCAGCGACCCGCGCGCTCGAGGTCGTGACGCGGGCCGGTGTCGACCACCGGGTCCATCCGTACGCCCTGCCCGAACGCCACGGTCGTGCGCGCGACGATCGCCCGAACTACGGCCTCGAGGCGGCGACCGCCCTCGGCGTCGAACCCGCACGCGTGTTCAAGACACTGGTCGTGTCGGTCGACGACGGGCTCGTGCTGGCGGTCGTCCCGGTCGATCGCGACCTCGACCTCAAGCGACTCGCGGCCGCGACGGGCGGTCGCCGGGCGATGCTGGCGGACCCCGCCGAGGCCGAGCGGGCCACCGGTTCCGTGGTCGGCGGGATCAGCCCGCTGGGCTCCCGGCGGCCGCTCCCGGTCGTCGTCGACAGCTCCGCATCCGCCCACGACACCGTCTTCGTCTCGGCCGGACGGCGTGGGCTCCAGCTCGAGATCGCCGCGAGCGACCTGGTGCGTCTGGCTCACGCAACGTCCGCCCGGATCGCCCGCGAGGATGCGGCGGCCTGACAAAAGGCGTCGCAGGGTGCCATACTCGTCGCGCTTACCCGGCCACCCCCGAAGACAGGGCTAACAGAAGAACGCCGCCCCCCAACGGCAGACACCTGTCCCCGGCCGGGCCCCCAGACCCAGCCAGCCCGGATCGATCTCTCGGTCCACCCCCCCCTTCTCTCGAACGGATGCGTACCTCGACGTGCGTCGTCCGCTGGCGATCTCGGTCGCCTCCAGTTGCCGTCGGCGGCATCACCCCACCGTCATCGCGCGCCACCGCGCGATGTTCCGGCGGAGAGGAGGCACGAACGTTGCCAGTGCAGAACGGCGCCCAGAGGGCGTCCAGTCATCGATCGACCCGGTCCGTGGTCCTCGGTCTCGCCTTCGTGCTGACGACCGCGCTCGGCCTCGCGAACCCCATCCCGGCGGCCGCCTCGGGGCTCAAGGTCGTGATCATCGTCGGGCCCGTCGAATCCAATACCGCGAACTACATCGAGAACGCGAAACGCTATGCCGCGCAGGCTCGCTCCTACGGTGCGACCGTGGTCGAGATCTACAGCCCGAACGCGACGTGGAGCCGGGTCAAGGCAGCGGTGCAGGGTGCCAAGGTGGTCATCTACCTCGGCCATGGCAACGGCTCGCCAAGCCCCTACGGTCCATGGAACAAGTACACCAAGGATGGCTTCGGGCTCAACGCGACAGCCGGGCACGGCAACAGCAACCGCAAGTATTACGGCGAGTACTACATCGACACCCAGCTCCACCTGGCGCACAACGCGGTCGTCATCCTCAACCGGCTGTGCTACGCGTCGGGCAACTCGGAATGGGGGTCGCCCAATCCGACCAAGACGGCCGCCAAGACCCGCGTCGACAACTTCGCCAGCGGGTTCCTGCGCGCCAATGCGCGGGCCGTCTTCGCCGAGGGCATCACCAGCGCTTCGTACATCCTGTACGGCCTGTTCAAGACGAACCGCTCGATCGGCTCGATCTTCCAGAGCTCATCGAACTGGAACACCAGGTACGACTTCCAGTTCCAGTCGACGCGTAACCCGGCATTCCGCGACTGGATGGATCCCGCGACCCCCGGTCGCTACTACCGGTCGGTCTCCGGCAACCTCGGCCTGACTGCGGCCACGTTCCGCGGGAGCTGACCCGCCGTCGTCCGCTTTCCGCGTGTGATGCGGAGGCCCCGGTCGGGATCGTCGATCCCGCCGGGGCCGTTGTTTGCGTGGTGAGCGGTCGGGTCAGACGGTCGCCACCGCGGCGACGACCCCGAGCATCGCGAGGATCGTCAGCAGGACCACGAGCATGGCCGGGACGACGCCGAACACGTCGGAACCGGACATCGCGATCTGGGTCGTCATCGGCCTGCGCTCCTTTCTTCCAGGACTCCTTCGGCGGGCGCATCCGGCCAGCCGCTGACGGCAGTCTCCGGCACGTCGGCTCGCGCGCCAGCGGACCGACGTGGGCTTTTCATCCTCGACGAACGACCAGCGCGAGCGTGGACAAATGACCGCTGGTGAGCCAGAGATATAACAAAGTGAAGTTCGATATTGACAAAGTGATATGTGGCTTGCTATAACATGGCCCATCAACCAACGATAGGCAGGCAGGACGTGCACCATGTTCGATCTGAACCTCCACTACATCGCCCAGGCGGAGCGGGAACGACGGGTCGAGGCCGACCTTCGGCGCCGCGAGCTGCTCCAGTCGTCCAGCGCGACGATCGCGCACGACAAGCCAGCCCACGCGCGGACCACTGATCGCCGCCAGGGCGTCGGCCCCGTCCGCGCATTCGGGCGGTAAGGGAAGGCCATGGCGCACGACGTCATCTCCACCTGTCCGATCTGCTCGGGCGAGCTGGCGGTCACCCGGCTCCACTGCGCGAGCTGCGGCACCAGCCTCGAGGGGGACTTCAGCGTCGGCCGGTTCGGCCGGCTCACCCGCGAGCAGCTCACCCTCCTCGAGAGCTTCCTCCGATCGCGCGGCAACCTGCGCGAGATGGAGCGCGAGCTCGGGATCAGCTACCCGACCGTCCGGTCGCGCGTGGAGGCACTCGTCCGGGCGCTCGGCTTCGGGCCGCGTCCCGATGACGACGGCGCCGACGAGCCGGGCGCCGCGACAGCCGCCAGCCCGGCAACGGCCCGGACGCGCGACGAGATCCTGCAGGCCCTGGCCCGCCACGAGATGAGCGCCGAAGACGCGGCCACCGCGATCCGGGCGCTCGGGAGGACCGCATCATGACCACGACGACCCAGTCCAGCCTTGACCACACCATCGGCGCCGAGGGGTTCGTCGTCGTCAGCCTGGTCAGCGGCACCATCCGCCTCCGCGCGATCGATGGCGACGCGATCCGGGTTCGCGACGCGTCGGGGCATGACCTGCGGAAGACGTTCTCGATCGAGCTCGGCCCGGGGAGTGCCACGCTCCGGTCGGACCGCAGCCTGGGGATCCCGGGTCTTCGCGGCGGGGGAGTCGCCGACCTCGAGATCGACCTCCCGCGGCGCGCTTCGGTGGTCATCGACGGCACGAGCACCGAGATCGACGCCGACGGCCTGTCGGGCGACCAGCGGTACAAGACGGTGTCTGGCGACATCGCCTTGCGCGCCGTGACCGGTCGCATCCGCGTCGACGGTGTCTCGGGCGACGTCGACGTCACGGCCGGCGGCCAGGCGGTGATGACCGTCCGGACGGTGTCGGGCGACCTCGACCTGCGTGCGGCGACCCTGTCGGGGCTCGATGTCACCTCGATGAGTGGCGACATCAGGGTCGCGGGCCGGCTGGCCGGCGATGGGCCGTTCCGTGTCGAGACCGTCAGCGGCGACGCCGTCCTCGCACCGGCGGGTGACGTGCGGATCGAGATGACGACCGTCTCGGGCGACCTCCGATCCGAGATCGGCGGCACCGCGCAGGGAGGTCGCGGCCGTCGATCCCTCATCGTCGGCGACCGGGGACCGACGGTCTCGTTCCGGTCGATGTCGGGCGACCTGCGTGTCGTGCGCGCGATCCGGGTCGCGAAGGACGAGGCAGGTCCTGCGCCCACTCCGCCCGCCGCGCCGACCGCGCCCGGCGCGCCGGGCGCGCCAGCCGGTTCGGTCACGCCCGCACCGGGCGTCGACCGCGACGACACCGAGCGTGTGCCGGTCTCGCCTCCACCTGAGTCGGCGCCGTCGGACGTCGCAGCCGAAACGGATGGAGCGACCTTCGTCGACGATGGCGCCCGGATGGCGATCCTGCGCGCCCTCGAGCTCGGCGAGATCGACGTGACCGAGGCCGGCCAGCGCCTCGAGGCCCTCGATGACCGATGACGCCCTGGCCGAGGTCCTCCGCCTCGTCGCTGACGGTCGGCTGACCGCCGCGGAGGCTGCACCGCTCCTCGACGCGCTCGAGCGTGCCTCGCGGGTCAGCGACGAGCCCGAGGCGGCCGGATCCCGGGATGACGCCGCATCCCGACCGGCGTCCGATGACCGCGCCCCGCGCGCGCTCCGCGTTCAGGTCTCCGACAAGGGCCGGAGCGTGCTCAACCTGCGCATCCCGCTGTCCCTCGGCCGGGCAGCCATCGCCCAGATCCCGGGCATCTCGCAGGCGACGTCCGACCGCATCAGCGAGGCGGTCGCGGCCGGCATCAAGGGCCCGATCGTCGACCTCGAGGACGGCGGCGACGGTGTCCGGATCTCGATCGAATGAACGCCTTCGGCGCCGTCGGACGCCCGTTCGCACGTGCCGCAAGGCTGCCGCTCCTGGCTCCGCTCCTCGGCCGGGACTTCCGCCTCGTCTGGTTCGGCGAGGGCGTCTCGCTCCTCGGAGACCAGTTCCACCTCATCGCTCTGTCGTGGCTCGTGCTCGGGATGACCGGATCCGGCCTCGCTCTCGGGTCGATCCTCATCGCGGCCGCGATCCCGCGCGGCGTGTTCATGCTCCTCGGAGGGGTGCTTTCGGACCGGTTCTCGCCGCGCGACCTCGCCCTGGTCTCCAACGTGGTGCGCTGCGCCCTGTCCACGACCGTCGCCGCCCTCGTCCTGGGCGCGCGGGTGGAGCTCTGGCAGCTCGCCGCCGTCGGAGTGGCGTTCGGCACGGTGGGCGCGGTCTTCCTCCCGGCGATCAATACGCTCGTCCCCCGGCTCGTCCCGCCGGCCCACCTGGCCGCGGCCAACGCGGTGATGCAGGGCACGGCCCAGCTGACCGGGACGGTCGGGCCGGCGGTGGCCGGGTTCGCGGTCGCCCTCATCGGCGTGGGCGCCGCCTTCGCCTTCGACGCGCTCACGTTCGCGGTCGCGGCTGTCTCGCTGTGGCTGGTCCACGCTGACACCAGGTCCGGACGGACGACGGAGCCACCGGACGACGCAGCACCCGACGTGCCCGCACCAGTCGCTCCGACGCTCGCCCCGACCGACGCCGTCGCGCAGCAGTCACTGCTCCGAGCGCTGGTGGCCGGCGCCCGCGAGATCCTCGGTGACCCCGTCATGCGCTCGATCGTCATCGTGTCGACCGTCGCCAACCTCGCCTTCACCGGGCAGCTGGTGGTGGGGCTTCCGTGGCTCGTCCTCGTCCATTTCGGCGCCGGCGCGCCGGAGTTGGGGCTCCTGTACGCGGCCTGGGGAGCCGGCTCCGTCGGCGGCGTGCTGGTGGCTGGCTCGATGCCCCGTCCTCGGCGGTTCGGGTCGGTCGTGGTCGGCCTGATCGTGACGATGGGCTTCGGTCTCGCCGCGATCGGCATCGCTCCGAGCCTTGCCGTCATCGGCCTGATCGCGCTCGGTCTCGGGGCGACGAACGGCTATATCAACGTCGTCGTGATCGCCTGGGTCCAGGGTCGCACCGATCCGGCGATGCTCGGACGGACGATGAGCTTCCTGATGCTCGGCTCGGCGATCGCGGCTCCACTGTCACTCGCACTATCGGGGGTCGCGGTCGACAGCCACGCGTCGGCGTTGTTCGGCGCGGCCGGTCTCCTCCTCGTCGCGTCGGGTGTCATCGCCTATGCCAGCGGCCTCCCGCGCAAGATGGTCTGACAGCCGTACTACCATGCGTCGATGACCGATCCGACGACGACCCCGACCTCGCTCCCGTTCACAGGCGACCCGGAAGCCGATCGCCTCCTTGCCGAGGACCCGCTGGCCCTGCTGATCGGCTTCGCGCTCGACCAACAGGTCACGGTCCAGAAGGCGTTCAGCGGCCCGGCCGACCTCAAGCGACGGCTCGGCCACCTCGACGCGGCACGGATCGCCGCGATGGACCCGGCTGCGCTCGACGCCGTGTTTCGCGAGCGCCCCGCGCTCCACCGGTTCCCGGGCTCGATGGCGGGCAAGGTCCAGGCGCTGGCGGCCGCGATCGCGACCGATTACGGCAACGACGCGTCGCGGGTCTGGCGCGATGCAGTGGACGGGCCCGATCTCGAGCGCCGGTTGCTCGGTCTGCCCGGCATCGGCGAGATGAAGGCGAAGTCGATCATCGCGGTCCTCGGCAACCGGTTCGGAGTCCGGCCGCCCGGCTACGAGGACGTCGCCCCCGACTGGCCGACCCTCGGCGACGTCGATTCGGCCGAGGCGCTCGCCGCCTACCAGGCGGGCAAGCGGGCGCACAAGGCAGCGATGCGCGCCGAAGCCGGAGGCTGATCGCCGCGTTTGCGCGCCCCGCTGGGGTGGGTGTACCGTTCGTTGCGTTAGCAACGATATCCGGGAGCCCACATGGATGACCAGACCCGCCGCGAGCTGAGCCGCGGCCACACCATCGACATCACCACCACCGGCCGTCGCACCGGCGAGCCGCGCCGCATCGAGATCGTCTTCCACAACTTCGACGGGCGGCTCTACATCAGCGGCACGCCACGCGCCGACCGGCAGCGAGCGTGGCTGCTCAACCTCGAGGCCGACCCGCACTTCACGTTCCACCTCACGGGCTCACACGCGGCGGATCTTCCGGCGACCGCTCGGGTGATCACCGACGAGGCGGAGCGACGTGCAGTCCTTGCCGGCGTGGCGCGCGCGTGGCGACGTGACGATCTCGACGACATGGTCCGCTACAGCCCGCTCATCGAGGTCACCCTGGACGGGCTCGCGGCCTGACGACGCCCGGGGCGCTAGACTTGGTGCCCGTGCCCGACCCCCTGGACCCTGCCGCCCCGGCACCCCCGACGAAGCCGTCCAAACCGCGCCGATCGCGCAAATTCGTCCTGCCCGACCATCATCACGACGAACAGGGCGATGAGCGCGCAGCCGAGCGCATCGAGGCGTTCCTCGATGGCCGGGGCGCGACCCGGACCCGGCCCGTCGCGGTCGAGCGTGAGCGCCGCCCGGTCGAGCTCGAGACACGTCCGGACTGGACCAGGGCGTTCGGCCACGAGAGCGCGCGACACGCCCGCTACGGCCGGTCGGCCTCGGTCGTCCTGATCGACCTGTCGGGTCCACCGGCGGGCGAGGCGACGGACCGGGTCGCCCGCCGCCTGGCCGACGCGATCCGGAGCGAGGCTCGCGAGACGGACCGCGCGGTGCGGATCGGCGCGCTGAGCTTCCGCGTGCTCCTGCCCGAGACCGGCGGTCGCGCCGCCCGCCGGTTCGCCGAGCGCCTCGACACCACATTCCGGACGAGATCGGGCGGAGAGGCCGGCGCGGAGCGCGTCGACCTGTGCGTCGAGATCGCGACTCCCGCCCGCACGGCATCGCTCGAGGACGCGCTGGCCGAGGCGGAGACACGCCTCCAGGCGAGGACCGAGACCAGCCAGGCTCGCTAGTCGACCAGCGTCGCCACCAGGTGATCGAGCTCGTCGGCCGGATCGTCGCACAGCCCGGTGTGGACCTCGGATGGCTGGATCATGGTGCTCGAGGGCGCCACCAGCCAGTGGAACCGCTCGGCGGTCCCGAGGCGGGCGATCGGTCCGGCCGTCGGATCGCCGGCCGCGATCCGCACGATCGCCTCGAGATGCGGCTGGATGGACGCCGGGTCGAGGCCGGGCGCCAGCGCCGCCAACCGCCCCTCGTCGAGGACCGTCCGGGCCGCCAGGAACCGCCGCGGCCGGCACAGCAGGATCACGCCGACGTTGAGGCACTCACCCCGCTCGACACGCGGGACGACCCGCACGATCGCGTACTGGAAGGTGTTAGGCGGCGGGTCGGACACGTTCCGCCTCCGTGACGAACGCTCGCGGCGCGTCGAGGCGCCGGTGCAGGTAGCGGACGTAGGCCGTGCGCTGGGCGGCCGCGTCGCCGACCGGCGCATCGTCGGGCAGCCAGGCATCGGGGATCGCCTCGGTCAGGGCGGTCAGCAGCGTGTCGTCGATCCGGGCGGCGTTGCGCTCGTCGGCTCCGGTGATCGAGCCGGCGAACGGGAGCAGCACATGGCCGGCGATCCGCTCGAACGGACGTCGGGCGTGCTCGTCGGGGTCGCGCCAGGTGTGGTGGATGTACAGGGCGGCGCCGTGGTCGATCAGCCATGGCCGGCCGTGCCACACGAGCAGGTTCGGGTTCTGGGCCGTCCGGTCGGGGTTGGTCACGAGGCCGTCGAGCCACACGACGTCGGCAGCGAACTCCGGGTCGATGACCGCACGCGCCGTCGTCGCTGCCGGGTTGAACGACAGCGCGCCGGGGAGGAAGTCCATCCCGAGGTTGAGGCCGCCGCTGGCGTTGACGAGGTCATGGATCTCCTCGTCGGGCTCGGCGTCGCCCAGCGCCGGATCGACGTCGATGCCGACGAGGTCCGGGACGGGGAGTCCGATCGACCGCGCCAGCTCGCCCGCCAGCCACTCCGCGACGAGCGCCCGCGGGCCTTGCCCGGCGCCGCGGAACTTGACGACGTACAGCCCATCGTCGTCCGCCTCGACCAGGCCCGGCAGCGACCCGCCCTCGCGGAGCGGGGTCACGTAGCGCGTCGCGATCACGGTCCGCATCACCGGCAGAGCGTAGCGGACGGCCGGACGCGCGCGCTCCCAGTGCAGACCCGCACACGTTCCACGAGTGCGACCGTCCAAAGGAGACTACCTTTCGGCGATGACGGACTACGACCAGCGTTCGCTGCTCAACGAGCTCGAGCCAGAGGCGGCCCGCCTGTTCGACCGTCACGCGGCCGTCGCCCAGGAATGGTTCCCCCACGACTACATCCCGTATCGGCTCGGGCGCGATTTCGACAAGGAGCCCTGGACGCCGGACCAGCCGCGCCTGACAGGGGTCGCCCAGACCGCGTTCGAGATCGGTTTGCTGACCGAGGACAACCTGCCCAGCTATCACCGGCTGATCCACGGCATGTTCGGCGCCGGCGATGGCGCGTGGATCAACTGGGTCGGGCGCTGGACGGCGGAGGAGGGGCGTCACGCGATCGTGCTGCGCGACTACCTGACGGTCACCCGCAACATCGACCCGGTCGCGCTCGAGCGCGGCCGGATGACCCAGCTCCAGGCGGGCTACGACCACGAGTCGCCGGACACGCTGCGCGGGCTCGCCTACGTGACGTTCCAGGAGCTGGCCACGCGGATCGCCCACCGCAACACCGGGCGCTACTCGGACGACCCGGTGGCGGACAGGATCATGGTCCGCATCGCGGCCGACGAGAACCTGCACATGGTCTTCTACCGCGACATCATCTCCGCCGCGCTCGTGCTCGAGCCGTCGGCGGCCGTGTGCGCCATCGTCGATGAGGTGCTCGCGTTCAAGATGCCCGGCGCCGGGATCCCCGGCTTCGTGCGCAAGGCTGCGCAGATCGCCAAGGCGGGGATCTACGACATCCGCGTCCATCGTGACGAGGTGCTGCTGCCGATCCTGCGTCACTGGAAGATCTTCGAGCTGACGAACCTCGACGCGGCCGCCGAGGCCGCGCGATCGCGGCTGGCGGAGCACCTTGCCGCCCTCGACGAGGCGGCCCGCCGGTTCGAGGAGCGCTTGGCCGGCTCGAGCGTGCCGCGGATGTCGATCGGCGGCTGATCGTGGGCGTCATCGCCCTTTCCTGACAGGTTCTGGCAGGTATGGCTGGTACGGTCAAGGCACGCGATCGGGGGAGATCGCGGACCGAGACGGAGGAACCCGCCGTGTACCTGGAGACATCCGCCATGTATCTGTTGGAGCTCCACCGCGCCCGTGAAGCGGACCTGCGGCGCGAGTTGCGCGAGGCCGTGCGGCGCGGTGCCCATCTCGAGGCGTTGGCGCGCCGCGAGTCGGCGTCAGATGACGTCGCCAACGTAGCGCTCGGCGATGGCGCGGGCGGTGCTGGCGACGCGAGCCCGGACCTCGGGCGGGCCAAGGACCTCCACCCAGCGTCCCGCGCGGAGCATCGCGGCCGGCGCCTCGTCCGGCCAGTCCAGGCGCAGCCGAAGCCGTAGCCAGCCGTCCGGATCGGTCCCGGGGAGCGGTTCGGCGGCCTCCACGGTGGCATGGCCGACCGCCGCGCGGAGCTGGTCCAGGCGATCGGGCCGGACCCGGACGTCGACCGCGATCCGCGGCGCCTCGCGCTCGAATGCCTCGGCGGCGTCGGCCCAGTAGCCCGCCAGGTCGAAGCCGGAAGGCCGCTCGAACCGCTCGCCGCCGAGCTCCACGCCGACCACCCGCGAGATGCGATACGTGCGGACCTGGCCACCATCAGTGCCTGCGACCACGTACCAGATCCCGGCCTTCAGCACGAGCCCGAGGGGCTCGATCTCGCGGCGGGCAGGCCCGTTCCCGCGGTCGTAGTCGATGGCGGTGCGGGTGGCGTTCCAGACGGCATCCGACAATGGCGCCAGGTACGGCACCGGCTCGCTGGTGTGGAACCACTCGCCCGCATCGAGGTGGAACCGTTCGACCAGGCGTGAGGCGCGGGTCCGCAGCTCCGGCGGCAGGGAGGCGAGGACCTTGAGCTGCGCCGCTGCCACGACCGTGCCGAGCCCGAGCTCGGCAGCGGGGCCGGGGAGGCCCGCCAGGAAGAGCGCCTCGGCCTCATCGCCGGTCATCCCCGTCAGCCGCGTGCGGTAGCCGTCCACGAGCCGGATGCCACCGTGGGCGCCGCGCTCGGCGTAGATCGGGACGCCGGACGCGCTGAGTGCCTCGACGTCGCGATGGACGGTCCGCTCCGAGACCTCGAGCTCCTGGGCGAGTTCTCCGGCGGTCAGCTGGCCGCGTGACTGCAACAGCAGGAGGAGCGAGACGAGGCGTGACGCGCGCACGCCGCCACGATAGCCTCAATCCTGCCAGGAGATGTCATGTTCAGGCGTCCGTCGGGCGCGATGCAAGCACATCGAGCCGGGCGATCGACGCGTCGATCCGCGCCTCTGTGACGTGACCGGCCGCGACGAGACGCTCGATGGTATCGACGAGGCGGGCGGCAAGGTCGGGCACATAGCTCGCCTGGTTGGCAAAGACGAGCAGGTCGTTGCCGGCTCCGAGCGCCCGCGCGACCGCATCTGCCTGCGTGTAGCGCGAGGTGATCGCAACGGCGCCCATGTCGTCGGTGACGATCGCACCGGTCCAGCCGAGCTGGCCGCGGAGCGAGCCCTGGATGATCGGCGCGGAGAGCGATGCCGGGATGCCGTCGGGGTCGAGCTTCCTGTTCACGATGTTGCCGCTCATCACCGCGTCCAGGACCCCGGCCGCGATGAGTGACCGGTACGGCTCGAGCTCGGTCGCGGACCACGTCTTGGTCACGTCGACGACCGCGAAATCGGTGTTGGCCGCGGCGCTGCCGAGCCCCGGGAAATGCTTGACGACCGAACGCACGCCGGCCGCATGCAGGCCACGGATCTCGGCCTCGGCCATCGCCGCCACGACCGCGGGATCGACCGAGAAGCTCCGATCCAGCGCGCCGATGGCCGGGTTCCTGGGGTTCACGTTCACGTCCACGACGGGCGCCAGGTCGAGATCGAGCCCTGCGGCGTGCATCGTCGTGCCCATCGCCTTGCCTGCGGCACGCGCGTTGGCCGGGTCGCCGGTGGCACCGATCGCAGCCTGGGTCCGGGTGGCGGGGAAGCCCTTCGCGGGGTTGAGCCGCGACACCTTCCCACCCTCCTGGTCGATGCCGATGAGGATCGGGCCGGGTGCGGCGGCTCGCAGGGCGGCGGTCAGCGTCGCGAGCTGCTTCGGCGAGGCGATGTTCCGCTGGCCGCCGGTGATCTGGTCGCGGTCGAACAGGATCACGCCGCCGAGACCGGCCGCCAGCGCCTTCGTGATGTCGTCGCCGGGTCCGATCTCGAGCCCGCGGAAACCCACCATCAGCAACCGCGCGATCTTGGCACGGAGCGCGGCCGGGTCGGTCGAGGGCGTGGCCGAGGTCTCAGCCGACGGGCTCGGCACCGGCGTCGCCGGAGGCGCTGTGGGCGCCGGGCTGCCAGCGCTCGGGCTGGATGCCGGAGCGCTCGAGGAGGCGCTCGGGGCCGGCGTCACCTGGACGCCACACGCCGCGAGTGCCGCCGCGACCGAACCCGCCGCCATCGCGCGGAGGAGCGCGCGGCGGGAGATCGGTCGCTCGCTCGTCACGAGCTCACGATAGCCGGGTGTGGCGCGGAGGGCAGGCGGCGCAGCCTCAGATCGCGCTGTTGAACGTGTCGCAGGCGCCCGGGTCGCCGGTCTGATCGCCCGTCTTGAACCACTTCTGGCGCTGTGCGGCCGAGCCGTGGGTCCACGTGTCGGGGTTCACCTGCCCGCTCGTCTCCTGCTGGATCCGGTCGTCGCCGACGGCGGCCGCCGCGTCGAGCGCGTCGGCGATCTGGGCATCGGTCACCGGCTCGAGAAAGCCGGTGCTGGCAGCGTGGTTCGCCCACACCCCCGCGAAGCAGTCGGCCTGGAGCTCCGTGCGGACCGACTGGCTCTCGGCGCCGGTATCGCTGTTGCCGCCTCCGAGATCGCCGAGCAGATCCTGGACGTGATGACCGTATTCATGGGCGATGACATAGGCCTCGGCCAGTGGGCCGCCCTGCGCTCCGAACCGCGTCCGGAGCTCATCGAAGAAGCCGAGGTCGAGATAGACGAGCCGGTCGGTCGGGCAGTAGAACGGCCCGGTATCGGCGCTCGCCGTGCCGCAGCCGGTGTCGGTCGCGTCGGTGAACAGGACGGTGTTGACCGGTTCGTATGTCTCGCCCGAGCTCGCGAACTCGTCGGTCCAGAACTTCTGCACGCTGTTGACGTAGCCGAGGATGCGGCAGTCGTCGCGGGCGTTGGCATCCTGGCCGGTCTTGCAGTCGGTGGCGAGCGCTGTGCTGCCCGGACCCGTCACCGCACCCGGCTGGAGGATCGGGCCGAGATCGTTCGGGTTGCCGCCGAGGAGCGTATAGGCGAGCAGGAGGACGAGGCCGATCGCGCCGCCGCCGCCGATGGCGACGCCGCGGCCGCCCATCCCGCGGCGGTCGGTGATCTGGCCTGGGTCGAGCCGGGATCCGGGGTTGAAGGTCATGGTCTCTCTGCTCCTGGGTGAGAGCGCGATCGTAGGCCACCGGACGTGGCGGGATCGTGCGGGCCGCGCCGGCCCATCGTCGCAACGGCATTGCGAACCGGCCGCATGGACATCTGTCCCTATGGGTTCAGGACGGATGGCAGGTCCGGACCATCGGGCGCGGCGCGTACCGTGAGGGACGTCGAGAACGGACCGCCGGACACTGAGACCCTCGTCCGGCCACGCGTCGACCCCCCGGCGGGATGCCGGGCGGCGGCGGTACCGGCAATCCTGCCTCCGCGGCGGTCCGTCGACGACCCTCGCTGCACCGACACGGCCATCTGCGGCTTCACCCGCGGATGGCCGTTCCTTGCGCCCTGGGGCGAGGCGTCAGTTCGGGAGGCCGCCGCCGGGCATGTTCCGGCCCTGGTCGCGCAGGAACCGCTCGATGTCCGAGATGAGATCGTCGCCCGACGGCAGACGCTGCTCGTCGTACAGGACCTCGAGTCGCTCCACGTATCCCCGCGTCGTCTCGTCGAGTCCGGCCGCCGTGTCGAGCCGGGCGCGCAGCTCGCGGGCCTCCTCGACCAGCTCGCCGGCCGGGATGTCGACGCCGAGATGCGTCCCGAGCGCCCGCAGGAGCTCGAGCGCCGCGGTCGCGTACGGCCCCGAGACATAGTGGGGGACCTGCGCGAAGTAGCCGAGCGCCGGGATGCCCGCCGCCGACGCCTCGATCTCGAGCGCCGACACGAGCGCCGATGGGACCCGCAGCGTCCCCGACGGCCCGGCCACGACCGTGCCGCGGAGCAACCCGGGCGACGCCTCGGTGCCCATGATCGGGACGGGCCGGGTATGTGGTACTGCCGCAGGGATCGCGCCGAGGCTGATCCACTGGACGACGCCGAGGCGGCCAGCCAGCGCGACGATCTCGGTCGTGAAGGCGCGCCAGCGGTAGTCCGGCTCCGGACCGACGAGGATCAGCAGGTCGCGCTCGTCGAGGCGGGTCCGGCGCAGCACCAGCTCGGGCCAGGTCAGCTCGGTCAGCCGCCCGTCGACGATCTCGAGCGGCGGCCGGCGTGCGCGGTAGTCGAACAGCTGGTCGGGGTCGAAGGTGGCCACCGGATCCGCGTCGTCGGCCAGGATGCCGAGGGCCGTCGTCGCCGCCGTGCCGGCATCGACCCAGCCGTCGAATGCGGCGATCATGGTCGGGGCGATCAGCTCACGGCGGTCGTCGAGGGTGTACAGGCTCACCCGCGAAGGATAGGCGACGGACCGGGCGGGCGGTCCGGGCGTCCACCTCGGGTACACTCGTGCGAGGCACCCACAGGCGGTGCAACGAAAGGACGGACCGTGGCGAGGCATTCCAAGTTCGAGCGTGAGCGCCGCAGCGCCGAGACCGAGCGCGTCAAGCAGATCGAGGCCGCCTGGCTGGGCAGCCTGCCATCGGCCGCCGCGAAGGCCTTCGCCGAATCGGTCGCGGTCGCGCGAGCCCGCGGTCCCGAGGCGAAGCGACCCGACATGGCGCCCGGCACCGCGCCGCGGCCGCCGCGACCCGGCCATGAGCCCAAGCCGCCCAAGGACGAGCGGCCGCGCCGCGGATCCAACCGGGACTAGTCCGCCCATCCCGCGCCGTGGCCTCGAACGACTACCACTTCGTCACGGTCTGGCGCATCCCGGCGACGCCCGACGAGATCACCGAGGTCCTTGGTGACGCGCCCGCCCTAGCCCGCTGGTGGCCGTCGGTCTACCTGACGGTCACGGAGGTGTCGCCAGGCGACGAGCGCGGGGTCGGCAAGGTCGTGGACCTGTACACCAAGGGCTTCCTGCCGTACACGCTGCGCTGGCGCTTCACGGTCACCGAATCGGATCCGCCGACGGGCTTCCGGCTCGAGGCGACCGGCGATTTCGTCGGACACGGGATCTGGACGCTTGCGGCGGAGCGCGGCACGGACGACGCTCGCGGCCCCTGACCACGGTCACCTACGACTGGACCGTGCTGGCCGAGAAGGGCATCCTCAAGGATCTGTCGGTGATCATGAAACCGATCTTCAGTGCGAACCACCACTGGGCGATGGCCCGCGGCGAGGAGAGCCTCGAAGCTCGAGCTCGCGCGGCGCCATGCGAAGACCGACCCGACCATCCTGGCGGCTCTTCCACGGCCACCGGGCGCGACGTTCCCGCACAACCTCCGAGCGGTTCCGCCGGAGCTGACGCCGACCTACGACGAGGGCGAGGGCGAGGCGCGGGGGCGCTGCGCTCGGCGCGGCCGAGGACGACGGGGCCGACGACGCCGCAGGGGCGCTCGACGCTCCCGGGACCGGCAGGGCGGCCAGTGCCGCCGTCGCGATCGATTCGTCGCTCGTGTAGATCTCGTACACGACGTTGTCGCGGACGTACAGGTAGCTGAACGGGTAGTCGGTGCCGTCGTCGCCCTTGGTGACCTTCTTGCCGCCGAGGGTGATGTCGCTGACCTTGACCGTCGGCGCAAGCCCCTTCCAGCCCTCGACCAGCGCGTCGTGGAGCGGAGCTGCGTCGACGCCGTTCACGCGATAGACGCCGATGCTGATGTCCGTGTTCTCCGTCGGGTCGGACGCGAACGCATAGCCGAGATCGGCCGGCTGCTTCGACTCCGCGGTCAGGAATTTCGTCATCGCAGTGCTCCACTCGTCGCCGCCGATGAGGCCGTCGTCGCCGGTCACGCTCTGGACGTCGAGCGCGGTGCCGTTCAGCGAGGTCGGGCAGGTACGGCCTCGAGATCGGGCACGTCGTGGCTCGGGACGTCGGGCGGCGTCGCTGTCGTCTGCCGCGGCGTTCGGATCGCTGCTGTCGGTCGCGACCGCGGTCCCGGCCGGGCGGAGGGCGAGGACGCCGACGGTCGTCCAGCCTGCGGTGGCGGCGATCAACGCGATGATCGCGAGCGCCTGCCAGAAGTTGACACCGTTCCGCTTCGGCGGGGTCGAGCGACGCGCGGGTTCGACCGGCCCGGCCTTCACCCGACGTGATTGGACGCCTCGTTCGCGCACGCTACCTCCTGGGTCCGGCCATGGACGGCCGTCGGCCGATCGTGCCCCACATTCCTGAGAATCGGTTGAGAACCATCAGGCGGGTGCGAACCGCGGCGGCCGGGTCTGTCGACCTCGCTGCATTGTCCTACCGACACCGGAAACGCGCCCCGCGACCGGCCTTGCGGGCCTGACCCCCGACCGCGGCTCAGTCGCGGGCCGGCCAGACGGGCGTCGACGGCGGCTCGCTCGGCAGGTCGTCCCAGTCGGTGCGGACGGGCGCGAAGATGTCGATGACGACCGCGCCGGCCGGCCCGACCGACACCTGGTGGGGCGTGTCCGACGGGATCCGCCACGTGCCGCCGGGCCCGAGCGCCCGTTGTTCGTCACCGATCGTGAACGTGATCGTCCCGGTGATGACCATCCCGAGCTGCTCGTTCTCGTGACGATGGCCGGGCACGACCGCGTCGGGCGCCAGCTCGACGACCGACAGGGTCGCCCGCTCGCCGTCGATCTTGCGGGCGCGAACGCCTCCGCCACCCCATACGTCGATGACCGGCCGGGTCTCGATGTCAACCAGGTTGCTCACCTGTTCCTCCTTCGCGCTACGGCTCCGATGATAGGGAGCCGGCCGCGGGACGGGGCGTGAGGGACGGACGGGGCGATGGCCCGACGGTCAGGTCGTGGCCACCTCGGTCAGCATCAGGCATCGCTCGATCCCGAAGTGCGGCAGCAATGCCCGCTGGATCGGGCTGAAGGCCGCCATCGCCTCGGCGGCAGGGACGATCCGCGGATCGGAGACCTGGTAGACGCGGCCCGCCCAGCGGATCGAGGCGCCACCGGCCGCGACCACGTTGTTGGCCCAGTTCGTCCGTTCGCCGAACGGCATCGGGATGACGAATCCGTCGCGGTACCGGCGGACGACGATCGGCGTGGCATAGGCCGTGCCGGACTTCCGGCCCGTGTGGTGGACGACGCCCCACAGCCGGAACCAGCGCGTCCCGGCGAACGGGCGCAGGAACGGGTTGGTGGCTGCGATCAGGCGGCGGATGGGGTCGCGGCGGCGTGGAGCGGCGGGGTCGGCGATCGGGACGGTCATGGCGGAGGAGCCTCGAGACAGGTTGCTGGATCGGGCCCAGTGTGCGCCCGGCGCCGCCTCGTGCCATCCCGGGCGACCGTGGAACGGGCCTCACGGGAATCCACCAGCACGAGGGTCAGCGCGACGCCTCGACGGATGGCCCAGGCCGTGGCGTCGGCCCGGCCGCGGGCGTCGATCTTGCGATAGACGTTGCCGACGTGACGCTCGATGGTGTTCACCGACAGACCGAGATCGCCGGCGATCTCCGCGTTCGTCTGGCCGCCGGCCAGCAGGCGGAGGACCTCGATCTCGCGCACCGTCAGCCCGGCCGCCCCGGTCGCCGTCGCCGCCCCGCGTGCGGGCCGGGCGAGACGGCGCCCGGCCGTCGCCCCGGTCACGAACCGGACCAGCTCGCCGACCACCTCGTCGGTGCGCTCGAAGAACAGGGCCGCAGACGAGCCGTCGAGGACGCGCAGGGTCGCATGCGGGATCGCCTCGACGAGGCGTTCCGACAGCTCGAGCGGGATGACCGTCGCGTCCCGCCGATGGAGGACCAGCGTCTCGCAGCGGACCGACGCCGCGTCGCGGGTGACGTCGACGGCCGAGGCTTCGCGCAGGATGCGACCCGCGATCTCGGGCGTCGACGACGTCCGGAACCAGGCCGCGGCGAGCCGGCCCTGGTCGTCGTCGGGCCAGCCCAGCCAGGCGTGCGCGATCGACTCGGCGAACGTGTCCCAGTCACGGTCGATCAGGCTCAGCAGCGCCTGGGTGCCGGTGCCGCTCATCGGTTCCCAGCCGCGCAACGCGCCGCCGAACAGGACCAGCCGCGTGACGCGGTCGGGGTGGCGGGCCGCGTACGCGATGGCGTGGAGCGCCGAGTGGTAGAAGCCGAACAGCGCGAACCGGTCCATCCCGGCCGCGTCCACCACGGCGTCGACGTCGAGCAGCATCGCGTCGAGCGAGAGGTCGTCGACGACGCGCTGCGAATGACCGGCACCGCGTCCGTCGTACTGGACGATCCGCATCCGGTCGGCCAGGCCGAGATAGGCCCGACGGAGGACCGGGATCTGCCACTCGGCGACGACGTTGCTGAACGGGACACCCGGCATGAGCACGAAGCCGGGACCTGATCCCTGGGCGAGATAGGCGATGCTCACGCCGTCCGCGGTGCGGGCATAGGCGACGCTCGGGTCCACGGCGCAAGGATACCGGCGCCTGGGCGAACCCCAGACGCCGGTGGGATGTCGGATCGGGCGGTCAGGTCAGCGGTTGCGCAGGATCACGAACGGGTTCTGGAGCGGGTGGTGCCCGCCGCGACCGATCCAGATCCGCCCGATCGGGAGCTTCGCCCCGGACATCGAGCCCTTGATCCGGAGATGCGTCGCGCACGCCGTCCGGAAGTCGAGGCCGTCGATGTGGCCGTAGTTGGCGACGTGATAGGTCAGGGTGAGCTTGTCGGCGCTCAGGGTGAACGTGTCACCGCGCTCGAGCTTGTAGCCGGTCACGGTCAGCGGCTTGTTCGACACGATGGTGCCGCTGAACGTCACCCGCGCCGAGCCCGGGTGGGTGAGCCGCAGGTGCCAGCCGGTCCCGCTGTGCCACAGGTAGTCCCCGGCTCGGGCACCGGCGTGGTATGCCAGCGGCTGACCCTGCGCCGAGGCCGGCCATCGGCCCTCGTCACAGGTGGTGGTCGTGCTGACGGTCGCCGTCGCCCCGGTCGAGGCGGCCAGCGTGGCCGCTCGGGGCGATGATCGCGGTGGCGATCGACCCGAACCCGAGGACGAGGGAGAGGGCGAGCTGTCGGCTGTGGTCGCGCATGGGTCGGACTCCTTCGACGAGGTGGTGTCGTTGGTCCGACGATGGCGCCGCGGTGTGAAGACCGCGTAAAGGCCTTAGCAGTCTCGCCGCCAGGACGTCGCACCCGAAGGCGCGAGCGAGCAAGGGAGCGAGCGCACCCCAAGGTGCGTGAGCGAACGAGCGGAGCGGGCAACGCACGGATGCGGCGCCCTGCCGAGCGGCCGAACTGACCGCCCGGACATGGAACGACCCGGGTCGACTGACGACCCGGGTCGAGATCACGCTGGTTCAGGCGGGCCGGCGACCGGCCCACACCGAGAGGACTAGGTCAGCCGCCGCGCTGGCTGCGGAAGCAATCGCTGCAGTAGACCGGCTTGCCGCTGGTCGGGCGGAACGGGACCTGGGCTTCCTTGCCGCAGGACGAGCAGGTGGCCGAGAACATCTCGCGGGGACCGCGATCGTACCCACCACCGCCGTAGCTGCCGGCGCCGCTCGAATAGCCGCCACCGGAGCTGTACCCACCGCCGGAGCTGTACGAGCTACCACCGTCCGCGTTGCGCGCAGCCTTGCGGCTTGCACGACACGACGGGCAGCGGCGGGGCTCGGTGAAGCCACGCTGCGAGTAAAAATCCTGCTCGGACGCAGTGAACACGAATTCCTGTCCACAATCCGCACAGGTCAGATTCTTGTCGTTGTACACGAAAACGAAAACTCCTCTCGATAGCCAACGCGATCCTTTCGGATTCTCGCGTCAGTCGTGAGAGGAGTCCGAGATTGGGCGTCGAGCTACGTTCTTGGCCACGGACGATTCCATGGCCTTTACATAGCCTATGGTAGACGCTCGAATCGGATCTGCATAGCCCCAACGTCTGTCCACCGCGAGGAGCCGAGCGCGATGAGCCTGATCGACGCGTACCTGGAGCGCACGCCGCGCTCGCGCGCCCTGTTCGAGCGCGCGACGACGTCCCTGCCGGGTGGCTCGACGCGGACGACCGTCTATGCCGCGCCTTATCCGCCGTACATCGAGTCGGGCGCCGGGCTGCAGCTCCGGGACGTCGACGGCAACGTCTACCGTGACTTCCTCGGCAACTACACCTCGCTGATCCTGGGCCACGCCCATCCGGCCGTCGTGGCCGCGGTCGAGGCGCAGGTCCGCCGCGGATCCGCCTTCGCGGCGCCGACCGAGACCGAAGTGGAGCTGGCCGAGGAGATCCGCCGGCGCGTCCCGTCGGTCGAGCGATTGCGGTTCACCTCGTCGGGCACCGAGGCGACGATGTTCGCGATCCGTGCCGCGCGCGCGTTCACCGGACGCCCGCTCATCGGGCGGTTCGATCGCTCGTACCACGGCACCCACGACGGCGTGATGGTCGGGACCGCCGGCGTGCCCGGCGTGATGTCGAGCCTCATCGTCGACCTGCCGTGGGGCGACCCGGATGGCATCGAGGCGGCCCTTCGCGGGCGCGAGGGCGACCTCGCCGCGATCATCATCGAGCCCGTCCAGGGCGCCGGCGGCGTCCGCGCGCCCGAGCCGGAGTTCCTGCCGTTCCTGCGCTCGTTCACGGACCGCCACGGGGCGCTGCTGATCTTCGACGAGATCATCTCGTTCCGGGTCGCGCACGGCGGGGCGCAGGCCCTGTTCGGCGTCCGGCCCGACCTGACGACGCTCGGCAAGATCATCGCCGGCGGCTATCCGCTGGCCGCGTTCGGCGGGCGGGCGGACGTGATGGACATCTTCGACCAGCGGCGCGCGGGCGCCGTCAGCCACGGCGGGACGTTCAACGGCAGCCCCGTGGCGGCCGCCGCCGGGCTCGCGACGTTGCGCCAGCTGACACCCGACACCTACGTCCGGCTCGACGCGCTCGGCGCTGCGGCTCCGGGACGCGCTCACCCGGGTCATCGAGCGCGACGGTCTGGACGCCCGTGTCGCCACTGTCGGCTCGCTGTTCCAGGTCTTCTCGGGCGAGGGCGTGACGGCGTTCGCGACGGGCGTCAGCGGCGGCGCATCGCTCTTCCTCGGGATGCTCCTCGAAGGGTTCTACCTCGCGCCACGCGGGATGGGCGCGATCCCGGCGATCGCCGGCGAGTCCGACATCGACGACCTGGCCGCCGCGGTCGGGCGGGTCCTCGTCGCGCTCGAGCGGGTCCGGGAGCCGGCGACCGCGTGACGGGTGGCCGGGTCGGCCCCCGCGGTTCGCGTTCGGATGGTGGAGATCTCGGCGGTCACCGCGCGCCGCTATGTCATGGGCAGAAGCGGATTGTGGCCGGGCCGCCGCTGGCAGGGCCTCGAGGGTGCCGGCGATGCGATGCGCGCGATGGAGGATCTCCAGCTCGATCCGCTAGTCGTGGTCGCCCGCGCTCATGATCTCGCCCTTCACAGCAGAGTGACGGACTACGCCATCGACGACTGGGCGATCCTGACCTACGGTCGCCGCGAGTTCTTCGAGTGGGGCGGCTGGCTGGCGGTCCGGCCGATGGAGGAGCTGCCGTATTTCCGCGTCTTGATGCGGCGCGAGCGCGAGAAGGGCCACTGGACCGAGGTCGAGCGCGAGCACCATGACGCGATCGAGGAGATGCGTGCGCTGCTGCGCTCCGGTCGCGAGGTCAGCAACCGCTCGTTCGAGATGAGCACGCGGACGCGCATCGATGACTACCGGGGACGGAAGGACAGCGCCCTTGCGCTCCATTACCTGTGGCGGGTCGGGCGAGGCGATGGTCGCCCGGCGGGACCGGTTCGAACGGGTCTACGCCCTGACCGAGTCGGTCGCGCCCGCGTCCGCGCTGCGCGATGTCGACGAGGCCGAAGCGGACGACGTGCTCGCCCGCAAGGCCGTCGCGACGGTCGGTCTGGCACGGCTGGCAGGGGTCAATACGGCGTATGTGAACAAGCTCAAGGCCAGTCCCGCGGCGCTGGGCGAGTGGCGCGATCGCGGTCTCGCCGACGGCTCGATCATCGACGTGCGGGTCGAGGGCTGGCGGACGCCGCAGCTCGCGCTCGGCGAGGACGCGGCGGTCCTGGCCGAGCTGGAAGCCGGCCGCCTGCCGCCCGCCTGGGCGCCGATCGGGCCGACGACGACCGATGAGGCGACCTTCCTGTCCCCGCTCGACCCGGTCAGCGCCCGCGGGCGGGCCAAGCCGCTGTTCGGCTTCGACTACGTCTGGGAGGTCTACAAGCCCCTGGCGCAGCGCACCTTCGGGTACTACACGATGCCGATCCTGTGGGGCGACCGGCTGGTCGGGCGGTTCGATCCGAAGCTGGACCGGTCGAGCGGCACGCTGATGATCCTCGGGCCTGTGGTTGGAGGACACAGCCTCGGCCAGGGACCCGGCCTTCGCGGATGCGCTGGCGGCCGGGATGCGGCGGTTCATGACGCTCCTCGGCGTCGGTCGGATCGACGTGACGGCCGTGTCGCAACCGGCGCTCCGACGATCCCTCGCCCGGTTGGGCAAGCGTCGCCGAGCGAGCCGCTGACCCGATCAGAGCCAGGAACGGTCACGCGGCGACGCCTTCGCGGATCACGGCCGGACGGCGCGCCACGAGCGCCAGGACCACGCCGCACGCGAACACGAGAGCCGCTGCGCCGAGCATCGCGACCCCGAGCCCGGCCCCGACCGACACGAAGCCCATGAGCGGCGGATAGATGATCGCGCCGATCACCGCGATCCCCGCGAGGAAGCCGCTGACCGCCGAGGACCGCGCGGGATAGCGGTCGCCAGCGACGGCCATGATCAGCGGGTAGACCGGGCCGAACGCGAACCCGACCACGCCGAACAGCACGATCGACAGCTCGAGCGACTGGACCGCGACAGCGGCCACCAGAGCGACGGCCGAGGCGATCGCCGATGCGGCCGCGAACGTCGCATGGTCGAACCGGTCGCCGAGGCGCGCGCTGACGAGGCGTCCGAGCGCGAGACACCCCCAGAACAGCGCGAGGGCCGACGTCGCCAGCGTTAGCGACGCCGCCTGGAGATAGCGGACGAGCCAGTTGCTGACACCGATCTCGGCTCCGACATAGAAGGCGATGGCGACCGCGAGCATCACGAGTGGCAGGGCGAGGCCCGTCCGGATCGGGCTCGCGCCCGGCGCGTGCTCGTGACGTCCCGACGGCAGCCGGACGACCGCGAACAGGATCGCGAGCGGGACGGCCGCGACTGCGCTGGCGAAGACGACCGCCTGCCACGACGCGCCGGCGTCGACGACGCGGCCGACGACCAGCGGCGACGCCAGCGCGCCGAGACTGAAGCACAGGTGGAGCAGGTTGAGCGCCCGACCCCGACCGGCCGGGTAGAGATCGAGGACGAGCCCGTTCATCCCGCCATCGATCCCACCCATGCCGATGCCGAACGGGATCGCCGCCACGAGGAACAGGGTCCAGTTCGGGGCCACCGACAGGAGCGCCATCGCCAGGGCGAGGAGCGAGACGGCGGTCGTGAGCACGACCCGCCGGCCGACCCGCTCGGTGAGCAGGCCGCCGCCCATGGACCCGACCACCGATCCGAGCGCGCCCACGAAGAAGTAGACGCCGATGCCGGCGTCGGTCTGCCCGAACGCAGGCTCGATCTGGCGGATCAGCGACGGAACGAGGAGACCGGTCCAGCCGACCAGCGCGAGACCGGTGCCGGCGAGGATGGCGGCAGGTTCGATCCGGGGCGGAGCGAGGGAGGTCACCCCGTGATGCTAGCGGGCGCGCCCGGCGTGTATGGTCGCGGCATGGCAACGCCGGCCCCGAGCGGGATCCTGTTCTTCGTCCACGGTGCCGCGGAGACATCCGAAGGGCTGGCCGCCAACGTGGCCCGGCTCGAGGACCAGGTCCGGGCACGAGGCTGGGACGTGACCGTCGTCGCGCCGGAGTGGCGCCGCCGATCCGACCTGCGTCTCGGGAGCTGGAAGAAGGCCATCCATCGCCGTGGCCGTCCCTCGCCGATGCCGGTCCCGATCCTGCGTGCGGGCATTCGCAAGGACGTCGTGATGAAGATCGCGACGAACTACTTCGAGGATCGGCGCGAGGCGCTGTTCGAGATCCTGGGGCCGCAGATGATGGCCGACGTCATCGGTTACCACCAGCACCGTTCGTCGATCCAGCAGGTGCTCCGGACCGAGCTGGCCGCCGCGGCTCGTGCGGCCAAGGGTCGGCCGGTCCTGCCGGTCGCGCTGAGCCTCGGTGGCATCGCGCTGGTCGACCTGCTGGCGAGCTGGCCTGACGCCCCGGTCGAGGCCTGCGTCACGGTCGGTTCGCAGGCGCCGCTGCTGTACACGTTCGATGCGATCCCGTCGATGCCCTACGACGAGGCCGATCCACCGTACCTGCCGGTCCCGTGGCTGAACGTGTACGACACGCGCGACTTCCTGTCGTTCCTCGCCGAGCCGCTCTTCCGTCGGACCGACGGCCTCGCCAGCGTCGTCGACCTGCGGGTCCGGTCGGGTGCGGACTTCCCGAAGTCGCACGGCGCGTACTGGGAGCTCGATCCGGTCTGGGACGCGATCGCCACGGCCTTCGGCTGGAAGCGGATGGAGCCGCTGACGGTGCGCGAGGCGCGCAAGCTCGGGTTCGAGGCACGCAAGGCGCCGGTCCCGAAGGACGCGAACGCGGACGGATAGAGTGCGGCCGCCGGACGTGGGACGTCCGGCGGCCGGTTCCTCAGCGGTGGAGATCGGCGGCTGCGGCGAGCAGCACGGCGAGGACCGCCCCGAGGGTCAAGGTCGCGTGCGCGAGGGTACGCACGCGCGAGTAGCGCTGGGCCTCCATGGCCCACCTCCTGTTCGGCAGCCCGGCTACCTGCGTGAGGCCCGTGGCTTTGCGTCCCCGCCTCGCGACGGGTTTGCCATTTATCGGTCGGTCCACGCCGGGGTCGACGTTGACCGATGGCAACAGGCTACGGCCGCATGGGTCGCGGACGCGAGAGGCCAACTTGGATGGGTCAGGACCGTACCTCCGGCGCCGGTCGGGCACGCACTGACGTGTCATGGGCAGGGGGTGACAGCCGTCATGGATGGTTCACGACGGCCGTGACTGGAGGCTGAGCCTCCTCGCTCCGAGACTGACGGCATGACCACATCGCATGCCGAGGTTCTCCGATGGCTCTCCTGACACCCCTTCCAAGCCAGCGTCCGCGATCGCACCCCGCGGACCCGGCGGCGACGCCCGACGCAGGGTCGATCGCCGTCCGTTTCGACGCGGTCACGCGACGCTTCGGCGCGGTGACCGCCCTCGACGGCATCGACCTGTCGATCAGGACCGGCGAGACGGTCGCGCTGCTGGGGCCGAACGGCGCCGGCAAGTCGACGGCGATCGGCCTGCTGCTCGGTCTCCTCGAACCGACGGCCGGCACCGTCCGGACGCTTGGCCAGACACCCGCCGGGGCCGTGGCGAGCGGCCGAGTGGGGTCGATGCTCCAGGGCGCGGGGCTGCCATCCAATGCCCGCGTCGGCGAGCTCGTCGAGTTCGCCCGCCGGCTCTATCCGAACCCACTCCCTCGCGCCACCATCATCGAGCGGGCCGGGCTCGCGAGCCTTACTGGGCGGTCTGTCGAGACCTTGTCGGGCGGCGAGGCCCAGCGCGTTCGTTTCGCGATCGCCATCGCCGGCGACCCGGACCTCCTCTTCCTCGACGAACCGACGCGTCGCGATGGACGTCGAGACCCGGCGCGCGTTCTGGGCCGACATGCGCCGCTCGGCGGGCGAGGGCCGGACCATCCTGTTCGCGACGCACTACCTCGAGGAGGCCGACCAGGTCGCCGACCGGGTCGTCGTCCTCGATCACGGCCGGATCGTGGCCGACGGCAGCAGCCGTTCGATCCGGGCCGGCGTCCACGGCCGGACCGTCCGGTTCGACAGCGTCGAGCCCGACGAGACGAGCCTCGCGACGCTACCCGGCGTCACGGCCGTCGAGATCCGCGGCGCGACCGTCACGCTGGCCACGACCGACGCCGACGCGACCGTCATGGCCCTCGTGACGCGCCACGTCCCGATCCGCGACCTGGAGGTCACCGGCGCCGATCTCGAGGACGCGTTCGTCGCCCTGACCACCGCATCCGACACTTCCAAGGAGTCCGACCGATGATCGCCATCACCCACGCCACCCGCTCATCGACCGCGTTCAGTGCCTTCGCCGCGTTCCTCACCATCGAGATCCGCCGCGCGCTGCGCAACCGCCGCTACGTGATGTTCTCGATCGCGCTCCCGACCGCCTTCTACCTGCTGTACACCGGTGTCCTGTCGGCCGGTTCGCCCGCCGACAGCACGATCGCCGGCACGACCTGGGGCGCCTACTTCATGGTCTCGATGGCGACCTACGCGGCGATGGTGGCAGCACTCAGTGGCGCGATCGTCATCGCCCGCGAACGCAGCTCCGGCTGGACGCGCCAGCTGCGCGTGACGCCGTTGCCGGCAGCCGGGTACGTCGCCGGCAAGCTGCTGGTCGCCTACGTCGTGACGCTGCCGGCGATCGCGGCCGTCGTCGTCGCCGGAATCGCAGCCGACCACGTGTCGCTGCCGACGGTCTCGCTGGTCCAGATGTTCGTGTCGATCGCGCTCGGGGTGCTGCCGTTCGCGGCGCTCGGCCTGCTCATCGGCTACATGTTCGATGCCGACAGCGCGCAGGGCGCGATGATGGTCTCGCTCTTCGGCCTCGCCATCCTCGGCGGGCTGTGGGCGCCCATCTCGTCCTTCCCGGAGACGTTGGCTACCATCGGACGCATGCTTCCGTCCTTCCGGCTGGCGGACCTGGGTCGTTCGGCCCTCACCGGCGGCTCGCCCGATCTCGCCGACATCGCCGTCCTCGCCGCCTACGCGACCGTCATCGGGGCGCTCGCGGCCTGGCGCTACCGGGCGTCCGAGCAGCGCGCCAGTGGCTGATCATCGAGCCGCGAGTGAGACCGACGCCCCTGCCGAGGGGACGTCGGTCTCGGGCGTCTTCTCGGCCCCGGACGGACGCGAGGGCAGCTGGCTGCCGGCCTGGCGGGTCGCCGGCGCGGCGTTCATCGCCTATCCCATCGTCCGGATCATCGGCCAGCCGCCGGAACCCGTGGTCGCCGCGCTGGTGCTGGCCGCGACCGCCTCGTTCACGCTCCTCCTGTGGGCGGTCGCCCGGCGGGATCCGATGGACCCTCGGCGGGCGAGCCCGTGGCTGGTCGCGCTGGATGTCGCGATCCTTGGTCTCGTCGCGGCGGCCGAGATCCGTGCTCCCGGACAGGGCTGGTTCGTGTTGTTCTACTACGCATCGACCGCGGCCAGCACGCTGCTGCCGGAGCGTCGCGCGGTCGGGCTCATCGTCACGGCCGGTGTCGTCGCCGCGCTGACCCTGACCCAGTCGGTCGATCTGGCGAGTGCCCTGATCCAGGGGCTGTCGGTGTCGATCATCGGGGTCACCGTCTTCGCCATGACCGCGCTGCGGCGGACGAACGTGAAGCTCCACGCGGCACGCCAGGAGCTCGCCACGCTGGCCGTCGCCGAGGAGCGCAACCGGATCGCCCGCGACCTGCACGATGTCCTCGGCCACAGCCTGTCGCTGATCGCGATCAAGAGCGAGCTCGCCGGCCGACTCCTGCCGGGCGAGCCCGAGCGGGCGCGGGCCGAGATCGCCGACGTGGAGCAGGTCGCCCGCGAGGCGCTGGCGTCGGTCCGCGAGACCGTTCGGCGGCTACCGGCAGCCGAGCCTCGATCGCGAGCTCGCGAATGCCAAGGTCGTCCTCGATGCGTCCGGGATCGATGCCACGATCGAACACGGTGTCGGCCCGCTCCCGTCATCACAGGACGTCGTCCTTGCCTGGGCGGTTCGCGAGGCCGTGACCAACGTCGTGCGGCACAGCGCGGCGAGCCACGCGACGATCCGCACATCGCGGCACGGGACCCAGGCAGAGCTCGAGGTCGTCGACGATGGCGCGCCCGAGCCGGCGAGTGCGGACGCCGCCCGCTCGGGAGTACGGCAAGCGACGGGACCGGCCTGCAGGGTCTGCGCGAACGCCTCGAGGGGCAGGGGGACGTCTCGACGCCGGCCCCGGTGCCGGCGGCGGGTATCGGGTGATCGCGACTCTGCCCATCGCCGCCGGCACCGGCGAGTCGGCATGACCGGCTCGCCCATCCGCGTGCTGCTGGCCGAGGACCAGGCCATGGTCCGCGGCGCGATGGCAGCGCTGCTGTCGATGGAGGACGACCTCGACGTCGTCGGAGAGGTGCGGCCAGCGGCGACGTCGTGGTGGCCGAGGCGCTGCGGGTCCCGCCCCGACGTCGCGGTCCTCGATATCGAGATGCCCGGGCTGGACGGGCTGTCGGCGGCCGCGGCGCTGCGGTCGGCCGTCCCCGCCTGCCGGGTGCTCATCGTGACGACGTTCGGACGGCCCGGCTATCTCCGTCAGGCGATGGAGGCCGGCGCGACAGGTTTCGTGCTTGGACGATTCGCCCGCGACCGAGCTCGCGTCTGCGATCCGGCGTGTCGCCGCGGGACGGCGAGTCGTCGACCCGGGCCTCGCGCTGGACGCCCTGGCCGAGGGCACCAACCCGCTGACCGAGCGGGAGCGCGAGATCCTCGCGGCGACGACCGAGCAGGCACCGTCGCCGACATCGCCGCGGCCGTCTCGCTGAGCGAGGGCACCGTCCGCAACCACCTGTCGTCGGCCATCCAGAAGGTCGGCGCTCGCAACCGCGCGGAGGCGGCGCGGATCGCGCGGGACAAGGGCTGGCTCGGCCCGCCGGCCTGACGGGCGGCACGGAAGGTGTCGCGCGCGACGGATGACACGCCATCCGTGCGACCCTTTCGGAGTACCGATGCTCAACCGTCGCCCGCCCAGGCGAGGCGACCGCATGGAGGCCCACCGACGCACGACCACCGATATCACAGGCACCGCCGCGACCCTCTCGATCGAGGACCTGCGGCCCAGCGTCCTCGGCAGGGTGATCGGCCCCGACGATCCTGACTTCGACCGCGCGCGGATGGTCATGCCCGGCGGCCTCGGCGACGACCGGCCGGCGGTGATCGTCAAGGTCGCCAACGCGGACGACGTGGTCCGGGTGATCGAGCTTGCCCGGCAAGACGGGCCTCGATCTTGCCGTCAGGAGCGGGGGCCATAGCGCGGCCGGCTACGGCGTCGTCGAGGGCGGCATCGTCTCGACGCTCTCGGACCTGGAAGTCGATCGACATCGACGTCGACGGGCGCACGGTCTGGGCAGGCTCCGGGCTGACGGCCGCCGAGCTGGCCACCGCGCTCGATGAGCACGGTCTCGGGGTCAGGCTTTCGGCGTACACCGGCTGGGTCGGGATCGCCGGATCACGCGTCGGCGGCGGTGTCAGCTCCTCGGCCGCAAGTACGGCCTGACGATCGACGACCTGATCGCGGCCGAGATCGTGACCGCCGACGGCGCGATCCTCCAGGTCGACGTCGGAGCAACGAGCCAGACCTGTTCGGGCGATCCGGGCGGCAGCAGCAACTTCGGCGTCGTCACGCGGTTCCGCTATCGCGTCCACGAGGTCGGCCAGATCGTCGGCGGGCTGCTGCGTCCTGGCCCGCCACGGCCTCGACACGGTCGCCGGCTACATCGCGGCCGCCGCGGCTGCGCCCGAGGAGCTGTCGACCATCGCCAACGTGATGCCCTGCCCGCCGCTGCCGTTCATCGCGGCGGAGCACCACGGCGAAGTCGTCATCTCGGGATCCTCGCCTGCGTCGGCGAGCCCGAGGCCGCGGAACGGGCGATCGCCCCGTTCCGTGAGCTCGCGACGCCGGTGGCGGATTTCGTCCACCCGATGCGGTACCCGGAGATCTACCCGCCCGAGGACCCCGCCTACCACACGATGGCGATCTCGCGGACGATGTTCATCGATCACGTCGACCGGCCGGTCGCGGCGCTGATCCTCGACCAGAGGCCCATCGCCCGGGCGACACCGAGCTCCGCCAGTCCGCCGAGTCGATCGACCCTCGCCTGACCCGGGTCGGCGATCTGCTCGCCCCACAGATGCACCGACAGCGCCAGGCTGGTCGGGTCGCGGCCGATCTCCTCGCAGCGCGCCCGGATCGTCGGCAGGGCGACTGCGACCTCGTCGGGCGCGAGGCCGTCGAGGTTCAGCTCGTCGGCGTACCGGGCGGCGAGGCGCCAGGTCACGTTCGGGCCGTTGCCGCCGACCATGATCGGCACCCGCGGCCGCTGGATGGGCTTCGGGATGTTCCGGGCGTCGGCGACCCGGCTGTACCTACCATCGAACGTGGCGTGTTCGTGGCGATCTCCGGCCAGCATCCGGCTGATGACCTCGAGGTCGTCGCCGAGGCGCGCGAGTCGCTCCGTCGTCTCGGGGAATCCGTAGCCGTAGGCGTCCCACTCGTCCCGCTTCCAGCCGGCCCCGAGGCCGAGTTCCATCCGGCCGCCGCTGATGGTGTCCATCGTCGAGATCATCTTGGCCGTCAGGGCCGGGTTCCGGAATCCGGTGCAGATTACGACGTGGCCGAGCCGGACTCGCCGGGTCTGGCGCCGCGAGCGCCGACAGCATCGTGAACGACTCGAAGGTGATCTCGTCTGTCGGTCGGGGGACGGTGTGGAAATGGTCGAACACCCAGATCGACTCGAAGCCGAGGTCGCTCGGCCTGCCGGGCGACCACGACGTCTCGCGCCCACGCGTCGGCCGGATCCCAGCCGTCGTATTCGCCGGTCCAGCCCTGGGGGACGATCACGCCGATCTTCACCGTTTCACTCCTTCGATCAGCCTCTTCACAGCCGGATGAGGCAGACGGATACTGCGCGGGTGACCGTCGCAGATACCTTCTCGATCTTCGTCCTGGGCGCCCTCACGGCCTATCTCGTGCTGGTCTTCCTGATCGGTTGGGTGGCCCAGCAGCGTGGCCAGAACGGTGCGCTCTGGTTCCTGCTCGCCGTGTTCACCTCGCCGATCGTCGCCGGTCTGCTGCTGCTGATCATCACGTCGCCGCGCCGGGTCGAGTGACCGCCTTCGAGGACCGCCGACCCGGTATCAGACCGGTGACGCCCAGGGCCTCGATGGTCTCGCCGCCGAACGCCTGCGCGCCGCCCACCTGATACGCGTCGGCCATCTCGTTCCATGCCTTGAAGCCCGGGTGACCGTCGTGGGCGTGATGGCCCTCGCCGGTCGCGAAGATGCAGGCCACCAGGTACTGGACCGCGCCCGCGACCGGGACCGTCGAGATGTCCAGCCGGCTGAGGGTCGCGGTGATCAGCAGGCCGCGGTCCTGGAGGTCGCGCCAGACCGGCAATTCGTGCTCGCGGAAACCCGTCTCGAACGCGTCGACCCTGTCCCGGCCGACGCTCAACACCACCGTCACCGTCTCCATCGCGCCACCTCCGGCACCATCATCGCCGATGGTCGGGTGGGCCGCCCGTCACGTCGACCGGCGGCTCGTCGGGCGACGCCGCGGCGCAGCAGCGTGACCGCCAGCTCGACGGCCTCGTCTTCGCGGAGACCCTGCTCGACGACGAGGGAGCGCCAGGTCATGAGCCGACGAGGTGTCCGGCGGCGGCGCGCAGGGATCGCCGGGCGCCGGGCGCGACGGCGACGCCGGCGAGGAGGGCGTCGGCGACCGCGGCCCACTGGGCGCGGACATCGACCTGCGCCGTCAGCGGCATCGACGCCATGTCGCGGTAGATCGGGCAGAGCGCATCGCCGCGGACGCGGAACCAGGCATAGAGCTCGGTGAAGGCGCGGCGGGCCCGGTCCTCGAGGGCGGGGATGCAGCGCCAGGCCGCCGTATCCGGCAGCGGGTTCTGCACGTACCAGTGTCGCCGGCACGCGTCGAACAGCTCGTCCTGGTCGCGGAAATGGCGGTAGACGGTCAGCCGGGTCACGCCGGCCTCGTCGGCGACGGTGCTGATGGTCGGTTATTCGACGGCCCGACCGTCGTGTGCAGGCGGACGGCAGCCTCGGTGATCCGCAGGCGCGTCTGGTCGACCGACTCCGCGCGGCGCCGCATCCGATACGGTCGCGATTTCGTAGAACGGACTTGCTCACTCAAACTTGACAGGCACCTCCTGCATTCAGTATACAGCCCTGTTTACCGGACTTGCAGGAGGATCCGAGCCACGACGAGCCAGGCAACCATCGGCGTCGCGACGCGGGTCAAGGCGGTCCAGCCCGGCGCGGGCAGGGTCGGCGTGCTTGCCCCCGGGGTCGGGGTCATCTTCAAGATCGAGGGCGAGGACAGCGGTGGCGCCTTGTCGATCGTCGAGCACACCTTCGAGCCGGGTGCCCTCGTGCCACCGCACCTGCATCACCTCGAGGACGAATATTCGATCGTGCTCGATGGCTCGATCGGCTTCCGGTCCGATGACCAGGAGGTGGTCCTGGAGCCGGGCGGCTACATCATCAAGCCGCGCGGCCAGGTCCACGCGATGTGGAATGCCGGCTCGACGCGCGCCCGCATGATCGAGGTCATCACGCCCGCCGGTTTCGAGCGCTTCTTCCACGAGTTCGCCGACATGACCGACGCCGGCCCGCCCGATTTCGCCGACATCGCCGCGCTGGCTGCGCGCTACGAGCTCCCGTTCCAGCCGGCCCGACTGGCTGCCCGGCGTCATCGCGCGCTACGGCCTGATCCCGCCGCCCGGCTGACTCGGCACCGAGGCACCGGTCCGTCTCAACGGACGACCGCCAGGCGACCGATCAGGTCCCGCAGCTCGCGTCGAGCGGCGGTGCGCCGGCCGCCTGCACGTTCGCGACGGCGTGCTCCGGGTCGTCCGTGGCCGGGATCGCGACCGTCACGCGGTCGTCCGCGAGGCACCAGCGCAGCAGCGCCTCCGGCCAGCCGCTGAGGCCGGCCGCCGCCAGCTCCGGCGGGAACGGCCGGCGCAGCAGGCCGCCTTCGCCGAACGGACGCATGACGAGGACACCCAGCCCGAGCTCGGCGGCGATCGGCAGGATCCGCGTCTCGGCGGCGCGCTCGCGCGGGTTGAGTGGCACCTGGATGGCCTGGATGCGGCCGGTCCGCATGACCTTCTCGAGCTCGGGGAAGGTCGCCGGATCGTAGGTCGTGGCGCCGATCGCTCGGACGGTGCCGACACCTCGTTCCGCCTCCATCCAGCCGAGATGCTCCTGCCAGCGGAGCAGGTTGTGGACCTGGAGGAGGTCCACGCGGCCACCGAACCAGCCGAGCTGGCGGGCGAAATGGCTGCGACCCTCCTGCCCCGAGTTCGCCCAGACCTTGGTCGCCACGAACGCGTCGCGCCGCCGCTCGCCGAGCGCGTGCGACAGGACGGCCTCCGCGCGGCCGTACATCGGCGAGGAATTGACGACGCGCGCGCCTGCCTCGAATGCAGCCGCCACGACCGCGTCGGCCTCGGCCTGGCGAGCCGCCGGCAGGTCGAACACGCGCCATGTCCCGAGCCCGACGGCCGGGACGTCGACGCCGCTGCGGCCGAGCCTCCGCATCTCCACGCGTCCACAGTACCGAACGGCAGCCACGCCACGAGCACGACTTGACCGCCGGAGGACGATAGAGACATGCCCGGCCACCACCAGCGTCGCCGGTCGATCGTCCGGCTGGTGCTCGCCGCCGCCCTTGCCTCGGTCCTCATCGGCGGGTCCGCGTCGCTCCCGGGTGCCACGGCCAACGCACTGTCGCGCTGGACCGGCGGCATCGACCTCTACCGCTCGGGCGTGTTCACGACCCAGAAGACGTGGCTGTGGTGCACCGCCGCGGATGTCCAGATCATCCGGAACATCGTCCGCCACACGACCGACCACACCCGCGCCAACCAGTCGCGTTACTTCAGCTACATGCGCGCCCACGACCGCTACGCTATCCCCGTCTCCGACGGCACCGACCCCGGGTGGCTGGGCGGCCGGGCTGCGTCACTACGTCGACAGCCGCTACCGCGTGGTGGCGAGCAGCAGCTTCAGCAAGGCGGTCCGCTCGGCCGTGACCAACCTGCGCAAGACCAACCTGCCGGTCGCGATCGCGGTCGACCACGGCAACCATGGCTGGGTGCTGACCGGCTTCACCGCGACCGCCGACCCGGCCCGGACGACCGCCTTCACCGTCACCAGCCTCCGCGTCGTCGGGCCCCTCTACGGGCTCCAGAGCCGTTCGTACGGCTATGACATGCGGCCCGACAGGAAGCTCACGCCGAGCCAGTTCAAGTCGTTCTTCACGCCGTGGCACTACGGCCGGGTCCGGATGGCCTGGGAAGGTGACTGGGTCTCGATCCAGCCGATCGCGACCTCGTCGTCCGCGGCGAGGACCACCACGAAGTCGACGTCGACATCGACAGCTCAGGCGAAGACGGCAGTCCGCGTCGCACCGGCCACTGCCGCGCCACACCCGGCAGCCGCAGCGACGCCGCGCCCGACCCCGACCCCGACGTCGACCGCGGACGTCCAGGCCACTCCGGCGCCGACGGCCGCCGCCGTCGCCATCGCCGGCGGTCCGGTCAGTGGTGCCCAGCCACCGCCGCCGGACGCCACGACCCCGGCACGGAGCGAGTCGGCATGGGATCCGTGGGCGATCGTGGGACTCGCCGCCGCCGCCCTGCTGGTCCTTGCCGCCGCGCTTCTCGGCGGCCCCGGGCGTCAGGCGCGATCTGCTACGCGACGGCCTCGTCGCGCTTGACCTGCCTGACGACCCAGTCGCGCTTGACCTCCTGGACGAGCCAGGTGTTGCCGTCGAGGTCGTGGAAGCTCACGAACGTCTCGTAGCCGCGTCGCTCCGGACTGAGACCGGGAGTCTGCCCTGCTTCGCCGAAATGGAACGGCTCGCTGACGTCGACGCCGTTGTCGACGAGCTGGCGATGGGCTGCTTCGATGTCCTCGACGCACAGCTGCAGGCCGTGGAGGGTGCCCGGCTCCGTCTCGCTCAACCCCTTCCCGATGGCGATCGAGCAGGCCGAGCCCGGCGGGCGTCAGCTGGACGACGCGGAAGTCGGGTCCGCTCGCCATGTCGACGTCGAGGCCGAAGCCGAGCTGGTCGATGTAGAAGGCCTTGGCACGGTCGACGTCGCTGACGGGGACGACGACGAGTTCGAGGGTCCAGTCCATGGGTTCGAGCCTCCTGCGTCGCGATGGAGCCGATGTTAGAGCGGCTTGCGCCATGATCTGGACGATCAGCGTCGAGCCGTCGCGCAGCGGGAACCGTTCACCGATGTCGGCATACCCCTTCGCCGTGTACAGGCGGATCGCCGGCTCGTTCGTCATCGTCACCCCGAGGCCGATGTCGCCGTAGCCGGCCTCACGCGCCCAGCCCTCGAGGGCGTCCATCAGCGAACCGCCGACACCCTGACCACGCGCCTCGGGCGCCACCCACATGCCGTAGACTGGCCGCGATGCCCGGTCGCTCCGGGGCGGGCGCGACCGATCCCATGCCGACGAACCCGGCGCCGTACGGCGACGAAGGTCACGGTCTCCGTCGAGGCGGCGCGCGCCTGCCACTCCGCGTCGGGCTTGGTCAGCGACTCGGCGAGCGTCCCGCCGAATGCGTCCGGGTCCGTCTCGAGGCCGCGCAGACGCAGGTCGCGGAGGGCGTGCCACTCGTCGGCTCGGACGCGGCGGATGCGCATGCCTGCGAGTGTAGGTTCCGATGGGGCACACTCGTATCGAGATGAACGAGCAGGACAAGCCCGACGGTCGCCGACGATGCACTGAGCGAGACGACCCGCCCGACGACGTCGCGGACCACGGACGAAGCGCGATCGACATCATCCGCGCCGGCGTCGCCGGCGCACGCGAGCCGATCGCGGACCGCGTCGGCCAGGTCCGCGACGGCGTCGTACGGAGGTGGAACGAGCGACCGGGCGCGCGCGTCCGCCGCGTCCGTCGGATGGGAAGGAGCCGCTGCCGTTCCTGTACGACGTCCATCCGGAGGCACGGTCCGCGCGGCCGGTCGAGGTCGGCCTGCGACGGTCGATCTCGATCGGTCGCCGGGACGGCGGTCGGCGGCGGCGCCCAGCGCGGCGGGGATTTCCTGCCGCTCAGGGCGTTCCGTGGCGGCAATTGGAACACTCGATGGCAGCGGCTGACGACCGCCAACGACGGCCTCGCCGTCCTTCCGCCGATCGACGTCGTGAAGTTCGGCGATCGCTACTGGGTCGTCGACGGCCACAACCGCGTCGCCCTCGCGCTGTACGGCGGCCAGGTCGCCATCGATGCGGACGTGATCGAGCTCGTCCCGTTCGGGGACCACCGGACCGAACCGATCGGGTCGCTCGCCAGCTCGTTCGCCGCCTCCCGCGCGCTCCGGACCGCGGGCAGCGGCCGGCGACCGAGTGACGCGCTGGCCCACGAGGATGACGCGGGCCGGACGAGCCCGGACGACGACGGATGACGCGGTCACTGACCGTCGCATGGCCGGACGCTAGACCGTTCGCGGGTCGTGACGGCGCGCCGATCCGGTTGCTGGCCGTGTCGGACCTCCCGACCCGGCACTCGACCACGCGGTCAATCGAGCCGCGCTCGGTCGCATCGATGCGGTCGTCGGCTGCGGCGATCTCGAGCCGGACTACCTCGGCTTCCTCGGCGAGCCTTCCGCGTGCCGGTCGCCTACGTTCGTGGCAACCACGACCGCGGGGGCCAATGGGTCGAGTCGGCCGCCAAGGCGCCCCAGCACCTGGCCAGCGGGCAGCTGGTCGAGGTCGAAGGCATCACCGTCGCGCCGTTCGAGTGGCCCGGTCTCAAGCCGGGTGTCGCCCGCCGGGACGAGACGCGTGCCTGGCTGGACGTCCTGCGGGCATCGCGTGGGCTCGTCGCGCGACACGCGCGTGGACGGAGCGCGCCCGTGCTGGTGGTCAGCCATGCGCCGCCACGCGGGGTGGGGGATTGCGATTTCGGACCCGTACCACGTCGGCTACGCGGCCTACCGCTGGCTTCTTGAACGCGCCGACCGCCGCTCTGGCTGCACGGCCACACGACCCCCGCGAGCGTCCCGGACTGGCGTGACCGTTTCGGGCCGTCGATCGTCGCGAATGTCACCGGCTCGGTCGTGGTGGAGTCGCGCCACCCTCGACCGGCGCGCTCAGCAGCTCGTGATGAAGGACTCGAGCAGGGGCCAGTAGCGGGCCGGGGCGTCCTTCCACGGGAAGTGGCCGGCACTGTCGATGACCTCGAGGCGCCCGATGCCCGGCGGCAGGCCGTCGACGATCTCGCGTGAGGCCCCGACCGGCGTGACCGGATCGAGCGCACCGACGCAGACGAGGGTCGGGCAGTCGATCCGCGGGAGCTGGCCGACGACGTCGACTGCCCGCAGCCGGTCCATCCCGGTGGCGGCCACGTCCGGGTTCGCGCTCCGCCGGGCCAGCTGCTCGCGGTCGGGAACGACGGGGCCGTATGCGGCGAAGACCCGCGCCCACTCGGCGTCGCTGACCGGATCGCCACCGAAGTCGCGCCCCGCCAGCCGGGAGACCTCGTCCCCCGCGATGTCCCGAAACCCGGTCACCAGCCGGCCGAGATCGAACCCGCGCGAACGTCGACTGAAGGATCAAGCCGCCCGCGCGACGCGGATGACGGCTACCGACCAGCATCGCGACGATCCCACCCATCGAGTGTCCGAAGACGATCGGTCGCTCGATACCGAGGACGTCGCAGAACGCTCGCACGTCGTCGGCGCAGATCTCGAAGGTCCAATCAGCCGAGTCGTGTCGCGCCGAGCGTCCGTGGTCGCGAAGGTCCAGGTAGACGACCTGCGCCGAACGTGCGAGCGGCTCGAAGTCGGGCTTGAAGTACGAGTGGTCGTAGGTGCCGGGCCCACCGTGGATCAGGATGACCGTGGGGTCGATCGCGCATCACCCGCCCGGCGGGCTCGAGTGCTGGCCCGTCGACATCGAACCAGAGACGGGTCCCGTTGACCTCGACCTGCATCAGCGCATCGTAGAACGCGCGTCCGCAGCGACCTGCCCCCAGAACTCGACCGCCGCACGTTCGTAGAGCAGACTGCGATGCGGACGACCGTCTCGCTCCAGGCTCTGCCCGACACGACCCTGCGGCTTCTGGCCGGGCCTGTCCAATGGGCCTCGCAGCCGGCCTGAGCCTCGGACGCGTCCCGCGCCTGATCGCCCTGGCCGCCCTGCTGCCCGTGCCGGCGATCTTCGTCGGACGCGAGACGAGGATGCTGCTGTAGGTCAGGGCGATCTCGTCGGCGTTGATCGTCAGGACATCCGCTCGGAATCGCGCATGTGATGGTCCGATCGAGCACCTTGACGATCGTGGATCGACGGACGTTCGCGCTCGCGATCTTGTCAAGGCCATCGGCCCGAACGTCAGCGTGTCGGCCGAGATCTTGACCGGCGCGAACCCGAATTTGCAGCCAGTGTCGACCGCGGCGCGCCTGGTGGTGATCAGGTAGCGTGGACGCTAGGCGTGCGGCACGCTCGAGGCGGCGTCGCTGGTCACGATCCGCGTCGAACACGTACTTCGTGCCCTTGAGCGGTCGGTCGGGTCGGTGATCTTGCGGTCGAGGAAGGTGACCTTGATCGTCCCGTCGTCGAGCGTCATCTCGTTCCTGCGACGGCGGACGCCGGCTTCGCCGAGGAGTCCGGCGAGCAATCGATCCTGCTGCATCAACGGCGCTCACCCATGTCGGTCGGTAGATCAAACGCGGTCGCGTCCAGCGGTGTCCTTCATCGAAGCGCGTGAATCCATCGAGTTGCACCCGCCGTTGGCGTTGATGCTGCTGTCATCGAACGAGATGTGATTCGACCCGGACCCAGCGTCGTCCGGTGATGTTCGACAGGTACGTCTTGCCGTCGAGCGTGCCAAAGCGCTGGCGCTGGAACTGGCAACTGGCGCTGGCGTGGACCGGCAGTGGCGCCTGGCGGTTCGGGGAGGGGACTTGCTCGGGATCGCTGCGACGAGCAGGCGGGCGAGCAGCGCCATCGCGGCAGCGCCATGACGTATAGGGAGAGGCCGCGTATCGGTCGTGTCATGTGGCAGGTGACGCGACCGTACGCGCTGGTTCCTCAGCGCGGTTGTACTGCACCGGGCGTTGAGCAGCCGGGCCATCGAGAGCGTCCGCGGCGAAAACGTCGCAGCGGTCGGCGGCAACGGCCGGAGCCGCCTCGCCACGCCCGCCTGCATCCAGCAGGCGCACCCGTGCGAACTGGTCGAGCACGTCCTTGGCGACGTACGCGTCCGCCGGCGTAGAGGCGCTGGAACATCGGCAGCAGTGACTGCGAATTCGCGCGCGAGGTCGTCGAGGAAGTGCGCGTCCTGGTCGAGGAACAGCATTCGTCCGACGGGACGTCGCCCCGGGCATCGCGCGCGCGCGCATGTATGTCGCGATCTTCGCCTGGCATCGGCTCGACAGGCCCGGCAGGATCGGCGCCATGCCGACGCTGGCATCGATCCCAATCACCAACGTGCGGAGCGCCGGAGTCCGCGCCCGGGCGGGCTGTCCGAGGCTGGTCAGTCGCCAGATCGCCGGGGTCAGCGTCGGCACCGAACGTGACCGACCTCGGCGCGCTCGTCTGCGCGCGAGGATGTCGATGTCCGGATGATCGATCGGGCGGCGGTGATCAGCCGATGGGCGCGCGCTGGGTGCGCAGCGCCTCGAGGGTGCCGGTCAGGCGCAGTTGGCCTTCCGCGGCTCTGGCACGGGTCAGTCGTGGTGCCGATCACCACTGGCCGTGCTTCCAGGTCCGCCGGGCGAGCCGCGGCGAAGGACCTCGACGAGGTCCGTCTTGACCCTGATCCACGTCCCGTAGCGCTGTCCGATGGCGGTCGGCGAGGTGTTCGACGATGGAATGAAGCAAGAACGTGCACTGGTGGGCGAGTGGATGTACGGGGTCGAAGCGACGAGTGGAACGACATGTTGGTGGAACTGCGTCAGGGCGGTCCGGCAGGCTCGTCGCGAGACGGACGCACTGGGCAGTAGAACGATGTTGCCTCTCGCTGAACACCGGGCGCCGTCGCGAGGGGTAGTTCTGAGCGTCGAGGTGGTCGTTGATCCGGATCCGCGCGACTTTGATGTCGTCGAGGTGCTGATGTGAGGCCGGGCCCCGGCCAGGCCCGGGTCGACCAAGCTGGCGGGCGAGGGCGAGACCATCTACACCACGACGGGGCACGCCGCGACCTTTCCGCTGACGCTGGGCCACGAACATGGTGGGGATCGTCGAGCCACGGCTGGACGTGACCGGCGTCGCGCCGGCAAGCGGGTCATTATGGTACGCGGCGGGAGCGCTGGTGCTGGAATCCAGGGTCGCTGTTGTAGAGGACGGCGATGTCGGCGTCGGCGACCGGCGGTGGTTCGCGAGGCGGGTGCTGACGCCGAGCCGGTGCGTCCGTTGGTGACCTCGATCCGGCGATCGCCGTGTTCGCCGAGCCGGTGGCTGGCGCGATGCACGGCATGGAGGGCTTCGTCCACGGCCTGGTTCGACGGCACTGGTCCTGGGCGCCGGGCCGAACGGTCGGCTGCTGGCCCAGTTGGCCATGCACGACGGCTCGGGCCGGGGGCCGCTGCGCCGACCCACTTCGGAGCTCGAGATCGCGCGCCAGCGGCATCGATGAAGTCATCGAGATCCCGCGCGAGCCGCCGAGGTGTATGCGCGGCTCCATGGAGGTGCCCCAGGGCTTCGACAACGTGGTCGTCGCGACGGGGGTGCCAGGTGTTCGAGATCGTGATGCTGCTCACCGTGATGGCGGACACCTTGCTGGTACGGCATCGGAACCCTGATGACCGCGTGCCAGCGAGCCGTACGACGTCGACCGACCGAGATCGAAGATCATGTTGGTACGCCGAGGTCACCAGTTCCGCCAGGCGGGTGCCGCCCTCGAGCACGGCCCAACTTCACGTGGGTCGCGATGTATGTCTTCGGCGCTCGACCACTTCGGCCGGGCGCTGCAGCGGTCCGGCGCGCAGCGGTTGGCGCTGAAGGCGGTCATCCACCGAGGTCGAGGCTGCCGGTACCGAGTATCGTCCGCGCTTCCTGACACGTCCGTCAGGCCTCGGTGAACAACGGACGCGAACGATACCGCCGAACAGGAGCAGAACGATGACGACGAGGTTGCCACCGGACGGCGCGGACGTGATCGAGGCCGGCCTGGCCGTCGATGTTTTCGACTTCGACATGGGTACGTGGCATGTCGACCACTGCTGGCTCCGCGAGCGCTCGCGCAGCGAGGAATGGGACGCGTCGAGGGGGACTCCCGGCGTGGCCTGATCTCGATGGAGCCGGGCATCCACCAGACGATCCTCGAGCCGCCGACGACCTACCGGGCGATGTCGCCGAACCTTCGACCCGGCGACTCCGACCAGTGCGATCTGGTGGCCGACGGCGGTACTGGTCGTCCCTGGACTCGCCGGTCGTCGCGGGCTGAGGACGGCGTCGGCAACGTCCTCGCTGCGCAACACGTTCAATCGGCCGCTGATCCGCGCTCGCGGTCGGACATCACCGACGCGACGTGCCGCTGGCAGCAGGCCGACTGACGGCTGGATCGACCTGCAGGTCAACTGGAACATGGAGTCGACCGGGTCGACTGATGCGGCCTGCATCGGTCTGATGGATCCTCAGCAGGCGATGGCGCGGGCGCCGGCCTGAAACACTCAGCTCGACGGCCGGGTCGTCGAGTCCACCGGGAGACCAGCGAAGCCTCCGTGGTGATCCGCGTGCGTCGTCGAGAGCCGCGACGCGAAGAATCGAGCGTGAGCGGTGACCAGCTGATCGACGTGCCGCGGACGCCGCTGTTCCCGACCCGTTCGCCAGCTTGAGCGTCTGGGGCGCAGGTACTGATACCGTCGCGGCGACTAACACGTCAACGTCGTGACCGTATCGAAGCCGACGACTGGCAGCAAGAAGCGCGAGGGCGATGCGCGTGGGCTCTCCGGTGGTCGCGATGTGGACGAACAGACGGCTCATGTCGGGTTTCTGTGCGTGGTGGAGCTCGTGGCTTCCGATGGCAAGGTCTTCGACGTGCACAGTATGGTGGTGGAGGTCGTATCCGATGAGAGGCAGCCGAGCGTGCGGGGGTCAGCGTCGAGGAAGCTGGACGCCTGGTCGAGCTCGAGCTCCTGAAGCCGAACTCCGAGGATCGTTGTCCGAGGGTGATGTCCGACGCGTCGGGGCTGATCGAGAGTATCGAGGCGATCTGGATCCCGCACCCGAGCCATTCGGCGAAACCCTGGAGACCGGCGCCTTTTCAACTCCGACTCGACGGACGGACCTGCGCACGGGTGTCTTCGCCGTCCACCGGCGAAACCTTCGAGGAGCCGCGGGCGCCGGACTGGTCTGCTGGTCGCTCTACCGCGTCCGCGAAGTGATCGGCATCCAGCCGGATCCGCCGAACGTATCGGCGCCAGGGTTACCGGCGAGCACCACCCGCCAGGTCAGTCGCGCAGGGCGGCGGCGGTCTTCTCGAGCGACCTTCGGCGCCACCGGCGACAGCCTGCGTCGGATCGCTGAGCAACTGGTGGGGATTCTGGGCGACGAAGGTCGGACGGATCTGTTCGCCGACAATGACGGTGAACGAGATCGGCATCGTGCCGGTAGTGTCCGAAGGCATGGCGGAGTCGACGAACGTGCTCTCCGGCGATCTATCGCGCCAGCAGAAGCATGTTCCGGTTCGGCGAAACACCTGGTGGGGTCCGAGGTCGTGCTGGCCGAGGACCGGTCCGACGGAACGCGGGAAGCGCCTCCGGCCATGTCGCTCGACATCGACCGCTACACCCGCCTGACCCAGGAGCACGGCGACAACGCCGCCGCTGCGGAGCTGGCGAAGAACCTGGCCCGCTCGGTGGGAAGCGGATCCTTCGCCCGGCACTGGCGGACGCCGTCAAATGGCTCGGCGATGGCGCTGATGTTCGACCCGAGGGGATCCGAATCGGCGTCCTCGCCGCGCTCGAGATGGTCAACGGAGTCCTGAGGCCGGGCTCCGCCGCGCCACGTCGGCGTGCATGGCGGTCCGGTGGTCTTCGAGGAGGGCGACTACTATGCCCGACGGTCAACCTTGCGGCACGGATCGCCGATTACGCCGGAACCGGGCGAGGTCCTCGTCAGCCAGGAGGCGGTCGATCTTCTGGACCTGCTGGGGATGCCTTCGCGACGGGCGGTCGAAGTCGAAGGGTGTGTCCGCGGGCAGACGCCTCGATGTCGCGCACCGGGGCGGCCGACGCGAACGATCTGCAAGGGGTCGGATGCATCTGTTCGCGAATCGTGGAGACCGCGCCAGGCGGACAGATGCGGTATCCATGGTCGTAGCGCGCCCGGCGAGGCGGCGTCGACCGCGGTCAGGGTGGCGACGATGTGCTGTTGGCGAGGTGATCGCGGTGGCGTCATCGCCACCGAGGTCCCGGGCCGGGATGCTGGATCAAAGGCATCGACCCGGGGCGGCGGCCGGTCCCGACCCTGCCGCCATGCTGCGCCTCGTCCATGCTCGGCGCCTCCGGACCGACGCCGTCCTCCGCAACCGCGCCGCACCGGCCCCAGGGCTGCCAGCCGCGACCCGACGGTCACGCTGATCCGGCTGGTGGTCAGTGTTCCGGCGAACGCGGGCAATGGCCAGCTCGTCCTGCTGGATCCGACTGCTGCCTGCCTGGACGATGACGCTGTCCGCGCCGGCGGCGGGTTGAGCCCGGCCTGATCTTAAGTCTGATCGGTCTGGTGGCGGGCTTGTCGATCGGGACGTACAGATCGAGCACGCTGGAGATGTTCCCGGTGCCGTTCTGGCCCAGCGGCGCGAGATGGACAATGCCTTCCGGCGTACTGCTGAGGGACAGGCGCCGTCGGCCTTCTGGTAGGGACCGAATGGAAGCGCCTGCTCTCGGGCCCCGGCATCGTGCTGATCGCGACCAGTTCGCCAGTACGGCGATCGAAGAGGCCCAGCATGGCTCTCCAGATCCTCATCCCGAAGCACCCTCGATCTCAGCACCTGCGACGCGGTTGCTCAACCTGGCGGGAATCGGCGGAATGGCACTGCTGCTCTGGCTTCGGGCCCGTGAAGATCGACCAGATCCTGGTCTCGACCGACCGGCGAGCGGCTGTCATCGATGTCGCGCGGCCGTCGTGCTGGTGACGGCGAGCCAGCAGGCGGAGCTTCAGGGGCCGAACGATCTTGATTCGATCGCGATCGACTGAAGGGGCCGGGCGGTCGTCAGGCAGGCGCCGATACGGGCGTGGTCCAGCTGGAAGAAGTCGCGCTCGGTCTTCGAAGGTCGCGACCCAGAAGTCGGTGAAACCTCGAAGTCGTACGCCGCGGAACGACGATCTGCTCCGGCCGCCTCCAACCTCCGAAGGGTGCCCTTCACGTCGGTCTCGATGTTGCAGATCAGGTGGGCTGGTACTGTTGCGTCCGTGGACCTCGAGTGCGCGCCGATCGCGACGAAGCCCTCGCTGATCTGCCAGCCGGTGAAGCTGTTCGATCGTGCGCGCCGAAGAGCTTGGTGTAGACCTCGACCAGGCGGCGTGTCTGTGGACCTGATCAGCACGCTCGAAGTCATGCCGTTGGCGGACGTCGAAGATCGGCGCCGGGCGTCAAGCACAGGTGGATCACCAAGTCATCAGCGGCGCGTGGCTCGGCGTGGACCGATACCATCGGGCGCGGACAAGGAGTGGACGATGTTCAAGGACAGCCTGTTCGCCAAGTTCGCCGTTCGCGACACCGCGGCGGCCAAGGTGTTCTACGGTGACATGCTCGGCCTCGACGTCCGCGGAGGCGGCGAACAGGGCATCCTCGAGATCGACAGCGCGCGGCGGCACGGTCAACGTCTACCGCAGCCCGACCATCAGCCGCGGTGTTCACCGTCCTCACACCGTCGTGCCGCACGTCGACGCGGCGGTCGACGCGCTCGCCGCCGCCGGCGTGTCGATGGAGCACTACGACCAGCCAGGATCCAGACCGACGCGAAGGGCATCGCTCGCGGCAACGGCCCGTCGATCGCTGGTTCAGGGACCGACGGGACATCCTGTCGGCGTCGCAGCCGGCCGTGACGTCGGGACAGCTGTGACCGAGCACGGTCCGCTCACAGGACGCACGACCATCGCCTTCGACCGATCCGGTGACGGGCTGGTGCTCATCCTGATCGGCGGCGCGGACGGGCCGAGCGGATCCATTCCTCCCGCTGCTGAGCAGTGCGTCGTCGTTCACCGCCATCGCCTACGACCGTCGCGGTCGTAGGCGTAGCGGCGACACCCTCCGTACGCCATCGAGCGCGAGATCGAGGATCTCGAGGCGCTGATCGGCGCACCGGGCGGTTCGGCCTTCGTCTTGGTCATTCATCGGGCGCGGTCCTCGCGCTCCGCGCGGCGGCCGCCGGGCTGGCCATCCCGAGGCTCGCCCTGGACGGCCGCCGTTCATCGTCGACGACAGCCGCCCGCCCGTGCTCGACGACTTCGGCGAGCACCTCGACGAGCTGCTCGCGGCCGGCCAGCGCGAGGAGGCGGTCGCCTCCTTCATGATCGACTCGGTCGGGATGCCGGCCGAGGCTGTCGCCGGCTTGCGCCAAAGCCCCGCCTGGCCGCGGATGGTGGCGCTCGCCCCGACGCTCGCCTACGACACCCGGATCATGGCCGACACCACATGCGGCGATCCGGCGCCGCTCGGGCAGTGGGCGTCCGTGACGACTCCCACCCTGATCATCGATGGACGGCGACCTTCCCATTCATGCACGCATCTGCCGACACGCTTGCGGCCGTGCTGCCCGACGCGGAACGCGCGACGCTCGAGGGACAGGACCATGGCCCGGCGCCCGAGGTGGGCTCGCGCCGGTGCTGGTCGAATTCTTCAATCGATAGGAGGACACCGTGGGTTCATGGGTCAAGGGGATCGATGCCATCACCCTCTTCGTCGAGGACCTGGCCGCCGCGAAGGCGTTCTACCTCGAGGTCTTCGGACTTCCCGTCGCCTTCGAAGACCCGAACTCGGCCGTATTCATGTTCGGCGAGACCGCGATCAACCTGCTCGACGTCCGCCAGGCGCCGGAGCTGATCGACCCGGCCGCCGTCGCCTCGCCCGAGGCCGGCTCGCGTGCGGTCTTCACCCTCCCGGTGGACGACGTCGACGCGATGTGCGACACGCTCCGGGCGAGGGGAGTGGAGCTCATCAACGGCCCGATGGACCGCCCATGGGGCATCCGGACCGCCAGCTTCCGCGACCCGGGCGGCCACATCTGGGAGATCGCCAAGAGCAACAAGTAGCCGGGGACGAACCCTAGATCCGTCCCAGCAGGTGGACCCGCAAGCGCCGTCGCCAGCCACGCCTCGTAGGCGTCGGCTGCGGCGTCCAGCCGCGGGCCAGCAGCTCGAGGTAGATCTCGAGGAGCGTCAGCGCCAGGACGAGATCGTGGGCCTTCTTCACGGTCAGGCCCGCGGCGAGATGCGGACCGAGCGGCCGCACGACCTCGAACAGGCCGCGCGCCCGGCGTTTCGAGGATCGCGGTGACGTCGGCTGCCGCGACGGGATCGACGCGCATGGCATCGCGCTGGATCGACAGGGCGGCCGCGCCCGACTCCCACTGGTTGCGCATGAACGCGGCGAAGGCATCAAGCCGCGCGACGGGGTCATCGATGGCGAGGACCCCGCCCATCCGTTCGCTCGTCCGGGCCGAGGCGAACCAGGCGTCGCGAATCTCGCGGACCAACCCGGCCTTCGAACCGAACGCCCAGTAGACCGTCTGCGGCGCGACGTCAGCCGCGCGGGCGATGTCGGCGATGGTCGTCCGTGCATAGCCCTGCTCCACGAACAGGTCGCGCGCGGCGTCGACGATCCGAGCGCGCGTGGCATCCCGGTCGCGTTTGCGAATCGGCTTGACAGGACTCACGGAACTAGAGTATCACTCTAGTATCAACTAGAGTCGGACTCCAGTAGCGAGGTTCCCGAGCAATGGCCATCGAGACATCCACCACCGAGATGAACGAGCAGATCTGCCGAGCCGTCATCGAGCGCGGCTTCAACAACGGCGACCTCGACGGTCTCGATGCCTTCGTCGCCCACGACATCGTCGAACACCAGGATGGGGCAACCTCCGGTATCGATGGCCTGCGTGCGCTCATCACCGAGCTGCGCAGCCAGTTCTCGGACCTCCATCTCGAGATCCAGGACAGCGCGACCTCGGGCGATACAGTGTGGTTCCGCATCCGTTCGACCGGCACCAACGACGGTCTGCTGTGGGGTCGCCCGGCGACCGGCCGCCCGATCGACATCACCGTCATGGACGTCATGCGCGTCGCCGATGGCCGCATGGTCGAGCACTGGGGCGTCGCCGACCGGCTGGCGGTGCTCAAGCAGACAGGCGCGATGGGCCGGGGCGGCCGCTAAGTCGCCTCAAGCCCTGGCGCCGAGGCCGTCGGATCGACCGGCGATCTGATCAGGACCCTGGGCCGACCACGGTCTCGGATGCTGCATCCTGGGCCGGGACCGACGGACTCATCGCCGGGTTCGTCTCGGCGACGTTCTTGATCACGACCGTCCCTGCGAGCGCATCGGCCGGAGTTCGCTTCTCCTTGCCGACCAAAACGACGACGAGGCTGATGAACCAGAAGACCACGGTCAGGACCACGCCGATCGGCCGAAGGAGGGCACGCACCCAACCGATGGCACTGCCGTCGCTTCGCTTCACGATGTGGAGGCCGATCAGCCTGCCGCCGATCGTCTGACCGTTCCACACCGCAGCCGTTGCGCCGAAGACGGCGAAGAACACGACGAAGACCATGACGCTCCCGACCGTCTTGACGGCGGAGCTCGCGTCTCGATCACCGGCGCCGATCAGCGCATACGGGATCCCGCCGAGTGCCACGACGACGAGGTAGTCAGCGAACGTCGCCGCCGCTCGTTGGATCACTGTCGCGTACGCCCAACCCGGCGCAGGCCCTTCGGGAACCCTCGTCCACAACGGTCCGCTGGCGCTCATTCGCCCTCCCTCTCGCGGCCCCCGTTCGATTCCCCGGTCGGCAGGAGTATGCAGTCTTCGAGCGTCGACGCAAGACCCTTCAGCCCTTGACCGAGATCCAGACCGTCTTCTTCTCGGTGTACTGGTCGAATGCCTCGAGGCCCTTGTCGCGGCCGCCGAAGCCCGACTCCTTGAAGCCGCCGAACGGCGTCGTGATGTCGCCCTCGGAGTAGGCGTTCACCGACACGGTCCCGGCACGCAACGTGCGCGCGGCACGGATCGCCGTGTCGAGGTCGTTGGTGTAGACAGCGGCGTGGAGGCCGTAGTCGGTGTCGGACGGTGCGGTGGTCGGGAGGGCCTGGCCTTTTTCCTGTTCCGACCTCGGTCGGCAGCGTCCGACGTGCACGGAATGTCAGCTCCGAGACGGGACCCCGTCCGGCCTGCGCCGCTTGATGTCGATCGGCAGTGAGCGAGGATCTTCGCCACGCTCGATTCCCGCTTGAACGTCGATGAAAGCAGCGAGGACCTCGTGTACTCGCGGCAGGTCCGGTTGGTCGCGTGCGAGGGTCTTGAGGACTTTGATCGTGATCACGAAGTCCTCACCCTCGTGTCGCTCACCGATCGCGCGGTCGTACCAGAAGATGGCCTGCGCCGGCTGGCGGAGTGCCAAGGTCGCATGGCCCAGATTCCTTAGTGCGTACGTTTGCTTCGCATCGAGTTCGAGTGCCTGACTGCTGGTCGAGATGGATCGCTTGTAGTCACCGGCGAGGTACAGATTCCAGCCGAGGTTCAGGGTCGAGACCGCGTCGGTCGGATCCTTCTTAAGGACGTACTCCAGGAGGTCGATTTCCCTCGTCTCGCCGCTCTCGCTGTACGCCGGGGCGAGGTTTTGTATGACTGATGATTCCCACGCGAAGGTATTCATCGAGCGCGCGAGCGCCAAGGCTTCCTCTCCGATTTCAATGCCGCGACGGTAGTCGCCCTTTTCCTCGTAAACAGCCAGAAGCCCCGTCAGCGCGGTCAGCTGGCCATCAGCGCGATTGATCTTCCGATAGAGGTCCCGGGCACGCTTGTAGTCGCGCTCCGCCTCCGTCCACTTGTGTTGTAGGAGCTTTGCCCAGCCTCGCTGGGCAACGATCTCGGCCTCTTGGTCCTTGCTGCCCGCAGAACGAGCGACGTCGAGGGCGGTCTCGAACGTGTCAGCGGCGGCCTTGTACCGCCCCGCACTGGCAAGAACTCCCCCGAGCATCGACAAGACGGTCGCCTCGGCGCTCTTGACGCCGACACCCCTGACGATGGAGAGGGCCTCGCGCAACTGATTCACGGCGTACTTGATCTCGTGGCGATCCTGGGCCACCCGTGCGAGACCCAAAAGTGCGTCGACCTGGGCGAGGGGCAGCTTCAAATCGGTAAACACGGCCAGAGCTTGTTCGTACCACGCCGTTGCGCGTTTTGGGTCGTGGCGGTCGAGGGACAGTTCCCCCATTCGTCTCAGGATTTGGCCCTCTTCGCGCCGATAGGCTCCCCTTTGGTACAGGTCCAATGCCAGCGCAAACTTCTCTGCCGCATCGGCAAAGTCGCCGACAGACCAGGCGATCGACCCCAGCCCCTCTAGGCATTGGGCCTGACCTTGCGAATTCCCTGTGTCGACGGCGAGAGTCGAAGCGAATTCGTACTGAGCCTGGGCTGTTTGAAGGTCGGAAACGACGACGTAGGCCTTCGCAAGCCAGAGGTGGGCACGCATCTCGCCAGCGCGGTCCCCGAGCGTCTGTGCGAGATCCAACGCATCGAGATGTTCGACGATGGCCGAATCGAGAATGTCGCTGTCGAAGACACTCGCGCTTGCGTCGAACAAGACCTCCATCGCAGCGCTCGCAGCGAAACTGTCACCGAGGTCACGGGCGATATCGACCGCAAGTTTGGCAGCACGCTTTGCCTCTGCGAGCCGATGGGTGTCTACGTAGAGCGATGCCAGTGATCGCATAGCCTCCGCGAGGATCGCCGTTGGCGTTACCGGCCAGTAGGCGTCGACGCGTGACGATTGGTTTTCGTCGGGCACGCCGATCGCGACACTTGGGTAGGTGTCGATATGGAGCCAGGCGTTGGGGTTGCTTCCGAGCACGGACTTCGGAACGTACGAGACCTCCGTTCCTGGCGCGGCGTCCGGGTCGGCCACCTGAAGTAGGTCTCCGATGTCACTCCCATCCGCATCGATCTGATCGCGTCGCAGTGGCATGAGGAGCCTTGGGACGTAACCGTCCAGCGCCTGCCGGTACGCATCTTCCGACGACTCGAAGAAGTTCTGTTCTCGCAGCACATTGGCGAGACCGACCAAATCCATTGTCGCCGCATCCGTCGACGGTTCCGCAAGCTGAATCGCGCGACCGTACCAATTCGCTGCATCCGCATACGAGCCCAGTGCCGACGAGGCTCTGGCGGAGATCTCGTAGGCCCGTCGCCTGACGTCTGGAATTGAACCATCGCCTTGGCGATCGGCTATCTCGAGCGCGAGGGCGACCGCGTCACGCTGGTGCTCGGTTGACAATGCGATCTGAGCTCGCCACAGCTGACCTAATGCTGCCGTCTCCGGCTCCACGTGGCCGAGATTCGTCTGCTCGTCAACTGCCGCCGCCATCGCATACGCGTAGGCTGCGTCCCCGCGTCCGAGGAACGTATCGATAAGCGAATTGCCAACAGCCACGGCCTCCGGTTCATTGACGACGAGGCGGTGATAGAACCACTCGATGAGGTCTTCTGCGTAACTCCCCCGTTGCGTTCGCATCTGACGACCGAAGAATTGGGCCGCCTGCGCACTGATCGATCTATAGAACCTTCGCTCTGATGCCCAGAGATGGCGTAAGGCGCTATCGCGCGTCGCATTGTGGATGTCGTGTCCGCGGTCCTGGTACTCCTCTACAAAGGGGAGCTCGCACAAGGCTGCGTAGAGCTTGGCTGGGTCCTCTGGTCGATCGCGACGCCGGCCGATCGTTGTCAGGTGGCCGGAACGGTTTGTCGCCTTGAGGGTCCGCTCGTTGAACCAGTGGAGGATCGCCGCTCGATAAAAGCCGTCCTCGACGCCAACGGGCACGGTCGACAGGATGTCCCGGGTCGACGCCCACATCATCTCTTCGAAACTCGACGCACGTCCCGGGGTCTCATCGGCCTCGATGGTCATGACCTGGCCTGCGACTTTTTACGCGCATATGCGTCCACCTGATTCTTGACCAGGGCCGGCCGCGCCTCCTCAGTGCAGATGAAGTCGAACTGATCCTCGGTTAGCTCGACGCCTTTCAGCCGCACGTATTCCCGGATCGATTTCGCAGTCGAGCACCTGCATCTCGTGACTCAGGAACCACTCTTCGTAGTCCCTCTGGATCGGCGGAACCCTGTGTCCGGCCACGATCATGACGAGCCATCGGAGCCCGCGCGCGCGGGGCAGTAGTGTGTTCGAAAGCCACGCCTGTACGTCCGAGTTCGTCGCTTCGAACGAGTCGAACATCATGACCATGGTGCCCTCGGGGCCGTTGCTCCCGACGAGGTCGTCCAGAAAATCGCCAGTCAGGATCTGTCGTCGTTGATCCAGCAGCTCCTGGTTGGTCACCTGCCTTACGTCGAGGTTGGAGTTGTTCTCGACCCTGGTATCCGTGATCGTGATCGCCCCGCTCTGCGTGTATTCCGTGGCACGCTTGACGTACGTTGGGAAACGCGCTCGACCGAGGGCGTAGGCGATATCGTCGATCACCGTCTCCGGCGTGTACTTCTTTGCTTTGAGATCGACTTTTGCCAAGGGGATCGCGCCGCACTGCGTCGCGAATTCGTTGAGCAAGGAAGACTTGCCCATCCCCGTATCGGCTTGGAGCAGGAGGATGTGGATTCCCGTCGTTCGGTCGATCATCGATCGGAACGACGCGAGCTCCTGGTGACGGTCGACATGGACCGGAAATGGAGACGCAGCGCTCATTTACGAGCAGTCCTGTGGTGGCCGGATCGCGTCCTAATGGATCGTGATGTGGGAGTTGTCCTTGACCTCGGTACGCTCGACGTCCAAAGGAGCGCCCGCAGGGGCATCGATGCCGGAATCCTTCTGGACCCGGACGTCAGTAAACTGCGCCCCCGGCGGCTTCGCCAGCGGCTCCTTCGCCTTGATCCGGAAGCCGAGCTTCCCTTCCCCGAACTGGATCTCCTTGAAGGTCCCGCTCTTGATCGCGGCGTAACCAAGCACGATCACAGCGATCACGACGATCGCCATGACGGCGACACCGAGTGTTGTGTCCATTTCGCCACCCCTCGCTCCAGCGATCGGACGCAGCGTGGCACGTCAGCTTCTCGCGAGCGTCTCGACCGGACGACGCTGCATATCTTGCGCGTGCAGCGACCGTTTGACGAGCCTTTTTTGGGCAGTGGCCTGTCGTGTATCCCGCTCGGCGGTGTCCCGACCCTTCAGCCCTTGACCGAGATCCAGATCGTCTTCTTCTCGGTGTACTGGTCGAGCGCCTCGAGGCCCTTGTCGCGGCCGCCGAAGCCCGACTGCTTGTAGCCGCCGAACGGCGTCGTGATGTCGCCCTCGGAGTAGGCGTTCACCGCCGACGGTGCCGGCCCGCAGCGCGCGCGAGACGCGGAACGCGGCGTCGAGGTCGCTGCGTGTAGACCGAGGCGTGCGAGGCCGTAGTGGTGTCGTTGGCGATCGCCAGTGCCCTCGTCCTCGTTGTCGAACGCGATGGTCGAGATGACCGGCCCGAAGATCTCCTCGCGCGCGATCTTCATCGGTTGTCGACGCCGTCGAAGATCGTCGGCTCGACGAAGTAGCCGCCGCTCTCCTGGAGCACGCGCCCGCCGCCCGCGACGACGCGCGCCCCCTCGTTCGCGCCCGCTCGTCGATGTAGCCGAGCACCTTGTCGAGGTGCGGGCGCGCTCGATCATCGGGCCGATCCGGGTCGCGCGGATCCTGCGGGTCGCCGACGGGCCACTCGGCCGTCTTGGCGACGATGCCGCTCGAGGAGCTCGTCGCGCACGCTGCGATGGACGATGAGCCGCGAGCCGCAGGAGCAGTTCTCGCCCATGTTCGCAAAGCCGGCGTAGACGACGTTCTCGGCGACCAGGTCGAGGTCGGCCGCATCGGCGATCACGAGCTGCGGGCTCTTGCCGCCGCATTCGAGCGACGACGCGCTTCAGGTTGCTCTCGGCCGCGTAGCGGAGGAACAGGCGCCCGACCTCGGTCGAGCCCGTGAACGTGACGCACGTCGACGTCCGGGTGCCGGCCGAGCGCCCGCCCGGCCGTGCCTCGCCGAGCCCTGGGACCACGTTGAGGACGCCGTCCGGGAGGCCCGCCTCCGCCGCCGAGCTCGGCCAACCGGATGATCGACAGCGAGGTCAGCTTCGACGGCTTGACGACGACGCGTGTTGCCCGGCGGCAAGCGCCGGCGCCGATCTTCCAGGCCGCCATCATGATCGGGAAGTTCCACGGCAGGACGGCGCCCGACGACGCCGATCGGCTCGCGGAGGATCAGCCCGAGCGCGTCGGGTCCGGTCGGCGCGATCGCGTCGAACAGCTTGTCGATCGCCTCCGCGTACCAGCGGAACGTCTTGACCGTCTCGGGCAGGTCGACGTCTCGCGACAGTCGGTGATCGGCTTGCCGGCCTCGAGGGCGTCGAGCATCGCGAGCTCGTCCGGGTTGGCCTCGATCAGGTCGGCGAAGCGGAGGAGCACGTGCTTTCGATCGGCGGGCGAGCGTGCGACCAGCGTCCCGCGCTCGAAGGCACGGCCCGTGCGGAGCGGACGGCGTCGTCGACGTCGACGGCGTCACCCGAGGCGACCGACGCGATCGGCTGCCCGGTGGCGGGGTTCTCCGTGACGAACGTCGCACGCCGACGCGGCGTCGCGATAGGCGCCGTCGATGAACGCCTCGGTGCGGAACGTGGGCTGGCCGCTGATCGCCACGGGAGCACCTCATCTCGGCTGCGAATCTCGGCGAATTATACGAGCCCTCGGCTCGCGGTCGACGACAGACGCGAGGTTAGCGAAGAACCGCGTACGTGACCTTGATGCGGGCCTTGTAGATCGTGAACGTGCCGCGGTACGCCGAGGCTGCGCCGCGAACATGGAGGCCCGACCGGTTCGACGTGACGCTGCCTGAAGTCGAGTTCCACGCGAGGGCCAATGAGCTGTGGCCAAGGACATTGCTTCGATTGAAGCATGAGAAGTCCCAGGAACCCGTTGACTTGTACGGGCAGGCCGCAAAGTTCTGCATCCTGATCTCGTTCGGTGCGGTCCATATCCCGCCCTTGACGTAGAGCTGGAATGACATGACTTGTAGACCGTGGCCGTTGGCAGCGTGAACTGATATCCGACGCCGGCCCACCCGCCTTGGGGACGGAAAGTCTCGCGTATCCGCTGGACGTCGACACAGTCACCTTGCCCCCGCTGTCGTGACCACTGAGCGGAGAGTGAGCTGCCCTTCTTCGTGACATAGATCGTGTGGTACACGAGCTTCTTGTGGGACAAGTAGACCGACGACGTGAAGACCCGTGTCAGACCGGCGGCGTCTGTCACGGTCTGTCGCACTCTGTACGTCCCGGCCGCGAGGATCGTTCCGGCTGACGTTCGACCGGTCCAATCCCAGCGTAATTTCCGGCTGCCCGCGCGAGGTCTTTCGACTTGACGAGGCGACCGGTCGGACCGTCGATGCGGATCGCGACGCTGAGTGGCTCCAAGCGGTTGCCGGAGATGCGAAGGGTGTCGCGGTAGCCGTCCTTGGCCGGATAGAGATGGGCCGTGCTCGAATCCAACGCTGCTCACGTGGACGAGGTTTGGCGTGACGACCAAGGGCACCGGGTCGCTGACGGACCCGAGGGTGTCGGCGTTTCCGGAGTACGTCGCGATGAAGCTGTACGACCCGACGGGGAGCGTCGGGATCGTGCAGCTCGTGTCGTCGGCCGACGTGACCGAAGCCACGCAGCTATAACCCGTACCCGTCGCAGCGACCTTGACCGTCGCGCCTTCCCAGAACGTGTCGACGGACGCACCGACGGGAGTCGTGAAGCTGACGGGCTGGCCGGTCTCGATCGTGTCCGGGCCGATGAGTTGGACGAACGATCCCGCCGCATCGACGCTGACGGTCGCAGCATCGCTGTTGGACGGCTTCCGTTCAGAGTCACCGGCGGCGTACTGCGCCACGATCTTGTGGTCGCCCACTTTGAACCCGCTGGATACGGCGAGGACAGCAACCCCGTTGGTTAGAGGCGCTGATCCAAGCGCGTACATGACTCCAGACACATCCTCGGCGAACGCGACGGTGCCAGTCGCGTGGGCGGTGAGCTCCGTCGGATCGGAGGAGACCGTCGCGGTCAGTTCGACCTGGTGCCCGGGAAACGAGGTCGGTGGCGACGCGACCAGGCTCGTCGTGGTATCGAGCGCGGGGATCTCGATCGTCTTCGTCGCAGTGGATGACGTGTACGTGATCCCATCGAATGTCGCTCGCAACTCCCACGTCCCGACACCCGGCCATGGAGTCTCGACGACCGCCAGCCCGGTCGCATCGACATCGTCGGTCACAGAGCGGTCGACCGCGTGCGTGTCGGGATCGATAAATTCGAACGTCACGTTGCCGTGTTTCGGCGCGGGAGTCACGTGGGCCCTGATGACCTGGTACGAATCGGGCTTGTATGGGCCGGTCGTTTCGATCGTGGTCGTCGTCGCCGTCGGCGGTACCAATTCGTAGATGCTGTCCTCGGCAGCGCCATCTGGATAGATCCGCACGTCATCGATATCGCCATGGAAGTAGCCCGGGCAGTCCGCGTCGACCGGTCCGCCGATCGAGAAACCGGGGTCAGTCGTACCGTCGAACCCGATCGCGCCCGGACTGTAAAAGAGCCGCACTGACGAGCCGTCGATCGACGCCCGCGCGCCGGGCACACCCTCCGAGATCCCGAACGAGACCAGGTGCCACGCGCCGTCCCACAGGTTGACGTCGACGACATCCGCGTCGAGTCGGCTACCCGTCGGGCCGTAGTTGGCGGTCTTGGCTCGGACCTCGATGCCGGTCGGTGTCGCGTACAGACCAAAGCTCGGTTGCCCGCATTCGAACGAGCCCTTCTCGGCGATCACGGTCCGACTTGTCGGCGCATCCTCTGGATCGGCGCGGACCCAGGCGGACAGGGTGACCGATGGGAGCTCGAGACCTCCGCCGTCGGCGACGATGGCTCGGTCGTTCACGCCATCGAACGACAGCGCACCGGTCCCGACCTCGGCGCCCGAGGTCTTCCATGTTGGGCCGTCAAGCGTGAGATCAGCGTCACCGATCGAATCGGCGGCGGTCGACCCGGAACCGTCATCGAGCGTCCAGCGCGCCGCGGGATTCGAATTGAGTGCCGACACAGCTTGCGCGACCGGCGCGATCGGGAGCAGAGCCAGCACAAATAGAAGCGCGACGGCGGCTGGACGGCTGGGGGCCCGTTCCGGTCGCATCTTCACTGTTGGTTGGGCTCCAATTGGCAACCGATGGTCGCTCTGGCGGCGGAGTGTACAGAGGATGGATCGGCCCTGACTAGCCCTATTTTCGTGGCCTTCCTCGTGCCGTACCCTTCGGCCATGTCGACGAGCCCAATCGCGACGGCATCTATGCGACCCTCCGTCAAAGTCCGCTATCGGTCGTTCATCGAACGCCACGAGGTGGCGTGGGAGCTGTTCTTCGCGGCCCTCGCCGTCTTCTTCGTCAGCCTGGCTTTCGTTCCGGTGGAGGCGGGTTCCGGGGAAGAGGCCACCCGTACACGATCGAGTGGCTGGTCACCGGAATCTTCATCGCCGAATTCGGTTCGCGCCTTTGGGCGGCCCAATCCCGGCCCATCTACGTTCGGGAACACTTCGTCGACCTGATTGACTGCATCCCGCCGGTCCGCTGGCTCCGCTGGTTCCGGCTTCTCCGACTCCTTCGACTCATCCGCGCATTCGCAGGCGTCGGGCGCGCGATGACGCATGTCGACCGTCTTGCCCACCACCGTGGATTGCTGTGGCTTGTCGTCGCCTGGTCGGCAGTCATGCTTCTGTGCTCGATCGGTCTGTATGCAGCCGAGAACGGCGTCAACCAGGCGATCGAAAGCCCGCTCGACGCGCTGTGGTGGGGAGTCACGACCATGACGACCGTCGGCTACGGTGACGTCATCCCGGTCACGGCGGAGGGTCGGATCGCTGCCGGGATCCTGATGATCGTCGGGATCGGTCTCTACTCAGCGATCACGGCGACGGTCACGAGCTTCTTGATCAGTAGTGACCGATCGGGCGATCTTGCCGACCAGCTCGAGCGGTTGGCGACCTTGCAGCACGATGGGCGCCTCAGCGACGACGAGTATGTGCGCGCGAAAGCCAGATTGATCCAACCGCCGGCGGACGTTCCGTCGACTTAGGGTCGCCCTGCGGCTTCCAGGCAGCCACCCAGTCGTCCGCGAACATCCGTTGAGCATCGACCAGCGGCATCTCCCTATGGCAGACCCGCGCGTGAAGCGCATCCTCGAGAGCGTCCTTCTGCTCGCTTCCGACGGTGGTGCCATCGGGGAGAACGGCGACGTTCGGCTCCGGCCACAGGTTTCGCCGATCTCGGGGAGCGCCTCCCAGTTCAAGCGGCACGAGATGGTCTTCCTGGTAGTGGCTCGGGTTTCGATCGGCGTACCCGTATTCGACGATCTGTACCAACTTGAGGGCTGAGGTGTAGGCCGACGGAGGCCGGACGCTGGTCGCCCATCCCGATCTGCACACGGTCGTTGAGAGGTTGGATTGCGTTGCCGCGAGGTTGACTGCGCCGGGCGTCAAACTGCTGTTCGGAAGTCCGATCCTTGACCTGCTCGGCTGCGGCGGGCTCGCGAATGACGGACTTGCCACCGTTGCAGCGCTCGCCGTCGCACGCGGGGGGACGATCGCCGTCGGGACCGGGGCGCCCCCGGCTGTCAGCCGTTGCAAGCCGAAGCCCACGACGAACGCCATCGTGCCGAAGACCAGGGCGAGTCCGACCAGCCGCCTGGTAGTCAGTGGGGACCCATGCGCCTATCGGACCGTGAAGGAGGTGTCGACACCGCCGGACCGATCCCCGAGATCGCAGTTGATGGAGATTGGCCAGCTTCCGGTTGAGGTGGTGCTGCCGACCCTCCACGACCAGGTGACCACACCGGTCGAATTCGCCGTCTTGTCGCCGAGCCCGGATGCAGTCGAGGGACCGGACTTGTACTCGACATCGATCGAGCATCGGGCCTTCGGTGACGTCTTGATCGACACAGTCGCCGTGCTATCTCGGGGCACCGAGGCCGTCCGCGAGCTGACCTTGACCGGGAGCTTCGCGGTAAGGGGAGACTGGCTGGACTTCGACTTCGGCTTTGCGGATGGCGTCGGTGTCGCCGATGAGACTGCCGAGTCGGACGGTGCCGCGGCGGTGTCAATCGGGCTGGCTGCCTCGTCCACTAATCCCAAGCCCGCAGGGGGAGGTGTCGTCGCAGGTGTTGGTTGGCTGCCGCCGAGAGTCGATCCGATGGCGGCAGCGATGATCACGACAGCGATGAGGATGCCGATCCACGCAGGTGCGCTCCAGCCCGTCCTTGTCGAAGTCGGGGGCGCAGGTGCCGATGTCGCCGGTTCGGGTGATGCTGTCTTTGGGCTCGAGAGGGACGTGTAGTACATCCCACTTCCCCGGATGCCCACGGTCTTTCGGACGCCGCGCTTTTCAACCGTGACCTTGGCGCCGCTGGGCCCGAACGACGTAGACAGGCCCGATTTGCTCACATTGATGGTGACGCCGGGCGCGATCTTGATCCGGCGAAACAGGCGGAAGTACCCCATCGCTCGCAGGATGGACCGGATGTCAAGCGGCTGCTTCCGCTGACCCAGGTATGACAAAGCCCGCGGTCACGACGGCCGCGGGCATCGTTTCTCCGATGTGAAGCCTCGTCGAGGATTTGGTAGCTACCTGCTCAGCTGCAGCCGCTCGTGCTGCCGCAGTTGAGGCACTTGTAGCAGCTGCCGTTGCGGACCATGATCGAGCCGCAGTCCATGCAGCTGGGGGCGTCGGCCTGGGTCTGGAAGCTGACCTTGGTGGCACCGAGGTTCAGCGTGATCGGGGCCGTGGAACCACCGCTGCTGCCGTTCGCCGGCTTGCCGTGGCCGTTGGCCGCGTGGCCGTTTGCGTCGCGAAAGCCCCGTTCGTCGCGATGACGGCCAGCGGCTCGGGCGCCGGTGACGCGACCGGGTCGGCGGCGACAGCGGTCGCCTTCGGGGCATCGGACTCCGCGGCCTTGGGCTCCGGAGCTGACTCCGAGACGGGAGCGGGCTCAGCGGCGGAGGACACCGCCGAGCCCTGGGTCCCGCCGCTGTAAGCGAACGGAGTGGCAGCGGCGCCCTCTTCCGAGATGCGCTCCTGGAGGCCAAGGTTGATCTTGTCCTCCGGCGACAGGAACCGCGAGCCGAGCCAGCGGAAGATGTAGTCGACGATCGACTTGGCGATCGGGATCTCCTGGTTGCCGGTGAAGCCCGACGGCTCGAACCGGACGTGGGCGAACTTGTTGACGAGGTCCTTGAGCGGCACGCCGTACTGGAGCGCCACCGAGATCGTCGTCGCGAGGGTGTCCATCAGGCCCGACACGGTCGAGCCCTCCTTGGCCATCTTGAGGAAGATCTCGCCGGGCTGGCCGTCGGGATAGAGCCCGACGGTGATGTAGCCCTCGTGCCCGGCGATGTCGAACTTGTGGGTGATCGCCGAGCGCTCGGCCGGGAGCCGGCGGCGATGGGGGAGGCGAGCCTCGACCTCGGCCTTGGCCAGCTGCCGTCGAAGCTTCTCGACCTCTTCGGAGTCGATGGCGTCGGCGCCCGCGTCGCCCGTCTTCTTGCCGGTCGACAGCGGCTGGCTGCGCTTCGAGTTGTCGCGGTAGATCGCGATCGCCTTGAGGCCCGAGCTTCCAGCCCTCGAGGTAGACCTTCTCGATCTCCTCGGCCGTGGCGGCCTCGGGCATGTTGACGGTCTTGCTGATCGCGCCGCTGATGAACGGCTGGATCGCGCCCATCATCCGGACGTGGCCCATGTAGTGGATGGACCGCTCGCCGTTGGCCGGCTTGAACGCGCAGTCGAAGACCGGCAGGTGCTGTGGCTTGAGGTGCGGCGCGCCCTCGATGGTCTCGTGCTCGGTCAGGTAGGCGAGGATCTCGTCGACTTCCTCGGCGCCATAGCCGAGCTTGCGCAGCGCGGCCGGGACGGTCTGGTTGACGATCTTGAGGAAGCCCTCGCCGACCAGCTTCTTGTACTTGATGAGCGCGATGTCGGGCTCGACCCCGGTCGTATCGCAATCCATCATGAAGGCGATCGTCCCGGTCGGGGCGAGGACGGTGACCTGGGCGTTGCGGTAGCCGGACTCGGTGCCGAGCTCGAGCGCCTCGTCGAAGACGGTCGTGGCGGCCTTGAGCATCGACTTCGGGACGCCGCTGGTCGGGATCCGGTAGGCGGCGTCGCGGTGCTTGCCGATGACCCGCAGGAACGGCTCGCGGTTCTCGTCGTAGGCGAAGAACGGGCCGCCGTGGTCGCGGGCGATCTCGGCCGACTGGCGATACGCCTCGCCGTGCATGATCGCGGTCAGCGCGGCCGCGTAGTTGCGCCCCTCGTCGGAGTCGTAGGCGAGGCCGCGTGACATCAACAGCGCGCCGAGGTTGGCGTAGCCCAGCCCGAGCGGTCGGAACTTGTGGCTGTTCTCCTCGATCCGCGGGGTCGGGTAGGAGGCGTTGTCGACCAGGATCTCCTGGGCCGTGAGCGTCACCTTGGCCGCGAACCGGTAGGCATCGACGTCGAACTCGCCATCGGCGCCGACGAACGTCATGAGGTTGAGGCTGGCCAGGTTGCACGCGGTGTCGTTGAGGAACATGTACTCGGAGCACGGGTTGGAGGCGTGGATCCGGTCCGTGTTGGCCGAGGTGTGCCACTCGTTGATGGTCGTGTCGTACTGGATGCCCGGGTCGCCGCACAGGTGGGCGGCCTCGGCCATCTTGCGGAAGATGTCGCGGGCGCGGTAGGTGTCCATCACCTCGTGCGGGGCGACGACCGCGTGGGTCTGCCACTCCCCGTCGTCGATGACGGCCTGCATGAACGCGTCGGTCACGCGGACCGAGTGGTTGGCGTTCTGGAAGAAGACGCGAGCCGTAGGCCTCGCCGGTGAAGGACGGGTCGTAGCCGGCCTCGATCAGCGCCCAGGCCTTCTGCTCCTCGTGCGCCTTCGAGTCGATGAACTCCATGACGTCCGGGTGGCCGGCGTCGAGGATGACCATCTTGGCCGCGCGCCGGGTCTTGCCGCCCGACTTGACGACGCCGGCGAAGGCGTCGTAGCCCTTCATGAACGAGACGGGGCCCGAGGCCGTGCCGCCGCCGGCCATCTTCTCCTTGGAGGAGCGGATGGTGGAGAGGTTGCTGCCGGCGCCCGAGCCGAACTTGAACAGCATGGCCTCGGTCTTGGCCAGGTCCATGATCGAGGACATGGTGTCGTCGACCGAGTTGATGAAGCAGGCCGAGCACTGCGGCCTGGCCTCGATGCCGACGTTGAACCAGACCGGCGAGTTGAAGGCCATCTTCTGGTGGAGGATCAGGTGGGTCAGCTCGGCCTTGAAGGTCTGGAGGTCCGCGTCGGTCGCGAAGTAGTGCTGGGTCTCGGCCCAGCCGGTGATCGTGTTGACGACGCGGTCGATCAGCTGGCGGACGGAGGTCTCGCGCTCGGGCGTGCCGAGGTGGCCGCGGAAGTACTTGCTGACCACGACGTTGGTGGCGAGCTGGCTCCAGGACTCGGGGACCTCGACGTCCTTCTGCTCGAAGACCGATCTTGCCCGACTCGTTGGCGATGCCGGCGGTGCGGTACTCCCAGGTGACCTCGTCGTAGGGGTGGACCCCCGGGGTCGTCCAGCGGCGCTCGAAGGTCAGGCCGCGGGTGCCCTCGCCGGTGAAGCTGGCGCCGTACGGGCCCGCGAGGCGGCGGCGGGTGGGCGTGGCGGCCTTCCTGCTCTTGGTGCTTCGCCGATCCATGACCTGGGCCTGGGCCGCTTCGCCGGTGACTGCCATCTCTTCGCTCTCCTCCACGCGATCGTGCCGATGGCGGTAGCTGCCACCGGATCGTGTCGTCGGTGTTCCGAGTGTCTTGGGGGCCGCCACTCCGGACGGTGGATGCAGCCGTCGGGTCGGGCGTCTATGGGCTTCTCGGTCGATCTGGCGACCCCAAGAACGATACCGGGTCGGATGGGCAGCAGTCAAGCGAAAAACACAAGATGTTGTGGTTGGTGCGGGCAGGGTATCGCTACATGTGGTGGTTGAGCGTGATTCGTGCTTGGCGGCTGGGTCGTCCACGCTCGGGCGCGGGTCGTCCACGTCCGGGACTGCGGTTGTCCACGGGTTGGGGTGGGGTTGTCCACCGCCCTGGATCGGGTTGTGAACAGAACGGGTGATCTGTTTGGTGGCGCCCGCTTCTGCACCGTGGCGCAACGGACCGCCCACGATGACAACTCGCGGATAGTTCCGCACAAGCGGAACAATCCGGCGTCGGCCGCAGCGGGTTCGCAGCGCGGTCTGGCACGCCAATGGTTCCGCTCAGAGTCGGATACCAGTCTCCGCCACGTGCCTTCGTGCGCGAGGTCTGGCCGGCGAGATCGAGCGCAGGCGCGCCGGCCGCCTTCGAGCGCCGTCGTTGACGCATCGGTCGAGCGGTCGGACCATTGACCTGATGGGCATCGAGCTGCAGCGGGTCCACGGGTCGGTCTCGGCACCGATCCTGGACGCGAGCGCACCTCCGGACGACGGCCCCGAGATCGACACCTCGGCAAGCGACCTCCCGTGGCCGACCCTGTGGCACCCGACGATCCATGCGCTGGACGTTGCCGCTCCTGTCGTCGCCGGGTCGGCGATCGTGGTCGCGACCGGGGATCCGAGGCTCGGCGCCGGGTCGGTCGCCGTCCTGTCGGCCGTCTGGTGGCTTCGGCACGTGTCGATCCACGTGCCGTTCTCGTTCGGTGAGGGGTTTGTCGGCTATCGACCGGACCCGGTCTGGCCGCAGGGCGTGCAGGAGGACGATGACGTCCACTGGGATTGGCACACCCCACGCCCCGAGGCCGACGTCGATGACGCCGCGATCCCATCGAACCAGGGCGGATAGGCGCGGTGGCTGCATCCACCGCTCCGGCACTCTCGGTCGATCGCCTGTCGAAGCGGTTCGGTGAGCGGGTCGCCTTCGCGGACCTGTCGTTCGAGGTCGGGCAGGGCGAGGTCTTCGGGTTCCTCGGGCCGAACGGCGCGGGCAAGACCACCACGGTCCGGACGCTCGGCACGCTCATCGCCCCGACGACGGGGTCGGCGACGGTGGCCGGGATCCCGCTCACGCCAGAGAACGGCGTGGAGATCAGGCGGCGGATCTCGATCATGCCCGAGTCGCCCGGCCTGTACCTGAAGCTGACGGTCCGCGAGAACCTCGAATGCTTCGCGGACCTGTACGAGGTGCCCGAGCCGCGAGCCCGGATCGACAGCGCCTTGGCCGCGGTCAAGCTGGCCGACCGCGCCGGCGACGCCTGCGGCACGCTGTCGAAGGGCCTTCGCCAACGGGTCGCCCTGGCGCGGGCGTTGCTCAGCGACCCGCAGGTGCTGTTCCTCGATGAGCCGACCTCGGGGCTCGATCCGGTCGCGTCGCGCGACGTCCACGAGCTGATCGACGGGCTTCGCCAGCGGGGCGTCACGATCTTCCTGACCACCCATCGGCTCGAGGAGGCCGAGCGCCTGTGCGATCGGGTCGCGATCCTGAACCGGACGCTGCAGACCATCGGTCGACCCGATGAGCTCCGCGAGCAGCTGTTCTCGAAGGCGCTCATCGTCCGGACCCTGGTCCCGCTGACGGATCCGGGCCGCGTGTTCGACGGCCTTCCCGGTGTCGATGGCTGGCGTCTCGATGGCGTCGGCGAGCGCGACGGTGCGGCCGGCTACGTCCTGCCGGTCTCCGACGCGCGCGCGGCCGCACCCGCTGTGACCCGGGCGCTCGTCGGAGTCGATGCCGACGTGCTCTCGATCAGCGAGTCGCGCCATTCGCTCGAGGACGTCTATCTCGAGCTGATCGACGAGGACGTCGAGGGCCGAAAGCCGTGAGCGGCCGAAGGATTCGCGCCATCGTCCGCAAGGAGCTGCGCGAATTCCGGCACAACAGCTCGATCGTGCTGGCGATGGCCGTCATCCCGTTGCTGTTCGTCGTCCCACCGCTCATCCAGATCTTCGCGCTGCCACCCGAGGCGGCGAGTGCCCTCGCGGGCAGCAACGCGCTCCTCTACATGCTGGGCATCCCGGCCATCGTCCCGGCCCTGGTCGCCGCGTACTCGATCGTCGGCGAGCGGCAGCAGGACACCCTCGAGCCGGTCCTGACCACGCCGATCCGACAGGAGGAGCTGCTCGTCGGCAAGGCCCTGGCGGCGCTCGTGCCGTCGCTCGCCATCGCGTACGCGGTGTATGTCTTCGTGCTGGTCTGCGTGGAGCTGTTCGCGCGTCCGGAGATCGCGTCGGCCCTGCTCCAACCCTCGGCGCTGATCGCCCAGGTCGTGTTCACGCCACTGCTCGCGGCGTGGTCGATCTGGGTGGCGATCGCGATCTCGACGCGCTCGAGCGACGTCCGGGTCGCGCAGCAGCTCGGGATGCTGGCCTGCCTGCCGTCGGTGGCGGTGACGACGTTGCTCGCCTACGAGGTGATCCCGCCGACACCGGAGCTGGCGCTCGGCCTGTTCGCGCTGCTGGTGGTGCTGGACCTGTCGGGCTGGCGGGTCGTGTCGGCGATGTTCGACCGGGAGCGACTGATCACCGCTTCGAGGTAAGGCGCGGCAACCCGCTACCTAACGGGGAGCCGCGGGCCTCGTTCCCTTCACTCGGCGACGGTTTCGCGAGGCGACCAGGGTGGCGACGACCCACCCGGCGCCCGGCCCAGGGAATCTTTGTCAAGGGTATGGACAAAGCGGTGACGGCTCGCTAGGATGCGCCTATCGGCTTTGCCAACTGTCTGGACAAAGTCGGTCCGGGGGCTGGAGGAGTCGAACGACGCCCGTGGCGCGCACCGAGTTCCCGACCAAGGCGACGCATGCCCAGACGCGCGCGCACAACGCGAGCCTGGTGCTGCGCGCGGTCTACGACCTCGGTCCGATCAGCCGCGCAGAGATCGCCCGCCTCACCGGCCTGACCCGGACCTCGGTCGGGGAGCTCGTCGGCGAGCTCGAGCACGACGGCCTCGCCCGCGAGGTTGGCCGCGGGCCGAGCACCGGCGGCAAGCAGCCGACCCTCGTCTCGCTCGTCGATGACGCCCGCCATGTCGTGACCCTGGACCTCGGCGAGCGCACGTTCACCGCGGCCCTCCTCGACCTTCGCGGCGAGGTCAGCGAGCGGATCACCCGCGATCTGCACGGAACAGACGGGGACGAGGCCCTCGCCCTCGTCTACGACCTGGTCGACGAGCTCCTCGCCCGCCCGCACCAGCCGATCCTCGGCATCGGGGTCGGGGCGCCGGGCATCGTCGACGGCGATGGCACGATCCGCTGGGCGGTCAACCTGTCGTGGACCGACCTGCCACTCGGCAACCTGCTGCATGCCCGCTACGGCTACCCGACGATCGTCGCCAACGACAGCCGTGCTGCGGCACTCGCAACGTTCCTGTTCGACGGCGACGACCGGCCCGCGAACCTCGTGGCGATCAAGATCGGCCGTGGTATCGGTGCCGGGCTCGTCCTCGAAGGCGAGCTGTTCGGCGGCGACGGCGACGGCGCCGGCGAGATCGGCCACATCGTCGTCGAGCCCGACGGCGCCGAGTGCCACTGCGGCCGGTTCGGCTGCCTCGAGACCATCGCCTCGGCGCCGGCCATCCTGCGCGCCGCCGCGGCGGCCGGCCTGCCCTACACGACGCTCCCCGGACTGGCCTTCGCGGCCGAGGCCGGCGACGAAACCGCGCTGGCCGTGGAGCGCGCCGCGGGCCGGGCGATCGGCACGGCCGTCGCCAACCTGATCGGCATCCTCGACGTCCGCGACATCGTCCTGCATGGATCGGTCACGGTCCTCGGTGAGCCATGGTTCGAGGCCATCCGCGACGAGGCCACGCGCCGATCGCTCGGACCCCTCGCGCGCGAGACCCGCATCGTCGACGGCGGGACCGGCGAGGACCTGACGCTCCTCGGCGCATGCGCGCTGCTGCTGACCCGCGAGCTCGGCCTGACGGTGCATCGATGACCGACGCCACGCGCCCGACCCAGACCGAAGCCGCCGCCCGGGTCCCGCTCGGCCCGATCGCCGAAGCGCTCGAGACAGACGGCCGCGACCGGCCACTTCTCGTCGGCGTGGATGTCGGCGGCAGCAAGATCGCGGTCCTGGTGGTCGATCGTGACGAGCGCGTCCTCGGCCGGCAGGTCGCCCAGACGATCGCCGTCGATCCGGACCGCGCGCCGGACGAGATCGTCGCCGTGGTCAACGACGCCCTATTGGCGGCCGGCGCGCGGACCGACGACGTCGCCGCGATCGGCGTCGGCGTCCCCGGGCGGGTGGACCCCGCGACCGGCACCGTGACGCTCGCGGTCAACCTGGGCTGGTCCGACCTGCCGCTCGGGCCGCGCCTCGAGGCCCGACTCGGTCGCCCGTGCGTCGTCGAGAACGACGTCCGTGCCGCAGCGCTCGGCCTCCACCAGCGCAGGGTCCTCGGCCCGGTCGACGACCTCGCGTATCTCGCGATCGGGACCGGGGTCTCGGCCGGAGTCATCCTCGACGGCCACCTCCATCGTGGTGCGCGCGGGCTCGCGGGCGAGATCGGCCACGTCATCGTCGACCCGAACGGCGCCCGCTGCGCGTGCGGGCAGGACGGCTGTCTCGAAACCCTCGTCTCGGGCTCGGCCATCGCACGGCTCGCCCGCGAAGCCATCGAGGCCGGCCGCGCGACGGCCCTCGCGACCGGGACATCGACCCCCGGTGCCCCGACCGCGGTCGACGTCTACCGCGCCGCAGAGAGCGGCGATCCCCTGGCCGCTGAGATCGCCGACACCGTCGGCCGCCGGCTGGCCTGGGCGGTCCATCTGCTGGTGATGACCTACGACGTCGAGCGAGTCGTGCTCGGCGGCGGGGTCAGCCATGCGGGCGAGACCTTCGTGCTGCCGATCCGGCGCGAGCTGGACCGGATGCGCGAGGCGTCGGCGCTCGCGCGGGAACAGCTCACCGAGGGGATCGAGGAGCTGTTGCCACCCGGCGCCGATGCCGGGGCATGGGGGGCGGTGACCATCGCCGCCGCGAGACATGCCGGGATCGGTGCCGGCCAAGGATGGGAGGAGGTGGGCCACGTACGGGAGACGTGACGGCCTGCCACCTGAGAGGAGTCCCATGGTCAATCTGAAAGGAGCACCCGGGAGCATGAGAACACATCGATATCTGGCCCTGACCGCCCTGTTGGCGATCGTCGTGGGGGCATGTTCGAGTTCATCGTCGCCGGCGCCGAGTGCGGCGTCCGCGCCCCCCGCCGCGACGGCCACGCCGGCCGCGAGCGCTGCCGCAGTCCACCGCCCCGTCCGCGTCCGCCTCTGCGGCGGCCGCGGCAAGCCCCAGCCCGCTCGCGCCGGACCCGGCCGAGGCGGTCATCCCGAACGTCGAGCAGAACGCGCAGATCACGTTCTGGACGTTCTACCTGTCACCGACCTTCGACCAGTACATCAAGGACACGATCGCCCGCTTCCAGGCGACGTATCCGACCGTCACGGTCAAGTGGGAAGACCACCAGGCCACGTTCAAGGACGACCTGAACAACGCGTTCGCCGCGAACATCGCGCCGGACGTCATCAACCTGTCGGTCAGCGAGGGCTGGGTCAGCGAGTACGCGGCCAAGGGCCTGCTGCTCCCGCTCGACACCGCTGTCCCGAAGACCGTCCAGGACATCTACTTCCCGGGCCTGTGGAAGGAACAGCTGATCAACGGCACGAACTACCAGTTCCCCTGGTACCAGGGCCTCAACGTCGACCTGATCAACCACGCCGATCTATGACAAGACCGGCCTCACCGTCGACCAGTTCCCGAAGAAGATCGACGGACCTGCCGGCCCTGTGCCAGACGATCCTCGACAAGACCAACGACGGTGTGCGACATCCGCCTGACCGTCAGCGACCTGCTCGCCCAGATGGTCTACGAGGGCGGCGTCAAGGTCTACAACGCCGACAACACGGCCTTCACGTTCAACTCGCCGGAGGGCGTCGCGTGGCTGCAGATGTACGTCGACATGGTCAAGGCCGGCACCGTGGACAACACGGTCCTGACGACCAATGACGACCGGGTCGGTCTCAATGCCTTCTCGGCCGGCGCTGCCGCGTTCTACGCCACCGGCCCGAACCTGATCCGCGTCGGTCAAGGACACCAACGCCACCCTGTACAGCAACCTGGCCATGACCCCGGCCCCGATCGGCCTGTCCGACGTGACCGGCAAGGGCCTGATGTCGATCTCGGTCAAGGAAGGACACCAAGTTCCCGAACGCCTCCATGGCGCTCGCCCAGTACTTCACCAATCCCCGCAGCATGGTCGAGTTCTCCAAGCACGTCGCGATCTACCCGTCGTCGGCCGACGCGTACGACGATCCGTTCTTCTCGACCCCGGCCACGGCGATCGAGGACAGCGCCCGGTCGCTCGCCGGCGGCATCGTCGCCACCTACGCGGACATCGTCCCCACCGTCGTCAAGAAGGCCGACGTCAACGACATCGTCCTGAAGGCCGTCGAGTCGGCGCTGTTCAACAACGTCCCGGCCCAGCAGGCGCTGGACAAGGCCGTGGCAGACGCCAACAAGATCATCAAGTAGCACACAGCGCGAACCCTGGCCCCCAGGGGTTCGCATCCCAGCGCTGGCCCGCTCTTCCTCCAGGGCGGGCCAGCCCATCTCTCGCCGGTCGGCCGGCATCGGCGGCTCGCCGGCGCGGCATCATTGACGGGACACGACCATGACCAGGAAGCGCTCGATCACGCCGTACACCTTCCTCGCTGCCGGCGCTCGTCGTCCTCGGCATCTTCGTGGTCTACCCGATCATCGCGGTCGTCTACTACAGCTTCACCGACTACGACATCGCGACCCCGCCGGTGTGGATCGGCCTCGACAACTACACCAAGCTGCTCGGCGACGAGACCTTCCGGCTGGCCCTCGTGCACTCGTTCGTCTACCTGCTGGTCACGCCGATCCTGATCTTCCTGTCGATCGTGCTGGCCATCGTGGTCAACCGCCGGATGCGCGGCATCCACATCTTCCGGGCGCTGTACTTCGTGCCCGCCGTCAGCGGCAGCATCGCCATCGGGCTTGCCTGGAAGTGGCTGTTCGACCGGAACGGCCTGATCAACAGCCTGCTCCAGTCATGGGGCGTGATCACGGTGCCGATCCAGTGGCTGGCGACGCCCTCGCTGGTCCTGCCGATCGCCATGCTGCTGACGATCTGGGCGGGCGTCGGCTTCTACTCGGTCATCTTCCTGGCCGGGCTCCAGAACATCCCCGAGGAGCTGTATGACGCGGCGCTCATCGACGGCTGCAACGAACTTCCAGAAGCACCGCTACGTGAGCATCCCCGGCCTGCGCCCGCAGATCGTCTTCGTGGCGGTCATCTCGAGCCTCGCCGCGCTCAAGGTGTTCGACGAGATCTACGTCCTGACCAACCGGACCGGCGGCATCCTCGACTCGGGGGTGACGATGGTCTTCTACTTATGGAAGGAGGCGTTCCAGCTCGGCAATGCGGGCTACGCCTCGGCCATCGCCATCGCCCTCCTCGCGATCACGCTCGTCTTCTCGATCTTCAACGTGCGCATCCTCGAGACGCGCGACGAGGGGGCGACATGACCACCGCGGGGATGGCCCAGATCGCCGAGCCGGTGGCCGTCATCCAGGCACGCCGCAAGCGCCGTACCCGCCGTTCTGTGGCATCGAGCGGGCTGTGGTACCTCGTCCTCATCGCCATCGCGGTCATCACCGTCTTCCCGTTCTTCTGGATGCTGATGACCTCGCTCAAGGGACCGGGCGATCCGGTCTACTCGACCCCGCCGCAGTTCATCCCGTCCGACCCGAGCCTCGGCGCCTATGAGCGTGTGCTGGCCGCGCTGCCGATCCCGACGTACTTCCTCAACAGCCTGATCGTAGCGGTCTCTGTCGGGGCGCTCAACGTGCTGGTCGCCGCGATGGCGGCCTACCCGCTGGCCAAGATGCGGTTCTTCGGCCGCGACGCGATCTTCTACGCGCTGCTGGCCACGTTGATCGTGCCCGCCCAGCTGACCTACATCCCGAGCTTCGTGCTGTCGGTCAACGTGTTCCATTACTACAACACGCTGGCCGCGCTGATCTTCCCGAACCTCGTCAGCGCGTTCAACATCTTCCTGCTGCGCCAGGCGTTCCGCGGCGTCCCCAACGACCTGATCGACGCGGCCAGGGTCGACGGCGCCGGGGAGTGGCGGATCTGGTGGTCGATCCTGCTGCCGATCGTCCGGCCGTCGCTGGCCGCGGTGGCGATCTTCACCTTCGTGACGTCGTGGAACGACTTCCTGTGGCCGTCGCTGATGCTCCATACGAAGGACGGGCTGACGCTCCCGGTCGGCCTGGCCGCGCTGCAGAGCTTCTTCCAGTCGGACTTCCGGTCGATCGCCGCCGGCGTCACCATCACGGTCGTGCCGATCCTGCTGTTCTTCATCGTCGTCCAGCGCTACTTCGTCAAGGGCCTGGCGGGCGCCGTGAAGGGGTGACCGAGGGGTCGATCCTCGAGCGGGTGATGCTCGCCTTCGAGGGCGAGCGGGTGCCCCGCTGGGTCGAGCGCCGGCTTGCCGCGGCCCCTGCGGCCGGGGTCACGCTGTTCCGAGCGTTCAACGTCCGCGATCCGGGTCAGGTCCGCGAGTTCGCGGCGGCGTTCCAGCGGGCGGGCGAGGCGGGAGCCAAGAAGCGGGCGCGGGGCGGTGACCGAAGTGGCGTGGACGGGCCGGACTGGCCTCTCCTCGTCGCCGCCGACCAGGAGACCGGCCAGCTCATGGCGCTCGGCGACGAGGCGACCGGGTTCGCCGGGAACATGGCCCTGGGCGCGGTCGGCGACGAGGACCTGGCCGAACGAGTGGGCACCGCCATCGGGCGCGAGGCGCGGGCGATGGGCATCAACGTCAGCTACACGCCGGTCCTCGACCTGGCGAGCGAACCCGGCAACGCGGCCATGGGGATCCGCTCGTTCGGCGACGACCCTGCGGCAGTGGGGCGGCTCGGTGCGGCGATGATCCGCGGTCTCCAGGCGGCCGGGGTGGCCGCCACGATGAAGCACTTCCCGGGCCTGGGCGCCGTCGACCAGGACACCCACCACGAGCTGGCAGTGGTCCGCAGCGACCGCCGGACCCTCGATGCGGCTGAGCTCGTCCCGTTCCGGGCGGCGATCGCGGCCGGGGCCAGGCTGGCGATGTCGGCCCATGTCGCGGTGCCCGCGCTGAACGACGACCCGACCCTGCCGGCGACGCTGTCCCGGACCGTGATGACCGGCACGCTCCGCGACGAGCTCGGCTTCGCCGGCGTGTCAATCAGCGACGCGCTCGACATGCGTGCCCTCGCCCAGGGGGCCGCCCAGGCGGTCGAGGTGATCGCCGCGATCCGTGCCGGGGACGACCTGCTGCTCACGACCGCCGACGCGGCCGCCCGCCGGCGGATCGAGTCGACCCTTCTCGCCGCGGCTGGGCGCCACCTGTTCGAGCCGGCGGACCTCGACGCCTCGCGGGCCAGGCTCGCCGACCTCCGTCGCTGGCTGGGCGGCACGACGCCGCAGCCCGACCTCGACGTCATCGGCTCGGCCGCGCACGTGGCCCTCTCGCGCGAGCTGGCGGAACGAGCTCTGACGAGGACCGACCGAGCACGCGACGGCGACGAGCCGGCGCCGATCGTTGTGCCTTCCTCCACTCGGATCCTGGCGATCATGCCCGAGCCGGCGGACCTGACCCCTGCCGACACGTCGTCGCTGGTGGCGCCGGGGCTCGGCCGTGCGCTGCGGACCCGGTTCTCCTCAGTCGAGGATGTCGTCATCCGGGGCTCGCCGCTGGACGACGAGATCGCCGCCCTCCGGACGCGGGCGAAGTCGTTCGACGCCGTCGTCATCGGCACCATCGAAGCCCACCGTCGGCCGGCGCAGGTGGCCCTCGTCGGGGCCATCGCGGCGAGCGGGGTCCCGGTCATCGCGGTCGCGCTGCGGACCCCGTGGGACGCCGCGGTGTACCCGCCGGCCGTGCCCGCCATCTGCACCTACTCGATCCTGCCCGACTCGCTCGAGGCACTGGCGCGGGCGCTCGCCGGCGAGATCGGGTTCCCGGGGCGGCTGCCCGTGGCGGTCGCCCTCCCGACCCGATGACCCTGCGCGACGAGATCCGTGAACAGCCCGACGTCGCGGCGCGGCTCCTGGCCGACCAGGCCGACCCGGTCGAGGCCATCGCCGCGTCCCTGCGCGACCGCCCGGTCCGGCACGTGGTCATCGCCGCGCGCGGCACGTCGGACCATGCCGCCATCTACGCCCAGTACGTGCTCGGGGTCCGGCATCGGCTGTCGGTCGGGCTCGGGACGCCGTCGATCGTGTCTCTCTACGGCGCCGCACCGGATGTCGCGGACGCACTCGTGATCGGAATCAGCCAGTCGGGGGCCTCGCCGGACATCGTGGCGGTCATCGCCGAGGCCCGTGTCCAGGGCGCGCCGACGATCGCCATCACGAATGAGCCCGGGTCGGCGCTGGCCGCGGCGGCGGACCGGACGATCACTCTCGGAGCCGGCACGGAACGGGCGATCGCCGCGACCAAGACGTACACGGCGGAGCTGCTGGCCATCGCAATGCTGTCGGCGGCGCTGGCGGACGACCCGGCCGACCGCGCCGCGCTCGCGGCCGTCCCCGAGGCGCTTGCCCTGGCTCTCGAGCTCGAACCCGACATCGAGCGCATCGCCGCCGACCAGGCGTCCGCGACCCGTGCGCTCGTGATCGCCCGCGGCTACGAGTACGCGACGGCGCGCGAGTGGGCTCTCAAGCTCAAGGAGCTGGCCCGGGTGTTCGCGGACCCGTACTCCTCGGCCGATTTCCAGCACGGTCCACTGGCCCTGGTCGAGGCGGGCGTCCCGGTCATCGCCGTGGCCCGGGCGGGTGCGCCGGCGGCGGACCTCGTCGCGCTCCTCGCTCGGCTCCGGGCCGATCTCGGTGCCGAGATCCTCGTCGCGTCAGACCAGCCGGCCGCCCTCGAGCTCGCCACCTGGCCGGTCGCCCTGCCGGCGGGGACGCCCGAGTGGCTCGGGCCGATCGTCTCGATCGTCGCGGGGCAGCTCCACGCGTACCATCTGACACGCGCCCGCGGCCTCGACCCGGATGCGCCGCGCAATCTCAGCAAGGTCACACGCACGACCTGAGGCGCCGCTCGCCGTGCGGCGGTCGAACAGCCGAGTCCTCTAGGGCGTCACAGCCCGCTGTAGGCGTGCAGGCCGCTGAACCACAGCGATCCGGAATAGGTCACCAGGACCATCCCGAACCCGACCACGAGCAGGAGCGCAGCCGGCCGGCCGGCCCATGAGCGCTGGTTGCGAGCGTGGAGGTAGATGGCGTACGTCAGCCAGGTGACGAGCGCCGCGGTCTCCTTGGGATCCCAGCCCCAGTAGCGCGACCAGGCGATCGACGCCCACCACGAGCCCAGGATGATCATCGTGGCGAAGATCGGGAAGCCGATGATGACCGCCCGATAGGCGACCTCGTCGAGGACCTTGTGTGACGGCAGCCAGGCGAACCGGTCGCCCTGGCCCTGCGCCAGATAGCCGACGCCGGCCGCGAAGCTCGTCGCGAAGATGCCGTAGGAGAGGACGGCCATCCCGACGTGGATGGTCAGCAGTGGTGCGTTCTGGAGCGCCGGCACGAGCGGCTGGATCTCGCCCGGCAGGCTCGAGGCGTACAGCAGGATGGCCAGGGCGACCCCGACCGGGATGAACCCGATCGAGCGGATCGGGTAGCGCCGCTGCAGGAACAGGTAGCCGCCGAGCATCGAGAACGCGAACGCCACGCTGAACTCGTACAGGCTGCCCCACGGTCCACGCCCGACGACGATGGCACGCGCCAGCATCGAGCCGCCGAGCGACAGGAAGGCAAGGAACGTCAGGCCGATCGCGGCGCTCGACAGAGGGCTCGGCGAGGCGTACGTCTCGAGCCCGGAGGAGGCCGCGCGGGTCTGCTCGGTCACGAACGAGCCGGTCACGATGCCTGCGTAGGCCGGCTGGCGGCCGGTCGCTCCGGCGGTCGCCAGGCTTGGCATCAGGCGTCTGCCGTTGGCCAGCATCACGGCGTGGCCGACGTGGGCGGCGAAGCCCAGCGCGACGAGGATGACGCCGAGCGAGAACAGGTTCGACGAGAGGAGGGGCATGGTCAGCGCCTCGGGTCAGGCGGCGGCAGCGCCGCCGGGTTTGGGTCCGGCCGTCGTCCGGACGGCCACGGCCTTGGTCTTGACCTTCAGGACGAGACCGCAGTTCGTGCACGTGTCGATGAGCGCCGAGCGGCCGAGGCCGCACATCGGGCAGATGACCGCCAGCTCGTCGTGGCAGGTCCCACAGCGGAGCGTCCCCGACGGGTAGACGAGACCGTCGCGCCGGCAGTGGGGGAGCCCGACCGGGAAGACCGGGTCGCCGCCGGGGCCGATCTCGGCGAGGCGCGGGCCTTCCTCGAAGGCGACCTTGGTCCGTGGTTTGGAGACCTGATAGGCGCCGGTCCCGAGCACCAGCCCGGTCAGGAACGGCATGACCAGGCCGAGCAGGACGAGCACCGGCAGGATGCCGATCAGGAAGCCCCAATCGGGGGTCACGAAGATCGCCGTGACCTGCAGGATCTGCGTCCAGATCTGGTTCAGGAACTCGACGAGGTTCACGGCGGCATCCTACCAGTCCCGCTTCCTTTGGGCGCCTTGCGCGGGTTGCCCTTCTTCGTCGTCGCGCCCCGGCCGGGAGCCCAGCCGCGGCGGTCGCCCTCGTCTTCGTCGCGGTCCGTGGCGGCGATGCTGGTCGTCGCCTTCGTCGGGCGCGGAGGCCGCGGATTGCCGATCGACGGCGACGCGAGGCGACCACTCCCGAGACGGCCGAGTAGCCACGCGGAGCCGGCCGTCCGCGCCCCGCGCAATCGCGTGCTGTGACGCAGGTCGCGATCGTCCGTGACGACCAGGAGACTGGCGGTGCCGTCGGCACCGTCGAGGAGGCGGACGTCCTCGACCATCGTCAGGATCACGCTGTCGGCGGTCCGTGCGCCGCTGTAGCGGACGACCAGCCCGGATGCGATCCGCTCGTTCCGGAGGCCGCGCTCGGCCGGCCCGTCGAACACGAGCTCGATGGTCACCGCTGCCGGGATCGCGCCGCGGAGCCGGCCGATCAGTGCGGCCGGCGGAGCCGCCCCGGTCCCGCCCGATGCCTTCGAGATGGCGTGGAGGAGGTTGTTCCCGTCGATCAGGAGCCGCCGGGTCGCGGCGAGCGGGTCGCGGTCGGGCTGCGGCATCGATGCCATCGTACGCGCCGGGAAGCGCGCGGCTACGATCGGGCGATGGGACTGCTGCTGCTGGTCGACCTCGATGGCGTCGTCTATCGGGGCGCGGATCCCGTCCCGGGCGTGGCGGCCGTCCTGGCCGACCGGGCGGCGCGCGGCGACGACGTGGTCTACGTCACGAACAACTCGATGCACTACCGGGCCGACTACCAGACGCGCCTCGCGGCGATGGGCGCGCCCGTCTCGCCGGACACCGTCGTGTCATCAGCGCGGGCGACCGCGGCCTATCTCCGGGACCACGACCCGGACATCCGGCGGGTGCTGGTCCTCGGTGGTGGCGGGCTCGAGCGTGAGCTGCGCGACGTGGGCTACGACGTGGTCACCGCCGGGGCCGCCGCTACCCGGATGAGCCAGGAGGGGATCGACGGCTTTGCGGCGGCCGGTGAGCCCGACGCGGTCGTGGTCGGGCTCGACCCGAACCTCACCTACGCCCGGCTGGTGGTCGCCAACGACAGCATCCGCGCCGGGGCGCATTTCATCGCGACCAATCGCGACCCGGTCTACCCGACCGAGCGCGGGCTCCGGCCCGGTGCGGGTTCGATCGTCCTCCTGCTCGAAGCGGCGACCGGCGTCGTGCCGGTGTCGATCGGGAAGCCCGCGCCGTTTCTGTTGGAGGCTGCCGCTCACGCGGTCGGCCGCGAGGCCGGCGAGGCGGTCATGATCGGCGACGGCATCGCCACCGACCTGGCTGCCGCACATGCGGTGGGCGCGCGCTGCGTGTTCATGCTGACCGGGGTCACGACACGGGCCGAGGTCGAGGCACTCCCCGCCGACCAGCAGCCCGACGCGATCGCCGCCGACGCCGCGGAGCTGGCAGCGGCCCTGGAACGGCTCGCCACGGGCTAAGGATCGCCGCGCCGCACTGCGCCGCGCGCGCCCGACCCCGAGGAAACGCGTCGCGCAGCAAGGCACTTGTCAGATAGTTCCGAGATAGCGGAACCATCGTCGGGACGGCGGTTGGCGGTCGCAATGCGGCGGTTCGGCGATCGGCGGCGGGCGGTCGCAACGCGGCGGTTCGGCGATCCACAGTGCGCAGTGTGTGATCGGCGCGGCGGCGGTCGGCGGTCGGCCGTCGCCAATGCGGCGGACGGCGGCGGTGCGCGATGGTGGATAGGCGGTCGTTCCGCTTGCTCGAAACAATTCGGAGATGGTCATCGTGGGCGACCTCGTCCGCCGTGGTGTGCTCGCGGGCGGTGAGAACTGGGACTCAGCCGGCGATGAGCTCCGGGATCCCGGCACCCCAGGCGTCGAACTCGGCGCGCAGCGGCTCGAGGACCGCTTCCTCGGCGAAGGCGACATCGAGCGCACGCCGGTCCATCGCCCACAACTCCGGGACCGTCAGGCCGATGGCCGTCACGGCCTTGAGGTACTCCTCGGACAGGGTGATGTCCGACACCGTCGTGTCGTCGGTGTTGAGGGTGACCGGACACGCCGACCCGGTCGAGCCGGGCGAGCGGATGGTCAGCCACGGATGGGACGATCCCGGCCTGCCAGTTCGAGGTCGGGCACAGGTCGAGCGTCACGCGTCGGGCGATGAGCTCGGCGCACAGGTCCGGATCGTCGGCGGCGCCGGGGCCGTGCGCGATCCGCTCGGCGTCCATCTCGAGCGCGCGCCGCACCTGGGCCGCGCCACCCCACTCGCCGGCGTGGATGGTCACGTGCAGGCCGCCCTCGCGCGCAGCCGCGAACGATGCGGCGTGGATCGTCGGATCCGGGAACGCCTGTTCCGGGCCGGCCAGGTCCCAACCCACGAGGCCCTGGTCGCGGAACCGCGCGGCGGTCTCGGCGAGGGCGAGGTTGGCCTCGGGCTCGTGCGAGCGAAGCGCCGTCGAGATCAGCCGGACCGTCGTCCCCGTCCGATGGGCCGCGTCCTGCGCGCCGCGGCAGACGGCGGCGATCCCGTCGGCCAGCGAGAGCCCGCCCGACACGTGGAGGAGCGGTCCCCAACGGATCTCGATGTAGCGCACGCCGTCGGCCGCCTTGGTCTCGACCAGCTCGCCGGTGATCCGCTCGAGCGCGTCGGCGTCCTGCATCAGTGCGATCGGCAGGTCGAACGCCCGCAGCAGGTCGGCCTGCGACGCGCACGGCATCGGCGCGATGAGCGCCGCCGACATGCCTGCCCAGTCGCGCGGTGCGTCGATGCCGCGCGTGCGCGCGAGCTCGATCGCGGTGTCGACCCGGAGCGAGCCATCGAGGTGGAGATGGAGCTCGGCCTTGGGCATCGCCTCGATGAGGCGGCGGAGCGGAGCGCCGTCGAGCGGCGCCGTCACGGGGTGTTCCATGCGGTCGATGCTACAATTCCGCGCGCCATGTCCATCATCCTGGTCACCGGCGCGAGCGGTTTCGTCGGCAGCCACACCGTTCCGACGCTGCTCGCCGCCGGTCATCGCGTCGTTGCGCTGTGCAGGACGCCGACCTCGGGCGAGGTGGTCATCGGCCGTTTGCCGGTCGCCCAGCGCTCGAACGTCGAGGTCCGGATCGGTGACCTGACGCGTCCCGCGACGCTCGGTCCGGCACTCGACGGCATCGAGGCCGTGGTCCATCTCGTCGCCCTGCCGCGCGATCTCAACGGAGGCGCCGACCTTCGGCTCGTCAACACCGAGGGGACCCGCGCGCTGGTCGTGGCCATGCAGGCGGCCGGCGTCCGGCGGCTCATCCACATGGGTGCGATGGGCGTCACCGACGACCCAGCCCTCCATTACGCGAGCTCCAAGGCCAAGGCGGAGGCCCTGGTCCAGGCGTCGGGTCTCGACTGGACGATCCTCAAGCCGTCGCTCCAGTTCGGCGAGGGTGACGGGTTCTTCAACATCGTGGCCGGGCTCGTCCGGATCTCGCCGGGGATCGTCCCGGTCCCGGGTGACGGTTCGGCGCGTTTCCAGCCGATCCATGTCGATGACGTGGCGACGGTGGTCGCCCGTTCCCTGGCGGACCCGACGACGATCGGCGGCGTCTTCGAGCTGGGCGGCCCGCGCTACTGGACCTACCGCGAGATCACCCGCGAGGTCGTCACGGCGCTCGGCAAGCGACGGGCGATCGTCCCGATGCCCGTGCCGCTCATCAGCCTCGTCGCCGGCACGGCCGAGCGCCTGCGCATCCCATTCCCGGTCGCCACGGACCAGCTGCGCCAGCTGCGTCTCGACAACATCGGGCCGCTCGACCTGATCGCCACGCGGTTCGGTTTCGAGCCCCGCGCGATGGAGGGCCGGCTCGGCTACCTGAGGTCGAAGCCGCGCGACCAGGTCGCCCAGCCCGCATGACCGACCCGATCGGGAGCATGGCGTGAGACGCCTGCGCACGCTCGTCGGCGCGCTCATCTGGCTGGCCGTGATCGTCGTCATCGCGTTCGGTGCGGCCGGCATCGTGGCCGGCACCGACCATCCGCCGGGATCGGACGGGCGGCCCGACGCGACGGCTGCCGGCGACGCCGAGGTCACCCCGATGCTCGATGCGGCGAACGCCGATCTCTCGGCGCTGGCCGGCCAGGTCGAGGCGCTCTCGACCCAGGCCCGGGGCGCGTTGGCCGCCCTCAACAGCGCCGACCCGACGACCGGCGAGGCGGCCATCGCCGAGGGCGACAAGCTGGTCGCCGACGTCACCGCCCGGACCGCCGCGCTGCGCCGTGAGCTCTCGGCGGTGCCCTACGTCGGGACACCGGTCGCCGGGCTCCACGTGTCGGACACGGTCGTCCAGCGCCACGACCGCCTCGTGGCGGCCCTCGACGCCACCCAGGGCCTCGATTTCGCGTGGGCTCGCCTGACCATCGGAGCGGTCGCCGCGACCAAGATGAGCGCCCTCCTCGCGCAACACGACAGTCTCGTCGGCCAGGCCGCCGACAGCGGCGTGCACGCCAAGTACGCGGCGGCGCTCAAGCTGCTCGGCCAGGCGACGGCCCAGCTCGATGCCGCGCGGGTGATCCGGGACCAGCTGGTCGACACCGTCGACGTCTCCGTCCTCGACGAATGGGTCAGCCGCAACGCCGCCTACGACACCGCGCTCGGCAACCTGTACAAGGAGATCTCCAAGGTCAAGGGCAAGGTCACGGCCAATACCCGGGCCGCGGTCAAGGCGGAAGCCGCGGCACGCGCTCGGCTCCCACCGGACACCCGGGGCCTGGTCATCATCATGGCCGACATCGGCCGCGGCGGGATGAACGGAGCGGTCGTCGCCATCGAGGAAGCCAAGGGGAAGCTGAGCGACGCGCTCGACAGCGATGCGGCGACGCCCGGCGATGCGCCCGGCCCCAGCGGGACGCCGGACGCCACGGACAGCCCGCCGCCGACGAGCACGCCCTGACGCCTGCCCGGTGGCTACACTGAGTCACTCACCCCAGCCCGGCCGAGCGAACCGTTGACGGCGCCCGGCGGCTCACCTCCGGAGGACCAGGACCCGTGCAGCTTCGCGTCGCCACCGACCAGCCGTGGGACGTTCCCGCGGACGTCCTCGTCGTCCCCATCGCCGCCAAACCGACGTTCGACGGCCCGCTGGGAGAGCTCGATCGGCGCGCCGACGGAGAGCTCCAGGCGCTCGTCGCGTTCGGCGAGCTGACCGGCAAGCGCTATGCGGGCGCGATCGCGGCCGGCGGGCGAGACGGCGAGCGGGCGGCTGCTGGCGGTCGGCCTGGGCGACGCGGCCACGCTCGATCGCGAAGCCGTGCTGCGTGTCGCGGCCTCGGCCGAGCGCCGACTCGGCGGTCGCACCGTCCATCGCATGGCGATCTGGCTGACGCCGCTGGCCGACGCGCTCGGCGGTGACGCGAGCGCCGCGGCGGAGCTGGTCGCTCGTGGCGTCATCGAGGGCTCGTACGACCCGCGGACCATCTACCGCGACGAGGTCGACACCGCGCCGCCGATCCTCGACGAGCTGATCCTCGTCGCACCCGGCGCGGATGCTGCCGCACTGACCAAGGCGGCCGAACGCGGGCTCATCATCGCCGACGGCGCGAACCTCGCCCGCACGCTGTCGAACCGCGCGTCGAACGACGTCAGCCCGATGGTCCTCGCCGACGAGGCGCGCGCCATCGCCGAGCGCCACGGCCTGTGGATCGATGTCATCGGGCCGGAGCAGGCGACCGAGATGGGGATGGGCATGTTCATGGCCGTCGGCCGTGGCAGCGACAACCCGCCCCAGATGATCGTGATGCGCTCGGGCGGGGAAGGGGAGCACGACGCGCTCGACCGCCACCTCGCCATCGTCGGCAAGGGAGTCTGCTTCGACTCCGGCGGTATCAGCATCAAGCCGGCCGCCCGGATGGAAGAGATGAAGATGGACAAGACCGGTGCCTGCACCGTGATCTCGGCCATCGCCACCGTCGCCCAGCTGGCGCCCGGGACACCGCTGCTGGCCGTCGCTCCGGCCGTCGAGAACATGCCCGGCCCGCACTCCACCCGGCCCGGCGACGTGGTCAAGGCGCTCAACGGCAAGATGGTCGACATCATCAACACCGACGCCGAGGGCCGGCTGATCCTCGGCGACGCGATGACCTACGCCGAGCGGCTCGGGGCGACCCACGTGGTCGATGTCGCGACGCTCACCGGTGCCGTCTCACGCGCCCTCGGCCACCTGGTCACCGGCGCGTTCGGGCGGCCGCAGGACTTCTACGACCAGGTGGTCGCCGCCGGCCAGCGGGCGGGCGAGCGCTACTGGCAGCTGCCGCTCATCGACGACTACGTCCCCGACATGGACAGCTGGTACGGCGACCTGACGAACTCCGGCTCACCCGAGGGATCGCTCGTGAAGAGCGGCCTCTTCCTGCGCGAGTTCGTGACCGTGCCGTGGGTCCACCTCGACATCGCTGGGACCGGCCTACTACCGGAAGGCGTTGCCGTTCGCGCCGCGTGGTGCGACCGGGGCCTCGCACGCGACCCTCGTCGAGCTGGCGCTCGCGGGCGCGCGGGCCGGCTGACCGGCCACCGGGCGCACCGACCCAGCCGGCCGCAACCCCACCCGATGGAGCCGCTGGCCGTCCTGCTCGGCGCCGCCGGCCTCGTCCTCGGTCTGGCCGCCGACCGCCTGGCGACCCGCTGGCCGGAGCACGACGAGGAGCACCCGGCGGGCCGCGCCGTCGACTGGCGGACGGCGACGATCGCATCGGTCGGGGCGATCGCGTTCGGGCTGCTGCCGATCCGGTTCGCAACCGATCCGGTCGCGTTCGCCATCTTCGGCGCGTGGTTCGTGACGCTCGTGATCGGGCTGGCGACCGACTTCGACCAGCGGCTCCTGCCCGACGTCCTGACGCTGCCGGTCATCCCGGTCGCCCTGGTCTACGCGCTCACCGGCACGAACCCGCTGGTCGGCGACGAGATCATCCCGGCCATCGTGGCCGCGGTGGCCATCCCGGCCGTGCTGTACCTGCCGTCCATCCCGTTCGGTGCCGGCGCGTTCGGCCTCGGTGACGTGAAGCTCCTGATCGGCGTCGGGCTGCTGGTCGGCGGCAGCCGCGCGCTCGGCTCGGTGTTCGTCGCGCTCATCCTCGCCGGCGTCGTCATCGGCGTCCTGCTGGCGGCCCATCGGATCGGGCGGCGGACGTACATCCCGTTCGGGCCGTTCTTCATCATCGGAGCGCTGTGGGCCGTGCTCATCCGGGCGTGAACGGCGAGCCATGGGACGGGACTATCGGGCTATCCTCATAAAGGCCTAGCAAAGGTAGCCTTTTTGGGTATCATCCCCGTAACGCGAAGCGACGTTACCGAGGCCCCATCCTCGTGACGCCGTAGCCATCGGGGGATCGGGCGGCCCATGCGAGGTCGCGCGATGTGGCGACCAAGGGAGTCTGCTCGCACGATGACATCGCCTTCGTGAAGCACAGCCACGCCGATCGCGCGGTCCGTCCGTCTTCAGGCGGATGGGAGTCGACCCCCCGACCGGCATCGAGGCAACGGCGGTTCAGCCGGCGCCTCGGGACCCTCCTCCTTCTCCTCCCGCTCGTCGTCGGCGTGCTCGGCGCGCCCGCGGCACCGTCGGGCGTGCGTGCCGACGAGCTGTCGGACGCCAAGGCGCGCGCGGCGCAGCTCAAGAAGGACATGGCGGCCCAGCAGGCACAGGTCGCCCAGATCAACGCTCTCCAGAGCGACCTGGCGTCCGCGATCAAGAACACGACACTCCAGCTCAAGGGCATCAACACCGACCTCACCACGGTCAAGCGCAACATCAACGACATGCAGGACAAGATCGACGTGATCAAGGCCGATTACGCCGACCTGGTCGCGCAGGTCCAGGGCCTCGACGCGACGTTGATGGTCGTCGCGGCCCGCGAGGAGGCCAAGCGCGGCCAGCTCGCCGATCGCAAGGCACTCCTCGCCGAGCGCATGCGCAGCGCTTACGACACCGACCGGACCTCGCTGCTCGAATCGTTCCTGTCGGGCGGGACGTTCACCGACCTCCTGTCCGAGATGAGCGACTACATCGACGTCGGCGAGCAGGACAAGGCGCTGGCCGACCAGATCACCCTCGACCAGGCGACGCTCGCCTCGCTCCACCAGACGACCCAGGACACCCGCGCCCGGGTGGACGACCTGCGACTCGCAGACAGCCGCCCAGAAGCGGGCGCTCGACAAGAGCCTGGCCGCGCTCAACGTGGCGAAGGCTCAGCTCAAGGCGCTCGAGAAGCGGGTAGCCGCGTCGCTCGCGCAGCAGAAGAAGGACTTCCTGACCCTCGAACGGAACAAGGCGGCGGCCAAGAAGGCGCTGGCCAAGGCCGCGGCGGCGAAGAAGAGGCTGCAGGCCCAGATCGCCTCGCTGATCGCCAAGCAGATGCAGAGCGGCAGCATCCCGTCGCAGTACAACGGCACGCTCCAGTGGCCGATGGCGGGCGATGTCACGCAGCCGTTCGGGTGCACCGGGTTCTCATGGGAGCCGCCCTACGGGTCGTGCGCCCACTACCACCAGGGCATCGACATCGTGGCGCCGTACGGCTCGCCGATCCACGCGTCCGGCGACGGCGAGGTCGTGTACATCGGCTGGAACTACGCGGACGGCGCCGACCCGGCCTGGATCGTCATCATCGCCCACAGCCAGGGCATGCAGACCTGGTACGCCCACATGTCGCCGCAGTACCCGGGCGGGATCCACGCCGGCAGCCACGTCAGCGCGGGCCAGGTCATCGGCTACGAGGGCGCCACCGGCCACGCGACCGGCGCGCATCTCCACTGGGCGGTCATGCTCAACGGCAACTTCGTCAATCCGAGGTTGTTCCTCTAGCCTTCCCCTTGCGACCCGAAGCGCGGCCCTGGTGCGGTCGAGCCGTGCGTTCACGGTCCGTTCATCGACCGGGTCATGAGCTGCGTGCTAGCATCGACCGCGTGAAGCGGACGATGGCGGTGATCCTCGCGGGCGGCGAGGGCGAGCGCCTCTCGATCCTGTCCCAGGAGCGGGCCAAGCCGGCGGTGCCGTTCGGCGGCAAGTACCGGATCATCGATTTCACGCTGTCCAACTGCGTCAACTCGGACATCGACGACGTCGTCGTGCTGACCCAGTACAACCCGCGGTCGCTCAACGATCACATCGGCCTGGGCCGGCCGTGGGACCTGGACCGCAACCGGGGCGGCGTCAAGCTCCTCCAGCCGTACATCGAGCGCGGCAAGCTCGCCGAGTGGTACCGCGGCACGGCCGATGCGGTGCTGCGCAACGTCGACGTCCTCGAGCACGACCCGGCGGACATCGTCCTCGTCCTCGCCGGTGACCACATCTACAAGATGGACTACGCGCCGTTCGTGGCAGCGCATCGCCGCCATCGTGCCGACGTCACCATCGCAGTGCGGCGTGTGCCGCTCGCCGAGGCGTCGCGGATGGGCATCCTCGCGCTCGACGAGAACGATCGGGTCATCGAGTGGCAGGAGAAGCCCAAGCAGCCCAAGAGCGACCTCGCCTCGATGGGCGTCTACGTCTTCTCGAAGAAGACGCTCCGACGCTGGCTGTCCGAGGACCGGGTCGACTTCGGGGCACACGTCATCCCGGCCATGCTCGAGGCCGGCGCCCGCGTGTTCGGCTATCGCTACAACGGCTACTGGCAGGATGTCGGCACGATCCAGTCGTTCTGGGAAGCCAACATGCGGCTGCTCGATGACGACCCCGACCTCGACCTGTACGACCCCGACTGGGTCATCCATACCCGATCCGAGGAGCGCGCGCCGGCCAAGGTCGGCCCGACCGCGCAGGTCCACCGAAGCCTCATCAGCCACGGCTGCGTGATCGCCGGGACCGTCGTCAACTCGGTGCTGTCGCCCGGGGTCCGGGTCGACGTCGGGGCCGTCGTGAGGGACTCGATCGTGATGTTCGACTCGGTCATCCGCTCGGGTGCCGTCGTCGACCGCGCCATCCTCGACAAGGAAGTCGTCATCGGCCAGGGCGCGATCGTCGGGGAGGGCCCGTACGACGACCGGCCGAACAAGCAGGAGCCCGGCCGGCTCAACACCGGGATCACGGTCATCGGCAAGCGCGCGGTCGTGCCGCGCGGCGCCCGAATCGGGCGCAACGTCAAGGTCGCGGCCGACGTCCGCTCGTCCGACTTCGCGGGCCGCGTCGTCCGGAGCGGCGAGTCGGTCGAGCCCAAGCGCGTCACCCGTGCCCCGCGCGCCCGCACGGCCGTGGCGGCCCCGGCCACGGTGCCGGCCGAGCGCCCGCTGGTGGCCGCGGTTGTCGGCGGATCCGGCAGCCGCGGCAAGCGCGCCGTCACGGACGCCTGACCGCCGGACCGATCGTCCGACGGTCGCCACGAGCGAACTCGGCTAGACTCCCCGGGCCATGTCATCCGCCGAGAGGCGGCCCCCTCCCGTGCGTCCGGCCGATGTCGAAGGCTGGTTGGTGGAGCTGGGCCTGACCCCGACCGACCGAGCCGACCGCGATGGGATCGCCAGCTGGGACCTCGTCCTCGATGGACGACGCCGGTTCGACCTGCGCATGACGGTCATCCTCGATCCGGCGTTCGCGATCATCTGCTGGGCCCAGTACGCGCCGCCGATCAGCGACATGTTCCGCAAGTCGTATCGCAAGCTGCTGCGCTGGAACGACGAGTTCCCGTTCGCCAAGTTCTCGGTCGCCGAGGACGAGCGGCCGCTGCTGGCGGTCGAGCTGCCCATCGCCGACGCCTCGGCCGACTCCCTGGGTCTGGCCATCGCGCGCATCCTCGGCATCGCCGACCGTCTGCTCGACGAATTGGGCGACTGGCTGTGGCATGGCGGCTCGATGCCCGATCCGGGTGACCGGACATCGGGCAATCGGGCGTTCCTCGATCGCTACGCGACGCGCCTGCCGGAGCTCCTGGAGCCGTGACCCGGAGGTTCGCCGGGCTCCTGCTGGCGTTCATCGCCGCGGCCGGCCTGCTGGCCACTCCGGTCGGCGCGGGCCAGGTCCGCGCCGCCGCCCCGGACCTGACGATCGTCACCGACGCCCGCTACGACGTGGAGCCGGCCCAGCATCGGGTCCACGTGACGCTCGACATGGTGCTGACCAACCACCTGCACGACACGTCGACCAAGCGGTTCTACTTCGACCGCGCGTTCATCTCGGTCCTGCCGGCGACCTCGGGTTTCAATCTCACGTGGTCGGGTTCCGGCACGCCGAAGGCGACCGTGTCGAAGAAGACCGCGACCTACACGGTCGTCCAGCTCGACCTCGCCGCGAAGCTCTACAGCGGCAAGTCGGCGTCCTATCGGCTCGCCTTCGACGTGGTCGACCCGGGCGGCGATGCGTCCCGCGACGTCCGGATCGGCACGTCGCTGGCGTCCTTCCCCGTGTGGGCCTTCGCCACCGACTCGACGCCGGGCAGCACGGTCACGGTCGACTTCCCGGCCGGCTATCAGGTCGAGGTCGAATTGGGCGACATCCCGGCACCGAACACGGGCACGGACGGCGTCACGACCTTCCGGACCGGCAAGCTGGCGACACCACTGACGTTCTTCGCCTACCTCGTCGCCGACCGCGCCGGCTCGTACGCGGACCGCAGCGAGTCGGCCACGGTCGGCTCCCGCCCGGTCGCGTTGACCATCCGGTCGTGGGCCGACGATCCCGCCTGGTCACGGCGGGTGGGCGATCTGATGATCCGCGGCCTGCCTGCCATCGCGACCCAGGTCGGGCTGCCGTGGCCGCGCGATGGCGGCCTCATCGTCCGCGAATTGGTCAGTCGCACGACCGGTGGCTACGCCGGGCTGTTCGATCCGAGCCAGGGCACCATCGATGTCGCCTACTACGCCGACGATTTCGTCGTCCTCCACGAGTCGGCGCATGCCTGGTTCAACGGCTCGCTGCTGACCGACCGGTGGGCCGACGAGGGGTTCGCGTCGTACTACGGGCTCCAGGCGGCCAAGGCGCTCGGGATCAAGGCGGCGGCCGATCCGCTGACCGACGCGCTCAAGGCTGCGCGGATCCCGCTCAACGCGTGGGGCGCGATCGGGCGTGAGGACGACAAGACCGAGGACTACGCCTACGCCGCGACGGTCGTGCTCGCCCAGGCCATCGCCGACCGGGCGGGTCCGCAGGCGCTCAAGGAGGTGTGGGCGGACGCGGCCGGAAAGGTGGGTGCATACCAGCCGCCGGTGAGCGGCGGCGCGTCTGCCGCGGCATCGACGACGCCCGAGACGGTGTCCGGTCCGCCCGATTGGCGCGGCCTGCTCGATCTCCTCGAGGAGCACGCGGGCACGTCGTTCGACGACCTCTGGCGGACCTGGGTGGCGCGCCCGACCGACCTCCCGCTGCTCGACGACCGGGCCGCCGCCCGCGCGGACTACGACGCGGTCGTCGCGCAGGCCAGCGACTGGCAGCTCCCGCGCGCGGTCCGTGACGCGATGCGCGCGTGGCAGTTCGGCCAGGCGACCGACCTGCTGACCGGCGCGAAGGCCATCCTGGCGCAACGCACTGCCATCGCGACCCAGGCGGCGGCGGCCGGATTGACCGCCCCACCGACGCTCGAGACCGCGTTCGAGTCGGATGACGGCTTCGCGACGGCCACCACCGAGGCCACGTCCGAGCTCGACGCCATCGGGCGGTATCGCGCCGCGGTGGCCGTTCGGCCCAGCAGGCCTCGACCCGATCCAGGAATTCGGCGTGTGGGGGACCGCGCCCGAGGCCGACCTTGCCCGTGCCCGCGCCCTGTTCGCGAGCGGTGACCTCGCCGGGTCTGTGACCGCATCTGCCGCGGCCGCATCGAGCTGGACCGATGCCGAGGCGGTCGGACAGACGCGACTCTTCGGTGTCGGAGCCGCCGTGCTCGGACTGCTGGTCGCGCTCGGGCTGTTCGGCTACTGGCTGGTCCGGCGCCGCCGCCGCCCCGCGCTCGCGGCCACGACCGATCCGTACGCTACACTCGCCGCCACTCCCGACCCGGTCACACCGGCCGAGCCGGCAGGGCGGTTCGAGGCGCCGGAAGCGCCCGACGCGGTCGATGCGGGGTCTGGCTCGGGAGGCGAAGGACCGGACTGATGGGGCTGACGCGTTCGCGGCCGTCGCACGAGATCCTGTCGGGCGATTCGGCCGACGTCTACTTCGCACGCGCCGAGAGCATCCTCGCCTCGGAGGGCCGCGACCCGCTCGTCACGATGGAGGTCTTCGCGCGCGAGCCCGGGATCCTGTGCGGCGTCGACGAAGCACGCAACCTGCTGGGCCATGTCCTCGCCAGCGCCGACCCGAACGAGACGCGGCTCGAGTCGCTCAACGACGGCGACACCATCGAGCCCAAGGAGATCGTTCTCCGGATCCGCGCTCGCTACCGGCGTTTCGGGTTGTACGAGACGGCCTTCCTCGGGATGCTGGCCCAATCGACCGGCTGGGCGACCGCGGCGCGCGCCTGCGTCGAGGTCGCGGCGCCCGATCCGGTGATCAGCTTCGGGGCGCGGCACATCCACCCGGACATCACCGACGTGCTCGATTACGCCGCGATCGTCGGCGGTTGCGTCGGGGCGTCGACCCCGGCGGGAGCGCGGCTGGCCGGCCTGGCACCGACCGGAACGATGCCCCACTCGCTGGTGCTGATCTTCGGCGACACGGTCGAGGCGGCCCTCGCGTTCGACCGGCACGTGGCGCCAGACGTGCCGCGGATCGTGCTGGTCGACACGTTCAAGGACGAGGCGGAGGAGGCGCTGCGGGTCGCCCATGCGCTCGGCGACAGGCTGTACGGGGTGCGACTCGACACCCCCGCGGAGCGTGGCCGCGTCACCGCCGACCTGGTCCACGAGGTCCGCGCCCGGCTCGACCAGGCTGGCTTCCAGCACGTCAAGATCACCGTCTCGGGCGGGCTGAACCCCGAGCGGATCGCCTACTTCAAGGAGGCGGGCGCGCCGGTCGACTCGTTCGCTGTCGGGTCGTACATCAGCGGCGCGACGCCCATCGACTTCACCGGCGACATCAAGGAGATCGACGGCCAGCCCATCGCCAAGCGCGGCCGGATCCCGGGGCTGACCGATTCCCCGCGGCTCGAGCCGGTGGACCTGGCGCCCTACCGCGAGGGATAGGCCCGTTCTCGGCGTCGCGCCGGTGGCGCCTGGACGCGCTCCGTGCCACCATCGGGGCATGCAGTCCTCGCGATCCGACGACGCAGCCGACGACGACCGGGAACCCGAGACCGCGTACGACCTCCTCCAGCGCGGCCACCAGCTCCTCGATCGGCGACACCACGCACAGGCCGCGATCGTGCTTGAGCGGGCGGATCGGCTCGAGCCGGGCAAGGGCTCGATCATCGAGGCGCTCGGGCGCGCCTATTTCAACTCGGGTCAGGCCGAGCGAGCGCGCGAGACGTTCGAGCGGCTGCTCGAGGTCGAACCGTCATCGCACTACGGTCATTTCGCGCTGGGCCAGAGCCTGAAGCGGCTCGGCCGCCGGAGCGAGGCTCGAACGCACCTGCGGCTGGCGGTCGCGCTCAGTCCGGGGACCGCGCTCTACGCGGACGCGCTGGCGCGACTCGGATAAACGGTCGCGCTAGTCGTGCCGCAGGCCGGCCAGCCAGAGCAGGGCCACCAGCGTCTTGCCGTCGCGCATCTCGCCACGCTCGGCAGCGGCGACCGCGTCCCGCCATGACATCCGCTCGACCGACAGCCGCTCATCCTCGTCGGGCGTGAGGCGGTCGCCCTCGGCCGCTCGCAGATCCGTGGCGAGGTACAGGTGCATGAGCTCGGATGCGAACCCGGGCGCCGTGTAGAACCGGGCGATCTTGCGCCACGACCCGGCCCGCATCCCGGTCTCCTCCTCGAGCTCGCGCGGCGCCGCGTCGTCCGGGTCCTCGATCGAGCCGTCGTCGGCGACGTCGAGGGTCCCGGCCGGGATCTCGAGCAGGGCCTCGCCGACGGCCACCCGATACTGGCGCACGAACAGGACCCGGTCCTCGTCGTCGAGGGCGAGGATCGCGACCGCACCCGGGTGGCCGGCGATCTCGCGGGTCGCGCGCGTCCCGTCGGCGCGCTCGATGGTGTCGATGCGGAAGGTCAGGTATCGCCCCTTGTGGAGCACCTCCGAGGCGACGACGCGCTCGACGAGATCGGCCCCGGAGGATGCCTCCGGGGCCGTCGTCGTCGTCGTGCGGGCGGATTGCCGTTCAGGCGGCGACCGCCACGACGTCGGGCGCGAGCGTCAGGCCGCTCTCGCCGTCGAACAGGTGGAGCTTGTCGAGGGGCAGGACCATCGTGAGGATGTCGCCCGGGCGCACGTTGTGCGACGAGTCGACGATGCCCACGACGTCCTGGTCGGCCGCGTTCAGGTGGAGCAGCTCCTCGTTGCCGAGGTACTCGACCACCTCGGCCCGTGCCCGGAACGACGCGACACCTGAGCCCTCTGTCGCCGATGTCGAGGTGCTCGGGCCGGAAGCCCGCCACGAGCGTCTTGCCCGCCTTGGGCGTCGCCGCCTCGCGATAGCGGACGGGGATCGGGATCGACCAGTCGGCCGGGCCGACCAGCCGGGCGCCTTCGCCCGTGCCTTCCATGTGGACCTCGACGAAGTTCATCGACGGGCTGCCGATGAAGCCGGCCACGAACCGGTTGATCGGCGTGTCGTACAGGACCTGGGGCGTGCCGACCTGCTGGAGCAGGCCCTCGTTCATGACCGCGATCCGCGAGCCCATCGTCATGGCCTCGACCTGGTCGTGGGTCACGTACACGATCGTCGTCTCGAGGCGCTGGTGGATCCGCGCGATCTCGGCACGGGTCTGGACGCGCAGCTTGGCGTCGAGGTTGGACAGCGGCTCGTCCATCAGGAACACGGCCGGCTCGCGGACGATCGCCCGACCGAGCGCGACGCGCTGGCGCTGGCCGCCGGACAGCTCCTTCGGCTTGCGGTCCAGCAGCTTGTCGAGCTGGATGGTCGCCGCGGTCTCCTTGACCCGCCGGTCGATCTCGGCCTTGGGGACCTTGCGCAGCTTGAGCCCGAACGCGAGGTTGTCCCGGACCGTCATGTGCGGGTAGAGCGCGTAGCTCTGGAAGACCATCGCGATGTCGCGATCCTTGGGCGGGACGTCGTTGACGACCCGATCGCCGATCCGCAGCGTGCCGCTGCTGATCTCCTCGAGCCCGGCGATCATCCGCAGGCTGGTCGTCTTGCCGCAGCCCGATGGTCCGACCAGGACCATGAACTCGCCGTCACCGATCTCGAGGTTGAGATCCTTCACGGCGTGGAACTCGCCGTACATCTTGTTGACGGTCTCGAACGTCACGGTCGCCATGGCGAAACCTCCGCTCCCAGCGGTCCTTCGCGGGCCCATGCATCCAGTCGCCGAGGCGAAACGTGGACGGGCCCCGTACGAGGGCTGCTCGGGGTGCGGCCATCGTAGGTGCGTGGCGGGCGCCACGCAAGGACGAATCGGAAGGGGAGGTGGGGTGGCCTACGGGGCTCGAACCCGTAACCTTCGGAGCCACAATCCGATGCTCTGCCATTGAGCTAAGGCCACCGCGGTGCTCGTGCGTGGCGGACCCGCGCCTCGTGGCGGGACGAGCGACGGGAGTATAGCGGCTCGCCCGTCGCCGAGCGCCCGGCGCCGCCGCCGAGATGTCGGCCGCGACCCCGGACCACACCCCACCGCACCCTGCCCGACGCCGCCCCAGCGGACCCCACCGGACCCGCCGGTACCTGGGAGCCAAGGCCGTCGGGACCTTCGCGCCGCGGACATCCACCCTTTCCCACCGTACGGTCACCAGGACGCCACAACACCCCCGGACAACCCCGGAGTACGCAGCGCTCATGTCCCTGGTCGACCGTTCCATGCCCCGCCCCCTGACAAGCCCGAGCCGCTGGGCTGCTCTCTCGCCGACGCGCCGGCTCGTGCTCGCGGTCGCCGTGCTGTTCGCCGTCACGTCGCTCGCCACCTTCGTGGCCCCGAGCGGGATCTTCGCCTGGAACCCCGACTCGTTCAGCTCGTCGTCCGAGGCCCAGCTCGTGACCCTCACCAATCGCGCTCGCGCCAGTGCCGGCCTGCGCGCGCTCAAGGTCGACTCGACGTTGACGTCGGTCGCGCGCTGGCGCAGCCAGGACATGATCGAGCGCGACTACTTCAGCCACACCATCCCGGGCTACGGCAAGGTCTGGGACAAGCTCGCGGCGATCCACTACTGCTACCACGGCGCCGGCGAGAACATCGGCTGGAACAACTACCCCGACGACCTGGCCACGTCCGCGATCCAGGCCTCGTTCATGGGCTCGCCGGAGCACAAGGCGAACATCATGGGCAGCACCTGGGACGTCATCGGCGTCGGCGCCTACAAGGGCTCCGACGGCCGGAAGATGTGGACCGTCCTGTTCGCCGACAAGTGCGGCTCGACCACGACGCCCAAGCCCACTCCCAAGCCGACGCCCCGTCCGACCCCGCGAGCCGACGCCCGCACCGGACCCCGCGACCGACACCCGCGCCGCAGGCGACGACCCGAGCCGCGACCACGGCCCGGCCGACGCCGAAGCCGACCCCGACGCCGACTCCGACTCCGACTCCGACACCGGGCGCCACCGACGATCCGGGCGCGCCCATCTCGTCCGCCGACCTCCTCGGCGGGTCGGACGATCCCGGCACGCAGGCGAGCGACGCCCCGTCACTCGCCCCGACCGCCACCCCGACCGGCGGGATCGGCACCACGGACGATCCCATCGGGATGCGCGTCGTCGATAGCGGCGCGAGCGGCGGACTGCTCGAAACCATCGTCGGCGGTGTCGCCGGCTTCTTCTTCGGAGGCTGACCAATGGCCATCGCGACACGTTTCCCGCAGACTCGACCGCCTCTCGAGGTCGATCCGACGATCCCGCAGCCGGCCGCCGGCGAGTCGCCGACGACCAGGCTCCCGCAGCCGCCGATCCTCGAGGCGCACGGGCTGACCAAGTCGTACCCGCTCGGCTCGACGGTCGTCGAGGCCCTGCGCGGCGTGTCGCTGTCGGTCGCACCCGGCGAGTTCGTCGCGCTGATGGGCCCGTCGGGCTCGGGCAAGTCGACGCTCCTCCAGGTGCTCGGCGGACTCGATCGGCCGACGTCGGGCGAGGTCATCCTCGAGGGCCAGTCGATCGCCCAGCTGTCGGACGACGACGCGACCCGGCTGCGACGCGACCGGACCGGCTTCGTCTTCCAGTCGTTCAACCTGATCCCGCTGCTCGACGTGACCGAGAACGTGGCGCTGCCGTTCACGATCGCCGGTGGTGATCCGTCCCGCGGCGAGATCCGCGACCGGATCCGCGACGTCATCGCGCTGGTCGACCTGACCGGCAAGGAGAAGCACAAGCCCGACCAGCTGTCGGCCGGCGAGCAGCAGCGGGTGGCGATCGCCCGAGCGCTCGTGACCCGACCGGCGCTCCTGTTCGCGGACGAGCCGACCGGCAACCTCGACTACACCACCGGCACGGAGATCCTCGACTCGCTCTGGCGCTCGTGCGTCGAGCGCGGCCAGACGGTCGTCCTCGTCACCCACGACTCGAAGGCGGCGGCCTACGCCGATCGCGTCCTCGTCGTCGGTGACGGCCGGATCCGCGACACCATCGAGCTCGGCCGGCGCGACAGCCACGACGCCACGCCGCTCATCGCCCGGCTGGCCGAGCTCGGGCTGTAGGGCCGGCCACCGATGTCGCTGACGACCCTGGCCGTCCGCAGCCTGCGTGCCCGTCCCGCACGGGTCGGGCTGAGCATGCTCGGCGTCGCCCTCGGGGTCGCGGTCCTGTTCGCCGGGCTGGCCACGAATGCGGGGGTCGACACCTCGGTCGGGACCACGGTCCGCGACCTGGTCGGCCACGCGGACCTGCGCGTGGCGGCCTTCAGCGAGACGGGGCTGTCGGCCGGGACCGTCGCGGCGATCGCCGGGACGCCCGGTGTCGCGGTCGCCGCGCCGGCCCTCGAGCGCCGCACGTACCTCGAGCCGGCTGTGTCGGCCGCGACCGCGCTGCCGCCGCCTGTCACGGTCCTGGGGATCGATCCGACCATCGACGGCCGGCTGCACGACCTGGCACTCGTGGCCGGGTCCGCGCTCGCCGACCCGAGCGAGCACAGCGCGCTCATCACGGAGCGCCTGGCCGCCGAGGACGGGCTGACTCTCGGCTCGCCGGTCCGGATGCAGGGTGCCGGTGACGAGATCACCTACCGGGTGATCGGGATCGTGGCCGGCGATGGACCGCTGACCGGGGCCGTCGGGCGGACGGTCATCGTGCCCCTGGCGACCGCCCAGGTCGTCTTCGGGACGAGCGGTGTCAGTCGCGTCGACATCGGCCTCGCGCAGGGGGCCGACCCCGCGGTCGTGTCGTCAGCGCTCGAGACGCGCCTCGTCAGCGAGCCGTACGTGCTGTCCTCGCCCACGGACCTGGCCGCCACGCTGCGGGCGTCCACCAGCGACTTCCAGGCGACGACCGCACTGATCGCCGCCGTCGCCCTGTTCGCCGGCGCGTTCCTGATCTTCAACACGCTGTCGATGACCGTCACCGAGCGGATCCGCGAGGTCGGGCTGCTGCGCGCGGCCGGTGCGCGGCGTGGGCAGGTGATGTCGTTCATGCTCACCCAGGCGCTCGCCATCGGGGTCGTCGGCTCGCTGCTCGGCCTTGCTCTCGGCGCCCTCCTGGCGGTCGTCATGGTCGCCTTCGTCGGGACGATCGGGTCGGTCACGCTCGATCGACCGACCTTCCCGCCCGACGCGCTCGCCATCGCCTTCGTCGTCGGGGTGTCCGTGACGCTCGCGGCGGCGCTCGAGCCGGCGCGCCGCGCCAGCCGGATCCAGCCGGTCGAGGCGCTCAAGGCGCGGCTCGACGCGCCGCGGCACGAGGACCGCGCGGCTGCGCTGGCTGACGGTCGTCTTCGCGGTCGTGGCGCTGGTCGGGCTGCTCGTCCTCCCGCGCCCGGTCGGTGACGCCGGCGTGATCGAGGCCCTGCTCGTGTACGGGGCGCTGCTCGTCGGCACGCTGCTGATCCCGTTCCTGCTGCCCGCCATGGCCCGTATCGCCGGGGCGCCGTTCGCGCTGCTGCTCCGCCTCGAGGCACGGATCGCACGCAGCTCGGTGGTCCGCGATCGGAGCCGGACGGCGCTGACGCTCGGCGGCGCTGACCATCGGGCTGGCGATGATCGTCGCGCTCGGCGGCGTCGGGCAGAACGCGCGCGCCGCCGCCGCGGGCTGGATCGCCGACGTCGTCCCGGGCGAGGTCGTGGTGACCTCGATCCGGCCGATCGCCGCCGACGAGGGTGTCGCCGAGCAGATCCGCTCCGACGTCCCCGGCGATCACCCGGGTCAGCCCGATCGCGACCTTCGATGTCGCGCTGAACGGTGTCCGGACCGATGCGGCGGCCGTGGTCGGCGCCGACATGCTGGCCGACGGCCGTCTCCGCTTCGTGTCCGGCGACCGTGCCAGCGCGCTGGCCGCGCTCGATGCCGGCGGTGCGACGATCGTGCCCGCTGCGCTGGCGGAACGGCTCGGGCTGACGGTCGGCATGACCATCGCGGTCCCGGCGGACGATGGCAGCCATCTCGACCTGACGGTGGCGGGCATCGTCGAACGATCGATCCCGGGCAAGACCGGCGAGGCGATGCTCGTCGGCTGGCCCGACGCGACGAGCCACCTGGGCGTGGCCGGTGCCGACCTGTTCGCGGTCCGCTTCGCGCCCGACGCCCCGGTCTCGGCCCACGCCGCGCTGCAGTCGTCGGCCGATGAGCTGGCGCTCGAGGTCGTCCCGCTCGACCGCGATCGAGGGCGCGATCAGCGATGCACTCGGCCGGATCTTCGGTCTGTTCGATGCGCTGGCGGCGGTCGCGGTCGTGATCGCCGCGCTCGGCATCGTCAACACGCTGACGATGAACGTCATCGAGCGGGTGCGCGAGATCGGCATCCTGCGCGCCGCCGGGATGACCCGCCGGCAGGTGTGGCGCTCGGTCGTCGTCGAAGCCGGCGTGCTCGGCCTCGCCGGGGCCATCCTCGGGATCGTCCTCGGTCTCGTGGTCGGCGCGCTGATGACGATGGTGACCGGCGGACGACCCGATCTGACCGACGGGATCCCGTGGCCGGTCGTCGGGCTGGCACTTGTCCTCGGGGTCGCGGTCGCCATGCTCGCGGCGGCCTACCCGGCCCGGATCGCGAGCCGGCTGTCCATCGTGCGGGCCGTCCAGTACGAGTGACGCGATGCTAGACTCGGGTCGTCGGTCGCCACCCGCGTGACCCCCGATCCGGAGTCCAGATGACCCTCGCCATCCCCAGGCTCGACCGCTCGACTGCCGCGGATCGCGGCCTCACCATCGCCGATTTCCTCGTCCCGATCCGTGTCGGCGAACGGCTCAACACCCGGGCTCGCGACATCGCCCTCGTCGCGGCGGGCGCACTGGTCATCTACCTCACGCGCACACGTCTACATCGCCAGGGAACCCGTGCCCCTGACCGGCCAGACATTCGGGGTGCTCGTCGTCGGCGGCGCACTCGGCGCCCGACGCGGCTTCGCGGCCGTCGCGCTCTACGTGCTGCTCGGCCTGGTCGGCCTGCCGTTCTTCGCCGAAGGCACGGGTGGCACGAGCGTCCTCCTCGGGGTGACGGGCGGATACCTCATCGGGTTCGTGCTGGCAGGCGCCCTCGTCGGTCGGCTCGCTGAGCTGGGCTGGGATCGCCATATCGGTGGGGCGATCGGGATGATGCTCCTCGGCAGCGTGGTGATCTACGCCATCGGCCTGCCGTGGCTGGCCGTCGTCGGGAAACTGTCGTTCCAGGACATGATCGCGTTCGGCCTGACCCCGTTCGTCGTCTGGGACGCGGCCAAGCTCGCGGTCGCGGCGGGCATCTTCCCCGCCGCCTGGTGGGTCGTCGGGCGGCGTCCGGACGACCGCTGAGGACGTTCAGGCCGACGGCTCGGCCGTCGTCCGTGGCGCGGCAGTCGCCGCGGCATTCGCGGCGAGACTGGCGCTGAGGCTCCTGTACGAATCGCGGAGCAGCCTCGCGACCTCCGGCCAGTAGGCCGCGCCCGCGCCCGTCGGCCCGTCCGGATCGTCGGTGGCGCCCCGGTCGCGGACCTCGGCCGCGATCCCGCGCAGCCGCCCGGCCTCCGCGACCAGCTCGCGCGGCACGTCGTACAGGCTGGCGTACAGGTCGGTGATGGCCTCGCCCGCGGCGGCACCGGCGGCCAGGCCGATCTCCCGACGGACGACCCACCAGCGAAGCTCGTTCCGGGCGACCGCTTCGACATCGACGTGGTCGGGCAGCCGGAGCGCCCGGTATCCGCGCCCGATGTCGGGCGCGAAGCGCTCGTAGTCGCCGGTCGCCCGGGCGAACCCCGCGGCGGCGCGGGTGAGGAGCAGGCTCGCCCACAGCGCGCGCGGCCAGGACACGTGCGCCTGTTCGCGGATCGCCTTCACGAGCAGGCCGAACAGGCGTGCCGGCTGTCGGCGGTAGTAGGCCTTCCACATCTGCGTCTCGACCCGGGCGAGTCGGTCGGGGTCGAAGTCGGAGCCCCAGCGCGTCCCGGTGGCCATCGGCGGCGTCCCTCCAGCGTGTCCGATATCGTGCTCCGATGGATACGCGAGCGGGAAGCGTTCGGATGAACGACGTGGCCGCTTCGCCGGACGCCGGGCTGTACGGGCCGGCGTCGGAGGCGTGGCGGCTGAATCGCGAGGCGATGCTCCTGCTCGGTGCCGGACCTCGGGCGCTGCTGCTCCAGATCGCGCACCCGTTGGTCGCAGCCGGGGTCGCCGACCACTCCGACTTCCGGTCGGACCCGTGGCGCCGTCTCGCCGGCACCCTCCGGAGCTACCTGACCATCGTCTACGGCACGGGCGCGGCGGCGCGCGGCGAGATCCGGCGGTTGAACGCGCTCCATCGTGGCATCACCGGGCCGGGCTACGCGGCGCGCGACCCGGAGCTCTCGCTGTGGGTGCACGCGACCCTGATCGACTCGACGATCGCCGTCGCCGACGCCTGGCTCGAACCGATCGGGCGTGACCGGCGCGCCGCCTTCTACGCCGAGACGCGGCCGATCGGCCGCGCATTCGGCGTGCCCGAGGCGCTGCTGCCATCCGACCTCGAGGCGTTCGACGGGTACGTGGCCGGGATGCTCGCGCCATCCGGGCCGGTGCGGGTCTCGGCGACCGCACGCGAGCTGGCGGAGGTCGTGCTCCGACCGCCCTTGGGGCCGATCGCACCGTTCCTCCGCTGGGTGCCGCCCGGAGCGTATGCGTGGACCCTGTGGCCGTCCGTCGGACTGCTGCCTCCGTCGGTGCGGGAGGAGTACGGCCTGCCGTGGGGGCCGCGCGAGCGGCTCGTGTCGGCCTGGCTGGTGGCGGGCTGGCGAGCGTGGCGCCCGCTCCTGCCCGCGTCCTTCCGCCAGATGCCCAAGTCCCTCGCCGCGGACCGGCGCATGGCCCGCGGGTAGACTGCGGCGCGTGACCACTGAGCACGTCGAGGACTCGAGCCGCGTCGATCCCTCCGCCACAGACCACCTGGCGGCCGCCATCAGTGCCCGCCTCCCCGGCATCAGGCTGCTGACCGATCCGCTCGACCGCGAGAGCCATCGATACGACGAGACGGCCTACAACAAGGCCGGCCTGCCCGGCGCGGTCGTCTTCCCGACCACCACCGAGCAGGTCGCCGACCTCGTCCGGATCGCCGCCGAGCTGCGCATCCCGGTCGTCCCGCGCGGCGCGGGGACCGGCCTGTCGGGTGGCGCGGCCGGCATCGAAGGCGCGCTGACCATCGTCTTCACCGCGATGGACCGGATCATCGAGATCGACCGCGAGAACCTCGTGGCGGTCGTCCAGCCGGGCGTCATCAACGCCCATCTCAAGGCGGCGGTCGCGGCCGAAGGCCTGTTCTATCCGCCCGACCCCGCCAGCTTCGAGATGTGCTCGATCGGCGGCAACCTCGGGACCAACGCGGGCGGCCTGTGCTGCGTCAAGTACGGCCAGACGCGCGACTCGGTCCTCGCCCTCGAAGTCGTCATGGCCGACGGCACGGTCATCCGGACCGGCGGCAAGAACGTCAAGGACGTCGCCGGCTACTCCCTGACGCACCTGTTCGTCGGCAGCCAGGGCACGCTCGCGATCACGACCGAGGCGACGCTCCGCCTCCGCCCGGCCCCACCGCCGCGGGCGACGATGCTGGCCTTCTTCCCGACCCTCGACGGCGCCGGTGACGCGGTGGCCGGGATCGCGGCCGCCGGCCTGTCACCGGTCACCCTCGAGCTGCTCGACCGGTTCACCATCGCCGCCGTCGACGACATGAACAACCTCGGCCTCGACCGGACGGCCGCGGCGATGCTGATGATCGAATCCGATCTGCCCGGCGTGGCCGCGACCGATGAGCTCGAACGCGCCGAGGCGGCATGTCGCGTCGCCGGCGCGACCGACGTCATCCGCGCGGCCGATGCCCAGGAGGCCGACTGGCTGCGCCAGGCGCGGCGGGCTGCCCACTACGCGCTCGAACGCCTCGGCGAAGTGCGCATGGAGGACATCGGCGTGCCGCGTTCGCGCGTGCCGGACATGCTTCGCGAGATCGAGCGCATCGCCGCCCGGCACGACGTCCGCATCGGGACATTCGGCCACGCCGGCGACGGCAATCTCCACCCGGATCTCGTGTTCGAGCGCGGCGACCCGACCGCAGAGGCCAAGACCGAGGCGGTCAAGAAGGACCTCTATCGCGCTGCGCTCGACCTCGGCGGCACGGTGACCGCCGAGCACGGCATCGGCAGCGCCCGGCGCGACTGGCTCGAGATCCAGCGCGGCCCCGACGCGATGCGGGTGATGCGAGCCATCAAGACCGCGCTCGATCCGCTCGGCATCCTCAATCCGGGGCGCGTCGTCTAGGCCGAGCAGGCCGAGCTCCTCTGCGCGGCCCTGCGCTCCAGCCTGCGCACCGGACCGCCCCAGAGTCGATTCATCCGAAGGACGCGAGCCGACGCATACCCGGCGTATCGATCGATGGACCTCGCGATCCCGTCGACGGTGCGCCCATCCGGGTCGGCCGGTCTCCGCGGGGACCGGTGCGCTCGTCAGCCCCAGGATCCAGGAGAGGATCGGCAATGAAACGTCCAATCAAGATCACCGCGTTCGGGGCGGCACTCGTGGTGCTGACCGTCGGCGCGGCACCACTGCTGTCGAGCGCGGCCGACCACATCGACGCCTCGGCATTCGGCAGCCTCGGCAGCTCAGGCGGCCCGTTCACTCCGACGTCGGTCAATGGCGAGCGCGACATCAATGACATCTACGCGTTCCAGGGCGCGAACTCGTCACGGACCGTCCTCGCGATGACCACCAATCCGGCGATCAACGCCTTCGGCGGCAAGTTCGGCGCGAACGTCCGCTACATCTTCAATGTCGATCAAGACGGCGACGGTGTCCAGGATCTCGCTTACGTGGTCCGATTCGACAACGGGCCAGAGGGTCACCAGGGGTACCTCGTCCTTCGATACAACGGCAGGAACGCCGTCACCCTGCGTCATGGCATCCCGATCGGATTCGGGTCGACTGCCCGGGACGGTATCGGCTGGATGTGGGGCGGCCGGATCTTCGCCGGTGTCCGCTCCGACCCGTTCTTCTTCGACCTCACGGGCTTCGTCGGGACGTTGTTCCACATCGGGAGCGACGCGCTCGGGGACCATCCGACCGACTTCTTCAGTGGCCTCAATGCCAACGCCATCGTGATCGAGGTGCCGGACGATCAGCTCGGCGGCAAGATCGGCGTCTGGGGACAGACGACCTGGTGGAACGGCAGTACATGGATGCCCGGCGACCAGATGGGCCGTCCGGCGATCAACACGGTCTTCAACAACAAGCTCGTCGACCCGAACGCGGCGACGACCAAGAACCTGTTCAATGCCACACCTCCGTCCCAGCAGCGGACGGCCGACGGCGGCCAGTTCCGGACCAACATCATCACCACGCTGACCAACATCAACGCGGTGCTGGGGACCGGGCATGCCGACTACACGACGGCCCAGGCCCAGGGTCTGGCCGACTTCCTCCTTCCCGACATCCTGACGTACGACACCTCGACCAAGGCCGGGGGCCTCAACGGACGCGCATTGTCCGATGACGTCATCGACATCGAGCTCGGGATCACCACCAACGGGGCGGTGACCTCCGACGGCGTCGGGCCGCACACGGACTACCAGGGCTCGTTCCCGTACCTCGGGAACCCGCATCCCTGATCCATCCAGGGGGCGGTCCGACGGGCCGCCTCCCGATCCCTCCAGCCACAAGGGGCGCCATCCCATGAGCACCGCGACCACACCGGCCCCGATCCGCCTCGGTCTCCCTCGCCCGCGGATCCTGGGCATCCTCGTCGCCGCCCTGATCATCGCGGCGGCCAGCTACATCTGGACGGGAGCGCACCCGGCCAAGCCGAGCACGCCTACCGCCCCTGCGGGCGCTGCGGATCCGGCGACCATCGATCCGGTCGGTGGAGCGGCGGGCCTGATCGCTGCATCGACTGCCCAGATCGACCAGGGGATCAAGGTCTGGTCCGCCAACCTGGCCAAGGAACCGCGCGACTTCTTCTCGGCCACGACGCTCGCCTCGCTCTACTACTCGCGCGGGCGCCTGAGCGGCGACCTGGCCGACGAGCAGAAGGCGCTCCAGTTCGCCCAGACCGCGGTCCAGGTCGCGCCGACCGAGGCGGGCGGTCGTGCGATGGAGGCGGCGATCCTCTACTACCTGCATGACTTCGCCGGCGCCCAGTCGACGGCGGCGGCCCTCTACCGGGATGATCCGACCCAGCTCGGCGCACTCGCGACGATGGCCGACGCGACGCTCGAGCTCGGCGACATCGCGGGCGCCCGTGCCGACTACGACACGCTTGGGAGCCACGCCTCGGGGACCGCGGTGGATATCCGCCTGGCTCGACTGGCATTCGTGACCGGTGGGGCCGGGCAGGCCCTGGCGCTGGCGCAGAAGGCGCACGACGAGGCGGTCAAGGACGTGGCCAGTGGCGGGACGGACGACCTCGGGTTCTACGACTACGCGGTCGGCGAGTACGCGCGGACGGCCGGTGACGCGACCACGGCGCTGGCCGGCTTCAAGGCTGCGCTGGCGGTCCGATCCACCGATCTCGGCTCGCTCGTCGGGCTCGCCCGGATCGACGCCTACCAGGGCGATACGAAGGCGGCCATCACATCCCTCCAGACGGCGGCCGCCATCGCCCCGCAACCCGAGACGGTCGGGCTGCTGGGCGACCTCCTGGCCGCGACAGGCGACGCGACTGGTGCCGCCAGGCAGTTCGCGACGGTCCGCTTCATCGAGAAGCTGGGCGAGATCCAGAGCACGGTCTACGACCGCGTGATCCTTCGCTTCGAGCTCGACCATGGCGGCGCTTCCGACGCGCTCCTGGCGCAGGCGCAGACCTCGTTGAAGGCCCGACCCGACTACACCGGCTACGACACCGTCGCGTGGGCGCTCTACCGCCTGGGGCGCTATGACGAAGCCGCCGCCCAGATGACGTCGGCGATGGCGAACGGCTCGGCCGACGCCCGCCTGCTCTTCCACAAGGGCGCGATCGAGCTGGGCCAGCGGCAACGCGGCCGCCGGTCGCGCCGACCTGCAGCGGGCACTGGCGCTCGGGCCGGCGATCGATCCGAACGAGCGCGCGGAGGCACAGCACCTGCTCGGCCAGTAGGGGGGCCGCCACAGTCACGACGGCCCGGGCATCGCGCCCGGGCCGTTCCATGTCCGTTCGCCGTTGACAGGCGCCGGTCCTGCCGGGATGATGGGCAGGCGATGGATGCACATCTGTTCAGTACATCTGTACCTTGAGCGACTTCGACCAGCTGGTGCAGGCCAGTCGGCTCTATTACGAGCTCGGTGAGACCCAGAACGCGATCGCCAGCCGGCTGGGGGTCACCCGGCCCCAGGTCTCGCGGCTGCTCAAGCGCGCACGCGCCGAGGGCATCGTCGAGATCCGGATCGTCGACCGGACGGCGGTGGACAGCCCGGCCGCCGCGACCCTCGAGCAGCGGTTCGGCCTCGATGCCGTCCACCTTGCCCCGACGATCGCCGGCCCCGAGGACCTGACCCGCCGGATGGTCGGGCGGCTCGCCGCCGAGGTCCTGCGCGGCGCAGTCCGCGACGGCGCGACGGTCGGGATCGGTGACGGCGCATCCGTGTCGGCGATGTCGGCAGCGCTCGAGGAGGCCGCCACGCCGGTCGCGGTCACGGTCGTGCCGCTGTGTGGCGGCTACTGGTCCACGGGACCGGAGCGTGAGCCGTATCGGCGCGTCGCGGAGGCACTCGGCGGGCAGGCACGCGGGCTGATGTCGCCCGGCCTGGTGGACGACGCGGCCACGCAACGGGCGCTCGTCGCGCACGCGGGCGTCAGATCGATCATCGGCCTGTGGGAGCATCTCGACGTCGCCCTGTTCGGGATCGGCGGTCCGGCCTGGAACGCGGCACGCGTCGGCGACAAGGTGGAGCGCGAGCTGGGGGCGGCGTCCGCAGTCGGCGAGGTGCTGGTCGCCCCGTTCGACATCGACGGGCGTTTCGTCTGCCCGGCCCTGCGCAAGCGGGTCATCGCGTTCGACGCTCGCCGGCTCGGCCGGCTCCCGGTCTCGATCGGGGTCGCGTCGGGCGAGGCCAAGGTCCGGCCGATCCTCGGTGCCCTGCGGGCGGGCGTCGTGCGAACGCTGGTGACCGATGTCGCCTCGGCCGAGGCCGTCGTCGCCCTGGACGCGACCCGATGAGCACGCGACGGCCGGCCTTCCTCGGTCTCGACCTCGGCACGACCGAGGTCAAGGCCGGGCTGGTGGATGGCGACGGTCGCCTCCTCGGCCTTGCCCGGAGTGGGTACGCGCTGGATGTCTCGGGGGGCCACGGCTGGGCGGAGCAGGACCCGGGTTCGTGGTGGTCGGCGGTGGTCGGGGCCGTTCGCGCGCTCCACGTCTCGGACACGACCGAGGTCGTCGCGATCGGCGTGGACGGCCACGGACCGACCCTCGTCGCCGTCGACGCCCGGGGCGAGGCGACCCGACCGGCCATCACCTTCCTCGACACCCGGGCGGTGGCGGAGGGCGACGCGCTCACCGCCGCGACCGGGATCCGCGGCTGGTCGCTCGGCGGACTGCCGGCCGCGTTGTGGGTCGAGCGGCACGAGCCCGACATCGCCGCCGCGACCCGCTGGTATCTGTCGACCTGGGAGTGGCTGGCGCTGCGTCTGAGCGGGGTCGCGGCCACGTCACTCGTGCCCGATGAGGTCGTCGCCGATCGGGGGCTCGTCGAGGCCGCCGGGTTGCCGCTCGACCGGTTGCCCCCGCTGGCGGCGATGGGCGAGGTCGTCGGCGGTCTGACCGCCGCCGCAGCCGACGCACTCGGGTTGCGTCCCGGTACGCCGGTCGTCGGGGGCACGGTGGACGCGTTCGCGAGCTACATCGGCGCCGGGCTTCTCGAGCCGGGTGACGCATACGATCCCGGAGGGTCAGCCGGCGGGTTCGGCGTCTACTGGGACCGACCGCTCGACGTCGTCGGCGCATTCGTGACCCCGGCGCCGCTGGCCGGGCGGTTCAGCGTCGGCGCGGCGATGGCCGCCACGGGCCGCGCGCTCGACTGGTACCGCGACGCGATCCTCGGCGGAACGATCACCACCGACGCCCTGCTGGCCGAGGCTGCGAGCACGCCGCCCGGCGCCGATGGCCTGGTCTTCCTGCCGTATCTCGCCGGCGAGCGCTCGCCCATCTGGGACCCCGACGCGCGCGGCGTCCTGGCCGGGCTGACCCTGGCGCACGGTCGCGGGCATGTCGCCCGTGCCATCGTGGAAGCATCGGCGCTGGCCATCCGCCACGTCGCCACGCCGATGCTGGCGGCGGGCGTGCAGGTGACTGCCATGCGCGCATGCGGTGGACCCGCCCGGAGCGCGTTCTGGAACGCGGTCAAGGCCGACGTGACGGGGTTCCCGGTCCTCGTCCCCGACGTGCTCGAGACCGCCGTCCTCGGTTCGGCGATCGTGGCGGCCGTCGGGACGGGCGCGCAGCCGGACCTGCCGGCCGCGATCGCGGCGATGACCCACGTCACCGAGCGGATCGAGCCGCGTCGTGAGCTCGCACCGGTCTACGACCGGCTGTTCGAGGCATACCGCGAGCTCTATCCGGCCACCGCCCCGGTGCTCCGCCCGCTCGTGGGGGTCCAGTCGTGAGCGGGACGGCCATCGGCAGCGGCACGGGCGCCATCCGCGTCGACGATCTGTCGTTCGCCTTCCCGACCCGTTCGGGCCCGCCGCTGCCGGTCCTCGACCACATCGATCTCACGGTCCCGGACGGCGGGATCGTCGCCCTGATCGGCCCGAACGGCTGCGGCAAGTCCACCCTGCTGCGGGTCCTTGCCGGCCTGCTCGCCCCGGCGACCGGCACGGCGCTCCTCGACGGGGCACCCGATCGACGGTCCGGATCCGCGGATCGGGCTCGTCTTCCAGGAGCCGCGCCTGTTGCCGTGGCGCTCGGCCGCCGACAACATCACCTACCCGCTCGAGCTGGCCGGCTGGTCGCGCGAGCGTCGGGCGCAGCGCCTGGCGGTGCTGGCAGCGCTCGTCGGTCTCGACCCGGCGGTCACCGCGGCCCGTCCGGCCGAGCTGTCGGGCGGGACCAGCCAGCGGGTGGCGCTCGCCCGGGCGCTGGCGCTCGAGCCGGCGGTCCTCCTGCTCGATGAGCCGTTCAGCGCGCTCGATGCGCTGACCCGGGAACGGTTCGACCTCGAGCTGCTGCGGCTGTGGGAGCGGGCCGCGACCACGATCGTCCTGGTCACGCACAGCATCCCCGAGGCGATCCTCATCGCCGACCGCGTCGTCGTCCTGTCGCCGCGTCCCGGCCGCGTCCTCGCCGACGTCCCGGTCGATCTCGGGCGCCCCCGGACCATCGCCGATCTCGACGACGGCGCGGCGTCGCGGATCGCGCGCGAGATCCGCGCCCATCTCGGGGATCCGGAGGCCTTCGACACGACCGGGCCGGCGCCGGTCGTGGGCCGCCTGCCCGCGGCCCGGAGCTCGCGTCATGACCCGGACCGCCTGGTTCCCGGTCGTCGCCGCGTTCCTGGTCTTCGTCATCGCCTGGAAGCTGGTCGTCGTGCTGACCGGGCTGCCGGTCTTCGTGCTGCCCGCTCCGGAGACCGTCGGCGAGCGGTTCGTGTCGGCCTGGCTCGATGGCACCGTCTGGCCGCATTTCGTGACCACGTTGGTCGAGATCCTGCTCGGCTTCGTCGTCGGGGCCGGGCTGGCCGTGGTGGTCGGCTACGGGCTCGCCCGAAGCGTCCTGTTCGAGCGGCTCGCGTCGCCCTACCTCGTCGCCGCCCAGGCGATCCCGATCCTCGTCCTCGCGCCGCTGTTCGTGGTGTGGTTCGGGTCCGGCCTCCTCAGCAAGGTCACGATCTGCGCGCTGATCGTCTTCTTCCCGGTCGCCATCGCGACGATGGTCGGCATCCGCTCGGTCGACCCACGGCTCATCGAGCTCGGACGGAGCCTGCGGGCGACCTCGCGCCAGATCCTGACCACCCTCGAGATCCCGGCCGCGCTGCCGAACATCTTCGGCGGCCTGCGGGTCGGGGTCACTCTCGCGGTCGTCGGCGCGATCGTCGGCGAGTGGGCCGGCGCGAACAAGGGCCTCGCCGTCCTCATCAACCTCGCGCGGGGATCGCTGTTCGACATCCCGCTGATGTTCGCCACGCTCCTGACGATCGCCCTTGTCGGCATCGTCCTGTACCTGTTGGTCGTCGTCGTCGAGCACCGCCTCGTCGGCGCGCGCTGATCCTGCCCATCCGATCGGAGGTTCCTGTCGTGTCCGTATCGCCTCTCAACCGCCGGCTCGCCGCCCCCGTCGCCGTCGTCATCGCGTTGCTCGTGGCGGCCTGCGGCGGGGGAGGCTCGACGACCGCCCCATCTGCGTCGAGCGCTCCGTCATCGGCCGCCTCGGCGACGGCCGCTGCGCCGTCGCCGTCGGGAGCCGCCGAGAGCCTCGCCCCGACCAAGCTCGTCGTCGGGCTCGGCTACATCCCGAGCGTGCAGTTCGCCCAGTTCTACCTCGCCCAGCAGCGCGGCTACTACGCCGACGCCGGCCTCGACATCGAATTCCAGAACAAGATCGACGAGAACCTGATCCCGCTCGTCGGACAGGGCGCGATCGACATCGGGATCGGGGATGGCACGAGCGTCATCCCGGCGGCCAGCAACGGCATCCCGATCGAGTACGTGGCGACCATCTACGGCAAGTTCCCGAACATCGTGTTCGCCAAGGCCTCGTCCGGGATCAAGACCGCGGCCGACCTCAAGGGCAAGAAGATCGGCATCCCGGGCCGCTACGGCTCGGGCTGGATCATGCTCCAGGCCCTCCTGGCGTCGGCCGGCCTGACGCCCGACGACGTCGACATCGTCGAATACCCGGACTTCACGCAGGAGATCGCGGTCGAGCAGGGCGCGGTCGACGCGGCGACCGGGTTCACCAACAACGAGCCGGTCCAGCTCCAGCTCCATGGCGTGACGCCGGTCGTCCTGACCATCGATGACATCACGCCGCTGCCGGGGCCGGGGCTGATCGCGTCGAGCGCGACCATCGACGCCAAGCACGACGCGATCTCCGGCTTCGTGGCGGCGACGCTCCATGCCATGGCCGACATCAAGGCCGACCCGACGGTCGGTCTCGACGCCGCGATCACGGCCGTGCCCGAGCTGGCTTCGGCACGGGACGCGCAGGCGGCCATCCTGGCGGCCACCATCGCGACCTGGTCCGGCCCGGTCCAGGACGGGCGCGCTCTCGGCGCGATCGACCGCGACGGTTGGACGAGCTCGATCGCGTATCTGGGCAAGCTCGGCCTCATCAAGAACCCCGTCACGACCGACCAGCTCGTGCGTGACGATCTCCTGCCGCCGGGCGACTGACGAGGCCCCCGGGCGGCGCGAGGCCGGAGCGGAGATCGGCGTTTTCGGGTAGGATGAACTGCCCCAGCCGCACCTCGCGTCCAGGTCCCCGTTCGCGCAGGAGTCCGAGTGAACAGTCGCCCGCCGGTCAAGCCCTCGACCACCGTGGAGCCGTTCAAGCACGTCATCGACGAGTACAAGCACCAGGCGCAGACGATCACCTGCACCTGCGGCTGGCACGGTAGCTCGGCGACCCTGGATCGCGGCGGGTCGGAGTGGACGGCCCACCTCTTCGAGGTTCGCGGCAAAAAGCGATAGGCCGCCGCGAGGGCGGCGCATCCGAGCGTTGCTCGCTCCGCCGGTCGCTCACGCACCTTGGGGTGCGCTCGCTCCCTTGCTCACTTGCGCCTTCGGCTGCACCACCCTGGTCGCGCGGCCGGGATCACTCGATAGGGCGGCGCATCCGAGCGTTGCTCGCTCCGCCGGTCGCTCACGCACCTCGGGGTGCGCTCGCTCCCTTGCTCACTCGCGCCTTCGGCTGCACCGTCCTCGCGGCGCGCCTGTTCCATGCCCTGATCGGGCGAGCCGAGCGGCCCCTCGCGCCGACGGGGCCGTGCTAGCCTCCGACGATGCCTGGCCGCGAGCTTCCTGAGCGACCGCCGTTCGCGCTTCGGGCGCGGCTGCTGACGCCGCTGGCGGCCGGTGGCGTGAGCCACGAACCGGACGCACTCATCGACATCGACGCCGCCGGCCGGATCGCCTGGGTCGGACCGGCGGCGGCGGCGCCACGGGACGTCCTGGTCGCCGCGATCGACGTTCGGCCGTGGGTCCTCCTGCCCGGCATGGTCGACACCCACGCCCACCTGCCGCAGATGCCGAACGCCGGGGTCGGCTTCGCGCTCGACCTGCTGACCTGGCTGGACCGGATCACGTTCCCGACCGAGCGATCGTGGTCGGATCCGGCCGTCGCCGAGCGGCTCGCACCGGCCATCTTCGAGGCGTTCGCGGCCGCCGGCACGACGACCGTGCTGGCCTATGGCGTCGTCTACCAGGCCGCCATGGACGCCGCGTTCCGGGCGGCCGAGGCGCACGGCATCCGGGCGATCCTCGGCAAGGTGATGATGGATCGCGTCACGTACGACGCGACCATCGACCCGAAGACGATCCTCAAGCGCTCGCTGCGCGAGTCCGAGGAGCTCATCGAGCGCTGGCATGGCGCCGACCGTGGCCGGCTCGGCTACGCGGTGACGCCCCGGTTCGCGATCTCGTGCAGCACCGACATGCTCCGCGAATCGGCGTCGCTCGCCCGGTCGACCGGCACGTGGTGGCAGACCCACCTGGCCGAGGACCCGTTCGAGATCGCCGAAGTGCGGCGGCTCTTCCCCGACGCCATCGACTACGTCGACGTCTACGACCGCGCCGGCGGGCTCGGGCCGCGGACCGTCCTGGCGCACGCCGTCCACCTCTCCGACCGCGAGCTCGACCGCCTGGTCGAGACCGGGACCCACGTGGCGCACTGCGCCGCCTCGAACCTGTTCATCGGGGCCGGCGTGATGCCGCTCGGTCGCTACCGGCGGGCGAAGCTGTCGATCGGGCTGGGCTCGGACGTGTCGGGCGGTCCGGACGCGTCGATCTTCTCGGTCATGCGCGTCGCCGCCTACTCGCAGATGGCGCGTCGAGCGCTCACCGACGACGACGCGGCCGTGCTCACGCCGCTCGACTGGCTGCGGCTCGGGACGCTCGACGGGGCACGAACGCTCGGCCTCGACGACGTCATCGGGTCGCTCGAGACCGGGCAAGGAGGCCGACCTCATCGTCGTCGACCCGGCATACGTGATGGCGCTCGGGGGGCAGGCGCCAGACGACGACCCGGCCGACCTCGCCTCGCGACTGATCTTCCGGGCCCACCCCGACATGGTCAGGGGAGCCTGGGTGCGCGGCCGTCGACTGGCCGGCCCTCGCACCACATGACGGCTCCGGCGGACCTGCGGATCGTCGGTGGGAACGTCGTCGACGGCACGGGCGCTCCTGGTCGGCCGGGCACGGTCGAGGTCGTCGACGGGCGGATCCGGCTCGTCGAGGGCGCGACTGACATCGAGACGCCCGCCGGCCGGACGATCGATGCGACCGGCAAGGTCGTCGCGCCGGGCTTCATCGACCTGCATAGCCACGGCGGCCTGATGATCCTGGCCGACGGACGGCACGAGCCCAAGGTCCGCCAGGGGGTCACGACCGAGCTGATCGGCGTGGACGGCAACGGCTTCGCGCCGTTCGCGCGGCGGGAGGACCTGCGAGGCCTTCGTCGAGCTCGACGCGGGGCTCGATGGCCGCCCTGACATCGACTACGACTGGCGCTCGGTCGGCGACTTCCTCTCCCGCTTCGACGGCGCGGTCAGCCTCAACATCGCCACCCTCATCGGCAACTCGCAGCTCCGCATCGGGGCGCTCGGCTGGGACGACGTGCCCGCCGACGCCCGCGCGCTGGACACGATGCGCGGGCTCCTGCGCGACGGGATGGCCGAGGGCGCGTTCGGGCTCAGCACCGGCCTCGACTATCCGCCCGGCTCCTTCGCCACGACCGAGGAGCTGGCCGCACTCACCGCCGAGGCCGGGCACCACGGCGGCTTCTACCACACGCATGTGCGCTACCCGCTCGGCGACCGCTATCTCGACCCGTTCCGCGAGGCGATCGACATCGGCCGGCGGGCCGGCGCACCGGCCCATATCACGCACTTCTACCATCGGGCGACGCATCCCGGTGGCCCGGAGGCGATGCTCGCGCTCGTCGACGATGCGCGCGCCGAGGGGCTCGACGTGACGTTCGACACGTACCCCTCCGAATGGGCGTCGACCCGCCTGCTCATCCAGCTGCCGCAATGGATCCAGGCCGGCGGCCCGGGGCCGCTCAAGGAACGCCTGGCGGATCGGGCGGCCCGTGACCGCGTCCGCGCCGAGTTCACCGCCCGCGGCGCCTCGTATGCCAGCGCGGCCGGCTGGGCGGATGTCCGGTTGGGCGCCTTCAGACGACCCGAGAACCTGCGCTGGGAGAGCCGGACGGTGGCCGATGTCATGACCGAGACCGGCCACGACGCGCTCGACGTGATCTGCGACCTGCTGCTGGCCGAGGATCTCGGCATCAGCCAGGTCACGAGCGGGCCCGCGGCGGACACGCTGCCGCTGTTCGTCGCCCATCCGGTCGGGATGGTCGGCACCGACAGCACCTTCCTCGGCGACAAGCCGAGTCCGCGGACGTACGGCAGCTTCCCGCGCATCCTCGGCCAGTTCGTGCGCGACGAGGCGCTGCTCAGCCTCGAGGAGGCGATCCGCAAGATGACCTCGGCGCCGGCGGCTCGGCTGGGCCTTCGCGATCGCGGCGTGATCCGCGACGGCGCGGTGGCCGACCTTGTCGTCTTCGACCCGGCGACGGTGCGCTCGACGGCGACATACGACGCGCCCCGGAGCTACCCGGTCGGCATCGAGCAGGTCGTCGTGGCCGGCACCCTGGCGGTGGCCGATGGGGTCCACACCGGCGCGTTGCCCGGCCGGGCGTTGCGACACGGGGTCGACTGACCGGCGCTCCGCATCGCCGGGCTCGTCTCAAGCCGGCGAGGGCGAGCCCCCGAGATCACGGGTCGGGGGCGGACCCTCCGGCGCGAGATTGGCCGCGCGCCGCTGGCCACGGCGAAGCTCGGTGAACATCCGGTCCTGGGCCAGCATGAAGGCATCCTCGAGGCTGCCGTCAAGGGGTGGAGCGGCCCAGCCGAAGGCCAGGCGCATGGCGATCGCGCCGGACTCGAGCCAGAGCTCGCACGCCGCACGGACCCGCTCGACGTAGTTGACCGCCTCGACTTCGCCCGTCTCGATCAGCAGGATCCCGAAGCGACCGGGCCCGAGGCGGGCGACGTAGTCGGCACTGCGGGCCTGCCGGCCGAGGACGTCCGCGAGGGCCGGGAGGACGCGGTCGGCGGCTCCGGGTCCGAGGACGCCGGTGAGCCGTTCGAGGCCATCGAGCTCGACGAACACGACCGTCGCCGGCCGTCCGTAGCGATCGATCCGAGCCGCCTCGTCGATCAGCACGCGGTTCCACTCCGCCTGGAGCAGCAGCCCGGTCAGCGTGTCGGTCCGGGGCGCCACAGTCGCATCGCGGGTGGCGGCCAGGATCGGACCGTCGTCGGCGCCCGAGGCCGGGGCGACCGGGGCGACCGGACTGTCAGCGGGAGGGTTCGCCGCGCTGGTCATCGGTCGCGACGTGCTCGCCGGCGGCAGCGTCGCCTCGTGGCTCGCGCGGCGCCGGCGGGTCATGGAGCGTGCGATGGCCACCCCCATCAGCAGCACGTTCGCCGCGATGAGGATCACCAGGAGGTAGAGGATGCTGTCGGTCATCTCGTCGTCGGATGTCGGTGACGAAGTGCGGGATGCACCTCGGACGCGGAGCATAGCGGCCGACCCCGAGGTCTCGGCAAGAGTCCCAGGGCCCCCCGGACCAGTTCGTGGTGCTGGCAATCACCGGCCGATGCGGTCCGGTGCGGTCCGGTGACGAAGGTGGCCCGGACGCCCGGCGACGGCACGGCCGGGATCGAGCCGGTGCTAGAGTCCGGAGCCATGGAGGACGGCCCTTGCCCGAGCTGACCACCCGTACCGAGCCGCCCGGTGCCGTCGTGATCCAGCCCGGCACCGATCGCGCCCGGGCGCGCCCGCGGCGCCGCGCCGCTGCGCCGCGAGGGGCCGGCCAAGCTGACCGGCGCCGCGACGTACGCCGACGACCTCGTCTTCCCCGGCGCCTGGTACGGGGCCACGATCCGCTCGACCGAGGCGCACGCGACGTTCGCCGCGCTCGAGCTCGACCCAGCGTTCGACTGGTCCACCGTCGTGGTGGTCACCTCGGCCGACATCCCCGGCGACAACGTCGTCAGCTCGATCAAGGCCGACCAGCCGATCCTGGTCCCGGTCGGTGGCGAGATCCAGCACCACGCGGAGCCGCTCGCGCTCATCGCCGCCCCCGACCGGGCGACGCTCCGGGCCGCGCGCCGGGCCACCAGGGTCGTCAGCGAGCCGCTTCCCGCCGTGTTCGACCCGCTCGTCGCCGACACCTTCTTCGCGGCCTACGAGCTCGCGTCCGGCGACCCCGACGCGGCGTTCGCGGCCGCCGACCTCGTCCTCGAGGGCGAGTACCGGGTCGGCCACCAGGAGCAGCTGTACATCGAGAACAACGCGATGATCGCGGTCCCGTCGGCCGACGGCGGGGTCACGGTCCACGGCTCGCTCCAGTGCCCGTACTACGTCCACACCGCGCTCAAGCGCGGCCTCGGCCATCGACGACCGCCAGGCGCGGGTCGTCCAGGCGGAGACCGGCGGCGGGTTCGGTGGCAAGGAGGAGTACCCGTCGATGATCGCGCTGCACGCGGCGCTGCTGGCCGGGAAGGCCGGTCGGCCGGTGCGGATGATCTACGACCGCCACGAGGACCTCGCGGCCACGACCAAGCGCCACCCGGCGATCGTCCGCCACCGGACCGGCGTGACCCGGGACGGCCGCCTGATCGCCCAGGACATCGAGGTCGTGATGGACGGCGGCGCCTACTGCACGCTGACGCCCGTGGTCCTGTCGCGGGGCGCGATCCATGCCGGCGGCCCGTATCGCTGCCCGAACGTCCGGATCCGCGCCCGCGCGGCGCGCACGAACACGCCGCCGAACGGCGCGTTCCGTGGATTCGGCGCGCCACAGACCGAGTTCGCCGCCGAGACCCACCTCAACCGGATCGCCGAGGCGCTCGGGATCAGCCCGCTCGAGATCCGGCGACGGAACGTCTACGCGGTCGGCGACACGACGCCGACCGGCCAGGTCCTGCGCACGCAGCGTGGCCGGCGAGGAGGTCCTCGAGCGGGCGGCCGAGGCGGGCGAGTTCGAGCGGCTCCGCGCGCGACATGGCACGGCCCGCGGGCGTCGGGCGGGCGCCGGGATCGTGCCGGACTCGCCGTTGCGGACCGGGCGCGACCGGCTGGCCAGCGGGATCGGCCTGGCGCTGGCCTGGCACGGCGCGGGGTTCACGGGATCGGGCGAGGTCCACCTCGCCTCGGTGGCGTCGGTCGAGCTGACCGCCGACGGCCGGATCGAGATCCTGGTGGCCTCGACCGAGATGGGGCAGGGGACCAAGACGATCTTCCCGCAGCTCGTCGCCGATGCGCTCGAGGTCCCCTTCGAGTCGGTCGACATCGCGCCGCAGGACACGGCGTTCGTCCCCGACTCGGGGCCGACGGTCGCCTCCCGCACCGCGATGGTCGTCGGCGGGTTGCTCATCCAGGCTGCGCGGCCGGCTCCGCGGCGAGGTCGAGGCAGGCGACCGGCGGCTCGTTCGCCGAGACATATCGCGCGTTCGCGCGCGAGCACGGCGCGCTCCGCATCGACCAGACGTTCGAGCCGTACCCCGGCGTCGGCTTCGACGACACGACCTACCGCGGCGACGCGTACCCGGCGTTCGGCTGGGCGGCCTGCGTGGCGAACGTCGAGGTCGACCTCGACACGGGCGAGGTCACGGTCCGTGACGTGGTCGCCGCCGACGACGTCGGACGGGTCATCCACCCGGTCCTGGCCGAGGGACAGGTCGAGGGCGGCACGCTCCAGGCGGTCGGCTACGCCACGATCGAGGAGATCAAGCTGCGCGACGGCCGCTACCTCAACGACCGGCTGGCGACGTACATCATCCCGACCTCGCTCGACGCGCCGCGGATCACGACGATCCTGGTCGAGGCGCCGTTCGACGGCGTGCCACACGGCGCGAAGGGGATCGGCGAGCTGCCGATGGACGTCGGAGCGCCGGCCGTCATCGCGGCGATCGCGGATGCGACCGGCGTGTGGATCTCCGATCTGCCGGCCAGCCCCGAACGGATCCTCGCCGCGCTCGCCGGGGTCCCGGCCGCTGCTCCGCTCCCGCCGGGCGCGTCGGAGCCGGCACGTCCATGACGACGGTGCGTTTCACGGTCAACGCGATCCCGGTCGAGGTCGACGTGCCCGGGATGCGCCGCCTGCTCGACGTCCTGCGCGAGGAGCTGGCGCTGACCGGCACGAAGGAGGGCTGCGGCGAGGGCGAGTGCGGCGCCTGCACGGTCCTGCTCGACGGCCTCCCGGTCGACTCGTGCCTCGTGCCGGTCTGCCAGGTCGACGGCGCGACGATCGCGCACGGTCGAGGGCCTGGCGCCGAGCCCCGGAGCGCTCGATCCGCTCCAGACGGCGTTCCTCGAGACGGGCGGCGCCCAGTGCGGGATCTGCACGCCCGGGATGCTGATGGCTGCCCGAGCCTATCTCGACGCCGGCGGCGGCCCGGATGACGCCACGATCCGCGACGCGATCGCCGGCAACCTGTGCCGCTGCACGGGCTACACCAAGATCGTCGAGGCGATCGCCCGGGCGGCAGCCGGCCCGGCCCCCACGAGCGGATCACCATCAGGAGGCGCCGCATGAGCTCCGACCCGGACCGCATCGCGGTCCCGACGAACGGCCGACGCCCCCACCCGGTCGCGGCCGCGACAGCCGCCGCGGCGCCGGCCGCTGACGATCCCACCGGGCCCGCCTTGCCCGGCGGGCTGTCGCCGCAGCAGATCATGGTCGGGTTCGGGATCGTCGCCTCGCTGGTCGCCCTGGCGGCCGGGCTGGCCCGCCGCCGGGTCCGGCGCTGACCGCCGATGCCGGTCGAGCCGCCCGTCTCGAGCCCCCGCGACCTCGCCGAGGCGTACGCGATCCTGGCCGAAGGCCCGGCTCGGCCGATCGCCGGTGGCACAGACCTGATGGTCGCGCTCACGGGCGAGCTGGGCGAGCCACCGGACCGGATCGTGGACCTGTGGCGGCTCGATGCGTTGCGCGGCATCGGCTTCGACGGCGACGCGATCAGCATCGGAGCATTGACGACGTATACGGAGATCCGGCGGTCGGCGGTCTGTCGCGAGCATCTCCCCGGGCTGGTCGAGGCGGCCGCGACGATCGGTGCGGCCCAGATCCAGAACCGGGGGACGATCGGCGGGAACGTCGTCAACGCCTCGCCCGCGGGCGACACGCTCCCCGTCCTGCTCGCCGCCGACGCGTCGTTCATCCTCGGCTCGGCACGCGGCGAGCGATCGGTCCCAGCGAACGCATTCTGGCCCGCATACAGGCGCACGGCGCTCGCGGCCGACGAGCTGCTGCTGCGTATCCGGATCCCGCTGATGGCCGGCCGGGAGCTGCGGTTCCGCAAGGTCGGGACCCGGCGCGCGCAGTCGATCAGCAAGGTCGTGATCGCACTCGGCTGGCGGGACGGCGGTGGAGCGGCGCCATGGACCGACGTGCGGCTGGCGCTCGGTTCCGTGGCCGCGACGCCGATCCGTGCGGCCGCCACGGAGGCGGCCCTCGACGGCCGGTCGCCGACCCCCGAGACCGCCGACCGGGCCGCGGAGACCCTCGCCGGCGAGATCCATCCGATCGACGACGTCCGCTCGACCGCGGAGTACCGGCGGCTGGTCGCCGCGCGGGTCCTGCACCGCCTCATCCGCGAGGCGGGTGGCTGGTGATGTCGACCGAGCCGGCCGCGTCGCTCGACATCGACGAGCTCGATGTCATCGCCCCCGGTGCATTCGCCGCGGCGGTCGCACCCTTGTTCGAGGGCGCGCGCGGCTTCCTCGGCCGGCTGGCGCTCGCGCGCCCGTTCGATGCGGTCGACGTCATGTTCGACCGGGCGCGTGAGATCGCCCATGCGATGCCGCCGGACGAGCAGCTCGAGTTGATCGATGCCCATCCGCGGCTCGGGGCGGCTCCGGCGGCCGTGTCGGACCTGTCGCGCGTCGAGCAGGCGTCCGGCGCCGACGACGCAGCCGTGGCCGCCGAGCTCGACCGCCTCAACGCGCGCGTACGAGGCCCGGTTCGGCTTCCGCTACTGCGTCTTCGTCGCCGGGCGGCCGCGGGCGGCCCTGCTGCCCGAGTTCCGGGCCGCGCTCGAGGCGGACCGCGACGCCGAGATCCAGCGCGGCCTCGATGCGGTCGTCGACATCGCCCGGGCTCGATATGCGACCCTGACGGGATGATCGAGCTCAGCGCGAACCGCTACGGCAAGGCGGCCATCCGCCTCGTCCGGGTCGCGCATCGGGACGGCGGCGACACCGTCCGCGACCTGACCGTGGCGGTCGCGCTCGAGGGAGCGTTCGAGGCGGCCCACACCGACGGCGACAACAGCGCGGTCATCGCCACCGACACGATGAAGAACACGGCCTACGCGTTCGCCAAGGACCATCTCGACGGCGCCATCGAGGCGTACGGGCGAGCTCTCGCCGAGCACTTCCTCGAGGACAGCCAGGTCGACACGGCCGCGGTGAACATCCGTGCCCACCAGTGGCGCCCGATCGACGTCGACGGCCAGCCGGCCGGGGCGTTCGTTCGCAGCGGCGAGGGGACGCGCGTGGCGACGGTGACCGCGACCCGTGGCGGGACCACGGTCGAGGCCGGTGTCGAGGACCTGGTCGTGATGAAGACCCGCCGCTCCGCGTTCAGCGGCTTCCCGCGCGACCGGTACACCACGCTGCCCGACACCGACGATCGGCTGATGGCCACCAAGCTCACCGCCATCTGGCGGTACGGCTCGCCCGATCTCGACGCGGACGCGACGTTCGAGGCCGTGCGCGCGACGCTGCTCGAGGTCTTCGCCGAGCACGACAGCCCGTCGGTGCAGGCGTCGATCTGGATCATGGCTCGAGCGATCCTCGAGCGCCACGACGAGGTCGACACCGTCCGGATGGTGCTCCCGAACCTCCACCACTGGCTGGTCGACCTGTCGCCGTTCGGGCTCGACAACGACCGCGAGATCTACACGCCGACGACCGAGCCGCACGGGCTGATCGAGGCGACCGTCCGTCGCGGCGAGGGCTGACCGTGACGCCGCCGGGGGTCGAGCTTCGCCGCGATCCCGTCCCGGGCCAGGACCGCGTCCTGACCGAGGACGCCCTGGCGTTCATCGCCGACCTCAACCGACGGTTCGGGACGTCGCGGATCGCGCTCATCGAGCGGCGCCAGGAGCGCCAGCGGGAGCTGGACGCCGGCGTGCGGCCCGATTTCCTGGTCGCCACCCGCGAGGTCCGCGAATCGGCCTGGACCGTTGCCCCGGCACCGGCCGACTTCGACGACCGGCGGGTCGAGATCACCGGACCGGCCGAGCCCAAGATGCTGATCAACGCGCTCAACTCGGGCGCACGGGTGTTCATGGCCGATCTCGAGGATTCGCTGTCTCCGACGTGGGCCAACGTCGTCGGCGGTCAGGCGGCGCTCATCGACGCCGTTCGGCACACGCTCACGTTCGATTCACCCGAGGGCAAGGCCTATCGGCTGGCAGGCGGAGACGGCGACCCTGGTCGTTCGGCCGCGTGGCTGGCACCTCGTCGAGTCGGGGATGCTGGTCGACGGCGTGCCGGTCTCGGCCAGCCTGTTCGACTTCGGGCTGTACCTGTTCCACAACGGCGCCGAGCTGATCCGACGCGGCAGCGGCCCGTACTTCTACCTCGCCAAGCTCGAATCGCACCACGAGGCGAGGCTGTGGAACGAGGTGTTCATCCACGGCCAGACCGCGCTCGGGATCCCGCGCGGGTCGATCCGGGCGACCGTGCTGATCGAGACCATCCTCGCGGCGTTCGAGATGGACGAGATCCTGTACGAGCTGCGCGAGCACGCAGCCGGGCTCAACGCGGGACGCTGGGACTACCTGTTCAGCGGCATCAAGAAGCTCCGTTCGCGGCCCGACCTGGCCGTACCCGACCGCTCGCAGCTGACGATGACCGTGCCGTTCATGCGTGCGTACACGGAGCTGCTGGTGCGGACGTGCCACCGGCGCGGGGCACATGCGATCGGCGGGATGGCGGCATTCATCCCGAACCGGCGCGATCCGGCGGTGACCGAGGTCGCCATGGCCCGCGTCCGTGACGACAAGGAGCGGGAGAGCCGCGATGGCTTCGACGGGACGTGGGTGGCGCATCCCGATCTCGTTCCGCTGGCGACCGAGATCTTCGACGGTGTCCTCGGCGCGGCGCCGAACCAGAAGGGACGGCTGCGTGAGGAGGTGTCGGTCACGGCGGACCAGCTGCTCGACCTCGACGTGCCGGGCGGAGCCGTCACCGAGGCCGGGGTTCGGGCGAACGTGCGGGTCACACTGGCGTACCTGGATTCATGGCTTCGAGGTGTCGGCGCGGCGGCCATCGACAATCTCATGGAGGACGCCGCGACGGCCGAGATCTCGCGCTCGCAGCTGTGGCTGTGGCGGACGCGCGGCGTCGCGCTGGCCGATGGGCGCGTGTTCTCGGCGACCCTGTACGCGTCGATCCGGGACGAGGAGCTCGCGCGGCTCGGTGGCGCAGGGGAGGGGCGACTGGCCGAGGCGGCCGCATTGCTCGATCGGCTCGTGCTCGACGACGAGTTCGCCGAGTTCCTGACCCTGCGGGCGTACGCGTCGCTGGACTAGCGCCTTCGATTTCAAAGCGACCCTTCGCGGCTGATGTCACTCGAGAGCATCAAGCCGTGGACGAGGCGGCCGGACCTGGTGGCTGGACGAGACCCGGTCGCGTGATGCACGTGGACTGCATCAGCCGCTGAGGCCGCTCCGTTCGACGAACCGACCGGCGCCGCGGGTTCCCACGAAGCTGCCGTGGCGGATGACCGCTCGGCCACGCACGAACACGTCCCGAACAGCCCCGGCCACCGGCATCCCCTCGTACGGCGTGTAGTCGCTCGTGTGGTGGAGGTCGGCGGCACGGATCGTGCGGCGCGCCGCCGGATCGAACAGGACGATGTCGGCGTCGCGGCCGACCTCGAGGGCACCCTTCGACCCGAGACCGAACCGGCGAGCCGGCGTCGTCGCCAGGAGATCGACCATCCGCTCGAGGCTGATCCGGCCGGCCGCGACGCCCTCGCTGTAGAGGATCGTCAGCAGCGTCTCGATGCCGGGAGCGCCGTTGCTGATCTGGTTGAACGGCACGCCGTCGGCCGCGGCGGCCTTCTCGGTGTCGAGCCGATCGGCGACGTGGTCGGTGGCGACGAGGTCGAGCGAGCCGTCGGCGAGACCGGCCCACAGGGCGTCGCGGTCGGACGCCGGCCGCAGCGGCGGGGAGATCACGAACCGGGCGCACGAGGCCGGGTCGGGGTCGTCGTAGCGTTCCTCGGTCAGGACCAGGTAGTGCGGGCAGGTCTCGGCCGAGACGCGGACGCCGGCCGCCTTCGCACGGCGGACCTCGTCGAGCGCAGCCGCGGACGAGAGGTGGACGACATGGACCGGAGCCTCGCTCATCCGTGCGAAGGCGAGGGCCCGAGCCGTCGCGACCGCCTCGACGTAGCTTGGTCGCGTTGTAGCGTGGTAGCGCGGTAATACATCACCATGCTGCAACGCTGAAGCGACGGCGGCGTCGAGCAGGACGGGGTCCTCGCAGTGGACCTGGAGCATGCCGCCGTGGCGGCCCATCACCCGCATCGCCTCGAACAGGCGCTCGTCGGGGAGCCGGAAATCGAACACCATGAATGCCTTCGAGGTCGCGACGCCGGCATCGATGGTCGCGGGCAGCTCGGAGATCGGGTCGTCGGCGTGACCGCTGACGGCCAGGCTCAACCCGATGTCGATGGCGCTGTCGCCGTCGGTCGCAGCGCGCCACTCCCGGATGCCGGTCCGCAGCGATCGTTCGGCCGCGGGCGACGACCCAGTGCCCGGGTTGTTGAACGACAGGAACGTCGTCGTGCCACCGAAGGCGGCTGCGACGGAGTCCTGGAAGAAGCGATCGGGGTGGTCGTCGTTCGCGACGCGCGTGTGGGTGTGGACGTCGACCGCCCCGGGGAGGATGAGCATCCCGGTCGCATCGACCACGTCATCGGCCGTTGCGGCCAACGCCGACAAGTCGCTCTCGATGGCCGCGATCCGGCCGCCGTCGACGGCGATGTCTGCCGGCCGCGAGCCCGACGCAGTGACGACCATCCCGCCGAGGAAGACGGGGCCGGTCACGGCCGCCGGATCCTGATGCTCTCGAGTGACATCACCAAAAGAGGGTGGCGTCGAGCACGCCGCCGCCCGTCATTCCACCTCGCGGATCGAGATCGGCTGCGCGCCGTCCCACAGGCAGCGCCGGCCCACCTCTCGCAGTCGGTCGTCCCAGCCGTCATCGGCGACCACCGAGGCGAACACGTTCGCGGCGAGCTGTCCGACCTTGGACGCCGTCGTGCAGCCGCCATACGGGAAGAAGATCTCGCACTCGCTGATGCCGCCCGGATAGATCGCCAGCTGGCCTGGGGCCGGATGCGAGGTGTGGTTCTCGTACTCGAGCCCGGGCCGGAAGTCGCCGAACGGGATCCAGGTCGATTCGCCGGTCCATCGACAGTGGATGAGCTTCGCCTCGATCGGCAACATGTGCCGGATCGCCTCGATGGTGCGGGGCGCCCCAGCCTCCCATCGAGCGCTAAAGTGGAGGTCACCGACGTCGATCTGCAGGGTTCCCATCCGTGGAGGATAGCGTGGCGCAGGGCGCGACTCAGCCGGTCCCGACCATCTCGACGCACGTCCTCGACACTGAGACGGGTCGACCGGCGGCCGGTGTCCACGTGACCCTCTACCGCCTCGTCGATGACGGCCGCCCGATGCGGCTCACCCAGGCCATGACCGACGACGACGGCCGTGTCCACGACCTGCTCGAACGGCCGTTGACTGCCGGTGACTATCGACTCGAGTTCGGGCTGGGGCGCGGCGGGTTCTTCGAGCGGATCAGCCTCGACCTGCACATCGCCGATGTGTCGCGCAGCTACCACGTCCCGCTCCTGATGGCCCCCTTCTCGGTGACGACCTACCGCGGCAGCTGATCCGCCCGGGAACCGTCGTGACACGCTAGGTGACACGACCGCCTGTCACGGTTGGGCTCATGGAAGCCCTCACTCTCCCGCCACTGACCGTCGTTGCCGGCAGCGATGCCTCGCCCGCGACCCCGCGCGTGCGCGTCGACGGCGACCGCATCGTCATCGAGCGGCTCGTCGTGTCCGACACGCAACTGGCGGCGTTCCTCGCCGAACGGCCCGCGGACGATCGTGCGGACCTCGTCGGGCGGGCGCTTCGGATCGGCCTCCTCGCGCTACAGGACGCCGGCGTCACGGTCAACGTCGACGTCGTGCGGGCCGAGTTCGAAAAGCTCGTCCGGCAGGCCGAATCGGTCAACGAGAAGGCTGCCCTGGCGCTCGAGCAGACGCTCCGCTCGAACTTCGCCGACGGCGATGGCCGGCTGCCACGCACGCTCGAGAAGTTCCTCGGCGATCGCGGCGCCCTGCGCACGATGGTCGAGGAACTGTTCGACGAGTCCAAGCGCGACAGCGCGATCGGCCGCATCGGCTCGATGCTCGAGCGCTACTTCGACGGCGACGCCTCGAAGCTCGCGATCCTGCTCGACCCGACCCGGCTCCACTCGCCGATGCACCAGTTTCGCCAGGAGATGACCGACGGCTTCCGGTCGCTCGAGGAGCGCCTCGTGGCGATCGAGGCCGCCGCCGCGGCTCGTGGTGCCGAGCGCGCCAGGTCGGCAGCGAAGGGCGGCGATTTCGAGGACCTGCTCGAGGGCATGCTGGCCGACCTCGCCCGCGGCGCCGGCGACCTCCTCGACCGGACGGGGACCGAGGCAGGCGCGGTGATGAAGTCGAAAAAGGGCGACTTCGTGCTGACACTCGACCCGCGGATCGCGCGCGGCTGCGATGTCCGGGTGGTCATCGAGGCCAAGGACCGGCCGATGTCGATGCGGGCGATGCGCGACGAGCTGCGCGAGGCCCGCGAGAACCGGGGTGCGGCCGTGGCGCTGGTCGTCTTCACGCCCGCCCATGCACCGTCCGGGGTCGCCCCGTTCCACCTCGTCGGCGATGACGTGTATTGCGTCATCGATCCCGACGATCCGGATGCGGCCACCCTCGAGGCCGCGGTCCGGCTTGCGCGCCTGCTGGCGCTCGCCTCGCTCGTGGAGCACGAGGTGGAAGTCGACGCGGCGGCCATCGGGTCCGCGCTGACCGCCATCCGGGAACAGCTCGAGGTCGTCCGCACGCTGAAGTCCCAGCTGACCTCGATCATGACCAGCACCAAGGCCGTCTGGACGGGCCTCGACACGATGCGCGCGAGCATCCTGGCGCGGGTCGGCGAGGCGGAATCGGAGCTTCGCACCCGGTCCCAGTAAGACCTATCCGCGTGCCGGACGCCCTGGCCAGGACGTCGTGGGACCTTCGGGCCGTAGGCGGGCTGGACAGGCTGGCGCAGGATTGACCGATGCACCGCGTCCTCGCGTCCCTGGCGCTGGCCGTGCTGTTGGCCCTTTCCGCAGCCCTCCAGGTCAGCGCCGCCGGCCCCGCCGCATCGTCCCCGCCCGACAGTTCGACGACGGCCGGCGGGCTCGACGCGACCGATCGCTTCATCGTCGTGCTGCGCAAAGGCGCCGACACGACGGCAGTCGTCGACGAGGCCGGCAAGCACGACGGCGTCAAGGCCGACCGCAAGTTCAGCAAGGCCGTCCACGGCTTCTCGGCCAAGCTCGATCCGAAGCAGAAGGCCTACCTCAGCGCCGACCCGAACGTCCTGGCGGTCGTCCCCGACGAGGTCATCCACATGGCCTCCCAGACCGTGCCGACGGGTGTCTCGCGGATCTTCGGCAAGCTGAACCCGATCGCCAAGATCGACGGCGTGGACCAGCGGGTCGATGCCGACGTGGCCATCGTCGACACCGGGATCGCGCTTCACCCCGACCTCAACGTCGCGGGCGGCTACAACTGCTCGACCTCCGACCACACCGCCTGGCGTGACGTGGAGGACCACGGCACCCACGTCGCGGGCACGGTCGGCGCGATCGACAACGGGATAGGCGTCGTGGGCGTCGCACCCGGCGTCCGCCTGTGGGCGGTCAAGATCCTCAACGACCACGGCGACGGGCTGATCTCGTGGTACGTCTGCGGTCTCGACTGGATCCTGGCCCAGCGCGACCCGAAAGACCCGAGCCGACCGCTGTTCGAGGCGGTCAACATGAGCGTCACGAAGCCCGGATCGGACGATCACAACTGCGGCCTCACGAACAAGGACCTGCTGCACCAGGCGATCTGCCGCGTCGTCGCCGGCGGCATCACGGTCGTCGCGGCGGCGGCCAACGACTCGCACAACGCCGCGAAGAACATCCCGGCGAGCTACGACGAGGTGATCACGGTGTCGGCGCTGGCCGACACGGACGGCAAGCCGGGCGGCCTCGGTGGCAACGCCTGCTTCTCGTGGGGCGGCTACGACAAGGACGACACGTTCGCCGACTTCAGCAACTACGGCGCCGATGTCGACATCATCGCTCCGGGCAAGTGCATCCGGTCGACCATCCCCGGCGGCTACGGCACGATGTCCGGGACCTCCATGGCCGCCCCGGCGGTGACCGGCGCCGTTGCCCTGTACAAGTCGAGCCGGCCCGACGCGACGCCGGCCGAGGTCAGGGAGGCGCTCCGCTACCTCGGCAACATGAACTGGAAGACCTCGACCGACCCCGATTCGATCCACGAACCGCTGCTCGACGTCTCGCGGCTCGGCGATCTCGGGACGTTCAGCCTGAGTCCCGTTTCCGGCGACGCACCAGAGGCAGAGGGCAACGACTCGCCAACCGCGATCCCGTTCAAGGTGGTCCGCAGCCCGACGTTCTTCGAGCGCGTCGCGTTCAAGGTCACGGCCCTCCCCGACGGCTGGAACGCGGTCCCGTCCCCGTCGAGCGTGATGGGCTGGACCGCCGATGACGGGCAGCTGTCAGTGACGGTGCCCAAGGGCACGCCCGTCGGCCCCTACACGATCGACGTCCAGGGCACGAACCAGGGCCGCACGGAGAGCACGACCGTCACGGTCAACGTCGTCAGTGACCCGCCGACCGCCAAACCGCCGATCACGACCGTCGTTTCCGGGTTCAGGATGTCGAAGGGGTCGGCCGTGGTCCGCGTCGTGTGGCCCGCAGCCACCGATGCTCACAGTGCCATCGCAAGCTATCAGCTTCAGGTGCGCAAGGAGGGGGGCGCCTGGGGCGGCACCGCGTCCCTGCCGGGTTCCCAGCTGATGGCGAACTACGCGCTGGCGTTCGATGCCCTGTATCAGTTCCGTGTCCGCGCGATGGACGCGGCCGGAAATTGGAGCCCGTGGGCGGAGACAGCCGGCACGAGCCGTGTCCATGCGTACGACGACCGGAGCACGCGGGTCTCCCACACAGGGTCTTGGTCGCACACCACGAGCTCGATCGCGTACGCGACGACCCTGACCGGTGCCACTGCGAGCGGTGCGCAGATCGGGTTGGTCTTCTCCGGGCATTCGGTCGGCGTCGTCAGCCCGAAGAGCGCCCATCTGGGCAAGGCCAAGGTGTGGGTCGATGGCGTCTACAAGGCCACGATCAACCTGCGGTCCAGCGCATCATCGAGCCGGAACGTGCTGTACTCGGCGTATTTCCCGGCCGGCGGCACGCACAGCATCGCCCTGACGGTGGTCGGAGGCGGGTCCTACCCTCTCGTCCGGCTTGATGCATTCCTCGTGGGGAGATAGCCGCAGGCAACGTTCCTGCTTGCCCCGGTACGCTATGGTCATCGTCCTGACGTCTCCGGCCGGGTGAACCGGGAGCGATCGGCGAGAGCAGCGAGGTCGGCATGGCGCGTGCGATGTGGAAGGGGGCCATCCAGTTCGGATTGGTCACCATCCCGGTGAAGCTCTATCTCGCGACGGAGTCCAAGGGCATCAGCTTCAACATGCTCCACAAGACGGATCTGTCCCGGATCCAGATGAAGGTCTGGTGTCCGGTGGAGGACGAGCCCATCTCGCGCGCCGACACGGTCAAGGGCTACGAATACGCGCCCGGCGAATACGTCGTCATCACCGACGAGGACCTCGAGAACGTCCCGCTCAAGACCGTCCGCTCCATCGAGATCGAGCAGTTCACGAAGGCCGAGCGCGACGACGCCGCCGTCCGCTTCGTCAAGAGCGCCTACTACCTCGAGCCCGACAAGATCGGCCGCAAGGCGTTCAACCTCCTGAAGTCGGTCCTCGAGGAGGACGGCCTGACGGCGATCTGCAAGGTCGTCATCAAGGACCGCGAGGCACTCGCCGCGCTCGACCCGTCTCGGCGACACGATGCTCCTGACGACGCTCCACTGGCCCGACGAGATCCGTTCGACGTCCGAGCTCGAGCTCGGCGACGAGACCTACGAGTTCAAGCCGGCCGAGCTGGCGATGGCCAAGCAGCTCGTGTCCGCGATGACCGGTGAGTTCGACCCGGCGCAATACAAGGACGAGTACCGCGAGGCGCTCGAGACCATCATCCAGGCCAAGGTCGAGGGCCGTGAGACGGTCGCCGTCGAGGCGCCCGAGGAGAGCGGCAAGCTCATCGACCTGATGGCCGCCCTCGAGGCATCGGTCAACGCGGCCAAGGCGGCCCGCGAGGCGAGTCCATCAAAGCCGGTGTCGGTGTCCGAGGCGAAGGCCGGCCAAGGCCGCAGGGGCACGTGGCGCGGCGAGCGCCAAGGCAGCCGAGGAGGCCGAGGACGAGGCCGAAGAGGCGCCCGCCAAGCCGGCACGCAGGCGCAAGACCGCCTAAGGGCTCAGGCCTGCGGTCAGTCGTCCGTCAGTAAGGCCGCGCCGTCAGAACCCCACCATCCACGACCAGGTTCTGGCCGGTGATCCAGCGGGCGGCCGGTGATGCCAGGAAGAGGCACGCGTCGGCGATGTCCTCGGGCTCGCCCAGTCGACCGAGCGGCACCCGGGCCAGCCAGCGCTCGACACCCTCCGGCCAGGTGTTCTCGATGCCCGCCTTGTGGATGAGTCCGGGCGAGACCGAATTGACCCGGATGCCGGATGGCCCGAGCTCCTGGGCACATGACCGGGTGAACGCGAGGACCGCGGCCTTCGCGCTGTTGTAGTGGCTGTGGTCGCTGGCCGGGTTCGACGCCGAGATCGAGCCGATGTTGACGATCGCCCCGCCGCCGCGCCCGCGCATCACCGCCGCCGCTGCCTGCGTGCACAGGAACGTCGACTCGATGTTGTCGCGGAACATCGCCTGCCATTCGACCAGGGAGATCTCGGCGAGCGGGTGAAGCGGGAAGTTCTGGCCGGCGTTGTTGATCAGGATATCGACCGGTCCGAGCCGGTCGTCAGCCTCGGCGAAGAATTGCGTCGACACCCGCTTCGGTATCGAGCTTGGCGCCGATCGCGACCGCTGTGCCCCCGCTGGCCTTGATCCTGGCGACCACGTGTTTTGCGGACTGCCGGTCCCGACGGTAGTGCACGACCACCCTCGCCCCCGCCGTCGCGAACCGCGCAGCGATCCCGGCCCCGATCCCTTGCGAAGCCCCGGTCACGATCGCGACGCGACCGGTCAGGTCGTGCAGGTCCTGCAGATGCGGGATGTCGGATGCCATGGCCTCGAAGTATGCGGCCCCGACCCTGCCGCGCTTCGGGCACACTCACCCTGATGCCGCTCGAGGAATACCGCCGCAAGCGCGACTTCGCCAAGACCCCGGAACCGGCACCGGCCGCGGTCACCGGGTCGACCGGGCGGTTCGTCGTCCAGCGCCACCGGGCGACCCGTCTGCACTACGACTTCCGCCTCGAGATCGAGGGCGTGCTCGTCTCCTGGGCGGTCCCGAAGGGCCCGACCCTCGACTCGTCGATCCGCCGGATGGCCGTCCACGTCGAGGACCACCCGATCGAGTACTTCGACTTCGAGGGCGTCATCCCGTCCAAGCAGTACGGCGCCGGCGACGTCATCGTCTGGGACTGGGGAACCTGGGTCCCGGAGGCGCCGACGCTCGACGCCGCGCAAGGCCGTGGCGGACGGCGAGCTCAAGTTCGTGCTCGACGGCCAGAAGCTGAAGGGTCGCTTCACGATCGTCCGAACCAGCGGCCGCCGGCGCAAGGGCGACGACCCGTCGGCGCGCGCGTTCGAGGACGACCAGGGCGACCAGTGGCTGCTCATCCACAAGGCGCGATGCCGCAGCGGTCAAGGGCTGGGACGCCGAGGACCACCCGCAGAGCGTCAAGACCGGCCGCACCAACGACGACGTCAAGGCCGACCGCGACGCGATCTGGAACGGCCAGGCGCCGGCGGCCACCGCCGAGATCGACCTGACCGGCGCCGTCGCAGGACCCATGCCGCCAGAACGTCGACCCGATGCTGGCCACGCTCGCCTCGAAGCCATTCTCGCGACCCCGACTGGCTGTACGAGATCAAGTGGGACGGCTTTCGCGTCCAGGCCGTCGTCGAGAACGGCAAGGTCCGCACCTGGACCCGCAGCCTCAAGGACGCCGAGACCTATTTCCCGCACCTGCTCTCGCCGCCGTCCTGGATCGACGCCCGACAGGCCATCGTCGACGGCGAGGTCGTCGCCATCGACGACGACGGCCGCCCCGACTTCTCGCTCCTCCAGACCAAGCTCGGCCAGCCGCGGTCGTCGGGGGGCTCGTCTACCAGCCGTTCGACCTGCTCTATCTCGACGGCCGATCGCTGCTCGACGTCCCGCTCGAGGATCGCAAGCGCCTGCTCAGGAGCGTCATCCGCGACCACCCGCGGGTCCGCTACGCGTCGCACGTCGAGGGCGAGGGCCTGGCGTTCTTCGAGGCGGCCAAGGCCCGCGGTCTCGAGGGGATGGTCGCCAAGCTCCGTCGCAGCCGCTACGAGCCCGGCCGCCGCTCGAACGCGTGGCTCAAGTTCAAGATCCGGCCCGAGCAGGAGCTGGTCATCGGCGGCTGGACGCCGGGCGAGGGGAACGCCCGCGACCTCGGGCGCGCTGGTGGTCGGCTACTACGAGGACGGCAAGCTGCGGTTCGCCGGCAAGGTCGGGGCCGGGTTCACCGGCGCCGGGCGGGCAAGGAGCTGCTCGAAGCGGCTGCGGCCACTCGTCCAGGACGACCCGCCGTTCGACCCGCCGCCACCGAAGGACTACAAGGGCCGCTGGGGCGGCGACCTCGGTGCCGTGACGTGGGTCCGGCCGGAGCTCGTGATGCGGGCCGAGCTGGGCGGCTGGACGCGCGACGGCGTCGTCCGGCAGGCGGCGTTCAAGGGTCTCGAGACGGACCGCGACCCGACGACCGTCCGGCGTGAGAGCGCGGTCGCCACGACCAGTGCGGTCCGTGCCGCCGAGGCTGCAACGCCCGCGACACCCGATCCGACCGAAGATGTCGGCATGCCCACGCCGAAGACGACGATCGAAGCCATCGAAGATCGAAGGCCACCCTCGCCCTCGACCGCCGCGCCCGCCGAGGTCCCCGACGCCTGGCGCGTCACCGACGCCGAGCTGAAGGCGCTCGAGGCACTCGGCAAGGAGGGCAACTGGCGCGTCGGTGGCGACGAGCTCAAGCTGACCAATCTCGACAAGCCACTGTTCGACGCCGAGCCGCCCGTCACCAAGCGCGAGCTGATCGGCTATTTCGCGCGGATCGCACCGACGATGCTGCGGCACCTCGCCGACCGGCCGCTCAACCTCCAGCGCTTCCCGAACGGCGCCGGCGCCCCCGGCTTCTGGCAGAAGGACATCCCCGAGACCGCGCCGACCTGGCTGACCCGCTGGCACGAGACCGGCGTGGAGGGGCGCCCGGACCGCGACGCGAACGACCATCTCATCGCCGACCGCGCCGCGACGCTGTGCTGGCTCGGCAACCAGGCCAGCTTCGAGATCCACGCCTGGACCGGGCGGCTGCCCGAACCGTGGCGCCCGACCTTCGCCTACATCGACATCGATCCGGGCGAGACCACGACCCTGGGAGGAGACCCTCGTCCTTGCCCGGCTCTACCGGACCGCGCTCGGCCACCTCGGCGTCCGCGGCTATCCGAAGACGACCGGCAAGCGCGGCATCCAGATCTGGATCCCGATCGAGCCGCGCTACACCTTCGAGGACACCAGCGGCTGGGTCGAGCGGGTCAGCCGCGCCGTCGGCTCGACCGTGCCCGATCTCGTCTCGTGGGAATGGGCCAAGGGCGCGCGCAAGGGCAAGGCGCGGCTCGACTACACCCAGAACGCGAGCATCAAGACGCTGGTCGCTCCGTACGCTGTGCGGCCGGCGCCGGGCGCTCCGGTCTCGGCCCCGATCGCCTGGGACGAGCTGGACGACCCCGACCTCCGACCCGACCGGTGGTCGATCCGGACCATCGTCGACCGCGTCGCGGATCGTGGCGACCTGTTCGCCGCGGCACAGACCGATCTCCAGGTGCTGCCCACGGTCTGATGCACCTATCGGCCGGCATGGCCGTTGGTCCTCAGGCGGCCCGAACGTCCCGCCGAACGAAGCCGGCGACACCGACCGCCACAAGTGCGACCGCCGGCACGATCAACGCGACGTATCGCCACGGTTCGGCCGAGTTGACGAGCGGGTCGCTCCCCAACGCCCACTTCCAGGGCGACAGACCGCTCAGCGGGTCGAGCGGATCGCTCAATGGAAACAAGGCCGCGATCAGGTAGCCGCCGACGGCCAGTGCGATCCCGATCGCCATGACAAGGGCGGGGCGAGGCAGCCAGCCCGCGATCGCCAGGGCCACCGTGCCGAACAGCAGTGCAAGGAGGCCGCACAGGACCACCGTCGACACGACCCGCGCGACATCGATCTGCAGCCCAACCACGAAGTCTGCGATGAGCTGCACCAGGAGGATGAGAGCAGTCATCACGCTCAGCCACACGACGAGCGCGACCGTCCGGCCGAGGAACAGGGACCTGCGGGACATCGGCTGGCTGAGGTATGTCTCCATCCGGCCGGCGTCCTCCTCCGCGGACGTCAGGCCGTTCGCTGCGGCCACCGCCGCGACGGCGAGGAGAAGCGGCACGATGAACTCGTAGAGGTTGCCCCGCAGGAAGCCGGCCGGGGTGCCGAATCCGGCAAGCCCGAATGCATCGACCACGGCGGCAGGTAGCTGGTCGATGGCCTCGCTGATGCCCGACGACCCTCGAAACGCCGGCCAGAACGCGACGGTGACCGCGACGAGCGAGCCGAGCCCGATCGCCCAGCCGAGAAGCGACCGTCGCATCTGGCGCAGGGGACCGAGTACGAGCTCCGCGCCCGCGGTGCTCACGACGGGTCTCCATAGAGGTCCAGAAAGGCATCTTCGAGGTTCGGTTCCTCGACGACGAGGCTCGCCACCGGATGGCGGGACAGGACCGCGAGGACCGGATCGACCGGTCCTGACATGGTCGCCGCCAGTCGGCGCCCGTCGACGACCGTGTCCTCGAGGCCCGGGATCGAGCGCAGCTCTGTGCCGTCGACGTCCTCGGCGAACCAGACCTCGATCCGCTGTCGCGCCCGTCCACGGAGCTCGTCGACGGTCCCCTGCATCACGATCCGTCCGGCGTTGAGCACCGCGACGCGATCGGCCGTCCGCTGCACCTCGCTCAGCACGTGCGACGAGAGGAAGACGGTGGCCCCGGCGTCGCGCGCCTCGGCGACCATCCGGAGGAACTCGTGCTGCATCAGCGGATCGAGCCCACTGGTCGGCTCGTCGAGGATCAGGAGGTCGGGCCTCGGCGCGAACGCCAGCAGCAGGGCGACCTTGCGTCGATTGCCCGACGACAGGTCACGCGTGGGTCGATCGAGGTCCATCTGCAGGCGGTCGGCGATCGCGTCCACGGTGGCCTCGTCCAGTCCACCGCGCAGCCGAGCGACCGAACGGACGAGCTGTCGCGAGGTCATCCGCTCGGGCAGGCGCAGCTCACCAGGGACGTAGCCGATGCGGCCGCGCAGACGTCGACGCCGTCCCGACGCGGATCGCCGTCCGAAGACCTCGACCGTCCCGCTCGTCGGCCGGATGAGGTCGAGCAGGCAGCGGATGGTCGTGCTCTTGCCGGCACCGTTGGGACCGACGAACCCGAACACCTCACCGCGTCGGACCTCGAGGTCGATGCCCGCGAACGGCCTCGACCGCGCCGAATCGCTTGGCCAGCCCGCGGATCCGGATGGCCGGCGGGGACTCCGCATCAGGCGCCGGCGACCATTCCGCGGCCGCCAAAGGCAGCGTCATCCGGGTTCGGCGACCCAGGCGACTGCGGCATCGCGGTCCGCAAGTACGAACCGCTTGAACTTGCCGGGCACCATCCAGCCGAACGGCCGTCGACAGGTGAGCGACCCATCCGAGATCGCTGACGAGGGCCGTCCGTTTCCAGGCCGAGGCGTGCGCGACGAGGCCCGCGTCCTCCTTCATCGCCCCGGGCGAATACCCCGTGAACCGATCGCCGAGGACGAAGACGAGACGCACGCCTCCTGCTTCGGCGGCCCGCGCGATTGCCGGTATCAGGACGTCTTCGTAGTCCGCCGCCTCGATGGTGCCGACGGCCTCGAACCCGATGACCCCGGTCGGGAGGCCGGTGATGGGTTCGAACATGGATCGCTCCTTTCGCGCGGGTGACGCGCCGACCGACCCTGGCCCGGGAGGTGCGTGAGCCGGTCGGGACGCGCTATCCAGATGATAGCCACCTGGCTCATAAATCGTCTATCCTTCAGTGGAGATGACCAGTCGAATGGACCAGTCGCCGGCGCCGAACAGGTCACCGACGCCTATCAGCAATGCCATCGCCGATGACCTCGAGCGGATCGCGATCGGCGCGGTCGGCTCACGACGCATGCCCTGGCGGGCGCTGAAACCGATTTCGAGCTGACCTTCCCGCAGTGGCGCGCGATCCTGGTCGTCGGCGACGATGCCGACGGGGCGAGGGTCGGAGAGGTCGCGGCCCGCGTCGGCGTGACGCTGCCGGCGACGAGCAGGCTCCTTCGTCGCCTCGAACGTCGAGGCCTCACCACTCTTCGCACCGACATGAGGGATCGGCGGGCGACGCGAGTGCGTCTGACCGAGCGAGGACAGCGCATCCGATCCGCGATCCTCGCGCAGCGACGAGCCGTCCTCGAGCAGATCGCCGCCTCGCTGCCCTGAAGTCGAGAGCCGCGACCTGGCAGCCGGCCTCCACCGCGTCGCAGCCGGCTTCGATCGATTCGCGTGATCGCTGCGATGGCGGCCCGGCTCGAGCCTTTGCTCCGGCGCGTTCGCCGACGCACCCGTTCGGCGACCTACCTGCGCAAGTGGGTGATCCTCGGGGCCGTGATCGGCGTCGTCGGCGGGATCGGGGCGATCGTCGTTCTACACGGCGCTCGAGGTGGCCGACCCGCTTCTTCCTCGGCCTGCTGGTCGGCCTCACCCCGCCTTCGCCGGCCGGAGAAGGAGGTGCGCCGATCACCGATGCGGCGCGGCCGTGGGCGCTCCCGCTCGTCGTCGGCCTCGGCGGCCTCATCTCCGGCATCCTCGTCTTCAGGTTCGCGCCAGAGGCGGAGGGCCATGGCACCGATGCGGCCATCGCCGCCTACCACCACCATCCGCGCGGCATCCGGGCCCGGATCCCGCTCGTCAAGCTGGTCGCCTCGGCCATCACCATCGGATCCGGCGGATCCGGCGGCCGCGAGGGGCCCACGGCCCAGATCAGCGCCGGGTTCGGCTCCTACCTCGGCCGCCTGCTCGACCTCGACGCACGCGACGCCCGCATCGCGGTCGCGGTCGGCATGGCGGCGGGCATCGGGGCCATCTTCCGGGCGCCGCTCGGCGGGGCCGTCCTCGGCGCCGAGCTCCTCTACCGCGACGACGTCGAGTCGGAGGTCCTCGTCCCGTCGTTCATCGCGACGATCATCGCCTACTCGATCTTCGGGTCGGTCGAGGGCTTCAGCCCGATCTTCGGCGCACAGGCACAGTTCGGGTTCACGAACCCGGCGCAGCTCGGCTGGTACGCGCTGATCGGTCTCGCCTGCGGCGCCGTCGGTCTGCTGTACATCAACAACTTCTACGGGCTGATGGACCGATTCGGCCGCTGGTCGATCCCACGGGTCCTCAAGCCGGCGATCGGCGGGTTCCTCGTCGGCTGCATCGCCCTCGTCATCCCGGGCGTCCTCGGCACCGGCTACGGCTTCGTGCAGGCCGGTCTCGACCGCCAGGCGTTACTGGCCATCCCGCTGTGGATGGTCCTCATCCTGCCGTTCGCGAAGATCCTGGCGACGTCGCTGTCGATCGGTTCCGGCGGTTCGGGCGGCATCTTCGGTCCGGGGATGTTCATCGGCGGGATGCTCGGCGCCGGGATCTGGCGCCTGCTCGAGCCGGTCGCTCCGGCCATCCCGTTCGAGCCCGCGCCGTTCGTGATCGTCGGGATGATGGCGCTGTTCGGGAGCGTCGCCCACGCACCGCTGGCGGTGATGCTCATGGTCGCCGAGATGACCGGGAATCTGTCGATGCTCGCGCCGGCGATGGTCGCGGTCGGCCTGGCGACGTTCGTGGTCGGCTCGCGGACGATCTACCGCAGCCAGCTCGCCACACGTGCCGATTCGCCGGCCCAGCAGTTCCGCTTCGCGCTTCCACTGCTGGCAGCCGTGCCGGTCGGCGGCGCCGCGCGACAGGCACGCCTGGTCATCCGCACGGACGATGTCGTCGCCGCTGCCCGATCACGCGTCGAGGCTGCTCGGTCCCCGGAGCGCCGGTCGTGGACGCGGACGGGATGGTCGTCGGGATGATCGACCTCGAGACTCTCCAGGCTGCTGGAGATGACGATCGGGTGGGTGCCCTCAAGCTGGACCGTGAGCCGATCCTGGCGACCGACGACGGTCTCGACGACGCTCTCGGCGCCCTGGCCGATCACCGGCGAAGCTGGGCAGCCGGTCGTCTCGGCCGGGCGGGTGGTCGGCGTCCTGTCGGTGAAGGATGCGATGGCCGCCTATCGGACGGCCCTGAGCAGCAACGTCCGCCAGGTCCGTGGCCTTCGGGCGGGCGGGGTCATCGTCGAAGGCGAGATCGGGCCTGACTCGGGGATCGCGGGCAGGCGAGTGTCCGAGATCGCATGGCCGGAACAGGCCGTTCTCGTGGCCATCGAGCGCGGGGACGGACTCCTCGTCCCACGGGGCGATCTTCGGTTGACGCCGGGCGACCGGATCTCCGTGTTCTCCACGCCGGCGGCGACCGCATCGGTGGAAGCCCTTCTCGGTGCTTCATCGGACGGCGAGGCACAATCGGACCTCCAGGTGCTGTCGACGGTCTGATACCGTCCGTGGCCTCTCCCGAGCGTCAACGTGCGTGTCAGTGAACCACTCGCGCCTCACCGGCCACGTGACCGCGTGGCACGATGCCGTCATGCACGACGACACCTTCGAGATCCGGCAGCCGACCGCCGATCCGGAAACGCTCCGCGCTTTCCTCCATCCCGTCGCGGTCGCGTTCGGCGACGACTACACCGACGAGATGTTCGAGCTCGACCGGCAGCTCTTCGAGATGGACCGTCTGGTCGGCGCCGTCGACGGCGACACCTGGGTCGGCGGCGCCACCGGCGAATCGAGGCGGCTGACCGTCCCGGGCGGCGCCGAGGTCCGGGCCGCCGCCGTCAGCGGCGTCGGGGTGCTGCCCACCCATCGACGGCGCGGCATCCTGACGTCGTTGATGCGCTGGCTGCTCGAGCAGGCCGCCGAGCGCGGGGAGCCGGTGTCGGTGCTGCACGCCTCGGAGGGCGCGATCTACCCGCATTTCGGGTATGGGCTGGCGACCCTTCAAGGCTCGATCGACGTCGATCGGTCGGCGTTCCGCTTCAGTCGGCCGGCGGGGCCGCTCGGGCAGGTGCGACTCGTGGACGTCGACGAGGCGATGCGAACGATCCCGGCGATCTACGACCGGGTCCGCGCCGGCCGACCCGGCGAGGTCTCGCGCTCACCGAACGTCTGGCGGCTCCAGCTCCTGTCCGACAACAGCTGGCGGCGAGCGGCCATGGGCCCCAAGTCGAACGCGGTCCTGACCGTCGACGGCGAGCCGCGCGGCTACGCCCTGTACCGGGTCAAGGCCGAATGGGGCGACCGCGGCCCGAAGAACACGCTGAACGTGCTGGAGGTGACCGCCCTCGATCCCGCCGCCGAGCAGGCGCTGTGGGAATGGCTGGTCGGCATCGACCTCGTCACCCAGGTCAAGGCCTGGCGGACGCCCGTCCACAACCCGCTGCTCCTGCAGGTCGTCGAACCCCAGCGACTCGGGCTGACGATCCGCGACGGCATCTGGCTCCGGCTGGTCGATGTGCGGGCGGCGCTCGAGGCGCGGACCTATGCGGGCCCGGGTCGCCTGACTCTGGAGGTCACAGACACGTTCATGCCATCGAATGCCGGCCGCTGGACGCTGGACGTCCCGGGCGACCGGGGAGTGGCTGCCGTGGCGGCCGCCGCGGACGGCGTCGCCGCCGACATCGCTGCTCGACGTCGCCGACCTCGCGACCGTCTACCTCGGCGCGTTCACGTTCGCCGACCTGGTTCGCGCCGGCCGAGCCCGCGAGTGCCGCGACGGCGCGGCCGCAGCAGGCGACACCCTGTTTGCCGCGGCGACCGCGCCGTGGTGCTCGACGATGTTCTGAAGTCGCGGCCGGGGCGATTTCTGCTGCTATTCGTCGATCGACGATCAGGATCGATCCTGCTAGCGTCGCGCCATGGGATCGGCCAGTCGGCGCTGGGCACTCAATCTCGTTATCCATGCGTACGGCGATGAGCTCCGCGATGAGGTCGCCCACGGCCTCCCGACCATCGTGAAGCTCGTCCTCGAAGGCATCGAACTCCGTCCCGGCGACACCGAACTCCTAGCCGACGCCGTAATCACCGACCTCGACGGCACCGAAGCCCGCCTCGGCGTCGCCACGTTCACGCTCGACGAGCTCGCCGAGCGCTACCCGAACCTAGGGCTCGCCTGGTAGTGACCGAGTGAGTCCTTTCTGATCTTGATCCGCGGGAAGCGGTCCGCGATCATGCCGCCTTGTGGCGGACGAAGAAATCAGGCTCGAGGCCAAGTTCGGCAAGAGCCTCGAGAACAGAAAGACCGAGAACGCCGGCCTGATCCTCCTCTGCGAGAATCCGAGGATTCAAGTGGTCACGCCGGCGATCAAGAACAGGATTCTTGAGATTCTCGAGGTTGCCGAGTACAGCAACCGATCCTTCGACGCGATCATGACTCGCGTCCCAGTTCCACCCGTGACACTCCAAAGCATCGACGAATTGATCCCAGACCTATTTCTGATCGAGATGAAGACGACGCGAAAGGCGATTAGGGACAAGGCATTGGCAGGATTCTGGTTTGGTGCGACCGAGCGTGAATTCGCACTCGCCGCGCGTCTGCCCGATCGTCACCTCTTCGCCTTCGTCGTACTGAATTCGCATAACGTCTACGAGCGCCCGTTCTTCGTCTTGCTGACACTCGTGCAATTGGAACGAAGGATCCTGGGGAAACGCGTCCAGTTCCAGATCAACCTGGCGACACAGCCGCCCTCGGAGGCGTACGACGCTTACGGAATCTGGCCGGACGACGAACTCACTTAGGTGCCAAACGAGCTCGCGTCGTCGGGTTAGTGGCCGCTATCCGAGGTGTACGAGCCCGAACAACGTCTCAGTAGTCGATTGGCCGATCGCAACGTCGGTCCGACCGTGATCGTCACGTCGTCCCGGTTTGGCCAGTTCGGGTCGCAGATGCGGAGGGTGGTGGTGTCGCCATCGGCCTCGTAGGCGTAGGCGAGGACCTGGTGGTTGCGCGTCAGGCCGAGCGGGTTCCAGCCGGTCGCGCGGACGAGGCCGAGCATCGCGAGGTCGCCCTTGTCGATGTCGGCGCGGATCCTGGGGATCTCGACGGATCTGGTGCGCTGCAACGCGCTCGCGGCACCGACGGCGCCCATCCACCAGATGTTGGCCGGCGTCCGGAACCAGTCGAGCGACAGGACCTGGCGCCGTACGAGAGCCTGGAACAGGGGCGATCCGTTGGCCGGCGGCGATGTGTCGGGCGGGATGGGGAGCTTGGCCTCGAACCGCTCACGGACGTACCAGCTCATCCCGCCGCACAGGCCCGACGACGCGTCACCGATGCCGAAGATCCGCGGGTCGAACGGGCCGAAGGTCACCGTCGGGCCGGGCGGAAAGCTGTTGGCGAAATGCAGCCCGTTCGTGCTCGGCAGGAAGCCCGGGACCGCGTTGGACTCGACCATGACCCCGCAACGATACGCCTTGACTGGTCATGATGGCTAGATATCATGATCAACCATGAGAACCGTCTCGGCGATGGACATGCGCAAGCGGCTTGGGGAGATCCTCGATGCCGCCTCGGCGGGCGAGCGGATCCTGATCGAGCGCGACCATCGACCACTGGCGTACCTGATCTCGGTCGAAGATGCGCAGCGGCTCGATCCTGATCGGGAACAGCTCTTGGCGCAACGGATCGAGGCGATCGAGAAGCTGAAGGCGCTCGGCCGGGAGATGCGCGAGAAGTACCCGGAGCCGGATGATGGGCTGACCGACGCGGAATGGATCCATGAGCAGCATGTCCTCCGGGCCGAACAGATCGATCGCGCAGCCCGTTCTGGCCGGGACGACGAATGAACCCGCCGCGACCGATCGTGGTCGATGCCTCGATTGCGATCGCGATCCTCCTTGATGAGCCAGGAGGGTCCGAAGCAGCAGGAGTGATCACCCGACAGACGCGTGCCGGAGGTCGAGTCGTCGTGCCATCCCATTTCTGGTTGGAGACCACCAATCCTCTGATAACCCGACGCCGATGGTCCGGGGCAGACGTCCTTCAGGCCATCCACACACTCGACGGCTTTCGCTTCGAAACCATCGAGCTGGATCGGGCGCACTTGGTCCTCACGCTTGACGGGAGCGAGCGATACAGGCTGACGATGTACGACGGCGCATACCTTGCCCTCGCAAACTCGCTCGACGGTTCGTTGCTGACGCTCGACGCAGCTCTCCGTGCCGCCGCTGGAACTCGGGCGGTGCCAGTTGGGCCGGCGCGACTCTCCGAGACGCCGGCTGTGTACGGAAACGCGGTCACGTGGCCCGACTACAAGGGCGCCTCGGCGTTCCTCGCCAAACTGCGGACGGACGCGGCGCGCCCGGCATAGGGCACCCGCTCTACCATCGATGCGATGGCTGAGCGGAAGAGCGCTGGGATCCTGCTGTATCGGCGGACCGGCGGACCTGATGGGGCGCTCGAGGTCCTCTTGGCGCACCCCGGTGGACCGTATTTCGCCAAGCGTGATCTCGGCGACTGGACGATCCCGAAGGGCGAGCCCGACGGCGACGAGACTGACCTCATGGCCGTCGCGAGGCGTGAGTTCGAGGAGGAGACGGGGACGCCGATCGACCCGTTGGCGCCGACCATCGAGCTCGGGTCGATCGTCCAGAAGGGTGGCAAGGTCGTCCACGCGTGGGCGGTCGAGGGCGACCTGGACCCGACAACGGCGCACTCCAACGAGTTCGAGGTCGAGTGGCCGCCGCGATCGGGGCAGCGCGCCCGGTTCGCGGAGATCGACCGCGTCGCATGGTTCGACCCGGACGAGGCCCGGCGACGGCTCAAGCCGACCCAGGTGCCGCTGGTCGACCGCCTCGAGGACGCGCTCCGACGCTGAGGGCGCGGGGCGCGGACGCCGTCTGTGCCGTCGGCGGCCGCGCGACGCGCTACGGCGTGGGCGCCGCGGTCACGGTGACGCGGATCAATGTCGGATCCGCGCCCGAGGCAACGAGCGAGCCGCGATCGGGAGTATTGATGTCGAGCAGCAGCAGGTAGTCACCGGCAGCCGGGGGAGTGAGCGCCTGGATGTCGACCGCAGCCTTGGCACCCGGCTTGAGGCCGAGAGGCAGCGCCGCCCCGATGACCTGGGCCGTTGGGTCTGTCTGCAGGATCGCGCCGACCGACAACGGGATCCAGCGCGCGACGACATACGCAGCCGATGCCGGTGCCGTGCCCGAAGGGATCTGCTCGATGCCATGGCCCCAGGCCGTCTGGCCGAGGTTCGTGACCTCGAGGCCGAACGTGACGGTGGTGTTGGCGGTCACTGCAGCCGTCGGAGCGGCAGAGATGGCGCCATCGAAGTCGCCGGTCACGCGGACGATCAGCGACGGGATCATCGCCTGGGTCGCCGCGTCATACGCGACGCCGTCCTTGTCGTGGAGCCAGATCGTCAGGCGGTAGCGGCCGGGCACGCTCGGGTAGGTCACCGGCACGCTCAGCGCCTTCTTGCCAACGGCGATGCCCGCAGGCGCGACGACATCGCCGACCTGCTCCGGGACGACGAGCGTGAAGCCTGCGTCAGCCGGCGCGTCGAACCGCTGGCCCGTCAAGGGATCGGCCGCGAGGTCCGTGGTCGTCGACGCCGTCTGCCCGTTCGGCAGGTCGTGCTGGACGTCGGTGTCGGTGGTCGTCGGTGCCGGTGTCGTGGCGCCCGACGCGCCCGTCGCGCCGGTCGCTCCCGTCGCGCCGGTCGCTCCCGTCGCGCCGGTCGCGCCGGTCGCCCCCGTCGCGCCCGTGGCGCCACCGACCTCGGTCGCGGGATCGACCGGTGCGAGCACGTCGATGGGATCCCAACGCACGCTCGCCTCGAGTCCCTTGAGAGCGGCCTTGTTCTTGATCGTGAACGGCACGTCGATAGCGCCCGTCGTTCCGGCAGCCGGCAGCTTCGCGATCGTCGGGGCTCCCAGCGTCATGCCGGTCGATGCCAGGCTCGGTTCGAGCTGGATGGCCGGCGTCGAGATGAACGACGCCCCGGTCGCGCCGGCGAGGACGTCCTTCGGTGCCAGACCCGTCTTCATCACGATCGAGCGGGTGAAGCCGGCGGTCGCCGTCTCGGTGTCCATCTGGTCCACGTAGCCCGGGCTGCGCGTGCTCGGGAAGGCCGATCGATTGCCGTTGGCGCTCGGGGCGCTCTGCCAGGCGGCCTGGATCGAGCGGCCGCCACCCAGGACGGCGGCGACCATGTAGGACGGGCTCGACCACGCCTCGGCCACGACCGCGGCCGCACCGGCCTTGATGAAGCCCGCCGCGTAGTTGTCGATCCGCTGCTGCGCCTGGCCGAGCGTGCCCTCCGGCAGGCCCGGCTCCGACAGGCCGCTGGCGTAGCACAGGTGGTTGAGCAGGACGACGGCGTTCGTGGCCAGCTTGACCTGCGCCGCGATGTCGGCCTCACCGAAGTACTGGTGGGTCGAGTCGTCGCCGCCGGCCGCGGGATTGAGGCCGAAGCCGTCCTCGCTCGGCGTGTACAGCGCGTCGCGGTAGATGCTCGGCCAGCCGTTGCCGTGGCCCATGTAGACGACCAGTGACGCGCCGGCGAGCGCCTGCTTGACGGCGGGCCAGGTGGCGTTCGGGGAGTACAGCTCGACGACGTTCGGCGTGTATCGGCGGGCGACCTTGGCGGCTGCGCGCGCCTCTGCCCGGTAGCCGTCCGTGGCGTCGCCGGCAGGTCCGACGATGAACACGACCTTCGGCGATGCAGCCGCGAAGGTCGCGGGCGCGATCAGCCCGACGAGGAGCAAGGCCGCGAAGATGGCAACGCCGAGTCGTCTCACGACAGAGGGCACACTCCGTGGTGGGGTGGAAAAGAGTACTCCCGTGATGTCGGGCGCACCATATCCATTCCGGCTTCACGGGCCGTTATCCGAGCCTGATGGTGCCTCGGCGCACCGTCCTCTACCATCGGGAGCATGCCCAACCGCCTCGCCGGGGAGACCAGCCCGTACCTGCTCCAACACGCGCACAACCCGGTCGACTGGTATCCGTGGGGTCCCGAGGCTCTCGCGGCCGCCCGCTCGCTCGACCGGCCGATCTTCCTGTCGATCGGCTACGCAGCGTGCCACTGGTGTCACGTCATGGAACGTGAGTCGTTCGAGCACGAGCCGACGGCCCGCTACCTGAACGACCATTTCGTGGCGATCAAGGTCGATCGCGAGGAGCGCCCCGACCTCGACCAGGTCTACATGTCCGCCGTCCAGTCGATGACCGGTGGCGGCGGCTGGCCGATGTCGGTGTTCCTGACGCCTGACGGCCGGCCGTTCTACGGCGGGACGTACTTCCCGGACGAGCCGCGCCACGGGATGCCGTCATTCCGCCAGGTGCTCGAGGGCGTGGACCGCGCCTGGCGGGAGCAGCGCGACGAGGTCGAGTCGGCGGGCGGCCGGCTCGTCCAGAACCTGCGTCGAGCAGGGCCGGCTCGAGGCGGGCACCGACGATCCGTCGTCCGCGCTGCTCGAGTGCCGCGACGGCCGCGATCGAGGCCGCGTTCGACAGCGCCAACGGCGGCTGGGGTCGCGCCCCGAAGTTCCCGCAGCCGATGACGATCGAGTTCCTGCTCCGGCGCCACGTCGCGACCGGCGACGCGCGGCCGCTCGCGGTCGCCCGGCGCTCGCTCGACGCGATGGCCGACGGCGGACTGCGCGACCAGCTCGGTGGCGGCTTCCATCGCTACGCGACCGACGCGATCTGGCTGGTGCCGCACTTCGAGCAGATGCTGTACGACAACGCCCAGCTCGCCCGGGTGTACGTGCACGCGTGGGCCCTGACCGGTGACGCGCGGTATCGCGCGGTCGCGACCGGGACGCTCGACTACATGCTCCGCGAGCTGACGACCGAGGATGGCGCCTTCGCCGCCAGCCAGGACGCCGACACCGACGGCATCGAAGGCCTCACGTTCACCTGGCGGGCGCCCGAGATCCGCGAGGTTCTCGGCGATGCGACGGCGCTGTTCGCGGCGGCCTACGGCGTCACCGATGACGGCAACTGGGAGGGCGTGACGATCCTGTCCCGGGTGCGTGACCGACGAGGCGCTGGCCGGCCGGTTCGGGATCCCCGTTCCCGAGGTCGCGGCACGGCTGGCCGATGCGCGCGCTCTCCTGCTCGCCCGGCGCGCGGAACGGCCGCAGCCCGCGCGCGACGACAAGGCGCTGGCGGCGTGGAACGGGCTGGCGATCGCCGCGTTCGCGGATGCGGCGGTCGCGCTGGCAGCCTCCGATCCTGACGCCGCGGCGCGCTATCGGTCGGCCGCGGAACGGGCGGTCGGTGCCATCGTCGGCGGGCTGGTCGCGCCCGACGGATCGCTCGGCCGGTCGTGGAAGGACGGACGGGCGGTCGGGCGTGGCGTGCTCGAGGACTACGCCGACCTCTCCGACGGGCTCCTGGCGCTGTACGAGGCGACCTTCGACGAGCGCTGGTTCGAGATCGCGCGAGCCTTGATGGATCGGGTCCTGGGGCACTTCGCCGACCCGGCCGGCGGGTTCTTCGATACCGCCGACGACCACGAGCGGCTCGTGACCCGCCCGAAGGACGTCCAGGACAACGCGGTCCCGTCCGGGAATGCCATGGCGGCCCGCGTCCTGCTCCGTCTGGCGGCCTGGACGGGTGTCGGGACCTACCGGGACGCGGCCGAGGCGGCGATGCGGACGGTCGTGCCGTACGTCGTGCGCTACGCGACCGGGTTCGCTCAGTGGCTGTCGGCGATGGATCTCGCCGTGGCGCCTGCCATCGAGGTCGCGATCGTCGGCGCGCCCGACGGCCGCGGCGACGGCCGCTCTGTTGGCCGAGGTGCGGCGCGGCTACCGGCCGAACCAGGTCGTGTCCGTGGCGGCCGAGGTCGCCGCGAGCGCGGTCCCGCTGCTGACCGATCGGGCCGCGCTCGATGGTCGGCCGACCGCGTACGTCTGTCGCGGCTTCGTCTGCCGCCTGCCGGTCACCGAGATCACGGCGCTCGCCGCGCAGCTCGAGGCTCCGTGACCGAGCGCGAACTCGAGGCGCATCCGGCGGCGACCGTCGTCCTGCTCCGGTCGGGGACCCAGGGGCTCGAGGCGCTGCTCACGCACCGCCCGCCGTCGATGGCGTTCGCCGGCGGTGCGCATGTCTTCCCGGGCGGACGGGTGGACGCCGCCGACTCCGATCCGGGGCTTGCCGCGCGGTCGGCGGTCTCGGGGGAGGACGCGGCGAGGGCGCTCGGTGGCGACCTCGCGCCCGAAACCGCGCTGGCCGCGTATCTCGCCGCGCTCCGTGAGCTGTTCGAGGAGGCCGGCGTGTTGCTTGCCGACACGGATGCGCCGGCGGCGCGCGTCGCAGAGGCGCGGACCGCGCTGCTCGCTGGCGACGCCACGCTCGCGTCCGTCGCCGACGCGCTCGACCTTCGCCTTCGCACCGACCTGCTCGTCCCGCTGTCGCGCTGGGTGACCCCGCGCGGGTACCCGCGGCGGTTCGATGCCCGGTTCTTCGCAGCCGCGCTCCCGGATGGAGCGATCCCCTCGTTCGAGGGCGGCGAGGTGGTCGCCCACGTCTGGCTCCGCCCGGGCGACGCGCTCGAGGCGATGGCGGGTGGTGCGATGACGCTCTGGCTGCCGACGAGCACGACGCTCCAGCAGCTCGAGCACGTCCAATCGATCGACGAGATCCGGACCAGGCTCGCGCCCGGCCGGCTTGGCGCCGTGCTCGAGGAGGAGATCGCGCCCGGTGTGACCAGGATCCTCATGCCAGCCGGCGGTGGGGTCGCGGGCCAGCCCGTCTGCGCCTATCTCGTCGGTCGCCGACGGTTCGTTCTCGTGGACCCGGGCGACCCGACCGGACCTGGTCTCGACCTGGCCCTCGCCCTCGCCGCCGCGCGGGGCGGCGGTATCGGGGCAGTCGCCTTGACCCATGTCGATGCCGACCATGCGGCCGGTGCGGAAGGCCTTGCCGAGAACCTCGGGATCGAGGTGCTGACCGGTCCGGGCGGTGGCCGGCCCCTGCCATATCCGGTCCGCGAGCTGGCCGACCTCGAGGTGCTGGACACGGGCGACATCCCGCTTCGAGTGATCCACACGCCCGGTCCGCGCCCGGACCACCTCGCATTCCTGGGTGTTGGAGACGATGGCGACACCTTCGTCCTGACCGGCGATCTCGATGGCGTCCGCGGCGCCCGATCGGTCGTGGGTCCGCCCGATCCGTCGGCCTGGACCGCGTCGGTCGAGCGGGTCGCGGGCTTTGCGCCTGGTGCTCGTCGCCTGTCCGGCCACCCGTCATCGGAGGATCCCGCTTGACGCTGCCGGCCGCGGACCCCGAGGCTGCGCGGATGCATCGACCGACGTGGCGACCGCAGGGTCGCATCCACCCGCTCGCCTGGCTGTTCATCGCGCTGACCGTCGCCGACATCGTCTGGTATGCGCTCAATGCCAACTTCGACTCGACGACGGGAGTCGGCGATCGAGTCGTCTATGCCATCCAGATCGTTCCGTCGGTATCGGTGTTCCTGATGCCGGCGGTGTTCCTGATCCGGCACCCCGATGCTATCTGGCGGGCCCGGACGCTCACGGTCGGACTGTTCCTGGTGGCCATCAGCCAGGCCCTCCTGATCGTGTCGACGCCACTCCAGCCGGTCTTCGCGGCGCTCACCCCGGCCAGCGCAGAACTGCCGATCATCTGGTCGTCGGCCCTGTTCGACGACATCACGAGCCTGATCTTTGCGTTCGGCCTGGCGTCCATGGCGCTCGGGCTGACCCAGACGCGCCGGTACGAGGGTCGCGCGCGGTCAGCGACGCTGCTGTTCGTGACGGTGCTGGCGATCTTCGGGACCGTCGTCGGGATCGTGTCCGTGTCGCGGATCGACCTGAGCACGCTGACGATGTCGCTGGGCCTGGCGTTCTATCTCGGTTCGATCGTGGTGTTCGGGGTCGTGCGGATCGTGGCGTGGGGCTACCTGACCGCAGCGGCGGCGGGCGGGGCGGCAGCCGGTGAGGAGCCTCCTGCCGGCTGGCGGCTGGCGACGCTCGGTGGGGCCCTGGTCCTGCTGGCGCTCTTGCTCGTCAACATCGGCGGACTCTTCGAGATCCCGGACCAGACGCTCGATACGCTCTACGGGTACGTCACGATCGTCCTGTACGCCCTTGGGTTGCTGTTCCTCCTCCTGGCCTTCGTCGCGCGGTTGCCGGCGCTCGATGACGGGACGCGGGACGAAGACGACGATGGCGTCGACGACGACGAAGACGAAGACGAGGACGACTAGGCCGCCGGCCTCGGCTCAGGCCCGGTCGGTCGGCAGGGCGGCGACCAGGTTGCGCAGGAAGTTGAGGCCCTCGTCGACCTGCTCGACCGGCGCGTACGGGCCGGGCATCAGGACGCACGGCCGACCGGCGAGGGCGACGCCTGGCAGGTGACCCCACGGTTCATCGAGGCCGCGACCCGCGCAGATGGTCGCCACGCGCTTGTAGATGAACACGATCGCGGCCGGCCGCCAGATGGCGATCTTCTGCCACAAGGGGCCGACCCCGGCGGTGAGCATCTGCGTCGGTCGCGACATCGCGCGCCGTCGGGACCTTGAGCAGGTCGGTGATGCCGTGGCCGACCGCCATCAGAGCGTCATCGGCGGTCTCGACCGGGGTACCGGCCGGGATGACACTTGCGGTCATGAGCCGTCGCAGGAATGTCCGTCCGAGCTGGCCCTGGTGGTAGTGGCCGGCGGCCACGCTGACCGGCGACGGATTGAGGCCGACGAACAACAGCCGATCGCGCAGCGGCGGCAGGTCCTCGAGGGTCTCGACGGCGCTGCCATCGACGAGGATCGTCGTGCGATGGAGGCCCGGGGCCGGTCGACGGGTCAGGGCATCCAGCTCTTCGGGGCTCATCCGTGGACGCGTCGAGTCGATGAGGCGGGGATGCCCGGCTGGGTGGTCAGGTCGGCTCAGGCCGGCCGGTCGTCGCCGGTGTCGGTCGGCTCGGACGTGGTGCGGGCCTGGATCTCGGCCTGCGCCTTGGCCGCCTCGGTCTTTGCCTCGCGGACGCCCCGGCCGAGGGTGGCGCCCCATTTCGGGAGTGTCTTCGGGCCGCGCACGACGAGCACGCCGACCAGGATGATGATGAGGACGATCAGGACGTCGGATCCCATGGGGCGATGGTACAGCGGCCGGCGTGACCGGGCGTCACGGCCAGGGCCGGACAGGGACGGCGCGGTCAGCGCTGGCGGTGGGCCACCGGGATGACGAGCCGGATGGCGGTGTGGGTCGACGAGAACGAGCAGACCTTGTTGTCGACCAGGCGGGCGACCTTCCCAGCCTCGATGACATCGACGTCGCGGAGCGTCCTCGTCTTGCCTTTGCGCGAGACGACCCAGATCGCGCCGTTCGGCCGGATCCGACCGGCGAGCTCGCGCAGCGGGGCGAGTGCCTCCCACGTGTCAGCGCCGAACAGGACGACGTCGGTGTCGGGCTCGGGCCATCCGTCGACGACGTCGGTCGTTCGTTCGGCGATCTGTGCCCGGACGTCGGGGTCGTCGACGTCGACCAGCGCGACGCGCATCCCCGGCCGGATGCCGAGCTTGTCGAGCAGTGGTGTGGTGTAGACGCGTTCCATCGCCGCTATCGTGCCATGCGATGTTGCTCGTCTTCGGGCCGCGCTCACCGACGTACGACTTCGGGCCCGGGCATCCGCTCACACCGCGACGGTTCGGACCCGGGCTGGACCTGCTGCGGGCGGTCGGGGCGGAGCCGGGGTTGGCGCCTGAGCCGGCCTCCGACGACGAGCTGGAGTGGTGCCACGAGCGCCGCTACATCGCGACCGTCAAACGGTTCTCGGCCGATCCGTTCGGGGTTCCCGAGGCGGGCATCGGCGTCGGTGGCGACGATCCGCCGTTCGCCGGGATGCATGATGCCGCGGCTGCCGTCGCGGGCGGCTCGCTGCGGGCGATGGAGGCGGTCCTGCGCGGCGACGTGGAGCATGCCTTCCACCCGGGCGGCGGCCTCCACCATGCGATGCGGGACCACGCCTCGGGCTTCTGCATCTACGACGACCCGGCGCTCGCGATCGCGCGGGCGCGGCGCGACGGCCTGCGGGTGCTGTACATCGATCTCGACGTCCACCACGGCGACGGGGTCCAGGCGATCCACGCCGCGGATCCCGGCGTGCTGACGGTCTCGTTCCACGAGTCGGGGCGGTACCTCTTCCCGGGGACCGGCGGGGTGGGGGAGCTGGGCGACGGGGCGGCGGCCGGGACGTCGGTCAACGTGCCGCTCGAGCCGGGGACGGGTGAGGGAGCGTGGCTGGCGGCGGTGCGCGGGCTGCTCCCCGAGCTGGCCGCCGCGTTCGGGCCGGACGTGATCGTGTCGCAGCACGGGGCCGATTCGCACGCGTGGGACCCGCTCGCGCATCTGCTGGTGACCACGACCGCGATGGGCGCGGCGGCGCGACTCGTGGACTCCCTTGCCCACCGGTTCGCCGGGCGGCCGCTGGCTGGCGACCGGGGGTGGCGGCTACGACGCCTATCGGGTCGTGCCACGGACGTGGAGCCTTGTCTGGCTGGCCGGGGCCCACCGCGACGTCCCGGAATCGACGCCTGCCGCGTGGCGCGAGCGCTGGGCTTCGGAGGGCGCCCGGTACGGCCAGGCGCCGCTCCCCGAGACGTTCGACGACGCCCCGAACGCCGGTCTCGAGCTGGACGCGTCGCAGGCGTCGGCCGAGGCGCGCTCGCTCGAGACGGCGGCGGTCGTGCGTCGGTTGGTGGTGCCTCGGTTGCTGCAGGTCGCGCGCGATCGCGGATGGTGGGATCCGATGGCGAAAGCCGGGGCAGCGGGCGATCCGCGCCCGCCGAAACGAGGGGAGCGCCGACGATCATGACTGCCGTCGACGCCGCGACATGGGATCGGCTCGATCTCGCGGCCGGCGTCGTCCGCCGGCCGACCTCGGTCGCCGGACACGCTCTGATCTTGGCCGCCATCGGTGACGGAGCGACCGTCGCCGCGGCCGTCCTCGACGATGCGACGGTCGTCGGCTTGGCTGTGGCCGGTCCGCCCGACGACCGAGGCCGGCGCGAGATCCTCGCCGTCGGAGTCGAGCCGACGTATCGTCGTCGCGGCCTCGGCGGAGCGCTGCTCGCTACGTGCGTCGCAGGCGACGATCGACTTCGTCGCGGACGTCACCCTCGCAGAGCGCGATCCCATCGATCCCCTGCCGCGCGACCTCCGCGCCGCAATCGCCCGCCGCCTCCTGGAACGCGCCGGCTTCGAGATCCACCCCGCCGACGCGTCCGTCCGCGTCGCTGAGCCGGGTGCGATCACGGCTGTCCGACCTAGCATCGGGCGAGACTGAATCGAATGCCCCCGGTCCGTGGACGGACCGGGGGCGAAGGTTACGGTCGGGCGGGCTGGGGCCCGCCGGAGATAAGGCGGATCAGGCGGTCGCTGTCTGCGGTGTCGTCTGGTCGCCCTTGATCGCGCCCGGGTGCCACGGCGTGCCGAGCATCGGGAGCAGGTAGCGGTCGACGCCGTAGTAGCCGGCGACCTTCCAGCCGAGGATCAGCCCGACTGCGAGGGTGAACAGGACCGGGTTGACCGAAGTCGAGCCCGCGAGCAGGAACGACATGTTCATGAAGGCCCCGAAGAAGGCCGCGAAGCCGGTCAGGACACCGAACAGGAGGCCGAGCCCGACCGCCAACTCACCGAAGGTGATGAGCGGGGCGAACCAGGTGTAGGCGTTGTTGTCGAGGAGTGTCTGCAGGAAGGTGCGATACCAGTCGTAGGTGATCGCCGGGCTTCCGGCGCCTGCCGCGGGGACCGCAACGGCGTGCTGCCAGTAGCCCTGGAGGGCGCTGCCGCCGTCCATCCAGCCGGTGCCGCTCAACTTGTGCCACCCGGCCTCCAGGAAGGTGAAGCCCACGAAGAGGCGGATCGGCAGCCAGAACAGGCCGGCTCGCGAGTTGTTGAAGAGGAACTGGGTGAAGGCCGGGCCTTCGATCTCGATGGTCTCGCCGCCCGGCTCCTTGCGCATCTCGAAGAGGACCACGAGCAGAGCGATGAACGACACCCAGAAGGTCACGGTCACGATCTGATCGGCCGTGCTCTTCGGGTCGACTGCGAACCATGGATTGACGATGAGGAACAGCGCGACCGCGGCGATGCCGCCGAGGACCGCTGCGATGTTCCGCTTGGTTGTCATGAGATTGCCTTCCCTTCCATTCCGACCGCCGTCCACGTGACGGTTGTCATTGCCGTGTCTGTATTCAAGCCAGACCCGTCCGGCCACAGAAGCGCCAAGCGGCCCCCTGAGTAGGCCATTCGGCCCCTTCTGGGCGTGACCGGTCGTCGTTGTGAACATCTGGTCGAAATGGTGCCCGCGCGCTACACTCCGTGACCCGTGGTCACCGCCGCTGTCACCGACCCGCTCGCCCCGTTCTCACCGGCCGTCCGCGACTGGTTCCGGTCCAGCTTCGAGGCGCCGACGGACGCCCAGGTACGGGGCTGGGCGGCGATCTCGACCGGTCAGCACACGCTCGTCCACGCCCCGACCGGCAGCGGCAAGACCCTGACAGCGTTCCTCTGGACACTGGACCGCCTCGCGACCCACCCCAGCCCGCCGCCGACGCGCGAGGCGCCCGGCCTCGTCCGCGTGCTCTACATCTCGCCACTCAAGGCACTGACCTACGACATCGAGCGCAACCTCCGGGCCCCGCTGACCGGGATCGCCCTGGCCGCGGAGCGCCTCGGCGAACCCGTACCGCACATCACGGTCGCCAGCCGGACCGGCGACACGTCGGCCGAGGACAGGCGCGACATCGCCCGCCACCCGCCCGACATCCTGATCACCACCCCGGAGTCGCTCTACCTGATGCTGACCAGCGCGGCGCGCGACGTCCTGCGCGGCGTCGAGCACGTCATCGTCGACGAGGTCCACGCGATCGCGGGCTCGAAGCGCGGCGCGCACCTCGCGCTCAGCCTCGAACGCCTCGAGGCACTCCGCGACGGCGCGAACCCCGACGCACGGCCGATGCAGCGGATCGGCCTGTCGGCCACGCAACGGCCGCTCGATGTGATCGCGCGGTTCCTGGGCGGGGTCGGTCCGGGACGCGAGGTGGCGGTCGTCGATGCCGGCACACGCAAGCCACTCGAGCTCCAGGTCGTCGTCCCGGTCGACGACATGTCGTCCCTCGGCGAGATCCTGCCGCTCGAGGAGCAGCCCGGCGGCCCCGCATCCGCGCGTGGCGACATGCGGACCAGCATCTGGCCGTCGATCCACCCGCGCATCCTCGAGCTGATCCGCAGTCACCGGAGCACGATCGTGTTCACGAACAGCCGGCGGCTGTCCGAGCGGCTCGCCCAGCGGCTCAACGAGCTGGCCGGCGAGGAGCTGGTCCGCGCCCACCACGGCAGCATCGCCCGCGAGCAGCGGGTCGAGATCGAGGAGGAGCTCAAGGCCGGCCGGCTCCCCGCGCTGGTCGCCACGTCCAGCCTCGAGCTCGGCATCGACATGGGCGCCGTCGACCTCGTCATCCAGGTCGAGAGCCCGACCAGCGTGGCCCGCGGGCTCCAGCGCATCGGCCGGGCCGGGCACCAGGTCGGCGCGCCGAGCAAGGGCGTCATCTTCCCGAAGTACCGCGGCGACCTGCTCGAATGCGCCGTCGTCACGCGCCGGATGCACGAGGGCGCCATCGAGTCGACCCAGATCCCGCGCAACCCGCTCGACGTCCTCGCCCAGCAGCTGGTGGCGATGACGGTCATGGATCGCTGGTCGGTCGACGACCTGCTCGCCGTCGCCCGACGCGCATCGCCGTACGAGACGCTGACCCGCGAGGTCCTCGAGGGCGTGCTCGGGATGCTGGCCGGCGCCTACCCGTCGGACGAGTTCGCGGAGCTCAAGCCACGCGTGGTGTGGGACCGCGTGACCGACACGGTCGAGGGCCGCCGCGACGCGCGGGTCGTGGCGGTGACCAGCGGCGGCACGATCCCGGACCGCGGGCTGTTCGGCGTGTTCATGGTCGGGCGAGGCGGGGACGCCCGGGCGACGTGTCGGCGAGCTCGACGAGGAGATGGTCTACGAGCTGCGCGCCGGGATGCACGGCGACGTCATCGTGCTCGGCGCCAGCAGCTGGCGGGTCGAGGAGATCGGCCACGACCGGGTGACGGTCAGCCCGGCGCCCGGCGTTCCCGGCAAGCTGCCGTTCTGGAAGGGCGACGCGGTCGGTCGGCCGATCGAGCTCGGGCGGGCGCTCGGCGCCTTCGTCGGCGAGCTGGAGGGCGACCTCGCTCGGGGGGCCGCGGGCCGGCGCGCGGCGACGACCCGCCTGCGCGAGACCCACGACCTCGACGAGCTGGCGGCGGACAACCTGCTCGCCTATCTCGACGACGAGCGCGAGGCGACGGGCGCGCTGCCGACCGACAAGCGGATCGTCGTCGAGCGCTTCCGCGACGAGCTCGGCGACTGGCGGCTGTGCATCCTGAGCCCGTTCGGCGGCCGGGTCCACGCGCCGTGGTCGCTGGCGCTCGAGGCGCGGCTCGGCGAGCGGCTCGGACTCGAGGTCCAGACGATCTGGTCCGACGACGGGATCGCCATCCGGCTGCCCGAGGGCGACGCGCCGCTCGACGGCATCGAGGCGCTGCTCTTCCCCGAGCCGGACGAGGTCGAGGACCTCGTCGTCGGCCAGCTGTCGACCTCGGCGCTGTTCGCCAGCCGGTTCCGCGAGAACGCGGCCCGGGCCCTGCTCCTGCCACGCCGCCGGCCGGGGACGCGAACGCCGCTCTGGCAGCAGCGCCAGCGCTCGGCCGACCTGCTGGCGGTGGCGTCACGCTACGGCTCGTTCCCGATCCTCGTCGAGACCTACCGGGAGTGCCTGTCGGACGTGTTCGACCTGCCCGCTCTGCGCGAGATCCTGGGCGGGGTCGCCCGGCGCGAGATCGCGGTCCACGGCGTCGAGACGGTCCGCGCCTCCCCGTTCGCGGGCAGCCTGCTGTTCGACTACGTGGCCGCCTACATGTACGACGGCGACACGCCGATCGCCGAGCGCCGGGCCGGCGCGCTGACGCTCGATCGCGACCTGCTGCGCGAGCTGCTGGGCCAGGAGGAGCTGCGCGAGCTGCTCGACCCGGACGCGCTGGCCGATCTCGAGCTGAGCCTCCAGGCTCTCGCCGAGGATCGCCGGGCGACGACGCTCGACGGTGTCCACGACCTGCTCCGCCGGCTCGGCGACCTGTCGGCGGACGAGGTCGCGGCGCGGACCGAGGGCGGCGCGACGGCCGCGGGATCGTGGCTCGAGGAGCTCGCGACCGCCCGCCGGGCCGTCCGGACCCGGATCGCCGGCGACGACCGCTGGATCGCCATCGAGGACGTCGCGCGCTACCGCGACGGAGTCGGCGATCACCGCGCCGGTCGGCGTGCCCGCGGCGTTCCTCGGGCCGGCGACCGGCGCGCTCGACGGGCTGCTGTCGCGCTACGCCCGGACCCACGGCCCGTTCCTGACGCCCGACCCCGCGCACCGCTGGGGGCTGCCGGCCGGGCGTCGTCGAGGATGCGCTCGAGCGGCTGCTCGCCGCCGGCACGATCCTGCGTGGCGAGTTCCGGCCGGGCGGCGCCGAACGCGAATGGTGCGATCCCGAGGTCCTGCGGCTGCTCCGCCGTCGCTCGCTCGCCCGACTGCGGCGCGAGGTCGAGCCGGTCGACCCGGCGGCGCTCGCGCGCTTCCTGCCGGACTGGCAGGGCGTCGCCCCGCTCGGCCAGACCCGCCCGCCGCTCCGCGCCACGGCCGCGCTCGAGCGACTCGCCGAGGTGGTCGACCAGCTCGCCGGGCTGCCGATCCCGGCCTCGGTCCTCGAGCGCGACGTCCTGCCGGCGCGGGTCCCCGGCTACCAGCCGCGCCTGCTCGACGAGCTGGGCGCGCTCGGCGAGGTCGCCTGGGTCGGTCGCGGAAGCCTCGGCCGCGACGACGGGCGGATCGCCCTGGTCCGGCCCGGGCGCGAGATCCTGCGGCCGCTGCGGCGTGCTCGACGGCGTCGGAGCCGCCATCCGAGCCGCGCCACCGTCGCGATCCGCGAGCACCTGGCCGCGCGCGGCGCCTCGTTCTACCGCGAGCTGTTCACGGCGGCACGCGGCGACGTCCGACCGGGAGGTGCTCGACGCGCTGTGGGATCTCGTGTGGGCCGGCGAGGTCACCAACGACACCTTCGCGCCGCTCCGGGCGCTGCGCTGGAAGCGGTCCGGGACGCGGGCCCCGGCGCGCCGGCAGCGGACGCGGGCGGCTGACCGCGCTCGGTCCACCGGAGGCCGCCGGCCGCTGGTCGCTCGTCGGGCGCCGAGTCCGGCCGGCGCGACCGACCCGACCGAACGGCTCCACGCCCAGAGCCTCGCGCTGCTCGACCGGCACGGCGTCCTGACCCGCGAGGCGGTCGCGACCGAGGGCATCGAGGGCGGCTTCGCGGCCGTCTACCCGGTCCTGCGGGCGATGGAGGAGGCCGGCCGGATCCGGCGCGGCTACTTCGTCGACGGTCTCGGTGCCGCCCAGTTCGCGCTGGCCGGGCGCGCTCGACCGGCTGCGGGCGGCTCGCGACCCGGCCGAGCCGCCGACGACCGGTGCGATCCACCTGCTGGCCGCCGCCGACCCGGCGAACCCGTATGGCGCCGCGCTCGCCTGGCCGCGTCGCGGCGAGACCGACCGGCGGCCGCTCCAGCGCGCGGCCGGCGCGTACGTCGTGCTCGTCGACGGCGTCGCCGCGCTCTACCTCGAACGCGGCGGGTCCACGATCCAGACACTCCCCGCCGCCGACGACTCGGCGGTCGCGGTCACCTCGTTCCGTGCCCTCGCTGCCCTCGTCGCCGACGGCCGCATCCGCGAGCTCGTCATCCGCAAGGTCGATGGCGAGCAGGTCGGCGCGTCGCCGTTCCGGCCGTCGCTGCTCGAGGCCGGGTTCGTGCCGGCTATCGCGGCCTGGCGCTGCGCCCGTCGCGGACCGGGTCTGAAGGCCACGAACGTGACCGGTCGAGTCCGTCATCCGGTCGGAGGAGAGGCATCCCTTACCAGCGTCCCGAGATCACATTGCTGTTCAAATCGCGACGGCGGTCGGAGAAGGACGATTCGGATTTCGATGCCGTCGTCCCACTTCTGGACCAACCGACGCGATGGCTCCGCGCGGCGAGCGCGCCGCCGAGCCAGCCGATCATCCCGGCTCGAGCGGCGGGCTGAGCGCCCGGCCGTGCCCGAAGGCGACACGCTCTTCCGGACCGCCGCGGGCCTGCGGCCGTACCTGGTCGGCCGGACCGTCACGGCGGCGCGGACCGGCGGACCCGGCCCGGTCCCGCAGGTGGCGCGGCTCGTCGGCCGGAAGATCACCGCGGTCGAGGCGCTCGGCAAGAACCTGCTGATCCGCTTCGACGGCGGGCTCGAGGTCCGGACGCATCTGCGGATGAACGGCTCGTGGCACCGCTACCGCCCCGGCGAGGCGTGGCGGCGACCGGCCGGCGCGCGCCGTCTCGTGCTCGAGGTCCCGGGCGCGGTCGCGGTCTGCTTCGACGCCCCCGTCGTCGAGCTGTTCGAGCAGCGGGCCGAGGCGCTCCATCCGTCGCTCGGGACGCTCGGGCCGGACCTGCTCGCGCCCGACTTCGACGCCGACCGAGGCGCTCCGCCGGCTGCGCGAGCCGTCCCGCGCCGGGCACGACGATCGGCGAGGCGCTCCTCGACCAGCGCGCGCTGGCCGGGATCGGCAACGTCTACAAGAGCGAGATCCTGTGGATCGAGCGGGTCGTCCCGTTCGCGACCGTCGCCGAGCTCGACGACGCGACGCTCGCACCGCCTGGTCGCGACCGCCCGCCGGCTCCTGGTCGCGAACGCCGACGACGACGCGCGGCCCGGAGCGCGTCACGACGATGGGCGATCGCGCGCGCGCCGGGCCCGCTCTACGTCTACGGCCGCACCGGCCGACCGTGCCGCCGCTGCCGGACGCCGATCGTCAGCGCGCAGCAGGGCGCCGACATCCCGCGCACCACCTACTGGTGCCCGACCTGCCAGGCTGCGCCGGGCTGATCCGGACAGCTGGCCGCGTATCATCGCGCCCGATGTGTGAGCACTTCGTCGCCCGGTCCGCCGAGCCGTTCCGGCTCGACGATCTGTGGCCGTTCACGCGAGCGGCTCGAGCGGTTCGGCTCGCCGGGTTCGGCTGGGGCGCCGCCTGGCTCGACGACGACGGCCGGCTCGCGTCGTACCGCGACATCCGGCGTTCCGCGACGACCCCGGTCGCGAGGCGGTCGGCGGCGATCGAGACGACGCGTCGCGCTCGTCCACCTGCGCCGCCCGTCGCGGCTGTCGACGCTCGACCCTCGCCGACACGCAGCCGTTCGACGACCCGGCCGGCCGGTTCGCCTTCAGCCACAACGGCGACCTGCGCGACTACCGAGCGCCTGCGCAGCGCGTACCGCGCCGAGGGCCGGATCCACGGCCGGGCCGACACGGAGGTGGGGGAGCGCTGGCTCGAGGATGCCTGGCCGCGACGAACCGGCCGCGCATCTGCTCGGCGCGCTCCACGACCGGTTCGGCGGCCAGGCGAACCTCGCCGTCCTTGCCGCGCGACGGCGACGCCGCATCACTACGCCGGCAACGACGAGAACCCGGTCTTCTCGTTCCGCCTCGGACGCGATCGGGATCGTGTCGACCGGGCTGTACTCGCTCGACCGGTCGCGTGTTCCGGTTCGCAGCCCCGGGCGCGACGGAGCGCCGGCTCGTCCGGCCGCGGACGACCGTGTCGCTCGACCGCGACGGGAGCGCTGACACGGCGTAGGATCGTCGGCCGTAGCGACAGGCCGTAACAGGTCGGCGTCTGCGCGTCTGACACGATGACGAGGACCGCGATCGGAGCCCAGACCGATGACAGACGCCACGTCCCCCGCGACCCAGGGCACGGACGCCGTCACCGGACGCCCGACGACGTTCCTGCCGATGCCGCGAGCTCGTCCGGATCTCGCTCTACTGGCTCGGGCTGTCATCGATCTTCGCCGGGCTGTCCACGATCATGGCCGGCCGGCTCGAGTTCACCGGTCTCGTCAACCACGATGATGCCGGTCGCGCCCTGTTCCTGGTCTCGATCAGCGGCGCGATCATCGCGATGATCGTCCAGCCGACCGTCGGCTCGATCTCCGACTACACGATGACCCGCTGGGGCCGGCGCAAGCCGTACATCTTCATCGGCTCGCTGCTCGACCTCGTCTTCCTGATCGGGATCGCCTCGAGCGACACGCTCGTTTCGATCGCGGCCTTCGTCGCGCTCCTGCAGTTCAGCTCGAACTTCGCGCAGGGGCCGTTCCAGGGCTACGTTCCCGACCTCGTGCCCGGGCCGCAGGTCGGCACGGCCAGCGCGCTCGTCGGGCTGATGCAGGTGCTCGGCGTCGTGTCGGGCTTCATCATCGGCTCGCTCGCAGTGGCGACCCACGATTACGGGCTCGGGCTGGTCGCGCTCGGCGTCCTCGAGGTCGCCACCATGCTCTCGGTGGTCATCCGGGTCCGGGAAGGCCCGACGGCCAAGTCGCGCGACGGGCGCCCGTGGCGTTCGATCGCCGCCGAGGCGTGGGGCTCGGACATCCTCAAGGAGCACAGCTTCCTGTGGCTCGTCGCATCGCGCCTCGCGATCCTGATGGCCGGCTCCGTGCTGACCTCGCTGGCCGTGTTCTACCTGGCGCGCTCGATGGGACTCGACGAGCACACGACCGGCCTGGTCGAGATCCCGCTGGTCGCGCTCGTCGCGGTCGGCACGGTCGCGTCGGTCGTGCCGGCGGCCCGGCTGTCCGACCGGGTCGGGCGCAAGCGCGTGATCTGGATCGAGCTGCGCGCTCGGCGCGATCGGCCTGTCGATCGTCGCGGCCGCCCCGATCGTGCCGATCGCCTTCGCCGGTGCCCTGCTGTACGGCATCTCGGCCGGGACCTTCCTGGCGGTCGACTGGGCGCTGATGACCGACATCATCCCGAAGTCCGCCTCGGGCCGATACATGGGCCTGTCGAACGTGGCGACCGCGTCGGCCGGCGTCCTCGCGCTCGCGGTCGGCGGGACGATCATGGACCTCGTCGGTGGGGGTGACGGTCCACGCGCGGCGCTGTGGATGGCCGTCGGGCTGTTCGGCCTCGGTGCGCTGCTGCTGCGACCGGTGGATGAGCGGCGTCGGGAGGACTTCCCGACGACGGTGGCGGCGGAGGCGCCCGATGCCTCGCGGCCCGCGATCGCCTAGGCGGCGCTACTGGGCGGGGCGCAGCCGAGCACGCGCTCCCGCCAGCCACAGCCGCCAGGTGGCCGGCCTGAGGAAGTCGAACGGGTCTGCCTTGCGGTAGAACCACGGCATCGTCGCCCACAGGTAGACGACGTAATCGAGCCGGACCGGCCGAGCCCCGAACCCGAAGAGCACCTGGAGCTGGATGATCGTGAGCGGCAGCATCAGCAGGCTGAGCCCGACCGAGACGGCCAGCCAGATCAGTCCCCATGGCCATGTCCGGCGCGGCAGGATCGGCAGGAAGACGACCGGCACCCACTTCATCCAGGTGGCGAGCGCCCACAGCAGGCCACCCAGCCGCGGACCCGTGAACTGCGCCGCCCAGAGCATGAGCGTGAGCTGCAGGTTGATGTTGCCGGTGTCGAGATTCGCGGCGAACGGGAAGGCAAGTGCGGCCACGATGACCGCCGTCGTCAGCGGCCGGCGGCGGTATGCCCAGTGGATCGTCCAGAGCAGCAGCAGGATCGTCCCGACCCGCCACACGAACCAGGCGACATCCCACGGCAGGATCGCCCACGGCGCGAACATCGGGAGCATCCACGGCGCGTAGACGTAGGGCAGGAACGGGCCGGTCGGGTGGTACGGATCACCGCCGTTGATCCAGATCCGGACGCCGGCCCAGTAGGCCCGCGCGTCGGCGCCGCCGGCGTCGCCCCGGGCGATCAGCCCCGACAGGATGATCGCGAACGTGATGCTGAGCAGGAGGACCGCGGCGATCCGACGCGGGTCGCGCAGCCGCGAGGCCTCGCGCCGGAGTGCCCGCCGGAAGACGCCGGCACGGCGGCGCGTCCCACGGTCGACGACGTCGGACAGGTCCACCCGGATGCGACCGCGACCACGAGCCGTGCCCGGGACGGGCTGCAGGCCGGGTGGCGGCGCAGGCTCTGTCATGTCGCCGCATTCTCGCACGGGTCGTCGCGCGGTCCGGCGGGCGACGGCGCGGCCACGAGCGCGGCCACGACGAGCGTCGGCGCGGCGCCGGCACGGCCCCGAGGCGGCCGGGTCGGCTATCCTCTCCGGAAGCTCGCGAGGGAGAACCGGCGTCTGTGGCCGACGGGACCGTCATCATCATCGGTGGCGCGGAGGACAAGGTCCGCGACCGCGTCATCCTGAGCCGCTTCGTGGCGCTGGCCGGTGGGTCGGACGCGACGATCGCGGTCATCAGCACCGCATCCTCGCTCGGGCTCGAGGCGGGCGAACGCTACCGCGCGATCTTCGGTGAGCTCGGGGTCAAGACCGTTCGCCCGCTCCATGCCGTCACGCGGCCGCAGGCCAACGACGAGACCGCGGTCCTCGCGGTCCGTGACGCGACCGGTGTCTTCCTCACCGGCGGCAACCAGCTGCGGCTGTCCTCGACGATCGGCGGCACGCTGCTCGCCGACGCGATCCTCGACCGGTTCCAGCACGGCGCGGTCGTCGCCGGCACGTCGGCCGGGGCGTCGGCCATGTCGAGCCACATGATCGCGTTCGGGACGTCGGGCGCGACGCCCAAGCACCGGATGGCCCAGATCGCCGCGGGCCTCGGCGTCCTGCCGGGGGTCATCATCGACCAGCACTTCCAGCAGCGGAACCGGCTCGGCCGGCTGCTCAGCCTCATCGCCCAGAACCCGAGCCTGCTCGGGCTCGGGGTCGACGAGGACACCGCCGGCGTCGTCGGGCCGGACCACATCATGGAGGTCATCGGTCGCGGGTCGATCACGGTCGTGGACGGCTCGCGCTCGGAGACCGACGCGTGGGAGATCCACGGCCATCGGCCGCTGATGATCAGCGGGGTGGTCCTCCATTCGCTGCCGGCCGGCTATCGGTTCGACCTGCGCCGGCGCGAACGCGTCGCGACCCCGGCCCTGCACGCGCTCCCCGGCGGCGAGGCCGCGTCAAGCTAGCGGAGGATCCCGTGACCGATACCGTGGCCGGCAGCACGCCCGCGACGCGCTCGAAGCGCGGAAGCCGACGCGCCGACGCGGCCACCGGCGGTCCGGCGCCGACCCTGCGCATCCTCGAGACGCGCGTCCTGCGTGGTCCCAACTACTGGGCGCGCGAGCCCGTCATCCGGCTGCTGGTGGACCTCGGCGTGCTGGAGCAGTACCCCTCCAACCTGCTGCCCAACTTCACCGATGCGCTGGTCGCCCTGCTGCCCACGCTCGAGGACCACGCCTGCTCGCTGGGCCGCCGCGGCGGCTTCATCACCCGCCTGCGCGAGGGGACGTGGGTCGGCCACATCGCCGAGCACGTCGCGCTCGAGTTCCAGAACCTGGCGGGCACCGACGTCCGCCACGGCAAGACGCGCGGGGCCGGCAAGCCCGGCCAGTACAACTGCATCTACGAGTATCGCGAGGAGGCGGTCGGGCTCGAGGCCGGCCGGATGGCGGTCGCGCTGGTCAACCACCTCGTCGCGCCCGACGACCCCGATGTCTTCTTCGACTTCGCGCCCGAGCTCGAGCGGCTCATCCGCCTCGCCGAGCGGCAGGCGTTCGGGCCGTCCACGCAGGCGCTCATCGACGAGGCGGTCAGCCGCGACATCCCGTTCATCCGGCTCGACCGCCATTCGCTCGTCCAGTTCGGCCACGGGGTCCACCAGCAGCGCATCCGGGCGACGATGACCTCGCAGACGTCGGCGATCGGCGTCGACATCGCCTCGGACAAGAGCCTCACCAATCGGCTCCTCGACTCGGCCGGGCTGCCGGTCCCGCGCAGCGAGGTCGTCGACAGCGAGGATGGCGCGGTCTCCGCGTCGCGCCGGCTCGGCTATCCGTGCGTGGTCAAGCCGCTCGATGGCAACCACGGCCGCGGGGTCCACCTCGACCTGCGATCCGAGGAGGCCGTCCGCGCCGCGTACCACGGGGCCGTCGCCCAGAGCCGTGCGGGCGACGTCGTGGTCGAGACGTACGTGGCCGGCAACGACTACCGCTGCCTGGTCATCGGCGGCAAGGTCGCGGCCATCGCCGAGCGCGTGCCGGCGTCCGTGACCGGCGACGGCGAGCACACGATCCGCGAGCTGGTGGACATCGCCAACAGCGACCCGCGGCGCGGGATCGGCCACGAGAAGGTCCTGACCCGGATCAAGGTCGACGAGGCGGCCGAGGCGCTGGTCGCCGCCCAGGGCCACGCGATGGACGAGGTCCTGTCGCCCGGGACGTGGGTCAAGCTGGCACTGACCGGCAACATGTCCACCGGCGGCACCTCGATCGACCGGACGATGGAGGCCCACCCCGACAACGTCGAGATCGCCGAGACGGCGGCCCAGATCGTCGGGCTCGACGTGGCCGGCATCGACTTCATCTGCCCCGACATCACGACCCCGGTCCGCGAGACCGGCGGCGCCATCGTCGAGGTCAACGCCGCGCCCGGCTTCCGGATGCACACCCACCCGACCGAGGGCGAGCCGCAGTACGTCGCCCGGCCGGTCATCGACTCGCTGTTCCCGGCCGGGTCGTCGGCACGGATCCCGATCGTCGCCGTGACCGGGACGAACGGCAAGACCACGACGGTCCGGATGATCGCCCACATCCTGAAGCTGATGGGTCGGCGCGTCGGGATGACCTCGACCGACGGCATCGTCATCGACGGCCGGCTGATCAAGAAGGGCGACATGTCGGGGCCGAAGTCGGCGCTGATGGTGTTGCAGAACCCGACCGTCGATACGGCGGTGTTCGAGGTCGCGCGCGGCGGCATCCTGCGCGAGGGCCTCGGCTATGACCGGAACGACGTGGCCGTCGTGACCAATGTCACCGGCGACCACCTCGGCCTGGGCGGCATCGACTCGATCGGCCAGCTGGCCAACGTCAAGGGGGTCGTCGTGGAGGCCGTGCCGCGGTCGGGGACCGCGGTCCTCAACGCGGACGACAGCCACGTCTACCGGATGGGCCGCCATTGCGCGGGCCGGGTGGTGCTGTTCAGCATGGCCACCGCCAAGGGGGAGGACGGCTACGACCGGGTCGATGGCCACACCTCGCGCGGTGGCGCCGCGTTCCGGCTCGAGACCACGCCCGAGGGCGAGCTGATCGTGCTCCGACTCGGCTCACGGACGATGCCGGTGCTGTACACGCACCTCATCCCGGCCACGTTCGGCGGGCGGGCGCGGATGAACGTCGCGAACGGCCTTGCCGCGGCGGCCGCAGCGTGGGCCGCCGGCGCGCATCTGCATGACATCCGGCAGGGCCTCCGGACGTTCTCGACGTCGTTCTTCCAGGCACCGGGCCGGCTCAACCTCATCGACGTGGGCGGGGTGCGCGTGGTCATCGACTACTGCCACAACGTCGACGGGATGCGCCAGCTGGCCGATTTCGTCAGCCGGATGATGGTCGAGGCGCCGACCAAGCACGGCCGGATCGGCGTGGCTGCCACGGGCGTCCGGTCGGGCCGGGCGATCGGCGTCATCGGCATCCCCGGCGACCGGCGTGACGAGGATCAGCGCCAGTACGGCGCGATCGCGGCAGGCGCCTTCGACGAGATCATCGTGCGCGAGGACAAGAACCTCCGCGGGCGAGCCCCCGGCGAGACCGCCACCAACGTCATCGAAGGGGTGCGGGCGGCCAAGGGCGAAGGCGCCGGCCGCGTGGTCCGCTTCGAGAAGGTTCTCGACGAGATGACCGCGGTCCGCACGGCGCTCCGCCGTGCGATCCCGGGCGACCTCGTCGTGTGCTGTGTGGACGATGCGATCAGGGTCTACCGCGAGGCGATGGCCGCCGCCGGCACGACGCGCGGCGGGACGGCCTTCGCGGACCCGGGCGAGCTCGAGGCGCCAGAGGGCTGATTCGGCGCAACGGGTCGGGCGGCCCGTGCGGCGCGCCTACGCCGACCGCGGCCGCCCCTGCAACCGCGGGACCAGCTGCGTGAGCTCGGTCGCGACATCCACCGGCCGCGCTCCGAGGCGAGCGAGGAGCGCGAAGACACCGTCGCGATCCTCGTGGCACATCAGGACGATGACCCGCGGCGCGTCCGGTCGCCCGCCATGGGCGCCGGCACCGGCCGCCCCACCGAGCTCGGCTTGCAGCGCCTCGGTCTCCGAGTCGTAGATCGGCACGTCCTCGGCGGCGATGCCGCCCGCCACCACGCCGACCATGAGCTCGCCGACCACGGACGGGGCCGTCCGGCCGCGCAGGTACTTGAGGGTCTGCTTGATGGCCACTCGCTGCGAGCGTTCGGCGGCGATCCGGCCGATCCCGCGCAGCGTGTCGTCGGGCCGGTCGCCCGCCGTCCCGATGATCGTGGTGATGGGCGCCATGCGGCCGGCCGCGCCGGCGGCGATCCCCTCAGCGACGTCGAGCACGGCCCCGACGCCGGCCTCGTTGTGGGCGAAGTCCACGATGATCACCTTCGCCCCGAGGCGGAACAGGTTGAGCCGCCCGGGCGACCGTTCCGTGCTGGGCGCGAAGTCCGCCAGCCCGCGGCCGACCTGCTCGATGGTCGCACCGAGGCCGCGCGCACCACCGGCCGCGGCCAGCGCGTTGGCGACGTTGTGGCGCGCCAGCCCGGCGATCGTGATCGGCACTGCGGCGACCTCGACGATCCGGGTCTCACGGTCGCCATCGGCCTCGACGATGAAACCGTCGCGGACGAGGTACGCGCGACCGCCACGTGCGCGATGGCGGCGCACGACCCCGGAATCGTCCCCCAGCAACGTGAAGAAAGCGACCCGCGCCCGCACCCGACGAGCGACCGCGGCGACCAGCGGGTCATCGGCGTTGAGCACGACCCAGCCGTCGGGCCGGGTGATGCGGCAGATCGTCGACTTGACCTCGGCGAGCTCGGGCAGCGTGTGGATGCCCTGCAGGTCGAGGTGATCCGAGGAGACGTTGGTCAGCACGCTCGCATCGTTCGATTCGTAGCCCGACGCCGCGGAGGACGATCCCGCCGCGGGCGGTCTCGAGGACCGCGACGTCGATGTCGCTCCGAACGAGGACCTGGCGCGCTCCGCCGGGACCGGTCCAGTCGCCCGGCTCGACCATCCGCTCGTCATACGAGGACCCCGTCCGAGGTCGTCGTCCCGACGTGGCGGCCGGCCAGCAGCAGCACGTGCGTGATCAGCCGGGTGACGGTGCTCTTGCCGTTCGTCCCCGAGATCGACACTGCCGGCACGCGGCGGTCGGCGTCGCGCAGCCACTCGGGCGGCGTCGCGCGCGCGGCCGCGATCCGCTCGTTCATCCGGCCCAGCAGCCGTTCCTGGGCACCCGTCAGGCGGGCGGTCCGGGACGGCGACACGTCGCGCTCGACCAGCGCCAGGGCCGCCTCGGTCAGGGTCTGGGCACGCTCGGCACCGATCCACGGGAACGTGACGATCCAGTGGCCCGGATCGGACGAGCGGTGGACGGCCAGCCCGCCGCGGCCCTCGCCGTGGTCGGCGCGCAGGCGTCGGATCCAGGCCACGGTCGCCGCAACGCCATCCGGCCACTCGCGGCTCGGGACGGAGGCCCCGAGATGGACCAGCGCGTGCCGGCCAGGATCGCGCTGGCCGTACCACGTTCGCCGCCGGCCGATGGCGACCTCGAGCTTGACCACCGGCTCGAGCCGGTAGACGTTCGGGCCCTCCAGGAGGCGGGTCTCGACCAGACGCACGGTCCGGGCAGGATAGCAAGGTGTCAGCGGCTAGACTGGACCCATGACCGCCTCGACCGAGACGCTCCCGACCCCGTCGGCTGTCGAGCTCGACGCCCTGCGCGTCTCGATCACCGCGGACCTGGCGGCCTACCTGACAGATCTCGAACGTCTCGTGGCCATCGATTGCGGGAGCTACACCCCGGCCGGCGTCGACGCGGTCGGTGGCTGGGTCGCCGCATTCCTCGCGGGGCTAGGGGCGGACGTGGAGACCCGGCCCGATCCGGCCGGCCGCCTCGGCGCCACGGTGATCGCGACCTTCCGCGGTCGGGCCGACGGTCCGCGCGTCCTGCTCATCGGCCACATGGACACCGTGTTCGACCCGGGAACCGCCGCCGAGCGACCGTTCCGCGTGGATGACGGCGTCGCCTACGGGCCCGGCGTGACCGACATGAAGTCCGGGCTGCTGGCCGGGCTGTACGGGCTCAAGGCGATCATCACCGAGCGCGGCGGCCTGCCGTTCGAGCGCCTCGTCTTCATCGCCAACCCCGACGAGGAGATCGGCTCGCCGACCTCCACCCCGCACATCCGCGAGATGGCGGTCGACAGCGACGTCGCGCTGGTGCTCGAGTGCGCGCGCGCGAACGGCGACATCGTGTCGGCGCGCAAGGGCATCCTCGACCTGCGGATCGTCGTCCACGGCCGCGCGGCACACGCCGGTGTCGAGCCCGAGAAGGGACGCAGCGCCATCCTGGAGGCCGCCCGGATCGTCCGCGACCTGCACGAGCTCAATGGGCGCTGGCCGGACGTGACGGTGAACGTCGGGCTGATCGCCGGCGGGACGCGGCCCAATGTGGTCGCCGAGCGGTGCTCGCTCGAGGTCGACGTGCGGGCGGTGACCCGCGAGGCGCTCGAGACCGCCGAGGCGGAGGTCCGGCGCATCGCCGCGGCGACCGAGATCCCGGACACGACGGTCGACGTCGAGCCGATGGCCCGCTGGTGGCCGATGGAGAAGCTCGAACGGAGCGGCCGGCTCGTCGAGCATGCCCAGGCGGTCTCGGCCGCGCTCGGCTTCACGGTCGGCGATGCCTCGACCGGCGGTGCGTCCGACGCCAACACGACCTCGGGGCTGGGGATCCCGAGCCTCGATGGGCTCGGTCCGATCGGCGGCAACGACCATTCGCCGGCGGAGTACCTCGACGTCGATTCGATCGTGCCCCGCACGACACTGCTGGCCGGCCTGCTGCTCGCCATCGCCGGCGACCCCGAGGTCATCGCCTGGCGGACCGACGCTGCCGCCGGCCCCGCCCGCGACCGAGGATGACCGGGCGCCGCCGGATCTCCTCGGGCGGTCCGTGGGAAGCCACCGGCGGGTACAGCCGGGCGATCGTGGTCGGCGATGCCTGCTGGGTCGCGGGCACGACCGACGCCGGTGCCGACGGCCGGTCACGTCATCCCGGTGATATCGCCGCCCAGGCGCGGGCGATCCTCGCGATCATCGAGGCCGCCTTGGCCGAGGCCGGGTTCTCGCTCCGCGACGTCGTGCGCACCCGGATGTTCGTCACGGACATCGCGCGCTCGGCCGAGGTCCTGGCGGTCCACGGCGAGGCGTTCGGCGAGATCCGGCCGGCAGCCACGATGGTCGAGGTCGGCGCCCTGATCGACCCGAGCCTGCTGGTCGAGATCGAGGTCGACGCCCGCAGGGGCTGAACGTCAGGCCGGCAGCGCCGCGAGCCCGGCAGCCCGGGCGATGGCCACGATCGCGACCGCCGCGACCAGACCCAGGAGAAGGTTCCGCCGGCGGGCGACGATGACGAGGCAGACGAACACCGCCACCCACTCGATGCCGATGTGGAACGACGGGACATCGTCGTCGCCGACGACGACCATGACGCTGACCGCCGCCAGCGCCGCCAGGACGGCCGGCCCGACCAGCTGCAGGTAGTCGAACGCGATCTTCGGCAGCCGGTCGAGACCCGGTGTCAGCAGGCCCAGCGCGCGCGACGGGTAGGTGACGGCGAACATCAGCACGGCCAGCAGGACGAGGTTCGTGCTCATGGGCGGGGTGGTCCCGCGGTCGCGATGTCGATGGGCGCGGTCTCGTGGGCGAGCGACGCCGGGACGAGCAACCCGACCAGCGGCCCGATGACGCCGCCCGACACGATCCCGATGGCCGGGCTCGTGGCGAGGGCGACCACGACCGCGACCGCCGCCCCGACGATCGCGGCGACCAGCTCGCGCCGTCCGGTGATGAGGCCGACGGCGAGACCGATCATCGCGGCCGGGAAGATGACGTCGATGCCGAAGCGGGCCGGGTCGGGGATCTGCGCGCCGAGCGAGGACACCGGCCAGCGTCGCGAGGTTCCACGGGATGAACGTCGAGCCGATGGCCGCCAGCCAGTAGCCGCGCTCGTCGGCCCGGCCGAGCCGTCGGAAGTGGCTGATCGACAGCGCGAATGCCTCGTCGGTCAGCAGGTGGGCCATCCCGGCGCGCCGGACGAACGGCACCGACCGGAGCCACGGCGCGAGCGCCGCGGAGTAGAGCAGGTGGCGCGCGTTCAGCAGCGCGGTCAGGAGGATGATCCCGGGCCAGGCCAGCCCACTCGCGATGTAGCCGACGGCGGCGAACTGGGCCGCGCCGGCGAACACGATCGTGCTCATCGCCATCGCCTCGACCGGCGACAGGCCGGCCTCCCGCGCCGACAGGCCGTAGACGAAGCCGAAGCCGGCCGCCGAGACGCCGATGCCGATGGCGTCGGTCGCCAGCCGGCGGCGACTCGCCCGGGCCGCCGCGTCATCCATGGCGGGGTCGGGGCTCGGCGGTGGGGGAGGGCCCGCGCCCGGTCCGCCCGAGATGTCCGCGGTCAGCGCAGGAACGTCTTGCCGCAGGTCCCGTCGCAGACGACGTAGACGGCGTGATTGTCGATCGCGTAGCCCGCGACGTGGAGGAGGCCCGCGCAGCCCGTCGTCGGGCACTTCCAGACCCACCAGCGCTCGTTGGCGTCGAGCGGTGAGGCCTCGGCCGCGATCTTGGCGGCCAGCCCGTCGCGCTCGGCGACGAGCGAGGCGATGGCCGCCTTCCGGGCGCCCTCGGTCTCGCTCGTGTACGGGTAGCTCTGGCTGACGTTCGAGGTCACGTGTCGCTCCGCGCTGCGTGCTCTGCCGGCGGGACCGGTGGCGGCGTCGTGTGAGCGCAGCCCGCCACCGGCGGCGCGAGTATCGCACAAGGCCCGGCGGGCCTCCGGTCAGGTCGACGCCTGGCTGGCGAGACCTCCCGGACCGGAGTCGGTGAGGGTGTGCTCCTGCGCCCGAAGCCGCGAGAGCGGCACGGTCGCGACGCCGATCAGGACCAGCGTGGCGATGAACATCCCGTCGATCCCGAGCCAGTCGGCGGCGATCCCACCGATCAGCGACCCGGTGATCTGGCCCGTCGCCAGGAAGACGGAGTAGAGACCCATGATCGCGCCGCGGTCTGTCGGGAACCGCTCGCGACATGTCGGCCAGCAGGCCGATGGCGGCCGGTGTCGCGCCGGCCAGCACGAACAGGCCGCCGGCCGCCACGATCCCGGCCACGATCGCCAGCACGGGCTGCGTCGTGGCGAAGTGGTTGACGACGATGCCGCGACACGACGAGGGCGGCACCGCCGATCACGCCATACCCGATGATCGTCGTCCGCCGGTACGTCTTGAACCGGTTGCCCCAGTAGATGAGGCCCGCGCCGAAGATGGCGGCGATGATGATCGCTCCGATGGTGATCTGGTTGGCCGTGAAGCCACCCATCAGCACCTGGTTCGGGAACCTCTCGTCACCCTTCGCGAGCTGGAAGACCGACTGGCTCAGCCACACGCCCAGCGCCGCGTTGATGGCGATCCAGGTCGGCGCCAGCAGCAGGACGTGCGACGATCGGATCAGGGCGAGATAGCGATCGACGTGGACGTGCTCGCCGGCCCGCGCCTCGGCCTCGCCGGGCGGATCGCTGACGCCGAACATGTAGATCAGGAACGACACGCCGTAGAACGCGGCGTTGAGGAAGAAGGCCGCCGGCCCGATCCCGAGGTTCTCGAAGAACTCGAACAGCTTGACCCCGACGATCGCGCCGAGGCCGAGGCCGGCCAGCGTCGCCGCCTCGAAGCGCGCCGAGGTCTTGCCGCGCAGGACCTCGTCGCCCGCGGTCGCCATCGCGATGTAGCCCAGGATCGACGGCACGCTCGCGGCGCTGGAGGCGCCCTCGAGCACCCGGGTTGCGGCGAGGATCACGAGCATGACGATCGCGCCGAACACCAGGAAGGCCGGGCGAGGCCTGTGAGGATGACCGCGGTGGCGCCGAAGACCGGGCCGAAGACCATGATCCGGTGGTGGCCGTAGCGGTCCGAGATGATGCCGAACAGCGGCGACAGGACCAGCTCGGCCAGGTAGAACGTCGCGGAATAGAGGCCGACGACGAACCCGTCGACCGATGGTCCGCCATGGTCCTGGAGGTGGGCCAGGTAGAACGCCAGCATCGAGCCGGTCAGGCCCGTGCTGAAGCGGAGCGTGAACGTGCCGAGCAGGACGGCTCGCAGCGATCGGTCCATGCGCAAAGGGTAGCGGCTCGGCGTCACCATCGGACCCGCCGGATGGACGCGCCCGTATCATGCCCACGACATCGCCACGGTGGCGAAGGTCCGGCTGGAGGAGGGACCAGCGTTGCGCCAGCGTCGCGATCTTCACCGACTCCGCCTCGGACCTCGACCCGACCCGGGCGGCGGCCGAGGGGATCTCGATCGTGCCGCTGCTGGTGACCTTCGGCGCGGACACCTACAAGGCCGGCGTGGACATGTCGACCGTCGAGTTCTGGGACCGGATGACCGCTCCGGACGCGCCGTTCCCGAAGACCGCGGCCGCCTCGCCCGGGCGACTTCAAGGAGGCGTACGAGGCCGCCTTCGAGGCGGGCGCCGAGTGCGATCGTCCTGGTCAACGTCGCGGGCACGCTGTCGGGAGCGATCAAGAGCGCCCAGATCGCACGCGACATGCTGCCCGACCGCGAGATCCACGTCATCGATTCGCAGGGCGCGTCGATGGAGCAGGGGATCCTCGCGCGAGATGGCCGTCGAGCTCGCCGACGACGGCGTGCCGGCCGCCGAGATCGCCCAGCGCCTGGAGGCACGGACCGGCGACCTGCGCGTGTACCTCGCCCTCGAGACGCTCGACTACCTCAAGAAGCGGCGGCCGGATCAGCGGCGCCCAGGCGGCGATCGGCACGCTGCTGTCGGTCAAGCCGATCATCGCGGTCATGAACGGCGAGGTCGAGACGGTCGACAAGGTCCGGACCCGCTCCAAGGCGCGCGAGCGGCTCGATCGAGCTGATCACCGAGCGCCCCATCGAGCGGCTGGCCGATCCTCCACACCGTCAGCCCCGACGTCGAGGCGTTCCGCGACGAGATCCTCGCGCGGATGCCCGGTCTCGACCCGTCCGGGGTCACCATCGGGCTCGTCGGGCCGTCGGTCGGACCGCACCTCGGGCCCGGCTGCGTCGGCGCCGCGATCCTGTACCGGGCGGGGTCCTAGCTCGTCGGACGTTGCCGCATGGTTGCGGTGACGTTGCGGACCGGTACCATTCGGCAGGTGCCGAAACGGCGACCTTGGCTATACTCGGGTCGCAGATGAAGTCGCGCGCCAGCCGACCACGGTCGCGATGACCCGCGCAGCGCGCCCCGTGGAGTCGTCCGGGAGACGGCCCGAACCGACGGCGGTCAACGCGCCGCCCGAACACGTGAGGACAACCATCCCATGACCACCGAGCACGTCGCCGCGCGCGATCAACGCCGTGGGAAGTCGCGCAGCATCAGTTCGATCTCGCCGCCGAGCGCCTGGGATCTGGACGAGGGCATGCGCCGCGTCCTGCGCGAGCCGCGCCGCGAGCTGACCGTCCACTTCCCGGTCCAGATGGACGACGGCTCGGTCCAGGTCTTCACCGGCTATCGCGTCCAGCACAACCTCGGTCGCGGACCGGCCAAGGGCGGCATCCGCTACCACCAGGACGTGTCGCCTCGACGAGGTCAAGGCCCTCGCGATGTGGATGACCTGGAAGTGCGCGGTCGTCGGCATCCCGTACGGCGGCGGCAAGGGCGGCGTCATCGTCGACCCGAAGAAGCTCTCGCAGAAGGAGCTCGAGGGCCTGACCCGGCGCTTCTTCACCGAGATCGAGGTCCTCATCGGGCCCGAGAAGGACATCCCGGCGCCGGACGTCAACACCAACGCCCAGATCATGGCCTGGATCATGGACACCTACTCGATGCACCAGGGCTACACGGTCCCGGGCGTCGTGACCGGCAAGCCGATCAGCCTCGGCGGGTCCGAGGGCCGCAACGAGGCCACGGCACGCGGCTGCGTCTACTGCATCGTCGAGGCGGCGCGCCATCTCGGCATGGACCTGACCAAGGCCGCGGTCGCGGTCCAGGGCTTCGGCAACGCCGGCTCGATCGCGGCGCGGCTGATCGCGCGAGGAAGGCTCGACCGTCGTCGCCGTCTCCGACTCGACCGGCGGCATCCACAACCCGGACGGGCTCGACATCGCGAAGGTCGTCGCCTGGAAGCAGCGAGCACGGCACCGTCCAGGGCTTCCCCGGCGCGACGGACGTCACGAACGCCGAGGTGCTCGAGGTCGACTGCGACATCCTCATCCCGGCCGCGCTCGAGAACCAGATCACGGAGCGCAACGCCGGCAAGGTCAAGGCCAAGCTCGTCGCCGAGGCCGCCAACGGCCCGACGACCCCCGAGGCGGACGTGATCTTCGCCAGGAACGGCATGTTCATGATCCCGGACATCCTGTGCAACGCCGGTGGCGTGACCGTCAGCTACTTCGAGTGGGTCCAGGACCTCAACCGCGACCAGTGGAGCGAGGCCGAGGTCGAACGAGAAGCTCCGCGGCATCATGATCGAAGGCCTTCGGCGAGACCCTGTCGATCGCGAAGCGCGAGGACTGCGACATGCGGACGGCCGCCTACCTGCTCGCCGTCGAGCGGGTCGCCGACGCGATGACGATGCGCGGCCTCTACCCGTAGGCCGACGGGCGTGACGGTGGCCCGGTGCTACCATCCGCGCCATGCTCGATCACGAAGAGAAGTTCCTGTTCAAGGAGGAGATCCTCCACCTGTCGAACGCGGTCGCCGAGCCGGGCGTCCTCGACAACGTGGAGGACCTGCTGACCGACGTCATCACCAGCCCGCGCTTCGATTCCGAGGTGTTCACCCTCGAGCGCAGCCTCCAGGTGATGCTCGGGCCGCGGGCCGGGACGACGCTGGTCGGCCTGCTGACCGTGGCGCCCGAGGTCTTCGACGAGGTCGCCGAGGTGCGCATCCCGTCCGAGGTCCACGAGCGGCTCGTCGCCTGGCGCGCCCGGTTCGGCCTGGCCATCGACAACGCCCTGAACTTCCTCAACAACCCCGACGGCATCCAGGGCCACAACTTCGCGACACAGATCGCCCACGTCGAGGACCGGCGCGTGCTGCAGGGTCGGCTGACCCTCGTCCGCTACAACAACGAGCCGCAGTTCTTCGTCGCCGACGCGAGCGTCTTCCTGAGCCTCGTCGCCGACATCATGGAGCGCCTCGGGCCGTACCTCGAGCCCGACGCGGTCGAGGCGGACACGCTCGCCCGCCTGCGCGACGCGATCCAGCTGATCGAACGCAAGACCGCCAGCCGCCCTGAGCCGCGCCCGCCATGCGCCATGATCCTCGCGACGATGGCCGCGGGGCGTCGTCGCTCCGAGCGGTCGAAGATAACCGGATGAGACACGTCTATCTGGCCGCGACCGGGCAGAACCGCGGCAAGACGACGGTCAGCCTCGGCGTGCTCGACGGCTTCCAGCGGCGCGGGCTGTCGACCGTCGTTCCTGAAGCCGGTCGGCCAGCGGACGATCATCGAGGACGGCGTCCCCGCCGACGAGGACGCCGTGCTGATGAAGCAGGTCTTCGGCCTGCGCGAGCCGCTCCGCCAGATGAGCCCGGTCCACATCCCGCGCGGGTTCACCCAGTCGTACATCGAGGGAGAGGTCGTCGAGGACCTGCCGGCGCGGATCCTGGCCGCCCACGCGGCCTTCGCCGACCGCGACATCCTGCTCATCGAGGGGACCGGGCACGCCGGTGTCGGCGCGGTGATCGGGCTGTCGAACGCGACCGTGGCCGGCGATGCTCGGTGCGCCGGCCGTGATCGTGTCCGAGGGCGGCGTCGGGCGCCCGATCGACGAGATCGTGCTCAACGCCTCGCTTTTCGAGCGGTTCGGGGTGACGGTCGCCGGGGCCATCGTCAACAAGGTCGATCTCGATGCCAAGCCGGGGCTGGCCCGGACACTCGAGCGGGGTCTCGCCCGTCACGGGATCCCGCTGCTCGGCGTGCTGCCATACCGCCCGATCCTGTCGAATCCGACCCTGGCGATGGTCGTCGAGGCGCTCCACGGCGAGACGATCCATGCCGGGCCGGACCTCGACGAGGTCATCGGCGGCATCGCGATCGGGGCCATGGAGCCCGAGCACATGCTCGAGCGGATCGGACCGCGCAGCCTGGTCATCGTGCCGGGCGACCGGATCGACGTCATCGGTGCCCTCGTCGACGCCCGGACCGACGGTGCCGTCGACGCGGACCGGGCACTCGGGATCGTCCTGACCGGCGGCTATCGGCCGGCGCCCGCGATCCTTGACGCGATCCGTCGCGCCGACCTGTTCGCGATGCTCGTCCGCGAGGATACCTACGCGGTCGCCTCGGAGCTCCACGACCTGCTGGTCAAGACGCACCCGGCCGACGCGGGCAAGATCGCCGAGATCAAGGCCCTGCTGTGGGAACACCTGTTCATCGACCGGGTCCTCGACGTCGCGCGCGAGGCCCGCTTCGACTGACGGCACGACCTCGCGATGCGCCTCATGTGGCTCGGACCTCCCGACCCGGCGGCGGGATCCGCCCCGTGCCCGGGCCGAGCAGCGCGATCCCGGCGATCCCGGTGCCCGCCAGGCTGACCGCCGCGCACACGAGGAAGAGCGCCGGGATCGACAGGGCACCCGCGATCGCCCCGCCGACGATCGACCCGATGATCGTGGCGAGCCCGCTGCAGGCGGCGAAGGTCCCCTGCGCCGTCCCCTGGAGGCCGGCCGGCGCGTGTGCCGCGAGCACGGTGACCCCACCGACGAAGACGCTGGCGAAGCCCAGCCCTTCAAGCGGAGCGATGACCACGAGTGCGACCGGGTCGACCGCCAACGCAGCCAGCAGGGCGCGGAGCGCGAAGGCGAGCGAACCCACGACCAGTAGACGTTCCGTGCCGATCCGCCCGGCGACCCGCGGAAACGCGTACATGTATGGCACCTCGATCACGGCCCCGATGGCCCACGCGATGCCGACCAGGCCCGGATCGCCGCCGAGCGCGATGACCTCGATCGAGTAGAAGGCCGTGACGGCAGCCAACGCTGACCAGATCACGGTGAAGCCGACAAGGAAGAGACCGACCCCGCCCGTCGACAGGAACTCCCCGACGCCGCGAATGAGGCTGACCGAGCGGGTCGTCCCGCCTCGACGTGGGATCGTCGCCGTCACGACGGCGGTCGCCACGAGGAACGGCAGATAGGCCCAGAAGAGCGACCGCGCCCCGTCCGCGTCGAGGAGAAAACCGATGGCGACGGTCGAGACCACGAAAGCCAGCGAACCGAAGGCGCGGACCTCGCCGAACCGGCCCCTCCGCCCCGGCCCGAGCGTTTCGAGCGTCCGCGCATCGAGTGTCGGCCCGATGCCGGACAGGCCGCCGTAGAGGACGACGGAACCCGCCAGGACTGCCTGGAAGCCCGACGCGAGGAACAGGATGGTCGCTCCGATCGTGGCCACGACGACGGCGAGTGGCAGCGTCAGTCGTGTCCGCGGGAAGCGGTCGGCGAGGCCGCCCCAGACCGGCGCAAGAAACAGCTGGACGGCCGCCTGGATCGCCGTCAGGACACCGATCTGGGCCAGCCCGAGGCCGAGCTCGCGATAGAAGACCGGCAGGTAGGGATAGGCCGCGCCGATCGCGGCGTAGTAGACGAGGTAGGCGAGGAGGATGCGTCGCCCAGCGGCCATGCCAGGCGGTCAGGACGCGGCCGGCGGATCGCCCAGCGGTTCGTTGTCGATGAGACGGGTGGTGCCGAACCGGACGGCGAGCGACAGGAGCGCCGGGCCGTCGACCCGGTCGAGCTCTGCCAGCGTCCCGCCGTCGGCCACCGACACGTAGTCGATCGAGGCCAGCGGCTCCTTGGCCGAGCTCGTCGCGCATCGCCGCGCGCAAGACGTCGGCGGACCGCTCGCCCGCCTCCCAGCTCGAGCGTGACGCGAGTAGGGCGCGATGCAGGACCGGCGCCGCCGCACGCTCGGCCGGCGACAGGTGGACGTTCCGTGACGACAGGGCGAGGCCGTCGGGCTCGCGCACGGTCGGGCAGGCGATGACCTCGGTCCCGATCGCCAGGTCGAGCGCCATCCGGCGGATGACCATGACCTGCTGGGCGTCCTTCTGGCCGAAGTAGGCGTGATCGGCGCCGACCAGGTCGAACAGGATGGCGACGACGGTCGCCACGCCCTCGAAATGGCCGGGTCGCGCGGCTCCTTCGAGCGGTCGAGCCACCGCGCCGACGCTCACGACCGTGTCGAAGCCGGGCGGGTAGACCTCGGATGCGTCGGGCGCGAACACGATGTCGATGCCCTCGGCCTCGCAGATGGCGAGGTCGCGCGCCTCGTTGCGCGGGTACTGCATGAAGTCGGCGGCGACGTTGAACTGCCGCGGGTTGACGAAGATCGTGGCGACGGTCGTGGCATCCGCCGCACGCGCCCGCGCCATCAGCGCGCGATGGCCGTCATGGAGCCAGCCCATCGTCGGCACCAGGCCGATCGGTCGGGGAGCGTCGCGCAGGGCGTCCCGCAGGTCCGCGCGGGTCCGGACGATCCGGGTCACGCGGGCAGGCAGGCGGACAGACGGCGCTCAGAGGTCGCGGTCGAGCGGGATGCCGCCGGCTGGGATCGTGCCGGCCGGTCGGTCGGGGCTGCCGCGGCCCAGGATCTCGTCGAGCACGCCGTCGTCCATCCGGACGGTCTGCTCGGCGGCCGGGAACGTGCCGGCCTCGACATCGGTCGCGTACGCGCGCGCCGCCTCGAGGATCGTCCCGCGCAGGTCCGCGTAGGCCTTCGCGTGCCGAGGGCGCCACGCGTCGAGCCCGAGCAGGTCGGTCACGACCTGGACCTGGCCGCTGCAGCCCGCGCCCGCCCCGATCCCGATGGTCGGGATGTGGAGCCGTTCGGTGATGGCCGCCGCCAGCTGCTCCGGGGACGAGCTCGAGGACGATGGCGAAGGCTCCCGCCTCCTGGACGGCGAGCGCATCGGCGAGGAGCGCCCGGCCCTGGTCGCGGGTCTTGCCGAGGACGCGGACCTTGCCCGCCGCGTTCGCCGCCTGCGGTGTCCAGCCGATGTGGCCCATGACCGGGATGCCCGCCTTGACGACGGCCTCCATCATCCGGCCGCTGCGGACGCCGCCCTCGAGCTTGACCGCCTGCGCCCCGGCCTCGGCCAGGAAGCGGCCGGCGTTGGCGACCGCCGTCGTCGGGGGTCGCGTACGACAGGAACGGCATGTCGCCGATGACCAGGGCGTGCTTCGCGCCTCGGACGACGGCCGCGGTGTGGTGGAGCATGTCGGCCATCGTGACCGGGATCTCGTTCTCGTAGCCGAGCACCACCCGGCCGAGCAAATCGCCGACCAGGAGCATCGGGATGCCGGCCTCGTCGAGGAGCTTGGCGGTCGGGTAGTCGTAGGCGGTCAGCATCGCGATCCGCTGGCCGTCGGCGTACAGCTTGCGCGATGTCGTTGACGGTCAGGCGGCGGATGGTGTCGTTCGTGGCGCTCATGCTGGCTCCCGTTCGGGCTCGGTCGTGGCACCAGTCTGCGCGGCCGCGTCGCGCTCGTCCAGCAGGCGAGCGACCCGGTCGAGCAGCTCGATCCGCGACGGCCCGCTTCGACAGGAGCGGCAGCTCGTCGCGTGAGCCGCTCGCGGCGAAGATCGTGACCCGGTTGGTGTCGGTCCCGAACCCCGAACCGGCCTCGGCCACGTCGTTGGCGACCAGCAGGTCGACGCCCTTGCGGCGCAGCTTGTCGGCGGCGCGCTCGAGGTCGAGCCGGTCTCGGCCGCGAACCCGACCAGGACCGGGGCGGGCCGGAGCGGTTCCGCGGTCGGCGCGCCCGTCGCTGTCGTGACCCGCGGACGATGCGGGCGATCTCGGCGAGGAGGTCCGGCGTCGGCTCGAGCTCGAGCGTCAGCGCCCTCGCTCGCGCGGCAGCTTCGTCTCGGCGCGGGCGACCGGCCGGAAGTCGGCGACCGCCGCGGCCATCACCAGGGCATCGAACCCGGCCGAGCCGTCGGGCGAGCGAGTCGTCGCGCGCAGGGCGGCGTCGAGATCCGCGGTCGAGTCGACCTCGACGACGTCGCGCACCCGGGGGCAGCGCGACCTCGACGTTGGCAGCGATGACCGTGACCCGGGCGCCGCGATCCAGCGCAGCCTCCGCGATCGCCACGCCCATCCGTCCCGGTCGAGCGATTGCCGATGAAGCGGACCGGGTCGATCGGCCTCGCGCGTGCCACCGGCGGTCACCACGACGTGCCGGCCGGCGAGGTCGGCGTCGCGGGCGGGCGCGACGAGCGGCGGCCGGGCGGCCGGGTCGGGGGCACGGATCGGGCGATCGGCGACGGCCGCGACGACCGCATCCACGATCGACGCGAGCTCGGCCAGCCGCCCGACGCCCGACTGGCCCGACGCCAGCGGCCCGGACTCGGGCTCGACGATCGCGTAGCCGAAGCTCGCGCAGCCGCGCGACGTTGGCGACGGTCGCCGGGTGGGTCCACATGTCGCCGTCCATCGCCGGCGCGACGACGACCGGCGCCGACGTCGCCAGGCACGTCGCGGTCACCACGTCGCCCGCCAGGCCGTTGGCCATCGCTCCCGAGCCAGTGGGCGGTCGCCGGTGCGACGACGATCGCGTCGGCCGTGTCGCCGACCACGATGTGCCCGATCCGGCCGTCGTCGCAGTCAGCTCGAGCAGCTCGGTCTCGACCGGGTGGCGCGACAGCGCGGCGAATGACAGCGGGCCGACGAAGCGGGTGGCGGACGGGGTCAGCATCACCGCGACGTCGGCGCCCTCGGCGCGCAGCAGGCGCAGCAGCTCGACCGCCTTGTAGGCCGCGATCGAGCCGGTGACGCCGAGCCCGATCAACCGACCGGCCAGCCGCCCGCGACTGCCCGTCGCCGGCGGTTCGGTCACGCGAGGCCCAGCTCGAGCGGCTCGCCGCCGCCGACCTCCGCGTGGAGGATGGCCAGGCCCTTGAGCGTGAGGTCAGGGTCGACCGCCTCGACGCCCGTCGAGGCCGCGGACCCAGGGGCGGCCGACAGGCCGCCGGTCAGGATGGCATGGACATCGGCCGGCCTGATCCCGTTCGCGTCGGCCAGCTCGCGCCGGATGCGCTCGAGCAGGCCCGCCGTGAGGGCCTGGTAGCCGAGCACGGCGCCTGCCTGGATGGCCGACGACCGTGTCCCGTCCGATCGCCCGGTCGGGGGCACGCAGCTCGACCCGCGGCAGCTTGGCGGTCCGCGTCGGCGAGCGCGTCGAGACCGAGCTCGAGACCCGGCGCGATGGCGCCCGCCGACGTAGGCGCCGTCGGCGGCGACGCAGTCGAACGTCGTCGCGGTCCCGAAGTCGACGACGACCGCCGGCGTCCCGTGGAGCCGCGCGGCGGCCAGCGCGTTGACCAGGCGGTCGGCGCCCGACCTCGTCGGGCCGGTCGACCCGGACCGCGATCGGCATCGTTGCCGGCGGTCGCGACCAGCAGCGGGATGTCACGCCGCGCGGCGATCGTCTCGACCGCCGCCGTCAGCGCCGGGACGACCGAGCACGAGCGCGATGGCGTCGAGGTCGGAGGTGGCGATGCCGTCGAGCCGGAGCAGGCCGTCGATCAGCAGCTCGAGCTCGTCGGCCGTCGCCCGCGGGTCCGTGGCGGCCCGCCGCGTGCCGAGCAACGCCCCGGCGCGGAACAGCGCGGTCTTCAGGTTCGTGTTGCCGATGTCGATCGCGAGCAGCATGGCGAGGATGATACGCGGCCGGGATGCCCGATCCGCATGGCCGGAACGTCGCGGATTCGGGGTGTCCGCGGCCCTCGACGTGCGGTACCATCGGCGCGTTCGTCCCCCCTTCGCCCACCGAGGAGACGCCGGGTGCCCAGCTCACCCCCAGCCAAGTTCTTCGTCAACCAGGGCGTCGTCACGAGCCGGACGGACATGCTCCATCTCCTCCGTCCGCTGCTCAAGCAGACGGTCACCTACCGGTACCTCCGCGGTCGCGACGTCGTCGCCCACGGCACCGGCTGGGTGGAGCGCATCGTCGTCGACGCCGACGACATCTCGACCTACTTCACGCCGCTCGCGATCACCCTCAACATCGACTCGTTCGAGCACCTCGAGTTCGAGACGCGGCCGGATCAGCTGCTCGTCTACACGCTCGTCCAGGGCGACGAGCGGGTGATCGTCGAGTTCGCCCCGATCGGTCCGGCCGGGACCGATGGATCGCCGTTCGCGCCCACGCCAGCTGTCGTTCGACACCAGCGGATTCGTCCAGATGGAGCTGCTCGGCCTCGAAGCCCGCGAGGACGAGTAGACGAGATCCGGAGGACCGGGCGGCGTCCCGGTCCCGGGGGGAGCTAGAGGCGTGCGACCGCGAGGGAGCGGTCGCACTCGAGACCGGCGTGCCCCGAGCCCGCCTGCGGTCCGGCACGTCCCAGCGGGCGAGGAGGATCGGAACCAGGTGACCGCCGAAGCGCAGCCCAGCACGCCACCGCAGCCCGCCCCGTCCGCCGGCGGCCTGGCCGGGTACTTCAAGTTCGCGGAGCGCGGCACCAGCATCGCGACCGAGACGCGAGCCGGCCTGACCACGTTCTTCGTCATGGTCTACATCATCTTCCTGAACGCCGGCCATCCTCGGAGCCGGGTTCAAGCTCGATCCGGCCGGCATCGCCGCGGTCTCGGCCGGGACGGCCCTCATCGCCGGGATCATGACCATCGCCATGGGCGCTGGTCGGGAACTACCCGTTCGCGCTCGCGGCCGGCCTCGGCATCAACGCCATCGTCGCCTTCACGCTGACGGCGCAGCGGCCTCGACGCCCGCAGGGCGCCATGGGCGTGATCGTGCTCGAGGGCATCGTCGTCACGCTGCTCGTCGTCGTCGGCTTCCGGGAGGCGGTCATGAACGCCGTGCCGCTCGCGCTCAAGCGCGCGATCGGCGTCGGGATCGGCCTGTTCATCCTGTTCATCGGCTTCGTCGAACGGCGGCTTCATCGCGACGCCGGCCGGTGCGGGTCACCGATCGTCGGACCGGTCGTTCCCGACGACGACCGCGCAGTTCGTGTTCCTGCTCGGCCTCCTGTTCACGATCGTGCTGTGCGTCCTCAAGGTCCGCGGCGCCCTGATCATCTCGCATCCTGGTCACCACCATCGTCGCGCTGATCGTCGGCGTCGCGTCCGTCCCGAACGAGTTCTCCGTCACGCCGAGCTTCGCGACGCTCGGCCAGTTCGACGTCACCAACGTGTTCGACGGTGCTCGGGCCGGTCGCCGCCGCGCTCACGATCTTCGCGATCATGCTGACTGACTTCTTCGACACGATGGGCACGGTCACCGGCGTCGCGTCGGAGGCCGGGCTCGCCAACGAGGACGGCTCCGTGCCGGGAGTCGGTCGGGTGCTGATCGTCGACAGCATCGCCGCCATCGCCGGCGGCGTCGGCGGCGTCAGCTCGAACACGACCTTCATCGAGAGCGCGGCCGGCGTCGCCGAAGGCGGCCGGACCGGGCTTCGCGTCGGTCGTCACCGGCGTCCTGTTCCTGTTCGCGATCTTCCTGTCACCCCTGGCCGGCATCATCCCGACGCAGGCCACCGCGCCGGCCCTGGTCCTCGTCGGCTACCTGATGTTCACGCCAGGTCAAGGACATCGACGTCGCCGATGTCGAGGACGGCATCCCGGCGCTGCTGACGATGATCCTGATGCCGCTGACCTACGACATCACGGTCGGCATCGGCGCCGGGTTCATCACCTGGGTCGTCATCAAGCTGGTCCGGGGCAAGGTGTCCGAGATCCACCCGCTGATGTGGGTGATCGCGGCCATGTTCGTGGTCTACTTCCTGCAGGACTGGATCAACACCCTGATCGCGACGCCGGCGTCCTGACCGGTCGATCGATTCGGCGCGATAGCCCTGGCCGTCCGGCCGGGGCGTTCGCCGTTATCCGGCTACCATCGCCCGGATGTTCGAACGGACGGCGCTGCCCGACGGACCGCGCGTGATCAGCGCCCGGCTCCCCGCGGCGCGGTCGGTCTCGATCGCGGCGTACGTCCTCGCCGGCTCGCGGCTCGAGACCGCCGGCCAGGTCGGGGTCGCCCATTTCATGGAGCACCTCACGTTCAAGGGCACCGCGCGCCTATCCCACGACGCGCTCGATCAGCGAGGCGATCGAGGGTGTCGGCGGCTCGTTCAACGCCGCCACCGACCGCGAATCGACCGTCTACTGGGTCCGCGTCCCGCTCCGCGAGGCCGAGCGCGGCGATGGACGTCATCGGCGAGCTGATCGTCCGGCCGCGGCTCGAGGGCGCCGACATCGAGAGCGAGCGGACGGTCATCATCGAGGAGATCCGCTCGTACCTCGACGACCCGTCGGAGTACTGCCAGATCCTGTTCCAGCAGCGCGATGTTCGGCGACGGCCCGCTCGGTCGCGAGATCTGCGGCGAGGAGTCCGACATCCTGGCGCTTCCCGAGACCGCGATCCGCGACTTCTGGCGGAGCGTCTACCGGCCGGCCAACACCGTCGTGGCCGTCGTCGGCGATCTCGATCACGCGGAGGCGCTCGACCTTGCCGGCACGCGCGTTCGGGACCGGCAACGGCTCGATCCCGGGCTACGCGCCCGCACCGGCGCTGCCGGCCGGCCAGCGGGTCCGGACCGGCAAGCGCGCCACGAGCCAGGCGCAGGTCGTGTCTCGGCGTCCCGGCGCTCCATCGCGACCACCCCGACAGCTGGACGCTGGCCGTCCTCAACACGGTCCTCGGCGACGGCATGAGCAGCCGGCTGTTCCTGTCGGTCCGCGAAGAGCTCGGGCTCGCCTACGACGTCTCGTCGGGGATCGTCGACTACGCCGACGCCGGCGCACTCGAAGTGTCGGCCGGGGTCGATCCCGAGGGGCTCCCAGCCGGCCATCGAGGCGATCCTGGCGGAGCTGGCACGGCTCCGCGACGAGCTCGTGCCGGACGCCGAGCTGGACAAGGCCAAGGCGCTACCTCGCGGGCGGCCTCGAGCTGCGGATGGATGACACCCGCCACGTCGCCTCGTGGATCGGCGGCCAGGAGGCGCTGCACGATCGGGTCCTGACGCTCGACGAGGCGCTCGCGGCCGTCGAGGCGGTCGACGCGCCGGCGGTCCAGCGGCTCGCCGCGCAGCTGTTCCGCGATGAGGCGCTGCGGCTTGCGGTCGTCGCGCCGGCACGCTTCCTGCGCGGCCTCGATGCGCGCCTGAGGTTGCCGGCATGACTGCCACGGCCACGATGCTCCGGACGGACCGGCCGCGGACGCGGACGACCGAGCTGGTCCTTGCCCATGCGCATCTGCGCCTCGGTGCGCTGGCGCTCGCCCGGGTCGAGCTCGAGACGATGGCCACGCTCGGGGCCCTTGACGAGCAGGGCCTGGTCGACCTGGCCGAGGTGCGCTGGCGGACCGGCGACCTGTCCCGGGCCGGCGAGGCGGCGACGGCATCGCTGCGGGGCGAGGTGGACGATCCGGTCGCGCTGGTGATCGCGTCGGAGGCGGCCGCATCGGTCGGTCGTCCGGGCGAGGCCCGCCGTTATGCGCAACGCGCGATGGCGATGGCAGGCGGCACGATCGACGCGATCTTCGCCGGGATGCCGCGCTCCGGCGTCTGGCCGCCCGATGCGGACGAACCCCCGCCCACGGCGCCGACGCTGTTCGACCGCGGTCCGGAGATCGAGCAGCCGACCGAGACCCGCGAGCCCGCGCCTCCGGAGCCGTCACCGGCCGCCGCGGCTGCCGCTGCCAAGCCGCCGGCCGGCCCGATGACCCTCGGCTTCTGGGACGACGCGGAGACCGTCGATCCCGGACCTGCCGACCTGCCCGATCCCGGCGCGGCGCTCGAGGCCGGTCGGGCAGCGCTCGTCGCCGGATCGCCCGAGGTCGCGGCGCTCCACTTCGGCCTCGCGCTCCGGCTGGCGCCCGCCCTCGCGCCGGCGATCCTCGAGGCGATCGGCGGGGCGCGCGGTCCGGCCATCGCCATCGTTCGTGGCGACGCCTATCGCGCGGCGGGCCATGAGCTCGAGGCGCGCAATGCCTACGCCGAAGCGGCGCGCGGCGGTCCGCCCGAACGCCGCAAGCGGACGAGGGTCAGGGAGGCGGCGCCGCTCCCGGCAGCGCTGGTCGACGACACGGACGACACCGACAACACCGAGGACGCGGTCGTCGCCTCCGCGGAGCCGCCGGACGTCGACACGACGGTCGACGCCGATGAGCCGACCGACGAAGCACCAGGCGAACCCACCGAACAGGCCGGAGCCGCTGCGCGCGACGATCCGGAAGAGCCCGTCGCGCTCGAGGACGCAGCCGCCGACGGTGACCCGATCGCCTGATCCGCGCCCGCTATCCGATACAATCCCGGACCCGACTCGACCCGCAGCCCAAGGAAGACATGTCAGGCACCGAACGGACCCTCGTCCTCATCAAGCCCGACGGCGTCCAGCGCCAGCTGGTCGGCCGCATCCTCGCCCGCTACGAGGACCGCGGTCTTCGCCTCGTCGGGCTCAAGCTCGTCCATGTCGATCGCGACCTCGCGGAGCGGCACTACGCCGTCCATCGTGAGAAGCCGTTCTTCGCCGGGCTGGTGGAGTTCATCATCTCCGCGCCCCTGGTCGCAGCCGCATTCGACGGCCCGAACGCCATCGCCGTGGTCCGTGCCATCAACGGCGCCACGCGGCCCCACGAGGCGACGCCCGGGACGATCCGCGGCGACTTCGCGCTCGAGACCGCGCAGAACATCGTCCACGCCTCCGACAGCCCCGAGGCCGCGGCCACGGAGCTGGCGCTGTGGTTCAGCCCCGATCAGCTGCTCGACTACGAGCGCGACATCGATCGCTGGGTGCTCGCTCCCGGCGACTGATCCGGCCTCGCTCTACGGGCTCGGCGTCGGCAGATCGGACGCCGCCGGCGCGAAGCTGGCGGACGGCGGGGCGCCCGACGGCGCGGGCGCACCGATGTCGGCCGGGCCGGCCAGGACCGGGGGCCCCTCCGCGGCAGCCGCCGGGCCACCGAACGCGCCCCCTGCGGTCGCCAGCGCGAGGATCGCCAGGGCGAACGCGATGACCCCCGTGCTGAACGCCCGGTTCGCATCCCACGTCGTGCGTGGCCCATGCCCGGAGCGAGGTCAGGTCGAGGCGGGTGACGACCGGCCGCCAGGCGTCTGCCGGTTCGACAAGGCGGTCCGGCGGCAGCAGCCCGATGACCAGCAGCCGTCCGTAGTAGGCGATCGGCGCCAGGACCGCGATCAGCGCGACCGTCGAGATCGGCCCGACCAGGGTGTCCTTGACGATGGCGGTCCGGGCGTCGAATGCCGCCATCCCCGGGACGCCGATGCTGGCGATGGCGATCAGGCCGAAGGTGACGGTGAGCAACGGGGAGCGCCGGACCCAGCCACGGAGGTCGGCGACCCGGCCGGTCCAGAACCCGACGCGAACGCCGGCCACCCACGCGGCGAACGCGCTGCGGGCGACGACGAACGCGAGGACCCACATCCGGGTCGGTCCCCACGCATCCGGACCGAGGGCGGCGAGCGCCAGGACGATCACCCCCGCGTCGCCGACGATCGAGTAGCCGAGGACGTGCTCGATGTCGTCCTGGACGAATGCCGCGACCGCTGCCAGCACGATCGACGCCAGGGCGATGGCCGACGACGATGAGGCGGTCGATCCCGAGGTCCGTGGCGAACGGCGTCACCGACGTGTCGATCCACGCGACGGCCACGAGGGCCAGCGACGCCGGCGCGTAGGCGGTCAGGATCGGCAGTGCGGTCTCGGGCACGACGTCGGCCAGGCGGGCGGCCCACAGGTGGAACGGGATCTCGCCGAACCGCAGCGCGACCGCGATCGCGAAGGCGAGGTAGGCCAGGCCGAACACGACCGGCTGGGCGTCGAGCCCGCTCAGGTCGCGCCCGAACCAGGCCGTCGCGGCGATCGCCAGCGCTCCAGCAACGCCGACCGCGCGCGATTCGCGCACGCCGACGGTCGCCCCGACGCGGCCCCCGTTCGGGACGAGGGTCACGAGCACACCGAACAGGCCGCCGGCCGTCGCGACCAGGACGGCGGCTCGCGGATCGAGCACGCCGAGGGTCAACGCCGCCGTCGCGAGGATGCCCAGGGTCACGGTCGGTGCATCGCGTCGCGAGCCGCCGGCCTGGCCCGAGATCGCCAGCGCCAGCCCGAGGACCGAGCCGAGCAGGAGGAAGAGCCGGACGTAGGCGGTCGTTGCGATCGCCCCGCCACCGATGACCACGATCTGGCCGGGAACGAGCGCGACCGACAGCGCGACCGCCAGCAGCAGGCCGACGATGCCGATCCCGGTCGAGAGCGGAGGGCGGGCACGCGTTCCGAGGGCCAGGGCCGTGAACGCTCCGGTGACGACGACGAACAGGACGAGGCTCATCGATGCCCGGGCGGCTCAGGTTCGGCGACGTGGCTCGACCGGTGCGGCGTGGTGGGACTCATCTCGAAGTCCGCGCGACCGTCGGATCGGGCTGCGATGGCGAGGATCGCGATGGCTCCTCCGAGGGTCGCGACCAGCCCGGCCGTGAGCAGCTCCTCGAGCTCGTCGGGCGTGCCGCCCAGACCGGTCCGCACGAGCAGTGCGCCGCTGATCAGCAGGCCGAGCCCGATCCCGACCCGCAGGACGTCGCGTCCGGTCGAGAGCGGCACGAGGGCGAGCGCCGCCAGCGCGAATCCCGCCGCCGACGCGAGCGCCGGTCCGGCCGCCGGCGCGCCGAGGCCGTGGCTGCCGTAGCCGACGACCGCCGCGGCTGCAGCGAGGAACGCGTCGGTCGGCCAGCCGACCAGCGAGCCGCCGGTCCGCAGCCGCGGCCCGCGCGTCGCCACCCACAGGAGATAGCCGGCGAGGATGGCGGCCACCAGGCGTGCGGCCAGGCCGAGCGACCCCGGCAGGGGATCGGCCAGCACCGGGGCGGCGACCAGCGTCACGACAAGGCCGAGGATCGCCGTCCGGGCGTTCCGGGCGGAGCCGGCCACGAGGGCTCCGACCGCGACCGCGAGCGCGACCCCCAGGAGGGCCGGGTTCACGGCAGCGCACTCATTGGGCGGTGGGAGCCAGCTCCGGGTAGGTGGGCGTCGGAAGGATGCCGAAATCGGCCAGCGGCCAGTAGCGCAGCCACGCACGGCCGATGATCTTGTCGACCGCCACCTCGCCGAACGTCCGCGAATCCTCGGAGTTCTCGCGATGGTCGCCCATCAGGAACACGTCGCCCTCCGACACCACCCAGCGGTGCGTGTCGCCGGGCACGGTCGTCGGCTGGGTCGGCCCGCCGGGCGTCTCGGAGTAGAGGTACGGCTCGTCGAGCTTGGTGCCGTTGATGAACACGCTGCCGTCGTGGATGTCGACGGTGTCGCCGGCGAGGCCGATGACGCGCTTGATGAACGGCGTGCCGTCGGCCTGCACCCAGTCTGGCGGTGGCGTGAACACGACGATGTCGCCGCGCTTGTACGTGTCGAAGCGCGGCGTCAGCTTGTCCACCAGGACGTACTGGTCGGGCTCCAGCGTGTGCTCCATCGACTGCTGCTGGACCTTGTACGGTTGGGCGACGAACGTCTGGATGACGAAGAAGATGATGAGTGTGAGGACGAGTGTCTCGACGATCTCGACGAGGCAGCCGAACATGGGTCTGCGGGTCACAAGACGCGCAGTATAGGGGCTGCATCCCTGCGCCGCCGCTGAGCCCCGGCGGGCCCGCGCCGAGTGCATATCACGCCTGACCGGCGGGTTTGACCCGGCTTCTCGCGCCTTGTTACACTCGCCGCCGACCTGGCAGTCCCGCCCCAGGAACACGCGCCAGAGGGACCAGACAGGCATTCCCCGGTCGTCCGCACCGAAGCGGCGCACGCCACGCGCCGGGTCGGAACCCGGTCAACAGCCCAAGGTGGAGGACCCCCTGTCCTGATGGACGCCAGTCAGCTCCAGTTGATCATCCTGCCTGCCGGCATCATCGCCATCCTGTTCGCGATCTACCTCGCGCGCGACGTGCTGTCGCGCGATACCGGGACGGCGGCGATGCAGGACGTCGCCGGCACGATCTACGAGGGTGCGATCGCCTTCATCCGCCGCCAGTACACGACCATCGGGATCCTCGCCGTCGTCGGCGCGGTCGTGATCGGCGTCGTCATCGGCATCGTCGAGACGGCCGACGTCGCCGACGTGCCGAAGCTCGCCGGTCTGCCCATCGGGGTCATGACGGGCATCGCCTTCCTCGTCGGCGCCGCCTGCTCGATGGCGTCGGGGATCATCGGCATGTTCGTCGCGTCAAGTCCAACGTCCGGACGGCATCGGCGGCTCGCCGCAGCCTCGTCGAGGCGGTCCAGGTGGCGATGCGCGGTGGCGCGGTGTCCGGCTTCCTCGTCGTCGCCCTGTCGCTGCTCGGCGTGTGGGGCATCTTCACTGCTTATTCGACCTTCGTCGGCGAGGTGACCGTCGACCAGGCGCCGTTCCTGATCGTCGGCTTCGGCTTCGGGGCGTCGTTCGTGGCGCTCTTCGCCCAGCTCGGCGGCGGCATCTACACCAAGGCCGCGGACGTCGGCTCCGATCTCGTCGGCAAGGTCGAGAAGGGCATCCCGGAGGACGACCCGCGCAACGCGGGCGTCATCGCGGACCTCGTCGGCGACAACGTCGGCGACTGCGCCGGCCGTGGCGCGGACCTGTTCGAGTCGACCGCCGCCGAGAACATCGGCGCGATGATCCTGGGCGTCGCCGTGTTCGCGATCGCGGAGAAGGCCGGCTGGCCGAACCCTCAGGCGTGGATCTTCTTCCCGCTCGTCGTCCGCGCCTTCGGGCTGCTGGCGACGATCGTCGCGATCTTCTTCGTCCGCGGCAAGGAAGACGAAGACCCGATGAACATGCTCAACCGCGGCTACTGGGTCACGACCCTGCTGTCCGTCGTCGGGCCTGGTCGATCACGACCAACGTCATGATGCAGACCAACGGCGGCACCGGAAACGGCGGCTTCCCGACCTGGGTCTACTTCTTCGCGGCCGGCGATCGTCGGTCTCGCGACCAGCGTCGCGTTCGTCTACATCACCCAGTACTACACGGCCGGCTCGTACCGACCCGTGCGCGAGATCGCCGAGGCGTCCAAGACCGGCCCGGCGACGAACATCATCGCGGGCACCGCCGTCGGCTTCGAGACCACCGCCGTGACCGCGATCACGATCGGCATCGCCCTGTTCGCCAGCTTCTGGCTCGGCACGCAGGCGAACCTGTTGTCGTCGACCGGCGTCAACGTCGGCGGCATCTTCGGGACCGCGGTCGCGACCATGGGCATGCTCATGACCACCGCCTACATCCTGGCGATGGACACGTTCGGCCCGATCACCGACAACGCCGGCGGCATCGCCGAGTTCAGCCGGATCGAGGAAGGCGCGCGCGAGATCACCGACCGCCTCGACGCCGTCGGGCAACACGACCAAGGCGCTGACCAAGGGCTACGCGATCGCTTCGGCGTCGCTCGCCGCGTTCCTGCTGTTCAGCGCCTACATCGACAAGATCAACCTGATCCAGGGCCGGCGGATCGAAGCCGGCGTGCCCGGTGCCGAGCTGCTCAACTCGGTCAACCTCGCCAACGTCAACGTGTTCATCGCGGCGCTGCTCGCGGCGATGCTGGTCTACTTCTTCAGCTCGCTCGCGATCAGGGCGGTCGGCAAGACGGCCCAGACGATCATCGTCGAGGTCCGCCGCCAGTTCCGCGAGATGCCCGGGATCATGGACTACAGCCAGCGCCCGGACTACGCCCGGGTCGTCGACATCACGACCGGCGGCCGCGCTCCGCCAGATGATCCTGCCGGGCGTGGTCGCCGTCGCCACGCCGATCGTCGATCGGGGTCCTCCTCGGGTTCGAGGCCGTCGCCGGCATGCTGATGGTCGGCACGATCGTCCGGCGTCCTGCTCGCGACCGTGCTGAACAACGGCGGCGGTGCCTGGGACAACGCCAAGAAGTACATCGAGTCGGGCAACCTGAAGGACGACCAGGGCAACGTCCTCGGCAAGGGCTCCGAGGCGCACGCCGCGGCCGTCGTCGGCGACACGGTCGGCGACCCGTTCAAGGACACGGCCGGCCCGTCGCTGCACGTGCTGGTCAAGCTGCTGGCCACGATCTCGCTGGTTCTCGCCCCGCTCTTCATCCGTTAGGTTGGGGCGCGAGCGAATCGAGCCGGCCGTCACGGGCGGCGCATAGATGGATACGACCATCCAGGCTCTGGTGATGGGCATCGTGCAGGGATTCACCGAGTTCCTGCCGGTGTCCTCGTCCGGGCACCTCATCATCGTCCCGTTCCTGTTCGGCTGGACGGACCCGTTCATCACGTCGGTCGCGTTCACCGTCATGCTCCACGTCGGGACGCTGCTGGCGCTGCTGATCTATTTCCGCGCTGAGTGGTTCCGCCTCGTGCCGGCCGGGCTGGCGGCCGCCCGCGACCGCTCGTTCGCGCGGTGATCCGGACCGCCGGCTCGCCTGGCTGCTGGTCGCCGCAACGATCCCGGCCGCGCTGGCGGGGTTCCTGCTCAACGACTTCCTCGAGAAGAACGTCCGGGAGCCAGGTCTCGTGGCGGTGATGCTGATCGTCGGCGCGGTGCTCCTGTGGCTCGCCGACCGCTGGGGCGGCCTGACCAAGGGGATCCGCGACGTGACGTTCCCGCTCGCCTTCGGGATCGGGGCGGCGCAGGCGCTCGCGCTCATCCCGGGCATCAGCCGGTCGGGCGTCTCGATCTCGGCCGGGCGGTTCGCCGGCCTCGCCCGCGAGCCCGCGGCCCGGTTCTCGTTCCTGATGGCGACCCCGGTCACCGCCGGTGCGGCGATCTTCGAGGCACGCAAGCTCGCCACCGGCGAGGCCGGCGTCACGGTCGAGCTGGTGCCGCTGCTGGTCGGCATGATCGCCTCGTTCGTGACCGGCGTGCTGGCGATCCGGTTCATGCTCCGCTACCTGCAGACGCGCTCGCTGACCGTCTTCGTCGTCTATCGGCTGGTGGTCGCGGCCGTCGTCATCGTCGTCTGGCTGCGCTGACAGCCGCGGTGCGCTGACCGATGGAGGTCATGAAGCAGCTCCGCCAGCGAGCGATCCGCGACCTCGTGGAGCAGCGCCCGATCCGCACCCAGCAGGAGCTCGCCGCCGCCCTTCGCGAGCGTGGCTTCCGAACGACCCAGGCGACGATCTCGCGCGACGTGGCCGAGCTCGGCCTGATCAAGGTCACCCGCGAGGGCACCGCCGCCTACGCCCTGCCGCCGCGCCTGGTCGAGGCGGAGACGTCCGGCGAGGACCGGCTGCGCAAGCTCCTGGCCGATCTGCCGATCGAGATGCGCGAGGCCGGGCTGCTGCTCGTCCTCCGGACCCTGCCGGGCTCCGCCCACGCCATCGCGGCCGCGCTCGACCGGGCGCGCTGGCCGGAGGTCGCGGGATCGGTCGCGGGCGATGACACGGTCTTCGTCGCCTTCGCGGACCGCGGATCGCTCGTGCGGATCAAGCGACGCCTGGGCGGGCTGACCGGCGGCACGACCGGTGAGTGACGAAGCGACGGTCCGCTTGTCGACGGTGCCGGTCGGGCATCGCTCGGCGTCTTTGACAGCCCATCGGCCCACCGCTACCATTCGCCGACGGTCGGAACTTCAGGTGCGCGGCTCGGCCGCGGAGCGCCTGGAGTTCTTTCCTTTATCGAAGACCGCCCCGCTCGGTCTGCCGACATCCGACCACCTGAAAGACGGGGGCCCGAGACCGTGAACAACAAGCCCACCTATCTCTCCCGAGATGGCCTCGAGAAGCTCCGCTCCGAGCTCGACGAGATGGTGTCCGTCAAGCGGCCCGAGGTCGCCAACCGGATCCACGACGCCAAGGAGCACGGCGACCTCTCCGAGAACGCCGAGTACGAGGACGCCAAGAACGAGCAGGCGTTCGTCGAGGGTCGGATCCAGACCCTCGAGGCGTTGATCAAGAACGCCACGATCATCGACGAGAACCACTCGACCGACCATGTCCAGATCGGGTCGACCGTGGCGGTCGAGAGCCCCGACGGCAAGGAGGCGTTCACCATCGTCGGCTCAGCCGAGGCGAAGCCGGCCGAAGGCCGGATCTCGAACGAGAGCCCGGTCGGACGCGCCCTGCTCGGCAAGAAGAAGGGCGAGAAGGTCGTGGTCAAGGTGCCGGCCGGCGACTTCACCTACAAGATCGTCGGCATCAGCTAAGCCTCGGGAGGTCGCGCATGGACTGGGCGGACGAGCTCGCGTCCCGGGTCAGCGGCCCGCAGGTCGTCAACGACTCGAAGACGCCGTCCGGGACGGTCCACGTCGGCAGCCTGCGCGGGCCGGTCATCCTCGACGTCATCACCCGGGCGCTCCGCGCCAACGGCCATGAGACGACGCTGCTGTACGGCGTCGATGACATGGACCCGATGGACGCCCAGGCGCTGCTGACGCCCGACGCGATCGATCGCGAGATGGGCCGGCCGCTCGCCCACGTGCCCGACCCGGCCGGTGATGGCCACGCCAGCTACGCCCGCCATTTCGCCGGGATCTTCATCGACGTGTTCGCCGGTCTCGGGATCCATCCCGACCGCTACTACTGGATGAGCGACATCTACCCGACGGGCGCGATGGACCCGTACATCCGGCTCGCGCTCGATCGCGCTCCGCTGGTCCGTGAGATCTACCGGCGCGTGGCCAACGTCCAGCATCCCGAGGTGTGGCACCCGCTCGCGGTGGTCTGCCCGACCTGCGGCAAGGTCGGCACGACGATCGTGACCAAGTGGGACGGCGAGCGGGTCTTCTTCGAGTGTCGGGCGGATCTCGTGACGTGGGCGCAAGGCTGCGGGACGACCGGCTGGCTGAGCCCGTTCGGCGGGACGGCCAAGCTGCCGTGGAACCTCGAATGGGCGGCACAGTGGTCGCTGTTCGGCGTGACCATCGAACCCGGCGGGAAGGACCTCTCGACCGCGGGCGGGTCGCGCGACCGGAGCGACGCCATCGCCCGCGAGGTGTTCGAGCGCGAGCCGCCGCTCAACGTCCCGTACGAGTTCCTCAACATCGGCGGCAAGAAGATGTCCACCTCGAAGGGCCAGGGCGCCGCGGCGCACACGATCGCGGAGGTGATCCCGCCCGAGCAGCTGCGCTTCCTGTTCCTGCGGCCGCGCCCGAACCAGGCCATCGAGTTCGACCCGGACGGGACCGACGCGATCCCGCGGCTGTTCGACGAGTTCGACAAGTTCGCGGCGGCGACCGCCGGCCGCGAGGTCAAAGGCGAGATCGCGCCGGGATACGACGCGACGTTCCGGTACTCGCTGCTGGACCCGGCTGCAGACGTCGCGGCCGAGGCGGCGCTGTTCCGACCGGCATTCGCGCATCTCGCGTTGCTCGTCCAGGTCCCGGGAGTCGACGCCGGTGCCCGGGTCGAGACCGAGAAGGGCAGCGAGCTGACGGAACGGGAGATGGCGATCCTGACGGAACGTGTCGGAGCCGCGCAGGCCTGGCTCAAGACCTACGCCCCGGAGTCGGCGCAGGATCGCGATCCAGCGATGAGCTGCCGGCGGCCGCGTCGGAGATGACCGACGAGATGCGTCGCTATCTCCGCGCCGTCGCGATCGCAGCCGAGACGCTGCCGCCATATCCCGGTGGCGCCGAGTGGCAGAACCTCTTGTTCGACGCGGCAGCCGGGCTGGGAATGCGAACGAATCGTGGTTCGTTCGCCGCGATCTATCTGGCGTTCCTGGGTCGCGACAGCGGCCCGCGAGCTGGCTGGCTCCTCGCGTCCCTCGACAAGGATTTCGTCGTGCGACGGCTCCTCGAGGCCGCCGAGGCCACGCCGGCGACGATCGGCGGGCCGTCGTGAGCGTCGGACTCCAGCGTCTCCGCGAGGACGCCGACACGATCCGCGACGGCGCGATCCGCAAGGGCGAGGACCCGGCGCTGGTCGACCGTGCCCTCGGTCTCGACGCCGAGCGGCGTCGTCTCCTGGCCGAGACCGAGGCGCTCAAGGCCGAGCGCAACGCCGCCTCGAAGCGGATCGGCGAGGCGATCAAGGGCGGTGCCGCACCGGACGGCCCGGAGGTCGCGGACCTGCGCGCGTCGTCCACCGCGGCCGGCGAGCGGATCAAGGCGCTCGACGCCGCGCTCGCCGAGACCGAGGGCGACCTCGACGACCTGCTCCTCCGCATCCCGAACCCGCCCGACCCCGACATCCCGGTCGGGGGCGAGGAAGCCAACGTCACGATCCGGCTGTGGGGCGAGCAGCTGCCGCGCGACCAGCCGCTGGTCGGCGAGGTCGGCGCCGACGCACCGGTCGGCGGCGCGACCTGGACCCGCAAGCCGCACTGGGAGCTCGGCGAGGCGCTCGACATCCTCGACAACGCACGCGGCGCGAAGATCGCCGGCTCCGGCTTCCCGGTCTACAAGGGCGCGGGCTCGGCGCTCCAGCGGGCGCTCATCAACTGGTTCCTCGACGTCCACACCCGCGAGAACGGCATGACCGAGGTCTGGCCGCCGGCCGTCGTCAATACCGCCAGCGCGACCGGGCACGGGCCAGATCCCGGACAAGGAAGACCAGATGTACGTCGTCACCCGCGACGAGCTGTACCTGGTCCCGACCGCCGAGGTCCCGGTCACCAACCTGCACCGCGACGAGATCCTCGAGGCGTCCGAGCTGCCGATCCGCTACGCGGCCTACACGCCCTGCTTCCGGCGCGAGGCCGGGGCCGCCGGCAAGGACACCCGCGGGATCCTGCGCGTCCACCAGTTCGACAAGGTCGAGATGGTCCTGTTCGAGAAGCCCGAGGCCGTCCGCGGAGGCGCTCGAGTGGATGACCGGGCGCGCCGAGATCCTCCTCCAGCGCCTCGGGCTGGCGTACCGCGTGCTGCTGATGAGCACCCGCGAGATGGGCTTCACGCAGGCGCGCAAGTACGACCTCGAGGTCTGGTCGCCGGGCGTGGAGCGCTGGCTCGAGGTCAGCTCGTGCTCGAACTTCCGCGACTACCAGGCGCGCCGGATGGCCATCCGCTACCGGCCGGAACCGGGCGCCAAGCCGGAGCTCGTCCACACGCTCAACGGCTCCGGGCTGGCCCTGGCGCGCGTCGTCGCGGCCATCCTCGAGACCTACCAGCAGCCCGACGGCACGATCGCGGTCCCGGAGCCGCTCCGGCCCTACCTGGGACGCGACGCGATCGGGCCCCCCACGGGCGCCTGACCTGCCCTGTCGCGGTATCCTCCCGTCCGGAGAGGTGGCCGAGCGGTTGATGGCGGCGCTCTTGAAAAGCGCTGAGTCGAAAGACTTCGTGGGTTCGAATCCCACCCTCTCCGCCAGATGATGGAGCGCGAGACGCCGCGCGGTCCCGGCGAGGCGACGCCCGGCCTGTGTGGCACCTGCCGCTACTCCCGTCGGATCGTCACAGCCCGCGGTTCGGTGTTCCGGGTGTGCGAACGCTCCGTGACCGATCCGCGCTATCCGCGCTATCCGCCGCTCCCCGTCGTGCGCTGCGCCGGGTACGAACCCGTCGACACGACGGGATAGGGCCCTGGTGCGCCCGGACACATGGGCCGGTCGACGCCCCCGACGTGGGACCTTCAGCGGCTGGGTCAGGGTGAGCTGACCCAGCACACTCGACGGACCATCGAGCAGGAGGGGTCCGCGCGTCTTGGTTCACATGCTCGGTCCGGCCCGGGTCGGCGCGGCGACGATCGGGTTCGCGCTCGCCCTCGCGCTGGCGCCCGTCGCTCTTGCCTCCCCACGGCTCCTGGGGGTCGGTGTCCCGCTCGCCGTCGCGGACTCGTACACCACGCCCGGGCATACGACGCTCGTGGTGGCGGCCCCCGGTGTGCTCGCCAACGACATCGACGTCCTCGGGACGGACCTGACGGCTCGCCTGGGGAGCAAGCCGACGCACGGCAACCTGACGCTCGCGACAGACGGCGGATTCCGATATCAGCCGGACGGCGGGTTCAGCGGCACCGATACGTTCACGTACGAGGCGGTCGACGGGCTGCTGCAGTCGTTGCCGACGACCGTCTCCATCACGGTCACCGCCCGGCCCTCGTCCACGCCGAGCCCGACCCCACGACCGACGACCGCGCAGCCGACGCCGACGCCGACGCCGACTCCGACGCCGACGGCGACTCCGACGCCGCAGCCGACGGCTGGTTCGACCCCCTCACCGGCACCGATCCTGCCGATCCCGACGCTGACCCTCCCCACGTTGCCGCTCCCGACCCTGCAGGTCCCGATCGTGCCGCTCGCGACGCCGCAGTCGCCGTCGGACCCCGGCCCCTCGCTCGCTCCCACCCCGACTCCGCCCACGGCCTCGAGCGTTCCCGCGAGCGCTCCGCCGTCCAGCAGTCCGGCGCCGTCCGGCGGTCTCGCGCTGGGGGCCGTGTCGGTGCCGCCAGGCCCAGGGACCGGCGGCCCCGTCGGTGGCGATGGTGCGCCGACCACAGGCGGGACGGTTGTCGCGCCGGACCTGCTGGCGATCGGTCCCACCGCCGGCACGATCTCGACGGGATCCCTCGGTGACCTCGGGATCGGCATCGAATGGATCGTCCCGAGCGTCCTGGTCACGCTGCCCGGTCTGCTGCTGATCGTCGTCGCCCTGGCCCAGGCGCTCGGCGGGTTCGTCTGGCTTCCCGTCGCCTGGCGATGGCTCCGCGGCGATGGCCGGCGGGTCGTGCCACCTGCCGGACGGGCGCCGTCCTGATGCGCCTCCCCAGCGTCATCGGTTCCCCGACGCGCGCCCCGCGGCCGGTCCTGTTCGTGCTCGTCTACGGGATCGTCCTCGTCATCGTGGGCGTGACTGCGACGGCGCAGACGATGATGGTCTCGGCGAACTTCACGTCGTCGACCATGCAGTCGATCGTCGGGACCGATGCCGCCCTGGTCCGCAGCGTGGTCAACACCTACGTCCAGGCCGGCGATCTGGACGCCGGCGGTCCGAGCGCGGCGCGTCGGGCCGAGCTCGAAGCGGATTTCGCTCGTCTGGTCCGGCGAGCCGAGATCCTGCGCGTCGAGCTTCGTCGCCCCGACGGGACGATCATCGCCAGCGACCGTCCCGACGTGACCGGCTTGCCCACCGCAGTGTCACCGGACTTTCGGTCCGCAGTCGACGGTCAGGCCGTCGAGGCCGCGTTCAGCACGGCCGATCTCAGCCAGGCTGCCGGGGCTCCGCTCAGCAGCCCCAGCGTCTTGCGCGAGTACTTTCCGCTCCAGGCCGATGGCCGCGTCCAGGCGGTCCTCGCCGTCTGGCGTGACGCCGTCCCGATCCTCACCGAGCTCGACCGGCTGCGCTGGGACGTCGTGATCGCGACGCTCGTCGCGGCGCTCATCGCCGCCGTCGTGCTGACCCTGGTCTTCCGCTCCGCCCAGGGCCGGATCACGCGCCAGACGGTCGCACTGATCGAGGCCGCCCGGCGCGACCCGCTCACCGGGCAGCTCAACCACGGAGCCCTCGTCGACGAGCTGGCGGTGGCCGTCGAGGGGGCTCTGACGGCCGGCCGGCCGATCGGCATCGCCCTGATCGACATCGACGGGTTCCGCCTGCTCAACGAGACGTATGGTCATGCGGCGGGCGATCGTGCCCTCGTGATGGTCGCCGACGTCCTCGCAGCGGAGCTGCCGGCGTCGATCGCGCGTGGTCGCTACGGGCCCGACGAGTTCCTCCTGATCGCCACCGCCGCAGACGTCGTCGAGCTTCGGCCGATCCTCGACCGGGTGCGGTCCGTGCTCGCCGATCGAGCGCTGCAGTTCGACGCGTCTGAGCGACTGCCAGTCACGGTCAGCGCGGGGATCTGCGTCTATCCCGAACTCGCCGACTCCGTGATCGGCCTCCTGACGACCGCAGCCGTGACATTGCTGGAGGCCAAGGCCAGCGGTGGCGATGCGACCCGGTTCGCGGGGCGGGCGAGCGAGGTCATCGGCGAGCGTCAGCCGTTCGACATCTTCCAGGGCCTGATCCCCGATGCGGCCCCGCTGCCGGGCGACGAGGGCTGCGCAGTCTCTGGACGCCGACACGGCAGGTCGAGCGACGTGGGCGCTTGACGCCCCGGCGGAGCCGCCGCCCATACTCCGCGGACATCACGAATGAGCGGGCTGTGAACGGGACGAGTACCCGTCGCGCGTCGAGCACAGAGACCCGGCGGTTGGTGGAAGCCGGGGCGACGACGACGGGGAATGGACCCGGGAGCCTCCGGACCGAACGCGAGGCGGCGCAGGCCGCGGACGCCAGTAGGCTCCGGCGCAGAGCGCCAGCGATACAGGGCAGCGCCGATCGACGGCGGTCGATCGACCACGTCGTCCCGTCGGTCAGAGAGTGCGGCATCGCCGAATGAGGGTGGCACCGCGGAAGGCACGACCTTTCGTCCCGGAGACGAAAGGTCGTTCTTGATTCTCCGGGAGGCAACCGAGCGATGCCACGACGCAGCCGGACCCGACTCAGCCTGGCGCAGGCCAAGCGCCTCGCCGCCAACGCCGACACGATCCTCCTGCGCGCGACGCGGCCGGCCGACCTCGAGACGCCGATCGGCGCCTTCCTGCGGCTCGACGACGGCGGCCCGGCCTACCTGCTCGAGTCGGTCGAGGGCGGCGAGCGGCTCGGGCGGTACTCGTTCCTCGGCATCGGTCCGCGCCGCCTGCTCGAGGTCCGCGACGGCGTGGCGCGCGATCCAGGACCCGGCCGCGTCGAGCGTCGAGCCGACCTACTCGCCCGACCTGCCGATCGACGACGTCCCGGCCGCCGATCCGCTCGCCGCGCTCCGGGCGTTCGTGCCGCGCCGCCGCGTCGCAGCCGACCGAGGGGATGCCGCGCTTCACCGGCGGTGCCGTCGGGCGCGCTGGCGTACGACGCGGTGTCGGCCTTCGAGCCGACCGTGCCGCTGCCCGACGGCGCGACCCGGTCGGCGTGCCGATCGCGGCCTTCATCGAGACCGACCTCGTCCTCGTCTTCGACCACCTGACCCACACGCTGTCGGCGATCGCCTCGCTCCACACCGAGGCGCCCGACCTCGAGGGTCGCTACCGGATCGCCGAGGCGGCGATCTTCGAGGCGCTCGAGCGGACGTCGCGGCCGAGCCGCGGCCGAGCTGGCCGGGGCGTCGCCGGTCGGACGAACGGCGCCGGCACGGCCGGCGGCGCCGGCCGCGCCGGCGGCGGCCGATCGAGACCAGCCTCGGCCGCGACGAGTACATCCACGCGGTCGAGGTCGCCAAGGACGCGATCGCGGCGGGCGAGGCGATCCAGGTCGTGCTCGCCCGGCGCCAGTCGTTCGACCTGCCGGTCGATCCGGCGACGGGCGGCGCGCTCGACGGGATCGGGCTCTATCGCGCGCTCCGCCGGGTCAACCCGAGCCCGTACCTGTTCTTCGTCCGGACGCCCGACGTTCGAGGTCGTCGGCGCCGAGCCCGGAGCTGCTCCTCCAGGTCGAGGGCGACCGGCTGACGACCCACCCGATCGCCGGCACGCGGCCGCGCGGCGCCGACGCCGGCCGAGGACGCGCTCCTCGCCGAGCAGCTCCAGCGCGACCCGAAGGAGCGGGCCGAGCACGTGATGCTCGTCGACCTCGGCCGCAACGACCTCGGGCGGGTCGCGCGGCCGGGCACCGTCACCGTCAGCAAGTACATGGAGGTCGAGCGCTACAGCCACGTCCTCCACCTCGTGTCGCACGTCGAGGCGCGGCTCGCAGCCCGAGCTCGACGCGCTCGATGCGCTGCGCGTCGGTCTTCCCGGCCGGCACGCTGTCGCGGCGCCCCGAAGGTCCGGGCGATGCAGCTCATCGCCGCCGCCGAGGGCGAGCGACGCGGGCTGTACGGCGGCGCGGTCGGCTACCTCGGCTACGACGGCAACCTCGACACGGCGATCACCATCCGCAGCGCGGTCCTGCAAGGACGGCCAGGCGCACGTCCACACCGGCGCCGGGATCGTCGCCGGCTCCGTCCCGGAGCGCGAGTTCGAGGAGACCGAGCACAAGGCGGCGGCGCTCCGGCGGGCGATCGAGCTGGCGGCCGGGATCTGCCGGAGACGACCCGCGCGCGAGGGCGACGTCGCCGCGATCCCGAGACGGCCGCGCCGGAGCGCGGCCATGATCCTCGTCATCGACAACTACGACAGCTTCACGTTCAACCTCGTCCAGGCGCTGCAGGCCGCCGGCGCCGAGGTCCGCGTGGTGCGCAACGACGCGATCGACCGGCGCGGCTCGCGGCGATGGCCGACGATCCGGCTGCGGACCTGCGCGGCATCGTCATCTCGCCCGGTCCGGGCGACCCGGACGATGCCGGGGTCTCGGTCGGCGCGGTCGACGTCGCCGCGGAGCGCGGCATCCCGCTGCTCGGCGTGTGCCTCGGCATGCAGTCGATGGCGGCGGCCTACGGGGCGTCGATCGTCCGGGCGCCGACGCTCGTCCACGGCGAGGCGTCCGAGGTCACCCACGACGGGGCCGGCCTGCTCGCCGGGCATGCCGCCGTCGTTCATGGCCGCGCGCTACCACTCGCTGTGCGTCGATCCGGCGACGCTGCCCGCCGGAGCTGCGCGTCACCGCGATGAGCGAGGTCGACCGGGTGGTCATGGGCATCCGCCACGTCGCGCCTGCCGCTCGAGGGCGTCCAGTTCCACCCCGAATCGGTCCTGACGCCGGACGGCCCGCACCTGCTCGCCAACTTCCTGCGCCAGGCCGGCGAGGGCGAGGCGTCGCGGCTCGACGACGCGGCCGGCTCGTTCGCGACGTCAGGCATGGCCGGAGCGCGGTCGGGGACGGCCGCGATGAGCGACCTCGTCCGGGCCGCGCTGACGACGATCGTCGACGGCGGCACGCTGTCGATGGACGAGGCGCACCGCGCGATGGGCGCGGTCATGGACGGCGAGGCGACGCCGGCCCAGCTGGCGGCCCTGCTCGTGGCGCTGCGCATGCGCGGCGAGACGGTCGACGAGCTGGCCGGCTTCGCGCACGGCGATGCGCGAGCGGGTCGTCCGGGTGGACGCGCCCGACGGCGCGATCGACGTCGTCGGGACCGGCGGCGACGGCAGCGGCACGTTCAACATCTCGACGACGGCCGCGCTCGTCGTGGCGGCGGCCGGCGTGCCGGTCGCCAAGCACGGCAACCGCGCGATGACGTCGCGATCGGGTTCGGCGGACGTGCTCGACGCGCTCGGGATCCGGATCGACCACGACGCGGCGTCCGCGGGTGCAGCCCTGCGGGACCTCGGCTTCGCGTTCCTGTTCGCCCCGAACTTCCATCCGGCGATGCGCTACGCCGGTCCGACCCGCCGCGAGATCGGCGTCCGGACGGCGTTCAACCTGCTCGGTCCGCTGACCAACCCGGCCGGCACGCGGCGCCAGCTGCTCGGCGTCGGTGACGCGGCCGCTCGCGGCCCGGATGGCCGAGGTCGTCCAGCGGCTCGGCACGGAGCGGACGTTCGTCGTCCACGGCGACGGCGTCGACGAGCTGCCGCTCGACGGCAGCGGCGTCCTCTACGTGATCACGGACGACGACATCGAACGGCACGCGATCGACGCGTCGGCGCTCGGCTTCAAGCGGGCCGCGACGTCGAAGCTGGCCGGCGGGACGCCCGACGAGAACGCGCGGCTGACCGAGGCCGTCCTCCGCGGCGAGCCGGGCATCCGGCGCGATGTCGTGCTGCTCAACGCCGGCGCCGCGCTGCTCGTGGCGGGCGTCGTCGGGCAGCTGGAGGAGGGGATCGAGCGCGCGGCGCTGACCATCGACGCCGGTCTCGCCGCCGAGCTGCTGGAGGCCCTGTCGCGCCGAGCGGCCGCGACGGCCGAGCGCAGCCGGGAGCGCCGGCATGACCGTCGTCGACCCGTCGCGCCGCCGCCCCGCGCCGGCAACGTCGTCGTCGAGATCGCCGGCGCGGCGGCGCGCCGACATCCTGGCCGAGGTCGCCGCGACGGATCCTGTGGCGCGCCACGTCGGGACGATCGCGCCGACGCCACCACGTCCGATCGTCGACCGCCTCGCGCGCCCCGGCCTGCACCTCATCGCCGAGATCAAGCGGTCGTCGCCGTCGGCCGGCCGGATCGCCGCCGATGGCGAGGACATCGTCGCCCGCGCGCGGGCCTACGAGGCCGGCGGCGCGTCGGCCATCTCGGTCCTGTGCGAGCCGCACTGGTTCGGCGGCTCGGTCGACGACCTGCGCGCCGTCCGCGCCGCGGTCGCGGTCCCGGTCCTCGCCAAGGACTTCGTCGTCGAGGACGTCCAGCTGCCGCTGCTTCGGGCCGCCGGTGCCGACCTCGTGCTGCTGCTCGCGGTCCTCCATCCGGCCAGCGGCTGGCGCGTCTCGTGGAGCGAGCCCTCGAGCTCGGCCTCGAGCCGCTCGTCGAGGTCCACGACGCGCGCGAGCTCGAGTCGTGCGCTGGCCATCGAGCGCGCGGCTCATCGGGCTCAACAATCGCGACCTGCGGACGCTCGACGTCGACGTCGAGCGTGCCGTGCGGCTGCGTGAGCTCGTCCCCGACGACCGGCTCGTCATCGCCGAATCGGGCGTCCGCGAGCCCGCCGACCGTGGCGCGCTGGCGGGCGCTCGGCTTCGACGCCGCGCTCGTCGGCGAGGCGCTGGTCCGCTCGGGCGATCCGGCCGCTGCGGTCCGGGCATTCGTCGCCGCCGGCGCGGTGCCCGCCGACCCGCGCCAACGTCGCGCGCCGGCCGTACGTCAAGATCTGCGGCGTCACGGACGAGTGCCGGCATCCTGGCCGCGGTCGCGGCCGGAGCCGACGCCATCGGGCTCAACCTGGTCCCGGGCACGCCGCGGGAGCTGGCCCTCGACGAGGCCACCGAGCTCGCCCGGCTCGCCCGAACGGCGCGGGGCCGGCGACCACCGACCGGACATCGTGGCCATCACCGCCGACGCCGGTCCCGACCGGATCGCCGCGATCGTCGCCGCCCTCGACCCGGACGTCGTCCAGCTCGCCGGAACCGAGTCGATCGCCACGGCTCGAGCCGTGGGCCGGCGGACCTGGAAGGTTCTGCAGGTGCCGCCGACGGAACCGGCCGACCTCGCCGGGGCCGTCGCCGACCTCGTCTCGCGCGGCCGCGCGTACCTGGCGGCCGGCGTCGACCGGATCATGCTCGACACGGCCGGCGGCCCGCACCCGGGCGGCACCGGCACGAGGGCATCGGAACGGGTCGCCGCCGCGGTCGCGCGCGAGCTGCCGGTCGTCCTCGCCGGCGGGCTCGGGCCAGCGAACGTCGCAGCCGCCCTCCGGTCGGTGCCGGCCATCGGCGTCGACGTCGCGTCGGGCGTCGAGGTGCCGCGGGTGCCCGGCCGACGCCCGGTCAAGGATCCACTCCGCGTCGCCCTGTTCGTCAAGCGCGCGCGGGCCGCCCGCGACGACCGGCCGAACATCCCGTTCGGACCCACCCCGGTCCCCGCCGGCCTGCTCGACGCCGACGGCGCCGGGCGGTGGGGGATGGAGCGCGACTTCGGCGGGCGCTACGTCCCCGAGACGCTGATGGCCGCCCTCGAGCAGCTCGAGGAGGCGTACGACGCTCTCCGCCACGACCCGGTCTTCTGGGCCGAGCTGCGCGAGCTCCTCGGGTCGTTCGCCGGACGACCGACCGCCCTGTACCGCGCCGATCGACTGGCGGACGCCGTGCGCCTCGAGGCGCACTCGCCTCGCCGGTAACGGGCCGAAGACCCCGCGCATCCCCGGCCTGCGCCTCTACCTCAAGCGCGAGGACCTGGCCCACACCGGCGCCCACAAGATCAACAACGCGCTCGGCCAGGCGCTGCTGACCCGCCGGCTGGGCAAGACCCGGGTCATCGCCGAGACCGGCGCCGGCCAGCATGGCGTGGCGACCGCCACCGCCTGCGCGCTGCTCGACCTGCCGTGCGTCGTGTACATGGGCGCCGAGGACATCGAGCGCCAGGGCCCCAACGTGCTGCGGATGCGGGCCCTCGGCGCCGAGGTGCGCTCGGTGACGTCCGGCACGGCCACGCTCAAGGACGCGGTCAACGAGGCGATGCGCGACTGGGTCACGAACGTCCAGACGACCCACTACGTCCTCGGCTCGGCGATGGGCCCGCATCCGTACCCGACGATCGTGCGCGACCTCCAGCGCCGGATCGGCGACGAGGCCGCAGCCCAGCTCTTCGCCGTCGAAGGACGGCTGCCGGACCTCGCGCTCGCCTGCGTCGGCGGCGGCTCGAACGCGATCGGGTTGCTCGCGCGGTTCATCGGCGAGCCGTCGGTCCGGCTGGCGGTCGTCGAGGCGGCCGGTGACGGCATCGAGACCGGTCGGCACGCCGCGGCCATCCTGGGCGGCACGCCCGGCATCCTCCACGGGTCGCGCTCGCTGATGCTCCAGGACGCCGACGGCCAGGTGACCGAGGCGCATTCCGCGTCGGCCGGTCTCGACTATCCCGGGATCGGGCCGCAGCTCGCAGCGCTGGCCGAGGGTGGCCGGATCGAGGTGGCGGCCGCCACGGATCGCGAGGCCGTGGCCGCGATGAAGACGACGACCCGGACGGAAGGGATCCTGCCGGCGCTCGAGACGGCTCACGCGGTCGCGGCGCTCCCAAAGCTGCTGGCCGGCGTCGGCGGAGTAGGGGGCTCGTGGCCGGATGACGTGCTCGTCCTGCTCGGATTCTCCGGGCGTGGCGACAAGGACCTCGCCGCGCTCGAGCGTTTCGCCGATGTCGAGCCGTGGGAGGGGGCACGGTGACCGTGCCGGCCGCGACGGGAGCGACGGCCGGGACGGCGGCGACGGCAGTCCTGCCACCCGACGGCGCCAGGCCCGAGACCGTCGGCACGAACGGGACCGCCGGCGCCCGGCGGATCGCGGCTGCCTTCGCCCGTGCCAGGTCCGACGGTCGGGCCGCACTGATCCCGTACGTCGTGGCCGGCTACCCCGACGCCGAGACGAGCTTCGAGATCGCGCTCGCTGCGGCGGACGCCGGCGCCGACCTGCTCGAGGTCGGGCTTCCGTACTCCGACCCGCTGGCCGATGGCGCCACGCTCCAGCGCGCATCGGGGGTGGCGCTGGCCGCCGGAGCGACCCTCGAGCGCTCGTTGCGCCTGATCGAGCGGATCGGTGCCGCTCGGCCGGACCTGCCGCTCGTCCCGATGGGCTACGCCAACCAGGTGATCGGCGGCGGAGACGGCGAGGCGGTCGCGCGGCGTCTGGCTGCCGCCGGTGCGGCCGGGCTGATCGTGGCGGACTTGACGCCCGATGAGGGCGCGCCGTTCGAGGCCGTCGCCCGCGCGGCCGGGCTTGCGGTCGTCTACCTCGTCGCCCCGACGACGCCGCCCGCCCGTCGTGCTGCCGTGGCCGCGCGGAGCGGCGGCTTCCTGTACTGCGTCTCGCTCGTCGGGGTGACAGGCGCGCGATCTTCGCTGCCGGCGACGGTCGGACGACTCGTTCGTGAGGTCACGGCGGCCTCACCCGTGCCGGTGGCCGTCGGTTTCGGTGTCAGCACACCGGCCCACGTCCGGGCGATCGCGAAGGCCGGTGCCGATGGAGTCATCGTCGCCTCGGCGCTCGTCGATGCCCTCGGCCCGGACGGCCGCGACATCGCAGCCCTCGCCAAGCTGGTCCGCGTGCTCCGGGCGGCGACGACGGCTGCACGACCCCGCTCGCGATGAGCACCTTCGACGAGAAGGCTCGCGACTGGGACACGCCCGAGCGGCAGGCTCGCGCCGAGCTCATCGCCGCGACCATCGCCGACGCCGTGCCGCTCTCGGCGGATACCCGCGCGATCGATATCGGGGCGGGCACCGGGCTGCTCGGGATCGCTCTGGCGCGGCATGTCGGAGAGGTCGTGCTCGCCGAGCCATCCGCCGGGATGCTCGATGTCGCGAACGAGAAGCTGGCCGCCGGTGGCCCGGCCAACGTCACGGCCGTCCGCTTCGATCTCGTCGCCGACCCGCCCCACGGCGAGCCCTTCGACCTGGTCGTGTCGCTGCTCGTGCTGCACCATCTCGAGGACACAGCCTCGGCCCTCGCGGCCATCGCACGGCTCCTGCGCCGCGGCGGACACCTGGCACTGGCCGACCTCGACACGGAGGACGGCACGTTCCACTCGGCCGACGCCGAGGGGATCCACCATCACGGGTTCGATCGGGCGAAGCTTGGCGACCTGGCGCGGGCTGCCGGCTTCGAGAAGGTCGAGTTTCGGACGGCGGTGACCATCGAGGACGAAGGACGTCGCTATCCGCTCTTCCTGCTCGTGGCCCGCCGGAGCTGAGGCGGCGCGCCTGGCCGATACTGAACCGATGCCGACGGGGAAGACCGTGCGACCGATCCGAATCTCGCTCGAGGTGTCGCCCAAGAAGGCGTTCGCGACCGCCATCGACTGGCCCGGCTGGTCGCGCTCGGGCAAGACCGAGGAGGCGGCGCTCGACACGCTCGCCGGGTGCGCGTCGCGCTACGCCATCGTCGCGGCTGAGGCCGGCGAGTCGTTCGATCCCGGCGTCTACGACATCGTCGAGCGGACTGGCGGCGGTGGCGGGACCGAGTTCGGCGTCCCGTCCGCGATCACCGATCTCGATCGGCGGCCCGTCACGGCGGACGAGGCCGAGCGGTCGGCGCGGCTGGTCGAGGCCGCCTGGACCGTCTTCGATCGAGTCGCAGCCGGCGCTCCCGCGGAGCTGCGCAAGGGCCCTCGCGGCGGCGGCCGCGATCGCGACAAGATGATCGGCCACCACGTCGAGGCCGACTGGAACTACGCCGGCGTGCTCGGGATCCGGGCGCGGCAGCCCGACTGGGACGACCGTCCGGCGATCGACGCGATGCGGTCGGCCATCCTCGAGATCCTCCGGTCGCCATCGGACGGCTCACCCATCGCGGATCGGAAGTGGCCACCGCGTTACGCCGCCCGCCGGATCGCCTGGCATGCGCTCGATCACGCCTGGGAGATCGAAGACCGCTCCGAGCCGGCCTGACCGGTCGATCAGCGGCGCGTCCGGCCGATGTTCGGGTCGCCGGCGTAGCCGATCGCGGCGGCCGCCATGGCCACCACATCGTCCGCTGTGTGGCCGGCCTCACGAAGGTCGCGGACACCGGTGTCGCCGGACGCCTTCGAGAGCTTCGAGCCGTCCGGGCGGCGGACCAGCGGGTGATGTCCGAACGTCGCCGGCTGCTCACGGCCGAGCAGACGACCGAGGCGGATCTGGTCCGGCGTGGCGGCCAGCAGGTCGCGGCCGCGGACGACCAGGTCGATACCCTGGCGAAGGTCGTCGACCACGACCGAGAAGCCATACGTCCAGTTGCCGTCGCGGTCCCGGACCGGGAGGTCGCCATCGGCGCCGACCTCGTCCGCGCACGGCCCGACGATGACGTCCATCCACCGCTCGGATCCGCCACCGAGTGCGGCGCGGAGGACGGGTCCATCGAGGCCTCGTGCACGACAGCCGCCAGGGCAGCCCGGACCGTGCCAGCGACGGCCGTGCTCGTGCGCCCAGGTCTCGAACGTCGAACGTGAGCAGTCGCAGCCATACACGAGGCCATCGCCGCGGAGGCGCTCGAGCGCGTCGAGGTAGGGGGCCGGGTCGTCGGACTGGCGGACGGGCCCGGCGTCGGGGACGAAGCCGAGCCACGCGAGATCCTCGCGAAGCGCCGCATCGAACTCGGGTCGGGAACGCGTCCGGTCGTGGTCCTCGATCCGCAGCAGGACGCGGCGGTCGGTGACGGCCGCCTGGCCCCACACCCAGATGGCGTTGGCGACGTGGCCGAGGTGGAGGTAGCCCGTCGGCGCGGGCGCGAACCGGGTCCAGCCCGCCGGAGCCGGGGCGGCGTCGTCAGTCGGCGTCGCTGCGTCCTCGGGAACGCCCGCGATCCCGGGCGCGATCGATCGACTCGAGCGCCCGGGTCGCCGCCATCAGCCGGCGGTAGAGCGCGAGCAGGTCCGCCTGCGGCAGCGGGCCGGTGTTGGCCATCGTCACGCGGAGCAGGACCTCGCGTTCGCGCTCCGCGTCGCGGATGGCGCGGCGTCCGCCCGCGGTCTTGGCCCGGCCGGCCTCGCGGGCCAGCTCGGCGCGCTCGTTCAGCAGCCCGACGATCCGCCGGTCGAGGGCGTCGATCCGATGGCGCAGTCGCCGCAGCTCGGGCGTCTCGGGGGTCTTGGCGCCCCGTCGGGCGGCGGCCGGCCGGTCCGTCGGATCAGCCATCGCCGCCGCCGAACCGCCGTGCGATCGACTCGAGCGCGAGGTGATAACCCCGCGCACCCTGGCCGACGATCGACTCGAGCGCGATGTCGTGGAGGAAGTTGACCTGCCGGAAGGGCTCACGCGTCGCCGGGTCGGATAGGTGAACCTCGATGAACGGCCGGTCGATCGCCAGCAGTGCGTCGCGCAGGGCGACGCTGGTGTGGGTCAGGCCGCCGGCGTTGACGATCGAGACGTCGAAGTCGCGGCGGTGCAGCCGGTCGATCAGGGCGCCCTCGTGGTTCGACTGGAAGAAGTCGATGGTCAGACCGAGCTCGGCTGCCTGGGTCGCCAGTCCCGCGTGGATCTCGTCGAGCGTCTGGCGTCCGTAGATCTCGGGCTCACGTGTCCCGACGAGGTTGAGGTTCGGCCCTTCCAGCACGAGCACAGCTGTCATCGCGGTGCTCCGGTCGCCGTCCGCCCGGCCGTCCCGTCCGCCAGCAGGCTCGCCGTCGCGCGCTCGACGACCGCCGGATCGATGTCGTCGCGGACGACCACGCCGTCGGCCGTCGGCAGGACGAGCCGCAGGTGCCCGGCGGCATGCTTCTTGTCGGTGGCGAGGTGGTCGAGGATGGCCGCCAGCGAGTAGGGGAGTGGCTCGATCGCAAGCTGCAGTTCGTCCAGGAGCCGGCCGATGCGCTCGGCCCGGTCCGGCGGTGTCACGCCGGCCTCGAGACCGATCCGGACGGCCGCGCGGAGGCCGTAGGCGACGGCTTCACCGTGCAGCAGCCCGCCGTAGCCCGCCGCCGCCTCGATGGCGTGCCCGACCGAGTGGCCGAGGTTGAGCGTGATCCGGCCGCCGCCCGGGTTCCGTTCGCGCTCATCGGCAAGCACCACCTCGACCTTCGCCCAGCCGGCGCGTTCGACGAGCTCCGCGATGGCCCCCGACGCGAAGGTGTCCGGGTCGCCTCGTGCGATCGACGCACCGTCGGCCTCGAGCAGCTCGAACAGCCGCTCGTCGCCCAGGGCGGCCATCTTGACCGCCTCGCCCAGCGCGGCCCGGAGCTGTCGTTCGGGCAGCGTCCGGAGCAGCCCGACGTCGATGACGATGGCGCTCGGCTGATGGAAGGCCCCGACCAGGTTCTTGCCTTCGGGGAGGTCGACCCCGGTCTTGCCGCCGATCGACGAGTCGATCTGGGCGACGAGCGTCGTCGGGACCGCGATGAACCCGATCCCGCGCAGGTAGACCGCGGCCAGGAACCCCGCCGCGTCCCCGAGTGCTCCACCACCGACGGCCACCAGCACCTCCGAGCGGTCGACCCGGAGCGCCGCCAGCTCGCGTGCCGCGGTCTCCACGACCGCGAGGCGCTTGGCGTCCTCCCCCTGCGGCAGCAGGACCCGGACGACCTCGCGGCCGTCGACGGCCAGCTCGGCGGCGAGCCGCTCGCCGACGGCGTCCCACGCGCCCGGCTCGCTGACGAGGATGGCCCGGCGGGCGCGGACGCGGTCGAGCTCGGCGGCGAGCGTCTCGGCCGCGATCCCCGTGCCCAGCACGATCCGTCCGATCGGTGTCTCCGCGCGGAGGAGGACGGTCCCGCCGCGGGACGCTGTGCCACGGGCCGCCAGCTGCTCCTCGACGGCCTCGACGACACCCTGCACCTCGCCGACCCCGAAACGGGCGACCGGTGCCGCGGCGTAGAAGCGCTGCCGTTTCGCGGCAAGGTCGCGCAGCGTCCCGATCGGGTCGCGCCCGGTGATGAGCGGACGGACGTTCGGCGAGCGTCGCAGGCGCTGGGCGAGGACCTCCGGCCGGCCGTCCAGCCAGACCGCGGTCCGGTCGCGGTAGAGCGACCAGCGGTTGCGCGGGTCGACCACGGCCCCGCCGCCGGTCGCGATCACGCGCCGGATGTCGGGCGCGGTGTCGGCCGGTCCGAGGTCGGCGATGGCGGCCCGCTCGAGGCCACGGAAGGCGGCCTCGCCGTCGTCGGCGAACACCTCCGGGATCGACCGGCCGGCCGCCGCCTCGATCCGCTCGTCGAGGTCGATGAAGACAGCGGCATGGTTCTTGGCGAGCCGTCGCCCGACGACGCTCTTGCCACTCCCCGGCAGCCCGACCAGCACGACATCCATCGGTCGGCCTCAGTCGTCTCCGCCGGAGCCGGCTTCGTCCGTGCCGGTCAGGCCGTGCGGCGCGGCGGTCGCCTTCGCGGCGGCACGCCGTCCGCCGGCGACGGGTGCCTCGGGCGCCGTCGCGATCCGGGCTCGGTAGTGCTCGAGGGCGGCGCGCACATCGTCCACGGTGTCGCCCCCGAACTTCTCGAGCAGGGAGCCGGCCAGGGTGAGCAGAACCATGGCTTCGGCGACGACGCCCGCGGCCGGGACCACGCTGATGTCGCTCCGCTCGTAGTGCGCCTTGTCGACCGCCTCGCCGGTGATCAGGTCGGCCGACGGCAGCGGCCGGGCGAGCGTCGAGATCGGCTTGACGGCGCCGCGGACGACGAGCGGCTCGCCGTTGGTGACGCCGCCGGTCAGCCCGCCGGCGTTGTTGGTGCGGTGGACCCAGTGCCCGGTGCCGTCGCGGCCCTCGATCACGTCGTGGACGCCGGACCCGAACCGACGCGTCTGCTCGAAGCCGAGCCCGAACTCGACGCCCTTGACGATGTTGATGCTCATCACCGCGGCCGCCAGCGCCGCGTCCAGCCGGCGGTCCCAGTGGACGTACGAGCCGAGGCCGATCGGCAGACCGTGGACGACCACCTCGAACACGCCGCCGACGGTGTCACCGGCCGACCGCGCCTCGTCGATGCGCGCCATCATGGCCACCTCGGCGTCGGGGTCGGGGCAGCGCAGCGGCGAGTCGTCGGCCTCGTCCCGCGAGCGGGTGCAGTTGGCCGGATCCACAGCCACCCCACCGACCTCCGCGGTGAACGACCAGGCCTCGACGCCGAGCTCGCGCAGGAACGCGCGGGCGACCCCACCGGCCGCGACGCGCGCCGCGGTCTCGCGCGCCGAGGCGCGCTCGAGGACGTCGCGGACGTCGTTGAAGTCGTATTTCAGGGCACCGGCCAGGTCGGCGTGGCCGGGCCGAACGCGGGTGACCGGGGTCGCGCGCTTGTTGCCCTCGGCGGCTGCCGCCTCGAGCGCGGCCGCGGCCTCGGCGTCGAGCGGCTCGACGGCCATGACCTGTGTCCAGTTCTCCCAGTCGCGGTTGCGGACGAGCAGGAGGATCGGCGAGCCGAGGGTCGTGCCATGGCGGACGCCCGACAGGATCTCGGCGCGGTCGTGCTCGATGGCCTGGCGCGCACCCCGGCCGTAGCCGCGCTGGCGACGCGCGAGATCGACGGCCAGCGCGTCGGCGGTCAGGGCGAGCCCGGCCGGTACGCCCTCGACGATCGCGCCGAGCGCCTGGCCGTGGGATTCGCCCGCGGTCAGGAATCGGAAGGCACCCATCGCCGTGCGGTCGCCTCTGTCGACCGGTCGGTCAGTCGGCCGCGGTCGCGGCGGGCACGTCGGTCGCGGCGACGCCGGTCGGCTCGCCCTCGGCGGACCGCAGCCCTCCGGCGCGCGCCTCGGCGAGCTTCGCCTGCATCAGCTCGAGCGGGGCCTGCTGACCGGTCCATAGCGTGAACGCGGCGGCGCCCTGATGGAGGAGCATCAGCTCGCCGTCGGCGACGGTCGCCCCGGCCGCGGCGGCGTCGCGCAGCAGGCGCGTCCGGGCGTAGATGAGGTCGAGCACGAGCAGGTCGCCGTGGAGCGACTCGGCCGGGATCGGACTCGAGTCGTCGGTCAGCCCGATCGAGGTCGCGTTGACGAGCACGCGTGTCTTGGCCAGCTCGGACTCGATGATCGAGTCGTGCCACGGCATCGCCCGCAGCTCCATGTGCGCCGCGCTCCGCCCGAAATGCTTGACCAGGCCTTCGGCGCGGTGGAGGTGGCGGTTGAACACGACGATCCGCTGGAACCCTTCGGTGATGAGCCCGTAGACGACCGCGCGGGCGCCGCCGCCGGCGCCCAGGACGACGGCCTGGCGCGGCATCTTCTGCTTGCCCGACGAGTCGGTCGAGGGCGACCTTGAAGCCCGGCACGTCCGTGTTGTGGCCGATCAGCCGGCGGCCCTCACGGGTCAGGGTGTTGACCGCGCCGGTGATATGGGCGTCGTCGGTCTGGCGATCGACCATCGGCACGACCCGCTCCTTGTGCGGGATCGTCACGTTCGCCCCGAGGAAGTCGTCGCCGCGGAGCTCCGCGATGGCGTCGGCGAGCTCGATCGACGTCTTGTCCCACAGCTCGTAGGTCGCATCGATCCCGAGCGAGTCGAAGGCGGCCTGCTGCATCGCGCCCGACAGCGAATGGGCGACCGGATGACCGATGAGGACAACGCGCTTGGTCATGCTCGAACCCTTTCGAGGTCGTCGAAGAAACCGGGATAGGAGATCGCCGCCGAGCCCGGCCGACCGATCGTCGTGACGTCGCCGGCGACGAGCCCGGCGATGGCGAAGGTCATCGCCAGACGGTGGTCGTCGAGGCTGTCGGTGGCGGCGCCGTGCAGGGTCGTGCCGCCCGTGATGTGGATGTCGTCGCCATCGACCTCGATCCGCGCCCCGAGCGCGCGCAGGCCGGCGGCGACGCCGTCGATCCGGTCGGATTCCTTGTGGCGGAGCTCGCCGGCTCCCCGGATGACGGTCGTGCCGATCGCCTGGGTCGCGGCCAGGCAGACGACCGGGATCTCGTCGATCGCGGCGGCCACGTCGGCCGGACCGAGCTCGACGGCGCGCAGCCGTGACGAGCGGACGACGAGGTCGGCGATCGGCTCCCCGACGCCGTCGTCGGATGCAGCCGCGCTCTCCTCGATGTCGGCGCCCATCGAGCGCAGGATGTCGATGATCGCGCGCCGGGTGGGGTTCACGCCGACGCCCGTCAGGCGAAGCTCGGCGTCCGGATGGATGGCGCCCGCGACGAGCCAGAACGCCGCCGCCGAGACGTCACCCGGGACCCGTTCGTTCACCGTCTGCACCGCCAACCCTCCCTGGATCGTCCAGGCCACCGACCCGTCCGCCGCATCCGACCGCTCGACCGGCACGCCGCGGGCTCGCAGCATGCGTTCCGTGTGGTCGCGAGTCGCGACCGACTCCCGAACCGTGGTCATCCCATCGGCCCGCAGCCCCGCCAGCAGGATCGCCGACTTCACCTGGGCGCTCGGCACGGACGTCGTGACGTCGACCGCCCGGAGCGGGGTGTGACCGATCACGGTCAGTGGTGGAAGGGAGTCGTTCCGGCGGGCGTGAAGCTCGGCGCCCATCGAGCGCAGCGGTTCGATGATACGAGCGACCGGACGGCCACGCAACGAGTCGTCGCCGTCGAGCGTGCAGGTCATCGGCAGGCCGGCCAGCATGCCGGTGGTCAGGCGCAGGCTCGTCCCGGAGTTGCCGCAGTCGAGGGTGGCGGCCGGCTGGCGCAGCCCGTCCGCGCCGGGCGACACGACGCGATAGTCCACGCCGCGACCCGTGCCGGCCGTGCGGCTGACGGTCGCCCCGAGCGCGGCGACGATCCCGGCGGTCGAGCGGATATCGGCGCCGTCGCCGGCCCCCTCGATGCGGCTCTCACCGGCGGCCAGCGCCGCGAGGAGCAGCGCGCGATGGCTGATCGACTTGTCGCCGGGCAGGCGCAGCTCGCCGCGCAGGCGAGCGCTCGCCCGGACGCGGGCGACGGGCGGCTCGGGCGCGGCGGCAGCGGTCATCGCGGTTGTCAGGCGCCGGCCTTGTAGAGCCCGCGGACGTGCTCGTGGACGGGCACGATGGCCGACATCAGGTCGCGGAACTGGTCCAGGTCGAGCTGCTGCTCCGAGTCGGACAGGGCCTCGTCCGGGTTCGGGTGGACCTCGACCATGACGCCGTCGGCACCGACTGCCACCCCGCCGATCGCCAGCGGCTTGACCAGCCAGCGCTTGCCGGTGGCGTGGCTCGGGTCGACGATCACCGGCAGGTGGGTCAAGGCGTTGAGCAGCGGGACCGCGGCGAGATCCATCGTGTTGCGCGTGTACGTCTCGAACGTGCGGATGCCGCGCTCGCACAGGATGACGTTCGGGTTGCCCGAGCTGACGATGTACTCGGCGGCCATCAGCCATTCCTCGACGGTGGCCCCGTAGCCGCGCTTGAGCATGACCGGGCGCGCGACGCGCCCCACGTCGCGCAGCAGCGAGTAGTTCTGCATGTTCCGGGTGCCGATCTGGAGGATGTCGGCGTACTCGGCGACGATGTCGACCTGGTTCGACTCCATCACCTCGGTGATGACCGGCAGGCCGGTCCGTTCGCGCGCCTCGGCGAGGAATCGCAGGCCCTGGACGCCGAGCCCCTGGAACGCGTACGGCGACGTCCGCGGCTTGAAGGCGCCGCCGCGCAGGATCGTGGCGCCGGCCGCGGCGACCGCATCGGCCGTCTCGAACAGCTGGTCGCGGCTCTCGATCGAGCACGGCCCGGCCATCATCGTCAGAGACCCGTCACCGATGACGGCGTCGAGGACGCGGATCACGGAGTCCTCCGGATGGAACTCGCGCGAGGTCAGCTTGAACGGCCGGCTGATCGGGGTGACCGAGGCGACCCCCGCGAGCTTGGCGAAGCGCTCGAGCAGGGCAGGCTTTCGTGAGCCGATCTCGCCGACGACCGCGATCACCGTCCGCTCGGGACCGACATGGTCGAACGGCGTCAGGCCCTCGGCCAGGATCTGGCTCTTGACCCCGAGGATCTCGGCCTCGCTGGCGCCGGCGGTCATCACCACGAACATCGTGCTGGTGTCTCCTCTGTCGGCCGGTCGGGAAAAGAAAAAAGCAGAGGTCTAGCCTCTGCTTCGTTTGCCCGACACGACCCGTGCCCCTTGGTCTCAGCGACCTCGGAGTGTCATGCCGGGCATCGAAAGTAGAAGGTGTGGCTCATATCTGTGCTCCGGACGGTATCGATTGCCGCGCTCGATGTCAACGCGCGCATGCTCTCGCCGGCGTCATACCGCGCGTTCGTGGCCACCGCTGAGGGCGCCCGACAGGATCGACGCGATCACCTCGCCCTTGGCGTCGGCGTAGCCCTGCACGTACGTCCAGTGGCGGGCGGCCAGCTCGCGCTTGGCCGCCTCGTAGCGGAGCCGCTCCCCGTCGTCGGCACGCAGCCGGTCACGGAACGCGAGCATGCGGTCGATCTCCGGACAGCCGGCGCTGAATACGTGGAGGTTGACCATCCAGTCCGGATCCTTGAACAGGCGGTGCTCGAACCATCCGGGCTCGCGGATGCGGAGCAGCCAGCCGGCGGCTTCCATCGGCGGCACGTAGGCCGCTTCGTCGGCCGAGTCGGCGACCGCCAGGATGATGTCGACGATCGGCTTGGCGGCGAGGCTCGGGACGGACGTCGAGCCGACATGCTCGACCAACAGGGCCCGCTCCCCAAGGGTCGCCCGGATCCTGGCCGCCTCTCGCTCGTAGCGGATCGGCCAGTCGGGGTCATACGCGACGAGATGGATCGGGCCGTCGACGCGCGTCGGTTCGCCGATGGTCGCGGCGCGGACCCTGTCCTCGAGGGTCGTCTCACGAGGGGGCGGATGGGATCGCAGAGGGGGCTGGGGTTCGTCAGGCGTCGGATGGTCCCTCCTGAGGCCATGTTAGGATTTCGCCCGCCGTCGCGACGGAGAGGTCGCATAGAGGTCTAGTGCAGCGGTTTGCTAAACCGCCATGTGGGGTAACCTGCATCGAGGGTTCGAATCCCTCCCTCTCCGCCAGCCATTTCCGGCGCATGCGCCCGTAGCTCAGTGGATAGAGCGTTAGGTTGCGGACCTAAAGGTCGTGGGTTCGAGTCCCGCCGGGCGCGCCACTCCCATCGTCGACCACCTGACGCGACGGGCCGGTCGTGTGTCCCGGACGGCCAGCCTGCTAGGCTTCGGACCGGGCCCGGGACGCGGAGGCGTTGCCGGCGACCCTCATCGTGAGGTCGCTTCCGTGAGTTCGTCGCGCCCGTTCCTTCGCCGTCTCGCGGCAGCGCTGCTGGCCGTGGGACTGGTGGCCGCCCTCATGGCCGTGCCGACCTCGGCGGCCACGACTGCCGTCACCGGGACGCTGTCCTACGCCGAGAGCGTCACGCTCACGCCGAGTGCGGTCGCTGTCGTGACCATCGTCGACCAGACCGCGGCCGCCGATGCCGGGGCCATCGTCGGCGAGGAGTGGATCGGGGCCCCGCCGACCATCCCGATCGATTTCTCGGTGCTCATCGACAGCGCGACGCTCGACCCGACCCACGCCTATGCCCTGTTCGCGACCATCACCGATGGCACCAACGTCTGGCAGAACCCCCATGGTGAGCCCGTCATCACGGGCGGCCCGGTCAGCGGCATCGATCTCGTCCTGCCTGCCGTGCCCGCCACGGCGCCGGCGTCCATCACCGGAGCCATCGTGCCTCCGGCCGACGCGGCCTACGGACCCGGGGCCGTCGAGATCGCCTCGCTCGTCAAGGTCGAGACCGGCACGCTCGTCTCGCGCCAGGTCCGGCCGATCACCGGCCCGGCCGACCTCGCCTTCAGCATCGGCTTCGACCCGGCGCTGATCGATCCGACCGCGACCTACGTGGTCAAGGGCGCCATCGTCGACGGCGCCGCCGTCTGGGAGAACAAGCAGGGCGCGCCGATCATCCAGGGCGGCAAGGCCGGCGGGCCGGTCTCCCTGTCGGTCACACGCGTCGCCACAGACCTGCCGGTCGTCACGCCGGCGCCGAGCCCGTTCCCGAGCGGATCGGGCCTCCCGTCCTCGTCACCGAGCGGCGAGCCGAGCGCCAGTCCGAGCGCCAGTCCGAGCGAGTCCGCGTCCTCGTCGTCCACGCCTGGCCCGACCGCGTCGCCGACGGCCACTCCCACAGCGACTGCGACTGCGACGCCCACACCGACGCCCACGCCCACGCCCACGCCGACTGCGACTCCGACGCCAACGCCTACGCCGACACCGACACCGACACCCAGCCCGACGCCGAGCCCGACCCCGATCCCCAGCCCGACCGCGTCGCCCACCGCCGCACCGTCCGGCGCTCCGACCCCGACGCCGGTCACCGCGATCACCGGGACGCTGACCTATCACGAGCCCTACAAGCTGACCACGGACGCGTTCGCCGTGGTCGCGCTCGTCCGCGGCTCGGCTCGGGCCACCGAGAGCTCGATCGTCGCCTCGCAGATCGATCGCGACGTCAGCACCGTCCCGATCTCCTTCTCGCTCGGATTCGATCCCGCCGACATCGACTCATCGGTGACCTATACCCTCCAGGCGACGATCGTCGACGGAGCGAACGCGTGGGTCACCGGCAAGGGCGTTCCCGTCCTGACCAAGGGCAACCCATCGGACGTCGACATCACGCTGGCGTATCGCCCCGACCTGCTCAAGGGCGCCGTCAGCGGGCAGATCAGCGCGGTCGGCCTCCACCCGTCGACGAGCGCCTACGCGATGACAGTGGTCGTCGATCCGGCGACCGGTGAGTCACTCGGCATCGACGTCGACACCGTCGCGCAGGGGCTCCCGCAGGCGTTCGCGGTCCCGTACCTCATCACCGACGTCGACCCGGCGAATGATTACGTCGTGACGTCAGAGGTCGTCGACAGCGGTCAGTCGTGGCGGAACGATGCCGGCGTCCCGGTTCTGACCAAGGGCAATCCGAAGACAGCTGTCCAGGTCGTGGTCACGCCTGTCGTGTTCGCGAGCCCGAGCCCGACCGCCACCCCCGCGCCGAGCGCGGCCCCGGAACCGACCGGGCGCGACAGCGGCAACCTTCTCGGGATCATCATCCTGATCGTCATCATCGGAGCGATCGCCGCGTTCTTCATCGCCCGCGGGCGTGACCAGGGTGGCGCGGCTCCGGGGCAGCAGCCGCGGCCGGGGCAGCCGGCGCGACCGAGGGCGCCGAGACGACGGAGACGGCCGAAGGCGCCGAGTCAGGGGAACCGCCGAGCGACGCGGCGCCCCAGCCATGACCACGGAGCCAGCGCCGGTCCGGGGCCGGGTCGCCTTCCTCGGCCTGGGCACCATGGGGGCGGCGATGGCCGCCAACCTGGCCCGCGGCGGGCTTCGAGGTCGTCGGCTGGAACCGGACGCCCGGCCGTGCCCCGGAGCTGGCCGATCTCGGGGTCACGTTCGCCGACAGCCCGTCGGACGCGGTCGCCGGCGTCGACATCGCAGTCGTCTGCGTGTCGGACACGCCCGACGTCGAGGCCGTCCTGTTCGGGGCCGGCGGCGTCGTCGAGGGCGCGGCGGCCGGAACGCTCATCGTCGACTGCTCGACCATCGCGCCGGCGGGCAGCTGGGACTTCGCGGCGCGTCTCACCGAGCGCGGCCTGCGGATGGTCGACGCGCCGGTCTCGGGCGGGAGCGAGGGCGCGCGCAACGCGACCCTGACGATCTTCGTCGGTGGCGACGCGGCAGACGTCGAGCACGCTCGCCCCGTCCTGGCGGCGATGGGCCGGACGATCACCCACGTCGGTCCGATCGGCGCCGGCCAGGCGGTCAAGGCCGTCAACCAGGTCATCCTGGCCGGGGCATATCTCGGGGTTGCGGAGGGGATGGTCCTCGCCATCAAGGCCGGTCTCGACGTCGAGCAGGTCGTCGGCGCCCTCGGCGGCGGGGCCGCCCAGAGCTGGGTGCTCGCCAATCGCAGTGGCCGGATGATCGACAACGACTACCCGCTCGGGTTCAAGCTCGCTCTCCATCGCAAGGATCTGGGGATCGCCCTCGGGCTGGCCGCCCAGCTCGGCGCGGTCGCTCCCGGTCAGCGCCCTCGCGGCCCAGCTGGAGACCGGCCTGATCGCCTCAGGCCACGGCGACGACGACATGTCCGCCCTCGCCCGCGCGATCCGCTCGCTGTCAGCCCTCGACGGCTGAGAGGCGCTATCAGTCGAGGCCGACCAGCAGCATCGGGTCGCCGAGCTTGCCGTTGTATCTGCGGCCGGAAGCGCTCGACGTTGTACATCGCCGGCACGTCGACCCGGCGCGGACCGAGCGTCGGGTCCGGCAGCGACGTATGGGCGTACTTGCCGTCCTGGATCGCCATCATCCGGCCGGTCACGCCGCTTTCGACGAGGTCCATCGCGATGTTCGCGAACGTGGTCGCCACGAGCGCGTCGAGCGAATCCGGCTCGCCGCTCCGCAGGTCGTAGGTGAGCTCGGAGGCGAGCGTCTCGATGCCCGGTCCGCTCGCGCAGCTCGGTCGCCAGCGCCTCGCCGATGTTGGCCTTGTGCCGGTGGCCGAAGGCGTCAGTGTCGCCCACATCGGTCATCTGCGCCCCGCTCCAGATGGCTCCTTCGGCGGTGATGACGAACGCGTAGTGGCTCGGGTTGGCGGCGTGATCGGCGGCCAGCAGCGCGGACAGCGCATCCAGGTCGTAGGGCGCCTCCGGGATCACGCAGCGTGCCGAGGTCACGTACGCGGTGTACAGCGCCGAGAACCCGGCGTCGCGGCCGAAGATCCGGAACACGCCGATGCGCTCGTGGCTGCCGAGCGTCGTCCGCTGCCGGTTGATGGCCTCCTTGGCCCGGGTGATCGCCGTCGAGAAGCCGATGCAGTACTCGGTGCCCTGCACGTCGTTGTCCATCGTCTTCGGGATCGCCAGCAGCGGGATCCCGGCGTTGACCAGGACCTGCGAGTACGACAGCGTGTCGTCACCGCCGATCGTGACCAGGACGTCGATGCCCAGCGCCGCGAGGTTGTCGAGGACGAGCGGCGTCAGGTCGAAGACCCCCTCGCCGACGGCGTGGCGGGCCCGCTCTGCCGCGTCCATCCAGGGCGGCATGCCGGCCAGCGGCATCTTCCGCGGGTTCGTCCGCGAGGTGTGCAGGATGGTGCCGCCGGTCCGCTCGATGGTCCGCGTGTTGATCCGGTCGAGCGGCCGCAGGTAGGCGTCGCCCGAGTCGTGGCCGGGCCGGACGTGGGTCAGCCCCTCCCACCCGCGACGGATGCCGAGGACCGTGTAGCCCGCCTCGGTGGCGCGGTAGACCACGCTCTTGATGACGGCGTTGAGACCGGGGACGTCGCCGCCGCCGGTGAGGATCGCGATGCGCTTCGGGGCTGTCATGACGGTCGGTATCCTACCGCCACGGACGACCGGGCCCGGGTTGCGATTCGGCGTCGCGCGACCCGACTGCGGGCCGGCCGGCCCGAATCGGTCTGCTAGCATCGCGTCATGAACTACGAGCTGTTCATGGGCGAGGCGCTCGCCGAGGCACGGGCCGCCCTCGCGAACGGCGAGCGGCCGAACGCCGCCGTCGCGGTGGTCGACGAGGCGATGGTCGTCCGCGCCCATGACCGGGTCCTCGAGACGAACGACCCGACGGCCCACGCGGTCATCGTGGTCCTGCGCGAGGCCGCCCGGAAGCTCGGCACCGTCCGCCTCGCGGACGCGACCATCTTCGCCACCGAGGAACCCTGCGCGATGTGCGTCGGCGCGCTGCTCGAGAGTGATGTCGAGGCGCTCGTGTTCGCCGTCGCCAACACCCACGACGGCGCCGCCGGGACCATCATCCAGCTCGCCCAGCACCCCAGCCTGCCACGGCGGATCAAGGTCGTCAGCGGCATCCGGCGCGACGAGGCCGAGGCTCTGTTCACGCCCCTGGCAACCGGCTGATCGGCGGCCGGGCGGTCGTCGCGGGCGCGTTTGGTATCCTCTCCCGCGGAGAGGTGTCCGAGTGGTTGATGGTGCCGCTCTCGAAAAGCGGTGTGCGAAAGCACCGCGGGTTCGAATCCCGCCCTCTCCGCCATCGTTCACCGATCTGACGGCCCCTGGCCGCGTTGGCCCCTCCGCTCCTCGCTTACGCACCTCCAGGTGCGCTCGCTCCGGTGCTCGGTGCCGCCTTGCCAGGAACCGCCATATCGGCGAACGACGTGGCACAAGGTCGTGGCACGATCGACGTTGGAGCCACGATCGTCACTTGGAGAGGTCGCCTAGTGGACTATGGCGCCGCACTGGAAATGCGGTTCGGGGCAACCCGTCGCGGGTTCGAATCCCGCCCTCTCCGCCACTCACGCGCACCGCGTGGATCGCTCGCTGGCCGCGTTGGCGCCTCCGCTCCTCGCTCACGCACCCCGGGTGCGCTCGCTCTGGTGCTCGTCGCCGCCTTGCCAGCGACCGCCCACGCGGCACGCTCCGTTGCGTGCCCCGAGCCAGCCCACACTCGCATGACCAAGCTGCCCGAGATCATCCCGATGGAGCTTGGGACGTTCCGGTTTCCTGAGCCGGAGCTGGCCCATCGGCAGGGCGTGGTCATGGGCTATGCGATCCGGCACCGGGGTGGGATCCTCCTGTTCGACACCGGGCTCGGGTTCGGCAACGAGGAGCTCGACGAGCGATACCACCCCGTCGCCAGGCGGATCGGTGACGCCCTGGCCGCTGCCGGCGTCGCGATCGAGGACGTCACCGCCGTCGCCAACTGCCACCTCCACGCCGACCATGCCGGTCAGAACGCCGCGTTCCCAGACGTGCCCATCTACGTCCAGCGGACCGAGTGGGAGCTCGCCCACACGACCGACCACACCATCCTCGAGTGGATCGATTTCCCCTCCGCCAGCTACGTCCAGCTCGCGGGTGACCACGAGCCGTTCGAGGGGCTCCGGATCGTGGCGACGCCGGGCCACACCGCGGGCCACCAGTCGCTCGCTGTCGAGACCGACCACGGCCTCGTGCTGCTCGCCGGCCAGGCCGTCTACACCGTCGACGAATGGGCGGGCGAGCCCGACGAGCTCGAGGGTCGGAGCGGTGCTCCAGATCGCGAGGCATACGACCGCTCCGTGGATCGCCTCCACGGGCTCGAGCCGGCTGTCGTCCACTTCGGCCACGATCGGCGGTCCTGGGACCGCGCCCCGGCCTGACGTGGCGCGCCCCCATCCGCGGTATCCTTCCGGAGCCGTGCTAGGCGGGGAACTAGCGGTGCCCTGTACCTGCAATCCGCTATAGCAGGGCTGAATCCCCTCCCGAGGTCTCCGTTCTCGAACGCCGCCCGACGCGTGACGTTGAGGACCGGGTCCCGCGCAGCGGCGAACCGCGAACCGTGTCAGGTCCGGAAGGAAGCAGCACTAAGCGACCATCGTCGGGTGCCGCGGAACGGCCTGGTCTGAGCCGCTCGTCATGGTGGGCACGGGACCGTTCTGGTCGACGGAGGGTGCACGGCATTCAGCTTCGATCAACCGCCGACAGTCCGAGGAGGCCGTGACGCCGACCGTCCCGCACCAGGCGCTCTACCGGCGCTGGCGTGCGCAGACCTTCAGCGAGATCGTCGGTCAGGAAGCCGTCGTCGAGACGCTTCGCAACGCCGTCCGCACCGACAGGGTGAGCCACGCCGTCCTGTTCGTCGGGCCGCGCGGCACCGGCAAGACGTCGCTGGCCCGCATCCTCGCCAAGGCGGTCAACTGCACGGATCTCCAGGACGGCGACGCGTGCGACCGGTGCCCGTCGTGCGTCTCGATCCGTGAGGGGACGTCGTTCGACCTGGTCGAGATCGACGCCGCCAGCAACCGTGGCATCGACGACGTCCGCGGCCTGCGCGAGCGTCTCGCCTATCCGCCCGGCCAGCTCAAGCGCAAGGTCTACATCCTCGATGAGGCGCACCAGATCACCGGTCCCGCCTGGAACGCGCTCCTGAAATCGATCGAGGAACCACCCGATTTCGTCATGTTCATGTTCGCCTCGACCGAGCCCTCGGCGTTCCCGCCGGCCATCCTGTCGCGGCTCCAGCGCTTCGACGTGCGGCGGCTGACCGTCGGCGAGATCGAGGGCAAGCTCGCGCGGATCCTGGCAGCCGACGGTCGCGAGGCCGATCCCCGCCGCCATCCACCTCATCGCCCGGCTGGCGGCCGGCGGGATGCGGGACGCCGAATCGATGCTCGACCAGCTGCTGTCCGCCGCACCCGACCGGATCGACGAAGCCCACGTCCGCGACCTGCTCGGCCTGGCCGACGCCGAGGTCGTCGAGACCTTCGTCGACGACCTGGTCCGCGGTGACGGGGCGGCCGGGGTCGCCCTGCTCGACTCGCTCGAGGAGCGCGGGCGGGACCTGCGGGCCCTGCTCGACCAGGCGGTCGAGGCCATCCGGGCGGAGCTGATCGCGGGCTTCGCCGACCCCACGATCGCCCGTCACGATCCGGCAGCGCTGGTCGCGGCTGCCCGGCGCCTGGCCGCCATCGACCCGAACCGGAGCGGCATCGGCGGGCTCCGGTTCGGCCTCGAGCTCGCGATGTTCGCCGCCGAGCCTGCCGTCCGGCCCGCATCGCCTCTGGCTGCTCCACCTGCCGAGGCACCGGCCAAGGCATCGCTCGGGACCGAGCCTCCGGCCGTCCCGGCCCGCCGCGCCGATGCCCCGACCCCGACCCGCGTGGCGACGCCGACCGAGGGCCGCCCGGCGTCCCCAGCGGCACGAGCCGCCGGCCGGCGCGCCAGTCCCACAGGGCGCCCCGGCGACGCCTGCGTCGCCAGTCGCGGCGATGCCCGCGGCGCCTGTCCCGGCGGCCCCGGCGGCGGCCGCCTCGCCGACACCGACCCGGAATGGCCCACGACCCCGAGCTCGATGGCTTGCTGGCGGCGCTGGCCGGCCGATCGTGGACCGTCTCAGCCAGCACCCGCCGACGAAGCCGCTGATCCTCAAGTGCCGCCCCGTCGCCGTCGACGGTGCGATCGTCACCCTCGGCTTCCCCGAGGAGCAAGGCGTTCCTCAAGGAGCAGCGCCGAGCGCCGCCGACCCGGCATCGAGGACGGGCATCGCCGAGGTCATCGGGCATCCCGTGACCGTCCGCTGCGTGGTCGCCAACATCGAGCCTGCCGCCGAGCCGTCGGACGACCTCGTCGCCGAGGCGCGCCGGATCTTCGCCGAGGAGCTGGCCGACGTCGGCGAGGTCAGCTGATCGGGGCCGGACCGACGGGCACCGGTCGGTTGCGGCAGACTGACCACCGAGGCACGGACGAGAAGGAGTGACCGGGATGGGGATGGGCAACCTCCAGCGCATGGCGCAGCAGATGCAGCAGGAGATGCTGCGGATCCAGACGGAGCTCGAGTCGACGCTGGTCGACGGCTCGGCCGGTGGCGGCGTGGTCAAGGCCACGGTCACCGGCAAGCAGGAGCTGGTCAGCGTCACGATCGATCCGTCCGCGGTCGATCCGGCCGACGTCGAGATGCTCCAGGACCTCGTCGTCGCCGCCGTCAACGACGCGCTGCGCGCCTCGCGCGCGATCGCCGAGGAGAAGATGGCCGCCGTGACGGGCGGGCTCCGCCTGCCGGGGATGTAGGGACAGCACCCCGGATGGTCAGCCCCGTCATCGAGCCGGTCGCCCGCCTGATCGAGTCGTTCGCCCGCCTGCCCGGGCATCGGCCCGAAGACCGCCCAGCGGCTGACGTTCCACCTGCTTCGCGCCCCGGAGCGGAGGCGCGAACGCTCGCCGCCGCGCTCATCGACGTCCGCGACAAGGTCGTCTTCTGCGAGCGCTGCTTCAACATCAGCGACGCAGCCGCTCTGCCCGATCTGCCGCGACCCGAGTCGCGACACGACGCCGACTGTGCGTCGTCGAGGAGCCGCTCGACGTCCTCGCCCTCGAGCGCACCGGCGAGTTCAAGGGCCTGTACCACGTGCTCCACGGCGCGATCTCGCCGATCGACGGGATCGGGCCCGACCGACTGCGGATCCGCGAGCTCCTCGAGCGCGCCGACGCGGCGGCACGGCGACGGCGAGCCGTTCGTCGAGGTGATCATGGCCACCAATCCGACCCTCGAAGGCGAGGCGACGGCGATGTACCTCGCCGAGCGCCTCGAGCCGGTCGTGGGGCTCGTCAGCCGGATCGCCCGCGGGCATCCCGGTCGGCGGCGACCTCGAGTACGCCGACGAGGTCACCCTGATCCGCGCCCTCCAGGGCCGGCGGGCCGTCTGAGGTCGACGGTGAGCAACCTCGTCAACGAGATCCTGCTGCGGCTGGCCAAGGCCGGCATCGCGCTGGTCCTCGGCGCTCGTGCTCTACCTGGTCGCGGTCGGCCCGCTCGGGCGCGCCGGCTCGGTCGAGCTCGCGCTCCTGTGCTGGCTCAGCGCCGCCGCCTTCGTCCTGCTCGTGGAGCGAGCCCGATCTGAGCGTCGCCGGTGCGATGCGGTCGTTTGACGCTCGGCGGCCGGCCCTATCATCCGCCCTCGTGCCGCCTCCGGAGGCTCGCCGTCTGGCTGACGGACTCCGCGGACGCCGGTTTGACACCCGGCCGACGCCCCATCATTCGGCGGTCTGCGCCGCGGGCCGTCGCGCCCCGGCCGCTGCACCTTAACAACTGAAGAGTGACAGGAAATCCGTGATAAGGATGTGCGAGTGGTCAAACCCTCGGACAAAAGTCGCGGCCGCAAGGTCGTGCATCTTTTCGGAGAGTTTGATCCTGGCTCAGGATAAACGCTGGCGGCGTGCATGAGACATGCAAGTCGAACGGACGATCGAGGCTTGCTTTGATCGTTAGTGGCGGACGGCTGAGTAACGCGTAGGTGACCTGCCCCGAAGTGGGGAATAACTGCCCGAAAGGGTGGCTAATACCGCATGTGGTGGTGTGTTCATTCACACCAGTAAAGCCGCAAGGCGCTTCGGGAGGGGCCTGCGTCCGATTAGCTCGTTGGTGGGGTAACGGCTCACCAAGGCGACGATCGGTAGGTGGTCTGAGAGGACGATCACCCAGACTGGGACTGAGACACGGCCCAGACTCCTACGGGAGGCAGCAGTCGGGAATTTTGCGCAATGGACGAAAGTCTGACGCAGCAACGCCGCGTGAGGGATGAAGGCCTTCGGGTTGTAAACCTCTTTTATCAGGGACGATAATGACGGTACCTGATGAATAAGTCACGGCTAACTACGTGCCAGCAGCCGCGGTAATACGTAGGTGACAAGCGTTGTCCGGATTTACTGGGCGTAAAGAGCGCGCAGGCGGTCGTTCAAGTCGAGTGTGAAAGCCCCCGGCTCAACTGGGGAGGGTCATTCGATACTGATCGACTCGAAGGCAGGAGAGGGAAGTGGAATTCCCGGTGTAGTGGTGAAATGCGTAGATATCGGGAGGAACACCAGTGGCGAAGGCGACTTCCTGGCCTGTTCTTGACGCTGAGGCGCGAAAGCTAGGGGAGCAAACGGGATTAGATACCCCGGTAGTCCTAGCCGTAAACGATGGACACTAGGTGTTGGTGGTATCAACCCCGCCAGTGCCGAAGCTAACGCATTAAGTGTCCCGCCTGGGGAGTACGGCCGCAAGGCTAAAACTCAAAGGAATTGACGGGGGCCCGCACAAGCAGCGGAGCGTGGGGTTTAATTCGACGCAACGCGAAGAACCTTACCAGGGCTTGACATGACCAGGACCACGGCGGAAACGTCGGTCTCCCCGCAAGGGGCCTGGCCACAGGTGTTGCATGGCTGTCGTCAGCTCGTGTCGTGAGATGTTGGGTTAAGTCCCGCAACGAGCGCAACCCCTACTGTGTGTTGTATCACTCACACGGGACTGCCGAGAGAAACTCGGAGGAAGGTGGGGATGACGTCAAGTCAGCATGGCCCTTACGTCCTGGGCTACACCCACGCTACAATGGCCGGTACAACGGGCGGCGAAACCGCGAGGTGGAGCAAATCCCTTAAAGCCGGTCTCAGTTCGGATTGTAGGCTGCAACTCGCCTGCATGAAGCCGGAGTTGCTAGTAACCGCCGGTCAGCATACGGCGGTGAATATGTTCCCGGGCCTTGTACACACCGCCCGTCACGTCATGAAAGCTGGCAACACCCGAAGCCGGTGGGCCAACCGCAAGGAGGCAGCCGTCGAAGGTGGGGTTGGTGATTGGGACGAAGTCGTAACAAGGTAGCCGTACCGGAAGGTGCGGCTGGATCACCTCCTTTCTAGGGAGATCCGAGTCTCGACTCTCGGTGGGGTCGAGGCGTTGATGGCTCCTAGGGTTGATCGCACGGTCGCTCGCGTCTCCCCGCCAGGTGGAGCGCGCCGGCGCCGATCCGCAAGGATCGTGGCCGGAGGCCGATACGCGACCTGGCAAGAACACCGAACCCGTTCGACCATCCGTGGTCGGTGTTTCCTGTCACTCTTCAAGGGTCAAGGTGCAGCCGTCCGCGGCGACGACCGTGTCGTCAACGTCAAGGCACGGCAACCACCCGCGGAGGGCGATTAGCTCAGCTGGTTAGAGCGCTGCCCTGATAAGGCAGAGGTCTCTGGTTCGAGTCCAGAATCGCCCACCACTCCCCACCCTGGCGCGGGGACGTAGCTCAGCTGGCAGAGCATCTCCTTTGCAAGGAGAGGGTCAGGAGTTCGAGTCTCCTCGTCTCCACCACCGCTCGAGCACTGGCGCCACATCACAGTTCGAAGAGATCGGGTCCCATCCCCGAGTCCACCCCCCAGTCCATCACCCCGGGACCATGTCCCGGATACCGAGCCCCTGATCCGTGTCCTTCCGCCTCTGCGCGGCAGGCCACCGACCAGCGGATCGCTGGACGTCGGATCGACCTCGGTCGTCCGCGTCGGGAGACGTTCCTTCGGGCGCGTCGCACCTTAACAACTGGATATGTTTCGGCAGATTGAATGAATCTTCGATTTCGCCGAGTAGTCGATACGAAATGATCCCGATCCGATCCCAACCGGCGACTGGCCACCTGGTCAGAGGCTGGAGGGGGTCAAGCTACAAAGGGCACGGGGTGGATGCCTTGGCGCCAAGAGCCGATGAAGGACGCGGCAGGCTGCGAAAAGCTCCGGGGAGTCGCGAGCAGACGCTGATCCGGAGATATCCGAATGGGGAAACCCGGCTGGGGTCATGCCCAGTCACTCCCGGTTGAATCAAATAGGCCAGGAAGAGGTAAGCCAGCGAACTGAAACATCTCAGTAGCTGGAGGAAAAGAGATGATTCCCTGAGTAGTGGCGAGCGAAACGGGAAGAGCCCAAACTCACTCAGCGCGATAGGTTGCCGCCGTTTCTGAGTGGGGGTTGTAGGAGCCGATCATCGGGACCCGGCAAGGTCCCGGCGGAGTTACCAAGTCGATCGCTAGTCGAACTGCCCTGGAACGGCAGGCCAGAGAGGGTGAGAGCCCCGTAGGCGAAAGCGAGCGACCTCCGTGATCGGCCACCTGAGTACCACGTGGAAGGTCTCTCATGTGGGAATCTGGGCGGACCACCGTCCAAGGCTAAATACTCTTGGCGACCGATAGTGAACTAGTACCGTGAGGGAAAGGTGAAAAGCACCCCGGAAGGGGAGTGAAATAGTACCTGAAACCACGTGCCTACAAGCAGTCAGAGGGTGTTGCCGGTTCGCCGGTAGCCTGATGGCGTGCCTTTTGAAGAATGAGCCGACGAGTTACTTGCGTGTGGCGAGGTTAAGTCCGCGAAGGACGGAGCCGGAGCGAAAGCGAGTCTGAATAGGGCGATCAGTCGCACGTTGTAGACCCGAAACCGAGTGACCTATCCATGGCCAGGTTGAAGCGAGAGTAATGTCTCGTGGAGGACCGAACTCACTAGCGTTGAAAAGCTAGGGGATGAGCTGTGGATAGAGGTGAAATGCCAATCGAACTCGGAGATAGCTGGTTCTCCCCGAAATAGCTTTAGGGCTAGCCTCGGGCGTTCAATCACGGGGGTAGAGCACTGGATGGGCTAGGGGGCTTCCCGCTTACCAACCCCAACCAAACTCCGAATCCCGTGATTTCAGAGCCCGGGAGTCAGACTGCGAGGGCTAAGCTTCGTGGTCAAAAGGAAAACAGTCCGGACCGTCAGCTAAGGTCCCTAAATCCAAGCTAAGTGGTAAAGGATGTGGATTCGCATAGACAACCAGGATGTTGGCTCAGAAGCAGCCATCATTGAAAGAGTGCGTAACAGCTCACTGGTCAAGTGGATCTGCGCCGAAAATTCAGCGGGGCTCAAGCTTGGTACCGAAGCTACGGACTCCATGACCGGTTCGCCGGTCGTGGTTTGGTAGGGGAGCGTTCCGTCAGCAGTGAAGGTCGACCGTGAGGACGGCTGGAGTGGGCGGAAGTGCGAATGTCGGCATGAGTAGCGCAATGTGAGTGAGAATCTCACACGCCGTAAGCCTAAGGTTTCCTGAGGAAGGCTTGTCCGCTCAGGGTTAGTCGGGCCTAAGCCGAGGACGAACGTCGTAGGCGATGGACATCGGGTTGATATTCCCGAACCACTAACGATCGTTTGCACCGCAAGGTGTCGCCTGGGGGTAGGAGAACGGAGGTTGGCCGGCGAAAGTCGGTCGAGTCCCGGATCTGATCCCAGGTGAGAGCAATGGCATGACACGGCACGGTAGTTCGAGCGCCCGATTGGTTGTGGGCGTCTAAGCAGGTAGGGGGACTGGACAGGTAAATCCGTCCGGTCATTTCAAACCCCGAGACGCGAATGCGAGAGGCTTTGCCTTGAAGTCGAGTGAGCCGAGCTGGCAAGAAAAGTGTCTAGCGAGATCAATAGTGTCCGTACCGCAATCCGACACAGGTAGGCGGGTAGAGCATACCAAGGCGATCGGGAGAACCCTCGTTAAGGAACTCGGCAACATGGCCCCGTAACTTCGGGAGAAGGGGCGCTTCGCGGCTCGCTGCTTGCAGAGGGTCGATCGAAGCCGCAGTGAAAAGGCCCAGGCGACTGTTTAGCAAAAACACAGGTCTCTGCGAAAGCGAAAGCTGACGTATAGGGGCTGACGCCTGCCCAGTGCCGGAAGGTTAAGAGGAGAGGTGCAAGCTTTGAATCGAAGCCCCGGTAAACGGCGGCCGTAACTATAACGGTCCTAAGGTAGCGAAATTCCTTGTCGGGTAAGTTCCGACCCGCACGAATGGCGTAACGATCTGGGCGCTGTCTCAACGAGGGATCCGGCGAAATTGAAGTACCTGTGAAGATGCAGGTTACCCGCGGCAGGACAAAAAGACCCCGTGGAGCTTTACTGCACCCTGACATTGGATTGGGGTTCAGCTTGTGTAGGATAGGTGGGAGGCTTTGAAGCTGGGGCGCTAGCCTCGGTGGAGCCGACCTTGAAATACCACCCTTGCTGGATTTCGTTTCTAACCGCGACCCGTGATCCGGGCGCGGAACAGTGTCAGGCGGGCAGTTTGACTGGGGCGGTCGCCTCCTAAAGTGTAACGGAGGCGCCCAAAGGTTCCCTCAGGCTGAATGGAAACCAGCCGAAGAGTGCAAAGGCATAAGGGAGCTTGACTGCGAGACCCACAAGTCGAGCAGAGACGAAAGTCGGGCTTAGTGATCTGGTACCTCCGAGTGGAAGGGGTATCACTCAACGGATAAAAGCTACCCCGGGGATAACAGGCTGATGGTGCCCAAGAGTTCACATCGACGGCACCGTTTGGCACCTCGATGTCGGCTCGTCGCATCCTGGGGCGGAAGTACGTCCCAAGGGTTTGGCTGTTCGCCAATTAAAGCGGCACGCGAGCTGGGTTCAGAACGTCGTGAGACAGTTCGGTCTCTATCCGCCGTGGGCGTAGGGAACTTGAGAGGAGTTGCTCCTAGTACGAGAGGACCGGAGTGAACGAACCGCTGGTGTGCCAGTTGTCCCGCCAGGGGCATCGCTGGGTAGCTATGTTCGGTCGGGATAAGCGCTGAAAGCATCTAAGTGCGAAGCTCGCCTCGAGATGAGGTTCCCCACCGGGTCAACCGGGTAAGACCGCAGGGAGACCACCTGTTTGATAGGCCGCATGTGGAAGTCCGGTGACGGATGAAGCTGAGCGGTACTAATGGTCGAGGGCTTGACCTCTTCAGCACCTGACCAGGGGTCGGTGGCTGGGGGGATCGCGATCAGATCCATATCGACGACTCGAACGAGATTCGAAGAGCCATTCCGGCGCCCCGCGCGGTCATCGCGACCGACGCGTCGAGCCGCTGCCGAAACGATCCAGACGCAAAGAATCCCGGTGACTCTAGCGGAGAGGCCACACCCGTTCCCATCCCGAACACGGAAGTTAAGCTCTCCAGCGCCGAAGATACTGAGAGGGCAGCCTTTCGGGAAAATAGGTCGTCGCCGGGATTTTTGCGTTCCCGGCCCAGGGGCGCCGGGCAGCCGATACCGCCGGCCGCCTCGACCCGGCTATCCTTGACGTCATGACCGCGGTCGATCCCGAACAGCGCCCCGTCGCAGCCGTTCCCGATCCCGTCGTCGATCGGACCCTGGCGCAGATGTGCCCGTACCTGATCGCCGCAGACGGTCTGTGGCGCAGTTCGACGGTCGCTCGGGAGCACCGCTGCGGGGCCGTCGCACCGCCCGCGATCCTGGCTGCCGAGAAGCAGCGGCGGCTGTGCCTGACCGAGGTCCACATGGCCTGCCCGACCTTCGAGGCGGCCCGTGCCGCCCGGCCGATCGGTCCCGACCGGCAGCCGACCCTGCCTCGCCCGATCGCCCGCGCGACCCCGATGATCCTCGATCACGGCCGGATCGCCGTCACCGTCCCGGCCTTCCGCTCGGAGCGGTCCGTGGGCCAGGCGGCGTTGATCATCCTGATGGTCCTCGCCTTCGCCCTGATCGTCCTCGCCAAGCTGTCGGGTGGCAGCTCGCCGGCGGGCATCGCCGACGCGTCGGGCAGCCCACGCGCGACCACCCATCCCAGCTCGCCCACCAGGACGGCCCGTCCATCGACAGGCCCGACCGTCGCGCCGTCGGCCGGTGCCTCCTCCGCCGCGGCGTCGGGCGTTCCCGCCAGCAGCGCATCACCGGGCGCCACGGCCAAGCCCGCGACCAAGACGTACAAGGTCAAGGCTGGCGACACGCTGATCGGGATCGCCGCCAAGTTCGGAACGACCCCGAAGGCCATCGCCAAGCTCAACGGCATCACCAACACGGCGAACCTTCACGTCGGGCAGATCCTCAAGATCCCCTCATAAGCGTCGCGGCGAGGTTGCGGCGAGGGCCACGACGCGCGTCGGGGCGCGGCCCGGGCGCTCCACCCAGGTCAGCGCTGGCAGCCGCGGCAGTACGAGGTGATGAACCCGCCGGCCTTGACCTCGGTGATCCGCGTCCCGCAGCGCGGACAGGGCTGGCCGCCCTTGTCGTGGACCGCGAGGAAGTCGCGGACCTGCTTCTCGAACGTCGGCGGGACTCGCGCGCGAAGGACCGTGATCGCATCGGCCAGCGTCGTCCGTGTGGCCGTATACAGGGCATCGACCTCCTCCGGGGCCAGGCTGGACCGCTTGCGGAACGGCAGCAGGCCTGCCGCGTGGAGGATCTCGTCGCTGTAGGCGTTGCCGATGCCCGCCACGAACGACTGATTGCGCAGCAGGTTCTTGAGCTCGCCCGGGTGCCGCCGGATCCGCTCGCGCCAGACCTCGACCGTCAGCGCCGGATCGTCGGCATCGGGCCCCTGCTCGGGCTCGCCGAGGCCGGGCACCGGTCGGTCGACACCGGCCGGACGGAGGTAGACCTTGCCCATCTGGGTCGGGTCGCGGTAGCGGACCTCCGGTCGCGCGTCGTCGGCAGGAAGCCAGGCGGCGCCGGCCGTCCAGCGCGGCCGCATCCCGCGGGCCGGACTCGCGCTCGCTGAAGGCCATCACGAACGCCGTCTTGCTCGGCAGCTTGTCCCCGGGCGCGGCCAGCTGGAATCGCCCGGTCAGCATGGGATTGCAGGCGATCTCATCGCGATCGAGGTCGATGAGGAGGAACTTGCCCCGCCGCCGGATCGACTCGACGCGCTGGCCGACGAGCGCCTCCAGCTCGGCCGGGGTGCCACGCACCGCGAGCGGACCGGGCGCGCTCGCCGAACGGACCGCTCGACCCGCCAGGGCGGCGTGGAGCGCATCGGCGACCACGGTCAGATCGGGCAATTCGGGCACGGCGCGGCGATTGTAGCGGTCGGAAGGCGTGTGCTAGACTCTCCCGGCCCCAAGGGGCACGGACAGCACACGAGCGACATACGAGCCCATTCGACGCACGAAGGAGCGGACCGCGGAGTCGATCACCACGGACCACCTGAACGTTTCGGACACGGCTTGAGCATCGCTCAGGCCGTTCGTGATTCTCGGGCGCGAATCCACCACCAGGAGTGACCAGACCCTTGACCGAAGAGCAGCAGGGCGGGCCCACGCCGGAGCCGGAGGCGAGCGCCTCCGCCGCCGACCAGGCGTCCGATGAGACCGTCGCGGCGGTTGCCGTCGCAGACGAGCCCGCCACCAGCACCGACGACGCCGGCACGACCACCGAAGCGGAGAGCACAGCAGTCGACGCGCCCGCGGCGACAGCCGACGAGGAGGCCGCCCCGGTCGCCGACGCGGCAGCCGAGGCATCGGCGGCCACGGTCGACGAGTCGTCAGCGACCCCCATCGAGGCGTCCACCAACGGCCAGCCCCCGGCCGGCTCCGAGCCGGCAGGCGACGCGCTGAGCGCCGACGAGACCGCCGACGCCCCGGCCGCCAGCGACGAGGATGACGAGCCGACGCCGGCGCGTGACCTCGGCCCTGAGCCGACGACGATGGAGGAGCTCCTCGCCGAGCAGGACTCGGACATCAAGAGCTTCAAGCACGGTGACGTCGTCGAGGGCCAGGTCGTCCGCATCGACAAGGACGAGATCCTCGTCGACATCGGTGCCAAGAGCGAGGGCGTGGTCAGCAACCGCGAGCTGTTCGGGCGCCATGGCGAAGGCCAGCCCGAGCTGGCCATCGGCGATACCGTCCTCGTCTACGTGCTCCAGCCGGAGTCGCCCGAGGGCCACGTCGTCCTGTCGCTCCGCCGCGCCGGTCTCGAGCGCAAGTGGCGCGTCCATGCAGGAGCAGTTCGAGGCGGGCGTCATCATCGAGGCGCCGGTCATCGACCACAACAAGGGTGGCCTCATCGTCGACTGCGGCATCCGCGGCTTCGTCCCGATCAGCCAGATCGTGGACTTCCCGCGCCGGCCGCAGAACGACCAGCCGCGTGACGCGGCCCAGGAGATCGCCGAGAAGCTGATGCCGTTCGTCGGCCGCAAGCTCCGGCTCAAGATCCTCGAGGTCAACCGCAAGGCCAACCGCCTGATCCTGTCCGAGAAGGTCGCGCTGTACGAGGAGCGCCGCGAGAAGCGCGACGAGCTGTTCAGCAGCCTGCAGGTCGGCCAGAAGGTCACCGGCACCGTCCGCTCGATCGCGCCGTTCGGCGTGTTCATCGACCTCGGTGGCATCGACGGCCTCGTCCACAAGAGCGAGCTGTCGTGGAACAAGGTCAACAACCCCGAGTCCGGCTATCACGTCGGCGAGGAGGTCGAGGCCGAGGTCATCGACATCAACCACGAGCGCGGTCGGATCAGCCTGTCGATCCGCCGTCTGCAGCCCGACCCGTGGCACTCCACGGTGGCGGACTTCAAGGTCGGCGACATCATCGACGGCACGGTCACCAAGCTCGTCAACTTCGGCGCGTTCGTGCGCGTCCGCGACGGGCTCGAGGGCCTGATCCACATCAGCGAGCTGTCCCACCAGCGCGTCGCTCATCCGGGCGATGTCGTCCACGAGGGCCAGTCGCTCAAGCTCAAGATCATCTCGCTCGACTCCGAGCGCCACCGCCTCGGCCTCAGCCTCAAGCAGGCCGAGGAGCCGCCGGCCCGCCCGGTCGTCGAGCCCGGCGCCCCGAGCACACCGAGCGCCCCCGGCGCGCCGCGTCCCGAGCGACGGCCGCGTCCCGAGCGCAGCTACTCGATGTCGGACGCGGTCCAGGAGCCCGAGGGCGGGATCGACAACACCCTGGCCTCGGCCTTCGCCCAGGTCCGCCAGCAGCTCGCCGCGGCCGAGGTCGACGATGTCGTCGAGACTGTCGCCACCGACGAGGCTGCCGAGGAGGGCGCCGCGGCCGAGGCGATCGAGGAGATCGTCGAGACGGTCGCCGCCGATGAGGCGGACGAGGAAACCGCGGCCGCCGAGGTGGTCGCCGACGTCCAGGCCCTGGCCGATCAGGACGACGCGGTCGAAGAGGCCGGTGCGGCCGCAGCGATCGCCGACCTGAACGCCACGGTCGCCGCCGACGAGGCAGCGCTCGAGGCGTCGGCCGCGACCGAGATCGATCGGCTCGCGGACGCCGCAGCGGCGAACGAGGACAACGAGCCCGCCGCGATCGAGGACGTCGCCCAGGTCGTCGAGGCTGTCGCGACCCAGGAGGCCATGGAGGAGGAGGCGGCCGACGAGACCGCCGAAGAGATCCTCGCGGCTGTCGCCGACGACGAGGCGACCGAGGCCGACGCGACGGCCGACCAGGTGGCGACCATCGACGATGCGGTCGCGGACGACGAGGCGACCGAAGAGGCCGCCGCCGGCGACGCGATCGAGACGATCATCGAGACCGTCGCGGCCGACGAGGCCGTCGAGGAAGCCGATGCCGCCGAGGCGATCAAGGAGATCGCCAGGGAGACCATGGAGGCCAACACCGAAGGCTGACCGTCACGCGACGCAGCCTGACGACCCGCCGGAGACCGGCGGGTCGTTTCGATTTCTTACCCGCTCCGGAGGGATCCGGAAGGTGGACCCGTACGTTCGTATAGGTAGAAGATGAGGCCCCGGAGTGCAGACTTGCGCCCAGGGTCGTCGTGCTAGCATGGCCGGAGCGACACGTTCGTGGCGCTCGAGAAGGGAACAGGCGTTCGACTCGATGGATCGCTTCGACAAGTTCACGGATCGCGCGCGCAAGGTCCTGACGCTGGCTCAGGACGAGGCGCAGCGGTTCAACCACAACTACATCGGCACGGAGCACCTGCTCCTGGGCCTCGTCCGGGAGGGCGAGGGTGTCGCGGCGCGCGTCCTCGAGAACATGAACGTCGAGCTGCCCAAGGTCCGGACCGCAGTCGAGTTCATCATCGGTCGCGGGGACCGCCCGGTCGTCGGCGAGGTCGGCCTGACGCCACGGGCAAAGCGGGTCATCGAGCTGGCCATCGATGAGGCACGCCGCCTCGGACACAACTACATCGGCACGGAGCACCTGCTCCTGGGCCTCGTCCGCGAGGGCGAGGGGATCGCCGCCGGTGTCCTCGAGTCGCTGGGCGTGAATCTCGACAAGGTCCGCCACGAGGTCATCCGGGTCCTGTCGCAGAGCTCCTCGGCCGGCCCGACGCCCGAGGCGAAGCGCGCGAGCAAGACCCCGACGGTCGACCAGCTCGGCATCAATCTCACCGACGCGGCACGAGCAGGAAAGCTGGATCCCGTCATCGGCAGAGACAAAGAGATCGAGAGGGTCATCCAGATCCTCTCGAGACGCACGAAGAATAACCCTGCCCTGATCGGCGAGCCGGGCGTCGGCAAGACCGCCATCGCCGAAGGGCTGGCCCACCGGATCGTGGCGGGCGACGTCCCCGAGACGCTCATCAACAAGCGCGTCCTGACTCTCGACATCGGCTCTCTCGTCGCGGGGACCAAGTACCGCGGCGAGTTCGAGGAGCGGCTCAAGAAGATCATCGAGGAGCTGCGCAACACCAACGACGCGGTCCTGTTCATCGACGAGCTGCACACGCTGGTCGGCGCGGGCGCGGCCGAGGGCGCGATCGACGCGGCGAACATCCTCAAGCCGCCGCTCGCCCGCGGTGAGCTCCAGTGCATCGGCGCCACGACGCTCGACGAGTACCGCAAGTACATCGAGCGCGACGCCGCCCTCGAGCGCCGCTTCCAGCCGGTCATGGTCGAGGAGCCGACGCTCGAGCAGTCGGTCGACATCCTGCTCGGCATCCGCGAGCGCTACGAGCAGCACCACAAGGTGATCATCACGGACGAAGCGGTGAAGGCCGCCGTCGACCTCTCGATCCGCTACATCACCGACCGGCACCTTCCCGACAAGGCGATCGACCTCATCGACGAGGCCGCCTCGCGCGTCCGCCTGCGCCACGCGTCCGCGCCGCCCGCCCTGCGCGAGGCCCAGAAGGACCTCGAGCGGATCACCAAGGAGAAGGACGCGGCGATCAACAACCAGGAGTACGAGGAGGCCGCGACCCTGCGCGAGGCCGAGGCGACCGCGCGTGAATCGGTCGATTCACAGCGCGCCGAGTGGCAGTCGCAGGTGTCAGGCGACCAGCCGAAGGTCGACGAGGAAGAGATCGCCCAGGTCGTCGCGATGTGGACCGGGATCCCGGTGACCCGCATCGCCCAGGAGGAGTCGCAGCGCCTGCTCAACATGGAGGAGGCCCTCCACGGACGGGTCATCGGCCAGGAAGAGGCGATCGGGATCGTCTCCAAGGCGGTCCGCCGCGCGCGGGCCGGGCTCAAGGATCCGAAGCGGCCGATCGGCTCGTTCATCTTCCTCGGTCCGACCGGCGTCGGGAAGACCGAGCTCGCCAAGGCGCTCGCCGAGTTCATGTTCGGCAGCGAGGACGCGCTGATCAAGATCGACATGAGCGAGTTCATGGAGCGGCACAACGTCAGCCGCCTCGTCGGGGCGCCTCCGGGCTACGTCGGCTTCGACGAGGGAGGCCAGCTGACCGAGGCCGTCCGCCGCAAGAACTACTGCGTCGTCCTGCTCGACGAGGTCGAGAAGGCGCATCCGGAGGTGTTCAACATCCTCCTGCAGATCCTCGAGGACGGTCACCTGTCGGATGCCAAGGGACGCCGGGTCGACTTCCGCAACGCCATCATCATCATGACCTCGAACCTCGGCGCCAAGCAGCTCCAGACCAACTCGAGCCTGGGCTTCCGGGCGATGGGCTCGACCGACGCGAACCGCGCCGAGAGCTCGTACGAGCTGATGAAGGAGAAGGTCGCCGCCGAGCTCAAGCAGAACTTCCGACCCGAGTTCCTCAACCGGATCGACGCGACGGTGGTCTTCCGGTCGCTGACGGTCGAGGAGATCGCCCAGATCGTGGACCTGATGCTCGTCGCGGGTCCGCGACCAGCTGCGTGCCCAGCAGATGCAGCTCGAGGTCACGCCGGCGGCCAAGGAGCACATCATCAAGCTCGGCTACGACGTCGCCTACGGGGCGCGACCGTTGCGCCGGGTCATCCAGAACATGATCGAGGACGTCCTGGCCGAACACCTGCTGCTCGGCAAGTACGAGCCCGGCTCGACGATCGTCGTCGACAAGGACCCGGAAGCGGGCCTCGACATCCACCTGGCCGAAGCCGAGCCGCGCACCCCGGTCGAGGCGCGGTGACCCGCGCCGCCCGCTCGGCGGCCTAGCGATGGCGCGGCCCCAGAGCCGCTTCGTCTGCCAGTCCTGCGGGGAGACGTTCCTGCGCTGGGAAGGGCAATGCCGCGCGTGCGACGGCTGGAACACACTGGTCGAGACCGTCGTCCGCGAGCCGTCGCGCGTCGAACGGGCCGGCCTCCGCGCCGCCACCGCCGGTGTGGCCGCGCCGCCCGTCGGTCTCGCCGCCATCGCCGACGCGGACCTGCCGCGCTTGCCGCTGGGCATCGACGAGCTCGACCGGGTCCTCGGTGGCGGGCTTGTCCCGGGTTCGCTCGTGCTGGTCGGTGGCGAGCCGGGGATCGGCAAGTCCACGCTCCTCCTCCAGGCGGCCGCCGGGCTGACCCGCGGCGGTCTCGGGGTCCTGTACGCGACAGGCGAGGAATCGCCCGGGCAGGTGCGCCTGCGGGCGGCCCGGCTCGGGCTCCTGGCGGGCTCGTCCGCCGACGGGGTCCGTGTCCTGGCCGAGCACGACGTCGGGCGGATCGTCGAGGCTGCCCGCGCCGAGCGCCCGGGGCTCGTCGTCGTCGACTCGGTCCAGACGGCCACCGTGGACGAGCTGGAGGGCGCGGCCGGCAGCGTCGGACAGGTCCGCGAGTCGACCCTGCGGCTGATGGAGCTCGCCAAGGGCGACGGGATCGCGGTGATCCTCGTCGGGCCACGTGACCAAGGACGGCTCGATCGCCGGGCCGAAGACCCTCGAGCACCTGGTCGACGCCGTCCTCAACCTCGAGGGCGAGCGGTACGCGGCCCTGCGGCTCCTCCGAGCGACCAAGAACAGGTTCGGCTCGACGGACGAGGTCGGCGTCTTCGAGATGGCCGAGACCGGCATGCGCGAGGTCGCCGACCCGGCCCGCGCTTTCCTCGCCGACCACGGCGGGTCGGCGCCCGGAAGCGTCGTCGCGCCGACGCTCGAGGGCAGCCGGCCGCTGCTGGTCGAGGTCCAGGCATTGGTCAGCCCGACCGGCTACGGGAACCCGTCGCGCAAGGCGAGCGGCCTCGACCCCAATCGCCTCAGCCTGCTGATCGCGGTCCTCGGCAGGCGCGCCGGGATCGCCCTCGGCAGTCATGACGTCTACGCCAACCTGGCCGGCGGACTGTCGGTCGTCGAACCGGCGCTCGACCTGCCCGGTCGCCCTGGCGCTCGCGTCGTCGTCGCGGGACCGCGCGATCCCGGCCGGCGACAGTCGCCATCGGCGAGGTCGGTCTGCTCGGCGAGCTGCGCGCCGTGGTCGGGCTCGAGCGTCGGCTCCGCGAGGCCGCGCGTCTTGGCTTCGGCCGGGCGATCGTGCCGCGCCTGCCGTCCGGCGGGACCCTGCCGCCGATCGATGGGCTCGAGGTCGCGGTCGTCGGGAGCCTCCGCGATGCCATCGACGTGGCGTTGTCCGACCGCCCGGCGCCTCGTGGCGAGGCACTTCCCGCGATGCTAGGCTGACCGTCCCCGCCCGGCCGTTCGCGACCAGGCGACGTCGACTCGCCAAGGGGACCCATTGATCCGCTATATCCGCATCCTCGGGGCTGCGCTCGGGGGGCTCATCGGGCTGGTGCTGGCCACCACCGGCGAGGGGCTGTTCACCGACAGCCAGTACTCGGGCGCCCTGCTCGCGGTGTGGGTCGTGGCATGGCTGGTCGTCGGCTTCGCCATCCTGCCGTACCTCACCATCGTGCCCGCGACCTGGCTGATCAGCCAGGTCGAGGCGCTCTCGACCGCCGAGTTCGTGGCAGCCGTCATCGGCCTGCTCCTCGGGCTGCTGATGGGCCTGCTGCTCGGCCTGCCGCTCGGTGGCCTGCCGGCGCCGTGGGGAACGTGGCTGCCGCTCGCGGTGTCGATCGGCCTCGGTCTCGGGATGCTCGGGCTGACGGTCGCCAAGCGCAAGGACCTGCTGATCGCCGCCGAGGCGGTCGGGATCTTCCGGCCACCGGCCGCCGATCGCGCCGTCACGGACGCGCGCGGTGAGCCGCGGATCGTGGTCGACACGAGCGCGATCATCGACGGCCGGATCGCCGAGATCGTCGAGTCGGGCTTCATCTACGGCACGCTCGTCATCCCGCGCTTCGTCCTTGAAGAGCTCCAGCACATCGCCGACAGCTCCGACGCCCTGCGGCGGAACCGGGGCCGGCGCGGCCTGGACATCCTGAACCGGATGCAGAAGGAGCCGGCGACGCCGGTCGAGATCGTCGAGGACGACGTGCCCGACATCGCCGAGGTCGACGCCAAGCTCGTCGCTCTCGCCCTCGCCCGCAGCCGGGTCATCCTCACCAATGACTACAACCTCAACCGGGTCGCCGAGCTGCAGGGCGTCCGGGTGATGAACATCAACTCGCTGGCCAACGCGGTGAAGCCGGCGGTCCTGCCCGGCGAGGAGCTCCGGGTCCGGGTCATCCAGGAGGGCAAGGAGGCCGGACAGGGCGTCGGCTTCCTCGAGGACGGGACGATGATCGTGGTCGAGGGCGGCGCGCGACACATCGACAAGGAGCTGGACGTGTCGGTCACGCGCGTGCTCCAGACCGTGGCCGGCCGGATGATCTTCGCCCAGCCGCGTCTCGATTGAGCGACTCTACCGGTGCGATCCGGGCGGACGTCATCGTCGTCGCGGCGGGCGGCTCGACGCGGATGGGCGGCCGCGACAAGCTCGCCGTCGAGATCGGCGGGCGGCCGCTCCTGGCCTGGACGCTCGACGCCCTGGTCGCCGCGCCGGAGGTGGACCGACTGGTCGTCGTGACCACGGCCGGGCGGTGCGCCGCGATCGCCGATGCCCCGTGGCTCCCGAGCGCGGTCATCGATGTGGTCGCCGGCGGGGCGCGCCGACAGGAGTCGGTCAGGGCCGGGTTCGCCGCGTTCGAGCGCGCCGGGTCCGACGACGCCGCTGTCGTGCTGGTCCACGACGCGGCCCGCCCGCTCGTGCCACCGTCGCTGGTCGGCGCCGTGGCGGTCGCCACGGCCGAGCACGGGGCGGCCATCCCGATCGTCCCGGTCGCGGAGACGATCAAGCGCATCGAGGGCGGCCGTGTCCTGGCGACCGTCGACAGGCGCGATCTCGGCGCGGCCCAGACGCCACAGGGCGTCCGGCGCGACCTCCTGCGCGAGGCGTATCGGCGCTTCCCGGCCGATGGCCCCGACACCTTCACCGACGAGGCCGCGCTGCTCGAAGCCTGTAGCATCGAGGTCCATGTCGTCCCCGGCGATCCAGGCAACCTCAAGGTGACGCTTCCGGCCGACCTCGGACGCGTGGCCGAGGTCCTGACGGCGCGCTCCGCCACACGAACGGGGATCGGGCACGACAGCCACCCGTTCGGGCCCGGGATGCCACTCGCGCTCGGCGGGATCGAGATCGCGGGCGCGCCGCGCCTGGCCGGTCATTCCGACGGCGACGTGGCCCTGCACGCGCTGGCGGATGCGCTGCTCGGCGCGGCCGGGCTGGGTGATCTCGGCGGCCTGTTCCCGGCCGACGCCCGCACGCCGGCCGGGATCGCCAGCGCGCGGCTGCTCGCCGAGGTCCGCCGGCGGCTCGAGGACGCGGGCTGGCGCGCGGCCACCGTCGACCTGACCATCGTCGCGGCGCGACCCCGCCTCGGCGGCCATCTCGACGCGATGCGCGCGGCGATCGCGACACTGCTCGAGCTGGAACCTGCGGCCGTCAACGTCAAGGCGTCCAGCGGCAATCTCGACGGCGCCGAGGGTGGCGGGCGGAGCATCTCGGCACTCGCGGTGGCCACGGTCGAGGCCGACACGATGAGCCTCCGCCTGCACGACACGCTGTCCGGTGAGACGCGGCCGTTCGAACCGCTGCAGCCCGATCGGGTGGGTGTCTACTCCTGCGGGCCGACGGTCTATGGACCGGCCCACATCGGCAACTTCCGCTCGTTCCTGTTCGCCGACCTCCTCGTCCGGCATCTGCGCTGGCGCGGCTACCCGGTGACCTGGGTGATGAACATCACCGACGTCGACGACAAGATCATCCGCGGCGCCGCTGCGGCCGGCGAGACCATCGAAGAGCTGGGCGAGCGCTACATCGCGACCTTCCTCGCTGACGCGGCCAGCCTGCGGATGACGACGCCCGACGTCCTGCCGCGCGCCACGCGGTACATCGACGAGATCGTCGCCCTGATCGGCACCCTCGTCGAGCGCGGCCACGCGTACCGCACCGACGACGGCTCGATCTTCTTCCGGATCGCATCGTGGCCCGCCTACGGGCGGCTGGCCCGCCTCGATCCCGACGGTCTGCGGGTGGGGGAGCGGGTCGAGAGCGACGAGTACGGCAAGGACGACGTCCGCGACTTCGCGCTGTGGAAGGGCCCGAAGCCGAACGAGCCGTCATGGGACACGGCGATCGGTCCCGGCCGGCCCGGCTGGCATGTCGAGTGCTCGGCGATGAGCATGGCTCAGCTCGGGCCGTCGTTCGACATCCACACCGGCGGGGTCGACCTGATCTTCCCGCACCACGAGGACGAGATCGCCCAGAGCGAGGCCGCCACGGGCCAGACGTTCGTGGCGACCTGGCTCCATTGCGCGCATCTCCAGATGGGCGGCGCCAAGATGGCGAAGTCGACCGGCAACATCGCCCGCGTCGGCGAGCTGCTGGCGGCCGGCGTCTCGCCCCGGGCGCTCCGGCTCGCGCTCATCTCGGTCCACTACCGGGCCGCCCTCAACCACTCCGACGAGTCGCTGGCCGCGTCCGCGGCCGCCATCGACCGGCTCGACACGGCCGTCGCCGCCCTCGGGTCGTACGCGGAGGATGGCCCGGACGATGCGACGCTGCCGGCCGCCCTCGACGCGGCACATGACGCATTCGGCGCCGCCCTCGACGACGACCTCAACGTCTCGGCCGCCCTGGCCGTCGTGTTCGATCTCGTCCGCGATCTCAACCGGCGCATCGAGCGCCGCTCGCTCTCGACGGCGGATGCCGCCCGCGCGCTCGCCCGGCTGCGGGATCTCGATCGGGTCCTGGCCATCCTGCCCGATCCCGACGGGGAGGTGGACCCGGCCGTCGCGGCCCTGCTCGAGGCGCGGGCCGGTGCACGCCTGGCACGCGATTTCGCGGCATCGGACCGGCTGCGCGACGAGCTGGCGGACCTCGGCGTGACCGTCGAGGACACGCGTGACGGGCAGCGCTGGCGGCGGACCGTGGAGGCCGGTCGTGGCTGACAGACCGCGACGTGACGACGACGAGCGACCGCCGGCGGGCAAGAGAATGAGTGGCGGCCGACCGGACGGCAAGCCCACCGGCAAGCCGCCCGGCAAGGCCGGACGGTCCGGGGCGCCTGGTGCGAGGACGGGCGGCACCCCCGCTGGCGGAGCACGGCGTGGCGCGGCTCCTCACGGATCCGGCGCGCCGCCTGCCGGCCGCGGCCCCGACCGCGGGATCCCGGACGGTCCGACGCGGGGAGGCGCGGACGATCGTCACGTGTCGGAGCGTGGGCCCTGGCGTCCGCCACGACCTGGTGAACCGGGACGACCTCCGTGGCGACCGCCGATGCAGGGCGGCGGGCGGGCGTTCCGCAGCGCGCGACCCACGGGGACGGCAGTTCGACGACCGAGATCGTCGGCCACCGGGCACCCGCGGACAGCACGATCCGGACCATGACCCACGGCGTGACGCCGGCGGCCCACCGTCCCGCAGCGGCCCGCCAAACCGCAGCGGCCCACCGTACCGCAGCGGTCCGCCGAACCGCACCGGACCGCGGGATCGGGGCGCCCCTCCGTCCGCAAGCGGGCGCCCGCCTTTTCAGAGCGGCCGGCCCGATCGCGGCGGCCCGCCCGGCAGTCCCCCGTTCCGGCGCCCGGCCTACGGTCAGCCGACCCGATCCATCCCACCGGGACCTTCCCGCCCACCGTCGCGACCCTGGCCGCGCCCGGGCTTCGAGCCCGCGCCGTGGCCACGCCCCGACGCCGGTCTCCCGGCGCCGGACCTGCTCGGGCCCGATGAGGAGCTGGTCGCCGGCCGGCGACCGGTCGAGGAGGTCTTCGCGGCCGGTCGGACCGCCCATCGGCTGCTCGTCGTGCCGCAACGACGCAGTGCCCTCGAACAGCTGGTCCTCCACGCGACCCGGCTGCGCATCCCGATCGTCGAGGTGGAGGGCGGGTCTCTGACCGCGATCGCCGGGTTCGACGGCCACCAGGGAGTGGCCCTCGTCGTGGAGCCGCGCCGGTTCGCGACCCTCGGCGACATCCTGGCCCGGGCGGAGGAGCGCGACGAGCCGCCGTTCGTGCTCGTCCTCGATTCGCTCGAGGATCCCCAGAACGTCGGGACGCTGCTGCGCACGGCGGAGGCCTCCGGGGTCCACGGCGTGGTCTTCCCGACCCGTCGACAGGCGCCCCTCAGCCCGGCCGCCGTCAAGGCATCGGCCGGCGCCACCGAGCATCTCCTCCTGTGTCCGGTCGACGACCTGGCCGGCACGCTCGCCGACCTCCACGTCCGCGGGCTCCGCGATCGCCGGCGCCGAGGCGGACGCTCCGCTGACCGCCCGCCAGACCGACCTCCGCGGACCGCTGGCGATCGTCATCGGCAGCGAGGGCCAGGGACTGGGTCCGGCCATCCGACGACGGTGCGACCTGTTCATGCGGATCCCGATGCGCGGGGCGATCGGCTCGCTCAATGCGGCAGTCGCGGGCTCGGTCCTGCTGTACGAGGCGGTCGCGCAGCGAGATCCTGACGGCCGCCGCTCGGCGCCCGTCGACACTATCGCAGCCCCACCGGAGGCCCTGGCCGCCACACCCGTCCGACCGACGCCGGTCATCGAAGACGACACCGAAGGCGGCCCGGACGAGAACGATCCCGAGGCCCCGGCACACGACCTGCTGCCAGGTGGCCCGGCCGTCGACGAACCCGCATCGCCGCCCAAGCCGGCCCGGCCGAGGAAGCCGCGCACGCCCCACGCTTGACCCATCCGACCGGGCGGCCCTATCATTCCCCGGCGCCGATGGGGTCATCTGCGGTATGACCCTGCGCGTCGCGCCGACGTAGCTCAATTGGTAGAGCAGCTGTTTTGTAAACAGCAGGTTCCGGGTTCGAGTCCCGTCGTCGGCTCCAATAGCGAACATGATCCGGTGACGGGAGACCCAGAGACCGCAGTCTCGTCGAGGGGCCGTCGCCACAGTGGGTAGGTTGAGCAGGTGGTGAGCTCCGCTGGCTGTAGACCAGCCGCCTTCGGCTGTGGGGGTTCGATTCCCTCCCTGCCCACCAACAACATCGCGATCGGTCCCGGGCCCACATAGCTCAGCTGGCAGAGCACTTCCTTGGTAAGGAAGAGGTCATCGGTTCGAGTCCGATTGTGGGCTCCACGCCCAGGCGGCTCGCGCCCCCTGCAGTCGAAATGAAGCGGCATGGCCGCGCCTAGTCAAGGAGTGAGAACGGTCTCGTGGCCAAGAAGAAGTTCGAGCGCACCAAGCCGCACGTCAACATCGGCACGATCGGCCACATCGACCATGGCAAGACGAGCCTGACCGCGGCGATCACCAAGTACCTCGCGTTGAAGGGCGAGGCCGAGTACCGCGCCTTCGACTCGATCGACAACGCGCCCGAGGAGCGCGAGCGCGGCATCACCATCGCCATCGCCCACGTCGAGTACGAGACCGACGCCCGCCACTACGCCCACGTCGACTGCCCGGGGCACGCCGACTACATCAAGAACATGATCACCGGCGCCGCCCAGATGGACGGCGCCATCCTGGTCGTCGCCGCGACCGACGGCCCGATGCCCCAGACCCGCGAGCACATCCTGCTGGCCCGCCAGGTCGAGGTCCCGTACATCGTCGTGTTCCTCAACAAGGTCGACATGGTCGACGACGAGGAGCTGCTCGATCTCGTCGAGCTCGAGGTCCGCGAGCTGCTGACCAAGAACAACTTCCCGGGCGACGACATCCCGGTCATCCGCGGCTCGGCGCTCAAGGCGCTCGAGGCCAGCGACGACCCGGCCGACCCCGCCTACGCCTGCATCCAGGAGCTGATGGACGCGGTCGACTCCTACATCCCGACGCCCGAGCGCGCCGGTCGACAAGCCGTTCCTCATGCCGGTCGAGGACGTCTTCGGGATCAAGGGCCGGGGCACCGTCGCCACCGGGCGCATCGAGCGCGGCATCGTCAAGGTCGGCGACGAGGTCGAGCTGGTCGGCATCAAGCCGACCCGCAAGATCGTGGTCACCGGCGTCGAGATGTTCAAGAAGCTGCTCGACGAGGGCCGCGCCGGCGACAACGTCGGCTGCCTCATCCGGGGCATCGAGCGCGACGAGATCGAGCGCGGCCAGGTCCTGGCCAAGACGCGGCTCGGTCAAGCCGCACACCAAGTTCACGGCGCAGGTCTACGTCCTGACCAAGGAGGAGGGCGGCCGCCATACCCCCTTCTACAACGGCTACCGGCCGCAGTTCTACCTGCGCACGACCGACGTCACCGGCGCCATCGGCCTGCCCGACGGGGCCGAGATGATCATGCCCGGCGACAACGTCGAGATGAGCGTCGAGCTCATCACCCCGATCGCCATCGAGATCGGCCAGCGCTTCGCCATCCGCGAGGGTGGCCGGACCGTCGGCGCCGGCGCCATCGTCAGCATCGTCGAGTAGCGAGATGGCGAAGGTCGAAGCCCGTCCCACGCATCCAGCTCGCCTGCACCGAGTGCAAGGAGCGGACGTACACCACCCGCAAGAACAAGAAGAACGATCCGAATCGGCTCGAGCTCATGAAGTACTGCCCACGCGATCGACGACATACACTTCATCGCGAGGCAAAGTAAGGCAGGCCGGCCCCCGCAGGGGTGTAGCTCAATTGGCAGAGCACTGGTCTCCAAAACCAGCGGTTGTAGGTTCGAGTCCTATCGCCCCTGCCACACTCCTCCGAAAGGCTAGAGAGAACGATCACGTGACCCGCATCCGCCGCTACTTCGACGAAGTCTGGTCCGAGCTCCGCAAGGTGACCTGGCCGACGCGCGAGCACGTCCGGAACCTGACCGTCCTGGTCTTCGCGGTCAGCCTCGTGGTCGGCATCTACATCGCCGTCCTGGACCTGGTCTTCCAGAACATCGTCGGATACCTCGCGAACCTGGGGGCCTGATGATGACCGAGATGACCGACCGAGACCAAGGCGTCCGGAGAAGCGCTGGTACGTCATCCACACGTACTCGGGCTACGAGAACAAGGTCAAGGCGAACCTCGAGCACCGCATCGAGTCGATGGGCATGGAGGACAAGATCTTCCAGGTCCTCGTCCCGATGGAGGACGAGATCGAGATCCGGCAGGGCCAGCGCCACACCGTCCAGAAGAAGGTCTACCCGGGCTACGTCCTGGTCGAGATGATCCTCGACCCGGACAGCTGGTTCGTCGTCCGCAACACGCCGGGCGTGACCAGCTTCGTCGGCGGCGCCAACATCCCGGGCGTCCGCAGCGAGCCGATCCCGCTCGACGAGAACGAGGTCAAGCAGATCCTGCGGCACATGGGCGTCGAGACGCCGAAGTACCGCGTCGCGTTCACCAAGGGCCAGAGCGTCCGGGTCACCGACGGGCCGTTCGCCGAGTTCATCGGCACGGTCGACGAGGTCAACCCCGAGCGCAACAAGGTCAAGGTGCTGGTGAGCATCTTCGGCCGCGAGACGCCCGTCGAGCTCGACTTCCTGCAAGTCGAAAAGCTCTAGAAAGGAACCCCGACTCCCGTGGCCAAGAAGATCCGCATCGTCCTGACCCTGCAGCTGCCGGCCGGCAAGGCCACGCCCGCGCCGCCCGTCGGCACCGCGCTCGGTCCGCACGGCATCAACATCGTCGAGTTCACCAAGTCCTACAACGAGAAGACGGCCGACAAGGCCGGCCAGATCATCCCGGCCCAGATCACGGTCTTCGAGGACCGCTCGTTCACGTTCATCCTCAAGACGCCGCCGGCCGCGGACCTGCTGCGCAAGGCAGCCGGCGTCGAGAAGGGTGCCGTGACCCCTCGGCGGGAGACGGTCGGTCGCGTGACGCGCGACCAGGTCCGCGAGCATCGCCGAGATCAAGATGGCCGACCTCAACGCCAACGACATCGACGCCGCGATGCGCCAGATCGAGGGCACCGCCCGGAGCATGGGCATCGAGGTCGTCGGCTAGCATCAGACGCGCCGGCGGCGCATCGCCGGAACGCCCACCCCGCGACATGGGGGAGGTCGGGCTCGACCCGACCGACAGGAGGAAGACACCATGGCCCGTCACGGCAAGAAGTACACGCGAAGCAGCCAAGCTCGTCGACCGCGAGCAGGTCTACGCGCCGCTCGAAGCCGTCGAGCTCGCCAAGCAGACCACCTACGTCGCGTTCGACGCCTCGATCGAGGTCCACCTGAAGCTCGGGGTCGATCCCCGTCACGCCGACCAGATGGTTCGCGGCACGGTCGTCCTGCCGCACGGCACCGGCAAGAGTCGTCCGCGTCGCGGTCTTCGCCCAGGGCGAGAAGGCGCAGGAAGCGCTGCGAGCCGGCGCCGACGAGGTCGGCGGCGAGGACCTGGTCAAGAAGATCGAGGCCGGCTGGCTCGAGTTCGACGTCGCGATCGCGACCCCCGACTCGATGGGCCTGGTCGGCAGGCTCGGCAAGATCCTCGGCCGGCGCGGGCTGATGCCGAACCCGAAGGCCGGCACGATCACGTTCGACATCGAACGCGCCGTCAATGAGGTCAAGGGTGGCCGCGTCGAGTTCCGCGTCGACAAGACGGCCATCATCCACGCCCCGATCGGCAAGAGCAGCTTCGAGCCGGACGCACTGGTCGACAACCTGGCCGCTCTCGTCGACGCCGTCAATCGCGCGAAGCCGACCGGCGCCAAGGGCCAGTACATCAAGGGTCTGACGATCGCCAGCACGATGGGACCGGGCATCCGGGTCGACGTGCCCGGCGTCCTCGCGGCCGCGGCCGCGTAACCAGCGACATCACGACCGGCGAATCGCCGGTCACCAGCCACGGTGGCGGCCGAGAGGCGCGTCACGTATCCATAGAACCTCAGTCGCCAGGTGTGGCGAATGGGACAGACGGACCGCCGCAGACAGCCTGCGCTCGCGGACCGGGATCCACGGATCGCGGTCGGAGCTTGATCCGTCGGACCGGATCGGTCGGGGCCCGCGAGGGCAGCCGGCCGGGGACGCCGACGAGCACGCCGAGGCAGACAGCGCCGCTCCACCTCTCGGGTGGGCTGCGCCCCTGCGAAGTGGGGTCGGCCCTCGTGTGAGAGCCGCCATTCGGGACGTCGCAGGGGCGATCCGGCCGGACCGGCCGGGATGCCCACCGCGCACGCCGGCCGCGTGCCGAAGGAAAGGAGCAGCACATGCCCACGGAGGCCAAGAAAGAGACGGTCGCCGAGCTGCGCGCGGAACTCGCCAACGCCCGGACGCTGATCGTCTCCGAGTACCGCGGCCTCAAGGTGAAGGAGATCGCCGAGATCCGGCGAGCTCTGCGCAAGCAGGACGTGACCTACCGCGTCGTCAAGAACCGGCTGCTGCGGATCGCGGCGCAGGAGACGGTCGGCGACGCCCTCGGGCCGTTGCTGGTCGGACCGACCGCCATCGCGTTCGGGAACGACGAGGCCGGGACGGCGAAGGCCGTCCTCGACGCGACCCGGCCGTACGCGCGGGTCGTCCACATCACGGGCGGCGTGCTCGGTGATCGGGCGATCGGCGCCGACGACGTCACGCGGCTGGCCGCGTTGCCTCCGCGTGAGGTCCTGCTGGCCAAGCTGGCCGGCGGGATGCAGGCGCCGGTCGGCACGCTGGCCGGACTGTTCGCCGCGCCGCTGCGCAACCTCGGCTACGCCCTCCAGCAGGTGGCCGACCAGAAGGCCGCCAACCCGGGCGCCTAGGCGCCTTCACCATCCCAACGACCGACACCAGACACCCACGAAGGAGATCCCGAATGGCCACCCTCACCCAGGACGACCTGCTCGAAGCGATCGACAAGATGACCGTCCTCGAGCTGTCCGAGTTCATCAAGCGCTTCGAGGACCGCTATCGGCGTGACCGCGGCGGCTCCGGCCGCAGCGGCCGCCGCTCCTGCCGCCGCCGGCGGCGCCGCCGAGGCGGCGGCCGCTCCCGAGGAGCAGACCGAGTTCACCGCCACCCTGACCGAGATCGGGCCGAACAAGATCCCGGTCATCAAGGTCGTCCGCGAGCTGACCGGCCTCGGCCTCAAGGAGGCCAAGGATCTCGTCGACGCGTCGCCCAAGGCCGTCAAGGAAGGCGTGACGAAGGACGAGGCCGAGAAGATCAAGGCTGCCCTCGAGGAGCAGGGCGCCAAGGTCGAGATCAAGTAGCGGCCACCTCGGCTGGCGCTGGGGCGGCGCATCCGTGCGTTGCCTCGCTCCGCCGGTCGCTCACGCACCTCAAGGTGCGCTCGCGACCGTGCTCGCGTGGCGCCTTCGGCTGCATCCGCCCGAGCGGCGCCGCTTCGCGAGACCACCGACGCTGATCGGCTCCTACCACGTGCAGGGGGCGTTTGACAAGTCCTGAAATCGCGGTATCCTACTCCTTCTGTGAGCGCGGCCTCTCTTTCCCCCTTCAACCTCCGTCAAGGAGTGGTGCTTCATGCTGTCTGCTGAGTCTTCGGCTCGTGCCCGGACCCCATCCGGTCGGATCTCGTACGCCCGCATCGATCGAAAGGTCGACGGCATCAGCTACGAGAAGTTCGAGATCCCCAACCTGATCGAACTCCAGCTCGACTCGTTCGCCTGGTTCATCGACAAGGGACTGCGCGAGCTGTTCGACGAGATCAGCCCGATCAAGGACTTCACCGGCAAGGTCATGGAGCTCCAGTTCCTCGACTACGAGTTCGGGGCGCCGAAGTACTCCGAGGAGGAGTGCCGGACCAAGGACCTGACCTTCAGCAAGCCGCTGTACGTCAACGTCGAGCTGCTCATCAAGGAGACCGGCGAGATCCAGCGCCAGCGTGTCTACATGGGCGACTACCCGTGGATGACCGACCAGGGCACGTTCGTCATCAACGGCGCCGAGCGGGTCGTCGTCAGCCAGCTCGTCCGGTCGCCGGGCGTCTACTACAGCGAGACCGAGGATCCCGCCTCGGGCCGGATGCTGTTCAGCGCCAAGGTCATCCCGAACCGAGGCGCCTGGCTCGAGTTCGAGACCAACAACAAGGACCAGCTGTGGGTCAAGGTCGATCGCAAGCGCAAGATCGCGGCGACGACCCTGCTCCGCGCGGTCGGCTACGAGCAGAACGACGAGATCGCGGCGCTGTTCACCGGCGTCGACGTCGACCTCGACCACCAGTACATCAGCGGGACGCTCGACAAGGACCTGACCCACACCCAGGCCGATGCCCTCATCGAGGTCTACAAGAAGCTGCGCCCGGGCGATCCGCCCACCGGCGACAACGCGCGCCAGCTGGTCGAGAGCCTGTTCTTCAACTTCCGCCGCTACGACCTCGGTCGCGTCGGTCGCTACAAGTTCAACAAGAAGCTGGACCCGGTCGCGGCGCGCCTCGGCGTCGAGCTGCCGCGTGACGGCCGGACCATCACCCGCGAGGACATCGCGGCGATCGTCGGCCACCTCATCGAGTGCAACCGCGGGCTCCATCCCAAGGACGACATCGACCACCTCGGCAACCGCCGCATCCGCGCCAACGGCGAGCTGATCCAGAATGCGTTCCGGATCGGCCTGCTGCGCATGGAGCGCGTCGTCCGCGAGCGGATGACGATCCAGGAGCTCGACAAGGCGACGCCCGAACGCGCTCATCAACATCCGGCCCGTCGTCGCCGCGATGAAGGAGTTCTTCGGCGGCAGCCAGCTCAGCCAGTTCATGGACCAGACCAACCCGCTGGCCGAGCTGACCAGCAAGCGTCGCCTGTCGGCGCTCGGGCCGGGCGGCCTGTCGCGCGAGCGCGCCGGGTTCGACGTCCGCGACGTCCACCACAGCCACTACGGCCGGATCTGCCCGATCGAGACGCCGGAAGGCCCGAACATCGGGCTGATCGGCTCGCTCGCCACCTACGGGCGGATCAACAGCTACGGCTTCATCGAGACGCCGTACCGCAGGGTCAAGCGGTCCGTCGGCTACGACGAGCCGAACCTGACCCAGTACGAGACGGGCGCCGACCTGGTCGCCAAGGGCGGCGAGGTCATCCTCAAGTCGGGCAAGCAGATCAACGCCGCCGCGGTCGCCGAGCTCAAGAAGCAGAAGGCCCACGCCTTCCCGATCCGGCCGATCGTCACCGACGAGATCCATTACATGCCGGCCGACGAGGAGGAGGAGCACGTCGTCGCGCAGGCCAACGCGCCGCTCGACGACGAGGGCCACTTCACCGCCGAGCGCATCCCGTCGCGCTACCGCGACACGTTCCCCGAGGCGCGTGCCGGCCAGATCGAGTACATGGACGTCTCGCCCAAGCAGGTCGTCTCGGTGGCGACCGCGCTCATCCCGTTCCTCGAGCACGACGACGCCAACCGCGCCCTGATGGGCTCGAACATGCAGCGTCAGGCGGTCCCGCTCCTCGAGCCCGAGTCGCCCATCGTCGGCACCGGCATGGAGGAGCGCGCCGCGCGCGATTCGGGCCAGGTCCTGGTCGCCCGTCGGGGCGGGCTCGTGACGAGCGTCACCGCCGAGCGGATCCACGTCGAGACCGACGCGGGTGAGCTCGACGAGTACAAGCTCCTCAAGTTCGTCCGCAGCAACCAGGGCACCTGCATCAACCAGCGACCCATCGTCAACGTCGGCGACCGCGTCGGCGACGGGCAGCCGTTGGCCGACTCGAGCTCGACCCAGATGGGCGAGCTGGCCCTCGGCCGCAACATCCTCGTGGCGTTCATGAGCTGGGAGGGCGGCAACTACGAGGACGCGATCGTCATCAGCGATCGGCTCGTGCGCGACGACCTGTTCACCAGCATCCACATCGAGAAGCACGAGATGGAGTCGCGCGACACCAAGCTCGGGCCCGAGGAGATCACCCGCGACATCCCGAACGTCGGCGAGGAGTCCCTCAAGGACCTCGACGAGGAGGGCATCGTCTACATCGGCGCCGAGGTCCGCCCCGGCGACATCCTGGTCGGCAAGATCACGCCCAAGGGCGAGACCGAGCTGACCGCCGAGGAGCGCCTCCTGCGGGCGATCTTCGGCGAGAAGGCACGCGAGGTGAAGGACAGCTCGCTGCGCCTGCCCCACGGCGAGCGCGGCAAGGTCGTCGAGGTCCGCGAGTTCCGTCGCGAGCTCAACGACGACCTCCAGCCGGGCGTCAACCGCCTGGTCCGGGTGTCCGTCGCCCAGAAGCGCAAGATCAGCGTCGGCGACAAGATGGCCGGCCGCCACGGCAACAAGGGCGTCATCGCCAAGATCCTGCCGGCCGAGGACATGCCGTTCCTGCCCGACGGGACCCCGGTCGACATCATCCTCAACCCGCTCGGCGTGCCGAGCCGGATGAACATCGGCCAGATCCTCGAGACGCACCTCGGCTGGGCGCTCCACGAGAAGGGCCAGAAGGCGGCCACCGCTGTCTTCGACGGCGCGACCGAGCATGACATCAAGGACGAGCTCCGGTCCGCCAAGCACATGGTCTACGGCAAGGAGCTGTCGCTCCCGGAGAACGGCAAGATCGAGCTCCGCGACGGCCGGACCGGCGAGCTGTTCGACCGGCCGATCACCGTCGGCTACATCTACATGCTCAAGCTCCACCACCTCGTCGAGGACAAGATCCACGCGCGCTCGACCGGCCCGTACAGCCTCATCACCCAGCAGCCGCTCGGTGGCAAGGCCCAGTTCGGTGGCCAGCGCTTCGGCGAGATGGAAGTCTGGGCGCTCGAGGCCTACGGGGCCGCGAACATCCTGCAGGAGCTGCTCACGGTCAAGTCGGACGACGTCCTCGGACGCGTCCAGACCTACGAGGCGATCGTCAAGGGCGAGGAGATCCAGCCGCCTCGCGTGCCCGAGTCGTTCAAGGTCCTGATCAAGGAGCTGCGCAGCCTCGGCCTCAACGCCGAGATCCTCGATCCGAACGAGGAGGAGATCCCCCTCGCGGAGGACGACGCCTCCGGCTACCTGCTGCCCGACCTCGGCGGGATCAACCTCGCCGGGTTCGAGGATTGACCGCCCTGCACCTGAACCCGACAACTACGCGGAGCCGCGCGGCGGCCGGCACGTCTCCGCTCGCCCACGGTCCGCATCGCGTCGCCGAGCCAGACGGCGGCGCGGAGGAGAACCATGCTCGAAGTCAATAACTTCAGCGCGATCCGCATCTCGCTCGCCAGCCCGGACCAGATCCGGGAGTGGTCGAAGGGTGAGGTCACGAAGCCCGAGACCATCAACTATCGGACGCTCAAGCCCGAGAAGGACGGTCTGTTCGACGAGCGCATCTTCGGTCCGACCAAGGACTGGGAGTGCTATTGCGGCAAGTACAAGCGGATCCGCTACAAGGGCATCATCTGCGACAAGTGCGGCGTCGAGGTCACCCGCTCGAAGGTCCGCCGCGAGCGGATGGGCCACATCCAGCTGGCCAGCCCGGTCAGCCACATCTGGTATTTCAAGGGCACCCCGAGCCGGCTCGGGATCCTGCTCGACATCAGCCCGCGCAACCTCGAGCGGATCCTCTACTTCGCGCTGTACATCGTCACCCACGTCGATGAGGACGCCCGCAAGCGCGCCCTGGCCGTCATCGAGGAGGAGGCCGAGGGTCGCGGCGGAGAGGCCAAGGAAGGCCTGGCCGCGCTCGAGGACCGGCTTCGCGCGGACTTCAACCGCCAGAAGGACGAGCTGAACAAGGAGCTGGCGACGAGTCGCGCGACGCTCGAGACGCAGCGCGCCAGCGAGACCGAGGGGATCGCCGCGGCGGCCAAGGAGGCCGAGACGGCGCTGGCCGCGCTCAAGAGCGGCGTTGCCGAGGACACCATCGCCTTCGCCCCCACGGGCGAGGTCGTCGTGGCTGCCGGCGAGAAGGGTGGCAAGGAGGCCACGGCCAGGCTGCGCAAGATCGCGAGCGGCGCGTCCGAGCGGATCGACGCCGACCTCAAGCAGCGCGAGGCCGACGAGGCCCGCGCGGTCGAGCAGAAGGTCGCCGACCTCGAGGCGGCCATGCAGGACACCCTCCAGCACGAGCGCTCCGGGCTGGCCGAGCAGGCTCAGGGCCGCAAGGACGAGCTGCGCAAGCTGCGCGACGAGCTCGAGTCGCTCAAGCCGATGCAGACGCTCGGCGAGACCGAGTACCGCAACCTCGACGAGCGCTACGGCTCGGGCGCCAAGGGCGGCCGCGTGTTCGGGGCCGGGATGGGCGCCGAGGCGATCCGCGAGATCATCAGCCGGATGGACCTCGAGGAGCTCGCCCGCTCCCTCCACGTCGAGGTCCGCACCAGCTCCGGCCAGCGCCGCAAGAAGGCCATCAAGCGGCTCCGCCTGATCGAGGCGTTCCGCCGGTCGGGGACGCGCCCCGACTGGATGATCCTGTCCGTCCTGCCGGTCATCCCGCCGGACCTGCGACCGATGGTCCAGCTCGACGGCGGCCGTTTCGCGACCTCCGACCTCAACGACCTGTACCGCCGCGTCATCAACCGCAACAACCGGCTCAAGCGACTGCTCGAGCTGGGCGCCCCCGAGATCATCATCCGCAACGAGAAGCGGATGCTGCAGGAGGCGTGCGACGCGCTGATCGACAACGGCCGTCGCGGCCGGGCGATCGCCGGCACCGGCAATCACCGCCTGAAGTCGCTGTCGGACATGCTCAAGGGCAAGCAGGGCCGGTTCCGCCAGAACCTGCTCGGCAAGCGCGTCGACTACTCGGGCCGCTCGGTCATCGTGGTCGGCCCGGAGCTCAAGCTCCACCAGTGCGGGCTGCCCAAGAAGATGGCGCTCGAGCTGTTCAAGCCGTTCGTCATGCGCCAGCTCGTCGAGAAGGGCTTCGCCCACAACATCAAGAGCGCCAAGCGCATCGTCGAGCGCGTCCGGCCCGAGGTCTGGGACGTCCTCGAAGAGGTCATCAAGGATCATCCGGTCCTGCTCAACCGCGCCCCGACGCTCCACCGCCTGGGCATCCAGGCGTTCATGCCGGTCCTCGTCGAGGGCTCGGCCATCCAGATCCACCCGCTCGTCTGCACCGCGTTCAACGCGGACTTCGACGGCGACCAGATGGCGGTCCACGTGCCGCTCTCGACGGCCGCCCAGGAAGAGGCGCGGACGATGATGCTGTCGACCGCGAACCTGCTGTCGCCGGCCGACGGCTCGCCGGTCGTGGCACCGACCCAGGACATGGTCCTCGGCTGCTACTACCTGACGATGGACGCCGACCTGGTCAAGGGTCAGCGGGTCCGGGTGTTCTCGTCGGAGGACGAGGCCATCCTCGGCTATCGCCTGCGCGAGAAGACCGGCGCGACGCTCCACGAGCTGATCGACGTCGAGGTCCGTGCCTGGGACCCGGAGGCCGGAGCGCTCAGGCTCGAGCGCCGTCGGACGACCATCGGACGCGTGATCTTCAACCAGATCCTGCCCGATCCGCTCCGCTTCCATGACACGGTCATGCGGCGAGCCGATCTCAAGGAGCTCGTCGACGTCTGCTACCGCCAGCTCGGGCCCGAGGAGACGGCCCACCTGGTCGACGGCATCAAGAGCGTCGGGTTCGAGTTCGCGACCCGCGGCGGGATGACCATCGGCCTGTTCGACATCGAGGTCCCGAAGGACAAGCCGGCCCGGCTCGCCGCGGCCGACGAGTCGGTGTCGGCCATCGACCGCCAGTTCCAGCGCGGCCTCATCACCGAGGACGAGCGCTACGAGCAGGTCGTCGGCGTCTGGCAGGAGACCAGCTCCGGCATGTCGGACGAGATGATGCGCTCGCTCGATCCCAACGGCCCGGTCACGATGATGACCGCGTCGGGCGCCCGCGGGAACAAGGGCAACATCGGTCAGCTGGGCGCCATGCGCGGCCTGATGGCCGACCCGTCCGGCCGGATCATCGACGTCCCGGTGCGCAGCAACTTCCGCGAGGGCATGACCGTCCTCGAGTACTTCATCTCCACCCACGGCGCCCGCAAGGGCCTCGCCGACACGGCCCTCCGCACGGCCGACTCCGGGTACCTCACCCGGCGCCTGGTCGATGTCGCCCAGGACGTCATCACCCGCGAGGAAGACTGCGGCACCGAGGAAGGCAGCTGGATCATCCGGAGCGAGTCGAGCGACGAGAAGGGCGCCTTCCAGAAGCGCCTCGTCGGCCGGCTGGCCGCGGCGCCGCTGCCCGACCCGCGGGCCGACACCAAGAAGAAGGGCGCGGAGCCGACGCTCCTCGTCGATCGCAACGAGCTGATCATGGAGGAGGCCGCGGCGCGCATCGATGCCGCCGGGGTCGACGAAGTGCTCGTCCGCTCGCCGCTCACCTGCGAGGCACGCCACGGCGTCTGCCGGGCGTGCTACGGCCGCAACCTCGCCACCGGCGAGATGGTCGGCTCGGGTGAGGCGGTCGGCATCATCGCCGCCCAGTCGATCGGCGAGCCCGGCACGCAGCTGACGATGCGGACGTTCCACACCGGCGGCGTCGCCGCGGGCGTGGACATCACCGCCGGCCTGCCGCGCGTCGAGGAGCTGTTCGAGGCCCGCATCCCCAAGGGCAAGGCCGAGATCAGCCACATCGACGGCATCGTCGAGATCGTCCGCGGCGATGGCCCGACCAAGGTCAAGGTCATCTCGCGCGAGATCTACGACACCTCGCTGTCACTGGCGAAGGACGCCGAGCTGCTGGCCGCGCCCGGCGACTCGGTCGACGCTCGGCCAGGTCGTCGCCCGCGTCGAGGCGGACGGCGTGACCAGCGATGTCACGGCACCCGTGGCGGGCTTCCTCGTCAAGGGCGACGGCGACCTCGTCGTCCGGGCCGAGGACATCGTCGAGCGCGAGTACCTCATCCCGCACAACGCCAAGATCCTGGTCGAGAACGGCGCCGAGATCCGGGCCGGGGACGCCATCACCGACGGCCCGATCAACCCGCAGGAGTACCTCGACACGCGGGGCAAGGACGCCGTCCAGCGCTACCTGGTCAAGGAAGTCCAGAAGGTCTACAAGAGCCAGGGCGTCACGATCAACGACAAGCACATCGAGATCATCGTCCGGCAGATGCTCCGCAAGGTGCGCATCGACCAGCCGGGCGACGTGGACCTGCTCCCGACGGAGCTCGTCGACCGGCTCGAGTTCGAGGAGGACAACAATCGCGTCCTGGCAGAGGGCGGCGAGCCGGCCACGGCCCAGACCGTCCTGCTGGGTGTGACCAAGGCGTCGCTCAACACGTCCAGCTTCCTCGCGGCGGCGTCCTTCCAGGAGACGACCCGGGTGCTCACCGAGGCCGCCATCAACGGCGCCAAGGACCACCTGATCGGGCTCAAGGAGAACGTCATCATCGGCAAGCTCATCCCGGCCGGGACGGGCGCGCCGGCGAACGTGGCGGCGCGCAAGGAGCGCGAACGACGGGCAGCCCTCGAGGCCCTCGCCGGCGAGGCGCTCGAAGACCTCGGGACCGAGTTCAACCCGTTCCTCGAGGACGGCGAGACCCGCGCACCCGACGACGATGCGGCCGGCCTGGCGCTGGCCGCGACGATCGCCGGGGCCGGCGACGAGGATGCCGACGAGGCGAACCCGTTCGCCACGGAGGCGGGACCAACGGCTCCGGCGACGGCGAGTCCAACCCCTTCCTGGAGGAGGCCGCCAAGCTCGCCGAGACCGCCGACGAGAGCTGACATCGAGGTCGTTTCGACCAGCCCGCGGCGGCCCGCCGCACGTTTGACACGCTCGTCGGGCCGCTGCTAGACTCCGCCTTCGTGGCCTCGGGAGGGGTCCGCCCTCGGCGCGTGCGCCGCTGACCCATCTTCGACCCATCACAGACCCGGTCCGTCGCCCGCCTGATCTCGGCGGCGACACCCCAGGACCGACCCGGTCGGCGACGACCGAAATCATCTACCGACCCGAAAGGAGTAGCGTCTTCGTGCCGACGATCAGCCAGCTCGTGCGTCACGGCCGCAAGCGCAAGATCTCGAAGATCAAGGCGCCGGCCATGCGCAAGAACTGGAACAGCCTGCGGCAGCGCCAGGTCTCGATCCCGGGCGCCCCCCAGAAGCGGGGGGTCTGCCTGCAGGTCCGGACCATGACGCCGAAGAAGCCGAACTCCGCCCTGCGCAAGATCGCCCGCGTGCGCCTGACCAACCAGATGGAGGTCACGGCCTACATCCCGGGCATCGGCCACAACCTGCAGGAGCACTCGGTCGTCCTCGTGCGCGGCGGCCGGGTCAAGGACCTGCCGTCGGTCAAGTACCACATCATCCGCGGCACGCTCGACGCGGCCGGCGTGCGCGACCGCAAGCAGGGTCGCAGCAAGTACGGCGCGAAGGCCAGCGCGAAGCCGGGGGCCCGCTAGATGCCGCGTCGCACCAGCATCCCGCGCAAGTCGAAGTACGAGACCATCCCGGCCAACCGCATGACCGCGCGCTTCTCGCGCCAAGCTGATGAAGGACGGCAAGCAGAACCTTGCCGAGCGGATCCTCCGCCAGGCGCTCGCCCGCGCCGAGGCGCAGGCCGCCCGACCGGGTCTCGAGGTCCTCGAGGCGGCGATGCGCAACGCGACGCCCATCATCGAGGTCAAGCCGCGCCGCGTCGGTGGCGCGACCTACCAGGTCCCGGTCGAGATCCGGGGCGACCGCCGCATGTCGCTCGGTGTCCGCTGGCTCGTCCAGGCGGCCCGCAAGCGCAACGGCAAGAGCATGAGCGAGAAGCTCGCCGCCGAGTTCGTCGATGCCATGAACGGCCTCGGCGCGGCGGTCAAGCGACGCGAAGACACGCACAAGATGGCCGAGGCGAACCGGCCTTCAGCCATTTCAAGTGGTAGACCGGGGAAGGTAAGGACACCGTGGCACGACAGGTTCCGCTCGCACGAACGCGGAACATCGGAATCATCGCGCACATCGACGCCGGCAAGACGACCGTCACCGAGCGGATCCTTTTCTATACGAAGAAGATCTACAAGATCGGCGAGGTCCACGAGGGCGCAGCCACGATGGACTGGATGCCCCAGGAGCAGGAGCGCGGGATCACCATCACCGCCGCTGCGACGACGGCGTTCTGGGGCGATCATCGCATCAACATCATCGATACGCCCGGGCACGTGGACTTCACGGTCGAGGTCGAGCGGAGCCTGCGCGTGCTCGACGGCGCGGTCGTCGTCTTCGACGGCGTGGCCGGCGTCGAGCCGCAGTCCGAGACGGTCTGGCGCCAGGCCGACCGCTACGGCGTGCCGCGCTTCTGCTTCATCAACAAGCTCGACCGCACCGGCGCCGACTTCTGGCGCTGCGTCGACTCGATCAAGGACCGCCTGGGCGCCAACGCCGTGCCGATCCAGATCCCGATCGGCAGCGAGGACACGTTCCAGGGCGTCGTCGACCTGGTCGAGATGAAGGCGCATCTACTACCGCGACGACCTCGGCAACAACATCGACGGTCGACGGACATCCCGGCCGAGCTGCTCGCCGAGGCCGAGAAGCATCGCCACGTCATGATCGAGGCCGTCGCCGAGATGGACGACGAGCTGACCCACAAGTACCTCGAGGGCGAGGAGTTCACCGATCGCCGAGATCAAGCACGGTCTCCGCCTCGGCACGCTGACGACCCGGATCATCCCGGTCCTGACCGGCTCCGCGCTCAAGAACAAGGGCGTCCAGCCGATGCTCGACGCGGTCGTCGACTACCTCCCGTCGCCGCTCGACGTCCCGCCGATGATCGGGCTCGACCCCAAGACCGGCGCCGAGATCATCCGCACGCCATCCGACACCGAGCCGTTCAGCGCGCTCGCCTTCAAGATCGCCGCCGACCCGTTCGTCGGCAAGCTGGCGTTCTTCCGGGTCTACTCGGGCACGCTCAAGGCCGGCTCGTACGTCTACAACCCGGTCAAGGACAAGAAGGAGCGGATCGGCCGCATCCTCCAGATGCACGCCAACCACCGCGAGGAGATCGACGATCGTGTACGCCGGCGACATCGCCGCGGCCGTCGGTCTCAAGGACACCTACACCGGCGACACGCTGTCCGATCCGGAGCACCCGATCATCCTCGAGTCGATGACCTTCCCCGAGCCGGTCATCGAGGTCAAGATCGAGCCGAAGACGAAGGCCGACCAGGACAAGCTGGGCATCGCGCTCCAGCGCCTGGCCGAGGAGGACCCGACCTTCCGGGTCAAGACCGACCCGGAGACGTCCGAGACGCTGATCGCCGGGATGGGCGAGCTGCACCTCGACGTCCTCGTCGACCGCATGGTCCGCGAGTTCAAGGTCGCCGCCAACGTCGGCAAGCCGCAGGTCTCCTATCGCGAGACCATCCGGCGCGCGGCCGAGGGCAACGGCCGCTTCGTCCGCCAGACCGGCGGCAAGGGCCAGTACGGCCACGCCGTCATCAAGCTGGAGCCCGCCGAGAAGGGCACCGGCTACGAGTTCGTCGACAAGATCGTCGGTGGCACGATCCCGCGCGAGTACATCAAGCCGGTCGACCAGGGCATCCGCGAGACGCTCGACACGGGCATCTACGCCGGCTTCCCGATGGTCGACGTCAAGGTGACCCTCTTCGACGGGTCGTACCACGACGTCGACTCGTCCGAGATGGCGTTCAAGATCGCCGGTTCGATGGCCGTCAAGGACGCCTTCACCAAGGCCGATCCGGCCATCCTCGAGCCGATCATGAAGGTCGAGGTCACTGATGCCCGAGGAGTTCATGGGCGACGTCATCGGCGACCTCAACAGCCGCCGCGGCCAGATCGAGGGGATGGAGTCACGCGGGACGACGCAGGTCGTCCGGGCGTTCGTCCCGCTCGCCGCAGATGTTCGGCTATGTCACCGACCTGCGGAGCATGACCCAGGGTCGCGCGACCTCGTCGATGGAGTTCAGCCACTACGCCGAGGTGCCGGGCAACCTGGCCTCGGAACTCGTCCAGAAGTCCAAGGTCTAGCCAGGAAGCGCGAGGAGCAGCCCAGATGGCCAAGAAGAAGTTCGAGCGCACCAAGCCGCACGTCAACATCGGCACGATCGGCCACATCGACCATGGCAAGACGAGCCTGACCGCGGCGATCACCAAGTACCTCGCGTTGAAGGGCCATGCCGAGTACCGCGCCTTCGACTCGATCGACAACGCCCCCGAGGAGCGCGAGCGCGGCATCACCATCGCGATCGCCCACGTCGAGTACGAGACCGACGCCCGCCACTACGCCCACGTCGACTGCCCGGGGCACGCCGACTACATCAAGAACATGATCACCGGCGCCGCCCAGATGGACGGCGCCATCCTGGTCGTCGCCGCGACCGACGGCCCGATGCCCCAGACCCGCGAGCACATCCTGCTGGCCCGCCAGGTCGAGGTCCCGTACATGGTCGTGTTCCTCAACAAGGTCGACATGGTCGACGACGCGGAGCTGCTCGACCTCGTCGAGCTCGAGGTCCGCGAGCTGCTGACCAAGAACAACTTCCCGGGCGACGACATCCCGGTCATCCGCGGCTCGGCGCTCAAGGCGCTCGAGGCCACGGACGACCCGACCGACCCCGCCTACGCCTGCATCCAGGAGCTGATGGACGCGGTCGACTCCTACATCCCGACGCCCGAGCGCCCGGTCGACAAGCCGTTCCTCATGCCGGTCGAGGACGTGTTCGGGATCAAGGGCCGGGGCACCGTCGCCACCGGGCGCATCGAGCGCGGCATCGTCAAGGTCGGCGACGAGGTCGAGCTCGTCGGCATCAAGCCGACCCGCAAGATCGTGGTCACCGGCGTCGAGATGTTCAAGAAGCTGCTCGACGCAGGGCCAGGCCGGCGACAACGTCGGCTGCCTCATCCGCGGCATCGAGCGCGACGAGATCGAGCGCGGCCAGGTGCTGGCCAAGAGTGGCTCGGTCAAGCCGCACACCAAGTTCACGGCGCAGGTCTACGTCCTGACCAAGGAGGAGGGTGGCCGCCATACCCCCTTCTACAACGGCTACCGGCCGCAGTTCTACCTGCGCACGACCGACGTCACGGGGGCCATCGGGCTGCCCGACGGGGCCGAGATGATCATGCCCGGCGACAACGTCGAGATGAGCGTCGAGCTCATCACCCCGATCGCCATCGAGATCGGCCAGCGCTTCGCCATCCGCGAGGGTGGCCGGACCGTCGGCGCCGGCGCCATCGTCAGCATCGTCGAGTAGCGAGATGGCGAAGCAGCGGATCCGGATCCGCCTCAAGGCCTACGACCACCGACTGCTCGACCAGTCGGCGGCGCAGATCGTCGAGACGGCCCAGCGCACCGGGGCCGACGTCGTCGGTCCGGTCCCGCTGCCCACCCGCATCGAGAAGTTCACGGTCCTGCGTTCCCCGTTCATCGACAAGGACAGCCGTGAGCAGTTCGAGATCCGCACCCACAAGCGGCTCGTCGACATCCTGGACCCGTCGTCGAAGACGGTCGACGCCCTGATGCGGCTCTCGCCTCGCGGCTGGCGTCGACATCGAGATCAAGATGTGATGTCGAACGCAGAGATCGGCCTGATCGGCCGCAAGGTCGGCATGACCCAGGTCTTCCAGGACGACGGCACGATGGTCGCCGTCTCGGTCGTCGCGATCGAGCCGAACACCGTCACGCGTCTGCGCACGCCCGAGCGCGACGGCTACACGGCCGTCCAGCTCGGCACGGACGTCGTCCGGAAGCTGACCAAGCCCGAGGCCGGCCAGCTCGGGTCGCTCCCCAAGGTCGCGACCATCCGCGAGTTCCGCGTCGAGAGCACCGACGACGTGACCGTCGGCCAGACGTTCTCGATCGGCGACCTGTTCGAGGCCGGGCGACCTCGTCGACGTCACCGGCGTGTCCAAGGGCAAGGGCTTCGCCGGCCACATCAAGCGCCACAACTTCCATCGCGGGCCGCAGACCCACGGCTCCGACCATCACCGTGCGCCGGGCTCGATCGGCCCGGGCACGACGCCGGGCCGCGTCTATCGCGGGCTCAAGATGGCCGGCCACATGGGCGACGAGCGGGTGACCATCAAGAAGGTCCGCGTCGTCCGCACCGACACCGACCGCAACCTGCTGCTGGTCAAGGGCAGCCTGCCCGGCGCCCGCGGCGGGCTGATCCTCGTGAAGAAGGCCTGACCGATGCCGCAGATCGACGTCCTCGACCGGACCGGCGCCACCGTCGGCAGCGTGGAGCTCAGTGACGAGCTGTTCGCGGCCCCGGTCAACGCTGCCGTCCTCCACCAGGTCGTGACCGCCCAGCTCGCCGGCCGGCGAACCGGCACGCACGACACCAAGACCCGCGGCGAGGTCCGCGGCGGCGGCAAGAAGCCGTACCGCCAGAAGGGCACCGGCCGCGCCCGCCAGGGCTCGACCAACGCGCCGCACTACCGCGGCGGCGGCGACGGTCTTCGGGCCGCATCCGCGCTCGTACGAGCAGCGCCTGCCGCGCCGGATGAAGCGTCTGGCCCTGCGCGGCGCGCTCACCGCCAAGCTCGGTGACGAGGCGATCAAGGTCATCGACACGTTCGGCCTCGAGGCGATCCGGACCAAGGACCTCGTCGGCGTCCTCGCCGCGCTCGAGGCGACCGGTCGCATCCTCGTCGTCGCGCCCGGCCGTGACGAGAAGCTCGAGCTGTCGGCGCGCAACCTGCCGTTCGTCGAGATCATCCTGGCCGACTCGCTCAACGTGGTCGACCTGCTCAACGCCGACGTCGTGCTCATCGAGCAGCCGTCGCTCGCCCGGATGCAGGAGGTCTACGCATGAGCACGCTGACAGCGCCGGAGATCGTCCTGCGCCCCGTCATCAGCGAGAAGTCGATCGACGAGTCGGGCCGCGGCAAGTACACCTTCGCCGTCCACGACCGCGCCAACAAGATCCAGATCAAGGCCGCGATCGAGGAGCTCTACAAGAAGGAGAACGTGACCGTCGTGTCGGTCAACGTGCTGACCACGAAGGCCAAGGAGAAGCGTCGCGGGAACCGTCGGGGCCAGACCATCGGCCACACGACACCGTGGCGCAAGGCCATCGTCACCCTGGCCCCCGGCCAGAAGATCGAGTTCTTCGAGGGGGTCTGACCATGCCGCTCCGCAGCTACAAGGCCACCTCGCCGGGGCTCCGGCAGATGACTCGCTCGACCTTCGAGGAGATCACCACCAAGGAGCCGTACAAGCCGCTGCTCGAGCACCAGATCCGGGGCTCCGGCCGCAACAACCAGGGCCGGATGACCGTGCGCCATCGCGGCGGCGGCGAGAAGCAGCACTACCGCATCATCGACTTCAAGCGCGACAAGCTCGACGTGCCGGCTCGCCTGGCGACCATCGAGTACGACCCGAACCGCTCGGCCCGGATCGGCCTGCTCCACTACCGGGACGGCGAGAAGCGCTACATGCTCCTGCCGCACGGCCTCAAGGTCGGCGACGTCGTCGTCGCCGGTCCGAGCGCCGAGGCCCGCGTCGGCAACGCCCTGCCGCTGGCCAACATCCCGCTCGGCACGACCATCCACAACATCGAGCTGGTGCCCGGCAAGGGCGGCCAGATCGTCCGGTCCGCGGGGGTGTCCGCCCAGCTGCTGGCCAAGGAGGGCGAGTTCGCCACCGTCCGCCTGCCGTCGGGTGAGATGCGACGCGTGCCGATGCGCTGCATGGCCACCGTCGGCCAGGTCAGCAACCTCGATCACGAGAACCAGAACCTCGGCAAGGCCGGCCGCGCCCGGCACCTCGGCCAGCGCCCGGAGGTCCGCGGCGTCGTCATGAACCCGCGCGACCATCCGCACGGTGGCGGCGAGGGCAAGTCCCCGACCGGGATGCCGCCGAAGACCCCGTGGGGCAAGCCCGCCATGGGCTATCGCACCCGACGGTCCAAGACGACCGGACGGCTCATCGTCCGCTCGCGGCATCGCAAGTAGCAGGGAGGAGGAAACCGATGTCTCGCTCAGTCAAGAAGGGCCCGTTCGTCGAGGCCCGCCTCCTCGGTCGGATCGAGGACATGAACAAGCGCAACGAGAAGAAGGTCGTGAAGTCGTGGTCGCGCGCGTCGGTCATCTTCCCGACGTTCATCGGCCACACCATCGCCGTCTACAACGGCAAGAAGCACATCCCGGTCTACGTGACCGAGAACATGGTCGGCCATCGGCTCGGTGAGTTCAGCCCGACCCGCAACTACCGCGGGCACGGCAAGCACACCGACCGCTCGACGGCGCTGAAGTAGGTGGCCGCCATGCGTGTCTCCGCCACTGCCAAGTACCTCCGCGCCTCGACGCGCAAGACCCGGCTCGTCACCGAGGCGATCAAGGGCAAGCCCGTCGAGGAGGCGACCGCCCTGCTGCGGTTCATGCCGCAGAAGGCCGCCGCCGACGTCGCCCGCGTGCTCAAGAGCGCGACGGCGAACGCCGAGAACAACCACAACCTGTCCGCCGAGGACCTGTACATCGTCGACGCCGTCGCCAACGAGGGCCCGACGATCAAGCGGTTCCAGCCGCGGGCACAGGGTCGGGCATTCCCGATCCACAAGCCCATGACCCACATCACCATCGTCGTCGCGGACCAGGAGGCCTGAGTTGGGACACAAGGTCCATCCGTACGGCTTCCGCCTGGGTGTCTCGCGCACCTGGACCGCGAAGTGGTACGCCGATAACAAGGAATACACAGCCTCCCTCCAGGAGGACATCAAGATCCGCAAGCTGATCGACAAGCGGCTGGCCAACGCCAGCGTCAGCGGCGTCGAGATCGAGCGCGGCATCAACCACGTGACGGTGACCATCCACACCGCCAAGCCGGGCATCGTCATCGGCAAGGGCGGGGCCAACGTCGAGGTCCTGCGCCAGCAGATCGGCGCCCTGACGACCCGCAAGGTCAAGCTCGAGATCAAGGAGATCCGCCAGCCGGAGCTCGACGCGTATCTCGTGGCCATGAACATCGCCGGGCAGCTGAGCCGACGCATCGCCTTCAAGAAGGCCATGAAGCAGTCCATCCAGCGCTCGATGAAGGCCGGCGCCAAGGGCGTCAAGATCGCCGTCGCGGGCCGCCTCGGCGGTTCCGAGATGGGCCGCCGCGAGTGGGACAAGGAAGGCCGCATCCCGCTCGGCACGCTGCGCGCGGACATCAGCTACGGCCAGGTCCACGCCCACACGACGTACGGCCGGATCGGCGTCAAGGTCTGGATCTATCGCGGCGACATCACACCGGAGCGCGCCGCGCGTGAGGCCGGCATCCCGGCCCAGGTCGGGCAGGGGGTCTGACCGATGTTGATGCCCAAGCGGGTCAAGCACCGCAAGGTCATGCGCGGACGGATGTCCGGCGTCGCCAAGGGCGGCTACAACGTGGCCTTCGGCGAGTACGGCCTCGCGACGCAGGAGCCGGCCTGGATCACCAGCCGCCAGATCGAGGCGGCCCGGCGCGCCATGACCCGCTCGGTCAAGCGCGGCGGCAAGATCTGGATCCGGGTCTTCCCCGACAAGCCCGCGACCAAGAAGCCGGCCGAGACCCGGATGGGGTCGGGCAAGGGCGCCCCGGACCATTGGGTCGCGGTCGTGAAGCCCGGCCGGATCCTGTTCGAGATGGCCGGCGTGGACCACGAGTCGGCGATCGAGGCGATGCGCCTCGCCAGCCACAAGCTCCCGGTCGCCACCCGGGTCGTCGTCCGCGAGTCGGCCAAGGAGGCGAACTGATGGACATCGCCGAGGTTCGCCAGCTGTCCGACACCGAGCTCGAGAACGCCCTCCGCGAGGCCAAGCAGGACCTGTGGGGCGCGCGCTTCGCGCTCTCGACCCGACAACTCAAGGACTACAGCACGATCCCGCTGACGCGGCGAACGATCGCGCGGATCCTGACCGTCCAGCGTGAGCGTGGAGCTCGGCCGGCCGGCGCGAGGGAGATCACGCGATGACAGGAGCAGACACCACGGTGCAAGGCAAGCGGAAGACCAAGGTCGGCCGCGTCGTGAGCGACCGGATGGACAAGACGATCGTCGTGTCCGTCGAGCGCCTGGCGCGTCACCGGCTGTACAAGCGGGTCATCCGCTTGAGCACGAAGTTCAAGGCCCACGACGAGGCGAACGAGGCCCACATCGGGGACACGGTCCTCATCGAGGAATCGCGTCCCCTGTCGGCCACCAAGCGCTGGCGCCTGGTGTCGATCGTCGCCCGTGGCGGTGACCACACGCTGCCAGGCGAGATCGTGACCGACGAGGCCGAGACCTCCGAGGCGATCCACGCCGCCGCCCACCCGGGCCGGACGCGTGATGCGGCCGAGGATGGCGACGCCGCCGAGACGGCCGAGGAGGCCGCCCTGTGATCCAGTCGCAGACCCGTCTCAAGGTCGCCGACAACACCGGCGCCCGGACGATCCAGTGCATCCGGGTGATGGGTCGCTCGCTCAAGACCGAGGCGGGCGTCGGTGACGTCATCGTCGCCAGCGTCAAGCAGGCCATCCCGAACGCCGCCGTCAAGAAGGGCGACGTCGTCCGCGCGGTCATCGTCCGCACGGCCAAGGAGTACGGCCGGGCCGACGGCAGCTATATCCGCTTCGACGAGAACGCCGCGGTCCTGATCAACAACCAGGGCAACCCGCGCGGGACGCGCATCTTCGGCCCGGTCGCGCGCGAGCTGCGCGACCGCAACTACATGAAGATCGTCTCGCTCGCGCCGGAGGTGCTGTGATGGCCACGCGCACTCCCCAGCCGCGCACGCCCAAGGTGCCCGAGATCCGGACGGGCGACACCGTCGTCGTGCTGGCCGGCAAGGATGCCGGCAAGCGAGGCACGGTCGAGCGGGTGATCCGCCGCCAGGCGTCGCCGAGCTCGACGCGCAGTGTCTTCCGTCGCGGCTCCGCGGCCGGCGGCGTCAGCGTCGTGGTCGAGGGGCTCAACATCGCCAAGCGTCACACCAAGCCGCGCCAGACGGCCGGCACCAGCGATCGCGTGCCGAAGATCCAGCAGGGCGGCATCCTCGATATCGCCCAGCCGCTCCCGATCAGCCGGGTCATGCTCGTCTGCTCGAGCTGCGGCAAGCCGACGCGGATCGCCCACGCGACCCTCGACACCGGCCGGCGCGTCCGCGTCTGCCGTCACTGCGGCGAGCAGATGGAGGGGAAGGCATGACCAGCCGACTCCAGGAGCGCTATACGACCGAGGTCGTTCCCGCGCTCCAGAAGCAGTTCGAATACGCCAATCCGATGGAAGTGCCGCGTCTGTCGAAGATCGTGGTCAACATCGGGCTCGGCGAGGCATTGTCGAATGCAAAGGCGCTCGACGCCGCCCTCGGCGACGTCACCCTCATCACCGGCCAGAAGCCGATCGTGACCAAGGCCAAGCGTTCGATCGCCCAGTTCCGCGTGCGGACGGGCAACTCGATCGGGGCCAAGGTCACCCTCCGCGGCGAGCGGATGTGGGACTTCATGGACCGCCTGACGATGCTCGCGCTGCCGCGCATCCGCGACTTCCGGGGCATCCCGGGCAAGTCGTTCGACGGGCGCGGCAACTATTCACTGGGCCTCCGGGAGCAGCTCGCCTTCCCGGAGATCGACTACGACAAGGTGGACCGTCTCCGCGGGCTGGAGATCAGCATCGTGACGACGGCGAAGACCGACGAGGAGTCCAAGAAGCTTCTTGAACTCCTCGGCATGCCCTTCGCCTCGTAGGCGCGGGGAGGAGTCAGATGGCAAAGAAATCGATGATCGCAAAGGCAGCCCGGACACCGAAGTACAAGGTGCGCGGCTATCACCGCTGCACCGTGTGCGGCCGGCCGCGCGCCTTCATCCGGCGGTTCGCGCTGTGCCGCATCTGCTTCCGGGAGCGTGCGCTCCTGGGCGAGCTGCCCGGCGTCACCAAGTCGAGCTGGTAGGGAACCGATGAACATCTCCGATCCGATCGCGGACATGCTCACGCGTGTCCGGAACGCGTCCCGGGCACGACACACCGAGGTGGTCGTCCCCGCGTCGCGGACCAAGCGCGAGATCGCCCGCATCCTCAAGGACGAGGGCTTCATCGCCGATGTCAGCGAGGAGCAGGACGGCCCGACGGCCAATCTGCGCATCACCCTCAAGTACGTCGACGGGAAGGTCCCGGTCGTCTCCGGCCTCAAGCGGATCAGCAAGCCCGGCCTGCGCGTCTACGCGCGCAAGACGGACATCCCGCGCGTGCTCGGCGGCCTCGGCATCGTCATCGTCAGCACGAGCCAGGGGATCATGACCGGTCAGCAGGCGCGCCAGGCGCAGCTGGGCGGCGAAGTCCTCGCGTTCGTCTGGTAGGCCGGACGACATGTCGCGCATCGGACGCCTCCCCATCACCGTCCCGTCGGGCGTCGACGTGACGATCGACGGCCGCAACGTGACCGTCACCGGGCCGAAGGGCACGCTGAGCCGGTCGCTCCACCCGGACATCACGGTCAGCCGCGAGGACGGGACGCTCGTCGTCACCCGCCCGACCGAGCAGAAGACCCACAAGCAGCTCCACGGGCTGACCCGGACGCTGGTCAACAACATGGTCGTCGGCGTGACCGATGGCTATCGGAAGGGCCTCGAGATCACCGGCGTCGGCTATCGGGCGACGCTCAATGGCAAGAAGCTGACGCTCAACCTGGGCTACAGCCACCCCATCGAGATCGACCCGCCCGACGGCATCAGCTTCGAGGTCGAGAACCCGACCCGCCTCGCGGTCGTCGGCATCGACAAGGAGCTGGTCGGCCAGATCGCGGCCAAGGTCCGTGCAACCCGCAAGCCGGAGCCCTACAAGGGCAAGGGCGTGCGCTACGCCGGCGAGTACATCCGTCGCAAGGCCGGCAAGGCCGGCAAGATCGGCGGGAAGAAGTAACCAAGAGATGAACAGTCCTGACAAGGAACGAACACGATGACGTCTGTCGCCACCCGCGGCGCCGCCCGACGCAAGCGCCACGATCGGATCCGCCTTCATCTGGCGGGGACCGAAGCGCGGCCGCGCCTCGCGGTGTTCCGCAGCCTCAATCACATCTACGCGCAGGTCATCGACGATGCGTCCGGAAAGACGCTCGCCGCGGCATCGACCGTCGAGAAGGAGCTCAAGGGCTCCAAGGAGACCAAGTCGGCCGAGGCGGCCACCGTCGGGAAGCTGATCGCCGAGCGGGCCAAAGCCGCCGGCGTCGAGCGCGTGGTCTTCGATCGAGCCGGGTTCCGGTACCACGGGCGGATCAAGTCGCTCGCCGATGCCGCCCGCGAAGCCGGCCTCGAGTTCTGATCGGAAGGAGCCCCCGTGGCACGAATCGACCCCAACAAGCTCGCGCTCGAGGAGCGCGTCGTCCAGATCAATCGAGTCGCCAAGGTCGTCAAGGGCGGCCGGCGGTTCAGCTTCAGCGCGGTCGTCGTCGTCGGTGACGGGGCGGGCCACGTCGGGGTCGGGATCGGCAAGGCCGGCGAGGTCCCGGAGTCCATCCGCAAGGGCGTCGAGGACGCCAAGAAGAACCTCATCAAGATCCCGATGGTCGGCACGACCATCCCGCACCAGGTCCAGGTCGTCTACGGCGCCAGCAGCGTGCTGCTCAAGCCCGCGTCCCAGGGCACCGGCGTCATCGCCGGCGGCTCGGTCCGGGCGGTCCTCGAGGCGGCCGGTGTGCGCGACATCCTGTCGAAGATCCACGGCTCGACCAACCCGGTCAACGTGACCCGGGCGACGATCGAAGGGCTCCGCAGCCTGCACTCGGCCGAGGAGCTCGGCGCCCGTCGCGGCGTCAAGCTGGTCAGCCGGATCGCGGGCCAGCCGGCGCCGGTGGCGGCGGAGGTGACCGGTGGCCGCTAAGCTCAAGGTGACCCAGGTCAAGAGCACGATCAGCCACATCGCGCGGAACCGCGCGACGGTGCGGGCCCTCGGCCTGCACGGGATCGGCAGTACAAGCGTCATCACCGACAACCCCGCGACCCGCGGCATGGTCCGCCAGGTCCGCTTCCTCGTCACCGTCGAGGAGATCGCGGACGGCGCGGCACCCGACACCGGGGAGAAGGCATGAAGCTCCACGACCTTCGCCCGGCCGACGGCTCGCGTCAGCCGCGCACCCGCGTCGGCCGCGGCATCGCCGCCGGCAAGGGCAAGACCGCCGGCCGCGGCACGAAGGGCCAGAAGGCCCGCGCCGGCGGCTCCATCCCGGCCTGGTTCGAGGGCGGCCAGACGCCGCTCCACATGCGCATCCCCAAGCTGCGCGGCTTCAAGAACCGCTTCAAGATCGAGTACGAGGTCGTCAATGTCGGCGCCATCGGGGCGCTCGCCGAGGGCGGCGCATTCGAGCTCGAGGGCGGCAAGAAGCCGGCCAAGGCAGCGCCCATCACCGTCAACCAGGACATCCTGCGCGCGGTCGGGCTCGTCCGGACGCTGAACAAGCCGATGAAGATCCTGGGCGCCGGCGACCTGTCCGTGCCGCTGTTCGTGGTCGCCGACGCGTTCAGCGCCTCGGCGCGGGCGAAGATCGAGGCGGCCGGCGGCAGCGTCAACGTCCTCGAGGTCCCGTCGACGTCGAGCCCCGCGCTGGGCGTCACACGCGACGCCAAGGCGACCGAGGCCGCGGCACCCGCCGAGGCGCCCGAGTCCACGACCGCGAGCGAGGCGAAGCCCGCCAAGGCCAAGGCATCGAGCGCGAAGGCCTCGACCGAGGCGGTGACGCCGGAAGCGACTCCGAGCGCGAAGGCCGTCGAAGGCGACCCCCGCCAGGGCGACGAAGGCATCGAAGGCGTCGGCCGCGAAGGACGACATTCCCGCCCACGCCGACGCCGACGCCGACGAGACGCCGGTCGCCGACACGTCGGGCACAGCCGAGCCGGCCGACAGCGACGACGCGCCCACCGAGGCCGAGGCCGAGACGCCGTCCGGCGACGACGCCTGACCCGTGTTCGACTCCCTTCTCAACGCCTTCCGGGCGCCGGACATCCGGCGGCGGATCCTGTACGTCCTGGGCCTGCTGATCGTCTTCCGGCTGCTGGCCTCGGTGCCGATCCCGGGCGTCGACAAGGCGCAGCTCCAGAGCTTCGTCCAGGGCAACGCGTTGGTCGGCCTGCTCGACCTGTTCTCGGGCGGCGGCCTGTCGCACTTCTCGGTCGTGGCGCTCGGCATGAACCCGTACATCAACGCCTCGATCATCATGCAGCTGATGTCGGGCGTCGTGCCGTCACTCCAGGCGCTCAGCCGCGAGGGTGAGTTCGGGCGCAACAAGATCAACCAGTACACCCGCTACCTGACGGTCCCGATGGCGATGCTGCAGGCCTACGGCGTGCTCGCCCTGCTGGCGTCGCAGAACGTGCTGACCGGCACGTTCGACCTGTCGAGCTTCACCACCCTGACCCAGATCGCCACGCTGACCGCCGGGGCCGTCGTCCTGATGTGGATCGGCGAGCTCATCACCGAGCGGGGCATCGGCAACGGCATCAGCTTCATCATCTTCGCCGGCATCGTCAGCCGCGCGCCTGGTGCGCTCAACGCGTTCCGGCTCAACCCGAACATCACCCTGGCGATCGGCTTCGCCGTCGTTGCCGTGGCCGCTGTCGGCGTGATCATCTACATCCAGGAGGGCCAGCGGCGCATCCCGATCCAGTACGCCAGCCGCGTCCGTGGCCGGCGGATGTATTCGGGCGGCCAGACGTTCCTGCCGCTGCGGGTCAACCAGGCCGGCGTCATCCCGATCATCTTCGCTGTCAGCATCCTGCTGTTCCCGCACCAGCTGGCGACCTACTTCTCGACCTCGAACATCCCGATCGTGCAGCAGATCTCGTCGATCATCGTGAACCTGTTCAGCAGCACGTCGCCGTTCTACATCTTCATGTACTTCTTCCTGACGATGGGTTTCACCTACTTCTACACGGCGTTCACGTTCAAGCCCGACGAGACGGCCGAGCAGCTGCGCAAGAACGGCGGGTTCATCCCCGGCATCCGGCCCGGTCGCCCGACGCAGGACTACCTGTCGCGCGTCGTCACCCGGATCACGTTCGCCGGCGCCCTGTTCCTCGCCATCGTCGCCGTCTCGCCCGCGGTCATGGCGCTGGCGATCCCGGACCTGGCCACGCTCGGCCTCGGCGGCACCTCGCTGCTGATCGTGGTGTCCGTGGTCGTCGAAACCATGAAGCAGATCGAAGCCCAGCTCATGATGCGGAATTACGAAGGTTTCATTCGCTGATGCCGGCGAGCCGAGGATCGGCGAAGCTGGCGCGCCGAGCCGAAGGCGCCGTCGAGCGATGACCGTCATCGTCCTGTTGGGTGCTCCGGGGGCGGGGAAGGGCACCCAGGCGCCGGCCCTGGCGTCTCGGATCGACATCCCGGTCCTCGCCTCGGGCGAGCTGCTCCGCGCGGCTGTCGCCGCGGGCACGCCGCTCGGGCGCGAAGCCGATCGCTACATGAGTCGCGGTCAGCTCGTCCCCGACGAGACGATGGTCCGCGTGTTCCTCGATCGACTCTCGGCGCCCGACGCGGTCCGCGGCGCGGTTCTCGACGGGTTCCCGCGGACCCCGGTCCAGGCCGCGGCGCTCGACGAGGCGCTGGCCGAGGCCGGCCGGCGGGTCGACCGGGCCGCCTACATCGACGTCCCGCTCGAGGACCTCGTCAAGCGGATGGCGAACCGCCGGATCTGCACCGCGAACGGCCACGTCTACAATCTCGTCTCGAACCCGCCGGCGACGGACGGCCTGTGCGATCTCGACGGCTCGCGCCTCGTCCAGCGCGCCGACGACGAGGAGTCCACGGTCCGCGCCCGGATGGCCCAGCAGGTGCCACCGCTCCTCGATGTGGTCGAGCACTACCGTTCGCACGGCGTGCTCACGACGGTGGACGGCAGGCGCCCGATCGATGACGTGACCGACGAGCTGATGGACGCGTTCAGCGGCGCAGGGACACTCTGACGATGGTCACCCGCAAGTCGCGTGCCGAGATCGAGCGGATGCGCCGTGCCGGCCGGGTCGTGGCCGAGGTCCTCGACCGGATCGAGGCCGAGCTGCGCCCGGGCGTCTCGACGGCACACCTCGATGCCATCGCGGAGGCGCATATCCGCGCGTCGGGGGCGACGCCGTCGTTCAAGGGCTACCCGGGGATCAACCCGCGCCGGCCCTTCCCGGCCAGCGTCTGCATCTCGATCGACGACGAGATCGTCCACGGCATCCCCGGTGAGCGGACGATCCGGGCCGGCCAGATCGTGTCGGTCGACGCGGGGGCCATCGTCGACGGCTGGCATGGCGACGGTGCGCGGACGTTCTATATCGGCGACCCGCCGGCCGCGGTGGCCGAGCTCATCGACCTGACCCGCGAGGCGATGATGGCCGGCATCGCGGCGGCCGTCCCGGGCAATCACATCGAGGACATCTCGGCCGCCGTCGAGGCGGTCGCCGCGCGGGCGAAGCTCGGGGTCATCCGCCAGTTCGTCGGGCACGGCATCGGCACCGAGATGCACGAGGATCCGCAGATCCCGAACTACCGGACCGGTCGGCCCGGCCGCAAGCTCGAGGCCGGCCTGTGCATCGCCATCGAGCCGATGTTCACCCTGGGCGGCTACGACACGCGCATCCAGCCCGATGACTGGACCGTCGTCACCGCCGACGGCTCGCTGGCGGCCCATTTCGAGCACTCGATCGCCGTGACCGATCATGGTCCGGAGATCCTGACCCTGTCATGACGGCCACACGGTTGCCGGGTTGGGCCAAGTTTGGTACGCTACGCGTTCGTGTGTCGGCCCGGTCGGGCCGACACTGCGCGTGAGAAAGGGAAGCACGAGAACCTGTGGCCAAGCGCGATGCGATCGAAGTCGAGGGAACGGTCATCGAACCGCTGCCCAACACCATGTTCGCGGTCGAGCTGGAGAATGGTCACCGGGTGCTCGCCCACATCAGCGGCAAGCTGCGGATGAACTTCATCCGGATCCTGCCGGGTGACCGTGTCCGGGTCGAGCTGTCGCCATACGACCTGACCCGGGGCCGGATCACGTACCGACTCAAGTAACCGACCGCAAGCACAGAGAACACCGAGGATCCGTTGAAAGTCAGAGCTTCCGTCAAGGCGCGTTGCGACAACTGCAAGGTCATCCGTCGCCATGGCACCGTGATGGTCATCTGCACCAACCCGAAGCACAAGCAGCGGCAGGGGTAACCGATGGCACGTATCGCCGGAGTCGATATCCCCCGCGAGAAGCGCGTCGAGGTCGCCCTGACGTACGTCTTCGGGATCGGGCTGCCCACCAGCCAGAAGATCCTGGCCCAGACGAACATCAACCCCGACACCCGCGTCCGGGACCTGACCGAAGAGCAGGTCAACCGGCTGCGCGAGCTGATCGACCGGCGCTACAAGGTCGAGGGCGACCTGCGGCGCGAGGTGGCGCTCAACATCAAGCGACTCATCGAGATCGGCTCGTATCGCGGCCTGCGTCATCGACGCAACCTGCCGGTGCGCGGCCAGCGGACCAAGACCAACGCTCGCCAGCGTCGCGGACCGAAGAAGACGGTCGGCGTCAGGCGCAAGAAGTGACGAGGGACTGACCAGGCATGGCGGAACGCAAGCGAGCGGTCAAGGTACGTCGGCGCGAGAAGAAGAACGTCCCGCAGGGACACGTTCACATCCAGGCGACGTTCAACAACACGATCATCACGATCACCGACCTCAACGGTGCCGTCATCAGCTGGGGCTCGGCCGGCGTGGCCGGGTTCAAGGGCTCCCGCAAGAGCACCCCGTATGCGGCGGCCCTGTCGGCTGACGGCGCGGCCAAGCGTGCGATGGAGCACGGCATGCGCCAGGTCGAGGTCTACGTGAAGGGTCCGGGCGCCGGCCGCGAGCAGGCGATCCGTTCGCTCCAGGCGGCCGGCCTCGAGGTCTCCGCCATCACCGACGTCACCCCAATCCCGCACAACGGCTGCCGCCCGCCCAAGCGGCGCCGAGTCTAGAGCCCGAGGACCCATGGCCCGCTACACCGGTTCCGTCTGCCGCCTCTGCCGTCGAGAGGGCGCCAAGCTCTTCTTGAAGGGCAGTCGCTGCTATTCCAAGAAGTGCTCGTTCGAGCGTCGTCCGACGCCGCCCGGACAGCATGGCGTCCGCCGCCGCAAGGTCGGCGAGTACGGCCTCCAGCTGCGCGAGAAGCAGAAGGTCCGCCGCACCTACGGCGTCCTCGAGCGCCAGTTCCGCAACTACTTCGTCGACGCCGAGAACCGGCCCGGCGTGACCGGCGAGAACCTGCTCCGCTCGCTCGAGCTGCGCCTCGACAACGTCGTCTACCGGCTGGGCATCGCCTCGTCCAGGGCGCAGGCCCGCCACTTCGTCGCCCACGGTCATTTCGCGGTCAACGGGCGACCGACGAACATCTCGTCCTACCAGCTCAAGCCCGGCGACCGGATCGAGGTACGCGAGTCGCACCGCGCCCGAGAGCCGTTCAAGATCGCCAAGGAGACGCTCCGCTCGCACCAGGCGCCGGAGTGGCTGACGATCGACGCCGCGAGCCTGACCGGTGCCGTCGTTGCGCCGCCATCCCGCGACCAGATGCCGCTCGATCTCAACGAGCAGCTCGTGGTCGAGTACTACTCGAGGTAACCCGCACCCATGATCGAACTCGAGAGCCCGCAGATCGAGCCTGTCGAGGAAGCCGGCACCTACGCCAAGTACGAGGCTGGTCCCCTTCAGGCCGGCTACGGCGTCACGCTCGGTAACGCCCTCCGGCGCGTCCTCCTGTCGTCGCTCGAAGGGGCGGCCGTCACGAGCATCCAGATCCGCGACATCTACCAGGAGTTCTCGACCATCCCGGGCGTCAAGGAAGACGTCACCCAGATCGTCCTGAACGTCAAGAAGCTGCGGCTCAAGAGCTATGCCGGGCACCCGGTCCAGCTCCGGCTGATCAAGAGCGGCGCCGGCGCGGTCACCGCCGCCGACATCGCCGAGTCGGCCGACGTCGAGATCGTCAACCCCGAGCTCGTGCTGATGACGCTCGACACCGACGACGTGACCATCGAGATGGACCTGACCGTCGAGCGCGGCGTCGGCTACCTGGGCGCCGAGCGCGCCGAGGCGCTCCCCATCGGGGTCATCGCGGTCGATGCCATCTTCACCCCGGTCCGCAAGATCAACTACTGGGTCGAGAGCATGCGGGTCGGTCAGATGACCAACTTCGACAAGCTCACGATCGAGATCGAGACGGACGGGACGATCGGGCCGGAGGAGGCGCTCAGCCGCTCCGCCGAGATCCTGGTCAACCAGTTCCGCCCGTTCGTCACGGTCGGTATGGCCGCCGTCCCGGTCGCGGCCGCGACCGGTGCCGCCGCGCTCCCCGCGAACATGCTCGACATGCCGATCGAGGAGCTCGACCTCCCGATGCGGGCCTACAACTCGCTCAAGCGCAACAACATCGTCAAGGTCGGCCAGCTGCTCCAGCTCAAGGACGACGACCTGCTCCGGATGCGCAACTTCGGCAAGAAGTCGCTCGACGAGATGAAGGAGCGGCTGCGCATGCGCGGCTTCATCGTCCCGGAGACCGAGAGTGATGGGTCCGATGAGGGCGACGCCGAAGAGACCTTCGACGACGAGGGCGAGGGCTGACCGATGTCGTCGCATCGGGTCGGTGGCCGCAAGCTCAGCCGGAAGCAGGGTCCGCGCCTCAGCCTGTTCAAGAACCTGACCGTGTCGGTCATCCGATACGAGCGGGTCAAGACGACCGAGGCGAAGGCCAAGGAGATCAGCGGCCGCGTCGAGAAGATGATCACCCTCGCCAAGCGGGGCGACCTGTCGGCCCGGCGCGCGGTCGTGGCCCAGTTCCCGAACGAGCCGCTCGTCGTCGCCAAGCTGTTCGACGAGATCGCCCCCAAGTACGCGGATCGCACCTCGGGCTTCACCCGGATCGTGCGCCTCGGGCAACGACGCGGCGATGCCGCAGAGATCGTCCAAATCGAGCTTGTCTGACGCAGGCGCTCGAGAGGGCGTCCCCCGGCGCTTCCGCGCCAGGGTCGAATATGACGGAACGGACTTCGCCGGGTTCCAGGTCAATCCTGGGAAACGGACGGTCCAGGGGATCCTCGAAGATGCGCTGGCCCGCCTCGGTGACGGGGAGAGGCAGGACATCGACGGGGCGGGCCGGACGGATGCCGGCGTGCATGCCAGCGGGCAGGTGATCGCATTCACCTACGCGGGGCGGCTCGCCGTGACGGACCTGGGTCGGGCGCTCGATGCGCTCCTCCCGCGGGACGTGACGGTGCGCGATGTGCGCGGGGCACCGACGGGCTTCGATCCTCGCTATGCGGCGCGGTACCGGGAGTACCGCTACACCGTCTGGAACGGGCCGCGCAGCCCGCTCAACGAGCGCATGGCGCTCGGGGTGCGGGACCCACTCGACACCGCCGCGATGGAGCGGGCCGGGTCGGCCTTCATCGGCCGGCACGACTTCCGGGCCTTCGGGGCGGCGGGCCGAACGTCGGTCCGGACCGTCATGGCGGTCCGGGTCAGGCGGGCAGGCCGGACCGTGACGATCGACGTCCGGGCCGACGCCTTCCTGCGCGGGATGGTCCGACGGATGGTGGCCTGCCTGATCGAGGTGGGCCTCGGCAAGATGGATGAGACAGCGGTCCGGGCGGCACTCGCCGGTCCCGGACCGGCCCTCGACGGGGCGACAGTCCCGGCCAAGGGTCTGTGCCTCAGGCGCGTCGCCCTCGGGCGAACGTCGCATGAACCGAACGGAGAACACGAGGAACGATGAACGCGAAGACCATTTCGGTCCGAGAGGGCGACATCGAGCGGCGCTGGTACGTCGTCGACGCGACGGACGAGACGCTCGGCCGGCTCGCCTCGCGTATCGCGCACGTCCTCGAGGGCAAGCACAAGCCGACCTATCAGCCGAACCTCGACTCGGGCGACCACGTGATCGTCCTCAACGCCGGACGCATCGCGGTGACGAGCGGCAAGCTCGAGACCAAGCTTTACAGCCGACACAGCGGCTACCCTCAGGGCTTCAAGCAGGAGACCCTCGGCCATCTGCTCGCGCGGCGGCCGGAAGAGGTCATCCGGCGGGCCGTCAAGGGGATGCTGCCGCACAACCGGCTCGGGACCCAGCAGCTGCGCAAGCTGAAGGTCTATCCCGGCGCCGACCATCCGCATCAGGCCCAGCGGCCTGAGCCGCTCGCCTGACCAGGAGCCCATGACGATGACCGTTCCCGCCTTCTATTCCGGCACCGGCCGTCGCAAGACGGCCATCGCCCGCGTCCGGCTGCTGCCGGGCGAGGGCGAGATCGTGGTCAACGGCCGTTCCCTCGAAGAGCACTTCGGGAACGCCGTCAACGAATCCGAGGTGCGGATGCCGTTCCGGGTGACCGGCACGGAGGGCCGCTTCAACGTGATGATCAAGGTCGAAGGGGGAGGGGTCACCGGCCAAGCCGGTGCGATCCGTCACGGGATCGCGAGGGCTCTGCTGGAGCTGGATCCCGAAACCAATCGACTCCCACTCCGTCAAGCCGGCCTTCTGACTCGCGATCCTCGAATGAAGGAGAGGAAGAAGTACGGGCTCAAGAGAGCCCGCAAGGCGCCTCAGTACACCAAGCGTTAGTCGCACCGACCAGCGGACGTCCATGCGTGCGTTGCCGGGGTCGCTCGGTCGCTCACGCACCTTGGGGTGCGCTCGCTCCCTCGCTCGCCCGGCGCCTTCGCCTGAACGCCCCTGGCCGGCGCTTCGCGTGACCATGTCGCAGGTAGCCGGATGACCGCGTCGCTCGTCGGGCGGGACCTGTTGTCGGCTGCCGATCTGTCGGCCGATGAGGTGGGGGTGGTGTTCGAGCGCGCGGTCGAGCTCAAGCGGGAGTTCGTCGCGACGCGGCGGCATGCGGCGCCGCCGCTGGTCGGGCGGACACTGGCAATGCTCTTCCAGAAGCCGAGCCTGCGTACGCGGGTGACGTTCGAGGCGGGGATGGCGCAGCTCGGTGGTCATGCGATCTATCTGACCCACGATGTCGTGCTCGGCGCGCGCGAAGGTGTCCGCGACGTCGCGCGCAACCTCGAGCGGTTCGTCGACGGCATCGTCGTGCGGACCGGGCCGCACGAGGTCGCGGTCGAGCTCGCGACCAACGCGGCGATCCCCGTCATCAATGGGCTGACGCTCCGCGAACACCCCTGCCAGGCGCTGGCCGACGTGTTCACGATGCGCGAGCGGTTCGGTCGGCTGGACGGTCTCGTGGTGGCCTTCGTCGGAGACGGCAACAACGTCTATCACTCGCTTGCCTTGCTCGGCGCGGCACTCGGGATGGAGGTTCGCCTGGCCCACCCGGCGGGCTACGGGCCGAACGAGCGGATCGTCGAGGTGGCCCGGACGCTGGCGGCCGCCTCGGGCGGGCGGCTGACGTTCGGCCGCGATCCGCTCGAGGCGGTCCGCGGTGCGGCCGTGGTCTACACCGACGCCTGGACGTCGATGGGGCAGGAAGCCGAGACCGAGGCGCGCCGCGACGCGTTCGCCGGCTTCCGGGTCGACGACGCCCTGCTCGACGCCGCCGGTCCCGATGCGGTCGCGATGCATTGCCTGCCCGCCCACCGGGGTGAGGAGATCACCTCCGCGGTCATGGACGGACCGCGTAGTCTCATCTGGGAGCAGTCCGAGAACCGGCTGCACGTCCAGAAGGCGCTTCTGGCCGAGATGCTCGGTGATGCGGGAGTGGCATGAGCGAGGTCCTGTACGAGCAATACAAGGAGGCCCTCCGGCGCGGCCACGTCGCCGCGCTCCGCGGGCGGCTCGACGCGGCCGTGGCCGCCTACCAGGAGGCCGCCCGGATCGCCCCCGACCGGGCCCTGCCGTATGTCGGGCTCGGTGGCGTCCTGACCCGCCTCGGGAAGCTCGACCAGGCGCTGATCGCCTACGGTGCCGCGCTCGAGCGGGCGCCAGCCGACGAAGGAGCGATGCGCGGCCGCGCGGACGTCCTGGCCGCCATGGGACGCCGGGCCGAGGCCGCCGACATGCTCGACCGACTGGCGGCTCTCCTCGAGCGTGACGGGCGCCTGGCCGATGCCTGCGACGTGGCCCGCCGCTCGCTCGAGCTGGCCGAATTGCGCGGCCGTCGCCGACAGGTCGAGGACCTCGTCGGCCGTCTCCGCGAGACCCCGGAGGATAGCGCGGCGGCCGAGGCGCTCGCGCGCGCCCTCGGGGTCCTCGAGTCCGTGCCGGGCCTCGAGCCTCGTCCCGCGACGACGGCCGTCGCCGACGCCGGGCCCGACGGTGCCGCTGCGCCCGAGACACAGTCCGCCTCACCGGACCCGGCCCTGCTGACCCTCGCGGTCGAGGAGGCGCTCGAGGCCGGCGACCTCGATGAGGCTCGTCGTCGCGCGCTGGTCGCGGCATCGGGACATCGCGCGGTCGGTCAGTTCCATGCGGCGATGGACGCCTGCTACCAGGCGCTGGCGATCCTGCCCTCCGATCCGGACATCCACCTGTTGCTCGCCGAGCTCTACCTCGATCGGGGGTGGCGTGGGCCCGCGGCCGACAAGCTGGTGCTCCTCGGGCGGCTCGCCCAGTTGACCGGCGATGCCGCCACGAGGGCTCGCCTGTGCTACCTGGCGGCCGCCCGGTTCCCCGACGATCCACGCCTGGCGGCGGTCTGCGCCTGACCGAAACCTGAGGTCCCGCCGGCCGGTCCGGGCCGGAGGCGATGCTACACTCGGAGGCCATGGACCTTATCGCGTCGATCCTCGATCAGGTCAAGCTGAACACGGTCGTCGACATCGGGATCACCGCGCTTCTGATCTACTGGCTGTTCAAGCTCATCCGGGGGACGCGCGCGGTCCGCCTGGTCATCGGCGTCAGCGTGCTCGTGCTCGTCTACGCACTGGCGGTCGCCTTCGACCTGAGGCTCCTGGCCGGGATCCTCCAGGCCGGTGCGGTCGTCGGCCTGTTCGCCCTCGTCGTCATCTTCCAGCCCGAGCTCCGCCGCGCGCTCGAGCGCATCGGCCGGGTCGGCTCGTTCGGCTGGATCCTGTCGCCGGCCGAGACGCGCGCCGCGGCGCACGTGTCGACCGAGGTGGCCCGGGCGGCGGCCGCGCTCTCCTCGGAGGGCCAGGGCGCCCTGATCGTCCTCCAGCGCGAGACCGGCCTCGAGGAGTTCGCCGAGACGGGCGTGATGATCCACGGTGACGTCTCGGCCGACCTCCTCGGCACGATCTTCACCCCGAAGTCGCCGCTCCACGACGGGGCGGTCATCATCCGCGACGACCGGATCGTCGCCGCCGGGGCGCTCCTGCCGCTGGCCGAGACGTCGATCCACATCGAACGGTTCGGGACGCGGCACCGGGCGGCCCTCGGCATCACCGAGCAGACCGACGCGGTCGTCGTCGTCGTGTCCGAGGAGAACGGCCAGATCAGCCTCGTCGAGCGCGCGCGGATCGTCCGCAACCTGACCGAGGCCGGTCTGGCGCGCGCCATCCAGGGCCTCCTCGACCCCGCCGGCGGGCGCCTCGGCTCACTCGGCTGGCGGCCGGCCGGCTCCGCCCAAGGGTTCGAGGGGCGCTCGCCGCGATTGCGCGAGCTCGGCCGGTTCGTCGGGCGCCCGACGGGGGCGGCGAGGCCACAGGCGACCGCGACGGCCGGTGTCGGCGCCGCGGCCGCAGGCGCCGCCACCGCGACGGCCGCGGCAAGTGGAGCGACACCTGGCGGAGCGACAGATGGGGGAGCACCCGGACCGTCCCCGGCCACGACCGCGACCCCGGTCCAGTCTGCGAGCGCGTCCGCGCAGCCTGCTTCCGAGCGGCCGTCCGGAGGCTCGCCGGCCAAGCCGCCGGCCGCCGCCACCAGTGAGGCCGAGACCGTCGCCCCGGCGGCCGCCCGAGCCCCGCGGTGAGGGGAGTCCTTCGCCGGATCTTCAACAACTGGCCGCTCAAGCTCGCCGCGGTCGGGCTCGCCACGTTGATGTACGGCGGCCTGGCGCTGTCGCAGAACACCCAGACCTATCTCGGGGTCATCTCGGTCGACGTCATCAACCAGCCCCCCAAGACGGTCGTCCTCACCGGGCCCCCGCCGGTGACCCAGATCCGCTACTTCGCACCCAACGGCGTCCCGGTCGCGAACAGCTCGTTCATCGCGACCGTGAACCTCGCCGGCACGGAAGGCAAGACCGGGATCGTCAGCGTGCCGATCGATGTCACCTCGCCCGATCCGCGGATCACCATCCTCGGCTACGAGCCGAGCTTCGCCCCGATCGAGCTCGACCTCCTCGTGTCGAAGAGCGGTGTCCCGGTCTCGGTCGTCCATGGACCGGTCCCGGACGGCCTCACCCTCGGCACGACCTCGGTCGATCCCCCGACGGTCACCATCTCCGGTGCGCAATCGCTCGTCTCCGGCGTCGTGTCGGTCCGCGCCGACGTGATCATCCAGCCGACCGGCATCGACGTCGACGAGGATGTCCGACTGGTCCCGATCGATGAGCAGGGCAACGCGCTGCGACCGCTCGAGGTCACGCCACCGACCGCGCGCGTCAAGATCCCGGTCTCCTCCGATAGTCAGACGCGGACGCTGCCGGTCAATCCGATCATCACCGGGACCCCGGCCGCCGGCTTCGAGATCGAATCGGTGACGGTCGACCCGCCGGTCGTCCTCGTGGCCGGTGATGCCGACACGCTCTCCCAGCTGACGAGTGTGGACACGGCACCGATCCCGATGACCGGCGTGTCCGATGACGAGACTGTGACCACGCAACTCGCCCTGCCAAGCGGCGTGGTCCAGGTCGGCAACGAGACGATCAGCGTGACGATCACCATCCGGCCCGTGACCGGCACGCGGACGTTCAGCGCCGGGCTGCAGCTGATCGGCGCGAACGCGACACTGCAGTACGTGCTGTCGACCGACCGTGTCCTGGTGACGATCGGCGGATCGACCGCGGACCTCGACCGGCTGTCGGGGGCGGAGCTGGTGATGAACCTCGACGTGGCCGGCCTCAAGCCGGGCGTCCATGACGTGCCGGTGACCGCCAACCTGCCGGCCGGTACGACGCTGGTCGCCGCCAGCCCGGCGACGGTCACGGTCACCATCACCGAGCCGCCGTCCGCCTCGCCGTCCGCCTCGCCGGGTACGTCCCCGGGCGCGTCGCCGGCCGCGTCGGGGGGCTGATCGCCATGGCGCGCCTGTTCGGCACCGACGGGATCCGCGGTGTCGTCAACGTCGACCTCAAGCCACCGACCGCATACGCTCTCGGCCGGGCCGTCGCGCATCGGCTGGTCGGGCGGGGCGGGGCGATCGTGGTCGGGCAGGATACGCGTCGGTCGGGCGACATGCTGGTGGCCGCCATCGCCGCCGGGGCCACCAGCCTCGGCGTCGACGTCCACGTCGTCGGCGTCGTGCCGACCCCGGCACTCGCCTACATCACGGGCAGCGGCCCATATGGGGCCGGGATCATGGTGTCCGCGTCGCACAATCCCGCCCCCGACAACGGCCTGAAGGTGCTCGATTCACACGGTCTCAAGCTCGACGACTCGATCGAGGACGAGCTCGAGCAGCTGATCTGGCGGACCGAGGAGCTGCCCGGCGCGACGAACGCCGAGCTCGGCACGGTGATCGATGCCCGGAACCGCCTCGACGACTACCGGACGCACCGGCTGGCGCTGGCCTCGTCGATCGACGCCCGCGGACTCCGTCTCGTGCTCGACGCCGCGAACGGCTCGGGCTCTGCGGTCGGGCCGGCCATCCTCGAGGCGACCGGCGCGACGATCGAGGTCATCCACGCGGCGCCCGACGGGGTCAACATCAACGTCGAGGCCGGTGCGACGGCACCCGGATCGCTCGCGGCGGCGGTCGTGGCGGCCGGCGCCGATGCCGGGTTCGCGCTCGATGGCGACGCCGATCGGCTCATCGCCGTGGACGCCGACGGCCGGGTCGTCGACGGCGACCACGTGCTCGGCATCCTCGCCCTCGACCGTCTCGGCCGCGACGGACTGCCGGGCGGCGGCCTGGTCGTGTCGGTCCTGTCGAACGGCGGGCTCCAGGCCGCCGTCGAGGCCGCCGGCGGCCAGGTCGTCCGGACCCCGGTCGGCGACAAGTACATCCTCGAGGGGATGCAGGTCTCCGGCGCGGTCCTCGGCGGAGAGAAGAGCGGCCACGTCATCATCCTCGAGCACACGACCTCGGGCGACGGGATCGTGACCGCGCTCGAAGTCCTGCGGGTGATGACGCGCCGATCCGCAGGCCTCGCCGAGCTCGCCGCGGCGATCCCCATGATGCCGCAGCAACAGCGCGCCGTGAAGGCTCGTCACAAGGACCAGTGGGAAGGCGACCCGGTCCTCCAGCGCTCGATCGCGGCGGCCATCGAACGGCTCGGACCGGGTGGACGGGTCCTCGTCCGGCCGTCGGGCACGGAGCCCGCGCTGCGGGTCATGGTCGAAGGGACGGACGAAGCGCTCGTGACCGAGCTGGCCGACGCGCTCGCGACCCTCGCCGGAGAGCGGCTAGACTAGCCTCGAGGGATCCTCGGGGGATGGCTCGCAGGAGCGTCGCCTCCGCCCTCGGAGAGGCCGGTGCCCACTCCCAGTCGTTCTGCGGCCTGAACGGAGACCAACCTGATGTGCGGCATCGTCGGCTACACGGGTCCGCGTGAGGCGGGCCCCATCCTGATCGAGGGGCTCAAGCGGCTCGAGTACCGCGGCTACGACTCGGCGGGGATCGCCCTCGTCGACGATGCCGGCGCCCTGTTCGTCGAGAAGCGCGCGGGCAAGCTGGTCAACCTCCAGATCGCCATCGCCGACCGGACGCCGCACGCCGCCATCGGGCTCGCCCACACGCGCTGGGCGACGCATGGCCGGCCGAACGACCTCAACGCGCATCCCCACCGCGACTGCACCGGCGAGATCACGGTCATCCACAACGGGATCATCGAGAACTTCCGGGAGCTGCGCGAAGGGCTCGAGGCGCGCGGCCATGTGCTGACCTCCGAGACCGACACCGAGGCCATCGCCCATCTCGTCGAGGAGGCCTATCGCGGCGACCTGGCCGATGCCGTGCGCGAGGCGCTCGGCCGGCTCGAGGGGGCGTTCGCCATCGTCGTCATGCACATCGGCGAGGGTGACCGGCTGGTCGGTGCCCGCCGCGACGTGCCGCTGGTGGTCGGGCTCGGTGACGGCGAGAGCTTCCTTGCCTCTGACGTCGCGGCGATCCTGGCGCACACCGACCGGATCATCTTCCTCGAGGACGGCGACGTGGCCGACCTGCGACCGTGGGGCGTCACGATCACGGACCTGGCCGGGGCGCCGCTCGAGCGCGAGGTGACCACCATCGACTGGTCGCCCGAGGCCGCCGAGAAGGGCGGCTACGAGCACTTCATGCTCAAGGAGATCCACGAGCAGCCCGAGTCGCTGAGCCAGTGCATCGCGGGCCGGGTCGATCGCGGCGACCGGATCGCGATCGACGAGCTGGCCGGGCTCGCGGACGCCATCCGGAGCGCCGACCGGGTCGAGCTGATCGCCTGCGGCAGCGCCCACTACGCGTCGCTGGTCGGCGCAGCCGCGCTCCAGGCCTGGACGGGCATCCCGGTCCGCGCGAACGTCGGCTCGGAGTTCCGCTACGGTCCGCCGCCGCTCGACGAGCGGACACTGGTCATCGCGGTGACCCAGTCGGGCGAGACCGCCGACACGATCGCGCCGACCCGTCTCGCCCGCGAGCGCGGCTGTCCGGTGATCGCGGTCACGAACACGGTCGGCTCGGCCATCACCCGGGAGGCGAACGCAGTCCTGTTCCTGCAGGCCGGACCCGAGGTCGCGGTCGCGGCGTCGAAGACGTTCGTGACCCAGGTGGCCACGCTGATCATGCTGGCCGCGGCCATCGCCAAGATCCGCGGCGCGCTCCCGGAAGACGAGGAGCGCGCTCTCGGGAGCGCGTTGCGCGCCCTGCCATCCGCCGCGGCCCGCGCGCTTGAGAGCGCCGCAACGACGACCCCGGATCTCGCCCGCCGCTACGTCAACTCGCGCGGGTTCATGTTCGTCGGACGTGGCGCGACCTACCCGGTCGCGCTCGAGGGAGCGCTCAAGCTCAAGGAGGTCAGCTACGTCCACGCCGAGGGCTATGCGGCCGGCGAGCTCAAGCACGGACCGATCTCGCTGCTCGACGCGGAATGCCCGCTCGTCGCGGTCGCGACCCGCTCCGCGGTGTACGACAAGCTGATCAGCAACGTCATGGAAGGCCGCGCCCGCGACGCCCGGGTCATCGCGGTGGCGACCGAGGGCGACGAGGCGATCGCCGACTACGCCGACGACATCTGCTGGGTCCCCGACACGCACGAGGCGCTCAGCCCGATCCTCGCCATCATCCCGCTCCAGCTGTTCGCGTACCACATCGCGGTCGCCCGGGGGACGGACGTCGACCAGCCCCGCAACCTTGCCAAGTCGGTCACGGTCGAATAGCGCTGCGATGGCGGACGGCTCGGTCCCACCGGGGACGACCGAACTCGGGATCGACATCATCAGGGTCGATCGCATCCGCGCGTCGATCGAGCGGTTCGGCGATCGCTTCTCGCGGCGCGTCCTGACGGACGCGGAGCATCGTTACGTCCGCGACCGGCCGGAGACGATGGCCGGCCGGTGGGCGGCGAAGGAGGCCGTCAGCAAGGTCCTCGGCCTCGGTGTCCGGGGGATCGGCTGGCGTGACATCGAGATCGAGCGGCTGCCGACCGGCCAGCCCGCCGTCCGGCTCCACGGCCGTGCCGCGGCCCGGGCCAGCCAGCTCGGGATGGATCGGATCGCCGTGTCGATCACCCACGAGTCGGATTACGCGGTCGCGATCGCGTTCGGCGTCCGTACGACCGGTGGGCGTTACCTCTTCCCGCCCGACATCGAGGATCGCCTCGACGAGCGCGAGCGCCGGATCCTCGCCCGGATCGAACGGCTGCGCGACGTGGCCGAGGCCGGTGGGGTGGCCTCGCTCGCCTCCGACGCGCCCGACGCTCCCGAACCACGGCCGGCAGGTCCGACCCGTGCCTGAGCGCGGCCCGGTCGGGTTCGGGCGCCGCGACACGGACGCCTCGAGCGGCGACGGCGTGGGCCGAAGCGACCCGTTCCCGCCCGGCGCGGTCAAGCTCGACGACGACATCGCAGCCGGTCTCATCCCGGAGCGGTCGCCCCGCGGTCACAAGGGCTCGTTCGGCAAGCTGCTCGTCATCGCCGGCTCGCTCGACTACGCCGGGGCCGCCCTGCTCGTCTGTCGGGCGGCCGGTCGGAGCGGGGTCGGGCTCGTCACCCTGGCGGTCCCCGAATCGCTCCAGCCGCTGTTCGCCGCGAAGGTCGTCGAGGCGACCACGATGGCCCTCCCCGAGGACGACGTCGAGGAGATCGACCCGGAGCCGGCGTTGGCCCGCATCCTCGACCACGAGCACGACGCGATCGTCGTCGGGCCGGGGCTCCGGCCGGGCCTGGCGACCGCCGAGCTGGTGCGGATGCTGCTCAGGCCCGCCGAGACGGACGGCGCGCCGCTCGTCCTCGACGCCGAGGCGCTGCGCTCGATGGCGACCATGGACGATTGGTGGGACGGTGACCGCCGGGCCGCGGTGCTGACGCCGCACGCCGGCGAGTTCGCGCGGCTGCGGGCCGGCAGCACGGACCAGGAGACCGACGACGGGGATCTCGCCGCAGACGACACCGCGCGCCTGGCGGCCGCGCTCGACGCTGCCGCGACCTGGGGCTCGGTGGTCGTCCTCAAGGGCGCCCGGACGATCATCGCCGCGCCCGACGGCACCGCGGCCATCGCCCCGTTCGAGAACCCGGCGCTCGCCACGGGCGGGACCGGCGACGTCCTGTCTGGGACGATCGGCTCGTTGCTCGCACAGGGCCTCGACCCGTTCGCGGCGGCCCGTCTCGGGGTCTACCTCCACGGGCTCGCCGGCGACATGGGACGAGAGCGGTTCGGGGACGCGGGCATGCTCGCCTCCGACCTGCCCGAGGGCCTGGCGGTGGCCCGCAAGCGGCTGGCCGCGGTGGCCGAGCGCCGGAGCGCGTCCAAGCGGCTCGGCTTCGCCGCGCAGCGCCTGGTCTCGAGCCCGGGCGATGCTCCGGCCGCGCGTCCCGCCGCCGACCAGCCCGCCGACCGGACGTGAGCCTGGCCGTCCGCCGATGACCGAGCCGACGGCCCGGCCGCCGATCGAATCACGACTGGCCGCCGCGGGACTGCCGCCCCTGCCGCGGACCGCATGGCTCGAGATCGACCTCGACGCGCTCCGGGCCAATCTCGGCGTCGTGCGCGCGCTGGCCGGTCCGGGCCAGCCCGTGCGGCCGGTGGTCAAGGCCGACGCCTATGGCCACGGAGCGGTCCCCGTGGCCGCGGCGCTCGAGGCGGCCGGCGCCGACGGGTTCTGCGTGGCGGCGATGGACGAGGCGGTCGAGCTGCGCGAGGGGGGCATCCGTGCCCCGATCCTGGTCCTCTATCCGGTGCCTGTCGCCTGGGTCGGCGTCGCGGCCCGGCTCGGGATCACGGTCTCCGGCGGCTCACCGGCGGCACTGGCCGAGATGGTCCGCGCAGCCGCCGATCTTGACGCGACCCAGCCGCTCGCGATCGAGCTCGAGGTCGAGACCGGGTTCGGGCGCGGCGGCTTCCTCATCGAGGACCTGGTCCCCGCCGCGCGTCTCGTCGCGAGAGCGCCCGGGACGGTCCTCGCCGGGCTGTGGACCCATTTCCAGGCCGCACCCGATGACGCGATCACCGCCGCGCAGGTCGCGCGGTTCGCCGACGCGCGGGCGGCGCTGTCGGCGGCCGGGATCGTGCTGCCCGCACGTCACGTCGCCGCGAGCGAGGGGCTCCTCGGCGGCCGGATGCTGCCGGACGAGGGCGTCCGGCCGGGCCTGATCACCTATGGCCTGGTGCCCGACGAGCTCGACCCGGCCAGCCTGCCCGCGGCCGCAGGCGGCCTGCGGCCGGCGATGGCGCTGTACGCCCGGCCCATCCGCGTCGTGGAGCTCCCGACCGGCGCCGGGATCAGCTACGGACCCACCTTCCGGACCACCCGACCGAGTCGGATCGCGACGCTCCCCGTCGGCTACGGCGACGGCTTGTCGAGGCGCCTGTCGAACCGCGCCGGCGCCATCGTCCGGGGGACGCGCGTGCCGCTGGTCGGCAACGTGACGATGGACGCGGTGATGGCCGACGTCACGGACGTCGCCGGGCGACCGGTCGATGCGACCGACGAATTCGTGCTGCTGGGCGCCTCCGGGAGCGATCGGATCGACATCCGTGACCTGGCGCCCGAGCGCACCACGAACTCGTGGGAGGTGGTCGTCGCGATGTCCCGCCGTCTGCCTCGGGTGTACCATGCCGCGGCGGGTCCGGTCGGTCTGCGGACGCTCACCGAGCCGAGAGGGTGATTTCCTTGGCGCACATCGAGCTCTGGAACGGCGATATCTGCGACTTGGAGGTCGACGCGATCGTGAACGCGGCCAATCTGTCGCTGTGGATGTCGACCGGTGTCGGTGGAGCGCTCAAGCGGGCCGGCGGCGACGCGATCGAGTTCGCGGCCGTCCGGCAGGCGCCCGTCCCGCTCGGCGGCGCGATCGTCACCCCGGCCGGCACGCTGGCCGCCAAGGACGTCATCCATGCCGTGTCGCTCGATCGCGAGCGACGCACGAGCGGCCCGGTCATCGAGGCGGCCGTCCGCAGCGCCATGGCCCGCGCCCGCGAGGTCGGTGCCACCAGCGTCGCCTTCCCGGCGCTCGGGACCGGCGTCGGTGGCTTCCCGCTCGACGAGGCCGCCCGGATCACGGTCGACACCGTCCGCGACGAGCTGACCGTCAGCCCGCTGATCGAGCACGTCGTGTTCGCCCTGCGCGGGTCGGCCGCCTATGAGGCTTTCGGTGCCGCTCTTCACGCCACGCACGAGCCGATCGGCGGAGGGGCCGCGTGAACGTCCAGTTCGAAGCGACCGAAGAGCAGCGCGACGAGCTGGTCGAGCAGGTCGCCCGCGAGATCCAGCTCCGTGGCCTGACCGGGCCGGCGGTCCATTTCCTCGAGGCGAGCCGGCCCTACCGGGCGCTCGGCGCGAACGCGATGCTGTTCTTCGACCCGGTCCTGCGCGGCCTGTTCGGTGGCGAGCTGGCCTCCGCCAGCGAGATCCTCGCCGACGACACCGGGATCGAGCTGCTCATCGCGCGGCTCGAGGAGACCGACGAGGAGATCGCCTGGGACGCCTGACGGCGGCCCGCGGTCCGACCCATCCCGGCGCCCGGCCGGGTAGCATGCACGGGTGACGAGCGAGCCCCGAGCCTTCCTCGCCCTCGATACGGGCGCCGCCACCATCGCCGCCGCGCTGATCGGACGAGTCGGTTCTCGCTGGCGTCTGATCGGCTCGCTGTCGATGCCGGCTGGCGCCGATGTCGAGGCGGTCGTGTCCGCGCTCGGCGACCGGGCGATCGCCGCCGATCCGGGGCTGGCAGCGGTGCTCGAGCTCCGGCGCGGCAGCGCCACGGATCTGCCGCGCCTGGAGGTCGCCAGCCATCGGCCGCGCATGCTTGCCGTCGTGGCGGCGTCGGAGCGGGCGCTCGCGCCGCTCGTTGCGACGGCGTCGCGGAGCGGCTGGCGGACGGTCTCGGGCAGTGTCGACACGATGGATCCGCTGGTCATGACGACGCTCCTGCTCGATGCCGGTGTCGACGCCATCATGGTCGGGTCGGGCGATCCGCCGGCGGCCGACGAGCGCCGCGGCCTCGGCGAGCTGACCGCGCTGGTCGCCGCCGCAGCCAGCCGCCGGCCAGAGGCGACCGTGGTCCTCGCCGGCGGGATGACCGATCACCTGTCGGCGTTCGGGGACGTGGCCAGCCGGCCCGGTGAGATCCTGCTCGGCCCGCCGGCCCGCGGCGGCACCCCTGGCGGTCCGCTCGCGGAGCTGCTCATCGAAGTCGCCCTGCCGGTCGATGACGCTCGCCGGTCGCTGGCATCGGGCGCCACCGCGCTCGCCGAGGTCCTCGATCGACGGGTCGAGATCGTCGAGATCGGCTACGACGCCGGAACCCGCGCGATGGCCGCCCCGAGCGCCGGTGGCGGCCAGACGTTCCTGGACCTGGCCATCGTCCCGACGGCAGCCCTCGCTCCGGACGAGCCCGACGACTCGGTCATCGACCGGGTCGGGCAATGGTCGACGTGGGGAGCCGACCGCCATCGCCTGCGCGACCGGATGCGCGAGCTGCGTGTCGCGCCATGGGCCGATGCCACCGGCGAGGGCGTCACGCTGCGGATGGCCGCCGCTCGCGCCGCGCTCGGGCGGTTGGGCGAGTCGACCCCCGAGTGGCTCGAACGGCCGCCCGCGGACCTGGTCGTGGCCACCGGCGGGGCCTGGGCCGTCGCGCCTGCACCGGCCGTCGCCCTCGCCCTCGTCGACGTCCTGCGCCGGCCCGGGGCAGGCCAGTTCGCGCTCGATCACGCGCGGATCCTCGCGCCGCTGGGCTCGATCCCTGACGCCGGAGAGCGGCGGGCGATGGTGTCGGACCTCGTCGACGACCTGCTCGCCCCGCTCGGCACCGTCGTCACGCCGGCCGGGATGCGGATCGGCCGGAGCGCCGGCTCGGTCGTCGTCCGCGGCTCCGCCGGCTCCACCGAGCTCGACCTGATGCCGGGCGGGCTGGCCCTGATCGACCTGCCGCCCGGAAGCTCCGCTGTGGCCGAGTTCCGGTTCCGTGACGCGGTCCGGCTGGGAGCGCGCGGGCGGCATTTCGCGATCGACGTCACCGGTGGCCTGGGCGGGCTGGTCGTCGACCTGCGCGATGTTCCGCTGCGGCTGCCGGAGCGCGCCGATCTTCGCGGTGAGCTGCTCGAGTCGTGGCAGACCGCGGTCGTCACCGGGCGCGACGCATGACCGCGACTGACGTCCGCCTCGTCCCTGCGCGACGACTGATCGCCGCCCCGGTCGACGCCTTCTTCGCGCTCGCGCCCGGCGACCGACCGGTCGTCCTGCCGGGCGATTCGGTGGTGGTCGGGGCGCCCATCGCCGAGAAGCTGCGCGACCCACGCCTCGACGACCACGACATCCCGGCCGCGGTCGGGGCGCGGCCCGGCGGGCGCTGGGCCGGCGAGTCGCGGCGCGGCGAGGACCGCGGTCCGGGCGGCGAGTTCGCGTTCGTCTGGCACGACCGCTGGCGGGTGGCGACCGGCGACATCGCCGACCCGCTCGAGTCGCCGTTCGCGGGCATCGTGCGCGACGTCCGACCGGGCACCGGCATCACCGTCCGGGCCGCCGGTCGTGGGATCCGGGGCGTCGTTGCTCTCGGTGGACCGACCCGGGGCAGGCTCCAGACCGGGACCGACGGCGAGCTCCGCTCGGGCGGCCTCGACGTGGGTTCGGCCGGCAACATCCTCGTGGTCGGCTCGCGGGTCGATGCGGAGACGCTGACCCGGGCGCGGGCGATGGGCGTGTGCGGGATCGTGGTCGCCGGCCTGTCGAGCAAGGAGCGGCGCGACTATCTCGCCTCGGAGGCTCGCCAGCGGGCGGCGCTCCACCGCCTTCCGTCATTCGCCGTGCTGGTGCTCGACGGCGCGAGCCGGCGACCGCTCGCCGGGGCGGTGCAGGCGGTGCTGGCGGCCCTGGCCGGCCGCGAGGTGGCGATCGTGACCGACCCGCCGATGCTCGTGTTCGACATGCCGAACCTGGTGATCCCGGATCCGCCGGTCGACCTCGTCCGGGTCCGCTCGGGGGCGCTGGCGGGCCGCGAGGGCCGGTTCATCGAGTCCATCGGGCCACGCCGCTTCACGGGTGGCGTCCAGCTGGAGGCCGGCCTGGTCCGGCTTCCCGACGGCACGACCGCAGCCATCCCGATAGGCGACTTGGAGAGATACATCTGAGGTCGTCGCACCGCGGGACGGCGCGGGCGCGCGTTGCGACCTGCGCTCCGCGCTCACGCACCTCTGGGTGCGCTCGCTTTCGGTGCTCGGTCGCGCCTTCGCCGGCAGCGTCCGGCGGCGCGATCCTCGGTAGTCCGCCAGTGACAGCTCGTCCGGCGGGCCGACCGTCCTTCGGCTACGCTCGGGCGACCATGACCCACGCGACCATCGACGAACGGACCCTGCTGAGCCCCGATCCGGGGACGACGACCGCGCTCGGGATCGCGCTCGCGGCCGTCGCCGAGCCGGGTGACGTGGTCTGCCTGTGGGGCGATCTCGGAGCCGGCAAGACCCACCTGGCGAAGGCGTTCGGCGCCGGGCTGGGCGTCACCGACACGGTCACCTCGCCGAGCTTCGTCCTGATGGCCGAGTACGCCGGCCGGCTGCCGCTGTTCCACATCGACCTGTACCGGCTGGCCGACGCCTCCGATGCGCTCGCCGGCGGCCTGATCGACGATCGCCAGACGGTCGGCGTCACGCTCATCGAATGGCCCGATCGACTCGGTCCGGCCCTGCCCGCCGAGCGGCTCGACGTGGTCATCGAGGGCACCGGCGACGACGAGCGCGAGATCACGCTCCGGGCGGTCGGCGACGGTCCGCGGCGCTACCTCGAGGCCATCCGATGACCGGGGTCGGCGGGACCGGCGACGTGCTACTGGCGATCGACAGCGCCACGACCCGGGTGGTCGTCGCGGCCGGGACGCGCGATGGAGCGATGCTCGAGGCGACCGACTGGCCGGCCGGCTATCGGCACGGCGAGACGCTGCTGCCGGCGATCGACGACCTGCTCGGTCGGCTCGCGATCGAGCGCGGCAGGCTGGCCGCCATCGTGGTCGGCACCGGACCGGGTGCCTTTACCGGTTTGCGGGTCGGGATCGCGACGGCCAAGGGCATCGCGCACGCGCTCGATCGGCCGATCGTGGGCATCACGACCGCCGAGGCGATGCTCGCGAGCGCTCCCGACGATGCCGTCCTGTTGTTGCCGGCCGGCCCGTCCGACCGGCTCGTCGTCCGGCATGGGTCGCCGGCGCGGCTCGTCGCCGGTGACGCCGATGCGGAGATCATGTCTGGCACGACCGTCCTCGCCCTCGACCTGCCCGGACGCGCGCCGGACGACGCACTGGCGCGGGGCGAGGCGGCTCGCGCGGAGCTCGGGGCCAGCCTGCTGCGCCTCGGGGCCGCGCGACTGGCCGTCGGCGACACCGACGACCTCGCCGGCCTCGTGCCGGACTACGTGACGCTGCCGAGGGGCGTCCGTTCGGACGCCGGGGAGGTGTCGTGGTCGCGCGACCGCCGATGATCCTGCGCATCGAGCCGATGCGGGTCGAGGACCTGCCGGCCGTCCATGCCATCGAGAAGGCGAGCTTCGACGCGCCCTGGCCGCCGGAGGCCTACCGGAACGACCTCGAGACGAACCGGCTTGCCCAGTATCTCGTGGCGCGCGTCGGCGACGAGATCGCCGCCTACGGCGGGATGTGGCTGATGGTCGACGAGGGCCACATCATCACGTTCGCGGTCCATCCCGACTGGCGCCGCCAGCGGATCGGTGAGCGGCTCCTGCTGGCGTTCGTCGACCTGGCCTCTGATCGCGGCGCCCACGAGGCGACGCTCGAAGTCCGGCTGTCGAACCTGCCTGCCCGCCGGCTGTACGAGAAGTTCGGGTTCCGGCCCGTCGGGCTCCGCCCGCGCTACTACAGCGACAACGGCGAGGACGCCTTGATCATGACCACCGAGCCGCTGGCCGACGCCGCGATGCGCGAGCGGATCGCCCGGCTGCGGGCCGCGGTCGACGCCGCACCCGCCCCGTCCCGCCGCGGCGGCGACGATACGTGAGCGGACAGCGATGAGCGGCCGCCTGATCCTGTCCATCGAATCGTCCTGCGACGAGACGGGGATCGCGCTGATCGAGGACGGCCGGACGATCCGCGCCAACGTGGTCGCGTCGCAGGTCGCGCTCCACGCGCCATCCGGCGGGATCGTCCCCGAGGTCGCGGCACGAGCCCACCTGCGCTGGATCGTGCCGGTGCTCGACGAGGCCTGGGCGGACGCCGGGGCCAGCTGGGACGACGTCGAGGCGGTCGCGGTCACCTATGGGCCGGGGCTCGCGGGTTCGCTGCTGGTCGGGATCAACTTCGCCAAGGCGCTGGCCTGGGTCCACGAACGCCCGCTGGTGGGGGTCAACCACCTCGAGGGCCACGTCTACGCCGCGTGGCTGCACGACCCCGGGACCGACGACCGGCCGGATCCCGTCTTCCCGCTGGTCACCCTGGTCGTGTCGGGCGGCCACACGTTCCTGGCCGAGATGCGCGACCACCTGACGTACCGGCTGCTCGGGCAGCACCCTCGACGACGCGGCGGGCGAGGCGTTCGACAAGGTCGGGCGGCTGCTCGGGCTCGGCTATCCGGGCGGACCGGCGATCGGCCGGGCAGCCGCCGCGGCGACGCGCCACGACCGGGTCTTCCCGCGGGCATGGCTCGGCGATTCGTACGACCTCAGCTTCTCCGGGCTCAAGACGGCGGCCCGCCGGATCATCACCGAGGCGCGCGCCGACGCCGGGCTCGCGGACACGCCCGAGGCGCCGCTCCCCGACGACGTCGTGGCCGAGCTCGCGTGGGGCTTCCAGGACGCGGTGGTCGATGTCCTCGCGACCAAGGCGATCCGTGCCGCCCGGGCGACCGGGGCGTGCTCGATCGTGCTCGGCGGCGGGGTCGCGGCGAACGGGGCGCTCCGGGCGCGCCTGGCCGGCGAGGCCGAGGCGCTCGGCATCCCCCTGATCGTGCCGCGGCCCGACCTGTGCACCGACAACGGGGCGATGATCGGGGCCGCCGGCGCGCGCCGGTTCGCGGCGGGCGAACGGTCCGGGCTCGATCTCGACGCTCGCCCGTCACTGCCGCTGGCCCGTCGGTGAGCGGGGCCGCCACCCCGCGCGTCGATCCGGCCGGCGTCCGCGCCACTCTCCGCGCCGCGGGCCTGCGTGCCCGCCATGGGCTGTCGCAGAACTTCCTGGCCGATCCGGACGTGCTCGATGCGATCCTGGCCGAGGCGGGCCCGGCGCCGGGCCGGCGCGTCCTCGAGATCGGACCGGGTCTCGGGCTGCTCACGGCGGGCCTGCTCGACGCCGGGGCCATCGTCACCGCCGTCGAGCTCGATCATGGGCTGGCGGCCTTTCTCGGGGAACGGTTCGCGGGAGTCGACGCCCTGCGACTGATCGAGGGCGACGCGCTCGACCAGGACCTCACCGGGCTCGTCGAGCCGCCCTATGACGTGGTCGCCAACCTGCCGTACCACATCACCAGCCCGATCCTGCACGCGCTGCTCGGTGCCCCGCCGCGTCCGGCGCGCCTGGTGCTGATGGTCCAGCGCGAGGTGGCCGAACGGATCGCGGCGCCGCCCGGGAAGATGAGCTACCTGTCGGTGTTCGTGCAGTACCACGCCCGCGTCCGCATCGCCTTCCTCGTGCCGGCCGCGGCCTTCGAGCCCGAGCCCGCGGTCGAGTCGGCGGTGATCGTGGTCGAGCCGTACGACGCCGACGACCGGCTCGATCCTGTGGCGGAGGATGAGCTGTGGCGGCTTGTCCAGGCCGCCTTCCGCGAGCGACGCAAGATGATCCACAACGTCCTGTCCCGCCAGCTGCCGCTCGACGCGGGCCGCGTGACGGGCGCCCTCGAGACCGCCGGGATCGACCCGGACCGTCGGCCGCAGACGCTCGCGGTCGGCGAGTGGCTGGCGCTCCACGATGCGCTCGGCCCGATCGGGCCGGACGGTCGCGGTCGCCGCGCCCCGGACGCCACGACGTGACCGCCACGTGACCGACCCGCTCCGCAGGCTCTCACCGGTCGTCCGGCTCGCTCCGGCGAAGCTCAACCTGACGCTCGCCGTGATCGGGCGCCGCGACGACGGCTACCACACGCTCCACTCGGTGTTCGTGCCGCTGGCGCTCGCGGACCGGCTCAGCCTCGCCCCCGCCGGTGGCAACGCTGACACTCTCCACGTGACCGGCGGGGACGCCGGGCCGGCCGCCGACAACCTCGTCCTCAAGGCCCTTGCCGTGACCCGTGCCGCGGTCGGTGGCGGCTGGCCGGGCGGACCCCGGCCGGCGCCGGCCCTGGCGGCCCGGCTCGAGAAGCGGATCCCGATCGCGGCCGGCCTGGCCGGTGGATCATCCGATGCCGCCGCGACCGTCGACGCGGCGCTCGAGGCATGGGGTGCCGAGCTCGACGACGACCGCCGACACGGCGTGGCGGCTCGGCTCGGCTCCGACGTCCCGTTCTTCCTGGCCGGCGGCCCGGCCCTCGTCGAGGGACGCGGCGAGCAGGTCGCCCCGCTCCACGGCCTCCACGGGACGCCGGGCGTGGTCCTGGTCACGCCGGTCATGGCGGTCCCGACGCCTGACGTGTTCGCCGCCTTCGATGCGATCCGGTCGCATGGCGACGGTGCGGTCCGGCTGTCCTCGGCGCACCTCGCCGAGGAGCTGCGCTCGGGTCTCACCGCCAGCGCACTCGTGGCACGCGCCGGCGTCCTCGCCTCGGCCAACGACCTCCTGCCGGCGACCTCGCTGGTCGTTCCTGCCCTGGTGCCGTTCAAGCGGGCGTTGAGCCGTCGGCTCGGCCGGCCGATCGGTCTGTCGGGTTCCGGTCCGACCCTCTGGGCGCTCTATGATTCAGAGGCCGAGGCGACGGCCGCCGCCGAGACGGTCCGCGAGGCCCTGCGCGACGGGTCGATCACGGCACCCGGTTCAGCCGAGCCGTTCGTCTGCGCCACGACCATCGTCGGTCACACCCAGCAGGGGAGGGAAGCATGACCCGCCACGCGATCTCGACCGCCGGAGCACCGGCCGCCATCGGGCCGTACAGCCAGGGGATCGTCAGCGACGGGCTGCTCTTCTGCGCCGGTCAGGCGGCGCTCGATCCGGCCACCGGTGCGCTCGTCGAGGGTGGCATCGAGCCGGAGACGGAGCGGGTCATGGCCAACATCGGTGCCGTGCTCGACGCCGCCGGATGCTCGTGGGGGGACGTGGTCAAGTCGACCATCTTCCTCGTCGACATGGCCGACTTCGCAACGGTCAACGCGATCTACGGCCGGTTCGTCATCGATCCGCCGCCGGCGCGCTCGACGGTCGGGGTCGCCGCGCTGCCAAAGGGGGCCCGCGTCGAGATCGAGGTCGTCGCCCGGCTCGGTTGACACCCCCGACGAGGCAACCCTACGATGCCCCGACCCTGTGATGACTCCTGAACACATCGCGCCGGGCCCCGCTGGGGTCGGGAGCGACCACCGCTCCGCGACCCGGGCCCGACGGCGCCGCCCCTCGTGAACCCCCCAAGTCCCGCATCGACCTCCGGCACGGTCGCCGTCGTGCTGGCAGCCGGGCTCGGCACGCGGATGCGCTCGGCGGTGCCCAAGGTCCTCCATCCGCTGTGCGGCCGCCCGATGCTCGCCTACGCCCTCGATGCGTGGGCCAGCACCGAGGCCGGGTCGGTCGGCGGCCGGCCGATCGTCGTCTTCTCGCCGACGGTCGGGGCGGTCATCGATGCCTTCGCCGATCGCGCGGTGTTCGCGCTCCAGGACGTCCCGCGCGGGACCGGTGACGCGCTCGGCGCGGCGCTGTCGGTCGTCCCGCCTGCGGTGACCGAGATCCTCGTCCTGTCGGGCGACGTTCCGCTGGTCACCGGCGCCGACCTGGACACGATCCTCGAGGCACGCCGCGAGGACGACGCCGCGATCGCGCTGGCCAGCGTGTTCGCGGCCGAGCCGGCGGAGCTCGGCCGGGTCGTCCGGGGCGAGTTCGGCACGGTCGAGCGGATCGCCGAGGCACGCGACGCCACGGACGACGAGTTGGCCGGCAACGAGGTCAATGCCGGCTTGTATGCGTTCGATGCCGCCTGGCTGCGGCGCCGGATCGGCGCCCTCACGCCGTCACAGGTCAGCGGCGAGCTGTACCTGACCGATCTGGTGAGGCTCGCGCGCGAGGACGGCCGGCTGGTCAGCGCGGTCGCCTTCGAGGACGACGGCCGTTTCGCGGGGATCAACGACCGCTCGCAGCTCGCGGCCGCGGAGTGGACGCTGCGCGTGCGTCTGAACGAGGCGCACATGCGCGCCGGCGTCACGATGCGCGACCCGTCGACCGCCTATCTCGACTGGACCGTCGAGCTGGGCGAGGACGTCACGCTCGAGCCGAACGTGATCCTGCGCGGCAGCACGACCGTCGGCGCGGGGAGTGTCATCGGCGCCGGCAGCCAGCTCATCGACGCGACGATCGGCGCCGGCGTCCGGATCTGGGCCAGCGTCATCGAGTCGTCCACCGTCAAGGACGAGGCGACGGTCGGCCCGTTCAGCCACCTCCGCCCGGGCACGGTCGTCGGGCGCCGGGCCCAGGTCGGCAACTTCGCCGAGCTCAAGAACACGCGGCTCGGGGCCGGCACGCGCCAGCACCACGTGAGCTACCTCGGCGACGCCGAGATCGGCGACGACGTCAACATCGGGGCGGGCACCATCACCGCCAACTACGACGGGACGCGCAAGCACCCGACCACGATCGGCGCCGGCGCGTTCATCGGGGTAGACACGATGCTGGTCGCCCCGGTCGAGGTCGGGGAGGGTGCGAAGACCGGGGCCGGCGCGGTGGTGACCCGGGACGTGCCGCCCGGCAAGCTGGCCGTCGGGGTGCCGGCCAGGATCCGCGAGCCACGTGCGCGACCGGCCGAGCCCGAACCGGCCTCTGACGAGCCCGCGAGCTAGCGTGGATACCGTCGTCCAGCTTCTCGTCATCGTCCTGCTGACCTTCCTCGAGGCGATCTTCGTCGCGTCCGAGATCGCGCTGGTGACGATGCGTCGGACCCGGATCGACCAGCTCGCCGAGGAGGGAGACCGCGCCGCGAAACGGGTGAAGGCCCTTGTCGCGCAGCCCGGCCGGTTCCTGGCCGTGACCCAGATCGGCCTGACCTTCATCGGCTTCCTGGCGTCCGCCTACGCCGCGGTCAACCTGACGGCGAGCCTCGAGAAGGCCTTCGCGGGGAGCGGCCTGGCCGTGATCAGCACGTCGGCCGGCGCGCTCGCGCTGATCATCGTGACCCTGCTCCTCAGCCTGTTCACGATCGTCTTCGGCGAGCTCGTGCCCAAGAGCCTGGCGCTGGCCCACACCGAGCAGTTCGCGCTCCGGCTGAGCGGGCTCATCGTCGTCCTGCTGCGGATCCTCGGGCCCCTGGTCGCTGCGCTCACCGCGGTCACCAACGCCGTCTCGCGGATGCTCGGTGCGGGGGATGAGGCGCACGAGGTGATGAGCACCCAGGAGCTCTCCCTGCTCGTCGAGCGAGGCGGTGAGCAGGGCATCCTCGAGGCCGAGGAGGAGCAGATGATCCAGGCGGTCATCGAGCTCGGCGACCAGCGCGTCCACGAGGTCATGGTCCCGCGCATCGCGATGATCTCGCTGCCCGCCGGCGCCACCCTCGAGGAGGCGATCGACACCCTGATCGACGAGGGCCACAGCCGGGTCCCGGTCTACGAGGAGACGATCGACGAGGTCGTCGGGATCCTGTACGCCAAGGACCTGCTGCCGTTCCTCAAGGGCTCCGCCGCCGAGCGGCCGGCGCTCCGGTCGATCCTGCGGACGCCGGTCTTCGTGCCCGAATCGATGAGCGTGGACGACCTGCTCCACGAGTTCCAGCGGCGCAAGGTCCACCTCGCCATCGTCCTCGACGAATACGGCGGGACGGCCGGCCTGGTGACCATCGAGGACCTGCTCGAGGAGATCGTCGGCGAGATCCAGGACGAGTACGACGAAGAGGAGCCGCTGATCGTGCGCCTCTCGGAGCACGAGGCGCGGATCGACGGGCGCGCCGACGTCGACGACCTCGAGGAGCTGTTCGACACGAACCTTGGGCTCGAGGACGCCGACGAGTACGACACCGTCGGCGGGCTCATCTACCACCGGCTGGGGACGGTCCCGAAGCCGGGCGACGTCATCCCCATCGACGGGCTGACCCTGACCGTCGAGACCACCGATGGACGACGGGTCGGCAAGGTCCTCGCCGTGCGCGACCGCGGGGATGACGGTCCCGAGGACGACGAGGCCGATCGCTAGGCGCGGATCACGCGCTCAGGCGCTGATGACCGAGACGATGATCTCCTCGAGCCGGGCACGCGCCTCGGGCTTGACCACGCCGGCCGCGTCGAGCTCGGCGAGCGCCTCGTCCCGATAGCGACGGGCCTGGTCGCGGGTGTAGTCGCGCGCGCCGGTCCGCTCGAGGATGTCGATGACCTCGGCGATCTCGGCCGGTCCGGGGTCATGGTTCGCGTAGACGGCGCCGAGGCGCTCGCGATCCTCCGGACCGGCGTGCTCGTACGCGTACAGGACCGGCAGCGTCTTCTTGCGATGGGCCACATCCGACGGCTCCTTGCCGGTCGACCGTTCCGGACCCCAGATGCCGAGCAGGTCATCGTTGATCTGGAAGGCGAGCCCGAGCGCCCAGCCGAACCCGCGGTAGCGCGCGATGACCTGCTCGTCCTCGGTCGCGAGCAGGGCGCCGGCCTCGATCGAGGCGGCGATGAGGGCCGCGGTCTTGCGCCCGATCATGTCGAAGTACAGGCCGACGCTGCCGAGCTCGTCCGACGAGCTCATGGCGATGTCGAGGTACTGGCCCTCGCACAGCGCGAGGCATGTCTCGTCGTACAGGCGCATGAGCCGCAGGACGGTGTGGTCCGGGAAGCCGAGGTCGGTCAGCCGGTGGAGCGCGATGCGCGAGAGGCTGAACAGGGTGTCGCCGGTGTTGATCGCCTGCGGCACCCCGTGGAGGGTCCACAGCGTGGGACGGTGGCGCCGCTCGACGTCGCCGTCCTCGATGTCGTCGTGCACGAGCGAGAAGTTGTGCCCGAGCTCGACCGCCGCGGCGCCCGGCAGCGCGCGCTGGTGCTCGCCGGTGATGCTCGCGTAGGCCAGCAGCCCGAGCAGCGGTCGCATCCGCTTGCCCCCCGACGCGCCCGAGCCGTCGAGCGCGAGGTGGTAGCGGACCATCTCGTACAGGCCGTGGGTCGACGGATCGCGGTCACGGACGAGGGCGACGATCTCGCCCTCGGTGTCGGCGATCAGGGCTGCGATGTCGATCTCGGGCGACGCGGTCGTCATGTCGGGCGGAGTGTACACGAAACGTGTACCACGCAGGTAGCCTGATTGCCCGGGCCCCGGCGCTCGTGCAGCACCCGGAGCGGCCACCACGGCAAGACGCCGGCGCGGGGGACGCGTCCGCACCGGCGTCTGGATAGGGTTCGTCGATCGGGCCGTTTTGGATCATGCGTGTGTTGACGCCGCACGCCCGCCCGGCCGGGCGCACCCCGTCGCGCCCGGTGGTACCGTCGCGACGATGCCCATCCCGCGCCGCTATACGACCGATGCCATCGTCCTGTCGCGCTTCGACCTCGGCGAGGCCGACCGCGTGCTGACCCTGATCACGCCCGGCATCGGCAAGCTCAAGGCGATCGCCAAGGGCGTCCGCCGGCCCACCTCGCGGCTCGGTGGCAGCCTCGAGCCGTTCGCCGAGCTGACGGTGGCGCTCGCGCGCGGGAGGACGTTCGACGTGGTCACCCAGGTCAGCGTCGGGCACGCCTGGCTCACCCTGCGCGATTCGCTCGAGTCCGCGGCGACCGCCTGGTATCTCGCCGAGCTGGCCGACCGCTCGCTCGAGGAGCGGCACGCCGCCGAGCCGTTGTACACCCTCCTCCGGCGTGCCTACGAGCTGCTCGACGCCGAGATGGCACCCGGGCGGGTGGCGCGCTGGTACGAGATGCACCTCCTCGACGAGCTCGGTCAGCGGCCCGAGGTGGACCGCTGCGTCGAGTGCGACCGGGTGCTCGAGGCGGACGAGCGCTTCCGCTGGGTCCCGCCGCTCGGTGGCATCCTGTGCGAGCGCTGTCCCGGACCGCCGCACGACCGGGCGGGGATCTCGCTCGACGCGGTCAAGCTGCTCAAGGCCTACCAGCGGCTCGACATCGAGGCGATCGCGGCGCTCCGGCTCGCGCCCGCCGTCGAGCGTGAGGCAGAGGCGGCGCTGCGCGATTTCGTCCGCGTCGCGCTCGAGCGGGACGCTCGCTCGCTCGCGTTCCTCGACGAGGTGCGGAGCGTGCCCGCGGGCCGCCCGCGGACGACGCCCGACCCGGCGCTGCCCTCGTGAGCGTCGTCCGTCGCGGCCTCCTGGCCGGGGCGGCCGGGGCAGCGACCGTCGTCGGCGCGCGGGTCGTCGGCCGGCGGCTCGTCGCCCGGACGGAGGACCGGCTGTGCGTGACCGCGCCGCCGCCGCCGGATCCCGTCTCGGAGCGGGCCCGAGAACTCCACCGCCAGCTGTGGATCGCGGATCTCCACGCCGACTCGTTGCTATGGGGCCGGGACCTGCTGGCGCGCTCGGAGCGTGGCCAGGTGGACGTCCCGCGCCTCGTCGACGGCAACATCGCTCTCCAGGTGCTGGCCGCCTCGACGAAGTCGCCGCGCCACGTCAACATCGAGCGCAACGACGACCGCAGCGACGACGTCATCCTTCTCGCCCTCGCGCTGGGCTGGCCGCCCGCGACATGGCGGCGCCTTCTGCCGCGGGCGCTCCACATGGCGCGCCGGGCGGATGACATGGCGGCCCGGGCGGACGGCCGCTTCCGGATCATCCGGACCCGGGCTGACCTCGCCGCCTACGAGACCGCCCGGCGCGAGCGACCGGCCATCACAGCGGCCCTGCTGTCGATCGAGGGCGCCCATGCGCTCGACGACGACCCGGCCAACGTCGAGGTGGTCGCCGATGCCGGTTTCCGGATGATGTCGCCGACCCACTTCTTCGACAACGCCTTCGGCGGCTCGGCCCACGGCATCGAGAAGGGCGGGCTGACCGGGCGCGGCCGAGAGATGGTCGAGCGGATGGAAGCCCGCCGGATGCTCGTGGACGTGGCGCATGCGTCGGCCGCGAACCGTGGACGACGTCCTCGCGATGGCGAGCCGGCCGGTCGTCGCGTCGCATACGGGTCTGCGCGGGTGCTGCGACAACGCGCGCAACCTGTCCGACCAGCACGCCCGGGCGATCGCCGCCACCGGCGGCCTGCTCGGCATCGGGTTCTGGCCGACCGCCTGCGGCGGCGACGACGTGGCATCGATCGCCCGCTCCATCCGTTACGCGGTCGGCGTCGCGGGCGCCGAGCACGTCGCCCTCGGCTCCGATTTCGACGGCGCGGTGCCCGTCCCGTTCGACGCGACGGGCATGGTCCTGCTGACCGACGCGCTGCTCGCGGCCGGCCTCGACGAGGCGACCGTCGCCGCGGTCATGGGTGGCAACGTCCGCAGGCTCCTCGCCGAGGCGCTGCCCGACCGCTAGCATCGAGACCTCCTGTCGGCGATCGCGCCGACTCGCCCCGCCAGCCTGCTCTGCTAGCATCGGGAGCCCCACCACGCTCACCACCGGAGTCCCGTGACCGACACCAGCACCGCCGATCCCGCCGACGTCGCGCCTGCCGTCCCCGAGCTCGAGACCATCGTGTCGCTCTCGAAGCGGCGCGGCTTCATCTTCCCCTCGAGCGAGATCTACGGCGGTATCAACGCGGTCTGGGACTACGGGCCGCTCGGGGTCGAGCTCAAGAACAACGTCAAGCGTGCCTGGTGGCGGGCCATGGTCCAGGAGCGTGACGACATCGTCGGGCTCGACGCCGGGATCCTGATGCACCCCCAGGTCTGGGTCACCTCGGGACACGTCGGCTCGTTCAGCGACCCGCTGGTCGAGTGTGCCACCGACCACCGGCGGTTCCGGCTCGACGAGCTGCCGGGCGCCGAGCACCTCAGCGCGACCGACCTGGCCGACCCGACCATCGTCGAACGACTCGGCCTGCGCTGCCCGGTCGACGGCGGACCGCTGTCGGCGCCACGCAGGTTCAACCTCATGTTCAAGACGTTCATGGGCCCGGTCGAGGACGACTCGGCGGTCATCTACCTGCGACCCGAGACCGCCCAGGGTTCGTACGTGAACTTCAAGAACGTCCAGCAGTCGACGCGCAAGAAGCTGCCGTTCGGGATCGCCCAGATCGGCAAGTCGTTCCGCAACGAGATCAGCCCGGGCAACTTCGTCTTCCGGATGCGCGAGTTCGAGCAGATGGAGATGCAGTATTTCGTTCGGCCCGACGCCGCGGCCGCCGAGGCGTTCGACATGTGGCTGCCCAAGCGCCGCGCGTGGTACGAGCGCTACGGCGTGACGCCCGAGCGGCTCCGCCTGCGCGAGCACGCCCCCGACGAGCTGGCCCACTACGCCAAGAAGGCAGTCGACGTCGAATACCGATTCCCGTTCGGCTGGCGAGAGCTCGAGGGCGTCCACAACCGCGGCGATTTCGACCTGTCGCGCCATTCCGAGGCGTCGGGCGAGAAGCTCGAGTATTTCGACCAGGTGACCAACGAGCACGTCATCCCGTGGGTCGTCGAGACGGCGGCCGGCGCCGATCGGGCGGCGTTCACCTTCCTCATCGACGCCTATCGCGAGGAGGACGTCCGCGGCGAGACGCGGGTCTCGCTGGCGCTCCATCCCGACCTCGCGCCGTACAAGGTCGCGGTGCTGCCCCTGCTCAAGAAGCGGCCGGAGATCGTCGAGCTCTGCCATCGCATCAAGGACGACCTCAAGCGCCACACGATGGCGGTCTACGACGACACGGCCGCCATCGGCAAGCTGTACCGCCGACAGGACGAGATCGGTACGCCGTGGTGCATCACGGTCGACGTCGAATCGCTCGAGGACGGCGCTGTGACCGTCCGCGACCGCGACTCGATGACGCAGGAGAGGGTGCCGGTCGAGGGCGTCACCCGACTGATCCTGGACCGGCTCGAGGCGGCACGGAACGGCTAGACCCGTGACCACCGGAGAGCGGGCCCCTGATCCGATCGCCGCGGACGCCATCGCGGCGGCTGTGGAGGCGTGGCTCGGAGGACTGGACGCCACGCAACGGGCGGCCGCCACGTTCCCGTTCGGCACCGACGAGCGGTTCGCCTGGCAGTACACGCCAGGCCCGCGCGAGGGCCTCGCGCTCGGCGACATGGTGCCCGACCAGCGCTCGGCCGCGATGGCCATCGTCCGTGCCTCGCTGAGCGACCGTGGTGCGGGCGAGGTCGAGGCGGTGATCGCGCTCGAGACGGTCCTCGGCACGCTCGAGCGCGAGGCAGGCCGGCCGGACTGGCAGCGGCGGGACCCAGGGCTGTACTGGTTCGCGGTCTTCGGCGAGCCGGGCGGGTCCGGCCCGTGGTCGTGGCGGGTCGGCGGTCATCATGTCGCGATCCAGGTCACGCTCGCGGCCGGCCAGGTCCTCGGCAGCGCGCCGTCGTTCCTCGGCGCGAACCCGGCCGCGGTCCCGCATGGACCGACCGCCGGCGCCCGCGCCCTCAGCGGGGAGGAGGAGCTGGCCCGCCGGTTGCTCGCCGGCATCGGCGACGCGGCACGCCGGACGGCGGTGGTAGCGGACGTCGCGCCGGCGGACATCCTGAGCGGGAACGGTCCACGGGCCCTCGTGGCCTCGATCCCGACCGGCGTCCGCTACGCCGAGCTGGACGCGGCCGGCCGCGCGGCGCTCGAGCGGCTTGTGCGGCACTACCTGGAGCGCGGCCGGCCGGAGGTGGCGGCGCTGGAGTGGGACCGGATCAGGTCCGCGGGTCTCGACGACGTGACGTTCGCCTGGGCCGGGCCGCAGAAGCCCGGCCGGGGCCACTATTACGCCGTTCGCGGGCCCGCCTTCCTCGTCGAATATGACAACACCCAGGATGGGGCCAACCACATCCACGCGGTCTGGCGCGACCTCGCGAACGACTGGGGCGAGGACCTCCTCGCGAGGCACTACGCGGCCGAGCACCCCACGTAGCCCGCGATCCCCGGCAAACGGTCGGTCAGCCGGCCGCCGCCAACCGTTCGAAACCGTCCAGCAGACGCGCGAGGCCGAACTCGAACTGCTCGTCGTCGGTCGGGTCCGGGCTCATGACGACCGACGTGAACGACGGGAAGCGACCTGACTGGATGACCCCGCGCACGTACGGCGCGATCGACTCGCGCCACTGGTCCTGCGTGATCCCGGTCCGTCGCTGCGCGTCAAGCTCGGCCAGCTCATCGGCGGCCGCGCCCCGGACGAAGCGGAGCAGCGTCGCGACGACCTCGCCCGCCGTCGTGGGATCGAGCCCCATCCCGATCGCGACCCCGAGGATCTCGTCCGCGGCCCGCAGCGTGTTCGGCCCGATGGCCGGCCGGCTGCCGATCTCGGCGACCAGCCAGGGATGGGCGAGCAGCTGCTGCCGATGCTCGCGAGCGAGCGTCGTGAACGTCGTCCGCCAGTCGCCGCTCGGCGGGGTCTTGAGGTCGGGCGCGTTGACCGCGTCGACCATCAGGGTCAGGAGCTCTTCCTTGCTCAGGACGTAGCGGTACAGGGACGTCGTCCCGGTGCCGAGGCTCGAGGCCAGCCGCCGCATCGACAGCGCGTCGAGACCGTCGCGATCGGCGACCTCGATGGCGGCGACGACGATCCGGTCGACCTCACGCTTCGTCCGTGGCGTCGCGCGCTCGAGGCGGTCCCAGACGACCTCGGATGGCTGGCCGTGGCGTGCCCGGGCGCGGAGCTCGTCGAGCTGGTTCCGCAAGTGTTCGCGCATCTGGGCGCGCGCGAGCCGCTGGCTCTCGGTCGTTCGACGCAGCTCCTGGGACATCGACTGACGCAGGTCGCGTTGATGGCGGTTCGGTCGGACTGGCATTGACACGATGATACGCGATGCGTACAGTGTTGCCGAAACGGGAACAGTGTTCCCACACCGGCCCAGCCCAAACACGAGCGACGAGGAACCCGACCCCATGGACGCGATGATCGCCGTCGAACACCTGACCAAGCGCTACAAGAAGGCGGCGACCCCGGCCGTGGACGACGTGAGCTTCCAGGTCGCCCCCGGCGAGCTGTTCGCGTTCCTCGGCCCGAACGGGGCGGGGAAGACCACCACCATCTCCATCCTGACCACCACGCTGGCCAAGACGAGCGGCACGATCACGATCGCCGGCCACGACCTCGATCGCGACCCGACCGCCGTCCGGCGTGAGATCGGGATCATCTTCCAGAAGCCGAGCATCGACAGCCACCTGTCGGGCGAGGAGAACATCCGGCTCCATGTCGCGCTGTATGGCGTGTACGGCTATCGCCCCTTCTACCGGACCATGCCGGCCGAGTATCGCAACCGGATCGAGCACCTGGCGCAGGTCGTCGGGCTCGGTGACGACCTCTTCCGCCCGCTCAAGACGTTCTCGGGTGGCATGAGCCGCAAGCTCGAGATCGTCCGCAGCCTGATGCATCGACCCGCGGTGCTCTTCCTCGACGAACCCACCTCCGGCCTCGATCCCATCAGCCGCCGTGGCCTGTGGGACTACCTGCGCGAGGTCCGCAACGAGGACGGCACGACCGTCTTCCTGACCACCCACTACCTCGACGAAGCCGAAGGGGCCGATCGCGTGTGCGTGATCGACCACGGCAAGGTCGCGGTCGATGCCACGCCCGACGTGCTCAAGAGCCGATTGCTCGAGCGGACGCTCGTGCTCGATGCCGCGGACCGAGCCGCCCTTCGCTCGGAGCTGATCGAGCTCGGGTTCGCGCCCCAGGACGACCCCGGTGGCGAGCTCCGGGTCGACTACCGGACGCCCACCGCACAGGACGTCATCGCCCGGATCCGGACGCCACTGACCGTCCTGCGCATCCGCGAACCGAGCCTCGAGGAGGCCTACATCGAGCTGCTGCGAGATCCCGATGAGGCCGTCGCATGACCACGCGTCCATCCACCTTCGAAGCCGCCGAGCGGCGCCTCGACACCGTCGGGAGCACCCGGCGGGCGAGCATCGCTCGTGACCTCAACGCGGTCTTCGCCATCGCCTGGCGCGAGATCCTGCGAGCGGTCAAGAGCCCGCTGTCGATCGCGTTCACGGTCATCTTCCCGATCCTGTTCATCGGGATCCTCGGTGGCAGCATCAGCCAGAACCTGTCGGGCGCGCTGCCGTATGCCTACCTGCCGTTCATGCTCATCGGGATGGTCGCCAACTCGATGTACCAGGGCACCATCACCGGCGTCACGAACCTCGTCGAGGAGCGCGACAACGACTTCACCGCCGAGCTGTTCGTGGCACCGATCTCGCGCTACGCCGTGCTGCTGGGCAAGCTCATCGGGTCCGGGGTCGCGGCGATGTTCTCGCTCATCGGGATCGTGGCGATGATCGTCATCATGCAGATCCCGATGAACGCGGGCGACCTGCTCCGGGTGATCGCGCTGACCCCGGTCCTCGCCCTGGCCGGCGGCGCGCTCGGCGTCTTCCTGATCGGGCTGACCCAGGAGCCGCGCACCGTCGCGGTCGCTGTGCCGCTGCTGATCTTCCCGCAGATGTTCCTGTCCGGCGCATTGATCCCGGTGGCCGCCTCGAGCGGCATCCTGGGCGTGCTGTCCCGGATCATCCCGATGACCTACTCGATCGACCTCGCCCGGAACATCTACTACTGGGGCAAGCCCGAATACGCGGCGGCCGTGCTCCATCCGCCGATGCTCGACCTGGCCATCACCGTGGGGTTCTTCCTGGTGTTCACCATCGTCGGCACGATCCTGTTCGTCCGGGCCGACCGCAACCGCTGACCCGCCCTACTCGTCAGCGTTGGCCTCGGCCGCCTCGATCGCTGCGGCCAGGTCGGCGCCGGCGACACCGCGCGGCTCCTTGCCCTTCGGCCAGTACAGCTCCTTGTGGACCTGGTCCTCGGGATAGCCGCGCGCGAGGAGGGTCTCCTCGGCGCTCAGGATCATGTCCGGGTTGCCGCAGATGTAGGCGATCGAGTCGTTCGGACCGAGCCCGAGCTCGTCAAGGACCGGCCCGAGGATCATCTCGACCCGGCCGGTCCGGCCCATCCAGCCCTGAATTCCGCGGGTCGGTCGGGACGCGACACGGTCGGGACATAGGTGACCGGGTACGAGCCCGACGCCTGCCAGTCCTCGAGCCGCGCCCGGTAGCCCAGCTCGTCCGCGTAGGACACACCGTTGAGGAACACGACCGGCCGCGGGCGGCCGTCGATCTCGAGCTGCCGCATCATCGCCACGAACGGCGCGTTGCCGGTCCCCGACGAGATGAAGATGTGCGTTCGCTCGTCGTCCGGGAGCAGCATGAACTTGCCCTTCGGGCCGATCATCCGCATCGCCTGGCCGACCTCCATCCGCCACAGGAGGGGAGTGAACGTGCCGCCCTGGACGAGACGGACGTACAGCTCGTAGCCCTCGCTCCCGGCGACCGCCGGCGGGGACGCCACCGAATAGGGTCGCTGCACGATGCGGCCCTCGACCATGACGCCGATCGTCATGTACTGGCCGGCCTCGAACGGGGTCGGCTCGCCGTCGAACTTCACCCAGAAGTAGGCCAGCGAATCGTTCTCGTCCACCCGGCGGATCAGGCGGGCGTTGTACTGCGGCGCGTCGGGCTCGATGACCCGCTGGTCGATGGCGAGGTCGGTCATGCGCTGATGGTACCCGGCGGCTCGGTCGCCTCGCGGACAGGTGGGAGCGTCGTGACGCGCTGAAGCCCGGAGCGCCATGCGCCCCGGGCTTCAGGAGGAGGACACCGAAGGGAGGCTCGGTGTCGTGCGTGTGTTCCGGGTCAGGCGGGCCGGGTCGTCACGGGTCGCGATCGATCGATCGCGCAATCGAATGCGAGGCCTGACGTCGAGGCGGCCAGTCGAGCCGCACCGGCGCCCTGGGCGGCCGCGCCGCACGACACGTTCGGATTGAACGGCGTGAACAGCCCGGCCGGATTGTCCTGGTACAGCCACAGGTGGAGCGAGAAGAAGGCCGGGATGGCGTAGCGGTTGGGTTCGCCGGTGGACATGAACATCTGGTGGAACAGCGACGGCATCTTCTTGGTGCCGTGCTCCGCGATCCAGGGCGCCTGGAACACGACGTATTCGAGGGCGACCAGGTGGAGCGTGCCCTGGGAGTCGGGCGCATAGACGAGCGCCTCGGGCTGGAGCGCGTCGACCGTGGTGTCGAGCAGGTTGCCGTTGATGTAGTGGAAGCCCATCGCCCCGGTGTCATCGAACGACGAGATGCATTCGTGGAGCGGCGCGGGCGCCGGCGGCAGTCCGTAGCCGGCCTTGACGGCCTCGTTGGGATCCTGGAAGCGCTGGGTGGCTTCGCGAACGGCGGCGAGCTCGCGGTCGAGCTCGGGACCGTGGCCCGGGCCGTGGCCGTTGCCGTGGATCGGTGCCGCCGCGGACACCGTCGAGACGGCGAGGCTGGCGAGCAAGGTCGCCGACACGAGTGCGGCTGCCAGCCGCGGGGTCCTGTTGAGCATCATCACACCTCGATCGGGAGTTCGTAGATCTCGGGCGTGGGATGTCCAGCCCGCTCGTGGATCCGCAAGACGGACTCGCGCGACGGCCCCGTGGCGAGGCAGAACACCTTGCCCGCGTCGGGGTCGAGCCAGGCGTGTTCGAAGTGCACGCCCTCCTCGGCCTCGATCGCGAGGTCGCGGCCATGTGCCTCCGCGAGCTGCTCGGCACTCACCCCGAAGAACCCGGAGTGGACGTCCATGAACCTCGACATCGCGACCCTCCTCGATGACCGGCCCGTTCGGACCGTCGTGTGGATCCAGCCTCGCTGGCGGCCGCGGCACCGTCATCGGGAGAACGACCGACCGGCATCGGTCGAATGACCGATGACCCGGCGTGAGCCTGGCCTACACTCCCGTCATGGACCGTCCGCCGCGCACCGTCCGCTGCCCTCTCCTGATCGGGCGAGACGAGCTGCTCGAGCTCACCGACCGTCGCCTCGACGACGTCGTCGCGGGGCATGGGCAGTTCCTGCTGCTGGCCGGGCAGGCGGGGATCGGCAAGACGCGCCTCCTCGGGGCGATCCGCCGCAAGGCCGAGAGCCGCGGGTTCGTCGCCGTGGAAGGGGCCGTGGCGCCGCAGGATCACGACGTGCCCGCCGCATCCATCCTCGACCTGGCCCGCTCGATGGTCCGGATGCCGGCCTTCGAGGTCCTCGGCGCAGCGCTGCTCGACCTTGGACAGGCGGTCCTCGCCGCCAAGCACGCCCAGCGGCGGCGGCTGGTCATGGAGACCGTCGAGCTGATCCTCGCCGGCCTGCCCGGGCCGACGATGCTCAGCTTCGAGGATCTGCAGTGGACCGACGACGTGAGCCTCGAGATCATCGCCGAGCTCGCCCGCCGATCGCGCGACCGCTCACTCCTGCTGACCGGCGACTACCGCACCGAGGACGTCCCGCGCGGGACGAGCCTGCGTCAGTGGCGGGCCAGGCTGATCACGCAGCGGATCGCCGAGGAGGTCCGGCTCGCCCCGCTCGATGCGGCCGAGACGGCGCTTGTCACGACGCTCATCCTCGACACCGGGCTGCCGGCGCCGCGCGACGTCGCGGCCGCGGTCTACGAGCGGACGGACGGCATCCCACTCCACATCGAAGAACTGCTCGGGGCGCTCAGCGCCGAGGCGCGCGCCGACGGGACGGCCATCCGCGAGGCCGGCGTGCCCGAGACCATCGAGGACGCGATCATCGCGCGCATCGCGACGCTGTCACCCGAGGCGCAGGCGACCGCCCGGGCGGGCGCGGTCATCGGGCGCTGCTTCGTGCCCGACGTGCTGGCGGGGATCATGGACGTCCCGCCGAACGCGATCGAGGCGCCGCTCCAGGAGCTGGTCGACCAGTTCGTCCTCGATCCGCCCGGGCTGCGCGGGCTGTACGACTTCCGCCATCAGTTGCTGCGCGACGCGCTGTATCGGACCATCCCGCAGTCCGAGCGCCGCCGCTATCACGCCCGGGCCGGCGAGTTCGGGGCACGCCTCGAGGGTGCGTCCGAGATCCACGCCTCGGTCCACTACGAGCGCGCCGGGCTTCGTCGAGAGGCGTTCGACGCGGCGCTGGTGGGCGCTCGCGAGGCCGCTCGCCTGTCCGCGCGACGCGAGGCCTTCGAGCTCTACCGGCGAGCAGTGGACAACATGCCGGACGATCTCGACGTGCTCGAGCGCGCGACGATCCTGGAAGCCTGCGCCGAGCAGGCAGAGTCGATCGAGGAGCACGACATCGCTGAGCCGATGGCCCGTCGGGCGGCGGCCGCGTATCGAGAGGCCGACCAACCGGCCCGAGCGATCGTCGCGCTCACGACAGTGCTGACCGTCTGGCGTCGCGACGGCCACCCAGTCTCCGAGCGCTCGGCGATGGCGAACGAGCTGTCGGCGGAGCTCGACGGCCTGGCTGTCGACGCCGACGTCCTGGAGGCCCGCGCGCTCGTCTCGATGATCCGGGCCTTGACCGATATGGATGCCCGGAGGCTGCCAGACGCACGCCTGGAGCTGACCCGCATGGCCGCGTTCGGCGACGAGCTCGGCGATCCCGAATGGCAGGCGGTCGCCGAATGGAAGAACGGGCTCGCGGACGGCCTCGATGGTCATGTGCGCGCCGGGATCGCCCGCATGGGAGACGTGGCCCACGCGGCGATGGCCAAGGGCTGGGAGTCGACCGGTGTCACCGCATTCCGCGAGGCATCGACGGTCGCCGCCAGCGGCCTCGACTACCCGGCGGCCATCCGGTGGATCGACGAAGGTGTCCGTTACGCGGATTCGATCGAGCAGTCGCATTGCGCCCACGTGATGCGCGCGACTCTGGCGATGGTCTCGTGGGCGGCCGCCGACCTCTCGGACGCGCAGCGCCGAGCACGACGGGCCATCGTCGACAAGGGGTGTCGACGCGGCGCCATGACCGCGCACTGGGCCCTCGGATACTGTCGCGATGTCGCGTGGCGAGCTCGACGATGCCACGCGCCGCATTGACGGAGGCCCTCGAGTTCGGCATCGGCGAGCGAGGAGATCGAGATCATCCTGCCGCCGCTGTGGGGCCTGGCCGAGGTCGCCTTGCAGGCCGGCGACCCCGACCGGGCGCTCGGTATCTGCCGCGACGCTCTTCGCCCGGGCGGTCGCGGTCGGCGAGCGAGTGCTCCTGACACCGTTCGTCGTCACGGGAGTGCGAGCCGCACAACAGGCCGGTCGCCCTGCAGAGGCCGCGTCGTGGCTCGCCGCCTGCGAGACACGACTGGACGCGATCCCGTGAGGTCGCCGACGCCGCCCTCGACCATGGGCGCGGCATGGTAGCCCTCGCCGAGGGGGCGACCGGGATCGCCCGCGCCGCGCTCGAATCGGCGGTCGAGGGCTGGGACCGACATGGGCGTGCATGGGAGGCCGCCTGGGCGCGACTCGACCTGGCCCACAGCCTGATCCGAACGAACCGCTTCGCGGACGCCGCGACGGTCGCGACGGCGGCGCAGAAGGCAGCGGATCGCCTCGAATCACCCGTCCTCGCTGATCGCTCGGATGCGCTGCTCCGGATGGCCCGCGGGCACGCGTCGGACGACGAGCCGTGGCGACCGCTGACCTCGCGCGAGTTCGAGGTCGCGCGCCTCGTCGGTGAAGGCCTGACGAACGCGGAGATCGCCGACGCCCTCGGCATCGCCCCGAAGACGGCGAGCAGCCACGTGGAGCACATCCTGTCCAAGCTCGGAGCCTCGCGGCGCGCCGAGATCGCGACCTGGGCAAGCAACGTCCGGTCGCGTCCCACGCCGCCGCCCACGCAAGCGCACGAGCACGCGACCCGGGTCTGACCTAGGCTGGGCGCGACGCGATCGCGCTGTACGATCGACCCGACGTCCGACCCATGCCGGGACCTGTCGGGCGGCGAGGGGAGACTCGCGATGGCAGCGACGACGCAGGCGTTCACCGGATTCCAGCCCGAGGCGATCCAGTTCCTGGCGGACCTCGCCGACAACAACGAACGAAGCTGGTTCCAGCCCCGCAAGGGCGACTTCGAGCGCCTGCTCAAGGGTCCGCTCGAGGCGCTCTGCGTCGCGCTCGACGAACGGTTCCGTGAGCGTGGCATCCCGCTGACCGCGGATCCCGTCACGTCACCGTTCCGGATCTATCGCGACGTCCGGTTCTCGAAGGACAAGTCGCCGTACAAGACGCACATCAGCGCGTCGTTCCCTTCCTCGACGGCCACGCCGAGGCCGGCGCGTACTTCCACCTGTCGCCCGGCGAGATCTACGCCGGGGGCGGGATGTGGCACCCGGACCGGGCACGGCTCGCGGCCTGGCGAGTCCTCGTCGATCGCGGCGTCGGGCTCGAGGCGCTGGAGGACCCGGCGTTCGTGGCGACGTTCGGCTCGGTCGACGGTGACTCGCTCAGTCGCGTCCCGCCGGGCTTCGCCAAGGACCATCCGCGCGCCGAGCTGCTCAAGCTCAAGGACGTCACCTTCGGACGACGCCTGTCGGACGACGAGGCGACCTCGCCCGACCTGCCCGACACCCTCGCCGACACGTATGCCAGCGCGGTCCCGGTCTTCCGCCTGCTGGGCGGGCTGTCCGACGTAGCCGTCAGGCGGTCCGCACGAGGACCTCGATCTCTCGCGGCTCCCGGTCAAGGCCCATCGCTACCCAGCCGCAACCGGAGTCGATCCGGGTCCGACGGTACAATCGAGCTGACACCGACTGCGACCCCGACCGCGGCCGCCCACGCGTGGCCGCCGCCCTGGAAGGACCCGCCCGATGACCCAGACCGCTCCCTCTGCCACCGACCGTTCCCACCGCGCGGCGAAGCGCTACATCTACGCCTGGGGCGGCGGGCACGCCGAGGGCGACGCCACGATGCGCGACCTGCTCGGTGGCAAGGGCGCGGGGCTGGCCGAGATGACCAACGCCGGCCTCCCGGTGCCGCCCGGATTCACCATCACCACCGAAGCCTGCAACGACTACTTCACCGCCGGCGAGAAGCTCCCCGACGGGCTCTGGGACGACATCCTCGAGGCGGTCCACGAGGTCGAGGCGGAGACCGGCAAGGGTTTCGGCGATGCCAAGGACCCGCTGCTCGTGTCGGTCCGCTCGGGTGCCAAGTTCTCGATGCCCGGGATGATGGACACGGTGCTCAACCTGGGGCTCAACGAGGACACGCTCCACGGGCTCATCGCGCTGACCGGCAACGAGCGCTTCGGCTGGGACGCCTACCGGCGCTTCATCCAGATGTTCGGGCGGATCGTCATGGACGTGAAGGGCGAGCGGTTCGACCACGCGCTCGAGGCGGCCAAGCACGCCCACGGCGCCGAGCAGGACACCGACCTGATCCGCAGACGACCTGCGCGACCTGTCGACCGAGTTCAAGGACATCGTTCGCGACGGACACCGGGCGCGACTTCCCGAGCGATCCGCTCGAGCAGCTCGACCTGGCGATCAAGGCCGTCTTCGCCAGCTGGTTCGGCAAGCGGGCGATGGACTACCGCAACAACCAGCACATCGCCCACGACCTCGGCACCGCGGTCAACGTCGTGACCATGGTCTTCGGCAACATGGGCGACGACTCGGGGACCGGGGTCGCCTTCACCCGCGACCCGAACACCGGCGAGAAGGTGCTCTACGGGGAGTACCTGACCAACGCCCAGGGCGAGGACGTCGTCGCCGGCATCCGGACCGCGCCGAAGATCAGCCAGATGCAGACCGACATGCCGGCGGTGTACGGCGAGTTCGTGCGCATCGGCGAGCAGCTCGAGAAGCACTACCGCGACGTCCAGGACCTCGAGTTCACGATCGAGCGCGGCAAGCTCTACATGCTCCAGACACGGAGCGCGAAGCGGACCGCCGCGGCCGCGGTGCGGATCGCCACCGACCTCGTCGCCGAGGGCGTCATCTCGAAGGAGGAGGCGCTCGGCCGGATCGAGCCGGCCCATGTCGACCAGCTCCTGCGCGACCAGTTCGATCCCGGCGCGCGGGCGAAGGCGCCGCGCATCGCCAAGGGCCTCAACGCGTCGCCCGGAGCGGCCGTGGGCCGCGCCGTGTTCGATGCCGACACCGCGGTCGAGTGGGTCGGCAAGGGCGAGCGCGTCGTCCTCGTCCGGATCGAGACCTCGCCCGACGATTTCCACGGGATGGCCGTGGCGCAGGGCATCCTGACCGCCCGCGGCGGGGCCACGTCGCACGCCGCGGTGGTCGCCCGCCAGATCGGCAAGCCGTGCGTGGCCGGCTGTCACGAGCTGACCATCGACTACGCCAAGCCCGCGGCCGAGGCGAACGGGGTGACCTTCGCGGAAGGCGACTGGATCAGCGTCGACGGCTCGACCGGCGAGGTGTTCCTCGGCGCGCTGCCGACCGTGTCTGCACGGTTCGAGGACCAGCCGGAGCTCCAGACCGTCCTCGGCTGGGCCGACGAGGTCCGCCGGATGCAGGTCTGGACCAATGCCGACAAGCCCGAGGAGGCGGCCCTCGCGCGGACCTACGGCGCGCAGGGGATCGGCCTGTGCCGGACCGAGCACATGTTCCGCGAGGGCGAGCGGCTGGAGATCGTGCGTGGCGCGATCCTGGTCGCCAACGCCGCGACACGCGCAAAGGCCAAAGTGGCGGCCGGCGGCACGCTGACTCCCGAGGAGGCCGAGGCCGTCGCCATCTTCGACGCCGCGATGGGCAAGCTCGAGGTCCTCCAGCAGGGCGACTTCGAGGGCATCTTCCGGGCGATGGACGGCCTGCCCGTGGTCATCCGGCTCATCGACCCGCCGCTCCACGAGTTCCTGCCGAACCTCGAGGACCAGCTGGTCAAGGTCACCCGGGCCGAGGACGCCGGGGGCGCGTCCGAGGAGGACAAGCAGCTCCTGGCGACGATCAAGAGCATGCACGAGCAGAACCCGATGCTCGGGCTGCGCGGCTGCCGGCTGGGGCTGATGATCCCGGACTTCGTCAAGGTCCAGACCCGGGCGATCCTGAACGCGCTCATCGCGGTCAAGGCCTCGGGCGGCCACCCGAAGGCCAAGATCATGATCCCGCTGGTCGGCCACGTGAACGAGCTCAAGGCGACCAAGGACCTCCTCGAGGCCGAGGCGAAGGCCGTCGAGACGGCCGCGGGGCTCGACGTCGAGTACGTGTTCGGGACCATGATCGAGGTGCCGCGCGGTGCGCTCACCGCCGACGAGATCGCCCATCACGCGGCGTTCTTCAGCTTCGGCACCAACGACCTGACCCAGATGACATTCGGCTACAGCCGCGACGACGCCGAGGGCGGCTTCCTGCTCAAGTACGTCGAGGACGGCATCCTGCCGTTCAACCCGTTCCAGACGCTCGACGACGCGGTCGCCGGGCTGATGAAGACCGCGGTCGACAAGGGCCGGGCGACCCGCCCGGACCTCGAGCTCGGGATCTGCGGCGAGCACGGCGGCGACCCGGAATCGATCCACAAGTGCGAGCGGATCGGGCTCGACTACGTGTCGTGCTCGCCGTTCCGCGTCCCGGTCGCCCGGCTGGCGGCCGCGCAGGCTGTCCTGGCCGGCGCCGAGCGCGACAAGTAGTCGGCGCCGCCCGATCCCGTGACGGACAGCGCTCGGCGACCGCCGCGCTGGGACCCCGACGAGCGCGGGATCGGCGTCGGCGACGCGCGGGCGCACCTCGACGTCATCGACGCGCTGCGCCGGACGGCCGCGGAGCCAGGCTGGGTCGCCGAGGACCCCGAGGCGCATCTCGGGCCGCACCTCGCGGCGGCCGCCGGCGCCGCTGGCGATCGAGAGCGCCGCGCGACGCCGGATGCGACCTACGAGCTTCGACTGCGCTGGACGGGTCCGGGCGACCCGGACCTGGCTGCGGTCCGCGCCACGCTCTTCGCGATGATCGAGTCCGTGGCCGAGTCGACGACCCTGGTCCACGAGCGGCACGAGACCGACGAGCTCGTCTTCGAGGTCGTGACCGGCACGCTCGCCGGTGAGGGCCCGTTCGCCTCGCACGGGCACACGCTGCGCCTGCGCGTCCGCGACCCGCGCGCCGTGAACCGCGGCGCGGACACGAACGACTGACAGCCTCGTCGCCGCCCGGATCGGCCGGCCAAGCCGCCGGTCGGTTCCGCCGGATCTTCCTCGATACCACGCCGCTCCGGCGAGACCGCGACTTCCGCTGGCTGTGGTCGGGCCAGGTCGTGAGCGGGATCGGCAACCAGATCACCCGGATCGCGCTGCCGTACCAGGTCTATGTCCTGACCGGCTCGACCCTGGCGATCGGGCTGCTGAGCCTCTTCCAGCTGGTCCCCATCCTGGTCTTCGCGCTCGGGGCGGGCTCGCTGGCCGACGTCATGGACCGCCGGCGGCTGCTGCTCCTGACCCAGACCGCGCTGGCCGCCTGCAGCCTCGCGCTGGTCGGGCTCGCGCTCCACGGGTCGCCGCCGGTCATCGCCCTGTTCATCATCGCTGCGGCGTCCGCCGGACTCGGCGCGGTCGACCAGCCCGCACGTGCGTCGTCGGTCCCGCGCCTCGTCCCCGCTGAACGGTTGCCGAGCGCGATCGCGCTCAACCAGCTGAACTTCCAGCTCGCCTCGATCGTCGGGCCGGCCCTGGGCGGGATCCTGATCGCCACGGTCGGGCTCGCGGGCGCCTACGCCGCCGACGTCGTGAGCTTCATCGCGGCGATCGTGGCTCTCCTGGCGATCCACCCGCTGCCCCCGCTCGGCGCGGTCAGCAGGCCGGGCCTGGCGGCCATCAACGAGGGCCTCGCCTACGTCCGCCGGCGGCGAGCGATCCTGGGCAGCTTCGTGATCGACCTCGACGCGATGATCTTCGGGATGCCGACCGCGCTCTTCCCGGTCCTCGCCCTCGACGTCTTCGGGACCGGCGCGGCAGGGTTCGGGCTGATGGCCGCGGCGCCGGCGGTCGGGGCGTTCATCGGGGCGTTGCTGTCCGGCTGGGTGATCCATGTCCGGCGCACCGGACGGGCGATCCTGCTCGCCGTCGTCGGGTGGGGGCTGGCCATCACCGCCTTCGGCCTGGTGACGTTCTCGTTCCCGCTGGCGCTCGTCTTCCTCGCCATCGCCGGCGCCGCCGATGTCTTTTCGGCCGTGTTCCGTTCGGCGCTCGTGCAGCTCGAGACGCCCGACGGCCTGCGCGGCAGGGTGACCTCGATCCATACCCTGGTGGTGACCAGCGGCCCGCGGCTCGGCGACATCGAGGCGAGCGTGGTGGCGGCGCTGACCACCCCGCAGTTCGCGGTCGTGTCCGGAGGCATCGCCTGCGTCATCGGGGTCTGGGTGGTGGCCCGTCGTTTCCCGGAGCTGGCCCACCACATCGCCGGGCGGACCGTCGTCGCGGCTCGGTAGACTCCGGGGATGTCGTCTCCGCCGCCCCGACTGCCCGAGTCGCGCGGTCCGCATCGGGTCACGGTGGTCGGTGGCGGGTTCGCCGGCCTGTACGCGGCGCGCAGCCTCGGCATCGATCCCGAGGTGCGCCTGACGCTCGTGGATCGCCGCAACTTCCACCTGTTCCAGCCGCTGCTCTACCAGGTCGCCACCGGCGCGCTGTCACCGGGCGACATCGCGCAGCCACTCCGGTCGGTGCTGCGCAAGCAGCGCAACACGACGGTGATCCTCGGCGAGGCGGTGGGACTCGACCTCGACCGGCGCGAGGTGCAGCTGGCCGACGGCGGCCCGATCGGCTACGACACGCTGATCGTCGCGACGGGTGCTCATCACAGCTACTTCGACCACCCGGAGTGGGCGGCCTTCGCACCCGGGCTCAAGACCGTCGAGGACGCGACCGAGATCCGGCGGCGGATCCTGATCGCCTTCGAGGCGGCCGAGCGCGAGGCCGAACCCGAGCGACGGCGCGCGTGGATGACGTTCGTCATGGCCGGCGGCGGACCGACCGGCGTCGAGCTCGCCGGCGCTCTCGGGGAGATCGCCCACGACACGCTCCGGCGCGACTTCCGCTCGATCCGCTCGGGCGAGGCGCGGATCATCCTGGTCGAGGCGATGGACCGGATCCTGCCGACCTATCCGGCCGACCGCTCCGCGTCCGCGCAACGACAGCTCGAGCATCTCGGGGTCGAGGTCCGGACCCGGACGCGCGTCGTCCACATCGACGAGGAGAGCGTCCAGGTCATCGGACCCGACGGTGCGACTGACACGATCCCGTCACGGACGGTGCTGTGGGCCGCGGGTGTGCTCGCCGCGAGCTTCGGGCGCACGGTCGCGGCCGCGACCGGCGCCCCGACCGATCGCTCGGGCCGGGTCATCGTCGAGACCGACCTGACGATCCCGGGACACCCCGAGATCTTCGTCGTGGGCGACGCCGCGGTCGAGCCGTGGAAGCCGGACCACCCGACCCCCGGCGTCGCCCAGGGCGCGATCCAGGGCGGCAGGTATGCCGCCAAGGTCATCCGTCGCCGCATCCTCGGCCGGCCGTACGAGCCGTTCCGGTATAGCGACCACGGCGACGTGGCGGTCATCGGCCGGTTGTCGGGCGTCACGAACATCGGCTGGCTGGGGCCGTTCGGACGCCAGAGCGGCTTCGCCGCCTGGGCGCTGTGGCTCGGGATCCATCTCGTGTACCTGATCGGCTTCTCGAACCGGATCGTCGTCCTCGTCCGCTGGGCGTGGACCTTCCTGACCCACGGTCGTGGCACGCGGCTGATCACCGGCCGCGAGCTGCTGCCGGAGATCGAGGCGCCGGAGCCGCCGGTCCTCGCCCCGATGGAGCAGGACGGGCAGCCGCCGGACGACTGACGACGAACCGCCGGGCGGGCGACCTGACGCTGTCGCATCATGTGGACCGTGGAGTCGTTCGAGCCGCGGACGCGCGCACCGCTCGAGTACTGGTTCTGGAAGCTGCACATCGGCGACCTCGCGTTCCTCGTCGACGTCATCCTCCGCCGGCGAGACGGCACCGCCGAGACGCGTGTCAGCCTGTGCCTGCGTGGCGAAGGGCGAGTCGAGCACGCTCCGGCATCGGATTGGTCGGCCGCCCGCGACCTCGTCACCGCCGGCACGACAGAGCTTCGGCCAGACCGATCGGTCGGCGCGGTCGACGACATCCGGTGGGACCTGCGCTGGGACGAGGGTGCGACCATCGTGACGCCGCTCCACCGTGTCATCGCCTGGACCGAACCGCTCGACCTGTCCATCATGATCCGGCCCGACGCCCGCTTCTCGGGCACGATCGACGTCGGCGGCAAGCGATACGCGGTCAACGACCTGCCGGGGACGTTCACGCACTACTGGGGTCGGCGGCTCATGGACCGCTGGATCTGGCTGTCCGCGACGCAGTTCGAGGGCGCGCCTGGGCGCCGGCTCGAGGCGATCGTCAGCCATTCAAGGCTGTGGGGCGGGCCCCCACTGCCGCTCGCCGCGGCGTACGTCTGGTCGACCGATGGGACGCGCAGCGACATGGTCGTCTCGGGCCTGAACGGGATCGTGCGGACGCGCCGGGTCCCGGGCGGCTTCGCGCTGGACAGCCTCCGCCTCGGCGGTCCACGGCACAGGCTGGTGGCCACCTGGGGTCCGATCACGCCGAACGACCTCGGCGAGGGGATCCGCCAGACCTTGAGCGCGGACGTCACGATCGACGGCGTGCCGGCCGTGTCGGGCACGGTCGGTCTCGAGACGCGCGACTGGCCCACCTGACCCGCCCGGGAGGGCGGTTTCGGCGTGCTCAACCGGCGGCCGGCACCTCGAGCAGGAACGTCGTCCCATCCGGCCCGGTCCGCTCGACGCCGATCCGCCCGCCGCTGGCCGCCAGCAGCTCGCGGGCGATGGTCAGGCCGAGCCCGAGGCCGGTCGGGCGCCCGGTCGTCGGATCCGTCGCACGGGCGGTGTCGGCACGATAGAAGCGCTCGAAGACGTGGGCGACGTCGTCGGGCGCGATCCCCGGGCCCTGGTCGGTCACGCGGATGCGGACGACGCTGCCGTCGCGGCCGGCCGTGACCGCGACGACGCCGCCGGACGGGCTGTGGACCAGCGCATTCGCGATCACGTTGCGGACGGCACGGGCGAGATGTCCCGGGTCCGCCCAGGCGACCGTGCCCGGGAGCACGCTGATGTCGAACCGGACGGACCGGTCGCGCCGTGGGCCGTCGAGGGCGAGCGCGATGTCCGGGATAGCGACGGTCAGGTCGACGGCCGCTGGCCTGGCCTGGAGCGGGGCGGCCTCCGCCCGCGCGAGGTCGTCGATGTCTGCGACCACGCTGCCGAGCGCCGCGGCGGCCGAGCGCGCTGCCTCGAGACCGGCGGTATCGGTCGGGACGACGCCGTCGATCATCGCCTGGAGCTGCGATTCGAGGACCGTCGCCGGTGTCGCGAGGTCGTGGGCGATGTCGCTGGCCGCTCGCCGCCGGAGCATCTCCGAGCGCTCGAGGCGGTCGGCCATGGCGTTGAACGCCTCGGCCAGCTCGGTGGACTCGAGGTCGTCGCCACCGGTCGCCCGCGCACTCGCATCGCCGGCCTCGAGCCGGCGGGCGGCCGTGGCCACATCGCGCAGCGGCCGGGTCAGCCGCCCGGCGATCGAGGTCGACAGCAGCACGATGACGAGCACGCTGATGAGCCCGGCGACGATCAGGGTCGCGTTGAAGACCGGCAGGAAGCCGCGGTCGCCGGCGCGGGCCGGGATGTCCGCCTCCAGCGTCCCGACGGTCTGGCCGTCGAGCACGATCGGGGTGGAGTACGTCGCCGCATCACCGTCGGGCGCGTGGCCGAAGGCGGCCAGCGTCGTCCCGTCCGTCGAGATGACCCGGACTTCGCCACCGAGCGTGTTGGCAAGCCGCGTCACGAGTGCCTGGGCGCGGGCCAGCCCGGCCGGGCGCGACAGGCGGTCGGCCATCGTGTCGGCGGCATCGTCGAGCCGCTGTTGCTGCTGGTCGGTCAGGACGGCCTGATAGCTGTTGCTGACGACGCGATTGACCACCACCCCGACCAGCAGCAGGACGGCGACGACGGCGATCCCGAGCACCAGCCCGAGCCGCCAGGCCAGTGACCGGTGACGATGGGCGGAGGGGGCGGCTGCTGCCGGTCCGCCCAGGCCCGGCCCGCTCACCCGTCGTCCCGGGTCGCCACGAGGCGATAGCCGGTCTGCGGGATGGTCTCGATCAGCCAGGGCTTCGCCGCGTCGTCGCCGAGCTTGCGCCGCAGATTGGCCACATGGACGTCGATGACGCGGTCGTAGACCTCGTCGGGGCGGCGGGTGACGACCTCGAGCAGCTGGTCGCGGCTGAGGACCGCGCCGGGACGCCGCGCGAGCGCCGTGAGCAGTCCGATCTCGCCCGGCGTGAGCCGGCCGTCGACGGTCGACGCGCCCTCCTGCTCGGCGAGCGTGAAGCGGCGGCTGGCCGGGTCGACGACCAGGCGACCGGCGTCGAACGACAGGGGTGGCTCGTCGACCGCGGCCGTGCCAGCCGCCAGGCCGGGTCCGGAGCCCACGCTGGTGGGGCGACTCCGGCGCAGGATCGCGGCGACACGCGCCGTCAGCTCGTGCGGGTTGAATGGCTTGGCCAGGTAGTCGTCGGCGCCCATCCGCAGCCCGGCGATCCGCTCGAGGTCGCTGCGCTTGGCCGAGGCGATGAGGACCGGCGTGTCGCCCCGCTCGCGGATGGCCGCCAGGACGGCCTCACCGTTGACCCCGGGGAGCATCAGGTCGAGGACGACCAGGTCGGCGGACTCCGCATCGAACGCCGCGATCGCCGCGCGGCCATCGGTCACGACGGTCACGGCGTGCCCGTCACGCTCGAGATAGAGCCGGAGGATCTCGCCCAGGCGGGGCTCGTCCTCGACGACCAGGATCCGGGCACGGGCGACCATCGGGCCACATCCTAGCCGGGCCGCGATCAAGGAAACGTGAAGACCGGCCGCCCGCCATGACGGCACATCGCCGCGTTGTCGCCTCCGCGCGTGCGCTCACGCACCTTCAGGTGCGCTCGTGCACGTGCTCGGCTTCGCCTTGCGCTGCACCGTCCTGGCGGGCGGACTGGGTCCACGACGGGTCCACACACGTTCTTGACACGCCACGCCGATGGTGTCGGCATCCCGTGGCCGGTGGGGCCACGCGACGCACGAGGAAACCACACGATGCCGACGCTTCGAACGGCCGGCCTGGCCGGCCTCCTGGTCGCGACCGCGCTGGTCGGCGGGACCATCATCGGGTCCGTGGCGGCTTCGACCGCACCGCCTGCGACCGGGTCCGGCCCGGGTCCAGCCGCGGCCGCCGCCACCCCGGATCCGGCGCATGCCGCCAAGCTCGGGGAGTACTGCGCGGACTTCCGCAAGGCCTTCGCCGCCGCTCTCGGGGTGGACGAATCCGCGCTCGTCCCGGCCGCCAAGACGGCAGCCGACGCGACGATCGACGACGCCGTGACCGCGGGCGAGCTGCCGCAGGCCGCCGCGGACCGGCTCAAGGCCCGGATCGACGCCGCGGCAGGTGACGGCTGCGCGCTGCTCGCAGGCCGTGTCGGCCGCATCGCCGCGGCAGCGGGCAAGGCCACCGCCGGGGTTTCCGTCAAGGCGGCCCTCGGGGTCGTCAAGGACGGGATCGGTGCGGCCGCGACCGCGCTCGGGGTGACCCCGGCAGAGCTCGGAGCCGACCTGCGCAGCGGCAAGACGCTCAAGTCGGTCGCGTCCGACAAGAACGTGCCATACGACAAGGTCACGGCCGCGGTGGTCGCCGCGGTCAAGGCCGACCTCGACGCCGCCGTCACGGCCGGCACGATCAAGCAGGCGCGGGAGGATCGCGTCCTCGCGCGGCTCCAGCAGAGCCTGGCCGACGGTCGGCTGCGGCCCGCCGCGCCGGTCACGCCGGTCACGCCGACAGGGTCGGCGACGCCGTCATCCGGCGGCTGACACCCGGCGGGGCTGACACGGGCACCTCCTGGCGGCCGGTCGCGCCTCAGTCGAGGACGATGACCTGCCGGAGGCCGGCGCCGGACCGCAGCCGGTCGAACGCGTCCTCGAGATCCTCGAGCGCGATCCGCCGGTCGATCAGCTGCTCGACCGGTAGGCGGCCGGCGAGGTGGAGGGCCACATAGCGCGGAAAGTCGGCAGCCGGGTCGGCGAAGCCGTAGTTGGAGCCGAGGATCCGGCGGCTGCCATCCACCAGCGGATAGACGCCGAACGCGGCTCGTGCCTCGAACGGTGTCATCCCGACGAGGACGGCCGCCCCACCGAGCGGCAGGCTGTCGATGGCGAGCTCGACAGTGTCGACCCGGCCGATCGCCTCGAACATGAAGTCCGGACCGCCGTCGGTCAGGTCGCGGAGCGCCTCGATCGTCGCGGTCCGATCGTCGCCCGCGACGATCCCGTCGGTCGCCCCGACCGCGCGCGCCGTGTCCAGCTTGGCTCCCACTCGGTCGATGGCGACGATCCGCGACGCGCCGGCGAGGACGGCACCCATCACGCATGACAGCCCGACGCCGCCGAGGCCGATCACCGCCACGCTGGCACCGGCGGGCACGGCCGCGGTCTTGAGCACGGCGCCGACCCCGGTCGACACGCAGCAGCCGATCAGGGCCGCCACGGCCGGGTCGACGCCGTCGGGCAGGGCGATGGCGGCCGCCTCGGGGACGACCGTCGCCTCGGCCATGGTCCCGATCCCGCAGTACGACAGGACCGGCTCGTCGTCGGTCGCGGCAAGGACGGTCGCGCCATCGGGCATGCGGTGGCGGAACGACGGCGAGTCCGGGCAGGCCCACGGCCGGCCGGCTCGGCAGGAGCGGCAGATGCCGCACGGCACCAGCCACGACAGCGCCACTGGCTGCCCGACCGCCAGCGACCGGACGCCCGGCCCGACCGCCTCGACGACACCGGCACCCTCGTGGCCCATCGCGATCGGGGTCGGCCGCGGCCACTCCCCGTCGCGGACGTGCAGGTCCGAGTGGCAGACACCAGAGGCGAGCAGACGGACGCGGACCTCGCCGGCGCGCGGCTCGGCGAGCTCGAGGGTCTCGATCGCCGTCGGGCGGCCGATGGTCCGGAGCACGGCGGCCCGGACGGCGGTCATGTCTCGCTGACCCGCCGGCGCTCGACGTGCCGGGCGGGTGAGTAGGGGACATAGGCCGGCCACCACATCGCGGCATCGACCAGCGCCTCGAGGTCCGGATCGCCGGCGTCGGTCGCGACGCCCGCCACGCCCACGGCCACGGCTTCGCGGGCGACCGCCACCGCGATCGCCCGGGTCACCGTCCGCAGGTCCGCGACCGGCGGGTAGATCGACCCTGCCTCGAGCCGCGCCTCGGTCACGTGCGCAGCCAGCGTCCGGGCCGCGAGGAGGAACATCCGGTCGGTGATGGTTCGCGCCTCGGCCGCGATGGCACCGAGTCCGAGGCCCGGGAAGATGAAGACGTTGTTGGCCTGCCCGATCGCGGTCGTGCGCCCGTCCACCTCGACGTCGGCGAACGGCGACCCGGTCGCCACCAGGGCCCGGCCGCCGGTCCAGCGCAGGATGTCGGCCGGGACCGCCTCGGCGTTGGCGGTCGGGTTGGACAGCGCCAGCACCATCGGCCTGTCGGCCGCCGCGCCCGCCGCCCGCAGGAGCGCCTCGTCGAACGAGCCGCCGACCCCGGTCGTGCCGGCCAGCACGATCGGCCGGACCCGCTCGATGGTCTCGACCGCCGTTGGGTACTCGGTGGTGAAGCCATACGCGGCGAAGTCGGCGGCCGGCAGCGCCTGGGCGCGCTTCGTGGCGTCGAGGTCCTCGCGCCGGTCGTGCACGAGGCCGTGCGAGTCGACCAGGACCACGGCACGCCGCGCGGCGGCCTCCGACATCCCCGCCTCGAGCATCGCGAGCCGGAGCAGCCGGGCGATGCCGATGCCGGCCGCACCCGCGCCGATCAGCACGGCGCGGGTCCCGGCCAAGTCGTTGCCTTGCGCCCGCAGCCCCGCGAGGACGCCGCCGACGACGACCGCGGCCGTCCCCTGGATGTCGTCGTTGAACGACGGCACCCGGTCGCGGTAGCGGTCGAGGATCCGCAGCGCGTTGGCCTGCTTGAAGTCCTCCCACTGGATGACGCAGCCCGGCCAGACCTCGGCGACGCCCGCGACGAACGCCTCGACCAGGTCGTCGTACGCGGCGCCGCGCAGGCGCGGGGCTCGATGCCCGAGGTAGAGCGGATCGGCCAGCAGGGCCGGGTTGTCGGTCCCGACGTCGAGCGAGACGGGCAGGGTCAGGACGGGGTGGATCCCGCTGGCGGCCGTGTACAGCGCGAGCTTTCCGATCGGGATGCCCATCCCGCCGGCGCCGAGGTCACCGAGCCCCAGGATCCGCTCGTTGTCGGTGACGACGATCAGCCGGACGTCCTCGTACGGCCCCTGGCGGAGCACCTGCGGGATCCGGTCGCGGTCTTCGGGCGTGATCCAGACGCCGCGCGTCCGCCGGATGATGTGGCTGAACTCCTGGCAGGCCCGCCCGACCGTCGGCGTGTAGACGATCGGCAGGAACTCCTCGAGGTGCTCGGTCAGGAGCCGGTAGAACAGCGTCGCGTTGCGGTCCTGCAGCGCCGCCAGGCCGATGTACGCCTCGAGCGCGTCGTCCTTGCGGCGGAGGTGCTCGAGCTCGAGCTCGATCTGCTCCTCGATCGACAGCACGCGGTCGGGCAGGAGGCCGCGCAGCCTGAAGGCATCACGCTCGTCCTGGTCGAAGGCGAGGTCCTTGGTCAGCAGCCGGCTGCCGAGGAGGGCCGGTCCGGCCACCGCGATCGCCGCCGGCAGGCCGGCCGCGATCGCATCGAAGGGTGCCGGGAGCGGTCGCACGACACGAGCATACCGGCGCCCGACACGAGCGGCGCGTCAGTGGCCGGTCACCACCACGGTCCCGACCATCCCGTACGCCTCGTGCCCCGGCAGGTGGCAGATGTACAGGTACGTGCCGGGCGTGTCGAACGTGACCGTCGTCTCGCGCGTCGCGCCGGCCGGGATGGTGACCTCGGTCGGGCGCGAGTCGTGGACCGGCTCGGTGCCCGTCCGGTGGCGTTCGTGGAGCGCCGCGTCGCCGACGATCCATTCGTGGTCGATCGGGTCCTCGTTCTTGAGCACGATCCGGACGGGCACGCCGGCCGGCACCGTGAACTGACCGAGCCCGTAGTGCGAGTAGTGGATCGGGATCTCGATATCGCTGGCGGCCAGGGCCGTCGGGCGCGCCCAGGCGGCGGCGACGCCGGCGAGACCGAGCGTCAGGACGAGGCTGCCGGCCAGGACGAGGCGTCCCGGCCGGCGTGCGGTCCGCATCGTGGCGTCCACCACCGGCCGTCAGGCGACCGACATCGGCGGCCGGCGCCGGATCAGCAGCAAGATCCCGCCGACGCCGACGACGATGAGCGCCACGCCCGCGATCGAGCGGATGACGTCGAGCGTCCGGTCGGGCACGAGCTGGCTGCCGGGCTGGTCGAGGCCGGCCATGATCCGCGACGGCGCACCGGCGCCGGAGGCGTCGATGGCGAGGTCGAAGCCGAGCTGCGGCACGGTCGCATCGATGCCGACCTTGGTCAGCCAGGCCGACGACGGCACCCAGGCCATCCCGTGGTCCGAGCGCAGGTCGTCGAGCAGCGACTGCGTCGCCGGCGCGCTGTGCTGGAGCAGCAGCCCGTCATCGCCGGTCGGGGCCGGCAGCAGGGCGGGCTTCCGGTCGGTCATCAGGTAGACAGAGGCCGTGACCCGCTCGGCGGGTGTCTTGCCGAGGGCCAGGATCCGCAACGGGACCCACGGGTTGTCGGTCGGGATCGTGACGTGGACCGGAGTCCCGTCGCCGATCGCCTGGCCGCGCGCCTGCGCGGCGTCGGCATCGAACACGGCGGCCAGGAAGATCGGCGAGCGGGCAGAGTAGAAGTCCAGCACCTCGGGCGCGTCGGGTGGCAGCCGGAAGCCGTGCTGGGTCGCCCACTGGCCGACCGCGACCGACCCGCCACGCAGGACCGTGATGTCGAGGGCGTCGATGCGGACCTTCATGAGCTCCTCGGCGGCAGCCGGCGCCGCGGCCGCGGTCGCGCGCACCCCGTCGAACTCGGGGACCGGGTCGGTCTCGCGGACGAGGCGCTGGAGCGTCCAGTCGCCGCCCTTCTCGACGCTCGACGGGATCCCGGGAAGCGGCGTCAGCGACCCGAACGCGCCGCCGCCGCCGGCGAACTGGAAGGCCGTGATGTAGTGCTCCACGCCGTCGTGGTAGCCGGCCAGGGTCGTCGTCTGGAGCAGGTTGACCGCGCCGTTCGGGCCGATCAGCCCGCCGCAGGCGAGGGCCGGGCCGGCCGACAGGGCGACGACCAGCGCCGCGGCGCCGAGAGCGGATGCGCGGCGGACTCCGGTCCGCATGATCGATCGGGGCATCGTCGATCTCCTCGAGGACGACCGGTCTGCGCTGCCGGTCTGTTGGGCCTCAAGACTCCGGACGGCCCGCCGGTGTTCCCTGGCCCTCCCGGGCGGTCGTCCCGGCCGGCTGGTCCGGGGCGCGACTAGCCCCATCGCGGGGTGGCCGGCCTTGACGGGGGGTGCAACGATTCGGCGATGCATCAGCGCGTCCCGCGGGGGGCCACGGGCCTCGGCCTCGCATCAGCCCTCGTCCTCGGCCTCGCGACGGCGACCGCGACCTCCCTGGTCTTCGCCCCCCCGACGGCCGCCGCCGTGCCCGCCGACTTCCCGTCGTACGACTCCGGCTATCACACCTACGCCGAGATGGTCACCGAGATCAAGGCCGCGCAGGCCGCCCACCCGGACATCGTCCAGGTGCGCTCGATCGGCAAGAGCTACCAGGGCCGCGACATCTGGGTCGCCAAGGTGTCGGACAACGTGGCGACCGACGAGAACGAGCCCGAGGTCATGTTCGACTCGATGACCCACGCTCGCGAGCACCTGTCGCTCGAGCAGGACCTCGCGCTGCTGCGCTGGCTGACCGTCGGCTACGGCACGGACAGCCGGATCACGAACATCGTCAACACCCGTGAGATCTGGATCGTGTTCATGGTCAACCCTGACGGCGCCGAGTACGACCTGACCGGCTCGCCCTTCCGCTCGTGGCGGAAGAACCGCCAGCCGAATGCCGGGACCACCGCCATCGGCACCGATGTCAATCGGAACTACGGCTACCACTGGGCGTGCTGTGGCGGCTCGTCGTCCAGCAAGTCGTCGCCGACGTATCACGGCTCGGCGGCGTTCTCGACGCCCGAGGCTCGCGTCATCCGCGACTTCATGGCCAGCCGGCGGATCAACGGGCGCCAGCAGATCCGGACGGCCATCACGTTCCACACCGCCGGCCAGCAGATCCTGTGGCCCTACGGCTACACGAAGACGGACATCCCGGGCGACATGAACGCCGAGGACCACGCGGCGCTGGTCGCGCTCGGCAAGAAGATGGCGGCGACCAACGGCTACACGGCCATGCAGTCGAGCAGTCTGTACGTCACCGACGGTGACGAGATCGACTGGGCGTACGGCCACGAGGGCATCTTCATGTACACCATGGAGCTCTATCCGAGCCACAGCCAGGTCAGCTCGGACGCCCGGTTCTACCCGCCCGACGAGCAGATCGGCCCGCAGACCGAGCGGAACAAGAATGCCATCCTGATGCTGATCGAGGCCGCCGGCTGCCCGTACGCCGTCATCGGCAAGGCGACCCAGGACTGCGGCCCGCTGTACGACACGTTCCAGACCTACAGCGGCTGGACGACCAACCCCCTCGGGACCGATACGGCCAAGGCCGGCGCGTGGCAACGCGCCAACCCGGCCGCCACGAGCCGCCAGGCCGGCACCACGCCGTCGGGTTCGATCGATCTGGTGACCGGGCCGAAGGCCGGCTCGACGTCCCACTCGTACGACGTCGATGGCGGCGTGACGACGGTCCGCTCGAAGCCGATCGTGCTCCCCGCGACCACCGGCTCGCTGACCTTCCGCTACTACCTGGCGCACAGCTCGAACTCGTCGAGCGCCGACTACTTCCGCGCCTACATCGAGGACGCGACCGGGAAGCGGACCATCGTCAAGCAGGAGCGCGGGGCCGCGAACACCGACCTGCCGAGATGGTCGACCGCGAGCGTGTCGATGGCGCCGTGGGCCGGCCAGACGATCCGGATCGTCTTCGCCGCGGCCGACCTCGGGCGTGCAAGCACGGTCGAAGCGGCCGTGGACGACGTCCGGATCACTCGCCCGTAAGCGGCAGCCGGATCACGATCGACGTCCCGCCACCGGGCGGCTCGCCGGTCGGAGACTGGGCTCGGATCTCCCCACGGTGGGCGACCACCAGCCCGCGCGCGATGGCGAGGCCGAGTCCGGATCCGGTCGACCCGTCACCCTTGGCGAACCGGTCGAACACGTGGGCCAGCAGAGCCGGCTCGATGCCGCTGCCCGTGTCGCGCACCTCGAGGCGGAGCCAGCGGCGATCCTCGACCGAGCCCGCGACCGTGATCCGGCCACCAGCCGGCGTGTGGCGGAGGGCGTTCGCCACCAGGTTGGCGAGGACCTCGCGGATGCGGACGGGGTCGACCTCGACGATCGGCAGGTCCCCGTCGATGGCCGCCACCAGCGTCACCCCGGCGGTCGCCGCCGCCGGTTCGAACGAGCGCACGACATCGCCGACGAGGACGTCCGGATCGGTCGGCTCGACGTGGAGCGTCAGCGTCCCGGCCTCGGACAGTGCCAGCGTGCGCAGGTCGTCGATCAGCCGGCCGAGCACCTTCGTCTCATCGAGGACGACCGCGATGTGGGCCGGGTCGGGTGGGTAGACCCCGTCGACGATCGCCTCGAGGTTGCCCTGGACCACGGTCAACGGCGTGCGGAGCTCGTGGCTGATGTCGGCGAGCAGTGTTCGCCGCTGCGCCTCATCGGCCTCGAGCCGCGAGATCATCGTGTCGAACCCGCCGGTCAGCTGGCCGACGACCGGCAGTCCTCCGCTCGAGCGGGCGGCCGACACGGACCGAGTAGTCGCCGGCCTCGACCTTGCGCGTGGCGTCGACGAGCTGGTCGAGCGTCCGGGCGGTGAGGAACATGGTGCGTCCCATCCCGACCAGGACGGCGACGATGAGGGCCAGCGCGACGAGCCCGGGGAGCGGCCCGAGCTGGGAGACCACGAGCGCCGTCGCCGCGATGAGAGAGCCGATGACGAACACGAAGAGCAGGCCGAAGACGCAGCCGAACCCGCGGTGTCGCCCCCACGGCGGGCCGTACCCGCCGCCGCGGCCCGCCTCCTGCATCCGGCGACGACGCCATTGCTCGCGGGCCGTCCGCCAGTCGCTCCCGTCCCAGCCGGGGGAGCCTGGGACCGGACGGCCGTTGTTCCGCGTCGCGACCGCTCTGCTCGTCGTCGGGCGTCATCCGTCGCCGACCCGGTCGTCCGCGAACCGGTAGCCCACCCCGTAGACGGTGAGGATGTAGCGCGGACTGCGCGGGTCCGGCTCGACCTTGCGGCGCAGGTTCTTGATGTGCGAATCGATCGCACGCTCGTAGGTCTCGAAGGCGATGCCGCGGAGCGTGTCGAGCAGCTGGGCGCGGGTGAAGATCCGCCCCGGCCGGGCGGCCATGGTCGCCAGCAGCTGGAACTCGGTCGGGGTCAGGTCGACGACCGTGCCGGCGACCTCGGCGCGCATCCGCGGCACGTCCAGGACCACGTCGCCCGCCCGGATCGTCTCGGCCGGTTCGGGTGGCCGGTCGGCGCGGCGGAGGACCGCCCGTACCCGTGCCACCAGCTCGCGCGGACTGAACGGCTTGGTCAGGTAGTCGTCCGCACCGAGCTCGAGCCCGAGGAGCTTGTCGAGCTCGTCGTCGCGCGCCGTCAGCATCACGATCGGGATCGTCGAGTCGCGGCGCAGCTCGCGCGTGACGTCGAGCCCGTCGAGACCGGGCAGGCCGAGGTCGAGCACGACGAGGTCCGGCCGGCGCTGTCGGATGGTCGTCAGCGCCGACGGCCCGTCGCCGGCGGTCAGCACGGCGAACCCGGCGTGCTCGAGGTAGTCCCGGGCGAGCGTCGCGATCTTCGGTTCGTCGTCGACGACGAGGATGGTCTTCATCGGTCGCATCGTAGAGCGGGAAGCGCCCCCGAACGGTGGTCCGGGGGCGCGGGGAGTGGGGAAGGGGACCGGTCAGGCCGGCCCGGTCGGCGCGCCCGGCGTCGTCGGGGCGGTCGGGCCCGGGGTCGGGTCGTGCGCCTGGCGATGCCAGTCATCGAAGGTGTCATGAGCGCGGGTCTGCCAGCGTGAGCCGTCGTCGCCGTCCCAGCCGCGTCCGCCCCAGCCGCCGCGTCGGCCCGGGCCGCCGCGCCAGAAGATGGCGCGGATCAGGGCGAACACGATGAACAGGAAGAACAGGCCGGCGAACAGCCCGAAGATCCCCCAGCCGAAGCCGAAGGCGTGCCATCCGTACGGGTAGGCGTAGGGCGCGACGACGACCGGGGCGACGACGGGCGCTCCGCTCGCGGTGGCGGTCGTGACCGCCGTGTTGACGCCGGCCTGGTAGGCCGCGTTGGCGATGAGGCCGCCGCCGAGCGCGAGGACCGCGACGAGGAGGATGGCGGCGAGGAAGCGGGGCATCTGATCGGGCTCCTTTGATGTGCGAGGTGGGATCCACGCGGGTCCCTTGACTGAGCCCATCCTCGCCATCGGTTGTGGAGCCGGTGTGGAGGCGACGTGGCCTTCTGAGACCTGCGGTCGGTTGTATTGACAGTAGAACGTAGCACTGTCATAGTTCCGCCATGCCCGACGACGATCGCTACTCGCTCACGGAGCTCGCCGACCTGGCCGGGGTCACGCCCCGGACCGTGCGCTACTACCTGGCCCAGGGCCTGTTGCCCGCCGTCGGCCAGACCGGCCCGGGCAGCAAGTACGGCGCGGACCACCTCGACCGGCTCCGCCTGATCAAGCGTCTCCAGGTCGAGCATCTCCCGCTGGCCGAGATCCGGCACCGCCTCGAGGGGCTCGATCGGGACGCGATCCGCGACCTGGCGGGGTCACCGGAACCTGAGCCGCCGCCCGATTCGGCGCTGGACTACCTGCGCACGGTGCTCGGCGACACGCGCTCTCCCGCCCGCTCGCGGTTCCGCGCGCATGCGGCACCCGCGGCCGCCGAGCCGAGCCCGGCAGCATGACCGGCTCGCGCTGGCATCGCCGGCAGCGGCCATGCTCGCACCGGATGCGCCGGCGATCTCCGCGGCCGCGACGCCTCCCCCGTCGCCGCCTGCTCCGACGGCGGCCACATCGATCGAGCGCTCGCAGTGGGAACGGATCGTGCTCGCTCCCGATGTCGAGCTCCATCTTCGCCGCCCCCTGTCCCGCAGCCAGAACAAGCAGGTCGATCGCCTCGTGACGATCGCCCGTGAGCTCCTCGAGGAGGAACGACCATGACGACCCGCGTCGACACCACGTTCACCGTGCGCCAGGACCGGCGCCTCATCCGTCCGAACAGGCACAGCAAGCGCTTCCTGCTGGCCACCATCGCCGCGCCGCGGGCGATCGCCGAGCGCACCAGACCCCCGGTCAACCTCGCGATCGTGCTCGACCGGTCGGGCTCGATGTCCGGCGACAAGCTGCGCGTCGCGAAGGCCGCCGTCGCCGAGGCGATCGGGCGGCTGGGACCGGACGACCGATTCAGCGTCGTCGCCTACGACGATGTCGTCGACGTCGTCATCGCATCCACTCCGGCCGCCGGCGAGTCCCGTCGAGCCGCCATCGAGCAGCTTCGGACGATCGACGCCCGGGGTAGCACGAACCTCGGTGAGGGCTGGCTGCGTGGCTGCGAGCAGGTGGCCGGTCACCTGCTCGACAGCGGCGTCAACCGCTGCCTGCTGCTGACCGACGGGCTCGCCAACATCGGCATCACGGACGCGGGGGAGCTGGCGCGTCACGCCGCCGAGCTGCGCGCCCGGGGCGTGTCGACGTCGACGTTCGGCGTCGGCAACGACTTCGACGAGGGTCTCCTGCAGGCGCTGGCCGATGCCGGGGGCGGCCACTTCTACTACATCGCCGACGCCCCGCAGATCGCCGACGCGATCACGTCCGAGGTGGGCGAGACGCTCGAGATCGTGGCTCGCGAGGTCGCCATCGAGGTGACCGCCCGGGATGACATCCGGATCGAGCCCGTCAGCCCGTACCGGGCGACCGTGCACGGCAACCGGACGACCGTGGCGATCGGCGACCTCGCCTCCGACCAGGTGGTCGAGGTCGTCCTGCGGCTGTCGTTCCCGTACGGCGACGTCGCTCGCGACACCGGGGCCATCGTCGCGCTCACCGATCGCGACGGCACCTTCGCTCCGGGGGGCATCGCCGAGACCGAGCCGGTCCGGCTGACCTGGAGCTACGCCGACGACGCCGCCAACGACCGGCAGGTCCGCGACCGCGAGGTCGACCGGGTGGTCGCCCGGCTGTTCGCCGCCCGGGCGCGACAGGAGGCCGTCGGGCGCAACCGCGGCGGCGACTTCAGCCGTGCCCGTCACGCGCTGACAGCGACCGCCGAGCGGATCCGCTCGTACGCGGGTGATGACGCCGAGCTCCAGGGGCTGGCCCTGTCGCTCGACAGCGACGCGCCGACGTTCGCGGCGCCCATGTCCGAGCCCAACCGCAAGCAGGCCCACTACGCGAGCGCCAACTTCCTTCGGTGTCGCGATACGCACGGGCGATCGGTCAAGCGCGCCTGAACGCGCTGTCGAGCGTCTCTGAGGCCTTGCATCGCGGCGTATAGTCCGCACCGAGGGAGGTCCGGATCGTCTGCCCGTGCCCGGCACCGGACGTCCAGACGCTTGGAGGGCGTTCATGTCTCTCGAGGGAATCATCATCGGGCTGCTGGCGATCGTCATCGGACTCGCCTGGGCGTTCTACGGTCTGAAGCTGTTCGCGATCCTGCTGCCGATCTGGGCATTCTTCTTCGGGCTCATCGCGGGCGCGCAGTGGAGCGCCGACATCTTCGGCCAGGGCTTCTTCTCGACCGTCCTGTCGTGGGGCATCGGGCTCGTCTTCGGGGTCGTGCTCGCGGCGATCTCGTACTTCTGGTACTACGCCGCGATCGTCATCGCGGGAGGCGCCGTCGGCTACATGCTCGGGGTGGGCTTCTTCGACTGGCTCGGCCTGGGCACCGGCTTCATCGTCGTGCTCATCGGCCTGATCGTCGGGGCGATCTTCGCCATCGGGACGTTCATGCTCGGCGTGCCGATCCTGCTGGTCATGGTCTTCTCCGCGTTCAGCGGAGCGGCGGCCGTGGTCAACGGTGTCCTGATCCTGTTCGGGACGATCAAGCTCGACACGCTCGACCAGGGAATCTTCGGTGCGCTGTTCGCGCAGGGGATCGTCGGCACGGTGATCTTCCTCGTGCTCGGTGCAGCCGCCCTCTTCTATCAGATGCGCGACGTCGGCACGACGATCACCACGATCGATCGGAGCGCGTACCGCTACAGCTAGGATCGACATGCAGCCGCGGTCGCTCGTCGCCGCCATCGACCAGGGCACGACGAGCAGCCGCTGCATCCTCTTCGACCGGGCCGGCGAGCCGGTCGCCGCTCACCAGCTCGAGCATCGCCAGCTCACGCCACGGCCCGGCTGGGTCGAGCACGACGCCGAGGAGATCCTCGACCGCGTGCAGACCTGTGTGCGGGTCGCGCTGCGCGAGGCGGGCGCCGATGCCCGGGCGCTGGCCGCCGTGGGCATCACCGATCAGCGCGAGACGACCATCGTCTGGTCGCGTCGGACCGGGCGACCCATCGCCCCGGCGATCGTCTGGCAGGACACCCGGACCGCCGACGCCGGGGCCCGACTGGCGGCAGCCGACGCGGCCGGGGTTGACCGCTTCCGTGACCTGACCGGGCTGCCGATCTCGACCTATTCGTCCGCGCTCAAGCTCGCCGCGATCCTCGACGACGGCGGTCGGGAGCGCCGTGCGGCCGCCGAGGCCGGCGAGCTCGCCTTCGGGACCATCGATTCGTGGCTCATCTGGCAGCTGACCGGCGGCATCGATGGCGGCGTCCACGTGACCGACGTCACGAACGCGTCGCGGACGATGCTGATGGGCCTCGCATCGCTCGACTGGGAGCCCGAGCTGCTCGATGTCATCGGCATCCCGGCGGCGATGCTTCCCGCCATCCGCTCGTCGTCCGAGGTCTATGGCCACGGGGTGGGGGAGCTGGCTGGCGTCCCGATCGCCGGCGACCTCGGCGACCAGCAGGCCGCCCTGTTCGGCCAGACGTGCTTCGAACCGGGCCAGGTCAAGTGCACCTACGGCACGGGCGCCTTCATGCTCCTGCACACGGGAGAACGCCCGGTCCCATCGCGCCACGGGCTGATCACCACGGTCGCCGCCCGGCTCGGGGACGGGCAGGCGACGTACGCGCTCGAGGGCTCGGTCGCGGTGGCAGGGGCGCTCATCGGCTGGCTGCGCGACAACCTCGGGATCATCGCTGACACGTCGGAGGTCGAGGCGCTCGCCCGGTCCGTGCCCGACAGCGGCGATGTCGTGTTCGTGCCGGCCTTCTCCGGGCTGTTCGCACCGCACTGGCGGAGCGACGCCCGGGGCGTGATCGCCGGCCTGACGCGGTACGCGACGCGCGCGCATATCGCCCGTGCCGCGCTCGAGGCCACCGCCTACCAGGTCGACGACCTCGCGGTCGCGATGATGGCCGACCTCGGCGAGGACCTGCCGGCGGAGCTCCGGGTGGACGGCGGGATGATCGGCAACGACCTGCTGATGCAGATGCAGGCGGACATCCTCGGGCGGCCGGTCGTGGCGCCGCGGATCGCCGAGACGACGGCGCTCGGCGCCGCCTATGCGGCCGGTCTGGCGGTCGGCTTCTGGCGCGACCTCGACGAGCTCCGGTCGATGGATCGAGCCGGGCGTCGCTGGGAGCCGCGGATGGACGAGGCGACGCGGGCCGCGGGGAAAGCGCGCTGGCACAAGGGGGTCGAGCGGACGCTCGGCTGGGTCGGGCCCGGCACGTGATACCGGCCGGGCCGTGGCCGCGCCGTGGGCGTCAGCGGTCAGGGAGCGGTCAGCGCGCTCGGCGATGTCGAGCAGCGAGCCGACGACCGCACCCGCACCCGCACCCACCAGGGCCGCCTCGTCGACGGCCGAGCCCGCGGTCACGCCGATCGGGATCATCGCCGCCGCGACCGCCGCAGCCATGTCCCACGTCGCGTCACCGACGTACCAGCAGCGCGTCGGGTCGACGTCGAGCCGCTTCGCCGCGAGGAGCAGCAGGTCGGGCTCGGGCTTCGCGTGCTTGACGTGGCTGGCATCGACGATCGTCGGCGCGTGGTCGAGACCGAGCGCGTCGACCGACGAGGTCACCTGCGACGCCCGGCTCGATGTGGCGATCGCCCACGGCAGACCACGCGCCTCGATGGCCGCCACCAGCTCGCGGACGCCGGGGAGCGGCTGCGGATCCTGGTTGAGCCGGCTGTACCGCTCGCCGGACGCATGGTCGATCGCCTCGGCGCGCTCGTCGTCGAGCGATACCCCGTCGAGCGCCGCGATCTCGCGCGCAAGCCGCCGGCCATCGAGACCGATCAGCGGCACCAGGCGGGCACGTGTCGTCGGGATCCCCGCCTCTGCGAGCGCGTCGAGCCAGCCCGTGATCCGCCGCTCGACGGTGTCGATGAGCGTGCCGTCGAGATCGAACAGGACGGCAGCCGGACGCGGCAGCCCGGTGAGACCGCGATCCACCGCTAGCGGACCGGCCGCCAGAACGCCATCGCACCGTCGGTGACGACGCGGGTGTCGGTGCCGTCCGCTCGGACCGTGGTCAGGTGGACGATCCCGTCGTCCGAGACGACCGGGACGACGACCGCCGCCCCATCGGGCGACCAGAGGCGATGACTCAGCGCGTACTGGTCGAAGTACGGCAGCATCTGCTGGGTGAAGTCGTCGGACACGCGGATCGTCTTCTGCGACACGATCGACCCCGAACCGGCCGCCACGAAGACGAGGCGGAGGGCGGTGCCGGGCGGCGGCGGGGCAGCCGCGGCCGTCGTCGCGGTGGCGATGGCGGGCCTCCCGTGCGCGCCCGTGGTGCTCGCCAGGACGATCCCGCCGCCGCGGGCGACCTGGTCGCCGCCGGGGGACACGAGCTGGAACGCGGCGATCGTCGCGCCGTCCGGCGACCAGAAGAACGCGACGACGGAGTCCGGCAGCAGGGTCCGGACGGCGCCCGACGACGCATCGATGAGGCGGAGCGGTCCGACCGGAAGGCCGAGCGCAGGACCGGACGCGCTCGGCGAGATGAATGCGAGCTCCGTGCCGACCGGCCCGAAATCGAGGGCGGATGTCCCGTACACGCCGACCGCATGGCGGATCGTTCGATCGGTCGAATTCGACGACCACCTGTTCGGGCGTGGCCGTGGCCGGGCTGCTATAGCCGCGGAACCGGGCATCCGAGCTGACCGCCGGCGCCCGGAAATCGCCGTCGGCGGTGGCCGCCGGTTCCTGCGCCGTGCCATCCGGATCGATCTCGCCGAAGAACGCGTCCGGGCCCCCGGCGCCGCTGTGGACGAGCAGGCGGCCCGGCCCCTCCCACGCCCAGTACAGCGGCGCCCCGGTGCGGACCACTGTCGCCGGGGCGCTCGCGTCGGCCGGGGCGATGCGGAGGGAGATGCTCGACGAGGCATTCGTCAGGAAGCTGACCCGCCCGCCATCGGGCGACCAGTACAGGTAGAACGGCGGGCTGTCGGCGCTCCGGTAGATGACGACCGGATCGGCCGTCGGATCGGCCCCCGACGCCGCCGGGAAGACGTAGACCCCGATGTCCTCGTCGGTGGTGCCGATGACCGCGATCCGCGAGCCGTCCGGCGACCAGGCCGGAAAGCTGAACCGGACGCCCGGCCGGCCGACCGGCGTCACCGCGCCGCCCATCCCGTCCATCGTGACCAGCCGCCCGTCGGCGCCGATCACCGCCAGGCGCGGCAGGCCGGCGAGCCGCGGCAGGCTGGCTTCGGTCGTGGCCTGCGGCACGGTGACCTGCGGGCTGGTGATGACGCCCCGGCCCGAGATGAACGCGAGGAACAGCGTGGACACGACCAGCGCGCCCACGATCGCGACCGTCAGGATGCGCCGCCCACGCCCCGGGCCGACCGGCGGCTCGACGGCCATCTCGGGGGCGGTCTCCTCGGAGGGGACGGGGTCGTCCATGGCGGAACGATACGGGACATCGACGATACCGGCCGTTGACGTGTCGATGTAGCATCGCCTCGCGCCGCGCACGTGCCGCGGCCGAAGGAGGGTTCAGCCACTGTGGCGACACGCAAGCGCAAGACCGTCTACCCACCCGCTCGGACCGACACGAAGCCCGCCCAACGCCCCGGAGCGGGTCCCGAGCCGTATGTCCGCCCCACGGTTGCGACGATCGACCTGAACGCCGGGAACGGCCGGGCCGGATTGTCGGTGGGGGACCGGGTCAGGATCGCGGGTGGCGGCCTGTACGCCGGCGAGGTCGCGGTCATCGAGAAGCTGACCGCGGGCGTCATCCCGGCGGCGCTCGTACGCACCGAGGCGGGCCGCACCCGCCAGGTCCGGACGATCGACCTCGAGCCCGTGGCCCGCGAGGCCTGACGGCCGGTCACGAGCCGCATGCCCCTCACCCACGTCGACGTCCCCGGCGGTCGCCTGCGGGTCGCCGACGACGGAGTCGGACCGCCGATCCTCCTGCTCCATGCCGGCGTCGCCGATCTCCGGGCATGGGACGCGATGGTCGCGCCGCTCGTCGCGGCCGGCTATCGAGCGGTCCGCCCCGACACTCGGGGGTACGGAGCGTCCACGACCGATGACGTCGCGTACTCGCTGGAGGCCGACGTCGTCGCGGTGCTCGATGCGCTGGGGATCGGCCGGGCGGCCCTGGTCGGCAACTCGCGCGGCGGGATGACCGCGTTCGACACCGCCATCGAGTTCCCGGACCGGGTCGTCGCCGTCGTCGGCGTGGCTGCCGGGCTCAGCGGGTTCGAAGGCGGCGGGACCCCCGAGGAGATGGCGATCAACGATGAGTACGAGAAGGTCAATTCCGCCGATCCTTTCGACGCCGACGCGCTGACCGCGTTCGAGGCGGGGGTCTGGCTCGACGGCCCGGGGCAGCCCGCGGGTCGCGTCGGCGCCGCCCTCCGGGACGCATTCCTGGAGATGGCCCGGCCGCTCAACGAGCCAGGCCGGGTCAGGGGACAGCGGATCGCCCTCGATCCGCCCGCGAACGACCGGCTGGCCGAGCTGCGCTGCCCGGTCCTGGCGATCGCCGGTGCGCTCGACTTCTCGGAGGTCACCATGACCGCCGAACGGATCGCCGATGCCGCACCGCACGCACGGGCACAGGTCTGGCCCGACGTCGCGCACATGATCGGGATGGAACAGCCGGATCGGCTCGCGGCGGCGATCAGCGACTTCCTGGCCCCGCTCGACCGCTGGGCCTGAGCGGGGACGGGCAGCGGCGTGCGCCTCGCCTACACCGTCCGCCTGGCTGACCTGTTCTGGATGTGGCTGACGTCCTGGATCACGCTCGCCACCGTCGCCTTCGGGCTCTTCTTCATCAGCGTCCTGCTGGTGCCCGGCGACTACCCGCGCGCGCTCGACGTGGCCTGCGGGATCTTCCTGATCGTGTCCGCCTTCACCGTGGCGCCGCTGTTCTGGATCCGGATCACCGGGATGTCGGCCCTGGTCGGCACCGAGATCGTGCTCGTCCTCGACGCGACCGGGGTGGGCGGCTGGCCGATCGCGATCCGCGGCGGGCGCCCGTGGACCCGTCTGCACCGGCCACGGATCGAGAGTCGGGTGATCGTCCTGCCCTTCCGCTGGGCAACGTCGGCTCTCGGCTGGGTCGTCATCCCGCGGGCCGCGCTGACGGATGAACAGTTCGAGGGGCTCGTCGAGATCCTGCGATCCCATGGGCACCTGACGCGCGGAGACGGCCGGAGTCTCCTCGGCCGTCTCCTTGCGCCGTTCCTCGACCGGGTGGCAGCCGGCGATACCGGCGTGTCCGGTCGCTGACGCTCAGCTGCCGAGGCGGTTCACCGTGGCGTGGACCTCGCCCGTGAGGACGTGACCAATTCTTCGATCGTCGTCCCCTCAATTCTCAGCGTCGTCTCAGGGAATCCTCGCAAGATCGGGTGTGTTCTCTCCTCCCGCACGGACGCCGGCGGGCCAGCGGATCGGACTGACGCTCTCCTCCTTGTCAGTCATGATCGCCGGCTCGGCGGCGTTCGGATTCCCGGCGCAGTTGACCCGATCCGCCTGCGGCCGCACCCTACGGCCATGACCCGACGGCCCATCATCGGCGTCGGTGCCGCGCTGGTCGCCGTCGCGATCATCCTGGGGATCGCTCTCGGCGTGGCCGGCGGTCCGTCGACATCTGGCCCGTCATCCGCGCCGTCGGCATCGTCGGTCGGCGGGCTTGGCCCGTCGGCCTCCGCCTCGGCCGCGGCGCCGACCAGCCACCCGGCTCCCGGCCACGAGGTCTTCGGCTTCGTCCCGTATTGGGAGATGAACGGCGACATCGCGGCCCACCTGGCGAAGACCGACCTGTCCACGCTCGCGTTGTTCTCGGTCACCAACACGAAAACGGGCGCCATCGACTCGAAACAGCTCGGCTACCAGCGGATCACCGGGGACATCGGCACGCAGCTCATCCGCGAGGCCAAGGCGCGCGGGACGAAGGTCCAGCTCGTCTACTCGAGCCTCGGGACGGCCCGCAACGACCGCCTGTTCGGGTCGGTGCCGATCCAGGACGCGACGATCGCCGCGGTCGTGGCGCTGGCCGCCAAGATCGGCGTGGACGGTGTGAACATCGACGTGGAGCAGCTCCGGGCCGACCTCGTGCCGGTCTACGGCGCGTTCGTCGGCCGGCTCCGCGACGCGTTGCGTGCCGCCATCCCGGGCGGCTCCGTGTCGGTCGCGACGACCTCTGGGCAGACGGGCGCTTCGATGGCACTGGCCGCGGTCAACGCGGGCGTCGACCGGGTCTTCCTGATGGGCTACGACTACCACACCGGCACGACCGACGTCGGCGCCTCGGCGCCGATGGCCCGCCGTGACGGCGCCATCCAGGACCTGCCGTGGTCGCTCGACCTCTACGCCGCGACCGGCGTGCCGGTCCAGCAGACGATCCTCGGCCTGCCGCTGTACGGAACGCGCTGGCGGGTCGAGGGCCCCGAGCTGGGCTCACCGCGGTTGGGCGACGGCGCGATCTGGGTGCCGGCGGACAACCCGAAGTTCCTGGCCAGCCCGCCGGCCCCGCCGGAGCTCGACCCGATCGAGATCGTCGAGCACTACGCGGTCGCCCCGACCGTGAGCCCGCTGCCCGGCGATTCGCGCGCGACGGCCGGCTGGCAGGCGATCTATGTCGACTCGCCGGCGACCCTCACGCCGAAGCTCGCGCTGGCCGACGACCGGGGCCTCGCCGGCGCCGGCTTCTGGGCCATCGGCTATGAGCGCGGGCTCCCCGCCTATACCGACCTGATCGCCACGTTCGCCGCGGGTGACCTCCCGTAGGTCAGGCCGATCCAAGACCCTGCCCGGCGAGTGCGCACAGGCCGACGACGGCGATGGGCGCGACCCGTCCGGTCAGGAGCAGCCCGAGCGCTGCCGCCGCGACGACGATGTCGACCGGAGCCGTGATCGCGCTCGTCCAGACGGGCGTGTAGAGCGCCGCCAGCAGGATGCCGACGACCGCGGCGTTCGTCCCGGTCAGGGCCCGCCGGATGCCGACCGACGTCCGGAGCGAGTCCCAGAACGGCAGGGCTGCCCAGACCAGGAGCAGCCCCGGCAGGAAGATCGCGACGAGCGCGATGGTCGCCCCTGGGACGCCGTTGGGCATCGGGATCGACACTGCACCCAGATACCCCGCGAACGTGAACAGCGGCCCGGGCACCGCCTGGGCCAAGCCGTAGCCGGCCAGGAAGCGATCGTCGCTGACCCAGCCCGGGTCGACCACGGTCGTCTGCAGGAGCGGCAGGACCACGTGGCCGCCGCCGAACACGAGTGCGCCGGCGCGATAGAAGCCGTCGAACAGGGCGACGGCCTGGCCGCCCGGTCCCCGTATCAGCGGAAGCCCGAGCAGCAGCACCGTGAACGCCCCGAGCGCGACGATCCCGACCCGACGCGACACCGGACTCGGTTCCGGGCCGACGACGGGTGCGGGCGGGAGAGCTAGGACGAGGCGGCCGATGGCGGCCCCACCCGCGATGATCGCGACCTGCGAGAACGGCGTCGTCCAGGTCAGCGCCACGATCGCCGCCACCAGGGCGACGGCCCTGCGCGACCAGTCCGGCGTGAGCGCGCCCGCCATGCCCCAGACCGCCTGGGCGACGACCGCGACGGCGGCCAGCTTGAGGCCGTGGACCCAGCCTGCGTCTGCGAGGTCGGCGGAGGCCGTCAGCAGGCCGATCGCCGTCAGCGCGATGGCCGACGGCAGGGTGAAGCCGAGCCACGCGGCCAGCCCGCCCAGCATGCCGGCCCGACGCGTGCCGATGGCGAACCCGAGCTGGCTACTGGCGGGCCCGGGCAGTGCCTGGCAGAGGGCGACAAGGTCGGCGAACGCGGTCTCGTCGAGCCACTGGCGTCGGATCACGTATTCGCGCCGGAAATAGCCGAGATGCGCGACCGGCCCGCCGAAGGAGGTCAGCCCCAGTCGCAGCGCGACGCCCAGGACCTCGAGGACCCGCCGGGATCCGCCGACCGATCCGGTCCGCCGCGCCGGGTTCGCGCTCACCTGCGGAGGCTACCCCGTCGGTCACAGGGTTCGCGGGACGCCCGCGGACCGAACGTGTATCCAGGCAGTGCTCTGGGCGGGAGCTCAGGTCGCGGGGACGGGTTCGGTCTGCAGTTCGACTTCGGGCTCACCCTCGATCGTCACCCGCGGCAGCCAGCGCAGGAACGACGGCAGCCACCAATTCCAGTCACCGAGGAGCGTCATCGTCGCGGGTAGGAGCACGCTGCGGATGACGGTCGCATCGAGCAGGACCGCGACGGCCAGTCCGAGACCCAGCTCCTGGATGAAGGCGAACGGGATCGTGATGAAGGCGGCGAACACCAGGACCATGATCGTGGCGGCGCTGGTGACCGTGCCGGACGTGATCGAGATGCCCTTGGCCACCGCGGCTCGCGAATCGAGCCCGCGATCGCGAGCCTCCTTGACCCGGGTCAGGATGAAGACGTGGTAGTCCATCGACAGGCCGAACAGGATCGCGAACACAAAGATCGGGACCCAGCTCTCGATGACGTCCGACTGGGCCAGCCCGAAGGTGTGCCCGATGATCCCGTCCTGGAAGACCGCGACCATCACGCCGAAGGCGGCGGCCGTTGACAGCAAGTTGAGAGCGATGGCCTTGATCGGGATCACCAGCGAGTGGAAGACGACGAGCAGCAGCAGGAACGACAGGCCGAGGACGAAGGCGAAGACCAACGGGATGGCATCCAGGTAGATCTGCGTCACGTCCATGGCGCTCGCCGCGTTCCCGGTGACATAGGCCTGGACGCCGGGCAGCGAGCCGAACACCGCAGGCACGGTCTGCGAGCGCACCTGGCGGACGGTCGCCTGGGCGGCCGGGTCGTTCTGCTCACCGGCGATCGTGAAGGACACGAGCGCGACCTTCCCATCGCGTGACGGGAACACCTGGACGGGACCGCTCAGCCCCGGCACTGCGAGCCCGGCGGTCTTGAAGCTCTCGACGGCGGCCTTGACATCCGCGCGGTCGTAGCCGGTCACCGCGACCTGGAGGTCCTGGACGCCGCCCTGTGGCCACTTCGCGTCGATCAGCTTGACCGCCTGGACGCCATCGATCTCGTCGGGAAAGGAGGTGAAGTCCGTGACACCGATCCTGAGGTGGATCCATGGCGAGGCGAGGAGCAGCATGAACGCCGTCGAGAGGATCGCGTAGCGGACCGGATGGCGCATGACCGCGGTCACGAAGCGAGCCCAGAAGCCGACGCCCTCGGGTCGTTCGCGACCGAAGTACGGGACACGGCCCCGGTTGATCCCGTCGCCAAGGATCGCCAGCGTCGCCGGCAGGAATGTCAGGCTGCCGATGACCGCGACGAAGATGACGCCGATCGTCCCGATCGCCATCGAGCGGAAGATCGAGACGTCGATCAGGAACAGCCCGGCGATCGAGATCATGACCGCGAGACCGCTGAAGAAGACCGCCCGGCCGGCCGTGCTGCTGGCCGTCTCGATCGCGAGCATCTTGTCCCGGCCCTGGCGCCGTTCGGACCGGAATCGCGTGATCATGAACAGCGAGTAGTCGACCGAGACTGCGAGACCGATCAGGACCACGAGCTGCGTGGCGTACGGGCTGGCCGGCGCGATCAGCTGGCTGAAGATGCCGAGGATGCCGAACGCCGCGAGGAGCGCCGACACGGCCAGCACGAGCGGGACGATCGAGGCCACGAAGGCCCCGAACGTGATGAGCAGGATGATGAAGGTCAAGCCGATCGTGACGAATGTTCGGTCGAGCCCGCTGTTGATCAGGTTCGTGATGTCTTCGCTCGTGAGCGTCTGGCTGACCGAATGGACGGTGAACCCGGAGTTGTCGGTCTCGATCGCGGTGATCGCGTCGCGGACCGGCACCAGGTAGCGGTCCACCTTGGCCTGGTCGCCGGTGATCCGGCCGGTCACCCGGACGGCGGTCCCGTCGGGCGACACGAGTCCGGCCGTCGGCGGGGCGCTGGCCGGATCCTGGACCTGGTCGAAGACCGGGACGGTCGCGCCGTTCTCAGTCACGGTGAGGCCCTTGAGCTTGTTCACGACACCAGCCACGTATGCCTGGTAGGCCGGGTCGGTGACCTTGAGGCTCGGGTGCGTGATGACGAGCGTCAGGTCCTCGGTCGGCGTACTCGACCCACCCGCGTCGAATACGGCGTTGGCCTTGGCCGACTCCGTGGTCGCCTGGTTCGGGTTGCCGTTCGGGTCATCGGTCTTGATGCCGCCGATCGCCAGGCTGAACACGAACAGGCCGATGGTCGCGATGAACCATCCGGCGAACACCGGCCAGCGGTGGCGGGAGCTCCACATCGCGACGCGGACGGTCGCGGGCTCGCGGCTTCCTGGACGGTTCGCGGAGACGGCGGACATGATCACGGACTCCTGGGTTCGGACGCTGCGCGACGGATGGTGGCGGCGACCCTCGACCCCAGTCTACGAGGTCGGCGCGCGAACCACGATCCGGCCCGCCGTGTCACCGCGGAAGGAGAGCAATCGATGCCCTTCCTCCTCGACACCGATACGTGCGGATCTCGCGATCGGTTCGAACGGGTCGACCGTGAGCGTCGCTCCACCGACGGCGCGCGCGATGCGCCACGTCCCGGCGAGCATGCCGTCGAGCAGGATGGTGCCCATCGTCGCCCCGTTCCCGGGCGGCAACGGGATGGCCCGGCCGGCCGGGATGATCCTCGACCGATCGGCGTGGCCGAGCAGGACGTTGTCGTACTCGGGCAGGAAGCGCGGCGGGGCGGGCGTGTCCGGGTCGGGCCGCGGCGCGTCGGGCAGGTCGACCAGCTCCCGGCCGCGCTCGTCGCGGAACGTCTCGAGGCGGGGACGGAGCCGATCCACGATCGGACCGAGACCGGTCAGCCCCGACCATGCCCTCATGTCCTGGACCGTCGCGGGACCGAACGCGGCGAGGTAGCGGAGGACGAGGTCATCGAGCGAGGGCAGGGAGGCGAGTGGGCGACCGAGCCACCCCTCCAGCGATGTCCGCGCGACGGGTCCGGTCCGGCCCCAGACCCCGCGTGGAGGGACCTGGACGAGCGGGACCAGGTACGCGACGACATACGCAAGCGTATCCGCCGGCACGTCCGGGAAGCGCTCCGCCAGGGCGCGGGAGATCTCGGGGCTCGTGCGGGGCGCGGCGTCGACCAGCTCACGTCCGGCCGTCATGACGTCGGTCATGTCTCGGCCGGCCACCGCGCGGCCGAATGGGCTACCACGGAACCCGCGCTCGAGGACGGGCTGGATCAGCGGCCGAAGGGTGAGCGCGTCGTCGGCCGTGACGAGGTGGATGGTGGCGCGCATCAGCGATGTCCGGACCGCGCGTCGTTCGAGGATCGCGTCCGCCAGCTCGACCGGCTCGAAGCCGGCCAGCCGCGCCCACAGCCCGACATACGGCGCCAGCGGTGCCTGGGCCTGGAGACCGACGAGGTGCTCGATCGCGGCCATCGCCGCCATCGGGCGTCGCTCGAGCAGGAGCTGGCGGGCGAGGAGCGCTCGGTTCAGCGCACGCTGGGTGAGCATCGCTCACACGCTAGCCGATGGGTGGTCGCGCGACGGTGTCGCCGGCGCCCGCGCGATCAGTTCTCGGCGCCCGCCAGCTCGTCGGTGATGTCGCGTTCGGCGACCGTCTTGGGGAGGATCTGCCGGGCCAGTCGCTCGCTCTCGGCGCTGAGCTCGGTCAGCTGCGGGTCGTCAGGCTCGAGACGGGCCTTCTCGCGTTCGAGCGCGGCCAGCCGCGACGAGTCGGCCGCGATGTCCTCCGCGGTCGCTCGGAGATCCTGCTCCAGGTCAGACATGGTGTGCTCCTCTGGGGGTCAGCCGGCCGCAGGGATCCAGTGTCCGTCGCGATAGACGTACCAGATCGACTGCGCCTCGCCGTCGAGTTCACGTGCCCGGACGACCGCCTCCGGGTAGTCCTGCCGCAGTCGAGATTGAAGCTCGAGCGGCTCGTTCACCCCGTCCGCCACGGTCGCCTCGGCCAGCGCCACGAATCGCTGATCCGCGCGTGGGTTCACGACGAGGGTGATCGACACGAGGCGCCTCTGTGCGTCGGACGGCCGTCCGTCCACCAGTGCACCACAGGCGCCGTTGCAGAATCGTCTCGGATCACGGGCGCGGGACGCCATCGACGCTCTCATCGGGATCTCGGGGGTGGGAATCAGGCTGTCGGCTCGTCTCCCGCGTCGTCCTCGTCGGCGGGTGGGGCGGCCACCTCTGTCTTGCTGAGATGGCTCAGCTCGATGAGCGTCGGTCCGTCGTCGCGCTCCTTCCAGCGTGTCTGGAGCATGACCTCCTCGGACTCGCCGGTGACGCGCAGGACGACCGTGAACCCGGCGCCCGCGCGCTCGATCGAAATCGATGGTGGCCGCCACGGCGGGCAGCGGCAGGAGGGCAACGACCTCTCGACCCGGCAGCGGTTAGCATCGCAGCGTGGCGATGACCGAACGCGAGGTGGTGATCGCCGGAGGCGGGCCGACGGGGCTGATGCTGGCGGGCGAGCTTGCATTGGCCGGCGTCGACGTCGCCGTCGTCGAGCGGCGCCCGGATCAGAACCTGCCGGGCTCGCGCGCAGGCGGTCTGCAGTCACGCACCATCGAGGTCCTCGATCAGCGCGGCATCGCGGATCGGTTCCTTGCCGAGGGGCAGGTGGCCCAGGTCGCCGGATTCGCCATGATCCGCCTGGACATCAGCGACTTCCCCACCCGGCATCCCTACGGGCTCGGGTTGTGGCAGAGGCACATCGAGCGCATCCTCGCCGGCTGGGTCGCCGAGCTGCAGGTCCCGATCCACTACGGCACCGAGCTGACCGGATTCGCCCAGGACGACACTGGCGTGGGCGTCGTGTTGTCCGACGGCCGACGCATGCGGGCGCAGTACCTCGTCGGCTGTGACGGGGGGCGCAGCCTGGTCCGCAAGGAAGCCGGCATCGCGTTCCCGGGCTGGGAAGCCACGACCAGCGCCCTGCTCGCCGAGGTCGAGATGACCGAGGAGCCTGAGCTGGGCGTCCGCCGCACGGCATCGGGCACGCATGCCCTGGGCAAGGTCGAGTACGAGGTCAAGGACGGCAAGGTCGTGTACAAGCCAGGCGGGACGGTCGGGGTCATGCTGACCGAGTCGGAGGTCGGCACGAGCGAGCCGACCATCGACGACCTTCGCGAGGGGCTCGTGGCCGTGTACGGCACCGATCTCGGGATCCACGACCTCACCTGGATCACCAGGTTCACCGACACGACCCGGCAGGCCGCGGCCTACCGCACGGGACGGGTCCTGCTGGCCGGCGACGCCGCCCACATCCATTCCCCGGTCGGTGGCCAGGGCCTCAACACCGGGATCCAGGACGCGGTGAACCTTGGATGGAAGCTCGCCCAGGTGGTCAAGGGCATCACGCCGGAAACGCTGCTGGATACCTATCACGCCGAGCGGCATCCGGTCGCTGCTCGCGTGCTCCGCACCACGATGGCGCAGGTCGCGCTCACGCGCGTCGACGATCGCACCGAGGCGTTGCGCGACAGCGTGTCCGAGCTCCTGGGCATGGACGAGCCTCGGCGACGGTTCGGCGCGATGATGTCCGGCCTCGACATCCATTACGACCTCGGTGAGGGCCATCCGCTGCTCGGACGCCGCATGCCCGATCTCGACCTGGTGACCGCCGATGGCCCGCTGCGCGTCTTCGCGCTGCTGCACGACGCCCGGCCGGTGCTGCTCGACCTGGGAACACGCGGCGGCTTCGATATCACGCCATGGGCGGATCGGGTCCAGCTGGTCGTTGCCAGCTACGACGGTCCGTGGGAGCTTCCGGCACTCGGGGCCGTCGCCGCTCCCTCGGCCGTGCTGATCCGGCCCGACGGATACGTGGCGTGGGTGGGGGACGGGACGGTCGCTGGGCTCACTGACGCGCTGACCACGTGGTTCGGTCCGCCGATCGCGAGAGGGCTCCAGATACCCCTAGGTAGTATTGACAAAGGGGTTGACAAATCGGCCTCAAGTGGCCGATAATCAGCGCAACAGGGCTTGTCAAGACTTGACAGGCCCACAGCCATGTCCAGCCCCAGGAGGCGCCGTTTGGCGGTCGGTGTCGCAGCCGAAGTGAAGACCAGACTGTCCGTCGTCGACATCGTCGGCGAGACGGTCAGCCTGAAGAAGGCGGGCACGACCTACAAGGGCCTCTGTCCGTTCCACGGCGAGAAGACACCGTCGTTCGTCGTCACTCCCGCGCGGGAGAGCTGGCACTGCTTCGGCTGCGGCCTTGGTGGCGACATCTTCAGCTTCGTCATGCAGCGCGACACCGTGGGGTTCCCAGAGGCCCTCCGGATCCTCGCCCAGCGCGCCGGCGTCGAGATCGACGAGCGGACGAAGCACGAGGACGCGCACAAGGCGCGGCTCCGAACCGTCCTCGACAGCGCGATCGCCTTCTACCACGCAGTGCTGACCAACTCGACCGCCGGTGCGACCGCCCTCGAGTACCTCCACGGCCGCGGGTTCACCGACGAGTCGATCTCGACCTACCAGCTCGGCTGGGCTCCCGGCGGATGGGACCAGATGACGCGGGCCCTCGGCACGAAGCGCGACATCCGGCCCGAGGAGCTGCTCGAGGTCGGACTCGCCTCGCCGCGCCAGTCCGGTCGCGGCGGCGTCTACGACAAGTTCCGGGCCCGGGTGATCTTCCCGATCCGCGACCAGAACGGCCACGCGGGTCGGGCTCGGCGGGCGGCTGCTCGAGGGCGACGGGCCGAAGTACCTGAACTCGCCGGCAACCCCGCTGTTCGACAAGAGCCGGACGCTGTACCTGATCGACAAGGCCAAGGGCGCCATCCGCAAGACGGGCCAGGCGGTCATCGTCGAGGGCTACACCGACGCGCTGATGGCGCATCAGGCCGGCTTCGACAACGTCGTCGCCTCACTCGGCACCGCGCTGACGCCGGGCCAGGTGGCGCTCCTGACGCGATATGCGACGCGCATCGTCCTCGCCTACGACGTCGATGCGGCGGGGGAGAAGGCCGGCACGCTCGGGGTGACCGCCCTGGCCGGCCTGATCAGCCAGCTCCAGGCCGACACGTCGGGTGTCAAGCTCGAGGACGTCCGGGTCGCGCGTCTGCCCGATGGCAAGGACCCCGATGAGGTCGTCCGCGCCGCACCGGCCGACTGGGAGGCGGCGATCTCGAAGGCCAAGCCGCTGGTCGAGTACCTCATCGACCACCATGCCGGCCGGTTCGACCTCAAGACCTCATCCGGGCGGATCGGCTTCGTCGAGGCGGTGATGCCCTCCATCCGCGACATCCGCGACCCGCTGCGCCGTGACGAGGCGCTCGGCGAGGTCCGGCGCGTGTCCGGGGTCGAGGAGCGCGTCCTCCGCCAGGTCCTCGAGCGTCCGGCCCGCAATCCGATCGCGGCGGGACGCCCGGGCGGGAGCCAGGACGGGGAGTCGCGGATGACCGCGGATGCGATCCTGTCGTCACCGGACGCCCTGCCGATCCACGACATCCTGCGGGCCGTGACCCCGGTCGAGGCCGAGCTGCTGCGTCTGCTCCTGCTCGTCCCGGACCAGCAGCTTCGCGTCGTCGACGAGCTCGGACCGGACCAGCTGCCGAGCACCGTCGCCCGCGAGCTGTTCCGGGCGATCGTCCTCCAGCGGGCGCCCAACGACCAGGGCGTCCACCCGCCGTTCGACTCGACGGCGCTGTTGCTCGCGCTCGACGATGAAACGGCGGCGCTCGCTCGCGCGTTATATGCGAAGCCGGGTCCAGACGCGCGCGGGCTCGACCCGGCGCATCTGGACTACGAGATCACCCGCCTCCTGCTCGAGCTCGAGGATGACCAGCTGCGCGACCGCAGCGACTACAACGAGGCCGCCCAGGGGGAGGCCGAACGTGCCGGCGATCGCGATGAGATCGGCCGGCTGATGCGTGAACGACAACAGATCAACGAAGCGCGCCTGTCACTCGACCGACGCCGAGACCAGACTCGGCTGCTCGCCAGCCACCGGAGGTAACCCATGTCCGCCGATCCCCTAGACAAGCAACTCGTGGAGGCCGTCCTGTCGCGACCGCGTCGCGGCAAGGCCGACCTCGAAGAGGCCAAGCTCGCCGGTCTTCGACCGTCGCGCCCGAAGGCGGGCGTGGCCATCGCCGGCGATGACGACGACGAAGACGACGACGACGATCTCGATCTCGGTGTCGATGTGGCCGAGGACGGCGTCGATGTCGGCATCGTGGTCGTGGCCGACGACAGTGTCGTGGATCCGGCGGCCAAGCTGCCGGCCGACGCGCCGGCCAAGCTCGACCCGAAGGAGGTCGAGGAGCCCTCCGCCGAGGAGCTCGAGGCGATCTCGGCCGACATGATCGGGATCGACGACCCGGTCCGGATGTACCTCAAGGAGATCGGCAAGGTCGCCCTGCTGACCGCCGAGGAGGAGGTCGTCCTGGCCAAGGCCATCGAGCTCGGCGAGCAGCTGGTCGAGGCACCCTGGAAGGGGATGGTCTCGCTCCACGAGTGGACCCTCCACGACACCGAGCGCAAGACGCGGACCGCGAAGGCGCAGCATCGGCTGCCGTTCGGCGATGAGGCCCACGACCTCGTCCGCCGGGCGATCTCGGACGCGACGACCGCCGATCTGCTGGTCGCGTCGCCCGATTTCCACCTGATCAAGGCCGGCCGCGATGCGCAGTCGGAGGGGACCAAGGAGCGCCTCAAGGAGGCGAAGAAGCTCGTCCACGCCTACAACGAGGCACCATCGGCCGAGACCTTCCTGCCGTTCCTCGACTGGTCGTTCCTGGCCGTCCACAACGGCGACCTCGACTCGCGCGACAACGTGGGTCTGCGGGCGATCTGGGACTGGACCCGCGAGGACGTCGCCTACCCGGCGCTCGAGCGCTGGATCCTGGCCGGCAACGATGCCGATCTGCTCAAGCTGATGGGCTACGACCCCGAGGTCCCGCTCAACACCAAGCTCCGCGACCGGAAGGGCACGATCGTGGTCATCGGCCGCGACGCGCGCGAGCAGCTGACCTCGGCCAACCTCCGGCTGGTCGTGTCGATCGCGAAGAAGTACATCGGCCGCGGGATGTCGTTCCTGGACCTGATCCAGGAGGGCAACATCGGGCTGATCCGGGCGGTCGAGAAGTTCGACTACGAGAAGGGCTTCAAGTTCTCCACCTACGCGACGTGGTGGATCCGGCAGGCCATCACCCGGGCCATCGCCGACCAGGCGCGGACGATCCGCATCCCGGTCCACATGGTGGAGACGATCAACCGCCTCATCCGCGTCTCGCGCGGCCTGCTCCAGGAGCTCGGCCGCGAGCCGACGGTCGAGGAGATCGCCGAGGCGATGTCCAAGGGCCAGGAGGTCCAGGTCACGCCGGAGAAGGTCCGCGAGATCATCAAGGTCTCGCAGGAGCCGGTCTCGCTCGAGACCCCGATCGGCGAGGAGGAGGACTCGCACCTCGGCGACTTCATCGAGGACCGCGGGGCGCTCGCGCCGGCCGAGGCCGCGTCGCACCAGCTCCTCAAGGAGCAGGTCGAGGCGGTGCTCGACTCGCTGACCGGTCGCGAGCGACGCGTGCTCCAGCTCCGGTTCGGCCTCGAGGACGGGCGTGCCCGGACCCTCGAGGAGGTCGGCAAGGAGTTCAACGTCACCCGCGAGCGGATCCGCCAGATCGAGGCCAAGGCGCTGCGCAAGCTCCGCCACCCGTCCCGCAGCCGCAAGCTGAAGGACTACCTGGAGTAGGGGATGGCGGCGACGACCACGACCAAGGCCAAGGCGCGGAGGATCGAGACGGCCGGTCCCGGACCGCTCGTGTCGGCCGCGTGGCTGGCCGAGCACCTCGCCGACCCGGACCTGCGGCTGGTGCACGTGTCGCCGGATCGGCGGGTCTACAACAAGCGCCACATCGCGGGTGCGACGTATAGCGACCTCCACAGGGAGCTGGCGCTCAGGGGCAAGGCGCCGGAGACCGGTGATGCCGAGCGCGAGTGGCTAGTGCCGTCGGCCGAGGAGGTCGCGCGCGCTCTCCGACATTGGCGGGTGGGCGAGGGCGATCGGATCGTGTTCCTCGATGACGTCGGGTTGAACCGGCAGGCGATCCGCGGCTACTGGCTGCTGCGTCTCTATCGCTACCCGGCCGGTCGACTGCACATCCTCGATGGCGGCATCGAGGCCTGGCGACGCGCCGGCGGCGAGACGACGACCGATGTCCCCGAGGCGGACCTCGCGGACGGCTTGCGGACGCCGGCGACGCTCGGCGAGCGTGACGACGACCTGATCGCGACCTACGAGCAGGTCCTTGCCTGGAGCCGCGAGGCGACCAAAGCCGACGGCCCGACGCGGATCCTCGACGTCCGAACGGCGGCCGAGTGGGTCGGCACGGACCTGCGGGCGAAACGGGGCGGCCACATCCCGGGCGCCCGCCAGCGCTGCTTCGTCGACCTGCTGACCGAGGAAGGAACGTTCCGCCCGGTCGACGAGATGGTCTCGCTGGTGCGCGCCAGCGGTGCCGACCCGATCGAGATCCGGGCGACCTACTGCCAGGGTGGGGTTCGCGCGGCGCTCGTCTGGTTCGTCCTTCACGAGCTGGCCGGGTTCGACGGGGTGCGGAGCTACGCGGGCTCGTGGGAGGAGTGGGGCAACCGGCCCGACAGCCCGATCGAGACGCCGTGAGCCGACGCCCGGACTGATATCCCGTCGCGCTCAGGCGCTACGATTCGTGCGCCGGGGGTTCGAACCAGGAGGGCGTGATGGCAAGTTCAGCGGATGCCGCAGCCGATCAGGCGCACACGATGATGCAGGACCTGGCCGACCACTGGGGCCTGGTCGCTGCGATGGGTGTCGCGAGCGTGATCCTCGGGCTGTTGGCGATGTTCTATCCCGGGGCCACCATCGTCACGATCGGCATCTTCTTCGCTGCCTGGCTGTTCGTCAGCGGCGCCTACGAGGTGGTCACCTCGTTCACCCGTGACGGCGACACCGGCAGTCGCGTGCTGCACGCGATCATCGGCGTCTTGGCGGTCGTCGTCGGCTTCGCTCTGCTCCGGACGCCATTCCAGTCGGTCGAGGTGTTCATCTTCGTGCTCGGGATCTTCTGGCTCATCCAGGGGATCATGACGTTCGTCGCGGCCTTCGCCGTCAAGCAGGGGCGCAACTGGCGGTTGTTCAGCGGGATCCTCGGCATCCTGGCCGGGATCGTCATCCTGGTCTACCCGATCACGTCCGCGGTCACGCTTGCCTTCATCGGCGGGATCTGGCTGGTCATCCTCGGCGTGACCCAGATCATCGCCGGGTTCCAGCTGCGGCGGGCGCGCAGCGTGCTCTGGGAGGGATCGCGACCGAGTTGAGGCTCGGGTAGCCGGTCCGGTTCCGGCGCCGTGCTATCCTGTCGCGCGGCGCCGGACCCCGGCGCCAACGACGTTCGGGGGCCTGGCTCGTCCGGGTCTGACGTCATCCGCTCCGGCGTAGCTCAGTGGTAGAGCGGGCGGCTGTTAACCGCTTGGTCGTAGGTTCGAGTCCTACCGCCGGAGCCAAATCCTGCACGAATGGCCCTACTTCGGGTTGATCCCGGACCACTCTCAACGACCACGTCGGCAGGGTGTCCGGGTCTGGTTGCTGCGTGATCGTGTCGCGGCCGATCAGGCCGAACGCAGGGCGAACGCCTGTGTCGGTTCGACCCGACCCTTGACGGTCACCGGCCCCAACGGAGAAAGCTCGAACGGTCCGTCGAGGTCGGCCGCGGTCAGCGGCCCGATGACGACCTCGCCGGGCTTGGCGACGCCCCCGAGTCTCGCGGCGAGATTGGTCGTATCGCCGATGGCCGTGAAGTTCTGGTAGGTCTCACTGCCGATGTTGCCCACGAGTGCGGGACCAGAGTTGACCCCGATGTGGAAGCGCGGACCCGGACGCGGGCCGGTGGCCAGCGCCTCCGTGCGTTCGACGATGGCAAGGGCAGCAGCGCACGCACGCGTACGTTGATCAGCCTGCGGCTTCGGGGCGCCGAACACGGCCATGACAGCGTCGCCGGCGAGCTGAGTCGGCAGCCCACCCTGCTCGAGGATCGCCGGCAGGGCGATGGCGAAGTACTCGTTCAGCATGCCGACGACCTCGGACGGCGCCCGAGTCTCTGCGAAGGTCGAGTAGCTGCTGAGGTCGGCGAACAGGACCGTCACAAGCGCGATCTCGCCACCGAGCTCGGCCCGCCGCGGGTCCGTCAGGAGGAGTGAAGCGAGGTCCGGCGAGAAGTAGCGCCGAACGATCCGACGAACCGACGTGAGCGAGCCCTCTCGACTGCCACTGAATAGCCACACCAGCACCAGCGCGAGCAGAGGGACCCCTGTGAGATTCAGCGGAAACATGCCGTCCCTCAGCCACGCTGGCAGGGCCGGCGGTGCTGGCGTTGGGACGATCGCGGAGGCCGCCATCAGGCCGGCATATGTCATTCCGAGGATGACGGCGGCTCGGCGATGGCCGAGCAGGAGCGCGGTGATCGGTCCGAGGCCGGCCCAGACCGCGACGCCGCTGCCGGCCGCGAACCCGCCCAGGATCCACATGAGGACGAACGGCAGGGACATGTACGGAACGAACTGGCCGATGGCGAACCACCGATAACTGCGCGTCAGTCCGAAGGCGATCAGGCTCGCGAGCGAGATGCCGACATAGAGCCACGGGATGGCAGCCGCGCCTGTGGCCCCCACCGTCCAATAAAGCGCACCCCAGGCCGCCGCGAGCGGCGTGATGATCAGGGCCGCGACGAGGAGGAGCAATTTCCGCAGCCGGGTGTCCTCGTCGTCATCGGGTGCGGCTCCGATGGTCAGCAACCGGCCGAGGGTTTCACGCATGCCGGGGATGCTACGACTCCGGGGCGCTCACCGGAACGGTCCAACGACGCCCATCAAATCAGCCTCGTCAACTGGCGTCCGGCCACCTGACGTGACCATTCCTCGGCACCGTCGTCGCACCCAGCCGGCGCCTTGTCGGGGTCAGCCTTCCGGCGGATCCTGGCATGGCTCGTTCCACGTCTCGATGACGGCCACTTCTCGCTCCCACCCGAGCATCGAGACGGTCGCGGTCCCGAGCGCGAACATCGCTCCCGACGCCGCCGGCAAACCGAGCCAGCGAGCTGCCAGCACCCGCAGCTGGTGGCCGTGCCCGAACACGAGCACGTCCCCATCGGCCGCCAGTGCCCGGGCGATCACCCGGTCGGCGCGGGCGGCAACCTGCTCGCCGGTCTCGCCGTCGGGCCAGGGCCCGTGCCAGATCGTCCAGCCGGGATAGGCAGCCCGGATGTCGTCGGTCAGACGGCCCTCGAGGCTGCCGTAATCCCACTCGCGGAGGTCCGGGTCGGCGACCGCCCGATCGCCGAAGCCTGCGAGCGATGCCGTCTCGGTGGCGCGCGCCAGAGGGCTGGTGAGGACGAGCGCGAAGGCATGACCCGCGAGACGCCGGCCGAGCGCGAGCGCCTGCGCCCGTCCGGTGGCCGTCAGCGGCACGTCGGTCCGGCTCGTGTGGCGGCCGAGACGGGCCCACTCGGTCTCACCGTGCCGGGCGAGCCAGAGCGACGGTCGCCCGTCGCCGTCCGGCCCGCTCACGTCGTCCGCAGGTCGGTATCCGGACGGAGGGCGTCGGCCGGATCGGCGGCGAAGAACTCGCGCGGCCGCCAGCCGAAGACCGGCGCGAGGACGACCCCAGGGACCTGGCTGATCGCCGTGTTATAGCGATAGACCTGGTCGTTGTAGAGCTCACGCCGGTCCGCGATCATCGCCTCGAGGCGCTCGATCTGGTCCTGGAGGTCCTGGACGTTGCCCTGCGCCTTGATATCGGGGTAGCGCTCGACCACGGCAAACAGGGACCGGACTGCCGCGCTGGTCGCCTCGGAGGTGACCGCCTGGTCCGGGATCGGCGCGGACGGCGTGTAGGCTGCGCGCAGCTCGGTCACCCGCGTCAGGACGCCCTGCTCGTAGGCCATCAGCCCACGCACGGCGGCGACCAGGTTCGGAAGCTGGTCATGGCGCTGCTTGAGCACGACGTCGATGTTCGCCCACGCCTTGTCGATCCGCTGGCGGAGTGCCACGACAGCGTTGTAGCTTGTTAGCACGATGAAACCGACGATCGCGGCGACGAGCACCACGGCGAAGGTCGCGGCGGCCAGCGCCGGGCTCATGTCCCGACCCCGCCGCCGAGGATGATCGCGAGGACCATGGCCGATGCGATGGCCACGACGGCGCCGAGCAGACCGACGAAGAACCGCGACTGGCTTCGGCGGACGACCTGGCCCGGCGATCCGTAGGCGATCAACAGCGGCACCTCGGCGGACGCCGCCAGAACGAGCGCGTCGGGCGCGATCGCGAACCTGCTCTCGGCCCGGATGGCGTCCGAGGCGGGGGCGATGGGCAATGGTTGTGCAGCGGGGTCGATGACCGGCGCGCTCACCGGGTGCCCGATCCCAAACCCCTCGATGGCTGCGTTGCCCCAGGCGGCCGCCGGGTCGTCGGCGAGCGAGCCCGTGGCCGTGGCAGCCGCGATGTCGGCCGCGATCTCGGGGTCGTCGAGGACGGGATCGGAGCCACTCCCGGCGTCGGCCGCAGTGGGATCGGTCAGGTCGCCGAACGGCAGGGCACGGCCGACGATCGTGACCGGGTCGCCGATCTCGAGCCGGATCTCGTGGTATCGCTGCGATCCGTCCATGCCGGGCGTCAAGGTCCAGGCGGCCGGCTCGGCCGGCGGAAGCATCACCATCGAGTCCTCGACTGCGTTCCCGAGCGCCCCCGGGCCCTCCGGGTCGACGGCAGTGGCGGCATCCTGAGCTGCGTCGGCCGGAACGGGATCGGCGCCACGGAATGCCTCGAAGCTCGGCGACTTCTCCGGTGCGTCGACCCGCGCGCCATGGGGGAAGACGCGGATGGACCCGGTCGCATCGCGCACGCGAAAGCCGATCGACCGCTCGTCGGTGGAGCGGTGGCCCGACGACAGGGGCGTGCGGCCCTCCTCGACGGTGGTTCGAAAATAGACGCACGGCACGCGCTCGATCGGCGAGACCAGCGTGGTCTCGGCCATCTCGATCGTGCCACTGATCCTGACCTCGCCGGCGGCGATGGACGCGATCGACGAGGTCGACGTGTCGGCGACGCGGAGGCTCGACCGGTAGTCGTTCATGCCGCGAACCATCAGGACGAGCCCGCCCGCGATGCCCACTACGCCGAGCGCGGATACCGAAACGATATCGTCCGCAACCACGGCCCCATCGTACGGGACCGCCCGGTCAGTCCGAGTGGCGCGACGGCGTGATGGCGACGGCGATCAGCAGGATCGCCGAGCCCGATCGCGGCGATCGGCCACACGAGACCGAAGTCGAGCGACGGCAGCAGCTGGCGGATGAGGAAGAGCCCACCGATGACGATCAGGAGCACCCCGAGGACCAGGCCGCCACGCGCCCGATCGGCCGGATCGCGCCGCTGACGAGGCGGGGGAGCGGGCGCGCCGGCGACGGGCGAGCCCTGTGGCGTCCCGTCGGCGGCAGCCGTGGCCCCGGGCATGACGCCGGCCGGCGTCTGCGGGACGACGATCGCCATCACGATGTAGACGACGATCGCGATGCCGCCGGTGAGGAAGGCGAGGACGACCCAGACGATCCGGACCAGCGATGGATCGGTGTCGAGTGCGTCGGCCACGCCCGCGGCGACACCGCTCAGCATCCGGTCGTCGCGCGATCGATAGAGCCGGTCAGCCACAGCCATCCTCCGGATCGAGGGTAAAGGAACCCGCGTTGGCCGACGTCTGCAGCTCGATCTTCACGTCGGCGGTGTCGAAACCCGGCGTCGTCCACGTCGAACCGTCCTTGATCAGGCCGTGCCCGTCGTAGTCGTAGCTGCTGACGATATTCTCGCCGGTCTGCAGCTTGAGCGCGGCTCCAGGCGGCGCGCACAGCCGGACCGCGCCGGCGTTGGCCACGATCGTCCCGGAGAGCGACGTGTTCGGCAACGTCACCCCGAGCGACCCGGCGTTCAGCCTCGCCTGGAGCCCGCCGATCGCCTTGACCTCCTGGAGATCCACGGTGGCCGATCCGGCGTTCTGCTGGACATCGAGCGTTCCGAGTGACGCTCCGCCGAGATCGACCGTCGCGCTCCCGGCGTTGACCTGCAGATCCATGTCCAGCCTCGGGTCGCCCGGGACGGTGACCTGCCACGTGTCTCGCGCCCCGAAGCCGAAGAAGGGCGCCCCGTTGCCGGGCCGTGATCGGACGCTCAGGGAGGCGTCGGTCGAGTCGATCGTCGGTCCGCGCCCGTCGTCATCGCTGCCCGCGACGTGCCAGGCGTTGCCCGGTGCGACCCCGACGGTCATCTGGCCGCAATCGAGCCGCAGGTCGACGGAGCCGGGTCCCGCGAGCGTTCCGTCACGCGACGGGAAGGCGACGCTCCCGTTGTCCGAGCCGCAGAACCCGGTCGAGATCGACCCGAACCCGCTGCTCAACGCGCCGCCGACGATCAGCCCGAGGGTGGCCGCGACGATGAGCCCACCGACGAAGTCGAAGCGCGTGTGGCGCAGGATCAGCCCGACCCCGATGCCGATCAGGATGAGTGGCCACACCTGCCAGAGGCGCGCGACCTGGTCGGCGTCGAGCGAGCCGGACCGAACGAGCAGCGGGATGGCGCCGGTCAGGACGAGGAAGACGCCCCAGCCCAGGAAGCCCCGTCGGATGTGCATGGTCCCAACGGTATCGAACGGTCGGCCTTGGGCAACTGTCAAATGTCACGATCGTGGCCCGTGGGGCGTGTGCTAGCCTCGTCGGAAGGAGGGAGTGGGATGCGTCTGAGCCACTGGCGCGCGAAGGCGCCTCACAAGGATTCGGCTCGCCCCCAAGGTGATGGCGGTCGTCGACCAGGCCCTGGCGGCCCTAGGCGCCGCGGCCGATCCCGAATGCTGGGTCGCGTGGGGCGATGACCCTTCGATCCGCTACCTGATCCTCGCACCGACCCCGAGCGGGCTCGGGCAGGTCAACGTCCGGGTGGCGGTCCCGGGCGAGGGCCCACGCGCCTCCGGCAAGGTCATCCGCTGGAACCGGCTGCAGCTCGGCGAGCTCGGGGTCGAGATCCAGGGCGGCCACCGGCTGGTCACGTTCCAGGTCGAGTCGTTCGTCCTGAATGGGGCGGACGCGACGGCCGATGGCATCTCGGCCTTTGCCCAGTCGCTGTTCGCCGCGGTCGATGGACGACAGTTCGTCGCGGCGACCCCGGCCAAGCCGACCCGTGCCAGGCGAGTGTCGAAGCCGGCCACCGCCGCTCGCGCATCGGCCAAGGGGCCGCGCTGACCGCGGCCGAGCGGGACCGTCCGCCGCTGCCGGGCCCAGCGATCAGCCCGATCCGCCGAACGATCCGGTACTGGGTGTCACGCCTCGTCGCGGCCGTCGTGACGCGGGCATACCTGCGACCACGGCTCATCGGTCGCGAGTGCCTGCCGGCCGGTCCGGCCATCTACTGCTTCAACCACATGAGCTGGGCCGACCCGTTCGTGCTGATGGCGGTCCTTCCGTTCCGGCCGCGACTGTGGTTCTTCGGTCCGAAGGAGGAGGACATGAGCGCCGGCGGTCGGAACCGGGTGATGACCTGGACCGGGTCGGCGATCCCGTACAAGCCGGCCAAGAACGACCTGCTCGACGCCACCCGGCGGGTCGGTGCCGTGCTCGGGACCGGCGCCGTCGTCGCGATCGCCGGCGAGGGCCGGATCCACGCCCGGGAGTCGGAGCTCCTGCCGTTGAGCGAGGGCGCCGCCTTCTTCGCCCTTCGGTCGGGTGTCCCGCTCGTGCCGATCGCCATCCGCGGGACGAGCTGGCTGCGGTTCGGAGGACGGGTCACGGCACGGGTCGGGGAGCCCATCGTGGTCTCCGGCCGTCCGACCCGCGAGAACGTGGACGAGACCACCGCCCGGCTCACGGCGGGCCTCCGGAGCCTGGTGGCCGATGCACCCGACCTCGCGCCTCCGGGGCGCATCGGGCGGTGGGTCACCGAGCGGTTCAACGACTGGCCGGAGGGCTCGCGCGAGGGCGCCCGTGCGGCGTCCGAGGCGGCCGGTCTGCCATACTCACAGCGGCCCGATACGACGTAGGAGGACCCGTGGCAGCGACCGGACTCTCGGCCGATCCGAAGGTGTACCGCGCCCGACTCGCCGACCAGAGCGACGACCAGATCGACGCCTGGGCGGCCGAGCTGATGCGCGACGTCGCCATCCGCCGGGGCGTCGTCAAGGTCGTCGCGGACTTCCGCCGGGCGGGCGGACTCGACGAGCCGGGTTTCGAACGGGTGTTCGCTTCCGGTGGCGGTCCGCCGGCGATGATCGGGCGCGACGCCAAGGGCCGGCTGATGGTCCCGGCCATCACGCTCTTCGCGTTGGTCCCGGGCATCCGCGCCCAGCTGCCCGATGGCCGCGACCGTCTGGTCCAGTACCTCGTCGAGAACTTCGACGAGATCGTCTACGTCTGAGGCTCTCTCCGGCGGGGGAGGTGGCCTCGCCCGCGTCGGCGGTCTGGTCCGGCTGACCCATCCATTCCCGTGCCTGCTCGACGGCCTCGTCGTCGGGATCGTGGCGGCGATCGCCGGCGCCGATCTGGCGACGGCGGTCCGGCTCGGGCTCGCCATGACGTCGCTCCAGGCCTCGATCGGCTCGCTCAATGACGTGGTCGACGCACCGCGCGATGTCGGCCGGACGCCTGCCAAGCCGATCCCGGGCGGGCTCGTCTCGCTGCGGGCCGCCTGGCTGACCGTCGCTGTCGCGGCTGTCCTGGGCGTGGGCCTGTCCGTCCCGTCCGGTGCTCCGACGACCGGCCTCGCCGTCGTCGTCCTCGCGATCGGGTATGCCTACGATCTCGGGTTCAAGGGCACGGCCTGGTCATGGCTCCCGTTCGCGGTCGGCATCCCGCTCCTGCCCGTCTACGGCTGGCTCGGGACGACCGGCGAGCTGCCGCCGGCTTTCGCGGTCCTGCTGCCGACGGCCGTGGTGGCCGGGGCCGCCCTTGCCGTCTCCAACGCCCTGGCCGATATCGAGCGCGACGTCGCGGCCGGCACCGACTCGGTGGCGACCAGGCTTGGGGCCGGTGCCGCCTGGGCCGTCCAGGCGATCCTCCTGATCGCGGTCGTCGGCGTCGCCTGGCTCACGCTCGGCGCCGCGGCCGCGGGGCAGGCGAGCGATCGGTCGACAGGCCGCCATCGCGGGAGCGCTCGCGGCGACCGTCGTGATCGCGGCCGGCATCGCTCTCGGGCGACACGGCGATCCGACGCGACGTGAGCGGGCCTGGGAGCTCGAGGCGATCGGTGTCGGGGTTCTTGCGGCGGCCTGGCTGGCGGGCGTCCCGCTCACCGGGTAGGCGAGCAACCTGATCGACTAGAGGCCGCTGTCTTCGCTCCGGACCATCGCGATCGCGTTCTCGAGGCGGAGCTTGGCGATGGTCAGGTACTTGGCGAGGTTGGCCCTGTCGGTCGGACCGATCGAACCGCGCACCTCGGCACTGCCCAGGACACCGACCAGCTCGTCGACCGCGTCGGCCAGGCTCTGCTTGGCGTTGACCAGCGAGTCGTCCGAGATGTCACGTGGCGGGGAAGCCTCCTCGCCCGACCACATCGTTCCGGCTTCGCTCTCGGCGTCGTCGACGTCCCGCTCGGCGGCGACCGCCACGGGTGCCTCGATCGTGTCCTCGCTGTCGGTCGTCGCGCGCGGCCGCCGGCCCTCGATCTTGTCACGCAGCTTGATGAGCGTCAGCTCGCCGCGAGCGACCTGTTCGGCCAGGCGCCGCCGCTTCTTCGGATCCTCGACCTTCATCAGCTCGTAGGCATGCGACAGGCTGTCCTTGCGCAAAGACACCAGCTCCCGGATCTCCGGGGGAGCGTCCGCCAGGCGCAGCCTGTTCTCGAGGTAGCCCTTGTCCTTGCCCAGCTTGTCGGCCAGCTTCCGGATGCTGTAGCCATGCTCGTGGACCATGCGGTCGTACATCGCCGCTTCGTCGAGCGGCGTCAGATCCTCGCGCTGGAGGTTCTCGATGATCGCGATCTCGAGCGCGGTGTCGTCGTCGATGTCCTCGATGAGCGCCGGGATGCTTTCGAGGCCGGCGAGGCGCGACGCGCGCCAGCGGCGTTCGCCGGCGACGATCTGGTACGTGTTCGGCCCGAGCGGACGGACGAGGATCGGCTGGAGGACGCCATGCTCGCGGATCGACGCGGCCAGCTCGTCGAGCGCCGTCGGCTCGAAGACCATGCGCGGCTGCTCGGGGTTCGGTTCGATGTGGTCGACCGGGACGATGCGAACACCGACCGACCTGGTCGGGCTGTCCGGCGTCAGGAGGCTGACGATCGCGGGCGAGAGGTCAGTGTCTTCCGACAGCCGCCGCGCGGCGGCGGCGCGGAAATCAGTTCGGGGCAAGGTCGATCACCTCCCGGGCGAAAGCTCGCGGTAGGTCCGAGCAGCGTCGCTGTGGCCGGCGTACGTCGTGATCGGACGTCCGACGAGTGGCGCCTCTCCAAGCTTCACCGTGGTCCGGACGATGCTGGTGAAGACGTGGTGGTCGCCGACGACACGCAACTCGTCGAGCATGTCGCGCGCCAGATTCGTCCGGCCGTCGAAGAACGTCGGCAAGAGGCCGAGGATCCGGAGGTCGCGGTTCAACTTGAGCCGGATCGCGTTGATGACCTTGACCAGATTGTTCAGGCCCTTCATCGCGTAGTACTGCGTCTGCACCGGGATGATGACGCCGTTCGCGGCGACAAGGCCGTTGACGGTCAGCAGACCGAGGTTCGGCGGACAATCGATCAGGACGTAGTCGTAGTCGTCGATCTGGCCATCGAATGCTTCGCGCAGGATCTGCTCGCGGCCCAGGGCGGTGAACAGCTCGCCTTCGGTCGACGCGAGATCGATGTGCGCCGGGGCGACGTCGATGCCCGGCGTCTCTGTCGCGACGATCACCTCGTCGAGCGTCGAGCGTCCGTCGGCCAACACGTCGGCCATCGACCGCTCGACGGTGTTGAGGTTGATGCCGAGACCGGCGGTGAGATTGGCCTGGGGATCCATGTCGACGCACAGCACGCGGAAGCCTTCTTCCGCAAGTGCTCCGGCCAGATTGATCGCCGTCGTCGTCTTGCCGACGCCCCCTTTCTGGTTGGCGATCGCGATCACGTTCGTCACCGGGGCATCACCTCAAGATCTCTGCGCCCGCGCGGGGGCGTCTGGGGAGGGGAAACGAGTGTTGCCATGGTACGCGCCCCGGTCGATTTCAGGCACCCCGGTTATCCACACGCTTTGCGAGTTGTTCACCGAATCTGTGGATATCCAGAGTCGCGGCCTGAACACGGCTCCGTCGCTGGCGGACTATGATGGGCCACTGTCCTTGCGCAAAGACACGGCCAACGGCAGGAGTGCCGACGCGTGTCGACGAACGCCGAGCGATTCGCCCGACTCGAGGAGATGCGCGTCGCGTCGCGCGCCGGTGGTGGTCCGGCCGGATCGCGAAGCAGCACGATGCCGGCAAGCTGACCGCACGGGAACGACTTGACCTGTTGCTCGATCCGGGGACATTCATCGAGCTGGACGCATTCGTGACGAACCGGCGACCCGTTCGGCGACCGAGATCATTCCTCGGCGATGGCGTCGTCACCGGCCACGGCGAGATCGACGGTCGCATCGTCTTCGTCTTCAGCCAGGACTTCACGGTCTTCGGCGGTTCGTTGTCGGAGGCGTATGCCGAGAAGATCTGCAAGGTCATGGACCTCGCGATGAAAGTCGGTGCACCGATCATCGGTCTCAACGATTCGGGCGGAGCGCGGATCCAGGAGGGCGTCGTGTCGCTCGGCGGCTACGCCGACATCTTCCTGCGCAACGTCCTCGCATCCGGCGTCGTCCCGCAGATCTCGGTGATCATCGGTCCGTGCGCCGGCGGTGCCGTCTATTCGCCGGCGATCACCGACTTCACGGTGATGGTCGAGGGCACGAGCTACATGTTCGTCACCGGACCCGAACGTGGTGAAGACCGTGACGCACGAGGATGTCGACGCGGAATTCCTCGGCGGTGCGACGACGCATACGACGCGAGAGCGGTGTCGCGCATCTGGCGGCGCCGCGACGAGGCGAGCGCGCTCGACGCGGCGCGCGCACTTCTCGCGCATCTGCCGCAGAACAACCTCGAGGTGCCGGCCCTCGTCGCCACCCTCGACGCCACGGATCGCATGGACCCGGCCCTCGACGCCATCGTGCCCGACGATCCGCGACAGCCGTACGACATGCACGACGTCCTGCGCGCGGATCGTCGACGACGGGGACTTCCTGGAGATCCAGCCGGCCTGGGCGCAGAACATCATCGTCGGGTTCGCGCGACTCGGTGGCCGGAGTGTCGGGATCGTTGCGCAGCAGCCGTCCGTCCTGGCCGGCGCCCTGGACATCGACGCATCGATCAAGGCCGCGCGGTTCGTCCGGACGTGCGACGCATTCAACGTCCCGCTGGTGACGTTCGTGGACGTCCCCGGCTTCCTGCCCGGCGTCGACCAGGAACACGGCGGCATCATCCGGCACGGCGCGAAGCTGCTGTTCGCCTACGCGGAAGCGACGGTGCCGAAGGTCACGGTCATCACGCGCAAGGCATACGGGGGCGCGTATGACGTCATGAGCAGCAAGCACATCCGCGGCGACATGAACTTCGCCTGGCCGACGGCGGAGATCGCTGTCATGGGCGCAGAGGGTGCGGTCAACATCATCTTCGCGCGATGCCATCGCCGCCGCGGCAGACCCGGACGCGGAACGCGCTCGACTGGTCGAGGAGTACGAGGCGGACTTCGCCAACCCCTACGTCGCCGCGGCGCGTGGGTACGTCGACGACGTCATCCGGCCCGTCGGAGACGCGCCCGCGGCTCATCGGCGCCCTGACGATGCTGGCCGACAAGCGGGATACGAACCCACGAAAGAAGCATGGCAACATCCCCCTCTGATCCCGGCCTGTCCGGGCCGTCTTTGCGCAAAGACGGGGTCGGCGGGTGACCGGCGATCGACCGCCGTTCGACCGCGTCCTCGTCGCCAACCGCGGGGAGATCGCGGTCCGGATCATCCGGGCCTGCCACGAATCCGGGATGGACGCGGTCGCCGTCTACAGCGACGCGGACGCGGACGCGGCGCATGTCAGGCTCGCCGACGCCGCCGTCCGACTCGGGCCCGCGGCTCCCGCGCGAGAGCTACCTGCGGATCGACGCGATCGTCGACGCGGCCCTGGCCACCGGCGCCGAGGCGATCCATCCGGGGTACGGCTTCCTGTCCGAGCGGGCGGCGTTCGCGCGGGCGGTCGAGGAGGCCGGGCTCGTCTTCGTCGGACCGCCGTCGGCCGTCATCGACGCGCTCGGCGACAAGCTCCATGCCCGACGGGTGGCGAGGTCCGTCGGTGTCGACGCCGTGCCGGGCACCCTCGAGCCGGCGCCCGTGGACCGGGCCGACGCGGTGGAGGGCATCGTCGCCGAGGCGGAACGGATCGGCTTTCCGCTGTCATGGTCAAGGCGGCGGCCGGCGGTGGGGGACGCGGCATGCGACTGGTCGCCACGGCGGCGGACCTGCCGGCCGCGCTGGCCGCCGGATCATCGGAGGCGCTGGCCGCGTTCGGCGATGGCTCGGTCTACCTGGAGCGCGTCATCCGCCCGGCCCGCCACATCGAGGTCCAGCTCCTGGGGGACGCGGCCGGCCGCGTCGTCGCCATCGGCGAGCGGGACTGCTCGCTCCAGCGCCGTCACCAGAAGCTCGTCGAGGAGGCACCGGCGCCCGGGCTGTCGCCGGACGAGCGACGCGACCTGCACGACCGCGCGGTCCGGGTCGCCACCGCGGCCGGCCTCCAGAACGCGGCGACGGCCGAGTTCCTCCGCGGCCCCGACGGCGCGACCTGGTTCCTGGAGGTGAACACCCGACTCCAGGTCGAGCATGGCGTGACCGAGCTGGTGACCGGCCTCGACATCGTTGCCGAGCAGTTCCGGCTCGCGGCCGGTCGACCGCTCTCGGACGCGGCACTGGCCGCAGCCGATCGGGCGGCGTCGCCCTTCGGTCACGCCATCGAGGTCCGGCTGTCGGCCGAGGATCCATCGCGCGACTTCGCCCCGGGTCCCGGCCGGATCCGTCACTGGCTGATGCCGGAGGGTCCGGGTGTCCGGGTCGACACCGGAGTGGGGCAGGGCGACCGCGTGCCGCCGGACTACGACAACCTGGTCGCCAAGATCATGGTCCACGCCGGCGATCGCCTCGCCGCCATCGACCGCCTGCGGCGCGCCCTCGACGAGACCGAGGTCGCCGGCATCCAGACGACGCTGCCGTTCCATCGGTTCGTGGCCCGGCACCCGGGCTTCGCCGCCGCCGACCTGTCCACCGACTGGGTAGCCGAGTGCTGGGACGGCGCGGCCGATCGCGCCTCGGTGGTCGGGGTCGCCGCCGCCGCCGCAGCCGCCGCCGCCGTCGCATCACGCCCCGCGCCGCCGAGCTCGGCCGCTCGCCAGCCTCCGGTCCTCCGGGCGACCGGTGGCTGGGCCGCAGCGGCCAGGGCCGACGCCGTCGATCGGTGGCCCCGGTGAGCCGTCACCGGGTCACCGACCGGGCGACCGGGGAGCAGGTGGCGGACATCGACCGTCGCCACCGCGACGCCGTCGGCGGCCACGGCGACCCCCGCGTCTGGCACCCGCCCCGTCGTCCTCCCCGGAACCGCTCAGCCGACAGCTCGCGGCCGCACCGCCGTCGAGGTCGTCGTCGCCGGCTGGCGGTTCGAGTTCGAGGTCGAGGATGCGGACCTCCGTGACCTTCGGGAGCGCGCCACCTCCGCCCGTGAAGCCGGTACGCACCACGGGCCAACGGACGTTCGTGCCATCATCCCGGGACGCGTCGTGTCGGTCGCGGTCGCGATCGGGGACGACGTCGAAGCCGGTCAGCGGCTGCTCTCGGTGGAGGCGATGAAGATGGAGAACGAGCTTCGCGCCCCGCGGGCAGGCATCGTCGAGCGGATCGCGGTCGGCCCGGGCCAGACGGTCGAGCTCGGCGACACCCTGATCGTCCTCCGATGACCCGCCCGGACCGGCCTGTCGGCGAGGGCCCGGACGCCGCCCGCGACCGCTGGCGCGAGACGCTCCGGGCCAAGGCGCTGAAGGGAGCCCCGGAGCGGCGCGAGCCGTTCGAGACCTCATCGGGCATCGTCATCCGCGACCTGTACACCGCGGCGGACACGGCCGTGCTCGACGAGGACCGCGACCTGGGCCGCCCCGGCGAGTACCCGTTCACCCGCGGCGTCCAGCCGACGATGTACCGGAGCCGCTTCTGGACGATGCGCCAGTACGCCGGCTTCGCCACCGCCGAGGAGACCAACCGGCGCTTCCGCTACCTGCTCGAGCAGGGCCAGACGGGGCTGTCCGTCGCCTTCGACCTGCCGACCCAGATGGGCTACGACTCGGATGCGCCCGATGCGGAGGGCGAGGTCGGGCGGGTCGGGGTCCCGATCTCGAGCCTGGCCGACATGGCGATCCTGCTCGACGGGTTGCCGCTCGGACAGGTCAGCACCTCGATGACGATCAACGCCACGGCCCCGATCCTCCTCGCCCTGTACGTCGCCGCGGCCGAGGCCCAGGGCGTCGAGCGGGCCGCCATCTCCGGCACCACCCAGAACGACATCCTCAAGGAGTACATCGCCCGCGGGACGTGGATCTTCCCGCCGCGGCCGTCGATGCGCCTCGTGACCGATGTCTTCGAGTACTGCGCGGCCGAGCTCCCGAAATGGAACACGATCTCGATCTCGGGCTACCACATGCGCGAGGCCGGGGCGACCGCGGCCCAGGAGCTCGCCTTCACCCTGGCGGACGCGATCGCCTACGTCGACGCGGCCGTCGCGCGTGGCCTCGACGTCGACGACTTCGCCGGCCGGCTGTCCTTCTTCTTCGCCGCCTGGTCGGAGCTGTTCGAGGAGGTCGCCAAGTTCCGGGTGGCCCGCCGCATGTGGGCGACGATCATGCGCGAGCGGTTCGGGGCCACGAACCCGCGGTCATGGGTCTGTCGCTTCCACGTCCAGACCGCCGGTTCGAGCCTGACTGCCCAGTCGGTCGACAACAACGTGGTGCGGACCACCATCCAGGCCCTTGCCGCCGTCCTCGGCGGCGCCCAGAGCCTCCACACCAACTCGCGCGACGAGGCGCTGGCGCTCCCGACGGAGGAGGCGGCCCGCCTGGCGCTCCGCACCCAGCAGATCATCGCCTACGAGGCCGGCGTGACCGAGACGCCCGACCCGCTGGCCGGCTCCTACTACGTCGAGAGCCTGACCAACGAGCTCGAGGCGGCGGCCTGGGCGTACCTCGACGAGATCGAGGCGATGGGCGGAACCCTGCCCGCCATCGAGGGCGGGTTCCAGCAGCGCCAGATCCAGGAGGCCGCCTACCGGGTCCAGCGGGCGATCGAGACGGGCGACCAGGTCGTCGTCGGGGTCAACCGCTTCCGCGACGACACGCTCGCGACCCCGAAGCTCCACCGCATCGACCCCGAGGGGGAGCGGCGCCAGGTCGAGCGCGTTCGGCGGGTGCGGGCGGAGCGCTCCCCGGAGACCTGGACGACGGCCATGGACCGGCTCGAGGCGACCGCCCGCGGCGACGGCAACCTCATGCCCGTCATCCTCGAGGCGGTCCGGGCCTACGCGACGGTCGGCGAGATCAGCGACCGTCTGCGGGTGGCCTGGGGCGAGCACCGCGAGCTCATCACCGTCTGATCCCGAGCGGGATCCGCCAGCGACTGTGCCATCGCCCAGTGCCGCCTTCGACGAGCACCTCCAGCCGCGTCACCGGCCGCTCGAAGGGGAGCGAGGCAGCGGCCTCGGCAGCGATGGCCTCGAGCGGCGCGACTGCCGATTCGGTGATCGTCAGGTGCGGGATCACCTCGTCGAATGCTCCGCCATACGGAGGATGGTGCGGGAAGGCCGCGACCATGTCGTCGATCAGTCGTGAGAACCGGCGCGTCGGCTCCGGAGCGAGGTAGACCACACCGGGCCAGATCCCGACCCGCTCGAATCGGACGCGGAACGGTTCGTGCCGCGCCGCGATCGCGGCAAGCTCGCGACGGACCCCGGCGACCAGCCCGTCCGGGTCCACGAACGGATAGAGGATCGTCACGTGCGCCGGGATGCCGACACCGGCCACCGGATCGTGTCGCCGCCGGATGTGCTCAAGGGGCGACGGGATCGGCAGCCGAACCACGACTGCGCTCTCGGCGCCATCAGAGGTCATGGCCGACAGGGTACGCTGCGGCGATGCCGCCGTTGCCGCCGACGCCGAAGATGCCCGACCCCATCGGTCGCCTCGGCCGCGTCCACCACGTGGCCCTGATCGTCCGCTCGATCGACGACGCCCTCGGGCTCTGGAGCGAGGCGCTCCACTTCGAGCTCGAGACCGTCATGGACATCCCCGATGACCGGGTCCGGATCGCCTTTCTGGGGGTGGGGGAGTCCAAGATCGAGCTGGTCGAGCCGACCGACGACTCGACCGGGGTCGCGCGCTTCCTCGAGAACAAGGGCGAGGGCTTCCACCACGTCTGCTTCGAGGTCGCGAACCTGGCCGAGACGCTGCTGCGCCTCGAGATCGACGGCATCGAGCTGATCGATTCGACCCCACGGCGGGGCGCCGAGGGGCCGGTCGCCTTCCTCCACCCGCGGTCGTGCCACGGCGTGCTGGTCGAGCTCATCGAGGCGCCGGGCGGGCCGGCGTGGGCGTCCCTGGGTTACTGAGGCCCGTCAGCCCGGCTTCGTGGCCAGGAGCGAGAACATCAGCGGCAGCTCGCCCCGGGCGTCGGGCGGGAGGCGCCACCGGCCCTCACCGTCGTCGACCAGGAAGCCGACCTGCCAGTCGAGGAACGGATGCTCGACGAGGGTGTCGATCCGCAGGCCGGCCTCGATGAGCGCGGTGACGATCTCACCGAGGCCGTGGTCCCAGCCGTGTTCCATCTGCTCGCCGACGTCCGCGTCCGGATCGGCGTAGGAACCCTTGACCTCGAAGACCAGCGGCTCCGGGTGCTCCCAATACGGGTAGCGGAGGCGGAGCTCACCAGGCTCGACGCCCTCGTCCTCGAGAGCCTGGACGACCGGGTGGACCTCGGTGATGAAGAACCGCCCGCCCGGCGCGAGGAAGTGGGCGACGACCCGCGCCCACGCACGGATGTCCGGGAGCCAGCCGAGAACCCCGCGCGACGTGTAGACGACATCGAAGGCGCCGTCGAGCGCGTCCGGCAGGTCATACACGTTCGAGCAGACGTAGCGAGCCTCCGGGAACCCGAGCTCGTCCGCCAGCGCGCGCGCCAGGTCGATCGCCGCGGGCGACAGGTCCGCGCCGGTGACCCGAGCCCCGAGACGCGCCCACGACAGCGTGTCGATCCCGAAGTGGCACTGGAGATGGAGGAGGGATCGGCCTACGACGTCGCCGACCAGCTCGATCTCGTACGGCCGCAGCCGGACCCCACCCGCCTTGAACCCCGCGAGGTCGTAGAACTCGCCCGTGGCGTGCACGGCGGTCCACGCATCCCACAGCGCCCGGTTGGCCGCGAATGACGCCTCGCGGTCGGGCGCCGCGCGGGTCACCGGAGCGACCAGGCGAAGAGGACGTCCGGGGCCCGGTCGGCCGCCCGGCAGAACGTCACGAGACGGCCGGCGAGGTCGCGGATCCAGGGCTTCTCCTCGCGCGGCAGCTCGCCGAGCTCATCCTCGACCAGCTCGATCCAACGGCCGGCGATGGCGCCCAGGTCGTGCTCCGCGATCATCGCCACGGCCGTGATCCAGGTCGGGTCCACCCGCTCGATCGTCCGATCGTCGTCACTGTCGGGCGCCTCGATCTCGAGCCGGGCGTCGATGAAGTCGGACGGTCCGTCGCCGCCGGTCACCGTGCGCACTGCCTCGGCGAACAGGTCGAGCCAGGTCGGGTCGAGACCGCTGCCGAGGGCGAGGTGGGCCGGGAAGCGGACGGGATCGTCGAGGGCGGCGAGGTCGTCGAGACCGATCGCCAGCAGGATCGCGGGCGCATCGCCCGCGACGAGGTCCATCAGCCTGCTCATCGCAGGTCGTCCGCCCCCGTCATCGTGCCGTCTAGCCCCGGTAGCCCGCGTCGCGCAGGAGGGTGGGCAGCTCGGTCGGGGAGCCCGCGACGCGGAAGCCGGCGGCCTCGAGCGCGGCGACCTTGGACGCCGCCGTGCCGGCACCGCCCGAGATGATCGCCCCGGCATGGCCCATCCGCTTGCCCTCGGGAGCCGTCCGGCCGGCGATGAACGCCACCTTGGGGATGTCCGCCATGTGCTCGGCCGCCCATGCAGCGGCCTCCTCCTCGGCCGCCCCGCCGATCTCGCCGATCAGCACGACGGCATCGGTGTCAGGGTCGGCGGCGAACAGCTTCAGGACGTCGAGGTGGGTCGTCCCGATGATCGGGTCGCCACCGATGCCGATGCAGGTGGACTGCCCGACGCCGGCGTCGGTCATCGCCTGGACCGCCTCGTAGGTGAGGGTGCCGGAACGGCTGACGACCCCGACCCGGCCTTCGCGATGGACCGATCCCGGGATGATCCCGACCTTGGCCGAGCCGGGAGACGTGGCGCCCGGGCAGTTCGGCCCGATGAGCGTGGCCCCGGCCCGCCTGACCGTCTCGACCGCGGCGATCATGTCGAGTGCGGGGATGCCCTCGGTGATGCAGAAGATGGTGGCGATGCCCGCCGCGGCCGCCTCCATGATCGCGTCCGGCGCGCCCCCGGCCGGGACGAAGATGCAGGTCGTGTTCGCGCCGGTCTGGCCGACCGCCTCCGCAACCGTGTCGAACACCGGGACCGTGCCATCGAGCGCCTGCTGGCCGCCCTTGCCGGGGGTCACTCCGGCCACGATCCGGGTGCCGTAGGCCTGCATCGCCCGGCTGTGGAACTCGCCCTCGCGGCCTGTGATGCCCTGGACCAGCAGCCGGGTCTCGGGACCGACGATGATGCTCACGCGGCCGTTCCCCGGGATGCTGCAACGGCCTTCGCCGCCGCGTCGTCGAGCGAGCTCGCCGTCGCGAAGTGCGCCTGCTCGAGCAGGACGGCCGCCTCGGCCGCATTGGTGCCGACGATCCGGACGATCATCGGCACATCGCGTTCCTGGACGGCCCGCGCCTCGATCAGTCCGCGCGCGACCTCGTCGCCTCGGGTGATGCCGCCAAAGATGTTGACCAGGATGGCGTCCACCTTCGGGTCGGCCAGGATGATCCGCATCGCGGCGGCGACCTTGTCCGCCCGCGCCCCGCCGCCGATGTCGAGGAAGTTGGCCGGCTCGCCGCCCGCCCGCTTGACGAGGTCCATGGTGGTCATCGCGAGGCCGGCGCCGTTGACCATGCAGCCGATCGTCCCGTCGAGCTTGATGAAGGTGAGGCCGGCTTCGCGCGCCTCGCGGTCGGCAGGGTCCTCCTCGTCGGGATCGCGCAGGTCCTCGAGGCCAGGATGGCGGGGGAGCGCGGAGTCGTCGAGGGTCACCTTCGCGTCGAGGCAGACCAGGCGCTCGACCGCGCTGCCGTCCGGCCCGGTCTCGCGGACGATCGCGAGCGGGTTGATCTCGACCAGGTCGGCGTCGTAGGCGAGCATCGTCCGGACGAGGCCCTTGGCGATCGCCACGGCCGCCTTGAGCTGGCCGCCGAGGCCCATCGCGAAGGCGAGCTCGCGGGCCTGGTAGTCGAGCAGCCCGAGGAGCGGGTCGGCGTGCAGCCGGACGATCGCCTCGGGGTGGTCCGCGGCGACCTGCTCGATCTCGACGCCGCCCTCGGCCGAGCCCATCAGCAGGATCCGCCGGCCCGCCCGGTCGAGCACGGCCGACATGTAGAACTCGCGGGCGATGTCGGCCGCGGCCGCGACCAGGACCTTGCGGACCCGGATGCCCTTGATGTCCATCCCGAGGATGGCCCCGGCGACCGTCTCCGCCTCGTCGGACGTGGACGCGAGCTTGACGCCGCCTGCCTTGCCGCGCCCGCCGACGAGGACCTGGGCCTTGATGACGACGGCGTCGGCACCACCGGCGAGGATCCGCTCGGCCGCTGCGCGTGCCTCGGGAACGGTGTGGGCGACCTCCCACGCCGGGACCGGGAGGCCCTGGGCGACGAGCAGGGACTTGGCGTCGGCTTCCTGGATCTTCACGGGCGGGCAGGCTCCACGAGAAGGGCGGGGCGGAGGGCGATGGTACCGCGTCGCCTCGGGCCCGGTGGCGCGTCCGGCCGCGACCTCGGCCGGTCGGGGCGAAGACGAAGCCGGGACCCGTCGGTCCGACGCCATACTCAGCGAGCGAGGCCACCTGAGCCCCGCCACCGCCGAGGGCCGTGATGACGCGAGATCTCGTGGAGCGAGCGCGGAAGGGCGATCATGACGCCTTCGCCGAGCTGGCAGGCGCCGCGATCTCCCGCCTCGACGCGACCGCCTGGCTCATCCTCCGGGACACGGACCGGGCGACGGACGCCGTCCAGAACGCCCTCGTCCGACGCCTGGCGCGATCTGCCCACGCTGCGCGACCCGGATCGGTTCGACGCCTGGTTGCATCGATTGCTGGTCAACGCCTGCATCGACGAGATCCGGCGCATCCGTCGCCATCACCTCGACGTCGACATCACCGACGTGTCCGACCTCCGTCGACCGCCGACGCCGCGTCGGTCATCGCCGACCGCGACCAGCTCGAGCGCGGCTTCCGCCGTCTCGAGCCCGAGGAGCGGGCGGTCATCGTCCTGCATCACTACCTCGACCTGCCGTTGCCGGAGGTCGCGGCGACGCTGGGGATCCCGTTCGGCACGACCAAATCCCGCCTGTACCGCGGCCTGCGGCAGATGCGAGCGGCGCTCGACGCCGACGCTCGGCTCGGCCCGAGACACCTGGAAGGCCGTCCGGCATGAACCGCAGCGACAGCTTCGACCGCACCGTCGCCGAGTGGCTCCACGCGGATGCCGAGCATCGGGTGCCGGATCACCTCGATGCCGAGGTCCGGCGGACCCGCACGGAACGACAGCGACCGGCTGGTCGAGCCTCGAAAGGTGGCTCCCCGTGGACACCGCGACTGACATGCGGGGCCGGATCACCGGCCCCCCGCTCGCTCGTCTGGCTGGCCCTGATCGCCCTGGTCATCCTGGCGATCCTGGCCACCGCCATCGCCACCGGCGCCCTGCGCGCGCCCGGACCCATCCCCGGCCTCGCGACCAACGGCCGGATCCTGGTCGCCGATGGGTCGACCCTCAAGAGCTGTCGCTGCCGACGGCAGCGATCCCAGGACGGTCATCGGCCCTTCCCGCCACGGCGAAGTACCTCTTCCTTCGCAGCGACAGGACGCACCTGGCTGGCCGTGTCGTCGGACGCGAACCAGTACATGGCGGTCGCCCGCCTTGGCGACGCGTCCTCGACCGCCCTGCCCAAGCTCGCCGGCGCTGGTGGGCATGGGCACGGCACTGGTCGCCGGACGACCACGGTCGCTCATCACCTCGACGGGTCGCGCCGATCGACATCGGTCACGGGCTCGAGTCGTCAACGTCGACGGCAGCGGGCTGGCGAACGCTCGACTCGGCCGACCGGCTATGGAGCTCTCGTCGCGTCTGCCACCCGACGGCCGGGCTCGTCTTCCGCGGCGAGCAGCTATCAGGCCGACGACCCGCCGAACCAGGTATCTTCGCGGTGCGACCCGACGGTTCCGGGCTGCGACCGCTGTCGAGCAGGCCGGCCACGGCCTCCGAACGACTACGACGGCATCGCGGTGTCACCGGACGGTCGCTGTTCGTACACGTACGACGACATCGGAGCCCAGCGGTCATTTGGCTCGACATCATGACCGGCATCGCCACTGGCCGGGATCGCGTCCTGCTGCAGCCGACTGGTCACCGGACCAGGTCGCTGCGCTTCTCTCCGGGGGACAGGTCCGCACGATCGCCGACGCGCTGACCGTGGCGGGGCCAGGCGACCGTCGCCGTCGACGCCGGTCGGACGGGCAGCAGCACGCGATCGAGCTCGGCCCGAGCTCACCGGAGCGGCACCATCAACAGGTACAGCCGGAGTTCCACCGGACGGCACGTCGATCATCGCCAACTACGACGCCGACAAGACGGCACGCTCTTGCCGATGGCCGACGGAACGCGCCAGCCGATCGAGCATCGCCCAGGCGAGATCGACGCTCCCTGCCTGTCAACCGGTCTGGCGCCCTGCACCTGACCGGACACCGACCCGCTGCGCGGCCGGCTCGCCCTCGGGAGCCGGCCGTCGTCGTCGACCGTCGCGTCGCTACAATCGCGGTCATGGCCCACACGATCACGCTCATCCCCGGCGACGGCATCGGTCCGGAGCTGGCGGAGGCGACCACGACGCGTGCTCGACGCGACCGGGGTCGGCTTCGAGTGGGAGTCGGTCGAGGCGGGCGAAGCGGCGATCGAGAGCTACGGCACGCCGCTCCCGGAGCACGTCCTCGAGTCCGGTCCGGCGCACCCGGGTCGCGCTGAAGGGCCCGATCACGACGCCGGTCGGCGGCGGGCTTCCGGAGCGTCAACGTCGGCGCTCCGCCAGGCGCTCGGGCTGTACGCCAACCTCCGGCCCGGCGAAGTCGATGCGCGGCGTCGAGTCGCGCTACGACGACGTCGACCTGGTCATCGTCCGCGAGAACACCGAGGACCTGTACGCCGGGCATCGAGCACATGGTCGGGCCCGATGCCGCCGAGAGCATCAAGATCATCACCCGCGCCGCCTCCGAGCGGATCGCCCGGTTCGCCTTCGAGTACGCGGTCGCCAACGGCCGGCACAAGGTCACGGCCGTCCACAAGGCCAACATCATGAAGCTGTCCGACGGCCTGTTCCTCGAGAGCTGCCGGACGATCGCGGCGGACTACGAGGGCCGGATCGAGTTCGAGGACCGCATCGTCGACAACATGTGCATGCAGCTGGTCCAGAAGCCCGAGCTGTACGACGTGCTGGTCCTGCCGAACCTGTACGGCGACATCGTCAGCGACCTGTGCGCCGGGCTGGTCGGTGGGCTCGGCGTCGCGCCGGGCGCCAACATCGGGACCGAGGCGGCCGTGTTCGAGCCGGTCCACGGCTCGGCGCCCAAGTACGCGGGCCTCGACCGCGCCAACCCGACCGCGATGATCCTGTCCGGGGCGCTGATGCTCCGCCACCTGGGTTACCCGGACGTGGCCGCGACGCTCGAGGACGCCGTCCGCGAGGTCATCGCCGAGGGCCGCTCGACGACGCTCCGACCTCGGCGGCATCGACCGGCACGCAGGGTTTCGCGGACGCCGTGATCGACGCGTCTGACCGCCACGCCGGCGGCTCGATGACGGGACTGCCCGCGACCCAGCGCATCCCGCGCAAGCCGCCCGGCACCGCGCCGATCGGCCTCGGGATCACCCGCCGGGTCGACCGCTGGTGGATCGCCCCGGGCGTGCAGGGCGCGCTGTTCACGATCTGCGCCACCTACCTGTTCATCAGCGGCATCCTGCTCACGCCGCTGTTCGGGACGCCGTACGAGCACGACGGCTACCTGTCGCCGCTGTTCTCGCCGCTGATCACGCCTGACTGGCTGCCGACCTGGTTCAGCCCAGGCATCTTCATCCTGTGGATCCCGCTCGGCTTCCGGGCGACCTGCTACTACTACCGCAAGGCCTACTACCGGTTCTACTTCGCGGATCCGCCGGGCTGCGCCGTCGGCGAGCCGCCGATCCACCACCGTTACCGGATGGAGACGGTCCTCCCGTTCGTCCTGCAGAACGCCCACCGGTTCTTCCTGTATCTCGCGTTCATCCCGCTGTTCTTCCTGTGGGTCGACGCCGCGTCGTCGCTGCGGGTCGACGGCCAGTGGCGGATCGGGCTGGGCGTGTTCATCCTCGGGTTCAACGCCCTGCTGCTGTCGGGCTACTCGTTCTCGTGTCACTCGCTCCGCCACCTGGTCGGCGGCCGGATCGACTGCTTCTCGTGCACGCGCCGGACCCAGGTCCGCCACGGGATGTGGCAGCGGCTGACCAGCCTCAACCGCCATCACATGGCGTGGGCGTGGGCGAGCCTCATCACGGTGACGCTCGCCGATGTCTACGTGCGCCTCCTGGCGCTGGGCGTGATCACCGACCCCGCGATCCGCTTCTAGGCGTATCGATGCTCCAGGCACCGCCGACCAAGCCGCAGGTCCGCCAGCACGACGTCCTCGTCATCGGGGCGGGCGGGGCTGGGCTGCGCGCCGCGATCGAGGCGCAAGGTCGCCGGCGCGGACGTCGGGCTCGTCTGCAAGTCGCTGCTGGGCAAGGCCCACACGGTCATGGCCGAGGGTGGCGTGGCGGCCGCGATGGCCCACGTCGCGGCCGCGGACACCTGGCAGATCCACTTCCGCGACACGATGGTCGGCGGCAAGCTCCTCAACAACCCGCGGATGGCCCAGCTCCACGCGATGGAGGCGCCGGACCGGGTCCGCGAGCTCGAGTACTGGGGCGCCGTCTTCGACCGGACCGCCGACGGCCGGATCCTGCAGCGGCCGTTCGGCGGCCACTCGCACCCACGCCTGGCCCACGTCGGCGACCGGACCGGACTGGAGATGATCCGGACGCTCCAGGATCGCGCTGTCGCGCTCGGGATCCAGGTCTACATGGAGTGCACCATCACGAGGCTGGTGACCGGGCACGCCGGGGTCAGCGGCGCGGTCGGCTACTGGCGGACGACCGGCCAGCCCGATCACCTTCCCGGCCAAGGCCGTGGTCCTGGCGACCGGCGGCATCGGCAAGGCGTACGAGATCACCTCGAACTCGTGGGAGTACAGCGGCGATGGCCAGGCGCTTGCGTACGAGGCCGGAGCCGAGCTGATGGACATGGAGTTCGTCCAGTTCCACCCGACCGGGATGGTCTGGCCGCCCGGCGTCCGGGGTCTGCTGGTGACCGAGGCGGTCCGCGGCGAAGGCGGGATCCTGCGCAACAAGGACGGCCAGCGGTTCATGTGGACGTACCTCCCCGATGATCGCCGCGACGAGTACGCTGCCACCGACGAGGAGGCGGCCCAGTGGGTCGAGGCCCTGTCGGCGGGACGCGAGACCACCGCCCGGCGGCCGCCCGAGCTGTCCACCCGTGACAACGTCGCGCGGGCGATCTACACCGAGGTCAAGGAGGGACGCGGCTCGCCCGCACGGCGGCGTGTTCCTCGACATCAGCTATCTGCCGCCCGAGACCGTCCGGCGCAAGCTGCCCTCCATGTACGAGCAGTTCAAGGAGCTGGCCGACGTCGATATCACGACCGGCCCGATGGAGGTCGGACCGACGACCCACTACGCGATGGGCGGGATCAGGGTCGACGCCGACACCGGCCGGACCGACGGTCGCCGGCCTGTACGCGGCGGGTGAGGTGGCCGGCGGGATGCATGGCGCCAACCGGCTGGGTGGCAACTCCCTGTCCGACCTGCTCGTGTTCGGGGCGCGCACCGGGGCAGCTGCCGCGGCGTTCGCGGCCGACGCCGGGGAGCCGTACATGGACCCGGTCCAGGTCCAGACGGCGGTCGGAGCGCTGGGCGCGCCGCTCGAACGCGACGAAGGCGACGACCCGTACGCGATCCAGCGCGACCTCCAGGACCTCATGCAGCGACTCGTCGGCATCTTCCGCGATCGAGTCCGACCTCGACGAGGCACTGGCCGGGCTGGCCGAGCTGCGCCGGCGGTGGACGACCGTGCGGGCCAGCGGCGGTCGCGTCTACAACCCGGGCTGGAACCTCGTGTTCGAGCTCGATCACCTGCTGACGGTCTCGGAGGCGATCGCCCGGAGCGCGCGCCAGCGGACCGAGAGCCGCGGCGCCCACAGCCGGCTCGACTATCCCGACCACCGATGACGCGCACTGGGGCACCCTCAACACCGTCATCTCACGAGGCCTCGACGGGTCGATGGCGGTCACGACCGCTCCGCTCCAGCCGATGCCCGACGAGCTGCGCGCCCTGCTGCGCAGCGGCGACCACTGACACCGGAGGCACCGATGCCCGACGCACATCTGAAGGTCTTCCGCGGCAGCCCCGGGACGGAGGGTCGGTTCGACGAGTTCGACGTCCCGGTGGAGGAGGGGATGGTCGTCCTCGACGCGCTCCACTGGATCCAGGGCCACGAGGCGCCCGACCTCGCCGTGCGCTGGAACTGCAAGGCCGCCAAGTGCGGGTCGTGCAGCGCCGAGGTCGACGGCCGGCCGAGCCTGACCTGCAAGACGCGCCTGTCGGACTTCGACCTCGAGCAGCCGATCACCGTCGAGCCGATGCGGGCGTTCCCGCTCATCCGCGACCTCGTCACCGACGTGTCGTGGAACTACGAGGTCAACAAGACGATCCAGCCGTTCACCCCGCCGGCCGACGTGCCGCAGGAGGACTGGCGCTGGCAGCAGGGCGACGTCGAGCGGGTCCAGGAATACCGGAAGTGCATCGAGTGCTTCCTGTGCCAGGACGTCTGCCACGTCCTGCGCAACCACGAGACCGAGCGACCGTTCATGGGGCCGCGCTTCCTGGTCCGCACGGCCGGGCTGGAGATGCATCCGATCGACCAGGCCGACCGGCGCGAGTACCTCAAGGACAGCGGCGGGATCGGCTACTGCAACATCACCAAGTGCTGCACCGAGGTCTGTCCCGAGCACATCAAGATCACCGACAACGCGATCATCCCGCTCAAGGAACGGGTCGCGGACAAGTACTACGACCCGATCCAGTGGGTGTGGAGCAAGGTCCGCGGCGGCGGGTCGGGAGGCTCGAACGCCGGCGTCGAGCTGCCGGTGCTGCAGGGATCGCCCCCGACGGATCCGGCTCCCGATTGAGCGACACGCTCTTCCCGGATCTCGAGCCCGAACTCCCGGACACGCCGGCATCACGGCCACGCCCGCACGGGTTCGTGATCCGCACCGACGGGGCGGCGCGCGGCAATCCCGGTCCCGCGTCCCTCGGGGCGGCGCTGTTCGACCTGGCGCGGCCCGACGCCCGCGACGCCCGCGCGACGCCTGACGCCTCGATCTCGGACTATCTCGGGATCCAGACCAACAACGTCGCCGAGTACACCGGGCGTCGTGCGGGCGCTCGCGCTGGCCACCGAGCTCGGCGCACGCGAGGTCCATCTGCTCCTGGACTCCAAGCTGATCGTCGAGCAGCTGGCAGGCCGCTGGCGGGTCAAGGACGCCAAGCTCATCCCGTTGTGGTCGGCGGCCCGGTCAACGCTCGACGGGTTCGACCGCTGGTCGGCGACCCACGTGCCGCGCGCGCTGAACACCGTCGCGGACGCACTGGCGAACGAGGCGATCGACCGGGTCGCGGCAGGGGGACCGGCGTCGGTCACGCGACGCCCGGGCGCTTGACGCCGGCCGCGACGAGCGGGCCGGGTAGGATGGTCAGGTCAGCGAGGCGGTCGGATGGCTGCGCGTCGGCGATGGGGTGACCCGTCGAGCGGCGTGAGGAAAGTCCGAGCTCCGCAGCGCAGGGTGGCGGGTAACGCCCGCCCGCCGTGAGGCGAGGACCAGTGCCACAGTGACGATGCCGGTCGGCGGCGCAAGCCGACGACCGGAGTGAAACGGGCAAACTCCACCCGGAGCAAGGCCAAATAGGAGGGCGCAACTCGTCGGCGGGTGACCGTCGACGAGGGAGAGGTGCGCTGCCCAGCCCTCGGGTCGGCCGCATGAGCCGTCGGGCGACCGGCGGCCCCAGATGGATGGCCATCCCCGTCGCGCCGCAAGGCGAGACGGGACAGAACTCGGCTTACAGACCGCCTCGCTGACGCGATCCCTTGCACGAAGGATGCAGCCGATCCCCGCGCCTTCTTCCGACTCCGGGCGATGCCTGGGACGTCGCATCCAGCCAGGCTTGATGGCGTCGGCTCGACTCGGGCGAGCGCCCGGACCGATCGCCGCCGAAGCCACGAGATCCCGCCGATGCACACGTTCCCCATCGCCACCATCCAGCTCACCGCGCCGGCCATGCCGGGCCCGATCGTGGCGCTCCTCTTCATCGGCTTGTTGGCTGTCGTGGTCTGGATCGCCGCCTACCTGGTCGTCCGCCACGTTCAGGCCGCTCGGTCACGCCGAGCCATCGAGCGTGCGAGGGAGATCGACGAGCTCGCGGAGATCGCCCGCGGTCGCCTTCGTGCGGTCCGCGCACAGACGACGGCACAGCGCCACGCCGTGGATCAGTCGAAGCCGGACACCTCCCGGAAAGGCGTCGCCACTCGCTGACGGCGAGACCGTGGCCTGGGTCGACGCCTCGCCCGGCGGTCAGTCCTCGTCCGGGCGGAACGTGTGGGGAGCGACGCACGCGTTGCAGATGGGCGTCGCCGCCTCGAGGTCGCCGAGGGGGATCGGGACCTTCCGGTCCGGATAGAGGCATTCCACGTCGTAGACGCGCTCGGACCCCATGTCCACGCTGATCAGGCGCCGGAACGTGCAGCGCTTGATCCGGTGCGGCGCCATGTGGAAGGCGTCGGGCTGTGGCGGGATGACGGGGAGCGGCAGCGCCATGTGCGTGTGATGGCCTCGCGTCCATCGGTCGAACGGATGGTCCAGTCGACTCTGGCGGTGGAGCCTAGCATCGCCCCCGACGAAACGGCAACACGCGAAAGGTACTAGACTCCGCGCCGTTCCACCCACCGGGGGCCAGACGGAGGGCGCGTGCACGACGAGCCTGCGACGGGTTCCCCGCCGCCCGTCACCACGGGCCCCCGCGATCCGGTCGCTCCGGTGACGTCCGACGCGGCAGGTCCGGGGCCGGTCGGCGAGGACCGTTCACCGAACGCGTGGGTCTGCCCGTTCCTTCGGGCGATCGACGACGCCGACGCGCTGGGGCTCCCGATCGAGTCGCCGGACCCGGCGAACCGCTGCGCCGCGCTGCCCGACGCGGTCCCCCAGTCCCTACGCCAGCAAGAGCTGGTCTGCCTGACCAGCGGGCACGTCAACTGCCCGCGCTACGTCCGCGGTTCGGTCGGAGCGCTCGAAGTCTCCCGAGCGCGTCCAGACGAGCCGGACGATGACCCGATCGGTCGCCGCCGCGCTCGCCTTGTTCGCGTTGGCGTTCCTCGTGTCGCTCACGTTCGTCGTCGCCAACGGCGGGCTGGTCCTGACCGCGGCGGCCGCCCCGTCGGCCAGTCCGGCGGGCAGCGTCCTCGGTGATGTCGAAACGGCCGCGCCGACCGCGACGGCGCGCCCGACGACCGAGCCGACAGTGGCGCCGACCTCCGAACCGACCGCCACGGCGAGCCCGACGCCGAGCCCGACGCCCACCCCAAGCCCGACGCCGACGGCGACGCCAACGCCGAGTCCGACCCCGTCCGCGACACCGACGGCGAAGCTTCCGTCCGGCGCGACTGCAAGCCGGCTGGCCCTGCTCAAGCCCTGCCCGAACGGGGCGAATTGCTACGTCTACGTCGTTCGTTCGGGTGACAACATGACCAGCATCGCCAACTACTTCGGTGTATCGCTGGCGAAGGTCCGGGCCATGAACCCGTGGACCAGCGGCGGTCTGACGATCGGCCGCGGACTCCGGATCCCGCCGCCCACCCGCTAGCCCGGACAGCCGCTCCGTCGCCCCGTCAGAAGGCCATCGGAGCGTCGCGAAACACCCACGCCGCTGTCGGCATTCCCCAGGACCATCCGATCACGGATTCCGACTTGACGCGCCCCGTTTGACCGGTAGAATGGCGGGAAGTGGCACAAAGTGGTACGAAGTGGGGAATCTCCCAGGTCCCCCGACCGCCCAGGCCAGACGACCAGGGGTAGGCCCAAGAAGTGTTCACCGGCGAGTACCGGCACACGGTGGACGACAAGGGACGCATCGCGGTCCCTGCGAAGTTCCGCGCGCAGCTCGACCAGGGCTCGATGGTCTCGGGCTGGCTGGACGATTGCCTCGCGATCCACACGCGGTCCGCGTTCGAGGCGCTGGCCGACAAGATCGCCGCCCTGCCGATCGGCGATCAGCGAGCGCGCAGCTTCCAGCGCTACGTGTTCTCGACCGCGAGCGACGCGGAGATGGACAAGCAGGGCCGGATCCTGTTGCCGGCCAACATCCGTGCCTTCGTCGGGCTGACCGATGAGGCGGTCTTCGTGGGTGCCCGTGACCACGCGGAGATCTGGGCGCCTGACCGGTGGGACGCCTACCGGAAGACGCTCGACGACCCCCAGGAGCTGGCCCGTGCCTTCGAGGGAATCGGGATCTAGCTCGAACCATATGCGCTTCCAGGGTCCGCTCGGGATCCGATTCGTTCTGGATGGAGGAGAGATGGACGAAGGGCACCTGCCGGTGCTGTTGGACGAGGTCATCGAGATGCTCGCCCCGAAAGCCGGCAGCCTTCACATCGACACCACCCTGGGCGGCGGTGGGCACACCGAGCGGATCCTGGAGGCCGCCAACCCCGACGGACGTCTCCTCGGGCTCGACGCCGATCCAGCGGCGATCGCCCGTGTCGAGGCGCGGCTCCGTCCGCGGTTCGGCGATCGACTCGTCCTGCGCCAGGCGAACTTCGGCGACCTCGCGACCGTGGCGCCGGCAGCCGGCTTCGGGGCCGTCGACGGCTGCCTGTTCGACCTCGGGCTGTCGAGCTTCCAGCTCGCCGACACCGACCGCGGCTTCGGGTTCCGCGCCGGCGGCCCGCTCGATATGCGGTTCGACACGAGCCGTGGCGTCCCGGCCGCCGAGCTCCTGTCGACGCTCGACGCCGCCGAGCTGACCGCGCTCTTCCGACGCTACGGCGAGGAGCCGAAGGCACCGCGGATCGCCCGAGCGATCGTCGAGGCCCGGCGCGTCGCCCCGATCACGACCGCCGAGGAGCTCGCCGCGCTCGTCGAACGCGTCGCTCCGCCCAATCCACGGATCCGCCGCCGGACCCACCCGGCGACGCGTGTCTTCCAGGCCCTGCGGATCGCGGTCAACCAGGAGCTGGAGGCGTTGCAGGCCGGCCTGGCTGCCGCGCTCGACCTGCTCCGGCCCGGCGGCCGCCTGGTCGTCCTCAGCTATCACTCGCTCGAGGACCGCATCGTCAAGCGCTTCTTCCAGGCCGAGCGGCGCGGCTGCGTCTGCCCGGCGGAGATCCCGATCTGCGTCTGCGGACGCAACCCGCGCCTGCGCCTCGTCACCAACCCGTCGATCACCCCGACCGACGCCGAGATCGCGGCCAACCCCAGAGCCCGGAGTGCCCGTCTGCGGGCCGCCGAGCGTCTCGCCGCATAGCCCCGCACCGGAAGGAGGAGCCCAAGATGAGCAAACGTCACACGTCCAACCGTCGCAAGACCTACGGGCGCCGCCAGCACGAGGTGCGCGAGCGGCAGGACCGCGGCCAGCACGCGGAAGGCTACGAGTTCGAGCTCGGAGACTGGGGTCCGGCCGGCCAGGCCGATCCGCTCGGCTTCCTCGATCCGCGCAGCCCGCGCATCCGCTTCGCCCTCGGCGACTGAGGGGTGGCCGTCTACGAGGGCGCCCGCCCTCGCACCATCGGACTGCCGCGCACTCGACGGATCGCCGAGGGTCCACGCCTCGATCGCCGCCGCGTCCGCGGCGCTTTCCGCGCCGGCCGGCAGACGAATCGGCTGGGGCTCGTCCTCGGCGCGATCGTCGTCGCATTCATGCTCGCCTTCTTCTCGCTCGCCCAGCAGGTCCAGGTCTCTGCGACCGGGCTCGATATCGGGCGACTGGAGCTCCAGCGCCAGGATCTCGAGGACACGGCGGCCGACATCCGCTCCGATCTCAACCGCCTCGGCCGCGAGCCGGCGATCCGCAAGCAAGCCATCGATGCGGGCCTCGGGCAGCTGTCCGATCCGGTCGTCCTGACGCCCCGCTAGACGATCGACCAACCGATGCTGGGCCGTACCGATTCGCGCCGCCGGCTGCTGTTCCTGTTGTTCGTCTTCGGCGTCGGGACGTGCGCGCTGGTGGCACGCCTGGCCTACTGGCAGGTCATCGATCAGCAGAGGCTGGCCGCCGAGGCGCTGTCGCAGACGACCGTCACACTCGACACGCCGAGCAAGCGCGGCGACATCTACGACCGGACCGGAACGATCGTCCTTGCCACGACCGTCCAGCGCGAACGTCTCGTCGCGGCACCCGACCAGCTGAGCGTCGATCAGCGCCGGCAGACCGTGGCGACCTTGACGCCGATCCTCGGGCTCTCTGACGCAGACGCGGTGGCACTCCGCGATAAGCTGACCGGCACAGCGAAGTACGTGATCCTGCGACACGGCATCGATCGCCAGACCGGCGACCAGATCCGTGCAGCGATCGCGGCTGGGACGGCGTTCGCGATCTCGCTGGAACCCGAGCCCGAGCGGGTGTACCCGCAGGTCGGTGGCGGACCGGACTCGAGCCTCGCCGCTCACCTGCTCGGCTTCGTCAACCGCGACGGCGGCGGCCAGTACGGCGTCGAGCAGGAATACCAGTCGACCCTCGCCGGCGAGCCGCGGATCGTCGTCGCCGACCGCGACGCCAGCGGCCAGCCGATCCTCGACGACGCGACGGTGACCCAGGTCGGCCAGCCGGGCACCGACCTGACCCTGACCATCGACGCCGGCCTCCAGCTGCGCGTCGAGCAGGAGCTGCTGGCCGCCTGGATCGCCGACAAGGCCAAGAGCGTGTCGGCCGTCGTGATGGACCCGAACACGGGTGAGGTCTACGCGATGGCGACCTACCCGAGCTACGACGCCAACGACTACAAGGCGATCGCCGCGTCGAACCCGTCGCGCTTCATCGACCCGGTGGTCGCCAGCGTCTACGAGCCGGGCTCCGTGTTCAAGATGATGACCGCCGCCGCTGCGCTGACGAACGGCACGGTCACGCCACTGACCCGGGTCAAGGACACCGGCACGCTGAAGCTCGACGGCGGCCGGACCAAGATCGACGACGCCGACCGCAAGGGCATGGGCTGGATGACGTTCCAGGACGGCGTCGCCTACTCACGCAACGTCGTCGCGGCCAAGGTCGCCCTGGGGCTCGGCAAGACCACCCAGGCAGTCGTCGACGATCCTCCACGACATGTGGCTCCGGCTCGGCTACGGAAAGCCGACCGGGATCGACGTCGCCGGCGAGGTCGGCGGCCTGGTGCGCGACCCGGGCATCAAGGCCTGGCGCCAGATCGATCTCGCCAACGGCGCCTTCGGCCAGGGCGTCGCGGTCACCCCGATCCAGCTGGCGACGGCCTACGCGGCGCTCGCCAACGGCGGGACGATGGTCCAGCCGCACGTGGTCAAGGAGATCGGCGATCGGGCCGTGCCGGTCGCGCCGAAGGCCACCGGCGTGGTCGACCCGACGGTCTCGCGGACGCTCGTCGGGATGATGCAGCACGTCATCACCGAGGTCCCGTTCTACCGCGACCGGACGCTCGTCCCGGGCTACGACGTCGGTGGCAAGACCGGCACCGCCCAGATCTGGGATGCCGACGGCGAACCACGGCCACGGCGCCTGGAAGGTCAACCTGTTCAACTACTCGTTCGTCGGCTATATCGCCCGCACGCCCGGCGTGCCGGACCTGATCGTCGCGATCCAGATCGAGGAGGGCACCCCGACGGTCCTGCGGGTCGGTCACATCGAGATGCCGGTGATGTCGTTCGAGCTCTTCCGGCGCATCGCGACCGATGGCATCACCACGCCCGACCTGCTCCCCGCGAAACCCGCACCGCTGACCCCGCACCCGGATCGGTGAGCACGGCCTGTGCCACACTGCAGTCCGTGACCGACGTCGATCCGTCGACCCCGGTTCCGGGGCAGGCCCCGGCGCCCGCCTTCACCGCCGACGACCTCGCCCACCTCACCGGTGGGCGGCTCCTCGCCCGGTCCGATCGACCCATTCGCGGCGCCGCGGTCGACTCACGGCTCGTCGAGCCGGGCCAGGTGTTCGTGGCGCTCTCCGGCGAGCACGTCGACGGTCACGCGTTCCTCGGTGACGCGGTCGCGCGTGGTGCGGCGGCCCTGCTCGTGGCCCGGCCCATCGCGGACCCGGCGGCGTTCGGGGACGTCACCGTCGTCCGGGTCGCGGAGCCCGCTCGCGGCGCTCGGCGCGCTGGCGGCCGGCTGGCGCCGACGGTTCGACCCGCTCGTCGTGGGCGTGACCGGAAGCATCGCCAAGACATCGACCAAGGAGGCGATCGCGGCGGTCCTGTCCGGTCGCCTGCGGACGCTGCGCAACGAGGGCAACCAGAACAACGAGGTCGGCCTTCCCCTGACGCTGCTGCGGATGGGCCCTGAGCACGAGGCGGCCGTCCTCGAGATGGGGATGTACGTCGGCGGCGAGATCGCCGAGCTGGCGCGCATCGCCCGCCCGCGGATCGGCGTGGTGACCGCCGTCCAGCCCGTCCACCTGTCGCGGATCGGCTCGATCGAGGCGATCGAGGCGGCCAAGGGCGAGCTGCTCGAGGCGCTGCCGCCCGACGGCGCGGCGGTCCTCAACGCCGACGATCCGATCGTGCGCCGGATGGGCGCCCGGTCTGCCGCGCGATCGACGACGTACGGGTTCGCCGACGATGCCGACGTCGGCGCCGAGGCCGTCGTCTCGAACGGTCTCGCGGGGATGCGTTTCGTGCTCCGCGCCGAGGGGACCCGCCGCCCGATGGCGATCCCCACGCTCGGGCGCCTGTCGGTCCACAACGCGCTGGCGGCGGCGACCGTCGGTCGCATCGCGGGGCTGTCGTTCGACGAGATCGAGTCCGGGCTGGCCGGTGGCTGGTCCGCGCCGCACCGGGTCCAGCTCGTTCGTCTCGGGCCCGTGACGATCGTCGACGATTCGTACAACGCCTCGCCACGCTCCGTCGTCGCGGCGCTCGAGCTGCTGGCGGGCCTGCCCGGCCGGCGGGTCGCGGTCCTCGGCGAGATGCTCGAGCTCGGGGAGGCGAGCGACGAGGGACACCGGGTCGTCGGCGAGGCCGCGGCGCGGACCGTCGAGATGCTGATCGTCATCGGGTCCGGTGCCGACGGGATCGTCGATGGCGCGCTGGCGGCGGGCATGGACGCCGCACGCGTCCTCCGCGCCCAGGACGTCGACGGCGCCCGCGACGCACTCGTCCCGCGGCTGCGCGACGGCGACGTCGTGCTCGTCAAGGCGTCGCGCGGGGTCGGTCTCGACCGGCTCGTCGACGGCCTCCGCAGCGAGCTCGGCCGGGGCGCCGCTCGATGACCGAAAGCCTGGCCCAGGTCGAGCTGATCCAGGGGCTCCTGCTCGCCTTCGCGCTGGTCGTGATCCTGATGTCGCCGTACATCCGCCTGCTGCATGCGGTCGGGTTCGGCAAGCGGATCCGCAAGGAGGGACCCGAGAGCCACTACATCAAGGAGGGGACGCCGACGATGGGCGGGTTGCTCATCGTGGCGGTCGTCATCGCCATCTACTTCTTCCTGCGCGAGGGACCGGACGCGGCGACCTTCGCCCCGCTGGCGGCGCTGGCCGGGGTCGGCGCGCTGGGTGCCGTCGACGACTACCTGAATGCCCGGACGGGAGAGGGGATCCACGTCCGTCAGAAGCTGATCTGGCTGACCGTCGTCGCGTTCGTCGCCGCGTGGCAGATCCAGCAGACGTACGAGATCACCGCCATCGCGGTCCCGTTCGTCGGACCGGTGTCGATCGATCCGCGGATCTATGTCGCGTTCGCGGCATTCGCGATCGTGGCCGCGGCGAACGGCGTCAACATCACCGACGGGCTCGACGGGCTGTCGGGCGGGACCGTCGCCATCGCCTTCGTCGCCTACATGCTGATCGCCCTGCTCAACGAGCCGGCGCAGCCGAACCTGGCCCTGCTGTGCGCCCTGATCATCGGCGCGCTGCTCGGGTTCCTGTGGTTCAACGTCCACCCGGCGCAGATCTTCATCGGCGACTCGGGCGCCCTGTCGCTGGGCGCGACCCTCGCGGTCACGGCGCTGATCACCGGCCAGATCCTCGTGCTGCCGCTGATCGGGATCATCTTCGTCATCGAGACCGTCTCGGTCATCCTCCAGGTCGGCTACTTCAAGATGTCCGGCGGCAAGCGCCTGTTCCGGATGAGCCCGATCCACCACCACTTCGAGCTGGGTGGCTGGGACGAGGAGAAGATCACCATCCGCTTCTGGATCATCGGGATCCTGGCCGCGCTGCTCGGCGTGACGCTCTTCCTCGCATCGCTGAACCGGCTCCAGTGACGACCGCGACGATGACGACGACCGGCCCGATCGACCTCGACCGCCTGACGCTCGACGACGTCCGCGCGGGGGCGCTGTCCGGGCGGCCGGTCACCGTTCTCGGGCTGGCGCGCAGCGGGCTCGCACTGGCCCGCTTCCTGGCCGACGCCGGCGCGGCCGTGACGGTCTATGACGGCCGGCCCGCGGACGAGCTCGCCGAGGCCATCGCCGCCCTGGGCGGGCGACCGGTGATCCTGGCGCTGGGGCCGGCGATCGATCCGGCGACGACCTGGAGGGCCGCGGACCTGGTGGCCACCTCGCCGTCGATCACGCCCGACTTCCCGACGACCGAGCCGCGCCTGCGGGCCGCGCTCCGGGCGCTGGTCGACGCCAGGGCGGGCGGCGACGCGACCGTCCCGGCGCTCGTGTCGGAGGCGGACCTGTTCCTCCGGCTCTGCCCGGCGCCGACGGTCGGGGTGACCGGGACGAAGGGCAAGACGACGACCTCCGCGCTGACCGCGGCCATCCTGTCGGCCGACCCGAACGCACCCGGTCGTGCTGGGCGGGAACATCGGGATCCCGCTCGTCGAGCGGCTGCCCGAGCTGACGCCCGCTCATCGGGTGGTCGATCGAGCTGTCCGAGCTGCAGCTGCCGACGCTGTCGCGCGGCACGACCGTGGCGGTCTACACGAACGTCACCTCGGACCACCTCGACCGGCACGGGACGCTGGAGGGCGTACCGGCGGGTCAAGCGCCGGCTGGCCGAGCTGGTCGACCCGGCCGGCGCGCTCGTCCTCAACGACGAGGATCCGGTCGTCTCCGCGTACGCGGGCCCGGCCGGCGTCGCGACGATCCGCTACCGGCGTGACGCGCCCCTCGCTGGCGGGCTCGGTGTCGTGGACGGCTGGATCGTGGCGGACGACGTGCCACGGCTCGTGCTCGCGGGCGGAGGACGGGCTGCGGCGGGTCCGGGCGGCCGGATCATGCCCGCGGACGAGCTGGCGATCCCGGGCGCCCACAACGTGTCGAACGCCCTGGCCGCCATCGCCGTCGCGCTCGCGTTCGGGGTGGACGTCGCCGGCATCCGCCGGGCCGCCGCCGCCTTCACCGGCGTCGAGCACCGGATCGAGCCGGTCGCGCTCGTGGACGGGGTCCGCTTCGTCAACGATTCGATGGGGACGCAGCCGGATGCGGTCATCGCCGCCCTCCGCGCGTTCGGTCCGCCGGTCGTCCTCATCGCCGGCGGCCGCGACAAGGGGATCGACCTGACCGACCTCGCACCGGTGGTCGCCGAGCGAGCCGCCGCGGCAGTCCTCATCGGCGAGAGCGGCCCGGCGCTCGAGCGCTCGTTCCGGGACGCGGGGCTCGCCCGCACGGAGCGCGCCGCCAGCCTCGAGGACGCCGTCGGCCGGGCCGACGCCATCGCCCGCGACATCCTCGCGACGGGGCGGACGACCGGCCAGCCGCCCGGCGGACAGGCAGGTCCGGCGACGGTCCTGCTCAGCCCGGCCGCCGCCAGCTTCGACATGTTCGTGGACTACGCCGCCCGCGGCCGGGCGTTCAAGGCAGCTGTCGCGGCGCTCGCCGCGACTCGAGCGGGGAAGGGGGACCGATGAACCTGGCACCGCCGATCCCGCGGCTCGAGCGGCTCCGCCGCGACGGCGACCCGAAGACCGCCGATCCGCGCACCACGGCCAACCGGACACCGGTCAAGAGCCGCGCCGGGGCGCTCCGCCGGGAGCGCCACCAGGCCGACTACGTGATCCTGGTGGTCGTCGTGGCTCTGACCGCGATCGGCATCCTGATGGTCTACTCGTCGTCGGCGCTCAAGGGCTACCTGTCGCAGGACGCCGATACCTTCGCGACGGTCGGGCCCCAGATCCAGTGGGCCATCCTGGGCTTCGCCGCGATGCTCGTGATGATGCGGGTGGACTACCGCTATCTCCGTCTCGCATCCGTGCCGCTGTACCTGATCGCCATCGCCCTGCTCATCCTCGTCTTCGTTCCCAGCCTGAACATCGTCGTCGGCGGCTCCGCTCGCTGGCTCAAGCTCGGTCCGCTGCCGGCCATCCACCCGGCCGAGTTCGCCAAGCTCGCCCTCGTCATCTACCTCGCCCACTGGTTCGCCAAGCGGGGCGGCGGCATCCGCGGCTTCTGGGGCGGAACGGTCCCGTTCCTGATCATCGTTGCGCCGGTCATCGCCCTGGTCTTCAAGGAGCCCGACCTGGGCACGACCGGGGTCATCACTCTGACCGCGTTCACGATGTTCTTCGTGGCCGGCGCGAACTTCTTCCACCTCGCGGTGATGGCCGCGGGCGGGCTGATGGCGATGTTGATGGTCGGCCTGCAGTCGTACCAGACGGACCGCATCCTGGTCTGGCAGAACCCCTGGCTCGATCCGCTCGGGAAGGGCTTCCACACCATCCAGGGGCTGCTCGCGTTGGGCGTCGGCGGCCTGGTCGGGACCGGCCTCGGCGCCAGCCGCGTGTCGGTGCCCAATGCCTTCAACGACTTCATCTTCGCCGAGGTCGGCCAGGAGTTCGGGCTGATCGGCGGGATCGTCGTCATCACCCTGTTCCTGCTGCTGGCCTACTCCGGGGTGCGAGTCGCGCTCGCGGCGCCCGACACGTTCGGGGCGCTGCTCGCAGCCGGCATCACCGCCTGGCTGTGCCTCCAGGCGTTCATCAATATCGGGGTCGTCGTGGCCCTGCTGCCGATCACCGGGATCACCCTGCCGTTCATCAGTGCCGGCGGGTCATCCCTCATCATCAGCTTCGCCGCGGTCGGGATCCTGTTGTCGATCTCGCGCGAGACCGTGGAGAAGGGGACGTGGAACGACGATGCGATTGCTGATCGCGGCGGGAGGGACGGGCGGACACATCTACCCGGCGCTCGCCGTCGCCCGCTCGCTCGGCACGACGCCTGAGGCCCCGGAGCTGCGCTGGCTGGGCGGGCACCGCGGGCTCGAGGCGTCCATCGTCCCCGCAGCGCATATCCCCCTGCGCCGCCTGGCTGCTCGCTCGCTGCGAACCACCGAGGCCGACGTCCACGCGATCCTCGACCCGATCCGCCTCGGGCTGTCGGTCCCGCAGGCGACCGCCATCCTCGTCCGCGAGCGGCCGGCGGCCATCTTCACGACCGGCGGCTACGTCGCGCGTGCCCGTCCTCATGGCGGCTGCGCCGCTCGGCATCCCGGTCGTCCTGTGGGACGGCAACGTGATCCCGGGCCGGGCGGTCCGCGCCACGGCCCGGCTGGCGGCCGCCCTGGCGGTGTCGTTCGATGCCACCTGCCGGGCGCTTGCCGGCGCCGGCGCGGGGCGCCCGTGCTACGTGACCGGCACGCCCATCCGTGAGATCGATGCGATCGACCGGGTCGCCGCGCGGCTGCGGATGGACATCGACGCGGGTGAGCGCGTCCTCCTCATCTTCGGTGGCTCGCAGGCGGTGCGGCGGTTCAACGCTGCCGTGGCCGAGGCGCTGCCCCGGCTGGTCGAGCGGGTGACCGTCCTGCACGTGACCGGTGACGAGGGGTACGCCGCGGCCCTGACCGGCCGCGAGATCCTGCCCGAGTCCCTCCGCCGTCGCTACCGACCGTATCCGTTCCTGCGCGACGAGATGCTGGCGGCCCTCGCGGCCGCGGACCTGGTGGTCGGCCGGGCGGGATCATCGACGCTCGCCGAGGTGACGGCGCTCGGACTGCCGATGGTCGTCGTTCCGTATCCGCACGCGGCAGGGCACCAGCGCGCCAACGCGGTGAGCCTCGTGGCGGCCGGCGCCGCCCGGCTGGTCGAGGACGACGCGTTCGATGCCGCGGCGCTGCTCGAGGCGGCGGCACTTCTCGACGACCCGGCGGCGCATGCCGCGATGTCGGCTGCGGCGCGTGGGCTGGGCAGGCCGGGTGCTGCCGACGCGGTCGCCGAGCTCGTCATGGCCGCAGCCGTGAGCGGTGCCGTTCCCGGACCCGGCCGAGGTCGAGCGGCGCTCCCGGGGTCGCGCCGCGTGATCGCCGGCTTCGACGCGATCGCCACGGGGACCGACATCCAGCGCCGGATCGGGGTCAAGACCTCGCGCGACGAGCCGCTGGCGCGGTTCACCACGATGCGGGTCGGCGGACCGGCCGACCTGTTCGCGACGGTCCACAACGCGCACGAGCTGCGCGCCCTGGTCCGCTTCGCCCGGACCCGCGGCCTGCCGCATGTCGTGCTCGGGCGCGGCAGCGACCTGGTCATCGCAGACGCCGGGATCCGCGGGCTGGTGATCCAGGTCCGGGCGGAGGGATCGCGGACCGTCGGCGATCGCTACACCGCCGAGGCCGGCGTCCAGATGGCGCGGGCTGCGACCGAGACTCAGCATGCCGGCCTGACCGGGCTCGAGTTCGGGCTGGCCATCCCCGGCACGGTCGGCGGGGCCGTGTGGGCCAATGCGGGCGCCCACGACGCCGACATGGCAGGTGTCCTCGAGTCGGCGCGCGTCCTGCAGGCGGACGGGACCGAGGTCATCGTCCCGGCAAGCGAGCTGGGGCTGTCCTATCGCGACAGTCGGTTCAAGCGTGCCGGCCACGACGCCGTCGCCGATGCGCCGCGCGACGTGGTGGTCGACGCGACGTTCCGCCTCGAGGAGGCTGACCCGGACACGATCAAGGCGCGGCTCGACGACATCCGCCGCTGGCGGCAGGCCCACCAGCCGCTCGGGCTGCCATCGGCGGGCAGCGTCTTCCGCAACCCGGCCGGCGATTCGGCCGGCCGGCTGATCGAGGCGGCGGGCCTGAAAGGGCTGCGCATCGGGGGCGCCGTCGTGTCCGAGAAGCACGCGAACTTCATCGTCAACGACCAGAAGGGTCGGGCCGCCGACGTCCGCCGCCTGGCCGAGCGGGTACGCGCCGAGGTCCTCGCCCGGCACGACGTCGACCTCGCCTTCGAGATCGAGTTCGTCGGCGACTGGTCCGGCTGGGAGGCCGCCGCATGAGCGGGAGGCCGCCGGTCGTGGTGCTGCTCGGCGGCCCGTCGGCCGAGCACGATGTCTCGGTCGTGTCCGGAACGGCCATCGCCGAAGCCCTGGCCGGCGAAGGCCACTCCGTCGAGCAGGTCCTCATCGATCTCGACGGGGGCTGGTGGTGGCTCCCCGCCGGGCACCGCCGCGATGGCCGACCCGCGAGCGCCTACGACGACCCGGCATCGCTCGGCGCGAGCGGCCCGGTCGCGGTCGGGGCCGCCGTCGATCGGCTCGCGGCGGCGCGACCCGCACCGGTCGTCGTCATCGCCCTCCACGGCCCGTTCGGCGAGGACGGCACGGTCCAGGCCCTGCTCGAGGCCGCGGACGTGCCCTACACCGGGTCGGGCGTCGCGGCCTCCGCGATCGGCATGGACAAGGTCATCTTCAAGCGCCTGTGCCGTGGGATCGGGCTCCCGGTCGTGGACTGGCGCGAGGTCCATGCCGCGCGCTGGACGAGCGACCCCGCGGCTGTGCGGACCGAGCTGCTCGCCTTCGCCGCTGCCGCATCCGACCCACGCCTGATGGTCAAGCCGGCACGCCTCGGGAGCTCGGTCGGGATGACCCTGGTCCACGAGCCGGCCGAGCTCGACGCGGCGCTCGACACCGCGTTCCGTCACGACACGCTGGCCCTCGCCGAGACGTACATCGCCGGCGCGCGCGACCTCGAGGTCTCGGTCATCGGCAACGGCCCGGCGGACCTCGAGCTGTACGGGCCGGGCGAGATCGTGTCGGGCCACGAGTTCTACGACTACGAGGCCAAGTACACCGCGGGGCTGTCCGAGACCTCGACCCGGGCCGAGGTCACCGACCGCCAGCGGGCGACGATCCTCAAGATCGCCCGCGACGCGTACCGGGCCATCGGCGCCGAAGGGTTCGCCCGGATCGACTTCCTGCTGGCCGGCGAGGCGATCGTGCTGTCCGAGATCAACACGATCCCGGGGTTCACCCCGATCAGCCTGTTCCCGACGATGCCGGCCGAGGGCGGCTATACCTTCGCGGCCGTCTGCAGCAGGATCGTCGAGCTGGCACTCGAGCGTCACGCGGCCCGCGCCCGGCCCGCCCTGACGCCGGCGGACCTCCCCCGATGAACGGTCGTCCGGTGGCCAGCCGGAGCCGCACGCCGCTCCCCGGACGCCGGTCGCGCCGCGTGCGGCGGGCGTCCGCAGGCCTGTCGCCGGTCCGTGCCGGGGCCGGCCTGGTCATGCTCGCCACCGCGGCCGCGATCTACGGCGTCGGCGCGTCGTCCGCCTTCGACTACCGGTCGATCCAGGTGACCGGGGCAGAGCTCACCGACCCCGCGGTCATCGAATCGGCCCTCGCCGTCGCCCGTGGCCAGAACCTGTTCGCGCTGTCCACCCGGTCGCTGGTCGCCGCCCTCGACGGGCTCCCGACGGTGCGCTCGGCCCAGGTCGAGGTCCGCCTGCCCGGGACGCTCGCGGTCACCGTCGACGAGCGCGTCCCCGTCATGGTCTGGCAGGTCGGGCAACGCCGCTACCTGGCCGACGCCGACGGCACCCTGTTCGGGCTGATGCCGGCCCATCCCCCGGCGGATGCCGCGAACCTGCCGGTCATCGACGATCTGCGGATCTCGGCAGCCGATCTCGACGTCGGCAAGCGGCTCGACCCGGTCGACCTCGATGCCGCGACGCGGCTCGCGTCGCTGGTCCCGGGCGACCTCGGCAGCTCGGCCGTGTCCCTCGCGGTCAGCGTCACCGACGAGAACGGGTTCGTCGTCGGCACGAGGCCGGGCTCGTGGTCGGCGGTCTTCGGCTTCTACACCCCGAGCCTGCGCACGACCGACATGATCCCCGGCCAGGTCCGGCTGCTGCGCAGCCTGCTGACCGGTCGCGAGCCGACGGTCCAGCGGGTGGTCCTCGCCTCGGACACCGACGGGACGTACGTGCCGCGGGCGGCCCCATCGCCGTCGTCGGGGAAGTCGTCGGCGAAACCGAGCAAGTCGCCATGACGTGGCGCATGGTCGCGCCGTCGGGTAGCCTTGCCCAAACCACTGGAGCGAGGACGAACAACCCGTGCTGCTGCCCCTGCTCGGACTCCTCGTGGGCGTCCTCATGGGCCTCGTCCTCAACGTCAATGTCGGGTTCGAACTCAGTCGCTATTCGGCCGTGGCGATCCTCGCCGCGCTCGATTCGGTGCTCGGAGCGGTCCGGGCCGAGCTCGACGGGGTCTACGACAATCGCATCTTCATCAGCGGGTTCCTGGTCAACGCCATCGTCGCGGTGCTCCTGACATTCATCGGCGACCGGCTCGGCCTGGATCTCTACCTGGTGGCCCTCATCACCTTCGGCCTGCGCATCTTCGATAACGTGGCTCTCATCCGGCGCCACTTCCTGTAGACGACCTACACCCGCAACGGGAGACGAACGAAACGGTGGAACGAGAAGCGGTCCTGGTCGGCATCGACGTCGGCACGAGCAAGGTCTGCGCCCTCATCGGCGAGGTGAGCCGCGATGGCCGGCTGACGATCATGGGCCACGGCACCGTGCCGGCGTCCGGGCTGAAGAAGGGCGTCGTCATCAACATCGACCAGACGGTCCGCTCGATCGCGGACGCGGTCGAGCGCGCCGAGCGGCTGTCGGGCTGGAAGATCGACCGGGCGTTCGTCGGGGTCGGCGGCCAGCACGTCGAGAGCCTCAACTCGCGCGGCCAGGTCGCGGTCACCGCCCATCATCGCGAGGTCACCCGCGAGGACGTCAACCGCGCCATCGAGGTCGCCCGGGCGGTGTCGATCCCGTCCAACCGCGACGTCCTCCACGTCGAGCGGCGCGGCTTCACGGTCGACGGCCAGGAGGGCGTCAAGGACCCGCTCGGGATGAGCGCGCTGCGGCTCGAGGTCGAGACCCACATCGTCACGGCGTCCGCGACCGCGGTCCAGAACCTGACCAAGTGCGTGGCCGCGGCCGGGGTCAAGATCGACGAGCTGGTGGCCAACTCCCTGGCCGCCGCCGAGGCGGTGCTGACCGAGACCGAGAAGGAGCTCGGCGTGGCGGTCGCCGACATCGGCGCCGGGACGATCGACCTGGCGCTCTTCCAGGACGGCTCGCCGTTCCACACCCGCGTCCTGCCGGTCGGTGGCGCGAACGTCACCAATGACGTGGCGATCGGGCTCAAGACCAGCATCCAGGTCGCCGAGGAGCTCAAGATCAAGCACGGCACCTGCGACCTGCGCCAGATCGACGACGACGAGCAGATCAGCGTGTCGGTCCTCGGCGAGGACGCCGGCCGGACGGTGAGCCGGCTCGAGGTGTCCCAGATCATCGAGGCCCGGATGCGCGAGACGTTCGAGCTGCTGCGCAACGAGATCCGGGCCGCCGGGGTCGGCATGCTCCCGGCCGGGATCATCCTGACCGGCGGTGCCTCGCAGCTGGCCGGCGCGGCCGAGCTCGGCCGCGAGGTCCTCGAGATGCCGGTCCGGGTCGCCGCGCCGTCCGGCATCGGCGGGCTCGTGGACACGCTCCTCACGCCCGCCTACAGCACCAGCGTCGGCCTGCTCCAGTGGGGCGCCGCGGCGCTGTCCGCCGGCGAGCCGAACCGCTACGAGTCGGCGCCGGTCGGTGGCGGCATGGGCCGCTTGCGCGACGCGATCCGGAACATCTTCCCGTAGACACGCGCGAGCTGACGGTCCGCACCGGCCGCGATCGCGGGCTCGTCGACCTGACCGGCCGGTGCGCCGGGTTCGTCGCGGAGGCGTCGGGCGGCGACGACGGCCTGCTGTCGATCTTCGTCCCGCACGCGACCGCCGGCCTCGTCGTGGTCGAGATCGGCGCGGGCTCCGACGAGGACCTGCTGGCGGCGCTCGACCGCCTGCTGCCGCGCGACGAGCGGCTGTACCGTCACCGCCACGGGTCGCCCGGTCACGGCGCCGATCACGTCCTGCCGCTGCTCGCGCCGCCGTCGCTCACCGTGCCCGTCGTGGGCGGCCGGCTGGCCCTCGGGACGTGGCAGTCGATCTGCCTTCTCGACCCCAACGCCGACAACGACGTCCGGACCGTCCGCCTGTCCTGGCTGGCTGCCTGAGCGGTGCGTCCGGGCACCACCCGGACGCTCGAAAACGGTCGGAAAGGGCCGCGATCGGCGATGTTCGGGCGTCCACCGCGACCTGTCCGGCGGTATACTCCGGCCAACCCAACGGACCCGCTCAGCACCGGGAAAGGCCACCCGGGTCCAGACGAGCCACCGTCGCGCAGAATCCCCACGTGGGTCGCTGAGGAGAGCCCGATGCCGTTGCGTTCCGATTCCGAGAACTTCGCGCTGATCCGGGTCATCGGTGTCGGCGGCGGGGGAAGCAACGCCGTCAACCGGATGATCCGCGCCGAGATGATGGGGGTCGAGTTCATCGCCCTCAACACCGACGCGCAGGCCCTCCTGCAGGCCGACGCGCCGCACAAGATCCGGATCGGCGACAAGATCACCCGCGGTCTCGGAGCCGGCGGTGACTCGACCATCGGCCAGCGCGCGGCGGAAGAGGACTCGGAGAAGATCAGCGCGGCGCTCGTCGATTCGGACATGGTGTTCATCACCGCGGGGCTCGGCGGCGGGACAGGCTCGGGCGCCGCTCCCGTGGTCGCCCAGATCGCCAAGGAGACCGGCGCGCTGACCATCGGCGTCGTGACCAAGCCGTTCACGTTCGAGGGCGCCAAGCGCAAGCTCGTCGCCGAGAAGGCCGCCGAGGAGCTCAAGGCGCAGGTCGACACCCTGATCACCATCCCCAACGACCGGCTCAAGGACGTCGTCCAGAAGAACACCAGCATCCTCGACGCCTTCCGGGTCGTCGACGACGTCCTGCGCCAGGGCGTCCAGGGCATCAGCGACATCATCACCATGCCTGGACTCATCAATCTCGACTTCGCCGACGTGCGCGCGATCATGCGCGACGCAGGCTCCGCGCTGATGGGCATCGGTCGCGCGACCGGCGAGAACCGCGCGGTCGAGGCCGCCCGCCAGGCGATCGCCAGCCCGCTGCTCGAGGTCGACATCGCGGGCGCCCAGGGCATCCTGTTCAACATCACCGGCTCGTCGACCCTCAGCCTGTATGAGGTCACCGAGGCCGCCGAGGAGATCCGCGCGGCCGCCGACCCGGAGGCCAACATCATCTTCGGGACGAGCTTCAACGAGCGGCTCGGCGACGAGGTGATGATCACCGTCATCGCGACCGGCTTCGACGGCGGCAAGAAGCGTCACGTCAACCGTCACGAGGCGACCGCCGTGATGGACGAGGGGGCGATCGCCCGACCATCCCGCGAGCGCGACTTCCTCGAGGAGCTCCAGCGCCAGCGCGACGAGGTCGCCGACGGCGGGTCGTACCCGGGCCAGGCGCCGTCGCACCTCGATGACCAGGCCGCGGCCGTGGCCGCGCCGCGCGTCGAGCGGACCGTCGGCGAGCCGGTCCCGGCCAAGCGCTCGACGACGTACGACGCGGACGACCTGGAGATCCCGAGCTTCCTCCGCCGGAAGTGATCCGGGCCGGCTTGCCGGCGATCAGCGCATGACCGACCCAGCGTCCCGCGTCGAGACCTATCGCACCGCGCGCGAACGCGTCCTCGCCCGCATCGAGGCGGCCTGCGCGCGCGCGGGTCGATCGTCGGCCGAGGTGTCACTCGTCGCCGTGTCCAAGACCGTCGCCTCGGATGCGTTGCGCGACGCGGTGTCGGCCGGCCTCGATCGGCTCGGGGAGAACCGCGTCCAGGAGGGCGTCGCCAAGGCGCCCGAGGTCCCCGGCGCTCGCTGGGAGCTCGTCGGCCCGCTCCAGTCGAACAAGGCGCGCCGGGCGCTCGAGGTCTTCGACAGCATCCAGACCGTGGACTCGGTCGACCTCGCGCGGCGACTCGACCGGCTCGTGCCGGAGCTTCGGCCGGGTGCCCCGTACCCGGTCCTCCTCCAGGTCAATGTCGACGACGACCCGGCCAAGGCGGGGTTCGCCGTGGCCGACCTGGACGCCGCCCTCGACGACCTGCTCGGGCTGCCACACCTGGTGATCAACGGCCTGATGACCGTCGGTCGTCTGACATCCGACCCAGCGGAAGCACGACCGACGTTCCGCGGCCTGCGGACGCTGTCGGAAGCGTCGCGTGCCCGCCGGCCGGAGCTCGGTGCGGACCTGTCGATGGGGATGACCGACGATTTCGAGCTGGCCGTCGAGGAGGGCGCGACCATCGTCCGGGTGGGCCGGGCGCTGTTCGGCGAGCGGCCCCATCCGGACGAGCCGCACGGATGACCCGAGGGCGCCGACAGGCCCCTCGCGGACACGGCTGGTAGACTCGGGATCGATGCCGTTCGTGCAAGACGCCCATATGGCGCGCCTTCCGAGGTCTTGACTCTCCCCACCGCCCGCTTCGCCGTCCGCATCACGCCGCGCTCGGCGGTCGAGCGCGTCGAGGAGGTGGCAGACGGCGTCCTCAAGGTGCGGGTGATGGCGCCTGCGGTCGAGGGCGCGGCCAATGCCGCGCTCATCCGGATCCTGGCCGACGAGCTCGGCGTCGCCCGACGCGATGTCCGCATCGTGGCCGGCGCGACCAGCCGCCAGAAGCTGGTCGTCATCGATGGCGTCGACCCGGAGACGATCGTTGCCCGGTGGCCGGGCCTGCGGGTATGATCGTCGGGCATCCCCGGGCGATTGGCTCAGTCGGTTAGAGCGCGCGGTTCACATCCGCGAGGTCACTGGTTCGAATCCAGTATCGCCCACCACTCCCCTCGTCCCGTCCGGCTCGCGCGACGGCTCCGGTTCCGGCACGGAGCGCGAGCGACCGGTCGCGTCGGCGAAGTCCCAGGCGTCGATCGCGGGCGGCGTCACGCCGAGGCTCGTCAACGCCGTGCAGATCTGGCTGCGGTGGTCCGTGCCGTGGTGGACGACCTGTGCCAGCCGGATGCCGGTCGGGGGGGCCCCCAGCCCGTGTCGCCGATCTCGACGACGTCGGCGTCGGGGTCCAGCTCGCCGCCGACGAGCTCCAGCCAGAATGGCCCGTTGGCCGTCATCGCCGCGCGCAGCTCGGGCAGGCCCGCGTCGCCCTCCTCATCGATCCTACCGGCCCGTTCGCCGTCGTAGAAGGAGAGGTACCAGCCGTCGGCACCGACGAGGTGGCGAAGCGTGTCGATGATCGAGCCGTAGGTGCACGGGACCGGCTTCGCCAGCTGTTCGGTGGTGAGGACGCCGCAGGCTTCGATGAGGCGCTCGGTCGCCCAGATGTGATGGGCGAACACGTCGCCGAGGAGGGGGGTTGACATGGGTCTATCGTACGGTGACGCGGCCATGACGGCGAGAGTGCCCGCCGGTCACAAGGGCGCGAAGAGGGAGGGCCCGACGATGCCGGGTGACAAGGGGAAGGTCGACTCGTTGAGCAAGGCGGTCAAGGCGTGCAAGGGCAATGCCGTGTGCATCCAGGCGGCCGAGAACGAGTTCGTGGCCGGCGGGGGCACGATGGTCCCCGTCAACGAGACGGGGAAGGTCTTCACCGATCCGAACGGAGGAAAGGTCTTCGTGACTCCGTCGGGCAAGGTCTTCTAAGGGCTCAGCGGCGCTCGAAGCGCAGGTAGGCGACGCCCCGCGCATCGACGTAGGTGGCCTCCGCCGTCTCGACGATGCGCAGGACGACGCCGCCACAGGACGGGCAGCGCAGGACGGTGCCCGGCGCCCGGACGTAGGCGCGCAGCTCACCGATCGCGTGCACGTTGCCACAATGGACGCAGCGACCGGGGATGGCGGTCATCTCGACGCCGAACACCCCGGCGAGAGCGCCCGCGGATGCATTCCCGTCGAGGACTGCGTCGTCGGTCGGGTCGGTGGCTTCGTCGTCGGTCATCGACGGACTCCTTCGATCATGTCCCGGTCGGTCCGAAGCGTTCCGTGCGGACGCGATCGGGTGGCAGACCCAGACGGACCAGGCCGTTGGCTGCCGTCTCGACGAGCGCCGTCGGGCCGCAGACGTAGGAGCGGGCCGAAACACCGAGCGGGTCGAGCACGTCGGCCAGCATCGCGGCGTCGATCCGGCGGACGTACCCCGACCAGCCGGTCGGTTGCGACCGGGTCAGGGTATGGACGACCTCGAACCCGTCGCGTCGCACGGCCAGCCGATCGAGCTCGTCGCGGTAGATGATCTCCTCGGGGTGGCGGGAGCTCAGCAGGAGACGGGTCGGGATGGTTGATCCGGACCGCGCCCGATGACGGAGCATCGCCATCAACGGCACGACACCCGACCCGCCGGCGACCAGGAACAGCGGGCCACCGAACGTCGTCTCCCAGACGAAGTAGCCGCCGATCGGCCCGCGGAGCTCGAGCCGGTCGCCGACGACCACCGTGTCGTGCAGGAACGCGGAAACCTCGCCATCCTCGATCCGCTCGACCGTGATGTCGATCTCGCCTGACCGCTCGGGCTCCGACGCGATGGAGTAGCTTCGCTCGACGCTGTAGCCATCCGCCGCGGTCAACCGCAGGTCGATGTGCTGGCCGGGCCGGTGCCCCGTCCACGACGGCAGTCGCAGCGTGAACGACCGGACGGTCGGCGTCTCGGTCCGGATCGCGTCGACGGTCGCGAGCTGCCAGGCGATCGGGCTGGCCATCAGGGTCGTCCCTAGTCGCCGCTGTACCGTTCTTCGAGCCATTGGTCGCCGCGGGCGTGGTAGCCGAGCGACTCCCAGAAGCCGAGCTCGTCCTGGGCCTGAAGACGCAAGCCGCGGATCCACTTCGCACTCTTCCAGAAATACCGATCCGGGACGACCAGCCGGGCGGGGCCGCCGTGCTCGGGCGCAAGCGGTCGGCCGTCGTACTCCCAGGCGACGAACGCGCGGCCGCCGAGGACGTCCTCGAGCGGCAGGTTCGTCGTGTATCCGCCATCGGACCGGGCGATCACGAATCCGGCTGCCGCGTCGAGATCGACGTGCTCGAGCAGCGTGTCGACGCTGACCCCATGCCAGCGCATGTCGAGCTTCGTCCACTTCGTGACGCAGCTGATGTCGACCGTCCAGGCGCGGCTCGGCAGCGCGACGAATGCGTCCCACGTCCAGCGGACGGGCTCGCCGACGAGACCCTCGATCGAAAACGACCAGGAATCGAGGGGAGTTCGCGGCGTGGGTCCGGCGGAAAGGACAGGGAAGTCGGTGGTCAGGTACTGGCCGGGTGGGGTCCGCGACGCGCTGTCGGCGGCCCCCTCACCGGGAATGCCGCGACGCCCGACGAACCCGCGGGTGACGAATTGGTCGGTCATGGCGACGAGCAAAACGTGCGGCGAGGCCATTGTCAATGGGCTCGACGGCCTCGGTCGCGGGAAATGCAGTCTGGCATCCTCAGCGGTATGCATCAGAGCGGCACGGGTGACTACGGGGTCGGGTCGTGGATCGAGCGTCGGGCGCGGTCGAGGCCCGACCACCCGGCGCTGATCCACGGCGACCGGACGCTGACATACGCCGAGCTCGCCGCACGGATCCGGCGCCTGGCGAACGGTCTGCGTGGACTCGGCGTGCAGAGAGGCGACCGCATCGCCTGGCTCGGTCCGAATCATCCGGCATTCCTGGAGGCCTTCTTCGCGGTGGGGCAGCTGGGCGCCGCGCTGGCGCCTGTGAACCACCGGTTGACGCCGGATGAGCGGGCCACGGTCCTCGCCCAGACGGAGCCCGTCGCCATCGTCGGATCCGGCGGCACGGCGGCGACCATCGACATCGAGGCGCTCATTGCCGCTTTCCCAGACCATCCGATCGCCGAGACGATCGGAGCCGACGACCTGCTCTTCCTGCCGCATACGTCGGGCACGACGGGAACGCCGAAGGCGGTGATGCTGACCCACGGCAACGTCACCTGGAACGCCGTCAACTGCCTGTCGGCGTCCGACTTCCGGCCCGACGACGTGACCGCGGCGATCGCCCCATTCTTCCGCGTCGGTGGAACGGGCGTGAACGTCCTGCCGGTCCTGTTCCTCGGCGGAACGGTCGTCGTCCCGGACGACCCGAGCCCTGACGGGCTCCTCCGGCTGATGGAGCGGCATCATGTGACAGTCGGCTTCGGCAACCCGGACCTGCTCGACGCGATCGCGCACGCCGACGCCTGGCCATCGGCGGACCTGTCGAGCATCCGATTCATCCTGACCGGCGGGGCGCCCGTGCCGGAGCGGCTGATCCGCGCCTATCTCGATCGTGGCGTGACATTGGTCCAGGGCTACGGCCAATCCGAGGCCTCGCCGCTCGTCCTGCTCCTCGATGCCGCGAGGGCCCTCGACAAGATCGGCGCAGCAGGCCGGCCGCCTCTGTTCGTGGACATCCGGATCGCCGATCCGCCCGACGTTGACGTCGCCCCGGGGCAGACCGGCGAGCTGCTGGTCCGCGGCCCGAACGTGATGGCCGGCTACTGGCGGCGGCCGGCCGAAACGCGCGAGACGATCCTCGAGGGCGGCTGGCTGCGGACCGGCGACGCCGCCCGGATCGACGCCGATGGCGATGTCTGGATCGTGGACCGGTTCGACGCCCGGTTCGAGTCGGCGGGCGGCGTCGTCTACCCGGGCGACGTCGAGCGCGCGCTTCTGGCTCATCCGGCGGTGGCCGATGCCGGGGTCGTCGGCGTGCCCGCGGCCGTTGGGTCGATGGTCGGTGCCGCGTTCGTGGTCCTGGCGCCGGGAGCGACCCGCGTGACCGAGGACGCGCTCCTTGCGCACTGCCGGGAACGTCTGGCCGAGCACCAGGTCCCGGGCTCGATCGCGTTCGTCGAGGACCTCCCGCGAAATGCCGTCGGCAAGCTCGTCCGCCACGATCTTGCGCGACTGGCCGCCGACGGGGAGCGGAACGCGCCTACCATCCCCGGACGATGATGACGATCCGTCAGCCGGGGGAATCGCGCCGATCGGCGGTGCGCGCGATGCTCGCACGCGAGGACGACTTCGGGGTCGCCCTGGTCCTGATCCTGCTGACCGTGCTGGTGTTCGCGGCCGCGGAGGGCCCGATCGGTCAGCTGGTCAGCGTCGCGCTCAGCGGCGGCACGCTGCTGTTCGTCATCCACACTGCCGGCGGGCACCGCCGGACGTTCCGGGTGTCTGCGATCGTTGTCGTGATCGCGGTGCTCAGCACGGCCGTTGCGACTGTCGCGGGCGGAGACGCCGCGACCGCTACGGCGGGACTGGTCGGGCTCCTGCTCGCGGTCATCGCCCCGATCGTCATCCTGCGGCGGATCGTCCTCAGCCCGACCATCACGATCCGGCTGGTGCTCGGTGCCCTGGCCATCTACCTGTTGCTCGGACTCGCATACGCCTATCTGTTCCCGCTGGTGGCGACGCTGACCCACGCACCGTTCTTCGTCCAGACGGCCACGCCCGATGCCTCGGACTTCGTGTATTTCAGCTATACGACGCTGGCAACGGTCGGCTTCGGCGACTTCACCGCGGCCACCAGTGTCGGCCGGATGGCGGCCGTCTCCGAGGCACTCGTCGGCCAGCTCTACCTCGTGTCGGCCGTGGCCCTGTTGGTCGGCAACGTCGGCCGGACCCTGCGCCGCAACGATCCCGGCAGCCGGCCCGAAGAATGACCCGCCACGGCCGTCACGCTCGCTGGAGGTCGCTCGTCAGAACGGGCGACACCAGCCTGCTCCTCCGCGCAGAAGCCCTCGGTTCCTCCCCCGAGGGCTTCTTCGTGTCCGAAGGACGGACGCGATCGGCGGCCCCGGGCCCCGCCCAGACCTAGCTCTCTCGCGCGAGCCGCCGCAGGACGGCGGGGAGGATCCCGCCGGCCAGGAAGTACTCGACGTCGATCGGGCCGTCGAGCCGGGCGATCGCCGAGAAGCGCCGCTCGCTGCCGTCGTCCGCGCGGGCCACGATGGTCACGTCCTGGCGCGGGGTCGGCCCGCCGGCCAGGCCGCTCACCGACAATGTCTCGCGGCCGGTCAGGCCGAGCGACGCCGCGGTCTCGCCGACCCGGAACTGGAGGGGCAGGATGCCCATCCCTACGAGGTTCGAGCGATGGATCCGCTCGAAGCTCTCGGCGATCACGACGCGGACGCCGAGGAGGGCCGGGCCCTTGGCCGCCCAGTCGCGCGACGAGCCCGACCCGTACTCGCGCCCGGCGATGATCGCCAGCGGCACGCGTTCGGTCGCGTAGCGCATCGCGACGTCGTAGATGAACCCCTCGTCGCCGTCGGGGAGGTGGACCGTGTACGGCCCTTCCTTGCCTTCGACGAGCCGGTTGCGCAGCCTGATGTTGCCGAACGTGCCGCGCATCATCACCTCGTGGTGGCCCCGCCGGGCGCCGTACGAGTTGAACTCGAGCGGCCCGACGCCGTGGGCCTGGAGCCACTGGCCGGCGGGCGACCACTGCGCGATCGAGCCTGCCGGCGAGATGTGGTCAGTGGTCACCGAGTCGCCGAGGACGGCCAGGACGCGCAGCCCGTCGATGTCGCCGACCGGGTCGGGCGTCAGCCCGAGGCCGTCGAAGAACGGCGGCTTCGCGATGTAGGTCGAGTCGTCCTCCCAGGCATACCGGTCGCCGGACGGGATCGGCAGCGCGCGCCACCGGTCGTCGCCTTCGAACACGGTCGCGTAGGTCCGCCGGAACAGCTCCGGGTCGATGCTGTCGGCGATGACCGCGCGGATCTCGTCGGGCTCGGGCCAGATGTCGGCCAGGAAGACCGGGCGCCCGTCCGAGTCCGTGCCGAGCGGCTCGCCGGTCAGGTCGATGTCAACCCGGCCGGCCAGGGCGAACGCCACGACCAGCGGCGGGGAGGCGAGATAGCTCGCTCGCGCGAGCGGGTGGATCCGACCCTCGAAATTGCGATTGCCCGACAGGACCGCGGCCACGACCAGGTCGTTCTTCTCGATGGCGGCGGCGACGGCGTCGTCGAGCGGGCCCGAGTTACCGATGCAGGTCGTGCAGCCGTAGCCCGCCAGCGCGAAGCCGAGCGTCTCGAGCGGGTCCATCAGCCCGGCCGCCTCGAGGTAGCCGGTCACGGCTCGCGAGCCCGGTGCCAGCGAGGTCTTGACCGTCGGCCCGACGCGCAGGCCGCGGGCGACGGCATTGCGGGCCAGCAGGCCGGCCCCGACCATGACCGTCGGGTTGGACGTGTTCGTGCACGAGGTGATCGCCGCGATCGCGACCGAGCCGTGACGGACGATCGCATGCTGGCCGCCGATCTCGATGGCCACGCTGCCGTTGTCGGTGGCGCCGGTCGTGCCGCCCTCGTCGGTCAGCCGCCCGAGGTCCTCGCGGGTCGCCGCCGTCGGGCCGGTCGCGGGGAAGGCCGCCTCGAAGTTGGCCGGCAGGCCGGGCAGCTCGACCCGGTCCTGTGGGCGGCGCGGTCCGGCCACCGACGGCTCGACGCTCGCCAGGTCGAGCTCGAGCAGCTCGTCGAAGGTCGGGCCGTCGCCGGGTAGCCGCCACAGTCCCTGTTCCCGGGCGTAGCGCTCGACGAGCTCGACCCGCTCGGCCGATCGCCCGGTCAGGCGCAGGTAGGCGATGGTCTCGTCGTCGATCGGGAAGAGGGTCGCGGTCGCCCCGAACTCCGGGCTCATGTTGCTGATCGTCGTCCGGTCGGCCAGCGCGAGCGTCGCCAGGCCGTCACCCGCGAACTCGACGAACGAGCCGACCACGCCGTGCGCCCGCAGCATCTCGGTCACCACCAGGACGAGGTCGGTGGCGGTCGAGCCTCGGGGCAGTGCCCCGTGGAGCCGGACGCCGACGACGTGCGGCATGGGCTGGTAGAGCGGCTGCCCGAGGAGGACGGCCTCCGCCTCGATCCCGCCGACGCCGTAGCCGAGGACGCCGAGGCCGTTGACCATCGTCGTGTGCGAATCGGTGCCGACGAGCGTGTCGGGGAAGGCGACCCGGCCGCCTTGGCCGTCGTCGCGGTCGGTGACGACGGTGGCCAGGAACTCGAGGTTGACCTGGTGGATGATGCCGGTCCCGGGCGGCACCACGCGCAGGTCGCGGAAGGCGGTCTGGGCCCAGCGCAGGAGCTGGTAGCGCTCCCCGTTGCGGTCGTACTCGCGCTCCACGTTGAAGGCGAACGCGCCGGGCGTCCCGAACTGGTCGATCTGCACCGAGTGGTCGATGACGAGGTCGGCCGGCACGAGCGGGTTGACCTTGCCGGGGTCGCCGCCGAGGTCGGCCATCGCATCGCGCATCACCGCGAGGTCCACGACCGCCGGGACGCCGGTGAAGTCCTGGAGGAGGACCCGGGCCGGCATGAACGGGATCTCGGCCTCGGCCGCGACGCCCGGCCGCCAGGCCAGCAGCGTCTCGACGTCCTCGGCACGGACGGTGCCGTCGCCGGCGTGGCGCAGCAGGTTCTCGAGCAGGATCTTGATCGTCACCGGCAGACCGGCGAGGTCGGTCCGGTCGGCCAGCACCGCGAGCCGGTGGAACGTGTAGCCGGTGCTGCCGATGCGCAGGGTGCCGCGCGCGGCGAACGGATCGGGGATCGAGGACCGGGCTGTCATGACGCGCCTCCTTCATCGTCCGCGCATGTGCGCGGGGTCAGTCGGCGCCGGGCGGGTGCGCCCGCCCCGGGTCGAATCGGCCTCCAGTATAGGACGGCCCGGACGCGACCGCGCCGACGCGGTCGCTACACTCGAGACGTGCGACACCGATCATCCACGCCGGGCTCGAGACGATTCCGATGAAGCCCTGGGGCGACCTGCCCGGCGACGATCCGGCGGTCGACGGGGCCGGTCACGCGGCGGCCCACGCAGTCGAGCACGCCGAGACGGCCGCCGCCATCGCGGCCGCGGGCATCGACCTCGATCCGCCGCCGCCCGGCTCGCATCATCACGACGAGGCGCAACCCGCGCGACCACTCCCACCCGCACGTCCACTCGGGCCCCGGCGAGCCGCCGGTCATCGGCATCGTCGGCGCCGGAGCGGTCGGGACGGCACTCGGCGTGGCGCTGAGCCGCGGCGGCTGGCCGATCCAGGCGGTCGCCAGCCGGGATGCCGCCCGGCGTGCGCGGTTCCGGTCGCTGGTGGACGTCACCCGCGTCTTCGCCGACCCCGAACCGATCCTCGACGAGGTCGAGCTGATCATCCTGGCCGTCCCGGACGACGCGATCGCCGGGCTGGCCGGCATCGCTCCGGATGTACGGCGGCCAGGCGATGGTCCACACCAGCGGCGCGCTCGGGGCCGAGGTCCTGGCGCCGGCCATGGCCGCCGGGACCCAGATCGGCGCGTTCCATCCGCTGGTCGCCGTTCGCGGACACCGAGCGGGCGGTCGCGGCGCTCCACGGCGCCACGGTCGCGATCGAGGGCGACGACCAGCTGGCAGCGATGCTCGCCGACATGGCGGAGGCGATCGGCGCGACGGCCGTCCGCCTGGCACCGGGCTCCAAGGCCGCCTATCACGCGGCCGCCGTCCTGGCTGCCGGCGGGTTCGTCGCCCTTCTCGACGCGATCGCGGAGCTCGGGCGGGTGGCCGGCCTCGATGAGGCCGGCTCGCTGGCGATCTATGGCCCGCTCATCGAGGGCACCCTCGGGAACGCTCGTGCGCTCGGGATCCGCGCCGCATTGACCGGCCCGATGACCCGTGGCGACATCGGCACGCTGGTCGCCCATCTGGCCACGTTGCGCGCGCACGCACCAGGCGTCGTGGATCTGTACGTGGCCGCGGCGCGGCGCGAGATCGATCTGGCGCTGGAGCGTGGCGCGCTGGCACCGGCGATGGCGACCGACATGCGGAATGCGCTCGCGTCGGCCTTGCAAGCCCCGGCCGAACCGGTACCATAGCCTCCCATGGATCACAGCATCGCGGCCAAGTACGCGGCCCGGCCGGCGGCCCATTTCGTGCGTCCCTCGACGCGGGTCAGGGAGCGCCGGCTCGGCCTCCGACCGTCGAGCTCGTTCAACGCACCGGCCGCGCACGCGACGGTCGTCCGCGGTCCCGAGGTCGCGCCGCTGACTCGCATCCGCGCCGGGTGGCGCGCCATCCAGCCGGCCGTGCCGAGGCGACGCGGCGGCGGTCGACCGGGTCCGGCCGTGATCATGCAGTGGGCCCGATCCGGGCGCGCCGGCACGCCTCGACCGGGCGCCTCGTCGGCGCCGTGGCAAGGCTGAGGACCTCGACCGCCACTTCCGCCGGCGGGATCGTCGTTCGGTTCGAATCGGGCCAGCCGTGGCTGGTCGTCGGGAGCCGCCGGCGCGAGCGCGATGGCCGGACGTGGACCCTTCCGAAGGGCACGCCGAACCCGGGCGAGACACGCGAGCAGACCGCGCTCCGTGAGGTCCGCGAGGAGACCGGGCTCGAGGTCCGGATCACCGGCCCGCTCGATTCGATCGAGTACTGGTTCGTCCAGTCGGGGACGCGCATCCACAAGACCGTCCACTACTTCCTGATGGAGCCGGTCGGTGGCGACCTGGCGGCCCACGACCACGAGTTCGACGAGGTCCGCTGGATCACCTTCGAGAGCGCGGGGTCGCTGCTCACGTTCGAGACCGAGCGAGCGCTCGTCGCGCGGGCCGGCGAGATCCTGGCCACACGATCGGCGCCCGATGACACGGCGCCGACGGCGACGAAGCGCGCCGAGGCCGCCTCGTGACGGACACCGCCGACGCGACCATCCATCTCACGCCGCTGGCCGACGCACATCGCGCCCTCGGCGCCCGCCTGATCGAGTTCAGCGGCTGGCTGATGCCGGTCCAGTACGGCTCGATCCTCGAGGAGCACCGGACGGTGCGCGAGCGGGTCGGGCTGTTCGACCTGTCGCACATGGGCGAGCTCTACGTGGAGGGGCCCGAATCCGGTCACGCCCTCGCCGCGGCACTCGTGTCGGACCCGCCGAGCCTCGCGATCGGACGCGCCCAGTACTCGATGATGTGCATGGACGACGGCGGGATCGTCGACGACCTGATCGTCTACCGCCTCGGCGAGACCCGCTACCTGGTGGTCGCCAACGCGGGCAACGCGCCGATCGTGTCGGACGCTCTGGCGACGCGGCTGGCCGGGTTCGCGGCCGTGCTCGACGATCGCTCGCTGGCGACCGGCCTGCTGGCGGTCCAGGGGCCGCGCGCGGTCGGAGACGCTCGCGCCGCTGACCGACGTGGACCTGGGCGCCCTGCGCTACTACGCGGCCGCCGAGGGCAAGGTGGCCGGTATCGATGCCCTCGTCGCCCGGACGGGCTACACCGGCGAGGACGGGTTCGAGGTGTTCGTCGACACCGCGCGGACCGTCGAGCTGTGGGACGTCCTGCTCGAGGCGGTGCGGGCCCATGACGGGCTGCCGATCGGCCTCGGGGCGCGGGACACGCTGCGGCTCGAGGCAGGCATGCCGCTGTACGGCAACGAGCTCGACCTCGACACGAACCCGTACGAGGCTGGTCTCGGGCGGGTCGTCAAGCTCGACCAAGCCGGGCGACTTCGTCGGTCGGGCCGCGCTCGAGAAGGTCGATCGCGACGGACCGGCTCGCCGCCTCGTCGGCCTCATCGTCGAGGGGCGCGGGATCGCCCGCCACGGCTACGCGGTCTTCGCCGGGGATCGGCGGACCGGGGTCGTCACCAGCGGGACACAGTCGCCGACGCTGGGCGTCCCGATCGCCATGGCCTACGTCGCGCCGGGCGACGCCGAGCCGGGTACCGTTGTCGATGTCGAGATCCGCGATGCCCGCGTCCCGGCGCGGGTGGTCGCTCTGCCGTTCTACAAGAGGGGTGCCTGAGCCCATGGTCCCGAGCGATCTGCGCTATACGAAGGACCACGAGTGGGTCCGCATCGACGGGCGACGAGGCGACCATCGGGATCACGGCCTACGCGGCCGACCAGCTGGGCGACATCGTGTTCGTCGAGCTGCCCGAAGCCGGCCGGACGCTCGACCAGTTCGCGACGTTCGGCGTGGTCGAGTCGGTCAAGGCCGTCAGCGACCTGTTCGCCCCGCTCAGCGGCGAGGTCGACGCGCGACGAACGCCGACCTCGGCGCCAAGCCCCGAGCTGGTCAACAGCGACCCGTTCGGTGGCGGCTGGATGATCCGGCTCCGCGTGTCCGACGCGGGCCAGGTCGACGCCCTGCTCGACGCCGACGCCTACGACGCCCTGATCGCCGCCGGCTGAGCCGTCGATGCCGTACGGTCCCCATACCGCCGACGACCGGGCGAGGATGCTCGAGGCGCTCGGACTGACGTCGGTCGACCAGCTGTTCGAGGACATCCCGGTCGAGCTCCGGGCCTCGCCCCTCGACCTGCCCGAGCCGGAGCCCGAGCTCGAGCTGGCGGCGCGGCTGACCGGGCTGGCCGCCCGCAACCGGACGGATCTGGCCTCGTTCCTCGGCGCCGGGGTGTATCGCCACTGGTGCCCGCCGGCGGTCGACCAGCTGCTCCTGCGCGGCGAGTGGTACACGGCCTACACGCCGTACCAGCCGGAGATCAGCCAGGGCACGCTCCAGAGCATCTACGAGTACGAGTCGCTGCTGGCCGAGCTGGTCGACCTCGACGTCGTCTCGGCATCGCACTACGACGGCGCGGCGGCCACCGCCGAGGCGGCGCTGATGACCTGTCGCGCCACGCGCCGCGAGCGGGTCCTCGATCTCGCGCGGCGTGCATCCGCACTACCGGGCGACGACGCGGACGTACTTCGAGGGCGGGCTCGAGCTCGAGGAGATCCCGCTGGTCGACCGATGGCGACGCCGCCGGCACGACCGACCTGGCCGCGCTCGAGCGGATGCTGGCCGATCCCGGCCGCCCGGTGGCCGGCGTGATCGCCGCCCAGCCCGACTTCCTCGGCCTGCTCGAGCCGATGCCCGAGATCGGGCGGCTGGCGCACGCGGCCGGCGCCCTGTTCGTCGCCGTCGTCGAGCCGGTCAGCCTGGCGGTCCTCGCCCCGCCCGGCGCCTACGGCGCGGACATCGCCGCCGGCGAGGGCCAGCCGCTCGGCATCGCGCCCGCAGTACGGCGGCCCGTACCTCGGCATCCTCGCCTCGACCGACGCCCTCGTCCGCCAGATCCCGGGCCGGCTCGTCGGGATGACGACCGACCTCGACGGCCGGCGGGCGTTCGTGATGACCATGCGCGCGCGCGAGCAGGACATCCGGCGCGACAAGGCGGCCAGCAACATCTGCACCAACCAGGCGCTCCTGGCGCTGGCCGCCTCGATCTATCTCGCCACGCTCGGGTCCGCACGGTCTGCGTGACGTCGCCGCGCTCGGCGCGGCGCGGGCCGCCGAGCTCGAGGCGGCGCTGGCAGCGGTCGGCGTCCCGCGCCTCCACGCGGGTCCGTACCTCAACGAGTTCGTCATCCGCGTGCCCGACGCGCGGACCGTCCACCGGCGGCTGCTCGACGGCGGGCGTCCTGGCCGGCCTCGTCCTCGCCGACGCCGAGCCGGACGACCCGGACCTCGCCGACGGCCTGCTCGTGTGCGCCACCGAGGTCACGACGCCGGCCGAGATCGCGACCTTCGCCGGCGCGCTGTCGGCCGTCCTTGCCGATTTCGACATCCCGGCCGTCGCGGAGCCCGTCCGATGAGCCCGCCCGCGGGCGGGGGCGTGGCATGAGCGTCACCGGCGAGCGCCTCCAGCCGACGCTCTTCGAGCGCAGCCGGCCGGGGCGCGGTGGCGGCAAGATCCCGCACCCGCCCAAGGACGCGCTCGAGCGGATCCCTGCGGCTGCCCGGCGGGTGACCGGCCCGGCGCTGCCCGAGATGAACGAGCCCGACGTCGTGCGCCACTACGTCAACCTGTCACAGCTCAACTACGCGGTCGACACCGGGTTCTACCCGCTCGGCTCGTGCACGATGAAGTTCAACCCCAAGCTCAACGAGTGGGCGGCCCGGCTGCCCGGCTTCGCGGGCCTCCATCCGATGGCGCCGGACGAGGTCGCGCAGGGGACGCTGCAGCTGCTGTGGGAGCTGGAGCGGGCGCTGGCCGAGATCTCCGGCATGCGCGCGGTCACCCTCCAGCCGGCCGCCGGCGCCCAGGGCGAGCTGACCGGGATCCTGATGATCCGTGCCTACCACCGTTCTCGCGGCGACGCCCGAGCGCGACCGAGGTCCTCGTCCCGGACTCCAGCCACGGGACGAACCCGGCGACCGCGTCGATGGCCGGCTACCAGACGATCACCGTCCCGTCGGCCGCGGACGGCGGTGTCGACCTCGACGCGTTCCGCGCGGCGCTCGGGCCGCGGACCGCCGCGGTGATGATCACCAACCCGTCCACGCTGGGCCTGTTCGAGGCGCGGATCGGCGAGCTGCTCGACGCCGTCCACGAGGCGGGCGCGCTGGCCTACATGGACGGCGCGAACCTGAACGCGATCCTCGGCCGGTTCAAGCCGGGCGAGGCCGGCTTCGACGTCATGCACTTCAACGTCCACAAGACGTTCTCGACGCCGCACGGCGGCGGCGGTCCGGGCGCCGGACCGGTCGGGGTGGGGGAGACCCTGCTCCCGTACCTGCCCGCGCCCGCGCGTCCTGCGCGAGGACGACGGGACGTTCCGCCTCGAGCGGCCCGGGGAGCGGCCGACCTCGATCGGCCGGCTGCGCAGCTTCGTCGGCAACACGGGCGTCCTCGTGCGGGCGTACGCCTACATCCGTGCGCATGGCGCGTCCGGCCTGCGCGAGGTCAGCGACGACGCGGTCCTCGCCGCCAACTACCTCAAGCATCGGCTGGCGGGCACGTACGACATCCCGTACGACCGGCGCCTGCAAGCACGAGTTCGTCGCGTCGGCCGCGACCATCAAGAAGGAGACCGGCGTCCGGACCCTCGACATCGCCAAGCGCCTCATCGACTACGGCTACCACCCGCCGACGATCTACTTCCCGCTGATCGTCGAGGAGGGGATGCTGATCGAGCCGACCGAGACCGAGTCGGTCGAGACGCTCGACGCGTTCGCCGACGCGCTGATCGCGATCGCCGGCGAGGCCGAGACGTCCCCGGACCTCGTCACGAGCGCGCCGCACAGTGCCCCGGTCCGCCGCCTGGACGAGGCGACGGCCGCCCGTCATCCCAACCTGCGCTGGCGCGGGATGACCGGTGCGGAGACGCCGTGCCCCGATTGACGGAGCCCCCGGACCAGCCGACCGAACGTTTGTTAGGTCACGAGTTGACAGTCCGCGAATTGCTGTGGATAGTACCGGCAGCGCACCGACCTGATCCGTGCTGGCGCCGCTGCTCGCCCATCGGCCGAAACGAGCGGGAGGCTCGATGAGGACCGAGCGAGCAACTTGAATCGGCGTTGAGATGTGCGGCGGGCCGCGGTAGCGAGTCATCTCGGGTAGCAACCCGTTCGGAGGAGAACCCATGCAGAAACGTCTACTTGGCATCGTAGCCAGCATCGCCGTCATCTCGGCGGCATGCGGCGGTGCCGCCACCTCGTCGGCGCCCGCGGCGTCGCAGCCGGCGGCTTCCGCGCCGGCAGCGTCCTCGGGCACGCCCGCGGGCTCGGCCGCGCCCTCGAGCTCGGCCGCGGCCGCGTCGGGTGGGCCTCTTGCCGCCGACCAGGTCCTTCACGTGTCCCTCGGCGCCGAGGATCCGGACTCGCTCGATCCGAGCCTGGCTTCGACCAGCACGGACATCGGTGTCCTCCACGCCCTCGACCGGGGCCTGATCTACTTCGACAAGGACCTCAACCCGGTCCCGTCGCTGGCCACCGCGCTGCCGACCATCTCGGCCGACGGCCTGACCTACACGTTCACCCTGCGCGACGGCGCGAAGTACAGCAACGGCGACCCGATCGTCGCCGGTGACCTCGTGTACGCCTGGAAGCGGATCATCGATCCGCGGACCGCGTCGACCTACCAGGCCTTCTACGCCGACGTCAAGGGCGGCGCCGAGATCCTGGCCCTGACCGGCAAGAAGCCGGCCGCCACGGACGCCGAGATCGACGCCGCGCTCGCCAACTACGGCGTGTCGGCTCCCGACGACAAGACGTTCGTCATCACCCTCGCCCATCCGGCCGGCTACTTCCTCGACATCGTCGGGTTGTGGGGCGCCGGGCCGATCGAGAAGAAGTGGGTCGAGACCCCCAACTTCACCGAGGCCGCCAACTACGTCAGCTCAGGGCCCTTCATGATGAAGGACTGGACCCACCAGGCGTCCATCACCCTGGTCCCGAACCCGAACTGGTACGGCCAGAAGCCGACCCTCACCGAGATCGACTTCAAGATCGGTGGCGATCCGACCGCTGACCAGGCGACCTTCGAAGCCGGCCAGCTCGACATGCTCGCGGCGAGCCCGCCCGACGTGCCGCGCATCAAGGCCGACGCGACGCTTGGCCCGATGGTCCAGACCCAGCCGGTCCTCGTGACCGACTACTGGGGCTTCAACACCGCCAGTGGCCCGACCGCCAATGTCCACCTCCGCCGTGCCCTGTCGATGGCCATCGACAAGGACACCATGCTGACCACCGTCTACGGTGGCCAGGGTGAAGTCGCCGATAGCCTGATCCCGCCGGGCATGCCCGGACACCAGGATGGCATCGGCCTCAAGTACGACGTCGCCGGTGCGCAGACAGAGCTCGCTCAGGCGCTCACGGAGCTCGGCACCACCGACACCAACAAGGACGGCAAGGTCAGCGCCGCCGACCTCCCGCCGCTGACGTTCGGGTTCAACACCAACGCCGGCCACGAGCTTCCGTCGGCCTACATGCAGAACCAGTGGCGGACCAACCTGGGCGTCCAGAGCACCCTCGTCGGCGAGACCTTCGACCAGTTCCTGGTCGATCGCCCGGCCGGCAAGTTCTCGATCGCCCGGAACGCCTGGGGCGCGGACTATCCGCACCCGGACAACTGGCTTCGCGCGCTGTTCCAGAGCCAGAGCGGCAACAACGACTCGCTGTACAAGAACCCGCAGTACGACGCCCTTGTCGCGCAGGCCGGCGCCGAGCCTGACCTGACCAAGTCGATCGCGCTGTACAACCAGGCCCAGGAACTCCTGGTCCAGGATGCTCCCGCGGTGTTCACCCGCTGGCGCGTCAGCAACTACGAAGTCGAGCCGTATGTCCAGGGTGTCCAGGGCACAGCCCAGGATTCCGTCGTCATCGGCGACTACTTCTACGAGAACATCTCGATCGCGCAGCACTAGACGACACGGTCGTCACCAGAAGCGGGAGTCGGCCTCGCCCGGCTCCCGCCAAGACCCCGGGCCGTGGGCGCGTACGATCGCTCTCGCGGACCGGGGACTTCTCGCATATCGGTTAGGGACTGACCCAAGAGGGATCGGATGATCAGGTATATCGCACGTCGTGTCTTGTGGATCATCCCGGTGCTCTTCGTGGTCTCCCTGATCACCTTCTCGCTCATGCACGCCGTGCCAGGTGGGCCGTGGGCCCGCGAGAAGGCCGTTCCCGCGGCCATGGTCGCCCGCCTCAACGAGAAGTACGGACTCGACCAGCCGGTCCCCGTCCAGTACATCACCTGGGTCGGGAACCTCCTGCAGGGGAACCTCGGGCCCTCCTACAAGTTCCAGGACCGGACCGTCAACGACATCGTCGGTGGCGGGATCTGGACCACCGTCCAGCTCGGCCTGATGGCATTCTTCCTGTCGGTCGCGGTCGGCATCCCGCTGGGGGTGATCGCCGCGCTCGGCCACAACCGGTGGCCCGACTACGCCGCGACCGGGATCTCGGTCCTTGGCATCGCCACGCCCAGCTTCGTGCTGGCCATCCTGCTGATCCTCTTATTCGGGGTGACGCTGAAGATGTTGCCCACGGGTGGCTGGAAGGGTCCTGAGACCTGGATCCTGCCGACCATCGCCCTGGCCAGCTTCCCGATCGCGATCATCACCCGTTACACGCGGGCGTCGATGCTCGAGGTCACCCGCAAGGACTACGTCCGGACTGCCCAGAGCAAGGGCGTCGCCGACCGCGCGGTGGTCACCCGGCACATGATCCGGAACGCCCTCATCCCGGTGATCACGATCCTCGGCCCGACGCTGGCGTTCCTCGTGACGGGCTCGTTCATCATCGAGTCGATCTTCGGCATCCCGGGCATCGGGCGCTACTACATCACCTCGATCGGCCAGCACGACTACGGCGTCCTGATGGCGATGACCGTCCTGTACGCGTTCGTCGTCGCCTTCCTCAACGTCATCGTCGATGTGCTCTACGCCTTCATCGACCCGCGTATCCGGTTCAGCTAGGAGTCCTGCTCGATGGCCACCGAAACCCTCCGTGGCGGCATCGCCAAGCCCCAGCCGTCGGCCAGCCTCTGGCGCGACGCGTTCGGGCGGCTCCGGAAGAACAAGCTGGCGATGGTCGGGCTGATCCTGGTCGGCTTCGTGACGTTCATCGCCATCTTCGGCTCGATCCTGGCCCCCTACAACTACCAGGACCAGGACCTCGCGGCGGTCGTCGCCAACAAGGGCCAGCCGCTCCCGCCGCTGAGCGGCGGCCACATCCTCGGCACCGACCAGATCGGGCGTGACCTCCTCAGCAGGCTGATGGACGGGGCCAGGATCAGCATGTCGGTGGCGATCGTCGTCCAGATCGTGGTCATCTGCATCGGCGTGCCGATCGGCGCCATGGCCGGCTGGTTCGGCGGCCGGACCGACAACCTGCTGATGCGCTTCACCGACGTCATGTACGCCTTCCCGGACCTCCTGTTCATCATCCTGCTGACGGTGGTGTTCAAGCAGACGCCGTTCGGCCAGGCGATGGACGGGCTGCTGCTCGTGTTCGTGGCGATCGGGCTCACCACCTGGGTGACCGTCGGCCGGCTCGTCCGCGGCCAGATGCTGGCGCTCAAGGAGACCGAGTTCGTCGAGGCCGCCAAGGCGATCGGCGTGTCCGACCGCAAGATCGTGACCAAGCACCTGCTCCCGAACGGCATCGGGCCGATCATCGTGGCGATCACGCTGGGCATCCCGGCGGCGATCCTGGCCGAGGCGACGCTCGCCTACATCGGGATCGGTGTCCAGGCACCGCGTGCGTCGTGGGGCAGCCTCATCAACGACGGGCAGGCGGTCATCCGGTCGAGTCCGTGGCTGACGTTCTTCCCGGCGGTCTGCATCGCCGTCGCGCTGATCAGCTTCACGTTCGTGGGCGACGGTCTCCGTGACGCCCTCGATCCGAAGCTGAAGGGGAAGCAATAGGTGGTCAGCGCCGAGGAGGACATGTCCGCCGCCGACGCACCGACCATCGTCGAACTGTCCGCTGACGATGTTCTCCGTGCTCGCACGGAGGCGGTCGCCAAGGCCGGGGTCGGGCGCAAGGCCGATCATCTGCTGGAGGTCCGCGGGCTGTCGACCCACTTCTTCACGCCCGACGGCGTCGTCCAGGCGGTCGACGACGTCAGCTTCGACGTCGGCTACGGCGAGACGCTCGGCCTGGTCGGCGAATCGGGCTGCGGCAAGAGCGTCACGGCCCTGTCGATCGCCCGCCTCGTCCCGGATCCGCCGGGCAAGATCGTCAAGGGCTCGATCCTGTTCGACGGCATCGACGTCCTCAAGCTCAGCCCGGACGACATGCGCAAGCTGCGCGGCAAGGAGATCGGGTTCATCTTCCAGGACCCGCTGACCAGCCTCAACCCGACGCTGACCATCGGCTACCAGATCGGCGAGGCCATCCGCGAGCACATGGGGCTGTCCGACAAGGCGACCCAGGAGCGGACCATCGAGCTCCTCTCGAAGGTCGGGATCCCGCGGGCCAAGGAACGGCTCAAGGACTACCCGTTCCAGTTCTCGGGTGGGATGCGCCAGCGCGTGATGATCGCCATCGCCCTGTCGTGCGATCCGAAGCTCATCCTGGCCGACGAGCCGACGACCGCGCTCGACGTGACCATCCAGGCCCAGATCCTCGAGCTGATCCAGACCCTGTCGAGCGAGTTCGGGACGGCCGTCCTGATGATCACCCACGACCTCGGCATCGCGGCCGGGATGTGCGACCGGGTCAACGTGATGTACGCCGGGCGGATCGTCGAGACCGGCACGGTCGACGAGCTGTTCGAGGAGCCGAGGATGCCGTACTCCTGGGGTCTGCTCGATTCGCTGCCCCGCATCGATGACGTCCGGGGCGACCGCCTGCGCACCATCGAGGGCCTGCCGCCCGTTCTCATCCGGCCGGCCGACGCCTGCCGCTTCAACCCCCGCTGCCGGTACGCGCGGGATGTCTGTCGCGAGAAGGAGCCCGAGCTGACCCGCCGCGGCGCGACCGACCACATGGCGCGCTGCTGGGCGACCGAGCCCGAAGGCTGGATCGCGTGACGGCGACGGCGCCGCCAGCGACTCCCGCTCTCCGCCCCCACGACCCCGCGAACCTCGTCGAGGTCGACGACGTCAAGGTCCATTTCCCGATCCGGGCCGGCATCTTCCAGACGACGAAGGCGACCGTCAAGGCCGTCGACGGGGTGACCTTCGACGTCCGGCGCGGCGAGACGCTCGGGCTGGTCGGCGAGTCGGGCTGCGGCAAGAGCACCATCGGCCGGGCGATGATCCGGCTGCGCGAGGCGACGAGCGGGACCGTCCGCTTCGACGGCGTGGACCTCGGCAAGCTGTCGAACAACGACCTGCGACGGACGCGCCGGCGGATGCAGATCATCTTCCAGGATCCGTACGGCTCGCTCGACCCGCGGATGACGGTCGGCTCGATCATCGCCGAGCCGATCGAGACCCACGACCTCGCCGAGGGCGACGCCAAGCGGGAGCGCATCGCCGACCTGCTTCGCCTGGTCGGGCTCGACCCCCAGTACGTCAAGCGCTATCCGCACGAGTTCTCGGGCGGCCAGCGACAGCGCATCGGCGTCGCCCGGGCGCTGGCGGTCGAGCCCGAGTTCATCGTCTGCGACGAGCCCATCTCGGCGCTCGACGTGTCGATCCAGGCCCAGGTCCTCAACCTGCTGACCGACCTCAAGCGGCGCCTCGGGCTGACCTACCTGTTCGTCGCTCACGACCTGTCGGTCGTCAAGCACATCAGCGACCGGGTGGCGGTGATGTACCTCGGCAAGATCGTCGAGATCGGCCCGCCTGACGAGCTGTACTCGGCACCCGGCCACCCGTACACCCGGGCCCTCCTGTCGGCGGTGCCGGTGCCCGATCCGGTCGCCGAGCGGAAGCGCCGCCGGGTCATCCTCAAGGGCGACGTCCCGAGCCCGGTCAATCCGCCGCCCGGCTGCCGCTTCCATACGCGCTGCTGGCTGTACGAACGGCTGGGCCAGCCGGAGGAGTGCCGGACGATCGATCCGCCGCTGACGACCGTCGCGGAGCTGCCCGACCACCAGGCCGCCTGCCACTTCTCGTCCGAGGCGCTCAAGACCGACGTCGGGATCGCCCACATCGGCGACGTCCTCGTGCGGCGCGGCACGCCGGCCTCCGCCATCGCGTCGCTCGAATCGGGCGTCAACGATGGGCCCGACGGAGGAGCAGATCGCGGCGTTCGCGGCACCGGCGTTCGCCGACCTCGGCGCGGAGTCGACCGAGGTGGAGACGAGCGAAGGGCTGTCGAAGGAGGATCCCGTGTCCTTCGAGTCGCCGTCGAAGCGGAATGACGAGGACCGCGGCCTCTAGCCGCGGACTCTAGGAGACCACCGCCGCCGGTTGCCGGAAGTGGCAGGCGCTCAGATGGTCGCCGCCGACGTCGATGAGCGGCGGGATCGCCTCTGCGCAGATGGCCGGCTTGCCGAGCTCCTCTCGAAGCGGGCACCGAGGGTGGAAGCGGCAGCCCGTCGGCGGGTTGACCGGGCTCGGGACGTCGCCCTTGAGGATGACCCGGGTCCGGCGGATGGTGGGGTCGGGAACAGGGATGGCCGACATGAGGGCCAGCGTGTACGGGTGTTCCTGCTTCCTGAACAGGGCGCGCCGCTCCGCCAGCTCGACCACCCGCCCGAGATACATGACCGCCACCCGGTCGCTGATGTGCTCCACCACGCCCATGTTGTGGGCGACGAACAGGTAGGTCAGCCCGAGCTCCCGCTGGAGCTGCTTGAGCAGGTTCAGCACCTGGGCCTGGATGGACACGTCGAGGGCCGAGACCGGCTCGTCACAGATGACCAGGTCGGGCTCCAGGACGAGCGCCCGGGCGATGCCGATGCGCTGGCGCTGGCCGCCGGAGAACTCGTGCGGATAGCGGCTGGCGTGCCATGGCGCCAGGCCGACGAGGTCCATCATCCGCTTGACCTTCTCCTCCCGCTCGGCCGGGGTCCCGATCCCGTGGATCCGCAGGCCCTCGCCGATGCTGTCGGAGATCGGCGTTCGCGGGTCGAGGCTCGAGTAGGGGTCCTGGAAGATGACCTGCATCCGGCGCCGGTAAGGCTTGAGGGCGGCGCCCTTGAGCGCGGTGAGCTCGGTCCCGTCGAACCGGATCGAGCCGGCCGTGGGTTCGATCAGGCGCAGCAGCAGGCGCCCGACGGTCGTCTTGCCGCAGCCCGACTCGCCGACCAGGCCGAGGGTCTCGCCCTTGCGGATGTCGAGATCCACCCCGTCGACCGCCTGCACCATCCCGATCGTCCGCTGGAGGACGCCGCCCCGGATCGTGAAGTGCTTGACCAGGCCACGGATCCGGACGAGTGGCTTCGGCGTCCGCGCCGGCGAGGGTCGGGGCATCGGGCGACATCGCGGTCATGCCGTGACCTGCGACCGGTCGATCGCCTTGCCGTCCTGATCGTGGTAGAGCCAGCACCGGACGGCGTGGCCGGCGGTGACCGACAGGAGCTCCGGATGGGCCTCGGTCGCGAGGATCACGTCCTCGTCGATCCGGGTCTGGCAGCGCGGGGCGAACCGGCAGCCGACCGGCAGGTCGATGAGGTTCGGGACGTTGCCGGGGATGACCGCCAGCGAAATCCTTCACGTCGCCGACGACCGGGATCGAGGCGATGAGGCCCTGGGTGTACGGGTGGAGCGGCGCCCGGAAGAGCGATCCGACATCGGTCTGCTCGACGATCTCGCCGGCGTACATGACCGCCACCCGGTCGCACATCTCGGCGACCACGCCCAGGTCGTGGGTGATCAGGATGATCGATGTCCCGAACTCGTCCCGGAGGTTGCGCATCAGGTCGAGGATCTGGGCCTGGATGGTGACGTCGAGAGCGGTCGTGGGCTCGTCGGCGATGAGCAGGTCGGGTTCGCAGGCGAGCGCCATCGCGATCATGACCCGCTGGGCCATGCCGCCCGACAGCTCGTGCGGGAACGACTTGAGTCGCCGTTCCGGATCCGGGATGCCGACCATCCGCAGCAGCTCGAGGGCCCGGCCGTGGGCTGCGTCGGTGGCCATCTTGCGATGCAGCTCCAGGACCTCGCTGATCTGCCAGTCGACGTCCCGGACCGGGTTGAGCGATGAGGTCGGCTGCTGGAAGATCATCGAGATCCGGTCGCCCCGGATCTGGCGCATGGCGTCGCTCGACAGCCCCATCAGGTCGGTGCCGTCGAACAGGATCTGGCCGGAGTCGATCTTGCCCGGCGAGGCGACCAGACGCATGATCGACAGGCTGGTCACGCTCTTGCCGCAACCGGATTCGCCGACGAGACCCATGATCTCGCCGCGACCGACCGTGAAGTCGATCCCGTCAACGGCCTTGACCAGGCCTTCGCGGGTCCTGAACGACGTTCGCAGGCCCTTGACCTCGAGGAGCGGCTTGCCATCCTGCGGTCGGGGCGGCTTGCGTGCCGACGCCGGCACGATCTCCTCGATGGTCGTCTCGTCAAGAGGCGGTCCGATGACCTCGATCGACGATGCCTCGGTCATCGATTGAGCCGCGGATCGAGGGCATCGCGCAGGCCGTCGCCGAGCAGGTTGAAGGCGAAGACGGTCAGGGTGAGGGCGATGCCCGGGAACAGGATCAGGTGCGGGGCCGTGAACAGCTTGTCGCTGTTCTGGCCGATCATCGAGCCCCATTCCGCCATCGGCGGCTGGGCGCCGAGGCCAAGGAACGACAGGGCCGCAACGTCGAGGACGGCGCCCGCGATGCCGAGCGTCCCGGCCACGATCAGCGGGGTGATCGAGTTCGGCAGGATCCGCCGGAAGAGGAGCCCACGGGCGCTCTCGCCCATCGCCCTCGAGGCCGTGACGAAGTCACCCTCCTTGGTCGACAGCACGGCGGCGCGCATGATCCTGGCGTAGATGGGGATGGCGACGATGACGATCGCCAGCTGGGCCGTCAGCAGGCCCTGGCCGATGGCGGTGACGATGCCGATGGCCAGGAGCAGCGCGGGGAAGACCAGCAGGACGTCCATGACGCGCATCAGCAGGTTGTCGGTCCAGCCGCCGGCGTAGCCGGCCACCAGGCCGATCATCGCCCCGATCCCGATCGCAAACCCGACGGTCACGAAGCCGACGAAGAGCGACACGCGAGCGCCATGGACGACCCGGCTGAAGACGTCCCGGACGTTCGGGTCGGTGCCCATCAGGAACTGGGGCTGGTCGGCCGGGCAGCCGAGCAGGTGGATGCACGGCGGGGACGACTTCTTGGCCCCGTCGACGACGCCAAGGAGGACCTGGTCGGGCGGATACGAGGCGAGCTGGTCGGCGAACAGCGCGCACAGGCCCAGGAAGACCAGGATGGTGATGCCGACCAGCGCATTGCGCTGATGGAGGATGTTCCGGCCCGTGCCACGCCAGACGCCGACGCGCCGGACTTCCTGGTCGATCGCGGTGTCCAGCCCGCCGTGGAGGTTGCCCTGGAAGGTGGGTGTCCTCATCGTCCGGTCCTCACTGGAGCCGGACCCGCGGATCGAGCCAGGCGTACGAGATGTCGACGATCAAGTTGGCGATGAGGTAGCCGACGGCGATGACCAGCACGAACCCCTCGACCACGGCATAGTCGCGGCTCTGGATCCCTTCGGTGACCGCCCGGCCGACACCGGCCAGGCCGAAGACGGTCTCCGTCAGGACCGCGCCGGCGAGCAGGCCGCCGAGCTGGATACCGATGATGGTGATGACGGGCAGCATCGAGTTAGGGAGGCCGTGCTTGCGCACGACCGCCCGGTCGCTCAGGCCCTTCGCCTGGGCCGTGCGGATGTAGTCGAGGCCCATCACGTCGAGCAGGCTCGACCGGGTGATCCGGGCGATGATCGCCAACGGGACGGTCGCCAGGACCAGGGCAGGCAGGATCATGTGCCGGAAGGCATCGAAGAAGATGTCCCAGCGCAGGGTCAGGATCCCGTTCAGGGTGTAGATGTTCGAGATGAAGTCGACGATCCCGCGCGGCGGTCCGGCCAGGTTCTGGAGACCCCAGGCGGTCGCCAGCGGCGTCGGATCGAGACCTGGCGTGAGCCGGCCTCCCGGCGGCAGGGCGAGCGGACTGCCCTTCAACAGGATCGCGAAGATGAAGATCATGATCGGGCCGAGGACGAAGATCGGGATCGACACGCCGAGGTTGGCGCCGGCCATGGTCCCGACGTCGATGCTCGAGTTGCGCCGGCGAGCCGAGATGATCCCCAGCAGGACGCCGACCGGGATGGCGATCAGGAGGGCGTAGAAGGCCAGCTCGATGGTCGTCGGCAGGCGCGAGATGAGCATGTCGGTGACCGGCTGCGATGCCTTGATCGACGTGCCGAGATCGCCCCGGAGCAGGCCGGCCACGAAGTCGACGTACTGCACGGGGAGCGGCCGGTCGAAGCCGTGGGCGTGGTCATAGGCGGCGCACGCTTCGGGTGAGGTGTGCTCGCCGAGGATCGCCGCACATTGTGAGCCGGGCAGCAGGTGCCCCATCACGAAGACGAGGGTCACGACCCCGATGAGGACCGGGATCGTGAGCAGGATGCGGCGGACGATGTAGCGAGTCATCCGGTCCTTCGAGGTTCCGGGTGGTCAAAGGGGGCGTCGCGGGTCGCGACGCCCCCTCCGGTTCACGATGCGGGGGTGGGGATCACGACTTGGGCAGGAACCCGCCCCACAGGGCGCCCCAGTAATCGAACGTGCCGCCATTGCCGACGTGCAGCGGGCTGTTGGGATCCCACTGCGCGCTGAGCGAGGCAACGACGTCGTTGGCGTCCAGGGCCGATCCATCCGCGAACTTCACGTTGTCCTGCAGCTTGCAGGTCCAGACCGTGCCGGCCGTGTTGGGATCGCAGCTGGTCGCCAGGCTCGGGACCGTGTCGGTCCCGCCGATCTTGTACGCGTACAGCGTGTCATAGACCTGCTCGCAGTTGCGGAGCGAGTCGCCGTCACTCTCGTCGCCGCAGTACAGCCCGGACGTCTCGGCGTTCTGGTCGAAGACGAGCTGCTGACGGCCGCCCGGATCGACGACCGAGAAGATGTCGACGCCCAACGGGGACGCCTGGGCGCCCTTGACGTCCGCCTTGTACGCAGCCGCGGACGCGGCGTGGTTGAGCGGGATCATCGGGACGTGCTGCTTGATGAGGTTGTTGGCGGTGGCGTAGTCGGCAAGCCGGCCGGCCGGATCGAGCTCGGAGGCCGCCTTGGTCAGGACATCGGTGATGTCCTTGAACTTGGTCCCGAACGCGTCATTGCCGCCGATCCCGAAGTGGTAATCGACCCAGTCGGTCATGTCCGGATAGTCACCGCCCCAGCCGAGGAGGAACAGCGAGTACTGGCCCTTGCTCGAGTTGGTGAGGTAGGTGGTGTTGTCCTCGGTATGGATCTTGAGGTTGATCCCGAGATCCTTGAACTGCGCCTGGATCTCGGTCGCGGTGTCCGGCGGGTTCGGGAAGTAGCTGCGCACCTTCGGGCGGAAGTACAGGTCGTACGTCTTGCTGAAGTCGAAGTTGGCCGCCTTCAGGGCCGCGATCGCCGCGTCCTTGTTGTAGGCGTACCAGGCGTCGCCCTCGCAACCGCCGGCCACGCTGCACGGGGCGAAGTAGTCGGCCACGGTCGAGCCCGGGGCGTTGAACAGGTCGAGGATCCGCTTGCGGTCGATGCCCTGGGCGATCGCCTGGCGGACGGCCTCGTTGTTCCACGGGGCGTCGTCGACGTTGAAGCCGAGGTACAGCGTGCTGAACGCATCACGCTTGAGAAGCTGCAGGGTGGTGTCGTTGGTGACGGTGTCGAAGTCGTCGGGAGCGACGTTGTCCATGCCGTCGACGGTGCCGGCCTGGAGGTCCTGGAGGCGCTTCTCGGCCGTGTCGGCCCACTTGAAGATCAGGGTCGGAGCGATCGGCTTGTTGGGGCCGGTGTAGTTCGGGTTGGCCACCATCGTGATGTGGTCACCCGAGACCCATTCCTTGACCATGTACGGGCCGGTGCCGTTGGTGGTCTTGACATACGACTTGTCCGCGGCGTGGGCGGCCAACCAGTCGCTGTCGAGGATCCCGTTCGTGGCGAACGCGATCTTGCTCAGGAACGCGACGTCCGGGGCGCACATGTCGAACTCGACGGTGAGCCGGTCGACGGCCTTGATCTGGCTGAACTCGCCGGTGTAGCCGGTCGGGGGCTTCGTGCAGTCGATGGCGGTCGCCGGGACTGCCATCCCGTCATACGCCGCGGCACTCGCGCTCGCGCTCGGGGCCGTGCTTGCGGGGGCCTGGCTGACCGGTGCGGTCGACGGCGCGGTTGACGGTGCGGTCGACGTCGTCGAACCGGAACATGCGGCCAATACGATCGCGAAGGACGCGGCCAGGACCGAGTACTTCAGCAACCACCTAGGGGATCGCGACATCCTTGTGACTCCTCCTCTGTACCCCGTTTCCCGGGCCGTTGATCCTCCCTTGGCCGGGTCATGAGGGCGCGCGTCCGCGGGCCCGAAGGCACGCGGGTGCCGGGAAGACTAGCATCCCGTGGGGCGGCCGTCATCTGGTCGCGCGAGGTCGATTTCGACAGGTGCGCGGGCAGGGCTCAGCCGCTGGGCTTGGGGCTGGCCGACGAGTGCGGGCCGGACGGGGCCGGCGACTGCCCGGGCGACGTCGATGGGGCCGGTGGGGCCGGTGGCGCCGGCGGGTGGAGGAAGCCACCGAACCACGACGCGAAGGTGGCGAAGGCGCCGGTCCGCCCGCGATGGAGCGGGTTCTCGGCATCCCACTGGGCGGCGAAGCTGAGCACGACGTCGTTGGCATCGAGCCGGGAGCCATCGTCGAACAGGACGTTGCGCCGCAGGTGGCACGTCCAGACCGTCAGGGCCGCGTTCGGGTCGCAGCTCGTGGCCAGGGCCGGGACCGGCGCCGCGCTGCCCGGCGGGAACGCGTACAGCCCGTCCATCAGCTGGGCGCAGACGAGCCCGGCGATCGGGTCCGTCTCGTCGGCGCAGTACAGTCCGGGCGGCTCGGCCGTGGTGAGCCAGACGAGCTGGCGGCGATCGCCGGGGGTCATCGCGGCGAAATGCTCGAGGCCGACCGGTGACGCCGTCGCGCCATCGACGTCCGCCCGGTAGGCGGTCGGCTGGGTCGCCCGGCCGATCGGGATCATCGGGACGTGCTGGCGGATGAGGTCGTTGGCCTTGGCATAGGCTGCTTCGCGCTTGTCGGGGTTGGCGGATGCCCGACCGGCCGCCAGCGCCTTGTCGATGTCCGGGAACGGAGTGCCGAACTCGGGTCCGGCGCCGGCGCTGAACCGAGGGTCGAGGTAGGCCGACGGATCGGGATAGGCCCCGCCCCGATCGAGCAGGTGCAGGCCGTCGAGGGTCCCGGCGTCGACCTCGCGATGGAACTCGGCGTCGGGCATCAGCACGAGCTTGGCCTGGATGCCGAGGTTGGTCAGGAGCTCGGTCTGGATCTCTGCCGCGACCCGGCCCGGATCCGGCATCGACGCCGTCGGCGTCGCGCTGTAGTACATGGTCGTCGTGAAGCCGCTGGGCAGGCCGGCGGCGGCCAGCACCTCGCGCGCCTGGGCCGGGTCGTACGGGGGCCAGTCCCCGCCGGCGCAGCCGTGGGGGACCTCGCACGGCGTGTAGTGGGTCGCCACCTCCGCGCCCGGCGGGAAGTCGTCGGCGACGATCGTCGCGCGGTCGAGGCCGCCCGCGATCGCCTGCCTGACCTTCTCGTTGCTGAATGACGGGTCGGCGGTGGCGAACCCGAGGTAGACGACGTCGCGTCCAGCCCGTGGCTGCGCCTGCAGGGTCACGTCGGCCTGGACGGTGGCCACGCCGGCCGGATCGATGCCGTCGATGCCGTCCACGGTCCCGTTCTGCAGCTCGGACACGCGCTCGGACGCGTCCCCGCCCCAGCGGACGATCAGCCTCTCGTTCTTGGCCGGCTTGTCCCAGTACGCGTCGTTGCGGGCGAGGCTGATCTCCGTCCCGCGATCCCACGATTCGAGCCGGTACGGCCCGGTCCCGTTGACCTGGCTGACGATCGGCTGGACGCCGCCGCCGGTCGCGGACACGTGCGCGCGCAGCCAGCCCGAATCGTTGATCCCGAACGCGGGCGCGGCGATCTTGGTCAGGAACGCGACATCGGGCGCGCACAGGTCGAACACCACGGTCGAGGCGTCCTTGGCGACGATGCGCTTGAGGTTGCCGCGATAGGCGGCGTGCGCCGCGTCGGGTGGCGCGGCCTCGCCGCACGGGGCGTCGCCCGACGGCGGGTAGCTGGTCGGCGCGAACGCACCATCGCTCGGCTTCGGCGTCTCGCGCGGTGGGCTGGCCGTCGGTGGCGAGGTCGGGATCGGGGGGATCGTGGGGCCGCAGGCGGCGAGCAGGATCGTGAGGGCGAGCGCGCTGGCGGCGGATCCCGCCGTCCGGCGGCGTGGTGGTGACACGGTCCCGGCTGCTCCTGGTGCTGCGGCCCCGGACGGCGGCGTGGGCGTCGGGAAGCCTAGCATCGGCCGCCGGCACGCGTCGCCGGGACGAACGTCACCGCTCGCGCGCCGGACCTTCGCGTATGCTCCGGAGCGTGCAGACGCTCACCATCGCGCTCGCCCAGATCGCGCCGCGGCTCGGGGCGCTCGACGTCAATCTGGCGACGCACCACGCTCTGCTCGACGACGCTCGGGCGAAGGGCGCCGGGCCTGGTCGTGTTCCCCGAGCTCGGGCTGACCGGCTACCAGCTCCAGGATCTCGCGTCGGAGGTCGCGATGCGGCTCGACGACCCGCGGCTCGCCGAGCTGGCCGATGCGACCCGCGGGCTGTCGGCGATCGTCTCGTTCGTGGAGGAATCGGCCGATCACCGGCTGTTCATCGCGGCGGCCCTGCTCGAGGACGGTGTGCTCCGCCACGTCCATCGCAAGCTGTTCCTGCCGACCTACGGCCTGTTCGACGAGCGCCGCTTCTTTGCCCCGGGCGACATGCTGCGGGCCGTCCCGTCGCGGCTCGGGGTCGGACTTGGGATCGCCGTGTGCGAGGACTTCTGGCACCTGCGCGGTGCCCCAGATCCTCGCCCTCGACGGGGCGCAGATCCTGGTCAACATCTCCTCGTCCCCGGGGCGTGACCTGGCTGCCACCAACGAGGTCGGGCTCGGGACGGCGACGTCGTGGCGGACGCTGATGCGGACGTACGCCCAGCTGACGACCTCGTTCGTCGTCTTCTGCAACCGGGTCGGGGTCGACGAATCGATCTCGTTCTGGGGCGGCTCGGAGGTCATCGCGCCGACCGGCCGGGCGGTGTTCAGCGCGCCGCTCTACGACGAGGGGCTGTACACGGTCGACGTGTCGCTGGCCGACATCCGCCGCGAGCGCATCGCGCTGCCCCTGCTGCGCGACGAACGGCTCGACCTCCAGGTCCGCGAGCTCCGCCGGCTGGTCGCCGAGCGGGCCGGGCTGGCGGACGACATGACCGCCGAACGCGGTGCCGAGCCCGGCTTCGACCTGGTGGCCGCCGAGCCGCCGTCCGAGCCGATCGGGTTCGGGGTGGCCGGCGAGCAGCGACCGCGGCGCGTGGATCGCGGCGCGTGACCGCGACTCGAGCCGGTCCCGGGTCCCGGCGTGCCGTTCGAGCTGCCCGAGGAGCTGGCGATCGACACCGCTGTCGCCCGACGGGTCATCGCCGAGTTCATCCGCGGTCAGCTCGAGCAGGCCGGCTTCGAGCGGGCGGTGCTGGGGCTGTCGGGTGGGATCGATTCGGCGCTCGTGGCCTACCTCGTCGCCGAGGCGATCGGGGCGGAGCGACTGCTCGCGGTGATGCTGCCGTACCGGACGTCGTCGCCGGCCTCGCTGGCGGACGCGGAGATCGGTCGTGGCGGCGCTCGGCTGTCGAAGCGACGTCGTGGACATCACCGCCATGGTCGATGGCTACTTCGGGACCGGCACGACACCCGGCGCGGAGGGACCCGACAGCACGGTCGCGGGGCCGCTGCGACGGGGCAACTTCGCGGCCCGGATGCGGATGGCCGTGCTGTACGACCGCTCGGTGACGTGGGGCGGGCTGGTCGTCGGGACCGGCAACAAGACCGAATCGCTGATCGGCTACACGACCGTGTTCGGCGACGCGGCCTGCGCGTTCAACCCGATCGGCGACCTGTACAAGAGCCAGGTCCGGCAGCTCGCCGTCGCGCTCGGTGTCCCCGATGCGATCGTCCGCAAGGCGCCGTCGGCCGACCTGTGGCCGGGCCAGACCGACGAGCATGAAGGCGGCTTCAGCTACCCGGTCCTCGACCGGCTGCTGTTCTGGCGGGTCGACAAGCGGCGCTCGGTCGAGGAGATGGTCGCGCTCGGGTTCGATGCGGCGATGGTCGAACGGGTCGACCGGATGGTCGCTGGCGCCGAGTTCAAGCGACAGGTCCCGCCGATCGCCAAGCTCGGGCCGCGGACGGCCGGCGTCGACTACCTCTACCCGCGGCGCCGGCCGGGATCGTCGCGCGGGTGACGGCCGCGGGTCCGACAGCGGCGGGGTCCTGTACGTCGTGGCGACGCCGATCGGGAACCTGGCCGACATCACGCTGCGGGCGCTCGAGGTCCTGCGCGACGTGCCGCTCATCGCCGCCGAGGACACGCGCCACACGCGCCGACTGCTCGACCACCACGCCATCGCGACCCGGATGACCAGCTACCACGCGCAGAGCGACGCGGGGCGGACGGCCGCGCTGCTCGAGCACCTGCGCGGCGGCGCGGACCTCGCGCTCGTCACCGACGCCGGGACGCCGTCGGTCAGCGACCCGGGAGGCGAGCTCGTGGCCGCATGGGCCGACGAAGGCGGCACGGTCGTGCCGGTGCCCGGGGCGTCGGCCGTCCTCGCTGCGGTCGCCGGGTCGCGGGGTCGCCGGGCCACGCTGGGCGTTCGAGGGGTTCCTGCCACGGTCCGGACGCGAGCGACGCGAGCGACTGGCACGGATCGCCGCCGACGACCGCGGCACGATCCTGTACGAGGCGCCGGCGCGCGTCGCCGCCACGCTGCGCGACCTGTCCGAGGCGTGCGGGCCGGATCGGCCCGGCGCTGTCTGTCGCGAGCTGCACCAAGCTCCACGAGTCGATCGAGCGCGGGCCGCTGGGCGAGCTGGCGGCAGCTGCCGCCGAGGGCGGCCGCATACCTGCCCGGGGCGAGTTCGCCATCGTGGTCGGTGACTGGCGTGGCGACCGACCGGCCGACACGGCCGACCAGGAGTCTGCGCTGGCGGCCGCCCGGGCAGAGGTCGAGGCGCTCGTGGCCGCGGGAGTCGCACGTGGGGACGCCGCTCGACGGGTGGCGGCCGCCACGGGCCTGCCGCGGCGGAGCCTCTACGGTCTCGAGCCGGCCTTGTCGGATGACCGAGGGACCGCCCGGACCGAACGACGACCATGAGCACGCTGGCCTCGTTGCCGTCCATCCTCGGCCGGACCGCCATGGTCGTCTTCGGGGTCGCGGCTGTGACGACGGCTCTCGCGTTCGGCCTCAACGCTCTCGGCGCCAGCCAGACGGTCGTGTTCGTGGTCAGCGCGGTCGCCCTGGCGGCCCTCGCGACGCTGATCGGCCAGGGGACCGACGAGCTCGGCGAGCGGTTCGGGCCGGCCACCACGGGCATCCTCCAGTCGGCCCTGGGCAACCTCCCCGAGCTGTTCATCTCGATCTTCGCGCTGCAGGCAGGCCTGGTCGTCGTCGTCCAGACCGCGCTCATCGGGTCGATCCTGGCCAACACGCTGCTCGTGCTCGGTCTCGCGTTCCTCATCGGCGGACTGCGCCACGGGACGCAGACGTTCCATGCGCCGGCGGTGCGAACGCTGGCGACGTTGCTGCTGCTCGCCGTCGCGGCACTCGCGATCCCGACGCTCGCCACGATGCCCGGCGAACCCGACGCCGGCCACGACGTGGACCTGAGCGCCATCGTCTCGGTCGTGCTGCTGGTGGTGTTCGTGGCCTCGATCCCGTTCTCACTCGGTGGCGGCCGCGGCGCCAGCCGCGAGCTTCGCGATCCGTCGGACGGGAAGCCCTGGCCGCTGCCGCTCGCTCTCGGCCTCCTCGTCGTCGGGGCTGCGGGTGCCGCTCTGACCTCGGACCTGTTCGTCGAGGCGCTCAAGCCGACGATGGCCAGCCTTGGCCTGTCCGAGGCGTTCGTCGGCCTCGTCGTCGTCGCCATCGCGGGGAACGCGGTCGAGAACATCGTCGGCGTCCAGGCGGCCGCGGCCGACAAGACCGATCTGGCGACCAGCCTGATCCTCAACAGCAGCCTGCAGGTCGCCATCGCGCTGACCCCGGCACTCGTGCTGATCTCGCTGATCCTCGGGACCGGCGCGCTGACCCTCGTCCTGACGCCGCTCCTCGTCGGGGCGGTCGTCCTCGCGGCCCTGCTGGCGGCAGTGATCGTGTTCGATGGTGAGAGCACATGGCTGGAGGGCCTGGCGTTGCTCGGCCTCTACGTGATCATCGCGGCAAGCGTCTGGTACGGGCCGCCGATCCATCCCTGACGCGTCGCTCGCGCCCGGACGCCGTCGGATGCGGCGACGGCGCGGAGGGGGTCGCGCCGCCGCCGTGGGCAGATGCAGCGGGGTCAGGCGGCGACCTCGGCTCCGGTCTCGGACCCGACCGCTTCGTCGGCGTCGTCGTCCTCGTCGGTCGACCCAGGGTCGAACGGCGGTTCGACGATCGGTTCGGTCGCCTGCTCGTCACCGAGGGCCGCCGCCTGGGCAGCGAGCGAATCGGCGGCCTGTTGGGCCTCGTAGTCCTTCTTCTTGCGCCCGGACAGCATCTCGACGTGCGAGGCCACGATCTCGGTCTTCCAGTGGCGGGCACCCTTGTCGTCGTCCCACGAGCGGGTCTGGAGCCGGCCCTCGATGGCGACCTGCTGGCCCTTGCCCAGGTAGCGGCCGGCGATCTCGGCCAGCCGATCCCAGGCGACCACCGGATGATATTCGGACTTCTCCTTACCGCCGCCGATGAACTCGTTGCTGGCCACGGTGAACGTCGTGACGTTCTTTCCGCTGGCGAGGCTGCGCATCTCCGGGTCGCGCGTGAGGCGCCCCGTGAGCAGGACCTTGTTCACGGTCCGATCTCCTTCCCGGTCGGCCGGCTGCGCCGATCACGACCCTGCGTCTCCGGCGGGATGACACCGGTACCCTAGCGAGCGACGATGCATCGCCACGTATCGCGCGCTTACCGCGCGCTGCACGCCGGGCGACGACGACCGACACGGGGGAGGCCACCGCGATGACGAACAGGCACACGTCCACGCAGCGGGCCACCCTGTCCACCGACAGCTGATCGTCGACACAGCAACGAGGCGATCGGATTGGACTTCTTGCGGCGGTTCTTGGGAGGGACTGGACCGGATCCGGATCCCGCGGTCGAGATGACCGTCCCGACGCCCGCGTCGCCCGAGGCCGGCGCCAGCGTGGCACCGCTCGAACGCCTGCCCGCCTGCCCGTCCTGCGGCTACATCCTCGACCCGCCACCGGAGCGCAGCCGCCGCTGCCCGAGCTGTCGCCAGCAGATCGTGGTCCGGCATGCCGACGGACGTCCCGTCTACCTGGTCGAGAGTGCCGTGCCGATCTTCGACCGCGAACGGAAACGGGTGCTCGACCTGGCGACCTGGACGTTCGAGAGGGAGCGCTGGCTGGCGCTCGCCGATGGGGTCCATGCGCCCGCGGCGGCGCGCGAACGCCTCGCCACAGCCGAGCTGTCGAGCGAGGTGGTGGAGGCCTCCCGCTCCCTCTACCTGTCGAACGTCGAGACCGCGGTCCGCGCCGCTCGCCGCGGCAGGCGCTGGACGGAGGTCGCTCGCCAGCGCCGGCTGCAGGCCGCGACGCTGTTCGCCGAGGCCGGTTCGCCCGTCCCCGCCCCGGACGCGATCGTCGAGCTCCAGCGTGACGGGATGCTGGCCGAGCTGCGGAACCTCCAGCCCGATTACACCGACGCCGAGCTGGTGAGCGTCGGGTGCTGTCGCACGTGCCGGGCCGACGACGGCAAGGTGTTCAAGATCGTCGCGGAGCTGCGCGAACCGAGGTTGCCGCACGTGGACTGCCCGAAGGGGCTGTGCGGCTGCGAGTGGTGGGTGGCGATGCCATCGCCCAGGAAGCGACGCAGGACCGTTCGCCGGCGCGTCGCCGCGGAGACCTCGGCGCCCGTCGCGAGCTCGGGCGTCAGCGGCGGCACGGAGGATTTCGAGCCCGCCGAGGGTTGATCGGCGGCATGCCGGCTCGCCCGACCCGTTGACGACAGGTACCCGCCGGATGCATAAAGGGTCCCCACCGGGGCAGGGGAAGACGGAGTCACGTCCCGCTCGTCCCGGTCTGGCGCAGCGGCGTGACTGGCACGCAGCGGACTCGGCGAGGTTCGGGTGATGGCGAACCAGCAGATCAAGCGATTGTGGCGGCGTCGGCCGGAGGTCGAGGAGGCCGAGTTCGAGCTTCTCCAGTCGCGCGTCCGAGCCCGGCTCCTGGGGACCGATGGCACGACTGACGAGACGCCGGCGGCCGACGGTCAGGCGGACGACGGTGACGCCGAGGACGCCGCGGCAGCCGATGCCGACCGAGCGTCGGACGACGCGGCCGGCGGATCGGATGCGGGTGCGCGGGTCGTCCCTGTCGAGGTGACCACCTACGAGCTGCCCGATGTCGTCGTGGGGGTCATGGCGGCGCCCGGTGATCCGCTGTGGGATGTCCCGGCCAGCGTCCTGTGGCCCGAGCCGGGCGTCGAGCCAGCAGAAGCCATCGAGCCCGCAGTGGCAATCGAGCCAGCAGAAGCCATCGAGCCCGCAGCGGTGATCGAGCCCGCGGCGGCGATCCTTGCCGACACCGAGGTCGAACCCGCCGCGATCCCCGAGCCGGAAGCCGCCAGGCCGCGACGGACACGTGCCACGTCCAGGCGCGCGAAGGTCAAGGCGGTCGCGAAACCGACGGCCCGCTCCCGCTCCGCCGCGACGGCCAGCTCCCGCCGCCGCGATGGTCCCCGCGGAGGCGATTCTCGCGCCACCGGCCACGCCGACGGTCGACGCGACGGCAGCGGTGGCCGATGCGCCGATCGACGTGACCGAACCAGCTTCTGCGCCCTCTCTACCCGACCCGGTGCCCGCTCGCCCGCGCCGGTCTGGGTCGCCACGACGGTCGGGCGTCGGGACTGCCAGCCGTCCGCACGTCGCCGCGTCGACTCCCTATTGTCCGTACTGCGCTCTCCTGCTCGACCCGGCGCCCGAGTCCAGTCGCCGCTGCCCACGCTGTCGCGAGCGGATCGTCGTCAAGCGGGTCGATGGGCGCGCGATCTACCTGACCGAGGGGGCCGTGCTGATCTTCGAGGCCGAACGGCGTCGGATGGCGAACGCCGGCCGCTGGAGTCGGGAGCGGGCGCGGTGGCTGAAGGTCGCCACTGCCGTCGACGCGCCACCCGAGCGCGTCGCCAGGCTTGCCGGTGCGCCCCTGTCGGAGCAGGTCGTCGCCGCGTCACGGGCGCTGTACATGACCACGGTCGACCGGTCGTTCCGGACCGCCAAGCGGGAGCGCCGCTGGGTCGACGCCTCGCGGATCAAGCGTGAGCAGGCTCTGGTCCTGTCCAGGATGGCCGGATCGCCGAACCCGCCGCCCGAGGACGCGGTCCTGGCCCACCGCGAAGCTGCAGCCGCGTCTCTCCACGGCGTCGCCGAGATGAGCCGCGACGCCGAGCTCGTCAGCCGGCGCTGCTGCGAGGTCTGCGACGCGGACGATGGCCAGACGTTCCGGATCGCGTCCGAGCTCAGGACGCCGCGACTCCCGCACGCCGGCTGCCCGAGGGGCCTGTGCCGGTGCGACTGGTTCCTGGCCGTCCGCGACCAGTCGATCGTCCGTCGCAACCTCCGCCGCCGAGCCCGGGCCGAGGTCTCGGCTTCGGGTCAGGGGACCTAGTCCCGGGATGGCGTCCGAGGCCGTGCCGCGCGACGGGCTCGATGCGGCGCCCCTGGTCGAAGCTCTCGACTTCCTCTATACGCCGAGCCGGGATGTCGCCGCGGACACGGCAGAGGTGACAGCAGCTCTCGGTGGTCGGGTGGTGTTCGCCATCGAGGACGGCGGCGTCAGGGTCGCGATGATCGACGTCGCGGGCGCGCCACGCCTGCTCCTGACCGACCATCTCGACGGCGATCGACCCGTCCTCGTCTATCGGGTCGCGGACCTGCGGGCAGCGACGGCCGATCTCGCGCGACGGGGCTGGACGCCCGAGCGGTCGCTCGAGATCCCGCAGGGCCCATGCAGCTCGTACCGATCGGGCGGTGGCCACCGGATCGCGCTGTACGAGTCGAGCCGGCCGCAGGTCCTGGACCACTTCGAAGGTCGGCGCGACTTCTGATCCAGCGCCCCGGACGTCATCCGTCTGGGCGCCGGCCCCGGCGGTCCGGGCCCTGGCGGGTCGGCGGGTCGGCGGGGCCGGCAGGTGCCTGGCGGGCATCGCGACGCTAGCAGACGGTCCTGCACTGCCGATCGATCGGGGATGCACGGGCGCTCGACCGCGGATGCACCGCCGATCATCCGGGGCGTCACGCAGCCGAGCCGTGCGCCCGAGGGGTCAGCCGGTCGCGATCCCGCGCTTCTCCGGTGGCGTGCCCGGGCCGTCGCTCCGCCGGCCGCCTGCCGACGGGCCATCCGCACTCGTCCGTCCCAGGTCGACGAGCCCGTGTGCGTCGGACGCCAGCGTCTCCGTCGAGGCGGACTCGATCCGGCTGCGGCGGGAGCGACGCTGCGTCTCGACGTGTGGCTCGGTCATGGCGAGGACCGTCTGGTCGGGCGTCGGTGCCTCGTTCGTATAGAGGTCGCAGAACAGCGTCACCAGCTCCGGGTCGAACTGCGTGCCGGCGTTCGCCTTGAGCTCGACGATGGCCGCTTCGTGGGAGATCGCCGGCTTGTACGGGCGATCGTGGGTCATCGCGTCGTAGGCGTCGGCGATGGCGACGATCCGAGCGCCGAGCGGGATCTCGTTCGCCCGCAGGCCGTACGGGTAGCCATGTCCGGCGTAGCGCTCGTGATGGTGGAGGATGATCGGGACCGCCTCCTTGAGCGCCGCCGCGTATTCGAGGATGACCTGGCCGATCCGCGGGTGCTGGACGACGGTGCGCCACTCGGCCGAGGTCAACGGCGCCGGCTTGTCGAGGATCTCATCGGGCACGGCGACCTTGCCGACGTCGTGGAGCAGGGCGGCGATCTTGATGCGATCGACCTCGGCGTCGGGTAGCTGGAGCTGGCGTGCCATGTCGACCACGATCGCGGCGATCAGGGCGGACGGCTGGCCACGATAGTGGGGGAGCGGCGCGATGAACGAGGTCAGCGTGTCCGTGGCGGCGTCGCGGGCGCGCAGGCCGAGCTCCATCGCCCGGGCGCGACCGCTGTCCGAGATCGGTGCCCGCGGGACGCGCGCGTCCTCGTCGGGCTCCTCGAAGATGTAGGTCTGGTTCCGCCCGAGCGATTTCGCCGAGTACATCGCGGCGTCGGCATCGCGCACCAGGTTCTCCATGCGGAGCTGCTGGCCGGACCCGCCGACGATCCCGATCGAGATCGTGACCGACAGGTTCGCGTTGCCGTCGACGATGAAGCGGCAGCGCTCGACGAGCTTGCGCAGCTTCTCGCTCAGCGCTGCGCCCTCCTCGACGTTCGTCTCGGTCAGGATCAGCATGAATTCCTCGCCGCCATACCGGCCGATGAGGTCGCTGGCACGCAGGTTCTCGGCGAGGGTCTGCGCGACGCCGCGCAGCACGACATCGCCGCTGGCGTGGCCGTAGGTGTCGTTGACCGCCTTGAAGTGGTCGATGTCGACGAAGGCGACGCACAGCGGCCGTTCGTAGCGGGATGCGCGCTCGACCTCGGCGAACAGGGCGGCCGTCAGGGCCTGGCGGTTGACGACGCCGGTGAGACGGTCGACGGTCGCCCGGTCGTGGGTGTCGGCCAGTGCGGTCGAGATGCCGTTGATGGCCGCCGCCAGGCGCGCCTCGAGACCGCCGCCATCGCTCGGCACGGACACCGTGTAGTCGCCGCCTGCGATGCGCTCCGCGGCCCTGACCAGGCGCCCGAACCGGATGCGGACGATGATCCACGACAGGGTCGCGGTGAGGCCGATGCCGATCAGCACCGCGGTCGCCGCGGCGGCCTCGGCACGGTCTCCGCCGTCGACCCACGACGAGGTGAGTCCGGGGTTCGTCAGGATGAGGAGGGCGACAGCGACCGGGGCCGCGATCGCCAATACCCCCAGCAGGCGCATCACACCCGAAGGCTACGTTCCGCGGGGAGGTCCGCCGGACCGACCGGACGTACCGACACGCGTGGTCCGGAAGTACGCGGAACGCGGTGCGCGGGCGCCCCAGGGCGACAGGCCGGGCACCCGCCGTCGGTCGGTCCGAGGGAGACCGCCTGCTATACTCCGGCCGGTCCCGACACGAGCGGTGTCCCCGCGAACCAGGAGGTCAGCGATCGCGCTTTCGTGGCGCATCGGCCGTCCCGTGAGGCGTCCGAGCGACCGGCCCACCGCACAGCGGGAGCAGTCTATCCCAGCCCAGACCCGTCAGGTCTGGGCATTCCCATTCTTATGGCGGCGCACTGGACGATCGATGCGCGCGTTGGTCGGCTCCGCCGGTCGCTCACGCACCTTGGGGTGCGCTCGCTCCCTTGCTCACCGCCCGCCTTCGCCTCGACCGCCCAGCGCGCCGATTCGCAGTTCAGGAGAACGGCCTGATGCCGGCCACTGTCATCGTCGGGCTGCAGTGGGGCGACGAGGGCAAGGGCAAGACGACGGACTTCCTGGCCGAGCAGGTCGCGATGGTCGTCCGCTACCAGGGCGGCGACAACGCCGGTCACACGGTCGTCAGCGGCGACGAGGTGTTCAAGCTGCGCCTGACGCCGTCGGGCGTGCTCTACCCGCACATCACCTCGGTCATCGGCAACGGGGTCGTGGTCAACCCCGTCACCCTGATCGGCGAGCTCGACATGCTCGCCTCGCGTGGCATCGACGTGTCGCGCGTCCGGGTCAGCCGCAGCGCGCACGTGATCATGCCGTACCACCTCGCGCTCGACGCGGGCAACGAGTCCCGACTCGGCGAGGCCAAGGTGGGCACGACCGGGCGCGGGATCGGCCCGACCTATGGCGATCGGGCGTGGCGGCTCGGCCTGCGGATGGAGGACCTGCTCGACGAGGTCGTCCTGCGCGAGCGGATCGAGCGCGCGCTCCCCGACAAGAACCTCGTCCTGTCGGCGATGGGTCGCCCGACCTTCGAGGTCGAGGCGCTGCTCGACGACGCGCTCGGCTGGGGCGCCCGGCTGCGCGACCACCTCGACGACACGACCTGGCTCGTCCAGGCGGCGCTCGCCCGCGGCGAGCACGTCCTGCTCGAGGGCGCCCAGGGCACGCTGCTCGACCTCGACCACGGCAGCTATCCGTACGTGACCTCGTCGAACCCGGTCGCCGGCGGTGCCTGCACCGGCGGCGGGATCGGCCCGCTCCAGGTGGACGAGGTCATCGGGGTCATGAAGGCGTACTCGACGCGGGTCGGCGCCGGGCCGTATCCGACCGAGCTGCTCGACGGCATCGGTGCCGGGATCGCCGAGCGCGGGCACGAGTTCGGGACCGTCACCGGGCGACCGCGCCGGGTCGGCTGGTTCGACGCCGTCCCGCTGCGCTATGCGGTGGCCGTGAACAGCGTCAGCAGCATCATGCTCAACAAGCTCGACATCCTGTCGGGGATCGAGACCATCGGCGTGTGCGTCGCGTACGAGATCGACGGCCGGCGCGTCGAGGTCTGGCCGTCGAGCGGGGCGGCGCTCTCTCGCGCGACGCCGATCTACGAATCGTTCGCCGGCTGGCAGCAGCCGATCCACGACATCCGCTCGCTGGCCGACCTGCCGGAGAACGCCCGCCGCTACGTGTCCGCCATCGAGGCGCACGCGGGGGTGCCGATCGTCCTCGTGTCGGTCGGACCCGAGCGCACGCAGACGATCGAGCGCGCGTGGCGGCCGATGCGCAATCGCCCGGGATTGTCCGCGTGAGCCTCGTCATGCCGACCCGGATCCTCGTCGTCGGGGGCGGCGCCCGCGAGCATGCGCTCGCCTGGAAGCTGGCCGGCCGAGCCGGGCGTCAACGAGGTCATCGTCGCGCCGGGGAGTGCCGCCATCGCGGCCGAGCCGCGCGTCCGCCGGGCGCCCGGCGTCGACCCGCTCGACCCGGCGGCGGTCGTCGCGGTCGCCCGGCGCGAGGCCGCCGAGCTGGTCGTCATCGGGCCGGAGGCGCCGCTGGCGGCCGGCGTCGCCGACGCGCTTCGCGATGCAGGCTTCGCCGTCTTCGGGCCGTCGCAGGCGGCCGCCCGGATCGAGTCGAGCAAGGCGTTCTGTCACGACGTCGCGCGTGCGGCCGGCGTCCGGATGGCGCGCGCGTGCCGCCTTCGATGACGCGTCCGCGGCGATCGCCTTCGCGACCGAGCTGGCCGGCGGCGGGCGCGGCGTCGTGATCAAGGCGGACGGCCTGGCGGCAGGCAAGGGCGTGGTCGTCTGCGATACGCCGGCGGAGGCCGAACGCGCCATCGAGCGATTGGCGACGACCGCCGGTCTGGAGCGATCGGCGGAAAGCGGTGCCTGGGTCGTCGTCGAGGAGCGCCTGCACGGCCGGGAGGCGAGCGTCATCGCGTTGTGCGACGGCCGGGACGCGGTGGCACTCCCGCTCGCGCGCGACCACAAGCGGCTGCTCGATGGTGACGTCGGTCCGAACACCGGCGGGATGGGCGCCTCCAGCCCGCTGCCCGACCTCCCGGATGCCGGCGCCGAGGAGCTGCTCGCCGCCTTCCACCGACCGATCCTCGCCGAGCTGGCCCGTCGCGGCATCCCGTTCCGTCGGCGCCCTCTTCGCGGGGCTGATGCTGACCGATGACGGTCCGGTCCTGCTCGAGTGCAACGCGCGCTTCGGCGATCCCGAGACGCAGGCGATCCTGCCGCGTCTCGCGGTCGCGCTCGGACCGATCCTGCTGGCGTGTGCGCGCGGCGACCTGGGGCCGGCGCTTCGCGGCGCGGCCGGAGACGGCGCGGCGCTCCTGCCGACCCTGCCAGGGGCCGCGGTCGCGATCGTCCTGGCCGCAGCCGGCTACCCGGACGCGCCACGCGCGGGCGACCCCATCGCGGGCCTTGCCGAGGCGGCCGCGACCGGCGCCCTCGTCTTCCACGCCGGGACGACGCGCGACCCGGATGGCACGGTCCGGACCGCCGGCGGCCGGGTCCTGACCGTCGTCGGTCGCGGCCCGGATATCGCCGCCGCCCGCTTCGCGGCTGCCGCGGCCGTGGACCTGATCCATGCCCCGGGCCTTCAGCATCGGACCGACATCGGGGCCGACGTGGCCGAAGCGACGGCGGGGATCCGGTGATCCCGCGCTACACGCTCCCCGAGATGGGCGCGATCTGGTCGGACGCCGCTCGATTCGAGGCCATGCTCCGCGTCGAGCTCGCGGTCGCCCGGGCTCAGGCGGCCCGCGGGCAGATCCCGCCCGAGGCGCTGACCGCGCTCGAGACGAAGTCGCGCGTGGACGTCGACCGGATCGCCGAGATCGAGCGCACGACCGACCACGACATCATCGCCTTCGTCAGCCAGGTCGCCGAGACCGTCGGGCCGGACGGCCGCTACCTGCACCTCGGCCTGACCAGCAGCGACGTCGTCGACACCGGCCTCGCGCTCCAGCTCCGGGCGGCGGGGGAGCGCCTGCTGCTCGACGTCGACCGGCTGCTGGCCGTTCTCGTGACCCGGGCGCGCGCCGAGGCGACGACGGTGATGATGGGCCGCACCCACTCGGTCCACGCCGAGCCGACGACGTTCGGGCTCAAGCTCGCCGGCTGGGCGTTCGAGGTCGAGCGCGGGCGGGTGCGCCTGGCCGCGGCCGTCGACGAGATCGGGACCGGCAAGATCTCGGGGCCGGTCGGGACCTACAGCCATCTCGAGCCGGACATCGAGGCCGAGGTCCTGGGCGCGCTCGGCCTCCATGTCGACCCGGTCAGCACCCAGATCGTCCAGCGCGACCGACACGCCGCCCTGCTGACCGCCATCGCCATCGTCGGCGGCTCGCTGGAGCGCTTCGCGACCGAGATCCGGAACCTCCAGCACACGGAGATCGGCGAGGTCCAGGAGCCGTTCAAGGCCGGCCAGAAGGGCTCGTCGGCGATGCCCCACAAGCGGAACCCGATCCTGTCCGAGCGGATCGCCGGGCTGGCCCGCCTCCTCCGCGGCTACGCCCACACCGCGCTCGAGGACCAGCCGCTCTGGCACGAGCGCGACATCAGCCACTCGAGCGCGGAGCGGGTGATCCTGCCCGATGCCACGATCCTGCTCGATTACATGCTCGTCCGGATGACCGGCCTGGTCGAGGGCCTCCTCGTCCGCTCCGAGCGGATGCGCGAGAACATCGCCCGCGGCCTCGGGCTCCACGCGTCGTCGCGCGTCCTGCTCGCGCTCGTCGACGACGCCTCGATGAGCCGCGAGGATGCCTACGCGATCGTCCAGCGCGCGTCGCTGCGCGCCGCCGACGAGGGCGCCTCGCTGCGCGACCTGCTCGCGGTGGACCCGGTCGTCGCCCAGCGATTGTCGCTGTCCCGTCTCGACGCGTGCTTCGACGACGCGCTGTTCCTGCAGCACGTGCCCGACGTCATCGCGCGGCTCGACCGGCTCGACCGGGTCGCGATCCAACCGCCACCCACACAGACGGAGGTCCACGATGGTGCTGGCCGCTGAATCCTTCCTGCGCTCGGGCAAGGTGCGCGACCTGTACGCGCTCCCGGACGGACGGCTCGCGCTCGTGGCCTCGGACCGGATCTCGGCCTTCGACGTCGTCCTGCCGACGGCGATCCCGGACAAGGGCAAGGTCCTGACCGGGCTGTCGCGGTACTGGTTCGGCGTGACGGGCGGCGATCGTCCCGAACCACCTCCTCGCGACGGACGCGTCGTTCGATGACGAGCTCCGCGGCCGGGTCATGGTCTGCCGGCCGACCGACGTCGTGCCCATCGAGGCGGTCGTCCGCGGCTACCTCGCCGGCTCCGGCTGGAAGGAGTACCGGGCGAGCGGCACGGTCTGCGGCATCGCGCTCCCGTCCGGTCTCCGCGAGAGCGACCGCCTGCCCGAGCCGATCTTCACGCCGGCGACCAAGGCCGAGCAGGGCGAGCACGACGAGAACATCGACTTCGAGACGATGGCCCGCCTCGTCGGCGCGCGAGCTCGCCGCTCGGGTGCGGGCGCACGCGATCGCGCTGTACGAGTTCGCGGCGGCCAGGACCGCAGCGGCCGGGATCCTGCTGGCCGACACGAAGTTCGAGTTCGGGATCGACCGCACGACCGGAGCAGCTCCTGCTCATCGACGAGGCGCTGACGCCCGACTCGTCGCGCTTCTGGGACGCCTCGACCTACGAGGCCGGCCGGGCTCAGGCCAGCTTCGACAAGCAGTTCGTGCGCGACTGGCTCGAGACCCAGCCGTGGGACAAGACCGCGCCGGGGCCGGAGCTGCCGGCCGACGTCGTCGACGGCACGCGGGCGCGCTACGTCGAGGCGTACGAGCGGATCACCGGCGCGAGCTTCGCGCGCTACCTCGAGGAGGACGTCATCGCCCCATGAGCAGCTTCCGGTTCGCGGTCAACGTCACGCCAAAGCCCGGGATCCTCGATCCGGCCGGGCCGCGCGGTCGAGGGCAGCGCTCGGCCACCTCGGGATCGACGGGATCCACGACGTCCGCGTCGGGCGGCGGGTCGAGCTGACGGTCGAGGCCGGGGATGAGGCGGAGCGCCCGGCCGATGGTCGAACGGCTCGCCACCGAGCTGCTGTCGAACCCGCTCATCGAGGTGTTCGCGATCGAGCCGCTCGGCGCGGCATCGTCCGCCGTCGCGGCCGGGGCAGGGGAGGGCTGAGCGTGCCGGTCCGCATCGGCGTCGTCGTCTTCCCGGGCAGCAACTGCGACCGCGACACGGTCCACGCGCTCGAGCTGGCCGGCGCGGAGCCGGTCGTCCTGTGGCACGAGCAGGCATCGCTCGAGGGCGTCGCGGCGGTCGTGCTGCCCGGCGGGTTCGCCTACGGCGACTACATCCGGGCCGGCGTGATCGCCCGGTTCAGCCCGGTGATGCGGTCGGTGGCGGCGTTCGCCGCCGAGGGCGGCCTGGTGCTCGGCATCTGCAACGGCTTCCAGGTCCTCGCCGAGGCCGGGCTCGTGCCCGGGGCGCTGCTGCGGAACGACACGTTGCGGTTCGCCGGCCACGACGTCCGGATCGCGGCCGAGCGACTCGACACGCCGTTCACGCACGCGCTCGACGCGCGCCGGCCGCTGCGGATGCCCGTCGCCCACGGGGAGGGGCTGTACTACGCGGACGACGCCACGCTCGATGCGCTCGAACGCGACGGTCAGGTGCTGTTCCGCTACGTCGACACAGCCGGGACCGAGGCGACGCCCCGGCGACCCGGCCAACCCGAACGGATCGCTGCGGGCCATCGCCGGGGTGCAGCAACGCGGCCGGCAACGTGGCCGGCCTGATGCCGCACCCGGAACGGGCGTCCGAGACGGTCCTCGGCTCCGACGACGGCTTCGGGATCGTCCGGTCGCTGGTCCTGAGCGCGGCGCGCGCCATCAACGAGCCGGCCGTCGCGGCGGGGTCCCGATGACCGTGGCCGAGCGACCGGTCGAGCCGCTCCATCGCCGGCTGGGCGTCACCGACGACGAGCTCGACGCCATCCGCGAGCGGCTCGGCGGTCGCGATCCGAACGACCTCGAGCTCGCGATGTTCAGCGTGATGTGGAGCGAGCACTGCTCGTACAAGAGCTCGAAGCCGCTGCTCCGGACGCTCCCGACCGCCGGCGAGGGGGTCGTCGCCGGACCCGGCGAGAACGCCGGGGTCATCTCGATCGGCGACGGCCTGGCCGTCGCGTTCAAGATCGAGTCGCACAACCACCCGTCGGCCGTCGAGCCGTACCAGGGCGCGGCGACCGGTGTCGGCGGCATCCTGCGCGACATCTTCACGATGGGCGCCCGCCCGATCGCGGTGCTCGACGCGCTCCGCTTCGGGGAGCCGGGCTCCGCCCGGACGCGACATCCTCGTCGACGGCGTCGTCCGGGGCGTCGGCGGCTACGGCAACTGCGTCGGTGTCCCGACGGTCGGCGGCGAGCTCGTGTTCGATCCGAGCTACGGCGGCAACCCGCTGGTCAACGTGATGGCCATCGGTCTGCTCGAGGAACGGCTGCTGACGCTGGCGGCGGCGCCCGGGCCCGGCAACCTCGTGGTGCTGTTCGGGTCGGCGACCGGCCGCGACGGGATCGGCGGGGCGTCCGTCCTCGCCAGCGCGACCTTCACGGACGACGAGACCTCGGGCGATGGCTCGCGGAGCGTCGCCTCGGACCTCGGTGGGTGATCCGCAGGCGCAGGTGCAGTCCAAGCGCCCGTCGGTCCAGGTCGGCGACCCGTTCGCCGAGAAGCTGCTCATCGAGGCGAGCCTCGAGCTCATCGAGCGCGACCTGGTCGAGGGCCTCCAGGACCTCGGCGCCGGCGGCATCACCTGCGCCACGTCCGAGACGGCCGACCGGGCCGGGACCGGGATCGCGGTCGACCTCGACGCCATCCCGCGCCGCGAACCGGGTCTCGAGCCGTTCGAGGTGATGATCTCCGAGTCGCAGGAGCGGATGTGTGCCGCCGTCCTGCCCGACAAATGGGATGCGGTCCGTGACGTGTGCGAGCGCTGGGGCCTTCCGGTGGCGATCATCGGCCGGGTCACCGCCGACGGCGACATCACGGTCGTGACCGGTGGCCTCGAGCCGGACGGCCGCCTGGCGCGGGGCGCCCGGGTCCTGGCCCGGATCCCGGCCCGCGCGCTGACCAGCGACGCGATCGTCCACCAGCGCGTCGCCGCCGCCCCGACCCACAGCCGCGGCGCCCCGGCGCCGGGTGCGCCGGCGGCGGTCAGCGACCGGCTTCCCGAGCGCGGGATGGATCCGGGCGCGGTCCTCGTGGCGCTCCTCGGGTCGGCCAACCTCGCCTCGCGTCACGCCGTCTTCGAGCAGTACGACTCGACGGTCGGCGCGGACACGGTCGCCGGCCCGGGTCGCGGCGCCGCCGTCCTGCGCGTGCGGGGCACGAGCAAGGCCCTGGTCGCGACGACGGATGGCAACCAGGCGATCGGCGCGGTCGATCCCTGGCTCGGCGCGGCGTGGTCGGTCGCCGAGGCGACCCGCAACGTGTCGATCACCGGCGCCCGGCCGCTGGGCGTGACGAACTGCCTCAACTACGGCGACCCGACCCGACCGACGGCGTTCTGGCAGCTGTCGGAGGCCGTGCGCGGGGTCGGCGACGCGTGCCGCGCGCTGGGGCTCCCGGTGACCGGCGGCAACGTGTCGCTCTACAACGAGTCGCCGGCCGGGGCCATCGCCCCGACCGCGGAGATCGGCGTGGTCGGACTGCTCGACGACGTCGACACCCTCGTCGGCCCTGCGTTCGACCGCGTCCACGACGCCGTCGTGCTCGTCGGCGAGGTGGTCCCGGGCCTGGTCGGGTCCGCCTACACGGCGCTGGCGGGTGGCGCGAGCGAGGACGACCCGCCGGCCCTCGATCTCGGTCGCGAGGCGGCGACTCCAGGCGTTCGTCCGCGAGGCGATCGCCCGCGGCCTGGTCGCGTCGGCGCAGGACGTGTCGGGCGGCGGCCTCGCCGTCGCGCTCGCCGAGTGCGCGATGTGGGGCGGCCTCGGTGCGACGGTCCGCATCGCGGTCGAACACTCGCCGGCGGTCGACCTGTTCGGCGAGAGCCCGTCGCGGCTGGTCCTGTCGTGCCGCCCACGCTATGCCGCCGCGCTCGAGCTGCTGGCACGCCAGCACGGCCTGCCGGTCGCGACCGTCGGCACGGTCGGCGGCGACCGCCTCGTGGTCGAGCTGTCGATGGCCGGCGCGACCGGCAACGTCGAAGACCGCGGCGGCGGCGTGGCCGATGCGCTCGAGGTCCCGCTGCGCGACCTCCGCCATGCCTGGGACCACGGCCTCGCCCGCGCTCTCGGCTGGGAGGGCCACTCCTGATGTGCGGCGTGTTCGGGGTCGTGCTGCCAGGTGGCGAGCCCAACGAGGCCGCCTCGATCGCCGCGCTCGGGCTGTTCGCGCTCCAGCACCGCGGCCAGGAATCGGCCGGTCTGGCGGTCAGCGACGGCGAGCAGCTGATGCTCTACAAGGACCTCGGCATGATCAGCTCGGTCCTCGACGAGCGGCGGCTGCCGAGCCTGCGCGGCCAGCTGGCCATCGCCCATTGCCGCTACTCGACGACCGGCTCGACGATCTGGGAGAACGCCCAGCCGACCTATCGGCTCGGGCCGCGGCGCGCTCTCGCGATCGGCCACAACGGCAACCTCGTCAACACGCGCGAGCTGCTCGACCAGCTCACGGGCGGCCGCGCCCGGCTGCCGGCGTCGACGGACACGGAGCTCCTGACCGCGCTCCTGGCCGACGAGCCGGCGGCCGACACGGTCGAGGCGCTCATGCGCGTCCTGCCGCGCGTCCGCGGCGCCTACAGCCTGGTCATCCTCGACGAACGTCGGGTCATCGGGGTCCGCGACCCGTTCGGCTTCCGGCCGCTCGTCCTCGGCCGGCTGCCGCGGGCCAGCGCGAACGGCGATGACGACGGGCTGTGGCAGGCGACGACGCGGACGCCGGCTGGTGCCTGTCGTCCGAGACGGCCGCGCTCGACATCGTCGGCGCCGAGTACGTCCGCGACGTCGAGCCCGGCGAGATGGTCATCCTCGAGCGCGGCCAGGCGCCGCGGTCGGTCCGCTTCGCGCCGGCGACGCCCGCCCTGTGCGTCTTCGAGCTGATCTACTTCGCCCGCCCCGACTCGTACATGGAGGGCCGCAACCTGTACGAGGCGCGACGCCGGATGGGCATCCAGCTCGCCCTCGAGCATCCGGCCGACGCCGACCTCGTGATGCCGGTCCCGGACACCGGCGCCCCGGCCGCGGCCGGCTACGCCGAGGCGTCCGGGCTGCCGTACCGCGAGGGGATGTACCGCAATCGCTACACCGGCCGGACGTTCATCCAGCCGTCGGCGGCGCTGCGCCACCGGGGCGTGACCATCAAGCTCAACCCGCTGCGCGAGGTGGTCAACGGCAAGCGGCTGGTGGTCGTCGACGACTCGATCGTGCGCGGGACCACGACGAAGCAGATCGTCGCGCTGCTGCGCAAGGCCGGCGCGACCGAGGTCCACGTCCGCATCAGCGCGCCGCCGATCTACCACCCGTGCTTCTACGGCATCGACACGCAGATCGAGACCGAGCTGATCGCGGCGACCCACACGGAACCCGAGATCCGCGAGTTCATCGGCGCCGATTCGCTCGGCTACCTGTCGATCCGCGGCGTGCTCGCCGCCCTCGACCTGCCGTACGAGCGGTTCTGCTTCGCCTGCTTCGACGGCCACTACCCGGAGCCCGTGCCGTACGACGCCGCGAGCCGCAAGTTCATGCTCGAGGAGGCGGTGACCCGCTGATGGCCGGGGCGAAGGGCGTCTCCGACCGCACCGCCTACCTGACGTCCGGCGTCGACGTCGCGGCCGGCGAGCGGGCCGTCGACCTGATGCGGGACCACGTCGAGTCGACCCGCCGGCCCGAGGTCGTCGGCGGGCTCGGCGGGTTCGGCGGCGCGATCGTCGATCCCGGCGGGCTATCGCGAGCCGCTGCTCGTCTCCTCGACCGACGGGGTCGGGACGAAGACGGCGATCGCCCCGGCGCTGGACCGCTACGACACGATCGGCATCGACCTCGTCGCGATGTGCGCCGACGACGTCGTCTGCTGCGGCGCCGAGCCGCTGGCCTTCCTCGACTACGTCGCCGTCGGGCAGCGTCGTGCCCGAAGGGGTCGCCGAGCTGGTCGGATCGGTCGCCGCCGGCTGTCGCGAGGCCGGCTGCGCGCTCGTCGGCGGCGAGACGGCCGAGCATCCGGGGCTGATGGACGACGACGCGTTCGACCTGGCGGGCTGCTGCCTCGGCGTCGTCGAGCGCGACGACGTCATCGACGGCTCCGCGGTCCGCGCCGGCGACGCGATCCTCGGCCTGGCGGCGTCCGGGCTGCACGCGAACGGCTTCTCGCTCGTCCGCGCGCTCGTCGCGCAGTGGGACCTCGATCTGATCGGCCGTACCAGGTGCAGCTGCGGCGGACGCTCGGCGACGCCGGGCGCGACGCGGCCATCGCGGCCGAGCCCGAACGAGGCGCTGGCGACCCTCGGCGACGTGCTGCTGACCCCGACCCGGATCTACGCGCGGGCGGTCCTCGCCGCCCGGGCCGCCTCCGGGCCGCCGGCGCGGACGTCCACGGCCTGGCCCACATCACCGGCGGCGGCCTGCCCGGGCAACGTCCCGCGGGCGCTGCCCGACGGCCTCGGCGGCCCGCGTCGACCCGGGTCGCTGGCCGATGCCGTCGGTCATGCGCGCTGTTCGGGGCGCTCGGCGGCCTCGACGACGAGGAGCTCCGGGCGACGTTCAACGGCGGGCTCGGGATGGTCGTCGTCCTGCCGCGAGCGGCCGTGCCCGCGGCGACGGCCGCCATCGAAGGGTTCGGGATCCCGTCGCGGTCGTCGGCGAGGTCGTGGACTCGGCGACGGTCGATGGCCGGCGCTACGCTCGAGGCGACCCTCGAGGGTCTGGCGTGACCGCGCGTCGGGCCGCCGGACGTGGCCGGGCGGGTCGCGGTCGGCGTCTCGGGCGGCGGCTCGAACCTGCGCGCGCTGGTCGCCGCGGCCGATCGGGGCGAGCTCGGCGGCGACATCGCGCTCGTCTTCGCCGACCGGGCCTGCCCGGCGCTCGACTGGGCGGCGGAGCAGGGGATCGAGACGGCCCTGGTCCCGGGCGGTGACGACGCGACGCTGGCCGCCACGCTCGAGCGCCGTCGGCGCCGACGTCGTCGTCCTCGCCGGCTACATGCGCATCGTCGGGCCGGCGGTGCTCGGCGCGTTCGCCGGTCGGATCCTCAACACCCACCCGTCGCTCCTGCCGGCGTTCCCGGGCGCGCACGCGGTCGGCGACGCGCTCGCCCACGGCGTGCCCGTGACCGGCTGCACGGTCCATCTCGTCGACGAGACCCTCGACGGCGGCCCGATCGTCGCCCAGGAGCCCGTGCGCGGTCCTGCCCGGCGACGACGAGGCGACGCTCCACGACCGGATCCGGGCGGTCGAGCACCGGCTCCTGCCGCGGGCGGTCGCCCTCGCTGCTCGCCGAGGCGCTCGCCGTCGACGGGCGCCACGTGACGCTGGACCTGACCGCGCGGACGCGCGCGTCCCCGTCCCTCGCCGCGCGCTGCTGTCCGTCTACGACAAGACCGGCCTCGTCGAGCTCGGTCGCGGCCTCGTCGCCCACGGCTTCGAGCTCGTCTCGACCGGGGCGCACCGCGCGGGCCCTGCGCGACGCCGGCTTGCCGGTCACCGACGTCGCCGCCGTGACCGGCTTCCCGGAGATGCTCGACGGGCGGGTCAAGACGCTCCATCCGCGGATCCACGCCGGGCTCCTCGCCGACCGCCGTCGGGCCGACCACCGGCGCCAGCTGATCGCCGCGGCGATCGCGCCGTTCGAGCTCGTCGTCGGCAACCTGTACCCGTTCGCGGAGGCGCTGGAGCGACCGGGGATCACGTTCGACGAGCTGGTCGAGGAGATCGACATCGGCGGGCCGTCGATGGTCCGCGCGGCCGCCAAGAACCACGCGAACGTCGCGATCGTGACGTCGCCGGCGCGGTACGACGACGGTCCTCGCCGCGCTCGACAGCGAGGGCGGCCTCGACGAGCGGCGCCGCGCGCACGCTGGCGATCGAGGCGTTCCGCCACACCGCCGCGTACGACGCCCGGATCGCCTCGGAGCTGCCTGCCCGGATGGTCGCGGCCGGCCTCCTCGACGGCGCCGCGACGGACCCGTATCCGGCGTCGCTGACGATCGGGCTCGAGAAGGTCGAGACGCTGCGCTACGGGGAGAACCCGCACCAGCCGGCAGCCCGCTATCGCCGGCCCGGGGCGACATTGGTGGATGGTCCGTTCGCGTCGCGCGCCGCCGCTCCAGGGCAAGGCGCTGTCGTACAACAACGTCCTCGACGCTGCCGCAGCCTCGGCGCTCGGGCGGGCCCTGCGCGGGCCGGGCGTCGTCATCGTCAAGCACACGAATCCGTGCGGCGCCGCCGAACGGACGACGCTCGCTCGATGCGTGGGATGCGGCGCTCGCGGCCGACCCCGTCAGCGCCTTCGGCGGGGTCGTGGCACTGACCCGGCCGGTGGATGGCCCCGTCGCCCAGCCGGCTCGTCTCGATCTTCCTCGAGGTCGTCGTCGCGCCGGCGTTCGATCCTGACGCGCTCGAGGTCCTCGCCACCAAGCCGAACCTGCGGGTCGTGCTCGACGAGGCGCTCGCGGACGACGCCCCGCCGGCGGCGGCCCCAGACGCGACCGGCTCGATCCGGACAGCCGGCGGCGCGGTCCTCGTGACGGCCCCCGACGTCGCCGCAGACGACCCGGCGACGTGGGTCTGTGCGAGCCACCGCCCGCCGAACGACGCGGAACGGCTCGACCTCGACCTCGCCTGGCGGCTCGTCCGCGGCGTGACCTCGAACGCGATCGTCCTCGTCCGCGATCGCCGGCTGGTCGGCTTGGGCAGCGGCCAGACCTCGCGTGTCGACGCGGCCCGCCAGGCGGTCGCCAAGGCGCACGCGATGCTCGGCGCCGGCGCGACGACGGGCGCCTCCTGTGGCTCGGACGCGTTCTTCCCGTTCCCTGACGCGGTCGAGGTCTGCCTGGCCGCCGGCGTCACCGCGTTCGCACAGCCCGGCGGCTCGGTGCACGACGCCGACGCGATCGCGGCCGTCGATGCCGCCGGCGCCACGATGGTCATGACCGGCACGCGCCACTTCCGCCACTGACCGCCCGCGAGTGGCCGGCGCCGGAACCGGTTCGGCCCGGCCGCGTATCGTATGGGCGATGACAGACACGACGGCGGAGAGGAGGGCGATCATGTCGGATTTCCTGGCGGTCACGTTCGACGGGGCCGATGACGCGGATGCGGCGCTCCGCTCGATCCGCGGACTCGAGCACGCGGACAAGGTCGGGCTCGAGGACACCGCGGTCGTCCGCAAGGACGCGGCCGGCACGGTGACCATCCACAACGAGATGTCGAGCGGGACCGAGACGGGCGCGGTCGTCGGGGCGGTCCTTGGCGGGCTGGTGCTGGCGGTCTTCCCGCCGGTCGGCATCGCCGCGGGGGCGGCTGTCGGTGGGCTCGTCGGGCGCGCCTGGAAGGGCGGGATCGACGGGAACTTCGTCAAGGAGGTCGGCGGCGACCTGCCGCCCGGCGGATCCGCACTCTTCCTCCAGCTCAAGCCCCAGACCGACACCGGATTGCTTGTGGGCGCGCTCGGACAGTTCCATGGGCGGGTCAAGCAGACATCGCTCGACGACGAGATCGAGAAGGCCCTCGACGACTCGATGCGCTGACCGACGGCGCCACCCGCGTGGCGATCGTCGTGCGACGCGGGCAACGCGGCGTTAAACACGGCTGGGCTACCATCGCGCACTGATGGCTGACCGATCGTTCGACGCCGCGCCGACGATCGAGTCGGACGCCCCGCGACTCAGCATGCTCATCCCGTGCTGGAACGCGGCTGCCACGATCGAACGCGCTCTCGCATCCGTTCTCGACGAGCACGCGCTCCCGTTCGAGTGCGTCGTCATCGACGACGGGTCGACCGACGGGACCGCGGACATCGTGCAGGCCGTCGCCGATCGCGACCCGCGCCTCGTCCTGATCCGGCTCCCGACGAACGTCGGCGTGTCGGCCGCGCGCAATCACGGTCTTGCGGCCACGCGCGCGGACTGGGTCGCCTTCCACGACGCCGATGACGTGATGCTGCCGGGCTGGCTCACGGCCCTGATGGCGCCGACCAGGGATCCGACCGTGCGAGCGGTCATCGGCCAGCGGATCTGGAGCGACGGGGAGCGGACCTGGCTGTCGTCGCGCTATGACATCCCCGATATCCGCGAGCCGGGCCGCAAGTCGATCGCGACCAATCCCGGGCTCCTCAACTACGCCTCGGCGACCGGCAAGGCATTCCACCGCTCACTGCTCGACGGGTTGCGGTTCGAGGGCCGGGTCATGGGCGACCAGGCGTGGACGATCCGGGCTCTTCTCCGCGCCGGCCCGAACATCGAGGTCGTGGCGGACACCGTCTTCGAGTGGTCGCGCCCAGCTCGCGGCGCATCCGTCGAGACGATCACCACCCGGGCGCGCGGGTCCGCGGCCGGCGCCGTGGCGATGGCCGCCATCGCCCGGACCGCCTTCCTGGCGGTATCCGAAGAGGTCGACGCCCAGATCGACGACGAACCCACCCGCGAGGCGATCAAGCGCGCGTACTTCGACCGGCTGCTGGTGTCCGATCTCAGCACGCCCATCCGCGACGCGGCCGAACGGCGCGATCCGGCGACAGGCCAGTTGTTCGATGCCCTGATCGACTTCCTCGACGCCGTCCCACGCTCGATCCTGGCGAGCTCGGTGGCGCTGCCGACGCACCTCCTGCGGCCGCCCGCCGTCCACTGGGCGAGCCTCCCCAGGTCGGCCCGGGGAAGCTACTGGGCGATGGTCCGTTGGGCCGTCCGCGTCGATCCCCGGATGGCGCGCCGGATCGCCTGGCGTCGTCTGGTCCAGCCGGCGTTCGTCTTCGCACGGGTGCGTCCGCCGGTCGGCCCCGTGGCCGCTTCATCGGTCCTGTCCGCCGTCGCGACGATGAAGACGCTCCGAGTCGCCTTGGCCTCATCGCATCGGCCGTTCCGGCGGCTGTAACCTACACGGGACCCCCGGGCGCCTCGTCTCTCTGGGTCGCCACGACAACAACAGGAGGCACCATCATCGTAGCCCACGAGACCCTTGCCGGCCGCCGGGTGCTCGTGACCGGCGGTTCCGGCACGATCGGCGCCCGCCTCGTCGAGCGATTGCTGGAACAGGCGCCAGCCGTCGTCAGGGTCTTCGGTCGCGACGAGACGAACCAGTTCTATCAGCGTCAGCGTTACCCCGGGCGCGCCGAACTCCGGTTCCTCATCGGCGACATCCGCGATCGCGACCGTCTGACCCGCGCCCTCGAAGGGATCGACGTCGTGTTCCACTGTGCGGCTCTCAAGCACGTGGAGTCCGGCGAGTACAACCCGTTCGAGGCCACCCAGACCAACGTCGTCGGCACGCAGAACGTCATCGATGCCTGCCTGGCCGCCGATGTCGAGACGATGATCCTGACCTCGTCGGACAAGGCCGCTAATCCGACCTCCGTCATGGGCGCCACGAAGCTGCTTGCCGAGAAGCTGGTCAGTGCCGCGACGAATTACCGGGGGCCGCATCGGACGACCTTCGCGAGCGTGCGGTTCGGCAATGTCCTCGGATCCCGCGGCTCGGCCATCGAGCTCTTCGCCAGGCAGGTCGCGGCTGGTGGGCCGGTCACGGTGACCGACCCATCGATGACGCGCTTCGTGATGACCACCGACCGGGCTGTCGAGCTCGCGATCCATGCGGCCAAGGTCGCGCGAGGTGGAGAGGTCTTCGTGTTCAAGATGCCGGTCGCTCGGCTGGCTGACCTCGTGTCTGCGACGATCGCCCACGCCGCCGGCGATGCGGGCCTGGACCCGGCGGCCATCGCGACCACGTTGATGGCGCCCCGGGCAGGTGAGAAGGCCTACGAAGAGCTGATGACCGAGGACGAATCGCGGCGGGCATATGACATCGGTGAGATGTACGCGGTCCTGCCCTCGATCGGGCTGCACCCTGAGATCGCCGACGCGTATCGCGATGTTCCCCCGGCACCGGTCAGCGCCTATCGGTCGGACGCCGTGCCGCCGATGCCACCCGATGCAGTCGACCGGATGGTGGCGCAGGCCCTCGACCGGGCCGCCAGCGACATTCTCCCGAGCGCATGAGGGTCCTCGTCACCGGTGCGGCCGGGTTCATCGGTCGATGGGTCGTCGCCGACCTCCTCGAACGCGGCCATCACGTCCTGCCGGTCGACAATCTCGTGGCCGGCGATCCGCTGAATCTCGCGGAGTTCGCGGGCCACCCGAACATGCGACCACTCGATGTCGGCGACATCCGCGACCCCGACGCATGCCGGCGGTGGGTCCGCGACGTCGATGCGATCGCCCACCTGGCGGCGTCCATCTCCGTCCAGGACTCCATCGACGACCCGGCGACGACATTCGAGAACGATGTCGTCGGCACGTTCAACCTGCTCGAGTCCGCGCGATCCGCCGGTGCCCGGTTCCTGTTCATGAGCACCTGCATGGTCTATGACCGCTCGACATCGAGATCGGGGATCGACGAGCTCCATCCGACGAAACCGGCGTCACCGTATGCCGCGTCGAAGCTGGCGGGGGAGGCGCTGACGCTCTCCTACCATCACGCCTACGGCCTGCCCACGACCGTGATCCGTCCGTTCAACACCTACGGTCCGTTCCAGCGGTCGGTCGGCGAAGGCGGCGTGGTCGCGATCTTCACCAGGCGCTCGCTCCTCGGGGAGACCTTGCGCATCTACGGCGAGGGGACCCAGACGCGCGACCTCCTGTACGTCACGGATTGCGCGAGGTTCGTCACCGATGCACTGCTGTCTGACGCAGTCACGGGCCGGATCCTCAACGCCGGGACCGGCGCCGACATCTCCGTCAACGAGCTCGCCTCGGCGATCGAGGCGGATCCGGCGCGGATCACCCATGTCGAGCACATCCACCCGCAGAGCGAGATCGCCGTCCTCCGATGCGACGCTCGACAGGCGCGAGAGATCCTCGGCTGGGTGCCGCGCACGCCGGTTGGCCGAGGGTCTCGCCCTGACGCGCGACTGGATGGCCGAGAGGCTCGCCCTCGGCCTGCCGGTGGCCTGAGGAGCACCGTGACGGTCGGAAGGCGAGCCTCGCTTGCGATCGAGGGCGGCACCCCTGTTCGCACCACATTCCTTCCGTATGCGCGGCAGCAGATCTCCGATGACGACGTCGCCGCCGTGTCCGACGCCCTCCGCTCGGACTGGCTGACGACGGGTCCACGGGTCCCCGACTTCGAGGCCGCCATGGTGGCGAGCACCGGCGCACGGCACGCGATCGCATTCTCGTCCGGGACCGCCGCCCTCCACGGAGCGACGGTGGCGGCCGGTCTCGGGCCGGGCGACGAAGCGATCACGACACCATTGACATTCGCGGCGACGGCGAACGCGGTGCTCTACGCCGGCGCGGAGGTCCGCTTCGCCGATATCGAGGCAGGCAGCCTGCTCATCGACCCGGACAGGGTCGCGGCGGCCCTCACCGACCGGACTCGCGCGATCCTGGCGGTCGACTACGCGGGTCAGCCAGCCGACTACGACGCGCTGCGCCTCGTCGCGGATGGTGCTCACGGTGGCCGCCAGACGATCATCGCCGACGCGTCGCACTCATTGGGCGCGACCCGTGGCAGCCGAGCGGTCGGGACCCTGGCCGACATGACGGTCCTCAGTTTCCACCCGGCCAAGATCATCACGACCGGTGAGGGCGGCGCCGTCCTGACCGATGACGACGGGCATGCTGCGCGCCTGCGACGTTTCCGGAATCACGGCATCGCGACCGAGCTCGCCGCGCGGACCGACTGGACGTACGCCATGGTCGAGCTCGGCTACAACTACCGGCTGACCGATATCGCGGCCGCGCTCGGCAGCTCGCAGATTGCCCGGCTCGACGGATTCCTCGCACGCCGTCGTGACCTCGCGGCACGATACCGGTCGAGTCTCGAGGGTCATCCGGACCTCGAGACGCCGGCGGTGGACTCGAGCACCGACCCCGCCTGGCATTTCTACTTCGTCCAGCTCCGTCTCGACCGGCTCGCCGTCGACCGTGGCGGCGTGTATCGCGCCCTTCGCGCCGAGGGGATCGGCGTCAACGTCCACTACATCCCCGTCCACCAGCATCCGTTCTATCGCGACCGATATCCCGGACTGACCTTCCCCGTCGCCGACGGCGCGTACGAGCGGCTGCTCACGCTCCCGCTTCACGCCGGCATGACGACGGCCGATGTGGATGACGTCGTCGCTGCCCTCGACAAGGTGATGCACGCCTACCGTCTCGACTGACGTGGCCCGCCTCGAGTCATTTCGAGACGGTTTCCGGCCCGGCCTGCTGTACGGCCTTCTGGCGCTGCTCACGTTCCCGACATTCGGGCACCTGCTGGCGGGAGAACAGTCGATCGCGTACGCGCACGACGTGTTCGAGTTGCCGCGCACGGGCGTGCTTGACGACTGGCTCGCGAATGGCCCGACCCTCTGGAACACACATCTGACCGGGGGCAATGCCTTGTTCGCCCAGCAATGGAACACGCCGTTCGGCCTGGACGTCGTCGTGGCGTTCCTCGTCGGACCATTCGCGGCCTATGTCCTGAACGCCTGGGCGATGGCCGCCCTGGCCGGGCTGTCGATGCACCTGTTCCTTCGCGACTCGCTGCGCCTGTCCACCGTCGCGGTCCTGGCCGGCGCGATCAGCTACACCTTCGTCTTCTGGCATTCGGCCTACGGGTTCGCGGCGCCGACGGTGCCACTCCTGCTGTGGCTCGCCGATCGGATGGTCGCGGCCGATCGACGCCGCTGGCGCTCCCTCTGCGCTGCGAGCGTGGGTGGGGCCGTGCTGCTCTACCACACCCAGTCGCAGGTCGCCCTGTTGGTCGCCGGGCTTCAGCTCGTCTATCTGCTGGCTGCGGCGCCTGATCGTAGTGCGGTCAGGTCCCGGATCGCCCTGTGGTCCGGGACATGGATCCTCGCGCTGGGCATCTATGGCCCTGTCCTGGTCACGCAGCTGGTCATGTTGCCGATCTCGAACCGGGCGGTCTGGGATCTGCAGGCGCTGTACGACCCGACCCCGATCCAGGCGGTGATCGACACGATCCTCCGCTACAGCCAGGTCGTCCTGGGTGCGCCGATGAGCGGCGGCCTGGGGGCCTCGCCCGAGCAGTTCGGGACGTTCTTCGCCGGCGCGATCGGGCTGCCGCTCCTCGTGCTCGGCGTCATCGGCGTCCGGCGCGATCGGCGCGGGTGGTTCCTGCTCGCGCTGTTGGTGGCGATCCCCCTGTTCGACCTGTTCGCGGTCCTCATCGCGCCGGTCCAGCAGCAGCTCGGCTTCCTCAAGTCCTTCCAGCTGGACCGGATCGGCCACGTGTTCCCATTCGTGGTCGTCGCGAACACGGCACTCGGCGTCGACCTGCTGGCGCGGACGGTCCTCGCCGGGCGTCCGCTGCGGCTCGAGGGCAGATGGCGCTGGCCGGTGGTCGGCGCGAGCGTGATCCCGCTCGTCGTGGCCCTCGCGGTGGCGGCCCGTGAGGTCATCGCACGGCGCCATGCCCTGATCCACCTCGCCACACCCGCGCTCGGCTGGGCACTGATGGTCATGGCGTTGGTGGTGGGCCTCGGCTGCCTGTCGATCGTCGTGGTCGGTGGAGTCCGATCCGGACGCGGCGCTTCACGGACCTCCGGGGCGCTCCTCGGCACGGTCCTCCTGCTCGGGCTGGTCGGCGAGCGAGCTGCGTATGCGTGGGGCGAGCGGTTCGCCGCTCCGCCCGGCACGCTCGGCACCTGGGCCGAGGCCCTGGGGACCACGCCGGCGAAGACGTTCCTTCGCGATCAGCCCGGCATCGACGTCGATCGGGTCCTCTCCTTCGGCGGATCGCCGAACCAGCTGGCGGCCGCCGGGATGCTCCAGGTCGATGGCTACCAGTCGCTGTTCCCTCTGACGTATCACGCGTTCTTCGGAGCCTTGATCGCGCCCCAGCTGGCGACGTCGCCGACCCTGACGACCTACTACGAGGATTGGGGCAATCGGGCGGTCACCTTCGGACCGAATGTCGACCCGGAACTGGTGGCCTTGTCGGGAGCACGCTGGCTGTACGTCCTCGGCACCGACGTCCCGACGGTCCCCGGCATCGTCCCCCGGTTCCATGACGGCAAGACGACCGTCTACGAGGTGCCGGACGTGCTGCCGCGGGCATTCATCGTCGACGCTCTCGACGTGCGAGCCGATCAGGCCGGCGTCCTGGCCGGTCTGTCGTCCGCGGACCTGACCACGTTGCGGGGGACGGCGTTCGTCGCGGCAGGCCCCGATGCCGATGTCCTGGGTGACGGGCTGGCGAGTACCGCGACCGGAGGACCTGCCGGATCGGCGACGATCGCCAGCTACACGCCCGACCGGGTCGTCGTCGACGTCGCCACGACTCGCTCGGGCGTCCTCATCCTGACCGACGTCATGGCTCCCGGCTGGGTCGCGGAACGCGACGGCGACGACCGTCCCGATCTCGACCGTGGACGCGACATTCCGGGGCGTGCGCGTGGACGCCGGGACGAGGCAGGTCGTGTTCAGGTACGTGCCGATCTTCACGTACGCCGGGTTCGGCCTGGCCGCCCTGGCGCTCCTGGCGGTCATCATCTGGACGGTCGGCGTGCGCCGGCGCGACAGGCTCCGATCGGGCCTCGGTCTCCGTCACGATGACGGAAATGGCACCGCCAGGAACTCGTAGGTCAGTTTCCCGCCCGAGGCGGGGGCATCGATCGCGATCGTCTTGATCGGTGCACCGAAACTGAAGGGATATGACCCCTGTGCACCGGCCGGAACGGCGAGCACCAGCCCGTCGCCCGCGGTCCCGGGCACGAGCCGATACCGGTAGCCGTCGAGCGTGACGTGCGACACGGGTGATTTCCACAGGATGGAGCGAAGCCTGCCGACGACGCCACCACCGATGCCCTCGACTCGAACGATCACGAACTCGTCCGGAGCCGGGGCAGGCGGAACCTCGACGGTCGCGCCCGAGGCCGCCGTCACCGATGAGATCGGCTCGGACGGCCCGCATGCGCGACCAGTGGGTGCAAGCACCTGCCAGGTCGACGTGGCGGCGATCTCGCCATATCGGCAGAGCCGTTCGAGAGTGGCACTCGGCGATTCGAACCAATAGAAGCGTCCGTCGACCGTCGCCGGGATCGGTCGCTGCCCGTTCGTGCTGAGCGCGCCGAACTGCCGGAGGATCCGCTCGGGTCGCTGGGGCGATCGGAGCAGGTCGGCGTTCAGCTCATCCAGGTACGACGTGTAGGCCACGTACGACTGGAAGATCGGCTCGGGCCGCCACGACAGGGTGCCGTATGCGGTGGGCACGTCCGCGGCAAAGGGATCGATGTGGACGGCCATGCCATCGAGCTCAGCGAGGATCTCGGGCGGCACGTCGAAATGGACCGCCAGGGAGCGCCGGGTGCGGTCAGCTGCCGAGTCCCATCGCCAGGGCAGCAGCGCGTCGCGGATCTGCCGTGTGAATTCGATCGTCGACTTGGCCACGCCGACGTAGCTCGACGGTGGCACCTGGGACACGCCGAAGAACACAAGTCCGAATGACACGATCACCATCACGACCGTGCTCCGCGGCAGGGTCGTTGGCATCAGCACGAGCGATGCGAACGCCAATGTCACGAACGCTGATACGCCGGAGTCCCGGACGAATGCGCTCTTCCACGACGCGAAGAGCAGGACCAGCAGCAACACGAGGAGCGCGATCCGCCTGGCGCCGCCCCAGTCCGCGGATCGTCGCAGGGCGATCCAGATCGGTATCGGCGCGGCAACGAGGAACGCGAGATAGATCCACCCCGCGCCGACGACCGTCTTTGACATCGCATCCGAGTACCCGGAGATGAGCTCCAGCGAACCACGGGCGTATGGCACCACGTCTGACAGTTGCTGGCCGGTCGCCGTCCACAGTGCCACGAAGGACGCGGCGAAGGCACCAGCGAATGTCAGCGATCGGCGCAGCCGCCTGGGCGAGAGCGCGACCACGACGATGATGGACATCGCGGTCACGGAGACACCGACATTCTGCTTTCCGAGGACCGCGACAGCGGCCACGGCCCCGGCCACCAATGCGACCCAGTCGGGATGTGCCACGCGTTCGCGACGCAACGCCTCGACGCCAGCCGCGAAGACGACGAATTGGAGGGTCTCCGACGTCGCCAGGAAGCCGAGTGCCCGCGCGAACAGGAGCGTGACCACGGCTGCGACCACGAAGGGGAATAGGCGCCGCGCGGCGCGGAGCAGGAACCAGGTGGCCGCCAGGTAGACCGACGCCGAGTAGACGAAGGCCAGCGCGCTCGTCACCCCGACGAACGGCGTCGGCCAGGCGAGAAAACCCAGCGGACCGTAGGTGAACCCGATGTCCTGGCCGAAACGCAACCCCTGATCGGCGGCTTGATGGAGGGCGATCTGCCAGGACTGATCCAGGGTGAACGGCGGGTTGGTCTCGATCGGCCAGGCCAGGACCAGGATCGCGATGGCCAGGATCGGCACCCAGAGCCGGCCGCTTCGGCCATCGGTCCACCGCGATAGGCTGGCCCGCAGCGACGCGATCGGGTCGACGACCCTCCCAGGCACGTCTCCCGACGCGGCGAGGGTCTCCCTCACCTCGCGGGCGCTTGGTCGCGTGGCGCCATCAGGAGATCCCAGTCGAGCGGCGTGCCGCGTGGGATCGCCTGCGCGGCCCGGCGACCGAGGACCTCCTCGTAGTGCCGGGTATGCAGCCCGTCCGCAGGCCGGATCGAGCGCACATTCTCTGCCGTCAGGACCTCCCCTTCGGCGACGTCCTCGACCACGAACAGAGAGCGCCGGAACCGACGGCTCTCCGCCTCCTGGTCGGTGGGTCCGATGACCGCCCGGCCGAGGGCCTTCTCGGTCTCACGGATCGCGTCGACCATCCTGCGAAAGGCGTCCTGGTCGAGCGAGAACGCCGCGTCCGGGGAGGTATCGTCGCCGGCCATCTTGAAGTGCTTCTCGACGATGCAGGCGCCGACGGCGACCGCGCCGATCGCCGCCACGTCGCCGAGCGTGTGGTCGGAGAGCCCGACCGGGAGGCCCCAGCGCTCCGCCATCGCCGGGATCGCCCGGAGATTGACCGATTCGGGCGGTGATGGGTAGGCGCTCGTGCACTTGAGCAGGGCGATGTCCGTTGCGCCGGCCGCACGTGCTGCGTCGACCGCCTCATCGATCTCCGCCTCGGTCGCCATCCCTGTCGACATGATGAGCGGCCGGCCGGTCCTCGCCATCAGTCGGATCAGCGGCAGGTCCACCAGCTCGAACGAGGCGACCTTGAACGCCGGGACGTTCATCGCCTCCAGGAACGCGACGGCGGTCGGATCGAACGGGCTCGAGAAGCAATCCATCCCGAGTGATTCGGCGAGAGCCTTGATGCGAGGCTGCCAGTCCCACGGGGTGTGGGCCTCCTCGTACAGGTCATGCAACGTCGTTCCCTGCCACAGCGACCCCGACCCGGCACGGAATGACGGCGCATCACTGTCGATCGTGATCGTGTCGGCGGTATACGTTTGGAGCTTGACGGCGTCGGCTCCGGCCTCGCTGGCGGCGTGGACGAGCGCGATGGCGACGTCCTCGTGCTGTCGATGGTTCGCCGACAGCTCGGCGATGACATAGACCGGTTCGCCCGGGCCGATCGGTCGACCGGCGATCGAGAAACCAGTGGTCATGTCGCCTCCCGATGCGCGTCGTGCTGGTCGACCGCGTCGAGTCGTCGCCACAGGACCGTCGCCTCCCCATCGAGGACCACCGTTTGGGCCGATTCGACCCATGTGCGAAGGACGATGACCGGCTTGTCGTCTCGCACGCTGGTGACCTCCACGGAGACCCGGACCGCGTCACCCGGATGGACGGGTCGAAGGTATCGCAGCTGCTGTCCGAGAAGGATGGTGCCGGGGCCCGGCAGGCGAGTCCCCAGCAAGCGGCTGATGAGCGAGGTGACGAGAACACCGTGAACGACCTCATGGTCGAACCCGGCGCGACGAGCTGCCTCCGCGTCGGTGTGGATCGGATTGTCGTCGCCGCTGAGCTGGGCAAAGGCCGCCACGTCGGCCGCCGTGAACGTGTGGTCGATGCTGGCGCGTTCCCCGGGCCGGAGGGGCTCAGACATCGGAGGCCCACCGACTCGCCGCCCACTCGTCGCGGAGCAGGCTCATCGTGACGACGTCCACACGTTCGCCGGACTTGATGACGTGTCGGCGCAGGACCCCGTCGACCTGGAACCCGTAGCGCTGATGCATCTTGACGACGCCCTCGTTCGTGGCCAGGACCTCGCAGCAGAGCTTGTCCAGTCCGAGGTCCTCGAAGGCATGCCGCATCACGAAGCGCTCCGTGGCGGAGCCGACGCCGCGTCCACGCACCCTGTCATCCGCCAGGTAGAACGCCCAGTAGGCACGCTTCTGCTCGATCGAGATGTCGTACAGGTTCGCAAGGCCCACGGGCTCGCGGTCGAGCTCGATGATCCAATAGCGCCTGGTCTCCTCGGTCATGGCGGCACCGAACCACCGCGCATGCTCAGCATCCGAGATGTGGTGGTCGGTATACATGTACGCGGCGACCTCAGGCAGGTTCCGCCACTCCAGGACGCGCGTGACGTCTCCGAGCTGGAGCGGGCGCAGGCTGACCTGTGCGGCTGTCTCGCTCATCCTGTCTCCGCTGTCGCGGCCACTGCCGCCTCGATCTCGGCGACGACCCGTTCCGTCCCCCGGCCGTCGGTGATACCGGCTGCGGCGATCGACATCGCCTTCAACCGGTCCGGATCAGCGCACAGCGCTCGGACGGTCCGTTCGATATCGGGCGCACTGACCGTGGTGTGCCATCCGATCGCCTCGGCCGCACCGGCCTCGACGAGGAGACGCGCCGTGTCGGCCTGATTGTCAGCCATCGTGACCAGGACCGCTGGCAGCCCGAGCGCACACCGCTCCCAACTGGCCGAGCTGGGCGCCCCGATGGCGAGGTCTGCGCGATCCATCAGGGTCGCCATCTCGTCGGTGTCCACGTGGATCGCCGTATCTGCGCGGTGGGCGACGGCCGCGCGCAGGCGGGGCAGGTGGGGGTACGCCGCCCCGACGACGACGTCGACCGGTCGGCCGAGCCCGCCCAGACCCTCGACCGCCCTGGCGGTCACGTCGGGGCCGTCGGCGCCGCTGACGAACACGAGAAGCCGGTCGACCCGGCCGTCTCGGACGCGACCACGTGCGCGCAGCAACGCGAACTCGGGGCGCAGCAACGCGTAGACCGGGCCGGCCACGATCCGCGCCGATGCCGGGACGAGCGCTGCATAGCTCGTGGCCGTCACCCCGAGGTTCTGGTTCACGACGAGATCGACCGGCAGCGGCCGATCCGCCAGGTCGTCGATCGACAGCAGCACGGCCCCGGGCGCCTGGCGTCGCATCGCCGCGTACCAGTCAGCCCCGATGCCGTAGTGGTCGCCCACGACGAGCGCGACGTCCGCTGTGATCCGGGTGGCGATCGCCTCCGGCTCCGACGCGATCGACGACCCCGGCGGCAGGTGTACGACAGCGATGCCATCGGCACCCAGTGCATCCGCCAAGCTCGCCGGCAGGTCACGTGCCACGAACGTCACGCGCCACGACCGGGCGAGCAGGGCTCGGGCCAGCGTCCGCGAGCGGATGACGTGACCCGTCCCGACGACCAGCGACGCGTCGGCACGGAAGACGGCGTGGGGCTTCGTCATGCGGGCTGGTCCGCGGGTGGCACGACCTTCTGCATGACGTGGCGATTGATCGACATCCAGGCTGGATGAGCCTCGACGACTGCGAGCGCCTCCCGCCAGCCGAAGTCGTCGCGGCCGAAGGCGTCGAAGATCCGCTCGATCAGGGCCATGTCCTCGGGAGTGTCGACCGACCACCGCTGGTCGGAATGGTCGTCCTCGGCCGGGACGCGCAGGAGCCGAAAGGACTCGGAGTGCCGATAGATGTACGGTGTCGCGTGCTCACGCCACGCCGGGTCGCGATCCTCGCGCCCGGCCCGCTCGAGCGCCTCGGCCGAGACGACCTCCACGTCGAGCCCGCGCGGGTACGTCCTCGGCTCGAGCGAATTGCTGGCGTAGTCCGCATCGCCATCGCGGAAGGCGGTGACGGTCCGGTCGATGACCTCGGGGTCGACGAGCGGGCAGTCGGACGTGATCCGGACGACGACACCGGCCGCGTGCGCCCGTGCCGCGTCAAGGTAGCGATCGAGCAGGTCCGTCTCGCTCCCGCGCTCCAGGCCCCATCCCTCCGCTGCGGCAAGGGCGGCGATCGCATCGTCCTCCGGGAGTGTCGTCGTGGCGACGACGACCTCATCGACCGTCCGGGCTCGACCCACGCGGCGAACGACGATGCTGAGCATCGGTTCACCGAGGAGCGGCTTCAGGACCTTCCCGGGCAGTCGCGTGCTGCCCACCCGAGCCTGGATGATGGCGACCGTCCGTGACATCGGCGTCAAGGGTATGGTCGTCGGACGATCACCGCCACGAACGTGGCCAGCAGGTCTTCCGCGGTCGCGGTCGGATAGAGTGCCTGGACGTCCGCGAGGATATCGGGGGTGAGAGACCCGACGAGCGAGCGGTCGAACCAGGGGATGAGACCGACGAGTTCGAGGCCCGAGGTCCGCACCGCCGCGCGGAGATCCGCGAGCGTCATCCGGTTGAGGCTCTCGCGGTAGAACCGAAGGGCCTGGACGACCTCATCGGGGCGATTGGCCAAGAGATAGCGCTCGACATCACCGTCGTCGAGACGCGCATGACCCCACGGGAAGTCGAGGGTGCACAGCGAGTGGCCCCCGATCCGGCTGAAGAACGGGTTGTAGTCGTGGTACCCGACACCGCCCGGGTTGAGGAGCCTCCGCATCGACGCGAACGCCTCGGCCGGTCGCAGCAGGTGCTCGAGGACCTCGAAGGAGACGATGCCGTCGAGGCTGGCCGGCTCGAGGGTCGAGCTTGTGATGTCGTCCTCGACGAAGTCGACCCGGTCGATTCCGACGCCTGCGAGCGCCCGGGCACGCGTACGGAGCTCGGCAAGGGCCACCTGCTGGGCATCGATCGCGCGCGCATCTGGTTCACCGGCGCGCTGGGTCACGTAGTACCGAGCGAGGTCGGACCCGGTCACGTGCCGCGCACCGAGCCGGGCCAGCTGGAACGCGGCGGCGCCGTCATAGCAGCCGATCTCGAGGATCCGCCCATCGAGCGCGGCGCCGGCCATCGTCAGGCACAGGCTCGACGCTTCGCGGACGACCTTCTCCGCCTTGGTCACCCGTGCCCGCAGTGCCTCGTCGGTCGGTGGCTCGGCAGCGGCGACGGGATCGAGCATGGATCGCCAACCGGGCTTCAGCCGGTCGCGAAGGGTGGGGTCCAGAGGGTGGGCCGCGCCGTGGCGATCCACGAACACGCCGGCCTCGCGCGATCGTGCGGGAGCGGGCGCCGGCCGGCCCGTGTTCGCGAGCTCGGCCGTGACCAGCCGGCGCAGTCGGTCGTGACGCAGCGCGGCCCGGACCGCGGCCCGGACCGTCCGTTTGATCATCGCCTGGCTCGCTCGGCCGCGATCGTGTCGGCGATCAGGGCGCTCGCATCGCCGGATCGGAAGTGATCGTCGAGGAACGCCTGGCGGGCCGCCGGATCAAGCGGCCACGGGTCGTCGAGCGCCGCGAGCAGGTCCGTCACGTCGTCGACCGGCCGGGCGACCCCGGCGTCGACATAGCCCAGGATGTCCGTGTGCGCATCCACCGTGGCGAGCAGGTTCGGCGTCCCGACGACCACCGCGTCGGTCAGGACGGTGGAGTGCATGCCGAGGTGCGCATCGGCCGCGCGCAGCAGCCGGTACAAGTCGATCGCACGGATGACCGATATCGGTGGTGGCTCGTACCCGCCGGCGGCGGCGAGACCCGTGAGCAAGGCTCGATACGGACCCTCGTCGGTTTCACCAGGATGAAGCTTGAACACCACGTGGACACGCGGCAACGGACCGCCGAGAAGGCGATCGAGCATGTGAGTCAGGTGCGACCAGCGGATGAACGGGTCGAACAGGGTCGAGACGACCAGCAGTCGATCATCGTCCGCGACGCCGAGTTCCTGCCGCACCAGCCGTCGATCGGCGACAGCGGACCAGTCGCCCGATCGGTGCGCGCCCTGGACGTCGCGGTCGAGATCCAGGCGCGGCGAGCCCGACACCGTGACTTCATCCGGTTCGTATCCACCGACCTCGAGCAGCGTGCGCCGTTCGTACGGTCCGGACACGAATGTGTTCGACGGAAGGGCGAGACCCGGCTGACGCGGGTGCCGATATCCCGGATGCGTCGGGTAGATGATGCCGTGCTGAACGGCGAAGGTCGGGATCTCGAGTCGAGACGCCGACAGGAGCCATGTCGCGCGGAGGCCTTCGTGGGTCATGAGGACCGCTGCCGGCCGGAGCTCGGTCAGCAGAGCGTCGACCCGCGGCCGGAGACGTTGGTGGGCCGAAGCGGACGCGCTGGCCAGTCGCCGGACCTCGATCCGGAGGGCTGGCCCGAGGTCCATTCCCGCGACTCGAAGCGCGGGACTCGCCGTCTCCGCCAGCTGGTCGTCGATGGCCTGTGACGCTGCCCGTTCGGCATCGAGGTCCGGTCCGCCCGACCCCCAGCGCGTCGCGAGCAGCCAGCCGGGCAGGAGCCTCTCGTCGGCGGCGACAGCCGTCGAAGCGGCCGGATCGCGGCGGTCGAGTCCGAGCCCCAGGACGATCGGGACCATCCCGGTCGACTCGAGGCGGTCGGCGATCGTGTCAAGGTGTGGATCGACGACGCGGCCTGCTCCGTCACTGCCGACCGTCTGAGCGACGCGCGCATAGCTGAGGACGAGGACGCCCCGGTCTCCCCGGCCGGCGGCGGTTCGAACCCGGTCATCGAGGGCAGCAGCGTCGAGTCCGATGGCCGTGCCGGGCGATGGGCGGAGCGCACCGGCCCGCCGCCGCGCTCGTCGAGTCACCGCGGCCAGGGCAGCGACGGCCCGTCGATCGATCCGCATCGCCGCGGCATGCGGCGCGCCGGATACCGTCGCGGCGGGCGGATCGGGATCGGGCGATGCTTCTGCCGTTCGGTAGCCACCCGCCTCCAGCACTTGACGGAGAGCGGTCTGCGTCGGATCGCACTGGAAGTCGACGACGTGGTAGTCACGCACGATCGCCTCGACGATGAGCGCCCACAGCAGCCGTTCATGGAGCCAGCGCCACGCCTGCTCCCGGATCCCGTGCCACAGGGACAGGCCATCGAGGGCGGTGCCGTCGATGGCTCCAGCTGCCGACGCCCACTCGTCCAGTCGTTCCAGAGCCTCTTCGAACAGGTCGACCCGTTCGACGACCTGGGCGATCCATGGACGCACCGAGAGCAGATCCGGACGCTCACCGCCGTCCGGCGTCCACGCTGTGTCGATGACGAAGACCAGGACGCCGTCGATGGGTGGCGGCGCCTCGTGTCGCGACGCGACGAAGACGATGCGCGACGGCCGACCGATGGTGCTCCGATCCGAGCTCAAGAAGCCGACCGACGGCGGGCCGACGCCATGGTCGCCTCAAGCCACGGCACGACCGCGTTCATCAATTCGTCCCAGGATCCGGGCAAGGTGGTCCCGCCCGGTTCCGGCCGCCGATGCGAGACGTCGATCGCGGCCTGGGCGATGGCGGCCGCCAGATGGTCGACGTCGGGCGGCGTCCCGCGGATGGCCGGAGAGATCGCCGCCAGGTCGGCGGCCGACTTGGTGCTGAAGGTGTTCGTGATGACGAGTCCGCCGGCCGTCGCCATCTCGAGGGGTGGGTAGCTCGTGTGCGGCGACAGCATCAGAGAGAGCAGGACATCGCTGTCGGCGAGGAAGGTCGCGTAGTCCCGGTATGCCAGTCGGGATACTGGCCGCAGCACGCGCCCACCGGGCAAGGGCAGCGTCCTCGTCTCGCCGCCGATGGCCGCGAACTCCCAGGCCTCGTTCTCGAATGCGCCGTCCTCGACGGCATCGGACAACGCCCGAAGCCCGAGATCGAACAGGTTCCGCGGATGCTTCGGGCGCGCGTAGAACACGAACCGCCGGCCTTCCGATGGGCGGTCTCGACGCTCGAAGACGGTGCGATCGACCGCCGGCATGAACGACACGGCCAGGTCCGGGTCGTGGATGTCGAACGCGAGGTCGCCGTGCTGATGTAGATGCTCCAGGAGCGTGGGCTCGTTGACGATCGCGCGGAAGCGCATCCGATAGGTCGATGCGGCGAGGGCGTACTTGGTCGACCATGGGTGGAATCCCGGCTCGAAGTCCTGGATGAGGTAGATGAACTCGTCGATGCCGGTCATCGCTCGCGCGCGGTCGGCAACGTGGGCCGTCGGCCACCACGTGGCGAGCATGAGGTCGTGCCGGCCGACGGTCAGCTCGGCATCCGGCGTGGACCGATCGAGGAACTCTGCCTCCTCTGCCCGCACGACGCCGGTCACGTCCGCGATGTGGCGGCCGAGTCGGGCGACATCCTCATCGAGAGGTCCGAAACACGCGACGTACCGCACGCTCATCCCGCGGGCAGCCAGCCGCTCCGTGATGTGGAACACGGTGTTCGGGCCACCGGTCATCCTGCCGACCGAGAGGTGGGGCATCAGAACCACGAGACCCGGTCGCGCATCGAGGGCGGGATCGTGCCGCACGCGAGGCCCGCCGACGAGGTCGGCTGCGATGGGGGATCGATCGCCGACGTCGGCGACGGACGGCGCCCGCCCAAACCCGCCGACACGGGCGATCCGTGCGGCCCCGCGATGCACGCGACGCCTCATCGTCACGACGAGACGCCTGGGTCACGCGCGGCGAGCAGGGGCGCGACTGCATCCGCGAGTCGTCCGACGCGATGATCGAAGGTATGTCTCCCGAGCACCGCGCGGCGTCCCCGCTCTGCCAGCGCCACCCGCTCGTCCGGGTGGGCCAGGTAGTGGTCGACCCGGTCCAGCAGCTGCGCACGGTCACCGAACGTCACGACCGAGCCGTCGAACTCCGCGTCCATCCCAGGGACCGCCTCGGAGATCACGAACCCTCCGGAGGCCAGGGCGTCGTACACGCGATTGGCGATGAAGCCTTCGTCGCGCATGTCAGGGTACGAGTCGTTGAGCACGATGGTCGCGCTCGAGTAATGCCGCCGCAGACCATCGTTCGGGATCCACTCCCCGCGCAGGTGCCGGAGGTCCAGCAGGTCGGCGGTCCAATTGCCACCGTAGACCGCGAGGTCGTGGGTCGTCCCGGCGAGGGCGTCGAGGATCGCCCGGCGTCGAAATCGAGAGCTCCCGACGAAGAGCAGCTCATGTGCTGGACCGCCGGCTTCCGGATAGAAGCGATCCGGGTCGGTCGCCTGGTGGAGCGCCAGGAAGGGAGGGCCGTCGGGGCCGAGCCAGCCGCGAAGGTAGGCGAGGAACGTGTCCGATGCGACCGCGATGAGGGCGTACGGAAGACACATCTCCCGCGTCACCATGTCCGGGTGACTGATGATCCAGAGGACCGATGTCTGCCACCGCCGGACCACCGGCGCCCGGACGCCGAACACGTGGAGCGAAAGGTCGGCGCGCACCGCCGGGGCGCTGTCGCGCTCGGTGAAGACGTGGACCGTGGCCGGCCATCCTCGGTGCTCGAACGCCTTCTGGACGCTGCGGCCGAACGGGGTATCGCCCCAGGAGGCGGCTGCGTCCCATGTCTGCGGGCCGATGTGGATCGCGACACGCGGGGCCGCGACCCACCGAAGGGCGGCGTCCCTGAATGCCCGTGCACCGGCCGGCGTGGCCGGGTCCGCCGCGACCCACGCCGCCTTCGCGGAGCCCGCTTCGACGCGCGCCCGCGTGGCGTCGTCTGCCAGGAGGACGATGTCGAGGTCATCGAAGCGTGGCATGGACAACCACGCGTCGGCTCGATCGCCGAGCCACGCGACCCTGATCACGTGCCGCGGCAGGCGGTCGGTGTCCGGCGTCGGGTCGAGCAGCAGGGCGACATCGATCGTGTCGTCGACATCGGCGTCCGCAAGGCCATCCACCCTGGATGGCGCCATCCCGAGCTCCGACAGTCGCGCCTCGACCTCGTCGCGGGCGTCGGCGGTCTCTCGGGCATCACGAGACGATCGGATCACGGCCACGCGGACCGGCTCATCGCTGATCGCGAAGGTCCCGCTGAGGCGATCGGCCATCACGTCGCGGAAGCGCGCGGCGAGGTCGATCGTGTCGGCGCCGTCATGGACCGCTGCGTCGGCGTCCGAGACGGTCCCACCAGCAGCCGGAGGAGTCGTCGATCCGCGCCGCGTGAGATCGCGGATCGGCGACAGGGCCCAGTCGATCTTCCGCAGGATCCGGAATGCCAACCGTCGTCGCGTCTTGTCCAGCTGGAGGCGTGTGCGGCGCAGCTCGGCGTCCTTGTCGCGTCTCCAACGGTGGGCACGATCGATCTCGGCCTGGAGCCGCTCCCGTTGACGATATGAGGCCGCCAACGCGGCATCGCGCTCGGCGGTCATCTCTGCGAGGCGGGCTGCGGCATCGGCAGCCGGGGAGCCTGGTCCCTCGGTGTCCAGCGCATCGCGGTCGTCCGTCGTCGACATCTAGCTGCTCCCGGTCACGCGACCGGCGTGGCGCCGCCCGTCCGGCGCGACCGTCGGCAGGAGCTCCCGGTAGAGGTCGAACAGGGTGTCGACCTGCGCTTCCCAGTTGTATCGCTCGTGGGCGGCGCGAAGCGTCCGGTCCCGCATCCCGTCGCGCTCGGCTGGCGGCGCGTCGATGATCTTCCTGATCGCCTCGGCGATGTCGTGCGGCGACGTCGGATCGCACACCACGCCGGCGCCCGTGGCACGAACGATCGGGGCCATCCCGGGCAGGTCCGAGGCCACGACCGGGACGCCCGCGGCCATGCCCTCGAAGAGCTTCTGCGGCGTCGTGTACCGATGGTTCACCGTCGTCGGCTGGATGGCCATGATGAGCACGTCGGCGGATGCACTCCAGCGCAGCAGATCGGCGGGCGGGACTGGAGGGAGGAGCTGCACCCGACCCAGGTACGGCGGACGAGAGATCGCGTCGGCAAAGTGCTTCTCGAGCGGTCCGAAACCCAGCAGCACGAGGACGGCCGAGGGTACCTCGAGGATCGCGTCCATGGCCTGTTCGATGCCTCGCTCGATGGTCAGGATGCCCTGGTAGAGCACGACCGCCGAGGCCGCCGACAGGCCGAGACGCTCGCGGATCAGGTCCGGGCGCGGCGACGGCGGCGTCCACGTCTCGGGCGTATTCATGACGACGGCGGGCCGAGGGATGCGCAGCGACTGCTCGAGCAGTCCGGCGTAGGAGTCGTTGACGGTCAGGACGCGGTCGGCGCGGCGCGCCCAGCGCCGCTCGGCCCACTCCAGCAGCGTTCGACCGGGGCGACCGAGCCGAGCGAACTTCCGAGACCACATGAAGATGTCGCGGCTGTCGTAGATGGTCCGGCCACCGTGTCGACGACGCATCCGATCGAGAGCCGGAAGGGAGCCTGCCCACATCCCGTGCCAGATATCGGCCGGCTCGACGACGTCGTCCAGCGCGATCGACCAGCCCATCGGCTGGAGCGGGAACTCTCGGATCCGCTGCCACCAATGCCAGCGTTCGAGAGGCCTCAATCGGATCCGTCGCGCGCTCGCGTCCGTGCGCGTGGCCGCGCCGGTGGCCGGCGCGAGCGTCCGCGCCATCGCCGCCGCGTAGCGCCTGCGCGCCACACGCCGAAGACCGGGCACGAGATACCGCCACTCGCGCGGTGCGCGAACGAGTCGATAGCCGTCCCGTTGCTCGATGGGCGCGAGCCCTCGGTGCCACCGGGCGTACACGGTGACGTCCCAACCGGCCTCGACGGCGGACTTGGCCATCCGGAAGGTCCGCGCGTCGTATTCGCCCGTCGAGTAGGACAGATACGCGATCCGCGGTCGCGCACCGATCTCCGGCCGGTGCTCACTCACTGTCGGGCCAGTCGCTCCGGCGTCTCTCGAGGACCGGACCAGCCTGCCCCGAGCCGGAGGACCTGCCGGTCGGTCAACCTGTGTCCAGTGGACGAGTTCGTCGTGTCGACCACGAGGGCCGCCCTCGCATACAGAGCGTCCCAGTCCACGGCTCGGTGGGCTGTCACCACGACGATGACATCCGCCCAGTCGATCAGGTCGCCGAGGTCGACTCCGTCGCGAACGACGCCAGCGGCGTCGCGAAACGCTGCGACATGCGGATCGTGGAAGCGGACGTCGCCACCGCGTGCCGCGATGCCGGCGATGACGTCGGCCGCGGGTGAGTTCCGATCGTCCTGCACGTTCGGCTTGAAGGCCACGCCGACGACCCCGATCCGTGCCCCACGCAGCGCGAGGCCGCGATCGTTCAGCGCTTCGGCGACAAGGTCGACCACGTGGCGAGGCATGGCCAGGTTGATGTCGCCGGCCAGCTCGATGAAGCGGTCGACGAAGTCGAACTCGCGGGCGCGCCACGACAGGTAGTAAGGGTCGACCGGGATGCAGTGGCCGCCGACCCCGGGACCGGGCGTGAAGCGCATGAACCCGAAGGGCTTCGTCGCCGCCGCGTCGATGACCTCCCAGACATCAAGCCCCATCCGTTCGCACAGCAGGGCGAGCTGGTTGACGAACGCGATGTTCACGTTGCGGAAGACATTCTCGAGAAGCTTGGCCATCTCCGCTGCGTCCGGTGACGACACCGCGACCACGTGGTCGTTGATCCTGCACAGCAAGACCCGGGCGCGCTCGGTCGCTTCGGGCGTCATCCCGCCGACGAGCCGTGGGACCTCGCGCGCCGCACTCGCGGGATCGCCCGGGTTGACGCGCTCGGGCGCATAGGCGAGATCGAAGTCCCGTCCCGCGGCAAGCCCGCCCTCCTCGAGGATCTCGCGGAAAGGTCCCATCGTCGTACCTGGGTAGGTCGTGGACTGGAGAACGACCAGCTGGCCCTTCCGGATGTGATCACGGAGGAATCCCGCCGCCGCGAGTATCGGACCGAGATCCGGGTCCTTGGTCGTCTTGATCGGGGTGGGCACGCACACGAAGACCGCATCGGCATCCACGACCCGTGCCTCGGACAGCGTCGAGACGTGGAGGTGGCCCGCCCGCGCGGCCCCGAGGCGATCGTCGGAGATGTCGTCGATGGGGGAGCGACCCGCGCGGACGGCCACGACGCGCGCCTCCGAGAGGTCGATCCCTTCGACATCGAGACCGGCCTCGGCGAAGGCGACGGCGAGTGGCAGGCCGACGTAACCGAGGCCGACGACAGCCACCCGAGCATCGCGCTCCGTGGCGTCACTTGCAGGCATCGGGCGAACGATAGCAGGAGCCGACCGGGACGGTCGCCCTGCTACCATCGGCGTCCCATGGCCGACCGCCCGCGCTTCTACCTGACCACCTCGATCGCGTACGCCAACAACAAGCCGGGGCTGCACACCCTGTACGAGGTGATCGCGGCCGATGCGATCGCGCGCTGGCACCGGATGGTCGGCGACGACACGCGCTTCCTGACCGGCACCGACGAGCACTCGATCAACATCGCCCAGGCGGCCGTGGACGAAGGGCGCCCGACCCGCGAGTTCGTCGACGAGAAGGTGGTCATGTTCAAGGACGCCGAGGCGGCCCTGGCGATCGCCCCCGACCGGTTCATCCGGACGACCGACCCGGACCACATCCGCGCCGCCCAGGAGATGGTCCGGCGGGCGCATGCCAACGGCGACATCTACCTCGGCACGTACGAGGGCTGGTACTGCCCGAACGAGGGCTTCCGCAGCGCGAGCGAGGTGGTCGAGACCGCGCGCGGGACGATCTGCCCGAACCACCCCGAGGTCCCGCTCCAGTGGCTGACCGAGCGCAACTGGTTCTTCCGCCTGTCGGCGTACCAGGAGCGCCTCGAGCGCTATTTCGCCGACCATCCAGACTTCGTCCAGCCCGATTACCGGCGCAACGAGATGCTCGGCTTCATCCGCGGCGGGCTCGAGGACTTCTCGATCAGCCGCGAGCGGACGCCGGGCGACTGGGGCATCCCGTTCCCGATCGCCGAGAACGGCGAGACCGCACTGCGCGAGGATGGGTCGTGGGACCCGGAGGCGGGCAAGATCTACGTCTGGTTCGACGCGCTGATCAACTACATCACCGGCGCCGGCTTTCCTGACGACCCGGCCGGCTTCGCCTACTGGTGGCCGGCCGACCTGCACGTCATCGGCAAGGACATCGCGCGGTTCCACACGATCGCGTGGCCGGCCATGCTGTGGAGCGCGGGCCTCGAGGCGCCCCGCCACGTCTGGGTCCACGGCTGGCTGCTCGCGGCCGGTGGCGAGCGGATGAGCAAGAGCCGCGGCAACTTCCTCGACCCGAACGACTTCGTGGCCGCGTTCGGCTCGGACGGCGCCCGCTACGTCGCCCTGCGCGAGGTCCCGTTCGACCGCGACGCCGAGGTGAGCTGGGACTCGTTCGTCCGCCGCTACAACGCCGACCTTGCCAATGACTTCGGCAACCTCGTCAACCGGACCGTGTCGATGACCCAGCGCTATCTCGACGGCGAGCGGCCCGCCCCGCGTCCGGTTGGAGAGTCGCCGCTCGGCACGGCCTGGAGCGAGACGCAGCGGGTCTATCGCGCGGCGTTCGAGACGAACCGGCTGCACGACGCGCTGGCCGAGCTGTGGGGATACATCGGCGCCGCCAACAAGGTCGTCGACGCCGAGCAGCCCTGGGTGCTGGCCAAGGCCTGGAAGGCAGGCGACCCGGAGGCCGGCGAGCGGCTGCGCGGGGTGCTCGGCGACCTCGTCGAAGGGTGCCGGCTGCTGGGGCTGGCGGCCGCGCCGTTCCTGCCGGCGACCGCACCGCGACTCCTCGGCCAGCTCGGCCACGCGTACGACTACGCGCCCGATGGCAACGGCGGCCCGCCGCTCCTCGGCGAGATCGAGTGGGGGGCCTATGCAGCCCAGCCAGGGCAGCTGAGCTCGCCCGAACCGCTCTTCCCGCGGCTCGATGTCGAAGCAGCCGAGACGGCGGCGTCCTGATCCGACGACGTCGACCGGTCCTCTCGCGCCGAAGCCACCGGATGTCCCGATGCGCCTGATCGACAGCCACTGCCATCTCAACGCCGACCGCTTCGAGGCCGATGCGGACCAGGTCCTCGGCGCGGCGCGGCTGGCCGGCGTCGAGCGCGTCCTCGTCCCGGGCTGGAACGTCGCCTCGTCCGAGCGGGCGCTCGCCTGCGTCGACCGGTTCGGCTGGCTCGACGCCGCGGTCGGGCTCCACCCGCACGACGCCGCCAAGGTGGACGACGGCGGCTGGCGCAGGATCCTCGCCTGGGCCCAGGACCCACGGGTCGTTGCCATCGGTGAGACCGGGCTCGACTATGACCGCGTGTTCAGCCCGATCGCAGACCAGCTCACGAACCTGCGACGCAATCTCGAGGTCGCGCTGGACACCGGCAAGCCGGCCATCCTCCACTGCCGCTCGGCCGAGGGGCGACGCGATGCCCAGGACGCGCTGGTCGGGGAGCTGCGGGCGGCCGGGGTCGGCGGCTCCGCTTGGGCGGCCGCGTTCGGCGATGGGCCGGCGGCCGTCATCCACTCGTTCTCCGGGCCGCCCGACTACGCCCGCGCCGTCATCGACCTCGGCCTCGCGGTCAGCTTCTCGGGGCTCGTGTTCCGACGCGGCGAGGAGCCGTCGGCCGAGGCGGTCGCCCTGGTGCCCGTCGACCGGCTGCTGATCGAGACCGATTCGCCCTTCCTGGCACCACCCGGCGCACCGCGCTCGCGCAACCAACCCGAATGGGTGCGCGTCACAGGTGCGTGGGCCGCCGAGCATCGGGGGACGACCATCGATACGCTGGGACCCGCCCTCGTCGCCGCATACGACCGGACGTTCCCGAGTCCGCGGAGGACCACATGACCCACGCGACCCGTCGTCTCGCCAGCGTCTTCCCCGTCTGCCTCGCCCTCGCGCTCGCGGTCGCCGTCGTGGCGTGCACTGGGAACGCGGCCAGCACGATCCCGTCCGCCGTGGTGACGCCCTCTCCGGCGCCGACCGTCGCCAGCCTGGCCCCGACGATCGCGCCGAGTCTCAGCGCGTCCTCCGGCCTGGCTTCGCCGTCGAGCGCGACCGCCTGCACGACCTCTTCGGAAACCACTCTCCCGTCCGACCGTCTCACCACCGTCACGGTCACCCCGGGCGCGACCGCGGACCGCCTCGACTTCGTGTTCGGGGAGAGCTCGCTGCCGGGCCCTGCGAGTCCGCCGATGGGCTCGCTCAAGATCGCGCGGCCGCCTTACACCCAGGCGGGGAGTGGCGCCCCGATCGACATGACCGGCGACAGCGTCGTCCAGCTGGTCTTTACCGGCATGTCGCTCCAGAACGATGCCGGCGAGGAGATGTTCACCGGCCCGACCGAGGTCACGCCGAACCTGCCGGCTCTCCGCAAGGCGGTGCAGTTCGACGCGTCCGAGGGCACCATCGGCTGGTACATCGGCTACGACAAGGGCGGCTGCGTCGTGCTCGGGCGCGACGCGAACACGGTCACCGTGACCATCGATCACTCCTGACGGCCGATCCGGGTTGACAGCCGGGTACCCGGTTCGCTAGTCTCCACTTGGCACTCTCGCAGTGAGAGTGCCAAGCATCGCGAACCGCCGAGTCCGAACGGGCCTGGGTGACTGGCCGGAGGGTCGGGCGGGGTTCGACACGATGCCTCCACAGAGGTTCCGGGGGACATCGCCCTCGCGGCCACACCCGGGCCGCCCGATGTCTCACGAGTCCACGCCCCGCGGCCGGCTCTGGCCGTCACAGGAGGTATGCACGTTGGCCAAAGCCACTGCGATCACGACGAAGCTCCGCCCGCTGGGCGACCGCGTCGTCATCAAGCCGAGCGCCCGCGAGGAGATGACCAAGAGCGGCATCGTCCTGCCGGACACCGCCAAGGAGAAGCCCCAGGAGGGCACGATCCTCGCCGTCGGCCCCGGGCAAGATCCTCGACGACGGCAAGCGCGAGCCGATGGACGTCAAGGCCGGGCGACAAGGTCCTGTACGCCAAGTACGCCGGGACCGAGTTCAAGGTCGACGGCGAGGAGCTGCTCATCGTCAGCCAGAAGGACATCCTCGCGGTCGTCGAGGACTGACGCCCGCGTCGTCAGCGACACATCCGACCCCGTCAGCGTTCCTGGAGGGACATTCGAAATTGGCAAAGCAGCTCATCTTCGACGAGACCGCTCGTCGCTCGCTCAAGCGGGGCATCGACCGCCTCGCCGACGCCGTCAAGGTCACGATCGGCCCCAAGGGCCGCAACGTCGTCCTCGACAAGAAGTTCGGCTCGCCGACGATCACCAACGACGGCGTCACCATCGCCCGCGACATCGAGCTCGACGATCCGTTCGAGAACATGGGCGCGCAGCTGCTCAAGGAAGTCGCGACCAAGACCGACGACGTCGCCGGCGACGGCACCACCACCGCGGTCGTGCTCGGCCAGGCGATGGTCGCCGAGGGCCTGCGGGTCGTCACCGCCGGGGCCAACCCGATGGTCGTCAAGCGCGGCATCGAGAAGGCCGTCGAGGCCGTCGTCGCCGAGATCAAGAAGCAGTCCCGCCCGGTCGACAACCGCGAGCAGATCGCGGCCGTCGCCGCCATCAGCGCCGCGGATCCGGAAGTCGGCGAGATCATCGCCGAGGTGATGGACAAGGTCGGCAAGGACGGCGTCATCACCGTCGAAGAGGGCCAGAGCCTGGGCCTCGAGAAGGAATACACCGAGGGCATGCAGTTCGACCGGGGCTACATCTCGGCCTACTTCGTGACCAACCCCGATCGCATGGAAGCGGTCCTCGACAACCCGCTCATCCTGATCACGGACAAGAAGATCTCGAGCGTCCAGGACATGCTCCCGGCGCTCGAGAAGGCCGTCCAGCAGGGCAAGCCGATCGCTCATCATCGCCGAGGACGTCGACGGTGAGGCCCTCGCCACGCTCGTCGTGAACAAGCTCCGCGGCACGATCCAGGTCCTCGCCGTCAAGGCGCCGGGCTTCGGCGATCGCCGCAAGGAGATGCTCCGCGACATCGCCATCCTGACCGGCGGCACCGTCATCAGCGAGGAGATCGGGCGCAAGCTCGACTCCGTCACGTTCGAGGACTTCGGGTCAGGCCCGCCGCGTCGTCGCCACCAAGGACGACACGACGATCATCGACGGCGACGGCAAGTCCGGACCAGATCAAGGCCCGCATGAGCCAGATCAAGGCCCAGATCGAGGACACCACCTCCGACTACGACCGCGAGAAGCTCCAGGAGCGCCTCGCCAAGCTGTCCGGCGGCGTCGCGGTCATCAAGGTCGGCGCGGCCACCGAGGTCGAGCTCAAGGAGAAGAAGCACCGCATCGAGGATGCGCTCTCGACGACCCGCGCGGCCGTCGAGGAGGGCCTCGTCGCCGGCGGCGGCACCACGCTCCTGCAGGCCATCCCGGCGCTCGACAAGCTCAAGCTCGAAGGCGACGCCCAGGTCGGCGTCGACATCGTCCGCAAGGCTCTCGAGGCGCCGGCCCGCCAGATCGCCGACAACGCCGGCCAGTCCGGCGAGGTCGTCGTCGCGCACGTCAAGGGCCTCAAGCCCGGCCACGGCTACGACGCGCTCAAGGGCGAGTACGGCGACCTGTTCAAGGCGCGGCATCGTCGATGCCGCCAAGGTGACCCGCTCCGCGCTGCAGAACGCGGCCTCCATCGCGGCCATGGTCCTGACGACGGAGACGCTCGTCACCGACATGCCCGAGAAGGAGAAGGCCGGCGCCGGCGGTGGCCACGACCACGACGGCGGAGGGATGGACTTCTAGTCCGACAACCGCTCCTCAGCCACGACAAGACCCCCGGCCACGCCGGGGGTCTTTCGATTCCCGGGCGTGATCAGCCGACCGCGAACAGCGGCTCGCCGAGACGGCCGAGGTCGACCTCGATGCCGAGGCCCGGGCCATCGGGCACCGGTCCGCGGCCGTCGCGCGAGCGGGGCTGGTAGCCGGCCACGTGCTCGACCGTCCAGTCGTTCATGAACGAGGCCGCGAACAGCTGCGCCGGCGGCACGCCGGCCGCGAGGTGGCTCACGGCGGCCGTGACGAGATCGCCGCCCCACGAGTCCTCGATGGTGAGGGTCAGGCCGAGCTCGACCGCCGCGTCGCGGATCAGTCGCGCCTTCGTCAGTCCGCCGACGCGGCCGACCTTGAGGTTGACGTGGTCCATGGCGTCGGCCGCGGCCGCCCGGACCAGCGTGGGCAGGTCGGTGATGACCTCGTCCAGGACGAACGGGAGCGTGCTCAGGCGGCGGACGGCCAGGCACTCCTCGAGGGTCGGGCACGGCTGCTCGAGGCGAAAGCGGTCGAACCCCGCGAAGAGGCGGGCGGCGATGATCGCGTCCTGCCGGCGCCAGCCACCGTTCGCGTCCCCGATGATCGCGTCCTCGGAGCCGGTCACCGCGTGGACGGCCGCCACGCGATCGCGGTCGCGTTCCGGCGCGTCGCCGAGCTTGAGCTGGAAGTGGTGGATCCCGGCGGCGCGCTCGCGCTCGACGAAGGCCGCCATCTCGTCGGGCGGACCGAGCGGGACCGCGACGTAGAGCGGCAGCTCGGCCTGCCGCACGCCGCCGAGGAGCGCTGCGACGGGCAGGCCGGCGACCTTGCCCAGGATGTCCCAGCACGCCACGTCCACCGGGCTCTTGGCGTACTCGTGGCCGCGCAGGGTCGCGTCCATCGCTCGCGCCGACCGCGGCAAGGTTCGTCGCGTCGACGCCGATCAGCGCCGGGGCGAGCTCGCGCAGGGCGGCCCGGGCTCCCTCGCCGAAGCCGGGCAGGTAGGTTCGCCCGAGCGGGCAGCTCTCGCCGAAACCCTCGACGCCGCCGCGGGTCGAGATCCGGACCACCGTGCTCGGCAGGACGTTGACGACCCGGCCCGACGACATGACGTAGTCGCCGTGCGCGTAGGTCAGGTCATAGCCGTACACCTCGACCCGGTCGATGACGGTCGAGCGGTCTGTCATGACCCCGACTCTACCCGCGTGAGGCTGCCCGGTGGGAGGCGGCTGTGCACTGCCGTCTTCGGGACGTTTGACAGGTTCGCTCCGTCACCGCGACCCTAGCCGCATGACTCGACCGAACAGCGTCCATCCTGGCCATCGCCGCGACGCTCGTGCTTGCGGCGTGCAGCGGCACCTCGAGCGGCCCGGTCCTCACCGACCCGACGGCCATCGTCACCGCGGCCCTCACGTCGGCCGAATCGGCCAAGAGCGTCCATGTCGAGCTGACCGCGAGCGGCACCGCCTCCGTGGCGCTCCCGATCGCGGGTTCCAGCGGCACCCCGATCGACCTGACCGGGACGACCGCCTCGGCCGACGTCGATCTCGCCAACAGCGCCGCGAAGGTCACCTTCGCGGTCCCGACCATGCTCAACCTCGCCGGGGAGATCATCGCCGTCGACGGCAAGCTCTACGTCAAGACGAGCTTCACCGGACCGCAGTACCAGGAGACAGACCTCGGCGGTTCCGCGCCGAGCCCGTCCCAGGCGCCCGGCATGATCGACAACCTCGGCGACCTGCTGCTCAAGCAGGGCGTCGTGCTGGTCAAGGGTGACGACGTCGCGTGCGGCTCGAAGCAGTGCTATACGGTGACCGCCGATGTCGACCCGTCCAAGATCGCTCCCACTGCGTCGGGATCGATCGCGGGCGTGCCGATCGATCTGGGCGGGGCGACAGCCAAGCTGACGCTCCACGTCGAGAAGGACCTGCCCAACCACCTCGCCGGCGTGACGGCCGATGTCACGAGCCCGACCCTCGGCACCGTGACGGTCGATCTGACCTTCTCGAAGTGGGACGAGCCGGTGTCGATCACGGCCCCGCCGGCCGACCAGATCAAGGCTCCTTCCTGACCGAGAACGACCGAGAACGACCGAGATCGCGGAGGCAGGACGCCGGACAGGCGCGCCCGTTAGGCGCAGCGCCGTAGGGCGCGTCGGGCCGGTGGCGGGCATCCGCCGGCTCGCACCAATGAAAGCCGGGGTGAGCCGCTCACCTACAATGAGCGGGTGACTCCCACCCGCCGTCGACGGACCGTCGACCCAGCGCTCGACGACGCCGCGGAGGCTGCCGGCGGAGCTGCAGGCACGGTCTTCACGGACCTCGCCGACGCGCCGGCCGCGGTCCCCGACGAGCCCGCCTGGATGCGCGACGCGCCGGCCGAGCCGAAGGATCCGACCGCACCCAGCGCCGCCGCCCGATCCGGTCGCGCGCGCCGCCGCGCTCAAGGCGCGCGAGGAGCAGATCGTCCGGGCCCTCAACCCCGAGCAGGCGCGCGCGGTGACGACGACCGACGGTCCGCTGCTGATCCTGGCCGGTGCCGGGTCGGGCAAGACCCGCGTCCTCGCGCACCGGATCGCGTACCTCGTCGGCATCAAGGACGTCGCGCCCGTGGCGGATCCTGGCGGTCACGTTCACGAACCGGGCCGCGAAGGAGCTGCGCGAGCGGATCATCAGCCTCGTCGGCGAGGGCGGGCGGGACGTCGTGGCCGGCACGTTCCATTCGCTCTGCCGCGCGCGTGCTGCGGGCGCGACGGCGAGGCGATCGGCATCGGCCGCCGCTTCGTCATCTACGACACGGACGACCAGACGTCGCTGATGAAGCAGATCCTGCGCGAGGAGGACATGCCGCTGACCGGCGAGTTCCGCCCGAGCGCGATCCTGGGCGCCATCAGCCGGGCCAAGAACGAGATGCTCGACCCGACGTTCCTGTCGCAGAACGCGGCCAACCACCGCGAGCGGACGATCGCGCGGCTGGCGACCCGCTACCAGGAACGGCTGCGCAAGGCCAACGCGCTCGACTTCGACGACCTCCTGCTCGAGGCCGTCCGCCTGTTCGACGAGGCGCCCGACGTCCTGGCCAAGTACCAGGATCGCTGGCGCTACCTCCACGTCGACGAGTACCAGGACACGAACCGGGCGCAATACCTGTGGGTCAAGGCGCTCGCCGCCCGGCACCGCAACCTGTGCGTGGTCGGCGACGACGACCAGTCGATCTACTGGTGGCGCGGCGCGGACATGCGCAACATCCTCGACTTCGAGCGCGACTGGCCCGACACGACCGTCGTCAAGCTCGAGCAGAACTACCGCTCGACCCAGCTGATCCTCGACGCCGCGCACGCGGTCGTGTCGCGCAACGCGGCGCGCAAGGACAAGAAGCTGTGGACGCGAGAACGCCGGCGGCGTCCGCATCCAGCGCTTCGAGGCCTACAACGAGGAGGAAGAGGCGGAGTGGATCGCCCGCCAGATCGAGGGGCTGGTCGGCGGCCGCGGGACCGCCCTCACGCGACGCGCCGACGAGGAGGCCGAGCCGCTTCCGGGCGCGCGACATCGCGGTGATGTACCGGATGAACGCCCAGTCCCGGGCGATCGAGGAGTCGTTCCTCCGCTACGGGATCCGCTACCAGCTCGTCGGCGGCACGCGGTTCTACTCGCGGCGCGAGGTCAAGGACGCGCTGGCCTACCTGCGGATCCTGCGCTCGGACACCGACAGCGTCAGCTTCGAGCGGATCATCAACGTCCCGGCGCGCGGGATCGGCGACAAGACCATCGAGGTCCTGCGCGCTGCGGCGGCCCGCGAGGGCGGCTCGACCTGGGGCGCGATCGAGGCGGCGGCGGCCGGCGACCTGCCCGGGCTCGCGCCGCGGACGCGCAACGCGCTGGCCGAGTTCGCGGTCCTCGTCCGCCGGCTCCGGACCCGGATCGGCATCGTGGCCCTGCCCGAGCTGCTCGACGAGGCCCTCGAGGCGTCGGGCTACCGGGCGATGCTGGCCGACGGCTCCGAGGACGGCGAGGAGCGCTGGGCCAACCTGCTCGAGCTGCGCGCGGTCACGACCCGCTACGACGACCTGTCGCCGGACGACGCGCTCGACCGGCTGCTCGAGGAGACGGCCCTCGTCGCCGACCAGGACTCCTACGAGGGCGACGCCGACGCGGTGACGCTCATCACCCTCCACGCCGCCAAGGGCCTCGAGTTCCCGGTCGTCTTCATCGCCGGGCTCGAGGAGGGCCTCTTCCCGCACAGCCGGGCGCTCGACGACGAGAAGGAGCTCGAAGGAGGAGCGCCGGCTCGCCTACGTCGGGATCACCCGGGCCAAGCGTCAGGCTCTACCTGTCGCACGCCTGGCGACGCGCGACATGGGGGATGGGCCAGGCGACGGTCCCGTCGCGGTTCCTCCTCGAGATCCCGGCCGAGCTGATGGACGGACCCCAGCTCATCGCCGGCGACGACCGGGACCTCGACCTGGATCTCGTCTTCGGGGCACGGCGGACGAGCCGGTTCGGGACGTCCGTCCGGGCAGCGGACCGCGCCTACCGGCAGGGGAGTGGACGGCCGGGCGCCCCGGCGGCGGGCGAGACGTTCCGGCCCGTCCCGCGACCTGACAGCGAAGCGCGAGGCGTACGACGACGGCGCGCGCTCGGGCTCGCTCGGGCGTCCGGTCCGAGGCGTGGGACGATGACCTCGATGCCGGTGCGGGCGCGCCGGCAGCGACCGGCCGTGACGAAGGTGTCCCGTCCTGTCATCCCGGGCGAACGCCAGTTCCGTGACGGCGACCGCGTCCGCCACGCCCGCTGGGGCGACGGCATCGTCGTCACCAGCAAGCTGACGCGGAGCGACGAGGAGGTCACGGTCGCCTTCAAGGACGCCTCGGTCGGGCGCAAGACGATGCTCGTCAGCCTCGCCGAACCTCGACATCGTCGGATGACGACCGAGCCCGCCGTCGACCTCGCGCGGATCGTCCGGCTCGCCGACTTCGAGCCGCTGGCGCGCGCTGCCATCGAGCCGGCCGCGTTCGACTACATCGCCGGCGGCGCCTCGGACGAGGTCACGCTCGCGGACAACGACGCCGCCTGGCTGCGGCGCGTGCTCCGACCGCGGGTGCTGGTCGACGTCTCGGCGGTCGACACGTCGACGACGTTGCTCGGGCGCGCGGTCGGCGATGCCCGTCGCGATCGCGCCGATGTCGATCCACGCCGTGGCGCACCCCGAGGCGGAGCTGGCCACCGCCCGGGCGGCCGCGGCAGCGGGCGTGCCGTTCACGTTGTCGACGATGTCGTCCAGGGCGATCGAGGACCTCGCCGACGGTCGCGCCCGACGGCACCCGCTGGTTCCAGCTGTACGTCCAGCGCGACCCGGATCGGACGCGGTCGCTGGTGGAACGAGCCGCGGCCGCCGGCTACGCGGCGATCGTCCTCACCGTCGACCTGCCGGTGCTCGGCTATCGCGACCGCGACCGCGGGTCAGGGTTCGAGATGACCTCGCTCGGCAACTTCGTCGACCGCCTGCCGACGCACCGACCGGTCGGACCGAGCGTCGACGGGCACGCCGCGGCAGGCTCGAAGCCACGGACCCTGACCTGGGCCGACCTCGCCACGATCCGGAGCTGGTCGCCGCTGCCGATCGTGCTCAAGGGGATCCTGACCGCCGAGGACGCGCGGCTCGCCGTCGAGCACGGGGTCGACGGCATCGTCGTCAGCAACCACGGCGCGCGCCAGCTCGATCGCGTCCAGGCCAGCATCGACGCGCTCCCCGACGTCGTCGCCGAGGTCGACGGCCGGCTCGAGGTCTGGGTCGACGGCGGCGTGCGTCGCGGGCTCGACATCGCGATCGCACTGGCCCTCGGGGCGCGCGGCGTGCTGATCGGCCGGCCCATCCTGTGGGCGCTGGCCGCCGCCGGCCAGGCCGGCGTCGAGCATGCGCTGCGGATCCTGCGCGAGGAGTTCGAGGTGACCCTTGCCCTGCTCGGGACACCCACCCCAGCTGACGTCACGCGCGACCACCTGGTCTGACCGGGCCGGCGCGCGGACGGGCCACTCACCGGCTCCGAACGGCGACCTCGGCGACACCCGCCCACCATCGACCGCGACGTGCTCGCGGGGCACCATGGGAACCATCGGCGCGAGGCCTCAGGTCCCGCCGGTCCCCAAACTCACAACAGGATCTGTCTTCCCATGTTCGACAATGCCCGGATGCTCGACCTGATCGAGCGTGCCCTCGACGCCGACCCGATGTGCCCGGTGTGCGGCGCCCCGACCGACATCCGCGACCACGACGGCCGCCTCTGGCTCGAGTGTTCGTCGACCTCGTCCGACCCGCCGAGCGGGTTCATCGCTCGACTCGGGGCGGCCATCCTGCCGCATCCGCGCCGCCTCGTCGTCGACCTGCGCGAGCGCCGGGCCGCCTGATCGCCGGGGATGCGCAGCGCCGGCTCGTTCGGTACCCTCGCATCCGTGACCATCCAGCTGCCGCCGGTCGATCCGGCGCTCGTCGCCGACGCCGCGGCGCTCGACATCGAGGCGGCCGACGGCCCGCCACGCCGACCTCGCCGCCCAGGTCGACCGGGCGAACGAGCTCTACTACGTCGAGGACGCGCCGGAGATCTGACGGACGCCGAGTACGACGCCCTGTTCCGCGAGCTCGTCGCGCTCGAGACCGCCTACCCGGAGCTGACGACGTCCGAATCGCCGACCCAGCGGGTCGGCGGCACGCCGACGCGGCACGTTCGACGAGGTCCGTCCACCGCCGGCCGATGCTGTCGCTCTCCAACGCGTTCAGCCACGACGAGCTGCGTGCGTTCGACGCGCGCGTCCGCAGGGGCCTCGGGCTTGCCGCCCGCGCCCGAGCCCGCGCCCGAGCTGCGCTACGTGGCCGAGCTCAAGATCGACGGCCTCGCGATCAGCCTGCGCTACGAGCGCGGCCGGTTCGTGCAGGGCGCGACCCGCGGCGACGGCACGACCGGCGAGGACGTGACCGCGAACCTGCGGACGATCTCCGTCGATCCCGGCCCGCCTGCCCGAGCCCGTCTCGCTCGAGGCCCGCGGCGAGGTCTTCATGCCCAAGGCCGAGTTCAAGCGCATCAACGAGGAGCGCGAGGAGGCGGGCCTGCCGCTGTACGCCAACCCTCGCAACAGCGGCGCCGGGTCGCTCCGCCAGATCGACCCGCGGTCACGGCCGGCCGCCAGCTGTCGGCCTGGTTCTACCAGCTGGTCGAGGACGACGCGACCGCGACGACCCAGACCGAGGCGCTCGCGCGGCTCGCGAGCCTCGGCTTCCCGGTCAACCCCGACCACGAGGCCGGGCTCGACATCGAGGGCGTCATCGCCTTCACCGAGCGCTGGCGCGAGGCGCGCCACCACCTGCCGTACGAGACCGACGGCGTCGTCGTCAAGGTCGACAGCTTCGACCAGCAGGCGCGGCTCGGGATGGTCAGCCGGGCGCCGCGCTGGGCGATCGCCTTCAAGTTCCCGCCCGAGCAGGTCGAGACGTTCGTCGAGGACATCGTCCCGTACGTCGGCCGGACCGGGACGCTGACGCCGGTCGCGCACCTGACGCCGGTCAAGGTCGCGGGCTCGACGGTCGCCCGGGCGACCCTCCACAACCTCGACGAGGTGCGGCGCAAGGACATCCGGATCGGCGACTGCGGTCGTGCTCCAGAAGGCCGGCGACGTCATCCCCGAGGTCGTCCGCCCGATCGTCGACCGGCGGACCGGCGCCGAGCGCGAGTTCGAGATGCCCGAGCGCTGCCCGGTCTGCGACACGCCGGTCGTCCGCGACGAGGGCGCCGTCCGGCATCTACTGCCCGAACCTGGCCTGCCCGGCGCGGGTCGGCCAGGAGTTCGGCCATTTCGCCGGTCGCGGCGGGATGGACATCGAGGGCGCCGGCTGGACGGTCCTCGTCGCAGCTCGCTCGAGCGCGGCATGGTCAAGCGCCGCGGCGACTTCTACCGGCTGACGCGTCGAGGACCTCGAGTCGCTCGACCGGTTCGCGCGCAAGAGCGCCGAGAACCTGCACGCCGCGATCCAGAAGTCACGGCGGCGACCGCTCGCGCGGGTCCTCGAACGCGCTCGGCATCCCGCAGGTCGGGGAGACGACGGCGATCGACCTCGCCCGCTGGCTGACGGTCCAGGTGCCGCCCGGAGCCGGACTGGCTCGTCGCGCTCAGCGCGTTCCTGCGAGGCGGTCGCGCCGGACGAGCCGGAGCGCTTCGCCGAGGTCGAAGGCGTCGGCCCGACCGTCGCCGCGAGCCTGGCGCGCGTACTTCACCGACGAGGCGACGGCCGGTGTCCTCGACGATCTCGCCGACGCCGGCGTCGACCCGGAGCCGCCCGTCATCGGGCCGGCGGACGCCGCAGGCCCGCTCGAGCGGCAAGACGCTCGTGGTGACGGGCACGCTCGAGGGCTTCAGCCGCGAGGAGGCCGAGGAGGCGATCCGCGCCGCCGGTGGCAAGGTCGCGGGCTCGGTGTCGAAGAAGACCGACTACGTCGTCGCCGGCGAGAGCGCCGGCTCGAAGCTCGCCAAGGCCGAGGAGCTCGGCGTCCCGGTGCTCGACGAGGCTGGCTTCCGGCTGCTCCTGGGCGGCGGGGCCGCCGCCTAGCGGCGACCGCGCGCGTAGCGCTCCATCAGCTCGACGACGGCGAGTCGGGCCGCCTTCCAGTCGGGCAGGTCGCCGAACACGTCGGCGTCGGGTCCCCAGCGATTGATCTGGGTCATGGCAGTCACGATCGCGTCATGCGCCAGGGTCCGGTTCCGCCCGGCCTCGACCTGGCCGGTCACGAGATAGCGGCGGACCGTTTCGAACGGCGCGGACCAGCGGCCGACCCGGACCTGGTCGCCGGACCGGAGCGAATCGAGCCAGTCGTCGTCGCCGACCGGGTGGCGGTCGTGCTCGGCCTGGTGACGGACGAGGTCGACTCGCGTCCCGGGCCGGTCGAGGCTCGCCAGCCGGCCATCGTCGGCCACCGTCCGGTAGCAGATCGGGCAGCTCGGCAGCTCGGCCGTCGGCCGCGGTGGGTCGCCGTAGGGTAGCCCGCACCGGCGGCAGAACGCTCCACGCGCGTTGTCCGACGGCGTCCCGCACTGCAGGCAGGCGGTACCGATCATCCGAGCCGCCCCGTGCGTCCGGAGCTGCGCACCGCCATCGCGGTCGCCTGATCGACCCCGTCGAGATGGATCTCCCACGACTCCGGGTTCGAGACCGCGGCGGGCCGTCGAACGACCCGAGGTCGTCCGGTGACGTCTCGACGGGCGAAGAGGAGCGAGAGCGCGCGTTCGATCCGTGCCGGCGTGTCGGGTCGCTCGACTGTGTCGCCCAATGCATGCTGGAGAGCGACGCGGAGACGTTCGACCTCATCGGGTACGAAGACGATGACGACATCTTCGAGGTCGTCCGTCATCTCGGGTGCAGGCGCACGCTCGGGGCCGGGCACGCTCGTCCGGGTCGCCCCGCGGTCGAGGCGGCGTCGTGCGCGGCCGATGGTGGACCACATCGTCGTGACAGGCTCCGATGGTGCTGGCTTGTGAGCGGTGTCCCGAGGATGCGGTCAGGACGCCCGGCGCGCCATCACCCCTTCGGCGTGTCCGGATCGACCGGATGGACCATCGACCGGACGCACCACTCAGCCCAGGGCGAGGCTGAACTGTCCCCAGATCGCCGTCGGCGTCCATGCGGGCGGATCGCCCCTGACGAGGCGAGGCGCACGCCAGCTCCTGGTCCAGCCGGTCCCGAGGAGACGCTCGAGCCCCGCCTCGTTCTCCGCGAGGAGGCCCGCCCGGACCCGCTTGTCCGGTCCCGACGCGACACGGCGGGCGTGGAGCAGGATCTCGGCGTCTGCGAGCGCGGGCGCGATGGTCGCCCCGCCGCCCCACGGCGCGCGAACCACGAAACCGCCGAGCGTGCCGTCGTCGTGTACCACGACCCGGGCGGTGTCCGGGTGTGCGAACGCGCGAAGGAGGTGGGCGCGATCCTCGCCGGTCGCCGCTCGATCGAGCGCCGTGATCGACGCCAGGTCGGCGTCCTGGATCGAGCGGACGCGCGGATCGGCCTCGCCGTCGAGCCCCGGCGCTTCGAGCATCTGGTACCACGTCTGGACCTCGAACCCGAGCCCCTCGTAGAGCGGACGGCCCATCTCGGTCGCGGTCAGCAGAAAGGTCCGAGCCCCGGCCGCCTCTCCCGCGTCGATGGTCGCATCCGTCAGGGCGCGCCCGAGGCCGCGTCGTCGCCATGCCGGGTCCACCCAGACGGTGCCGATCCATGCGCTCGAGCCATTGACGGTCACGTGCCCGGTCCCGACGATCGTGCCGTCGGCGTCGGCGACCACCGGGTAGGTCTGCGGGTGGCTGGTCGCGAAGTCGAGGTTCGAGCGACGATCGCCCCAGGCATCGCGCAGCATCGCGGCGACGACCTGATCGACGTCGGCGCGGGTCATGGGCCGGATCGTGGGACTCGTCACCGGCCGATCGTAGCGGACGTGTCGGCTATCATCGGGCGCATGGCCACCCTGTCCCGTGCGGACGTCGAGCACGTCGCCCACCTCGCCCGGCTGGGCCTCACCGACGCCGAGCTCGGTCGTCTCGAGGTCGAGCTGAACCACATCCTCGACCAGTACGCCATCCTCGCCGAGCTGCCGACCGACGACATCCCGCCGACCGCGCAGACCATCGAGCTCGAGAACATCCTGCGCGAGGACGTCGTCCGGCCGTCGCTGCCGGTCGAGGCCGTGCTCGCCAACGCGCCGGCCCGGGACGGTGACTTCATCGTCGTCCCGGCCATCATCGACGAGCGCTGACCGCCCGATGACCGACCTGACGCGGCTCCATGCCCACGAGATGGCCGGGCTGCTGCGAAGCGGTGAGGTCTCGTCGCGCGAGCTGACCGAGGCTCACCTGGTCGCCGCCGAGCGCGACAACCACGCCCTCAATGCGTGGCTGACGATCGACCGCGACCGCGCGCTCGCCGAGGCCGACGCCGCCGACGCCCGGCTGGCCGCCGCGCGATCCGACCCGGCCCACGCGCTCGACCGGCTCCGGCCGCTGCTCGGCATCCCGATCGCGCTCAAGGACCTCGTCTCGCTGGCCGGCGGCCAGTGCACGGCCGGGTCGCGGATCCTCGAGGGTTACATCTCGCCCTACGACGCGCACATCACCGAGCGGCTGCGCGAGGCCGGGCGCCGTCATCCTCGGCAAGACCAACATGGACGAGTTCGCCATGGGCTCGTCCACCGAGCACTCGGCGTACGGGCCGACGGCCAACCCGTGGGCACTCGATCGCGTCCCGGGCGGCAGCAGCGGCGGCTCGGCGGCGGCGGTGGCGGCGTATCACACGCCACTGTCGATCGGCACCGATACGGGCGGCTCGATCCGCCAGCCGGCGGCGCTGTGCGGCGTCGTCGGCATGAAGCCGACCTACGGGCGCGTCAGCCGCTACGGGATCGTCGCGTTCGCCAGCTCGCTCGACCAGATCGGCCCGTTCGCGCGCGACGTCCGCGACGCGGCGGCACTCCTGCACGCGGTCGCTGGCCGCGACGATCGCGACTCGACCTCGTCGCCGGAGCCGGTGCCGGCGACCCTGACGGCGCTGCCGTCGTCCGACGACGAGGCGGCCGGTTCGCTCCGCGGCAAGCGCTTTGGCCTGCCGAGTGAATACTTCGTGGCCGGCATGGAGCCCGGGGTCGAGGCGCGCGTCCGCGAGGCGGTCGCGGCGCTCGAAGCGGCCGGGGCAACGGTCGAGGAGGTCAGCCTCCCGCATACCGACTACGGCCTGGCGACGTACTACATCGTGGCCCCGGCCGAGGCATCTGCCAACCTGGCCCGCTACGACGGGATCCGGTTCGGTCCGCGGCTCGGCGACGGTGACGTGCTGGCGAACTACCTGGCCACCCGAGGCCAGGGGTTCGGTGCCGAGGTCAAGCGCCGGATCATGCTCGGGACGTACGCCCTGTCGGCCGGCTACTACGACGCCTACTACCTGAAGGCCCAGAAGGTCCGCACGCTGATCAAGGGTGACTTCGACTCGCTGTGGGCACAGGGCTTCGACGCCCTGGTCGCCCCGACCTCGCCGACCGTCGCCTTCCGCTTCGGCGAGCGGCTCACGGACCCGGTGTCGATGTACCTGTCCGATGCCTGCACGCTGCCGGTCAACATGGCCGGCCTGCCCGGCGTGTCGATCCCGTGCGGCCTGTCCGAGGGCCTGCCGGTCGGGCTGCAGCTGATCGGCGCAGCCTGGTCCGAGGCCGCCCTCATGGGGCTGGCACGCGGTTACGAGGCGATCAGTGCCAGACAGGAGTGGCGCGCCGTCGAGCCGACGGGTCTGGCCGAGGCCGCGAACCCGGCGGCACCGACGCCGGCGGAGCGTGCCGCGTCCATGGCCCGAACGGGATCCGCCGCCGGCTGACCCGGTTCGGGTCGGTCGCTGGGCTGGGCGTGGCGCCCCGCCGGCACGGAGATCACGACGAGCGCGTCTTCATGCCCATCGGCCCTAGGCGACAGCCGGCCAGGGGAGGACCATCGTCGAAGGAGGTGACGTATGCGTATGCGCATCGCGATCGCCGGCACGGTCATCGGGACCTCGGTCGGGATCACCGTCGGTCGGACGGTCCGCTGGTGGCGGACCTGGGGCTATGACCCGGGCGAGGCGGCGAAGGCCCTGCCCGGCGATGATCTCGTCCCGACCCCAAAGGGCATCATCACCCGCGGGATCACCATCGACGCGCCACCCGAGGCCGTCTGGCCATGGCTGGTCCAGATGGGCTTCGGCCGGGCCGGTTGGTACAGCTACGACCGGATGGATATGCAGGGCGGGAGCGCCAAGGCGATCGTGCCGGGCTGGCAGAAGCTCCAGGTCGGCGATGTGATGCCGGTCTCGCCCGATGGCGGGTTCGTCGTCAAGACGGTCGAAGCCGGCCGAACGCTGGTCCTGTTCACGGACACCGAGGTCGTCGAGAGCCAGGCCGCCAGGACGTTCGAGCCCAGCTCCGATATCCCGGCGGGTCTCGCCGCGTCCGGTGCGATCCTCGGCCAGATCCCCAGGGACTTCGCGGCCAGCTGGGCCTTCGCCCTCGAGCCGCTGGACGGCGGTCGCACCCGGCTGATCGAGCGCTTCCGCATCCGCGTCGGGGTCGCGGCGCCGTCGTACCGGATCGTCGGCCCCTTCATCGGCTTCGGCGTCTTCGTGATGATGCAGCGTCAGATGATCGGTCTGCGCGAGCGTGCCGTGATGACCGCGGTCGCCCCCGCGATCCCGACTCCCACCGTGACCGAGCCACCCCGGCCGAAGTCCAATGGTCGCGCGATCGAGCCGGCCCCTCGGTCTGAGGTCGTCGTCGCCGGGATCTGAGCCCGGACGCGCCTCGGTGCCTGGGCGGGGGCCGATGTCGTAGGCTTGCCAGCGATGGCGACCGACACCGACCCCCGAGTCCCGCGCGCCCCGCTGGCAGACCGCGCCCTCGCTGCGCGGGTCCGGGCCGTCCCGCCATCCGGGATCCGCCGCTTCTTCGACATCGCCGCGACGATGGATGACGTCATCAGCCTCGGGGTCGGCGAGCCCGACTTCGACACGCCACGGGTCATCGTCGAGGCCGGCGTCGAGAGCCTGCGCGAGGGGCGGACGCACTACACCAGCAACTGGGGCACGCTCGAGCTGCGACGCGCCCTCTCGCGCCATTTGGAGGGCCGCTACGGCGTCCGCTACGACCCCGCCACGGAGATCCTGATCACGGTCGGGGCGTCGGAGGCCGTGGACCTCGCGCTGCGCGCGACGTGCGACCCGGGCGATGAGGTCATCCTCCATGAGCCCTCGTACGTGGCCTACGTCCCGGCGATCGTGTTCGCGGGCGGTGTCGTCCGCCACGTGGCGACGCGTTTCGAGGACGACTTCGCGCTTGACCCGGCCGCGGTCGAGGCGGCGATCACGCCGCGGACCAAGGCGCTCTTCCTGGGCTACCCGTGCAACCCGACCGGCGCCGTCCTGCCAGACGAGGTCGCCGACGAGCTGGCCGAGATCGCCGTCCGGCACGACCTGCTGGTCTACAGCGACGAGATCTACGATCGGCTGGCGTACGGCTCGTACCGTCATCGGGCGATGAGCGCGCTGCCGGGGATGCGCGACCGGACGATCCTGATGGGCGGCTTCTCGAAGGCGTATGCCATGACCGGCTGGCGGGTCGGCTACGTGGCGGGCCCGGCGGGCATCCTTGAGGGGATCGTCAAGGTCCACCAGTACGGCATCATGTCGGCGCCGACGACCGCCCAGGACGCCGCGCTCGCGGCGGTTCTCGAGGGCGAGGCCGACGTCAAGCGGATGGTCGCCGAGTACGACCGTCGCCGACGCCTGCTGGTCGACGGGCTCAACGCGCTCGGGCTCGACACCTTCGAGCCGCGCGGCGCCTTCTACGCCTTCCCGCGGATCGGCTCGACCGGGCTCGAAGACGAGACCTTCGCCGAGCGGCTGCTGACCGAGGAGCGGGTCGCGGTCGTGCCCGGCAGTGCCTTCGGCCCGTCGGGCGCCGGGCACGTCCGGATGTGCTACGCGACCTCGTACGAGCGGCTCGAGGAGGCGTTGGAGCGGATCGGGCGGTTCGTCTCGCGGCAGCGGGCCGCGTGACCGACGCGACGCGGCTGGTCGACGGCCGGCCCGTCGCGATCCACGAGATCGGTCAGGGGACGCCCGTCCTGTTCCTGCATGGCTTCGGGGTCGACCATCGGAGCCTGCTCTCGGCCGTCGCAGCCGTGTTCGAGCGGCGTCCGGGCTATCGGCGTCTCCACGTCGACCTGCCGGGCTTCGGGGCGAGCCCGGCGGATCCGTCCATCGACAGCAGCGACGCCGTAGTGGCTTTCGTTCTCGAGCTCATCGACGCGGTCATCGGCGATGAGCGATTCCTGCTCGTCGGCCAATCGTGGGGCGCGTACCTGGCCCGGGCCGTCGTCGCCCAGCGGCGTGAGCGCATCCTCGGCGCGGCGCTCGACATCCCGGTGGTCTTCGCGACCCACGCCGATCGTGACGTCGCGCCGGCCGTGATCCTGCGCGAGGAGCCGGGCATCCTGGACGGTGTCGGCCTGATCGATGCCGCCGAGTTCCGCGAGATCGCCGTCGTCATCGACGGGCCGGCCTGGGACTCCTTCGCCACGACGGTCCTGCCCGCCGAAGCGGCAGCCGACGATCCGACTCTCGAGCGGATCGGCCAGCGATACGCGTTCACGACCGACGTCGACGCGATCGGCGAGCCGTTCGACCGCCCGAGCCTCATCGTCGTCGGCCGGCAGGACTCGGTCGTCGGCTACCGCGACGCGTTCCGCCTCGTCGAGCGGTATCCGCGCTCGACGTTCGCGATCCTCGATGGGGCCGGCCACCTTCTCGAGGGTGAGCGACCGGCACTGTTCGCTGCGCTCGTCGACGACTGGATCGATCGCGTCGAGCGAACCTGAGCCGACCGCTCCTCAGCGAGGGCCGCGTCCGGCGCGCCGCTCCAGGGCTTCCTCGATGGCCCAGATCGCCAGCGGGCGCACGTACATGCTCGCCCGGAAGTTCCCATCGATGTCGTAGGCCTCGGGCGTCCGGAACCACAGTCCACGCTCGTACGTGACGGCGGCCGCGCCGCACGCGGTGGACCATCCTTCGTCCACGAGACCGCGGCCGATCATGAACGCGGCGAGCGCGTACGTCGTCCCGACCCACACCTCGGCCGACTGCTCGCTCGTCTCGTCCACCGTGCCGTCGGGGCGCATCCCGTTGACCGCGCCCATCCGGCCGCCGGCGAAGCCGCACACGTTCATCCGGTGGATCGTCCGGAGGGCGGTCTGGACGCGGTCGGGTGGCAGCAGGTCACCGAGGCCGGTCGCGTCGGCGTACCACTGCCCGGCGAGCTGATCGGCCATGATGCTGTCGGAGCTCGCGCCACCGCCGTCGTCGTAGGCGTAGTGATCGTCGTGCCACAACCGCCGGTCGAAGGCGACCTGGCCACGCTCGAACCAGCCGGCCCAGCGTGCGGCTGCTTCGCTGTCGCCGAGCCGGCCGGCCATGGCCTCGGCGGCCGCCAACGCCCCGAGCCATAGTGAGCCGCCGTACGCCGACGGCCCGTGCATCGGCCAGGTGTCGTAGGTCTGGTCGGGCAGGCCGTCGTGCTCGGGCAGGCCGTCGCCGTCGCGGTCGCGCGTCGAGAGATGCGTGAGCAGGGATTCCACCGTCGGCCACGCGGCACGGATGAGGGCATCGCCGTCGGGACCCGCGGCGACCGCATCGCGCCAGGCCTGCAGCACGAACTTGGGGCCGAGATCCTTCCAGTCGTTGACATCCTGGTAGTCGTAGCGGTTCGGTCGGTAGAACGGGTCATCGTCCGGCCCGCCGACGTCGTGGGGCACGGCCCCGCCGATCTTGCGCACGGCGTTCGTCCCGGACGCCACGATCCGGACGATCGACGGGTCGTCGACCGCGATCGCGGCCAGCAGGTCGCGGATGCCACGACCCTCGAGCTCCGGGTAGAGCCGGAGGACGGCGAACGACGCGTAGAAGTCCACATCGACGCTGTCGAAATACGGGTAGTCGGGGCATTCGAGCAGGGCGAATCGGCCCGGGTCGGCGGGGTCGGGCTCCGGGCCGTCCACCTCGCCGGCTTCCCAGAAGCTCCCGCCGTCGACGAGGAAGTAGAGCTCGTTGAAGAGGGCTGCCTTGTACCAGTCGGGCCGCTCGTCCGACGCGAGGATCGGCCGCTGCCATGCCTCGATCGCCCCGCGCCAGCGCGGCGCCTCGGCCAGGGCGTGGCTGGCGAGGTCGAACGCCCGCTCGCCCGTCCGGCCCCATGCCCGTGTGTAGCGCTTCCACCAGCGTCGGCCGGCGCCGAACTCGACGATCGGGAAGTCCCAGGCGACCGCGAAACGAAGCGACCGTCGCTCGCCCGGTGCGAGGTCGACGGTCGCAGCGACGGCTGCTCCGAGCGGCTCGCCGGCCGCACTCGGGCGTCGGTCGTCCGATGGATCGAGCCGACCGTCCGCGGCGAAATCGGCCCAGACCTCACGGTCCGCGCCGGCATCGAACCGGCTCCTGGTGGTCACGGTCACGCCGGGCGCGCGGGACGCCGCCACGGCGAACGTCCCGCGTAGACCCGACGGCGCACCGACCGGGGCGTGGAGGATCGCCCCGTCGACATCAGAGGAGGTGACGGTCTCGTGCCATGCACCCGGGAGCGATGGCTGGCAGGGATCGGCGGCTGGGTCCTGCCAGGTCAGCATGATCCCGACGGTCAGCGGCTCGGTCCCGGGGTTCTCGACCCACCACTCGAAGGCGCCGACCGGGAGGGCGCTCGACTCGAGGTCGCCGGCGATGACCGGACTGAGCTGCTCGCCGACGAGGCGGACGCCGAGCGCGCTCGGCTCGAACGACTGCCATGCCCGCGGGAACAGCGCGTGGTACGTGCCGCCGCCCTCCGGGAGCGTCCAGCCCCAATCGGGCAGCACGTCCGGACGCAGGGTCGACAGGACGGTCGCGGTCCCGCCGCCACCCGGCCGACCGACGAACACGGAGAAGGCGTCGGCGGCCACGGGCGCGAAGCGATGCCGCCCGACCTCCAGGTGCCAGCGCGCGAAATCACCGCGATGCGTCCGCCCGATGCTCCCGGTCCCGAGACCGCCGATCGGGATGCCGGCCCACGGGCCGTCGTCGATCATCGGCAGGTCGACCCGCGGATGGCCGACGTCGGGACAGGGGAGCCCCATCGGCCGGCGCCAGGCGACCGACGGGATGTCGGGCCAGCCGACAGCGACCTCGGGCGTCACTTGTCCACCCCGGTCACGACGACGCCGCGCATGAACGCCCGCTGGGCCAGGAAGAAGACCACGACCGGCACCGCCATCGTCATCAGCGCGGTCGCCTGGATGAGCGTCGGCTGGGTCGAGTACAGCGCGTTGTACTGCTGGATCCCGACCGACAGCGGCTGGAGATCGGGCTTGCTGCCGAGGTACAGGAGCGGCAGGAAGAAGTCGTTCCAGGCGAAGAAGAAGTGGAACAGGCTGACCGCCACGATGGCCGGCACCGACAGCGGGACGATGATCGAGCGCAGGACACGGAACGGGCTCGCGCCATCGATCATCGCGGCCTCGTCCAGGTCGCGCGGTAGGGACATGAAGTACTGGCGCAGCAGGAACACGTTGTAGGCGTTGGCGAAGAACGCCGGCACGATCAGCGGCAGCCATGTCCCGTTCCAGCCGATCTTGGTGAAGATGACGTAGAGCGGCAGCAGGGTCACCTGGATCGGCAGGATGATCGTCGCGATGAGGACGATGAACAGGACGTTCTTGAACGGGAACCGGAACCGCGCGAAGCCGTAGGCCACCACGATCCCGGAGGTGACCGCGCCGATCGTGCTCAGGACCGCGATCGCCGCCGTGTTGAACAAGAGGCGCGGGAAGTTGAGTTGCGACCACGCCGTCGTGAAGTTCGCGAACTCCGGGTCGAACGTCCACGCCTGCGTCAGCGTCCGCCAGTGTCCTTCCCAGACGATGGGCGTGGCCGCCGGATCGTTCGGGTCGACGAAGGTGCTCTCCTCGCGGCCCTTGGTGACCAGCATCAGGTTCCGCGTCACACCGTCGATCGGGACCGCGTAGATCGGGTACTGCTCGCCCTGGTAGGTGCCCGTCTGCGGCGACGCCGGGTAGACGGGCGCGCCGGGTGTCGAGGCCTGGCTTGGCTGCTGGAACGCCGTCGTGACCATGTACAGCAGCGGCAGCAGGAACGCGCTGACGAGGATCATCGCGAACATGAACAGCGAGGCCCGGCCCAGGTAGCGCCGATAGGCTCGGGCGATCGGGCCGCGGTCGGCGAACGATGTGGCGTGCGTCTTGGCGACGGTCGTCATCGATCGGTGCCCGCGTAGTACACGCGCTTGCGGGCGAAGACGAACAGGGCGATGGTCAGGATCAGGACCAGCGCGAACAGCAGCCAGGCGATGGCCGCGCCGTAGCCCATCTTGTTGAAGACGAACGCCTCGCGGTACAGTTCGAGGTTGATGAACAGGGTGGCGTTGTCCGGGTCGCCGCGACCGTTGGTCAGCGTGTACGCCTGGGTGAAGTACTGGAACGTCACGATCAGGCTGATGACCAGGTTGTAGAGCAGGACCGGCGACATCAACGGGATCGTGATCCGGCGGAACAGCGTCCATGGCCCAGCGCCGTCGATCCGCGCGGCCTCGTACATCTCGGTCGGGACCGACTGCAGGCCGGCGATGTTGATGAGCATGAAGTTGCCGATCCCCCACAGGCCGATCAGGGACAACGCGGGGTAGATCCAGGTCGTGCTGTTGAACCAGTCCGGTCCCGGGTGGATCCCGAAGAAGGCGAGGATGGCGTTCATCCAGCCGGTGCCCGGGTTGAGGAAGCCGATCCAGACGAGGGTGCCCGCGACCAGCGGGATCTGGATGGGCATGTAGACCAGCGTCCGCAGGATGTTCCGACCGAACAGCCGTTGGCTGTTGAGCAGGACCGCGAAGCCGAGGCTGGCGAGCATCGTTAGCGGCACGGTGATCGCCGCGAACTCGAAGGTCACCCTGACCGACGTCGCGACGTTCGGGTCCGTCGTCATCCGGACGTAGTTGTCGAGGCCGACGAACTTCCAGCTGTCCGGGTGGAGCAGGTCGAAGTCGGTGAACGACAGGACCATCGAGGCGATCATCGGACCGGCCGTGAACAGCACGAGCCCGATGAGCCACGGTCCGATGAAGATGTAGCCCCAGCTCGCCTCACGGGCGCCGGGTGACATCCTCCAGCGGCTGCGGCCGATACGGGGCGAAGGAGAGGCGAGGACCTCGGTCGACTGCGTCATGGCCTCGGATCCGCTTCTTGGGGGAAGGCGGCTCCCTCGGGTCGGGGGGTCCCGAGGGAGCCTGGGATGGAGGAGCCTAGCCTACGATGCCGGCTCGTCGAAGATGCCCTGGAGGGTCGTCTGCAACGTCTTCAGCTCGGCATCGATATCCGTACCGGCCGTGGTCCGGTACTTGTTCTGGAACGCCTGCCAAGCAGCCTTGGACTTGGCGTAGTTGGGGACCCATGACTGATGGTTGGGGACGTCCGGGAAGGCCAGCATGGCCTTCGGGATGCTCCAATCGAGCTTGACGCCGGGGAAGGTGGCGTCGATGGACTTGAAGAAGGCGTCCTGCTGGGCAGGGTTGGCCGGCATCGCGCCGTACAGGGTCAGCAGCTCAGGCGACGCCACGAGCGCGGTCAGGGCCTTGAAGGCCTCGTCCGGGTGCTTGGTCGTGTTGAGCAGGCTGAACGTGTCTGCGTGGAGCTTGGCGGTGGTGACGCCGTTGTACGAGGGGGCGACGGCCCAGCCGAACTGCTTGATCTTCGGCTTGGCCGGGGCCGCCGGGTAGACGCAGCAGGTGAACCAGGTGTGCGACTCGTTCATCGCCAGGTTGCCCGACTCGAACTCGTTGCCCTTGTCGAGCAGGTCGCTGCTGATCTGTGCGGCCGTCGGGATGAAGTGATCCTTCCAGACGCCGTCGTTGTACCACTTCTCACCCGTCGAGACGTTCGCCGGGATCTGGGCGGTCTTGCCGTCGGCGGCCAGGAAGGAGCCCGGTCCGAACAGCGACGACTCGGCCAGCGGGCTGTTGTCGGAATACTGCATGTCGAAGCCCCACTGGACGATGTTGGTGGGGTCGAAGCTCGCGCTCGTCGCGTCGTTGCCGTTCTTGTCGACGGTCAGCTTCATGCCGAGGGTGCGGACCGCGTCCATGTCCCACGGCTTGCCCTGGTACAGGTCTCCGACCTTGGTCGGCGGATAGGGCAGGCCTGCCTCGTCGAACAGGTCCTTGTTGAAGTACATGTACGACGGGTAGACGGCGTACGGGACGCCGATCGTCGCGCCGCCTGCGCCGAGCTTGAAGAAGTCGACCAGCTTGGGATCGACGCCCGGGACGCTGTAGCCGGTCTTGGCGATGAGCGGCGCCAGGTCGAGCAGGTTGTCGCGGAAGAGGTTCAGGCCCTCGACGCCGACCGGCCCGATGATGTCCGGCGCGTCGCCGGCGGCGATGCGGGTCTTGAGCTTCTGCGCGGCGACGTTGTTGTTCTGGATCTCCAGGGCGATGTAGACGTCCTTCTGCGACGCGTTGAACTTGTCGACGAACTGCGCCTCTGCCTGGAGCTGCTGGGGCTGCGCGCCGGCGCCGAGGCCGACGAACCAGCTGATGACGACGCCACCGTTGGGGCCGGGGGCGTCCGCCACGAGCGGCGGCGGGGTGACGGCCGGCGGCGGGGTCGCCGTCGCGACTGCCGCGGCGGTCGGGGCGGTGGTTGCTGCGGCACTGGGGGCTGTCGACGCCGTGGCGCCGCTGCACGCGGATGCCACGATGGCGATGAGGCCCATCAGGGCCAACAACGCGCGGGGCCTGGATCGGGGCTGTTGCATCCTGGTCTCTCCTCCTCGTGTCGAGATCACGCGATCTCCCACCTCAACGGGGACTGGTGTCGGGACGTCCGGGCAACGAGCCCGAGCGTCCGCCGGTCGCCGGCCGGCTCAGGGCGACGGCCTCCCGGCGCTCGATGCGCGCCGTACCAGTTCGGTGGCCAGGATCACGCGCCGTGGCACGGGATCGGAGCCCTCGACGGCATCGACAAGCAGGCGTGCCACCTCGTGGCCCATCGCCTCGATCGGTTGGCGGACGCTGGTGAGCTGGGGCATCGTCGTCGTCGCGACCGGCGAGTCGTCGAACCCGACGACCGCCACATCGGCCGGGACCCGACGGCCGTTGGCGGCGAGGACGGCCAGGGCGCCGGCCGCCATGAGATCGGACGCGGCGAACACGGCATCGATGTCGGGTCGCGCCTCGATCAGCCGGCCCATCGCCGTGGCGCCGCCTTCCTGGGTGAAGTCGCCAATGATCTCGAGACTCGGGTCGACAGGGATGCCGGCGTCGGCGAGGGCGTCGCGGTAGCCCAGGAGCCGGTCGCCGCCGGCGGCCATGTCCTTGGGGCCGGCGATGGTCGCCACGACGCGCCGGCCACCGGCGATCAGGTGGGCCACCGCGGACTGCGCGCCCTGGCGGTTGTCGACGTCGACGAAGCTGGCCTTGATGCTCTTGGGCGGGCGGCCGACCATCACGAACGGGATGCCGGCCGCGGCAAGGCGGCCGGGGAGGGGGTCGTCGGTGTGGAGGCTCACCAGCAGCACGCCGTCGACGTGGCCGGCCGTGAGGTATTCGCCGGTCCGGCTCTCGTCGGCGATGGTGTCGGGCATCAGCAGGATCAGCTGGCGGTCGCGGGCGGCCAGCTCGGAGCTGACGCCGCGCAGCAGCCGCGGGAAGAACGGGTCGCTGAACAGCCGGCCGGTGGGCTCGGTGATGACGACGGCGATCGAGTCGCTCCGGCGGGTGACGAGGCTCCGGGCGGCCCGATTGGGCACATAGCCGAGCCGGTCGATGGCGGCCTGGACCTCGTTGCGGACGTCCGGACTGACCTTGGGGGAGCCGTTGACGACACGTGACACGGTCGCCCGGGAGACCCCGGCGAGGTGCGCGACCTCTTCCAGGGTGGTGCTGGTGCGCCGGGTCCGAGGGCTGGGCTGGGCCACGTCAACTCCGACTGCTTGTGAGAGCGCTCTCACGCTCATGCAGCAGAGTAACAGGCTTTGTCAAGAGAGCGCTCTCACGAATTTTCAGTCGTGATTCGGGGGCGGAGCGGTATGCGACCCGGGTCCCGAACGGCTCTCCTGCGGTGTCGGCGTCGGCGCAGCAGCGCTATGCGACACTACGGCGATGGAGCGGCGACGCGGCCGGCATGGCCGCCGGTCATGACAACGGATGAGGCGATCGGACGTTACGAGGCCGTCATCGGCATCGAGGTCCACAGCCAGCTGCGCACGGCGTCCAAGATGTTCTGCGGCTGCTCGACCGATTACGACGGCGCACCGCCGAACACCCGTGTCTGCCCGGTCTGTCTCGGCCTTCCGGGCGCGCTGCCGACGATCAACCGACAGGCGGTCGAGCACGTCCTGACGACCGGCGCCGCGATCGAGGCGACCGCCCCGGCAGCCACCCGCTGGGATCGCAAGAACTACTTCTATCCGGACCTGCCCAAGGGCTACCAGATCAGCCAGTACGACCTGCCGCTGGCGTCGCGCGGCCGGCTCGTGTTCGACACCTCGGACGGCCCCTTCTCGGTGGCCATCACCCGCGCCCACCTCGAGGAGGACACGGCCAAGCTCATCCACGCCACGGACGCCGACGGGCGGAAGGTCAGCCTTCTCGACTTCAACCGCTCGGGCGCGCCCCTGATGGAGATCGTGACCGAGCCCGATATCCGGACGGCCGAGCAGGCGCGCCGGTACGCCGAGGAGCTCCAGCTGCTGCTCCGCTCGGTCGGCGCGTCGGATGCCGACATGGAGCGGGGCCAGATGCGAGTCGAGGCCAATGTCTCGCTCCGCCCGCGCGGCACCGAGCCGTTCGGGATCCGGGTCGAGGTCAAGAACATGAACTCGTTCCGCGCGGTCGAGCGCGCCATCGCCTTCGAGATCGAGCGTCAGGCCGCGGTCCTCGATGGCGGCGGGACGCTGGTCCAGGAGACGCGCGGCTGGTCCGAGGAGCGCGGCGAGACGTACCGGATGCGGATCAAGGAGACGTCCGACGACTACCGCTACTTCCCGGAGCCGGATCTGCCTCCACTCCACCTCGACGAGGCCTGGCTGCGCGATGTCCGCGCGCGTTTGCCCGAGCTGCCGGCCGCGCGCCGGTCGCGCTATCGCGACGCGCTCGGCCTGTCCGCCTACGACGCCTCGGTCCTCGTCGCCGACGCGACCATGTCGCGCGCGTTCGAGGCCATCCAGGCCGCCGGCCCGGAGCTCGCAGCCAAGGACGTCGCCAACTTCGTCACCGGGCCGCATGCCCGCGCGATGAAGGCGACCGGTGCGAACGACGAGGGCATTGCGGGCGAGGGCCGGGCCGCGGACATCGCGGCGATCCTGGCCGCCATCCACGCCGGGACCGTGTCGCGCCAGATCGGACGCGAGAAGCTCGACGAGCACCTCTCCTCGGGCGCGTCCGCCGAAACGCTGCTCGCGGACGTCGGCCCGGGGCCGGTCGGCGACGATGCGACCTTGCTCGGCTACATCGAGACGGTGCTGGCGGCGAACCCCAAGGCGGTGGCCGACCACCGGGCCGGCAAGCCCGTCATCGGGTTCCTGGTCGGCCAGGTCATGAAGACGTCGGCCGGTGCCGCGAATGCGGCCCGGACGACGGAGCTGCTGCGCGACCGGCTGAAGACGGAGGGCTGAAGGGTGGGCCTGGTGAACGTCGTGCTCTGGGTGGCCGGGGTGGCGCTGATCGCCATCGGCTACACGCGGGCGAGAGGCCCATGGGCGCGCTACCAGGCGCTCAAGGCGCAGGACGCCAACGTCGCCCGCTACGGCGCATGGCGTGGCGGCGTCCGCGACGACAACAGGACCGGGGCGTCGGTGGCCATGGAGATCCTGCTTCGCCAGGCCCGGATCGGTGCCGCGATGGCGATCGGTGGCGTCGTGCTCGTGTTCCTCGGCTTCCTCATCCGCTGAGGTCGGCGCCATTCGCACCTTAGGCTGGCTGGCGGCCGCCGATCCGTCGCAGCTCGATGCTGGTGCAGCGGTCCATCACGACCTCGAGCCCGCCCTCATGGGCGACCACCGCCGCGTCCCACGCGACGATGCCGAGCTGGAGCCACAGCCAGTGGGCACCGACGTCGACCGCCTCTCGGGCATGCGGCAGGCACAGCTCGGGCCGCCGGAAGACGTCGACCAGATCGACCGCTCCGGTCGCCGCGACCGCGTCGGCGATGGTCGCGAAGGCCGGCATCCCATGGACCTCTCGCTCGTTCGGGTTGACGGGGACGCAGTCGTAGCCCTCCGCCAGCAGATGACGCATGACCCCGAAGGAGGCACGGCCCGGGTTCGAGGACGCGCCGACCACGGCGATGCGGCGCGTCGCCCGAAGCGCCCGCTCGATGCCCGCATCGTCGAGGACCGGGACCGGACCGCGGCCCTCGGCGAGATCGAGATAGGCGGCCGCGCGGTCGCGCTCCTCGCGTGTCAGGTCGCGGCCTCCCGCTCGTACGGCTGGCCATCGGCCGCCGGTGGGATGCTCCGCCCGACGAACCCGGCCAGCACGACGATGGTGACGAGATAGGGAAGAGCGTCGTAGAACTGGCCGGGGATCGACAGCAGGCTCGTCCCGAGCTCGCCGCTGGGCGGCGCGAACTTGATGATCTGGCCGAGTGCCTGCGACGAGGAGAAGAGCAGCGCGGCCCCGAACGCCCCGACCGGCGTCCAGCGCCCGACGATCATGGCTGCCAGGCCGATGAACCCGCGGCCGCCGGTCATCCCGGCCTGGAACGAGTTGCTGGCCTCCATCGACAGGTAGGCGCCGGCCAGGCCGGCGAGGACGCCTCCGTACAGGACGTTGCGATAGCGGAGCCGGATGACGTCGATGCCGACGGTCTCGGCGGCCTTCGGGTGCTCGCCGACCGCACGCGACCGGAGTCCCCAGCGCGACCGGAACAGCCAGATCTGGAACCCGATCACGATGAAGATCACGGAGATCGCGATCGGGCCCTGGTTGAGGAACATCGCCAGGATCCAGCCGATCACCGGGAGGTCGGTGAGCTGGGTCGGTGGCACCCAGGGCGGGAAGTAGCCCGCACTCTCCGGCGAGCCGGCCGAGACGATGGTGTACAGGTAGGCCGTCAGGCCGGCGGCCAGGATGTTGATGATCGTCCCGCTGATGATCTGGTCCGCCCGGACCGAGATCGATAACCAGGCGTGCAGCAGGGCGACCGCGACCGACGACAGCACGGCGAGGATGAACGCGATCAGCAAGGCCGGCGTCACGCCGAAGAACGGCGACGGGTCGGCCGGCAGGAGGGGCGCCAGGACGACCCCGACGATCCAGCCGACGAAGGCGGCCGTCAGCATCATCCCCTCGATGCCGATGTTGACGACCCCGGACCGCTCGCACATGACGCCGCACAGGGCGGCGAGGACGATGGGCGTCGCCGACTGCATGATGATCGGCGCGTTCTGGGGGAGCACGGCGATCAGATAGCCCGCGAACTGGAATAGGAAGCCAAGGACGGGGATGTCGTACAGGAAGCTGATCACCTGGTCCATCAGGAGATCGCCTCTTTTGCGTACGACTTCGTGATCGTCTCGGTCGCGCCGAGGCTCCCGCTCACGCCCCGCAGACGGAAGACGCGAGTCAGGACGGGACCGATCACCAGGAAGAGCAGGATCATCGCCTGGATGACGTCGATCAGCTCGGGCGGGATCGATGCGTCGATCTGCATGAGGCCGGCGCCCGCTCGCATCGCACCGAAGAGCAGGCCGGAGAAGATGATGCCGATCGGGTTGGAGCGGGCGAGCAGGGCCACCGCGATCGCGTCGAAGCCGACGGTCGTCCCGAACGAGCTTGTCATCGAGTGATTGACACCCAGGACGATGCACGTCCCCGCAAGCCCCGCCAATGCGCCGCACATCGACATCGTGAGGACGATCAGCCGCTTGGGGCGCATCCCGGCATACCGGCCGGCGTCTGGGTTCGCGCCCACGGTCCGGATCTCGAACCCGAGGGTCGTCCGCTGGAGCAGCCACCGGACGGCGAAGACCATCGCCAGCGCGATCAGGATGCCGAGATGGCCGTTCTCGCCGATCAGGATCGGGAACGCGGCATTGCCCACGTCGTCGGTGATCGGCGACGCCGAGCCTGGCACCTTGAGCGGTCCGCTGACGGCCCAGGCCAGGATCGAGAGGGCCACATAGTTGAGCATGATCGTCGTCACGACTTCGTGGGCGCCCGAGACGGCCTTGAGGATGCCGGGTATGAAGCCGTAGAAGCCGCCGGCGATGATCCCGGCAGTGACCGCGAGCGGGATCGCGATGACGGGAGGCTGGTCGGCGACCGCGACCCCGACGACCACCGCGCCCAGGGCGCCCATGAGGAACTGGCCCCCCGCACCGATATTGAAGAGGCCCGCCTTGAAGCCAAGCGCGACCGACAGCCCGGCGAGGACGAGAGGGACGGTCTCGACCAGCGTGTTGACGATGGCGCTGACGCTGCCGACCGATCCCCTGATGAGCGCGGCATAGGCCGTGATCGGCAGGAGCCAGTCGAACTGATGATCCGGCAGCAGGAGCTCTGACCCGAGGATCACGAGGGCACCGGCGGCCAGGCCGAGCACGATCGACACGAGCGGCAGGCCGGCGATCCCCCAGATGCGCGCTGCCAGGCTGCGCGGTGCTGGCGCGACGGATGCGGCGGGCGAGGTCATGCGCCGGGACCGGCGACGCCCGTCGCCTCGGCCGGCGCGCGGGTGGCCTTTCCCCGCGCCATCAGGAGACCGACTTCGTTCTTGTCCGCCGTGCGTCCATCGACGGTCTCCACGATGGCCCCCCGATACATGACCGCGATCCTGTCGGACATCTCGAGGACCTCATCGAGCTCGGCCGACACGAGCAGGATCGCGGTCCCTTCGTCTCGCATTCGGAGCGCCTGCCGGTGGATGAACTCGATGCTGCCGACGTCGAGACCGCGCGTCGGCTGGTCGAGGATCAACAGCTTCAACGCTCGATCGAACTCGCGCGCAACGACCAGCTTCTGCTGGTTCCCGCCCGACAGCGTGCTCGCCGACACGCTTGGCGAGGGTGCCCGGACGTCGTACTTCGCGATGCCCTCGCTGGCCGACTTGGCGATCGCCGGGAAGTCGCGCAGGATGCCGTGCGCGAACGGCGCGCGGTAGTAGCTGGTCAGCACCATGTTGTCCGCCAGCGAGAACGGCAGGACCAGGCCGAATCGGTGCCGGTCAGCCGGCACGTAGGCGACGCCCGCCTCGTTCATCTCGCGCGGTGCGTTCGACGTGACATCCTCGCCCGACAGCGCGATGCGGCCGCCGGCGACCTTGCGCAAACCGATGATCGCCTCGACCAGCTCGTCCTGCCCGTTGCCCGCCACGCCGGCGATGCCGAGGATCTCGCCGGCCCGGACCTCGAGGTCGACGCCGCGGACCGCGGGATTGCCCTGGTCGTCGGACACCTGCAGACCCGTGATCGTCAGGACCGGGCCCGCCGGATGCGACTCGCCACGGTCCACCATCAGCTCGACGGAGCGTCCGACCATCAGCTCGGCGAGGTCGGCCTCGTTCGTCTCGGACGGGAATCCGCTCGCCGACCACCTTGCCTCGCCGGATGACCGTGATCCGGTCCGCGATCTCGAGGACCTCGTAGAGCTTGTGGCTGATGAACAGGATGCTGTGACCCTCGGCGGCGAGACGGCGCAGCACCTGGAAGATCTCCGCGGTCTCCTGCGGCGTCAGGACGGCAGTCGGCTCGTCCAGGACCAGGATCCGCGCATCGCGGTAGAGCGCCTTGAGGATCTCGACCCGCTGCTGCCAGCCCACCGACAAGGATCCGACCTTGGCATCGGGATCGATCTCGAAGCCGAAGCGCTGGCCGAGCTCACGGATCCGCCGGCTCGATTCCTTGCGGTCGAGGAAGACCGGGTTGGCCATCGTCTCGTCGCCGAGGAGGATGTTCTCGGCGACCGTGAAGACCGGGACCAGCATGAAGTGCTGGTGGACCATGTTGATGCCGCGCGCGATCGCGTCTGACGGACCGGTGATGTGGACCGGCTGGCCATCGAGCAGGATCTCGCCGTCGTCCGGCCGGGCCAGGCCGTACAGGATGTTCATGAGGGTCGTCTTGCCGGCACCGTTCTCGCCGAGCAAGGCGTGGATCTCACCCGGGTTTGACGTCGAGGTCGATCGAATTGTTCGCGAGCACGCCCGGATAGCGCTTCGTGATGCCGCGCATCTCGAGAGCGGGTGCTCGAACCGCGTCGACCGGGCTGGTCATCGGGGCTGCGACCCTCGGTGCGGTTGATGTTCGAACGGGCCGGCCGAGGATCGGCCGGCCCGTTCGCCGTCTGGCTTGTCCTGGACGCTACTTGGTGTAGACGCCGCAGCCCGTCGTCGGGCAGGTCAGAGCGTGCCGGCGACCATCGCCGCCATCGCCGCGTCGACCTTGCTCTGGATGTCCGGGGTGATCAAGGCGGCGAGGTCATGGCCCGGCGAGGCGCCGATGCCCTGGGTCTTCGCGTTGAAGAGCACGTCGCCGGCCAGCTTCTGGCCTGCGGCGAGCTCCTGGATGACCGTCCCGGTCGCGAGCTGGAGGTGCTTCTCGGCGCTGGTCACGATGCACTTGGCGGCATTCGGGTACGAGAGTCGCCTGGTCGACGTCGACGCCGACGCCGTAGATGTTGGCGTCACAGGCGGCGTCGAGGACGCCGTTGCCGGTCTTGCCGGCGACCTGGAACAGCACGTCCACCTTGTTGGTCGTGATGAACGACTGCGCGAACTTCTTGCCACCGACCGGGTCGTTGAACGCCTTGTCCGAGAAGTCGTTGGTGACATACGCCGTCTTGACGACGACCGACGGGTTGACCGACTGCGCGCCGAGCGCGTAGCCCTGGATGTAGCGAACGCACGGAGCGCAAAGGGTCGTTCCGCCGATGGCGCCGATCGTCCCGCTCTTGCTGACGGAGGCGGCGACGATCCCGGCGAGGTAGCCGGCCTGGTCCTCCTGGAAGTCGATCGAGATGTAGTTCGGCGCGACGGTCTTTGGATCGGTCGGGCAGGGGACCGTGAAGTCCGCCGTGCCGTCGGCCTTGAGGCAGATCGGTCCCTGGTCGACGCCGATGAACTGGACCGTCGGGTTCTTGACCGCCGCGACGCCGGTGGCGCCCGCGTTGTTGAAGCCGACCGTCACGATCATGTTGAACTTCTGGTCGATGAAGGCCTGGATGAGCGGCGCGTACTGGGTTTGGTCCTTCGGGACGACGGCCGGCGGAGCGTCCGCACCGATGGCGGCCGCGGCGGCGGTGACGCCCTTGAACGTGTACTCGTTGTAGTTCTTGTCGTCGAGTGTCCCGATGTCGGTGACGACGCCGATCTTCAGGTCGGAATGCGCGGCCGAGGCCGCGGCCGAGGCCGAGGCCGAGGCTGACGGTGCCTCCGAGGCCGGCGCCGATGGTGCGGTCGTCGGCGCGGTCGTCGCTGCAGCGGACGGCGCGGTCGACGCACCGCTGCTGCTACAGGCGGCGACCAGGATGGACAGGGCCGCAAAGAGGCCCAGTCCGGTGCTGCGGATGCGCATGTGTCCTCCTCCAGATCCGGGACGGAACCGCCCGGGACGGTGTGCTGACCAGGGAACGCGTTCGGTCAGGGGCCAGTCGACCCTCCCGACCGACCGCTGGCGCACATCCTAGCGACAGCGGGCGCCGGGCGCCAAGACCGTGTGCGTGACGACTCGGTGGTGGGTCAGTCGCCGATCTTCGGTGCGGGGGTCTTCCCGCATGCCGGCGCCGGTGGGCAGGTCACGAGCGTCCCTGCCTTCATGCCACTGATCGCGGTATCGATCCGTGTCTGGATGTCGGCCGGCAGCCGGCTGGTCGCATCGTAGAACGACGCGACACTGATGCCATCGTTGGTGGCGTCGAAACGGGTCAGGCCACCGGTGGCCGTGCCCGCCGAGATCGCCACGATCGTGGAGGAGATCGACGAGGCGTAGCTCTTCTCGGCGCTGGTCAGGATGCAGGGCTGGGAGGCCGGATAGCTCACGTACTGGTCGACGTCGACGCCGATAGCATCGATCCCCGCGGCGCACGCCGCGTCGAGGATGCCCTTGCCGGTCAGGGTGTCGGCACCGGTGACCCCGGCTGCCTGGAACAGCACGTCGACGGCCGGGTACTGGTTGAGGAACTGGGTCGCGAAGGTCTTCCCGGCCGCCTGGTCGGAGAACCCGACCTTGCTGTCGTTGTCCGACACGAAGGCGGTCTTGACCTTGATCGTCGGATCGATCGATCTTGCGCCGAGGACGTAGCCCTGCATGTACGTGACGCACGGACCGCACACCGAGACGCCGCCGATGGCGCCGACGGTCTTCGACTTGGTGGCCGATCCGGCCACGATCCCGGCCAGATAGCCGGCCTGGTCCTCGGCGTAATCGAGCGCGATGTACCTGGGGAGCAGCTTCGAGATATCGCCCGAGCAATCCTTCGACGTCGGGTCATAGTCGCCAGCGGCGTCGATGCAGGGGTGCTGGTCGACACCGATGAACCAGGTGTTCGGGTTCTTCTTGGCCGCCGCGGCGGTGGCCGGCCCGAGGTTGACGCCGGTAGTGACGATGACGTCGAAGTCCTGGTCCACCAGCGCCTGGATGAGCGGCGCGTAGTCGGAAGCCGACTCGGGGACGACGACCGGTGGCGGGTCCGCCCCGATGGCGGCCGCGCCCTGCTGGGCGCCCGTGAAGGTGTACTCGTTGTAGCTCTTGTCGTTGACCGCCCCGACGTCGGTCACCACGCCGATCATGAGGTCGGAATGGGCGCCCGAGTCGGACGGGGCGGCCGAGCCCGACGGGGCGGCCGACGGTGCGCCCGAATCATCGGTCGTCGCGGCAGCGCTCGCGTCCGGTGACGCCGACGGGCTCGCGGTTGTGAGGCTGTCACAGGCGGCCGTCGTGATGGACAGGCCCACCAACAAGGCCAGGCCGGCGCTCCGGATGCGCATCTGTCTCCTCAAGGCCCAGTGATCGGTCCCGCCCCGGACGGTCCGAGCGGCAAGGGTAGCCGGATGAGTCCGGAAGCGCCCGCGGAGGTCGCTGCGCTACCCTTCGGACGTGGCTGGCATCCCGATCATCCTCGACTGCGACCCCGGCCATGACGACGCCCTGGCGATGGTGCTGGCCCTCGCGCGACCGGAGCTCCGGCTGCTCGCCATCACGACCGTGGCCGGAAACGCCGGGCTCGAGCGGACGACCCGCAACGCGCTGCGGGTGCTGACCCTGCTGGACCGGACCGACGTGCCGGTGGCTGCCGGTGCGGAACGCCCGATCGTCCGCGAGCCGTGGGTCCCGGTCGAGGTCCACGGGGTCTCGGGGCTCGACGGTGCGGACCTCCCCGAACCCGCGGTCGGCGTGGCCCCGGTCACGGCGGTGGAGCTGGCGAGCGGGCTTCTCCGGGCGGCCGAGGAACCGGTCACCCTGGTCGCGACCGGGCCCCTGACGAACGTCGCGCTCCTGCTTCGTGCCGCGCCTGGCCTGCGCGACCGGATCGCGGCCATCTCGCTGATGGGCGGCTCGCTCGGCGAGGGCGAACACGACCGCCGCGGCCGAGTTCAACATCTGGGCCGACCCGGAGGCGGCCGCCATCGTGTTCGAGGCCGGCATCCCGATCCGGATGGCCGGTCTGGACGTCACCCACCAGGCGCTGGTCCTGCCCGCCGACATCGCCCGGCTCGACGGGCTCGGGACGCGTGCGGGTCGTGTGTTCGCCGACCTGATGCGCTTCTTCGCGATCCACCATCGGGACCGGTACGGCTGGGATGGGCCGCCGATCCACGACGCGGTCGCCGTGGCGTGGCTGGCCGAGCCCGGGCTCGTCCACTCGTCCGAGCTGCGGATCGACATCGAGACGGCCGGGATCCACACGCGTGGCCGGACGGTCGCCGACCGCGAACGCCTCACCGGCCGGCCGCCGAACGCCACGGTCGGCCTCGAGATCGACCGCGCGAGGCTGATCGACCTCGTGGTCGATTCGGTCGGGCGGTTCGCGTGACCGGGTCGCGCGCGGCCAGGACCGCCGATCCTGCGACCGACGCCACCGCCGTCACGCCGCGCTCGCTCGGGTTCGATCCGGCCGATCCTGCGTTCATCGCCGATCCGTACCCGGTCTACCGCCGGCTCCGCGATGAGCATCCGATCCTGTGGAACCCGGACACGGACCAGTGGCTGGTATCGCGCCACGCCGATGTCAATCGCCTGCTGCGGGACCGCCGGGTCGGCCGGACCTATCTCCACCAGGCCACGCATGCCGAGTTCGGCCGACCGGAGCCGCCCGCCTCGCACGCGCCGTTCCACGAGCTCAACGACGCCGGGATGCTCGACCTCGAGCCGCCCGATCACACGCGGCTGCGCCGGCTGGTGCTCCGGGCGTTCACGCCGCGGACCGTCGAGGCGATGCGCGGCCGGGTCCAGGCCATCGTCGACGGTCTGATCGACGACCTCGCCGGGGCGGGCGAGATCGATCTCATCGCCGACTACGTCGAGCCGCTGCCCGTGACGGTCATCGCCGAGCTTCTCGGGGTCCCGGCCGCGGACCGCCACCTGCTCCGGCCCTGGTCGGCGGACTTCTGCCTGATGTACGAGATCGATCCCAGCGAGGAGTCCGCGAGAAAGGCGGTGGCCGCCAGCGTCGCCTTCGGGGCGTACCTGCGGGACCTGCTGGCCGACCGACTCCGGCGACCCGGCGACGACCTCATCAGCGCCCTCGCGGCGGTCGTCGATGACGGCGGACACGCTGACCGAGACCGAGCTGATCGCGACGTGTGTCCTGCTCCTCAACGCCGGGCACGAGGCGTCGGTCAACGGCGCCGGCAACGGCTGGTGGTCGCTGTTCGGTCATCCGGCGGCTCTCGCACGCCTTCGGGCGGAGCCGGCGCTGATGGACACCGCGATCGAGGAGCTGCTGCGCTTCGACACGCCGTCGACACTGTTCGAGCGCTGGGTCCTCGAGCCGGTCGAGGTCGCCGGCGTCGATCTCCCGCGTGGAGCGGAGATCGCCCTGCTCTTCGGGTCGGCGAACCGCGATGCCACGGTCTTCGAGCGGCCCGACGATCTCGACCTCGGCCGAGACCCGAACCCGTACCTGTCGTTCGGTGCCGGGATCCACTACTGCCTGGGCGCACCGCTGGCGAAGCTCGAGCTCGGGGTCGCCTTCGAGACGATGCTCCGGCGCATGCCGCGGCTCGAGCTGGTCGAGCCGCCTCGCTGGAAGCCGACCTTCGTCCTGCGCGGGCTCGAGGCGCTGCGCGTTCGGGTCTGACGCGTGCGCTACGTGGCGCTCGGGGACTCGTACACGATCGGGACGTCCGTGGCACCCGCCGATCGCTGGCCGGACCAGCTCGTCCGCGCCCTCGGGCCGGCCGAGCCGACCCTCCAGCTCGTGGCGAACCTGGCGGTCAACGGCTTCACATCGGCCGACCTCATCCGGATCGAGCTGCCGGCCGTCGCCGGTCTCGAGCCGGGCTTCGTGACCGTGCAGATCGGCGTCAACGACGTCGTCAGGCGTCTCCCGCTCGAGCGCTATGCGGCGAACATCGGGAAGATCCTGGACGGGCTGCTCGCGCTCCTCCCGGCCGACCGCATCCTGACGGTGTCGACGCCCGACTACACGGTCACGCCCGCCGGCGCCGACTACGGCGATCCGCGACGGCAGCACGACGGCATCGTCGCCGTCAACGGGACGCTCGTTGTTGACAAATGAGAGCCTCCGCGGCACGGTACGGGGTGTTGAAGCATCCAGACCGCGAAGGAGGCTCTCGTGGCACATCGTAGGGCCCGTCTCAACGTCGTTCGGTCGTCAGCTGCTGGTCGAACGGGTGGTCGTCGACGGCTGGCCGGTGGCGCACGGCTGTCCGAGCAGCTCGGGGATCAGCCGGGCGACCGGCGTACAAGTGGGTCCGCCGGTATCGGGCCGAGGGCCTGGCCGGGCTCGAGGATCGGAGCTCGCGACCGCACCGCTCGCCGCGTGCGACACCCGCCGCACGAGGTCGAACGGATCCTCGCGGCGCGAGCCGAGCTGGCGCTAGGGCCCGGATCGCCTCGGACCGCTGCCTGGGCCATCCGCGCTCGACGGTCGCGGCGGTCCTGCGTCGCAGCGGCCTGCACCGGCTGCCGACATCGACCGGCCGACCGGACTGCCCGTCCGCCGCTACGAGGCCTGCCACCCGGGCGCGCTCGTCCACCAGGACCACAAGAAGCTCGGCCGGATCCCCGATGGCGGCGGGCATGGCGGGTGCTCGGCCGGGCGCACGCGCCGGCGCAACCATCGGGCCCGCGCTCGGCTACGACCACTTCGAGGTGGTCATCGACGATCGCAGCCGACGACGCGGTCGTCGTCCAGGTCGCCGGACGAGAGCGGTGCCAGCGCGGCGCGGCCCTTGCCGTGGCGCTCGGTCGAGTTCGCCGCAGAGCGGGATCACGATCGAACGGGTCCTGACCGACAACGGCTGGGCGTATCGCTCGGCTGCCTATCGGGCCGTCCTCGGCGAGCGCCGCCACAAGCCGGACCCGACCGTATCGACCCCAGACCAACGGCAAGGCCGAGCGCTTCATCGGGACGCTCGATCAACGAGTGGGCGTACGCCCGTCCGTACCGCTCGAACGACGAGCGGCTCGCGATGCCCTCCCGCTTCGTCGACTTCTACAATCACCGCCGCCCGCACACCGCGCTCGGTGGCCTCTCACCCTCGACCGTTGGCGCGGCTCTCCGCAGACCGCGGCATCGCCCATATCGACATCTTCGACGTATCGCTGCGCGCCGCCACGGACCGGCGTCTGGTCGCGCACGACGGGCTTCACCCGAGCGGCGCGCAGTACGCGACCTGGGTGGAGCGGATCCTTCCGGTCGTCGAAGGCCTCCTTGGACGCTGACCGGGCCGGCTAGGCCTCGCCGCGCTGGAGCTCGTGGATCCGCTCGTCCGAGATGCCGAAGTGATGGGCGATCTCGTGATAGACGGTGTCCGCGACGGCCGCGGCGAGCCGTTCGGGCGTGCCGTTCGCCCGGACGAGCGGCGCCCGGAAGATGGTGATCTTGCTCGGCATCGGGGCGCCGTCGGCCGACCACCGGGTCCGCGGCACGCCCTGGTACAGGCCGTACAACCCGCGTGCCCCGACCGACGCCAGCTGCTCAGGCGTCGCCTGGTCCTCGATCACGATCGCCACGCTGCCGAGCTGGTCGCGGAACGGGGAGGGGAGGTGGTCGAGCGCGTCGACCACCATCGCCTCGATATCGTCGTCGGTCGGATCGAACAGGTCGGCGGGAAGCATCGCGTGACGATAGACGGTCCAGCGATCTGGGGCGCACGTCGCCGCGATCGGCCAGCTAGGCCGTGCGGGCCGCGACGAGCTCGTCGAGGATCCGGTCGAACATCGCGACCGCGATCGACAGATGGCCCTGGTCGTCGAGGAGGTGCGGGACCGCCGACCCGACGTGAGAGGCGAGCCACTCCCCATGCCCGTACGGGACCATCCGGTCGTGCGGACCCTGCCAGATGTGGACGGGCAGGCGGATCGCACCGACATCGAAGCCCCACGGCTTGATCATCGCCATGTCGTCGTCGAACCAGCCCCAGTACGACTCACGGAGCGCCTCCCGTGTCGACGCTGCGATGTACTCCGCAAAATCGCCGGTCAGCGAGGCGCGATCCACCTCGTCGATCAGATCGCCGAACGACTCGGCGACCTCGTCCCCGGTCACGGCCCGGAAGATCGGCCAGTTCCGCTCCTTGAAGACCAGCAGCGCCTCCGGACCCTCGAGCGCCGCCGTGAACTCCTCGACGTTCTCCTCGCCCATGCCGGCCAGGTAGTCGAGGCCTTCGGCAGGGTACGGGGCGACCGATGCGATCGTCGCGACGCCTCGGCAGCGCTCGGGCATCAGGGCGGCGCAGGCGAGCGCGTGCGGGCCACCTCCCGACCAGCCCATGATCCAGGCTCGCTCGGCCCCGAGGTGGTCGAGGACGGTCTGGGTGTCGTCGACGACATCGGCGACGGAACGTCCCGGCCGGCGGGTCGAGGACCCGTAGCCGGGGCGGCCGAACGCGACGTAGCGCAGTCCGCGCGCCGCCATCTGCTCGACCATCGGCTTGTAGACGAGGGGCGCGCTCGGCGTCCCCGAATGGAAGAACAGGACCTCGCCGTCGGCGGGGCCGGCCACGTAGACGTCGAGGTCCCGGCCATCCGGAGTGGCCACCACGATCGGGCTGGTGGAGGTGTCGGTCATGGCACCATCGTAGCGAGCGGACCGCCGCCGGTCGCCTGCGGCCGGCCATCGGTGGCACCGCGGTCCCCGTCGCCCGACTGCCATGGACCTCCCGTCACGACCCTCGCGCCCAACGATTTCACGCAGCTCCACCGGTCGACAGGTGGGAGTCTGCGCAGCGCCGGGCCAACCCCCGGATGCGTGGGAAGCCTCCGAGCTCGCTCAGCACGGCTCGGAGGCGTTCCCGGAGTGACTAGGCGCCCAACGTGCATGCCGTCATGATGGCGACGGGCTCGTCCCTGAAGGGGCCGGGCCACCCGGCAGGAGGTGCATGGTCGAGAGGTAGGCTTCGAGGAGCCGCGACACTCCCCCCGGGATGAAGTCTTCGGGTTGCCAGATCGCGACGACGTACATCCGGTTGTTGACGAGGAAGAACGCCTCGGTGTCAAGGGCGAACGCACGAGCGAGCCAGCGTGACCATCCATGCGTCGACCGCGACGGTCCGACCCGGCACTGCGCGTCCGAGGGCGCGGGGGACTCGGAAAGCGCGCAGTAGGCTTGGATCCAGGCATCGAGCCTGGTGCCGGACGTGACGGCGACCGACCAGGCTGCCGCGGCGATGTTAGCTCTCCGGCGCGACGAAGGTCTCCAGGGCCGTGCTATGCAGTCCACCGTCGCGTCCGCCGGGTAGGTCCAGTCGCGGGTCGCGGTGGTGTACACGTACCAATCCGCGGGGTAGCCGATGCTGAAGCCGTAACGCCGGGACGTATACGTCTGCCAGGTTGCAGTGTTGATCGCGTAGGGGGTGGGTGACGCGCTCGAGGATGGCGTCGGTGTGGGCGCCGCGGTCGATGGTGCCATGGTTGGTGACGGGCTCGCGACGCCGCCGACACCGGGCGAGGATCCGAACAGATTGAACGCGGCGACGCCGGCGATCGCGACGACCGCGATGGCGGCGACAAGTCGCATCGGATTGGACATGGGCATGGTCCTCCACGGAATCCGGAGATCCCGCTCCTGTGGCGTGGTTCGGACCGCGAGGAGGACGGCATCGATGGTGGCTGGCGGCGTCCTGTCGAACCCGTCATCGAGGAAATCTCGAGTGGCGTGTTCGAAGTCGAGATCGTCGTTCATGCCGGCCGTCCCTCGCGGAGTCTGTCTCGGGCTCGGGACGCCTCGAAGGCGGCCCGGAGTGAGCGGGTTGCGTAGTGGAGTCGAGATCGCGCCGTGCCGTCCGGGATACCGAGCGCCTCGGCCACCGCCACGAGGGGCATGCCCGCGTGGTGATGAAGGACGAAGACAGCCCGTTGGTCGAGCGGAAGCCGGCGGAAGGCCTGCTCCAGTTCGTCGCGATCGGAGATCGATCCGAGTTCGTCCGCCTCGCTCTCCCGATCGATCGGGAGGAGGCGCACGGTCGATGTCCAGCGCCGGTTGCGCGGAGCTTCCGCGTAGCAGGCGTTGACGAGGATCCGGTAGGCCCATGCCTCGAAGTGGTCGGGCTCCCGCAGATGCGGCAGTTTCCGCCAGATGGTGACGAGCGCGTCCTGCAGAACGTCCTCGGCCAGACCGGGATCGCGCAGGATTCCGTCGAGCGATCCCGTACAACGTGTCGCTGACCTGATGCACCAGATCCGCGAATGCTGCCTGATCGCCCGAGCGCGCCCGCTCGACGAGGTCTCGGTCCATGGGTCTCCGGCGATCGGCCGTGGTCGAGATGACCGCGGTCTATCGAGCATGAGGGTAGGCCGCGCCGGAAACGTTCAGCGCAAGAAGGACGCCCGGTCGCCGGGCTACCATGGACTTCCCGTGACGACCCTCGCCCCGAACGACTTCACGCACCTCCACGTCCACTCCGAGTTCAGCCTGCTCGACGGTCTCGGCCGGATCACGGAGCTCGTCGACACGGCGGCCCAGCTCGGCATGGACTCGATGGCGATCACCGACCACGGCGCCCTCTACGGGGCGGTCGCCTTCTACCAGGCGGCCAGGACCAAGGGCATCAAGCCGATCATCGGGGTCGAGACGTACGTCGCCCGCCGGTCGATGACCGACAAGGAGGGCAAGGCCGACGCCCAGCCGTTCCACCTGATCCTGCTCGCCCAGGACCTCGTCGGCTACCGGAACCTGTGCCGGCTCGTCACCGACGCCCACATCGACGGCTACTACTACAAGCCGCGCATCGACCGCGAGCACCTGGCCCGCCACAGCGAGGGCCTGATCGGGCTGTCCGCCTGCCTCGTCGGGCGAGATCCCCAAGGCGCTCGAGGTCGAGGACTGGGAGCTCGCCCGCAACCTCGCCGGCGAGTACGGCGACATCTTCGGCAAGGACCGCTTCTTCCTCGAGCTCCAGGACCACGGCATGCCCGACCAGCGCCGGCTCAACGAGCAGCTCATCCGGCTCGCGCCGGAGGCCGGGCTGCCGCTGGTCGTGACCAACGACCTCCACTACGTCCGCGAGGACCAGTCGGAGGCGCACGACGTCCTGCTCTGCGTCGGGACGGGCAACAACCTCGACACGCCCAACCGGATGCGCTTCGAGACGCACGAGTTCTACGTCAAGTCGGCGGCCCAGATGGCGGCGCTCTTCCCCGACCAGCCCGAGGCGATCCGCGAACACGCGCCGGATCGCCGAGATGACCGACATCACGCTGCCCGCTCGGCCAGCTCCGGATCCCGCACTTCCCGGTGCCCGGACGGCGACACCGTCGAGACGCTGGCTCCGTGCCGAGTGCCAGCGCGGCCTCGAGCGCCGCTACGGCACGGTCACCCCGGAGCTCCAGGCCCGGCTCGACTACGAGCTCGGCGTGATCCTCCAGATGGGCTACGCCGGCTACTTCCTGATCGTGGCCGACTTCATCGCGTTCGCCCGCGAGCAGGGCATCCAGACGACCTGCCGGGGGTCGGCGCCCGGGCTCGATCGTGACCTACACGCTGGGCATCACCCCGGTCGACCCGATCCTGTACCAGCTCCCGTTCGAGCGCTTCCTCAACCCCGACCGCGTGACGATGCCCGACATCGACGTCGACTTCGAGGACGGCCGGCGCGAGGAGGTCATCGCCTACGTCGGGCGCAAGTACGGCCAGGACCACGTCGCCCAGATCATCACCTTCGGCACGATGCTCGCCCGGGCCGCGATCCGCGACGTCGGCCGCGTCCTGGGCCATTCCTACGGCGAGGTCGACCGCATCGCCAAGGCCGTCCCGAACCAGCTCGGCATCCGGCTCGACGAGGCGATCGCGACCTCGCCCGAGCTGCGCGGGATGGTCGAGGGCGACCCGGCGGTCGCGCGGATCACCGATTTCGCGCGGCAGCTCGAGGGGGTCGCCCGCAACGCCTCGACCCACGCCGCGGGTGTCGTCATCAGCCGCGAGCCGCTGACCGAGCTGATGCCGCTCCAGAAGGCGACCAACTCGGACGGCGCTGATGAGCCAGTACGAGATGCACGCGATCGAGGCGTTCGGCCTGCTCAAGTTCGACTTCCTCGGCCTGTCGAACCTGACCATCCTGCGCCAGGCGGTCGACCTCGTCCGCGCCAACCGCGGCATCGCCATCGACCTCGACCACATCCCGCTCGACGACGCGACGACCTTCGAGCTGCTGGCCTCGGGCGAGACGACCGGGGTCTTCCAGCTCGAGTCGGCGGGCATGCGGCGCTACGTCCGCGACCTGCAGCCGACCTCGGTCTACGACCTCGCGGCGATGGTCGCGCTCTACCGCCCCGGGCCGATGGACAACATCCCGGCCTACATCCGCCGCAAGCACGGCCAGGAGGCGGTGACCTACCTCCATCCGCTGCTCGAGCCGTACCTGGAGAAGACCTACGGGATCTTCGTCTACCAGGAGGACATCATGTCCGCGGCCATCGCCCTCGGCGGCTTCACCGGCCCCGAGGCGGACACGCTCGGCTACGCGATCCGCAAGAAGAAGTCGGCGGTGCTCCGCGCCCAGAAGGAGAAGTTCGTCACCCAGGCGGCCGAGCGCGGCGTCGAGCCGAAGGTCATCGACGCCGTCTTCAAGGCCTTCGAGCCCTTCGAGCGGTACGGCTTCAACAAGGCGCACGCCACCTGCTACGGGCTGATCGCCTACCAGACCGCCTACATGAAGGCGAACCACACGGTCGACTACATGACCGCGGTGCTGACCGCGTTCCGGTCGAACGAGGAGAAGGTCGCCGCGGCGGTCGCCGAGTGCCGCCGGATGGCGATCGAGGTCCTGCCGCCCGGACGTCCACCGCAGCCAGCTCGAGTTCACGGTCGAGGGCGACGCCATCCGGTTCGGGCTGCTGGCGGTCAAGAACGTCGGCCAGGGCGCCATCGAATCGATCATCGCGGCGCGCGACGAGGGCGGTCCGTTCCGCTCGCTGACCGACTTCTGCACCCGGATCGACCTGCGGCTGGCGAACCGCAAGGTGCTCGAGGCGCTGGCCAAGGTCGGTGCCCTGAGCCCGTTCGGGCACCCGGCCCAGATCCTGCTCGGCCTCGACGATGCGATCGCCGCGGCGCAGGCGACCCAGCGGGACCGGATCTCCGGGCAGACATCGCTGTTCGACCTCGGCGCGACCGATGCGGCCGCCTTCGAACGCCCGCTCCCGGCCGCCTCCGAGGCGCCCGTCCGCGAGCGGCTGCGCTGGGAGAAGGAGCTCCTCGGCCTGTACCTGTCCGAGCACCCGATGGGCGAGGTCGCCGAGCAGGTCGGCCGCTACGTGACCGCCTACTCGAGCGACCTGCGCGACGAATCGCTCGACGGCCAGCGGGTCGTCGTCGGCGGCATCGTCACCGGCGTGCGGACCGTCATCACCAAGGCCAAGGCGACGATGGCCATCGTGACCGATGGAGGACCTGCAGGGAACGATCGAGGTCGTCGTCTTCCCGCGGCTCTACGAGCAGTCGGCCGGGACGTGGCGCGACGGCGAGATCCTGCTCGTCGCCGGTCGGGTCGACCACAAGAGCGAGGACGTGTCGCTGCTGGCCGACCTGGCCGTCGAGTGGGACGCGGCCGCGGCCGCCGGCGAGGAGGCGTTCGCACGTCAGGTCGCGGCCGGCGACCGAGGCGGGGGAGGCCGGCGTGGAGCCGCCAACGGGAACGGGAACGGCAACGGGAACGGTCGAGGCGGGGGTCGGCCGATGGTCGCGGTCGGTCCGGGCCCGGGTGCGACGGTGGCAGCCGGCGTCGGGGCCGGCATCGGAGCCCCGGCGCGGCCGCGCAGGACGCGCCCGCGATCCCCTTCGTCTCGCCACGCCGCGGCGGTGCCGTCGCGGACGCGTCGCCGGCCGCCACCCTGCCGTCGATCGCTCCGGCCGAGCCGGTATCGACCTATCCCGACATCGCGGGCGCCGCGAGCGGACCCGCCGATGACGACGACGAGCCGCCGGTCCCGGACGAGGCCCGCTCACGCATCGTCGCCGACGCGACGGCGGACGCCCCGACCGATGCCGGCCCGGGCACCATCCTCCACGTCCGGTTCGCCGGGAACGCGCCGAGCGACCGCGTGGTCGGGGCCATGGAGGCGTTCAAGACGGTCATGCGCGACCGGCCGGGCGGAACGCGCGTGGTCATCCACGTCCCCGGACCCGGCGGCGGCGAGATGGAGCTGCGCCGCGGCGTCGCCTACGACGCGGAGATGCTGGCCGAGGTCCGCCGCCGGCTCGGCGACGGGATGGTGGAGCTGCGCCTCAGCTGAGGTCAGCGGTCCGTCGGGTCAGCCGTTCCCGGCCAGCCGCCGGACCTGCTGCACCGATGAGAACTGCTCGTGGAAGTCGGCCCGGATCTTGTTGAGGGCCGCATCGTCGATGTCGAGCTCCTCGGCGATCTCGTTGAGGACGCGCTGTCTCCTCCGCCGAGATCGTGCCGTTGGCCGCCACGACCGCGAAGCATGCCCGCATGATCACCAGCCGCTGCGACTCGTCGGCCAGCGCCTTGAACTCGCGGGTCACGACGTAGTCCTCGGTCCCGCCGACGGTCTTCGCCTGGAGCTTGGCCATCTCGGTGACGAGGACGGCCGTCGCCTCGTCGAGGGCCTCGTCGACCTGGAGCTCGTGCTCGATCGCCGCGGTCTCGTCGTCGCTGATGTCGAGGTCGGCATTGGCCGCCCGCGCGAGCGTGTAGGCGGCCGACGCGATGAGCCGCGCCTGCTCGGGCGGCATCGCCTCGAGCTTGGCCACGATGCGGCGGACGGTGGCGGTGTCACCGGTCGGGCTCGGAGCAGCGGCGGCGGCAGGGGCCGCGGGAGCCGTCTTGGGCGCCGGCTTCGAATGGAAGAACTTGTCGAACATGAGGCTCCTCTACCAGCGCTCGTACGCCGGATGGTCGGGACCGACGGCGACGAACGTGCCGCGGCATGTGGCGGTGATGATGCCACCGGATGACAGTTCGGCGTCGACGACGACCCGGTCGCCCTCCACCGAGACCGGCCACGCGCGCAGGTGGACCGGCTGGTCGACCGGTGTCGGGCGGCGCAGCCGGATGGCGTAGTCGGCGGTCACGCAGCCCGGCGGACCAGCCAGTCCTCGTTCGCGCATGAGCCGCATCGCCGCGGTCCAGTTGGCGTGGCAGTCGAGCAGCGTCCCGATGATCCCGCCGTTGAGGACGCCGTCGAAGGCGGCGTGATGGGGGAGCGGCTGCCACTCGGCGCGGAGCTCCCCGGGCTCGGCAGCCGTCTCGCCCGTCTCGTGGCTCTCGATCCGCAGGCCGTCGGCGTTGGCAGGTCCGCAGCCGAAGCACCGCGAGGCGGGAGCGTAGCGACGCTGGAGACCTGGCTCGGACACGAGCGCGAGTCTAGCCGCGGCGCGCGGGACCGGTCGGTAGCATGGCGCGATGCGCACGATCTTCGAGGCGGTCCGACTGATCGACGGCGTGGCCGACGCGGCGCGCGAGGACATGGATGTCGTCATCGATGGCGAGAGGATCGTGGCGGTCGTCGCGCATGGGACGCCGGTCCCGGAGGATCCGGGCGCCGGCGAGCGACCCGCGACGCGTATCGACGGTCGGGGACGGACGCTGCTCCCCGGGCTGATCGATGCGCACGCGCATTACACCTTCGACCCGACCGAGGGCTCGATCGCCGCCATCGCCCGGCGCTCGGACGCCGCGATCGTCCTGGCGGCGGCCGGTCACGCGGCGCTCGCCCTGCGAGCTGGCGTCACGAGCGCTCGCGGAGCGGGGTCGATCCGCAACCTCGAGGTCGTCCTGCGCGACGCGATCGCCGCCGGGCAGGTGCCGGGGCCGCGCCTGGTCGTGGCCGGGTCCGCGGTCGGGATCACAGGCGGGCACGGCCACGCGTTCGGCGTCGAAGCGGACGGCCCGGAGGCACTGATCACCGCCACGCGCCGGGTGGTCCGCGACGGAGCGGACGTCGTCAAGGTCGTCGCGTCGGAGGCGGCGATGCTGACCACGACCGGCCTCGCTCCGGGACGCCTCGTCCATGGCGCACCCGAGCTCACGGAGGCGGAGCTCCGCGCCATCGTCGCGACGGCGGCCGAGCTCCAGGTCAAGGTCATGAGCCACGCCCAGGACGGTGAATCGGTCCGGCGGTCGGCCGCCGCCGGCGTGGACAGCGTCGAGCATGCCTGGCTCGCCGACCGTGCTGCCATCGAGGCGCTGGCGCGGTCGGGTGCTTTCCTCGTCCCGACCCTGGTCGTCACCGACGTCAACCGGACCCTGCCGGGCCTGACCCCGGTCCAACGCGAGCGGCAGGACCTCATCGAGCGCCGCCATCGCGTCTCCACCGAGGCGGCCATCGCGCTTGGCATCCCGATCGCGACCGGCACCGACACCGGCGAGGTCGGCGTGACCGCCGACATGGTCGCGCGCGAGATCGCACTGCTCCACGACCACGGCGCGTCGCCGATGGCGGCCATCCAGGCCGCGACGAGCGCGGCGGCTCGACTCCTCGGCATCGACGGCGACACCGGGCAGGTCGCGCCGGGCTATCTCGCCGATCTCGTGCTGGTGGAGGGCGACCCGCTCGCCGACCTGGGCCGCCTGGTGAACCCGAGCGTGGTCGTCCAGGCCGGTCGATTCGTCGGGCAGGGCCTGAGCGCGTCAGCGCCGGAGGTAGCCCGGGATGTCGGGTTCCGGGCCTCGCCACAGGTCGAGCTCCTCGGTCGCGAACCGCCCGTAGTAGTTGATGAAGTGGCCACCGTGCCGCTTGAGCACCTGGCGCACCGTTTCCTTCGGAGCGTCGCCGTGGACGTGGACCATCACGACCGCCCGCCCGTCGCGCAGCGCGCGCTCGTAGGCGGCGAAGTCGACGAGCTGGTCCATCAGGGTGAAGTCGAACGAGCGCCGGAGCCGTCCGAGCCAGCCCGACACGTCGCCCGTGCCGTCGACGCGGTCGGCGCCCTCTTCGCCGCGGAGGAGCTCGAGATCACGCGCGGCGATGCCGCTGCCGGCCAGCTCGGACATGGCGGCAGCCGCCTCGGCCGGGTCATCGACGACTGCGAGGAGGCGGTTCGTCGGATAGCCGATCGCTCGGCGTGGGGTCGACCCGGTCATGCCGCGATTGTCGCACCGGGACGGGACGGCTCGGACCGTCACGCGCCCGACATGAGCCGCCGCGTCACGTCACTGAAACGCGGGCCCGTCGGATCGGGCGCGCCCGTCGCGCTCCCGCGCCGACCATGAAGGCCCGGAGCACAAGGAGACCGACATGGCCGAGCTGACCACGAAGAAGCGCGACGCCGAACCGAAGTCCGACTTCGGATTGCCGGAGGAACGCAAGTACCCGATGCCCGACAAGGCGCATGCGCGCAACGCCAAGGCGCGTGCCTCGCAGCAGCGCAAGAAGGGCGACCTGACCGCTGCCGAGAAGGCGAAGATCGACCGCAAGGCGGATCGCATCCTCGACACGTAGCCCGCGGTCCGGTCAGCCGTCGGGCGCCGGCGGTCTGGTCCCGGAGGAGGGATTCGAACCCTCACGCCCTTGCGGACAATCGATTTTGAGTCGATCGCGTCTGCCATTCCGCCACTCCGGGGCGCCCGCCAGTGTACGGCGGGCGCCGGACGATCCGGAGCGGGAACCATCACGGTCGGTGCGCCGTCTCACCCGGGACCGATGCTAGACTCGCCCGGCCTCAGATACGCCGTCCGGAGGGATCCCCCGACCGTGGAGGACCTTCGCTCGACGACGGTCCCAGACGACCCCGTCCAGCGCCGCGACCTCATCCTGCTCGAGCGAGCCCGCGACGGCGACCTCGATGCTTTCAACGACCTCGTCACGCTCTACCAGGACCAGCTCTTCGCGCTGGTCGTGCGGATGGTGCCCGACCGCGACCAGGCGTCCGACTGCGTCCAGGAGGCGTTCTTCTCGGCGTTCCGCAACCTGACCTCGTTCCGTGGCGGCAGCGTCAAGTCGTGGCTCAACCGGATCTGCGTCAACGCCGCGATGGACACCCAGCGCGCCCGGAAGCGCCGGCCGGTCCAGCCGTACCCCGAGCTCGACGACGAGAGCTGGCAGCCGCCCGCCGGATCGGAGGCGGACCCCGAGCGGACCGCGATGCTCGCCGAGCGCACCCGCGCCCTGTCCGGCGCGCTGGCGGGTATCACCGATGACCAGCGGGCCGCGATCGTCCTGTACGACGTCGAGGGCTACGACTACGGCGAGATCGCGGAGATGACCGGGGTGTCGCTCGGCACGGTCAAGTCGCGGATCCATCGCGGGCGGCTCGCGTTGCGCGACCTGCTCGGCGACCGGATGGAGCTGTTCCGTGGCTGAGCGGAGCGGCCAGAAGGCAGGCCATGCCGAGCACGACCTGCTCGCTGTCGCGGCGCTGCTGGACGACGAGTCGGCGTCCGGCGATCGGCAGGCCGGCGAGGCGCTGGTCGCGAGCTGTCCGAAGTGCGCAGCGCTCCACGCGGATCTGCTGGCCCTGTCGAGCGCGACGGCTGAGCTGCCGATCCCGGCTCGCACGCGCGATTTCAGGCTGACCACGGCGGATGCCGCCCGGCTCGCCGCCGCCACGTCGCGGGAACCGGTCGCTCCGGCCGCCCGTCTGGCGGGTGTGATGACCGATCGACCCATCCCCACCGGCCATGCCGGCCACGATCAGATGCTCGTCGCGTCCCTCGTCGACCATTCGCTCGGAGCCTCCGAACGAACGGCCGCCGAGGCACTCGTCGCCTCGTGTACCGCGTGCGCCGACCTCCACGCCGATCTCCAGACTCTCCGCGACGCCACCCGGGCCCTGCCGACGCCGGTCCGCCCGCGCGACTACGCGCTGACGCCCGATGACGCGGCCCGCCTCCGGCGCGGCGGCTGGCGACGTCTCGTGGCGGCGATCGGATCTCCGCGGGACGTCTTTAGCCGCCCGCTCGCCGTGGGCCTGACCACGCTCGGGCTGGCCGGCCTTCTGCTCGTCTCGGTGCCCTCGATGGTCCAGTTCGGCGGTTCCAGCGCGGCGACCCTGAACGCGGTGGGCAACCGAGTCGGCGATCTCCCACAGCCCGAGGTCGGCACCGACTCCAACGGCGCACCCATCGCCGCCGCCTCCCCGGGAGCAGCTGGCGCTCCGGTCGCCGCGCCGGCGGCGTCGGCCATCGCGGCAGCCGTCGCGTCGGCCGCGCCGCCGGTCCCGACAGATGCCACCGCGGCCCCTGCACCGGCCGCGTCCGCCCCCGGTCAGGATGCGTTCGGACCCGTCCAGGGCGCGAGTGGTGCAGCTGCCCCACCGAGCGCCGCTGACTTCGGCATCAAGGGAGGCCAGGGGATACCCAGCAGAGCCCCGGATCTCGATGCCGGTGGCGCCGCCACGAGCTCCCCGGGTGTCCCGATCGTGCTCGTCGCATCCGGGCTCTTCCTCGTCACCGGCCTTGCGCTGTTCGCCATCCGCTGGAGCGCCCGCCGCCTCGGCGACGGCTGACCGACCGGCGATACGGGCGGGCTCGCCGGAGGGTCGGGCACACGGGCCGCGGGTACACTTTGTCCGTGCCCGCAGAACGCCTCATGTTGCTCGACGGCAACGGTCTCATCTACCGCGGATACTTCGCTCTTCCGCCCCTGACGACGTCAAAGGGCGAGCTCGTCAACGCGGTGTTCGGCTTCTGCAGCATCGTGCTCCGCGGCATCCAGGACATCCGCCCCGACTACGTCGCGGTCGCCTTCGACCTCCAGGGACCGACCTTCCGTCACGAGCAGTACGCCGAGTACAAGGCCACCCGCCAGCGCATGCCCGACGACCTGCGCGACCAGTTCCCGAAGGTCCGCGAGGTGGTCAAGGCGCTGCGCATCCCCGTCTACGAGCTGGCCGGCTACGAGGCCGACGACGTCATCGGCACGATCACCGTGGACGCCGAGCGCCGCGGTCTCGACACGACGATCGTGACCGGCGACCTCGACATGCTCCAGCTCGTCACCGATCACACCCGGCTGATGACCACGCGCTCCGGCGTCGAGAACACGATCCTGTACGACCCGGCCAGGATCGCCGAGCGGTTCGACCTCGTGCCCGGCCAGATGATCGACTACAAGGCGCTCAAGGGCGACCCCACCGACAACATCCCGGGCGTGCCCGGGCGTGGGGGAGAAGACCGCGGCCAAGCTCATCCGCGAGTTCGGGACGCTCGAGGCGCTGTACGAACGCATCGACGAGGTCAAGCCGGACAAGCTGCGCGACAAGCTCGTCGAGCACCGCGAATCGGTGTTCATGGGCAAGGACCTCTCGACGATCGTCCGTGACCTGCCGGTGGAGTTCGACCTCGAGGCGGCGCGGCTCGGCGACTACGACCGCGAGACCGTCATCCGGCTGTTCCGCGAGTACGAGTTCCGCTCGCTGATCGAGCGCCTGCCGGCGATGACCGGCGAGACGGCCGGCGACGCGGCCGAAGCCCTGCGCGGCGTGGCCACCGACGGTTCGGTCCCGGCGGCGCGAGTCGCGGGCTCGGCGCGGCCGTCGGGCTGGGGCACGCCGCGGGCGGCGCGACCGGTGTCCGAGGGCGGTGGCCTCCAGCTGTCGCTCGATTTCGATGCGGTCTCGCGACCGGCGCCAACCGCTGCGCCCGACGGCGCCGAGGACGGAGCCGACGGCACGACGAATGGTCGGGTCGCCGTGGCCGCCGTCGAACCCGGCGACCTGCCGACCGCGCTGGCCGCCGCGATCGCCGACCCATCGCGCATCGAGGTCCACGCCGGCGATCGGGTCGCGGACCTCGAGCCGTGGCTGGCGGCGCAGTCCGCCGTCGGCGTCGGGCTGCTGCTCGACGACCCGCGGCCACGCAAGGGCACCCCGCTGGCGCTCGCCCTGGCCGGTACCGACGGCCGGACCATCGCGGTCGAAGGTCCTGACGACGCCGCGACCCTGCGCCGGCTCCTCGACCGCCTCGCCATACCGGTCGTCGGGCACGAGGTCAAGCCGCTCCTCGTCGCCCGGATCGCCGACGACGCCGATGCGCCACCGACCCCGGTCGCTTTCGACACACAGATCGCCGCGTACGTGCTCAACGCGGCGCTCCGCAGCCAGACCATCGCCGACGTCGTCGCCGAGCAGCTCGACCTCATCCTGCCGCCGGTCGTCGAGCTCGACAGCGCCGCGCGCGCCGGGCTCGAGGCGCTGTCCGCGCTCGCCGTCCGCGAGCCGCTCGAGCGGCGGCTGGTCGAGGACGGACTGGACCGTCTGTACGCGGAGATCGAGCTGCCGCTGATCGCCGTCCTGGCACGGATGGAGGCGACCGGCGTCGCCCTCGACCTCGACGCGCTGCAGGTCCTCGCGACCGAGTTCGGAACCGAGATCTCTCGGCTCGAGGCCGAGATCTACCTCGACGTCGGGCACGAGTTCAACCTCGGCAGCCCGAAGCAGCTCGAGCAGATCCTGTTCTTCGAGCTCAACCTGCCCAAGGGCAAGCGGACCAAGACCGGTTACTCGACCGACGCGTCGGTGCTCGAGGACCTCCGGCCCGCCCACCCGATGATCGACAAGCTGCTCGAGTGGCGGGTCTACACCAAGCTCCGCTCGACCTACGTGGACGCGCTGCCGACGCTGATGGCCGCCGACGGCCGCCTCCACACGACGTTCCACCAGGCCGTCGCCGCGACCGGCCGGCTGTCGTCGTCCGACCCGAACCTCCAGAACATCCCGATCCGGACGCCGCTCGGTCGCCGGATCCGGCGCGCGTTCGTGGCGGGCGGGGAGGACCTGACGCTCGTCGCCGCCGACTACAGCCAGATCGAGCTGCGCATCCTCGCCCACGTGTCGGGCGACGAGCATCTGCGCGACGCGTTCGCGCGCGGTGCCGACCTCCATCGCGAGACCGCCGCGTTGGTCCTCCACAAGGTCCCCGAGGAGGTCACGCTCGGCGAGCGGTCGATGGCCAAGATGGTCAACTTCGGCATCGCCTACGGGCTGTCGGACTTCGGGTTGTCGGAGCGGGCGAACATCCCGCGGGCCGAGGCGCAGGCGTTCATCAACACCTACTTCGCGACGTATTCCGGGATCAGCTACTACATGCTCGCCATCAAGGAGCAGGCGCGGACACAGGGGTACGTGACCACCCTGCTCGGGCGCAAGCGGCAGATCCCCGAGCTGGCCGCGCGCAACCCGACGCTTCGCGCCGCCGGCGAGCGGATGGCCATCAACATGCCCATCCAGGGCACCGCCGCGGACATCGTCAAGATCGCGATGATCCGGCTCGACGAGCGCCTCCGGGCCGGTGGCTTCCGCGCGAGGCCCCTGCTCCAGGTCCATGACGAGCTCCTGCTCGAGGTGCCACGCGACGAGGTGGACCGGCTCGTGCCGCTCCTGCGCGAGACGATGGAGGGGGCCTTGCCGCTCGATGTCCCGCTGACCGTCGACATCAAGATCGGCGATGACTGGGAATCGATGACGCCGCTGACCCGTGCCGACGCGATCGCGGCCGAGGCGGACGATCCGGGGGTCGAGCTGATCGCCGGCTGACGGTCTCGTCCACGGCCACCCGCGTCGCGCGGACCGTTGCCCTATCGTCTTGGGCATGCCCGAGCTCCCTGAAGTCGAGACCGTCGCGCGCGACCTGCGCCCGCTGATCGTCGGCGCCACGATCGTCGGCGCCCGCTGCTCGTGGGCGCGGACGTTGCGGACGCACACGCCCGAGGCGTTCGCCGAGGCCGTCGCGGGCCGACGGATCGAGGGTGTCGGTCGTCGCGCGAAGCTGGTCGTCATCGACCTGTCGGGCGACGCTGCGCTGACGATCCACCTCAAGATGACCGGCCAGCTGTTCGTCGTGCCGGCCTCTGCGCCCATGGATCCGTACGTCCGGCTCGTGCTCGAGCTCGCCGACGGTCGTGACATCCGGTTCCGCGACATCCGCAAGTTCGGGAAGGTCGGGCTGTACGGGCGCGACCCTGTCACCGGCGAGCTCGTCGCCGAGACTGGCGGGGCCGCGGTGTTCGCGGGCTTTGGCCCCGAGCCGCTCGATCCCGCGTACACCGTGCGAGAGTTCCGGCAGCGCCTGCGACGGAGATCCGGACGGCTCAAGCCGCTATTGCTCGACCAGTCGTTCGTGGCCGGTGTCGGCAACATCTACGCGGATGAGGCGTTGTGGACGGCCCGCCTGCACCCGCTCCGGACGGCCGGCACGCTGCGACCCGCCGACGAGCGCCGGCTGTACGAGGCACTGCGGACGATCTTGGCCGAGGCCATCGAGCGGCGGGGCAGCTCCATCGACGACTACACCGCGCCCGACGGCGACGGTTCGATGCAGGAGCGGCTGCAGGTCTACCAGCGGACCGGCGAGCCGTGTCCACGCTGCGGGCGGCCGGTCAAACGGATCGTCATCGGCGCCCGGTCCACCCACTTCTGCTCGTGGTGCCAGCGGTTGGGAGCTGCCGACCGCAAGGGCGCGACGACCATCCTGCGGACGATGACGGGCGGACCGCGGCGAGCCGGAGGCCGCTGGACGGAGCTGGCCGGGGAGGGGACCGTCGGGCTGACACCGAGCGAGGCCGCCGCGGCCGCGACCCGCGCCCGGACCGAGCGCACGAAGCGGGCCGCGGCCACGCGCAGGGCCGCGGCACGAGCGTCGTCCACCGCGGGACCACCCCGATGAGCATCCTCCGGCTGTCGGGCGTCACCCGTGAGGTCGGCACCTTCGTCATCCTCGATGCGATCGACGCGTCGATCGCGCTCGGCGACCGGGTCGGCCTGGTCGGCCCGAACGGCGCGGGGAAGACGACGCTCCTGCGGCTCGCCGCCGGACGCGACGAGCCCGATCGCGGCGAGGTGCATCGCAAGCGCGGTCTGACCCTCGGACTCCTCGCCCAGGAGGCGCACTTCGACGAGGCATTCATGGCCTCGCCTGACCTGCGGACGGCGGTCCGGACCGGGGCCGCGCATCTCGATCGGATGGCGGAGACGCTGGCCGGCCTCGAGCGCGACGGCCGGGTCGCCGAGCCTGCCTACGCCCAGCTGCTCCACGAGTTCGAGGTCCTCGGTGGGTACACCCTCGACCTGCGCGTCGAGACTGCGCTGACCGGGCTGGGCTTCACACGCGACGAGTGGGCGAAGCCACCGACCGCGCTGTCCGGCGGCGAGCAGACGCGGGCGTCGCTGGCCCGCCTCGTCATCGCCGACCCGGATCTGCTGCTACTCGACGAGCCGACCAACCACCTGGATCTCGACGCCCTCGAATGGCTCGAGGAGCACCTCCGGCGCCGCACGGGCTCGCTCCTGGTCGCCTCCCACGACCGCGCCTTCCTCGACGCGACCGTGACGCGCGTCTGGGAGCTGCGTGACCGACGACTGACCGCGTTCCGTGGCGACTACAGCGCGTATCACCGCCAACGGGTCGAGCGCGACGCGCGGACGGTCAAGGACGTCGAGACGCAGGCCGAGTCGATCGCTCGCGAGAAGGAGCTGGTCCAGCGCTACCGGAGCCACCGCAAGTTCAGCAAGATGCACGAGCACGAAGCGCGGCTCGAGCGCCTCGAGAGTGAACGGCGAGACGCACCGAAGCAGGGTCGCAAGCTGGCCATCCCGACCGCCGCCCTTGTCGGGGCCGGGCCGTCGCGCAGCGGCGAGATCGTCGTCCGGGTCGAGGACCTGGCGGTCGGGTACCTGCCGGGTCGTGGCGCCCTGGCGCCGGACGGCTCGGTCGCCACCGAGCCCAAGCTCGTCGCACGTGCGCCGTTCCTGGCCGCGCAGCGCGGCGAGCGGATCGGCATCGTCGGCCCGAACGGGGCAGGGAAGACGACGCTGCTCCGGACGATCGCCGGCGACCTGCCGCCGCTCGACGGCACGATCTCGTTCGGGAACGCCGTCCAGATCGGCTATCTCGCCCAGCTGCGCAGCGCGGCCATCGCGGGGGCGACCGTCCTCGACGCGCTGACCGAGGCGGTCCCGGTCACCGCCGGCGAGGCGCGCGCCTACCTCGCGCGGTTCCTGTTCCGGGGCGAGGACGCGTTCAAGGAGGTGCGGATGCTGTCGGGCGGCGAGCGCTCTCGGCTGGAGCTCGCGCTGCTCGGCATCCAACCCTCGAACCTGCTCCTGCTCGACGAGCCGACGAACCATCTCGACATCCCGGCCCGCGAGGCGATCGAGGCGTTCATGGCCGGATCGCCGGCCACGCTGCTGGTCGTGTCGCACGACCGGCGACTGCTCGAGACGGTCTGCGACAAGCTGTGGGTCGTGGGGGATGGAGCGGCGGTCGCGTTCGATGGCGGGTATCGCGAATGGCGGGCGGCGGTGGCAGGAGGATGGACAGTCGTAGGTGCGGTGGAGCAGGAGCGGGCGCGGTCGAGTGGCGGCCGCCGATCGACCAGTCACGCGCCCCACGCTCCCTACGGCGCTGCGCCTAACGGGAGCGCTGGTCGCGCGCCTGCCCGCTCGTCGGGGGTCGGATCGTCCCCACCCCCATCAAGCAAGAAGAGTGGGGGGAAGAAGGACAAGCTTTCCAAGGAGGCGTATCGGCGGGGGAAGGCGGCTGCTGAGGGGGAGCTGACACGCCTTGGGTTGCGGAAGAACCATCTCGAGCTGGCGCTGGGCGATCCGGCGGTCCAGGCGAACTTCGTCGAGATGCGGCGGGTCGCGAGCGAGCTCGCGGACATCGACGTCGCGCTTGCCGCGGCCGAAGACGCCTGGCTCGAGCTCGAGGAGCGCGCGCCCTGAGCTGGTCGAGCGCTGTGCGCGAATGCACCATCGGTACCGGGTGCGGTTGCCATTCGGGTGATGTCTCTGGTCCCTGCCATAGCCCTACGGTCGGGGTGACCCATCAGGGCGCGCCGTGCCCGGATGGTCCGTACGAACGGGGCGCTGGAGAAGCTGGTGGATACGGCTCGACGGGGCGGGTTCGCCCAGTCGGTTAGGTCCCGCATCCAGGGGTTCATGGCCGGGACGTCCGGTTCGATGAGGGTCTGGCTGTTCACGCTGCTCCTCGCCGCGGCGACCGTGGTGCTCGCCCTCCTGATCGTGCCGCCGGCGGCGCCGGTCACCCCGCCCGTGACGATCCCGATCTGGCTGCTCGCCGCCGGGTTCTACCTCGCCGAGGCGAAGGTCATCCATCTCCACATCGGGCGGAGCGCGCACTCGTTCTCGATGAGCGAGATCCCGCTGGTGGCCGGACTCTTCCTCGTCTCACCACCGGCCTTCATCGTCGCGCGCATCGTCGGCTCCGGCCTCGCCCTCGTCTTCAATCGTCGCCAGCGCGGCGTCAAGCTCGCGTTCAATCTCGCCCAGTTCGGATTCGCCTCGGTGATCTCGGTCGCCCTGATCCACGTCACCGTGTCTCCTGGAAGCGGGTTCGGTCCGGGGATCTGGGCCGCAGTCCTGCTCGTCGCACTCGTCGAGAACCTGATCGGCGTCCTGAGCGTCAGCACGGCCATCTCCCTCGCGGAGGGCACCGCCCAGTACCGGCGGATCCCCGAGATGCTGAAGATCGGGATCGTCGTGTCGCTGACGAACGCGAGCCTTGCCCTCCTGGCCCTCACCGTCCTGTGGGCCGATCCGGCCTCGATCTGGCTGTTCGCCCTGCCCATCGCGACCGCGGCCCTGGCCTATCGCGCCTACATCTCCGAACGACAGCAGCACGAGAGCATCGAGCTGTTGTACGAATCGACGCGCATCCTCCAGCGCAGCCCTGAGCTCGAGACCGCCCTCATCTCGCTGCTCGACCACGCTCGCAAGATGTTCCGCGCGGACGTCGCCGAGATCCGTCTGCTGCCGCGCCGGGAGGGCGATGACATCCTTCGCTGCCAGGTCGGACCCGGCACCGCCTCGACCGTCATGGAGCCGGTCGGGCCGGCCCTCGACGACCCGGTCCTGATCCGCGCCGTGGCCGAGCGCCAGGGCCGCCTCGTCGACCTGCCGGCCGGCGAGGCGACGGAGGATGGCGGCCGGGCGTCGGTCCGCAAGGCACTCGTCGCGCCGCTGCTGGGCGAGTCGACCCTGATCGGGACCATGCTCGTGTCCGACCCCCTGAGCGACATCAGTCCGTTCGAGGTGGAGGATCTCAAGCTCTTCGAGACCCTCGCCAATCACACCGCCATCGCTCTCGAGAATGGTCGGCTGGAGCAATCGCTCGAGCAGCTCGGACGCCTGAAGGAGGAGCTCCACCACCAGGCGTCCCACGACCCTCTCACCGGACTGGCCAATCGGTCGCTCTTCACCCAGGTCGTCGCCTCGCGCCTCGAATCTCGCGACCCGGGAGGGCTCGTGCCGGTCGTCCTGTTCGTCGACCTGGACGACTTCAAGCTGGTCAATGACAGCCTCGGCCATGCGGCGGGCGATGCGCTCCTGGTCGCCGTCGGCGATCGGCTCCATTCGGTGATGCGCGCCACGGACATGGCGGCGCGACTCGGCGGCGACGAGTTCGCGGTGCTCCTGCTCGATACGCCCGACATGAAGGCGTCGATGCGCGTGGCGAACCGGCTGACGGCCGCCATGGGCCCGTTCTTCCAGATCGAAGGCCGCGATATCAACGTCCGCGCGAGCGTCGGCGTGGCCGCGGGCCGGCCGGGTGTCGAGACCGCCGGCGACCTGCTGCGCAACGCCGATGTCGCGATGTACTCGGCGAAGGCCCGTGGCAAGGGCCGGGTCGTCGTCTTCGAGTCGTCGATGCAGGAGGCGGTCGTGGCCCGCGCCCAGCTGTCGGTCGACCTGGAGCATGCGATCGGGGCCCGCGAGTTCGTCCTGGAGTACCAGCCGATCGTCGAGATCTCGAGCGGCCGGATGGTCGGCGTGGAAGCACTCGTCCGCTGGGAGCATCCCGAGCGCGGTCGGATCAGCCCGGACGACTTCATCCGGGTCGCCGAGGAGACCGACGCGATCCTCGAGATCGGGCGCTGGGTGCTCAATGAGGCGTGCCGCCAGGTTCACGCGTGGGGCGACCTGGTCGCCGACGGGTCGTTCACCATGAGCGTGAACATCTCGGCACGGCAGCTGGCGCAGCCCGACTTCGTCGACGAGGTCCTGACGATCATCCGGGCTGCCGGGGTGGAGCCGGCCGGGATCGTGCTCGAGATGACCGAGACGTCGATGCTCCAGGACATCGCCGCGACCCGGTCGAAGCTGCAGGAGCTCCGAGATGCCGGGATCGGCGTCTCGATCGACGACTTCGGCACCGGCTACTCGTCGCTGAGCTACCTGCAGCAGTTCCCGGTGACGACGCTCAAGATCGCGCGGGACTTCGTCGACGTCGATTCACTCGACTCGGATGCGTGGGAGCTGGCCAGCGCGATCGTGGCGCTCGGGCGGACCCTGCGGCTGTCCGTCATCGCCGAGGGCGTGGAGCAGTGGTCGCAGCTCGGCCGCCTGCGAACGCTGGGCTGTGAGTTCGCCCAGGGCTTCTATTTCGCACGGCCGCTCGAGCCGGCCGCGATCGCCACCCTGCTTGCCCACGGCGGCATCCTGAACGGCGACGCGGGCCTCGACCCGTCGCTGACGGTGCGCCCGGTGCGAGTCGGCAAGACCGGCTGACCGTTCGATCCCCGCGCCTCGGCGCAAACCGGTTCCCCCTGGCAACGACCGGGACCTTCGTCCTATTGGTCGCCGACGCACCGCCCCACATCGTTCCAGCAGACGACGGCAGCCACATCGGCTGTCGCAACGTACGGTCTGCAAACTCGGCAAACCCGTCGAAAGGCGGGGACGCAAAGCCAGGGATCTTCCGGGATCGTTCCCAAAGACCGCCCGGCTGCCAGGCACCGCACATCGGCCCGACCAAGGTGGTATCGATGCTGCAGGTGGATCGTCCGGATGGCGGCAACGCCCGTCCGACGCGCACGGCGCCCGACCGTGGCTGGAGCCTCGACCTGTCCGCCTCGGCCCGCATCGGCGCCACCCTGACAGCCGTGATCCTGGTCTCCGCCATCGCGCCTGTCGCCTCGTTCGCATCGGGCTATGACCCCGCGACCGACGTCAATTCGATGTACAGCACGACGCAATACACCGGCGCCACTGCCTGGTGGAACGCGGGCTACACGGGCAAGGGCGTCGACGTCGCGCTGATCGATACCGGCGTTTCGCCGGTGGCGGGCCTGGCCGGGGACGGCAAGATCGTCTACGGCCCGGATCTCTCGTTCGAGTCCCAGTCGCCCGACCTCACCGACCTCGACACGAACGGCCACGGGACGTTCATGGCCGGCATCATCGCCGGCAAGGATGCCGCGTTGACCGAGCCGTACGCGGACGCTCCGGCCTCGGCGTTCCGCGGGATGGCGCCGGACGCCCGGATCGTCAGCGTCAAGGTCGGCGTCGCCGACGGCGGGACCGACGTCAGCCAGGTGATCGCCGCCATCGATTGGGTCGTCCAGCACAAGAACGACGGCGACCTGAACATCCGGGTCATCAATCTCTCGTACGGGACCAACACGGCCCAGGACGCCAAGGTCGATCCGCTCGCCTTCGCTGCCGAACGGGCCTGGAAGGCGGGGATCGTCGTCGTCGTCGCCGGCGGCAACTACGGCTTCCAGAGCCACATGAACAATGCGCCTGCGCTGGCCGACCCGGCGATCGATCGATACGTTCTCGCTGTCGGCGCCTCGGACTCGGTGGGGACGGCGGATCCCCTCGATGACAAGGTCCCCGCGTTCTCACCCTGGCCGAAGCGTGGCGCCACCCGAAGCGTGGACCTGATCGCGCCCGGGACGCACATCGTGAGCCTCCGCGTCCCGAACTCGTACATCGACGACAACCATCCCGAAGGCCAGGTCGGCTCCCGCTACTTCCGCGGCAGCGGCACATCCGAGTCGGCCGCGATGACATCGGGCGCCGCGGCGCTGATTCTCCAGAAGTACCCGGACGCGAGTCCCGACCAGGTCAAGCAGTTCCTGGTCAACGCCGCGGGCTCGATCAGTGGGAAGGCCCAGGCGATCGGGGCCGGCGAGCTGCAGCTCGGGACGGCCCTCGCGGCTCCGGTTCCCAACTCGACCCAGACGTGGCCGTCCGCGACCGGGACGGGCAGCCTCGACCTGTCGCGCGGGACCGATCTCGTCACGTGGGACGGCGTCACGCTGACGGGCGAACAGGACATCTTCGGGCACCCATTCGACTCGACCGCGATGGCCGCCCTCGAGGCCGACGGACACAGCTGGTCGGGTGACACCTGGAACGGCAATTCGTGGTCGGGCAGCAGCTGGTCGGGCCACTCGTGGTCGGGCAGCTCGTGGTCCGGGTCGAGCTGGTCCGGGAACTCCTGGTCGGGCAATTCGTGGTCGGGGAACTCCTGGTCCGGCCATAGCTGGAGCGGCAACTCGTGGTCCGGCGACAGCTGGTCCACGGCGGCCTGGAACTAGGGACAGCCGGGTCGCCTCGCGTCCTCCTGCGTTCCCGTCGGTCGCCGTTGCGGCCCTACACTTCGGGCCTGATGTCGGACGGAACCACCCAACGAACACGGCCGTTCCGGATCGGCGTCACGGGCCCCATCGGCTGCGGCAAGTCCACGGTGGCGAGCTGGCTGGCTGAACGGCCGGGCGTCGTCGTGATCGATGCAGACCAGGTGGCGCGCGACGTGCTCGATCGCGGCGAACCAGCCCTCGATGCCGTGGTGCGCCGCTTCGGGATGGACCTGATGCTGGACGATGGCTCCCTCGACCGCGCGGCGCTCGGCAGGATCGTCTTCGCGGATCCGGCAGCCCTGCGCGACCTGGAATCGATCGTCCACCCGGCGGTCCGGCCGCGGATCCTGGCCGCGATCGCCGCGGCGGACGAGGATGGGGCCGCAGCCGTCGTGATCGAGGCAATCAAGCTGGTGGAGGGCGGCCTCGCCGAGCTGTGCGATGAGGTCTGGCTCGTGACATGCGAGGCCGACCGTCCAGCACGTCCGTCTCGTCGGGCGCGGGATGCCGGCTGGAGACGCGGAGCAACGGATCACGGCCCAGGCGGGGCTCGATGAGCGGGTCCGGGCGGTCGCGACCCGTGCCATCGACACATCGGGAGACGAGGCATCGGCTCGCGCTGCAGTCAGCAGCGCCTTCTCGGCGGCCACTGGCGTTCCGGCCTGACAGAACACCCGTTCGGTTCGTGCGGGGACTGGTAGACTTCACGGGTGCCCGACTTCAAGCTCGTTGCCCCGTTCGAGCCCACCGGCGACCAGCCGAAGGCGATCGAGTCGCTCTCCGAGGGCCTCGCCAAGGGCCTGACGGACCAGGTCCTCCTCGGCGTCACCGGCTCGGGCAAGACGTTCACCCTATCGAAAGTCATCGAGGCGCACAACAAGCCGACCCTCGTCCTCGCCCACAACAAGACGCTCGCCGCGCAGCTCTATGCCGAGTTCCGCGAGTTCTTCCCCGAGAACAAGGTCGAGTACTTCGTCAGCTACTTCGACTACTACCAGCCCGAGGCCTACCTGCCGCGGAGCGACACCTACATCGAGAAGGACTCGTCGCGCAACGACGAGATCGACCGGCTCCGCCACGCCGCGACGCACGCGCTGTTCGAGCGCCGGGACGTGATCATCGTGGCCTCGGTGTCGTGCATCTACGGGCTCGGCGCGCCGGTCGACTACGGGGCGACCGTCCTCAAGCTTCGGGTCGGTGGGCAATACCGGCGCGACGCGGTCCTGCGCACGCTGGTCGACCTCCAGTACCAGCGCAACGACCAGGCGATGAGCCGCGCCCGGTTCCGCGTCCGCGGCGACACGCTCGAGCTCCAGCCGGCGTCGGAGGAGACGCTCGTCCGGGTCGAGTTCTTCGGCGACGTCGTCGAGCGGATCACCGAGCTCGATCCGCTGACCGGCGAGCTGCTGGCCGAGCGCAAGGAGACCAACGTCTATCCGGCCACGCACTACGTCACGCCGCAGGACAAGCTGCGCGAGGCGATCGTCGACATCGAGGCCGAGATGGAGGAGCGCGTCGGAGGGCTCGAGGCGGAGGGTCGAGCGCTCGAGGCCGCGCGGCTCCGCCAGCGCACGACGTTCGACCTCGAGATGATGCGCGAGCTCGGCTACTGCACGGGGATCGAGAACTACTCGCGGCACCTGTCGCGTCGCGAGCCGGGCAGCCGCCCGTGGACCCTGCTCGACTACTTCCCGCCGGACTGGCTCCTCGTCGTCGACGAGTCGCACATGACGATCCCGCAGGTCGTCGGCATGTACAAGAACGACCGGACGCGCAAGGAGATCCTGGTCGATTTCGGCTTCCGGCTGCCGTCGGCGCTCGACAACCGGCCGCTCACGTTCGAGGAGTTCCAGGCGACCGTCCACCAGGCGGTCTACATGAGCGCGACGCCCGGCCCGTACGAGCTCGAGCGGAGCAAGCGCGTCGTCCAGCAGCTGATCCGGCCGACGGGCATCGTCGACCCGAAGATCACGGTCCGCCCGACGGAGAGCCAGATCGACGACCTGCTCGAGGAGATCCGCGGCCGCGTCGAGCGTGGCGAACGGGCCCTGGTCACCACGCTGACCAAGAAGATGGCCGAGGACCTGGCCGACTACCTCAAGGAGCTCGGCGTCAAGGTCCAGTACCTCCACAGCGAGGTGGACACGCTCGAGCGCGTGGCGATCCTGCGCGACCTCCGGCTGGGCGTGTTCGACGTGCTGGTCGGTATCAACCTGCTGCGCGAGGGGATCGACCTGCCCGAGGTGACCCTGGTGGCCATCCTCGACGCCGACAAGGAGGGCTTCCTGCGCTCGGCCTGGTCGCTCATCCAGATGATCGGCCGGGCGGCGCGGAACACCGGCGGCGAGGTGATCATGTACGCCGACACGATCACCGAATCGATGCGCGTGGCGATGGACGAGACCGATCGCCGGCGGGCCGTACCAGGAGGCGTACAACCTCGAGCACGGCATCGAGCCGACCACCATCATCAAGGGGATCCGCGACCTCAACGAGCGTCTGCGCGCCGTCGCCGAATCGACCGTCGTCTATGCGTCGGAGCGCGGCGGCCAGTTCAGTGACGCGGACCGGGCAAAGGTCGAGGGCCTGGTGGCGCGGATGGAGGCCGAGATGAAGGCCGCCGCCAAGCAGCTCGAGTTCGAACGAGCAGCGGCCCTCCGCGACGAGATCCAGCAGATCCGGCTGCGCGTCCTCGAGCAGGACGCGTCGATCACGGTCGGTCGTGCCGCCGAGCGGGCGGGCCGCGCGGCGTCCGACGGACGCGGGCTGACCGGCGCTGCGGACCGGGCGCGCGGTCGGCGGTCGGCAGCGGCGCTCCTCGAGGCCGGGCCGATGATGGAGGTGACCAGCGTCACGGTCCTGCCGGCCGACGAGGAGCCGGCGGCGAACCTCGATGGCGTTCCGGGGGAGCCCGATATCGACGAGGGGACCGTCGCGGACTGGCTGCCCGGCATCCGCGACGAGCACGACGACGAGGCCGGCTGGCAGGCCCGCTGGCTCGACCGACCGACCTGGGACCACACCGTGACGCCCAACATCCGGAAGCGGACCGGGCAACGGTCGGGTCGCCGCCGGTAGGCGCGTCAAACGGAACACCTGTTCGACACGGTCGCCATCAGGTAGACTTGGAACGTGCCCCAGGATCGCCTTGTCGTGCGCGGAGCGCGCGAACACAACCTCAAGAACGTCGACGTCGCGTTCCCGCGCGACCGGCTCGTGGTCATCACCGGTCTGTCGGGAAGCGGCAAGTCGAGCCTCGCCTTCGACACCATCTACGCCGAGGGGCAGCGCCGCTACGTCGAGAGCCTGAGCGCCTACGCCCGCCAGTTCCTCGGCCAGATGGAGAAGCCGGACGTCGACCAGATCGACGGCCTGTCGCCGGCCATCTCGATCGACCAGAAGGGCGCGTCGCGCAACCCGCGCTCGACGGTCGGCACCGTCACCGAGATCTACGACCACGTCCGGCTGCTCTTCGCCCGGATCGGCATCCCGCATTGCCCGAACGGCCACGCCATCGAGCGCCAGACCGTCCAGCAGATCGTCGACCAGGTGCTGGCGCTCCCCGAGGGGACCCGCCTCCTCGTCCTCGGGCCGCTCATCAAGGACCGCAAGACCGAGGGCGACCGGGTCATCGACGGCGCCCGGCGGCAGGGCTTCGTCCGCGTTCGGGTCGATGGCGAGATCCACGACATCGGCGACGCCCCGACCCTCGACAAGTACAAGCGCCACTCGATCGAGGTGGTGGTCGACCGCTACATCGTCCGCCATGCCGACGCGCCCGACGGCGCCACGCGAGCACCGGACGGCCGTCCGATCGACGCCGAGACCGGCCTGCCGATCCCGGATCCTGACGCGGGCCGGCTGGCCGACTCGATCGAGACCGCCCTGCGTCTCGGCGAGGGGATCGTGCTCATCGCACCCGCGCCGCGCGACGGGGAGCCGCCCTCGTTCGAGGAGCGGCGGTACAGCGAGAAGTACAGCTGCCCGTACGACGGTTTCACGGTCGACGAGCTCGAGCCGCGCAGCTTCTCGTTCAACTCGCCGCACGGCGCGTGCCCGGCCTGCACAGGGCTCGGGACGAAGCTCGAGATCGACCCGGCGCTGGTCATCCCGGACCGGTCGAAGAGCCTGGCCAACGGGGCGCTCGTGCCATGGGCGCGGATGCCGACCGACGCGTCCTGGCGGCTCAAGATCCTCGAGGCCATCTGCGCGTCCCACGGCTGGGACTACCACGCGCCGATCCGCGACCTGCCGCCGGAGGCGATCGACTACGTCCTGTACGCCAAGAAGGACGAGAAGGTCATCGTCCGCTATCGGACCGACCGCGGCGAGAACACCTACAAGGCGACCTTCGAGGGCGTCGTCACCAACCTCGAGCGCCGCTATCGCGAGACCGACTCGGACTACATCAAGGCCGAGCTCGAGAAGTTCATGGTCACCCGGCCGTGCCCGGTCTGCGGCGGCAAGCGGCTGCGACCGGAGATCCTGGCCGTGACCATCGGCGATCGGAACGTGTGGGACGTCGTCGACGCTGTCCATCACCGACGCGCTGGCGTGGGCGACCGGGCTGTCAGCCACCCTCAGCGAGCGGGAGCGGACGATCGCCTACCAGCTGCTCAAGGAGATCGTCGCCAGGCTCGGCTTCCTCGTCGACGTCGGGCTCGACTACCTGACCCTCGACCGGACCAGCGTCACGCTGTCCGGGGGCGAAGCCCAGCGGATCCGCCTGGCCACCCAGATCGGGACGACCCTGATGGGCGTCCTGTACATCCTCGACGAGCCGTCGATCGGGCTCCATCAGCGCGACAACGCCAAGCTCATCGCGACCTTGACCCGGCTGCGCGACCTGGGCAACACGGTCCTCGTCGTCGAGCACGACGAGGAGACCATCCGGACTGCCGACTGGGTCGTCGACATCGGGCCCGGGGCGGGCGAGCACGGTGGCGAGATCATCGCCAACGGTCCGCTCGAACAGCTCCTTGCGGAGCCGCGCTCGATCACCGGGGCGTTCCTGCGCGGCGAGCGTGCGGTGCCGATCCCCGCGTCGCGACGCCCGGGCAACGGCAAGGCCCTCGTCGTGCGCGGCGCGCGCGAGCACAACCTGCGCGACCTGGACCTGCGCGTCCCGCTCGGGACGTTCGTCGCCGTGACCGGCGTGTCGGGGAGCGGCAAGAGCACGCTCGTCACCGAGGTCCTGTACCGCGCGTTGGCGCGCGAGCTCAACGGGTCGCGGGAACCGGTCGGTGCGCACGACTCGCTCGAGGGCGCCGAGCACGTCGACAAGATCATCGAGATCGACCAGAGCCCGATCGGGCGGACGCCGCGCTCGAACCCGGCGACCTACGTCGGGCTGTTCACGCCGATCCGCGAGCTGTTCGCCGGCGTCCCCGAGGCGCGCCTGCGCGGCTACACGCCCGGGCGGTTCAGCTTCAACGTCAAGGGCGGCCGCTGCGAGAACTGCAAGGGCGACGGGATCCTCAAGATCGAGATGCAGTTCCTCCCGGACGTCTATGTCCCGTGCGAGGTCTGCAAGGGCAAGCGCTACAACCGCGAGGCGCTCGAGATCCACTTCAAGGGCAAGTCGATCGCCGACGTGCTCGAGATGACGATCGCCGAGGCGCTCGATTTCTTCGCCGCCGTGCCGAACGTCCGGGCCAAGCTTCAGACGCTGAACGACGTCGGGCTCGGCTACGTCCATCTCGGCCAGCCGGCCACGACGCTGTCGGGCGGCGAGGCGCAGCGGGTCAAGCTGTCGACCGAGCTGTCACGGCGGGCGACGGGCCGGACCCTGTACGTCCTCGACGAGCCGACGACCGGTCTCCATTTCGCCGACGTCGAGAAGCTGCTCGAGGTCCTCCACCGGCTGGTCGACGGCGGCAACACGGTCCTCGTCATCGAGCACAACCTCGACGTCATCAAGACCGCCGACTGGATCGTCGACCTCGGGCCGGAGGGCGGCGACCGCGGCGGCCGGATCATCGCCGAGGGGACGCCCGAGAAGGTCGCCCGGGCCAAGGGCTCGGCCACCGGGGAGTACCTGGCGCGCGTCCTCCGCGGCGAGCCACTGGTCCCGCTGTCGGACGTCACGTTCGCAGACGAGGCCGGCCGGGGCTCGCGCGCCAGTGGCAACGGGCACGAGCTGTCGCCCGCGCTGCGCATCGCGCCGTCGCGGAAACGCGCCGCGGCAGCCGCCAAGTCTCGCTGAGCACATCTCGTTCGGTCAGCGACCAGCGGCTAGAGTAGGCGCGTGCCGGATATCGACTTCGCCTTCCTGGCCGACGCCGCCGAGACCATCCCGGGCCAGAAGTTCCACGTCCTCGGCGGCGGGGTGGCGCGCATCGGCGGGCGGCGGTTCCCGCTCCGCCATCCGCACCTGGCCCTGGTCATCGGTCTGCAGGTGACGGCGCCCGAGACCGACCGGGAGCACGAGATCCGGTTCGTCCTGCTCGATCCCGATGGCGGCGAGGTCGCCGGCGCCACCGGCAGCCTCGTGGCCCGCAGCCAGCGCGACGGACGCGACGCCGTTCTGACGTTCTCGATCGACCTGTGGAACCTGACGTTCCCGGCACCGGGCGATTACTCGTTCCGGATCCTCGTCAACGGCTCCGAGCGCAAGCGGTTGCCACTCCTCCTCCTCGCCCCGCCGGACCCGGCTGCCGACGCCGAGATGATGGGGACCAAGCCGGGCGACGACTGAGCGAGGACGGGCCGCAGACGATGAAGCCCGGATGACCGATGCGCGGATCGGCGGTCCGTCGCGACGGCCCGCCCGACACGAACGACCGGCGATCGACGAGGCCGGGCTGGTCGCGGCCCGCCATGCGGACCGGCTGCTGGCCGGCGCTCGCCAGATCGGGTCGGTTCGCTGGGTGGCCTATCTCGAGCCGCTCCCGGACCGGTTGCGCGACGACGATCCGCCCGCCCTGCGCGCCACGGCGACACGGTGCCGCGCTGCGTACGGCGTCAAGGATTCGATCCGCGACGCGCTGCCGGCCGAGCTGACCGAGCCGTTCCTCGACGCGCTCGACCGGCTCATCCGCGAGCTGAATCGCGCCGACCTCGATCGGCCGAAGGGTTGACCAGTCCGAGCTCGTCCGGACCGAAGGCCTCGAGCAGGAACGGCGACGGGACGGCCGGGTCGTAAAGCAGCGTCAGCGACCGGCGCGCCCGGGTCCAGGCGACGTAGGCGAGACGCCGCTCCTCCTCGTAGGCGCGGTCCGGGTCCTCGGCCTCGCCGACGGCTCGAGCGCTCGGGAACCGGCCGACTTCCATCCCGGTGACGACCACGTGGTCGAACTCGAGGCCCTTGGTTGCATGGGCGGTAGCGAGCGTGAAGGCGGCATCGTCGCGCCTGAGATCCGCGAGCAGCGCTCGGCTCCCGTCGACGGCCACTCGCAGACCCGCCACGTCCGAAACATCCGAGAGACCGGCCGCCCAGCCGAGGAGTGCCGTCGCGACATCGGTCGCCTCGGGGTCGCCGGTGATCTCATCGCGAACGCGGCCGAGGACGACCAGGAGAGGCGCGCCATCCGCCCCCAGCGTCGCCGCGCGCTCGAGCGCCGCATCCACCAGGGGCGAGTCGAGCAGGAGCTCGATGCGGGGCGCCCGGAAGGGCAGGCCGAGGCGGAGCGCGACGACGACCGCCGGCAGGAGCTCCCGATTGGTCCGGGCGAGGACGGCGCGGGTCGTGTCATCGTCGGGCCATGACCGGATCGCACGCTCCAGCCTGACCGTTTCGTCTGCCGCGTCGGCCGCCAGGACCAGACGCCCGGCGGCACCCGGACGCGCGCGGATCGTCTTGGCGAATCGCTCGCCGTTGTGCTCGATCAGCCGGACGGCCCGGGCGACGACCGGACTCGGGCAGCGGTAGTTGACCTCGAGATCGACTCGCCGAAGCCCCGGCAGGCGATCCTCGAGCGACAGGATCCGTCGGACGTCGGCGAGGCGCCAGCCGTAGATCGACTGGTCGTCATCGCCGACGAGGCAGATGTCGTTCCCCGGTGCGGCAAGCAGCAGGGCGAGGTCGAGCTGCAGCCGGTCGACGTCCTGGGCCTCGTCCACCAGGAGCGTCGTGGTCCGCGTTCGCCAGCGGGCGAGGAGCGCCGGGTCCGCGCTCAGGCAGCCGACCGCCCGCACGACGAGGTCGTCGAAATCGACACCGCCCGATGCGCGGATCGCGCGCTCATAGGCGACGAAGGCATGGGCGAGCGGACCAGGCTCCGGATCGGCGGCGATATCGTCGGCGGTGACCTGCAGCTCCAGCTTCAGCCTCGAGAAGGCGAGGTCAAGACGCCCGCGCTCGCCGGACGACGCCTCCGGGAAGAGCGAGCGGAGCAGCGCGTCGCGATCGATCAGCGGATCGACGGACACGCCGGCGTCGACCAGGATCTCGCGGCCCAGCGCGTGAAAGGTGCGCACGCGGATGGCACCGGCTGCGGCCCCGAGCGGCGCCACCGCGGCATCGAGTCGCTCGGTCAGCTCCTCCGCCGCGCGCCTGTTGAACGCGACGACCGTGATCGTCCCTGGATCGACGCCGCCATCCACGAGCCATGCCACACGCGCGACGAGGGTCGTCGTCTTGCCGGAGCCGGCGGGAGCGACCACCAGCAACGGCCCCGCAGGCGCCGTCGCCGCGGCGCGCTGGTCGGGCGCGAGGCGCGCCAGCCGCTCGACGATGGACGGATGGGACATCGAGGCGATCCTGCGGTCACCGGATCACCAGCGGCTTACCGGTAGGCGGCGCACCGGTCGCGGTCGCGCTAGCATCGAAGCGTGACCCCCGAACTCGCATCAGCGCTGGCCAAGCTGCCCGACAAGCCAGGCGTCTACCTGATGAAGGACGCGCGCGGCGACGTCGTCTATGTCGGCAAGGCGCAGAGCCTGCGCAACCGGGTGCGCTCGTACTGGCAGAAGCAGGCGCCCGGTGGCGAGATCCATCGCATCCGGAGCGTCATCGACCGCGTCGTCGACGTCGAGGTGACCCAGACCGATTCGGTCTCCGAAGCGCTTCTCCTCGAGGCGAACCTGATCAAGCGCTACCGGCCGCGGTTCAACGTCCGGCTCAAGGACGACAAGAGCTATCCGTACATCAAGGTGACGCTGGGCGACGAGTTCCCGCGGGTCGAGCGGACGCGCAAGCTGGTCAACGACGGGAGCCGCTACTTCGGCCCATACGCCTCCGCTTCGAGCGTGGACGAGTCGATGAACCTGGTCCGCCGCCTGTTCCCGTTCCGGACCTGCACCATCGACATCAAGGATGGCGTGCGCGCGCTCCAGCGGCCGTGCCTGCTGTACCACATCAAGCGCTGCCAGGGCCCGTGCATCACGGCCATCTCGGCCGCCGCCTACCGGCAGGACATCGAGCAGGTCGAGCTGTTCCTCGAGGGCCGCCAGGAGACGCTGGTCAAGGCGCTCGAACGGGACATGTCGGCGGCGGCGGAGCGGACCGAGTACGAGCGGGCCGCCGTCCTGCGCGACAAGATCCGGGCCATCGAGCGGACGATGGAGAGCCAGAAGATGGCCGCTTTCGCGCGGACCGAGTTGGACCTCCTCGGCCTGGCCCGGCAGGACAACCAGGCTGCCATGCAGCTGTTCGTCATCCGCGACGGCAAGATGATCGGGCGCGACGTCTTCCTGCTCGAGGCCGAACGCGAGGCGACCGACGACGAGGTGCTCACCAGCTTCATCGAGCAGTACTACGCGCGCGCCGGTTCGATCCCGCGCGAGGTCTACCTGCCCGCCCGGATCGCCGACACGGCCGTGGTCGAAGCCTTCCTCGCCGAGCGTCGGGGAGGCCCGGTCCATCTCCGCGTCCCGCAGCGCGGCGAGAAGCGCGAGCTGCTGGCGCTCGCCACCCGGAACGCTGCCGAGACCCTGTCCCGCGAGCAGGCCCGCTGGCTGGCGGACCACGGCAAGACCCTGGCCGCGCTCGAGGAGCTCGCGGAGGCGCTCGGGCTGGCGGGCCCTCCGCTGCGGATCGAGTGCTACGACATCAGCAACTTCCAGGGCAGCGAGTCCGTCGGGAGCATGGTCGTGTTCGAGGACGGCAAGCCACGCTCGGGGGAGTACCGCCGGTTCCGGATCAAGACGGTCCAGGGCCCCAACGACTTCGCCAGCCACCAGGAGGTCCTCCGCCGGCGGTTCCGATCCGCCCGCGCCGGCGAGGAGGGCGTCGAGGAGGCACGCCGCTGGGCGATGCCCGATCTCGTCATCGTCGACGGCGGCAAGGGCCAGGTCAGCGCGGCCAAGGAAGTCCTCGACGAGCTCGGTCTCCACGACCTGCCGCTGGCCGGCCTGGCCAAGGAACGCGAGGAGCTGTTCCTGCCCGAGCGGACCGAGCCGATCGTCCTGCCCGCGACGTCACCCGCGCTCTACCTGGTCCAGCGCCTCCGCGACGAGGCGCACCGGTTCGCGATCACCTACCACCGCGACCTGCGCGCCCGTCGGACGGTCCGCTCCGCGTTCGACGATCTGCCCGGCGTCGGACCGAAGCGCAAGCGCGAGCTGCTCAAGGTGTTCGGCTCGATCAAGCGGGTGCGCGATGCGCCGGTCGAGCAGATCGCGGCCGTGCCCGGTATCGGTCCGGCGCTCGCGACCCGGATCAAGGCGACGCTCGAGGCCTGACCTGCGCGGCGCCTCACGCCCGATAGCGACTTCTTCATCATTCCGTCCACCGGACCGCTACCGACGGGCCGTAAGGTCATCGGAACGGCCCGCTGATGGGTCGCGCCGCCCGAAGGACATGCCGCCCGATGCCTCCCGATCGCCCAGTTGACCGGCCGTCACCGGTCGTCCGTACCACCTTCGGCGTGAGCCGACCCCCCCGACGCGGTGCCCCGTCGTTCCGTGTAACATCCCGCCTCGATGCGTAGAGCCGGTCCGATCCTGATCCTGATCATCGGGGTGCTCGCCCTGGTGATCAACTTCTTCCCGGGCCTCATGGTGCCCGATACGTCGAGCGCGGACGGGTCCTGGCGCACGATCGAGACCAAGCTCGGGCTCGACCTGTCGGGTGGCCTGCGCGTCGAGTACCAGGCCCAGCCGGTCGACGGCAAGACGCCGTCCCCCGGCGATATGGGGGTCATCAAGGACATCGTCGAGCGACGCGTCAACACGACCGGCGTGTCGGAGCCACTCGTCACCACCCAGGGCTCCGACCGGGTCGTCGTCGAGCTGCCGGGCGTCACCGACCCGGAGGCGGTCCGCAAGCTCGTCGGCCAGACCGGCCAGCTCGACTTCGTGCCGCTGGGCTCGACCCAGGTGACCGAGGGCCAGGTCCTCGACCTCACCCAGTACCCACCGCTGTTCGGTGGCGACCAGGTCTCGTCGGCGACGGTCGGCACCGACCAGAACGGCCGCCCGGCGGTCGACTTCGTGCTCAAGTCCGACGGCGCCCAGAAGTTCAGTGACTACACGGCGGGCCACATCGGCAGCTATTTCGCGATCACCCTCGACGGCTCGGTCGTGTCGGCACCGGTCATCCAGAACGCCATCCCGAACGGCAACGTCCAGATCACGGGCGGCGGGTTGGCAGGCTTCAACGCGGCCGACGCGACCAACCTGGTGACCATCCTCAAGTACGGCTCGCTGCCGTTCCCGATCACCGCCCTGTCGAGCCAGACCATCAGCGCCACGCTCGGCAGCCAGTTCCTCACCCAGACGGTGCTGGCCGGCCTGATCGGCATCGGCCTGGTCCTCGCCTTCATGCTCATCTACTACCGGCTGCCCGGCGCCGTGGCGAGCTTCGCGCTCATCTATTACACGCTGGTGATGATCGCCATCTTCCGGCTGATCCCGGTGACCCTGACGCTGGCCGGCATCGCGGGCTTCGTGCTCTCGGTGGGCATGGCGGTCGATGCCAACATCCTGATCTTCGAGCGGATGAAGGAGGAGCTGCGGGTCGGCAAGTCGCTGCCCGCCGCAGTCGAGGCCGGCTTCAACCGGGCCTGGAACTCGATCCTCGACTCGAACGTGTCGAGCCTGATCACCGCGACCATCCTGTACGCCCTCGGCTCGTCGGTCATCCGCGGCTTCGCCCTGGTGCTGATCCTCGGCGTCCTCGTCTCGATGTTCAGCGCGATCGTCGTCACCCGGACCATCCTGCGCTGGGTCGTCCGCCAGGAGTGGGCGCGCAAGCCGTCGCTGTGGGGCCTGCGCGACGACGAGTTCGTCGCCCTCGGTGCCGTGCGGCCGTCCTCCAGGCGCGAGGCGCGCGGGCGTGTTTGACGTCATCGGGAAGAGGCGCTGGTTCTATCTCATCTCGCTGGCGATCACGATCCCGGGCCTCTTCTTCATCCTCCTGACCCCGTTCACCAAGGCGGGGCTCCAGTTCACCATCGACTACACCGGTGGCACGACCTGGGAGATCCGCTTCGAGGACAAGAACGTCACCCCCGACCAGGTCGAGGCCGTCTTCAAGTCCCAGGGCCTCGAGGCGACCGCCGTCACGACCGGTGACGGCTTCATCGCCATCAAGACCGAGCAGATCGCCGGCGTCGATGCCGGTGTCCCGGCGGCCTCGCCATCGCCGTCCGCGTCGGCCCCTGCGGCCAGCGGCTGCCGCGCCGAGTGCCGGCGCCAGCGCGAGTGCCGGCGCCAGCGCAAGCGCCTCCCCGAGTCCGTCCGCCAGCCCGAGCGCGAGCCCGTCCGCCAGCCCCTCGCCGTCTGCGTCGGGATCGGCCGCACCATCCGGCTCGCCGGGCGCGTCGCCCAGCGCGTCGGCGTCACCTCCCGTGGCGACCGGCAACACCAAGATCCCGACCCAGGGCAAGCTCGGTGAGGTCGCGGCCGCCCTCGAGAGCGAGCTGGGCCCCATCGCCGAGCAACGCAGCCTGACGACGATCGGGGCGGTCGTGAGCTCGGACCTGATCTTCGTCGCCGTCCAGCTGATCATCGTCGGCTCGATCGGGATCATGATCTGGATCACCTACCGCTTCCGCGACGTCAAGTTCGGCGTGACCGCGCTCGTCGCCCTCCTCCACGACGTCATCGTCGTCATCGGGATCTTCGCCATCCTCGGGACGTTCTTCAACGTCCAGATCGACGCCCTGTTCGTGACCGCGATGCTGACCGTCATCGGCTTCTCCGTGCACGACACGATCGTCGTGTTCGACCGGATCCGCGAGAACAAGGCCCGCCATGCCGGCGAGCCGTTCGCCGACATCGTCAACCACTCGATCCTGCAGACGTTCGGCCGCTCGATCATGACCAGCCTGACCGTGGTCCTGACGCTGCTGGCGCTGCTGCTGTTCGGCGGCGCGGCGATCAGCGACTTCGTCCTCGCGCTCCTCATCGGGATCATCTCGGGGACCTACTCATCGATCTTCGTCGCCTCGCCGCTGCTGGTCGACTGGCACCTCTGGGACGACCGACGCCACGGTCGGATCACCACGACGCCGCAGCCCCCGAGTCCGGCGCACGGCGTCCTGAGGCCCGATACGCACCCGGCCCGTAGATCCGTGGTGCAGCCCCGCATGGCATCCTGAGCCGTGGTCGAACCGCGCTTCCGCTGGACCTTCCCACCCGTCGTCGGGCCGTCCGACGCCGCCCCCGCGGCGGTCTCGGATCTCGGCATCTCGGCACGCTTGGCGGGTCTGCTGGCGGCTCGCGGCGTCGTCAGCCGCGACGAACAGGTCGCCTGGTTCGCAGACCCGCTGGCGGGCATGCACGACCCGGCGCGCCTGCCCGATGCGGACGTGCTCCTTGCCCGCCTCCGGGTCGCACGCGACCGGCACGAGCTGGTCATGGTCTTCGGTGACTTCGACGCCGACGGGCTGACCGGGCTGGCCATCATGACGTTGGCGCTGCGCCGCTTCGGCGTCACGGTCACGCCGTATGTGCCAAGCCGGCTGGACGAAGGACACGGGCTGTCTCTGGCGGCGGTCGACGCCGCGGTCACGAGCGGAGCCGCGCTGATCATCACGGTCGACTGCGGCACCACCAGCGTGGCTGAGATCGCCGCTGCCAGGACGCGCGGGATCGACGTCATCGTCACCGACCATCACCGCGTCCCCCCGATCCTGCCCGACGCGATCGCCATCGTGAACCCGCATCGTCCTGACGCCACGTACCCGGACCGACGCCTGGCCGGGAGCGGAGTCGCCTTCAAGGTCGCGCAACTGCTCCTCGCCGACGAACCCGGCGGGCCTGCAGCGGCGCTCGACCTGGCCGACCTCGCGACCATCGGATCGGTCGCCGACGTGGCGCCCATCGTCGGGGAGAACCGGGCGATCGCCCGACTCGGCCTCGACCGCCTGCGGACGGCGACCAGGCCGGGGATCGCGGCCCTTCTCGATCGTGCGCGGATCGCGCCCGCCGCCGTGGATCTCGAGACCATTTCGTTCGCCATCGCCCCGCGGCTCAACGCGGCGGGGCGGGTCGGGGAGGCCCTCGAGGCGGCCGATCTGCTGCTGGCGGACGACGCCGCGACCGCCGCGACGCATGCCGACGCGCTCGAGGCCGCGAACCTGACCCGGCGCGACCTGATGAAGGTCGCCGTCGCCGAGGCACGGGCCGCGGTCGCGGATGGCGGCGGCGAGCCGGCGACGGTCGTGCGCGGACCGTGGAGCGTCGGGATCGTCGGCCTCGTGGCGGCTCGTCTGGTCGAGGATCGCGGGCGGCCCGCGGTCGTCGGGGCGGACCTCGGCGACGTCGTCCGTGCCTCGTGCCGGAGCGACGGTTCGCTCGACCTGGGCGCGGCACTCGAGCAGTGCGGGGATCTGTTCATCCGCTATGGCGGGCACGCCGGCGCGGCCGGCTTCGAGCTGCCCACCGAGCGCTGGGACGCCTTCCGTGAGCGCTTCCTCCGTCTGGCGGCCGAGACCGCGCCGCCCGATCCGCGCATCTCGATCGCGATCGACCTGGCGCTGCCGGCGAGCGAGGTCGACTACGGCCTGTATCGCGAGCTGGCGGGACTCGCGCCGTGCGGACCGGGCAACCCCGATCCGCTGGTGGCGGTCCTCGGCCTGACCGTCACGCGCGTCCGCGCCGCGGCCGGCGGCCATAGCCAGCTCACGCTCCGACGCGAGCGCGACGTGCTCGACGGCATCGCGTTCGGCCGATCGGATATCGCCGAGGTCGTTCGCGAAGGCGACCGGCTGGACGTCGTCGCGCGGCTGACGAGCCGGCGGTTCGGCGGCTTCGAATCGCTCCAGCTCGATATCCGCGACGTCGCGACCTCGGGGAGCCAGCCTGGATCCGCGGCGGTCCTTGGTGCCTCGGGCGTCGGAGCCGTGCTCGCGGGGAACCTCTCGTGACCCCGCCCGTGGCGCCCGGTCCGCGGCCGGCCAGCCCGGTCCGACTCGGCCGCATCGGTCGCTGGCTCGCGCCCACGCTGGCCATCGCCGGGCTCCTGATCATCGCCCTCGTGACGCTCGACCTCCTGCAGGGCGGGGTGCCGTTCGTCGGCACCAGGCTCGGTGGCGGCGGCGGCGGCGGTGGTGGTGGCGGCGGTGGTGGCGGCGGCATCGTCGGGCCTCTCGAGACCGCGACGCCGTCGAACGTGGTCGTCGTGCCGCCGGAAGTCGTGTCGGTCCCGGGCACCATCGTCTACGCGAAGGACGGCAACATCTGGGTCCAGAAGGACAAGGACGCCAAGCAGCTGACGACGAGCGGCAACGACTCGATGCCCTCGTTCTCGCCGGACGGCAAGAGCGTCTACTTCGTGCGGACCGTCAACGGCATCGGCCACTGGCCGGCGGGCGGGATCGTGCGCGATTACCAGATGACGATCCCGAACGTGATGCGGGTGCCGACCGACGGAAGCAGCAACCCCGTCCAAGTCCTCAGCGGCAAGGTCAGCAAGAACGGCTGGACCTGGCAGTCGTGGATCCGCGAGCCGGTCCTCTCGCCGGACGGCGAGACCCTGGCGATGGTCTCGGATCGGCCGGACCCATCGCGCAGCGACGTGGTCCTGCAGTTCTACGATCTGACGACAAAGAAGTCGACGGTCCCCAAGCTCGCCGAGGAGGCGCCGCTCGGCCACCAGGATCCGACCTGGCGACCGGACGGCAAGGTCCTGCTGTACGTCCACAACGGCCGCGACGGCGCTCGTGGGGCGCCGTCCATCTACCGCTGGGACGCGATCAAGCGCAAGGCCACGGCGCTGACAGGCCCGGGCTACCTGGAGCCGTCCTTCTCGCCTGACGGGCGCTACATCGCGGCGACCAAGACCAGCAGCTTCGGCAACGACATCGTCATCCTCGACGCGTCGACCGGGCGCGAGCTCGTCCGCCTCACCAACGACGGGTCGTCGTGGGCACCGGTCTGGTCGCCCGTCGGCGACTCGATCGCGTTCCTCCATATCGCGGGCCAGATCGTCGATCTCGACCTCATCCGGCTCGATGGCGACGCTCCGAACTGGACGGTCAAGGACGTCATCCCGCTGACCCAGACCGCGGGCCTGGACGGCGAATCCCGGCCGGGTTGGTTCGTCCCCGCGGACCAGCTGCCGGCTCCGAGCGCGACACCGGCCAGCAGCGCCGCCCCGAGCTCGTCGGGCGCGCCCGCTCAGTGACCACGACCTATCTCGAGCGGCTGGCCGAGCGGACGTCGGCCGTCGGAACGGTGCTGTGCCTGGGCCTTGACCCCGACCCCGCTGCGCTGCCGCGCGGCTTCTCGCGCGACGTGGCCGGCGTCGAGCGGTTCGTCGATCTCATCGTCGAAGCCGCCGGACCATACGCCGCGGCGATCAAGCCGAACCTCGCGTTCTACGAATCGCTCGGCTCGGCCGGGCTGGCCGCCCTCGAGCGGATCCGGGGACGGATCCCGGCCGGGATCCCGGTCGTCATCGACGCCAAGCGGGCCGACATCGGTTCCACGGCCGCCCATCACGCCGTCGCGCTGTTCGACCGACTGGGCGCCGACGCGGTCACCGTCAATCCGTATCCCGGCGGTGAGGCGATCGCGCCGCTGTTCGAGCGGCTGGACCGCTACGCCTACGTCCTGTGCCGGACCTCGAACCCGGCTGCGGCCGAGTTCCAGAACCTGACGGTCGAGGCAGACCCGACCACGGACGCGCCCGCCGAACCGCTCCACCTGCGCGTCGCCCGCCACGTCGCGTGCTGGGGACCGGGCGGCACCGTCGGGCTCGTGGTGGGCGCGACCGCGCCCGACGAGCTGCGCGCCATCCGGACGGTCGCGCCCCGCCTGGGTTTCCTCGTGCCGGGCATCGGGGCGCAGGGTGGCGAGATCGAGCCCGTCCTCCGCGACGGCCCGGCCACCGCGGCGCCGGCCGGATCCGGGACCGGCCGCGGACTCCTCGTCAACGTCTCGCGCGCGATCAGCGCGGCGGCGCTGGGCGAGGCGTCCGGCGGTGTTCCGGGCGACCCGGGTGAGCTGTTGGCGGCGGCTGCCCGCGACTGGGCTCGGCGGCTTCCTGTGCTACCCTAGCCGCCGCATAGCCGCTCCTCGAGCCTCGGTCCCAGCGGGGATCGACACGAACGCGCGACCGCTATCGACTGGAGCATCGTGATGCCGAACATCGGAGCCCCCGAGCTCATCATCATCCTCGTGATCGCACTGCTGGTCCTCGGGCCAGGCAAGCTGCCCGAGGTCGGCGCCTCGCTCGGCAAGAGCCTCCGCGAGTTCCGCAAGGCCTCGACGGATCTGCAGGACTCGGTCAACGTGAACGTCGATACGTCGCCGCTGCCGGCCGCCGCCGCCCCGATCGCCGCCGCCCCGATCGCCGCCGCTCCGGTCGCGGCGCCCGATCGCGGCTGCCCCGATCGCGCCGGCGCCGGTCGCGCCCGTCCCGCCGGTATCCCCGGTCGACGTGCCGGCCGGTGGTCTCGACGCTGGACCAGCGGCCACGGCACCGGCCGCTCCCGCCTCCGACTCGACGACAGTCGCGAGCTAGCCGGGCGCCCGCAACCAGACCATGGCCGACGCCGACGCCCTGCTCGAGCCGGGTGTCAGCGGCATCCCCGCGGCGCCCGATCCCGCACCGGCGACACCGCCTGCGGTCCCACCAGCCGATGAGTCGATCATGTCGCTCGTCGACCACCTCGGCGAGCTTCGATCCCGGCTGTTCAAGGCGCTGATCGCGATCGGCATCGGCTCCGCCGTCGGCTACTACTTCGCGACCCGGCATCCGCGTCTTCCTCCAACGACCGCTGAACGGGCTCCCGCTCCAGGTTCTCGGCGTCGGAGATGCCTTCGTCATCCAGATCAAGATCTCGCTGGTCGTCGGGATCATCCTCGCGATGCCGGTGCTGCTCTACCAGATCTGGGCGTTCGTCGCGCCCGGCCTGACCACGGCAGAGCGCAAGACCATCCGACCGTGGATCCCGCTCGCCCTGGTGTTCTTCGTGATCGGCGTGGTCATCGCGTATGTGATCCTGCCGTTCGCGTTGGCGTTCCTGTTCAGCTACACGGATGACACCCTCCAGGCACATCCGGCGGCAGGTCCGTACTTCGACTTCGTGACGACACTGTTCCTCGTGTTCGGTCTCATCATGGAGTTCCCGATCCTGCTCGTCGGCCTGTCGAAGGTCGGCATCGTCACCTCTGAACGGCTCAGCGGACAGCGGCGGATGATCATCCTCGGCATCGCGATCTTCGCGGCGGTCGTGACACCTGGCGGCGACATCGTCAGCCCCATCGTCCTCGGCACGACGATGTACATCCTGTTCGAGCTGACGGCCCTGTACATCAAGCGCACCGGCAGGTGACCGACGAAGCCGAGGTCCGACCACCCTCGGACGGGGTGACCGAGCCCGCGGTCGTGATCGTCAGCGGGCTGTCCGGTGGCGGCAAGACCGCCGCCGCGAAGCTGTTCGAGGACCTCGGCTACACGGTCGTCGACAACCTGCCCGGCGAGCTGCTCCCGGACCTGGCCGAGCTCGTGTCGGCCGATCGGAAGCGGTTCGCGCGGGTGGCCATCGTGCTCGATGTCCGCGCCGGCGACGCGACGCTAGCGCTGGCCGCCATGCGTGGCGCGCTCGAGGGCCGCGGGATCCGGCCGCGCGTCGTCTTCCTCGAGGCCAGCGACGACGTCCTCATCCGGCGCTACAGCGAGACCCGGCACCGCCATCCGCTCGGCGAGGACCGCGGCATCGCCAATTCGATCGCCGAGGAACGCCGCCGGCTCGACGCGGTGCGGTCCGACTCGGACGTCGTGCTGGACACGTCGGACCTGTCGCTCCGCCAGCTGCGCGAGCGCCTGTTCGCGGCCCTGGCGACCGACGTCCGCTCCGACCAGCTCGCCTTCCAGCTCATCAGCTTCGGGTTCAAGTTCGGGATCCCGCTCGAATCGGACCTCGTGTTCGACGTCCGCTTCATGCAGAACCCCTACTACGACGCCGAGCTGCGGCGTCAGTCGGGACTGACCGAGCCCGTCCGCGCCTTCGTCCTCGAGCAGCCGGTCGCGATCCGCTTCCTCGGCCTACCTCCAGGAGTTCCTGTCGTTCACCGTCCCGGCCTACATCGGCGAGGGCAAGACGCGATTGACGATCGCCATCGGCTGCACCGGCGGCTTCCACCGCTCGATCGTGGTCGCCGAGGAGGTCGCCGCGTGGCTGCGCGAGCAGGACTTCGGCCCGGTCTCGGTCTTCCATCGCGAGCTCGACCGGACGTGAACCTGCGGCGCTGGCTGACGCCCGGGATCGGCATCAAGCGCTGGCTGCTCGTCGTGTTCGCCGGCCTCCTCCTGCTGGCTGTCGCGTTCGCCCATTTCCTGCGCCAGATCACGCGCGACCTCGAGCCGACCGGCGTCGCCGGCGGCGCTGATCGACCTGCTGACGCTCCAGTTCCTGCCGTTCGAGCTGCGTGGATTCGCCGCGGCCTCGGTCGGCGATCGCACTCGTCGCCTTCGGTGCCTACCGGCTGGTCCACGTCCTGACCGACCCGCTCCGGGCGACCGATCCGGACCAGCCGCTCGTCGAGCTCATCTACCAGAAGCGGTTCCTTGCCCGCGGGCCGCGGATCGTGGCGATCGGTGGCGGGACCGGGCTGTCGACGCTTCTCCGCGGTCTCAAGGAGCACACCAGCAACCTGACCGCGATCGTGACCGTCGCCGACGATGGCGGGTCGTCGGGCGTTCTGCGCGAGGAGCTGGGGATCCCGCCCGTCGGCGACATCCGCAACTGCATCGTGGCGCTGGCCGACGCCGAGCCGCTGATGAGCGAGGTCCTCCAGTATCGCTTCCCGGGCACGGACGGGCGCGGCGAACGGCCTCGCCGGACACGCCCTCGGGAACCTGCTCATCGCGGCCATGACTGCCGTCGAGGGCGGCGACTTCGAGGACGGCATCCGGCTGATGAACCGCATCCTGGCCGTGCGGGGCCGGGTCCTGCCGGTCTCGCCGACGCCGATCACCCTGCATGCGCTGACCACGGATGGCCGTCATCGTCGACGGGCAATCGCATGTCATGCGGACGAGGGACATCGAGCGGGTCTGGATCACGCCGAGCGAGGTGCGCGCATCCGAGGACGCACTCTCCGCGATCGCCGACGCGGAGCTGATCGTGCTCGGCCCGGGCAGCCTGTACACCAGCCTGCTGCCCAGCCTCCTGATCCCGGCCATCCGCGACGCGGTCCTGGCGGCGACCGCGCCGCGGATCTTCGTCTGCAACGTCGCGACCCAGGAGGGCGAGACGACCGGCTTCGACCTGGCGGCGCACGTCGACGCGCTCGTCGCGCACACGAGCCCGAACCTGGTCGACCTCGTCCTCGCCAACAACCGCCTGATCGAGGTCGTCGGCGGCGACGGCGACGTCGGGGACGACGAGTCGCCCGACGCGCCGCGACCCGTCCGGCTCCGGTGGCCGCCGGCGGTCGTCCCGGCGCCGCGCCTCATCCTCGACGAGGTCGTCGACACCGCCGACACCCACCACCACGATCCCGCTCGACTGGCGAGCGCGGTCATCGCCGCGCTCGAGGGCGAGGTCGCCCTGCGGCGGCGGCACGCCGGCCGGTCGACCAGCCGGACCGCCTGACGTGAGCCGCTCCGAGCGCGACCTCGTGACGGCGCTGCGCGACGAGCTGGCCGCCATCGACCCGTCGCGGCCGTGCGACGTCGTGGCCGAGGTCGACGGGCTCGGGCCCGAGCCGACGGGTCGCGAAGCGTCGGTCGCCCGGCTCGCTCACCGTCTGCGCCGGTCCGGCGAGGGGACGGTCGGCGGCGTCGGGTTCACGTGGGCGACCGCCGGCGAGCACTGCCGCGCGGCCTGGCTGCGCGGCCGGTTCCTGTCGCGCGGCTCGCTGAGCCTGGCCGGCGGGCGAACCCATCTCGAGTTCGTCGTCGGATCGGACGACGCGCCCGGGCTGGCCGCCCGGCTGACGGCCTTCGGCCTCCCGGTGTCGTGGCGGATCCGTCGGGGCCGTGGGGTCGTGACATCCAAGAACGGGGAGGCGGTCGGCACCTTCCTCCGCCGCATCGGGGCCTCCGGGACGCTTCTCGAGATCCAGGCGCGTCAGGTCTCGCGGGCGTTGCGGGGCGAGCTCAACCGCGTGCTCAATGCCGAGTCGGCCAACCTCCAGCGGGCGGTCAGCGCGGCCGGCCGCCAGCTCGACGCGATCGACACGCTCGACGCCGACGGGCGCCTGCAGCAGCAGCCGTACACGGTCCGCCTGGTCGCCGACGCGCGGCGCGAGACGCCAGAGGCGAGCCTGAGCGACCTCGCCGAGCGCCTCGAGCTCCATCGCTCGGCCGTCCAGCGCGCCCTCGAGCGCCTCGAACGCCTGGCCGAAGCGGAGCCGGCGCGGCCCGGAGCGGTCCGCGGAGGTACCGCTCTGGCATGATGGGTCGATGCGCGACGTCATCGTGGCCGGCAATTGGAAGATGCACACGACGCCGTCGGATGCCGGCGACCTCGCGTCGACGATCGCGGCCCGGACCCGCGTCGCCGGTGTCACCCGGGTCATCTGCCCGCCGTTCGTGAGCCTGGCGGTGGTTCGCGATGCGCTGGCCAGCTCGGATCCCGACGTCGGGGTCGGCGCGCAGAACGTGCATCACGAGCTGCAGGGCGCATACACCGGCGAGATCGCCGCGCCGATGCTGGTCGGGCTCGCCAGCTGGGTCATCGTCGGCCACTCGGAGCGGCGGCGCGACGCGGCCGAGACCGACGAGCTCATCGGGCGCAAGCTCGGCCGGGCGGTCGACGCGGGCCTGCGCCCGATCCTGTGCGTCGGCGAGCGGCTCGACGAACGCGAGGCCGGGAGCCAGGACGCCGTCGTCCATCGCCAGCTCGCCGGGGCGCTCGCCGGACACGACCCGGCGGTCCTGCTGGCGGGTGGGATGGTCATCGCCTACGAGCCGGTCTGGGCGATCGGCACGGGCCGCAACGCCAGCGGCCGCGACGCCGCCGCGATGTCGGCGGCCATCCGCGACGCGCTGGCCGGGCTCGGCTGGGCGGCTGCCTCCGGTGACGTCCCGGTCCTCTACGGCGGCAGCGTCACGTCGTCCAACATCGCCGAGTTCCTGGCCGAGCCCTCGATCGACGGAGCCCTGGTCGGCGGCGCGTCGCTCAAGCCCGACGAGATGGCCGGGATCGTGGCACGGGCCGGACTGACGGCCGCCGCCCGCGCCGCCGCGTGACCGACGCCCCCCGGCCGCGTCCGCGCCCGATCGTGCTGGTCGTGCTCGATGGGTTCGGGATCGGCCCCGATCCGGCAGTCGATGCGATCGCGGCCGCGCGGATGCCGACCTGGCGGGGGCTGTGGCGCGACTGGCCGCACGCCACGCTCCGTGCCTCGGAGGACGCCGTCGGGCTGCCGTCCGGCCAGATGGGCAACTCGGAGGTCGGCCACCTCAATCTCGGGGCCGGCCGTCCCGTGCTGCAGGACCTGCCTCGGATCGACGCGGCCATCGCCGACGGCTCGTTCTTCGAGCGCCCCGCACTGCTCGAAGCGTGCGGGCGTGCGGCACGGCCCGACGGGCGACTCCACCTCATCAGCCTCATCGGCCCGGGTGGCGTCCACGCCAACGACCGGCACCTGGTCGCGCTGGTCGAGCTGGCGGCGCGGCAGGGAGTGCCCGCGGTCCGCGTCCACGCGCTGCTCGACGGGCGCGACACGCCGCCGCGCTCGGCGCTCGCGTTCATCGCCGATCTCGAGGCGCGGCTCGCCGTGGCGCACCCGGACGCGCGGATCGCGTCGGTCGGCGGTCGGTACTGGGCGATGGACCGCGACGGCCGCTGGGACAGGGTCGAACGTGGCTACGACGCCATCGTCCACGGGGTGGGGGAGCGCGCCCCGAGCGCGACGGCCGCGGTGGAGGCCGCCTACGCCCGTGGCGAGAACGACGAGTTCGTGGCACCCGACCGTCATCGACGGCGTCGACGGCACCGTCCGCTCCGGCGACCCGATCATCCACGCCAACTTCCGCGCGGACCGCGCCCGACAGCTGACCCACGCGCTGGCCGACCGCGAGTTCGCACGGATTCGATCGGGCGGCTCCTGACGGCCGCCCGGCCCCGACCGACCTGTTCGTGGTGACACTGACCGAATACGAGGCGAGCCTGCCGGTCTCGGTCGCCTTCCCGCCGGAGGAGGCTCGTTCGCTCGCGCAGACGTTCTCGGAGGCGGGCTGGCGACAGTTCCACGTCGCGGAGACCGAGAAGTACGCCCACGTCACCTACTTCTTCAATGGCGGTGTCGAGGCGCCCTACCCGGGCGAGGAGCGCCGCCTCATCCCGAGCCCCAGGGTCGCGACGTACGACCTCGAACCGGCGATGAGCGCGGTCGGTGTGACCGACGCGCTGGTCGAGGCGATCGGCTCGGGCCGCTACGACTTCATCGTCGCGAACTACGCCAACCCGGACATGGTCGGCCACACGGGCGTGTGGGACGCGACGGTCGCCGGCCTGGAGGTCCTCGACGGCTGCCTCGCCCGGGTCGTCGCCGCGATCGACGCCGTCGACGCCGACGACCCGGACGCGCCGGGTGCCCTGCTGGCGGTGACCGCGGACCACGGCAACGCGGACGAGCTGCGCGATCCGGACGGTCACCCGGTCACCGCCCATTCGCTCAACCCGGTGCCGTTGGTGCTGGTCGGTCGCGCGGCCCGCGGCCTGACCCTCGCCGACGGCGTGCTCGCCGATGTCGCGCCGACGCTCCTCGCCTTCGCCGGTCTTCCCCCCTGGGAGGGGATGACCGGTCGCTCCCGGATCTTGTGATAGCATCCGTCGGCTAGCGTTCAAGAGGAGTCCTACGTCGTGAACCCGCTCCTGGCCATCGGCCAGATCCTGGTGAGCATCGCGCTCATCATCGCGATCCTGCTGCAGGCCCGGGGTGTCGGCCTGTCGGGGACCTTCGGCGGCGATTCGGCCGTCTACCGCAGCCGCCGGGGCGTCGAACGCCGGCTGTGGCAGTTCACGATCATCCTCCTCGTGCTGTTCATCGTCTTCTCGCTGGCGGCGTTCATCCTCGCCCCGGTCGCCACAACCTGAACCCGGATCGCGGCGATCCGCCGCGACCGATCGTTCACACGGAGCTCGATGACCCGTACTGATTCGTTCGTCGTCGGGACCCTCGTCGTCCTGCTCGCTCTGATCGCGGGCCTCGTCGGGATCCCGTCCGTCCTGCCAGGCGCCGCCACGGCGGCCCTCGCCACCCCCGGCCCGGGCGCGCCGGCTGCCCGACCGTATCGTGAGGGCGTCCTCAGCCGCCCCGTCTCGGTCAGCCCGTTCTCTGCCCGGACCCAGGCCGACCGCGACCTCGTCGCGCTGGTGTTCTCGGGGCTCGTCCGCAACGGCCCGTCCGGGACGATCGTCCCGGACCTCGCCGAGCGCTGGTCGGTCGACCCGATCGGGCTCGATCTGGACGTTCGTGCTGAGGAGCGACGCCCGCTGGCAGGACGGCGAGCCCGTCACCGCCGAGGACGTCGCGTTCACCATCCGCGTGCTCCAGGATCCGACCTACACCGGTCCGGGCGCCGGGTCGTGGAACGAGGTTGCCGTCCACACCGTCGACTCGCGCACCGTCGTGTTCACGCTGGCCACGCCTCTCGGCGGGTTCCTCCAGGCTGCGACCCAGCCGATCGCCCCGGCGCACCTGCTGGCCGACGTTCCGATCACGGATCTCGCCGCGGCGCCGTTCGGCCACCAGCCGGTCGGGTCCGGGCCGTTCGCGGTGGCCAGCCTGGACCACGACACCGCCGAGCTCATCCCGGCCGCGACCGTGCTTGACACACCGGATGCGTCCGCCTCGCCGGCGCCCACGAACGACTCGCTCGCCCAGCCGGCCCCCACGCAGCGCCCGGGCATCCCGGTCCCGTACCTCGCCGGTATCGAGTTCCGCTTCTTCGACGACCCGGGCGCCCTTGCCCAGGCGTACAGCACGGGAGCGATCGACGCAGCCTCGGGACTGACGCCGGCGATGACCAGCCAGCTCGCCGCCGGCGCCCGACAGCCACGCCCTTCACTACCCGGGCTCGACCCTGACGGCCGTCTTGCTCAATCTCCGGCCCGGCCATCCCGAATTCGCCGACCCGGCGGTCCGCGCGGCGCTCCTCGCCGCCATCGATCGCCCGACGATGGTCCGCGGCGCCTTCTCGATGGCCGCCGGCCTCGCCACGAGTCCGATCCCGCCCTCGTCGCCGCTGTTCGATCGGGCGGCCGGCAGCCCCGTCCCGTACGACCCGGTCGCCGCGGCCGCCGCACTCAAGGCGGCGGGCTGGTCGCTGGCGAGCGACGGCTGGCATCTGCCCAAGGTCAAGACGCCGATCGACATCGAGCTGCTCAGCCCGTCTCGCGCCTCGAACTCGATCGCGTTCGACGCGGCCGAGGCGGTCGCCCACGACTGGAAGGCCATCGGGATCGGCGTCCACCACGTCGCGCTCGCCCCCGGGGAGTTCGCCAATGACCGGCTTGCAACGGGCAAGTTCAGCGCCGCGGTCGGTGACATGACGATCGGCCTCGATCCCGACCTCTACCCGTTGCTGGCCTCGAGCCAGACCGTCCGGGGCGCGTCGAACATCATCGGCCTCCAGGATCCGACGCTCGACGCGCTGCTGGTCGCGGCTCGAAAGCCCGGCTCGATGGCCGACCGCGAGGCCGCCTACGCGGCCCTCCAGGAACAGCTCGTCAAGGGCGTCTATCTCCTCCCGTTGGCCTTCGCCGACGAGTCCGTCGTGGTCCGCGACAGCGTCCAGGGACCGTCGGTCCGGGAAGTCGCGGACCCGGCTGATCGATTCTGGGATGTGCTGACGTGGCGTCTCGATCAGCCGTAGGCGCCACCTGACGCTCTACGGCTGGGTCGTCCGCGACTCCAGGTAGCGCTGGTACGCCTCCGGCGTTCGGATGCCGTGGTCGAGGACCGCTTCGTAGATGCCGTAGCTCGGCCCCCGCGGCCGGGACGTGTCCGCGTAGACCGCTTCCTTGATCCGGAGGATCGCGGCCCGGGTCTCGGGTGTCAGCCGGCCGGGCAGCGTCTTCACGTGCTCGAGATCCCACTGGGTCGTCCCTTCGAGCCAGGAACCACAGGTCGAGCGTCCAGGCGACATCCGGATCCGCCACGTACTCGACCAGCCAATAGATCCCGTCTGGATAGACGGGATGGGTATTCCAGCGACCGGTGTCCTTGCGGAAGGTCAGGCGACGGACGCGCGGGTGACGCGCCAGCTGGCGACCGACGTCGAACGACGGGCCCGGGTTCGAGCGACGGGCACAGCGTCGTGATGTCGATGTCGCGCGCGACCATGAGCCCGAGGGCCGAGCTGCCGACCCGCGTCGGCTGTCCGACAGCGCGGAGGAGCGCGACAACGTCGAGGTCGGCGAGGACCGCTTGAGCCTGCGCCTGGAGCGCGTCCTGCCGCTCGAACAGCTCGATGTCGGACATGCCGCACATTCTGCCGGAGTGCTGTCACTCCGGACGGGCCGTGCTAACATGGCGCCTCGCCGCGGCCGGTAGGCCGGTCGTGCACGGTCCACGCCGAGGTGGCGGAACTGGTAGACGCGCTAGCTTCAGGAGCTAGTGTCCGCAAGGGCGTATGGGTTCAAATCCCTTCCTCGGTACCACCCTCTCCGTGGATCCAGCGAGTCGGCGACACCTCTAGCCCAGGTGGCGGAATTGGTATACGCGTACGTTTGAGGGGCGTATGAGGCAACTCATCCGGGTTCAAGTCCCGGCCTGGGCACCATCCTGAAGACCCTGACGGCCGTCGCCGAAGCGACGGCCGTTATGCTGTCCGCGGGCGGTTAGCTCAGCTGGTCAGAGCGCCTCGCTTACACCGAGGAAGTCACAGGTTCGAACCCTGTACCGCCCACCACCAGCATCGATGTCGCCTCTCGGACGCGTGTCCATAGCCTGGCGACGGCCTACACCATCACGACGGCGATCTTCGGTCGCCTCGTTAGCCGCCCGCAGTCAAGGAGGTCACTGTGAACCCCGACGACTTTCCGGCTCCGACGGAGGGCTTTGTCATCACGCAATTCCTGGTCGTCTCCGACCAGGACCGATCGCGGGACTTCTATCAGACGCTGTTCGAAGGGACGGTCGTCCTCGAACGTGATCCGGTCATCCTCAGGGTCGCGAACACCTGGCTGATCCTCAATGAAGGCGGCGGCCCGACCGATGACAAGCCCACCGTCACGTTGACGACCCCGCCCGACCCCGACAGGTCGAGCGGATTCCTCAATGTTCGCGTGGCCGACATCGCGAAGATCTACGAGGACTGGACTGCCAAGGGCGTGCAGTTCCTGACCGAGCCGAAGGATCATGGACGTGAGATCCGCGCCTATGTCCGAGACCCTGACGGTCACCTGATCGAGGTGGGGCAGTCGACTCGAGCGTCGGGCTGAACGCATCGGCGAGGGTTCGCGCCTCGTGTCATCCCGTAGCGGACCGATCCACGGTGCTCGCCGACAGCGCTGCTAGACTCATGTGGTACGGGTCGGAGACCTCGACCCCATCGGAGGACCTGCATGGATCCAGCGCTGATCATCGTCATCGTGATCGTCATCGCCCTGGTCATCCTGTTCGTCGCGCTGTACAACGGGCTGGTCCAGAAGCGGTTGCGCATCGATGAGGCCTTCGCGCAGATCGAAGTCCAGCTCAAGCGCCGCCACGACCTCATCCCGAACCTCGTCAACGCGGTCAAGGGCTACATGGGGTTCGAGCAGAAGGTCCTGACCGACGTCACCAATGCCCGCGCCGCGGCCGTCGCCGCCGGCGCCCAGGGCCCGACCCAGCAGGCGGCCGCCGAGAATGCCCTGACCGGCACCCTGCGCTCACTGTTCGCGGTCGTCGAGAACTACCCGGAGCTCAAGGCGAACGAGAACGTGCTGGCCCTCCAGGAACAGCTGACCACGACCGAGAACCAGATCTCGTTCTCGCGCCAGCACTACAACGCCACCGTGCTCGACTACAACACCAACATCCAGACGTTCCCATCGGTCCTGATCGCCGGGATGCTGGGGTTCGTCAAGCGAGACTTCTTCGACGCCGAGCCTGAGGCCGAGACGGTGCCCAACGTCGACCTCAGTCTGAGCTGACGGGTCGCCGCGGGACCAGACCGTGGCAACACGAGTCGTTCTACGGCCAGATATCGGCGAACAAGCGGCAGTCGTTCCTGCTCGCGGCGTTCGTCATCCTCGTGTTCGCCCTGCTCGGCTTCACGATCGGCTACGCGATCACGGGGAGTGCCGCGGGCGCGGCCGGCGTGACCGCGTTCGCCCTGGGGATCGGAGCGCTGACCGGCGTCGGCAGCTACTTCAGTGGCGACAAGCTGGTGCTCGCCGTGAGCCAGGCGCGCCCGGTCGACGCGACCAGCGCGCCGCAGCTCATGAACGTCGTCCAGGAGTTGGCGCTGGCGGCCAACGTGCCGATGCCGGCCGTCTACGTCATCGACGACACCGCCCCCAACGCCTTCGCGACGGGCCGCGACCCGGCGCACGCGTCGATCGCGATCACGAGCGGCCTGCTCGAGAAGCTCGATCGGGAGGAGCTCCAGGGGGTCATCGGCCACGAGCTGTCGCACGTCCGCAACTTCGACATCCGGTTCTCACTGATCGTCGGTGTCATGGTCGGGAGCATCGCGTTGCTGGCCGACTTCTTCCTGCGCTTCACGTTCTGGGGCGGCATGTCCGGTCGCCGCTCGTCGAACCGGGACAGCGGCGGCAACGGCCTCCAGGCGGTGATCCTGGTCGTCGCCATCGCGCTGGCCATCCTGGCGCCGATCATCAGCCGGTTCATCCAGCTCGCCGTGTCGCGCCAGCGCGAGTACCTCGCCGATGCGTCGTCGGTCGAGCTGACCCGCGATCCGTACGGCCTCGAGCGGGCGCTGGCGAAGATCGGCGGCGACCAGGAGGTCCTCGAGGTCGCCAACCGGGGGACCCAGCACATGTACTTCACCAACCCGATCAAGAAGTTCGAGGCCCGTTCGTCGGGCCTGATGGACACCCATCCGCCGATCCTCGACCGGATCAATCGACTGCGCCAGCTGACCGGCGACCCGCCCCTGGATGCGGCGGATTCGGCGCCGCTTGCCGGGCTGGACTAGGCCCGCGATCAGGCCCCGTCGTTGATGGTCCGCTCGAGGCCCGTGGTATCCTCCGACCCGCCGACGGGCAGCCGACGGCTGGTTGACCATCGGGCCGAGATAGCTCAGTTGGTAGAGCACGCGACTGAAAATCGCGGTGTCGCCAGTTCGAATCTGGCTCTCGGCACCACCTAGCGGTGGAAGGATCTTTTCGAGCGGAAGTGGCTCAGCTGGTAGAGCGCAACCTTGCCAAGGTTGAGGTCGCGGGTTCGAACCCCGTCTTCCGCTCCAACTCCTCCGTCTCTCGGACCCGCTGCCCCTTCGTCTAGCGGTAGGACAGCGGACTTTGGATCCGTGAACCGAGGTTCGAATCCTCGAGGGGCAGCCAGCATCCGTTCGGTCCCGCGGGCGAACCGCATATGGCGACGTGGTGAAGTGGCTCAACACGGAGGTCTGCAAAACCTCTATTCACCGGTTCGAATCCGGTCGTCGCCTCCACACTCTGAGCACGAAACGACCCGCTGTGCGACCAGCGGGTCTTCGTTTGGTCGGGAGTGTGGTCGGGACTTCGGCCCGTGATCCGGTTCCGCTCGGCGTCCGCTGGGGTGCCGGCGCGGCGGATCCTCGAGCGCACTCGCGAGGTCATTGGCCCGTCGTGCCTGAAGCAAGGGGTGCCAGCCCGGGGAAATAGAACCAGGCGACGTCTCTGAGGACCTCGATGATGAGCTCAGGGGTCAGTTCGGCGTCGGGATCGTCGAGTTGTGCCGGGAGTTTCACGCCCATCTCCCTGGCATGAGCGATCAAGCCGGGCGCCATCGACTTGCCAAGCTGGCTGAGGGCCTTGCCGGTGACCTCCGGGTCCATCTGCCATTCCGGGACCGGCAACGCTTTGATGGCGGCCCAGGTCTCTGGGTGTCGTGGCGTGGCACGAGTGAAGAGGTTCGGTCGGGAAGGTGGGGCTGAGGCGGTCCGCAGTGCTCGTGATCTCGGCGACGCGTCGCCAAGGTCCCACGCCTTTCGCAACGTCGCGATCAGTGACGTGTGGCGGTACTCGTCGTTGTAGACCGAGCCGGGCTCGATCCACGGCGAGACGAGGATGGCCGGGACGCGATAGCCCGATCGGTCGAACGTGAACCCGAACTCTCCAGCCGGCGCGTCCGGGTCGGGCGGCGGGACCGACCTCGGGGGCACGTGGTGCGTACGTGCCACCGGTCGTTGCGAATCCCACCCGATCAAGAGGGTCGTGTTCCAGACGTTCGTGCCCGACGCGGAGGTCCCGCCCCGGCAGGCAGACTGCACCGTCCGGGGGTCGGACCGAGTCGACGACGTCCATGATCGCCTGGGTGGACGCCGTGGCGTCCGCGCCCGAGATGATCGAGTCGTCCGGAAAGACCCGCGATGGATCGGCGCAGTCTAGCGTCGTCGGCGCCTCAAGCCCCTCGCATGAAACTCGCCCCGACCGAGGTCGTGTCGACGGCCGAACCACCGTGCGCAAGCGGCGTACACTCTCAGTCCGCATTGGCCGCCCTTCTCGCGGCCAGCGTACCGGGAGGACCGCGAATGGCACGAAACACAGTCGTCCTTGGATTCTTTCAGAGCGAGGCCGAGGCAGACGACGCCGTCGCGCAGATGAAGGAATGGGACAAGTGGGACGACGACGTCAAGCTGAACGCGATCGGCGTCATGGCCCTCGACGATAAGGGCAAGATCAAGACGCACAAGCTCGGGAAGCGAAGCGTCGGCAAGGGTGCGGGCATCGGCCTCGTCCTGGCCATCATCGCTCCGCCGACCCTCCTCGCCGGCGTCATCGGCGGCGGCGTCCTCGGAGCCCTTCATCACAAGGGTCTCGGCATCAAGGAGGCTGATCGCGAGCGGATCGCCGCGCACCTGGCCGGTGGCCGCGCCGCGGTCGGCATCCTCGTCAAGGAAGACCAGGCGCCCGCAGTCTCCGCCCGGCTCACGGAGCTCGGCGCGACGACCGAATCGCATCCGGTCGACGAGGAAGCCGAAGCCGAGGCTGCGGAGGCCGCTCCCGCGGTCGAGGCCGCCGAGGCCGAGGCCGGCGACGACCTGACCATCGTTGACGGGATCGGGCCATCGTACGCCGCAGCACTCAAGGGTGCGGGCATCAAGACCTTTGCCCAGCTCAGCGAGCAGACGCCGGAGGGCATCGCGGACACGCTGGCCAAGGGCAACGCGCCGCTCATCGCCGGGCACAACGCGGACACCTGGCCCCGCCAGGCGAAGCTTGCCGCCGCCGGCGACTGGTCCGGACTTCGCCGCTACATCGACTCGAAGAAGTAGGGTTCCGCGGCCTTCGCCGGAACCACCGATGAAGGCTTCGTCGCTCGGATCGGGACCCGTCGCCGCGAGGCGACGGGTCCTTCTTTTCGTCGGACGCCGAGGCCGGCCCGCTAGCCCGCAGTCGCGTGGCCGCGGTCGCGCTCCTGCCAGTCGCCGACGCGCATCTCCCAATGCTCGGCGTGGAACATGGAGAGTCGACCATCCGCGCCGGCGTCCTGGAGGCCCAGCAGCGTCGTGCCGTCGCTTTCTTGCCCGAGCACGACCGGCTCACCCGGCTCGATCGGCTTCCCGCATACCTCGCAGATCGGCTGGGGATCCGCTGACATCGATCTCGCCTCCTTCGCGTGCGATCGTGCCGCCAGGGGCGACCCGTCCATCGTAGGGCGACGACCCGATCCGGGATCGGCGGCCAAGCCTCGGGTACGCTGTCCGACGGCGCCGGAGTGGTGGAATTGGCAGACGCGGCGAACTTAAAATCCGCTGCCCGAAAGGGCGTCCGAGTTCGAATCTCGGCTCCGGCACCAGCACCCCGGGATGCATCCGCCTCAGCGGCGACGCCGGAACAGGCCCCCGGACTTCTTCGTCTCGGCGCCGGCCGGGACCTGGAACTGACCATCGCCGAACGCGATCGCGCTGAGCTTGACCAGCCGTTCGGCCGCGATCGAATGGGCGGCGCCGGTCACGATCGGCACGCCTTCGTTGACCGCCTTGAGGTAGAGGAACGGGTCGTACGGCAGCTCGACCGCCATCTTCGCGCCGAGGAAGCTCTCCACGTCGCGCAGCTTGAGGATCTCGCGCGCGAAGAGGGTGTTGAGCACGAACGTCGACTTGGTGGCGATGGTGCCTGCCTCGCCCATGTACTCGAGCAGCGCGTGCATCGACTTGAGCGCCCCGATCTCGGGAGTGATCGGCAGCAGGACGCTCTCGGCCTTCTCGAAGATCGTCAGCACCCGCTCGTCGAGGGTCGAGCCGGCGTCGATGACCACCAGGTCGTAGCTCTCGAGCAGGGTCGTCAGGATCTGGGTGACGTGCTCGGGCGTGATCGTCTCGGCCGCCTCGGGCGCGGCGGGAGCGGCCAGCACGTGCAGCCCGCTGTCGTGGCGCATCGCGTACGTTCGGAGGAGGTCGGGCTCGCGGGCCACGTCGTCCCGCACCACGTCGGCGATGGTCTGCTTAGGGTCGAGGTTGAGGAGGACGGCCACGCCACCGAACTGGAGGGCGAAGTCGACCAGGATCACCTTGTCGGGGCGATGCTCGGCGGCGGCGATGGCGATGTTCGTCGCGACCGTGGTCGTGCCGACACCGCCCTTCGGGCTGTAGACGGCCACGATCCGACGGGCGCGGGTGAGCGTCAGCCCGTCCGCGGAGATCGACCGGCGCGAGTTCTCGCGACCGCTGGAAGCGGAGCAGCAGCGCCTCGACCCGCGCCTCCATCTCCCGGGCGTCGAACGGACGGGCCATGACGTCGTCGGCGCCGGCCTCGAGGAAGTGGATCCGCTCCTCGACGTCCTGGGTGGCACTCACGCACATGACGGGGATCGCGGACAGCGCCGGCGTCGCCCGGATCTCGCGGCAGATGTCAACCGCGGACCGCGGCCCGCTCGCGACGTCGATGACGATCAGCTGTTGATCCGTCGCCTTGGCGAAGGCTTCGTCGGGGTCCGCGGTCGTGGTGACGGTATACCCGGCCCGCGTCAGGATGGCGGCGATGGCCTCGCCGGCGTCGGCGTCCGAATCGAGGAGCAGGATGGTGCTCGCCGGCAAGGGATGTCCCCCGTGGATGGATGGGTCGGTTTCAGTGCGGATCGGCCAAGAGGATACAACGAGCCCTGCCAAGCGCGAGGCCGCCGGTCGGGCCCGGCGGGAACTCGTGCTAGACTGCCGTCCTCGTCCTTTCCGCTCCGTACCGGTCGTCCGGCAACGGGGCATACCCATTGGAAGGAGTCGCGCGTATGCGCCGCTATGAACTCATGCTCGTCCTCCGCCCGGACGTCGCGGATGACAAGAGCCAGGCGATCGTCGATCGCACCACCCGCGGCATCGTGGCTGCCGGCGGTCAGATCGTGAAGGTCGCGCCGTGGGGCCGCCGCCGCCTGGCGTATCCGATCGACCGCCACCGTGAGGGCTCGTACCACATCATCCTGTTCGAGGCCCCGTCCGACGCCATCGTCGAGCTCGAGCACACGCTCCTCATCACCGAAGAGGTCCTCCGCCATCTGGTGACCCGCGTCGATCGCCCGGCGAAGGCCTCGCAGGGCGACGAGGAGGACTTCGACGGGCTCGACGTCGAGGACCTCGCGCCGAACATGGACGAGGTCGACGAGGACGATCAGCCGGACGCGTTCATCGACGAGTCCGAGAGCGAGGCGGCTCCGGCCGCCATCGACTGACGGGAGGTCAGCATCATGGCGTTCTGCAAGGTCATGATCATCGGCAACCTCGGACGCGATCCCGAGATGCGCTATACGCCGACCGGCAAGCCGGTGACGCAGTTCAGCGTGGCCGTCAACCAGTCGACCAAGAACCAGCAGACCGGCGAGTGGATCGAGGAGACCGACTGGTTCCGGGTCAGCGTCTTCGGTGACCGGGCCGAGCGGGCCGCCGAGCAGCTCCGCAAGGGCAACCGCGTCTTCGTCGAGGGCCGCTTCCGGACCCGCGAGTTCGAGGGCCAGGACGGCCAGAAGCGGACCTCGCTCGACCTGACCGCCGACAACGTCATCAGCCTCGAGCGCCGCCCGCGCGAGGATGAGGCCGGGTTCACCGGCGCACCGGCCGCGGTCGGCGCGCCCTCCGGCGGCTCTCCGGCGGTGGCGGTCGCCCGCCCGCCGACGACGCCGACCTCGACGACCTTCCCTTCTGATCAGGAGACCTGCCACCGATGCCCCCCGCAATCCGTTCCAAGAAGCGCGACGACTTCTACCGCGATCGCCGTCGCCGCAAGGTCTGCGCGTTCTGCGCGGACAAGACCGTCCAGATCGACTACAAGGAGGTCAACCGCCTCCGCCGCTACCTGTCCGAGCGCGCCAAGATCGAGCCGCGGCGCAAGACCGGGACGTGCGCCGGACACCAGCGCGAGCTGGCCGTCGCCCTCAAGCGCGCCCGGCACGTCGCCCTGCTCCCGTACGCGCCGCAGCACCTCCGACCCTGATCCGCGTGGCGGTGGGCGGACGATCCGGCATCTCGCTCGCATCGCCCGCCGCCTGACGTGGTCGTCGGGCTGCTGATGCTCGGCAGCGGCGTGGCCGCGGGCGTCTTCGGGTCGCTCCTCGGGCTGGGCGGTGGCGTCCTGATCGTGCCGCTGCTGACCCTGGGGTTCGGCCTCCCGCTGCGTGAGGCGGTCGGGGTCTCGCTGATCTGCGTGATCATGACCAGCAGCGCGGCGGCCGGGGTCTACCTCGAGCGACACGTGGCGAACCTGCGCCTCGGGATGACCCTCGAGCTGTTCACCGCGACCGGGGCGCTCATCGGCGGGTCGGTGGCGTTCCTGCTCGACGAGCGGCTGCTGGCCGTTCCTGTTCGCGGTGCTGCTGCTCTACGTGGCGGTCACGATGGCGCGGGCGGGCACACCGGAGCCTGTCGCTCGATCCGGACGAGGACGAGGCGGACGACCCACCGCCCGACGCCCTGGCGCCGGCCGCAGCCATCGTGCCCGCCGATCCGCCGACCCTGCTCGAAGGCCTCTCCGGCCCGGGCTACCACGTGCGCAACCTCGGTCGCGGCGTCGTCGTCGCGACGGGCGCCGGGGTGGTCTCGGCCCTGCTGGGGATCGGCGGCGGGATCATCAAGGTGCCGCTGATGAACATCGCCATGGGCGTCCCGCTCCGGGTCGCGACGGCGACCAGCAACATGATGATCGGCATCACCGCCGTCGGCCAGTGCGCTGATCTACTGCATCCACGGTGGCCTCGACGTCGTACGTCGCCGGGCCGACCGCGATCGGCGTGTTCATCGGCGCGACCGTCGGCTCGCGGCTCGGGCATCGGGTCGAGCTGCGCTACCTGCGCCTGCTGTTCGTGGTGGTCCTGGTCTACACCGCGTTCGAGATGCTGCTGCGGGTCGTCGCGTGAGCACGAGCGCGGATACGACGGCGTCTGCCGCGCGTGCGGCCTCGGCGGCCCGCGCCCTCGCGACCGAGCGGTTGATCGGGCAGCTGTTGATCGGCGTGACCTACGTCTCGGTCGGGCTGCTGGCCATCGGCGTCGCACTGATGATCGCGGACACGATCTCGCCGACGTCCGGCGGGCCGCCACTCGACCTGGCGACCCTCGGCGCGCAGCTGGTCGCCTTCGAACCGGCCGCCTACCTGTGGCTCGGGATGCTGGCGGTGGTCGCCGCGCCGATCGGACGGGTCATCGTCGCCGCGGTCGCCTACGCCCGCGAGGCCGACTGGCTGATGCTCGGCGTGTCCATCGCGATCCTCGCCGTCATCGCGATCGGCGTCATCAGCTCGTTGACGTTCGCGGCCTGAGCCATGGACGTCGTCATCCTCGCCCTCGCGTTCGTCGTCATCCTGCTCGGCGCCGAGCTGTTCACCAACGGCATCGAGTGGTTCGGGCGCAAGCTGGACCTCGCGGAGGGCGCGGTCGGGTCGGTCCTGGCGGCGGTCGGGACCGCGCTGCCCGAGACGATGATCCCGATCATCGCGATCCTGTTCGCGACCGGCGAGTCATCCCACGAGGTCGGCGTCGGGGCGATCCTGGGCGCGCCGTTCATGCTGTCGACGCTGGCCATGTTCGTGACCGGCGTCGCCGTCCTGTGGGCGGGACGGCGGCGGCCGAGCGGCGACCGGATGCTGGTGGACACGGGCGTCCTCGCCCACGACATGCGCTACTTCGCGATCGCCTACGCGATCGCGATCGGTGCCGCGTTCCTGCCGGTCGACCCGGTCTGGCTCAAGTGGATCGTGGCCGCCGTCCTGGTCGGGATCTACGCCTGGTACGTCCGCGGCCACCTGCGCGAGGAGGCCGACGAACACGCGGCGAGGACGCTGGCCCCGCTGCGCTTCCACCGGCTCGACCGCGCGCGCACACCGTGACGACCCGCACACGCCGCGCCTGCGGATCGTCAACGCTCCAGGTCCTGACGGCGCTCGGCCTGATCGTCGTCGGGGCGGCGTTCTTCGTCGAGCGCCGTGTCGGACCTGTCGACGCAGCTCGGCGTCGATCCGGCGTTGCTCGCGCTCGTCATCGCGCCGATCGCCACCGAGCTGCCCGAGAAGTTCAACTCGATCATCTGGGTCCACCACGACAAGGACACGCTGGCGATGGGCAACATCACGGGCGCGATGGTCTTCCAGTCGACGATCCCGACCGTCGTCGCGCTCGTGTTCGCGTCCGACACGTGGGTCGCGGCCGAGGGCTCGTACGTCGTCTTCGCCTCGGCCGGCATCGCGTTCCTGTCGTCGGCCGTCATCTTCATCCCGATGGCCCGCCGCGGCGTGCTCCACGGCCGCCTGCTGCTGGCGGGCGGGGCCTTCTACGTCGCCTACCTCGTGCTCGTGGTCGGGGTCGTCAGCGGCGCCATCGGCGGAGGCTCCGGGAGCCACTGATATACTCGGGCGACCGCTACGAGGGTGTCCGAAGCATGCTGACCGAGAAGTCCGACGCGACGGCCAAGACCGCGCCGTCCGTCCACCACGCCCCGACCCAGGCCTCGCTCGACGACCTGATCTGCTACTTCGAGGGTGACTGGGTCCCGATGCGCGACGCCAAGGTCAGCATCATGACCCATGCCTTCATGTACGGGACCGCCACGTTCGAGGGGATCCGCGCCTACTGGAACCCGGACCAGAAGCGGCTGTACGGGCTCAAGATCGCCGAGCATGCGGCGCGCCTCCGCCAGTCGTGCCGGATCCTGATGATGGAGAACGTCCCGTCGGTGGACGAGCTGAGCGGGCTCATCGTCGAGACGGTCCGCCGCAACGGCTTCACCGAGGACGCCTACATCCGGCCCTCGTTCTACAAGTCGACCCGCGCGATCGGCGTCCGCCTGCACCACCTCGACAACGAGCTGTACATCGTGGCACGTTCCGTTCGGGAACTACATCGATACCGATTCCGGCTGCCGGGTCATGACCTCGTCCTGGCGGCGGAACGCCGACGAGGCGCTGCCGGCCCGCGGCAAGATCGTCGGCGGCTACGTCAACATGGCCTTCCAGAAGACGGAGGCCGAGCTCAACGGCTTCGACGAGGCTCTCGTGCTGACCGCCGACGGGCACGTCAACGAGGCGTCGGCCGCGAACCTGTTCGTCGTCCGCGACGGCGTCGCGCTGACGCCGCCGGTCACCGACGACATCCTCGAGGGCGTCACCCGCAAGGCGATCATCGAGATGCTCGGCAACGAGGGGATCCCGCTCGAGGTGCGCTCGATCGACCGGTCCGAGCTGTACGTCGCCGATGAGATGTTCCTGTGCGGGACGGGCGTCCAGATCTCCCCGGTCATCGAGATCGACCACCGGCCCGTCGGGGCGGGCACGATCGGCCCGATCGCGCGTCTGATCCGTGACCGCTACTTCGACGCCGTCCGCGGCCGGCTTCCCGAATACGCCCACTGGCTGACGCCGATCGAGTAGGGGACCGGGCCGGCAATCCGGCCCGGGTCAGGGTCCGGCCGGAGCCTCGAGGACGGGCGTCCCTCTGCCGATGGTGATGACGACGTCGGCGGCCACCGCCGGGTCGGTCTTGGTCGTGATCGTCACCCCGAACGTCTTCTGCAGATAGTCGATCGTGTCGGGCATGTTCGCCTCGGCGCCGTTGTAGACGACGATCGTCGTGTCGGCCGGGACGGGTCCCGCCGGCCTCTGGCGCGGTGCCGAGGCGGCCAGGCCGTGGTAGTCGAGATAGCCGGCGATGGCGGTCCCTCGACCCGAATCACTCGTGCCGTTGAGCACCCACACCGCGGCTCCCTCGGATGCCAGGTCCTGGCGCTGCGCCTCGTCGGCCGGGTCGGTCGTGAACGCGTTGCGGACGGCTGCCCGGATCTTCGACACCTTGGCCTGGATCGTGTAGACGGGCGCGCCGGGGCGGCTCTCGGTGCCGTACAGCGGTGGTGCGAACACGTACGAGCGGATGTTCTTGGTGTCGATCTGCGAAGCGAGGCCGAGCAGCGGGGCGATCTGGTCGGGCGGGATGTCGGTCGAGACGGCCGAGCCGATCGCATCGATCAGCTGGGGCAGCTTCGGGATGAGCGACGCGGGATCTGCCTGCTCGCGCATCGACAGGAGCACCCGCTGCTGCCGCGCGCCACGATCGAAGTCGTTCGAGCCGTGCCGCGAGCGGGCGTAGCGCAGCGCCTCGACACCGTTCATGTGCTGGATGCCGGTCGGGATGTAGACCCGCCGGAGACCGCCGTTGATCGACGGGAAGCGGTCGTCCGAGACCGGGACCTGGACGTTGACGGTGACTCCGCCCATCGTGTCGACGACCTTCTGGAAGCCGTCGAAGTTGACCTCCACGAAGTACTTGATGTCGAGCCCGTAGAGGTAGCCCATGATCGCCTTGAGCCCGTTGTAGCCGACCGTCCCGTTCTTGACCGAGCCCGGGAAGAGGTCGGTGCGGCGATGGATGTTCGTCCACCACGCGTTGATCTTGCCGCTGTAGACCGAGCCGAACACGTTGCGCGCCGGGCCGGGCGGGATGGGCACGCCCTGGGTGTCGCGCGGCAGGCTGAACATCGCGACCTGCTTGCTGACCGGGTCGATCGACACGACGATCAGGGTGTCGGTGTTGAAGGTGCCCTCGCCCGGCCGCTGGTCCGCGCCGATGAGCAGGATGTTGAGGCGCTCCTTGCCGTCCCATGGTGGGATCGACACCTGCGGCAGGGCGCTGCCGGCTGGCGTCTCCTCCGGGACCGGCGAGTCGGTCGGCCCGGCGGCCGTGCCCTCGTCATCGCTCGGCGTGGGTGTGGCGGCCTGGCCCGGTGACGGCGTGGCGTCGAGCGCGCACTCCTTGTCCGGGTCGCTGATGAAGATGCAGCCGTTGTCGAGGAAGCCCTGGGCCAGCATGTCGTACCGGGCGACCACGACGTGGCTGCCGGCCATCACCAGCACGATCGCGATCAGACCCGCGATCGACAGGGGGTTCCGGGCGATCCGCGCCCGGCCTGCACGGCCGTCGCCGGAGGCGTCGGCGGCGTTGAGGAACGCGGCCACCCGATAGGCGTCGATGATCGCGACCAGCCGATAGACGAGGATCGCGAGGTTGACGAAGAAGACCGCGTTGAGGACCGTCGGGTCGATCAGGAACCCCAGCAGGGCGATCCGGTCGACGCGGAGGATGGTCCCGGCCGCGAGCGCCAGCAGGAGGATCGGCCCAGCGGCGAATGCCAGCGCGCGGAGGGGCGCACCGGCGTACAGCTGACCGAGACCGGGGAAGATCAGGGAGAGGAAAGCAGCCGCGAAAGGCGACCGGACACGCGGTCGCGCGCCCTCAGGTTCGTGCATCGCGGGTAGGATACTCGGACCCGCCGAAACGCACCCGGACGGCGCCCGGCCCCGGGTGCGCGACCCACCCCAGTCCCGAGGCCGAATGTTCCGACCCGTCAGCTCGAAGCCCGACCTTGTCGCCCAGGAGTACGAGATCCTGGATCTGTGGCGTGAGCGTCGGACGTTCGCGCGGCTGCGCGCCCAGAACAGCGGCGGACCGCGCTGGAGCTTCCTCGACGGGCCGATCACGGCGAACAACCCGATGGGCGTCCATCACGCCTGGGGCCGCGCCTACAAGGACCTGTACCAGCGGTTCCACGCCATGCTCGGCGAGGAGGAGCGCTACCAGAACGGGTTCGATTGCCAGGGGCTGTGGGTCGAGGTCAACGTCGAGCGCGAGCTCGGGTTCACCTCGAAGCGCGACATCGAGGCGTTCGGGATCGCCCGGTTCGTGACGCTGTGCAAGCAGCGCGTCCTGACCTACGCCGCCCGCCAGACCGAGCAGTCCGATCCGGCTCGGGATGTGGATGGACTGGAACGACCCCGACGAGCTGCGCCGGCTGGGCGAGCTGCTGGGAGCCGACCCGTCCGCGACGGCCACCATCGAGGGCGCCGACGGCCCCGTCACCGACACGGTCGAGATGCTCGTCGGGCGGCTCGGCATGCCGGACGTCGGCGGCAGCTACTTCACCTTCAGCAACGAGAACAACGACCTGATCTGGGGCTTCCTCGCCGAATGCCACCGGCGCGGCTGGATCTACAAGGGCCACGACACGATGCCGTGGTGCGCCCGCTGCGGGACCGGGATCTCCCAGATCGAGATGAACGAGGGCTACCAGGATCGGGACGACCCGGGGCTGACGGTCACGTTCCCGCTCCGTCGACCGGCCGGGCGAGTCGCTCCTCGTCTGGACGACGACGCCCTGGACGCTGACCTCGAACGTGGCCGCCGCCGTCGGCCCGACCATCCGCTACGTCCAGGTCCGCCAGGGCGACCGGGTCTACTGGCTCGGCAAGGGGACCCTCAAGACCGCGCTCGACGGGCCCGTTCGAGGTGCTCGACGAGGTGTCCGGCGCGGACCTCGTCGGCTGGCGCTATGACGGGCCGTTCGACGACCTGGCGGCGGTCAGGCACGCGTTCGCCGCCGGGACGGCCGACGTCGCCGCGGCGACGCCCTACGAGCACCGGGTCGTCCCGTGGACCGACGTCGGCGAGGACGAGGGGACCGGCATCGTCCACATCGCCCCGGGCTGCGGCGCCGAGGACTTCCAGCTCGGCAAGGAGCTCGGGCTGCCGGTGATCGCACCGCTCGACGAGGGCGGCATCTTCGTCGACGGGTTCGGGTGCGCTGTCGGGGCGCGACGTCCGCGACGTGACCGAGCCGATCGTCGAGCACCTCAAGCACGAGGGCCGCTTCTACCGGCTCGAGACGATCACCCACCGCTACCCGCACTGCTGGCGGTGCGGGACGCCGCTGGTCTTCCGCCTCGTCGACGAGTGGTACATCAGCATGGGCCCGCTGTACGACCAGCCGCGCGAGACGCTGACCACGGAACAGGTCGACGCCAGCCTGCGCTACCAGATCATGGACGTGGTCGACCACGATCCGGTGGATCCCGGACTTCGGCTACGAGCGCGAGCTCGACTGGCTGCGCAACATGCACGACTGGATGATCAGCAAGAAGCGCTACTGGGGCCTCGCGCTGCCGATCTACGACTGCGCGGCGTGCGGCACGGTCGAGGTCATCGGCGGCCGCGAGGAGCTCCACGAGCGGGCGGTCGTCGGGCTGGGATGAGTTCGAGGGGCACACGCCGCACCGGCCGTACGTGGACGCGGTCCGCATCGCCTGCCCCGGCTGCGGCGCGCCGGTCGAGCGCATCCGCGACGTCGGCAACCCATGGCTGGACGCCGGGATCGTGCCGTTCTCGACGCTCCATTTCCGCGAGGACCCCGAGTACTGGGCGACAGTGGTTCCCGGCCGACTTCATCACCGAGAGCTTTCCGGGCCAGTTCCGCAACTGGTTCTACTCGATGCTCGCGATGTCGACCGTCCTCCGCCGCGAGCCGCCGTTCCAGACGATCTTCGGCTATGCGCTCGTCTTCGCCGAGGACGGCCGGCCGATGCACAAGAGCTGGGGCAACGCCATCGAGTTCGACGACGCCGCCGACCGGATGGGCGTCGACGTCATGCGCTGGATGTTCGCCAAGGCGCGGCCCGAGGACAACATCCTGTTCGGCTGGCACGCAGCCGACGAGGCGCGTCGCGAGCTGCTCGTCCTGTGGAACGTCTACTCGTTCTTCGTCACCTATGCACGGCTGGCGGGCTGGACACCGGCGGACGGCGCCCCGCCGCCAGCCGAACGCGCCGTCCTCGACCGCTGGATCCTGTCGCGCGCGGCAGGGACCGCCGTGGCAGCCGAGGCGCGCCTCGCCGACTACGACGCGCTGGGCGCCGCGCGGATCCTGTCCGCGTATCTCGACGAGCTGTCGACCTGGTATCTGCGCCTGTCGCGGCGGCGCTTCTCGCGATCGGACGCGGGCGCCGATCGGTCGGCGGCATTCGCGACGCTCCACGAGGCGCTCGTGGCGACCGCCCGGATGCTCGCCCCGATCCTGCCGTTCCTCGCCGAGACCCTGTACGGCAACCTCGTCACGGCGGTCACGGTCGATGCTCCCGACAGCGTCCACCTGACGCATTGGCCGACGGCCGACCTGGCCGCCCATCGCGACGAGCCGCTCGAGGCCTCGATGGCCGTGGCGCAGCAGGTGGTCGACCTGGCACGCACGCTCCGGAGCACCGCGCACCTCAAGATCCGGCAGCCGTTGGCGACCGCCTGGATCGCGCTCCCGGACCGCGGGCTGGCGATCGGTCCGGACCTCCTGCAGCTCATCGCCGACGAGGTCAACGTCAAGCGGGTCGAGGTCATCGCCGACGACTCCGCGCTCGTCGAGCGGCGGGTCAAGCCGCTGCTCCCCAAGATCGGCAAGCGGCTCGGTGCGGCGATCCCCGCGGTGATGGCGGCGGCGCGCGATGGTGACGTCCAGTTCGAGGCGGATGGCTCGGTGACGCTGGCGGGCGTGACGCTCGCCCCGGACGAGGTCGAGATCCAGGCCACGCCGCGACCGGGGACCGCCGTCGCGCACGACGACGGCCTGGTCGTCGTGCTCGACACGGCGCTGACCCCCGAGCTGGTGGCCGAGGGCGACGCCCGCGAGCTGGTCCGCGCCGTCCAGGACCTGCGCCGCGATGCGAGCCTCGAGCTCGACGACCGGATCGAGCTGTGGATCCGACCGCTGCCCGACGGGGTCGGCGCACATCTGCCGGCCGTCGCCGCCGACACGCTCGCCGACATCGCCGCCGGCGACCCACCGCCGGACGCCTCCACGGCCGAGGTCGAGCTCGACGGCTGCCGGGTCACGATCGCGCTTCGCCGTCGAGCGGTCGGGGCGTGAGCGAGTCGCCGGTGGGCGAGGCGGGCGGGACCGCCGGCACGACGACGGCCGCGCGATCGCCCGCCCACTGGCTCGTCTTCGGGAGCGTCGCGGTGGCCGTCGTGATCGTCGACCAGCTCACCAAGGCCTGGCTCGTCGCGAATGTCTCGGCCGGGCGATGTCGTCAACGTCATCGGCGACTACGTCAGGTTGATCCTCAGCCAGAACTCGGGCGCCCTGTTCGGGATGTTCTCGCAGAACGCGGTGGTCTTCGGGATCGCCTCGCTGATCGTGATCGGGCTGATCGTCGGGTACCACGCCAGGTCCGGGCGGAGCCTCTACCTGTCGATCGCACTCGGGCTGCTGCTCGGCGGGGCGGTCGGCAACCTGCTCGACCGGCTGCGACTCGGCTACGTCGTCGATTTCGTGGACATCGGCGTCGGCGGCATCCGCTTCTACACGTTCAACATGGCCGACGCCGCGATCAGCACCGCGATCGTCATGCTCATCGGTGCGGCGCTCTTCCCGGCCTTGATCGGCTGGCGCGAGAGGCGGTCGGATGGTTGACCCGTCCTACGCCCCCGGCGTCCGCGTCCTGCGCGTGCCCGACGGACCCGGTGGCCGGGTGGATCGGTACGTCGCCGATGCGACGGGCCTGTCGCGCAGCTTCGTCCAGAAGCTGATCTCCGACGGGCGGCTGACGACCGGCGGTGCGGCGCTCAAGGCGAACGCGATCGTCGGCGCGGGAACGGAGCTGCGGCTCGACGTGCCCGAGGTGGTCGCCCTCGACCTCGCGCCGGCGCCCGAGATCCCGCTCCGGATCGTGTACGAGGACGACGACCTGCTGATCCTCGACAAGCCGGCCGGCCTGGTCGTTCACCCGTCGCCGGGGCATGCCGGCGGCACGCTGGTCAACGCCCTCCTGGCGCACGGCGACGGGTCGACGTGGGGCGGCATCGCCGGCGTCCAGCGTCCCGGGATCGTCCATCGCCTCGACCGCGACACGAGCGGGCTGCTGATGGTCGCGCGGCACGACGCGGCGCAGGCGTCGATCATGGCCCAGCTCAAGGCGCGCCGGGTGAAGAAGACCTACCAGGCGCTCGTGCTCGGGAACGTCGCCGCCGCCGTGGGCCGGATCGAGGCGCCGATCGGTCGCGACCCGAAGCACCGCACGCGGATGGCCGTCGTCCCGGACGGACGACCGTCGGTGACCGGCTATCGCGTCCGCGAGCGCTTCCCCGACTGGACCCTGCTCGACCTCGACCTGGTGACCGGGCGGACGCATCAGATCCGCGTCCATCTCGACGCCATCGGCCACCCGGTCGCGGGCGATCCGGTCTACGGCACCGGCACGTCGCGCCGCGGCCCGGACGGGCTCGACCGACTGTTCCTGCATGCCTGGCGGCTCGAGCTGACCTCGCCATCGGACGGTCATCTGATCCGCGCGACGGCGCCGCTGCCACCCGAGCTGACCTCGGTCCTCGACCGGTTGCGCGAGGTCGTGCGGTGACGGACGCCGATCGCGACGGGACCGGGATGGGCGCCGCCACCGGCGCCATGCTCGTGATCATCTCGGGACCGAGCGGGGTCGGCAAGGACACCATCATCGATGCCTTGAAGCGGCGCACCCACGACCCGGAGTACCACTACGTCGTCACGTGCACGACGCGGTCCAGGCGGCCGGGCGAGGTCGACGGCCGGGATTACCAGTTCCTCGACAAGGCGAGGTTCGCGGCGCTACGGGCGGCGGGCGAGTTCCTCGAGGCGAACAACGTCCACGGCAACTGGTACGGCACCCCGCGCGGCCAGGTGCGCGAGGCGCTCGCGGGCGGGCGCGACGTCATCCTCAAGATCGATGTCCAGGGCGCCCAGGTCGTCAAGGAGAAGATCCCGGGCGCGCTCCTCGTGTTCCTGATCCCGCCGTCGCTCGAGGACCTGTTCGTGCGACTGCGCAGCCGGGCGACCGAGACGGCCGACGAGCTCGAGCTGCGCCAGCGCAACGCCGCGATCGAGCTCGCCCGCCAGGAGGACTACGACTACGTGGTCACCAACGAGACCGGTCAGGTCGAGCGGACCGCCGAACGGATCGACGAGATCATCGCCGAGGAGCATCGACGTCACCCGGACCGCCGGGTCGATGTCTACCCGCGGTCGCCGTGACCCTGCCCGAGACGCTCTGGCTCGAGCCGCAGCCCGCCGAGCCGGCCGAGCCGGCGGCGGTCCGTGCGGCCCGTGCGGTCGAGGTGGCGGTCGATGCGGCGGGCGGCGACCGGACGTACACCTATCTCGTGCCGGAGCGGCTGCGCGATCTCGAGCTCGGCGAGGCCGTCCTGGTCGAGTTCGGCCGGCGCCAGGCGCTGGGCATCGTGCTGGCCGAGGCGAGCGGTCTCCCGACCGCCACGGCCAAGCCGATCGTCGATCGCGTGCGAGCGGACGGTCCGCTCCTGCCGCCGCTCGGTCTCCGGCTAGCACGCTGGATCGCGGATCGCTACCTGGCGCCGCCGGCCCTCGTCCTGCGGTCGATGCTGCCGCCCGGGCTCCTCGAGCGACTCGAGCTGGTCGCCGAGCTTGCGCCCGGACCGGGGCCAGCCGAGCAAGGCCGGCTTGATGCCGACCGTCCGGCCGGACTCGCTGTCGACGCGACCATCGAGGATCTCCTCGCCCAGCTCGAGGCCGGCCCGCGTCCCGTCCGTGACCTCGCCGGGCCTGATGGGCGGGCCGGACTCCTCCGGCGGCTGCGTGCCCTCGAGGCGGACGGGAGGGTCAGCCTCGAGTGGGTGCTCCTCGGTGCCGGGGCAGGACCGCGCTACGAGCGCTGGATCCGCCTGAGCGATGCCGGCCACGCCGCCGTCGGCGCCCTCGCGGCGGGTGGCGGGCCGCTGGGACGCCCGCTCGGGCGGCGCCAGGTCGCGGCACTGACCGAGCTGGCCGGCACGCCCGGGGACGAGCGTCCGGCCGCGGAGCTGTCGGGCCATCACGGGACCGCGGCCGTGGCCGGGCTCGTCCGCCGCGGTCTCGCCATCGCCGAGGTCCGGGAGCGCCCCCGCAGGCCGCTGGCAGCTCGGCCGGCCGGGAGGCGTGGCGGGCGCCCGGCGAGCAGCGACCTCCTGCCGGCCCAGGCCGAGGCGGTCGCCCGCGTCACGGCCGCGATCACGGCGGGGGATCCGCGGCCACTCCTCCTCGACGGCGTCACGGGTGGTGGCAAGACGGCCATCTACGTCGACGCGATCGCGGCCTCGCTCGAAGCCGGCCGGCCGGCTCTCGTCCTCGTCCCCGAGATCGCCCTTGCGCTGCCGCTCGTCGATCGGCTGCGGGCGGACCTCGACGCGCGGGTCGCGTTGCTGCATTCGGGGCTCGGTGACGGCGAGCGGGCCGACGAATGGCGGCGGATCCGTGCCGGCGACGCCGATATCGTCGTGGGGACGCGGCTCGCGGTCGTTGCGCCCCTCGCGGACGTCGGGCTGGTCATCGTCGACGAGGAGCACGACCCGGCCTACAAGAGCGACCGGACGCCCAGGCTCCAGGCGCGCGATACGGCGGTCGCCCTGGCCGGCCTGGCCGGCGCGGCGGTGGTCCTCGGGTCGGCGACCCCGGCGGTGGAGACCGTCGGCCGGGCGCGCGCAGGCGAGTTCGATCGCGTCGCCCTGCCCGCGCGTCCCGTGGGCGCCGCCCCGACGGTCGAGGTCGTGGACCTGCGCGCGGAGCTGGCGGCCGGCGAGCGCGGCCTGCTGTCACGATCGCTGGCGGCCGCCCTCGCGGCGCTCGACACGACACATGGCGAGCAGGCCATCCTCGTGCTCAACCGTCGCGGCACGGCATCGATCGTGCTGTGCCGCGACTGCGGTCACGTCCAGGCCTGCCCGGACTGCGAACGGCCGCTCGTCTACCACCAGGCGGGGACCACGCTGCGCTGCCATCACTGCGGCCGGGCCACGCCGCTCGCGTCCCGCTGCCCCGCCTGCGAGTCGCCGCGGATCCGCTATCTCGGCGGCGGCACCGAGCGCGTCGAACGCGAGGTCCGCACGTCGCTCCCGGCCCTCCGGGTCGCGCGGCTCGACCGGGACGTCGTCGAGCACCGCGGGGCGGCCGAGCGCGTGCTCGATGCGTTCGCGGACGGGCGAACCGACGTCCTGGTCGGGACGAGCCTCGTCGCCAAGGGACTCGACATCCCGTCGGTGACCCTGGTCGGGGTCGTTTCGTCGGACGTCGCGCTCAACCTGCCGGACGAGCGTGCCGCGGAACGGACCTACCAGCTGCTCGTCCAGGCGATCGGCCGGGCGGGCCGCGGCGACCGGCCCGGCCACGCGATCATCCAGACCTACCAGCCCGACCATCCGGCGATCACCGCCGCGGCCAGCGGCGACCGGACGGCGTTCTACGACGCCGAGCTGGCGCTTCGCGAGCAGTTCGGCTCGCCGCCGTTCGGGCGGCTGGTCAAGCTCACCGTCGGGCTGGCCGACCCGGCCGTGGCCGACCGCGAGGCGCACGCGATGGCCGACCGGCTGCGCGAGCGAGCCACGGAACGGGGAGCCGCGGTGACCGTGGTCGGCCCGGCGCCGGCCTACATCGCCCGGCGGGCCGATCGCTGGCGCTGGAACCTCGTGTTGCGTGGCGCCGACCCGGCCGCCCTGCTCGATGGCGGGGTCGACGCCCCGTGGTCGGTGGACGTCGACCCCGAATCGCTCCTGTAAGGCACCGTTGTCGCGGCCAGGTCATGCGGCACATGCCCGGTAGGCCGGTTCGTGCGAGGATTAGCGCACCAGTCCTTCGAGGAGCACCACCACGATGACCGAACCGCTCGATCCCACCAACCCCCAGCAGCCGACCCCCGACGAGAGCTTCACCTGGACCGGCGAACCGGGCTCCGGGGCGGGCTCGGCCGGCGACACCGGTTCCTCGACCTCCGGGAGCTCGACGGGTTCGAGCGAGTCCTCGTCGGGCGCGAGCGCGGCGACCGCCATCCTCGATTCGATCCGAGAGGCGATCGACGACCTGGCCGGACGCGCGACGCCGACCGTTCGCGAGTTCTCTGCCCGGGCTGCCGAATTCGCCGCCGACACAGCGGACAAGGCCGCGCCCTTTGCCAAGCGCGCGGGCGAGGTCACGTCGGACGCCAGCGGCAAGCTGGCCTCGCGGTCGCGCTCGTGGGCATCGGACGTGCGCGCCTCGATCGCCACGGACGCGGGATCGGCCGCACCGGACGCCGGGTCGCCGGCCGCCCACGACGTCCCGCCGCCGCCGGCGCCTGACGCCGACACCGGGACATCCGACAGCGCGACGCCGGGCTGACCCAGCCGCTCCTATACTCCGCCCATGAGCGTCCGCCCCATCGTCCTGCTCGGCGATCCGCGCCTACGACTCAAGGGCAAGCCGGTCGACAGCTTCGGGAAGTACCTGCACGAGCTGCTCGATGACCTCGCCCACACGATGCGCGACGCGCCCGGTGTCGGCCTCGCCGCGCCCCAGCTCGGCGAGGCGATGCAGGCGTGCGTCATCGAGGTCGAAGACCAGCTGTATGAGCTGGTGAACCCGAAGATCGTCCGCTCGGCCGGTGACGACCGCGACCTCGAAGGCTGCCTGTCGATCCCGGGCTACGTCGCCTACGTCACCCGCCGCGAGCGGGTCTGGGTCGTCGCCCAGGACCGCCACGGCAAGAAGTTCAAGGTCGCCGGGTCCGGGCTGCTCGGGCGTGCGCTCCAGCACGAGCTCGACCACCTCGACGGCAAGCTGTACATCGACTATCTCGAGTCGATGGACGAGCTGCTGGCGGTCGGCGAGGGCAACGAGGACGACGCCGACGTCCGCGAGGCGACGAGCGCCCTGGCGTGAGCGGGCGGCGAGCCCGCGGCCCGCGTGTGAGGACGGTCTTCATCGGCAGTGGCGGCTTCGGCCTCCCGGCGTTTCGCGCCGTGGCGATCCACCCCTCGATCGATCTCGTCGGCGCCGTCACGGCGCCTCCGCGGCCGGCTGGTCGCGGTCTCACGCCGGCTCGGACGCCGATCGCGTACGCGGCGACCGCGCTCGGGGTCACCCCCGTCCTGAGCCCGGTGCGCCTCCGCGATGTCGAAGCGGTCGAAGAGGTGCTGGATCTCCGTCCGTCGCTGATCGTCCTGGCCGATTACGGCCGGATCGTGCCGCCGGCGCTGCTCGGGCTGCCGCACGGCGCCATCAACCTCCATCCGTCTCTGCTGCCGCGGCATCGCGGGGCCACGCCGGTCCCGGCCACCATCCTCGCCGGTGACGAGATGACCGGGGTCAGCCTGATCCGGATGGACGAGGGCGTGGACACGGGTCCGCTGGTGGCCCAGGCGCGGACCGAGGTCGGTCCCGACGAGACGGCCCCGGAGCTCGAGACACGCCTGGCAGATGTCGCGGGTGCCCTGCTCACGACCTCGCTCGGCCCATGGCTCGCCGGTGATCTCCCGGTCGAGCCGCAGGCGGAGGCGTTCGCCACGACGACGAAACCGCTCCGGCGCGAGGACGGCCGTCTCGACCCGGCGCGATCGGCGGTCGAGCTTGAACGACAGGTCCGCGCCTACCAGCCGTGGCCCGGGTCGTACCTCGATACGTCCCGGGGCCGGCTGACCGTGTGGCACGCCAGCGCCGGGCCGAGCGAGCACGAGCCGGCCGGCCGGTTCGGGCCGCGCGGCGTGTCGACCCGCGACGGCATGCTCGTTCTCCACGAGGTCCAGCCTGCGGGCGGGCGGCGGATGCCGTGGGTCGAGTACCTGCGCGGCCGGAGCGCGATCGTCGGATCCTTTGCCCACGAGCCGGTCCATGAAGCCTGACGCGAACCCCGAACCGAACCCGGTGCTGCGGCCCGGCCTGTCCGGCCTGACCCCGGAGCAGCTCGCGTCGTGGCTGGCGGAACGCGGCGTGCCCGGCTACCGGGCTCGCCAGGTCGGGGACGCGGTGTGGGGCGGCGCGATCGGCTCGATCGACGACATCACGACGCTGCCGGCGCCCCTTCGTGCCGAGCTCGCCGAGGCCTTCCTGTTCGACACGGTCGCCGACACGGACCTGCGCGAAGCCGACGGCGGCCTGACCGAGAAGGCCCTCCACCGCCTCGCCGATGGCGCCCTGATCGAGTCGGTGCTGATGCACTATCCGGCCCGGCCTGGCTCGCGCGAGCGGCACACGCTGTGCATCTCGAGCCAGGCGGGCTGTGCGGTCGGCTGCCCGTTCTGCGCGACGGGAGAGCTCGGCTTCGGGCGCGACCTCGAGGTCGCCGAGATCGTCGACCAGGTGCGCTTCGCGTCGCGCCGGCTCGTCGCCGCGGACCGGAGGCTGACGAACATCGTGTTCATGGGGATGGGCGAGCCGCTGCTCAACCTCGACCGGGTGCTGGCGGCCATCGAGGCGCTCAACGACCGGCGCCGGTTCGGGCTGGGTGCCCGGCACATCACGGTCTCGACGTCGGGAGTCGTGCCGGGCATCCGGCGGCTGACCGCGCTCGGCCCACAGTTCACCCTGGCCGTCTCGCTCCACGCGGCACGCGATCCGTTGCGCGACGTGCTCGTGCCACTCAACCGGCGCTGGCCGGTCGCCGAGGTGGTGGCTGCGGCGCGCGACCACAGCGCCACGACCGGCCGCCGCATCAGCTACGAGGTGACGATGATCGGCGGCGTCAACGACACCGAAGCCGACGCGACGGCGATGGCCGACCTGTTGCGCGGCGATCACGCCCACGTCAACCTGATCCCGATGAACCCGGTCGCGCATACCCCGTGGCAGGCGAGCTCGATGCCCGTCATCGAACGCTTCGCGAGCATGCTGCGTGCGGCCGGCATCCAGACCACCATCCGGCGCAACCGCGGCCAGGAGGTCGGCGCCGCCTGCGGCCAGCTCGCCGCGGAGCGGGCAGGCGAGCCGCCGACGCCGGCGGTCGCTCGCCGGCGCGCCAGGCTCGAGGCGGAGAGCGCGGCGGCTCTCCTGGGCGAACGCAGCCACGACCCGGTGCCGGCCGGGGTGGGGGAGTAAGGCGTGGCCGGCGGTCGGGCGCGGGTGGCGGCCAGCATCCTCGACGCGGACCTCTCCAACCTGGCCTATGCCGTCCGGCGGGTCCAGGCGGCCGGCGCGGACCGGATCCATCTCGACGTGATGGACGCCCACTTCGTCCCCAACCTGACGTTCGGGCCGCGGACCATCAGGAACCTCCGGCCGCGAACGCGAGCTCCCGTTCGACGCCCACCTGATGGTCGACGAGCCGGGCCGCTACATCGACGAGTACCTCGACGCCGGCTGCGACTCGATCACCTTCCACGTCGAGATCGAGGAGGAGATCGCCCCGACGCTGCGGAGGATCCGGGCGGCCGGCCGCGCAGCCGGGCTGGCCGTCAAGCCCGCGACGCCGCTGTCCGCGCTCGAGCCGTACCAGGAGCTGCTCGACATCGTCCTGGTGATGACCGTCGAGCCGGGCTTCGGCGGCCAGGCGTTCATGAAGGACGTCGCCCGGGCGAAGCTGCTCGCGGCGCGCGACCTGCTCCGCCACAAGTCGTTCGGCGGCGAGGTCCACGTCGACGGCGGCGTCAACCGCGAGACCGCGGAGCTCGCCGGCGGGCTCGGCGTCGACGTCCTCGTCGTCGGTTCGGTGCTGTGGATGAAGGACCACGACATGGGCCGCGAGATACGGCTCATCCGGGCTCTCGCCGACGAGGGCTACCAGTACACCCTCAACGACGGCGTGCCGCCGATCCCGCGCGACAAGATGGTCACCTTCACGTCGCTCCCACTGCATCTCGCGAAGCGGTTGATGGGCGAGATCGAGGCGGGTGGCGTGCCCGTGGTCATGCTGCGCGGCGACGGTCAGATGAACCCCGACGGCGTCCGGGACTACGACCTGCTGGTGCCGGCGTCGGTCGAGACGCTCGTCGTCGAGCGACACGCCGAGGCGCGGCTCGCGTTCGACCGCGGAGGCCGAGGCCTGGCGCGGAGCGTTCGTGGCCGAACACGGGGTCATCCCGCCGCCCAGCCATCCGTGAGGGCCCTCCTCCAGCGGACGACCGGGGCCGAGGTGCGGGTCGACGGCGAGATCGTCGGGGCGATCGGCCCCGGGCTCGTCATCCTGCTCGGTGTCGGGCCGGACGACGACGAGGCGACCGCCGATGATCTCGCGCGCAAGGCGGCCGAGCTCCGGATCTTCCGCGACGACGACGGCCGGACGAACCGCTCGCTGCTCGACGTCGGCGGCGCCGCGCTCGTCGTGTCGCAGTTCACGTTGTTCGCGGACACGCGGCGCGGTCGCCGGCCGGGGTTCACCGCCGCCGCGCCGCCGGATCTCGCCGAGCGGCTGTACCTCCGGTTCGCCGCGACGCTCGCGTCGCTCGGCGTGACGGTGGCGACCGGCCGGTTCGGCGCCGAGATGACGGTCGAGCTCGTCAACGACGGGCCGTTCACGATCTGGCTCGACACCGCGGACCGCTGAGCGTCATCCGCGAGGGCCGACGTCGGAGAGGAGCTCGCCCGGAGTCCCTACTCGCGTGGCTGCAGGCGGTGGCTGGTGCTGATCTCGACGCGACCGCGTTCGTCGGCGGCGGGATGCTCGACGAGGGCGATCAGCCGGTTGGCCATGAAGCGGCCTGTGCGGACCGGGACACCGGTGCGGGTGACCTCGCGGACCTCGACGACTCCGCGCGAGGTGACGACCTCGATGCGGCGGCCGGCCTTGGTCGCCACGATGTCGAATGTCTGGACGCCCTGGCCGGTGTCGACCATGGCCTCGACGCGATCGCCCTTCATGGACGCATGCTAGTCCCGCTCAGGACAGCCCGATGTTCCCGTGAGGCACACCGCCACGATCGCGGCGCGCCACCGCCCCGCGCCGGGGGGCCGGACCGCTACTTGGCCGACTTCAGCAGGGTGCGGCGGCAGCGCGTGCAGACCAGCGTCCTGGTCGGGACGCCCTTCTGGTCGATGACGAGCGGTTGGAGATTCGGCTTCATGCGGCGGTGGGCTCGAACGCGGTTCATCCCCGACGACTGCGGGTTGAAACCGCCCATCGACACCTTGCCGCAGATCGCGCAGGAGCGGGCCATGCGTGGTCCTCAGGTTGGTCGAGATGGAGGTGTCCACGCCCGGAAGGGCGCGAACGGAGCGGTAGAATAGCACACGGCCCTCAGACGGCCTCGTCCGGACGACGCCCGATCCCCACCACGAGGACTTCGCCCGCGTGCCGACCCAGCCCACCCCCGGCCGCTCACTCGTCACGCGTCGCACCGTGGTCGACCTCGTGCGGACGGCGACGCTCGGGTCGTACGGCGTCACCGGGTTCGCGGGCCGGCCGCTGGAGCGCCTCCTGGGTCGCCTCGGGCTGACCCAGCCCGGGATCGCGATCCACCTCGAGGACGAGATCGACATCGAGCTCGACCTGCTGGTGGCGTTCGGGGTCCCGATCGCGGAGGTCGCGCGCCAGGTCGATTCGGCCGTCCGCTATGCACTGCGGCGAGCGCTCGGTCGTGAGGTGCGCCGGCTGACGATCCACGTCGGCGGGCTGCGGTTCGGTCCGGGCGGGGCGCCGCCCACGGTGGTTCGCCCGGCAGGTGACGCGATCGGGCCGCGCGATCTCGCGGACAGTGGGACGGACGTGGCCTGATGGTCCGTCGCGCGTGCGACGGCGATGGTCTGCTGGGCGCCTTCCGCGCCGCGGTCATGAACCTCGAGGCTCACGTCGACGAGATCAACGCGCTCAACGTCTACCCGGTCCCCGACGGCGACACCGGCTCGAACATGCTGGCGACGGTGCGGGCCGCGCTGATCGAGGCGGAAGCCGCGGCCGGCCAGCCCGCCGAGCGGATCGCCGCGGCCATCAGCTTCGGCGCCCTGATGGGTGCCCGCGGCAACTCCGGGGTCATCACCAGCCAGATCTTCCGCGGCATGGCCGAGGGCCTGGGCGGCAAGAGCCGGTTCAACGGTCTGGACCTGGCGCACGCCCTGACCCAGGGAGCACGGACCGCGTATGGCGCGGTCGCCAAGCCGGTCGAAGGCACGATCCTGACGGTCATCCGCGAGTCGGCCGACGCCGCGGTCGCCGCCGCCGAGCGCAACGACGACATCGAGACGGTCCTCGCGGCCACCGTCGATGCTGCCGAGAAGTCCGTCGCCCGGACACCGAGCCTGCTGACGGTCCTGCGCGAGGCGGGCGTCGTGGATTCGGGCGGCCAGGGCCTGTATCGACTGTTCCAGGGTGCGCTCCTGCACCTGGTCGGACGGGCACCGGCGTCGGGCGCGCGCGACAGGACGCGGACGGCCGGGCCCAAGGCCTCGGCGCTCATCGCGCACGCCGACGAGGGCTTCGGCTACGAGACGATGTTCCTCCTCCAGCCGAACGGCAGTGGCAGCCTCGATGTCGATGGCGATCCGGGACCACCTCGAGTCGATCGGCGAGTCCGTGCTCGTGGCGGGCGACGCGCGGGCGCTCAAGGTCCACGTCCACAACGAGCGGCCCGACCTCGTCGTCGGCTACGGTCTGAGCCTCGGGACGATCAGCCGGATCAGCATCGAGAACCTCGACAATCAGGCACGCGACGTCCGCGAGACGCGGGCCGCTGCGTTCACCGCGGACGTCGACGGCGCGTCGGAGCCACGGGCGGCCGAGGCGACGACTCGCGGCGACCGAGACGCCCACCCTCGGGGTGGTCAGCGTCGTGGCCGGTGACGGCCTGGCCGCCATCTTCGAGGACTTCGGCGTCGCGGCGGTCGTGCGCGGCGGTCAGACCGCGAACCCGAGCACGGGCGAGCTGCTCGCGGCCATCACCCGGGTGGAGGCGCGACAGATCATCGTCCTGCCCAACAACCCGAACGTCGTCCTGGCCGCCCGGCAGGTCGCCGCCATGGCCGATCGCCCGGTCGTGGTCGTCCCGACCCGCAACGCGGCAGAGGGCTTCGCCGCGCTGCTCGCGCTCGACCCGAAGCTCGACGCCGCCGCGAACGAACGGCCGATGACAGAGGCGAGCCGGTCGATCCAGACGCTGCTGGTGACCGAAGCCGTGCGCGACGCGACCATCGGCGGACGAAAGGTCAAGCACGGCCACACCATCGCGCTCGGCCCCGACGATGGGCTGGTCGCGACGGACGGCGACCGCGAGAAGACCGTCCTGGCGGCGGTGAAGGCCCTGACGCCGGGGTTCGAGCTGTTGACCCTGTTCTACGGCGACGGTGCGGACCTCGAGGAGGCCGAGGAGATGGCCCGACGGATCGGTGCGACCGTCCCCGGTGTCGAGGTCGAGGTCCGCCACGGCGGGCAGCCGTTCTACCGGTATCTGATCTCCGCCGAGTAGGCGTGGCCAAGGCGACGAGCCCGACGACGGCACCGACCGACCCGGTCGCCCTGCTGTCGACGCCGCTGGCCGGCTCCGGCCTGGCCGCCGGCGCGCTGCTGCGTCGGTCCGGCATCAAGCTCGACTTCTACACGGTCCGCGATCTGCTCTTCCACCTGCCACGGCGCTACGACGACCTGCGCGAGATGCGCTCGCTCGGCGACCTCGTCTGGGCGGGCGACGGCGAGGTCGTGTCAGCGCGGGCACGCGTCGGCGACGTCCGCGTCGAGGCGGGCTTCCGCGGCCGGACGCAACGGACGATCGCCCGGCTCGAGGACGACACGGGCTCGATCGAGGCGACGTGGTTCGGGCGGCGGTTCATCGAGCGACGGCTCCACGTGGGCGCCGACGTCGTCGTGTCCGGCAAGATCAAGCACTTCGGGCGCAGGCTGACCCTCGACAACCCGGAGTTCCAGGTGCTCGCGGGCGAGCCGGGCGAGACCGAGCTGCTCCACGCCGGCCGGATCGTGCCCGTCTACCCGTTGACGGCCGGACTGACCGCGATCCGTCTGCGGACCGCCATCCGCGAGGCGCTCGACAAGGCCGGGTATGCGTACCCGGAGTACCTGCCGGCCGACATCTCGGCCGAGGAGGGTCTGGTGCCGATCGCCCGCGCGATCGAGGAGGCGCATTTCCCGGCGTCGTTCCCCGGGCGTGATGCGGCCCTCCGGCGCCTGGCGTTCGACGAGCTGCTCGCCCTCCAGCTGGGCATGGTCGCCCGGCGACGGCAGCGGGTGCGGGACGCGGCCGCGGAGATTCCCCTCGAGCCAGCGGCCGACCGTGTCATCCGCTCGGCGATCGTCGCCGCGATCGGGGCGCGCGTCGGCGAGCCCATCGAGCTGACGACCGACCAGGTGGTCGCCATCGATGCGATCCGTGGCGACATCGCCCGCCCGACGCCGATGCTCCGCCTTCTCCAGGGCGACGTCGGATCGGGCAAGACGGCGGTCGCGGCCTATGCGCTGGCGGCGACCGCACAGGCCGGGCTCCAGGGCGCGCTGCTGGCGCCGACCGACCTGCTGGCGCGCCAGCACCTCGAGACCGTCGGTGCGCTGCTCGACGGCGTCGGCATCGGCGTGACGCTGCTGACCGGATCGCTCAAGGCGGACGTGAAGGCCAAATCGCTCCAGGCCATCGCCTCGGGCCAGGCGCTCGTCGTGGTCGGCACGCACGCGCTGATCCAGGACGCGGTCTCGTTCGCCGATCTCGGGCTGGTCGTCATCGACGAGCAGCACCGCTTCGGTGTCGACCAGCGCGGCGCGCTCGAGGCGAAGGCGCGGCGGCCGCTCGCCGCACGTCCTGCTGATGACCGCGACGCCCATCCCGCGGACGCTGGGCCAGGTGCTGTACGCGGACCTCGACGTGTCGGACCTGCGGACGCCGCCCGCGGGCCGGGTCAAGATCCGGACGGGGGTCAAGCGGCCGGGCGACCTCGACGGGACGTGGCAGAAGGTCCGCGCCGAGGCCGCTCTTGGCCACCGGACGTTCGTCGTCGTGCCGCTCATCGAGGAAGGCGCCGACGACGGCGACGGCGCGGTCGCGGCCGAGAGCGAGGCGGTCCGGCTGGCGCGCGCTTGCTCGCTCCGCTGCGGGTCGGGATGGTCCACGGTCGGCTCAAGCCCGCGGAGCGCGACGCGGAGATGACGCGGTTCCGCGACGGCGAGCTCGACGTCCTCGTCGGGACGACCGTGGTCGAGGTCGGGGTCGACGTCCCGGCAGCGACGATGATGGTCATCGAGGGCGCCGATCGGTTCGGGCTGGCGCAGCTCCACCAGCTCCGCGGTCGGGTCGGCCGCGGCAGCGTCGAGTCGTTCTGCGTGCTCGTCACCGATTCGACCGACGAGGTCGCGATGGCCCGCCTGCGCGCGGTGGTCGAGTCGAACGACGGTTTCGCCCTCGCCGAGAAGGATTTCGAGCTGCGCAAGGAGGGCGACGTCCTCGGCCTCGCCCAGAGCGGCTTCCCGCGGCTGCGGATCGCCTCGCTCCAGGTCGCCGAGCATCGCGACCTCGCGGTCCGGGCGCGGGCGCACGCCGAGTCGCTCCTCGATGCCGCGGGCGTCATGGCGCCGGCCACGGCCTGCCCTGACGGCCGAGCTCGCGGAGGGCTGGCTGCGGCGCGTCGCTGCGGGCGAGCCCGCGAGCGGGGCGTGACTGCGGGCGACGCCGGGCGGGTCATCGCGGGGACGGCCCGCGGTATCCGGCTCGAGGCACCCGGTCCCGGGACGAGGCCACTGTCCGACCGGGTCAAGGAGACGCTGTTCGCGATCCTCGAGCCGGACCTGCGCGGCGCCGTCGTCGCCGACCTGTTCGCGGGCTCGGGTGCGGCCGGCATCGAGGCGCTGTCGCGTGGGGCGGCGCGGGCCATCTTCGTCGAGCGCGATCGCGGCGCGGCCGCGGTGATCGCCGCCAACCTCGCCCGAACCCACCTCGGCGGGGAGCGGGCCAGGATCGTGCGCGCGGACGCGGTCGCGTGGCTCGCCGGGCCCGAGGCAGCCACGGCCGGGCCATTCGACATCGTCATCGCCGATCCGCCGTACGCCGAGACCGCCCTGCTCCTGGCCGCGCTCGAGGCGCTCGAGCCTCGTCTTGCACCCCGTGCCCGGGTCGTCGCGAAGCATTTCTGGCGCGACGCGCCGCCGGCTCGTATCGGGCTGCTAGCATCCGAGCGCGAGCGTCGCTTCGGCGAGACGATGCTGACCTTCTATCGACGAGCGGAGGATCGATGAATACCGTCGCCGTCTACCCCGGCTCGTTCGACCCGATCACCAACGGGCACCTCGACATCGTCGCGCGCGCGCTGACGGTGTTCGACTCGGTCGTCGTCGCGGTCCTCGCCAATCCGCGCAAGACGCCCCTGTTCACGGCGGACGTGCGCATCGCGATCATCCGCGAGGCGCTCCTGGCGGAAGTCGCCGGGTCGCAGCACGACAGGCTCGATGTCGTCGCGTTCGACGGGCTGACCGTGGACTTCGCCCGAGCCCGGCACGCCGGCGCCATCGTCCGCGGCCTGCGCGCGATCAGCGACTTCGAGACCGAGATGCAGCTGGCCCACAACAATCGCGTCCTGGCACCCGAGGTCGACACCGTCTTCTTCATGACCGCGGTCGAGCACGGCTACGTCAGCTCGAGCCTGGTCAAGGAGATCGCCGGGTTCGGTGGCGACGTGTCGGGGATGATCCCGGTGGCAGCCAGCGAGGCCCTCGCCAAGGCGCTCGGGAGACGCTGACCGAGGCATCCGCGTGCGATACTTGTGGTCAGCCTGCGCCACCGAGCCTCGCCAGCCTGGAGGGCACTCCGATCGACATCATCTTCCTCGTCGAGCGCCTCGAATCGCTGATCGCCAACGGCAAGAAGCTGCCGCTGACGACGAACGTCGTGGTCGACCAGAACGCGGCCCTCGGCCTCATCGATGAGCTGCGCGTCGCCGTCCCCGAAGAGGTCCGCGCGGCCAAACGCATCAACGCCGAGGGCGAGCGGATCATCGAGAAGGCACAGGACGAAGCCGAGCGGATCGTCGCCCGGGCCCAGGAGCAGGCCGCCTTCCTGATCGACGAGCGTGGCCTGACCCAGTCGGCCGAGGCGCAGAGCCGGGTGATCATCGGCGACGCCCACCGACGACGCCGACGACATCCGCAAGGGCGCCGACGAGTACGCCGTCGGCGTGCTGGTCGGTCTCGAGGCCGATGTCACCAGGACGCTCGAGAGCATCCGGAACGGGATCGACCTCCTCGACGGGCGGCGGGCGTCGCTCGACGGCACGGGCGACGGCCACGCGGACGGCGGCGAGCGTGCCATGGACGAGACGGGGGAGCCCTCCCACTCGACCCGGTGACCGCGAGCGGGCCGCTCGAGGCCTCCCTTGCCTGGAACGTCGCCGGCCTGCTCGACGGACGGACCCGGCGCCGAGCGCATCCTCGATGTCGCCGACGCCCGGATCGACCTTGGCGATGACCTCCGGCTGGCCGAGTCGATCGCCGGGCGCGTCCGGTTGGTGCGGACCAACCGCGGGATCCTGGCCACCGCCGACCTGCGGACCGCGCTCGACCTCGAGTGCAGCCGCTGCCTCCGCCAGGTGATCCTCCCCGTCGACATCCGCTTCCAGGAGGAATACCTGCCGAGCCTCGACCTCGCGACCGGGCGCCCGCTGACGACCGACGACGAGCCCGATGTCGGCCGCCTGACCGATCATCACGAGCTCGATCTCGAACCGTCGGTCCGCGACGCGATCCTGCTGGCCGAGCCGATCGCACCGCTCTGCCGCCCGGACTGCCCCGGCCTGTGCATCGTCTGCGGGCTCCGGCTCGACGAAGGCGAGCACGACCACCCCGACGACGACATCGACCCGCGGCTCGAGGCGCTCCGCGGCTTCCGGCGGACGAGGGCTGAGCTCAGGGGAGCGGGTGCGCCCCCGGCAGCAAGACCGTCACGTTCCCCTGGTCGACCACCACGGGCAGCTCGTCGGCGATCTCCTCGCGCGTCGTGGGGTCGAGGCCGTCGGCCGTGCCGCGAGCGAACAGTGCCGCGTTGCTGTCGTCGTACCACTCTTCCATCGCGAACTGATACCCGGGGGCGCCGAGCCGTGATCTCCCGACGGGTCCGGCGGCGAGGCGTCCACGGTCGGTCTCGTAGGAGGTCCCAGTCGGGTCGACGATCAGCTGGCAGCCATCGCGCAGGTCGCGCTTCAGGGCGGATGTCTCGATCAGCAGCTCCGGGTCGTCTGCCGAGACGCAGCGGGCGTTGCGGATGTCGACCTCGAGGGCCGTGCGCTCGATGACGGTCCCCTGTTGGCGCGGCACGGCGAGGGCCATGGCGGCCACGACCGCGACGGCGCCGACCCGCGCCGCCATGACGAGTGGCCGTGATCGTTCGACCGCACGGATCGCCAGCGACGCGGCCGTTCCGAGCACGATGGCCGCGGCCGGAGCCAGCCACGCCGAGTAGTGCGTGAAGAAGTTCGGCGCCACGAGGAGATAGCCGGCCTCGAGTGTGACAAGCGCGCACCACATCCGTGCGGTCGGGACCCGACGGGCGACGGCCACGACCGCGAGCACGCCGATGATCGCGAGAGCGACGACCACCATCAGCGCCGGCAGGCCCTTGCCGCCGGCCAGGCTGAACCCCTCGAGCACGTGCAGGCGCGTGACCAGGCCGATGTCGAGGCTCGGCCGGGCGAGCTGGTCGATGAGCACGTAGCGGACGAACTGCGCCGGCGCGGCCACGAAGAAGGGAACGCAGACCACCGCGAGTGCCGCCGCGGCCCCACCGAGCAGGCCGAGCGTCGCTCGCCATCGATCGCCCGAGACGCCCAGCCAACCGAGGAAGATGGCCGCGGCGACGACCGCCACCGGCACCACCGCCCACACCTGGATCGCCACGGCGGCGCCGAGGCAGGCGCCCGCGACCGCAGCGCGGCGAGCGCGGAGTGGGCCTCCCGTCAGGAGGATGACCACGGCGATGAGCAGGAGCGTGGTCTGCGGGCCGATGAGGATCGTCGTCCTTTCGGCGCGAGCCGCGGCATACCAGACCGCGTACAGGCCGCCGCTCACGAGCGCGGCGCGCCGCCCATAGCGGCCGGCCACGACCGTCACCAGGCCGGCGTTCAGTGCGCCGATCGCCATGAACGCGAGCCTGGCGGCGGCGAACCCGGTGGCGCTGTCGGTCACGCCGGCGAGCAGCGCGAACGGCGAGAGCAGCACGGCGATCCCGGGCGGATGCAGCAGCAGGAAGTCGCGATAGGGCAGGACGCCGTCGACCAGCGCCGTGGCGGCGGCGAAATAGACCCCGTCGTCGTAGCCGAGGTAGCCCTCGAGCCCACCACCCCGGATGACCGGGACGGCACGGACGAGGAACGCGATGAGCACGATCCCGAGGACGAGCAGCCAGTCCGACCGGGTCCGCGGGACCCAGCGCTCTTCGGGCATCGACCCACCGACCTCCGCCTGCACCACCGTATCCCAGCCCGGCATGCGGCAGCGTGACATATTCCTCGCCAAAGGGCTTTCGAAGCGATGCCCCTGACGAGGGCGACCGATTCGCGCTACACTCCGCCGTCGGTCCGAGATCCTCCGCCCGAGGTTCCGGCACCGCCCCACTGCCAGCCAGAGCATCGCCGCGGCGATGACCCGAAGGAGCCCCCGACGTCATGGGTGTACCCAAGCGACGCGTCTCGCATGCCCGCCAGGGCGAGCGCCGCGCGCACCTCGCCATCAGCCTGCCCGCACTCGAAGAGTGCTCGCACTGCCACGAGATGAAGCAGCCGCATCACGTCTGCCCGAACTGCGGCTACTACCAGGGCCGCCAGGCGGTCGAGCTGAAGCCTGCCGCCGACGACGCCGCGCGCTGACGCGGAGTCCTCGAGCGTGACCGAGCCGGCGGGACCTGCCGGCACCGGCGTCCGGCTCGCCGTCGACGCCATGGGCGGTGACCACGGTGCGGCCGAGGTCGTCCCGGGCGCCCTCGATCACGCCAGGGCGCACCCGGAGGACCGGATCATCCTCGTCGGCGACGAGGCAGTCATCCGCGGGCTCGCCGGCACGCTGCCGGCCAACGTCACGATCGTGCCCGCCAGCCAGGTGGTCGGGATGGACGAGCATCCGGCGCTGGCCCTGCGCGAGAAGAAGGACTCGTCGATCCTCGTCGCAGTCGACCTGGTCAAGCGTGGCGAGGCGGATGCGGTCGTGACCGCCGGGCACACCGGAGCGGGCATGGCGGCCGCCGTGCTCCGGCTCGGGCGCCTGCCGGGCGTGGACCGCCCGGCCCTCGCCGTCCAGATGATCACGGGCACGGGCCCCATGGTCCTCCTCGACATCGGCGCCAATCCCGATTCGACCGGCGAGAACCTCGCCCAGTACGCGCGGATGGGCGCGATCTTCGCCGAGCGGGTGCTCGGCGTGGCGAACCCCCGGGTCGCGCTGCTGTCGATCGGCGAGGAGAAGGGCAAGGGCGACGCCCGGATCCAGCGCGCGACCGAGCTGCTCGACGCTTCGGACCTCCACTTCGAGGGCAACATCGAGGGCAAGGACCTGACCAACCACCTGGCCGACGTGGTGGTCTGCGACGCGGTCCTCGGCAATGTCGTGATCAAGTTCTTCGAGGGCCTGTCGACGTTCATCTTCGACCTGTGGCGTGACGAGTTCGGCGGCTCTCTCCGCGGCCGGCTCGCCTACCTGCTGATGCGCCCAGGCATCGGCCGGATCCGCGGCATCTTCGACTACGAGAAGGTCGGCGGCTCGCCGCTTCTCGGCGTCCGCGGCACGGTCATCATCACCCACGGCCGGGCGCGCCGGCGGATGATCACGTTCGCCTGCGAGGTCGCGGCGACGACGGCGCGGACGGGGGTCCCGGCGCTCATCGCCGAGTCCCTGCGCGACCGTCGGCCGCGGCGCGCCAGGCGAGGCCTCGTGAGCGGACCGGAGCTGACCGTGGGTCGCGCGGTGATCGCCGAGCTCGTCCGGCTCGCCGCCCTCGAGGTGCCCGGCGTCGTCCGTGTCGGCCGTGGCGGCCCGCCCTGGCGCGGGCTGTTCTCGGCGGACCGGCGGTCAGGATCCGCATCCATGACGAACGCGTCCTCGTCCGGCTCTGGCTGGTGGCCCGCCCGGGCCAGCCGCTGGCGCCGCTCGCCGGCCAGGTCCGGACGACCGTCGCCGCCACCGTGGAGCGCCTGCTCGGTCTCGAGCTCGGGTCGGTGACCGTGCTGGTCGATGGCGTCGGGGCCTGACCGCGTCCGCGGCCGGCGGACCGGCCGCCGGCTGGCCCTCGCGGCAGTCTTCGAAGCGGATTTCGGACAGCGCACCGCCGACGCCGTCCTCGAGCGCCATCTTGCCGAGGAGGAGCGCGATCCGAATGCCGCGGCGCTGGCCCGCGAGCTCGTCGCCGCCGAGATCGAACACCGCGACTCGATCGATGCCGAGATCACCCGCCGGGCGCCCCAGTACCCGGTCACCGGGCTCGCCCTGATGGACCGCGCGCTGCTCCGTTGCGCCATATCCGAGGTGCTACACTCGGCCACGCCGGCCCGGGTGGCCATCGCCGAGTGGGTCGAGCTGGCACGCACGTACAGTGGAGAACCGATGCGACGCCTCATGAACGGCGTCCTCGGGAACATCGCAGCGGAGCCCAGCGGCACCCGGCCGACGGCACCAGCACCCAACTCCGAGGAGGGAGTCAGTGGCAACAACGTACGAGCGCCTCAAGAAGATCGTCGTCGAGCAGCTCGGCGCCGACGAGGATGAGGTCAAGCCCGAGGCGTCGTTCGTCGACGACCTGAATGCCGACTCGCTCGATCTGGTCGAGCTCATCATGAGCCTCGAGGAGGAGTTCGGGACGGAGATCTCGGACGAGGATGCGGAGAAGATCCGCACGGTCCAGGACGCCGTCGACTACATCGACGAGCGCGCGTCCTAGCGCTTTCCCCGGGCGTCGGCCGGACCTCCGGGTTGATGCGTCCCGCCGAGGCCTTTGCAGCGCGGCTCGGGCTCCCGGTCCACGACCTCGATCTCCTCGAACAGGCACTCGTCCATTCGAGCTGGCAGCACGAGCACCCCGACGTCGCGCGCGGGCACAACGAGCGGCTCGAGTTCCTCGGTGATTCGGTGGTCAGCCTGGCCATCTCGGAGGCCCTCTATGCCCGCCACCCCGACGATGACGAGGGCTACCTGAGCGCCCGTCGTGCCGCCATCGTGTCGTCGACCGGGCTCGCCCGCCTGGCCGCCCGGATCGACCTCGGCGCGTACCTGATGCTCGGCGAGGGCGAGTCCCAGCGGAGCGGTCGTCGCCGGCCCCTGCTCCTGGCGTCGACCTTCGAGGCGGTCGCGGGCGCGCTCTATCTCGATCTCGGGTTCGAGATGGTCCGCGCCTGGCTGGTCGGGCTGGCGGCTCCCGAGCTCGCCGCCGCGGCCCCGATCGGCACGCTCAAGAGCCCCAAGAGCCGGCTCCAGGAGTTCACCCAGCGGACGACCGGCGACCGCCCCACGTACCACCTGGCCGACGCGAGCGGCCCCGACCACGAGAAGTCGTTCCGGATCGAGGTCTGGGTCGGCGGTGATCTGCTCGGCGTCGGCGAAGGCCCGTCCCGACGAGCGGCCGAGACCGCAGCCGCGGCCCAGGCGCTGGATCGGCTTCGAGGCGCGGCCGGTGCGGAGAGCGTGGGGAGCCGACCCGGTCCCGATGGGGTGACCGCATGACCGAGCGCGCCGGCGCGAGCGAACCACGGCTCCTTGCCCTCCGTCTGCAGGGCTTCAAATCGTTCGCCGAACGGACCAGTGTCGAGTTCGGCCCGGGCATCAGCGCGGTCGTCGGGCCGAACGGGTCGGGCAAGAGCAACCTGGCGGACGCCCTCCGCTGGGCGCTCGGCGAGCAGGGCCGGGCCCTGCGGTCGCGCAAGTCGGAGGACGTCATCTGGGCAGGCTCGGAGAAGCGGGCCGCCCAAGGGATGGCCGACGTGACGCTCGTCCTCGACAACGCCGACGGCCTGCTGCCGGTGGACTTCCAGGTCCTCGAGCTCGGGCGGCGGCTGTATCGCTCCGGCGAGAACGACTACCTTCTCAACAAGAGCCGGATCCGGCTGCGCGACCTCGTCGACCTGCTCGATTCGGCACACCTGGCCGACAACGCGTTCCTGTTCATCGGCCAGGGGATGGTCGACCAGGCGCTCGCCCTGCGGCCCGAGGAACGGCGCCCGCTGTTCGAGGAGGTCGCCGGCGTCCGCCGCCATGAGCGCCGGCGTCGTCGCGCCGAGGAGCAGCTGGTCGAGTCCGAATCCAACCTGGCGCGCGTCGAGGACATCCTCGGCGAGCTCCGCCCGCAGGCCCGCCGCCTTGCCGCCCAGGCCGAACAGCAGGCGACGCGCGAGTCGACCGCGGAGGAGCTGGCCGGCGCCCTGCTCCTCGCCATGCACGCACGCTGGCACGAGACCGCCGCTCGGCTCGCGGTCGCGGCCGCGACTCGCGCGCGGGCGCGCGGCGCGGTCGATGGTGCGATGAGGGAGCTGTCCGCCGCCGAGGCCACGGTCGCCGGACTGTCCGCCGCGCGGGGCGAACGAGCCAGGATCGAACGCGAGCGCCGGGAGACGCACGACGCCGCCCGAGCCGCATCGATCTCTGCGCAGATGCGCGACGCGCGACTCACCTCCGATCTCGAGGCGCTCGAGCGCGACCGGCGGCGGTTGCTGGACGAGCGGGCGGCGGCCGAGGCCGAGCTGACCACGGGGCGGCGTGCGCTCGCAGCGCCCGTTCCCGCACGCGATCTCGACCTGGAGGCCGCGCTGGGCGAGGCCGATCGGGAGCTCGCCCATGCGCTGGCCGAGCTGGGGGCCCTGCGGAGCGCGAGTCGAGCGCACGGCGAGGAGCTCGCGGCGTTGCGACGTGCATCCGCCGCCCGCCAGGCCGAGGCCGAGACCGCGCGCCGCCGGCTGGCGGAGGTGGAGCGTCGGAGCGAGGACGCCGCCGCCGAAACAAGGTCGGCCACGGAGCGCCGGACGACTCTCGAGGCGCAGCTGACCGTGGCACGGACGGCTCTGTCCGACGCGGTCGAGGCAGAGCGTCTGGCGGCCGCCCGTCGCGAGACGGCTCGTGCGCACGCGGACGCGGCCGACGCCGAGCGCGCCGCCGCGCATGAACGGGCGGTCGCCGCCAGCGCGGCGGCCGCGGACGTCAGGGTCCGCCTCGATGGGTTGCAGGCTCGCTTGGCCGAAGAGGAAACGCGGGGTATCGCGCGGGCGGCGCGGCGGTCCGGCGGCCGGCGCGTCGATGAGGACCTGTCGATCGACCCGCCGTTGCGCGCGGCCGCCGAGGCCGCCATGGCCGGCGCGACACGCGCCTACGTCGTCCCGGCCGACGCCGTCCCCGGTCTGGCCACCGAGCGAGGCTCGCTCGTCGTGGCCGAGCGAGCCGCCGGGCCGGCGGCCGTCGACGACGTCCGCGAACGCCGCTTCCGCGAGGCGGTCGCCGCGGCCGGTGGCGGGATCCTCGACGCGGCCGTCCGCCGCGACGTGACGGGCGCTGCCCGGCGGATCCTCGCCAAGGCGGCATGGCTGCCGGATCTGACGGCCTGTCTCGCTATCCAGGCCGCTGTGCCACCGGGCTGGGTGGCGGTGACACGCGACGGCGGTGCGATCGTGACCGAGCTCGGCGTCGTGCTGGGTGCACCCGAGTCGGTCCTCGAACGGCGGTCGGAGGCCGAGCGGCTGGCGAGCGAGACCGCGGCGGCGGAGGCGGAGGTCGCCAAGGTTCGCGGTATCGCCGTGCGGCTGGCTGGCGCCGCAAAGGAGGCTGCCGACGACCTCGAGATCGCGCGGAATGACGAGAGCCGGGCAGCGGGCGTCCGTCGCGCCGCCGAGGAGGCGGAACGGCTGGCTGCGCGGCAGCATGAGGCCGTCGTTCGCGAGAGTGCCTGGCACGACGCCCAGGCCGAACGCCTCACGGCGGACCTCGAACGAGCCCGGCTCGCGGCCGCTGCCTCGGACGTGAGCGAGCCGGGGATCGGCGTCCCCGACGTGGCGGCCACACAGGTCGACGGCGAGGCGCTGGCCGCATGGGAGACCCGCGCGACAGAGCTGCGAGCGCGACGCGACCGGCTGGCCGAGGAGTCGGGGACCCGCGAGGCCACCCGGCGCGACGCGGAGAACCGGCGGGCACGAGCAGAAGCATCGACGGTGATCGCGGAGGAACGGATGGCTCGCGCCGATCGCGATGCATCCGCCCTCGGCGAGCGCGAGCGCGCCCTCATCGCCGAGCGTGACGGGCTGCGGGCCGAGATCGCCAGCACGGCCGCCGCCGAGGCCGGGGCGCGCGAGGCCCTGCGCGAGGTGGAGGCGGCCGACGCCGAGGACCGCGAACGCCTGACCGCAGTCGAACGCGACACGACCGCCGCCCGCGAGCGGCTTCGGGTCGCCGACACGACATTGCGTGCCGCGGACCACGCCGAGCTCGAGGCGCGGCTCGGTCTCGAGGCGCTGCACGAGGGGATCGTGGTCGAGCTCGCCGGTCTCGGCGAGCTCGGGGTCGCGGGGCTGGAAGGCGTCGCCGGCGTGCGGCCGGGGTCGGCCCGCATCGCGGCGGCGCTCGACACGCGGGCCGTCGGGACGCCGGGCGAGATGGCCTCGGCCGACGACGAGGTCGTCTCCGACGAGGCCGCCACGCTCGAGGTTGCGCTCGCCCTGGTAACGCCGATCTGGGCTGCTGGACCTCCCGCATCGGCGGCTCCCAGCCCTGCCCGGCTCGGTCAGCTGCGGCGGCGGTTCCACGAGCTCGGCGCCGTCAACCCGTATGCCGTGGATGAATATGCGGCGCTCAAGGAGCGGCTCGAGACGCTCGAGACCCAGGCGTCCGACCTGCGGACCGCCATCGTCAAGACCCGCGACCTGATCGTCGAGCTCGACACGATGATCGCGGACCGCTTCCGGACGACATTCGCCGCCCTCGAGGCGGCATTCTCGACCCGTTTCGAGCAGCTGTTCGGGGGCGGCTTCGCCAAGCTGTCGTTGACCGACCCGACGGACCTCGGTGCGACAGGCATCGAGATCGTCGCTCGACCGCCCGGCAAGAAGCCGCAGGCACTCGCGATGCTGTCGGGCGGGGAGCGGGCCCTGACCGCGGTCGCCCTCCTGTTCGCCATGCTCGAGGTCCGGCCGGTCCCGTTCTGCGTCCTCGACGAGGTCGACGCCGCGCTCGACGAGGCGAACATCGGGCGCTTCGCCGACGCCCTGCGCGGCCTCGCGCACGGGACCCAGTTCATCGTCATCACCCACAACCGTGGCACGATCGAAGCGGCCGACGCGCTCTACGGCGTGACCGTCGGCGACGACTCGGTGAGTCGCGTCATCAGTCTCCGGCTCGACGAGGCCCAGGCTCTCGCCGCACGCGATCGGGACCGAACGGCCCTGGCGGGGTAGGCTTCGAGCCCATGCCCTTCTGGCGTCGCAACCGAGAAGCCCAAGCGCCCGAACGTGAGGTCGACGAGCCGGTCGATCCCGACTTCGTCGATCCGTCGTGGGAGCCCGATCCCGCCGACTTCGAGGACGCGGCCGGCACGATCGACGCCCCTGAGGCGCCGGCCGACCCTGTCGCTGACTCCGCGGTCGATCCGGTCTTCCCGTTCGACACGCCGCCCGCGTCGGTCGTGACCGTCGAGATCCCAAGGCCCGTGCCACCCCCCGAACGGCCGGTGCCGGCCTGGGCCGAACCGGTGCGCGAGCCCGAGCCGGCCGCCGCACCGTCCGTCGCGTCGCCCGATGACAACGCTGCCCTCGATGCCGGCCTCGAGCGCACGCGCGGCGGCTTCATGTCGCGGCTGCGCGGCGCGCTCGTTCCGGAGGGCGCCGAGGGACCGTCATGGGACGACGTCGAGGAGACGCTCATCGCGGGCGACGTCGGCGCCGCGCTGGCCATCGAGCTCGTCGATCGCGCCCGGCGCAGCCGTGCCCCCGGTGGACCCGAGGCGGCCATCCGCACCGAGCTGGCGGCGCTCCTCGTCGCCCGCGATCTCGTCTGGGACCCTCGTTCGTCCGTGCCCGGCGGCCCTGCCGTGCGTCCTGGTCGTCGGGGTCAACGGGACGGGCAAGACCACGACGATCGGCAAGCTCGCCAGCCGGTTCAAGGGCCAGGGCCGGTCGGTCATCCTCGCCGCAGCCGACACGTTCCGTGCGGCTGCCATCGACCAGCTCCGGATCTGGGCCGATCGAGCCGCTGTGCCGATGATCGCCCACGCCCCGGGCGCGGATCCGGGCGCGGTGGTCTACGACGCGCTCGACGCGGCGGTGGCCCGTGGCGCGGACCTCGTCATCGCCGACACGGCCGGCCGGCTGCATACCCGCTCGAACCTGATGGACGAGCTGGCCAAGGTTCGTCGCATCATCGACAAGCGGCTGCCCGGCGCCGAGCCCGAGACGATCTTCGTCCTCGACGCCACGACGGGCCAGAACGGCCTCACCCAGGCCAAGGCGTTCCATGAGGCCGTCGGGCTGACCGGCATCGTCCTGACCAAGCTCGATTCCACGGCCAAGGGCGGGATCATCTTCGCCATCGAGGATGCCCTGCACATCCCGGTCCGCTTCGTCGGGGTGGGGGAGAAGGTCGACGACCTCATCCCGTTCGACCCGGACGCATTCGTCGCAGCGCTGTTCGCCTGACGTCGCGGTCCCGCGATCGTCTCAGACGCCCGGGGGCTGCTCCATGTGGACACGACCAGGAGCTGCGGGAAGGTCAGGACGTCCAGCGCGAAGGCGACCGGGATCGACGCGAGCAGGACCGCGCGCCCGAGGTCCGCCCAGATGAGCACAGGCCGCCGGCGCAGCCGATCGACCCAGGCGCCCGCCACGAGACCGAAGATGAGCGCCGCGACGAGCTCGGCGCCGCGCAGCAGGGCGACTTCGATGGCCCCCGACCCGAGCACCAGGATGGCCGCGAACGGCGCGCCAAGCGGGTGATCAGCGAGCCGAAGATCGAGATCGACGCCGCCGTCCAGACCCGGACGAAGGACGGGTTGCGCCAGAGGGCGGAGGCGAACGGGCTGCGCACGGGACGCGGAGCATAGTGCCCGTCGGAGGCCTGCGGTACACTCCCGCTGCCCGGTGCGTCAGAACTCGCGCACCACCCGGGTCGGCGTTCGCTGATCCGGTCACCCCCACGACGGAGTCCCACCCGAACCATGTTCGACAGCCTCAGCGACCGGTTGCGCAAGACGCTCGGCAACCTGACCGGCCGCGGCCGGATCAGCGAAGCCGACGTCGATGCCGCCATGCGCGAGGTCCGCCTGGCCCTGCTCGAGGCGGACGTCAACTTCAAGGTCGTCAAGGATTTCGTCGCGCGCGTCCGCGAGAGGGCCATCGGCCACGAGGTCCTCGACAGCCTGTCGGCCGGCCAGCAGGTGGTCAAGATCGTCAACGACGAGCTGGTGGCGCTGCTGTCGGCGGGCGACCGCACGTTCCACCTGTCGGGCAATCCCGCCGTGGTCGCGCATGGTCGGCCTGCAGGGCTCGGGCAAGACGACCTCGAGCGCCAAGCTCGCTCGTCACGTCGTCAAGCTCGGTCGCCGGCCCCTGCTCGTGGCCGCCGACCCGTATCGCCCGGCGGCCGCCGACCAGCTCGAGACGCTCGGCCGGACGCTCGACATCCCGGTCTACCGCGCGCCCGTCGGCACGTCGGTCGTGGACATCGTCCGCGGCGGCGTGGCCGCGGCCAAGCGCCAGGTCCGCGACGTGGTCATCCTCGACACGGCCGGCCGCCTGTCGGTCGACGAGGCCCTGATGGCCGAGATCGCCGCGGTCGACGCCGCCGTCCATCCGATCGAGACGCTCCTGGTCGTCGACGCCATGACCGGCCAGGAGGCGGTCGCGGTCGCCCAGGCGTTCGTCGCCGCGGTGCCGGTCAGCGGGCTGATCCTGACCAAGATCGACGGCGACGCCCGTGGCGGCGCCGCGCTGTCGATCTCGGCCGTCACCGGCGTCCCGGTCAAGTTCCTCGGCACCGGCGAGAAGACCGACGCCCTGGAGGTCTTCCACCCCGACCGACTGGCGGGCCGGATCCTCGGCATGGGCGACATCATGACGCTCGTCGAGCGCGCCCAGGAGCACGTCGACCAGAAGCAGGCGGCGCAGCTCGAGGAGAAGATGCGCAAGGGCGCCTTCACCCTCGACGACATGCTCGATTCGATGCAGCAGATGCAGAAGATGGGACCGCTCGGCCAGGTCATGTCGATGATCCCCGGGATGGGCAACCTGGCGGGCGAGGCCCAGGCCGCGGTCGACCGCGGCGATCTCAAGCGGACCGAGGCGATCATCCGGGCGATGACCCGGTCCGAACGCCGCGATCCGACCGTCCTCAACAGCTCTCGCCGGCGGCGGATCGCGGCCGGCTCGGGAACGACCCTGCCGGACGTCAACCGGCTCGTGAAGCAATTCCTCGAGATGCAGAAACTGATGAAGCAGCTCTCCGGTGGCGGCAAGCGCGCGGCCCTCGGTGCGTTGACGGGCCGGCGTTGAGCCGGCAGAGGGGACCACGATGACCGACGACCTCGAACCCACCAAGGACGCGACCCCGACCCCGACCGACGCGACGGCACGGGTCGAGACGCCGGCTACGCCCACAGCGCCGACGGCACCGCTGACGCCTGCCGGTCGCGAGAACCCCGCGAACGGCGCGTACGAGCACGAGCCGGCCTGGGCGACGGTCGCGCCGGCGACCCCGGTCGTGGCGACCAGGCCGCCGCGACCGCACCGCAGCCGCTTCCGCTGGGCGATCAGCATCGCCGTCGTCGCGTTGATCATCGCCACGACGGCCGCGGTCGCGGCGGTCATCACCGGGCCGGTCGACCGACGCGGTGGTCCTCGGCTATGTCCCGGACCAGACCGTCTCGTACACCGAGGTTCGCCTCGACCTGCCGGGTGACCAGCGCCGCGCGGTCGGCGAGTTCCTCTCGAAGTTCCCGGGCTTCGCCGACCAGTCCGCCCTCGAGAGCAAGCTCGACCAGGTCCTCGACGACCTGGTCAAGAAGGCCACTGACGGCGCGCAGACCTACACGACCGATATCAAGCCGTGGTTCGGCGGCGAGCTCGCGCTCGCGATCGGGCCGCTCCCGCCGGCCGCGTCGCTCAAGGGCGACGACGCCGCGGCGATGGGCTCGTTCCGTGGTCTGACACTGCTGTCCGTCACGGACCCGGTGGCCGCCCAGGCCTGGTTCGACGCCGCGATCGCCAAGAACGGCGCCACGACGACGAAGCAGTCGTACGACGGCGCGACGCTGACCCTGTTCGACAAGAGCGGCGGGCTCCAGCCGGCGTTCGCCATCGTCGACGGCAAGGTCGCCGTCGCGGGTGACCTCGTCTCGGTCAAGGCGGCGATCGACACGCAGGGCAGCGGCGGTTTCGCCAAGGAACCCGGTCCGAAGGCCGCGCTGGACTCGATGTCCGACGACCACGTCGGGTTCTCCTACATCGCGCTCCATCCGTTGCTCGACTGGTCGAACGAGCTGGCCAAGTCGCTGGGCACCGCCGGCGGCGTCGATTTCGACCTCGTTGTACGACACCCTCGAGAAGGCGCTCCCGGACTGGGGCGCCTACTCGCTCCGCTTCCAGAGCGATGCCATCGTCATGGAAGCCACCAGCCCGGTGCCCGAGACGCGCGCCGGCCCGACCGAGAACCGTCGCTCGGCGATCGCCGAGCACATCCCCGGGACGGCCCTCGTCGCGGCGATGTCGAACGACCTCGGGACCACCCTCAAGCAGACGCTCGCGCTGTACCGCGGCGACGCGTCGTTCAAGCCGATCATGGACCAGGTCGACCAGGCGCTCGGCCTGATCGGCGGCGCGGACGCCGCGTTCGGCTGGGCCGGCGACAGCGCGGTCGTCGTCACCGCCCCGGACGGGACGCCCGAAGGCGGCGCGGTCATCGTCCCGAATGACAAGGCCGCCGCCCAGCACCTGTTCACCGCGTTGCGCTCGTTCATCGCCATCGGTGGTGCCCAGCAGGGGATCACCGTCAGCGACGAGGCCTACGACGGGAACACGATCACGGTCATCGACCTCGGCGACCTGTCCAAGCTCGAGGGGATGGCCGGAGCCGGCGGCGCGACCGGCTCGGCAACCCTGCCGGCATTGCCGACCGGCCACGTCCAGATCGCCTACGCCGTGACCGACGACGTCGTCGTGATCGGCTCGGGCTCGGCCTTCGTCAAGGACGTCCTCGACACGACCAAGGACAGCTCGCTCGCCTCGAACGATCGCTATTCGAGCCTGGCCGACCGGGCCGGCAACGGCACCGGCTCGACGTGGGTCGACATCACCGCGATCCGCGGCCTCATCGAGAAGGCTGCCGCCGGGTCCGGAGCCGACGCGTCCGCGATCACCAAGTACCAGACCGACATCAAGCCGTTCCTCGCCCCGTTCGACGCGATGTACGCGTCGAGCTCGACCGGGAACGACCTGAACCGATCGGTCATCTACGTCACCGTCAAGTAGCGGGCCGCACCCAGCGCGCCCGACCCAGAGGAGGAAGAGCACCACTCATGGCAGTCCGCATCAGGCTGACGCGCGTCGGCGCGACCAAGCAGCCGACCTATCGAGTCGTCGTCGCCGACGGCCGCAGTGCCCGCGATGGGCGCGCGATCCAGATCATCGGTCACTACAACCCGCGCTCCGAGCCGGTCGAGTTCGAGGTCGACGCCGAGGCCGCCAAGGCCTGGATCGCCAAGGGTGCCCAGCCGTCCGACACGGTCCTGCGGCTGTTCCGCAACGCGGGCATCGTGCCCGCAGCCAAGTAGAGGGGTCGCGACCATGGCAGCCAAGGATCTGGTCGAATACGTCGCCAAGTCGCTGGTCGACGACCCGTCCGCGGTGACCGTCGAGGTCGTCGAGGAAGATGGCGCGACCGTCATCGAGCTCCACGTCGCCGAGGACGACATGGGCAAGGTGATCGGGCGCAACGGCAGCGTCGCCAAGGCGCTCCGGACCCTGCTCAAGGTGACCGCGGCGCGCGACGGCGAGCCGGTCCAGCTCGAGATCCTCTGAGCATCGACGAGAGGCTCGTCGTCGCCCTCGTCCGGGGCGTCCACGGCCTGCACGGAGCGATCCGGGTCGAGGTCCTGACCGATCGACCCGACGATCGCTTCGTGGCCGGCGCAGTCCTCTTCCGCGAGGGGGAAGACCGGCCGCTGACGATCGCAGCCGCCGAGGCCGTCGCCGACGGACCGGGCTGGCGGATCCGCTTCCGCGAGGTCACCAGCCGGGACGCGGCCGACACGCTCCGCGGCGCCTATCTCGAGTCGGTCGTCCGCCCCGAGGAGGATCTCGGCCGGGGCAGCTACTACTGGCACGAGGTCATCGGCACGACCGTCCGCGGCGTGGACGGCACCGAGCTCGGCACGGTGCGGGACATCTATCGCATCGGCGAGACCGAGGTGTTCGCGGTCGAGGGCGGGCCGTTCGGCAGCTTCGACCTGCCGGCGGTGCGGGCGTTCATCCGCATCTTCGCGCCACGCCGGGGCGAGATCGTGGTCGACGCCGAATCGCTCGACCTGCGCGCGCCGCGCTCACGAACGCCCGACCCGGATCGTCCGAAGGCGCCCCGCCGCCGGACCCGACGGAAGGCAGGGACGCAGCCTGCCTCCGATCCGCCTCCGACGCCCGAGGCCCCCGCGTGACCCTCGACATCGACATCCTGACCCTCTTCCCGCGCGATGGTCGCCGGACCGCTCCAGGAGAGCATCCCGGGACGGATCCAGGAGCGCGGGCTCGCGTCCATCCGCGTCCACGACCTGCGCGACTGGGGGCTCGGTCGCCACCGCTCGGTCGACGACGCGCCGTACGGCGGGGGAGCGGGGATGATCCTGCGACCCGAGCCGGCCGCGGCCGCCATCGACGCCCTGCGGCGCCCCGACTCGACGGTCATCCTGCTCGAACCGGTCGGCGAGGTCTTCCGCCAGGCGCGGGCAGCCGACCTCGCCACGCGATCGCATCTCATCTTCCTGTGCCCTCGCTACGAGGGCGTCGACGAGCGGATCCGGTCGCTGGTCGACCTCGAGCTGTCGATCGGCGATTACGTCCTCACCGGCGGCGAGCTGCCGGCGCTGGTCGTCATCGATGCCGTCATCCGCCTGCTGCCGGGCGCCATCGAGGAGGCGTCGATCGCCGACGAATCCTTCTCGGCCGGTCTGCTCGAGTACCCGCAGTACACGCGGCCCGCGGTCTTCCGCGGCATGGACGTGCCGGCGATCCTGACGTCGGGCGACCACGGCGCCGTCGAGCGCTGGCGGCGTGAGCAGGCCATCGAGCGCACACGGACGCGCCGGCCGGACCTCGTCGCCGATGACTGACCTCGCCCGAGCCCGTGCTATACTCCGCCGCCGACGCCCGTCCGCGTCCCACCCGAACGCCCTCCGCAGCCTCGGCTGCCCAGAACAGTCAGGAACCGAACCGTGACCGTGCTCGACGAGATCGTCCAGGACCAGCTTCGCACCGACCTCCCCGAACTCGCCACGGGTGACACCGTGAAGGTGTCGGCCAAGGTCGTCGAGGGCAACCGCGAGCGCATCCAGGTGTTCGAAGGGACCATCATGCGGCTGCGCGGTGGCGGCATCACCCGCTCGATCACCGTCCGGCGGATCGCCTCGGGCGTGGGTGTCGAGCGCACGTTCAAGGTCAACAGCCCGCGCATCGAGAAGATCGAGGTCGTGCGCCACGGGGTCGCCCGCCGCGCCCAGCTGTACTTCCTGCGCGACCGCGTCGGCAAGGCGGCCACTCTCCGCGAGCGGCGCACGAACGGCTGATCCGGGCGCGACGCGCGCCTCGACGACGCTTCGACTGACCCGACCCCGCCCGACCGGCGGGGTCGTTCGATTCCGGTAGGCTACGGGTCGATGGCTCCGATCGTCCCGACCCTCCGCCACGAGCGCCGTCTCTGGAACGACGGCCTCGTGCGGGTCGTCGGCGTGGACGAGGTCGGTGTGGCACCGACCTGCGGCGCCGTCGTCGCGGCCGCGGTCATCATGCGACCCGGCTGCCATCGGATCCCCGGCGTCCGCGATTCCAAGACGCTCTCGGCTGCGCAGCGCGAGCGCCTGGCGCCGATCATCCGGTCGCGGGCGGTGTCGGTCGGGGTCGGCGCGGCGTCGGTCCGCGAGATCGACCAGCTCAACATCTACCACGCCACGCATCTCGCGATGCGGCGCGCGATCGCGCACGTCGGCGGTCATGAGCACGTTCTCGTCGACGGCAACCGGATCGCGGGCTTCGAGGCGCACGTCGGGCCGTACACGCACATCGTCGACGGAGACGCGCGGGTGCTATTCGATCGCCTGCGCGTCGGTCGTCGCCAAGGTCGTCCGCGACCGGATGATGGAGCTGCTGGCCGCGCGCTACCCGGGCTATGGCTGGGAGCACAACCAGGGCTATGCGACGTTGGACCACCGGATGGCCATCCGCCGCCTGGGCCTGACGCCGTTCCATCGCCGCTCGTTCCTCGCGCTCCAGCGGACGCTCGCCGGCGACCAGCTCGAGCTCGACCTGCTGGCCGATCCGGCCGCGTCCGCCGACACCCACGAGCTGCTGGCGCGCGAGCTGACGCCGGTCATGGCCGACGACGCGATGCTCGACGCGCTCGATCTGGCGGTGCTGGAGTCGGGCGTCGGGGTCTGAACCCGGCCGCCGAGGGCGGGCCCGGCGTCGATACGTGGCCGATAAGCGGCGCCTGCGACGATCCCTGTCATGGCGGATCAGCCCGGCCGACCGGGACGGACGGCGGCGCAGCAGGCGGGTGATGCCGCCGAGACGGCGGTCGCGGACCGACTCGCGGAGGCTGGCTGGCTCGTCCTGGCCCGGAACGTCCATGTCGGTCGCCACGAGCTCGACCTCGTGGCGGTCGACCCGGGTCCGCCGCAGGCTCTCGTCGTGATCGAGGTCCGCTGGCGAGCCGACCGAGCATTCGGACTGCCGGAGGAGACGGTCGACCACCGCAAGCGGGCGCGGGTCCGGGCCGCCGCCTACGGCCTGCTCGATCGCGGGACGCTGCCGGACGGCGCGCCGCTCCCACGTCTGCCGCTCCGGTTCGACCTCGTCGTCGTCGAGCCGGGCGGCCGGATGCGCCACCACCGGCACGCCATGTGACGCGGGACGGCCCGCGACCCGGACCGTGCTACACTCCCGCCCGGTCCGGGGCCCGACCCCGAGCCACCAGACAGATCCACCGCCCACGTCACACGGCGTGGAGCACACACGCGGACCGTTCCGACCGGGACGGTGCCGGCAAGGCCCAAAGCCAAGCCGGCCCCCGGCGACGAGGTCCGCGGAGGAATGAACCGACAGGAGGTCGCCACCGTGCCGTCCGTTTCGATGCGGCAGCTGCTCGAGGCCGGAGTCCACTTCGGCCACCAGACCCGGCGCTGGAATCCCAAGATGAAGCCGTTCATCTTCGCGGAGCGCAACGGGATCCACATCATCGACCTGGCCCAGACCGTCCAGCGCCTCGACGTCGCGCTCGACGTTCGTCACCGAGACCGTCGCCCGCGGCGACCAGGTCCTGTTCGTCGGCACCAAGAAGCAGGCCCAGGAGCCGGTCGCCCAGGAGGCCACCCGCGCCGACCAGCCGTACGTCAACAAGCGCTGGCTCGGCGGCATGCTCACCAACTTCGTGACCATCAAGAAGCGGATCGGCCTGCTCGAGCAGCTCGAGGCCCGCCAGGCCAACGGCGACTTCGAGCGGATGACCAAGAAGGAAGCCGCCAAGCTGACCGAGGAGATGGTCAAGCTCCAGCGGAACGCTCGGCGGCATGCGCAAGATGAAGCGTCTGCCCGGGCGCGATCTTCATCGTCGACCCGCACCGCGAGCGCATCGCGCGTGACCGAGGCCAACAAGCTCGAGATCCCGGTCGTCGGCACCGGCGACACGAACGTCGACCCCGACGAGCTCGACTACATCATCCCGGCCAACGACGACGCCATCCGCGCCATCCGGCTGCTGTGCACGCTCGTCGCCGACGCCGCCATCGAAGGCGCCCGCGAGCGCTCCGCCCGCAGCTCGACCGAGCCCGACCAGATCGAGGCGATGGCGATGCCCGAGGCCGAGGACGAGGAAGTCCCCGGCGCGACCGACGAGCTCGTGGCAGCCCTCGCGGGTGGCGCGGCGCTCTCGTTCGAGCCCGACGCCGATGACGACGACCTGCTGCCCGGCGACCGCGTCGCCCGGGCAGAGGCGGCCGTCGCCGAGCCCCCGGCCGAGGCCTCCCCGGAGGAGATCGCCGCGGAGCTCGCCCGCGAGGCGGCCGAGAAGAACGCCGACGAGCCCGGCGCGGCGACCCCGGCGAGCTAGACGCGCCGGTCGCGACCGGCATCGACCACAGGACCACATCCAGCCGGCGAGCCCGAGCGGCCGCCGCGAGACAGGAGAACGAACAGGCATGGCGGACATCACGGCGGAGCTCGTCAAGGAGCTCCGCGAGCGGACCGGCGCGGGCTTCATGGACTGCAAGCGCGCCCTGACCGAAGCGGACGGCGACATCGACAAGGCGATCGTCGCTCCTTCGCGAGAAGGGTCTCGCGGCCGCGGCCAAGAAGGCCGACCGTGAGGCCCGCGAGGGCCTCGTCTCGAGCTACATCCACACCGGCGGGCGCGTCGGCGTCCTCATCGAGGTCAACTGCGAGACCGACTTCGTCGCCCGCACCGACGAGTTCCAGAAGCTCGTCCGCGACCTGGCCATGCAGGTCGCCGGCCTCGATCCCGCAGTACGTCGACGCGGAGCACATCCCGGCCGACGTCCTCGAGGCGAAGCGCGCCGAGCTGCTGGCCGACGAGGCGACCCAGAAGAAGCCCGAGAACATCCGGGCGCAGATCGTGGACGGCCAGCTCAAGAAGTGGTACTCGCAGGTCTGCCTGCTCGACCAGCCGTTCCGCGACGAGGAGCGGACCGTGCGCGAGCTGATCACCGAACGGATCGCCACGATCGGCGAGAACATCCGCGTCCGCCGCTTCACCCGCTACGCGCTCGGGGAGGAGATGTGACGGGGACCGCGACCGACGCGGCATCCGAGGCGAAGCCCCTGCGCTACCGCCGGATCCTCCTCAAGCTGTCGGGCGAGGCGCTGCTCGGCGACCGCCAGTACGGCGTCGACCCGGCCGTCTGCGTGTTCATCGCCCGCCAGGTCGCCGAGGTCCACGGCCTCGGCGTCCAGATCGGCATCGTCGTCGGCGGCGGCAACATCTTCCGCGGCCTGGCCGCCTCGGCGCGCGGGATGGACCGCGCCACGGGCGACTACATCGGCATGCTCGCCACGGTCATGAACGGCCTCGCTCTCCAGGACGCCCTCGAGCGGGCCGGCGTGCCGACCCGGGTGATGACCGCGATCGCGATGAACGAGGTCGCCGAGCCGTACATCCGGCGGCGCGCCGATCCGCCACCTCGAGAAGGGCCGCGTCACGCTCTTCGTGGCGGGCACCGGCAATCCGTACTTCACGACCGACACGGCGGCCGCCCTGCGCGCCGTCGAGATCGGCGCCGAGGTCCTGCTCAAGGCGACCAAGGTCGACGGCGTCTACGACACCGACCCGATGACGCACCCGGACGCGCGGCGCTACGACTCGTCTCGGATACGCGGACCTGCTGCGCGACCAGCTCAAGGTCCTCGACGCGACGGCCGTGAGCCTGTGCATGGAGAACGACCTGCCGATCGTCGTCTTCGACCTCAACCGACCCGACAACATCACCCGGGTCGCTGCCGGCGAGCCGGTCGGGACCCTCATCTCGGGCGCTTCGAGCGCAGCCGGAGGTGCGCCAGCATGAGCAGCGAGATCATCGCCGACGCCGACCACAAGATGGCGCGTGCGGTCGAGGCCATGGAGCGCGACTTCCAGGGCATCCGGACCGGCCGCGCGTCGACCGCGCTCGTCGAGCGCATCCACGTCGAGTACTACGGCACCTCCGACGCCGCTCAACCAGCTCGCCGGGATCAGCGTCCCGGAGCCGCACCAGATCGTCATCCAGCCGTGGGACCGCGGCGTCCTCGGCGCGATCGAGAAGGCGATCACCAAGAGCGACATCGGGCTGATGCCCAACGTCGACGGCACGGTCGTGCGCCTCAACATCCCGCCGCTCACCGAGGAGCGTCGCAAGGACCTCGTCCGCGTCGTCCACAAGCGGATGGAGGAGGCCCGGGTCGAGATCCGCAACCTCCGCCGCGAGGCCGCCGACCAGCTCAAGAAGGAAGAGCGCGACGGTGAGCGTCGGGACGGACGAGGCGCATCGCGAGCTCGAGTCCGCTCCAGCAGCATGACCGACCGCCACATCGCCGAGGTCGACCGGCTCGGCGGCGGCGAAGGAACAGGAGGTCCTCGAGGTCTAGTGGCCCGCTCCGCGCATCTCGCCCGACCGACCGACGCGCCGCCCGCGGCGCACGACGCGTCCGTCGACACGGAGGGCGGTCCCGGCCCGGCCGTCCCCGCCGGCGAGGCTCCGCTCCTCGCCGCCGGACGAGCTGCCGCGGCACGTCGCGATCATCATGGACGGCAACCGCCGCTGGGCCCGGCTCCGCGACCTGCCGGAGCTCGAGGGCCACGCGGCCGGCGTCGAGGCGATCCGGGCGCTCCTCCGCCACGCCGTCCGGCGCGGCGTCCCGGTGCTGACGCTGTACGCCTTCAGTCGCGAGAACTGGGCCCGCTCCGACGACGAGGTCACCGGCCTGTTCGGTCTGCTCGAGGCGGCGATCCGGAGCGAGACCGCCGAGCTCTGCGCGCAGGGCGTTCGCGTCCGCCTCCTCGGGCGGCTCGAGGAGCTGCCCGACGACACCCGCCGATCGATCGGCGAGGCGCTCGACGCAACGGCCGGCGGCGACCGGCTGCTCCTCAACATCGCGTTCAACTATGCCGGCCGGACCGAGCTCGTCGACGCGTTCCGTCGGTTGGCGGCCAGCGGCGTCAGCCCCGACGAGATCGACGAGGCCGCCATCGCGCCGCCCTGTACACGGCCGGCCTGCCCGACCCCGACCTCGTCATCCGGACCGGCGGCGAGCAGCGGCTCTCCAACTTCCTGATCTGGCAGTCGGCCTACGCCGAGTTCTACAGCTGCGACGCGCTGTGGCCCGACTTCGGACCCGACGCGTTCGACGCCGCCCTCGCTCGAGTTCGCGAGCCGCCATCGCCGGTTCGGTCGCTGACGGCCGAGGGTCGGGACTGAGATGCGCCAACGAGCGATCAGCGCGGTCGTGCTCGTCCCGGTCCTGCTCATCGTCCTCGCCCTCGGCGGCCCGGTCCTGGCCGCGGGTGTCGCGCTGCTCGACGGTCCTCGCGGGGATCGAGGTCTTCCGTCTCCTCAAGAGCGCCGGATACGCGCCATTCGCCGCGCTCGGCTGCGTCCTGGCGCTGGCGATCGCCCTCGAGGCGGCGTTCCCGGAGCAGCTCGAGGGCAGTGGCATCCTGCTCGCCGCGATCGGCATCGTGCTGATCGGGGTCGCGGCGTTCACCAAGGTCGACCCGCGTGACGGCCTGCAGGCCTGGATGGCGACGGTGTTCGGAGCGTTCTACGTCGCGCTGCTGTCGTTCATCATCCGACTCGGCAACGCCGCGCCGGACGTCCCGGCCAATGCGCCGTTGTCCGCGCTCGGCGCGGAGCGCGGCTGGATCCTGCTGCTCATCCTCGCGGTCTGGTCGTTCGACACCGGCGCGTACCTGACCGGCAGGAGCATCGGTCGGACCGCAGTTCCTCACCCACATCTCGCCGTCCAAGACGGTCGAGGGCGTCATCGGCGGCGTCGTCGCCTCGACCGTCGTCGTCGCGCTGATGCTCTGGGGACTCGGCCAGACCCCGTCCACGCGCCTCGTCCTCGGTCCGTTGGTCGGCGCTCGCCGCCCAGGCCGGCGACCTCGCCGAATCGATGCATCAAGCGCGCCGCCGGCGCCAAGGATTCGGGGACGCTGATCCCGGGCCACGGCGGGATCCTCGACCGGGTCGACTCATTCGTGTTCGCGGCGCCGGTCGTGACGCTGTATGTCGTCGCCGTCCTCCGCTGATCCGGGCGGGAGGGGGGAGCGCGCGCCGCGGCGGGTCGCCCTGCTCGGCTCGACCGGTTCGATCGGACGCCAGACGGTCGACGTCCTGGCCGCGCTCCCGGACGCGTTCCGGGTCGTGGCCCTCGCCGCCGGCGCCAACGCCACGCTCCTCGCAGAGCAGGCGGACCGCCTCCGGCCGGCCGCCATCGCCCTCGCCGACGCCGATGACGATGGCCAGCCTCGACCTGCCGCCCGGCACGGAACGGGTCGGCGGACCGGATGCCCTCGTCGAGCTCGCCACGCGCGACGACGTCGACATCGTGGTCGTCGGAACGGGCGGCGTCGTGAGCCTCCGGCCGGTCCTCGCCGCCTTGCGCGCCGGCAAGGTCGTCGCCACGGCCAACAAGGAGACCCTGGTCGCCGGCGGTCATCTCGTGATGCCGCTCGCGCGCGGGCTGGCCGCGGGCATCGCGACGCTCGACCCCGGCGATCCGTACGCGAGCCCGCTCGCCTGGCTGCGCCCGATCGACTCGGAGCATTCGGCCATCTGGCAGTGCCTCGTCGGGGAGTCGCATGGCCGGCGTCGCCGCGCTGATCCTGACCGCATCCGGCGGCCCGTTCCTCGACGCGACAGCGGCCGAGCTCGCGGCCGTGACGCCGGCGCAGGCCCTGCGTCACCCGACCTGGACGATGGGCGCCAAGATCACGATCGACTCGGCGACGCTCGCCAACAAGGGGCTGGAGGTCATCGAGGCACACTGGCTGTACGATGTCGACTACGACGCCATCGAGGTCGTCATCCACCCGCAGAGCGTCGTCCACTCGGCCGTCCGCTTCGTGGACGGTTCGCTGAAGGCCCAGCTGGGCACGCCCGACATGAGACTTCCCATCCAGTACGCCTTGACCTATCCCGACCGCCGGCCGTCGCCGGCGACTCCGCCCGACCTGATCGCGGCGGCCCGGCTCGACTTCCGCGCCCCCGACCCGGTGCGCTTTCCCGGCCCTGCGCATCGCCCGCGAGGCAGGCCGGCTCGGGCCTCGCGCCTCAGCCGCGCTGATCGCCGCCGACGAGGTCGCGGTGCGCGCGCTTCCTCGACGGCACGCTCGAGCTTCACCGGCATCCCGGCGCCTGCTCGAGGCGGCCGTCGCGCGGTTCGGGGGAACCGACGGCCGCGGCCCCCGACGTCGAGGACCTCGTCGCAGCTCGACACCGACGTTCGCGCGGCCTTCGCGACCACCCGCTTCGGAGCACCCGCGTGACCGCATTCGTCCAGTCGATCATCACGATCGTCCTGTTCATCTTCATCCTCGGCGCGCTCGTGATCATCCACGAGCTCGGTCACTTCCTGACCGCCCGCGCGCTTCCGCGTCCGCGTCCTCGAGTTCGGGATCGGCTTCCCGCCCCGGGCGAAGGTCCTGCGATCGAAGGGCGAGACCCTGTACACGCTCAACTGGCTGCCGATCGGCGGCTTCGTCAAGCTCGAGGGCGAGGACGGCGCCGAGGCCGACGACCCACGGTCGTTCGCCGCCCAGCGCTACCTGACCAAGATGGCCATCCTGGTCGCCGGGCGTCGTGATGAACATCCTGCTGGCGTTCGTGATCTTCACCGGCATCGCGCTGTACGGCGACCCGACGATCGGCGCGAACATCACGACCGTGCAGCCGGGCTCACCCGCGGCCGCCGCCGGTCTCCAGCCCGGGCGACGTCATCGTCAGCGTCAACGGCAAGGTCTACAACGCGTTCGCATCGACCGGCCCGACCGGCGACCTCCAGACGATGCCCGGTCAGACCGTCGTGCTCGGGGTCAAGCATCCGGACGGGACGACGTCCGACGTGTCCGCCACGCTCAGGACGACCGAGGAGCTCCAGACCAACAAGGGCGCGCTCGGGATCGTCACCTCGGCAGCCGTCCTCCAGGACCGACATCGACCTATTCGCCGCTCGAGGCCGTCAGGATCGGCGCCGCAGCGGACAACGCGATGCCCTCGGGCTGATCGTCGGCGGTCTCGGCCAGCTCGTCGACTCGATCGTGAACCATCCGACCGAGGCGCCGCCCGTCCAGGGCCCGGTCGGCATCGCGACCCAGATCGGCGACATCTTCTGGCAGCTCGGGCCGCTCTTCACGCTGTACGTCGCGGGCATCCTGTCGGCCAACCTCGCGGTCGTCAACATCCTGCCGTTCCCGCCGCTCGACGGCGGCCGGATGCTGATCATCACCCTCAAGCGCGTGTTCGGGGCGCGGATCAGCGTCCGGGCGGAGCAGCTGACCTACATGGTCGGCTTCGTGTTCCTGTTCGCCTTCCTCATCTGGATCACCGGGTTCGACATCGTCCGCCTCGGCGGCTCGTAGGTCCGCGTGAGCTCGCCCGATTCGCTCCGGCCGCGCCGCCGGCCGACGGTCAGCGTCGACGTCGGCGGCGTCCTGGTCGGCTCGGCCCATCCGGTCGTCGTCCAGTCGATGACCAACACCGACACCGCCGACGCCGACGCGACCGCGATCCAGGTCGCGCGTCTGGCGCACGCCGGCTCGCAGCTCGTGCGGGTGACGGTCAACAACGAGGAGGCAGCCGCGGCCGTCCCGGAGATGGTCCGCAAGGTCCGCGGGCTGGGCGTCGACGTGCCGATCATCGGCGACTTCCACTACAACGGACACAAGCTCCTCGCCGAGTACCCGGACATGGCCGCCGCGCTCGCCAAGTACCGGATCAACCCCGGCAACGTCGGCGCCAAGCGCCACGACGAGCACTTCGCCGACGATCGTCCGGATCGCCGATCGACAACGGCAAGCCGGTCCGCATCGGGGTCAACTGGGGCTCGCTCGACCAGGCGATCCTGACCGAGCTGATGGACGCCAACGCGGTCGCCGCCGAGCCGCGCGATGCCCGCGACGTGATGATCGACGCGATGCTCGAGTCGGCGATGCGCTCGGCCGAGCTGGCCGAGGCGACCGGCATGCCGCACGACCGGATCATCCTGTCGGCCAAGGTGTCGGGCGTCCGCGACCTGGTCGACGTCTACCGGCTGCTGGCGACGCGGAGCGACTACCCGCTCCATCTCGGGCTCACCGAGGCCGGGATGGGCGACAAGGGGATCGTCGCCTCGACCGCGGGGCTGGCCATCCTGCTCAACGAGGGGATCGGCGACACGATCCGGGTCTCGCTGACGCCCGAGCCCGGCGCGCCGCGCGAGCGCGAGGTCGAGATCGCCCAGCAGGTGCTCCAGTCGATGGGCCTGCGCTCGTTCCTGCCGCAGGTCTCGGCCTGCCCGGGCTGCGGCCGGACGACCTCGACCTTCTTCCAGGAGATGGCCCAGCAGATCCAGGGCTACCTCAAGGAGCAGATGCCGGTCTGGCGCGAGACGCACCCCGGGGTCGGAGGACCTGCGCGTGGCGGTCATGGGCTGCGTCGTCAACGGTCCGGGCGAGTCGAAGCACGCCGACATCGGCATCAGCCTGCCGGGCACGTTCGAGGAGCCGGTCGCGCCGGTGTTCATCGACGGCCGTCTCGATCGCACGTTGCGTGGCGACGGCCTCGTCGCCGAGTTCATCGACATCCTCGAGGGCTACGTCGCGGAGCGCTTCCCGACACCCGCCGTTTGAGGCGTCCACGCTCCCGGGTGTATAGTTGCTGTCAACTGAACGGCCGCTCCGCGACGTGGGTGACCCCCACGTTTCTTTTTGAGCGCCACTAGACATCTGCACAGCGAACGGAGGACATCGTGAGTCGAGACTTCGTCGGTGCCCTCCTCCAGCTCAACGCCGAGAAGCAGATCTCGCGGGAGCAGCTCATCGGAGCCGTCGAGGACGGCATCCAGTCCGCCTATCGGCGCGTCGCCGGTGACGAGGACATCCACGTCCGGATCGACGCCGAGACGGGCAAGATCCGCGTGTTCCGCGCGCGCCGCGTCGTCGGCGAGATCGAGGACGAGTTCACCGAGATGACGGTCGAGCAGGCCAAGGCGTTCGATTCGGGCGCCGACGTCGGCGACCTCGTCGAGACCGAGCAGCTCGATGGTGACGTCTTCGGCCGGATCGGCGCCCAGACGGCCAAGCAGATCGTCCTCCAGCGCATCCGCGAGGTCGAGCGCGACCAGGTCTTCGACCAGTTCGCGAGCCGCGAGGGCGAGCTGATGACGGGCACCGTCAACCGGGTCGAGCCGCGGGCGATCATCCTCGACGTCGGCAAGAACGTCGAGGCGATCCTGGCGACGACCGAGCAGAGCGCCCTCGAGCACTACCGGATCGGCCAGAACGTCAAGGCATTCGTGCTCGAGGTCCGGCGCTCGACCAAGGGCCCGCAGATCTTCGTCAGCCGGACCCACAAGGGCTTCCTCAAGCGGCTGTTCGAGCTCGAGGTCCCCGAGATCCACAGCGGGACGGTCGAGATCAAGGCCATCGCGCGCGAGGCCGGCAGCCGCTCGAAGGTCGCCGTCGCGTCGCGCCAGGAGGGCCTCGATCCGGTCGGTGCCACGGTCGGCCAGCGCGGGGCCCGCGTCCAGGCCGTCGTCGCCGAGCTGTCCGGCGAGAAGATCGACGTCATCCCGTGGAGCGACGATGCGAGCCTGTTCGTCGCCAACGCCCTGAGCCCGGCCCAGGTCATCTCCGTCGACATCGACGAGGAGCACCGCATCGCCAGCGTGACCGTCCCCGAGCGGATGCTGTCGCTCGCCATCGGCCGCGAGGGCCAGAACGCCCGGCTGGCCGCGCGGCTGACCGGCTGGCGGATCGACATCCGGAGCGACGTGTCCGTGGCCGAGGCGAAGGCCGCCGCCGACGCGGTCGCCAGCGGCCCGTCTGCCGAGGCGGAGACGGCCGCTGTGTCCGAGGTCGCCGTACCCGACGCCTCGGTCGCCGTCGATGCCCCGAAGCCCAAGCGCGTCACCAAGAAGGCGGCCGCGGCCGAGGCGACGGCAGACGTGGCCGAGGCACACGGACGCCGGAGCCGCAGCCGGAGGCCGGTCGCGGAGACCGACGCCAAGCCGAAGCGCGCGACGAAGGCGACGGCCAAGACGGCCCCGCTCGAGCCCGACGTCATCGCCACCGACGGCGTGGCAGCCGGCTCCGTCCGACGAACCAGCCGCCAAGCCGAAGCGGGTCGCCAAGAAGGCCGCCGCCGTCGCATCGGGAGAGGTGGCGTCGTAGACCGGCAGGCGAGGACCGGCGCTCCGCGGCACGCCCCCGATCGCACCTGCGTCGCCTGTCGGACGGTGCGCCCGAAGCGTGACTTGATGCGTATCGTGCGGACTCCGACCGGAGACATCCGGCTCGACGAGACCGGCCGGGCGGCCGGCCGTGGCGCGTACGTGTGCCGCACATCAGACTGCCTCGACAAGGCGATCACGAAGGGCGCCCTCAGCCGGGCGCTCAAGACCCCGCTCCCATCCGACCTGCGCGAGACGCTGGCAGGGAGCCTCGAACCCATGAGACATGACCATCGAAGGAGGAGCCCGTGGCCAGGAGTAGGAGCGGCACGCGCGGCCGGCGCGGGCCCCGCAAGCCACCGCGTCGCGACGGCGCATTCAACGGCGCCGGCGTCCAGACGCTGGATCCGCGCGAGCGCGGCGCCATCGAGCTGCCCGGCACGATCACCGTGAAGGAGCTCGCCGAGCTGCTGGGCGTCAACCCGGCGGACATCATCCGCGAGCTGATCAAGAGCGGGATCTTCGCCACCATCAACCAGCTGGTCGACCGCGACACCGCGTCGCTCGTCGCCGGCGAGCTCGGCTACGAGGTCGCTGAGGCCGAGGCCGTGCACCACTCCGGCGTGCTCGACGAGACCGACGGCCAGGTCGCCGAGGCGACCAAGGAAGTGCTGTTCGAAGAGGACGATCCGACGCTGCTCCAGCCGCGCGCCCCGATCGTGACCGTCATGGGCCACGTCGACCACGGCAAGACGAGCCTGCTCGACGCGATCCGGACGACCGAGGTGGCGGCCGGCGAGCGCGGCGGCATCACCCAGCACATCGGTGCCAGCGAGGTGGTCAAGGACGGCAAGCGCGTCGTGTTCCTCGACACGCCGGGTCACGAGGCGTTCACCGCGATGCGTGCCCGCGGCGCGCGGGTGACCGACATCGCGGTCGTGGTCGTGGCGGCCGACGACGGCGTCATGCCCCAGACACTCGAGGCGATCAGCCACGCCAAGGCGGCCAAGGTCCCGATCATCATCGCGCTCAACAAGATCGACAAGCCGGACGCGAATGCCGAGCGGGTCAAGACCGAGCTGACCGAGGCGGGCATCGTCGTCGAGGAGTACGGCGGCGACGTGCCGCTCGTCCCGGTCTCGGCGAAGACCCGGATCGGGCTCGACGAGCTGATCGAGATGATCCTGCTGGTCGCCGACCTGCAGGAGCTCAAGGCGAACCCGAAGCGGTCCGCCGTCGGCACGATCGTCGAGGCCAAGCTCGACAAGGGCCGCGGCCCGGTCGCGACGGCGCTGGTCCAGACCGGCACGCTCAACGTCGGGGACATCATCGTGGTCGGTGAGACCTTCGGGCGCGTCCGCGCGCTCGAGAACGACCTCGGCAAGCGCGTCACCAAGGCCGGACCGTCGACCGCCGTCGTCATCCTCGGCCTCTCCGACGTGCCCGATGGCCGGCGACATCCTGCGCGTCGTCGGCGACGAGAAGGAAGCCCGGACCATGGTCGAGACCCGCAAGGCTGCCTCGGCGGCCAAGAGCGGGGAGGGGAGTGGCCGCGCCACCCTCGAGGACCTCTACAGCCAGATCCAGGCGGGTCAGGCCAAGGAGCTCCGGATCATCCTCAAGGCCGACGTGTCGGGCTCGCTCGGTGCGATCACCCACGCGCTCGAGCAGCTCGACCAGGACGAGATCCGGCTCAACGTCCTGCTCGAGGGCGCCGGCGACATCACCGACAACGACATCATGCTGGCGGCCGCCTCGGACGCCATCGTCATCGGCTTCAACACCAAGATCACCGAGACCGCTCGGCGCGCCGCCGAGAGCGAAGGCGTCGACGTCAGGCTGTACGACATCATCTACAAGCTCACCGACGACGTGGATGCTGCCCTCAAGGGCCTGCTCGAGCCGGAGATCGTCGAGGTCGTCGAGGGCCGGGCGGAGGTCCGCCAGGTCATCCGCGTCGGCAAGAGCACGGTCATCGCCGGCTCGTTCGTGACCGACGGCCGGATCGTCCGCGGCGGCAACGCCCGGGTGTGGCGCAGCTCGAAGGTCATCGCGACCGACCGGATCGAGTCCCTTCGTCGCTTCCGCGACGACGTCCGCGAGGTCCAGCAGAACTACGAGTGCGGCATCGGTCTGGCCAACTTCCACGACATCGTGGAAGGCGACATCATCGAGTGCTTCACGGCCCAGACAGTCAGTCGGGCGTCAGCGAACTGACGCCCGACATGGCCGCCACCGAGACGCCCGATGCGCGCGTTGCGCGGTCCGCGCGCTCGCTCACGCACCTTGGGGTGCGCTCGCTCACGTGCTCCCGCGCGCCTTCGCCTCGGACGCCCAGGCGTCGGCAAAGCAGTTCGATGACGTGAGCCAACGAACAGAGCGCGTCGACGAGCTGCTTCGGCAGGAGATCGGGGCGATCGTGACGCGCGACGTCGCTGACCCACGCGTGGGATTCGCGACGATCACGTCGGTCGAGACGACGCCCGATCTGCGCCATGCGCGGGTCTGGGTCAGCGTCATCGGCCAGCCGGCGGAGCGTGACGCGGCCGTGGCCGCGCTCCAGCACGCGATGCCGTTCATCCGTCACGAGCTCGGCAGGACACTCCGCCTCAAACGGATCCCGGACCTGCACGTGCACCTCGACGAGACCGCCGACCGGGGCACGCGGATCCTCCGCCTGCTCGACGAGATCGAGACCGGTGCGGTCCCGGAGGCGGACGTCCCGATCGCGGAGTCGCTGCCGACGCCGGTGGCCCGCGTCCACCAGACCGATGACCTCCCCGAGGAGCCGCCGTCGGCCGTGCGGCCACCGACGCCCTCGCGGCCGCGGTCGCGTCGGACGACGGCGAGCGGACCACACCGGCACGGCACGGGCAAGACGACCGGGCGACGGCCCCGATGACGGTCGACCTGTCGCCGTACCTCGACGCGGTCCCGCAGCAGGTCGTCGATCGCCTGCGTGGCGCGCGCCGCGTGCTGGCCGTCAGCCACGAGAACCCGGACGCGGACACGGTCGGAGCGACGCTCGCCGTCGTGCGACTGGTCGAGGCCATGGGCGGCCGCGCCGACCCGGTCTGCAGCGACCCCGTCCCGCCTCTCTACGACTTCCTCGAGGGCGTCGAGCGGTTCGCGCTCGACCCCGACCCCGATGCCTCGTACGACCTGCTGGTCCTGTCCGACTGCGCGACGGTCGAGCGGGTCGGTGAGGTCGGCGCGCGGCACGCGGAGCTGTTCGATCGGCTGCCGCGGGTCATCATCGACCACCACGCCTCGAACGATGCGAGCGGCGAGGCCGACTGGATCGATCCGCTCGCGGCGGCCACCTGCGAGATGTCGACCCTGCTGGCGGTCCGCCTCGGCGTCGACCTTGCCGCGGACGGCGGGGCGCTGGCGACCGGCCTGATGGCCGGCATCGTCATGGACACCGCGACGTTCGCCCACCCGAACGCGACCCCGCGCACGCTGGTCGTGTCGGCGGCCCTCGTCGAGGCCGGCGCGCCACTGTCGGACATCTCGCGCCGCCTCTACCGCACCAAGCCCGACGCGCAGCTGCGGCTGTTCGGGGTCGTCCTCGACCGTCTCGAGAGCGCCGACGACGGCCGTGTCGTGTGGTCGAGCATCACCGAAGCGGACCTGGCCGCGACCGGCTCCGAGCGCGCCTACTCCGAGGGGATCATCGACCTGCTGTCGCAGGCCGAGGCGGCCGAGGTGGCGATCCTGTTCAAGGAGGCGGGCCGCGCGACCCGGGTCAGCGTCCGGACCAAGCCGGGCGGCGTGGACGCGACGGTCCTGACCGGCCGGTTCGGTGGCGGCGGACATGCGCGGGCGGCCGGCGCATCGATCGACGCGCCGCTCGACGAAGCACGACCACCGGTCCTCGCCGAGGCCAACCGGCTCGTGGCGCAGCTGGCGCGCTGAGCGTGGCGCGTTCGTCGCTCGGACCGGGTCTCGACGGCATCCTCATCATCGCCAAGTCCGCCGGCCCGACCTCGCATGACGTGGTCGCCCTGGTGCGCCGGCTCGCGGCGACCAAGCGTGTCGGCCACGGTGGCACCCTCGACCCGTTCGCGTCGGGCGTCCTGCCGGTCTTCCTCGGGCACGCCACGCGGGTCGTCGAGTACCACCTGGGTGATCGCAAGGCGTATCGCGCGACCATCTGCTTCGGGGCCTCGTCGACGACCGACGACCTCGAGGGGGAGCTGACGCCGGCCAGCGGGCCGGCGCCGACGCGCGAGGCGGTCGAAGCGGCGCTCCCTTCACTGACCGGCCCGATCTCGCAGCGCCCGCCGGCCTACAGCGCGGTCAAGGTGGCCGGTCGCCGCGCGTACGCGATGGCGCGCGCCGGCGAGACCGTCGTGCTCGCGGAGCGTGCCGTGACGATCCACGCACTCGACCTCGTGTCGTGGGACGCGACCGATCCGGATCGGCCGGTCGCGGTCGTCGATGTCGCCTGCTCCGCAGGCACCTACGTTCGGGCGCTGGCGCGCGACATGGGCGAGCACCTCGGGAGTGCCGCCTATCTCGGGGCGTTGACGCGGACCGCGTCCGGGCCGTTCACGCTCGACACGGCACGCACGCTCGACGCCGTCCGCGCGGCGGCCGCGGAGGACCCGTCCGGCCTGATCCCGATGCTGCGACCGATCGACGATGGACTCGACGCCTTCCCCGTCGTGACCCTGTCGCCCGACGAGGTCGCCGCGATCGCCCGCGGCCAGTTCGTCCGTCCCACGTCCGGCCTCGGGTCCGGCCTGCCCGCACCCGCCGACCACTATCGGCTCCGAGACGAGACCGGTTCGTTGATCGCGATCGCGACCGCGACAGGCGGCAGGCTCGCTCCGGACAAGGTCTTCGTCGCTCCGACTGCGACGCCGGCCGCCGAGCCGGTCGCCTGACACCAGGATGGATGTCGTCGCGGGCGTGGACGCGCTTCGGCCCGAGCTCGGCCCGGCATTCGTGGTCGTCGGGGTGTTCGATGGCCTCCACCTCGGCCACGCCTACCTGCTCCGGCACCTGGTCAGCGAGGCAGAGGCACGCGCAGCGCGGCCCATCGTCATCACCTTCGACCATCATCCCGACGAGGTGCTTGTCGGGAAGGCGCCGCCGCTCCTGCTCGACCCGGCCGAGCGGCTCGAGCGACTCGAGGCGGCCGGCGTCGAGGTGACGGTCGTGCAGCATTTCGACGCTGCCCTCCGAGCGACGCCGTACGACGTCTTCGTCGAGCGCATCCGCGCACGCGTCGCCGTCAGGGGCTTCCTGATGACGCCCGATGCGGCATTCGGCTTCGAGCGGCGCGGGACGCCGCCTGCCCTGGCGTCCCTGGGCGCACGCGACGGTTTCGAGGTCGTCGTCGTCCAGCCGTTCACGATCGACGACGAGGAGGTCCGAAGCTCGACCATCCGGACCGCGATCGCGAACGGCGATCTGGCCGCGGCTGCCCGGCTGCTCGGGCGGCCGGTCACGGTCTCCGGGAATGTGGGCGATCCATCGGATGGCAGTGCGCGCGTCGCATTCGAGCTGCCGATGGCCCTCCCGCCCGATGGCGACTATCCAGCCGACGTCGATGGCGTCGCGCTGACCCTGCGGCTCGCCGGCGGCGAGGCTTCACTCATCGGTCCGATCGCGAACCGTCGGGTCACCGTCGCGCTGTCTGCCTGAGACGCCTCGCGACGGGACGCCCGTCAGCCGCCCAGGATCTCGGGCGCCCTGTCGGCATCGTCCGCACCGGAGGCATCGGGCTCCTTGACCCGATCGGATGCCTCCCATGCCGGTTCACCGGTCCGGTGATGCCGCTCGCGCCCGGCCGCTCGACGGTCGTGCCGGGAGGCATGCTCGCCCGCAGCGTCGTGCTTGCCACCTGCCGGAGCCGTGGACGGACCCCCTCCGAAGGCGGACCTGATCCGTGACAGCAGCGACATCAGGCACCCGGCTCCCACAGCGGCTCGGCGACACCACGCTCGTGGTTCTCGTAGCGGGCCATCACGAACAGGGCATCGGACAGTCGATTGAGGTAGGGGAGGACGGTCGGGCCGATGTCCTCCTCGCGGGCGAGCGCGGTCGCCTGCCGCTCGGCCCGGCGGCACACCGTCCGGGCGACGTGGAGCTGGGCCGCGCCGCCCGATCCGCCCGGCAACAGGAAGTTCGTCAGCGGCCCGACGATCGCGTTCAGCTCGTCGATCAGCGTCTCGAGGTGCTCGATGTGACGCGGCTGGACCGTCGGGACCGGGTGGCGTTCCTGGCTGGTGGCCGGCGTGGCCAGGTCCGAGCCGAGGTCGAACAGCTGGTTCTGGATCGGCGGCAGCTCGGCGTCCAGCCGCCGGCACAGCCCGAGCGCCAGTGCGACGCCGATCTGCGAGTTGAGCTCGTCCACCGTCCCATACGCCTCGACCCGTCGCGAATCCTTGGGGACCCGCTGACCGCCGCCGAGACCGGTCATGCCCTCGTCACCGGTCTTCGTGTAGATCCTGTCGAGCTTCGGCATCGCGTCATTGTCCCGCACGCGGCCTGGTGGTGCGGGTCTCTTGGGGCAGGGGTGTACGCTGCAGGCGTGGCATTCGGCAACAATCCTGGCCTCTGGGGGGAGTCCGTCCGAAAGGCTCTCAACCCTGCCGAAGAGCAGGCCGCCCGCGAGCACGCGGCAGGCGTCGAGCAGGACGTGGTCGACACGGCGGAGCTTCAGGAAGTGGAACGGTCCGGGTCGCTCGGTGCGGCGACTCCGACCCGTCCGCCGTCAGGACTCCAGGGGATCGTCGACCGGCTGTTCCGTCGCTCTCGCTAGCCCTGGTCCGGTCGCAGACGGGATCGATCCGTTTGCCGCTTCGGCGCGAGCCTGCTACCATCCGCCGGTCATAGATGGAAGACATCACGTCACACGTCGTGTTCGGAGGAACGAGTGCCGCTCGCGCGGGAACAGAAGCAGGAGATCATCACCGGGTTCGCCACCAAGGAAGGTGACACCGGATCGCCGGAAGTCCAGGTCGCGCTCCTGACGGAGCGGATCAAGGAGCTGACCGGGCATCTCAAGAGCTTCCCCAAGGATAATCATTCGCGCCGCGGCCTCCTCAAGCTCGTCGGCCAGCGCCGCCGCCTTCTCGCCTACCTGATGAAGAAGGACAGCGCGCGCTACCGGGTCGTCATCGGACGACTCGGACTCCGCCGCTAGGCGTCGCAGCTCGGGGCCCCGGCACAGACCGGGGTCCTCTCGCATCCGGCGCCCAGGGCCCAGTCGGCCGACCTGCAGCAGGTCGTCGCCCTCCTCCGCGACCCAAGGAGGAACCATTCCCTTGTCTCACACATTCGAGACGCAATTCGGTGGTCGAACGCTGACCGTCGAGACCGGCAAGCTCGCACGCCTCGCCGGCGGAGCCGTCACCGTCCGCTACGGCGACACCCTCGTGCTCGGCACGGCCAACCGGAGCGACCCCCGCCCCGGCCTCGACTTCTTCCCGCTGACGGTCGAGTTCGAGGAGCGGATGTACGCCGCGGGCAAGATCCCGGGTGGCTTCATCAAGCGCGAGGCGCGTGCCTCCGAGGCGGCCACGCTGGCCGCCCGGCTGACCGACCGCCCGATCCGGCCCCTCTTCCCCGAGGGCTACAAGGACGATATCCAGCTCGTCATCACGGTCCTCTCGACCGACCAGGAGAACGAGCCCGACGTCCTCGGCACGGTCGCCGCGTCGGCCGCGCTCACGATCAGCGAGATCCCGTTCGCGGGCCCGGTCGGCGCCGTCCGTATCGGCCGGATCGGCGGCGAGTTCGTCGTCAACCCGACCTACAGCCAGCTCGAGGAGTCCGAGCTCGACCTCGTCGTCTCCGGCACGCGCGACGCGATCATGATGGTCGAGGCGGGCGCCAAGCTCCTGCCCGAGGCCGTCATGGCCGAGGCCATCCTGTTCGGCCATCGCGCCCTCCAGCCGCTCATCGACATCCAGGAGCAGCTCCGCGACGCGGTCGGCAAGGCCAAGAGCACGCCGTTCCTCGAGGCCGGCACGGGCTCTGTCCTCGACTTCGTCGACGAGGCGCTCGCCGGGAACGAGTTCGTCATCGTCGACGTCGAGACGACCGGCACCGACCCGAAGATGGCCGATCTCGTCGAGATCGCCGCGGTCAAGGTCAAGGGCGGCAAGATCACCGATCGCTGGTCGACCCTGGTCAACCCGGGTCGCCCGATCGTCGGCAACCAGATGCACGGCATCCACGACGCCGACGTCAAGAAGGCGCCGTCGCCCGCCGAGGCCGCCAAGCAGGCGCTGGCATTCGCGGGTGACGCGAAGATCGTCGGCCACTCGGTCGGGTTCGACCTCGGCTTCATCGAGGCCGCGCTCGGCGATGGGACCCACATCGAGTCCGGTCGCTACCTCGACACCCTGACCATCGCCCGCGACGGCTATCCGGACCTCGAGAACTACAAGCTCGAGACCCTGTCGCGCTTCTTCGGCGTCGAGCTCGCGCAGGCGCATCGGGCCGGTCCCGACGCCGAGGCGACCGCCAACCTGCTGATCTGGTTCGGCAACGACCTGCCGGGCCGGGTCAAGACCCTCCGCGAAGGCCTGGCCGACGCGATCCGGGCGACCCGCAACGGCGGTGACTCGAAGGCGCTCCAGGAGGCCGCTCGCCGCGAGGCGCGTGTCAGCAAGCCTCTGTTCAACCTGGTCAACAAGAAGGTCGCCCGCCGGCTCGCCCTCGACGAGGGCATCCGGATGGACGGCCGCGGGACGACCGAGCTGCGACCGATCTCGGTCGAGGTCGGCGTGCTGCCTCGTGCCCACGGGACCGGCCTGTTCACCCGTGGCGAGACCCAGGTGCTGACGATCGCCACGCTCGGATCGTCCTCGGACGTCCAGCGCATCGACACCATCAGCCCGCAGACCGAGAAGCGCTACATCCACCATTACAACTTCCCGCCCTATTCGACGGGCGAGAACAAGCCGATGCGTGGCCCCAGCCGGCGCGACATCGGCCACGGCCACCTCGCCGAGCGGGCGCTCGTCCCGGTCCTGCCGAGCCACGAGGACTTCCCGTACGTCATCCGGCTCGTGTCGGAGTGCATGTCGTCCAACGGCTCGACCTCGATGGCCTCGACCTGCGGCTCGACCCTCGCCCTGATGGACGCGGGCGTGCCGATCTCGGCGCCGGTCGCCGGTGCGGCGATGGGCCTCATCAGCGAGCCCGACGGCCGCTTCGTCGTCCTGACCGACATCCTCGGCAAGGAGGACTCGGTCGGCGACATGGACTTCAAGGTGACCGGCACGCGGGACGGCATCACCGCCCTGCAGATGGACATCAAGGTCCAGGGCATCAACGAGGCGATCATCCGCGGCGGCCTGGCCCAGGCCCTGGCGGCCCGTCTCGAGATCCTCGACAAGATGACCGCCGTGATGCCCGAGGCACGCGGCAACATGAGTGACTTCGCCCCGCGGATCACGACCATCAAGATCAACCCGGAGAAGATCCGCGAGATCATCGGCAAGGGCGGATCGATGATCCGCAAGATCCAGGAAGAGACGTCGACCGAGATCAACGTCGAGGACGACGGCACCGTCGAGATCGCGGCCGTGTCCGGCGAGAACGCCCGGAAGGCGATCCAGTGGATCGAGAGCCTGACCCGCGAGGTCGAGGTCGGCGCGCTGTACATGGGCAAGGTCACCCGGATCATGGGCTTCGGCGCGTTCGTCGAGATCCTGCCGGGCAAGGAAGGCCTCGTCCGCATCGGCGAGCTGGCCGACTACCACGTCCCGACCGTCGAGGACGTCGTGTCCGTCGGCGACGAGATCATGGTGGTCGTGCTCGAGGTCGACCGGCAGGGCCGCGTCAACCTCTCGCGCAAGGCCGCGATGCAGCGCCATCTGGCCAAGGATCCGGTCTGACCCGGGTCATCACTCCGTAACTGGCACGAGCCGCCGGGCGACCGGCGGCTCGTACGTTTCTACGGATCGAAGGTGAGGCGGAGTCTTTCCTCGAGGAAGCGCTCGATGCCAGGGTCGAGTCCGACGAGCGGCCCGTGAAATCGTGCCGCCGTTACATGGCCGAACACGGTGATCACCACCGGTTTGTCGCCCTCCTCGACAACGTCTGATGTCGCACTCTCGCCGCTCTGCAGGACGAACCAACCGTCCACTTGATCTGGTCCGGCCGGCACGCCCGCGGCCCGACCCTCTCGTGAAATGGGATACAAAGGCACGACGACATTCAGGTCGCTCGCGCAGGAGAAGCCCTGACCGGTCAGGCCTCCGACTGTCATCTGTCGCGGCGTCGCCATCTCCGGGCACAATGAGCTGACCCGCTCGCGACCTTCGGCGGCCGCGACGCGTTGGGTGCGAAACGCCGCCAGAACCTGGTCGACAGTGTCGTAGCCGTACGGCACACCGATCGCCACCGTCGGGTCACCACCGATCGCCGTCGAGGAGTAGCGGTCGACCATCGACGGGCATTCCGGACGTCGCCGGCTGCGGCGTCCGGGTCACGACCGGGCGCTGCGACGAATGGAGCGGGCCTCCTCGGCTGGCGTGACGACGAACGACATCGGTCCTGAGTCGTCGACCTCGAGGTCGCGTCGCAGGCGCCCGAGGGCACGACTCAGCATCGAGCCGACGTTGCCGGGGCTCGTGCCCAGGATCGCGGCGATGGTGGCGTAGTCGAAGTCGTGGTAGTAGCGCAGGACGACCGCGGCCCGCTGGGGCGGGGCGAGCCGCTGCAGGGCTCGCTCGATGTCCACGACATCGCTCGGGTCAGCGGGAGAAGCCGGATTGACAGAGTGGTCATGGTGGACCGGATCGAGCGGCTCGGACCATCGGACGCGCCGGCGGCGGAGCCCGCTCAACGCCGTGTTCACCGCGATCCGGTGGAGCCACGCCTCGACCGGCACCTCGCCCCGGAACGACGCCTGCTGCCGGTAGGCGGCGACGAACGCGTCCTGGGTCAGGTCGGCGGCCAGCCCGCGATCCCCGCAGATCCCCAGCACCGTCCGGAAGACGGGCTGATACGTGCGTTCGTAGAGTCCCGCGAAGTCGTCGAGCTGCGCGCGGAACGCCATCTCGCTCCCTCATCTGGCGTCATCGGGACGCCTGTCACACGATAAGACGCGGGACGTGATCGCTTCCTTGCATCGAGGCCGGGACCTCGGCCCGGAAATGGCCGCTGCTATACTCCGACCGTGCCCGTCCGAGCGACAGAGCGAGCGGAGCCAAGCCCCTTATGAACCGTCAACCCCTGACCGTTGCCGTCGTCGGAGCCACCGGCGTCGTGGGACGGACGATGATCCAGATCCTCAACGAACGGGAGTTCCCGGTCGGTGAGTTGCGGCTGCTCGCCTCCGGGCGATCGGCCGGTCGGACGGTGTCCATCGACGGTCGGACGCTCGAGATCGGCGAGGCCGTCCCCGACGCGTTCGAGGGCGTCGACATCGCGCTGTTCTCCGCCGGCGCCGACATCTCGCTCGATCTCGCGCCCGCGGCGGTCGCGCGCGGGCGCGACCGTCATCGACAACTCGTCGGCGTGGCGGATGGATACGGCCATCCCGCTGGTCGTGTCGCAGGTCAATCCGGACGACCTCGAGGGCCACCCGGGCATCATCGCCAACCCGAACTGTTCGACGATGCAGCTGGCGCCCGTCCTGATGGCGCTGCGAGACACCGTCGGCATCGAGCGGGTCGTCGTCGACACGTACCAGTCCGTCTCCGGGACGGGCGCCGACGCGCTCGCGGAGCTCGAGGGCCAGATCCGCGCACACGTCTCCGGCGAGGCGCCGATCGCCACCGTCTACCCGCATCCGATCGCCTTCAACGCGCTCCCCGAGATCGACGTCTTCCTCCCGAACGGCTACACCAAGGAGGAGTGGAAGCTCGTCAGCGAGAACCGCAAGATCCTGCACCTGCCGGACCTGCGCATCTCGTGCACGGCCGTCCGCATCCCGGTCTTCGTCAGCCACTCGGAGGCCGTCCACGTCGAGACCCGCGAGCCGATTGACGCCCGAGCGGGCACGCCGGCTGTTCGCGGCAGTCCCGGGCGTCATCGTCGAGGACGATCCGGCCGAGCATCGCTACCCGCTGGCGACCGAGGCGGCCGGCCGCGACGAGATCTTCGTCGGGCGCGTCCGTCGCGACGTGTCGGTCGCCGACGACCGCGGTCTCGCCTTCTGGGTCGTGTCGGACAACCTGCGCAAGGGCGCCGCGACGAACGCCGTCGAGCTGGCCGAGGTCCTCCGCGAGCGCGACTGGATCCGCCCCGCTGCGGCCCGCGGCGCCAGCCCGTACGTCGGGCCCGAGGCCCCCGAGGCCACGGCGTGACCGACGCCGAGCGCCGTGCAGCGCTCGAGGCCATCGCCGCGGAGGTCCGGGTCTGCACGAACTGCCGGCTACACGCGACGCGGACCCGCGCCGTCCCGGGCGAGGGCGATCCCGAGACCGAGGTCGTGTTCGTCGGCGAGGGCCCGGGCTTCAACGAGGACCGACAGGGCCGGCCGTTCGTCGGTCGGGCAGGCGACCTGCTGGTCAAGCTCCTCGCGCACATCGGCTGGCGTCGCGAGGACGTGTTCATCACGAACGTCGTGAAGTGCCGGCCGCCCGACAATCGCGACCCGCAGCCCGACGAGATCGCGGCCTGCGCGCCGTACCTGCGCCGCCAGCTCGAGGTGCTCGACCCGGCGGTCGTCGTCACCCTCGGTCGGTACTCGATGGCGACGTTCATGCCGGGGGCGCGCATCTCGCAGGCGCACGGCACCGTCCGTCCGGTCGATCCGGCAACTGGCGCCGCGGACGCGCTCGTGTTCGCGATGTACCACCCGGCCGCCGCCCTCCGGACGCCTGCCATCGAGCGCGACAGCTACGCCGACATCGCCGCGGTCCCGGCCGCCCTGCTCGACGCCCGCCGACGCCGGGAGTCCGCCCAGGCGATACCAGTCATCGAACCCGAAACCGCCGACCCGGCCCCGAGACCGAGACCGAACCCGAGCTGGCGCTCGATGCCGTCCTCGTCGACCGATGAGCCGGCCCCCCAATTGACCCTCTTCTGACCCATGCCAAGGACACCGATGCCCCAGACCAACGACCAGCCGCTCCGCATCATCCCGCTCGGCGGGGTGGGGGAGATCGGCAAGAACATGTACGTCTTCGAGTACGGCGACGAGATCGTCGTCATCGACTGCGGCCTCATGTTCCCCGACGAGGAGATGTTCGGCATCGACCTCGTCATCCCCGACATCACCTACCTCAAGGAGCGCCGCGCGAACGTCAAGGCGTTCCTCATCACCCACGCCCACGAGGACCACGTCGGCGCGCCTGCCGTACGTCCTGCCCGAGTTCCCCGGCGTGCCGGTCTACGCGTCCACCCTGGCGCGTGGCCTGCTCGGCAACAAGATCAAGGAGCACAAGCTCCACAACAACCCGCTGATCGCGCTCGAACCGGGCGACGAGATCGACATCGGGGCATTCCACGTGATGCCCTTCCGGGTCGGCCACTCGATCCCCGACGCGATGGGCATCGCGCTGCGCACGCCGGTCGGCACGATCGTCCACACCGGCGACTTCAAGTTCGACCACACCCCGGTCGACGGCAAGCTGTCCGACTTCGCGATCCTCGCCCGGCTCGGCCAGGAGGGCGTCCTCTGCCTGCTGTCCGACTCGACCCGCGCCGAGAACCCGGGCTACACGCCCTCCGAGCGCACCGTCGGCGAGGCCTTCCGCGAGATCATGGAGCCGCTCGAGGGCCGGGTCATCGTGGCCACCTTCGCGAGCAACATCGCGCGGGTCCAGCAGGTCCTCGATGCCGCTGCCGACATGCATCGCAGCGTGTCGGTCATCGGGCGCTCGATGGAGCAGAACTTCCGGATCGCGACCGACCTCGGCTACCTCACGTACGACGCGTCGACGATCGTGCCGAAGGACAAGATCCGCGACCATCCCGGACCCCCGCCTCGTCATCGCCACGACCGGCGCCCAGGGCGAGCCGATGGCCGGCCTGGCGCGGATGGCCAACCGCGACCACCGCTTCGTCGAGATCCAGCCCGGCGACACGGTCATCGTCAGCGCCAGCCCGATCCCCGGCAACGAGGAATCGTCGTCCAGGACCATCGACAACCTGTTCAAGGCCGGCGCGAACGTGTACTACCACACGATCAAGCGCGCGCACGTCTCAGGCCATGCCAGCCAGGAAGAGCTCAAGCTGATGCTCGGCCTGACCAAGCCCAAGCACTTCATCCCGATGCACGGCGAGTTCCGGATGCAGGTCCAGCACGGCAAGCCTCGCGATCGAGACCGGCGTGGCGCCGGAGAACGTGTTCATCATCGAGAACGGCACGCCGATCGAGTTCTCCGCCGACGGCAGCGCGCGCCGCGCGGCCCCCGTGTCCGCCGGCTACGTCTACGTCGACGGGCTGTCGGTCGGCGACGTCGGCGACATCGTCCTGCGCGACCGGCGGGCGCTCGCCAACGACGGCATGTTCATGATCGTCGTCACGGTCGACAAGCAGACCGGCTCGCGTCGTCGGCCGGCCCGAGATCATCACCCGCGGCTTCGTCCACCTCAACGAGCAGGACCCGATCATGAAGGAGGCGCTCGAGCGGGTCATCGAGTCGATCGACACGCCGGGCGACCACATCAGCGAGATCGCGCTGCTCAAGACGCCAGATCAAGGACGGCGTCTCGCGCTTCCTGTACGAGCAGACGAAGCGCCGGCCGATGGTCTTCCCGGTCGTGGTCGAGGTCTGAGATGGCGACCCGTCGACGACGCCGGCACGCAAGGCGGCCCGCGCGTCGCGTCCCGGGCTGCAACGCTGCCGAGCACGTGGAGCTCGCGACGTCGCGCCGGAGGTCGTTCGCTCGATCATCGGGATCGTCGCTGCTGGTGCTCGGCGCGGTGACGCTGATCGCCCTCGTCCTGCCCGGCCAGGGCGCGCTGACGGACTGGTGGCGCGACGTCGATCGCGCCGTGGTTCGGGAGCCGGGCGCTGGCTGCTGCCGTTCGTCCTCCTGCTGGCCGGCTGGTACGCTCGAGTGGGGCCCGGGAAGGCGGCCGGCGTCGGGCTGGGGGATGCACGCCTGCTCGGGCATCGTCGATCGCCTACGTCGGGATCGTCGGCTGCGGTCGAGGTTCTCGGGCGGCCGCGATCGGGCGGCCGGATCGGCGCGCGCTCGCGAACACGTCCTCGACCGCCTGTTCGACCGACGCCGGGCGCCTTCGTGATGCTCATCGCGCTCGCGATCGTCGGGGTCCTGATCGGCTTCGACATGCCTCTCCGACAGCTGCACGCGACCGTCGTCGGGACGGCTCGCTGGGCCGGCGGCCGACGGCGCGCCGCGCGCTCGTGCGCCGCGACGCCGGCGCGACGGACGCGGACGAGGCCGACGCCGGCGGCGTCGCGGCGAGCGAGCCGACGGCACGGTCGCCAGCGCAAGGCCAAGCCAGGTCGCCGCGGTCGGGCGCCGTCGCCCGGCCAGACCGGCGCTGTGGGGCGACGACGACGCCTCGATCCCGGCCGCCGTCCCGAGCAAGGGCCAGACCTCGAACACGTTCGCCCCGTCGCGCGGCGCCGACCGCCGCGGCCTCGGCCACGCTGCGTCGGCGCCGGCCGCGCCCCGTCCGCGACCCGTACGACGTCACCGACGCCGGCGATTCGCCGCCGACCAAGGACCGCATCGAGTACGTCCTGCCGCCGATCTCGGCTGCTCGAGGACAGCGCGGCTCCGCTCAACGCCGGCGGCGACGAGGCGGTCCACGCCGCGCAACGAGGAGATCATCGTCAAGAAGCTGGCCGGCTTCGACATCCCGGCCCGGATCGTCGGCCGCAACGCCGGGCCCGGTCGTGACCCAGTACGAGGTCAACCCGGCGCCCGACATCAAGGTCAGCCGGATCGAGGCGCTGTCCGACGACCTGGCGATGGCCCTGGCCGCCCGCTCGCTCCGGATCGAGGCCCCGATCGCCGGCAAGAGCGCGGTCGGCATCGAGGTGCCCAACAAGGACTTCAACGTCGGTCGCCGCTGCGGCGCGATCCTCGAGGAGGTCGACTTCACGGCCTCGGAATCGAAGCTGACGTTCGCGCTCGGACGGGACGTGGCCGGGCGTCGCGCAAGGCGGTCGACCTGGCCAAGATGCCGCACCTGCTCATCGCCGGGGCGACCGGCTCGGGCAAGAGCGTGATGGTCAACGCGCTCATCACGAGCCTGCTCGTGCAAGGCGACCCCGGACGACGTCCGGATGATCCTGATGGACCTCAAGCGGGTCGAGCTCGCGGCCTACAACGGGCTGCCGCACCTGCTCGTGCCGGTCATCACCGAGCCGGAGCGGGCCAAGGCCGCGCTCAAGTGGGCGGTCAACGAGATGGAGGCGCGCTACCGGCGGCTGGCCGGCGCCGACGGCCCGCAACATCCGCTCGTTCAACGAGACCCGGACCGATCCCGAGGACCGGATGCCGTACATCGTGATCATCATCGACGAGCTGGCCGACCTGATGATGCGCGAGGGCAAGAACGTCGAGGACCCGATCGTCCGGCTCGCCCAGAAGGCGCGCGCGACCGGGCATCCACATGGTCCTCGCCACGCAGCGGCCGTCGGTCAACGTCGTGACCGGCCTGATCAAGGCCAACTTCCCGAGCCGGATCGCGTTCGCGATGGCCTCGCAGATCGACTCGCCGCACGATCCTCGACGCGCCCGGCGCCGAGGACCTGATCGGCCGCGGCGACATGCTCTACCAGCCGTCGGACCTGCCGCGCCCGATGCGTCTCCAGGGCGTGTTCGTGTCCGACGGCGAGATCGGCCGTGTCGTCGACCACTGGAAGGGGCAGATCGACGACCCGCACTACGACATGCGAGATCATCGAGACCGCCGACGAGGGCACGGGTTCCGCCGACGACCTGTCCGACGAGGACGCCGACCGATTGCTGCCCGATGCCATCGACGTCATCCGGGAGTACGATCGTGCTTCAGCGTCGCTCCTCCAGCGACGTCTCAAGGTCGGCTATGCGCGGGCCGCCCGGATGATCGACCAGCTGGAGGCGCGCGGCTACATCGGGGCGTTCGACGGCTCGAACGCCCGACAGGTGCTCCGCCGGGACGAGGGCGCTGGAGCAGGCGAGCTTGACGACGGGCTCGACGGGGATGACTGATGACGACGCGCGAGCAGCTCAAGCGGGCCGTGGGGGCGGATCGGTCCGACGCCGGGCGCGGCGTCGCCGCTGAGCCCACAGCCAGCCTTCCCGAGCGCCTGCTACGCCGCTCGAGAGCGCAAGGGCGTCGACCTCTACCGGGCCGAGCGCGACACGAAGATCCGGGCGCGCTATCTCGGCGCCCTCGAGCGTGGCGACTACAAGGAGCTGCCGGGCGCCGTCTACACCAAGGGGTTCCTGCGCAACTACGCGCTCTACCTCGGGCTCGATCCGGACGAGGTCCTGCTGCAGTGGCGGCGCGAGCGCGGCGAGGTCAAGCGAAGCCGCGCCGGCGATCGTGGCACCCAAGCCGATCGCGGTGCCGCGCAAGGGTCTGACGTTCTCACCGAGCCTCATCGTCGTCGCCCTGCTGACGGTCGGTCATCCTCGCCTTCGGTGCCTACCTGGCGATCCAGGTGCTCCGCTTCACCAAGCCGCCGACCGTGTCGGTCACGCAACCCTCCGTCGCCGTCATCGACGTCGACGACACGACGACGACATACACGCTCGAGGGGACGTCGCTCCCGGGCGCCACGGTCTCGATCGCCACACCGGGCCGCGACCCGCTGCTGGTGACCGCCGGCTCGACCGGGGCGTGGGCGGCCGACGTCGATCTCCGTCGCGGGCGCAACCAGTTCGACGTGAGTGCCCGGGACCCGGACACGGGCAAGACGTCGGAGGAGACCATCCACCTGTTCATCACCGTGCCGTTCCTCGTCATCGAGGCGCCGACGCTGACGGTCGACCAGCCGGCCGAGGGCGCGTCGTTCGAGAACGGGGCGATCCCGGTCGGCGGGCACGCGACGAACGCCAAGTCGGTCGTCGTCAGCGCCACGTACGTCGGGCCCGCTCGGGGCCGCCTCCCGGGGCAGGCGGCGCGACCCCGGCACCGCCCCCGACGCCACCGTCGGTCACGGTCGCCGGTCGCCGATGACGGCTCCTACAGCACGCCGTACGAGCTGACCGCCGGGCACTGGACGATCACGGTCACAGCGTCGAGCGCCCGAGGGCAAGACCGTCTCGCTGACACGCAACGTCACGGTCGCCTACAAGGGCGTCACCCTGGTCGTCACGATCAAGGGTGGCAGCCGGGCGTGGGTCAAGGTCTGGGTCGATGGCAAGATCGACCAGGGAGTCGGTGCCGCGGGGCAGGTCCTGTCGAACGGCAAGACGCTGACCTTCACGGGGCGGAGCTCGATCGAGGTCCGGACCGGGTCGTCCGGCGTGACGTCCTTCACGCTGAACGGCACCTCCCTCGGCGCGCTCGGGAAGTCGGGCGTGCCCGAGACGTGGCTGTTCGCGCCGCCGAACCCACCGCAAAAGACGCAGCGGCGCTGAGGCGTGGCGGACGATCGGTCGGCAGAGCCGGTGGGCGCGGTCGAGACAGCCGATGCACGATGACGTCGACGACCTGGTGGCGAGGGCCGCGCGCCTCGGCGAGCGTTGTCTCGCACTCGACCGCCGGGTCGCCACGGTCGAGTCGTGCACGGGTGGCCTGGTCGCGCACCTGATCACCGAGATCCCGGGGTCGAGCAACTGGTTCGTCGGCGGCTTCGTGACGTACTCGAACGCGCTCAAGTCCGATGCCGTCGGCGTCCCGGCCGAGGTGCTCGCGTCGCACGGCGCGGTCTCCGCCCAGGTCGCGATGGCGATGGCGACCGGCGGCCGCGAGCGAACAGGCGCGGACCTCGCGGTCGCGGTGACCGGCATCGCCGGACCCGATGGCGGTACGCCGTCCAAGCCGGTCGGGCTGACCTACGTCGCGGTCGCAGACGCGGTCGGGGTCGCCGTCAAGCGCCACGTCTGGAGCGGCGACCGGAGCGCCAACAAGCGACGCAGCGCGGGCGCGGCACTGTCGCTCCTGCTCGAGCGGGTCGAGGCGTCGGCGTGACCTCTGCCGCGGACCGGGTCGGGGCCGGCCTCGCGGCGTCGCGGATCGCCCGGCCGATCCGCCCCCTCGAACGGATCCACGTGGTCGGCGCCGCGGGTGCCGGGGCGAGCGCGGCGGCCCTGCTCGGCATGCGGGCGGGTGCAGTCGTCTCGGGCTGTGACCCGGCCGCCCCATCGCCCTACACGCCGGCGCTCGAGGCCCTCGGTATCGCGGTCGCGCCGCAGCACGACCCCGCCCACGTCACGCAGGCGCCGCATCCGGACCGCCTCGCCGTCACCAAGGCGCTGACCGCGATCGACCCCGACCATCCGGAGCTGCACGCGGCCCGGGCCGCCGGGATCCCGGTCGAGCCCTGGCAGCAGGTCGTCGCGGACGCGGCGGTCGGCCGGACGCTGGTCGGCGTGGCCGGGACCCACGGCAAGAGCACGACCACCGGCTGGCTCATCCACGTCCTGATCGCGATCGGAGCGGACCCGTCGGGCTTCGTCGGGGCGCTGATGCCGGAGGCGATCACCGGTGGCCCGCCCGCCACGGCACGGTGGGGAAGTGGCGACGCGTTCGTGGTGGAGGCCGACGAGTACGCCGGCAACTTCGATGCCTACCACCCGAGCCTGGCAGTGCTGACCAGCGCCGAGTGGGACCACCCGGACGTCTTCGCGGACGGAGCGGCCGTGGTCGCCGCCTTCGAGGCGTGGATCCGGCGGATGCCCGTCGGCGCGACGCTGGTCGCCAATGTCGCGGAGCCGGGGGTCGAAAGCGTCCTCGACCGCCTCGTGGACTGGCCCGGGACGATCCTCGCCTACGCCCTCGTCGACCAGGCCCCGCAACGGCTCGGGAGCTACGCGCGTGCGATCGGCGAGCGGTTCGCGACCGCGCTCGGTCCCGCGACGGCGCTCCTCGGCCGGATCACCGGCAGCGATCCGGCGTCCACCACGCTCGAGCTCCACGGCCTCGACCCCCTGGCCGGGCCTGTCACGACGCGGCTGTCGACTGCCGGCCGCCACAACGCGGCCAACGCCCTCGCGGTGGCCGGCGCCGCCACCGTGCTGGGCGTGGCGCCGGACGCCGTGGGCGCCGGTCTCGCCAGCTTCGTAGGCATCGGCCGGCGCCTCGAGCGCAAGGGCGAGGTCGCCGGTGTCGTGGTCTACGACGACTACGGCCATCACCCGACGGCGATCCGCGAGACGCTCGCGGCGGTCCGCCAGCGCGAGCCGGGCCGGCCGGTCTGGGCGGTCTACGAGCCCCTGACCTTCCATCGCACGGCAGCCATGCTCGGCGCCTTCGCAGACGCCCTGTCGGCAGCGGACGGCGTGGCCATCGCCGACATCTGGGCCGGCCGCGATCCGGACACGACGGTCGCCTCCGCTGGCGGGCTGGCGTCCGCCGTGGCCGCGCGCCGGCCGGGCCTGACGGTCCTCGCGCCGGGATCGGTCGAGGCCACCGCGGATCGCCTCGCCGAGACCGTCCGGTCGGGCGACGTCGTGCTGGTCATGGGCGGCGGCGCGAGCTACCGCATCGGGGACCGGCTGCTGGAACGACTGGAGGCACGCGGATGATCGACTACGCCGCAGCGGGCGAGCTGCTCGAGCGCTACGGCACGGCCCGGCGGACCTTCGACGGGTGACGACTGGGTGGCGCTCTTCAGCGACGATGCCGAGTACCATGTGGACCCGTTCGCCGCACCACTCGTGGGTCACAACGCCCTGCGAGCGTGGTTGAATGAGGCGGCCGAGGCGCAACGGGACGTCGAGTTCACCGTCGAACGGCACTGGGTGTCGGGCTCGACGGTCCTCGCGGCGTGGCATGCGTCCTGGGTCGGCAAGGCCGATGGCGTGCGATCGCGGTCCGCCGGGTTCCTGACCGCGGAGATCGCGCCCGACGGCAGGATCGCCCGCTACCGCGAGTGGTCGGTGAAGGCGCCGGCGGCGGGCTGATGGGAGGAGAGGAGGAGCGGTGGCTGGAGATCAGTCGTTCGACGTCGTCAGCGACTTCGACGAGCAGGAGCTGCGGAACGCGCTCGACCAGGTCCGTCGTGAGGTCGGCACCCGGTTCGACTTCAAGGGCGTGACCGTCGACCTGACGCAGGCCAAGGACGAGATCATCCTCGTCACCGACGACGAGTACCGCGCCGCCGCGGTCAAGGACCTGATCGAGTCGAAGGCGATCCGCCGCAGCCTGTCGCTCAAGATCTTCGACTGGGGAAAGGTGGAGGAGGCCGGCGGCAACAAGGTCCGCCAGCGGATCGGCGCTCCGTCGCGGACTGTCGGACGAGGTCGCCAAGAAGATCACCAAGCTGATCCGGGACGAGTTCCCGAAGGTCAAGTCACAGATCCAGGGTGACGCGGTCCGCGTCTCGGGCAAGAGCCGGGACGACCTCCAGCGCGTCATCGCCCGCCTGCGCGAGCTCGACCTGGCGGTCCCGCTCCAGTTCGAGAACTACCGCTGACCATCCCCATCCGGGGCCATCATCGATCGAAGGAGCGCAGTCGCCATGACCGAGCTCGACACCACACCCGCGCCAGACGACGTGCCGAGCGAGGAACCGATCGCGACGCCGGAGCCGTCGCCAGAACCGATCATCGAGCCCACCGACGCGACCGGGGCCGATACCGAGCCCGTCGCCGAGGCAGCACACGGAGTCGATCGCGACCCGACGGAGACCACGGCGCCGAACGTGAGCCGTCGGCCGAGACGGCCCCGGAACCCGGGATGACGGACCCCGGAGCGGAGCCTCCGTGGTCGCCGAACCTGCGGCCGAGGCCCCCGCCGATGTGTCCGAGCCCATCGTCGACACCGGGCCGCGCACCGTCGGCCGCTACGTCGCCGACCAGCTTCGCGCAGCCGGCGTCCGCTATGCCTTCACCGTTCCGGGCGAGTCGTTCCTCGGGCTCCTCGACGCGCTCGAGGGCGCCGGGATCCGCGTCATCACGACCCGCCACGAGGGTGCGGCCGCGTTCATGGCAGAGGCGCACGGACAGCTCACCGGACGGCCGGCCGCGTGCCTGGCGACCCGTGCGCCGGGTGGCACGAACCTCGGCATCGGGATCCACACGGCTCGCCAGGATTCGACGCCGATGTTCGTGCTGATCGGCCAGGTCAGTCGCGACGTCACGGGTTTCGAGGCGTTCCAGGAGATCGACCAGGTCGCCACGCTCGGCGGCCTTGCCAAGTGGTCCGCGGAGCCCCGCTCGGCGGACGAGGTGGCCGAGGCGATGTCGGAGGCAAGCCGCCAGGCGCTCGGCGGACGGCCCGGTCCTGTCGTCCTGTCGCTGCCCGAGGACTTGCTCGACGAGACGATGCCGGACGACGTCCGTGCCGACGCCGGGCGCGCCACCACACAGCGGCCGACCGACGAGGAGATCCGCGCAGTCATCGAGCTGTTGGCCTCGGCCGAACGACCGGTCATCCTGGCTGGCTCCGGCGTTCTCCGCGCACGGACCTCGACCGAGCTGCTTCGCTTCGCCGAGCTGCTGCAGGTCCCGATCATCGCCGGCTGGCGGCGCCCGGACGTCGTCTCCAACGACAACCCGCTGTACCTGGGCATGGCCGGCCTCGGTGCCGCCAAGACCGTCGCGCAGCGGCTCACCACGGCCGACGCATTGCTGGTCATCGGGTCACGGCTCAGCGAGCCGACGACGTTCGGCTACACGATGCCGAGAGCCGGCCTGCCGTGGGCGCATGTCGACCTGGCGCCGGGCCAGTCGCCCGGCTCGCCGGCCCCGACCATCACGGTGGCCGCGGACGCCAAGGCGTTCCTCAAGGCTGCCAACGAACGTCTGCTCGGCCGGGCCGTGCTCGACGCGGGCCGGGTCGCGACACGCCAGGCCGGCAATCGCGACGACCGCGCCGCCTGGGAGGCCGCCTCGGTCGTCGATGCCTCGCCGTGGGAGGGGCCGGGCGTCCATCCCGGCCGGACCATCGCGACGCTGCGTCGCGTCCTTGCCGACGATGCCATCCTGACCACCGACGCCGGGAACTTCGCGAGCTGGGCCGGCCGCGGATTCCGCTTCCGTCGCCCCGGCACGTTCCTCGGTCCGACCTCGGGGGCGATGGGCTACGGCCTGCCTGCCGCCATCGCCGCGGCCCTCGTCCATCGCGATCGTCCGGTCGTCGCGCTCATCGGGGACGGCGGCATGGCGATGACGATGGCCGAGCTCGAGACGGCGGTCCGCACGGGGGCGCGGGTCGTCGCCATCGTGTTCGACAACGAGCGCTACGGGACGATCCGGATGTGGCAGGAGCGCCGCGGCACCGGGGTCGGCGTGGGGACCGAGCTCGGTCCGGTCGATTTCGCCGCGATCGCGCGCGCCTGCGGGGCTCGCGGGGCGCGTGTCGAGCGGGACGACGATTTCGAGCCCGCGCTACGTGCCGCGCTCGCCGCCGACCGGACGACGGTCATCCAGCTGGCCCTCGACCGCGCCTGGCTGTCGATCGACGACCGGCCGGCGTGACGCGTCCGACCTTCCATCTCGTGCCGGCCGAGGTGTGGGCCGGGTCGGACCCATCGGTCGCGTACGAGGCGGTCGGCTATGCCCGGGAAGGGTTCATCCACTGCACCGATGGGGTCGAGGCGCTCGGCGCGACCTTCGACCGCCACTACGGATCGGACCCCAGGCCGTTCCTAGCGCTGACGATCGACCTCGACGCGCTCGAGGCCCCGTGGCGTTTCGACGTCCCGGGCTCGCCATACCCGCACATCTACGGGCCCGTCGCGCGTCGGGCGATCACGGCGGTCCAACATGTCGATCGTGGACCCGACGGCCGGTTCGTGGGGCTCGCGCCCTCCTGAGCCGTCCTGCGCGGCCCTGAGCCGTTCAGGCGAGCTTGCCGCCGACCACCGAGAAGGACAACGGGATCCGTCCGCGATCCGCGGGGCGGACGTCGGCGTGGCCGCCCCACCAGTCGATCGGATGCTCGGCCACGGCGTCGAGCCGTAGCCCGGCGCCGAGCAACGCGGTGATGACCTCGCCGAGCGTCCAGGCGCGGGCGAACTTCCAGTGCTGGTCGTCCTCGGGGATCGACAGCCGGTCGATGTACTCGGGCGCCCAGCCTTTCGAGGCCTCGGCGCCCCCGAAGTAGTCGTAGTCGGTGGCGATCCAGCGGCCGTCCTCGTCGACGTCGAACAGCCACTCGGCCGGATGGCCCTCGAACAGCACGAACCGCCCGGTCGGGGAGAGGAGCCGGGCGATGACCGCGGCCCACGCGTCGAGGTCCTGCAGCCAGATGAGCGAGCCGCGCCCGGTGTAGACGAGGTCGGCCGTGTCATCGAGCTCGGCCGGGACGTCGAGGACGTCGGACAGGATCCAGCGCGCGGGTGCACCGGTCGCCTCCGTGAGCCGCTGCGCGAGATCGAGCATCCGCGGGCTGAAGTCGATGCCGACGACCTCGTCGGCGCCCTGGTTCCAGAGCGACAACGTGTCGCGGCCGGCCGCGCATTGCAGATGGACCGCGCGTCGGCAGCGGCCGCGGAGGTCGCCGATCAGCTGGGTCTCGACGCCGAACAGGTTGGTCCCGCCCGACCGGATCAGGGCCACCGCCTCGTCGAACCAGCCTTCGTACCGCTCGGCCGCCTCGTCCCAGGCCGCCCGGTTGGCGGCGTGCATCGAGGCGACGTCTGCGAGCTCATCCGGGGTCGCCGGCCGGACCAGCTCGCCATCACCCGCCATCGGGTGAGCCTAGCGTCAGGCGGCCACCGTTGCGGCCTTGCGCTGCAGGACGATGACCGGGATGACGCGCTCGGTCCGCGTCTCGTACTCGGCGAAGCCCGGGTGCACCGCGACATGCCCGTCATAGAGGCGCCGGCGCTCGTCGCCCGTCGCGACCATGGCCGTCGCCGCGAAGCGGTCACCATCCAGCTCGACGGTCACGTTCGGGTTCGCGACCACGTTGTGGTACCAGGCCGGGTGGCTCGGCGCGCCGCCCTTGGAGGCGACGATCACGACCCGGTCGCCGTCGAGGGTGTAGGCGAGCGGTGACTCGCGCTTCTCGCCCGTCTTCGCGCCGGTCGTCGTCAGGATGAGGACCTGGCGGCCGACGAAGTTGCCGCTGGTGGCGTGGCCACCGTGCGCCCGAAGGTCGTCGATGAGGCTCGAGTTGTAGTTGTGCATGGCTGACTCCTTGGTCGCTGGATCTGGCGGAAACGCTAGCACCGATACCGTTGCGTAGTCAACTAACAGGATGCTATGCTGCACCGCAGAGACACAAGGAGTCCACGCCCCATGCCAGCCGTCGTCGTCGAAGACATCACCGTCCTGCCGCGGATCGCCGAACCCGATCGGGCGGTCGCCCGTCAGCGTCCCGTGCGTGGGGTGACCTCCGCCCCGCACGGTTTCGAAGGTGAGGGGTTCCCGGTCCGGCGCGCGTTCGCCGGTGTCGACCTCGCGGACCTCGACCCGTTCATCCACCTCGACCAGATGGGCGAGGTGGACTACGCGCCAGGCGAGCCGAAGGGCACGCCGTGGCATCCGCATCGCGGCTTCGAGACTGTCACCTACATGATCGACGGCGTCTTCGAGCACGCCGATTCGAACGGCGGCGGCGGGGTCATCACCAATGGCGACACCCAGTGGATGACAGCGGGTGCCGGCATCCTCCACATCGAGAAGCCGCCGGAGTGGCTCGTGGTCAGCGGTGGGCTGTTCCACGGGCTGCAGCTGTGGGTGAACCTGCCGGCTGCCCAGAAGCTGACCGCGCCCCGCTACCAGGACCTGCGCGCCAGCCAGGTCGCGCTCGTGTCGTCGCCTGACGGCGGCGCGCTCATCCGGGTCATCGCCGGCGACGTCGCCGGCCACGCCGGCCCGGGTTCGACCTACTCGCCGATGACGATGGTCCACTCGACCATCAGCCCGGGGGCGCGGCTGAACCTGCCGTGGCGACCCGACTACAACGCGCTCGTCTACGTGCTGGCAGGGCAGGGGACCGTCGGCGCCGAGGGCAAGCCCATCGGGACGGGCCAGCTCGCCCTGCTCGGCCAGGGGAACGCGATCACCGTCGTCGCCTCGCCGACCCAGGAGAGCCGTCATCCGAACCTGGAGGTCATCGTCCTGGGTGGTCGGCCGATCCGCGAGCCGGTGGCATGGATGGGGCCGTTCGTGATGAACACCCGCGACGAGGTCATGCAGGCGGTGGTCGACTATCAGGCCGGCCGCCTCGGCTCGATCCCGGCCGTCCACAACGCACCGACGACGATCGTGGAGGCGCGTCAGCCATCCGATGCCGGCTGAGGGCCGGGCAGCTCGGCGAGGCAGGCGCGCGCCCCAGATGTGACCGAACGGAAACCCTGGTCAGACTGCGGCCTCTTGCAGTGTGGGACGGCGAGACCTCACACTGCGGGAACCATGATGTCGAGCTCGTGCGTGACGTGTTGCTGCCTCTGTCCCACTGCCATGCAGGGCAGGTGGTGTCGCTAGGCGTGCGCTCATGATCCCGCGCACGCCCGGACCCTCACCCGAACCCCTGCACCGGCAGGGGTCTTTTGTTACCCGTCCGACCGCCACGACCATGAGGACCACCGATGACAACTCTCACGACCAGCGAGCTCCAGCGATCGTCTCGACGACCCGCAGCTCACGATCGTCGACATCCGCCCCCTCGCCGCCTACAACGGCTGGCGCCTGGGCGGTGAGGCGCGTGGCGGCCACATCCCGGGCGCGGTCGCGTTCCCGGCGGTGTGGCTGCACTCCGTCGACGAGCAGGAGGTCGGGCGCGCTGCTCGACGCCAAGCGGATCACCGCCGATCGCGAGATCGTCGTGTACGGCGCCGGGCCGGACGATGCCGCCGAGTTCGCGGCAGCCCTTCGGGCGCGCGGCCTCGAAGCCGTCCAGACGCTCGATGGTGGCGCCATGGCGTGGGCCGCCGACGAGACGCTGCCCCTCGAGCGTCTGCCCCGCTACGAGTCGCTCGTCCACATCCCGTGGCTCCGCGACGTGCTGGCCGGTCGCCGGCCGGAGGCGCCGCCCAACCCATCGTTCCTGCTCCTGCACGTCAACTTCGGGGTCCCCGAGGAGTACGCAGAGGGGCATATCCCCGGGGCGCACTACCTCGACACGAACTGGCTCGAGGATCCGGCCGACTGGAACCGCCGCTCGCCCGACGCGATCGAGACGGCCCTGGCGGCACTCGGGATCACCCGCGACACCACGGTCGTGCTGTACGGCCGCGACACCGAGGGTGACGCGAACGAGAAGTGGCCGGGCCGACGGGCCGGCCAGATCGCGGCGACCAGGGCGCTCATGATCCTGCGCTACGCGGGCGTGGACGACGTCCGTCTGCTCGATGGCGGCTACGACTGGTGGGTCCAGGGCGGCAACCCGCGTCGAAACCACCGAGAACGTCCCGGTTCCGGTCGCCTCGTTCGGGGCCGCCGTCCCGGTCCGGCCCGAGGTCATCGTCGACATCGACGAGGCCAAGGAGATCCTGGCCGACCACGAAGGGGCGGCGCTCGTCAGCGTCCGCACGTGGCGCGAGCACATCGGCAACGTCAGCGGCTACAACTACATCGGCCCGGCCGGACGGATCAAGGGCGACGTGTGGGGCAACTGCGGCACGGACGCCTACCACATGCAGCACTACCGGAACATCGACAACACGATGCGCGCCTACCCGGAGATCGCGGCCAACTGGGCCGAGGCCGGGATCACGCCCGACAAGTGGGTGGCCTTCTATTGCGGCACCGGCTGGCGGGCGAGCGAGACCTGGTTCTACGCCTACCTGCAGGGCTGGGAGCGGATCGCGGTCTACGACGGTGGCTGGTTCGAGTGGAGCCAGGACCCGATCAACAACCCGATCGAGATCGGCGAGCCCACCGACGAGGCGGCTGCCTGACCGCGATCTCGCGATGCGCCTGTGATGGTGTGCCGCGCGGTCGTCATCCCGGCGGCCGCCGGTCAGGCGCTACAGTCGACCGGCTCGAAGGGGCCTCGAACATCGAGTGATCCGGTCGTTGTCTTGCAGTGACTGGAACAGCTCGTGATCGGTGGTTCCTTCGAGCGTTTCCGTTCCTGGTCCGTGCGCGACTACGGGATGAGGACCTTGCTGAAGTTCGTCCCGTTGTAGCGGTTGAGGTCCACCCGACCGCTGATCCCCGGCACGACACCATCCGAGGTGTACTGCCAGAACGTCCAGCCGTCGCCTCCCCAGTTGCCGCCCGGCACGGTGGGCCTGAGTGCCGACGTCCAGTGCGCCACCCAGAGCACGATCGAAGCCGTTGAGCGAGAACCAGGTCGTGTCGCCCATGTAGTTCTTCCAGAAGCTCGGCGACACGTAGATCACGGCGTGGACCCCGGTCCGCTGCAGGATCTCGCCCATGTAGGCCTGGACCCAGGCAGTCAGGGCGCCTGATGAGAGCCCGCCGCTCCGTTCGAGGTCGAGGACCGGCAGCAGGTCACCCTTGGCAGGCGCCGCGACGGCGATGAAGTGGTCGGCCTCGGCGACGGCGTCACCCGCGGTCGTGCTCGGCTGGGCGAAGTGATACGCGCCGACGTACGAGGCCGGCTGCGCGCGCCTGGGCCCGGTTCTGGGTGTACGACGGGATCGACGAAGTCGGTGCTCTCCGAGGCCTTGATGTAGGCGAACCGCTTGCCCGACGCGGCGACCTTGGTCCAGTCGATGGTGTTCTGCCAATGGCTGACGTCGATGCCCTCGGCGATCGTTGGGTGTCGGTGTGGGTGCGGCGTCGGGGTCGCCGTGGGCTTCGCGGTCGGCGTGGGCGTCGGCGTCGGTGTCGGTGACGGTGGGCGTGGGGGTCGGCTTCGCGTCGGCGTCGGGGTCGGCGTCGGCCGACGGCGTCGGGGTCGGCGTCGGGGTCGGGGTCGGCGTCGGCGCGGGCGTCGCTGGAGGCTGGGCTGCGGTCTCGACGCTCGGAGTCGTCTTGAACAGGCCGCTGGCCGCGTAGACGGACGACACGCCGTAGAGCGAGCTGACGCTCACGCCGTTGATTGCGGTGATCCGGAACCAGCTCGCCCCGGCCACCGCCGCACCGGCGCATGTCGTGCTGGTAGCTCGACCCGGGGACGGAGGTGGCGACCGTGACGTTCGACGTCGGTCTTGATCATCGACTTGGCCGCGGTCGTCTGGGCGGGTCCGGTGCGGAGGTAGGTGCTGCAGGCGGTGTACCGCGTATACGGCGGCGCCGTCGACCGCCTTGAACAGGCCGGAGGCGGCGTACACGTAGCTCACGCCGTAGATGGACCGAACGCTCTTCCCGTTGATCGCGCTGATCCGCAGCCAGGTCGTGCCGTGCTTGGCGACGCCGGCGCACGTCGCACGCCAGCTGCCGCCGGTGACGGTCGCGGTGACGGAGACCTTGGTGCCCTTCTTGACGATGACCCTGACGCGCGACGTCGTCGAATGGGTCGACCTGAGGTTCGCGCTGCAGAGGGCCACCTTGGTGGTGGCGGTTGCGCCGAGGACCTCGCCGGGCATCGACATCGAGCTGACGACGAAGCAGAACAGGGCAGCCATGACCGCCGCGGCGATGAGGGTGGTGCGCGAGGCGCGGGCGGCGTGACTGCTGGGCGCATGGGACATGGCGGGCGAAACCTCAGTCTGGCAGGACCTAGAGGCTCGCGTAAACCCCCGTCCCGCGCTATGGCCCCATGGGGCCAATCGTCACCGGCCCCGATGGGTCAGTGACCGTGGGACCGATGGACCCTGGTCAGACGGGCAGCGACGCCGGGACCTGGATGGCGAGCACGTCGAGGGTCGCCTCGCGACCGCGGACGTCGACGGTCCGACGCTCCAGCGATGTCGCGTCGAGCTCGGCACCTTCAGCTGCGGCCACGGACACGAGGAGCTCTCCGGCTTTGGCGAGTGATGCGAGCCGCGCGGTGGTATTCACCGGGTCACCGAGCGCGGTGAAGTCGGAGATCTCCTCGCTCGACCCGACGGTCCCGACGAAGGCGACACCCATGTGCACCCCGGCCCCGACCGGGATCGGGCCCTCGCTCGACGCATCCGGCCGGCCCGCCCGTTCGAGGAGGGTGCGGCCGGCGGCGACCGCTTTCCGGGCATGGTCACGCCCGGAATAGGCCGGGATGAACAGCCCGATCGCCTCGTCGCCGACGAACTTGTCGACGACTCCGTCGTTGTCGACGATCGACTCCGCGGCCAACTTGTAGAAGGAATGCAACAGCGCGGAGAACTCGGCAGGCCTCAGCCGTTCGCCGAGGCCGGTCGAGCCACGGATGTCCGCGAACAGGAGCGAGATCTCGACCTCCGCCCCGCCGACGCCCTGTTTGGTCAGATGCTTCATGCAGTTCTTGCACAGCTGCGGGTTCCGCTCCCAGGGGCCGAACCAGTGCCCCAGGACGAGCCCGCCGACCCCCTTGAACGGCGCGTAGCACAGCTTGCAGCGGGGTGACGCCGGGAAGGCGCGGAACGTCGCCCGGAGCTTGAGCACCGCATCGTGCTGTCCGGTCAGGATCGCGCGCCACTCGTCTTCGGGCGTCTCGTAGCCCATGTGCGGAGTGTAGGCCGTTCGCTTCGGGCGTCTAGGTGCCGCCCCCGGGTTCCTGCAGCGCGTACACGCGGCCCTGCCGGTGGTCGAGGTCCTCGAGCTCGGTCGTCGTTCGCACGTCATATGAGCGGAGCTCGATCAGGGCGTCGATCGGCAGGTAGCGCCGGCCGGGGTCTCCGACGAGGACGTCGATGCCGCGAGCGCGGGCCTGCTGCAGCCAGGGCAGGACCCGCTCGGCCAGGCGAGCGTCGTACCAGCAGTCGCCGGCCAGGATGACGTCGACGTCGGGTGGCGGGTCGTCGAGCACGTCACGCTCGACGACCGTCACGCGCTGACGGTTCGCTCGTGCGTTGAGCGCGACGGCCGCCACCGCGAACGCGGTCGATGTCGGCCGCCGTGACCGCCGTGGCACCGGCCTGCATCGCGGCGATGGCGCACAGTCCGGACCCCGTCGCCAGATCGAACACCCGGCGACCCCGGACAGCCTCGGGCGAATCCCGCAGGTATCGCCCGATCGCAAGGCCGCCGCCCCACGCGAAGGCCCAGTACGGCAGCGCAGTCTCAGGGTCGCCGGTCTCGATCTGCACGTCGTGCCACAGCGCGAGCGCGTCATCGGCCAGGTGGAGGCGGACCGTCTCGAGCCCGGGCACCGGTCGAAGAGCGGTGTGGTGGAGGATGAAGGCGCGCGGCGAAGGACTTATCCGATCGGTCTCGAGCGGATGACCCACGCCTCGAGGGCTGCGGGATCGTTGCCGGCCGCCGGCTCGATGACGTTGACCCAGAGCCCGACCGTCCCGGCGGTGACGACGGCGCTCCCGACTGCCTGGTGCCCGGTCATCCGGTCCGACGGACAATCGAAGTCGCTCCCGCACAGGAGGGATGCCCAGACGTCGACCTGGGACGGCCACGGGAGCGACGGGTCGGCCGACGCCGCCAGCGCGGCCCGGGCGACCTCGGCGCAGCGTCCTCCCTCGACGTCGTGGCAGACCACATGCGGGGCCGGTCCGGTCCGGGCGAGCGCGGTGGCTGACGGCAGCGGCGTGGCAGCCGGAGTCGCGATCACGGCCGGTAGGGTCGCCGGGATCGTGGATGCGACCGCGACACCGAGTCTCGCATCGTCGAGCGTGACCGCGCCGATGACGGCGACAAGAGCGATGCTGACGATCGCCGTCGCGGCCAGGATCCGTCGGCTGCGGCGCCTGCTGAGCGGTGTCGGCTCGACCCGGAACTCCATCCGGACAGCCTACTCGCGGAGCCCCTCGACAGCCTTGTCGATGCGTCGCTGCCGGGTCTCGGGCGCCTTGGCGTCCACGATCGGCTCCACGATCCGCCGTTTGTTGCTGTACGACAGTGCCTCGAACGCGCGCCTGGCCGCATCGTCGGCGGCGAGTGCGGCTGCCAGGTCGGGCGGGACTTCGATCTCGCGCGGCTCGGTGTCGAGCTCGAGGTCGATATCGACGTCCTGGCCGGCCTCGACGCCCGCGGCGCGACGGACGTCGTTGCTGACGCCGAGCATGAAGACGCCGCCCATGAACGCGACGCTGCTCCGGTAGGTGTAGCCGTTGATCGTCGCGCGGACGGCCGGCTTGCGGCTCGGGCCGAGGGCCGCAACGACCTCGTCGGCACCTGGATGCCGGCCGCGGTCTTGCCGGTCGCCAGGATGGTGGCTCGGAAACGCATCGGACCGAGTATGCGCGACGGACGCGGGACTGACCCGACCCGGCGGCCGACATCCGATACTGGAAGCCGATGGACACTCCACGCGTGCGCCGGCTGGCGACGATCGAGCTGACGGCCATCGAGATCGTCGCGATCCGCTCGATCATGGATGACGCGTTCGGGCCGGACGAGGACGAGCGGTTCACCGACGACGACTGGGATCACGCGCTCGGGGGCGTGCACTTCGTGCTCGATGTCGACGGCGACATCGTCACGCACGCCGCCGTGGTCGAGCGTTCGCTGTGGGTCGCCGATCGTCCACTGCGGACCGGCTACGTCGAGGCGGTCGCGACGGCACCGGCGCACCAGGGCGCCGGCCACGGGACGCTGGTCATGACGGACGTCACCGGCCTGGATCAGCGAGCGGTACGAGCTTGGCTGTCTCGGCACCGGCCTTCACGCCTTCTATGAACGCCTGGGTTGGCGGACCTGGCTGGGACCGTCCGCGGTCCGGACAGCCGAGGGACCCAGACCGACGCCCGACGACGACGGATACCTGATGGTCCTCGCGACGCCAACCTCGCCGCCGCTCGATCTCTCGGTGCCGATCTCGTGCGAGTGGCGCCCCGGCGACGTCTGGTAGCCGTCGTCAGGACGCGGCGGGGGCGACCGCCCAGGGCATCAGCGGGGGAAGATCGAACGTGGAACCGACCTCGACCGGTCGCCCGTCATCCACTCGCCGGCCCGATGTCCGAGCACGCGGGCGGCTTCGTCGGCTTCCAGGCTGTCCAGCGTCGCGTAGTCCGGCAGGTCGAGCAGGATCACGTTGTCGAAGTCCCACCCGTGCGCGACGTTGTACCAGCCAAGGAACTTGATCCCGAACTTCTCCTCGTACTCCCGGCATCTGGCGCGGGAACAGCGTCCTCATGAAGAATTTGAAGAACGGATCGCGGCCGCGGCGGACGGTGAAGTAGGTCGCGAGCACGGGCACGGGCTGGCGGTCTCCGAAAGGTGAGCTCAGTTCGGGGCGCGGCTATTGTCGCACGCTGGGGTTGGCGTCCCCTCGCCCGTTGTCCGGAGCCCCGCGATCGCCGTCCGCGGCGGGCGCACCGGCGCCCTCGGCCGTTTCGGGCGCGTCGGTCGGACCGTCGGTCGTGCCGGCAGGCGGACGGTCCGCGAGCGTGCCCGCCGCGCCGTCGCTGATCATGGCGTCCCCGGTCGTGGTGTCGCCGGTGGTGGCGTCCCCGGTCGCCGCCGAGGCCGACGCGAGCTCACCCACCGTCGGAGTCCGACTGCGCAGCGGGCGGCGCTGGCTGCGCCGGTCGGCGGCGACCAGCCGGAGCAGGAAGATGATCGTCTGGCCGGCCACGAGCAGCAGGCCGAGGGTCACGAACAGGAGGACCGTCGTCAGCCAGTCCGGCCAGCCCGCGTTCACGCCGATGGGCGTGAGGATGAGCAGGACGACGAGCAGGACGAGCTGGAACCGGAAGCAGCCGAGGCCTGGCCCGCGCTCCGGATCGAGGTCTTCGCCCTTGTACTGGACCGGGTGGGCGACCGGGGCGCGTGGGCTCGTGGGTGCGGCGTCGGCGCTCGGGTCGGCCGGTACCGTCAGCCCCGGGGGTGCCGTGGCCGACGACGGATCGGGCCCGCTGGGCTGCGTCGGCCCGGCGCCGGAAGGGGCGCCGTCGGTGGGTGGGGTCACGAGCAGACATCGTAGGGGACGCGACGGCGACGTGCTCCGCGCGGTGGTCCGACACCCGTCGCGGGGCTACCATCGAGGCGATGACCCGACCCGACCCGGACCCAGTCCGCTTCGCCTGGCACCCCGAGCCCGAGCTGGTCGGGATCCGTGACGCGGAGCTGTCCCGCCCCGCCCTCGAACGGCTCGGCCGCGATGCCTGGCAGGCGGGCCTCGACTACATCTACGGCGAGGCGTTCCGACGGGCGATCGGCGAACCGGCCGACTACCTCGCGCTGCGGCGGACGTTCTTCGGATCGCCGCCGGACGGCGGCCGGCGGCAGCGGACGCGCGCGCCCCTCGCCGGCCTCCCGACCCGACGACCTCCGGACGGCGCCGCCATCCTCGAGGATTCCGGACGCGGCTGGCGCCGCACCAGCTCAACGCCTACCACCCGCGCGCCCTCAGCTACTTCACCCCGCCGCCCCTGACGATGAGCGTCGTCGGCGAGCTGCTGGCCCAGGTGACCCAGCAGGGCGTCGACGTGTGGCACGCCGGTCCGACTGGCGCGTTCGTCGAGGAGGAGGTCGTCCGCTGGCTGACCGACCTCGTCGGCTATCCCCCGCCGCCGTCGGTCGCGGACGCCGCCGTGCCGGACGACCGGTCCGAGCCCGGCGGTGGCGCCTTCGGGATCCTCACCTCCGGCGGGGTCATGGCCAACTTCCTCGCGATGGCCCTCGCCCGCGACGTCCGCCTGCCCGCGCTGACGGGCGCGCCGGAGCCGCCGCGCGGACGGGCGCTCGAGGGGATCCGCATCTACACGTCCGACCAGGCTCACTTCTCGATCGCCCGCGCCCTCGACGAGCTCGGCTTCCCGCCCGAGACGCTGCGGGTCGTCCCGTCCGGCGCCGACTTCCGGCTGCGAGCCGGACCCGTCGCCGACGCGATCGCCGATGACCGGGCCGCAGGACTGCGGCCGCTCGCGATCTGCGCGGTCGCCGGATCCACGAACACCGGCTCCGTCGACGCGATCGGTGAGCTGGCCGACCTCGCCGAGCGTGATGGCCTCTGGTTCCATGTCGATGCCGCGTACGGCGGGGCGGCTCGCCTCTCCCCGCGGCTGGCCGGACGCGTCCCGGACCTGGCGCGGGCCGACTCGGTGACGGTCGATCCGCACAAGTGGTTCTTCCAGGCGTACGACATCGGGGCGCTCGTCGTCCGACGGCGGCGCGACCTGACCCACACGTTCCATCGCTCCCCGGAGTACTACCGGGGCGGCGACCACGGCGGCGACGGCAGGGCCGACGACCTGGAACACGTCCAGCTCAACTTCTACCAGCACGGGATGGAGGGCACCCGCCGACTGGCGCGCCCTCAAGCTCTGGATGAGCTGGAAGCATCTGGGCACGACCGGCCTGGCCCGCCTCGTCGAGATGAACGTCGAGATCGCGGCCCACCTCGCCCGGCGGATCGCCGAGAGCGAGGACTTCGAGACGCTGCCGGCCGACCCGCCGCTCTCCGTCGTCTGCTTCCGGCATCTCCCGGCCGGGCGCGGATCGCCGGCCGGGCTCGACGACGCCGGGCTGCGGGCGCTCGACGAGCACCAGGACCGCCTGCTGCGGCGCTCGAGGCGTCCGGCGACGGGTGGCTGTCGACGACGACCCTGCGGGGCCGGACGTTCCTGCGCGCCGGGATCGTGAACTACCTCACGACCGAGGACGACATCGACGTGCTCCTGGCAACGCTCCGCCGGCTCGGCGACGAGCTCACCCGGCGTCCGTCCCCCGCCGCGCCGGCCGGCAGCGCGCGATGAGCGCGTTCGAACTCGCCCAGCTCAACGTGGCCCGCGCTCGAGCGCCGCTGGACGACCCGGTCATGGCCGGGTTCGTCTCGCGCCTCGCCGAGATCAACGGGCTCGCCGAGGCGACGCCGGGCTTCATCTGGCGCCTCACGGACGAGTCCGGCGGCGATGCGACCGGCATCCGCGCCTATGAGGACCCGCTCGTCATCGTCAACCTGACCGTCTGGACGGGCATCGAGGAGCTCTTCGCGTTCGCGTACCGGACCCCGCACGTCGAGCTGTTCCGCGCCCGGCGGGACTGGTTCGCACCGTTCGGCAGCCCGCACCTCGTCCTGTGGTGGCAGCCCGCGGACGAGCCACCGACCGTCGAAGCGGCCCACCTGCGCCGCGCAATTGCTGAGCCGGCACCGGCACACGGCCGTAGGCCTTCACGCCCCAGGCGCGGTTCGCCCCCGAGGGCAGCGTCGTCGGGTCGGACGGGGCGGAAGCCGCTTCGCCTCGCACCGGCCATCCGGTCGCGGAGCCGGAACCACTCCCCCGCGAACGGCAGGAACCATGGCCGGCCCTCGTACGGCGCGGGCACGAGCGGGAAGCGGAGGCGAGCGAGGGCGGGCGCCGGCGCACCGCCGATCCAGTCGGCGACCCGGCTGCCGAGGTAGGTGGACATGACGACGCCGGTCCCGCAGTAGCCCATCGCGTAGGTCACGCCGCCGAGCCGCCCGACATGCGGCATCCGGTCGAAGGTGAAGCCGACGTTGCCGCCCCACGCGTACTCGATCGCGCGTCGCGCAAGCTGCGGATGGACCTCCGACAAGGCCGCGCGTGGAGGATCCGCGCCGTCCGCTCCAGCGAGGTCGGGATGAAGCTCGCCCGCCCGCCGAAGACCATCCGCCGGTCCGGCGGTCAGGCGCCAGTAGTAGAGGAAGTTCTTCGTGTCGAAGAAGACCCGGCCGCTGCGGCGAGAGCTCGTGCCGGCGAGCTCCGCCGAGCGGCTCGGTGGCGATGATGTAGCTCCCGATCGGGATGATCCGCCGACGGAGCGACGGCACGAACCCGTCGGTGTAGCCGTTCGTGCCGACGACGACGTCGCGGGCGATGATCGCGCCCGCGTTCCGTCTCGACGACGACCCGCCCGTCGCGCCTGGGCCGGACTGCGGTCGCCCGAACGCCTTCGTGCAGTCCGCGCCGGCCCGCGCGGCCGACTCCGCGAGTCCCGCGAAGTACTTGCCCGGATGGAGCCCGCCGGATTCTCGATCGCGAGCGCCCCGAAGTACGCCGTCGATCCGATCTCCTCGGCCAGCCGCTCGCGGGGGACGATCGAGCCGTCGACGCCGGCCGCGGCCAGGCCCCTTGGGCCGCCTGCAGGTCGTCGAGGTGGCTCGGCGCATAGGCGAGCTCGAGGTGCCCGCGCGCGTCGAGTTCGGCGTCGATCGACTCCTCCGCGATGAGGCCTGGAGGAAGCGGTACCCTCGAGCGTCTCGGTCGAGCGCTCTCGTCCGGCCTCGTCGCCGTATCGGCGTTCGAGCTCCGCCGGGCCCCAGTGATAGCCGGGGTGGACGATCCCGCCGTTCCGGGTGCTCGCCCCGTAGCCCGAGCCCTCCGCCTCGAGCAGGACGACCTTCGCGCGCTGGCGAGGGCGAGCGCCGGGCAGCGCTGACACCGGTGTAACCGCCGCCGACGACGACCACGTCCGCCGCTGTCCGGCAGGTCCCGGCCGCGACGATCCGGCAGCTCGGGCATCTGGGCCTGCCAGAGCGATCGCGCCTCCACGTTAGCGAGGGGTCCGGCGCCGGCCCTCGCGCGGGTTCGTGTCTCGACCATGCGCCGAGAGTAGCGCGCGACGGTCTCGCCGGTTCGTCCGTCCC
>CAVZTK010000022.1:0-19613 GCA_963778155.1 uncultured Chloroflexia bacterium
GACCGCGTCGACCGAAGTCCCACCCATCGACTAGGGCTTCGAGACTAGGATGCGCGCATGCGCCTCTCCCGCCGCTCCGAATACGGTCTCCGCGCGCTGACAGACCTCGTGCGCCACGAGGGTGAGGGACCGATCCCCCTGGCCACCCTCGCCGAGCGGAACCGGCTCCCGGCGAAGTTCCTCGAGCAGATCATGGCCAACCTCAAGCACGGCGGCATCGTCCGCAGCACGCTCGGGGCGCATGGCGGCTATGGGCTCGCGGCCGATCCATCGACCGTGTCGCTCGGGCGGGTCATCCGGCTGCTCGATGGCGCGCTGGCGCCGCTCGGCTGCGTCTCATTGCGCTACTACGAGCCGTGCTCGTGTCTCGATGAGGCGACCTGCTCGCTGCGCGACGTGATGATCGACGTCCGCGACGCGATGCTCGAGATCCTCGACGAGCAGACCCTGGCCGACCTGGCGGCCCGTCCCGGTCGCGCCTCGATCGACCCGCTCGGCCGGCATGCGGATGCGCTCGCCGGGAGCCGCCCGTAGGCGTCGCCGCCCAGAGACGTCGCCGAGGACCTAAAGGCCGGGACGCACTCCCCGCTCGCGAAATGAAGGGTTCCTGCGCGCCAGGATGGGCAGAACGCTCGATGCGCCACGGTCACCCTCCCCGCCACTGTGTCATCAACGACCTCGCCACATGGATCGAGGCACAGGAGGAGCACGCCGTGCACATGGATCCCGACACCTACCTCTGGATGGTCGAGCAGGATCGCGAGCGAGCCATGACCAAGCGAGCCCTCGAGCGGGCCGCCCGCGAGGGTGGCCAGCAGCACCCGGGTCTCGAGCGAGGCGGCATCAGCGGCTTCGTCCGCGTCCTTCGCGAGACCGCCGCCACGACGATCCACTTCGGGTCCACTGGGCCCGGCCGGAACGCCCGAGTGAGTGGGCCCACAGGCGCATGACCCCAGGACCGGCGTCGTCTCTCTTCTGGGGAAAGAGGGGCGACGCCCGGCCCTATCATTCCGAGCATGGCTCGGCGGTTGTCCAGCCCGATCTTCGTCGGACGCACGAATGAGCTCCAGACGCTCGTCGACGCGGCCGACGTCGCCGCGTCCGGGGGAGCGGCGCTAGTCCTCGTCGGGGGTGAGGCGGGGGTCGGCAAGACCCGCCTTGTCGCCGAGGTGGCGGCCGGTCTGCGCGATCACGACTGGCTGATCCTCGAGGGCGGGAGCGTCGCCCTCGGCGACGACGGCCTCCCGTTCGGGCCTATCGTCCAGGCGCTCCGGGCGCTGGTCCGCGATGTGGACCCCGACCGCATCGCCATCGCGGCGGGTCCGCTGCTGCCCGAGCTGGCCCGCCTCGTTCCGGAGCTGGCGATCGTTGCCGGCGACGGTCCGAGGTCGGGCGATCACGTCGAATGGCTCCAGACCCGCATCTTCGAAGGAATCCTGCGGCTCCTGGGTCGCTTGGGCGAAGGATCGCCCGTCCTGCTGATCATCGAGGACCTGCACTGGGCCGATCGCTCGACCCGTGACCTGCTGGCGTTCCTCGCCCGCAACGCTCGAGACGAGCGGCTGCTGATCGTCGGCACCTTCCGCACCGACGAGCTCCACCGCCGCCATCCGCTGACGAGCTGGCTGGCCGAGGCGGAACGCCAGCCGCGCGTGGAACGCGTCGACCTCCACCGTTTCGAGCGCGAGGAGCTCGTGGAGCTGCTGGCGGCCATCACCGGCGAGACCCCTCCGCAGACGCTGGTCAATTCGGTCGCCCGCCGGTCCGACGGCAACGCGTTCTTCGCCGAGGAGCTGGTCGCCGCCGTCGACGAGACCGGCCAGCGTCGCGAGCGGCTTCCCGAGACGTTGCGGGGTGTGCTGCTCGTGCATCTGTCCGCCGCGTCTGAACGCGCGCGGAGGCTTGTCGAGATCGCCGCGGTCGCGGGACGAGTGGTCGACCACGAGATCCTCGCCGAGGTCTGCGGGTTGACCGAGGCCGAGATGGGGATGGCCCTCCACGAGGCGGTCGATGCCCAGCTCCTCGTCATCGGTGCCGACGACGAGGTCGCGCAGTACGGCTTCCGGCACGCGCTCGTCCAGGAGGCCGCCTACGACGAGCTGCTGCCGTCTGAGCGGCGCTCCTTGCACGGCGCCTACGCGCTGGCGATCGAGGCTCGACCGGCAGGTGGGGGCGCCGCCGCGGCTAGCCGGCTGGTGGAGCTCGCTCACCACTGGACCGCGGCACACGAACCGGCCCGTGCTCTCGCGGCCGCCATCGACGCCGGCGAGGCGTCGCGGGCCGCCTACGCCTACGCCGACGCCGCCCGTCAGTACGAACGCGCGATCGAGCTGTGGGACATCGTGCCGGTGATCGACCGGCCAGCGGACCGCGACCTGGCCGAGCTGTACGACGCCGCGAGCTCCGCCGCAACGCAGGTCGGTGACGCCGCGCGGGCGGTGATGCTGGCTCGGCGCGCGATCGAGCTGGTCGATGAAGCCGAGGGGGCCGGCGGCAATCGCGAGCGCCGGGCGCGCGCCAGGGAGCAGTACGGCCTGGCCGCCTGGCTCGCCGGTGACACAGCGACCTCGATCAAGCTGCTCGAGGAGGCCGTCGAACTGTTCGAAGGCGCGCCGCCCTCAGCCGGCCAGGCGCGGGTGCTGGCGGGCCTGTCCCAGAATCTGATGCTCGCGGGGCGGTCGAGCGAGTCCGTCACGTTCGCCGAGCGAGCCATCGAGACCGCGCGGGCGATCGGTGACCCGGGCATCGAGTCGCGGGCGATGAACGTCCTCGGGGTCGACCGCGCAACGCTCGGCGATATCGCAGGCGGCATCGACCTCCTGCGGCGCTCCCTGGCGATCGCGCTGCCGGCCGACGATCCGACAGAGGTGCCGCGCGCCTACGTCAACCTGGGCAGCGTGCTCGAGATGGGCGGCTTCATCGAAGAGGCGCTCGAGGTCACCCTGACCGGCGCGGCCAGCGCCCTCCGATACAGCACGGAGCTGAGCTTCCGGGCGTTCCTCGAGGTCAATGCCGCGGGGATGTCGATCGAGCTCGGTCGCTATCCGGAGGCTGCCGTCCTCCTCGAGCGGAACGCGAACCGAGTCCTGCCCGGCGTCACCACCATCCATCTCCACGTGACGTTGGCACACCTGCATCTCCAGACGGGCGACCTGGCGGCGGCTCGCCGCGATCTCGAGATCGCTCGCGCAGAGGCCGTCCGACTGGCCGACGCGCAATTCGTCATCGATATCCACGCGTTCGGGACCGAGATCGAGGATTGGGCCGGCGACCCCGAGACCGCGCTAACGATCGCCCGCGAAGGGTTCGATCGCCTGGTCGACATGGACGACGCGATCATCCTCGGGCAACTGGCGATCCCGGCGGCGCGGGCCGCCGCGGACCTCGCGGTCCGGGCCAGAGCAGGGCGCGATGTTCCCGCTGCCGAGGCCGCGGTCGCCACCGCGCGCTATGTCATCGATCGCTATCGGGCCGCGACCGCTCGGCTCACCCAACCGGACGAGCTGGCCGCGAGGGAGCTCGGCTGGCGGATGGCCCTGTGCGAGGCGGAGCTCGCACGCGCAAAGGGCGCAGATGATCCCGCGGCATGGGAGGCGATCCGCGCGCTGGTCACCGCACGACCCGCGCCGTTCTTCGAGGCGTACGCTCTCTGGCGCGCCGCGGAGGCACTCGCCGCCTCGGGCGGCTCCGCCGGCACGGCCGCGGCCGCCGAGCGGCTCCGCGAATCCCATGCGATCGCCACGCGGATCGGCGCGGGTGTGCTGGTCGGGCCGATCGAAGGTCTGGCCCGGCGATCGCGGGTGGACCTGGTGCGGGCGGAGCCGGCGCCGCGCCGTGAACCGAGCGACGTCGAGACCGCATCGCCGCTGCCCGAGGAACCGGCGGACCCGTTCGGCCTCACGACCCGCGAACGCGAGGTCCTCGCGCTCGTTGCCGAGGGCTACACGAACCGGCGCATCGCCGACACGTTGTTCATCAGCGAAAGCACGGCCGGGGTGCACGTCTCGCACATCCTCGGCAAGCTCGGGGTCGAGACACGTACGGAGGCTGCGGCGATCGCGGTCAGGCTCGGGCTCGATCTCGACATCGTTCGGTGACCGCCTGCGGCGGGCGCGAAGCGCGGATCAGTCGCGCAGCAGGCTTCGCAGCGCCGCCTTGACCCGCTCCTCGAGCGTGCTCTCCACGCCGACGTCGGCGAGGGCCGTGCGCGAAGCCTCCCGGGCCTCGGCCAGCGAGTAGCCCAGCGCCTGCAGCGCGGCGACGATCTCGCCCTCACTCGCCGCGGCACCAGGAGCCGACGGCCCCGACACCGACACGCCGGCCGCAGTGACCTTCTCCTTGAGCTCGAAGATGATCCGCTCGGCCAACCGCTTGCCGATGCCGGGGATGGCCACCAGGACGGCCTGGTCCTGGGCCATGATCGCGAGCTGGAGGTCCGGCGTCGGGCGGCTGCCGACGATCGCGAGCGCGACCTTGGGGCCGACCCCGTTGACGGTCAGCAGCAGGTTGAAGAACCCGAGCTCGTCCGCGGTCCGGAACCCGTACAGCGCCTGCAGGTCCTCGCGGACCAGGTGGTAGGTGTGGAGCTTGAGCCGTCCGCCCGGCTGGGCCGACGCGAGGACCGCGGGCGCCGCGAACACGCGATAGCCGAGCCCGCCGACCTCGATCACCAGCGAATCGGCCGCGACCGCGCCGACCACCCCGTCGACCGAGGCGATCACCGGGTCACGCTAGGAGGCGCTCTTCTCGGCTGTGCGTTCGTTGGCCAGCGCCTCGCGGACGGCGCGTTCATAGCCGGTCTCGCCGCGCGTGATGGGCGCGACGGCAGCCCGGTCGCGGACCGCAGCCGTGCCGACCGCCGTGCCGCGGTCCGTGTTGGCCACCCAGGTCGCGATGGCGAGGGCGTCGGCCGCGTCGTCGGGTCGCGGCCGGTCGCTCATCCCGAGCACGAGCTGGACCATCCGCTGGACCTGCTCCTTGTCGGCCGCGCCGTAGCCCGTGATCGCGCTCTTGACCTCGTTCGGGGTCGCCTCGCGGACCGGCGTCCCGTGCTGGGCCGCAGCCAGCAACACGACCCCGCGGGCCTGCCCGACGCCGAGCGCGGTCTGGACGTTCCGCGAGAAGAACAGCCGCTCGACGCCCATCAGGTCCGGGCGGTGGAGTGCCAGCAGCTCCTCGACCAGCGAATGGATGGCCAGCAGCCGCTCCGGCATCGACAGGTCGGGGCTGGTCACGAGGCAGCCGTGGTCGACCTCGCGCAGGCGACCGCCGGTCCGTTCGACGATCCCGTAGCCGAGTGCGGCTGTCCCCGGGTCGATCCCGAGGACCTTCATCCAGCGACCTCGGCGTAGACGTCCTCGGGGATGTCGAAGTTGGCCGTCACTCGCGACACGTCATCGAGGTCCTCGAGCAGCTCGACGAGCCGGAGGGCCTGGCGCGCCTTCGACGAATCGAGCTCGACCGTCTGCTTGGCGACCATCGTCGACTCGGCGGACTCGACCGTGACGCCGGCCGCCTCGAGCGCCTGGCGGATCGCCTCGAGATCGGCCGGCGAGGTGTAGATATCGATGGTCTCGTCGCCGTCGGTGTCGACGTCCTCGGCACCGGCGTCGATGGCGGTCAGCGCGACCTCGTCGGCGTCCACCCCGTTCCGCGGCACGGCGATCAGGCCGCGCGGCTCGAACTGCCAGGCGACCGCGCCGGAGCCGGCCAGCTGGCCCCCGCTCTTGGTGAACATCGAGCGGACCTCCGCCGCGGTCCGATTGCGATTATCGGTCTGCGCCTCGACGAGGACCGCTACGCCACCCGGGCCATAGCCCTCGTAGACGATCTCCTCGTACTGCTCGGCCTCGCCGCCGCCGGTCGCCTTGTCGATCGTCCGCTTGATGTTGTCGGCGGGCATGTTGACCGAGCGCGCCTTCTCGATCGCCAGACGGAGCCGGTAGTTGGCGTCGGGGTCACCGCCACCCTGGCGCGCCGCCACGCTGATCTCGCGGGCGACCTTGGTGAACAGTGCTCCGCGCTTGGCGTCGGTGATGCCCTTGGCGCGCTTGATCGTGGACCATTTGGAATGACCTGACATCGCGGGCCGGAGTATAGCCGACTATGATGACCGGACCCGCGCTCCACCCGGACGTCCCCTCTGGCCCCCGCTGAAGAAGGACCGACGAACCGATGACGATGAAGAGCGTCGACCTCCCCCACCTTCGGAGCGTCGTTCTGGCCGGCCACGCTGGCGCCGGCAAGACGACGCTCGCGGAACAGCTGCTGCACCGGGCCGGTGCGATCCCGCGCCTGGGGCGCGTCGACGACGGGACGGCTCATCTCGATTTCGAGCCCGAGGAGCAGAAGCGGCACGAGTCGCTGAGCCTCGCGGTCGGGACGTTCGAGGCCGACGGGACGCGCATCTCGCTCGTCGACACGCCCGGCTATCCGGACTTCTTCGCCGACGTCGTCGAGGGCTTCGCGGCGGCCGACGGCGCGATCTTCGTGCTCGACGCGTCCGACCGGGTCGAGGCCGGCCTCGAGCACGCCGTCGCGATCGCGCGCGAGACCAACACCGCCGCCTGCTTCTTCATCAACAAGAGCGAGCGCGAGAACGGCGACCCGACGGCGGCCCTCGACGCGCTCCGGGCGACCTTCGGCAACAAGATCGCGCCGCTCCAGCTGGCCATCGGTGCCGCCGAGTCGTTCGAGGGCTACGTCGACCTCGTCCATCGCAAGGCCTGGACCTGGGACGGCACGACCGAAGTCGAGGTCCCGATCCCAGCCGGCATGGAGGCCGAGGTGTCCCGCCGCCGAGACCAGCTGCTCGAGGCGGCCGCCGAGGCCGACGACGACGTCCTGACCAAGTACCTCGAGGGCGAGGAGATCTCCGACCCGGAGCTCGAGGCGTGCCTGCGCAAGGGCGTCAAGGAGTCGATCCTGGCCCCCGTGCTCGTCGGCAGCGCCGTCAAGGGCATCGGCTTGCGCGGCCTGCTCGACGCGATCGTCCGCTATCTCCCCTCCCCGGCCGACGAGGCCACCGACAAAGGCAGCGAACAAGTCCGGCGGGACCGTCGAGATCGCCGCCGACGAGAACGGGCCACTGCTGGTCCGCGTGTTCAAGACGACCGCCGACCCCTTCGTCGGCCGGCTCACCTACCTGCGCGTGCTGTCGGGGACGCTCCGCTCGCAGGCCCACGTCTGGAACGGCAGTCGCGACGAGGACGAGCGCATCGGCCAGCTGCTGCTGCTCCATGGCAAGGAGCAGGAGCCGATCGGCGAGCTCAAGGCGGGTGAGATCGGCGCGGTCGCGAAGCTGGCCGTGACCGAGACCGGCGACACGCTGTCCGCCCGCGAGAAGCCGTTTATCCTGCCGCCGCTGGCGTTCCCCGAGCCGTCGTTGATGGTCGCGATCGAGCCGCAGAGCAAGGGCGACCTCGACAAGATGGGACCGGCCCTCGCCCGGATGCTCGAGGAGGAACCGACGGTCCGGCTCGAGCGGTCGGCGACGGGCGAGCAGGTCCTGCGCACGATGGGCGAGGCGCACAACGCGGTCATCATCGAGCGGCTCAAGCGCAAGTTCGGCGCGGCCATCGTGACCCACACGCCGCGGGTGCCGTACAAGGAGACGATCCGGGGCAAGACCCAGGCCCACGGCCGCTACAAGAAGCAGACCGGCGGGCACGGGATGTTCGGCGACGTCTGGATCGAGCTCGAGCCGAACCCCGACGGCGGCGTCGAGTTCGCCGAGCGGATCGTCGGTGGATCGGTGCCCAAGGGCTTCTTCCCCGGTGTCGAGAAGGGCATCCGCGAGGCCGCCGCGGAGGGCGTCCTGGCCGGCTACCCGCTGTCCGACTTCCGGGCGACGCTGTATGACGGCTCGTTCCACACGGTCGACTCGAACGAGCTGTCGTTCAAGATCGCCGCCTCGATGGCCCTCAAGGACGGCGTCCACCAGGCCAAGCCGGCCCTCCTCGAGCCGATCATGGTGGTCGAGATCCGGATCCCCGATGCGTACATGGGCGAGGTCAACCGCGACCTGAACGGCCGGCGCGGCCGGGTGCTCGGCATGGACACCGATGGCGACATGCAGATCATCAGCGCCCACGTCCCGCAGGCCGAGCTGTTCAACTACGCCACCGAGTTGCGCTCGCTGGCACAGGGCCGTGGCTCGTTCACGGCGACGCTCGATCACTACGAGGACGTCCCGTCGCACATCGCGGAGAAGGTCATCGAGTCGCACCGCAAGCAGCTCGAAGCGACCGGCGGGCACGGCACAGGACACTGATCGCGCGCGAGCGGCTCGGATGGCTGGCGGCCGCCGTCCTGGCGGTCGGGGTCGCGCTGGTCCTTCTGGGTGCGATCGACCACGATCCGGCGACCGGCGTCACCTTCTCGAACTCGCCGTTCAGCGACGAGGGATGGCGCGCCCTCAACGCCCGCAACCTTGCGTTGTTCGGATCGTGGACGACGACTGACGACTACGCCATCCACCTGGTCCAGCTGCCACTCAGCGTCGCCCAAGCGATCGTCTTCAGCCTGTTCGGGGTCGGATTCGTCCAGGCGCGGCTGATCTCGGTGGCCGCGACCGTCGCGATGGGGATCGTCCTGCTACTCGGGCTGCGGCGGCCACTGGGGTTTGCGGGTGCGATGGTGGCGGCGGTCGGGGCGTCGTTCTCGGCGCTCACGCTCTACTACGGTCGGCTCGCGCTGCTCGAGCCGGGCGTCGCGCTGGCCCTGTCGGTCGCGGCGGTCGCGGTGGTGGCGGTCGAGCGCGGGTCGGTCCGCCGCTGGGCGGTCGTCTGCGGGATCGCGCTGGCAGTGGCGATGGGTCTCAAGGTGAGTGCGCTGCCGAGCGCAGTCGGGATCCTGCTGGCGATCGGCTTGCGAGGCATCCGGGAGCCGACACTGCGACCGTTCCCGGTGATCGCGGCGGGGATCGTCGGGCTGGCCGGTGTGGCCTGGCTCATCCTCGTGGCACAGCCTGCTCCCGATGTGCCGGGTGGGGCGCTCGCCCTGTTGCCGACCGGAACATTTCCTCGAAGCGTCGCGGACTGGGTGGCGGACGTCCTCCTGTACCTCAGGGCGAACGACGGCGCCGCGCGCCTTGCCCGACCGCTGATCGTCGGAGCGGTCGCCGGGCTGGTCATCGTCCTGACCGATCTCGTCTGGCGGGCTCGGCACCCGGAAACGTCTCCTGCCGAAACCGGCGGGCCCGCAGGCGAGCCGTCGGCGGCGCGAGATGAGCCGCGGGCGATGGCCGGCCCGACCCGCGTCGCGATCGTCGGGCTGATGTGGGTGGCGTTCGGCCTCCTCGGCGTCGTTTCGAACTCATACCAGCCCAACCGATACGTCGTGCCGATCCTGCCCGGACTTGCGTTGATCGCCGGGGCGGGTGTGGCGGTGCTTGCCGCACGGACGGTGAACCGGCCGCAGGTGCTGCGCATGTGCGGGGTGGCACTCGTCCTCGTTCTGCTGGCGGCGCCGGGCCTCGCCGCGGCAGTAGGCTGGGCCGCGTCGACCGGACGCGAGACGCTCGACGGTCAGGCGGCGGTCGACCGGATCGTGCCGCCGGGTGTGACTCTCGCCGGCAGCTATGCGCCGCTCTTCGGGATGCGGGCACCGGTCATCACGAGTCTACTGATCTCGCAGATGCAGGCACATACGCCCGATCTCTACGCTCAGGGCGTGCGCTGGGCGGTCGAACCGACTGATCACATCCCGGCGTGGGCCGCAGCGCATCCGGCTGCGTGGGCTGCGAGGCGGGAGCTGTGGTGCACGGACTGGGGCAAGCCCGTCGCCCGCGTCTGTCTCGTCGAGCTGCCGTAGCCGGCCGTCAGTCGTCGAGGCCAACAAGGTCGATGGCCTCACGGAGGTCGAGCCGATCCTCGTACAGAGCTCGCCCGACGATGGCGCCGGCGCATCCCACATCGCGGATCGCTCGAAGGTCCTCGAGCGTCGCGACGCCGCCGGACGCGATGATGGCGCCACGGCCGGAGGCGAGAAGCCGCGCGTACATGCCCAGGTCCGGGCCGTCGAGCAGGCCGTCGCGTTCGATCGCCGTCACCTCGAAGGTGGGGACGCCCATGTCTGCGAGACGTTCGATCGCCGCGGCAACCTCGACCCCGGCCGTCCCGGGGATCCACCCCTGGCCGACGGCGAGGCCGTCGCGGACATCGATCGCGACTGCCACCTGGTCGGCGCCGTGGCGTTGGACCAGCCGCCCGACAAAGGACGGATCGGCGAGCGCAGCCGTCCCGACGACGGCGCGCCTGGCACCCGCTGCCAGGACTGCTGCGACCGACTCCTCGTCCCGGAGACCGCCCGCGACCTCGACTCCTGCCCGGTCCCCGACTGCCGCGACGATCGCCTCGATCTCGCGACGGTGGGTCGGCTCGCCGGCCCGTGCGCCGTCGAGGTCCACCACATGCAGCCATCGAGCTCCCGCCTCGACGAACCCGGCCGCGACCGTCGCGGGATCCGTTGCATAGACCGTCTCGCGCGCGAAGTCGCCCTGCTGCAGCCGCACGACGTGACCACCGTGGAGATCGATCGCGGGCAGGATCTCGAAGGCCATTGCCACCACCATGTCATCATGCTATCGTAGTAGCACGCTAATATGCTACCACGGTGGAGCGAGGCGTGGACGAGCGGGTGACGGCACGATGGCCGACGACTGGAAGACCGACGACGTCGAGGCTCTGTTCAACGCGATGCGCAGCCTCGAGACGCTCGACGAGACCGAGCGATTCTTCCGCGACCTGTGCACGCTGAAGGAGCTGCGCGACATCGCGCAGCGATGGGCGGTGGTCCGGATGCTCGACGCGGGGATGCACTACGCCGAGATCTCGCGGGAGACCGGCGCCAGCACGGCCACCATCACGCGGATCGCGTCCTGGCTGAACCACGGCGAGGGCGGCTACCGCGCGATGCTCGACAAGCTCGAGACGGCCTCCCGGGCGGGCACGGTCCCCTACCCCGTCGCCGGCGAGCGTTGAGCCGGCGATGACCCGCCGCCTTCGCCTTGCGATCCCGAACAAGGGCCGGCTCGTCGAGCCGACCTTGAGGCTCCTCCACGATGCCGGCCTCGTCTTCGAGGAGCACGACCGGAGCCTCGTCGCGCTGGTCCAGAACTACGCGCTCGACATCCTGTTCGTCCGCACCAACGACATCATCGAGTTCGTCGGCGACGGCGTCGCCGACCTCGGGATCACGGGCGAAGACCTCCTCAGCGAGACCGGTGCCGAGCTGCCACGCATCCGCTCGCTCGGCTATGGCCGCTGCCGTCTCGCGGCCGCGGTCCCCAACGACACCCGCTACCAGACGCTCGAGGACCTGGCCGGCTGCCGCGTCGCGACGGCGCACCCGAACACCGCGCGCCGGTTCTTCGAGGACCGCGCGATCCCGGTCGAGATCATCCCGATCTCGGGCGCTGTCGAGGTCGCGCCCCGACTCGGGCTCGCCGAGGGGATCGTCGATCTCGTGTCGACAGGTTCCACGCTGGCGATGAACGGCCTCCGCCAGGTCGGTGACGTCCTCGCATCGGAGGCGATCCTGATCGCCAACCCCGCGGCACACCGCGAACGAGGCGCCGAGGTCGCCGCGGTCGAGACGATGCTCAGCGCGGTCATCGCCGCGCGCGGCCGCAAGTACCTGATGATGAACGCCCCGGCGGACACGCTGGCCGAGCTCGAGCGCTTCTGCCTGCCCTCGAATCCCCGACCGTCATCCCGCTGGCCCATGCCGGGATGATCGCGATCCACTCGGTCGTGGGCGCCGACGACGTGTGGGGACTGCTGCCCCGGCTCAAGGCGGCGGGCGCGTCGGGGATCCTCGTCCTGCCGATCGAGAAGATCGTCCCGTGAGCGCGGCGCGACCGGCCCAGATCGACGCGCTCGGCGAACCCGACGCCCAAGCCACGACGTTCCGCCTCCGTCGGCTCGACCTCGGCGCCGTCGCGGCCGGGGATCCCGACGCCCGCCGCGACCACGACGCCCTCGTCCGCCGCGGCGCGGTGCCGGATCCTGTCGTCCGGGAGGCCGCCCGCGCGACCCTGGCCGACGTCCGTGCCCGCGGCGGACACGCGGTCCGCGCCGCCAATGCCCGGGTCGGCGGCGGTCGCCCCGACGGCCGGCTCGTCCTCGATCCCGATGACCTCCGCGTCGCCGTCGACCGCCTCGAGCCACGCATCCGCAGGGCCCTCGACCAGGCCATCGACCACGTCCGTCGCTTCGCCGAGACCCAGCGCCCGTCGTCGGTCACGACCACCATCGCGCCCGGCATCGAGATCGAGCGGCGCTGGACTCCGCTCGCCAGCGTCGGCGCCTACGTCCCGGGCGGATCCGCGCCCTACCCGTCGTCGCTGGTGATGACCGTCGTCCCGGCGCGCGTCGCGGGCGTCGAGCGGGTCGTCGTCGCCTCGCCGGCCGACCGCGACGGCCGGACGAACCCGGTCCTGCTCGCCGCCGCCGGCCTGCTCGACGTCGACTGCTTCGTCGTCGCCGGCGGCGCGCAGGCGATCGGCGCGCTCGCCTATGGACTTCCGGAGGCCGGTCTTGCGCCGGTCGACCGGATCGTCGGCCCCGGCAACGCCTGGGTCACCGCGGCCAAGATCGAGGTCTCCGGCGAGGTCGGGATCGACCTGCCGGCCGGCCCGTCGGAGGGGATGGTCCTCGCCGCCCCGCCGGCCGACGCCCGACCGTGTCGCCGCCGATCTCATCACCCAGGCCGAGCACGGGCCCGACTCGCCGGCCATCCTCGTCACCACGGACACCGACTTCGCCGACGCGGTCGAGGCGGCCGTCGACCCGCCAGCTCGGCGCGCCGCGCGCCGCGACATCCTCGACGATCGCGCTGCGCGACCACGGCCGGATCGTCCTCGCACCGACGCTCGACGCCGCGATCGACTTCGTCAACGCCTACGCCCCGGAGCACCTGTCGGTCGACGTCGAGCCGCTCGAGCCGACGGTCGCCCGCCTGCGCAACGCCGGCTCGCTGTTCGTCGGCCCGTGGGCGCCCGAATCCGCCGGCGACTACGCGACCGGCGCCAACCACGTCCTACCCACCGGCGGGCTCGCCCGGGCGTCGGGCGGCCTGTCGGTCGAGACGTACGGCAAGTTCGTCCAGGTCCAGCGGATCGATCGCGAGGGCCTGGCCTCGATCCGTGCGACCATCGCCGCGCTGGCCGAGACCGAGGGGCTGCTCGCCCATCGCGACGCCGTCGAGATCCGCTTCGAGGACCCGACCCGATGAGCCCGACGCCCGTCACCTTCACGACGCCGAACGCCCCGGCGACCTACAGCTGGGAGGCGACCGACGAGGAGGTCGCGGCGCGCTACGGCATCGACCAGGCCACCATCGTCCGGTTCGACCTGAACACCTCCCCCACCCCACCGGCGCTCGTCGGCCAGCTGCTGGCCGCCGGCCGGTTCGAGGTCCCGCTGTCGGAGTACCCGCCGACCGACTACCGCCGACTCGTCGACGCGGCGGCCGCGCGCTATGGCGTGAGCCCGGCCGAGATCCTGGTCGGTGCCGGGGCGGACGAGATCCTCGACATCGTGGCCAAGGTCTTCATCCCGGCCGGCGGTACCGCCGTGGTCCCGACACCGACCTACGCGATGTACCGCGTCCTGACCGAGCAGCGGCGAGCGACCGTCATCGCTGTCCCGCGCCTGGGCGAGGCGGCCGGCTGGGCGTTCGACCCGGCCTCCATCCCCACTGCCGTCCTGGATCACCAAGCGGCCGTCGTGTGGCTGTGCAGCCCCAACAATCCGACGGCGCTGCCCGAGCCCGACGGCGCCATCGAAGCCCTCCTGGTCGACCTGGCAGCCGACGCCGCGGCGGCCGGGCGCGAGCCACCTGTCGTGGTCCTCGACGAGGCCTATGCCGAGTTCGTCGGGTCCTCGCTGGTCGGCCTTCGCGCCACGTACCCGAACCTCGTCGTGGTCCGGACCGCGAGCAAGGCCTACGCCCTGGCCGGGCTGCGCGTCGGGTTCGCGGTCGCGCGGCCGGAGGTCATCGCCCGGCTCAATCCATTCCGACCGCCGGGCTCGGTCTCGACCGTGTCGGTCACCCTCGTCACCGAGGCTCTCCTCGATCCGGACATCCTCGACGCCAACCTCGACCGGGTCGCGCGGGAGCGCGGGCGCCTGACGGACGCGCTCCACGCGATCGGCTGGTCGGTCGGTCCGTCGGTGACGAACTTCGTCCTGGTCGACTTCGGGAGTCGCCGAGCGGCGCGGCGTCGGTCGCGGAGACGCTCCTGTCGCACGGTCTGGTGCCGCGCACGTTCGGGGAAGGCCACCCGCTCGCCGACCACCTGCGGCTGACCGTCCGCGACCCCGATGAGAACGATCGCCTGATCGCCGCCGCAAAGGAGACCGTCCGATGACGACGCCACTCGGATCCATCGAGATCGGGCCGCGCGAGGGTCGGCGCGTCACCGTCGCCCGATCCACGGCCGAGACCGACATCACCGTCACGCTCGGCCTCGACGGCTCGGGCCACACCGCCATCGACACGGGGATCGGCTTCTACGACCACCTCCTGGGCTCGCTTGCCCATCACGGCCTGTTCGACCTGGCGATCCACGCCGACGGCGATCTCCAGGTCGACGAGCACCACACGGTCGAGGACGTCGCCCTGGTTCTCGGAGCCGCGTTCGCCGAGGCCCTCGGCGATCGGGCGGGTATCGCGCGGTTCGGGTCGAGCTCGGTGCCCATGGACGAGTCGCTCGCGACGGCCGTCGTCGACGTCGGCGGCCGCCCGTATGCCGTCGTCGACCTCCCGTTCCACGGCTTGCATGCGGGTGGCCTCCCGCTCCAGCTGGTCGAGCACGCGCTCGAGTCGTTCGCCCGAACCGCCGGTGCGACGCTCCACGTCACCGGCACCGGCCGCAACGACCACCACCTGGCCGAGGCCGCGTTCAAGGCGCTCGGGCGGGCGCTGCGCGTCGCCTGCGAGATCGATCCGCGGCGCGACGGCGTCGCCTCGACCAAGGGCGTCCTGGAGTGATCGGGTGACGCCCGCCCGCGGATCGCGGTCGTCGACTACGGTGCCGGCAACCTTGTCAGCATCGACCAGGCGCTCCGGACGCGTCGGCGCCGAGGTCGAGGTCGCGCGTGACGGCGAGGGCCTGCGCGGGGCGGACGCGGTCATCGTCCCGGGCGTCGGCGCAGCGGCGCCCGGCCATGTCGCGGCTCGCACGTCACGACCTGATCGGCCCGCTGCGCGGCTGGATCGCCGCCGACCGGCCGTACCTCGGGATCTGCCTCGGCCTGCAGCTCCTGTTCGACGGCAGCGACGAGGATGGCGCGACCACCCTCGGGGTCATCGCCGGCCGCACGGTCCGCCTCGAGGACGCCCCGACCCTGCCGCACATCGGCTGGAACCAGGTCGCACGAACGCGCGCCCCACCCGCTGTTCGACGGGATCGCGCCGGACGCCGACTTCTACTTCGTCCACTCGTACGCGGGCGCCGTGGATGCCGCCGATGGATCCCTCGTCCTCGCCACGACCGACCACGGCCGCCCGTTCACGTCGGCGGTCGCGCGCGGCGCATTGGTCGGGGTCCAGTTCCACCCGGAGCGCAGCGGCGACGACGGCCTCCGCCTGTTGGCCAACTTCGTCGATCTCGTTCGAGCGGCCTGATGCTCCGCCGCCGCGTGATCCCCTGCCTCGACGTCGCCGATGGCCGCGTGGTCAAGGGCACCAACTTCGTCGACCTCGTCGACGAAGGCGACCCGCCGGAGCTCGCCGAACGCTACGCCGCCGAGGGCGCCGACGAGCTCGTCTTCCTCGACATCACGGCTGCGCCCGAACGCCGCGCGCACGCTCCTCGACATCGTCGAGCGGACGGCGCGCCGGGCGTTCATCCCGCTCACCGTCGGCGGCGGCGTGCGGACCGTCGACGAGATGCGCGACGTCCTGCGCGCCGGCGCCGACAAGGTCTCGCTCAACACGGCGGCCGTCGCCGACCCGACGCTGGTCGCGCGCTGCGCCGGCCGGTTCGGTCGCCAGGCGGTGGTCGTGGCCATCGACGCGCGAGCGACGCGGGCCGGACCGCGCCCCGCGCTGGGAGGTCGTCGTCAAGGGCGGCCGCGAGGCGACCGGGCTCGACGCGGTGGCCTGGGCGGAGCGGGCCGTGGACGTCGGCGCCGGCGAGCTGCTGGTCACGTCGATCGATCGCGACGGGACCGGCGCCGGCTTCGACACGGAGCTGCTGCGCGCGATCACTTCGCGCGTCGGTGTCCCGGTCATCGCCTCGGGGGGCGCCGGCCGCCCGGCCGATCTTCGTGGCCGCGATCCGTGACGGGGGCGCCGATGCGGTGCTCGCGGCATCGATCTTCCATCGCCGCATCCACTCGATCGCCGACGTCAAGGCCGCGATGGCGGCCGCCGGGCTCCCGGTCCGCCTCGTGCCGGAGCGTCGCATGGCGACGATCGACGCGGCCCGGTCGTCCCCGACGTCCGGTTCGGCCCCGACGGGCTCGTGCCGGCGGTCGTCCAGGACGCCGTCGACGGTCGGGTGCTCATGGTCGCCTGGATGGACGCCGAGGCGCTGGCGGCCACCATGGCGACCGGCGAGGTCCACTTCCACTCCCGGTCGCGGGAGCGGCTCTGGCGCAAGGGCGAGACGAGCGGCAACGTCCTGCAGCTGGTCGATCTCGACGGTCGATTGCGACGGCGACGCGCTGCTGGTCACCGCCGATCCGGCCGGCCCGACCTGTCATCGCGGGACGCGCAGCTGCTTCGACCCCGACGACGCGGCGGCCGGACGCTCGACCCAGGGGTTCGCCTGGCTCGAGACGCTCTGGGCGACGATCGCCGACCGCAAAGCGACCAGACCCGGCGGCTCATACACGACCGCGCTGCTCGACGGTGGCGTCGACACCGTCGGCCGAAAGGTCACCGAAGAGGCGACCGAGGTCCTGATCGCGGCCAAGGACGACGCCGTGACCGAGGCGACCGGGTCGGCCCGCGACGCGACCCGTGCGGCCCTCGCAGGCGAGACGGCGGACCTTCTGTATCACACCCTCGTGCTGCTCGCCGAGCGCGATCTCGAACCGGGCGCTGTCATCGAGATGCTCCGCGCTCGTCATCGACGCTGAGAGCTCACGCAGCCCCACCGAAGAAGACCGCGCCGGAAGGCGCGCTACCGACGGTCCCAGATACGCAAAAGCATCACTCCCGTCGGCACACGACGGGTGACCCAGATGGTTCCGCTTGACCGGAACCAGTTCGAAATCGCCTCGGGCCGATGTCCTCTCCGGCGCGACGCGCTCCCAGGCAGCCCGCCCGGCTACCCTCGGGCGCGCCCGATCTCGCGGCGACGTTTGCCGATCCGGACGTCGAACCACTCCCCGGCGATCGGCACGGGACGAGCCTCCGGGTCGTTGACCCGTTCGCCGTTGACCGTCACGCCGCCACCCGCGATCATCCGGCGCGCCTCACCGCGCGAGGAGAACAGCCCGGCCTCGGCCAGCAGGATCGCGATCCCCGAGGCCAGCCAGGCGCGATCGAACTCGAACCCGCCGGCGGATGCGTACAGCGACGCCAGGACGGCCGGATCGTCGACCGGCCCGGACGCGAACGCCACCGCCGAATCGGCCACCGCGCGCTCGGCCGCCGCCGTCCCGTGGGTCCGGGCGGTGATGTCGTACGCCAGGGCGAGCTGGGCCGCGCGCGCCTCGGGATAGGCCGCGGTCTCGTCTTCGAGCGCCTCGATCCGCTCGGGTGGGAACTCGGTGAACCAGCGCAGGTACGTGCCGACGTCGCGATCGTCGAGATTGCGCCAGTACTGGTAGAAGTCGAACGGGCTGGTGCGCGCCGGGTCGAGCCAGACCGACTCGCCGCCCTCGCTCTTCCCGAACTTCGAGCCGGACGGTGACAGGAGCAGCCGGTACGCGAGCCCATGAGCGGGCTCGGCTTCAGTACTCGCGTCGGCGACCACCCCGGTACCACTCGTCCGCCGGATGAGCTCGAGACCCGCCGTGATGTTGCCCCACTGGTCGGCGCCGCCCATCTGCAGCTCGACACCCATCGTCCGGTACAGGTGGGCGAAGTCGTATGCCTGCAGCAGCATGTAGCTGAACTCGGTGAACGACAGGCCGCGCGACAGCCGGACCTGGACCGAGTCCTTGTCGAGCATGTACGGGATCGTGAAGTGCTTGCCTGTGTCGCGCAGGAAGTCGACCAGCGACAGCTGGCCGAGCCAGTCGAGGTTGTTGACCAGGATCGCCCCGTTCGCGCCCGGCGCGAAGTCGAGGAAGCGCCCGAGCTGACCGCGGAGTGCGATGACATTCGCCTCCAGCGTGTCGCGGTCGAGCAGGTTCCGCTCGCTCGAGCGACCCGACGGATCGCCGATCATCCCGGTGCCGCCGCCGACGAGGGCCACCGGCCGGCCACCGAACCGCTGCAGCCGGATCAGCCCGAAGATCGGGACCAGGTGGCCGACATGGAGCGAATCGGCGGTCGGGTCGAAGCCGATGTAGCCGGCGATCGACCGGCCCGTCGCGAGCCGCGCCGGTAGCCCGGGCGTCGTCTCCTGGAGGATGCCCCGCCAGTCGAGCTCGGCCAGCAGCCCGCCGAGGTCCGTGGCCGCGTCGGTCGCCCTCGTCACAGGGTCGCGCGTCGAGTCGTCTCGACCCGGTGGGAGGCTGCGGCCGTTCGCTCGACCGTTCGTTCACGCCCCCTATGCTATCGTGCGGCCACTCATGCAGACCAGTCTTGCGCGTCGCCAGCGCCACCGTCGGGCGCTCGGACATCGACCGCAAGCTCGCTCGGGAACCATGCTCGGTCGGATCGTCGCCGTCGTCCTCGTGGTGATCCTGCTCACCGCGGGCCTCGTCGTCGCAAGTGGCGTGCTTGTCGTGGCGAGCCGCCTACGACCAGCTACTCCGCAGCACTCCCGGACCCGGTCGCCACGCTGACCAACATCCCGTTCGAGCAGCAGACGATCATCTATGACCGGACCGGCAAGATCGAGCTGGCCCGCCTCGGCGACCTCAAGCGCGAGCTCGTCACCTTCGACCAGCTGCCGGGCGAGATCGTCGACGCGACGACCGCCATCGAGGACAAGGACTTCTGGGTCAACGCCGGGTTCGATCCCATCGGCATCGTGTCGGCCGGCCTCGACACCCTCTCGGGACGACCCCGCGGTGCATCGACGATCACCCAGCAGCTCGTGCGCGCCCGCCTGCTCCCGCCCGAAGCGTTCAACGGCTCCACCTACGACCGCAAGGCGCACGAGATCGTCCAGTCGATCCGCCTGACGCAGGCCTTCCCGGGCCAGACCGGCAAGCAGCAGATCATCACCGCGTACCTCAACCAGAACTTCTATGGCAACCAGAGCTACGGCGTCAAAGCTGCGGCCAAGGGCTACTTCGGCAAGTCGCTCGACCAGCTCACCCTCGCGCAGGACGCCATCCTGGCCGCGATCCCGCAGTCACCGACCGCGTACGACCTCGTCCGCAACGCCCAGGGTTCTGCGTCGACAAGAACGTCGCCGACGGCCAGGAGTGCACGAACTTCAGCTTGTCGTGCCGCAGGACTCCGAGATCGTCCAGCGTCGTAACAAGGTCCTCGACCTGATGGAGACGCGCAGTCCGCTGACCGGCAACAAGCACACC
>CAVZTK010000023.1:0-9926 GCA_963778155.1 uncultured Chloroflexia bacterium
ACTCGATCAAGCTGGGCGATCCCTCGCCGATCGGGGGCCTCGACATGCAGTCCTTCATCGGGCTCGCGGTCCTGCTCACCACGACGATCATCAACATCCTCGGCGTCCGGTTGCTGTCGATCATCAACAACATCGGCGTGGCCGCCGAGATCATCGGGATGGTGTTCTTCGCGCTGCTGCTGCTGTTCTTCGCCAATCACCAGTCGCCGGCCGTGCTGTTCGACACCTCGTACACCTCGGGTCTCGCTGACGGCAACTATTTCGCGGTGTTCCTGGTCGGCATGTTCATGGCCCTGTTCGTGGTCTACGGCTTCGACACGGCCGGGACGTTCGGCGAAGAGACCGTCGATGCCAGCCGGCAGGCGCCGCGCGGCGTCCTGTCGTCGATCTGGCTGTCCGGCATCGTCGGCGCGATCTTCCTGCTGGCCGTGACCTTGTCGTTCAAGGACATCGCAGCCGCGATCGCGGAGGGCCAGGCGTTCGGGTTCCCGATCGCGACGACGATCAAGGACAATCTCACCTTCGCCATCGGCGGGGTGACCGTCGGTGAGCTCTACCTCGTGGTCATCCTGATCGCGGTCTACGTCTGCACCCTGGCGATCCAGGGGGCGACCGTCCGGCTGATGTTCTCGATGGGACGCGACCGCCGCCTGCCGCTCAGCGGGGCCTGGGGCAGCGTCCATTCGACCTTCCACACGCCGGCCAACGCGTCGATCGCGGTGGGCCTGCTGGCAGCCATCCCGTTCGTCATCACCGGCGCCGGCGCTGCCATCTACATCGCCATCGCCGCGACCGGGATGATCTACATCTCGTACTTCCTGTGCAATCTCGGCGTGCTCGTTGCCCGGACCAGGGGCTGGCCGCACCAGGGCGCCTGGTTCAAGCTCGGGTCGTGGGGCACGATCATCAACATCCTCGCCCTCGTGTGGGGCGGCCTGATGGTCCTCAACATCGCGATCTGGACCGATACGAGCCTGTTCGGCGTCTACGGCAACGACCTGCGCAACACGTGGTCGAACCCGTTCATCAACACGTTCATCAAGTTCAACGGCCAGGTCCAGGACCAGCTCCCGGCATGGCCGATCTTCGAGGTCACCGTCGGTACGGTGCTGATCGTCGGGGCGGTGTACTACCTGGTCGCCCAACGCGGCAAGCTCGACCAGGTCCAGGTCACGCCCGACCAGGCCACCGGCGAGGCGACGATCGGCTGAGGACGCGCTCGGCGACGACACGCGATCGAGCGGCGCGGACGAGGTGACCGAGGAGGGCGTCCTCCGCGGCGAGCTGTACGACGACCTCGTCCGCGCGATGCAGAAGGTCCCGGAGCTGGCCGGCCGGGGCCTGACGCTGACCGCACTCACCGGCGGCATCACCAACCGGAATTTCCGAGTGGACGCCGCCGGCACCGATGAGCGCTGGGTCATCCGCCTGGCCGGCAACGACACGCACCTGCTGGGCATCTCTCGCGAGGTGGAGCACGCCGCGACAGTCGCGGCCGCGGGTGTCGGAGTCGGGCCCGAGGTGACTGCCTTCATCCGACCGGAGGGCTATCTGGTCACGCGGTTCATCGTCGGCTCGCCGGTCAGCGACGAGGCGGTGCATGGTCCCGAGACGCTACGGCGCGTCGCGGATTCGCTCCGGCGGATCCACGACGGCCCGGCGATCCCGGGGCTGTTCGTGCCGCTGCGCATCGTCGAGGCGTACAGGGCGCTCGCGCTCGCCCGCGGCGTCGTCATCCCGACCGCGTATGACGAGGCCTCTGCGGTCGGGCGGCGGATCGAGATGGCGCTGCTGTCGAACCCGATCGAGCTGCGGCCCTGCCACAACGACCTGCTCAACGCGAACTTCATCGATGACGGGACCCGCATCCGCATCATCGACTGGGAATACGCCGGGATGGGCGACCCGTTCTTCGATCTCGGCAACTTCAGCATCAACCACGAGCTGACACCCTCCGAGGACGAGCTCCTGCTGGCGGCGTACGACAGCGAGGTACGACCCGACCGGCTCGCGCGACTGACGCTGATGCGCGTCGTGTCGGACTTCCGCGAGGCGATGTGGGGTGTCCTCCAGCAGGGCGTGAGCAGCCTTGACGTCGATTTCGTCGCGTACGCCACGGCCGGCTTCGACCGCCTGCTGACGAATGCGAGCATGCCTCGGTTCGAGCGAGCGCTTACGGAGGTGGCCCGGGGCTGACGGGTACGCTGTCGCGATGACCGATCCGTCCGGGTCGTCCGCGGGTGGTCCCGTCCGCACCGTCGCGGTCGGCGCCGTCGCGTTCGCAGCGACCCTGATCCTGCTGTTCGGGTTCGCGACGCTGGTGCTGCAGTCCCGCGACGGCGGGGCCGTGTCGGCGTCGTCGACGCCATCGGTGCCGCCCTCGACGGCCGCACTGACCCCGACGCCGACGGCATCCGCGACACCTTCGGTCGAAGCTTCGGGCGGCACGCCGTCCTCGAGTCGAGGCCTGCCGGGCCCGAGCGCCTCGACAGATCCGATCCTCGTCGGAGCCGGCGACATCGCCGACTGTACGCTCGACGACGACAGCGCCACGGCGAGGCTCATCGAGGGCATCCCCACGGCGGCCGTCTTCACCGCCGGCGACAACGCCTACGAGAACGGCTCCGCGGACGACTACCGGAACTGCTATGACCCGACGTGGGGCGTGTTCAAGGATCGGACGCGACCGGCCGCCGGCAACCACGACTGGCAGACGAAGGATCTCGCCGGCTACCTCGGCTACTTCGCGACTGCCGCCGCGCCAGACGGCCCGAGCTGGTACTCGTACGACCTCGGGACGTGGCACATCGTCGTCCTTGATTCCGATTGTGGCCCGGTCAGCGGCTGTGGGGCGGGGTCGGCGCAGGGCCGCTGGCTGAGCGCGGACCTCGCGACGTCGACGGCCCGATGCACCCTCGCGATCTGGCACCACCCGCGGTTCAGCTCCGGCGAGCACGGCAACGACACGGACGTGGCGCCGTTCTGGACGACGCTCTACGACGCCGACGCCGACGTCGTGATCAACGGCCACGACCACGACTACGAGCAATTCGCCCCGCAGGATCCGAGCGGCCGGGAGGACCGGGCCCGAGGGATCCGTGAGTTCGTGGTCGGGACGGGCGGAGCGGCCCTGCGCACGTTCCCGACGACGCGTGCCAACAGCGAGCTGCGCGTCGCGACCACCCACGGGGTCATCGAGCTTGTGCTCCACCAGGCGTCCTATCAGTGGACCTTCGTGCCGACGACGGGCGAGCTCGGGGACAGCGGGACGGCACCCTGCCACTGATATCGTTCGCTCGATGAGTGGGGAGCAGGCGCGGGTCGTCGTGATCGGTGGCGGGATCACCGGCTGCAGCCTGGCCTACCACCTCGCGCTGGCCGGTTGGACCGACGTCCTGCTTGTCGAGAAGGCCCAGCTGACGGCCGGCTCCACCTGCCAGGCGGCGGGGCTCGTCACCGCCTTCAATCCATCGTCGACCATGATGGCCTTCCGCCGCTACAGCATCGAGCTATACCGCTCGCTCGGCGCGTTCGAGACGGTCGGCAGTCTTCGCCTGGCGTCGAGCCACGAACAGCTCCTTGAACTCGAGCGGACCGCCAGCCGGGCACGCGGGATCGGGCTCGACGCCGAGGTCATCGGGGCCGCCGAGGCCCGCGTCCTGATGCCCGCCATCTCGTCCGACTCGCTGTACGGGGCGGTCCATCTGGCCGGTGACGGCCACCTCGACCCGCACGGCGCGACGCACGCGCTGGCCGACGCGGCGCGCGCACTGGGCGTTCGAATCCGGACTGGCGTGCGCGTGACAGGGTTCGAGCTGTCGGCCAGCCGCGAGATCACGGCCGTGCTGACCGACGCCGGCCCGATCGCCACCGAGATCGTCGTCAATGCCGCCGGGATGTGGGCACCGCAGGTGGCAGCGATGGTCGGCGGCTTCATCCCGTCGACCCCGGTGGACCACCAGCACATCGCGCTCAAGGCAGTCCCTGGTTCCGAGCTGCCGCGCGACATGCCGTGCTTCCGCGACCCAGACAACCTCGTGTACGGAAAGAGCGAGCACGGTGGGATGGTGTTCGGCGGCTACGAGCTCGACCCGCGCTCGCGCTGGGAGGACGGCGTGCCATGGGACCACGCCGCCCAGTCCATGCCGCCCGATTGGGATCGGTTCGCGCCGCTGATGGCCGGGGCGATCCGCCGCTTCCCGTTCCTTGCCGACGCGGAGGCGATCAGGCTGGTCTGCCACCCCGACGCCATGACGCCCGACGCGAACCCGCTGCTGGGGCCACTCCCCGGGGTTCGCGGGTTCTGGGTGGCGGCCGGCCTGTCGCTCAACGGGTTCGGGGGTGGGGGAGGCATCGGTCGCGCGATGGCCGGCTGGATCACGACCGGCGACCCGGGCGTGGATATCGGGCCGTACCGCGCGTGGCGTTTCAGCGACACATACCGAGATCCCGGGTTCGCGGCCGGGCTCGGTCGCGAGACCTACTCCGACTACTACCGGCTGCGTTACCCGTATGACGCGGACCTGGCAGGGCGGCCCCGGCGGTTGTCCGCGCTTCATGGCCGGGCGCAGGAGGCGGGCGCGGTGTTCGGCACCAAGGCCGGCTGGGAACGCGCCGACTACCACGACCCGGCCGGTGGCTGGCGCCGGGCCGGTCGCGACCAGGCGGGCTATGGCTGGACCCGCCCGCCCTGGTTCGAGCGGGTCATGGCCGAGGCCCAGGCCGTCCGCGAGCATGCCGGGATCGTCGACCTTTCGTCGTTCGGCAAGATCGCCGTCGAGGGGCCGGGGGCGCTCGGGCTCCTGCAGCGGGTCAGCGCCAACGACGTCGACCGACCGGTCGGCAGCGTCGTCTACACGCAGTGGTGCGACGAGCGTGGCGGGATGGTCGCCGACGTGACCGTCACGCGGCTGGCTGGCGACCGGTTCCGCGTCGTGACCGGCGCCGGCTACCTCGCGTCCGAGATGGCCTGGCTTTGGTCGCACACCGAGGATGACGACGGCGCCATCACGATCCGAGACGTCAGCGCCGACCTGACGACGATCGGGCTGTGGGGGCCGCAGGCACGGGACGTCGTGGTCGCCGCCGGCGCTCCGCCCGCCGAGGTGGGCAACGACGCCATCCCGATGCGCCGCGCGGGCGGCATCCACGTCGGCCCGGCGCCCGTCCACGCCGCCCGCATCAGCTACGCCGGCGAGCTCGGCTGGGAGCTGTCGATGCCGGTCGATTGGGCCGTCAGCGTCTGGGATCGGCTCCTCGCCGGCGGCGCAGCCCCGATCGGCTATCGCGCCATCGAATCCCTCCGCATGGAGAAGGGCTACCGCTACTACGGCACCGACCTCACGATGCAGGACACGCCGTTCGATGCTGGCATGGGCGCCTTCGTCCGGCTGGCAAAGGGTGCCTTCCTCGGGCGCGACGCGCTCATCGAAGCCCACGCGGTCGAGCCCGCTCGCCGCCTCCGGACCCTCGTCATCGGCGCCGCGGACTACGAACCGATCTACGGCGGTGAGGCCGTCCGGCTCGATGGCGAGGTCGTCAGCCGGCTCCGCAGCGTCGCCTACGGGCCGACGATCGAGCGGACGCTCGGCTACGCGTACCTACCCGGATCGACGCCCGACGGCGCCGCCCTCGAGATCGACGTGTTCGACCGGCGCGTGGGCGCCGTCGTGGGCCCCGACGTCACCGTCGATCCCACAGGCGAACGCATGCGCGGCTAGACCCGCCGGCGAGAGGAGCCGATCAGGCAGCTGACGTGGGCAGCCGATCGCGGTTGGTGTACCCGCCGCCGGCCCAGCTGAAGACGTCCATCGCGACGGCGATCGCCAGCCACACGAAGTCGAACCCCGTGATGCCGGCCGGATAGACGAGGACGTACATCAGGGTCGTCCAGGGCAGGATCAGGAACCCGACGAACGGCCACAGGAAGGTGTCGAACGTCGCACCCCAGCGGACCGGCTCCAGAAGCCACCAGAACAGGATCGCGGCGCGCGGACCGAGCGCGAACAGCGAGGCGATGACGCAGCACATCTATCGAAGACTCCCCCTGTCGGCGCGAGGCGACACGCCCGGCCACTCAGCGGAGTGTAAACGGACCGCGCGCGCACTCTGGCGTTTTGTCGTGCGCCGCGCCTCGGCTACGCACGTCATGGGTGGTCCCCGCGACGAAGTGTCAGACGCGCTCGCCCGAGGATGGCCGTCGAATGGTTGGGGCGTTCGGTCGGCGCATCGTCGGCGGGTGCGGCTGGGCCAAGAACGATGGCGATCGGTGCGAGGAGCAGGACGAGGGATCCGAAGTAGAAGGCGGGCGTTGCGATGACTGCGGCCAGGGCCGTCGTCCATGGTCTGCGGGCGAACAGCAGCGCGACAGCGGCGACGAGTCGCACCGGTAGACCGATCGGGATCTGCGGTCCGATGGTCGGTCCGTTGAGGGCGCTGACGATCTGGTGGGCCCAATCCGGCCACAGCCACAACCAGGGCAGCGTCGCGAGGCAGGCGACCGTCAACGCCAGGAGCGCATTGCGCCAATCTCGGGGCCGGATCGCAAGCGCTGGTGCCACCTTCGCGAGTGCCATGAGCACGGCGTATCGGGGTTCGCCTCTGATGGCAAACACGATCGCCGCGGCAACGATCAGATTGAAGTTACCCGACGGAAGCTCGAAGGCAACGAACGGCCACCAGCAAAACCAGCCGACGCGGATCCACGAGCCGGCCAGATACCGTAGGGCGGCGACCTCCAGGACGACGATGCCCAGGTAGGACGCAACGACGGGGAGCCACGACAACGCGGCGAAGATGACCGCCCAGGGGGGTGCATACAAGAAGGAGTCGGTGAGAACCGGCTGAAATGCGTAGACGTCCCGTCCTGCGCGAAGGTCGTCGCCGACCCGGTCCCAGATGAGAGCGTCTCCACTCGGGACCGAGAAATGGCCGGTGCTGAACCCCCAGGCAAGGATGCCCACGGCGACCAGATACCCGGATAGAGACAGCGTGAAACTGGCGAGACGCCCGACGCGGTTGGAGCGTAGCTTCATGGTCGGATGATGTCCCTGGGCCGGACCTGCGTATGGGATTCAGCATATCTGTGTCGTGGCCTGATGAAAGGTAACGGGTGGCGGCTTCGTCAGAGCCGCGCTCATGTCTCCTGGACAGCCCCCAGCCACGACTCATAGTCCGGTCCATCGAGCACCGCGGTTGTCCGCGCCCAGCGTTCCTCGGCCCAGCCGGTGAAGTCGTAGTCGATGGTGGAGATGCCGGCCTGGATGGCGGCCCACAGGGTCCAGCCGACGTCCGACATGATCATCTGGAGGTGCATCCGGGCAAGCCGGGCAGGGGAGGCTTCTCCGTAGTAGTCGGCACAGAGCTCCGCGACCTGGGCTTCGTCATAGCCGAGCTCCTGGGCGGTGTTGCCGAGCTCGAACGCGGGGTCGTTGTTGCCGCTGTACTCCCAGTCGACCAGCCACAGCCGCGTGCCGTCGTCGAGGTAGTTCTCGGCCAGCAGGTCGTTGTGGCACGGGACGGTCGCCGGCGGATGGACGGCCAGCGCGGCTTCGATCCGTGGGAGCTGCCCGAGATGCTCGCGGTAGCCCGTCGGTATCGCGATCGCGCGCTCGTCGACGAGGGCGAGGTAGCGTTCCGCGACGTCGGAACATGTCGAAGTCGTCGCGGAAGCGCGGCCCTGCGTGGAGCTCGTCGGAGGGCCGCCGCGATGCGGGTCGGCATCCCGGCCGTGTGCAACGTCTCGTTCGACATCGTCCGCGCGTCGAGCCACTCGAGGGCGAAGACGTCCCACTCGGGCACCGTCTGGACGACCCGCGGCGCGACACCGGCCGCGGCCGCGGCGACCGTGTTGAAGATCTCGTTTCCGCGGTCCACCGCGAGCAGCTCCGTATCCGCTCCGGGGATCCGCACGAAGAACGGCGTCCCGGCGACGACCACCCGCCAGTTCGAGTTCGTCAGACCGGCCTGGATCCGCTCCGCCGTGACGGATCGTCCGGCCCAGTCGGGGATGGCCGCGATGACCTGCTCGATCGTAGGCCCGGCTGTCGTCACCGTCAGGCGAGCAGCTGACGCTGGATCGAATCCGCCAGCCAGGCGTCGAACCGTTCCGGCGACCAGCCTCGCCGGTAGACCAGGAGGTGGAACAGGCCGGCGTCGATCAGGACCCACAGGATGTCGGCGGCCGCCTCGGGGTCGAGCCCTTCGCGCAACCGGCCACCCTTGCCGACGAGGTCGTCGACGACGCGGCCGGCCCCGATCCGGCGCTCGCGGCCGATCGTCTCGAACACCTCGCGGACCTCGGGATCGGCCGAGGCGGCTCCACGGACGGCTTCGTAGATGGGCGCCAGACGGCGATTGATGTCCGTCACCAGGCCGGAGTAGCCGACCACGAAGCGGATCGGATCGGGTTCCGCCCGCACCGCGAGCGAGGCCGGCCGGAGCGGGAAGGGGACAGGTTCGTCGTCGCCGACGAGGGCCACGTCGTACGCGGTCTTGAGCAAGTCCTTCTTGCCGCCGATCGACGTCACGGTGGGGCGACTGACTCCCGCCGTCTCGGCGATCGCATCGATCGATGTCGCCACATACCCGCGTTCGATGAACAGCGCCGCCGCGGCGTCGATCACAGCCCGCCGGGTCGCCGCCGCCTGCGCCTTGCGCAACGGCGATTCAGTACGACCGCTTGACATTGACCGACTGGTTCATCAGACTCGCAGTATATCCACCATACGTTCAGTATGGCGATACGTGATCGGAGGAGACGCATGGACGTCCAGGCAGCAGCAACCCAGCCATGGCGGTCATCGAGCGGATCCGCGACGCGACGAACGAGCACGATCTGGAGGCCCTGGTGGCGGTGTTCGAACCGGCCGTCACGAGTGAGACGCCGGCGCATCCGCAGCGTACCTTCCAGGGTGCCGACCAGGTGCGCGGAACTGGGAGCAGATATTCGCGGGCGTGCCCGACCTCCACGCCGAGCTTGTCGACCGCGGTCGTCGACGGCGACACGGTCTGGTCCAGTCGGATGGCGTGGCACGAGACGCGACGGCAGTCGACATCGGATACGGCGGTGTCACGATCCAGCGGCTGACCGGGATCGGGTCGCCTGGTCCGGTTCTACATGGAGCCGGTCGAAGAGGGTGGCGCTGGGCCGGCCGAGGCCGTCGACGCATCGTCGACGGGGACCGGCATATCAGGCACGACAGGCACGACAGCGCAGCCGGCACGACCCGATGGCGGTGCGGCGATGATCCTCGTGGCCGGCGGCACGGAACCCCGGACGATCCCTGCTTCGCGTTGCTCTCGAGCGGGGAGAGGCCGTCCGCGTCCTCACCCGCGGCGCGCGGCCCGGTAACGGACTGGCCGCGCTCGGTCGAGGTCGTCTCGTCGACGTCCGCGACAAGGCGGCCGTCGCGCGGGCGGTTAGCGGCGTGTCGACGGTCGTGTCCGTGACGAGGGCTTCGGTCGCCGGGTGTGGTCGAAGTCCGGGCGATGATCGCGACGGCAACGCGAACCTGATTGATGCGGCTCTACGCGGCCGGCGTCAGCGGTTCGTCCTGTTGTGGATCGGCAAGCGGCGTCGACCATCCGATCGAGACCTCTGGATGAAGCCAATCGTCGAGGTGGTGGAAGTCGTCGGGCCTGGCGTGGAGCATGAATCCGACCGACCGCCTATCAGCAAGATGGCTCAGATCGTCGGCAGGCCGCTCGTGATCACCGGGCGGACTCGCATCCTCGGTCGGGGACGCAACTCGATGAACTTCGTTTCGGCCGGGACGTCGCGCGGCAGGTCCGCGTGCCGTTGCAGATCGGTACCGACGGCACGATCGAATGTTGGTGGACCCGACAACTTGACGTTCGATGGGTTCGTCGGCATCGTCCGTGAGGTCACCGGCGAGACCGGGACCTCGAGCCACGTCGCGCGGTCG
>CAVZTK010000024.1:0-8674 GCA_963778155.1 uncultured Chloroflexia bacterium
ACCGGCGTGGATCTGACGTCGGCGTCCGTCATCCCGGCTTTCAACATGGGTGTCCTGCTTGCGCTCATCACGCTCGTCACGACGACATGCATCAACGCATTCGGCGTCCGGGCGCTGTCCATCATCAACAACCTGGGAGTGGGCGCGGAGATCCTCGGGCTCGTCGTCTTCGCCCTGATCCTGCTGATCTTCTTCAACCATCAGCCGCTGTCGGTCCTCACGGACACGGCGCCAAACGTCACGTCGACCGGTGGCTTCCCGAGCATCTTCCTGGTCGGCATGTTCATGAGCCTGTTCGTGGTCTACGGCTTCGATACCGCCGGCACCTTCGGTGAGGAGACGCTCGACGCAAGCCGTCAGGCGCCGCGTGGCGTCCTGTCCGCCATCTGGCTGGCAGGCGCGACTGGTGCTCTCTTCCTGCTGGCGATCATCCTGTCGTTCAAGGACGTCCCGGCCCAGATCCTCAGCGCGCAGCAGTTCGCCTGGGGCGTCGGCGGAGCAAACCCGATCGGCGATACGATCAACGCCAACATGGGCGACCTCGGCAAGGTCTACCTCGTCGTGATCCTCGCCGCGGTCTACGTCTGCACGATGGCGATCCAGGGCGCGACGACGCGCCTGATGTTCTCGATGGGACGTGACAACCGCCTGCCGCTCGGCGGCGTCTGGGGCCATGTCAGCAGTCGCTTCCATACCCCGGCCAATGCCGCGGTCGCGGTCGGTATCCTCGCCGCGATACCGTTCCTCCTGACGAGGTTCGGCAGCGGTCCTCGCCGTTGCCGCGACCGGCATGATCTACACCAGCTATTTCCTGTGCAATCTCGGCGTCCTCGTGGCACGACGCCGTGGCTGGCCGCACAAGGGCGCCTATTTCAGCCTCGGCAGCTGGGGCACGATCATCAACATCCTGGCCCTCATCTGGGGCGGGCTGATGATCATCAACTTCGCCCTGTGGCAGACCGAGACGTTCGGCTCGCTCGGCACTGCGTCGTATCCGTTGCCCGACGGGACCGCGGTCGGACTCCGTGACCTGTCGAACCCGATCCTCGCTTCGACCCAGGTCCTCGGTATCAACGTGTCGTTGCCACCGATCCCGATCTTCGAGCTGATCATGGGTGTCGTCCTGGTGGTCGGCATCGCGTATTACTTCCTGGCGGAGCGCGGCCGGATCGCTCGCGAGAAGCTCGAGGCCGACGCTGTGACCGGCGAGGCCGTCATCGGCTAGTGACCGATGACCAGATCCTGCGTGGCCCGCTGTACGACGATCTCGTCCGGGCCATGCAGACGGTTCCGGAGATCGCCGGACGCCGGCTGACACTGACCGCCCTGTCGGGTGGGATCACGAACAGGAACTTCCGGGTCGACGCTGCCGGCACGGATGACTGCTGGGTCATCCGGCTGGCCGGCAACGACACGCATTTGCTGGGCATCTCCCGGGAGGTGGAGCACGCGGCGACGGTCGCGGCGGCGGGCGTCGGCGTCGGGCCGGAGGTGACCGCGTTCATCCGGCCCGAGGGCTACCTCGTCACGCGGTTCATCGTCGGATCGCCGGTCAGCGACGAGGCCGTCCATCATCCCGCGACGCTGCGGCGTGTCGCCGATTCGCTCCGGCGCATCCACGACGGTCCGGCGATCCCGGGACTGTTCGTGCCGCTCCGCATCGTCGAGGCGTACCGGGCCTTCGCGCTCGCCCGCGGCGTCGTCATCCCACTCGCGTATGACCAGGCGTCGGCGGTCGGCCGCCGGATCGAGATGGCGCTGCTGTCGAACCCGATCGAGCTGCGGCCGTGCCACAACGACCTGCTCAACGCGAACTTCATCGACGACGGGACCCGCATCCGGATCATCGACTGGGAGTACGCGGGGATGGGCGATCCGTTCTTCGATCTCGGCAACTTCAGCATCAACCACGAGCTCACGCCGGCCGAGGACGAGATCCTCCTCGCGGCGTACGACGGCGATGTGCGCCCGGATCGACTCGCACGGCTGACCTTGATGCGCGTCGTCTCGGACTTCCGCGAGGCGATGTGGGGTGTCCTCCAGCAGGGCGTCAGCACCCTCGATGTCGACTTCGTCGCCTACGCGACGGCCGGCTTCGACCGCTTGCTGGCGAATGCGGCCGGGTCGCGGTTCGAGCGCGCGCTGGACGAGGTCGCCCGAGCCTGACGGGTACGCTTCCGCGATGACCGAACCGTCGGGGTCGTCTTCGGGCCTTGCCCGTACTGTCGCGGTGGGCGCTGTCGCGTTCGCCGCGACGCTGATCCTGCTGTTCGGGTTCGCGACACTCGTCCTCCAGTCCCGCGAGGGCGGCACGGCGACCACGACCTCGAGTCCCGGCCCGACGAGCGTGGCCACGCCCGTCGCGACAGCCACGTCGACGCCGTCCGTCTCGATCTCGCCATCGCCCGGCGCTTCCGCGGGCGCATCCTCCGTCGACGGCTCACCGTCACCCTCGCGGGCAGCCTCGCCGAGCGCGGGTGTTTCGGCTGATCCGATCCTCATCGGGGCCGGCGACATCGCCGACTGCGGGCTCGATGACGACACGGCCACCGCCAAGCTGATCGAGAACGTCCCCGTCGCTGCCGTCTTCACGGCCGGTGACAACGCCTACGAGAACGGCTCCCCGGACGACTTCCGGAACTGCTACGACCCGACGTGGGGCGCGTTCAAGGATCGGACCCGTCCGGCCGCCGGCAATCACGACTGGCAGACCAAGGATCTCGCCGGCTATCTCGGCTACTTCGGGACGGCGGCGGCTCCCGAGGGCGCGAGCTGGTATTCGTACGATCTCGGGTCGTGGCACATCGTCGTGCTCGATTCCGACTGCGGGTTCGTCGGCGGCTGTGGGCCCGGTTCTGCGCAGGGACGCTGGCTGAGCACCGACCTGGCGGCCTCGACGGCCCGGTGCACGCTGGCGATCTGGCACCACCCACGGTTCAGCTCCGGCGAGCACGGCAACGACACGGACGTGGCGCCGTTCTGGCAGACGCTCTATGACGCCGGCGCCGATGTTGTCATCAACGGCCATGATCACGATTACGAGCGGTTCGCCCCGCAGGACCCGAGCGGCCGCGAGGACCGCGTCCGCGGGATCCGCGAGTTCGTGGTCGGGACGGGCGGAGCGGCCTTGCGCACGTTCCCGACCACCCGCGCCAACAGCGAGCTCCGCGTCGCGACGACCCACGGGGTCATCGAGCTGGTCCTCCACCAGGCGTCCTACCAGTGGACCTTCGTGCCGACGACAGGTGAGCTCGGCGACAGCGGGACGGCACCCTGCCACTGATATCGTTCGCTCGATGAGTGGGGAGCAAGCGCGGGTCGTCGTGATCGGCGGCGGGATCACCGGCTGCAGCGTTGCCTACCACCTCGCGCTGGCCGGCTGGACCGACGTCCTGCTCGTCGAGAAGGCTCAGCTGACGGCCGGCTCCACGTGCCAGGCAGCGGGGCTGGTCACCGCGTTCAACCCGTCGTCGACCATGATGGCCTTCCGCCGCTACAGCATCGAGCTGTACCGCTCGCTCGGCGCCTTTGAGACCGTCGGCAGCCTCCGCCTTGCGTCGAGTCATGAACAGCTGCTCGAGCTCGAGCGGACGGCCAGCCGGGCACGCGGGATCGGGCTCGACGCCGAGGTCATCGGGGCCGCCGAGGCCCGCGCCCTGATGCCCGCCATCTCATCCGACTCGCTGTACGGGGCGGTCCATCTGGCCGGTGACGGCCACCTCGACCCGCACGGCGCGACGCACGCAGTGGCCGACGCGGCGCGCGCACTGGGCGTTCGGATCCGGACCGGCGTGCGGGTGACGGGGTTCGAGCTATCGGCCCGGCGCGAGATCGCGGCCGTGCTGACCGACGCCGGCCCGATCACCACCGCGATCGTCGTCAACGCCGCCGGGATGTGGGCACCGCAGGTCGCGGCGATGGTCGGCGGGTTCATCCCCTCGACGCCGGTGGACCATCAGCACATCGCGTTGAAGGCCGTTCCCGGCTCCGAGCTGCCGCGCGAGATGCCCTGCTTCCGCGACCCGGACAACCTCGTCTACGGCAAGAGCGAGCACGGCGGGATGGTGTTCGGTGGGTACGAGCTCGACCCGCGGTCGCGGTGGGAGGACGGCGTGCCCTGGGAGCACGCAGCGCAGTCCTTGCCGCCCGATTGGGACCGGTTCGCGCCGCTGATGGCCGGGGCGATCCGACGCTTCCCGTTCCTCGCCGACGCGGAGGCGATCCGGCTGGTCTGCCACCCCGACGCCATGACGCCCGACGCGAACCCGCTCCTCGGGCCACTCCCCGGTGTTCGCGGGCTCTGGGTGGCGGCCGGCCTGTCGCTCAACGGGTTCGGGGGTGGGGGAGGGATCGGTCGCGCGATGGCCGGCTGGATCACGACCGGCGACCCGGGCGTGGACATCGGGCCATACCGGGCGTGGCAATTCAGCGAAACGTACCGCGACCCGGGGTTCGCGGCCGGGCTGGCGAGGGAGACCTATTCCGACTACTACCGCCTCCGCTACCCGTTCGACGCGGACTTGGCCGGCCGGCCCCGGCGGCTGTCCGCGCTCTATGGCCGGGCGCAGGAGGCTGGCGCGGTGTTCGGCACGAAGGCCGGCTGGGAGCGGGTCGACTATCACGATCCAGCCGCCGGCTGGCGGCGCGCCGGCCGCGACCAGGCGGGCTATGGCTGGACGCGCCCGCCCTGGTTCGAGCGGGTGATGGCCGAGGCGCGTGCCGTCCGCGAGCGAGCCGGCATCGTCGACCTCTCGTCGTTCGGCAAGATCGCGGTCGAGGGACCGGGCGCGCTCGGGCTCCTCCAGCGGGTCAGCGCGAATGACGTCGACCGGCCGGTGGGCAGCGTCGTCTACACGCAGTGGTGCGACGAGCGTGGCGGGATGGTCGCCGACGTGACCGTCACGCGGCTGGCCGACGACCGGTTCCGCGTCGTGACCGGCGCCGGCTACCTCGCCTCCGAGATGGCCTGGCTTCGGTCACACGCCGTCGACGTCGACGGTGCCGTACGATCCGAGACGTCAGCGCCGACCTGACCACGATCGGGCTATGGGGGCCGCTGGCGCGTGACGTCGTGGTCGCCGCGGGTGCGTCCGCCGCCGAGGTCGGCAACGACGCCATCCCGATGCGCCGTGCAGGCTCCGTCCACGTCGGTCCGGCGCTCGTCCATGCGGCGCGCATCAGCTATGCGGGCGAGCTCGGCTGGGAGCTGTCGATGCCGGTCGACTGGGCCGTCAGCGTCTGGGATCGGCTCCTCGCCGCCGGCGCAGCCCCGATCGGCTATCGCGCCATCGAATCCCTCCGCATGGAAAAGGGCTACCGCTATTACGGCACCGACCTGACGATGCAGGACACGCCGTTCGACGCCGGGATGGGCACCTTCGTCCGGCTGGCCAAGGGCCTCTTCACCGGGCGGGACGCACTCGTCGAAGCCCATGCCGCTGAGCCCGCTCGTCGCCTCCGAACGCTGATCATCGGTGCCGCCGACTACGAACCGATCTATGGCGGCGAGGCCGTCCGCCTCGATGGCGACGTCGTCAGCCGCCTCCGCAGCGTCGCCTACGGGCCGACCATCAACGCACGATCGGCTACGCGTACCTGCCGGCGTCGACGCTTCGAGGGCTCTGCGTTCGAGATCGACGTCTCGATCGACGCGTCGGCGCGGTCGTCGGCCCCGATGTCACGGTCGACCCCCCCGGCGACCGGATGCGCGGCTGAGCTCGACCACCGTCCCGGGCGTCGCCACTGCCAACGAGTCGTCGAAGGAGCGTCTCGCGGCTGCTCGGGACGCCTAGGATCGGTCCCGGGCAGGAGATGCGTGAGCATCGAGTCGCGCGGCCCCGGCACGACGGGCCTGTCGGCCGACTTCGAGGGCGCTGTTCAGGACCCCGCGTTCCCCGATGGCACGTCCTCGGCGTAGGTCGCCTCGGCGAGGAGGAGATCGGTGCCGGTGGCAAGCTCGACGAGGTCGTCGGTCGGCCCTGCATCGCCCGTGTAGGTGATCGACGTGCCGCCGGCCGAGATCCGGACTCCGGCGTTCGGTATGGAGTGCGGGAGGAGTCGCGACTCGATCGCGAACGGGCCGATCGGGAAGAGTCGCCGGCCTCGAACACGTGGAGGTCACAGACGCCCTTCAGGGCCGTGATCTGGTCGAGCGCCAGCACCGGTGCCAGGGCATCCGGAAGGGCGTATGCCGGCAGCTGCGGTGCCTCATCCTCCCCCATCAAGCGAGCACGGAGCAATGGGTTCAGGTCGGCGACGTGGTCCGGGTGGCCGTGGCTGACGAGCACGGCGTCGATCGCGTCGGCGGGCACGATCTCGAGGAGGCGCGGGACGATCGCATACCCCGGATCGACCAGCAGGCGGAACGCGTCGTGCTCGATGAGGTAGCCGCTACAGGCGCCCGATGCCGGCGGAAACCCGCCGGCGCCACCAAGGACGGTGAGTCTCATCGATCGAGACGACCTGCCTGACCCGCGGGTGGATCAGGCCGCAGACGTCGGCAGTCGATCGCGGTTGGTGTACCCGCCGCCAGCCCAGCTGAAGACGTCCATCGCGACCGCGATCGCTAGCCACACGAAGTCGAAGCCGGTGATCCCAGCCGGGTAGACCAGGACGTACATGAGCGTCGTCCAGGGCAGGATCAGGAATCCGACGAACGGCCACAGGAACGTATCGAACGTCGCACCCCAGCGGACCGGCTCGACGAGCCACCACAGCAGGATCGCGGCGCGCGGACCGAGCGCGAACAGCGAGGCGATGACGCAGCACGTCTATCGAGGACTCCCCCTGTCGGCGCGAGGCGACACGCCCGGCCACTCAGCGGAGTGTAGGCGAGACGTACCTGACGATCCGCCCGCCCGACCGATCAGGGTCTCGTGGACGGTCTGAAGCCAATTCTCGTAGTCCGGACCATCGAGCGCGGTCGCCGCGCGCGCCCAGCGTTCCTCGGCCCAGCCGGTGAAGTCGTAGTCGATGGTGGAGATGCGGGCCTGGATGGCGGCCCACAGGGTCCAGCCGACGTCGGACATGATCATCTGGAGGCGCATCCGGGCGAGGAGGGCCGGGGTGGCCTCGCCGAAGTAGGCGGCGCACAGCTCCTCGACCTGGGCGTCGTCGTAGCCGAGCTCCTGGGCAGGTGTTGCCGAGCTCGAAGGCGGGGTCGTTGTTGCCGCTGTACTCCCAGTCGACGAGCCACAGCCGCGTGCCGTCGTCGAGGTAGTTCTCGGCCAGCAGGTCGTTGTGGCACGGGACGGTCGCCGGCGGATGGGCGGCGAGCGCCGCCTCGATCCGGGGATCTGGCCGAGATGTTCGCGGTAGCCGGCCGGGATCGCGATGCCGCGTTCGTCGACGAGCGCCGAGGTAGCGCTCGGACACCCGGAACATGTCGAAGTCGTCGCGGAAGCGCGGGCCCTGCGTGGAGCTGCCGCAGGGCCGCCGCGATCCGCGTCGGCATCCCGGCCGCACGCAGCGTCTCGTTCGACATCGTCCGCGCGTCGAGCCACTCGAGTGCGAAGACGTCCCACTCCGGCAGCGGCCTGGACGACCCGTGGCGCGACACCGGCCGCGGCCGCGGCGCGCGTGTTGTACAGCTCGTTGCCGCGGTCCACGGCGAGCAGCTCCGTGTCCGCTCCTGGGATCCGAACGAAGAACGGCGTCCCGGCGACAACCACCCGCCAGTTCGAGTTCGTCAGACCGGCCTGGATCCGCTCCGCCGTGACGGATCGTCCGGCCCAGTCGGGGATGGCCGCGATGACCTGCTCGATCGTGGGCCCGGCGGTCGTCACCGTCAGGCGAGCAGCTGACGCTGGATCGAATCCGCCAGCCAGGCGTCGAACCGTTCCGGCGTCCAGCCTCGCCGGTAGACCAGGAGGTGGAACAGGCCGGCGTCGATCAGGACCCACAGGATGTCGGCGGCCGCCTCGGCGTCGAGCCCGTCGCGCAACCGGCCACCCTTGCCGACAAGGTCGTCGACGACACGTCCGGCCCCGATCCGGCGCTCGCGGCCGATCGTCTCGAACACCTCGCGGACCTCGGGATCGGCCGAGGCGGCTCCGCGAACGGCTTCGTAGATGGGCGCGAGACGGCGGTTGATGTCCGTCACCAGGCCCGCGTAACCGACCACGAAGCGAAGCGGATCGGGTTCGGCTCGCACCGCGAGCGAGGCCGGCCGGAGCGGGAAGGGGACAGGTTCGTCGTCGCCGACTAGGGCCACGTCGTACGCGGTCTTGAGCAAGTCCTTCTTGCCGCCGATCGACGTCACGGTCGGGCGACTGACTCCAGCCGTCTCGGCGATCGCGTCGATCGACGTCGCCACGTACCCGCGTTCGATGAACAGCGCCGCCGCGGCGTCGATCACAGCCCGCCGGGTCGCCGCCGCCTGCGCCTTGCGCAGCGGCGATTAATTCGACCGCTTGACATTGACCGACTGGTTCATCAGACTCGCAGTATATCCACCATACGTCCAGTATGGCGATACGTGATCGGAGGAAACGCATGGACGTCCAGGCAGCCGACCCAGCCATGGCGGTCATCGAGCGGATCCGCGACGCGACGAACGAGCACGATCTGGAGGCCCTCGTGGCGGTGTTCGACCCGGCTGTCACGAGTGAGACGCCGGCGCATCCGCAGCGTACCTTCCAGGGCGCCGACCAGGTGCGGCGGAACTGGGAGCAGA
>CAVZTK010000025.1:0-14032 GCA_963778155.1 uncultured Chloroflexia bacterium
TGGTCGCGCAGACGGCGCCGCGTCCGCGAGGTGCGCCCGAGCCGGCCATGCCACTCGATGCCGAGGCACCGACCGAGGATTGAAACGGGCGGCGGTCAGTCGCGGTGCCGGGACGTCAGGCCCGCGCGGCCGCCAGCATCGCCCGCGCGCCCGATGCCACGTAGCCGCCGTCCGCGCCGAGCCCGATGAACCGGAACCCGCTCGAGATGGCGGGCGATGACGGCGGGGTCGTAGAGCAGGATCCCGGCCGCCTTGCCGGCGGTCTCGGTCGCGGCGAGCACGGCCCGGACGGCGTCGAGGTAGCGCGGGTCGTCGAACCGGCCGGGGACCCCGAGGCTGTGTGACAGGTCCGTCGGGCCGACGAACAGGACGTCCACGCCGTCGATGGCGGCGATCTCCGCCGCATGCTCGACCGCGCTCGGCGACTCGATCTGGATGATCCCGAGGATCCGCCGGTTGATGGCCGGGATGTCGCCGTGCCCAGCTGACCGAAGCCGGCGCCGCGTGTCGACAGCGCCAGGCCGCGGACGCCATCCGGCGGGTAGCGCATGAACGACACCGCCTCGCGCGCCTGTTCGGGGAGATCAGCGCGGGACCATGATCCCGTGCGCACCGAGGTCGAGCGCCCGCCCGATCCGCAGACGCTCGCCCGACTGCGGTCGCACGAGGGGCAGCCGTCTTCGTCGCACCCGTCGCGTGGAGCTGGCCGAGGCAGACGATACCGGTGCCGGCGCCGTGCTCGAGGTCGATGATCAGCCAGTCGAAGCCGGCCCGGGCGACGATCTCGGTCGCGACCAGCAGCCCCAGCCCGACGAACGATCCGAACAGGGTCTCACCGGCCCGAAGCCGGTCGTGAAGGTCGATGACGCCTGGAACGGGCGGTCGGGCGGTCTGGTCGCTCATGGCTCCATGATGCCCGTCGCCGGTCGGCAGTGTGCGACGTGCCGGCGGAGGCCCCGACTACGGGCCGTTGACCAGCCCGCTCGTGTCGACGACCTCGAGGTCCGAGCCGTGTGATCTGCGTCGAGCGCGTGCAGCACGTCGTCGTTCCAGCGCGGATCGGGCGCGCCAGTGACGTACCACGGCGAGCCGTTGTCGGCGAGGATCATCCCGTAGCGCTTGAGCGCGATCCGCGATCACCTGCGCCTGCGGGCGAGAACCCGGTCGATGTCGCGCGACGCCTTGAGCCGCACGCGGAGGCCCATCGGTGGCAGCGAGGTCGCTGCACGATGACGACGCCGCGTGTGGTGGCCGGGAAGATGTACGCCTGTCGCAGGTCTGCCGGGCCGTGAACCGCAGCGCGTGGAGGATCGCGCCGGCGGCGACCTCGTCGTAGCGCACGAGGCCCGGGCAGGATCGGCAGGCCGGCGGCATCCGCGCTCGTCCAGCCATCCGGGCGGAGGGCGTTCGAGCGCAGGTCCCAGGTCGCGCCCGGAGCCGGCCGTCCACGTGCCGCCCGACTTGTCGGCGCGTCGAACAGCTCGTACAGCCGGCAGGCGTCCTGGTGTCGACCATGAGGATGTGGCCGTCGGAGCCGTCCTCGATGAGCGGCGATGCCGGGATCGGGTAGGCCGACAGTCGGATTCGTCGTCGTAGTCGAACGTGACCGTCGAACGACGGCGTCGCGGAGCCGACGACCTGGAACGGGATGCCGTAGCCCGCGTACGCGCTGAAGTCCGGATGGAGGCCGGCGGTCGAGCCCGATCGCGCCGATCATCGTGGCCGAGTTCGCGGCGACCGGGAGCGTGTCGACCGGCTTGTTCCAGACGTTGTCGGCCGGGAAGATCGGGCAGGCCGGAGCGGCGGCGGACGTGGGCGCGTCGAGGTCGGCGTCGGCGTCGGGGTCGGCGTCGGTGTCGGCGTCGGCGTGGGCGTCGGCGTGGGCGTCGGCTTCGGGGTCGGCCCGCACGACCTCCTGGAGCGTCGTCAGCCCGTCGGCGTCCGGGTCCTCGGACCCGTCGGGCACGCCATCGTGGTTGGAGTCCGCGACGGCCGGGTTCGTCCCGACCAGCTGCTCGATGCCGTTCGGAGCCCGTCGTCGGCGTGTGCCCTCGATCCCGTCACGGAGCCCGTCGTTGTCGCTGTCGGCGTCACGCGGGTTGGTCCCGGCGCGGAACTCGGTGCGTTCGAAGGCCGTCGTGGTCGGGATCCTCGCCCCCGTCTCGATGCCGTCGCGGTCGTGTCGGCTCTGCGCGGGTTCGTCCCGGCCAGGTACTCGCTGGCGGTTCGAGAGGCCGTCGTGGTCGGGATCCTCGCGGCCGTCGGCGATCCCGTTGCCGTTCGTATCCTCGCGATACGGGTTCGTGTGCGACCAGGTTCGTTCCCACGTGTTCGGGAGCCCGTCGTGGTCGGAGTCGGTCGCGGCCAGGGCCGAGCGCGGGCGGCCAGGAGCCCCCGATGAGAAGGAGACGCGGTGCGCGGCGCATGCCCGACGGCGGCGCAGTCGGGGCGAATCCATGGCGGCGATGGTGCAGTCTTTCCCGGCCCGCGGAATGCCTAGGTCGTCCGACCAACGCCGACCCCGTGGTCCGGTTCCGCCACGGCAACGACAGGCCATCGCGGCCTGAACGTTCTGGCGTCGAGCCGGTTCCATACTGTGTGACGCGGCCAGACGGGCTGCGAGCCGAGGTGACCGGTACCGTGCAAAGCGGGCTCGTCGGCGTGCTGCGCGGGCGACCAGGCGGCGTTCGTCGCTCCCTCGCTACCGGTCGCGTCGGATCGCTGCTAGCCTGGCCTACCGCGTCCTCGCGACCCCCATCGGGCCCAGGACGCGACCCAGCAGGCAGCTCCTGAGCGCCTTCGCGCGACCTCCCCGACCCTACGTGACCTCGATCGCTTCGAGGCGTGGCTGTATCGGATCGTCGTCCACGCCTGTCTACGTCGAAATCACACACCCAGCGGGCGATCGGTCGCCGGGTGCAGGTCCTCTGATCGTTCCTTCCGACATCCCTGACGTGGCGACCTCGGTCACCCCCGATCACGAGCTGAGCGCGCCTCGGTCTGCTGACACCGGATCAGCGGGCCGTGGTCGTGCTCCATCCACCACCTGCGGGTATCCGCTGACCCAATCACGGCCACGCTGGATATCCAGGTCGGGACCACGCGGTCCCGCCTCCACGACGGGTGCGCCTACGGGGTCGCCCTCCATGCGGACGCTCCGTCCGTGGCCACCTCTACAGGAGCGCCCGAGCATGACCACGCTCGACCAGCCGACCTTCGACCCCCACATCGCGGACTGGCTCGGGCGACCCCAACGACGCACCCCGACCAGGCGCTCGACGTCGTCCTGGCCGCCTTCCCATCGATCAAGCGGCGGCGCCTCGCGCCTGGTGGAGGTCGCCATGTCCACTCTTCCCAGGCTCGCCCTGGGCGGCGGCGATCGTCGTCGTCGTCCTGGCGGGCGCTTTGGTCGACCCGCTGCTCTGGGTCGGCGGCGGCGTTCGCACCGTCACCGTGGGCGGCCTCGGCATCTGTCCGCGCCGTCAGCTCCACCGTCACCGTCGCCGTCCTCGGCCCCGGGCCATCGGACACCTCGTCGTGGACGACCTACTGCCTCGGCTCTCTACCGCTTCACCATCGGACACCCGCCCGATTGGACGGAGATCTGGGCCGATCGGCTTTGGGTGATGTCGCTGGACACGATGTGCTGCCCCCCCTTGGGAACCGAGACCTTCCAGTCGCCTGCCGGTGACGTCGCGGTCTCGAGCTGGTCGGTCGCCATCCCGGTGGGGATGTCGGTCGACGCGTGGGTCCAGGCCTACTGCCAGAGGATGGATCCAGATTTGCCCTGCACCGCCCTGCAGAGCAGCACGGTCCCAGCGAGCATGGATGGCCATGCCGGCCGGCTCGTGCAGTTCACGAGCGACACGCAGGCCTTCATTCCCGTCGACGGCAGATTGTACATCGTCGCCTGCTGGAGGCCCGAGAACGACCCGAGCGTCCTGCGGTACGGCGGTGCCAAGCGGCTCGTCGAAGGCTATCTATCGACGATGCACCTCTTGCCGGTCGATCCGGTCAGTCCGGCCCCATCGGCGACCGCGCGACCGTCCTGACGAACGGCCGGCAGCCATGAAGATGGATAGCGACCGTCCTCCGAGGGCGGCCGCTATGCTCCGCCGTGATCGGTCGGCCGTCCGATCATGGTGCGTCCCAGATCCAGTCGCCGTCCTGGGTCCCTGAGGCCAGGATTCGTTCCGCACCCGTGCCCACGTCGATCGCGGAGAGGTGAGAGGAGTCCCCGCCAAAGCTGTCGGCGAGGATCCACTGACCGTCCGGCGACCAGGCACGGATATCGAATACGGCGATGTCCGACGAAACCGTGCGTGCCGGTGCGTCCGAGTCGACGTCCTTCACCCACAGGCCCTTGCCGGCTGTGCTGTTCACCCCGCTGCCGTCGTCCGTTGAGTGGTGGAACGCGATCGAGCGCCCATCGGGGGACCACACATAGACCAGGTCATATGTCCACGTGCCGGTCCCGACGGGCGGCACCACGACACGCCGATGCGTGCCATCCGCGTCCATCACCTCGAGCTGGAACCCGTCCGCCGTGGATATGGCGAACGCGATCCGTGAACCGTCAGGCGAGAAACTGGCACCCCAAGCAGGGTGGTCGGCTGGCGCGAGCTCGCGCGGCGCACTCCCGTCGACCGGGACCAGCACCAATCGAATGGCCGTGGATTTCGTGCAGAGCGCGCCCTCAGGTCGGCAAAGCCCTGCAAGGAGTGCGGTCGCGTCCGGGGACCATCCGAAGGTCATGACATCCGAGACGTCCCACTGCTCTCCCTTCGGAGGCGACAAGGTGACCGGCGCACCGCGGCCGAGGATGGTGATCGCCGATCGGTCGACGATCGCCAGGCGCGTGCCGTCCGGCGACCACCGGTCGTAACCCTTTCCCTCACCCGGGACCACGTGCCCGACGACGCGCGGGTGTGCGCCGGACGCGTCGGTCAAGTCCACGTCGAGAGCCGATGTCTGATCGTTGCCCGCGAACCGCGTGATCGAGATCCGGCCATCGGCTGACCAGCGTGGATCGTCGTACGGCTTCGTTCCCCCCGTGAGGATCTTCCGTGGCTCACCCCCGGCCATGTCGGCAACGTAGGCGTCGCCGTTGACGGAATACGTGATCCGGCCAGGAGCAAGCACCGCAACGGGAGTCGCGCGTGGGGACGGGGCAACGGTCTCGGGTGGGACCACGGCGTTGTTGCTCGGGATGGTCGTCGGAGGGACCGTCGTCAGGACGACGGACGGGCCCGGTCTCCTCGATCCGACCGCGACGACGACGATCGTCGTGAGCGCGACGACGAGCAGGAGGGAGACGAAGATCCAGACGGACCTGACCGACACCCCGCCGGATCGCACGGACCCACGGAGGCGTCCGAGGCCGGCACCTGCTGCCGCTGTCGCGAGGGTCGCGATGCCGACCGCATCGAATGGGCGAACGGCCGTGTCGCCGAAGTCGCGGATGCGGGCCGCGATGGCCGCGTCGGCGGGCGACAGGTCAGTGAGCTCGGGAGCTCGCTCGGAACGCGGATCCGTCAGTCATCGTCGAGCTCCTCGCGCAGACGAGCGATCGCCCTTGCGAGCCGGCTGCGCACCGCGGTCGCGGTCATGCCCATCTCGCGGCCGATCTCATTCGAGTCGAGGCCGGCGCCATAACGCATCGCGAGCAGCGTCCGGTCCCGCTGGTCGATCCGATCGAGGGCATTCGCGAGATCCAGCCGCGCCACGAGTGACGCGTCCAGCCCTGCTCCCGGGATCTCCTCGACGACGACCTCTCGAACGCGGCGACGACCCTGGCGCCGCACGATCTGGCGCGCCTCATTCGCGGCGACCGACATGAGCCACGGGCGGAGCCGGGCCGGGTCACGCAGCGAGCCCAGGCGTTTCCAGGCGATCGCCCAGGCCGCCTGCGTCGCATCGGCAGCGACGTCCGGGTCACCGCAGACCACGTGGGCGACACGCAGCATGTCCGCGTGGTGCGCGACCACGATCCGGGTGAAGGCAGCCGTGTCACCAGCAGCCGCTTGCGCGATGAGGGCGGTCGCATGATCGACCTCATCCGGACCTGCCACGACGCTCGTCATGACCTACAGATGCCCATGGAGGGCCGGATGTCGCACGCAGCCGACGGTTTCTCGTCGGCGCCGTCAGTCGGGGAACGCCTCCGGGCCTCGCTCCGCGAGCTCGGAGGCGTGCCCCTGCGCGTCGTCCGGCGGCAGCCACGAGTACGGGTAGCGATCGTCCTCGAGGCGCGGCGGCCTGCGCGTGAGCTTGAGCGGGTGGAACGTGTCGACCATGACCGCCAGCTCCTCGGTCGCCTCCTTGCCGATCGACGCCTCGACCGTGCCCGGGTGCGGGCCGTGCGGGATGCCGGCCGGGTGGAGGGTGAACGAGGCGATCTCGACCCCGCGCCGGCTCATGAAGTTGCCGGCAACGTAGTAGATGACCTCGTCGCTGTTGATGTTCGAGTGGTTGTACGGCGCCGGGATCGCGAGCGGGTGGTAGTCGAACTTGCGCGGCACGAACGAGCAGACCACGAAGTTCCGCGCCGGCGAACGTCTGGTGGACCGGCGGCGGCTGGTGGACGCGCCCGGTGATCGGCTGGAAGTCGCCGATGTTGAACGCGGAACGGCCACAGGTAGCCGTCCCAGCCGACGACGTCGAACGGGTGGTGGCGGTAGTGGTAGGCCGTGATCAGGTCGCGTCGCAGCGGACGTGGATGACGAAGTCGCCCTCGTCCGTCGCGGCGCGGACCTCGTCCGGCAGCGTGGATGTCGCGCTGCGAGTACGGCGAGTGCTCGAGCAGCTGGCCGTAGTCGTTGCGGTAGCGCTTCGGCGGCACGATCTCCGACGGCGCACTCGAGGTACAGCATCCGCTGCTCCGAGCCCTCGTCCGGGTCGAGGCGCCAGGTCGTGCCGATCGGGAGGACGAGGTAGTCGCCCGGGCCGTAGCGGAGCGGCCCGAAGATCGTGTCGCAGACGCCCGTTGCCTTCGTGCACGTAGAGCATCTCGTCGGCGTCGCCGTTGCGGTAGAACGTGCCTCGGGCATCGCCTCGGCGGGCCGGACGACGCCCGATCACGACGTCGTTGTTGAAGAACAGCGGGATGCGGCCCGGTGATCGCGTCGCCGTCCGGCGGGACGTCGCCGGTCTTGATCAGCCGGTGGCGGTGGACGTCCGTCGTCGGCCGCCTCGAGCTGGACCCGCGGACCGGCTCGACCCTGTGCGTCCGCGTCGGCGGCGTGAGGTGGTAGAGCAGCGAGCTGCGGCCGGTGAACCCCTCGACGCCGAACAGCTCCTCGGCGTAGAGGCTGCCGTCGGGCGCGCGATGCTGCGTGTGGCGCTTGTGCGGGATGTTGCCGCGGCTGACGTAGAACATGCGACTGGCCTCCCCGGGAGTCCGAGGAGGCCAGTCTAGGTCGTCGCCGGAGTCCGCACGAGGCGCTTACGGCATGGCCGCGGCCGGGTTCAGCCGCACCGACCGGATGATCACTGTGGCAGGATCCGGAGCACGTACGGCTGGTTGTCCGCCGTGACCCAGACCGCACCACCCGCAACGGTGACGTTACCGCCATCGCCATTCAGATCGAGGCGCCCGACGACGCGTCCCGTCGCGGCGTCGATCCGCGTCAAGCCGCCCGAGCCGACCCAGACGGACCCGAGGCCGACGGCAAGGCCGCTGACGCCCTTGGTATCCAGGTGGACCGTCGTGATGACCTTGCCCGTGACCGGATCGATGCGGAACACCTCCGCCAGGCCGTTCGGACCTGCGTCGATGCCGATCCAGACCTCCACACCGTCGCTCGCCACGAAGCCGTCCAGCGGCACCGTCAGTCCGACACGGTTCGTCGCGGAATCGATCCGCACGATCGACGCCATGTTCTGGACGCCCACCCAGACGCCACCGGGTCCGGCCGTCATGTACTGCGGCCCTCCAGAGTCCATGCCGGGCGGACCGACCGGGATCGTCGCGACGACGCGGTTGGTCTTGGGATCGATCCGCGTGACGGCTTCAGAGTGCTGGTCGGCCACCCACACGGAGCCTGCGGTCACTGCGACGCCGGACGGTGCCGATCCGACCAGAAGCGGGATCGACGCGACCACCTTGTCGGCGACCGGGTCGATCCTCAGGACGGCGTCGCGCCCCCAGTCCGTCTGCCAGACGGCGCCTGCTCCGGTCGTCACATAGCCGTAGTCCATCGGGTTCGTGGGCACTTGTCCCGTGATGGCGGACGTCGCCAGATCCAGACGCACGAGGCTCGAGGCCTCGTGGACCCAGAGCGACTGGCCGTCGGAAGCGAACCAGCGCGGGGCGACTGGTTGGCCGACCTGGATCCGGCCGTCGATCTGCGCCCCGGCCGGGAGGGACGCAGACGACGATGGAGCCGGACTCGTCGATGGCACCACCGTCGGTGATGGCACGGGCAAGGCGATGGATCGACCGCCCGATGAGAACAAGGAAACGGCGCCGCCGACCAGCAGCACTCCGATCAGGGCGGCCGCGGCGACGCGGGCAGGCATGGGCATCGGGATGAACCTCCGCGGGATCCGCAGATCCCGTTCCTGTGGTGTGGTTTGGATGCGGAGGAGCGCGGCGTCGACGGCGTGCGATGGCGCCCGTGTCGGCCCGACCTCGATCCACGACCGGGCGGCGCGTTCGAGCGAGCGGTCGTCGATCATGCGAGTCGTCCTCCGAGGATCGCGGCTTCGGACTCCGCGTCGGCCACGAGGGCGTCCCGGAGTCCGCGTGTCGCGTAGTGCAAGCGCGATCGGGCCGTACCCGCGGGGATCTCGAGCATCTCGGCGATCTCCACGAGCGGCAGTCCGAGGTAGTGGTGCAGGACGAAGACCGCCCGCTGGTCGACCGGGAGCCGGCGGAATGCACGCTCCAGTTCGTCGCGGTCGGCGATGACGGCTGTGCCATCCGGCGTACTCGGCCCATCGAGGGGCAGGACGCGGACGTTGGCCGTCCATTGACGCGCCCGCTGCGATTCGTCGTAGCAGGCGTGGACGAGGATCCGATGGATCCACGCCTCGAAGCGGTCGGGTTCACGCAGGTGCCGAAGCCGGCGCCAGGCGAGCACGAGGGCGTTCTGCAGGGCGTCCTCGGCGAGAGCCGGGATCGCGCAGGATCCGATGGGCCACCGCGTAGAGCGAATCGCTGACCTGGTGCACCAGGACGGCGAACGCCTCACGATCGCCCTGACGGGCCTGCTCGACGAGGTCTCGATCCACCATCGACCTCCGGGTGCCGCGACTGAGGTGGCCGCGGATGTCACCAATGACGGTGGTCAGTCTGCCAAACGTTCAGTCGCGGCCGGAGGGCGCTCAGTCGTGCCCGACGATCGGGCTCCGTCGCTCGAGCAAGACGACGTCGCGCCAGCGGCCGCGAGCGTCCTGGCCCATCCGCTCCTGGACGCCGACCCGCCGGAAGCCGAGCCGCTCGTGGAGCGCGAGGCTCGGCGTTCTCGGCCATCACGCCCGCGAACAGGGTCCAATAGCCGGCAGCCTCCGAGGCCGGGATGAGCGCCTCGAGGAGCGTCCGGCCGACCCCGCGACCGCGCGCGTCGGCCGCGACGTACACGCTCTCCCACGCCACGCCGGCGTAGACCTTGCGCGACGAGTAGCCCCCGAGCGCCGTCCAGCCGAGAGTTGCGCCCGACGCGTCGCGGGCGACCAGCCGGCACTCAGTCGGGTGTGACCGGTCGAAGTGTGCCCAATCGGGCGCTTCGCGCTCGAGGGTCGCGTCGCCGGTCGCGATGCCCTCGGCATAGATGCGCCGGACGTCAGGCCAGTGGTCGGCGGTCATGGGGATGATCGAGAGCTTTGACATCCGGCCGATTTTGAGGGCGACGCGACTCGGACGAAGCAGCTCGGGCGCGGACGACGTCTCGCGCCGCCCGCGCCCGGCACGAACACTCAGCGCTTCGCGCTCGACGGGTCGAAGGTCACCGATCCGAGCAGTGCCTCCCACGCGCCCTGGCTCAGGTGCTGCGTGCCATCGAACGTGCTGTTCCCCCAGCCGAATTCGTAGACTCGTCCACCGACGAGGGTGAACGCGAGCGCCGCATTGCAGAGCTGCTGCAATCGACCCGTCGCCGGTCCGATCTTGAGCTCGGGCCACGTTGCCGGATCGCCACCTTCGCAGCCGGCCGGCACGCCACCGACCGTCTGCCGGGCATAAGCCTTCCTCCACGCATCGAACGTCGTGCCTGCCGGCAATGACTCCGATATCCCCTCGATGCTGGTGTCCGTGCCGTTCGGGTTGATCTCGTCGCCCACGCCGGCTGCGCTGTCGTCGGTCCCGCTCCAGACGGTGGTCCCGGGTGTCGTCGTCCACCCTGAAGCGATCTTGATCGAATACCCGTACATCGGTGACCGGAACGTGCCAGTCAGCGGTGGCAGATCGGTCACACCGACACTATCGATCGCACCCTCCGGGTCGAAGGACACTGAGGCGAGAAGAGCATCGAACAGCGATCGATCGACATGGCCGTCGAGGGTGAATTCGTAGCCACGTCTGTCGACGACGACCGCCGCGTCGAAGATGACGCGGCCGAGCCGGAGTGACGATCCGCCCGCGGCGGGTCCTCCATCCTGGGCGAGTGAGCCGGTCTCACCACCGATCGTGATCGTCCCGATGTACGGGGCGGCCGCAGCGTAGTGGCAGTAGGTCGCCAGCCACGAGTCGGGGGACTGCCCGGCCGTCGAGGCTGGGAGGCGACCGAGAGCCGGGCATCCGCGGAGGAGATCGCGTCGAGAGTGGGGTCGCCTGGCGCCGTCCAGGTGCTGGTCTTCCAGGACTCCGTCGCCGGTGTCGCAGTCCAGGCGGCCGGATACCGCACGGTGTAGCCATGTCGGGACGACGCGAACGTGCCCGTGAGGGGCGGGACCGAGACGACCGAGGCGACAGCCGTCTGCGAGGCTGTTGCAGCGACGCCCGAGTTGGGGCTGGGGCCTGCGACGGCGGATTGCCCCGGTCTTGTGATGAGCAGCAGGCCGCCGACGGCGAGGATGCCGACAACGGCGGCCGCGCCTACGCGGCTGGGAGTCGTCATGACAGGGAACCTCCAGGGCGCACGAACCGCGCGCCGTTGTCGAGTCAGGTGGATCTCGTCGACGACGGCGTCGAGCACGCGCTCTGGAAGCTCGGCCGGACCGTCGGCCAGCCAGGCCTCGGCGATCCGGTCGAAGTCGCTCTCGTGGGTCATGCCAGACGCTCCGTCGATGTCGCAGTCCGGGCATCGGCGTCGAGCGCCGCCCGGAGGGCTGTGGTGGCGTAGTGCAGCCGGGACTTGACGGTCCCCAGCGGGACGCCGAGCTCGTCGGCGATCTCGGGGAGGGTCAACCCGACGTAGTGGTGCAGCACGAAGATCGCGCGCTGCTCCGGCGACACGCGCCGGAAGCCGCGCTCGAGCAGATCGCGGTCGATGACCGTTGCGGTGTCGTCCCGGCCGGCCGGCCCGTCGGTCGGCAGGACCCGGACGTTTGCGGCCCAGCTGCGCCGCCGCCTCGCCTCCGCGTAGCACGCGTGGACGAGGATCCGCCGAAGCCAGGCGTCGAACCGGTCGTCGTCGCGCAGCGTGGGCAATTCCCGCCAGGCCGTAACGAGCGCCTGTTGGACGGCGTCCTCGGCTCGATCGGCGTCGCGCAGGATCCTGAACGCGATCGCCATCAGCCGATCGCCGACCGCACGTGCGAGGTCGGCGAACGCTTCCTCATCCCCTCGTCGGGCCAGGTCCAGGAGCGCTCGCTGCACTCGCCGGTCCTCCCTCATCGCGTCCGACCTGGACGCACTACCCCCGATGAGTCGATCGCTGCGCCAAAGGTTCGATCTTCGATTTCGCCAGATTTTCAGACGGGCCGCACGACGATCGGCGACCGGAGGGCCCCGAGCCGATCGACGCGGAGAACGACCTCGTCGCCGGGTTCGAGATAGCGGCCGAGCGTGGCGTCTCGGACCTCGAGCAGGCAGCCCGAACCGACGGTGCCGCTGCCGATGAGGTCGCCCGGCCGAAGCCGTCGCGTCGGCCGACGCGCGGGCGAGCATGCTCGCCGAACGAGAACTGCGCGTCGGACCAGCGGCCGCGGCTGGTCTCGGTGCCGTTCACCTGTGGCGGTCATCGCCAGGTCGTAGCCGGTGCCTCGGCGAGCGTCGGCCAGCTCGTCAGGCGTGACCAGCCACGGCCCGAATGAGCGTGGCGAAGTCCTTGCCCTTGGCCGGGCCGAGACGGACCGCCGTCTCGTCGCGCTGGAGGTCGCGCGCGGACCAGTCGTCGAGGATCGTGATAGCCGCCGATGGCCTCCTCGGCGCGGTCGGGCGACAGGTCCGACGCCGGCGTGTCGATCACCGCGGCGATCTCGAGCTCGTAGTCGAGCTCGTGCGACGCCGCCGGCGACCAGACCGGCTCGTCCGGCCCGCGGATCTCCGAGACGTTGCTGAAGTAGAAGACCGGGCAGCCGGTACCACGCCTCGGGGATCTCACCGCCGCGCCGCTCCCACATCGTCCGGACGTGGCCCTCGAACGCGTAGAAGTCGCGGACCGATGGCGGCCGGAGCACCGGCGCGACCGAAGGTGACGTCCTGGTGGCCACCACGGCGTCGTCGTCCTCGTCGCGCGGCTCGAAGCCATCGACCAGGTCGCGCAGGGCCTCGACGCGCAGACCACGCGCGAGATGGTCGTCGAGGGTCGTCACCGGCTGGCGGAAGAGGATGGCGTCGTGCGCCAGGGCGGGTCGCCCGCCGACCGCACGTCGACGGGCGACCTCGAGGTCGAGCCAGCGTCGCGGCATCTCCCCGCGTCGAGCGCGGCCGCGAGCCGCCAGGGTGCGCCGGCCGGGGCGTGTCGTTCGCGGACATGAGCGACCTTCATGCCGGGCAGTCTAGCCAGCGCTCCCGCCCGACGCACGATGCCCGACGTGCCACGTCTGCAACGGAAGAGCTTTCGGGTCCGGATCAGGTCCGGAAGTTCTCGAAGGGCCACGTCGACATCGTCAACCTCGACGAGACCTCGGTCGGGCGGTTCGTCTTCGAGCCCGGCTGGCGCTGGTCGGAGGTCGTCAGCCCGTCGTCGACACGCCGTCGTGCGTCAATCGCCATCTGGGTTATGCCATCGCAGGGCACCTCCACGTCCAGATGGACGACGGCACGGAGATCGACATCGTGGCCGGGGATGCCTACGAGATCCGCCGGGTCACGACGCCTGGATCATCGGCGACGAGGTGTTCGACTCGGTCGAATTCGCCAGCGCGCGCCTGTTCGCGGATCGCCCCGGACGAGGAGGACGAGCGGACTTTGGCGACCATCCTGTTCACCGACATCGTCGATTCGACGGCGACGCTCGCGCGACTCGGCGACCGGGCCTGGCGCCGGGTGCTGCTCGACCACAACGACACCCTCCGGGGTGAGCTGGATCGATTCCGCGGCCGCGAGATCGCGACGACCGGCGACGGGTTCCTGGCGCTGTTCGACAGCGCCGCTCGCGCCGTGCGGTGTGCGGCCGCGATGACCGACGCGGTCCGGCCGCTCGGCATCGAGATCCGGGCCGGGCTCCACACTGGCGAGGTCAACATCGCGGGCGGCAACGCGCGCGGCGTCGCCGTCCATGCGGCCGCGCGGTGGCGGCGCTCGCCGGCCCCGGCGAGGTCTTCGTCTCAGGGACGACGCGCGACTTGCTCGACGGGTCCGGCCTCCAACTCGAGGACCGCGGGCCGCACGAGCTCAAGGGACTGGTTGGAGCCCGACCCGTCTACGCGCTCCTCCGCTCCTGAGCGGCGGCGCGGCGCGAGGCGCCTCAGCCGGGCCCGGCGCGTTCCATCAGGTACGTCGCCACGTGCCGTGTCCGGGTCGGCGGCTCGATGACCTCGATCCGGAACGCTGGCTCGAACAATCGCTCGACTTCGCCGGGAACGAGCCCGGGGAATGCTCGCGAGGGACCGCCGAAGCTGAACCGCGGCAGGTCCTCGGGTCGCCCCAGGAACGCGAACAGGAAGAAGCGCGAACCCGGCCGTGCGAGTCGCGTGGCGTAGCCTG
>CAVZTK010000026.1:0-15073 GCA_963778155.1 uncultured Chloroflexia bacterium
CCGAGGACTGACGTCGCGTGGGGCCGCATCCAGTGCACCGCAGTCCGGCCCATCGCCCGGCCTCACTGCCGCGCGTTCCGAACGCGCGTCTGCCTTCTGTTCGCCAGGTGCACGTTAGCGCTGGAACGATCAAGAGTCTCGTCGCAAGGGTGCATGATCATTCAGGCTGCGAGCCGCGGCCGGGCGCGCTGATGCGCGCGGTGCATCCTGATCAACGCGCGGTGCATCATGATGCAGGAGCTCGTGTCTCACACGTCGCACGTCGCGCCTAATGTGCGCTCGATGCGCGTAAGGCAGGAAGCGAGACGCAGCGCCGTCCCCCCGCTCACGCCCGGCCAGGGCAGCCCGCGATGTCAGGCCCGCGCAGCCGCCAGCATCGCCCGCGCGCCCGATGCCACGTAGCCGCCGTCCGCGCCGAGCCCGATGAACCTGAACCCGAGCTCGAGATGGCGGGCGATGACGGCGGGGTCGTAGAGCAGGATTCCGGCCGCCTTGCCGGAGGCCTCGGTCGCGGCGAGCACGGCCCGAACGGCGTCGAGGTAGCGCGGGTCGTCGAACCGGCCGGGGACCCCGAGGCTGTGCGACAGATCCGTCGGGCCGACGAACAGGACGTCCACGCCGTCGATGGCGGCGATCTCCGCCGCATGGTCGACGGCGCTCGGCGACTCGATCTGGATGATCCCGAGGATCCGCCGGTTGACGGCCGGGATGTCGCCGTGCCCCAGCTGACCGAGACCGGCGCCGCGTGTCGACAGCGCCAGACCGCGGACGCCATCCGGCGGGTAGCGCATGAACGAGACCGCCTCGCGCGCCTGTTCGGGGAGATCCACGCGCGGGACCATGATCCCGTGCGCACCGAGGTCGAGCGCCCGCCCGATCCGCAGACGCTCGCCCGACTGCGGGCGCACGAGGGCGGCCGTCTTCGTCGCACCCGTCGCGTGGAGCTGGCCGAGCAGCTCGGATTCGGTGCCTGCGCCGTGCTCGAGATCGATGATCAGCCAATCGAAGCCGGCCCGGGCGACGATCTCGGTCGCGACCGGCGAGCCCAGCCCGACGAACGACCCGAACAGGGTCTCACCGGCCCGAAGCCGGTCGTGGAGGTCGATGACACCGGGAACGGGAGCTAGCGCGATCGGATCGGTCATGGCGCCATCATGCCGGGTCACGAGTCGTCGGTGTGCGAGACCCCGCTGCAAGGGCGGACTACGAGCCGTTGACCATCCCAGACGTATCGACCACTTCGAGATCCCGCCCGGTGATCGCGTCCAGCTCGTGCATCACATCGTCATCGAATCGCGGATCGCTCGCGCCGGTGATGTACCACGGTGACCCGTTGTCGGCCAGCAGCATCCCGTAGCGCTTGAGAGCGTCCGCGATGACCCGGGCCTGCGGGGAGAGCCCACTCGTGTCGTACGACGCCTTGAGCCGCACCCGCAAGCCCATCGGCGGGAGCGATGATGAGCTCGACGCGCCAGCCTGATGTCGGGCCGGATAGATGTACGTCGTCCGAGTCCGATTCGCCGTGAACCGCAGGGCGTGAGCGATCTTCCCGGCCGCGACCTCGTCGTATCGGACGAGTCCCGGCAGGATCGGCAGACCCGCCGCGTCCGCGCTCGTCCAGCCGGCGGGGCGAAGCGCATTCGATCGGAGATCCCAGGCCGCCCCGGAGCCGGCTGACCATCGACCGGATGTGTGTCGTGCGTCGAACAGCTCGTAGAGCCGACACGCGTCTTTGTCGACGATGAGGAGGTGACGGTCCGAACCGCCCTCGATCTTCGGGTTCGCGGGGATCGGGTAGCCGACGTGGTCGGATTCGTCGGCGTATTCGAATGTGACTGTCGACCTCGGGGTCGTGGAGGTCACGACGTTGTACGGGATGCCGTAACCGGCATATGAGCCGAAGTCCATGTGGAGACCGCGGTCGAGACCGATCGCGGCGATGAGCGTCGCCGAATTCGAAGCGACGGCACGGCCTGCGATCGGAGTGTTCCAGACATTCGAGGCCGGGAAGATCGGGCAATCACGGGCGCCCGGGAGCGTCGGCGCCCCGCCACTCGTACCGGATCGAGGCTTCGCGGGGGCTGGGGTCGGACGGCGGGTCGGGTCGGGCCTGATCGTCGGGCGGCTGGTCGGCTTGGGAGTGGGCTTCGGTGTCGGCTTCGGCGGGACGGCTCGGGCAACACCCGCGACGGTCGGACCCGGGGTTGCCGTGCGGAGCGCTCCCGGTCCGGTAGGTGCTGTCGGAGGCAACGGGTTTGCGATGGTCCCCGTCGCGTCAAGGGTCCCGTCGGCGAGCCTCGGATCCGTCGGCGACGAAGTCGGTCCCGCCGAGCCCGACGTGCCCCACTGACCCGAGTCGACCACGCCTTCGGCCACAGCGAGACTCGCTCCGATGACCGCGACCGCGGCCACCAGCGCGACCACCGACCATCGCCTCGCTCGAACCATGGCGCCATCGTCGTCCGTCGTGGGCGGCCGCGCGACCCACCAACTCGTCCCGTTGGCCGTCGTCCGTGGTCCGGTTCCGGCTGGCAACGACGGACCGATGGCGATCGACGCAGCGGGCTTCTGAACGTTTCGTCGTCAACCGGTTCCATACTCTGTGACGCGGCCACACGGGCTGCGAGCCGAGGTGACCGGTAACGTGCAAAGCGGGCTCGTCGAGCGTGCTGCGCAGGGCGACCAGGAGGCATTCGCCTCACTGGCGACCGATCACGTCGATCGCTGCTACGCCCTTGCATATCGCATCCTGCGCGACCCGCATCGCGCCCAGGATGCCACTCAACAGGCACTCCTGAGCGCCTGGCGCGACCTCCCGACCCTGCGTGACCTCGATCGCTTCGAGGCATGGCTGTACCGGATCGTGGTCCACGCCTGTTACGTCGAATCACGCACCCAGCGGCGGTGGGTCAGCCGGGTGCAGATCCTCTCGATCGTTCCTCCCGACATCCCCGACGTGGCGACCTCGGTCGTCCGCCGAGACGAGCTCGAGCGCGCCTTCGGTCTGCTGACACCGGAACAGCGGGCGGTCGTCGTGCTCCATCACCACCTTGGGTATCCGCTGACCGAGATCGCGGCCACGCTGGATATCCCCGTCGGGACCGCGCGGTCCCGTCTCCACTACGCGATCCGTCAGCTGCGGGTCGCGCTCGATGCGGACGCTCCGTCCGTGGCCACATCTCAGGAGCGTCCAGCATGACCCCGTACGACACGACGACCTTCGACCCCCGCATCGCGGACTGGCTCGAGGACGACCCCAACAACGCACCCGACCAGGCGCTCGACATCGTCCTGGCCGCCTTCCCATCGATCAAGCAACGGCATGCCTCGCGCCTGCCGCGGAGGTTCACCATGACCACTCTTCCCAGGCTCGCCCTGGGGGCGGTGGCGGCGATCGTCGTCATCGTCCTCGCGGGCGCATTCCTCGTGAGACCACCTGCCTCTGGAGTCGGGGGCGGAGGTCCGACGCCGTCGCCTTCGACGCCTCCGGCATCCGTCGCGCCGTCAGCGCCACCTTCGCCATCGCCGTCCGCGGCATCGGGCCCAATGGACACGTCGACGTGGACGAGCTACACCTCGACTCGCTACGGCTTCACCATCGGTCACCCGGCCGATTGGTCGGTGATCCCGTCCGACCGCCTGTGGGCGTTTCCGGCGGACACGACGTGCTGCCCCCCTCCGGGAACCGAGACGTTCCTCTCGGCCCCTGGTGACGTCGGCGTGTCGGTTTGGTCGGTCGCTCTCCCGAAGGGGACCACGACCGACGCGTGGATCGAGGCCTACTGCAAGAAGATGGAGCCAGAATTCGCCCTGCACCGCCCTGCAGAGCAGCACGGTCGCGGCGAGCATGGACGGCCATGCCGGCCGACTCGTGCAGTTCGCGAGCGACACGCAGGCTTTCATACCCGTCGGCGACACGTTGTACATCGTCGCGTGTTGGAGACCCGAAAACGACCAGAGCGTCGTGTCGTACGGAGGTGCCAAAGCACTTGTCGAGGGCTACCTGTCGACGATGCACCTCCTGCCCGGCGGTCCGGCCAGCCCGGCCCCGTCAGTGAGCCCGCGACCGTCCTGACGATCGCGTCAGTCGGGGAACGCCTCCGGCCCGCGTTCGCTCAGCTCGCGGGCCTCGCCGGAGGCGTCCTCGGCCGGCAGCCATGAATACGGATAGCGGCCGTCCTCCAGGGCGGCCGCTTGCCGCGTGATCCGGAGCGGGTGGAAGGTGTCGACCATGACCGCCAGCTCCTCTGTGGCCTCCTTGCCGATGGATGCCTCCGCCGTGCCCGGGTGCGGGCCGTGCGGGATGCCCGCCGGGTGGAGCGTGAATGACGAGATGCCGACCCCGCGGCGGCTCATGAAGTTGCCCGCGACGTAGTAGATGACCTCGTCGCTGTTGATGTTCGAGTGGTTGTACGGCGCCGGGATGGCGAGCGGGTGGTAGTCGAACTTGCGCGGCACGAACGAGCAGACCACGAAGTTGCGCGCCGCGAACGTCTGGTGGACGGGCGGCGGCTGGTGGACGCGACCGGTGATCGGCTGGAAGTCGCCGATGTTGAACGCGAACGGCCAGAGGTAACCGTCCCAGCCGACGACGTCGAACGGATGGTGCGTGTAGTGGTAGGCGGTCAGCCTGCTTCGCATCTTGACGTTGACCACGAAGTCGCCGTCGTCGGTCCTCGCGGGTACCTCGTCGGGCAGCCGGATGTCGCGCTGGGAGTAGGGCGAGTGCTCGAGAAGCTGGCCGTAGTCGTTGCGGTATCGCTTCGGCGCCTCGATCTCCGACGGGCACTCGAGATAGAGCATCCGCTGAGCGCTGCCGGCGTCCGGGGCGAGGCGCCAGGTCGTTCCGATCGGAAGCACGAGGTAGTCGCCGGGGCCGTAGCGGATCGGCCCGAAGACCGTGTCGAGGAGACCCTCGCCCTCGTGGACGTAGAGCATCTCGTCGGCCTCGCCATTGCGGTAGAAGACGGTCTCGGGCATCGCCTCGGCGGGTCGGACGACGCCCATCGTGACGTCGTTGTTGAAGAAGAGCGGGATCCGGCCGGTCACCGCGTCGCCGGCCGGTGCGACGCCGGCGGCGTCGATCAATCGGTGGTGGTGGTATCCGTCGTCGGCCTCTTCGAGCCGAATCTCCGCCCCGGGCTCGATCTTGTGCGTCCGCGTCGGCGGCGTCACGTGGTAGAGCAGTGAGCTCCGTCCCGTGAACCCCTCGACGCCGAACAGCTCCTCCGCGTAGAGGCTGCCATCGGGCGCTCGATGCTGCGTATGACGCGTGTGCGGGATGCTGCCATGGGCCGCGTAGAACATCGACGACTGGCCTCCCCAAGTCCGAGGAGGCCAGTCTAGGCGTCGACGTGGCCGGTTCGCAGAGACCCGAGGACCTTCCTTCACAACGTCCCCATGCACGACGACTGCCGGGCGAGTTTGCGCAAATACGACGGCGTCGGCGGGCGTCGTTTCCTGTGATGACTGACCAGACGGTCCCGACGAACGCCACTGACACGGTCGCGTGCGTGGCCGATTCGGACTGGCCAGCCTCGCGTTCGGTGGCGGTGGAGGGCGACTGGCGGGTCGAGGAACTCACGCAGGCACGCCTGGTGACCCGTCGGTTCGATCGATGGACGTTCGTTCTGGTGGCCGCCCTGAGCGGGCTCGTCGGCCTCGGCTTCGCTGGCCATATGTCAGACCCGCGAGATGCGGCCAAGTCGACAGTCACGACCGCCTCGGCCCCCGTGGCGACCTTGCCAGCTTCGCCGGACGCGGGTGCCCTGCTCACGCTCACGCGACCACAGGACGGCGACGAGATCGTTGGCGGCTCGATCGAGGTCCGGGCCAGTACGCTCCGTCCCTTGGGCAGGATCCACGTTGCGGCGATCGTGGGCGGGATGGAGATCGGAGCGATCGACGTCGACGTGGTCAAGGCTGGGCGACTGATCGAGACGTTGCCAGTGCTCGCTCCCCCGTGGGCGGTATCGGCCGAGGTCCGCATCACGGAAACGACCGGCGGGGACGCTGGGAAGCTCCTGGCGCGCCGGGCGGTGGTCGTCAGCCCGGATCGATCCGTCGTCCTCGTCGGTCTGTCGGCGCGACAAATGAAGCATCGACTCGTCGTCTCGGTCTCCGGAGCGGCGCAGCCTGGATCGGGGGCGCTGGACTTGAAGCTCCTCGACGAGCGTGGGACCGTCTTGGGTGCCGCCCGCCCGACGGTCGGCGTCGGTGAGGGGTGGGGCGGCGTCGTGCTCTCATTTGTGCCCTTCTCGGCCAGTCTCGACGTCGCACCGGTCGCCGCGGGAACACATCTGCACTTGACGATGACCTGGCTCGATCCCACCTCGGGGTCAGCCGTGACCGTATCCCGACTTCTCGTCGCCCCGATCCCTGCCAGTGCACCGCACCCAGGCTGAACCGCGATGGATCACCTTCGACGCATGCCAATGGGTCTTTCGCCGGCACGTGTCGGCGCAATATCGACGACATGAGCTCCGAGCAGGCGAGCGCACACGCATCCGACACGGCAGAGGGGGATGTCCGGGACGTCGGCCTCGTGCGGCGTGCGCAGCACGGGGATGCGGCGGCGTTCGACGCTCTCCTCCGGCCTCGGATCGACCGGCTCCTTCGCTTGGCGATCTCGATCACCGGGAATGAGCCCGACGGCCGCGACGTCGTCCAGGAGGTGTCCGTCCGGGTCTGGCGCGAGCTGCCGAAGCTTCGCGATGCGGCACGCTTCGACGCCTGGCTGTCCCGCATCCTCGTAAACGGTTGCCGCAGCAACATGCGTGGTCGGCGTCGAGCGGCCGTCCGAGAGATCAGCATCGACGGCGTCTCGAGCGAGGGACTGTCCGTTGCCGACCCGGCCCCCGGCGACGGTCTCTCCACGACCGATGAGATCCGGCGTGCATTCGGCCGCCTTGACGCCGACAAACGTTCGATCCTCATCCTCCATCACGTTGATGGACGATCCGTGGCGGAGATCGCCGATCTCCTGCGGATCCCGAAGGGCACCGCGATGTGGCGCCTGCACGCTGCACGACGGGCACTGGAACGCGCACTCCAGGCGGAACGCCGATGAAGACGCCGGTGACACCCGTGTCCGACGACCAGCTGCGCTGGGCGCTGCTTCGCGAGCCGAGCGAGGGGCTCGGAAAGATCGTCGCGGATAGGATCGCCCGCGAGGTCGCGACGACGCCCCAGGTTCGCCGCGGCTTCCTCCGCTGGCGGTGGACGGGCGCAGAGCCGACGATCGGCCAAGGCCTTGGCATTCGCCGGGTCATCTGGGCCGCTGTCTTCCTCGCGATCGTCGCGGGACTGATCATCTCGATCGTCGTGATCGGCGCGTTCCTTCGCAGACCGACCCCCTTCCGGAATGGATCGATCGCCTTCGCACCACCGGAGGGCGGTGTGACGGTCGTCGACGCCGACGGGCGGACGGGCGGTCATTGGTCGGACACGCCGGCACTCTTCGTCACGTGGTCGCGAGACGGAAGCCGACTGGCGTTCTGGTCGGGCGTGAGCGGTGCCCACCTCATACCCGATCCGACCAGCGGCGAGTGGGTCCTGCGGGTGCTTGATCCTCGAACGGGCGATATGACGACGGCCTGGAAGCCGGCGGGGTCGGGGACGTTCGAACCGAACGGCCCGATCCAGTGGTCGGACGATGGCCGCCGGATCATCGCGAATGTGCTTGCCGACGGTTTTCCCGGTGCCGTCCTCGTGGATCTGCCGGCCGGGAGCACATCCCGAGTCGGTCCCGCCGACATGGACGAGATGCTTCCGGCCTGGTCGCCCGCTGGAGACCGGCTCGCGTTCGTTGCCGGACAACGGTTCTCGAGCTCGTGGAGCCTGTACCTCGCCGACGCCGACGGCGGTCACCCCGTCGAGCAGTCCCTGACATTCCCGACCGGGTTCCAGATCGCGGAGCACCAGGGCCAGCCAGGGATGGCGATGCAGACCGGGTTTCCGCTCGCCTGGTCCCCGGACGGCACCCGGATCCTCGTCACGGCGACCTCGGACAGCGGCACCACGACGACCTTCGTCTACCGCCTCTCGGACGGTTCGCTCACGGCGCTCACGCCGGCCACGGTCGACCCGTCGCTGAGTCGGTGGTCCCCCGATGGTTCGTCTGTCGCCTTCCTCTCGTTCGATGATCAGCGCCAGTTGAGCGAGCTGTATGTCATCGGCGCGGATGGATCGGGCCTCCGGCAAGTCGCCTCGGACGCGTGCGAATTCGTCGAGTGGGCCCCGGACGGGAGCCGACTCCTGTTCGACGCCGGCCTGTGCGATACGAACAGCACGACCGTCGATGTTCGGACGGTCCTCACCGATGGCTCCGATCTTCAGACCGTGTGGTCCGAGCCACTTCGGTCGAACGGGACGTACGGCGTCACAACATCCGTGAGCTGGCAGGGTCTCCGACCCTAGGTCGCTGTCCGGGCAAGGCCGGAATCCGGGCTCGACGACTGCCCTCCCCAAGTCCGAGGGGGCGAGTCCAGGTCGTCGTCCCGGTCAGGATGTGGCAGAGGCGGGATCCAGGTGCATCGACGCCAGGACCGCGAGGAACAGGTTCTCGTTCAGGGCGCCGTCCATCTCGATCACGTAGACCCGGTCCCCGGAGAGCGCGGTCGCGACGAACAGCCGGCTTTCGTCAGCAGATGCTCGGCAACGCTGAAGCAGCCTCATGGGAGGGGCTGCCAGTACGCCTGTGGAAGGCCGCCCGAGACCGGTTCGCGTGCCACGTAGACGCACGTGGTGCATCCGGCCTGGGTGAGGTCGGCGAGGGATCCTCCCAGACCGGTCTGATTGCTGCCGTCGCTGTCCATGATCCAGTGCTCGCTCTTGGTCGGGGCTGCATGCCTGATGAAGGCCAGCCTCCCCGTCGACGTCCAGTCCGGAAGGCTCGAGATCCCGTCGTCGGTGAGCCGAGCCAGCCCGCTGCCGTCCAGCCCGATCGTGTAGACGTCGCTCTTGATGTCCACGACGCTGGTGCCGGCGTGGTTGACGACCATGTCGGACCCGGTGAAGGCGAGGCGCGCGCCATCCGGTGACCACATCGGGCCGATCGCATGGACGCTCGAAGGTGTCACCCGGCGGAGGTTCCTGCCGTCGGCGTCCACCACGAACAGTGCGGCGCTGTCCCAGGACGCGCCGGGCTCTGGTGCCATCAACTGACGCTCGAAAGCGATGCTCCGGCCGTCCGGTGACCAGCGTGGGCTGCCGTCGAACCCCTGGCACGTGCGGGTCTTGGTGCTGGTGTTGCACATCTCGCCGGTCGGGGGGTTGGTTGTGCGCGTCGACGTGAGGACATCGCCCTGACCGGTGGCGAGGTCCAGGATCGAGAGCACCGAGGAGTCGTCGACGTTGGGGTCAGTGCGGGTGAAGGCCACGCGGGTGCCGTCGGGCGACAGGGCAAACTCGCCCTCATCGGGGCACAGGTGGCCGCCGTACTTCGGGTCGATCAACGGGGACGTGCACGGGACCTCGATCGTCGCGAGCACGGCCCCGGTCGGGTCCGCGACGAGCAGGCTGACTGCGCCGCCCACGTCGTTGCGGTTCTGGAGGACGAGCCTCGAGCCGTCCGCCGACCACCCGACGACGCCAATGCCCTGGATGGCGTGTGCGTCGCGTCCGTCGGCTGCTGCCAACCACGGTGTGGTCGTGCACCGTTGAATGCCACTGGTCGCGTGGCACTCGTCAACCGGGTAGGCCACGAGGCCTGTCGGAGGCGCGCTTGGCGGCGGCTCGGACGGGATGACCGTCACGGCCAACTGCGACGGTCCCGGCGATGGCGTCGGCGTGACCACCGCCGTCTGGCGCTGCCCGCCGACGAACAGCGCGGTGCCGACGGTGCCTGTCAGGACCGCGGCCACGGCCAGCAGCCGCCACGGATGACGGACGGACCGCCGGGCTGTCGCACGCGGACCGTCGGCCGCCACGGCGGCCAGGATCAGACCGTGCAGGTCGGCCGGTGCGCCGTCGCCGGCGCGCGAGCGGAGGACCGCCTCGAGGACGTCGTCGTGGACGAACGGGTCGGTCATCGGTCGGCCTCCATGGCCTGGCTCAGCGCGGTCCGGGCGGCGTGCAGCCGCCACTTGACCGTGCCCTCCGGGATCCCGAGCGCGGCGGCGATCGCGACCACCGGCTGGTGGTGCAGGTGGTGGAGCACGAGGATCGCCCGCTGGTCGGGGTTGAGGCGCTCGAACGCGCGCTCGACCGCATCGCGCTCGGCGACGTCCTCGGGGCGCGAGCCGAGCGAGCTGTCGCGGTGCTCGAACCCGTCGGCCATCGGGATCTCGCGGACCCGCCCCCGCTGGCGCAGCCGCGTCCGGCAGGCGTTGATCACGATCCGGTCGACCCAGCCGTCGAACGCCGCCGGCTCGCGCAGCGTCGGCAGCCGGCGCCAGATGGACAGCCACGCGTCCTGGACCGCGTCTCGTGCATCGGGCTCGTTGCCGAGGATCGCCCGGGCGCTCCGATACGTCCGGTCGAGCCGCGCGGTCAGCAGGGCATCGAAAGCCGTCCGGTCACCGGCCTGGGCGTCGGCGATGAGCCGCACGTCGGGCAGGCCGCCCGACGGCACCGGGTCCGCGAGGCTCATGCCGACCGGTGGTCTCATGCAGTACTAGACGCATCGTGGGGCTGTGGCGTTGGGTGGACGAGGCGCGGGTGGGCGAAAACGTTCAGTCGCAGCCGATGACCGGACTCCGACGTTCGAGCAGGACGACGTCGCGCCAGCGACCCTTCGCGTCCTGGCCCATCCGCTCCTGGACGCCGACGCGCCTGAAGCCGACCCGCTCGTGGAGGGCCAGGCTGCTCGCGTTCTCCGCCATGACGCCCGCGAACAGGGTCCAGTAGCCGGCAGCCTCCGAGGCCGGGATCACGGCCTCGAGCAGCGCCCGACCGACCCCGCGACCGCGAGCGTCGGCCGCCACATACACGCTCTCCCACGCGACGCCGGCGTAGACCTTGCGCGACGAGTAGCCGCCGAGCGCCGTCCAGCCCAGCGTGGCGCCCGTCGCGTCGCGAGCGACCAACCGGCACTCAGTCGGGTGTGACCGGTCGAAGTGGGCCCAGTCGGGTGCCTCGCGCTCGAGGGTGGCGTCGCCGGTGGCGATCCCTTCGGCGTAGATGCGCCGGACCTCGGGCCAGTCGTCGACGGTCATCGGGCGGATGGTCACGGTCGGCATGGCGCGTCGGATGGTATCGCGTCAGCGCGCACGGAACGACCCCGGTCTGGGACGGACCGGGGTCGTCGGCGTCGAAGTCGCTGATCAGCGCTTCGCGGACGTCGGGTCGAACGTGACCGATCCGAGCAATGCCTCCCACGCGCCCTGGCTCAGGTGCTGCGTGCCATCGAACGTGCTGTTCCCCCAGCCGAATTCGTAGACTCGTCCACCGACGAGGGTGAATGCGAGCGCCGCGTTGCAGAGCTGCTGCAATCGACCCGTCGCCGGTCCGATCTTGAGCTCGGGCCACGTTGCCGGATCGCCACCTTCGCAGCCGGCCGGCACGCCACCGACCGTCTGCCGGGCATAAGCCGTCCTCCACGCATCGAACGTCGTGCCTGCCGACAATGACTCTGAAATCCCCTCGATGCTGGTATCCGTGCCGTTCGGGTCGATCTCGTCGCCCACGCCGGCTGCGCTGTCGTCGGTCCCGCTCCAGACGGCGGTCCCGGGTGTCGTCGTCCAACCTGAGGCGATCTTGATCGAATACCCGTATATCGGCGACCGGAACGTGCCCGTCAGCGGTGGCAGATCGGTCGCACCGACGATGTCGATCGCACCCTCAGGGTCGAAGGACACCGAGGCGAGAAGAGCATCGAACAGCGATCGATCGACATGGCCGTCGAGGGTGAATTCGTAGCCGTGTCTGTCGACGACGACAGCCGCGTCGAAGATGACGCCGCCGAGCTGGACAGATCCGCCCGCGGCGGGTCCTCCATCCTGGGCGAGAGAGCCGGTCTCACCACCGATCGTGATCGTCCCGATGCACGGGGCGGCCGCAGCGTAGTGGCAGTAGGTCGCCAGCCACGAGTCGGGGGACTGCCCGGCCGTCAGGGGCTGGGAGGCGACCGAGAGCCGGGCGTCCGTCGAGGAGATCGCGTCGAGAGTGGGGTCGCCTGGCGTCGTCCAGGTGCTGGTCTTCCAGGACTCCGTCGCCGGTGTCACTGTCCAGCCAGCTGGGTACCGCACGGTGTAGCCATGTCGCTGCGACGCGAATGTCCCGGTGAGCGCCGGGACCGAGGCGACCGAGGCCACGGCCGTCGGCGAGGCTGTTGCTGCGACGCCCGAGTTGGGGCTAGGGCCTGCGACGGCGGATTGCCCCGGTCTTGTGATGAGCAGCAGGCCGCCGACGGCGAGGACGCCGACGACGGCGGCCGCTCCAACGCGGCTGGGAGTCGTCATGACAGGGAACCTCCAGGGCGCACGAACCGCGCGCCGTTGTCGAGTCAGGTGGATCTCGTCGACGACGGCGTCGAGCACGCGCTCCGGAAGCTCCGCCGGACCGTCGGCCAGCCAGGCCTCGGCGGTCCGGTCGAATTCGCTCTCGATGCTCATGCCAGACGCTCCGTCGATGTCGCAGTCCGGGCATCGGCGTCGAGCGCCGCCCGGAGAGCTGTGGTGGCGTAGTGCAGCCGGGACTTGACGGTCCCCAACGGGACACCGAGCTCGTCGGCGATCTCGGGGAGCGTCAACCCGACGTAGTGGTGCAGGACGAAGATCGCGCGCTGCTCCGGTGACACGCGCCGGAAGCCGCGCTCGAGCAGATCGCGGTCGATGACCGCAGCGGTGTCGTCACGGCCGGCCGGCCCGTCGGTCGGCAAAACCCGGACGTTGGCGGCCCAGCTGCGCCGCCGTCTCGCCTCCGCGTAACACGCGTGGACGAGGATCCGCCGCAGCCAGGCGTCGAACCGGTCGTCGTCGCGCAGCGTGGGCAGCTCCCGCCAGGCCGTGACAAGCGTCTGTTGGACGGCGTCCTCGGCTCGATCGGCATCGCGCAGGATCCTGAACGCGATCGCCATCAGCCGATCGCCGACCGCACGTGCGAGGTCGGCGAACGCATCCTCATCGCCCCGTCGAGCCAGGTCCAGGAGTGCTCGCTGCACCCGCCGGTCCTCCCTCATCGCGTCCGACCTGGACGCGCTACCTCCGTTGAGTCGATCGCTTGGTCAAAGGTTCGATCTTCGAGTTGGCCAGATTCAGACGGGCCGCGCGATGATGGGCGACCGGAGGGCACCGAGACGCTCGACCCGGAGGACCACGCTGTCGCCGGGCTCGAGATAGCGGCCGAGCGTCGCATCGCGGACCTCGAGCAGGCAGCCCGAGCTCACGGTGCCGCTGCCGACCAGATCGCCGGGCCGGAGCCGCGCATCCGCCGACGCGCGAGCGAGCATGTCGCCGAACGAGAACTGGGCGTCGGACCAGCGGCCGCGGCTGGTCTCGGTGCCGTTGACCTCGGCGGTCATGGCCAGGTCGTAGCCCGTGCCTCGGCGGGCGTCGGCGAGCTCGTCCGGCGTGACCAGCCACGGCCCGAACGAGCTGGCGAAGTCCTTGCCCTTGGCGGGGCCGAGCCGGATCGCGGTCTCCTCGCGCTGAAGGTCCCGCGCGGACCAGTCGTCGAAGATGGTGAACCCGCCGATGGCCTCCTCGGCGCGGTCGGGCGACAGATCCGACGCCGGCGTGTCGATCACAGCCGCGACCTCGAGCTCGTAGTCGAGCTCCTGCGACGCGGCCGGCGACCACACCGGCTCGTCCGGTCCGCGGATCTCCGAGACGTTGCTGAAGTAGAACACCGGGATCCGGAACCACGCTTCAGGGATCTCGCCACCGCGCCGCTCCCACATCGTCCGGACGTGGCCCTCGAATGCGTAGAAGTCGCGGACCGATGGCGGTCGAAGCACCGGCGCGCCGAAAGTGAGGTCGGTGGCGGCCACCACGGCGTCGTCGTCCTCGTCGCGCGGCTCGAAACTATCGAGAAGGTCGCGCAGCGCCTCGACGCGGAGACCACGCGCGACGTGGTCGTCGAGGGTCGTCACCGGCTGGCGGAAGAGGATCGCGTCGTGTGCCAGGGCGGGTCGCCTGCCGACCGCGCGTCGACGGGCCACCTCGAGGTCGAGCCAGCGACGCGGCTCCTCCCCCGCGTCGAGCGCGGCCACGAGCCGCCATGGTGCTCCGGCGGGGGCATGTCGTTCGCGGGCATGCGCGACCTTCATATCGGGCAGTCTAGCCAGCCCTCCTCCCCGGGACGCACAATGCGCCACGTGCCACGTCTTCAGCGCAAAAGCTTCTCGGGTCCGGACCAGGTCCGGAAGTTCTCGATGGGCCACGTCGACGTCGTCAACCTCGACGAGACCTCGGTCGGGCGGTTCGTGTGGGAGCCCGGCTGGCGTTGGTCGGAGGTTGTCAAGCCCGTCGTCGACACGCCGTCATGCGTGAACCGCCATCTCGGCTATGTGATCGCCGGGCACCTCCACGTCCTGATGGACGACGGGACGGAGCTGGACATCGTTGCCGGGGATGCCTACGAGATCCCGCCGGGTCACGACGCCTGGATCATCGGCGACGAGGTGTTCGACTCGGTCGAGTTCGCCAGCGCGCGCTTGTTCGGGATCGCCCCGGACGAGGAGGACGAGCGGACGCTGGCGACCATCCTGTTCACGGACATCGTCGAATTCGACGGCGACGCTCGCCCGGCTCGGCGACCGGGCCTGGCGGCGGGTGCTACTCGACCACAACGATCGCCCTCCGGGGCGAGCTGGCCGGGATTTTCGCGGCCGCGAGATCGTGACGACCGGCGACGGGTTCCTGGCGCTGTTCGACAGCGCGGCCCGCGCCCTGCGCTGTGCGGCTGCGATGACCGACGCGGTTCGCCCTCTCGGTATCGAGATCCGGGCCGGCCTCCACACCGGCGAGGTCAACATCGCGGGCGGCAACGCACGCGGCGTCGCCGTCCATGCGGCCGCGCGGGTGGCGGCCGAGGCCGGCCCGGGCGAGGTGTTCGTGTCGGGGACGACGCGCGACCTGCTCGATGGGTCAGGCCTCCGTCTGGAGGACCGCGGGAGCATGAGCTGAAGGGC
>CAVZTK010000027.1:0-6620 GCA_963778155.1 uncultured Chloroflexia bacterium
GTTCCTGGCTCTGATCGGGTCAGCGGCTCGCTCGGCGACGCTTGCCCAACCGGGCGAGGGATCGTCGGAGCGCCGGTTGCGACACGGCCGTCACGTCGATCCGACCGACGCCGAGGAGCGTCATGAACCGCCGCATCCCGGCCGCCAGCGCATCCGCGAAGGCCGGGTCCCTGGCCGAGGCTGTGTCCTCCAACCACAGGCCCAGGATCATCAGCGTGCCGCTCGACCGGTCCAGCTTCGGATCGAACCGCCCGACCAGCCGGTCGCCCCACAGGATCGGCATCGTGTAGTACCCGAAGGTGCGCTGCGCCAGGGGCTTGTAGACCTCCCAGACGTAGTCGAAGCCGAACAGCGGCTTGGCCCGCCCGCGGGCGCTGACCGGGTCGAGCGGGGACAGGAAGGTCGCCTCATCGGTCGTCGTCGGCCCGATCGGCGCCCAGACGGGCGGCAGGCGGCCGGCTTCCAGCTCGGCCAGGACCGCCGCGTCCTCGCCGAGCGCGAGCTGCGGCGTCCGCCAGCCCTCGACCCGCACGTCGATGATCGAGCCGTCGGCGAGACCGCGATCGCGCCACTCGCCCAGCGCCGCGGGATTGGCCTTGAGCTTGTTCACATACGCCGTATTGACCCCTGCCAGCCGTGCCAGACCGACCGTCGCGACGGCCTTGCGGGCGAGCACGTCGTCCGCTTCGGCCTCGTCGACATCGCGCAGCGCGGACGCGGGCGCGACCGACTCGGTCAGGGCGTAGACCCGTTCGAACCGGTCCCGCCGGGCGACCATCGCCTCGCCCACCCGCCACAGGTAATGGAGCGCCAGGGCGCTGTCCTTCCGTCCCCGGTAGTCATCGATGCGCGTCCGCGTGCTCATCTCGAACGAGCGGTTGCTGACCTCGCGACCGGAGCGCAGCAGCGCACGCATCTCCTCGATCGCGTCATGGTGCTCGCGCTCGACCTCGGTCCAGTGGCCCTTCTCACGCTCGCGCCGCATCAAGACGCGGAAATACGGCAGCTCCTCCATCGGCCGGACCGCCAGCCAGCCGCCCCACTCGAAGAACTCGCGGCGACCGTAGGTCAGGATCGCCCAGCCGTCGATGGCGTAGTCCGTCACTCTGCTGTGAAGGGCGAGATCATGAGCGCGGGCGACCACGACTAGCGGATCGAGCTGGAGATCCTCCATCGCGCGCATCGCATCGCCGGCACCCTCGAGGCCCTGCCAGCGGCGGCCCGGCCACAATCCGCTTCTGCCCATGACATAGCGGCGCGCGGTGACCGCCGAGATCTCCACCATCCGAACGCGAACCGCGGGGGCCGACCCGGCCACCCGTCACGCGGTCGCCGGCTCCCGGACCCGCTCGAGCGCGACGAGGACCCGCCCGACCGCGGCGGCCAGGTCGTCGATGTCGGACTCGCCGGCGATCGCCGGGATCGCGCCCATCCCGCGTGGCGCGAGGTAGAACCCTTCGAGGAGCATCCCGAGGAAGAGCGATGCGCCGCCGCTGACGCCCGTCGCAAACGCCGTCACGCCCTCGCCCGAAAAGACCTGGAACAGCGAGCCGACAGTGGCGACACGGGCGTCCAGACCGTCGCGCTCGATGACCCGGGTGAGCGCGTCCCGAAGCCGCAGGCCGAGCGCGTCGAGCCGGACGTAGGTGTCGGGTGTCAGCTGGCGCAACGTCGCGAGCCCGGCGGCGGCCGCCACGGGGCTGCCGTTGAACGTCCCGCCGTGGCTGACGGCGCCCGCGCGCCGCTGGTCGAAGATGTCCATCACGTCCGCCCGCCCGCCGAAGGCGGCCAGCGGATAGCCGCCGGCGATGATCTTGCCGAGCGTCGTCATGTCGGGCCGGACGCCGAACAGGGCCTGCGCCCCGCCGTGCGCGACCCGGAACGAGATGATCTCGTCGAAGATCAGCAGCGCCCCGTGGCGGTCCGTGAACGAGCGCAGGAACGGCAGGAACTCCGGCTCGGGCGCGCGGACGCCGCCGGCGCCCTGGACGGGCTCGATGATGATCGCGGCGAGGTCGCCCTCGCGCCCCCGAAGGGCCGCCTCGATGCCATCCGGGTCGCCCCACGGCAGGTCGACGATGAGGCTCGACATCACGCCGGGCACGCCGGCGGTCCCGATCATCACGCCGTCGTGGGTGCCGTGGTACGAGCGATCGAACCGCCCGAGGAGCGGGCGTCCGGTGAACGCGCGCGCGGCACGGATCGCGAACATCGTCGCCTCGGTGCCCGACGAGGTGAACCGCAATCGCTCGACCGACGGGACGCGCCGGCGGATCTCCTCGGCCAGCTCCACTTCGGTCTCGGTCGGCGCCGCGAAGGCGGATCCGCGGCGGACCTGCGCCTCGACCGCGGCCACGACGGCCGGATGGGCGTGGCCCAGGATCAGCGAGGTGTAGTTGCCGAGGAAGTCACGGTAGACGTTGCCGTCGACGTCCCGGAGCTGCAGCCCGGCGCCCGACTCGATGTATGGCGGATAAGGCGCGGCATAGACGGTCGTCCGCGTCGAGCCACCGGGCAGGGACGTCGTCGCGCGCTCGAACAGGGCGCGCGAGCGCGGCGTGCGCTCCAGGTACGCGTCGATCAGGCTCATCGCGCTTGGCTCCTCGGTGGACAGACGTTGGGACTATGCAGATCCGATTCGAGCGTCTACCATAGGCTATGTAAAAGGGCCATGGAATCGTCCGTGGCCAAGAACGTAGCTCGACGCCCAATCTCGGACTCCTCTCACGACTGACGCGAGAATCCGAAAGGATCGCGTTGGCTATCGAGAGGAGTTTTCGTTTTCGTGTACAACGACAAGAATCTGACCTGTGCGGATTGTGGACAGGAATTCGTGTTCACTGCGTCCGAGCAGGATTTTTACTCGCAGCGTGGCTTCACCGAGCCCCGCCGCTGCCCGTCGTGTCGTGCAAGCCGCAAGGCTGCGCGCAATGCGGACGGTGGTAGCTCGTACAGCTCCGGCGGTGGGTACAGCTCCGGTGGCGGCTATTCGAGCGGCGCCGGCAGCTACGGCGGTGGTGGGTACGATCGCGGTCCCCGCGAGATGTTCTCGGCCACCTGCTCGTCCTGCGGCAAGGAAGCCCAGGTCCCGTTCCGCCCGACCAGCGGCAAGCCGGTCTACTGCAGCGATTGCTTCCGCAGCCAGCGCGGCGGCTGACCTAGTCCTCTCGGTGTGGGCCGGTCGCCGGCCCGCCTGAACCAGCGTGATCCAGACCCGGGTCGTCAGTCGACCCGGGTCTTGTCTTTTCCGCGGCGGTCAGGTCGGCCGCTCGCCAGGGCACCGCATCCGTGCGTTGCTCTCTCCGCCGGTCGCTCACGCACCTTGGGGTGCGCTCGCTCCCTTGCTCGCTCGCGCCTTCGGGAGCGACGTCCTGGCGGCGGATTCTCTAGGCCTTTACGCGGTCTTCACACCGCGGCGCCATCGTCGGGCTCAACGACACCACCTCGTCGAAGGAGTCCGACCCATGCGCGACCACACCCGACAGCTCGTCCTCTCCCTCGTCCTCGGGTTCGGGTCGATCGCGACCGCGATCGTCGCCCCGACGGCAACCCTGGCCGCTTCGACCGGAGCGACGGCGACCGTCAGCACGACCACCACCTGTGACGAGGGCCGATGGCCGGCCTCGGCCCAGGGTCAGCCGCTGACATACCACGCCGGTGCCCGAGCCGGGGACTACCTGTGGCACAGCGGGACCGGCTGGCACCTGCGGCTCACCCATCCGGGCTCGGCGCGGGTGACGTTCAGCGGCACCATCGTGTCGAACAAGCCGCTGACCGTGACCGGCTACAAGCTCGAGCGTGGCGACACGTTCACACTGAGCGCCGACAAGCTCACCCTCACCTATCACGTCGCCAACTACGGCCACATCGACGGCCTCGACTTCCGGACGGCGTGTGCGACGCATCTCCGGATCAAGGGCTCGATGTCCGGGGCGAAGCTCCCGATCGGGCGGATCTGGATCGGTCGCGGCGGGCACCACCCGCTCCAGAACCCGTTCGTGATCCTGCGCAACCGCTGACCTGACCGCCCGATCCGACATCCCACCGGCGTCTGGGGTTCGCCCAGGCGCCGGTATCCTTGCGCCGTGGACCCGAGCGTCGCCTATGCCCGCACCGCGGACGGCGTGAGCATCGCCTATCTCGCCCAGGGATCAGGTCCCGGCTTCGTGCTCATGCCGGGTGTCCCGTTCAGCAATGTCGTCGCCGAGTGGCAGATCCCGGTCCTCCGTCGGGCCTATCTCGGCCTGGCCGACCGGATGCGGATCGTCCAGTACGACGGACGCGGTGCCGGTCATTCGCAGCGCGTCGTCGACGACCTCTCGCTCGACGCGATGCTGCTCGACGTCGACGCCGTGGTGGACGCGGCCGGGATGGACCGGTTCGCGCTGTTCGGCTTCTACCACTCGGCGCTCCACGCCATCGCGTACGCGGCCCGCCACCCCGACCGTGTCACGCGGCTGGTCCTGTTCGGCGGCGCGTTGCGCGGCTGGGAACCGATGAGCGGCACGGGCACCCAGGCCCTGCTGAGCCTGATCGACCGTGACTGGGACACGTTCGCCGAGTCGATCGCGCACGCCTGGCTGGGCTGGCCCGACGACGACCAGGGCCGGCTCGCCGCGGCCTGGTTCCGGACGTCGTCGACGCCCGAGATCGCGGGTCGCATCCTCCGCGAAGCCTCGGCCGTCGACGTCACCCGCGACGCGGCGTCTGTCCGCTGCGAGACGCTGGTCCTCCACCGGCGGGACGCGACGGTCATCCCGCTCGACCTGTCGGAACGCCTCGTCGAGGCGATCCCGCATGCGACCCTGCGCATCCTCGACGGCTCGTCTGCGGCCCTGTTTTTCGAGCGCACCGACGAGGTGGTCGGCGAGCTGGTCCGGTTCGTGACCGGGGCGACGGCCGGGCGCCGTCTCGCCCGGCCCGCACGCGGGGCGGCGACGGCGACCGGGGCAGCCGGGCTGACGGTGCGCGAGATCGAGGTCCTCCGCCTGCTGGCCGGCGGCCAGACGAACGCGGAGATCGCCGGCGATCTCGGTCTGTCGGTGAACACCATCGAGCGTCACGTCGGCAACGTCTATCGCAAGATCGACGCCCGCGGCCGGGCCGACGCCACGGCCTGGGCCATCCGTCGAGGCGTTGCGTGACCCTGGTGGTGGATTCCCGTGAGGCCCGTTCCACGGTCGCCCGGGATGGCACGAGGCGGCGCGGGGCGCACACTGGGCCCGATCCAGCAACCTGTCTCGAGGCTCCTCTGCCATGACCGTCCCGATCGCCGACCCCGCCGCTCCACGCCGCCGCGACCCCATCCGCCGCCTGATCGCAGCCACCAACCCGTTCCTGCGCCCGTTCGCCGGGACGCGCTGGTTCCGGCTGTGGGGCGTCGTCCACCACATCGGCCGGAAGTCCGGCACGGCCTATGCCACGCCGATCGTCGTCCGCCGGTACGGCGACGGATTCGTCATCCCGATGCCATTCGGGGAACGGACGAACTGGGCCAACAACGTGGTCGCGGCGGGTGGCGCCTCGATCCGCTGGGCGGGCCGGGTCTACCAGGTCTCCGATCCGCGGATCGTCCCTGCCGTGGAGGCGATGGCGGCCTTCAGCCCGATCCAGCGGGCATTGCTGCCGCGCTTCGGGATCGAGCGATGCCTGATGCTGACCGAGGTGGCCACGACCTGACCGTCGGGCGATCGCCCTCCGCGCTGCCCGTCCCTCCGCGCTCCGTCCCGCGGCCGGTTCCCTATCATCGGAGCCGTAGCGCAAAGGAGGAACGGGTGAGCAACCTGGTTGACATCGAGACCCGGCCGGTCATCGACGTGTGGGGTGGCGGAGGCGTTCGCGCCCGCAAGATCGATGGCGAGCGGGCGACCCTGTCGGTCGTCGAGCTGGCGCCCGACGCGGTCGTACCCGGCCATCGTCACGAGAACGAGCAGCTCGGGATGGTCATCACCGGGACGATCACGTTCACGATCGGTGACGAGCAACGGGCGCTCGGGCCCGGCGGCACGTGGCGGATCCCGTCGGACACGCCCCACCAGGTGTCGGTCGGGCCGGCCGGCGCGGTCGTCATCGACATCTTCGCGCCCGTCCGCACCGACTGGGACGAGCTGCCGAGCGAGCCGCCCTCGACGCCCGTCTGGCCGGCCCGCGACTGAGCCGAGGCGGAGTCAGGCCTGCAAGGCCCGTCGCGGGGCGCGTTTCCGGTGTCGGTAGGACAATGCAGCGAGGTCGACAGACCCGGCCGCCGCGGTTCGCACCCGCCTGATGGTTCTCAACCAATTCTCAGGAATGTCGGGCACGATCGGCCGACGGCCGTCCATGGCCGGACCCAGGAGGTAGCGTGCGCGAACGAGGCGTCCAATCACGTCGGGTGAAGGCCGGGCCGGTCGAACCTGCTCGCCGCTCGACCCCTCCGAAGCGGAATGGTGTCAACTTCTGGCAGGCGCTCGCGATCGTCGCGTTGATCGCGGCCACCGCAGGCTGGACGACGGTCGGTGTCCTCGCCCTCCGCCCGGCCGGGACCGCGGTCGCGACCAACAGCAGCGATTCGAACGCCGCGGCAGACGACAGCGCGCCGCCCGACGTCCCGAGCCACGACGTGCCGGATCTCGAGGCCTACC